>NZ_JARYHN010000001.1:0-3982753 GCF_029894455.1 Myroides gitamensis
AAAAAATATCTTTCCCCCGTACGGGCACATGGCCATGTGCCCCTATGCTCGAAGCACCTTTTTCAAAAGAAAACTTTCTTTTGCTTGATGCATTTTCCAAAAAAGCCCCTTGCAAAAACGCAAAAAAGCAACATCATCGCTCCACGCGATCCCAAACCATGAAAAAGTCAAAAAAACTTTTAGATGTAACGTGTATGATAATAGCGAGTTGCGACAATTATCGAAAATACTTTTAAAAAAAGGTTGCGTAAAGTTTGGAAGTGGCGAAAAAGGTGCTACTTTTGCATCCGCATTAAACAAGCAGACGTTCATAGAAAAGCAGTAGAAAAGACTTGAGATTAGCTAAAAAATATTTTTAAAAATAAATTTGGATAATCGAAATAAAGAGTCTTATCTTTGCAGTCCGCTTCAGTAAATACTGGGGTTAGCGAAAAGGGATGAAAAAATATTTTTCAAAAAAGTTTTGCTAATTCAAATAAAGTTTTTACTTTTGCACTCGCTTTGGTAAACAAGGGATGACGAAAAGAGGGAAAGAAAAAAATCTAAATTTTTTTTGTCAAATCAAAAAAGTTGTTTACTTTTGCACTCGCTTCGAAATTTAAGTAGAAGAGAGTTTGAAACACGATCATAGACATATTGGACAACAGCATACAAAATAAAGAGAGTAAGGTGATTTTAGGATCACGAATAAACTAGCTAACTTTTTACAATATTAAAAATATACGATGAAGAGTTTGATCCTGGCTCAGGATGAACGCTAGCGGCAGGCCTAACACATGCAAGTCGAGGGGTATAGAGAGCTTGCTTTCTAGAGACCGGCGGATGGGTGAGTAACGCGTATGCAACCTACCTTTTACAGGGGAATAGCCCGGAGAAATTCGGATTAATGCTCCATGGTTTATATGAGTGGCATCATTTATATAATAAAGATTTATCGGTAAAAGATGGGCATGCGTATCATTAGCTAGTTGGTGTGGTAACGGCATACCAAGGCGACGATGATTAGGGGTCCTGAGAGGGAGATCCCCCACACTGGTACTGAGACACGGACCAGACTCCTACGGGAGGCAGCAGTGAGGAATATTGGTCAATGGAGGCAACTCTGAACCAGCCATGCCGCGTGCAGGATGACGGTCCTATGGATTGTAAACTGCTTTTGTACGGGAAGAAATGTAATTACGTGTAATTATTTGACGGTACCGTAAGAATAAGGATCGGCTAACTCCGTGCCAGCAGCCGCGGTAATACGGAGGATCCGAGCGTTATCCGGAATTATTGGGTTTAAAGGGTTCGTAGGCGGTTTAGTAAGTCAGTGGTGAAATCTTATAGCTTAACTATAAAATTGCCGTTGATACTGCTAAACTTGAATAGTATGGAAGTAATTAGAATATGTAGTGTAGCGGTGAAATGCTTAGATATTACATGGAATACCAATTGCGAAGGCAGATTACTACGTACTTATTGACGCTGATGAACGAAAGCGTGGGTAGCGAACAGGATTAGATACCCTGGTAGTCCACGCCGTAAACGATGGATACTAGCTGTTCGGTTTTCGGACTGAGTGGCTAAGCGAAAGTGATAAGTATCCCACCTGGGGAGTACGTTCGCAAGAATGAAACTCAAAGGAATTGACGGGGGCCCGCACAAGCGGTGGAGCATGTGGTTTAATTCGATGATACGCGAGGAACCTTACCAAGGCTTAAATGTAGATTGACAGGTTTAGAGATAGACTTTTCTTCGGACAATTTACAAGGTGCTGCATGGTTGTCGTCAGCTCGTGCCGTGAGGTGTCAGGTTAAGTCCTATAACGAGCGCAACCCCTATTGTTAGTTGCCAGCGGGTCATGCCGGGAACTCTAACAAGACTGCCGGTGCAAACCGTGAGGAAGGTGGGGATGACGTCAAATCATCACGGCTCTTACGTCTTGGGCTACACACGTGCTACAATGGCCAGTACAGAAAGCAGCTACCAGGCAACTGGATGCGAATCTCAAAAACTGGTCTCAGTTCGGATTGGAGTCTGCAACTCGACTCCATGAAGCTGGAATCGCTAGTAATCGGATATCAGCCATGATCCGGTGAATACGTTCCCGGGCCTTGTACACACCGCCCGTCAAGCCATGGAAGCTGGGGGTACCTGAAGTCGGTCGCCGCAAGGAGCTGCCTAGGGTAAAACTGGTAACTAGGGCTAAGTCGTAACAAGGTAGCCGTACCGGAAGGTGCGGCTGGAACACCTCCTTTCTAGAGAAAAAAAGAGGTTGGTTTATTTACTCTCGCTGTTTGTTCAAATAAAAAAAATAAGTAATATACAGAGTCTCGTAGCTCAGCTGGTTAGAGTACTACACTGATAATGTAGGGGTCGGCAGTTCGAGTCTGCCCGGGACTACTAAGTATTACAAAGGAAATTCTAGAGGTTAGTTAAACCGTTGAAAGTTACTGTTGACTGTAAACTGTTAACCTGTAACCTTATAATGGGGGATTAGCTCAGCTGGCTAGAGCGCCTGCCTTGCACGCAGGAGGTCATCGGTTCGACTCCGATATTCTCCACAAGAACGCAAGTTCAAAACGATCATTGACATATTGTAACGACAAATACAGTTAGATAGTAATAGTAATATTATTATTTTAATAAAAATTTATAGAAAGTACGATTCGAAAGAATTGTAAGCACATAAGCAAAATAAGGGCGTATGGGGAATGCCTAGGCTCTCAGAGGCGAAGAAGGACGTGATAAGCTGCGAAAAGCTACGGGGATCGGCACACACGACTTGATCCGTAGATATCCGAATGGGGCAACCCACTATGTTGAAGACATAGTATCCGAATAGGAGGCGAACCTGCTGAACTGAAACATCTAAGTAGGCAGAGGAGAAGAAAACAAAAGTGATTCCGCTAGTAGTGGCGAGCGAACGCGGAATAGCCCAAACCAATGTTGTTACGGCAATATTGGGGTTGTAGGACCACGATATTTCTTGCGGATTGAATTAGAATTACCTGGAAAGGTAAACCGAAGAGGGTGATAGTCCCGTATAAGTAAGAGAAGATAAGGATAGTGGTATCCTGAGTAGGTCGGGGCACGTGAAACCCTGATTGAAACTGGCGGGACCATCCGCTAAGGCTAAATACTCCTGAGAGACCGATAGTGAACCAGTACCGTGAGGGAAAGGTGAAAAGAACCGTGAATAACGGAGTGAAATAGATCCTGAAACCATACGCCTACAAGCGGTCGGAGCCCCTTTGTGGGGTGACGGCGTGCCTTTTGCATAATGAGCCTACGAGTTACCGTTGCTGGCAAGGATAAGTGATTAAGTCATGGATCCGTAGCGAAAGCGAGTCTTAATAGGGCGCTTTAGTCAGTAGTGGTAGACGCGAAACCGTGTGATCTACCCATGGGCAGGTTGAAGTTTAGGTAACACTAAATGGAGGACCGAACCGTTTAACGCTGAAAAGTTTTCGGATGACCTGTGGGTAGGGGTGAAAGGCCAATCAAACTCGGAAATAGCTCGTACTCCCCGAAATGCATTTAGGTGCAGCGATGATCATAGTTACTTAGAGGTAGAGCTACTGATTGGATGCGGGGGCTTCACCGCCTACCAATTCCTGACAAACTCCGAATGCTAATTAATGATAATCATCAGTGAGGGCATGGGTGCTAAGGTCCATGTCCGAGAGGGAAAGAACCCAGACCATCAGCTAAGGTCCCCAAATGTATGCTAAGTTGAAAAAACGCGGTTTGATTGCCCAGACAGCTAGGATGTTGGCTTGGAAGCAGCCATTCATTTAAAGAGTGCGTAACAGCTCACTAGTCGAGCGATCGAGCATGGATAATAATCGGGCATAAGTATACTACCGAAGCTATGGATTTACGTTTTAAACGTGAGTGGTAGGGGAGCATTCTATCGACGTAGAAGCCGTATTGTGAGATATGGTGGAGTTTATAGAAAAGAAAATGTAGGCATAAGTAACGATAAGGGGTGCGAGAAACACCCCCGCCGTAAGACTAAGGTTTCCTGAGCTATGCTAATCAGCTTAGGGTTAGTCGGGACCTAAGGCAGACCCGAAGGGGGACGTCGATGGCCAACGGGTTAATATTCCCGTACTACTAATAATTGTGATGGAGTGACACAGTGATGAAAGCACCGCGAACTGACGGAATAGTTCGTTGAAGCACGTACCTATATTCCCTATAGTAAAATGCGTAGGGGATGGAGAAATGCGATAGTACTCAGCGTTTTCGAACAACGAGATAGTGTGCCTAAGGGCTGTCAAGAAAAGCTTCTAAACTTAGATTATTAGTACCCGTACCGTAAACCGACACAGGTAGTCGAGGAGAGTATCCTAAGGCGCTCGAGAGATTCATGGCTAAGGAACTAGGCAAAATAGACCTGTAACTTCGGGAGAAAGGTCGCCAGCGCAAGCTGGCCGCAGTGAAAAGGTCCAGGCGACTGTTTATCAAAAACACAGGGCTCTGCAAAATCGTAAGATGAAGTATAGGGCCTGACACCTGCCCGGTGCTGGAAGGTTAAGAGGAGATGTTATCTTCGGAGAAGCATTGAATTGAAGCCCCAGTAAACGGCGGCCGTAACTATAACGGTCCTAAGGTAGCGAAATTCCTTGTCGGGTAAGTTCCGACCTGCACGAATGGTGTAACGATCTGGACACTGTCTCAGCCATGAGCTCGGTGAAATTGTAGTATCGGTGAAGATGCCGATTACCCGCAGTGGGACGAAAAGACCCTGTGCACCTTTACTATAGCTTAGTATTGTTCTTGGATAAGTGATGTGTAGGATAGGTGGGAGACTTCGATCCTGCGTCGCCAGGCGTAGGTTAGTCATTGTTGAAATACCACCCTTTGCTTATTTGAGATCTAACTCTGCACTGCAGAGGACATTGCTTGGTGGGTAGTTTGACTGGGGTGGTCGCCTCCAAAAGAGTAACGGAGGCTTCTAAAGGTTCCCTCAGCACGCTTGGTAACCGTGCGTAGAGTGCAATGGCATAAGGGAGCTTGACTGGGAGACTAACAAGTCGATCAGGTACGAAAGTAGAGCATAGTGATCCGGTGGTTCCGCATGGAAGGGCCATCGCTCAAAGGATAAAAGGTACGCCGGGGATAACAGGCTGATCTCCCCCAAGAGCTCATATCGACGGGGGGGTTTGGCACCTCGATGTCGGCTCGTCACATCCTGGGGCTGGAGAAGGTCCCAAGGGTTGGGCTGTTCGCCCATTAAAGTGGCACGCGAGCTGGGTTCAGAACGTCGTGAGACAGTTCGGTCTCTATCTACTGTGGGCGTTAGAAATTTGAGTGGATCTGATTCTAGTACGAGAGGACCGAATTGGACCAACCTCTAGTGCATCTGTTGTCTCGCCAGGGGCATCGCAGAGTAGCTACGTTGGGCAGGGATAAGCGCTGAAAGCATATAAGTGCGAAACCCACCACAAGATGAGATTTCTTTAAAGAGCCGTTGAAGATGACAACGTTGATAGGCTATAGATGTAAAGGCAGTAATGTCATAGTCAAGTAGTACTAATAGCTCGTAAGCTTATGTGTACTCCCTCTACTAATAAGTAGAGGGAGGGCAACTTTCTAAAATGAAATAAGTATTTGTTACGTTATAATATACCGAATTAGTTATAGGATCCGAGAGGAATTTATAACAACCGCTTTAGGGTGGTTATTGCGGCGGGGCTCACCTCTTCCCATTTCGAACAGAGAAGTTAAGCCCGCTAGCGCAGATGGTACTGCCACATGGTGGGAGAGTATGTCGTCGCCCTTCTTTTGAAAAGCCTGATTACGTAAGTAGTCAGGCTTTTTTGTTTTATACCGGTTTGGAAAGACGTAGGGGCCAATGGCAATTGGCCTTCTTACATGATATATATTGTATCACAGTAAAATATCGTGATGAAACGCTGCACCGTAAGGGCCAATGGCAATTGGCCTTCTTACATGATACATATCGTATCGCAGTAAAATATCCTTATAAACGCTGCACCACAAAAAAACACAAAAAAGCAAAACAACAAAAAAGCATTCCTCAAAAACGCTTTATCTTCTATTTATTCCTTACAATTTAGCCCTTGAAACACATTATTATCAAATGTGTTTTTTTTATTTAATTTTTTTGCATTATTCGTAATTTCTGATTTTTACTCAGAATTATTTTGTTTACAAATATTTAACTACCGAATAATATTCATTAAATGATAAATATTTCCGTATATTATTCTTTTGTATTATCTTTGCACTGTAAAACTAGAAAACGATGGAATATAAGTTAGATGAAATTGATTTGAAGATCTTGCGTATGATGCAAGACAATGCGAGAATCAATAATTCTGAATTAGCTCGTGAGCTTGGAATGGCTCCTTCAGCTGTATTAGAACGCGTGAAGAAACTGGAGCATAAAGACGCTATTGTAGCGTATCATGCAAGAGTTAATCCGAATGCGATTAATCAGAAGATGCTTTCTTTTATCTTTATTAAGGTAGATGAAATTATTGGAGATGAGAATACAGGTAGAGCACTAGCTGAAATTCCAGAAGTACTAGAAGTACATGATATAGCGGGTGATGACGGTTATATCGTAAAAGTAAGAACATCGGATTCGATTGCCCTTGTAAATTTAATGCGTAATTCTTTGTCTAAGATTGACGGAATTATTTCAACAAGAACAATCATCGTGTTACAAACAGTAAAAGAAGATAATAAATTAATAATTCCAGACACATTAGAATAGTTATGAAAGCAGTAGCTACAAATCAAACGAATAATAAAGTAGTATTAGGTGCCTATTTAGTAGTGTACTTCGTATGGGGATCTACTTTCTTTTTTATTCATAAAGCATTGAGTGATTTCACACCCTTTGTTTTAGGATCTTTGCGCTTTTTTGCTGCCAGCATGATTTTGTTGACCTATTGTAAAATGCGCGGGTATAAGATCTTTAATAAACAGGTCGTAAAGCAAGCGTGCATTACTGGATTTTTGTTGCTTTTCATTGATATGGGGAGCCTTAATTTGGGCAGAGCAACACGTATCAAGTGGTATTGCAGCTATTATGGCCGCAGCAGCAGCCTTATGGTTCATCATTTTAGATAAACCACAATGGAAACACAACTTCTCAAGCTTACCTATTATATTAGGTTTGATTCTTGGATTCGTTGGTGTAATCATGTTATTTGCTGAGCAAATTACGATTGCAGGAGATGAAAGTCAACGTTTATTGAATATCTTCTGTATGGTATTGTTGATTTTAGGATCAATTGCTTGGACAGTAGGATCGTTGTATTCTAAATATTCAAAAGCGAAAAACGAGAATAAAGGTGAGGATTTACACGTGATGGTAAAAACATCATGGCAAATGATTACTGCAGGTGTTCTATTTACTGTGGTTGCTTTATTAAATGGTGAATATGCTCAATTTGATGTATATGAGATTTCAGCTTCAGGATGGTTTTCTTTGGTGTATTTAATCACTTTCGGATCAATCCTAGCTTTTGGATCTTACATTTGGTTGATTCAGAATAGACCTGTAACAGAAGTGAGTACATACGCTTATGTAAACCCTGTGGTTGCTGTAGCTTTAAGTTACTTCTTTACAGATGACATTATTACAAGCCTTCAAATTGGAGGATTGGTAGTTGTATTGTTAAGTGTTGGTTTAATGAATTGGGACCTTTATAAGGGGAGTAAAATCTTTAAAAAAGTATTTTCAAAAAAACGTTCATTAGATGCACGTGACGAAGAACAACTAAATATGAGTAATTAATTCTTTTTTCATTATTATAAAATTGATTGAAGCTAACGGAGTAATTCGTTAGCTTTTTCTTTATCTAATACTTTCAAGTAGAGTTATTTGATTTGAAAATTTGTAGAAAATTATTTTTTACAATTAAAAAATGTTGTACTTTTGCACAGCTTTTAGATCAGCGCTGTTTCACTAAAAGTCAAAGAGTTATAAATGTAAAACCACTTCTGTTCTTTATCGCTGAATAACGAAACTAGATAACACAGGATACAAATTTATTATCAGCACATGTCTGAAAACATTAAAACACAGGAAGAATTTTTAAATGATTTTAACTGGGATAACTATGAAAATGGTATCGATGCAGTTGATGCAGCTCAATTAAAAGAATTTGAAAGCTTAGTAGACAAAACTTTTATTTCTACAGACGACGAGGAAGTAGTTGAGGGAGTTGTAGTGAGAATTACTGACAGAGACGCTATTGTAGATATCAATGCTAAGTCTGAAGGTGTTATTTCATTAAACGAATTCCGTTACAATCCAAACTTAAAAGTAGGTGATAAAGTTGAAGTATTAATCGACGTTAGAGAAGATAAATACGGACAATTAGTATTATCTCACAGAAAAGCTCGTACAATCAAAGCTTGGGATAGAGTTATTGCTGCTCATGAGTCAGGAGAAATCGTTAATGGTTTCGTGAAATGTAGAACTAAAGGTGGTATGATCGTTGACGTATTCGGAATCGAAGCATTCTTACCAGGTTCTCAAATCGATGTTAAGCCTATCCGTGATTACGATCAATACGTAAACAAAACAATGGAATTCAAAGTAGTTAAAATTAACCACGAATTCAAAAACGTTGTTGTATCTCACAAAGCGCTTATCGAAGCAGATATCGAAGTACAGAAAAAAGAAATTATCGGTCAATTACAAAAAGGTCAAGTGTTAGAAGGTGTTGTTAAAAACATTACTTCTTACGGAGTATTCATTGACTTAGGAGGTGTTGACGGATTAATCCATATTACAGATTTATCTTGGTCAAGAATCAACCACCCAAGCGAGGTGTTAGAGTTAGATCAAAAATTAAATGTTGTAATTTTAGATTTCGACGACGAGAAAACAAGAATCCAATTAGGTTTAAAACAACTTTACGCTCACCCTTGGGATGCTTTAGATGCTAACTTAAACGTTGGTGACAAAGTAAAAGGAAAAGTAGTTGTTTTAGCTGATTACGGTGCTTTCATCGAAGTTGCTGAAGGTGTTGAAGGTTTAATCCACGTTTCTGAAATGTCTTGGTCTACTCACTTAAGATCAGCTCAAGATTTCGTAAAAGTTGGAGACGAAGTAGAGGCAGTTATCTTAACTCTTGATAGAGAAGAAAGAAAAATGTCTTTAGGTATTAAACAATTATCACAAGATCCTTGGACTGATATCACTGCTAAATATCCTGTAGGATCTAAGCATTCAGGTATCGTTCGTAACTTTACTAACTTTGGTGTATTCGTAGAATTAGAAGAAGGAATTGATGGATTAATTTACATCTCTGACTTATCTTGGACTAAGAAAATCAAACACCCATCTGAGTTTGTAAACGTAGGTGATAAATTAGATGTTGTTGTATTAGAGTTAGACGTTGAAGGACGTAAATTATCTTTAGGACACAAACAAACAACAGCTAACCCATGGGATAAATACGAAGATGCTTATGCAGTAGGTACTATCCACAATGGTGAAATCTCTGAATTAGTTGACAAAGGTGCTACAGTAGTTTTCGAAGAAGACGTAGTAGCTTTCATTCCAACTCGTCACTTAGAAAAAGAAGACGGGAAGAAATTGAAAAAAGGTGATGCTGCTGAGTTCAAAATCATCGAGTTCAACAAAGAATTCAAAAGAGTTGTAGCTTCTCATACTTCTATCTTCCGTGAAGAAGAAGAGAAAAATGTGAAAACAGCTGAAACTTCAGTAAACACTGCAGAAAAAACAACTTTAGGAGATATCGACGCTCTTGCTGAGTTGAAAGAAAGAATGGAAAAAGGAAACTAATCCTTCTATCTATACCAATTAAAAGCCCTAACCCTTTGGTTAGGGCTTTTTTTGTGGCTTTTTAATGCTTTATTTTTGATAGAGGGGGTTATCTTTGAGGAATTTGAAAAAGTATATAAGAAGCGAAGCTATGATTGAACTTAAACCTTTGCGTAAAGAAGATGTGACCCCTTTTTATTCCTGGCTAAATGAGGAAGATGTAATTAAGTATTCAATGAGTGTTTTTCAACGCTTGTCTTCGAAAGAGGAAATAAAGCAATGGTTTAACCACTTGTTTGAAGAACAAAATACTTATAATATTGGGATTTACTTGTCTGCTACAAATGAACTCGTCGGATACGCAGGCATTAGTGGAATTTCAACAATGAATAAAAGTGGAGAATACTTTATTTTTATTGGAGATAAAAAACAATGGGGAAAGGGAATTGGTACTCAAGTAACACAACAAGTGGTAGCCTATGGCTTTGAGCAGCTACAGTTAAACCGTATTATGCTTACAGTATCTCAACCAAATATAGGGGGAGTAAAAGCCTATGAAAAGGCTGGATTTATCGTGGAGGGGATATTAAAAGAAGCGTGTTATCGCGACGGTGTTTTTCACGATAAAATAGTTATGGCTATGCTGCGTTCATCTTATCAAACAAAATAACAGATTCTCCTTGAGGGAACTTATAGTGAGTGTGGAATACGCCTGTATATAAAGAAGGATTAGGCTGTAAAAACGCGATAATTAAGCGTTTTTTTTATGTTATTCAATGATTTAAAATTATATTTGATACTTGTTATTTTAACTTTTATTAATAAGGTTTATTGTGAATAGAAGACTTTTTTATTTTCTATTTGCTGGAAATTGTAAATTGTATGGGAAGATATACAGATAGAAGCCGGTTGTGGGAATTATCTCAAACTTTTTCTTTATTCGTCGTGTTGGTTGTTTGTTCGTTATTTACTTATGGGGCTTTTGCTCCCTTAGTAATTCTTATTGCCGCCTCTCGCGTGTCCTACACTTCTTGGGTGATGAAATCACTCGTTGTATTAGCTATTCATATTTTGGTTATGATTGTACTACTCTTTTTGAGTTCTTCCTCTGAGAACACAATAGATAATATAATGAATGCCGTTTTCCTAATGTTTGGAAGCACTTATGTCTTTGTTGTTTTTATGTCCTTCTATATTCGAGAATATTTAGAGCGATTGGATTTGAAACAATATATGAAGCTAGAAGCAGATGTTTCCTACAGTTATCGCGAAATGAAAGACAGTATTTTGAAATTACAAACAAATGAACCCGATGAAAAGGATGTTTTCTCGGCTATGTTAGCAGGGTTTCGAACGAAAATATCAGATGTAACCATGCAAGAGGATTTGCAAGAAATGGAACATTTAGCGAGCTTAATCGTAGAAAAGGAGGAAGAAAGAAGTAAGCTCTTCTTTCTTAAACATTCGTCCGCTTTGGAGAGTATTTTAAAGCAGTATGTCGAACTACAAGACTTGCCTTTAGTTGACCCAGAAACGGAAAAATTTAAAGCGAGACTTAGAGAAGTGATTGCATTAGCAAAAACAGCATTTGAAAACGAACTAATAGGAATGTTTGATGTAGAGGTGATGTCGATGACAAGTGAAGCAGATTTCTATAAAAATTATGTACAAGCTAAAGGATTAATATAATGGGGTGGCTAACTGAAAAAAATATCATCTGGGAAATAAAAAAAGGAAGTATACTTTTAGGGTGTTTAATCGTTCCTGTTTTTCTGCCTTTTGGTATTTGGTATATGGGAAAACAAGCGAAAATGGCCAAAATGATGGAAGGATTAAGAGGTGTTGGTATTTTATTTGGCCTTAATCTTTTAAATTGGATTGTGATAGGCATCATGATTAAAGCTTCAATTGGTTTTAATGATAATTTCCATATGGTTCTAAGTATGTTGTTGTTTGGCAGTTTTCTCTTTTATTCGGTGATTTTACTAGGTGCAAATACAAGAGAATTCTTGCAACGAGAACATTTAAAAGAGTTTATGGAGTTGGACTGGGAGGAATATGATTATGTTACACTCATTCGAAGTAAGGAAATACGCGAAGTGACAACCTTACTTGATTTTGTCGAAGAATTAAAACGTTGGGATATCGCTATTTTAGATGAAAAAGTATCCAGTCAAATTGTCGATTTAGTTGCTTTGTTGACGAAGATTAACAGTCTTAAAGAAGGACAAACAGCTTTGTTTATTGAGCGACATGTTTTTTCCTTGACTAGTTTGTTGAGACAATTTCACCAAGTTGAATTGAGTAAATTGGAAGGAAATTCAATTCATCGCGTAAAGGAAAAGTTAAGACAAACACTAGATATTGCTTTGAGTGCAATTCGACAAGAGGTGTTGGATGAAATGAAACAGCAAAATCGCGTAGCAGAAGTAGAAGCAGACGTTTATTTAGCGTCTTTGCGCAACGATGGTTTACTTTAAGAGCTAGAGGATGCAATCGGAATTTTAGTATCGACAACGAGAAAAAAAAGAAAATAACACTAGATGATAATTTGTTAACGCTTATAAAAACTAGAGAAATCTAGCGCTACACTATGGAAAAAGATATTCAACAAATGCGCGCTGAAAATGCAGTGTCTGAAGTTAAAGTAGAATTTACACCAGAGGAATTAACGAAAATCGATAACTATAAAAAGAGTATTGATTTAACGAATACGACCCAAGTGATTCAATATGGATCTAGTAGTCAATTAAAAGCGAGTTCTTTCGCTACTGAGATTTTAAAACAAGTACAAACGAGGGATTTGGGAGAAACGTCAGGAATATTAGTTTCTTTGCGCGAAGAGGTAAAATCTTTTGAAGGAATTGCAAATAAGAAAAGTTTTTTTCCTTTTTTGGATACGTTAAAGAAAAAAATAGCGCGTTTACAAGCGCAATATAGCAAAGTTGAAACTAATATTAATGGGATAGAGTTGCAGCTAGAGCGTCATTATAAGTTAATGATGAAAGATGTTGCGATGTTTGATAAACTCTTTGATGAGAATAAAAATTACTTCAAAGAGTTGTCCTTGTATATTGCTGCAGGAGACGAGAAATTACAGGAACTAAATACGATCGAATTGCCAAGAGCGAAGGCTGAAGTTGAGCAAGAACAAGATCCTGCAAAAATTCAGGCGTATAAAGATTTGGAACAACAAGTGATTCGCTTCGATCGAAAAGTACACGATTTGAAATTAACACGCATGATTATCTTGCAATCTTCTCCACAGATTCGAATGGTGCAGAATAACAGCTTAATGTTGATGGAAAAACTGCAATCAAGTATTGTTAATACTATTCCTTTGTGGAAAAATCAGATGATTTTGACCTTGGGAATTGCACGATCACAACAAGCATTAAGCGCTCAACAAGCTATAACTGATGCAACAAATGAATTGTTGACTAGAAATAGCGAAATGTTGAAAGATTCAACGGTTAAAATTGCAAAAGAAACGGAACGAGGAATTGTAGATATTGAAACAATTCGCAAAGTAAATGCGGATATTATTAGTACGATAGATGAAATTGTTCGCATTCAAGAAGAAGGAAAAGGAAAACGAAGAGCAGTTGAAATCGAATTAATTGAACAAGAAAATGAATTAAAGAAACACTTGATAGGAAACGCTACAGCAACTAGCAAGTAAAAAAATGAAATAAAAAAAGGAGATTCATCTGAATCTCCTTTTTTGTATGTGTGCTATATTATTTAGCTGCATTAGTAGCTGTTAGCTCAGCAATCTTAACGATTACTTCTGTAGCTTTTACCATGCTTTCTACAGGTACATATTCATACTTCCCGTGGAAGTTATGTCCACCTGCAAAAATATTAGGACATGGTAATCCCATATAAGATAATTGAGATCCATCAGTTCCACCGCGAATTGCTTTGATAAGAGGCTTAATACCTAAATCTTTCATCGCTTGTTCTGCTGTATCCACAATATGCATTACAGGTTCTACTTTTTGTTTCATGTTGAAGTATTGATCTCCAATCTCACAAGAAACAATAGGTCCACCGAATTTTTTGTTGTGTTTTTTGTTGAATTTCTTCGCTAACTTGTCAATAAATACTTTGCGTTGCTCGTATTTTTTCAAGTTATGATCGCGGATAATCAACTCAACTACTGATTCTTCGATACTACCGCTTACTGTGTGTACGTGGAAGAACCCTTCGTATCCTGTTGTTTTTTGAGGAACCTCGTCTTTTGGTAATTTGTTGATGAATTTATTTGCTAAAAGAATAGAGTTAATCATTTTTCCTTTTGCATATCCAGGGTGAACACTCTTACCAGAGAACGTCAATTTAGCATATCCTGCATTGAAGTTTTCGTATTCTAATTCTCCAATTTGACTTCCATCCATTGTGTAAGCCCATTCAGCACCGAATTTCTTTACATCAAATAAATGTGCTCCACGTCCGATTTCTTCATCCGGTGTAAATCCAATTCGAATTTTTCCGTGTTTGATTTCTGGATGTTGTACCAAATACTCCATCGCTGAAACAATTTCTGTAATTCCAGCTTTGTCATCTGCTCCTAATAAAGTAGTTCCGTCAGTAGTGATTAACGTTTGACCTTTATATTGTAATAGATCTTTAAAGTATGAAGGTGATAAAACAATGTTCAGTTCTTTGTTTAAAACGATATCCCCACCATCGTAGTTAGTTACAATTTGCGGTTTTACATTTGCACCAGAAAAATCAGGTGAAGTGTCAAAGTGCGCAATAAAACCAATAGTAGGTACTTCGTGCTCTACATTGCTTGGCAAAGTAGCCATCACATATGCGTTTTCATCTATTGTTACGTCTTCTAGACCAATTTGTTTTAGTTCTTCAACTAATTTGTTTGCTAAATCCCATTGCTTTTCAGTACTTGGGCAGGTTTGAGAAGAAGGATCAGACTCAGTATCAACAGTTACATAACTGATGAAACGATCAATAATATGTTGCATAGTATTAAATTTTATATCTAACAAAAGTATGAATTTATTAAATGATAGCCTTATAATGTCTCAGCTTTTTCTCTTGAACAAGAAGAAAGGGAACTGAAAAATATTAGAATATCATTAGTATGCCTTTTTTTGAAAGCTTGCAATTATTTGAAAGGAAGTATTGTTGTATCTTTGATTTTTATTTAAAATATCGCCGCAAATGAAATATTTACTTTGTTTATTTACTTTGTTGATTGTGAATCTAGTGGGAGCTGTAAATCCGATAAAGGAATATGTAGATGATCCCGTAAATTCAAATTTTAAATATGAAGAGGTTCGCATTAAAACCCCTGATGGGTACGCGTTAAATACGTGGATCTTATATGCGAAGGAAGAGAAAAAACTAAATCGAACGTTGGTTTTAGCTTATGGTGATACGGGAAATATGTCCTATTGGTTGAGACAAGTCATAGAAGTAGTCAACCAAGGTTATCATGTAGTACTGTTTGACTATCGTGGATTTGGCGAAAGTGATGCCTTTCCTTTAGAGGAAGATCAGTTGTACTACGACGAATTTGCAACGGATTTACAAGCAGTTGTTGCTTATACAAAAAATAAGTTTCAAACTAAGATAGGCGTTTGGGCTTTGTCTACAGGAACTCTTGCTGCTGTACTTGCCTATGATGTTGAACCCTATGATTATTTGATAGCAGATGGATTTATGGTAAGCCCCAAAGCGATTGTTGCCAAATTAGATGGATTTTTAGAGAAAGAAATAAAATTACCTGAACAAGCGCGAGATTATGATAAAGCACTTACGCGTTTATCAATTCCTGTATTGTTTTTTGCGGGAGATCGCGATGGCTTGACAACCGTACACGAGAGCAATCGTGTGAAACCTTTGAATGTTAAAAGTCAGGTGGTTATTTTTAAAGGAGGGCATTTACAAGGTTTTCAAGCCATGACAAACACGTATCACGGACAGGGATACATCGAAGCAATTAATTCTTTTTACGATAAAACTTTTGAAAAGTAATATAATAATGGAACACAGACATTTTCTCCTGTATAAGCCTCATGGATATATCAGCCAATTTATTTACGAGAAAAAGAGAACAAAAAAGAAACTAGGAGAATTATTTGATTTCCCAGAAGGTACTATGGCCATTGGACGTTTAGATGAAAATTCAGAAGGGTTGCTGTTGTTGACCACGGATGGAATGACAAGTGAGCGTGTGCGTGGTGAAAAATATGAAAAAGAATACTATGCTCAAGTTGATGGCCAAATTACAGATGAAGCAATTGATATATTGCGAAAAGGAGTGGAAATTGGTGTCAAAGGGGAAAAGTATGTTACAAAAGAGTGTGAAGTAGAAGGTCTGTCAGCAGTGCCTAATTGGATTGGTGTAGGACGAAGAATACGCGATGAAAGACATGGGCCAACAAGTTGGATACGTATCGTATTAACAGAAGGAAAGTTTAGGCAAGTCCGAAAAATGACAGCGAGTGTTGGATTTCCTACTTTGCGATTAGTTCGCGTTCGAATCGGAGATATTACATTAGAAGGATTACAAGTAGGGGAAGTAAAAGAAGTTTCAAGAGTATAAATACAAGTTGTATGAGTAGTAAAGCAAATGAGAATTACCAATTTCAGAAAATAATAGCAATTGTAGGGGTACTCTTGTTTATTATCAAGCTAGTTGCCTGGTATATGACTCGATCTGTAGCGATTTTTACAGATGCTTTGGAAAGTGTAGTGAATGTGATTAGTGGTTTTATCGGTTTATATAGCTTATATCTTTCGGCACAACCTCGAGATCGAAATCACCCTTATGGACATGGTAAAGTGGAATTTATTTCCGCAACAATCGAGGGAGGGCTGATTATTATGGCAGGTATTGCTATTATTTTTGAAGCCGTACGCAATTTGATTAATCCTCAGCCTATTGGACAATTGGATTACGGAATTTATTTGGTTGCCATTACTGCAATTGTGAATTTTATTTTAGGTTGGTATGCCATTAAAAAAGGAAAAACAAATAAATCGCTAGCTTTAGTTGCTAGTGGAAAACATTTGCAATCTGATACCTATTCCACCTTAGGAATTATTATCGGTTTATTGTTGCTGTATTTTACTAATTTACACTGGCTGGATGGAGCGGTTGCTTTAGTTTTTGCCTTTATCATTATTATAACAGGATATAAAATTGTTCGTGGTGCTGTTTCAGGTATTATGGATGAAACAGATGAGGCTTTACTGGAGGAGGTTGTAGCATATTTAGAACACAATAGAAAAGAAAATTGGATTGATTTGCACAATATGCGTATCATTAAATATGGAAGTGTTTTGCATTTTGATTGCCACATGACTGTCCCTTGGTATTTTACAATTGTAGAAGGGCACAAGGAAGTAGAATTGTTAGAAAAGGAAATAAGTGAACACTTTGGTGATGATTTAGAACTCTTTGTTCATATGGATGATTGTAAGACATTTTCGTGTAGTATATGCAGCAAACAAGATTGTCCATTTAGAAAAGAACCTTTTGTCAAACAAATTAAGTGGACAATAGAAAACGTTTCAAAAAATAAACGACATACTTGTACTACAGAGCAAGAGTAAAGCGCTTTGTGTATCTGTCAAATTGGAGAATGTCATCTTCAAAAAAATGATCAAAAACACCATTGGAAATTAAGTTTTCAATGGTGTTTTGCGTATAACCATGAGATTGAAGTACAATTGCTTCGTCAGCAAATTGAAGCGCTAGTTCAATATCGTGACTAGAGAAGAGAATGGTTTTATTTTCTTGTTGTGTGAGCTGTTGCAATAATTGGTATAGCTTCACTTTGTGATTCAAGTCCAAATGGCTTGCAGGTTCATCTAAGATAATCAAAGGTGTATTTTGAGCCAGTGCTCGTGCAATGAAAACACGTTGTAATTGTCCATCACTTAAATTCAGTAAAGGTTGCTGAATGAAAGCAGATATAGCAGTAAGGTCAATTGCTTTTTCAATCCAATAAGTATCTTCTTTAGTGGGAGTAGATTTCCAGTCGATATAGGGAATTCTACTAATTTGCAAGACTTCTAAAGCACTTAAATTAGAATGGGGAATAGGATCGGTTAAAACAACGCTGATTTCTTTGGCGCGTTCAGCTGCAGAATACGAAGTGAAATCTCGCCCATTTAACGTAATCATGCCTTGCAAAGGTTGGAGATGTCCCGTTAGAGTTCGAATCAAGGTTGATTTGCCAATACCATTGATGCCGAGCAAAGTAGTTAAAGTTCGAGGCTTTAGCTGAATATTGAGCTCTTTTTGAATGGGGGGTGTTGGTTTTTTTCCTTGGGAGTATCCAATCGTTAAGTCCTTCGTTTGTAGCATGATATTCTTATTTTAGGGCGAGGTACAAACTTACTACAAACTTTTTTACTGCTAGTGAATTACAAGGTAAAAAGAAAGACTTTCATCGGTAGATTCGTTTGATTATAATATAGAGTACAGTAAATAAGTTTTATATTTGTTGCGTAATAAATTTAGATTGTCGAAATAATGAAACCGAACACACAACAACTAACGGAGTTAACTACACAAGTAAGAAGAGATATTCTTAGAATGGTACATGCGGTGAATTCTGGGCATCCAGGAGGTTCATTAGGGTGTGCTGAATACCTAGTGTCTTTGTATCAAGCAATCATGGACCGCAAGGAAACATTCACAATGGATGGAGAAGGCGAAGATCTTTTCTTCTTATCGAATGGACATATTTCTCCAGTATATTTTATAGTGTATTAGCACGTAGTGGATATTTTCCAGTAGCAGAATTAGCTACGTTTAGAAAGTTAAATACTAGATTGCAAGGGCATCCTTGTACACATGATAAACTACCAGGTGTACGTATGGCTTCAGGATCTTTAGGACAAGGATTGTCTGTGGGAATTGGAGCAGCTCAAACGAAAAAATTAAATAAAGACGAGCATTTAGTTTATGTACTCTTAGGGGATGGTGAACTTCAAGAAGGTCAAAATTGGGAAGCGATGATGTATGCTTCTGCTAATAAAATCGATAACTTAATTGCAACAGTTGATTTAAACGGCAAACAAATTGACGGGCCAACAGAAGATGTATTAAATTTAGGTTCTATGAAAGCTAAGTTTGAAGCATTTGATTGGACTGTAATCGAAATCAAAGAAGGAAATTCAATTGATGCTATTCTAAAAGGATACGAACAAGCAAAAGCTTTGACTAAACAAGGAAAACCAGTTTGTGTGTTGTTACATACAGAAATGGGGAATGGGGTTGATTTTATGATGGGAACACATGCTTGGCATGGAAAAGCTCCTAACGATGCACAGTTAGAAGAAGCTTTAAAACAAAATCCAGAAACTTCATTTGGAGATTATTAATCTAGTTGACTTTAGAATTATCATGAAAAAATATACGAATACAGGAAGTAAAGATACGCGTTCAGGTTTTGGAGCTGGACTTACAGAATTAGGACAAAAAAACGAAAACGTAGTTGCCTTATGTGCAGATTTGATCGGATCGTTGAAAATGGACGATTTTAAGAAGAATCACCCAGAGCGTTTCTTTCAAGTGGGAATTGCAGAAGCAAATATGATTGGAATTGCAGCAGGGATGACAATTGGTGGAAAAATTCCTTTTACAGGAACATTTGCTAACTTTTCAACAGGACGTGTGTATGATCAAATTCGTCAATCTGTAGCATACTCGGAGAAAAATGTAAAAATTTGTGCTTCACACGCAGGATTAACGTTAGGAGAAGATGGAGCTACACACCAAATCTTAGAAGATATTGGATTAATGAAAATGTTGCCAGGAATGACTGTAATTAATACATGTGATTACAATCAAACAAAAGCAGCTACTTTGGCTATTGCTGAACATGATGGACCTGTGTATTTGCGTTTTGGTCGCCCGGTAGTGCCTAACTTTATGCCAGCGGACGAAAAGTTTGAAATTGGTAAAGCGGTTCTTTTACAAGAAGGAAAAGATGTTACAATTGTTGCAACTGGACATTTAGTATGGGAAGCTTTATTAGCAGCAGAAACATTAGCAGCAAAAGGAATTACAGCAGAAGTAATCAATATTCACACTATTAAACCGTTAGACGAAGAGGCTATTTTGCGTTCTGTTGCTAAAACAGGATGTATTGTAACAGCTGAAGAACATAACTTCTTAGGAGGGTTAGGTGAAAGTGTTGCTAGAGTTTTAGCTTTAAATAATCCATTACCACAAGAATTTGTTGCTGTACAAGACACTTTTGGTGAATCAGGTACTCCTGATGAATTAATGGAGAAATATGGTCTAAAAGCGGCTAATATTGTAGAGAAAGCAGAAACTGTTATCAATAGAAAATTCAAAAGATAATATACACAGTTGATATAAATAAAAAAGAGATGGTTTACCATCTCTTTTTTTATTTCTAGTAATAAGTACAAATAAAAAAAGCAGTTAATTTATTAACTGCTTTTTTAAAATATTTTTTATTTGCTAGGCCAAACCCATTCGCCGTCTACCATAAATGGTTTACACTTGCTATCTAAGTAGCGAGGGGTATCTGAACATGTTTTTAATTCAGGAGCATCATAACTATAATGCTTAATTTTACCATTAGCATCTTTATATTGTAATTCTATTCTAGTAGGAACTCCATCACCATCATCGTCAATATCTAAAAAGTTAGGAACACCGTCTGCACTAGTATCTAACTCAAAGTAATCGTGAATCGTTAATTCAGTACCAATTTTTTCTGTTTTTTTACTTCGAATTTAGAAGGAATGCCATCTAAATCATGATCTCTTTCAAATGCACTTATTAAAGTCAAATCAGCGATGTAAGGTTGATATGCTTTTAACGTTGAATATCCAGAATTAAACTGACCTAATCCTGAAGGAATGAAGGCAATAATACGCCCAGCAGTAGTTTCGTCAAAAGAGATTGTACCATCTGGGTTAATTCCAGAGTTTAAAGCGGTTTTGATAAAACGCAGCATTTGACGTTCTCCTGTATATATACGTAGTGGAGAGGGTACCGTTCCTTTTAATTCAGCCACTGTGTGTGGGAATGAATAAAAACCACCGATAAAAGGATGATTGATTGAAGCTATGTTTTCATTTTTTAATGTAAAGTTAGTTCGCTTTACAAATATTGAATCGACTGGTGAACTTTTCTTTCCTTCTCCTTCATTAAGTACAAGGTAGTACATTTTGTA
The DNA here is from genome assembly GCF_029894455.1 of Myroides gitamensis. Lineage (NCBI taxonomy): Bacteria > Pseudomonadati > Bacteroidota > Flavobacteriia > Flavobacteriales > Flavobacteriaceae > Myroides > Myroides gitamensis. The sequence continues at coordinate 20,959 of NZ_JARYHN010000001.1, forward strand.
TTTTACAGTATCCGCAGATTTAGCATATTTAAAAATAGTTTTTGTACGGTCATAAGGATCTGGTAATGTATAAGCAGTATAATCATCATTGTTCATCATGATAGATTTCAAACGGCTATCTTCAAAAATAGTAGGTTGATTTTTGTAATTAGCACTTGTTATACTATCAAAAGAAATGACACCATTGCGTTCAATCATGTAATTGTTTTTCAAATACTTTTCGATTGAAGTAATGTTTTCTGTATAAACTTCTTTGGAATCTCTAGGCGGTACAAGAGGTAAGCCTCCAGAATCATCACTCTTATTACAGTTAGATACTGTAAAAGCGATTGTTAGGATACCTAAAATAGAAAATAGTCTATTCATTATTTTTGAGTTATTTTAGTAGTGCAAGATACAATTTTACTTTATTTTTGTCTTGTTTATTGAAGAATTTTAATATTTAATTATGCGTATTGACAAGTATTTGTGGTGTGTACGGTATTATAAAACAAGAAATATAGCAACTGAAGCTTGTAAGAAGGGACATATTACAGTAAATGGACAAACAGTAAAGCCTTCACGTGAAGTTTTTCCTACAGATAAAATCACATTGAGAAGGGATCAAATAGTCTATAAATTAACGGTATTAGATGTACCTCAAAGTAGAGTTGGTGCTAAATTGGTTGATATTTATCGTAAAGATGAGACACCAGCAGAGGCTTTTGAACATTTAGACTTACTCCGTCAAACCAAAGAGTACTATCGAGCGAAAGGAACGGGACGACCAACGAAAAAAGATCGAAGAGATATCGATGGATATTTGGATAATGAGGAGTATGACGAAGATGTTGAATAAATCGTATTGGGAAGATCGCTATCAAAATAAAGAGGATTTTTGGAATGCAAAGGCCATTACAACCCCTTTGAAAGAGTATATTGATCAGTTAGAAGATAAATCAATACACATATTGGTTCCAGGAGTTGGACATGGGCATGAATTAGTTTATTTGCACAAGCAGGGATTTAACCAAAGTGTTGGCGTAGATTTTACAACAATGGCCTTTGAGCAAACAATCGAAAATGAACCCAGTATTACTAAAGATGTAGTTGTTCTAGCAGATTTTTTTCAGCACCAAGGAAAGTATGACTTAATTCTAGAACAAACGTTTTTTTGTTCTCTTCCTATAGAAAAAAGAAAAGATTATGTTCAAAAAATGCATGAGTTACTTCAACCAGAAGGAAAATTAGTAGGATTGTTATTCGATACTACATTTGACCTTGATACACCACCTTATGGTGGCAATAAAGACGAGTATTTAGCGCTATTTGAACCTTATTTTACCATCGAGGTTATGGAACGAGCATTCAATTCCATAAAACCCAGACAAGATCGAGAATTGTTTATTATATTAAAGAAAAAGATATGGCACAAAAAATCATTTTAAATAAAGAGCAGATTGGGTTTAAAACCAAACGTATCGCGTATCAGATTTACGAAACATTTTCTGAAGAAGAAGAAATTGTAATTGCAGGTGTAGCGAATAGTGGTTTTATTTTTGCTCAAAAAATTGCCAAAGTAGTAGAGGAGATAGCTTCAATTAAAGTGAAATTGTGTGAAGTACAGATTGATAAGGCTAATCCTATTAATCCAATTCGCACCTCCTTAACGCCAGAAGAATATACAGGTAAATCAATTATTTTAGTAGATGATGTATTAAATTCAGGAGCAACGTTGATTTATGGAGTAAAACACTTTTTGAACGTACCAATAAAGAAGATGAAGACGGCAGTCTTAATTGACAGAAACCACAAGACATACCCTATTAAAGCTGATTATAAAGGATTATCCCTGTCTACTTCTTTGTTAGAGCACATCCAAGTGGTTTTTACGGAAGAAGATGAATACGCCTACTTAAGTTAATCTTTAAGTATCATTTTAATCTCCTCTACAATTTGATTGACGGGTTTATCATCAACAGGAATGACGTGTTTAGCTTGATAATAGAAATAGCTGCGATCAAATAAATGTTTAGCGATAAAAGTTTCAAGAGTATCTTCTGTGTTGGTTTGCAACATTGGTCGATGCTCTTTTTCTTTTGCTAAGCGTTCTGTTAAGGTCTGTATGGATGCCTTTAAATAAAAAGATTGAATCCCGTCTTGTTGCAATATGAGATGATTGTTTGCATAACAAGGGGTGCCTCCGCCTAAACTTAGTATTGCTCTTTCGTTTTTGTTTAAAAGTTGATGTAAGATTTGGTGTTCAATCTTTCTGAAGTATACTTCGCCTTTTTCAGCAAAAATTGTTGTTATCTTTTGTTGTTGCTGTTTTTCAATTTCATGGTCTAGGTCATAGTAAGAAAGTTGTAGTTCTTGGGCTAATTGTTGAGCAATTGTAGATTTTCCTGCGCCCATATAACCTAAAATAATTATTTTTTCCATAAAATAAGGGGTTGTAAAATAGTGAGTTATGCATAAATACCCCATTTTAGGGGGATGTTGTTGACAAAAATAAAACAAAAACATGATGTTTTTAAAAAAAAACGTTCTATATTTGCACCCGCAATCAGGAATTGATTAGACTCGATAGCTCAGTTGGTAGAGCACAACACTTTTAATGTTGGGGTCCTGGGTTCGAGCCCCAGTCGGGTCACAAAAATTCTAATACGATTCTAAGATTGCAATGACTCGATAGCTCAGTTGGTAGAGCACAACACTTTTAATGTTGGGGTCCTGGGTTCGAGCCCCAGTCGGGTCACAAAAAAAACATACTTTTATAAAATACAAAGCAATTCTATGGATTGCAATGACTCGATAGCTCAGTTGGTAGAGCACAACACTTTTAATGTTGGGGTCCTGGGTTCGAGCCCCAGTCGGGTCACATATTTTATAAAAACAAAGCATACAATTTATACTTGTAATGACTCGATAGCTCAGTTGGTAGAGCACAACACTTTTAATGTTGGGGTCCTGGGTTCGAGCCCCAGTCGGGTCACAATTACTTTTATAAAAATGCACTTACAAGTTACATTGTAACGACTCGATAGCTCAGTTGGTAGAGCACAACACTTTTAATGTTGGGGTCCTGGGTTCGAGCCCCAGTCGGGTCACAAAAGCTATTCCTAATCGAATGGCTTTTTTTAATTCTTTTCTTGTTTCTTCAGTAATGAAAATGAAAAAAGAATTATATTTATCACACACAAGGCCGGGTGGAGGAATTGGTAGACTCGCCATCTTGAGGGGGTGGTGTCGCAAGACGTATGGGTTCGAGTCCCATTCCGGTCACAAGTAAACGCAAATAACATCATGTTATTTGCGTTTTTTTATTTTGAAAAAGTTGAAGGATTGACGAAATTTAAACGGATGAGCATACTCAGTTTTCACTGTGTAATAGAAAAGGATAAACTTTGTGAGTTTATCCTTTTCTTATTTTTGTAGGGTGTTATCGTTTTTCGATATACTGCATAAATAAAGTAACGATTGGATGGTGTACATCCATAATATCTTCTTTTGAAAAAGAAGCTAAAGGAAACCATTGTAACGCTTTGATATCATCTTTGGGTTGAATATCTGCTGTTGTTGCAGGAATTTCCAACAGATACAAGTGGGTGATGATTTTGTCTTTGTGATTGCGGTAGCGCGGATCGTCAATTTTAGTTGAGCCTACGTACTTAATTTCATCTGGTGTGGCTACGAGGTTCGTTTCTTCAAATAACTCTCTTACAGCGGCTGATTCATAGCTAGAATCGTCTGCGTCAACGAAACCTCCGACAAATCGCCATTTGGGTTCGTGTTCTTTTTTACCTAATAAGAGAGAATAGGTGTGGTCTGAATTTAATCGTAAAACAGCAATATCGACCGTTGGTATTGCGTTTGGGTAAACTTTTTCTTGCATTTTTGTTGTTTTGAGGAGATGAAGGTAAAACAAAAAAGGCTGAAATTACATTCAGCCTTTGTGTTATTTTAAAAATGAAATGATTTTTTCCAATGCCATTCCTCTTGATCCTTTGATTAAAACTGTATGATGCGCCAATATTTGTGCTACATCTCCATATGCTGCCATGAAATCGGGTAGTGTTTCAAAAAAAGTTATCGCGGTTGAAACAGTCGTATCTTTTACTTTTGAGAATTCTTTTCCAATGAAAAAGGCTTTTTCAAAAGTGGTATCTTCTACTTGTTGGATGATGTTTTTATGTTCTTTTTCACTTGCTGTACCCAACTCAAACATATCTCCTAAAATGTAAATTTTGGGGGAAGTGGACGGGAGTTGGTTAAAGTTCGCAACAGATAGTTCCATACTCGAAGGATTTGCATTATACGCATCTAATAAAATGGTAAATGGTTCTTGTTTAATCCATTGAGATCGATTGTTCGTTGGGATATACGCTTGAATAGCTTGATTTGCTTCTTCTAAGCTCACGCCAAAATACTGACCAATGGCTACAGCAGCTGCCATATTTGTAGCATTATATTGACCAGTAAGATGAGAGGTTATGCGCTGTTCTCCTAATTGTATTGTTGCCAATTCTGTGTGTTCAATGATTTCAACTTCAAGGTTAGCTTCTGTTTCTTTTGACCCAAAAGTATACCTTGAGAAAGTGATGGTTTTTGCATCCTGTCTAGGGTCATCTGCATTGACAAAAGCCATCTTGTGATTATCTTCTAAATAATCGTATAATTCACTTTTTCCTTTAATTACTCCTTCAAAACCGCCAAACCCCTCTAAATGGGCTTTGCCAAAGTTAGTAATATAACCATAATCTGGTTGTGCAATGGTACATAGAAGCGCAATTTCGTTGAGGTGATTGGCTCCCATTTCTACGATTCCAATATCGGTTTCATCGTCAAATTGAAGTAAAGTTAAGGGTACACCAATGTGATTGTTGTAGTTGCCTTGAGTTGCTTTTACGTTGTATTTGCGACTTAAAACGGCCTTGATTAGCTCTTTGGTTGTTGTTTTTCCGTTACTACCTGTTAAGGCAATAATCGGAAGTCCCAATTGCTGTCTGTGATAGTTTGCTAATTGTTGTAAAGCTTGTAAGGCATTGGGTACAAGAAACATTTTATCTCGGTCCGTTACGAGTTTAGGATTATCCATGATTACATAACGCGCTCCTTTATCTAAAGCCTCTTGTGCAAATTCATTTGCATCAAAATTATCGCCTTTTAAAGCGAAAAAAAGACTGTTGGGCGTAATATTTCTCGTGTCAATTGCTATGCCGTCAGCTTCTGTGAAGCAGCTGTATAATTCCTGTATATTCATAAGTCAAAAGTAAAAAAAAAGTCCTAATTTTAATTAGGACTTTTAAAAGAAATATAGGTTATCTTATTTTAGTTTTTCGTTTTGCGAATCACTTGTTTTTGACCCACTTTAGTCATGGCTAAACGGAATCCGATATAGTCAGTAGCTTGATCTTCTGGATAGAATCTTCTTGTAGCTGGATCTAACCAGTATGCTCTGTCTTTCCAAGAACCACCTTTGATTACACGACTCTTATCGTTGTAAATATTAGTAATTTTGTCTCCTTTTTTATTTGTAACTGAAGTTTCAGCTAACGCATCTATGTCTTCTTCACCTGTCGCTTGTTTTACGTCTGCATCGTAAGCAATTTGAGAAACTTGTCCAGGTAAGTTACGCAAGCGTAAACGCCCATTAGATAAAGTATCAAATTTCACGGTTTGATCCGTTACGATTTGTGGTTTTCCGTCAGGCCCGATTTGGTTTTTGTAATAAATGTTCCCTTTGAAAAAGTTGAAATCTGTATCGATTTGATCAATTTGTGGATCGTATACATCCGCTACCCATTCTGCTACGTTACCAGCCATATCATATAGACCAAAATCGTTAGGAGCATAAGATTTTACAGCATTTGTGATATCTGCATTATCTGTTGCCCAACCTGCGATTCCACCATAATCTCCACGACCTTGTTTGAAGTTAGCATATTGAGACTTCAATGTATTGTTGCGTTTGTTTCCTGATTTTTTAGTAGGATTCTCCCAAGGATATGTTTTTCTTCCTTGGTAGTTGTTGTATTCTCTAGTTCCAGCCATTCCAATTGCTGCATATTCCCATTCTGCCTCAGTAGGTAGACGGTATTCAGCCGTGAAAAGACCGTAGTTCATTGTAGCATAAAGGTTTTTTTCTCCCTCTTTTGCTTTGTTTTTTACACCGCGATATACGATATCTGTATTACCTCCGTAAACAGCCTCCGGATTCGCTAAATATGTCTCAGTGCTAAAGTGAGCGTCAGCATAAGCTTCCATAATCTTAGCATCTTTTTTCAGATATCCAGCTCGCTCTAACGTTAACTCGTTCACTCTGTCTGTTCTCCATTTCGCATAGTCATTCGCTTGCAACCAAGTTACTCCAACTACAGGGTAGTTCGAATAAGCAGGGTGTCTTAAATAACTAGAAATTAGTGTTTCATTGAAACCTGATCCACTTCTCCATACGGTTGTGTCAGGTAAAGCGCTCTTGTAGATTTCTGCATAAACTTGATTCGTTGGAGGGAAAACACTCTTTAACCAGTATAAGTACTCGTTATAAGCAATGTTAGTTGTTTCAGCTTCATCTAAATAGAAAGATTGGACATACTGTTGTTTAGGATTGTTGTTCCAATCAGCCATAATGTCGTCTTGCACTCTTCCCATTGTAAAAGCACCCCCTTCAATGGATACCATACCCTTAGGATTCTGCTGTTCAAAATTCGTGTTGTACTGAAAGCCTCCTTTTTTATCATTTATTTTCCAACCAGTAGCAGAAGAAACTCCATTATTTGTGTTACTGCAACTCGTTAAACCAACTGTAGCTAGTAGGCCAGCAAGCAGTTGTAAAGTCATAAGTCTATTAATCTTCATGTTAAAAACGGGTAAATAATTTGACGCAATATAAGAATTAACGATTAATTAGCAATATCCTTGCTATGAATATTTTAAAAAAAACTTAATTTTTATGTTCAAAAATAATTATGATCATCTAAATAACGCTTTTTTTATTCGTGTATTGTATATGGAAAAAATAATTATTTTTGCTAAGGAATAATTCTTCCTCATGCAAATATATATGAAAATAATTATTAATACACTACTGATTCTTACTTGCTTTACACTTTTTTCTCAGTCGAGAAGATTGGAGTTGAAGTGGGACAATAAATTAGTCGAACAAGCGTTATCTACAGATGATTTTGACGTCGCCAAAATAGATAAAAATTTAACATTTGAAAATGTTAATAAAAAGTTAATTTACTTAGATTTGGAATCAAATATTCCATCGGGATTTAAAAATAATGTACGAATTCTTCAAGTTAGTTACGAAGATTTAGACGCGAATTTCCTATCAGACGCTCAGAAAAAATTATATCAAGGAGAATTAAAGATAGAAATTAAATCGGCAAGGATGCATGATATTTCTCAAAGTTATGTCTATTTTTCTCCGATTGTCTATGCAAATGGTGGTTTAAAACGAGTAAAAAGCATCTCGTATCTCATCGAAAATCAATCTTCTCAACCTAATATCAGACAAAATTTGGTCAATGGAGGTCGAAATCTCAACGCCAATACCGTACTTAAACAGGGAAATTGGTTCAAATTTGGCGTGAATAAAACGGGAATTTACAAATTAGATAAGAACTTTCTTACCCAATTGGGAGTTCCTTCCTCTGTTGATCCTCGTACGATTCAGATTTATGGGACAGGAGGAACGATGCTACCTATAGTGAATCAAGCAAATTATCCGACCGATTTACAAGAAAACAGTATTTATGTACAAGGGGAGTCTAAGGGAACAATGGAGGCTGATGATTATGTTTTGTTTTATGCAACAGGTGTAGATCAATGGAATGAAGAAAGTTTAACGTATCAAAACCTATATGTAGACGAAGCGATTTACTTTCTGACGTATGGACAACAACAAGGATTGAGAATTAGCAATTTTGTGGAACCTACAGCAAGAGAAACAGCAACCATTACTGAATTTGATGGAAAGGTTTTTCACGAGAAAGATCTTGTTAATATAGGTAAACTGGGCAGAAAGTGGTTTGGTGAGGAGTTTGGCATTGTCAATGACCAAAGCTTTTCATTAGAGTTAATGCATTTAAAAACTAGCGAACCCGTTACATTTGGTGTGAACACGGCTTCTAGTTCGTATGGAAATACATCTTTTACGTATACGATTAATAATAGGTTTGCTGGGGCGGTTACTTTTTTCCCTATTCGAAGTGCAACGACAAAAGGATATGAAAGCTTTTTGGAAAAAGAGGAGTATTTAAGTTCTCCTGCTGTTGAGGTAACATTAACGTATCAAAATGGAGGAGTGCCAAACTCTAAAGGATACCTCGATTATATCGAGTTTTTCTATACCGGTAACTTACTAGGAGGAACCAAACAATATCGCTTCTCTAATAATAAGGTGAAAACAATAGAAGGCGTGGTTCGTTGGAGCTTGACAAATACCAATCAAGTGAATCGAATTTGGAATGTTATGGATGTTTCAGCTATTACGACACTTCCTGTGGCTAATCAAAGTCAGTATAGCTTCAAAGCTTATGGTGGAACCAATCAGGTTTTTCAAGTAGAAATTCCAACAGATTATTACTCGCCTAAAATGGTCAATAATAGTCGAGTGCGCAATCAAGACCTCAAAGGAGCAGTTCAAGCACAAGGAACGGTTGATTACCTTATTATTACCAATGAAGCTTTTGCTTCAGCTGCACAACAATTAGCGCAATTCCATCGCCAAAATAACAACTTAAAACCAATGGTTGTAACAGTTGATCAGATTTACAATGAGTTTTCTTCTGGACAGCAAGATGGCGCAGCAATTCGAAACTTTGTTCGTTATGTCTATGAGAGCATGCAACAAAAAGGAAGTGAGTTGAAATACCTTAACTTATTCGGTACAGGGTCTTATGATTATAAGCAGCGAATAGAACAAAATGCGAATATTGTGCCTTTACATTATGGAATGAGTAAAACGAAAAAAGCGCAGAATAGCAATTCTAACTTTTCGATGTACACCACCTTTATGTCAGATGATTTTTATGGCTTGCTCGATGAAGGAGAAGGCGATATGTATAATGTAGTCTTTGGAATTGACCTTACGGTTGGAAGGATATTGGCGAAGAATTCGGATGAGGCCAATCAGGCAGTTCAGAAAATAATAGCGTATCACGGAGATCAAGCACGCGGACGTTGGAAAAATAACCTCGTTGCCATGGCGGATGATGTTGATAAATCGTCTGATTACGTTTTACAAGTTGAAACGGATACTATTGTAAATCGTATTTTAACCCATAATCCGTTTTTTAATGCCAAGAAAATCTACCTTGATGCTTATGTACAAGAAACATCCGCAGGAGGAAATCGCTATCCGCAAGCAAGGTTAGACTTCTTAGATGCTATTGAAAAAGGAGCTTTGTTCATTAATTATTTAGGACATGGTGGAGAGGATGGATTAGCTCAAGAACGTGTTTTCACAATTGAAGATGCTCGAAAGTTAAGTAATGAAAATAAATATCCTGTTTTTTCTATTATTACGTGTGAGTTCAGTCGATTTGATGATCCGAATTACACAAGTGGAGGTGAAGTATTATTTAATAATTCAAAAGGTGGGGCTATCGCTTTGATTGGAACGACGAGAGAAATCGGAATTGATATTGGACGATTGTTGAATCGAACCTTTACCGATTTGTTTTTTGAGCATGCTGCGACCTATTCTATGGCGGATGCTTTGAGACATACTAAAAATGCATATACGAATAGAGATAAAAATGTCGTTTCATTTATTGGAGACCCGGCGTTGAAAATTGCATTGCCTCATTTAAAGGTAGTGTTGTCTCAAGTGAATGAAGAGGATGTTCAGCTAACAACAAACAACCCTGTAAAAGCGTTAGACTATGTAAAGATGAAGGGAGAGGTGCAAGATGAAGGAAATAATGTTGTCAATTCTTTCACCGGAAGTTTAGCCGTTGAGATTTATGACAAGTATTTAGATAAGAAAACATTGGGGAATGACAATGTCATGAACAATGGTATTCCTTGGGTAATGGATTATCAAACTTTAGGAGAGGTAGTCTTTAGAGGAAATGCCAGTGTAAAAAATGGGGCTTTTTCTTTTGACTTTATCATGCCAAAAGATATTCGACTCAATGAAGGAAAAGGGAAAGTGAGTTTTTATTCTTCGAATCAAGAGATTGAATATACAGGAAATAATGATGATTTAGTGATTGGCGGGCTGAATGAAAATGCACCAAAAGATATTACTCCACCTATAGCGAGACTATATATGGATAATGAATCTTTTGTCTCTGGAGGAGCAACTGACAATAATCCTGTATTTCTTGCGTTTGTTGAAGATGAAAGTGGGATTAATACGGCTAGCGGAATAGGACACGATATCGTAATTGTGGTAGATGATAAGGAAGATAAAAGTGTGATACTTAACGATTACTACGAAACTGAGTTGGATAATTTCAGAAAAGGAAAGGTGACTTACCAGCTGAAAGAGTTAGATCCAGGAATGCATACGATTCAATTTAAAGTATGGGATGTATACAATAATTTGTCAACCACCGAAATTCAGTTTTTGGTTAAACAAGATGAAGCCTTAAAAATTGAAAAAGTATTGAATTACCCTAACCCTTTTGTCAATTATACGGAGTTTTGGTTCACACACAATAGACCATTAGAGCCTTTGGATGTTCAAGTGCAGATTATGACGATTACGGGAAGAATTGTAAAAACAATCAATCAACAGATCACAACGGAAGGAAATTTAAGTCGTGAGATACAATGGGATGGACGTGATGATTTTGGAGATCGAATCGGAAAAGGAGTCTATATTTACCGCTTGACTGTATGTTCATCACAGACGGGAAAAAAAGTCGAAAAAATAGAAAAATTAGTTATACTTTAGGAAACAATTATATTTGTATAATTTTATAAACACAACTGAATGAAAAATTTCACAGCATTAGTTATATCTATACTAGGAGGATCTGCACTGTATGCACAGACAGATATGCATCCCATAACAACAGGAGTTCCTTTTTTAACGATTGCAGCTGACGCAAGATCAGCAGCTATGGGAGATATGGGAGTTGCGACTACAACAGATGCTTTTTCACAACAACACAATGCTTCAAAATACGCTTTTGCAATAAAAGATCAAGGATTTGCGATGAGTTATACGCCGTATATGTCTAAGATATCTAGCGGAATGTCTCTTGCTCAAGTAAACTATTTCAATAAATACAACGAACGAAGTGCATTTTCTGTAGGGTTCCGTTATTTTGGAATGGGAGAAGTGACTTATAGAGAAGATTATAATAGTATTGGAGCAACGTACAAACCAAGCGAATTTGCGATTGATGCATCTTATGCATTGAAATTAAGTGAGAAATTTGGTATGGCTGTTACTGGGCGTTTCATTAATTCCAATCTGAAATTACCTGATACAGGAGATGGTGATGCATCAAGCGCAAGTACATTTGCTGTTGATATTTCGGGATTCTACCAATCGGATAGAATGTCTTTTTCTGACTTTGACGGGCGTTGGAGATTTGGTTTTAATTTACAAAACTTAGGTCCTAAAATGAGTTATAGCGATAAACCAACAGGAGATTTCTTACCTGCAAATTTAAAATTAGGAGCTGGTTTTGACTTTATTTTAGATGATTATAATACCTTAACGATTACCACCGAGTTTAATAAATTAATGGTGCCAACTCCTCCAGCAGATGTAACTGATCCAGAAGAGATGCGCAAGTATAACGACACAGGATGGTTTAAAGGAGTGTTTAAATCTTTTGGTGATGCACCAGGCGGTTTTAGTGAAGAAATGAAAGAAATTGCTTGGGCAATGGGAGCAGAGTATTGGTATGACAATACATTTGCATTCCGCGCAGGTTATTTCAATGAAAATAAAAATAAAGGAGCTAGACAATATGCAACACTAGGGGCAGGATTTAAATACAGTATGATTACAGTCGATTTATCGTACTTGTTCTCTACATCAAAAATCAACAACCCACTAGAAAATACACTTCGTTTTTCCCTAACGTTTGATTTAGGAAGAAAAACATACCCTAAAGGATAACAAAAGAAAAGTATTATATTTGTACCCTAATCCAAACCGTTTTACCAAAAACGAGTTTGGATTTTTTATCTCTAATCGTTTGACTTATGAAAAAAGTAGAAGTAGTAACGACCTTCATTGAATATGAATCGATTCGCGAATTAGCACAACAAGATCAAGAATTGATGGAACAGGCGATTGCCATTCGAAAAAACGCCTATGCACCTTATTCTCAATTCCGCGTAGGAGCTGCTTTACTGTTAGAGGATGGAACGATTGTATTAGGATCGAATCAAGAGAATGCTGCTTTTCCATCGGGTTTATGTGCAGAACGCACCGCTATTTTTCAAGCAGGAGCTTTACATCCAGGTAAAAGGATTTTAAAGCTAGCAATTTCAGCAACATCAGACTTAAAAGTAACGGATCATCCCATCCCACCTTGTGGTGCATGCAGACAGAGTATATTAGAATATGAAGTGAAACAAGCTCAACCTATTGAGATGTTTTTTATGGGAGCAGAGGGAATTGTTTGTTATTCACCTTCTCTCCTTAATATGTTGCCTTTTCATTTTGATGCAAAATCAATGTAAAAGACAAGAACAAATAAGTAGATATAAGTAGAATAGGGTATAAAATAAAAAGTTTTACCCTCTTGATACCTAGTTAATTACTCGTTTTGAAAAAAACGAGTGTTAACCTTGATATTATATCAAATAAATTATTAATTTTGATATGAAAAGGCGATGAAACTAAAACTTCGCTTCCAGGTCCCTAAAAAAATTGAACGCGGACCTTTTGAATTTATAAAATGGACACATACCCCCAGATCATCACAATATTAGCTAGCGTTAATATTGTTCCCGAAGAAATTTCAATTGGTAAGTTATTGCTTACGTTATTCTTAGTATTCCTAAATGGATTTTTCGTTGCAGCAGAGTTTGCAATTGTAAAAGTAAGAACCTCACAAATTGAAGTACATCAAGAATTAAACTCTAAAGTAGCTGGTGTTGCTAAAAATATAGTTGCAAACTTAGATGCCTATTTGGCAGCAACTCAATTAGGAATTACATTAGCATCATTAGGATTAGGTTGGGTTGGAGAAAGTTCATTGACTCCCGTTATCATGAAGGCATTTGATTTATTCGGTATGACTGGACCAGAATGGTATTCAGTTGCCAAGAGTATTTCATTTCCAATAGCCTTCGCTATTATTACGATTTTGCATATTGTTTTTGGTGAATTAGCACCAAAATCAATCGCGATTCATTTCCCTACAAAAACAACATTCTCTATCGCTTTACCGTTGCGTGTATTCTATTTTGTATTCAAACCGATTATTTGGATGATGAATGGATTAGCAAATGGTATTTTGCGTATGTTCGGTATTACACCCGTACACGGTTCAGATATACATACAGAAGAAGAGTTGAAAATGATCATCACCGAAAGTCAAGCAGGTGGTGCAATCGAAGAAACAGAACGACTATTGATTCAAAATGTTTTCGATTTTGATGATAGACGTGTAAACAATATTCAAACGCTGCGTAAAAATGTTTCAGCAATTGAAATCAATACAAGCGTAAAAGAAGCCATCGATTATGCCATTACAGAAGGGTATTCTCGTTTTCCAGTGTATGATGATTCCCTTGATGATATCAAAGGAGTAATTTATACCAAAGATTTGATGAAAGCCATGATCAAAGAAAAAGAGGACGTATCTCTTGCTTCTTTAATGCGTGAGCCTATTTATATTTCGGAAAATGCATTGATTAAAAATGTATTGAAACAGTTTCAAGCAAAACACTTGCAAATGGCAATTGCAACCAATGAGGTTGGAGAGTTTACAGGTATTGTTACGATGGAAGATATTTTAGAAGAATTAGTAGGAGAAATTCAAGATGAGTATGACAATGAAGAACCGATTGTAGTTTCTACAGGTGAAGGCGTATACATGGTGGATGCTCACTCGAATATTTCTGATATCAACCGTTGGTTGCCTTTCAAATTTGAAGAAAGTGAACATTATGATACATTAGCGGGATTAATCAGTGAAGTTTGCCCTGATCAAGAATTAAAAGAAGGTGATATCATCGATTTAGAACATTATACAGGAGAAGTAGTCAATATGTATCGAAACTCGGTAGAAAAGGTTCAATTAACGTTGAAAGATGAACATCTAGAAGATATAGCACAGAGCTAATAAAAAAGGCAACCGAAAGGTTGCCTTTTTTATTGGAAAAGAGAAAAGAGTGTAGGGGCGAATGGCATTCGCCTTCATGCATGATAAATCTAGTATTATTTGCCTAAACTACATCAAGCACAAACCTCACAAAGCACAAACGGTCCAAATAGAAATTAACAAATAAAAAGGAGTAGGTGAATTTGTTGAATTAAAAAAAAGACGGTACTTACATCCTTTAATGGAATCATAGAATAAGATGAAATATCAAGCCGTATATCAAATAATAGAAGTAGAAACGTATTGTAATTTACGTGTACAATCGGGATTATCTCCTAAAACAAAAGAAGCTGCCGCTATTGGCTTGCGTAATTCGCTTTGTTGTGTTGCTATTTTAGACGAAGCCAACAACAAGGAAGTAATTGGCATGGGACGACTGATAGGCGATGGAGCCTGTCATTGTCAAGTTGTGGATATTTGTGTTTTACCAGCCCATCAAAAAAAAGGATTAGGTAAACTAATTATGAAGAAATTGGATGAATATATTCAAGAAAATTTACCTGTTTCCTGCTACATTAACCTAATTGCAGACGGTGAAGCTTATCGATTATATGAACAATATGGATTTAAATCCGTTTGGCCTGCATCTCGTGGAATGGGATACACAAAAAAAGAGTAGGTTATTTATTGAAATGGTATAAAAAAAGGTAGGGGCGAATATTCGCCCCTACCTTTTTTATAAAGTTATAATATCAAAATCGTGATCTAATGGTCGGAGCTGTTCGACTAGTTTTTGTATTAAATCATCTCCTGTTTCTTGATAGAACTGTGCAAAGTTATAGTAACGCTCTTGCAGACTATTTTTAGGGAATAATTCCAATTGAATAGCCAAGATGCGATCAAGTACTTCTTTGTTCTTTTTCTTTTCTGCTTTTTGTAAGCGTTTTTCCAAGTGATCAAGTCCTTTGATTTGTTTTTTCTCTTGCGCATTTACTGCCCCAATAAACGAAGCATCGGTTTGTTGGGCAAGTGCTCTGAGTTGATCAAATTGTTGCTGTAATACCTGACGTTGTGCGTCAAAGTCAAAAGAAACATCAGATAATTCGGCTGATTTCTTTTGTAGTAATACTTCTGCAGGAGCAAAAACATCAGACCAGGTAAGTTGTAACTTATCTAATTTTTTGACCTGTTTTTCTGTAGCAAGTAAGACTGAATTTCTCAACAATAACATAGGAAAATCAACCTGATGTAAATCAAAGACTGGTTTCAATTGCAACCAGTACGCTAATTCTCCTCCTCCTCCGATATAACATAAATTCGGTAGAATGGTTTCTTGGTATAGAGGACGTAAAATTACGTTAGGACTGAAACGCTCTGGGTGATTACTCAGTTCTGCTAGTATCTCTTCTTTGGAGAAAGAAAGCGTTGTATTGTTAATCTTGAATCGATCTTGATCCCAAATGATACGCTCGCGTAATTGGTCCTGAATGTAAAATAAGTTAATGTCTCTAGGGGTTACTTGAACAAAATAATCCTCAAGAATAGCATAGGTTTTCTCTACCTCTTGAATGGCATTTTGTTGCAGCAATTCTTGTTGTATACTAGGTGCAAAAAGAGATTTCAGCTGAACATGATCTCCATCGACAATAACTAAGCCATAAAATTCAAATAATGCATTGGCTAAATAACGGGTTGCATCAGCTAAGTTGTCGTGTTTGAGGTAGCTCTCTTCAAATAAAGTTTTGAGTTTTTTAGCATGGTCCCCAGCATTTAATTGCCCTTTAAATACTTCGTAGACTTTGTCTAAGGTTGCTGTACTCAAACGACCTACAGGGCCTTTGCTTTCTTGATCCCAACAAATCTTCTTATCCTGAAAATAGAAGTGATTAATTTCTTCAAAATCGTGATCTTCGGTTGCCATCCAAAAAACAGGAACAAAGTTGTACGCCGGGTATTGTTGTTTCAATTCTACCGTCAAATTGATGGTAGAAACAATTTTATAAAGAAAATACAGCGGACCTGTGAACAAATTCAATTGATGTCCTGTTGTAATGGTAAATGTGTTTTCCTCTCGCAATAAAGCTATATTTTGTTGGGTTGCAGCGGATAATTCTATGCCCTGATATTGTTCAACTAACGCATCGTGTAAAACACGGCGTTTTTCAGTTGAAAAATGCTGTTGTTTGGCTTCTATCTGCAGTTTAAAATTAGCTAAAGTGGGAAAATGTTGATATAATGGTTTTAATTTCTCCGCTTGGTTGAGGTAATCAACCATTAATTTGGAAAAATAACCAGAGTTTTGAAATGTAATTGTAGGTATAGTCATAAGACACAAGGTCAATTAGAAAGTTTGTTTTAAAAAAAAAAGTTTTACTATCAAGATAGTAAAACTTTTTAAGCATAGTAAAAATACGGTTTTATTTCAAATATTAATACATTAATTCAATCCATCCGGAATAAACACCCGTGATAGCTTCAAAATAATACCAGTACGTTCCACTTGGTAGTTTGGTACTGCCATTCGATTGTCCATACCATTCGTTCGTATATCCTCCTGTTTTTTTGTAAACTTCAATTCCATTTCGGTTGAATAGCCTCAAATTAATTACACCATAAGGTGTTAGGTCCCAATTGTCATTGAGTCCATCACCATTAGGAGAAATTCCTTTAGCAATGATACAGCCTTCAGTTGTCACAGTGAAACTATCTTCAAAGGTACAATCGTTTAACTTTGGAAGCCCATAGTCTTTTTTCGCATAGATATAGATGGTTTTAGGGCCATAAAAGATACTCTCAGGTGTATTCAATTTGATGTTATTTCCTTGATTATTTGATTCTAAATAATACGCATACCCCTCCGGCAATTCTGGAAGTCTATAAGGAGTACATTCGGTGGTTACTTGGTCTTCCATTCTAAATCTTGGCACGGCATGCAAGCGGATTTCAGATTGCGTCGAACAGGTATTGTTATCTGTTATTTTAACGGTGATAAGCTGTTCTTGGTAGTAAGGCACCAAGTGATTGGAAGGATCCTCTATGGCATTCGTTTCACTTTCTGCATCCTCAGGTGAATTAAAAAAATGAATGTTGTATTTTATCTCGTCTTTATTGCTTAATAAGGTACTTACCGTTTGATTTAAATCATAAACCAGTCCCGTTTCTGTTTCAGTTGCACAAAGCTCAGAATAAGTGAAAGCAGTCGATTTAATATCGATGTCATTGACAACTAATTGCAAAGGAATATCGATCGGACATTTATCGTCAATGGTCATGCGTATGGTAATGGTATTACGCATCGAGCTATATTTAGTTGGGTTACTGATCTTGCGAATGGTATCATTAAATGGCTCGAAATAAGTGAAGTCAATCTTTCCAATATTGTTTTCACTGAGTTTGTTTTCAAATCGGGTTAAATTGAACGTGGCTATCTTTTCTTTATCTTTTAGTTCTTCAACACATAAGGCGTATTTTAAAGGCTCTTTGGGTTTTTTGGGTACTTCATTAAGTACTAGTTCAATTTCAAGTGTTTTTAGAAAATTCCCATTAGCTCTTTTAAAACGCGCATAAATTTGTTTGGGATTATCTTCTGCTTTCACAGTATAAGGAGAGGATAAGACATTAGTTGAGGTTGTTTTTTTTGCGTCCTCTCTGTCTTCGAAGAAATCGATGATAAATGTTTGTTCACTATTGTTGATGTCTTCTTTAATAAGGTCTAAATCAAAGATTTCTTTATTGTCATAATTTTCATCACATTGTTCGTATGTTTTTTTGTCAAAGTCGCAATTAAGTACTGCATTGGCATTCCCGTCAAAAAGAGATGGTAAACCCTGCATCGGTATCAGACCAGCGATTAACAGCAATCAAAATACCATCTCCAGGTTGTACGTCGTAATATCGTACAAAACCCGGTACAGTAGCTGTATTTCCTAGCCATGTAGATGCACCTGGCTCTTCACATAGCATTGTTTCTGTCATAGACAGACCAATGTCATATTGACGAGCATCTACTCCATCATTTTGTGAGCCTCGATCGGCAGGGCCAAGATTGTCAAAATTTGGGTTTTTCCAAGAAGCAAAGTCGTAATCAACAGGTGCATTAGGACTAATACGAAAGGTAAAGGTAGATCCTGATTCAATTTCTACATAATAAAGAACTAAGGAACTTGACAGAGGATTAAATGGCCCACAAGAGGTTCGCAAGTTGGTGTAGTTGGAATTAGGAGGCGTTTGTCCACCTAATTGTTCGTTTGAACATAGGTTTGTAACATCTTCGGGATTTATTCGTTGTGAATATATTAAATTAGATGTGATTAGTAATATTAGTAGTGAAAAATACTTCATATCGTTAGTTTTTGGGTTGAGTGTATAGTAAATATAACTTAAAATTAACTTAAAATAAATCTTTTGCTAGAGAATTTTTTAAAATATTATTTATACTAAGAAAATGTAGGTAATTTTGTCTCTTAAATTATCTAGGGTGCAAACGACAATTACATTAATTACTCCGCCTTTTACACAGCTGAATACACCATATCCAGCAACAGCTTATATTACAGGTTTTTTGAATACCTTATCCATTTCAAGCTATCAAAGTGATTTGGGAATTGAAGTGATTCTGCGACTGTTTAGCAAAAAAGGATTGACTCGTTTATACGATCATATTCACACAGTCGTAGGGGAGGTTAATGGCAATACGCATCGTATGTTGGCTTTAGAAAATGAGTATATTGCTACGATAGATGCTGTAATTAAATTTTTGCAGGGAAAAAATCCAACGTTTGCACATACCATTATCAAAGAAGATTTTTTACCTAGAGCCTCTCGATTTGATCAGCTAGAAGAGCTAGAATGGGCTTTTGGTTCGATGGGGATTCAAGATCAAGCGAAGCATTTAGCGACGTTGTATCTTGAAGATATAGCGGATTTAATTGTTGATACAGTTGATCCTCATTTTGGGTTTAGTCGTTATGCCGAACGTTTAGGACGATCAGCGCATACTTTTGATGAGTTATATGAGTCGTTGCAGCAACCTTTGACCTTTATTGATGAATTGACCCTTGAACTTTTAACGGGGATTGTTGCTCAATCTAATCCCAAGATTGTTGGATTTTCAGTGCCTTTTCCAGGTAATTTATACAGTGCTTTTCGCTGTGCACAATGGATCAAACAAAATCATCCCGAAATAAAAGTAACAATGGGTGGGGGATACCCCAACACGGAGTTACGTTCCTTATCCGACACCAGAGTATTTGAGTTTTTTGATTTTATTACCCTAGATGATGGGGAAGCGCCTTTAGAAAACCTAATTCTCCATGTTGAAGGGAAATTAGCACAAGAAGAATTAAAACGCACGTTTGTGTGTAAGGATAATAAAGTGGTCTATATTAATAATCCACTTAAACGAGATTACAAACAAGCAGAAGTTGGAACGCCCGATTATTCAAGCTTAAAGCTCAATGACTATATTTCCGTAATTGAAGTTGTCAATCCGATGCATCGTATGTGGAGTGACGGACGTTGGAATAAGTTAACCATGGCACATGGTTGTTATTGGGGAAAATGTACGTTTTGTGATATTAGCTTGGATTATATCAAGGTATATGAGCCTGTAGCCGCTAAGTTAATTGTCGATCGAATGGAGACGTTAATTGATCAAACGGGAGAAACGGGATTCCATTTTGTAGATGAAGCGGCGCCACCGGCTTTGATGCGTGAAGTAGCTTTGGAAATTATTCGAAGAAAAATCACAGTATCTTGGTGGACCAATATTCGCTTTGAGAAAAGTTTTACTCGTGATTTGTGTTTCTTGTTAAAAGCTTCTGGTTGTATTGCGGTATCAGGTGGACTAGAGGTTGCCTCTGATCGTCTGTTGAAACTCATTGAAAAAGGAGTAACCGTTGAACAAGTGGCGCGCGTGAATCGAAACTTCACGGAAGCAGGTATTCTAGTACACGCCTATTTGATGTATGGATTTCCAACGCAAACGGCACAAGAAACTATCGACAGTTTAGAAATGGTTCGTCAATTGTTTGAAGCTGGTATTATGCAATCGGGTTTTTGGCATCAATTTGCGATGACTGCCCATTCTCCTGTAGGAATGAATCCCGATGAATACAAGGTAATTGCGCAGAAGAAAGAAAATAGCGCTTTTGCCAATAATGACGTGCCCCACGTGGAAATGAATGGTGCCATTCACGATAAGTTTTCCTT
Organism: Myroides gitamensis; assembly: GCF_029894455.1. NCBI lineage: Bacteria > Pseudomonadati > Bacteroidota > Flavobacteriia > Flavobacteriales > Flavobacteriaceae > Myroides > Myroides gitamensis. Next base: position 41,403 of record NZ_JARYHN010000001.1, read on the forward strand.
CGGATTAAAGAAATCCTTGTTTAACTATATGCATGGCATGTGCCTAGATTGGCCACTAAATGAATGGTTTGATTTTAAAGTACCCCGTACATCAGTTCAACCCGATTATATTGCCTCTTGCTTAGAAAGTGAACTTTTACCAACGTATAGAGGAAATCAAAAAGTAGTTTGGTTGGGAACCTATCCATATAAAGAATATTTTTCTAAGAAGAGAAAAGGACAAGTACGCGAAATGGTCAATCTGATCTTCTACACTAAAAATGATACGATTACTATTAGCCTAGACCTAGAAGAAGGCGATTGGTTTGCTTCTTTTATTGAAGAATTAAAGGGAAGTACCACGCAAACGAAAACCTATCAAGAGATGAAAACGAGTTTTGAAACGACGTGTTCTACTGACTTTGAGCTATTTTGGTTTTCAAAGCCAGTACAACAATTGCGTGAAACGGCACTACTTGTGGTTTAGCGTAGTTTGTTTTTTTTCGAATTGATATAAGCGTAATTCAGTATAAAAGATCACTAGAATTGTACCTCCCAAAATAAAAAACACTTCCGTTGAGGTATAATACGTTTGGGGAAGAACAGCAAAATAGAATAGCAAATTGATTGCGAATGCTAAACTGCCCAAGATTAGCAGTAGTTTTCCGCTTAATTTTTGAGAAAAATCCCAGTTTTCTTGATTTTTCATGCTTCGAGGAGTTCGATAACCTATAAGGCCAATATCTTTGCACTTTGGTATAAGCCATCCAACAAAAATATAGAGGATTGGCACAAAAAAGTAATGGAAAAGAGTAGGGGTTGACATAAGCAGTTAGTTAGGAGTTAGTATAAAAGTTGCAATTGTCGAGGCAAGTTCGGCATGTAAAGGAAAAGAAGGATCTCCATAGCTTTTCATGTTATCTTCGTCTTTATCTATTTGTTTTAACACGTGATTCATGTTTTTTAAAGTCACGCGTTTTGCCTTGGGATTCGCCTGACTCAATAAATCTCCTTGTTTTAAAGAAACTTGTACATCTTTATCTCCATCAATAATCAATGTTGGTTGTTTTATTTTGGCTATTTCTACGCTTGGATCGTATTTCATCCAGGATATTAAGTAAGGTTGTACACTAGGGCGATACAAGGCTTGAAGCATAGGAGAAATATCTTTTACTGTTTGTCCATTTTTTAATGCAGTATTGATTTCTGTTACTTTTGCTCCTAAAGCGGGGAATTGTTGGGTGATTTGTTCATAGATGATTTGATCTGCAGTTGTACCTGGTCCTTGTAAAGAAACGTACTTCGTGATTGTAGCAGATTTATTTGCTAAAAGATTGGCAAGTAGTGCCCCCTCACTATGTCCAACTAAAGTAATCTTAGGATATTGAGACGTGAAATAAGTGACAATTAAAGCTAAATCATCCACTCCGTCTTCAAAACGCCCTTCTTCTTCTTTTATCGGTTGATTCAGTTTTAATTGCGTAATAAAGCGTTTGTCGTAGGTAAATACATCAAGATTATGAGAGCTTAAAGCTGTCGCTAACATTTTGTATGAATTGCCTTTTAAACCAGCAAAACTATTTCCATTGCGATTGGTTGGACCTGAACCAGGAACAATAATAACGAGATTGTCGTTTTTTGTAGCTGTGGTATATAAATCTCCTAGTAATTGGGAATCAATAGCAATCTCTTTGATTTGAGGTGCTTGAGCAAATCCCAATAACGCACATAAGGCTGTTAGGAGGTAAATAAAGAAGTGTAATATAGTTTTCATCGTAGTATAAGGTTAGAGTAGTAGTTTTTTTTCTATAAGTGTTAGTATAAATAAACCAATAGTTTAGATACAACTTCAGCTAGTAATACTGCTACAATTAGTAATACATGATGAGAAGCCTGTTTTGAATTTGTTGCATTTTTGTATCCTCTATAAAGTAAAAATCCCATAAAAACAAGAGCTGTAAGTCCTACTAAAGCACTTAAACCAAATAGAAAGAGATTGATAAAAGGGAGTTCTGTTATCATTGTAGGATTATGCAAATTGGCGACTAAGAAATCAGTCGTTTCTTGTTGGATGTTTCCTATATTGACAAAAAGTGAAAAATAAAAAGGAACCCTACAAATGAGTGCTACATTGAAAATATCAATAAGACGTGCTTTGGTTGGTAAAAAACGCGAGAGTATAAATAAGGTAACCGTTAGACATAGTGTATTTACTATATTATCTATTAGCGGTTGATACCATTGAATTTGGGAGGTAAGATGCATATCTAAAACTCCATCAAATCGAGTATTAGTAAGAAAAGCAAACAAAGACCCAGCCACTAAAAGAAGTGAACCAATGAAGAAGAGTTTCGTTTCCTGAAGAGTTTCAAAAGGTTTGGTAATAGCATTTTTCATAAAGTTGTAGTTGTGTTGGTTCGTAATTATGTTATGGGTTTTGTAGTTTTTGGATGTGTTCAATCATATCGTCTAATTTATTTCGCACAGTCGGATAGCTAATATTCATTTGTTGCGCCATTTGTTTTAAACTTCCACTGTAAAGAAAAAATTGTAAGATGAAATCTTGCTCCTCTTGTGTCAATTGAGAGAGTAGTGGTAATTCAAATTGTCCACCTACCGTTGTTTCACAACTTTCACAAGCTAATTGGGTAACATGTAATTTATTATTACAACTAGGGCAATGTGTTGGCAGTTTATGTTTTGTTTTCAATTTGTTTAATTTTATTAAAGGCTAATTTAATAAAATTTAGTTTAAAATGAAAAATATTTTTTATTAAGTTGTTTTTTGAGGAGGTGAGATGATGAGGAGGTGAGACGATAAGGAGGTGAGACGATAAGGAGGTGAGACGATAAGGAGGTGAGCCTGACCGGGACTATCTCTTAAAGTGTGTAAGTTAAAAATAAAGACTTCACAAAACGAACTTCACAAGAGCAAACCTCACAAATCAACCCATAACTCATAACCTTAACTTCTAATTTCGTAGTGCCTTTGTTCGACATTCTTTGGAGATTCCTTGGAGTATACTAGGAAAATAGGCCATTTTGTCGAAGGAAAGTCGAAGGAAAGTCGAAGGAATCTCCAAGAAGAGCTGAAGAAGAGCTGAAGAAACCTTATTCAAGTCACAAAGCAATTGGAGAGGAGAGATGGGAAAAGGGTGAGAGGTGTGAACAATTTCTGGTTGAAAACAAATCTTATTTTATCCATAAACTTTACGACTTCACAAAGTACAAACCTCACAAAGAGCAAAGAACAAACCTCACAAAAAAACATTCCTCCCTATTCTATTTTCATAAAAAAAGGTACGAACAAATAATGTCCATACCTTTTTTGCGTAAGTAAAATAATATTATTGATAAAAAACCTCTTTCTTGTCTAGTAGTAGTAGTGATTTTAAAGCAAAGTAAAATATTTTTCTGGCTGTTGTAATCGTTAGCACAAGAAAGAGGAAGAAATAATAATAATTGAAATTATTTTTGAATATAATTTTGGTCGATTTTCTGATCGATTTTTTCTAATACAGTTTCTGTATGAATAATCGTATACAACACACAAAAGATATTAGCTGTAATCATAATCGCTTGTAGTGTTTGTGCGGCATAATCAAATTGAGCTAGTGTATAGTTCATACAAATCAAGAATAAACTAGCAGCAATTAGAGACGAACTACTTGTGCGTTGTGCTACGCGCCAATGTTTGTCATCTTTTAACGCATTATGACTTCTATAGCCTATTAAATGCACTTGTTTAAAGTGAAAAAGAAGATTAAAAAATCCTATTAGGCCTAGAACTATAGGAAAAATATATAGCATGGTCATATTTGTTGTTTTTTGGTTGGTTTTGGTATTTGCTAAAATAAACAAAAAATTAACTTAAACTTAATCTAGAAGTCTAAAAGGAAAGAATTATTTGTTTTTCAATATTTTAAGTTATAATGAGTGCTTAATTTTTTTGTTTTTAGTTAATAGCTAGTTTTATTGTGCTTAATTCAAAAAAATCGCGTTGTTAATAAAGTATTTGTTTTATGTTGATGGAATAATTAAGAAAAAAAAGAACATAAAAAAAGCTCACTTACGAGAAGTGAGCTTGATTCTAACTATTTGAAAACAATTAATTTACAATTTCAAAACTTGATTCATAAATTTTTCAACTTCTTCAGAAGCAAAGTCAACACCACCAACAATACGTTGAATCATATTTCCTTTTTTATCAAAAATTACAGTGGTAGGAATAGAGGTTCCCAAGTAAGTACTTGAAACTGTAGCTGCGGGAATATAAATGGGAAGATCTAAATTTCTTTTGTCCATAAAAGCTTTTGCTTTTTCATAATTACCATCGATATCAACTAGTAAGAAAACAACGTCTTGGTTTTTCATTTTTTCTTTTAATGCTTGAATGGAAGGCATTTCTTTAATACAAGGAGGACACCAAGTAGCCCAAAAGTTAACAAATACAACTTTACCTTGTAAAGAACTCAAGGATACCTTTTTCCCTGTTGCATCAAAAAATACAGCATCCGTTGTTTTGGTGTTTACAACAGGGGCGTTTTTTTGCTGTGCTTGAGCGGGAGTACTAGCATATAATCCCAATGCTAGTAAGAGCATAAGAGCTCCGAGATGACGATTTAATTTTTGTGTGAATTGCATCATACTACATTTATTTTTTTGAGTTTTTCATTTCTTCTGAAGGCTTGTTAATTACTAAGTCTTCTTTGTGAAGTGCACCGAATACTTCCGTAAGAGTATCCAATTGCACGCCTAATTCAACGGGGATTCTAGAGAGCTGATCGCCTTTTTTCGTGATTACAAAATTACCTGATTGGGTGTTGAGAATGCTCTTCGTAGCCATCCATAAGGTCGGTTGTTTTCGCTGTAAGGCTAATTTCACTTGTGCATAATCTCCTCCTTGTAATTTTCCATTTGTATTATCAAGGTCAAATTCCAACGTTAAGGATCTATCCTGTTGATTCAATACGCCAGAAGTTCTCGACAGTTGTACTGTAAATTGCTCCCCAGGATAAGCACTAATGGTAAACGTTGCAGCAGCCGTTTTTTGTATAGCCCCTGCGTGTTTTTCGGGTATTGCTACAGTTAAACGCAATTGATTATTTTGAGCCATTTCAAAAATAGGCGTATTTCCGTTATTGCCAACTAAAGATCCGTTAGATAAATTACGCTGTGTAATAATTCCATCAAAGGGAGCTACAATACGCAAATAATCTTGAAGCTGTTTGGCTTGTGCTGTACTGGCTTTAGCAGATTCAAAAGCAGATTTTGTACTGTTCATTGTACTTTGTGCACGTTCTAATTCGACTTGTGCAACAGCTCCTGTAGTTCTTGAGGCTTCTAGCAAGCGATCATATACTTGTTTGGCTAAAAGGTAATCACTATAGGCTTTATCCTGGATAGACTGATCTGATAACGCACGTTGATTCATCTCAGGTGCTTCTAGTAAGGCTAATAATTGTCCCTTTTTTACATGATCTCCACGATCAACATACAAGTGTTTAATGAAACCAGAAACCTTAGCATATAAAGCGACCTGCTCATAGGGTTTGATTTCACCTGGTACAGTAATAGAATAAATAGGATTTAATTCCTGTAAAGGAGACGTGCTCAAATCTACAGGAATAGTTGGAGGAGTAGCTGTTTTTTCAGTTGGAGCATTATCCTTGCAAGCTGTGAAAAATAAAGTGCTACCTAATATCGTGAGAGATAAAATGACGTATCGTTTCATAATTGTGTTATTAAAAATCAAAATTAATGGGTTTCAAGTGAGTGAAATTTACTTTTTGGATCATCAGGATCTAATGAAGGACCAACTAAGGTTGCTTTTTGCATCGTTGAGGTAAAGAAATGCGGTAGAAGCAATAAGATGGTAACGGTCGATGCTAAAAGCCCCCCAATTACAGCTTGACCTAAGGGAGCAACTTGTTCTCCACCATCTCCTAAACCTAAAGACATCGGCAACATTCCAGCAACCATGGCGGCAGCAGTCATTAATACTGGGCGTAGACGCGAAGAAGCAGCTAAGCGAGCTGCATTAACAGTGCGCAAGTGCATTTCTTTTCGATAGTATTCCGCTTGATTAATTAAGAGCACGGCATTGGAAACGGAAACCCCAATAGACATAATAATCCCCATATACGATTGTAAGTTTAAGGTACTTCCACTGAGGAATAATAACAGTAAACTTCCTGCAATTACTGCCGGCAATACAGATAGAATCACTAATGGTAATCGGAAAGATTGATAGTAAGCGGATAGCATCAAATAGATGGTAACAACGGCAACACCAAGTCCGATTAATAAATTACCAAGTGTTTCATCTAAGAGATTGAGCGTTCCTTCTGTCCAAACAATAGTTCCTCTTGGTGGTTCTCCTACATTGGCAATGGCTTTCTTCACAGCTTTAGAAGCTGATCCTAAATCTTTATCGTGGATGTTTGCAATAACAGTTACATATCGATTCGGCCCTTTTCGGTTCACTTGAGCTGCTTCATCTACTAAATTAACTGTTGCAACATCCTCTAAAATTGGACGTAAACTACCTTTTTTCAATGGAAGTGCTTTGAGTTTTTCAGCACTGTCAATCGTTCCTTCTGGAATTTGAACCTGTACTTGGGAAAACCAATCCAGAGTTTGGATCCACCCATAAATTTTTGTCCGTATAACGCGTAGAAGAAGTTGCCGTAGCTAAACTTCGGGTAACATCGCTCATCGTTAAACCAAATTGACCTAATAAATCGCGGTTTACTTCAATTTGTAAGGTTGGATAGTTTAAAGGTTCTGCAATTCGAATATCGCGTAGATAAGGAATCTCTTTTAATTCTTGTTCAATTTTCTTGGCGTGATTTTCAGCCATTTTAATTTGTCTCGCACCAACTTTAACTTCAATAGGTGTCATGGCTCCTTGACCCATGATTTTTTCTACCAACTCCATAGGTTCAAAGTTAATCAGGACCTCTGGTCGATTGGCACTTACTTTTTCTCGAATTTGCTCTTTGAGTGTTGAAATTGACCCTTTGTAAATACTTTGATCAATCGCTACTTGCAATACGGCCTCATGGGAAGCATTAGTAAATAAGAAAATAGGGTTAATCGGCGTTCCTGATGGATGCATCCCTACAAAAGAAGAAGTGATAGAAATTCCATTTTCTGGTAGTACCGAAGCAATATCGCTGATGATATCTTTGACAATTTCTTCTGTTTTCTCAATGCGACTTCCCTGAGGAGCTTCAATACGAATCTGAAAATCTCCACTGTTAGAAGCAGGCATGATATCGGTTCCAATGAATTGCAGTAAAAGGGCAATACACCCCACAGCTACAAGGATGTAACCAACAAAAAGTGCACGAGATCGCTTATGCCAAACACGCACCACTTGAGAGTAACGCAAGCGAAATTTCTCAAAGAATTTGCGTTGTCTTTTTGTTTTCTTGTCATAAATCGCAAGGTGTTTGTTCTTCATTAACCAATTGGCTAAAATTGGAACGAACGTTTGTGACGCTAAGAAAGAGAAAATCATGGCAAACGCTACCGCCATTGAAAGAGGCATGAACATGTCTTTCGGAATCCCTGTCATTATGAAAGCAGGGGTTAACACCGCTAAAATACAAAGAAGAATAAGCAACTTGGGAATTGAAATTTCAAGAAGCGCATCTAAAATAGCTTGGGCCTTGGATTTTCCCATCTCAAAGTGCTGGTGAATATTCTCTATGGTCACGGTGGCTTCATCGACGAGAATACCAATGGAGAGGGCAAGTCCACTCAGGGTCATAATATTAATGGTTTGCCCCATAAAATATAATGCTGCCACGGCAGATAAGATTGCTACTGGAATCGTCAATATTACAATGATGGCTCCACGTGTATCACCTAAGAATAAGAAAATCATCAATCCAGTAAATAAAGCTCCTAAGATTCCTTCGTGAATCAAGTTGGTTAAAGAGCGCTCAATGTATTTGGATTGGTCAAATTCATAACGGATAGACACATCTTCAGGAAGTGTGTTTTCTAATAAAGGCAAAGACGCCTTTAAGTTTTTTACTACATCAATGGTTGAAGCATCTGCTTTTTTGATAATCGGCAAATAAACAGAGCGCGTACCATTAATTAAGGCATACCCTGTTGTTTGGTCAGCTGCATCAATCACCTGTGCAACATCTTTTACATAGATGGTTCTATTGTCAGTTGTACGCACTGGCGTATTGAGAAATACTTCTGGATTGGTCGCAATGGAGTTAATCGGAGCCATTAAGTTTTGTTCTCCAATGCGGATATTTCCAGCAGGAGAGGGGTGACTGTTTTTCGTAATAGCTAAGGTAATTTCTTCTGGACTCAATCCATTGGCTTGCATGGCCTGTGGGTCAATATTGACAATAATAGAACGCACATTACCCCCGAAAGGAGCAGGTGCAGTTACCCCAGGAATTTCCACAAACATGGGTCTAATTCGCGTCTGTACCATGGTTTGTAGTTCTGTAATGGTACGTTGAGGGCTCTCAAAAACGAGTTGCCCAACAGGTAGAGAACTACCATCAAATCGAACCACCATCGGAGGTACAGCTCCTGGGGGTAAGAATCCCATTGCACGGGAAACTTGGGTGGAAACTTCTCCTGCTGCTTGCGCCATATCCGTTCCTGGATAAAAGGATAATTTCATCAAGGTTAATCCTTGAACACTTTTAAAATCAATGTTTTGAACTCCTCCTACGAAGAGTAATACTTTTTGAAATTCATTGGCCATAAACCCATCCATATAGGCTGGCGAAAGTCCACCATAAGGCATGGCAATATAAATGGAAGGAAGTTCTATTTCTGGAAAGATATCGACATTGATTTTCTTAATCGAATTAATCGATAAGAAGCCCAAGGCTAATACGATGATTAGAATGGCAATAGGCTTTCTTAAGGCAAATCTGATTAGATTCATACGGAGTCTATATTATAAGTTAGTAAATAAAAAGTCGAAATTCGCGGTTAAGGTTGCCTCAGAAACCAATTGCATCCAATATTGTTGGGTTGCATCAATATGGGTTTTCTCCGCTTGTTCGAGTAGCTGTTGAATTTGTAAGAGCTCACTCAGTGTGATTAAGCCGCTTTTATAACGTGCCATATACATGGAGTATGCTTGAGTCGCATGTACAATCGCTTGGTGCGTTTGCTGCAATTGCGCTGTTTGTTCTTTAATCTGAACCTGACTAGCTTCTATATTGGCATGTAAGGCTTGCTCATACGCATTGTATTTTTTCTCCGCACTTTCTGCTTGTTTACTGAGGGCTTGTTTTTTATATTGGTTGGTAAATAAGGAAGAAAAATTCCAAGTGATACCAACGCCAACCAGATAGTTATCGACAGAATTCGAAAAACCATCTTTCCATTTGTCAGTAACCGTATTGGTTTGAATACCACTACCTCGAATCGCATACCCCCCTAGCACTTTTACACTTGGAAGTGCCGCTCTTGTCATAGATTTACTGCTGTGTTCAAAATAAGAGGCTTCTTGTTTGTATTGCGCTAAAACAGGATGTTCAATCTCCTCAGTTGTGTTTGATGTATTGGTTTTGTGTAAAGGAAAAGTTAGAAAGTTGTGTAAACGCGTTGCATCAAGGGTATCTAGTGGTTCTCCAACTAATTCCGTTAAGGCAATGTGAGTCGCTTGTTTACTTCCAGTCCAAAAACTTTGCTGTCCTGCTGCTTGTAGATAGGAAGAATGTGCCAATAGATTATCAGCTGCAGGTTTTAATCCTGATACAGCTAATCCGTTGGTAATTAACTCGATGCTCTTCAGGCGTTCTGCGTTTTTGCTCATCCAATCATAATTGGCTGTAGCGTATAAAAGCTGAATATGTCGGAAGGCTAATTCTTTTTTGAGTTGTAGGACGTAAGCTTCTTTTTGTGCTATTTGTTGTTGGTATTGTGCAGTAGCAGCTTTGTTTTCCTGCTGCTGTTTACCAAAGGCAAATACTTCCCATTCAACCACGGCTGAACCAAAGGTATTGAAGGTTTGGTCACTGCCATCCAAGAGTGTCGGGTTTCCACTGACATTAAAAAAGCCAGATTGTGGAAAAAATGCCCCATTACTCCCCTCAAAAGTACCATACGAGTTTTGGGCTTGAATTTTAAATTGAGGTAAAGCTTGACTTTTTACCGCTTGTGTTTTGCTTGCTGTTGAGGCTACTAAAGCTGTTTGTGCTTGTAATCCTGGATAATTATGTGCTACTTTTTCCCACAAGTCGCCTAAGGAATTTTTTCCTGGCTCTTGAGCATAAATAGTCACGCTTAAACAGGTCAACCACAGGTATGTAGCCGAACGAAAAATCGTTTTCATTAGAAAGAGAATATAAGGGATCTGTCCAGAGATAGATCGCAAATTATTGGATTTTGTTAACGATAGATAGTAGGTAAACCGTGTAATAGCTTAAGCTAATCACGATAGACTGACCAGAAAGACGTTAAAAAATCAAATTCTCAGGTTCTGAAATTCGATAAATAAAGGGAGCTTGCCCTGTAATTGGGAGGTATCCTGATACGCAGGATTTGTATTGGATTCACCTTTGATGCGAATACCAAAAAAGAAAATAAGAAAAGTAGATACAACTAAAGCAATAAATGGATTTGTGAGATCCCATCCCGCTTTTTGTAACACTTGGCTATGATCATCGATACTTAGACTTTGACCACAACTTCTTTCAGTTACTGTTGTGTATTTTTTACTTTTATTGGTTTTGGTTGTTTGTTCTATAGGAGTTGTCGTGTCACCAAGTAAGTGGTTGAGACTCGTCTGCATGGAACAAGTAGAGAAAATAAGCCATACCGCACACGCCAAAGCGAACGCTTTTTGCATTTTTTTGAGCATGATATGTGACGTGTTTATTTTCATAGAGTGACAAACATAGGGTATTTCAAAATTAAATACAACGTTTTTTTGTTTTTAATTCGGTGAATAGTAATTCGTCAGATTCATAATAGAAGACGTATGAATAAGCCTAATTACAAAATGATAGTCTCACACAAAAAAATAATGACATAAAAAATAATGACATAAAAAATAAAAGAGAAGCCTTTGGTATGAATTTTGATTGATATTCAGGAAAGAAACAAAAATTAAATAACACAATATGAAAAGAGTATTAGTATTATTTGGGTTAATTCTTAGCTTGTTCGCAGTGACAAGTTGTAGTACAGATGATAATAGTGGATGGAGACCTTATCCAGTAGGTGGTTTAACCATGGTGAATGGTTATGGTGGTTCAGAGGCTGTGTGGTATTTGGCTAATGGTCGTTTTGTACAACCTCCTTATCAAGGGTTGATGTACAAAGGCTATGATTATATCGGATTATATACAGGTAATCGTTCGTTGGATATTGTCACCAATCAAAATGAAAGAATTGTAACCAATGCAGGGATACAAGTGGTGGATGGACAACTCTATACTTCATTCGTAGGAGGGAAATCAAAAGATAAGGTTATCCACTTTATAACCAATGATCAACGTATTACCCTTGGAGAAGAAGGGAATTTGACTCATTCGGGACTTCGTTTTTTTAATTTGACAGGAGAGGATTTAGCTGTAAATGTAAAACTAGATGATGAGGTTGTGTTTACCAATCGAAATACGGAAACAGAAACGTCAGCGAAAGAAAATGAAAAATTTATCGCTCAAACAAGTAAAACCTATACAGTGAGTGTACAAGATAAAGACGGTAAAGAAATAGCTAAACGCGATCAAATCACTTTGGAAAAAGGCAGGTATTTTTCTTTAATTCTAGTCGGTTCTAACTCTGCTGAAAAACCTTATTATATAGGTCTTGTAAAGCAGTTTTAATTCTATATCTATAAATCAATTGGGAAAATAGTCATCATTTATATGGTGGCTATTTTTTTATAGGATAGGCGTTAGTTTCATCAAGGCGAAAAGAATATATTTGTTTATCCAAATGCTTATTTTAGATATGAACACAATCTTTTCCAACCAGCAAATTAATACCACAGAACTGCCTACTACAGATGCAGTAATTTTCCAACCTTTACATGTAAAGTATAAACGTGTTGTCCTAATCAGTACGATTATTTTTCTTTTGTTTATTTTGGCATTGGGAGCAAGTGGCTTCTATTTACCCCTTTTTAGGAGAGGATTCCATGTTGTTGGAATACAAGGCCGTTGTATTTGGTACAAGCGTTGTGTTTTCTTTGCTTGTGTTGGTTTTAAATATGTTGGGTGTGAGTAAAAAAGGATATGCAGTGAGAGAACATGATATTCTATATAAGTCGGGTGTACTCCATCAAAAAGAAACGACAATTCCTTTTAATCGCGTCCAACACGTAGAAATTTATGAAGGAGCTTTGTTGAGGTTATTTGGACTTTGTAGAATTGAGTTTTTTACGGCAGGTGGAAGTTTAGGAGATTTAAAAATCCCAGGTTTACCTCTTGAAGAGGCTAACAAAATAAAGGCTTATGTGATTGAAAAAGTATTACCTCAAGCCAAGGAGAGAGGCGAAAACAATACGCAAGACTTTTTAAATACTGAACAATAATGAATTTCTATATTCCTAATCGACAGGCGCCTATCGGTATTGTTGTCAATTTCATTTATTGGTTGCAAAAATTCGTTCGTGCTTTTTTTCCTGTTCTTATTTTAGTAGCCCTGAGAATCAACAAAGGGGAATGGACAGGGAGGTGGGATTGGATCCTATTGAGTGTAATTGTTGGATTCATTTTAGCCTTAGTTTTTGCTTATTTCAGCTATCGTAATTTTACTTTTCACATTGAAAAGGAAACCGATGCTTTTGTCTTGCAGAAGGGGATTTTTAATAAAACAAAAACGACCATTCAACTTCGAAAGATTCAACAGGTAAATATCAATCAATCGTTTATTAATAAGTTGTTTCAAATATATTCGATTGAGGTCGATTCTGCAGGAAGTGGATCAAAAGAAGGAGTTATTACTTCTGTTTCTCATGAAGTTGCCCAAGCGTTAAAAGAAACATTATTGGCCTATAGAGAAGGATTGCTAGAAGCAGAAGGGGAAGATACTGTAGATCAAGGAACAACTCAAGAAGGGAATGCTGTACAAGATGTTCGACATATCAATGTATTGACCTTATTAAAAGTGGGAGTAACGACCAATTACCTGTATACGATGGGTATTGTTTTGTTATTTGCAAACTCCCTGATATACGAAGGTTCTAAGTTTTTTGGAGATACGATAAATGATGAAGCAATCGATACATTCATCGAAGAACGAATTACTTTTTATGTTGGATTGATTCTAATGCTCGTTTTTTTAGCAGCTATCTTTATTGCCAATATCATTCGCACCGTTATTAAATTTTATAACTATAAAGTGGTGGTTCAACAAGGAAGTTTATTTCTTTCGTACGGATTACTCCATACGAAGAGTACAATTATTAAACCATCTCGTGTTCAATTAGTCAAAATTGTCCGCAATTATTTCCAGAAACTATGGGGGATTTCAAGTTTTAAAATTCACCAAGTCTTTGGAAAAGAATCGTTAAATAAGAAAACAGGTCTAGAAATCCCCGGTTGTTCTAACGAAGAAACCAAAGAGTTCTTTGATATGATTTATAAAAAACCATTGGATTTTCAAGGAGTTGAATTGAAATACAACTATCGTTTCTTTGGTTTTCGTTTTTTCTTTTTGGTGCTTGTACCAATCAGTTTATTTATAGGACTAACACAAGAAACACTAGATACAAGTTTGAGGTTTAGTAGTGCAGCTGCCTATTTTGTAGTGGTAACGTTGTTGATTTGGCGTTATTTTAGAGTGGGACGATTAATTGTTACGGATGATTTTATCATTGTAAAAACAGGAGCTTGGGATATAACACATACCATTTTAGAACCCCATAAAATTCAAAAAATTGTATTGTCTCAATTTGCATGGCAAAAAGCAGCTAATGTGGGAAACCTAATGTTGCATACTGCGGGAGGAATTGTTCATTTTAGTACTTCAAACTATGAACAAATGAAGCAATTTAGAAATCAATGGTTGTATAAGATCGAAAGTGAGAATAAGCATTGGATGTAGGGAGATAGTTAACAGTTTATGGTGGACAGTTTACCGTAAACTGTCCACCGTAAACCATTCCCTATTCCACATATTCTTTAAGTGAACAATTCATCAAGATAAAACCAGGAAGTGTTTCTTTTTTCAATTTCTTTTTGAGGAGGGGAACGAGTAATCCATTGAAATTTTCACCTTGAACGAATAAGCATTTGTGTTCATCAATGGGGATAATTTCAAAGTAGTGATACCCATCAAAAAGACCTTTAATGCCTAGTTTACCTAACCAAGTTAACTTTTGATGTGGTTTGTATACCTGAACAATAGGAGCAAAGCGCATGTTCTGAATTTTTACTTTCAGTTTTTGACGTGGTGCAGCAGTTCCTTCTATTTTAGTAATAAAAGGATTCCATTTGTAGTAATTTTCAAAATCAATTAATGCATTCCAAATGGTTTCTGCATTCGCTTTAATTTCTATTTGTGTAACCAGTTTCATATCGTATTGTTTTACACAAATATCTTTGCTTTTGAATTAGGAACTCTTGATATACATCAAGAAAACAGAGAAGGATTACTTTCGTCTTAATCTACTTAGTGTTTCGGGCGTCATACCCAACAAGGAGGCAATATACTGATGCGGTACTTGGTTGAATAAAAAGGCATAATCTTGGCAAAAAGCATGGTAACGCTCCTCGCTATTTTGAGATAAGAATTGAAAAATTCGCTGTTCCATTTGATGAAAGCAATGGCCGATAAAATTTCGTTCTTTGGTTTGCCAATCGGCGATTTTCGTTTGTAGCTGTTTGTAGTCTTTCTTTGAAACGGAAAATAAGGAAACAGGAGTCAAGGTGGTAAAGTTCCATCTCGCGGGTTGATCAAAAAGCCAAGAAGACAAATCGGTAATAAAATAACCAGGAGCACTAATCCACTGTGTAATTTCCTTTCCATCAAAATCAGCATGAATGCGGATATAGCCTTCTGTAAGAAAGAAAAGCTGAGTAGCTTCTTTGCCTGCTTCTAGTAAAGAGGTATTCTTGTTGTAGGTATGCGGAACAAAATAGTTGGCGGCTTCTTGTGCTTCATTATCCGTTAAATGAAGTAGGAATTGTAGAGAGGCTTGTAATGACATAAAAAAAATTGTCCTTTGATTCAAAGGACAATTTACGATTATTCGGTTACTTTCGTTTCTTCTTTTTTTCTTTCTTGAATAAATTCATTCAAACTTTTCGCGTACTTGTGATTTTGTATTTCAGGAGTTAACGCATTATAAATGGTATCCAAGTATTTGATATTGCGATCGTATAATTCAGTAAGCGCAATATAAGGAGCTACATCAGAATGTTTGTTGTTTAAAGCAAAGTTAATTGCATTTAAGTATAAACGACCTGCTAATTTTTTACTTACACCTTGTAAGCTGTCTAATTGAGCAGTATTTGCTGTTTTTTGAGCTTCAAATAGGGCTATATATAAATCGTTTTGACGATCTGTAATAAGGGTTCTCGATTTTAGATACTCATTGTATAGTTCATTGCTTTGAGATCCTTGTACTTTTGCATCCTTGTAAAAGTTTTTCAAGGTTGTTTCGATGGTCATTGCTCCTGGTTCTGAAAAAAAGGCCAATTGATTATCAATAGAATTACTATGTCCACGATCTAATGAAAGGAAAAGCATTTCTGGTGATTCTAAATGGTATTTGAAAGCGAAATTTGATGACTTTCCATCAAAAACGACAGAATCTATAGCAGTAAAAACAGTATCTTGAACATGGTATAGATATACTTTCCCTTGCTTTAAGCCTTCAATTTTTCCTGTAATCGTTAGATTGTCTGTTCCTTTTGTGTCTTTGCTACATGAAGCAAGAAGTGAAGCGCCTAAGAGTAAGGCAACACCCATATATTTTTTCATTCTATTCTTATTTAAATAAATCTAACCCTGGGATATTAGGCATACCATCTTTGGCTGCCGCTGCTAATTCAGCCTCGTGAATTGCTGTAGCTTTTTCAATGGCTCTGTTTAATACTAGAACAAGATAATCTTCCAATTGATCTTTATCTTCCATTAATTCATCCGAAATGGATAAGGAACGAATTGTTCTGTTTGCCGTTAAAGTAACCTGTAGTAATTCGTCACTACTTTTTTCGTCAATTAGAATAGTATCTAATCTCTTTTTTGTTTCTTCAATTTTAGCTTGGGTTTCTTGTAATTTACCCATCATTCCCATTAAGTCGCCAAACATAATATAGTACATTAAAATTTAGTGTGACAAAAATAGTATATTCTTTTCAAGTTTTGTTCATGATCTAGAGAAAGACCAGAACTATTTTTGTACTATCTTCCCTATAAATTAATTTACATTAAGAATTAACGAATATATAATCCGTATTTTTGATACTATAACACCCGTTAATACAAAAAAAGATGAAAGAAGAATTTTTGCCCTTAGCTGTGAAACAAAATACAGCAAATCACAGATTTGAATTAACTGTAGATGGATATACTGCTTTTATTGATTATAAAGAAGATAGTAAGCGTATTCACTTAATTCATACAGAAAGTCCTGAAGAATTAGCGGGTCGTGGTGTTGCAACAGCATTGATTGAAAAGACGCTGATGTTTATAGAAGAACACAATAAAACGGTGATGCCGTTTTGTCCGCTTGTGTTTGCTTATATTAAAAAACATCCAGAGTGGAAACGAATCGTTGATTTAGGATTTCCAGCCTATGATAAATTATAGACAAGTAGAGATGAAAAAGAAAATAGTAGGATTTGGAGCTAGTATCTCTACGACCTCCATTAATAAAGCATTTGCAACCTATGCTTTGGAATTTTTTCCAGAATATGAGGTTGAATTGATTGATTTGAATGATTATAAAGTACCTGTATTCTCTGTAGATTGTGAAAAGGAGAATTGTCCTGAAGAAGCGAAAGCATTCTTAGCTAAACTAAAAGAGGCAGATGTGCTTATTTGTTCGATGGCGGAGCATAATCGAAATTGGACAGTAGGATTCAAAAACTTATTTGATTGGTGTTCAAGATTAGACTTGAAGTTGCTTCAAAATAAACCCATGTTTCTTTTATCAACGTCACCTGGCGGATATGGGGCTCAAAATTCAATGAATATTGCTAAGACGATTTTTCCTGCTTTTGGAGGAAATATCTTAACTACATTCGCCTTACCTAAGTTTCATGAAAACTTTGATCGTGAGCAAGGGATTTTAGATGCTGCTTTGTTGGCAGATTTCAAAAATCAAGTTGACGATTTTAAACATAAATTAATCGAAGAAAATTAAAAGAAGAAAGAGATAGTGTATGGACTATCTCTTTTTTGTTAGTATGCTGTTAAAGGTTCGTACTTAGCCCAAAAAGTATGAATATCTTTGAGTTAAATACGGGTAAAACTTAACCAAACAATCTATGACTTCAACCCTTGAAATTCCTGCTACTTTTGATTTTACAAAAGAGTATGTTTTAGAGAATGATCGTGTAAAACTCATTCCTTTAAGTGAAAAACACCTCGTTGATTTACTGTATTACGCACTAAATGAATCCGATATCTGGTATTTTTCGTCGGATAAACCAACAGATAACGAAAATATGATTAAGTATGTAAAATCTGCTTTGGCCATGCGCAAAGAAAAGCAAGGATATGCTTTTGTAGTATGGGACAAAGAACAGCAGAAATTCGTGGGTTCAACTCGTTATTATCGCGTCGATGTACGCAATAAAGTTAGTACAATTGGCTATACTTGGTATAGTAAATCTGCTCAAGGTACAGGAGTGAATAAAAACTGTAAATACTTGTTATTTGAATTTTTATTTGAAAAACTTCGTTTTGAACGGGTAGAATTTGAAGCAGACAATGAAAATCAACGCAGTATAGCCGCTATTCTCAGTTTAGGGTGTAAACAAGAAGGTATTTTGCGAAAAAATAAAATCAGAACGGATGGTACTCGTAGAGATAGTGCCATTTTTGGCTTATTGCGAGAGGAATGGCTCGCGACAGCTAAAGAGAAATTACAAGCTAAATTGTAGTATATGTTGCAGTGGGATGTTCTAAAACTATGATGCAAATCCTAGTCTTCCCCCTGAAAAACGCTTATTTTTGTATTTTAAATCAAAGAAATGAACGAATCTATTCAAGCTCCTGTAGCTAAAAAAATACCTCATGAACTAAAAGCGCATAACCAAGTGCGTATTGATAATTATTTTTGGTTAAACGACAGAGAAGATAAAGAAGTATTGGCTTATCTAGAAGCTGAAAAAGCTTATTACCAAGCCTCTACAGCCCATACGAAAGACTTACAAGAGCGCTTGTTCTCAGAAATGAAAAACAGAATCAAAGAAGATGATTCATCTGTGCCTTATTTCTATAATGGCTATTATTATATTACGCGTTTTGAGCAAGGAAAAGATTATCCTATTCATTCCCGTAAAAAAGGAAACTTAGAGGCAGAAGAAGAAATTATGTTCGACTGTAATGTAATGGCTGCCCCGTATGCGTATTTTCATTTAAGAGGGATTACCGTATCTGAGGACAATCAATGGGTGGCTTATGGTGTGGACACCGTATCTCGAAGAGAATATACATTACATGTGAAAAATCTTCTTACAGGAGAGGTTTTAGATGTAGCAATTACCAATACAACGGGAGCATCTACGTGGGCCAGTGATAATAAAACGTTGTTTTATTCTCGAAAAGATGCAGTTACCTTGCGTTCAGATAAAATTTATAAGCACGTGATTGGTACGCCGATGACAGCGGACGTTTTAGTGTACCACGAAACGGATGATACTTTTGATACTTTTATTTACAAGGAGAAATCTAGAAAATTCCTCGTTATAGGAAGTGAAAGTACATTAACTAGCGAATATCAAATCTTAGAGGCGAATAATCCACAAGGTGAATTCAGAATTTTCCAAAAAAGAGAAAGAGGAGTAGAGTATGGGATTTCGCATTATGATAACCGCTTTTATATTTTGACGAATAAGGATGATGCGGATAATTTTAAATTAATGTCTTGTCCAGAAACACAAACTGCAACCGAACATTGGACTGAACTGATTCCTCATCGTGAAGATGTATTATTAGAAGGGGTTGATATTTTCAAAGATTACTTGGTGATTTCAGAGCGTTCTAATGGACTTCCTCATATCAAAATTCAACCTTGGAAAGAAGGCGAACAAGCGTATTATTTGCCTTTTGAAAGCGAAACCTATAATGCACAAGCACAAATTAATGCTGATTTTGAAACAGAAAAATTCCGCTTTGTATATCAATCGTTAAATACACCGTCGTCGGTGATTGATTTTAATATGCGTACCCAAGAGAAAGAAATCTTGAAAGAACAAGAGGTATTGGGGGATTTCGATAAGCATAACTATGTAGAAGAGCGAATTTGGGCTACAGCAAAAGATGGAGTTAAAATTCCTATATCAATGGTATACAAAAAAGGAATGGAACGCAATGGGAACAATCCATTTTTATTGTATGCGTATGGATCGTATGGAATTACAATGGAACCTTATTTTTCTACTACGAGATTGAGTTTACTTGATCGCGGTTTTGTTTACGCTATTGCGCATGTTCGCGGTGGAGAAGATATGGGACGCGATTGGTATGAAGACGGAAAATTATTAGTGAAGAAAAATACGTTTACAGACTTTATTGCTTGTTCAGCTCATGTAATTGAACAAGGATATACATCCAAAGAATATTTATTCGCAGAGGGTGGTTCTGCAGGTGGTTTGTTGATGGGCGTAATAGCAAATGAACGCCCGGATTTATACCAAGGGATAATTGCACAAGTTCCTTTTGTAGATGTGGTAACCACAATGTTAGATGATAGTATTCCATTAACTACAGGTGAATATGACGAGTGGGGAAATCCGAATGAAAAAGAATACTATGAGTATATGTTGTCTTATTCTCCTTATGATAATGTAAAAGCGCAAGATTATCCTCATATGTATATCTCAACAGGCTTACATGATTCGCAAGTGCAATATTGGGAACCAGCTAAATGGGTAGCCAAATTAAGAGATACCAAAACCAATGACAACCAATTGTATTTTGATATCAATATGGATACAGGACACGGAGGTGCTTCAGGACGATTTGAATCTTTAAAAGAAGTAGCGAAAGAGTTTGCTTTCATGTTCGATTTAGTCGGAATTAAACAGTAAAAAGAATTAAATTAGTATAGGTATTGCGCTCAATTTCTGTGCGCAATACCCCATTAAAAAACAAAAAGATGAAAGAAGAAATCCAAGCTTTTGATAATGTAATCTCTTTAGTAGGAGATACGCCTTTAGTGAAATTGGACAAAGTGACCGCTTCATTAAAAGGACATTTCTACGGAAAAGTAGAAGCTTTTAATGCAGGACATTCAGCAAAGGATAGAATTGCCTTGCATATCATTGAAACTGCAGAGAAAAAAGGAATTTTAAAACCGGGTGGAACAATTGTGGAAACGACTTCTGGAAATACAGGTTTTAGTATTGCGATGATTAGTGCAATTAAAGGATATAAATGCATTCTTTCAGTGAGTGATAAATCATCACCGGATAAGATTGATATGTTGCGTGCGATGGGAGCAAAGGTTTATGTTTGCCCAGCTAACGTGGCTGCTGACGATCCAAGATCTTATTATGAAGTAGCAAAAAGAGTGCACGAAGAAACGCCAGGATCAATTTATATTAACCAGTATTTCAATGAATTAAATACAGAAGCACATTATCTATCTACTGGGCCAGAAATTTGGGAACAAACAAAAGGGAAAATCACTCATTTTGTTTGTTGTTCAGGAACGGGAGGAACGATTTCAGGAACCGCTCGTTATCTGAAAGAGAAAAATCCAGCGATTCAAATCTTGGGAGTAGATGCTTATGGATCTGTTTTGAAAAAATACCACGAAACAGGAGAGCTAGATCCAAATGAAATAGCACCTTATAAAATTGAAGGACTAGGGAAAAACTTGATTCCATCGGCTACTGATTTTGCCGTGATTGACCAATTTGTTAAGGTAACTGATAAAGATGCTGCTTTAGTAGCTAGAGAATTAGCTCGTACAGAAGGGTTATTCTTAGGATATACTTCGGGAGCAGTTTTACAAGCGACACGTTTATATGCAGAACAAGGAATGTTTGATGAAAATAGCGTAGTAGTATTACTATTTCCTGATCATGGATCTCGTTATATGAGTAAAATCTATAGTGATGATTGGATGCGTCAACAAGGGTTTCTCGATGAGAGTGAACCTAAAAATGAAATAAACTACATCAAGTAAAAAATAGAAAAGGCTGTTTGAGTAACAAACAGCCTTTTTTTCTTTCAGATTAAGGGGTTATCAGAAAGAATCCGTAGTCGTCTAAAACTAGCTGGATTTTTAATTTTTCCTTAGTTATAAGATAAAGCACAAATATGTACTTGATTTTCAGTTATTCTAAATTATTAGTAAACAAATGTATGTAAAAAAATCTAATAAATGATTTTATGATTAATATTTTTGTTAAATAATTATAGGATTCTTTATTATTCTCTATTTAGAGAATTAAATTGGGTTTTTTTGAATCAAAACAGCCTTTTTTTCGTTAGTCATTACATTTAAACTAACTCTTCTTGATTTTCCTCTTGTTCAATCTCAATTTGATGAAAGGATTTACTGTTTTCAAGCAATCGTATACTATCTGCTCTAAGATTGCGCAAGATTACTTGTTTATTTAGCTCTTGGTATTTGGCAATTATTTTTTTGAGGATTTCTAGGGCTGACATATCTGCGATATGTGATTCTTTGAAATCAATAATGATTTTGTTAGGGTCTTCTTGAGGAGTGAATTTTTCTGAGAAAGAGGTTGTACTACCAAAAAATAGAGGTCCATAAATAGCATAAATTTTATTGCCTTGTTGATCGAATGATTTTCTAGCTCGAATGCGTTTGGCATTGTCCCAGGCAAAGATTAATGCTGAAACAATGACACCTACCAATACGGCTAAAGCTAAATTATGAGAGAAAATAATGATGGCAGTCACTAGAAAAAGAGTAAAGATATCAGCCTTTGGCATTTTGGTAATTAAGCGAAATGAAACCCATTCAAAAGTGGAAATTGCAACAACCATCATAACACCTACAAGAGCCGCCATCGGAATTTGTTCGATGATTGGTCCGCCAATAAGAATAATGAAAAGAATGGTTAAAGCTCCGATAATACCGGCAATTCGGGTTCTTGCACCGGCTCCAATGTTGACTAAGGTTTGCGCAATCATAGCACAACCACCCATACCTCCAAAAAATCCATTGACAATATTTGCTCCACCTTGTGCCATAGCTTCTCTATTGCTATCGCCTTTGGTATTGGTTATTTCATCTACAATGTTTAAGGTTAGGAGAGATTCAATTAATCCAACACCAGCCATGACCAAAGAGAAAGGGAAAATAATTTGTAGGGTTTCCCAAGTAAAAGGAACAAGGGGTAAGTGAAAACTAGGAAAAGAACCGCTAACGGTTGCAATATCGATGACTTTCTTCGTGTCAATTTGAAAAAAGAAAACGAATAAGGTAATGACCACAATAGCGACAAGGGAGGCTGGAACTTTTTTTGGTTAGTTTTGGA
Source organism: Myroides gitamensis (assembly GCF_029894455.1). Lineage (NCBI taxonomy): Bacteria > Pseudomonadati > Bacteroidota > Flavobacteriia > Flavobacteriales > Flavobacteriaceae > Myroides > Myroides gitamensis. The sequence goes on from NZ_JARYHN010000001.1 coordinate 64,022, forward strand.
AAAAGCCAAACAGTACCAATAGTTAAGGCTGTCAATCCTAGCATCAGATACAGGGTTGTTCCCGTTAACCAAGTTGTTGAATCCGCTGTTGTGACTTTAAATTGTGCTACTTGAGCCAAGAAGATAATAACAGCTAATCCATTTAAAAAACCATACATCACAGGTTGAGGAATGAGTCGAACAAATCGACCTAATTTACAAGCTCCAACAAGAAATTGGATGCAACCCGCTAAGACTACAGCGGCAAATAGATATTCTACACCATAGAGGGAAGCTAATGCAATTAATACGACTACAGTTGCTCCAGCACCTCCTGAAACCATACCTGGTCTTCCTCCAAAGATGGCCGTAATGATCCCCATTAAAAAAGCAGCATATAACCCCGTTAAGGGAGTTAATCCCGCAAGAATAGCAAAGGATAATGATTCAGGAATCATGGTCATCGCAACGGTTAAACCGGCGAGAATCTCATTTTTGAAATTTAATTTTTTTTAATGCCGGAATAGACAGGAAAGGATGCATCATCGTGATTCTAAATAAGACGACAAAATTAAAAATTTTAATTCAAGTAAAGGGTATAAAGAATCAAGGGATTGCAGTTTGAGTAGAGGAAGAGAAATAGGATTGAGGATGAAGAGAGAAGAATATGTTAGCGTGTTGTGTAACAAAAGAGTAAATCGGGATACTTATAGAGTAAACCAAAAAAATAGAAGTATGAAATTAGTTATTGAAAATTTAAGTAAGACCTATAAAAATGGGGTAAAAGCATTAGATGATTTATCAATAGAAATAGGACCAGGAATGTTTGGTTTGTTAGGACCTAATGGAGCAGGAAAATCAACCTTAATGCGAACAATAGCTACACTACAAAAGCCAGATACAGGAAGTATTCGATTTGGCGATATAAATATTTTAGAACAGCAAAATGAATTTCGAAAAGTATTGGGGTATTTACCGCAAGACTTTGGTGTGTATCCCAATATGTCTGCCGTGGATTTATTGGATTATTTTGCACGACTAAAAGGAATTTCCAATGCTTCAGAACGCCGTGAAATTGTGAATCGCGTGTTAGAAGTAACTAATTTATATGAAGTAAGGCGCAAAAGCGTAAGTGGATATTCCGGAGGAATGAAACAGCGTTTTGGTATTGCTCAATTGTTGTTAAATGACCCTAAACTAATTATAGTTGATGAACCAACAGCAGGATTAGATCCAGCTGAACGTCATCGTTTCTTAAATGTTCTAAGAGAAATTGGAACCAATAACATTGTAATCTTTTCCACGCATATCGTAGATGACGTGAATGAATTATGTCATGAGATGGCTATTTTAAATGGCGGACATCTTTTGGAAAGAAGTACACCGAAAGAAGCAGAACAAAAGTTAACGGGACGTATTTGGTTAAAAGAAATCAATAGAGAAGAGGTGGATCAACACAACCAATTGAATATCCTTTCTGGAAAGTACAACCAAGAAAACCGATTAAAAATTCGCGTATATGCTGAGGATTCTTTAGCAAGCGAAGGGTTTGAATCGGTTAAACCAACCTTGGAAGATGTTTATTTTGTTGCATTAAAAAACGATTAAGGGATGTTTAAAACAGTTTTTTCTTTTGAACTTAAACGTTGGTTTAAGAGCTGGGTATTTTACTTATACCTAGCGATTTTCTTTGCGATAAGTTTCTTATCGATGATGTCGACCATTGGTGTTTTTGATGCCGTGAAAAATACATCAGCTTCTTTATTGCAAATGAATTCCGCTTATTTACTCAATGTGATGTTGGATTCATTCAATATGCTACTGTATTTTTTATTTCCTTCGATTATTGGGATGGCCATTTACAGAGATTATAAATATAATGTACACCATATTTTATATTCGTATCCTTTTTCTAAATGGCAATATTTGCTAGGTAAATTTACTAGTTCTTTTCTTGTGACGCTCTTGATTAGCATCATGATGGGAATTGGTTCATTCTTAGCGACTCTTGTTCCTTGGGCAAATCCAGAGTTGTTAGGTCCTAATGAATTGTGGAACTATGTACAAGTGTACTTAATCAATTTAATTCCCAATATGTTATTTATTGGCGTGATTGTGTTTGCTGTAGTGACATTGACGCGTAGTATTTATACTGGATTTATAACCATCATCATCATCATGATTGTGCAAGGCATCATTAATAGTATTGCAGCTGATGTAGATTATAGAGAATTAGGAGCCTTATTAGATCCTTCTGGAGGACAAGCACTGAGCTATTATACGCGTTATTGGAGTGTAGAGGAATTGAATGTCAATAATTTACCACTAGAGAAGTATTATCTTTTAAATCGATGTATTTGGTTGATAATCAGTTTAATCTCTTTATTCGTTTTAGGTAAAGTATTTAAATTTGAACAGCAACCAGCCACATTCTCGTGGAAGAGAAAAATAAAAGGAGATCGTGTAGTGAAAAATAACTTTGGAGGAATTTTTAAAATTGTATTGCCAAAGGTGCGTTATGATTTTTCTTTCAAAGCCAATTGGAGCAATGTGTTTGCTTTTGCAAAAATCGATTTTAAGTTTTTAGCGCGTAACCGCGTATTCTTGATTTTGATTGGCGTTGGTTTATTGTTTATGATTCTAGTAGCCAGTTTCGCTATGACGATGTATGGAACATCAACTTATCCTTTGACAAGGCAAATGTTGATGATTCCTGGCTCGACCTTCCATTTCTTTATCTTGATGATTACCTTTTTAGGAGCAGGATTACTTGTGCACCGTGGAGAAAATACACGTATGAATTTACTCGTAGATTCAACTGCAGTTCCTAACTGGGTGTTGTTCGTTTCGAAGTTTCTGGCCTTGATTGGATTGCAATTGATGTTGTTGGTATTAATCATGGTAACGAGCATCGGTATTCAGGCGTATAACGGTTTTTATCAGTTTGAAATTGGGTTATACCTTCAAAGTTTGTTGGGGTATGATTGGATTGAATTTATTATTTGGGCCTTGATGGCAATGGCGGTACAAACGTTTTTCAAAAATTATATTATTGGATTTTTCGTTTTACTTGTACTTAATATGGGATGGCCTGCAATTGGTAAAATAGGAATAGAACAACCAATTTTCTTTTTTAATTCGATTCCGACACCTTCTTATTCGGATATGAATGGCTTCGGTTCGAGTGCTGATTTTGGTAAGTTCTTAATCTATGCACTTTATTGGAGCTTATTTGTAGCAGGATTAAGCGGATTGACTTTATTGTTTTGGAGAAGAGGTGTATTTAGTGGATTGAAAGAGCGCTTTTACTATGCGAAGAAACGCTCAAAAGCAATTGTTATCGTACCAACTCTGCTTTTCTTTGTGACTTTTATAGGCTTAGGTGCTTATTTATATTATGAAAATACGGTATTGAATGTGTTTCATTCAGCCAAAGAATCAGAACTTCTTCAAGTGGCATACGAAAAAACGTATAAAAAATATCAATGGATGGCACAACCGCGCATTGTTGATGTCAAGGTAGATATCGATTTATATCCAGAACAGAACAATTTCCAAGCAAGGGGAACTTATATACTGGAAAATAAAACAACGCAAGCATTAGATAGCTTGTACGTGGCTTACTATCCAAGTTTAAAGAATACAATTGTCCTAGAAGGAGGGACATTTTTGTCTACTGATTCTATTCAAGGGGTGAGTTTTTATCGTTTGGATACACCAATGCAAGCAGGAGAAACGAGAACGTTGGAATTTGTTGTAGAAAATAAACCGAATACCATGATTCGTTCGGAATCTCCTATCCTAAATAACGGAACTTTCTTAAACAATAGTTATTTTCCTTCATTAGGATATAGTGATCGTGGGGAGTTGACCGATGATGAAATTCGCAAAAAACACGGGTTAGCACCAAAAGAGCGTATGGCGGAACAAACAGACAAACGCGCTTTACAAAATACGTATATCAGCAGTGATGCTGATTGGATTCACTTTGAAACCACAGTGAGTACATCTGCTGATCAAATAGCAATTGCGCCAGGTTATTTACAAAAAGAATGGACCGAAGGAAATCGTCGTTACTTCCATTATAAGATGGATCAAAAGATGTTGAACTTCTATGCATATAATTCAGCGCGTTATGAAGTTAAACGCGATAAATGGAAGGATGTCAATATTGAGATTTACTATCATAAAGGACACGAATACAATTTGGATCGCATGATGTCTGGAGTGAAAAAATCATTGGCGTATTATTCTGAGGCTTTTAGCCCTTACCAACACAAGCAAGTGCGAATTATTGAGTTTCCATTAAGTATGGGAAGTTTTGCACAGTCTTTTGCTAATACAATTCCATTTTCTGAAACAATTGGATTTGTTGCAGATGTAGATGATACGGATGAAAATGCCGTAGATTATCCTTTTTCAGTAACAGCACACGAAGTAGCACATCAATGGTGGGCCCATCAGGTGATTGGAGCAAATGTACAAGGAGCAACGATGCTTTCCGAAAGTTTATCGGAATATAGTTCATTGAAGGTATTAGAAAAAGAATACGGCAAAGGACAAATGCAGCGTTTTTTGAAAGATGCTTTAGATGGTTATTTAAGTGGACGATCAAGAGAGTCTAAAAAAGAGAAACCGTTGATGTATAATGAAAATCAACAGTACATTCATTACAATAAAGGGTCTTTGGTCTTTTATACGATGAGTGATTATTTAGGAGATGCTGTTTTGAATGGAGTATTAAAAGAATATGTAAAAAAAGTTGCCTTTCAAGAAGCACCTTATACCATTTCTGCAGAATTAGTGAATGATATTAAAGTTGCTACTCCTGATTCGTTGCGCTATATGGTAAAAGATATGTTTGAAACTATTACGTTATATGATAACTATGTGGACAAAGTTGAAATTAAGCCATTAGATGGAGGCAAGTACGAAGTGAAAATCAAAACTTATGTGAGTAAGTATAGAGCCGGAGATAAAGGAGAAAAGATATATGCAGATCAAGGAACAACTCCGCTTGTATTTACTGGAGATAAGAACTTGAAGATAGAATCTTTGCCTTTAGCCGATTATGTTGAGGTTGGTATTTTTGCCAAAGCGAAAGAAGCGAAGAGTAAAGAGAAAGTGCTATACCTACAAAAAGTAAAAGTAACCGCAATTGAAAATGAGTTTACAATTATTGTAGATGAAAAACCAACTGAAGTGGGAATTGATCCTTATTATAAGTTGATTGATACGCGTTCGTATGACAATAGAAAAGCAATATAAAGTAAAAAGGGACCTCGTAAGGTCCCTTTTTTCATTTGTAAATGTCAGTAAGTTAAAGAGTGTTTGTAGTATTATAAGCCAAAACCATATTTTATTTTAATTCCAATAGCGTATGTTTTTAATTTATACGCTGCATTGTCGTACACTGCATTGCGTTGTATTAAAGCTTCTCCTTTTACAGCATCCGGTTTATAACCAATTAAAGCGGATCTGTCAGCTTTACTATCAGATTTCTTGATATCATTTAATCCAATATCAAAATACAATCCAAAGTATAGATTTTGTCTTTCGGCTAATTCGTACTTGTATCCTACTTCTCCTACCCAAGCGATTCGCGTATCAACATCAATATCTTTCTTTTCTTTGGGTAAATCAAAAGAGCCCAATCCTCCAAATTCAGGATAAGGTAAAACCAATTCATATTGTGGAAAATATCCTTCGGTTTGCAGCTGATTGAAAGTCGTTTCTACCTCGCTCGTCATACTCAATCCTAGTTGAACCCCTGTTCTGAAATACAAATTGTTCTCCATTGTATAACCTACTGTAATGGGGATGTTCAGTTGATTTAGTGTTATTTTCTCACTAACTGAACTGGCTTTGTATCGAAAGATAAAGTTATCTCCTTCCCAATCGGTTACAGGTAAACTTCCTTCTAAGCGACTCATGTCGCTCTTGATTGAATTCATGGTATAAATTCCTCCAATACCTGCACTCCATTTGTGAGACAAATGGTAATCGTAGTGAAGCCCAGCTCCATAAGACATTCCTCCATCTGACTTCGCATTGTAAGGCAAACTATTTTGAACGCCTAAATAACCACCCTGTACGCTAACGCCTACTTCGTGTTTGTTGTAATAGTAACGGCTAAATTGAGCTGTTGCTGTTTGACTAATCAAACACAGACCAAATAGGCTTAATGCATATATAATTTTTCTCATAAAATTGATTTTTTTTAAACCAGGCAGTAGAGCTAACTGCTGCCTGATAATTAGTATGTTTTGTATGTTGTTATTCTTTTACAATGAATTGTACTGATTGGTGTTTTCCTTCTGATTTTAGTACTAAGTAATAAGAACCCGAAGCAATTGTAGCTGGTAAGTTCACTTCTTTTTTCTCGTCAGTAAATACGCCTTGGGAAATAACTTGACCAATTATATTATAAATGGTATAGTTATTCTCATATATTTTGTCCTCTTCTAAGACAACTTGTAATGCTTGTGTTTTTGCCACAGGATTTGGATAAACTTTTAGTTTACCATTCTTTTTTAAGATGATTTCAATCGGACAGGTAGTGAGTTTAGTTCCATTAGCTAAGGTTAAAACTGCATGATAGATTGCCGTATCATCTAGTTTCATTCCATATTTATCTCCAGCAGAATAGGATTGTTGTGTACTGATTAACTCGTTGTTTTTATACCATTCGTATTTAATAAATTTATAACCTCCATTGGTTGTCGGATTATTATTCACTAATAGTACATTTTCGTATTTCTGATACACAATGTTTGTGGTAGGAAAGCGTTTCTCGATATAAACATAATATTTCGTACTCTTCGTACCATCTTCTGAGAATACTTCAATTTCTTGTTTGTGTATTCCATATGTACTAACATCAACTACGATACGATTGTTAGGTTTTACTGTCATCCCTTCGTTAACAAGAACTTCTAATAGAACACTATTTTTGTTAGGATCACAATCTAACAGAATATAGGTTTCTTTTTGTATTCTACCATAAGAGACTCCATCAACAAGTAGGTCTAAAATATCTGTAACGTTGGTTTTGATGATGAGGGTTCTTGTTACTGGTGTGGCAGGTAAATAGTTTTCATTTCCATCTTGATAAGCGGTAATCTTAGCAGTTCCTACTTGTAATGGCGTCACTAACCCTGCTGCTGTCATCGTTAAGAGATTAGGCATACTAGTATAGGTTACTTCAAAACGCACTGGAAGTCCTGAAGTAGCTGTTGCATGCAATTGTAAAAATGGCGTATCCTCGATATAAATAATGTTTAGTTCTTCAAAATCGATTTCTTGAGGAGCTTTGACAATAGTCAGTTCCGCTTCTAATTCGAGTATTTCGTAATTTGGACCAAAGTCTATAACTGCTTTTACGTTGTATACACCCACTTCCGTTTGGTGGTTATTGATATAAGTAATAACAGTATTAGGAGGAATACTTCCTGTTACCGCTAAGCTTTTTACTGTTCCGTCATAGACAAATGTTTTAGATAAAAATTCGAGATTATCTTTTCCTTCAAATTCTGCTTTACGAATTTCAAAATCAGCGGAAGTAAAATCTGTAAGGTAATAATTCGGACCAGCTTCTAAGGTACCAATTGTAATGGGATAGAAACCAAGATCTTCGCCTTCTTCTCTACTTAAGCGTCCTCGTGTAGCTTGAAAATTTGTATCATTAAACTGTAAGCCTACTCCTGTAAATTGTAAAATAGGGTCTGCACTGCCAAAGTATTTGTATTGATCAGGATTAGCTATAATGGCAAGAGGAGCTGGTTTAATTTCAAATTGTTCATATACTATATTAATGTAATAGTTTTGTGTATCCATAGAAAAATAGGCAACTCTATAATAATGAAACCCTACATTTTCTCCAGCCATTTTCTCCAATCGTATTTCGCGAATTAAATCAATAGTATCATCCAATTTGAATCCTACAATCGAGTCATAGGTTATAACTGGATCAGGTTGTCCATAGGTTTTCCATTGACCAGGAGTTGGATAAAGATCTAAACGAGCAGGTGTAATATAGAATACATTGGGGATATAATGAACTGTATAGTTGTTAGAATGTACAGTTAAATCATTTCGATGAATAGCATAAAAACCTACATTTTCGCCTGGATCACGAACTAACGAACCTGTTATGATAGTTGCTGGTGTATCTCCATTCGTTAGACCTATAAGGGAGTAAAAAATGGCTGTATTTTCGGGATTTCCATATTCTTTAATATTACTAGGAAGACGGTCTTCATATGGGCTATGAACGCGAATAGTCAAATCTGCGGGTGTAATCGTAAAAGTATTATCGATAAAAATGATGTTGTAATTGGAATTGCTTACATTACCTTGTAAAAAACGATAGATGCCTACATCTTCTCCCGGTTCTCTTGTTATGTTTCCTGTTAAAGAACGTATCGTATCTGAAAATTTAAAACCTTCAGCAGTATAACTGTATCGTGGTTCTCTCTCTCCATATACTTTTGTTTTCGAATCTGCTGTAATAGTTAAAGGTGCTGGAGTAATACTAAACTTGATAGGTTCAAGATACAAGGTGTAATTGGGTATTGAAATAAGTGATCCCAATGTAAAATCATATCGACCTACATTTTCACCAGGTAAACGATAAAGTTGACCACGAAGAGGAACTATATCTTCTTGATGAATAAATCCACTAACAGTATAAGTTAAAGGCGGATCAACTTCCCCATATTCTTTTGCTAATGTATCAGGCGTAATTGTTAATTTCGCTGGGCGTACGCGTACTTTTATGGCTAAGCGTTCACTTTCACATCCACTTGGGCTACGCTGACTAATCCAATAGGAAAAAGTGCGTACAGCGTCTGTTGGTATGGTTGGTGTAACACTACTTCCTTGTCCTCCTGTAGCTCTTGTATACCACATAAGTACATGACCAGGGGCAACATCAATCGTAAAAGGAGTAGAAGTATCACCATAGGTAAATTCAATTGCATTGTTTTCTACAATGGGTATAGCAACATTTTCCATTCGAACAGTAACAGCTGTTCTCGTTGTACTTTCACAGTTATGAATGGTTTGTGAAGCGTAATACGTTCTGTTGTTTGTCAATAAAATGGTAGAAGCAAGGGGAGTACTGCCTTCGGGGGCATTGTACCATTTGATTGTACTTCCAGTAGCTTCTAAATCAGCAATTGTAGGTTGATTAGAAGGACAAAAAAGTTGTTCTGCCTCAGCAGTTGGTGCTGCTGTATTAACAACAGTAGCGGTTATAGGGATACGTGTTGATTCACAACCAGCTACTATATGATAACTCGAGGTATAATAAGTGGTTCCACTAACTATTGGAGTATTGTAAGCAAGAGGTGTTGTTGAGGTAGCTGTTGCATACCAACGTGTAATATATAAATCTTCTACTGCTACTTGTATATGTGCTAATGTAGGGGCATTACATAAATATTGATTGCTATCCGCTCGTGGAGGTTGAGGGGTAAGAATAATGATTTCTATAGGTTTTCGTTCTGCTTTACAGTTCCCGTTAATTAATTCAACATAGTACGTGCCTGATTGGCTGATTGTTGTTATTTCAGTAGCGTCCGTCGCTGAAGCATACCATTTGGGTTGGCCTGTACATGTAGTACGAAGTCTAATTGCTGTAACAGCTGTTGGTGCACAGAAAAAGGGATTTTCAACGGTTATTTCTCCCAAATCTGAAAATACAATTTCTGTTTGTATGGGTAAGGCATTCTTGTTTTTGTTAAGTACAAAAGAAGATGCTTTGTTTAAGGGAAACACCAAGAGTGAACAACAGAAGAGCAGTACTCCTGTTAGTAGTAGTTTTGGATTCATGTATATTGATTTTTAGATCTATTTTTCTAGTTAATTCTTTGAATAGAGAATTGGTTTTAAAATTAAGAAAAATATAACATAATTCAGTTATGAAAATATCTAAAAAAAATCAATAATAAAAATTTTAAGAGATGATATTTAATTCTTTAGTTAATTATAGAGGGTTTTATTTGAAAATAATAATAAAGTAGTTTGGGATAAACTATATCGCTTAGGCTAAATAATGTAGATAGGATAGGGGAAAAGGATGTAAATAAAAAAGGGAAAGCACATGTGCTTTCCCTTTTTTATTCGTCTCAGAAATAAGATTATCCTCTTCTTTCTTTGATTTTTGCTTTTTTACCAGTAAGTTCTCTGAAGTAGAAAATACGAGCTCTACGAACTTTACCTCTTTGATTTAATTCGATTTTTTCTAAAGCAGGCATGTTGATTGGGAAGATACGCTCTACACCAACGTTACCAGACATTTTACGGATAGTAAAAGTCTCAGTAGCACCTGAACCTCTTCTTTGGATAACTACTCCTTTAAAGAACTGAGTTCTTTTTTTGTCACCCTCTTTAATTTCGTAGTACACAGTAATTGTGTCTCCAGCTTTAAATGCTGGGAAGTCTTTTTTTGCAACTAATTCGTCTTGAACGAATTTCATTAAATCTGCCATTTCTGAAAAAAATAATTAATTAATTTAAACTAACATGCACGGACCTCGCCAGAGGTTAGTTTAAAGCGAGTGCAAATATATGAAAATCCAATAAAATAATCCTAATTTTTAGGCTAAATAATTGAGATATTGTTCTTTACTTAATCTATAAGGTGAATCACCCGTTCTGTTTTAAAAAAGAATAGGAAAACTAATTCAAAACGAGAAGCTTAGCTTTATTTTTGCTTGTCTTCTAAAAGATCAGGTCTTCTTGTTTTAGTATGTTCATAAGCCATGTCTTCTCTCCATTTATCAATAGCAGCAAAATTACCGCTTAGTAATACATCAGGAACTTTCCATCCTTTGTATTCCGAAGGTCTTGTATAAATAGGAGGAGCAAGCAAATTATCTTGGAAGCTATCCGTTAAGGCTGAGGTTTCATCATTTAGCACACCTGGAATTAGACGAATTAAAGCATCACATAAAATAACAGCCCCTAATTCTCCACCAGATAGCACATAATCACCTATTGAAATTTCCTTCGTGATAAAATGATCGCGTACGCGCTGATCTACTCCTTTGTAATGGCCACATAGAATAATGATATTCTTTAGTAGTGACATGCTATTAGCCATAGATTGATTCAATGTTTCTCCATCAGGAGACATGTAAATAATCTCATCGTATTCACGTTCCTCTTTTAATTGGGTAATACAACGATCAATCGGTTCAATACTCATGACCATCCCTGCACCACCACCAAATTGATAGTCATCAACATTTTTGTGCTTGTTAGTGCTATAATCACGTAAATTATGAAAGTGTACTTCAACAAGTCCTTTCGCAATCGCTCGTTTTAAAATAGAAGCTTGAAAAGGGCTTTCAATTAATTCAGGAACAACCGAAATGATATCTATGCGCATGGGTTTTAAATTTGAGCAAAGGTACAATCCTCTTTTGTACAATCCAATGGTTATATGTTCATCAAGTTCAGTTTCCTGCGAATTTTTAATTTAATTCAATGTCGCGTATTTATTTATTTGTTGTAGAAATTATCCCTTTATTTGGTTAGAAATATAGGAGATGTTTACCTTTGTAGGTATGAGTTTATCTAAAGCAAATGTATTGTTTATGGCAGCAGTTACGGGGTTAATTGTTGCTAATTTATATTATTGTCAACCCTTAATACCACTAATTGCGGATGAGTTTGGTGTTTCAGAAGCTTCGGCAGGGACATTGACGTATTTAACCCAGGCAGGCTATGCAATAGGTATGTTTCTGATGATTCCGTTAGGGGATCGGTTAGAACGAAAAAAACAAATTACCTACACAACCCTTTGTGCGATTATTGCTTTAGGATTAACGGCAACTGTTACGAATTTCTTCTGGCTACAAGTAATTAGTTTTTTACTGGGTGCTACTTCTATCGTTCCTCAACTTGTTCTGCCAATGGCAGCTAGTTTAGCTTCAGAAGAACAACGAGGAAAAGTAATTGGTACTGTAGTCAGCGGTTTATTGATTGGGATTTTATTTTCTCGTACTTTAAGTGGATTTGTAGGAATATGGTTAGGCTGGAGAGGGATGTTTTGGATTGCAACGGCAATCGGAGTTTTACTTGTTATTCTGATTCAATTTCGACTTCCTATTAATAAACCGACGTATCAAGGATCCATTTCGAGTCTATATCGTTCGCTTTTTATTTTAATTAAAGAACAACCCGTACTTCGAGAAGCTACTTGGATTACAAGTTTAGCTTTCGCTCAATTTGGTGCTTTTTGGACGACGATGGTATTGCTGTTACACAATCAGCCTTTTGGGTATGACAGTGCTTTGATTGGATCTTTTGGATTAATTGGGGCTTGTGGTGCTTTCGCAGCGCCTTTGGTTGGGAAGATTGGTGGAGCAGGAGGCGCTCAAAAATTAATTTTATATGGCATAAGCATGACATTTTTGAGTTTTGTTGTTTTTGCGTTATCTGCCACATCTATTGTAGGCATTATTATTGGAATAGTCCTGATAGATTTAGGATTACAAACGATTCACGTCTCTAATCAAACGCGTATTTACTCCTTATTGCCTGAAGCACGTAACCGATTGAATACTGTCTATATGTCATTTAGTTTCCTCGGAACAGCTTTTGGCTCGGCTTTTGGTTTATATTTGTGGAAATATTTTGGATGGGTAGGTGTTTGTGTTGGTGGCATGGCTTTGGCCTTTTTGTCATTTCTGATTTATCTACGCACAAAGAAAAAAAATAGTAAAAATTAATAACATAAGAAGAATGGAAAACGGTATTTACGCAAAATTTAATACGTCAAAAGGCGAGATTTTAGTTAAACTAACTGAAGATAAAACACCTGGAACAGTAGGTAACTTTGTTGCATTAGCAGAAGGAAAATTAGAAAATTCAGCACGTCCACAAGGAAAACCATACTATGATGGATTAAAGTTTCATAGAGTTATACCAGATTTTATGATTCAAGGAGGATGTCCACAAGGAATTGGATCAGGTGGACCAGGTTATACATTTGATGATGAATTTGATGGAACATTGACACATGATGGTCCTGGAGTATTGTCTATGGCAAATGCAGGCCCTGGAACAAATGGATCACAATTCTTTATCACGCACGTTGCAACCCCATGGTTAGATGGTAAACATACTGTTTTTGGACGTGTAATCAGTGGACAAGATATCGTGGATGCAATTACACAAGATGACGTAATCGAATCAATCGAAATTGTACGTGTTGGTGAAGATGCACAAAAATGGAATGCAGTTGAGGCTTTCCGTACATTTGAAGGAGCAAGAGAAAAAAGAATTGCAGAACAGAAAAAAGCAGGAGAAGAAGCTTTAGAAAAAGTAGCTGCTGGTTTTGAACGTACTGAAAGTGGATTGCGTTACCAAATGATCGTAAATGGATCAGGTAAACAAGCGGAAAAAGGTAAAACAGTTGCGGTTCACTATAAAGGAGCTTTAGATAATGGAATGGAGTTTGACAATTCATACAAACGCAAAAAACCAATCGAATTTCCTTTGGGAATGGGACATGTAATTGAAGGATGGGACGAAGGAATTTCCCTATTACGCGTAGGAGATAAGGCTCGTTTCGTTATTCCTCCTTATTTAGGATACGGAGAAAGAGGTGCAGGTGGAGTTATTCCTCCAAATGCAATCCTAGTATTCGATGTTGAATTAATGGATGTAAAGTAACATAACATAAGCTCCCAATCTTTTTTAAGATTGGGAGTTTTTTATCCAATGCTATTTTTTTTATGAAAGAGAAAATCAATACGTGTTACGAGAAAATAAAACCTTATGTGCATCATACGCCTATTATGGAGTCTGGTCATATTGAAAACTTTCTAGGTAGTGATTTGTATTTTAAATGTGAAAACTTTCAGCGTGCAGGAGCCTTTAAAATGAGAGGCGCAACTAATGCTATTTTGCATTTAACTACAGAGCAAAAAGAAAAGGGAGTCGTAACGCACTCCTCAGGGAACTTTGCACAGGCACTTGCTTTGGCTGCTCGTACTTTTGGCGTGAAATGTTATATTGTGATGCCATTTAATGCACCTAATGTAAAAAAGGATGCGGTAGTAATGTATGGAGGGGAAATTGTAGAATGTGCTCCTACGATGGAGTCGAGAGAGCGTGTGTGTAATCAAGTGATTGATGAAACAGGTGCAACATTCATTCACCCTTCAAATGAAATCAATGTCATTATAGGGAACAGTACAGCAACCAAAGAGTTATTGGAAACCGAACCAGATTTAGACGCCTTGATTGTGCCTGTTGGCGGTGGTGGATTATTAGCTGGAACCATTTTAGCAGCTCAAGCTTTTGGAAAAGCGGGGATTGAAGTATATGCAGGAGAACCTTATGAAGTAGATGATGCCTTTCGTTCCTTAACAAGTGGAAAGATTGAATGCAATCTTTCTGTGGATACCATTGCAGATGGTTTGCGTACACAGTTGGGAGATGTCAATTTTCCAATTATTAAAGAAGGTGTAAAAGCAATTATTCGCGTTCGAGAAAATGAAATTATTAGTGCCATGCGCCTCATTTGGCAACGCATGAAAATTGTTGTTGAGCCAAGTAGTGCTGTAGCTTTAGCCGTATTGATTAAAGAACGCCCACTATTTGAAGGCAAAAAAGTAGGAATTATTTTATCTGGTGGAAATGTAGATTTAGATAATTTACCCTTTTAAAAGGTTTAGTTTTATACTAAACCTTTTTTTATGCTTTTAATCGAATAATTGTTGATAGGTATCACTATATTTTTTTCGTAAACGCTGTTTCGTCTTTTTTACAGCATCAATTGTAATGCCTAAAATATTAGCCGTCTCTTGATTGGTAAGATTCAATCGCTGTAATAAAATAACACGTAAATTAGAATCTGTTAAATCCGGAAAGGAAGCAATGAGATTTGCATAATATTCTGACTGCTCTGTTTGAAAGGTCTTTTTGAATACCAACCAACTCTCATCTGTCATCAAGTGAGAAGAGATGGTTTGTTCTAGCTTCATGCGTTCCGCTTGGGATTTTACACTTGTAGAATCCTTTATTTTATTTAATTCTACTTCTAAGATATTAATCTGTTTTGTTTTTTCTGCTAAGTATTCTTTATAGGAGTCCAAAGAGTGATTCGTGTCTTGCCATCTTTTCTCAGATTCGGCCATCTCTTGTTCAATTTTTTGAATATTAGATTCATACATGGATGCTTGTTTGGATAATTGTTTTCGATATACCTTGTAAAGAAAAACAAGAACACAACCCAATGAAAAAGAAAGCGACAAAAAAAGTAGACGCTGATAATTGATTTTTTCATAGTGATAGCGCTGTGATTCTAATTGTAAGTTAATCAATTCAATTTCGGCATCCCAATTAATTTGATCGATGGCCTTTTGACCTTCAGTTTCACTAATATATTCATTGAGGGTCGTTAACTTTCTTCTATAGAGCAATTCGCGTTTTTCATCTTTTTCCGCAATTGAAACTTCCAATAGTAATTTCATGATATCATATTCAAACCCCTTGACATAATTTAGAGTCTGTGTATACGAAAAAGCCTCTAGTGCTGTTTTCTTGGTATTTGCGACATCACCTTTATCCCAATACACTTGTGCAAGCGAGAGCAAGGCAAACATAGTATTCTTTTTGTCATCCACTTTCTTAGAAAGTGTAATATCTTCTTCTAAATAAGCAATGGCTTTTTCCCAATTTTGTTTATTGTTTTCGATGCTTGCTAAATCACCTAAAATCTTGGCATAACGCAAAAGATCTCCTTGACTTTCCGCTAAATTTTTGGCTTGTATTAAATAAGGGTAAGCTAATGCTTCTTGTTTGTCCTTAATTGCAAAATTACCAATTGCATTCAATAAGCTCGTGTAATTGATATTGTCTTTGGAAGTGAATTGTAATGCTTTGGTTAAGTAGGTAATTCCCTGCTTGTATTTGCCAATGGTTCCATAGAAATAACCAATTTTTCGGTAGATATCAGTAGGCTGTATGGTAATTTCTTCTGGATGATGATCTAAAATGTAAGCAACTTCACTATAGTAATTAGCGGCTTCGATATAATGATTATACGTATAGTAGTAAAAACCTATTTGGGTATTAAACCAATGGGTTAAACTAGGGAAATTTAAAGCTTTTATTTGTACTTCCGCTTCTTTCATTAATAAGGTTGTCTGCTCATTAAATGCGCCTAGTTCCTCCGCTTTAATCTGGGCTCTTTTCACCTTCTGAATGATATGTAATAGATCTTTTTGTAAGGGATGAGGACTGGAGGATTGAGCCTGAACTAGTTCGTCTAATTTAGTAATATCATCTACTTTATGTAGCTCTGTTAGGAATTGGTTGATATGTAAAGAGGTATTATCTCTTGTATTGCTACAAGAGTAGAAACATAATAAAATAATAAAGTATACTATTTTTTTCATAAATACCTTTTTATATCGAATGAATGAGCAAATATAGTTAAATTTTTGGATGTCTACCCTTTTGTCCACCCTAATGTCCACCCCAAATATATTATTTTTTTAACAGAATGTTATATTTTGCTTAAGTTTTTGTAAAGACACCTTATGGCTTCAAAAACACAGAACAATTAAATCAATTATTAATCATTATTTACTCTATTTAATTTATGAAGCAGAAATTACTTTTAACGTGGCTGTTCTTACTCAGCTTTTCGTTATCAATGTTCTCCCAGATCCAAATTGGTTCGGGAACAGCTACTACGGATCGGTTTCCGATTTATGGACGAGACTCTTTCAGTGTTAGTCAACAGATTATTCTGAATTCTGAGTATGTAGCTCAGGATGGAATGGCTGGAGATATCACGAAAATAAAATGGTTTGTAGATGCTTTTTCGGATGGTAGTGATAAATGGGACGACTGGGATGTATATATTACTCACACAACTAAAACCTCTTTTTCAGGAAGTTCTGATTATGTGTCTTTAGTAGGAGTCACACCAGTATTTAGCGGTATAATTACTCCAGTTGTAGGCCAATGGCTGGAATTGACCTTGACTACTCCTTTTAATTATAATGGGACGGATAATATTCTAGTTACCGTAGTGGAAAAAAAACCAGATTACTCTACTTACGATGGAAGACCTTTTTTTAGAAGCTATACGGCGACAAATAGAGGGATATATAGTTCTAGAGATTCAGGAGGAATTTATAATGTGGTAAATTTAAATAGTGTTTCTGGAACACGAACTAATTCGGTGGGCCAAATACAATTTTTAGGAGTTTTGAATCCTTGTCAAAAACCAGAAAATCTTTCTGTTTCTGGATTAACTTCAACCACAGCTACGATGAATTGGGTGAATAACTCAGGGAGTATTATGGCACAAGAGTATGAACTGCGTACTAACACAAATGTCGGAACAGCGACTGGAAGAATTAGCACTGGTTCAGTATCAAATGCTGAAGAACAAGTTGATTTGACTACGTTGACTCCAGATACACAATATTATTTTTATATCAGAACAAATTGTGGAGATAATAATAATTCGTCTTGGGCAGTGATTAGCTTCAAAACTCTTTGTACGTCTGTTAATATTCCTTATGTAATGGCTCTTTCTTCATCTTCTGTTGTGCCAAGTTGCGTTACAGTACAAGATGTTAATAACGATAGTAAGACTTGGACGGCTTCTAGTAAACCTTCTTCTTCAGGTTTTGTAGATGCAAATGTAATGAAGTATAATATGCATGCTACTAATGCCGCGAATGATTGGTTTTATACGCAAGGATTAAATTTAGTAGCAGGACAAAGCTATCGTGTTTCTTTTAAGTATAGAGATGCAGGACAAGTCGAAAAGTTGAGAGTAAGTTATGGCTCGTCAGCTCTTAATACAGCTATGACCAACGAATTATTTACAATTGAAACAGGAACTACCAACGCGACAGTAAATAAATTTATTGATTTTATACCTGCAACAAGTGGTGTATATTATATTGGTTTTCAGTCGTATTCTGATGCGAATAAGGCTTCTTGGTTTATTGGAGATATTAAAGTGGATGCATCGCCAGCTTGTATTGAACCAACTGATGCTATACTTACTAGTGTGACAACAAATACAGCTATTTTTAGATGGACAGCTTCACGTAGTTTACCAGCAAATGGGTATGCATATGAAGTTCGTACGGAAGGTAATCCAGGTGATGCTGCTGGGCGTGTAGCATCTGGAACTACAGCAGCGGGCGTAGTTACAGCAACAGTAAATGGACTACAGTCTAATACTGCCTATAAGTTTTATGTGAGAGCTGTATGTTCTGGAACTGATTTAAGTGTATGGACAGAGGTATTAAACTTTAGAACGGATTGTGCAATCGAGAACGTACCTTACGTAATGGATATCAATTATGTAACTACACCAAATATTCCGTTCTGTTTAGCAGTACAAAATGTCAATGATGATAATAAAACATGGATATCATTTGATAAACCATCTGGAACTCCATTTAGAGGTACAAAAGTAATGGGATATCCTTTTCATAGTACGAATGCTGCGGATGATTGGTTTTTTACTAATGCAATTAATTTAGTCGCAGGTCAAAGTTATCGATTGAAATTTAAATATTCGCATGGTAATTGGGCTGAAAAACTACGTGTAAGTTATGGTGCCTCAGCGGTGAATACAGGAATGACGACTGAGTTGTTCACTGTAACTACCAGTTCGAGTGGTACTACAATTGAGAAAATTATAGATTTTACACCAGTTACAAGTGGGGTGTTTTATATTGGTTTCCAAGCGTATTCAGATGCAAATAAACTGAATCTATATATAGGAGATGTTGAATTAGATAAAACGCCAACTTGTTTTGTTCCAGGAGAGATAACCGTTGATAGTGCTACTTTAGCTTATAATAGTGTTACGTTTACTTGGGCGGTGCCAGAGCAAGCGCCTGCTACTGGATATGAATATGAAGTTCGCACTTCAGGTAATCCAGGAGAAACAGCAGGGCGTGTAGCAACAGGAATGACAGCTGCGGGTGTATTAACAGCTACAGTAAATGGCTTACAACCGTTAACAGATTATAAAATTTACATCCGATCAGTGTGCGTAGGGACAGATAAAAGTGCTTGGACAGAAGGAAAAGTATTTAAAACACTTTGTCAACCTCCTGCTTTAGTTTCTTCTACTGGTGGATCAATTTGTGGAGTTGGTACGACAACACTTCAAGCTACTTATGAAAGAGGCCTGGTAAGATGGTATGAAACAGCTACAAGCACAACTGCATTAGGTACAGGAAATACATTTGTTACACCAGAAATTTCACAAACGACATCATATTGGGTAAGTTCAACCGCGGATGCAGTAATTAAGAATGTAGGAAAAGTTGCCCCAACTGATAATTCTACGTATGAAGGTACGGATACAGGTATTGTATTCTCTGTTACAGAGCCAATAAAAATTACAAGTGCAAATATTTATGCTACAAGTAGTGGAACTATAAATGTAAAAATTACTAATAGTGCAGGAACCGAATTATATTCTACAGGGAATATAAATATTCAGGCAAATGGTTTAACAACACCGACTCAAGTTCCTATGAATTTTGATGTACAGCCAGGTACAGGTTACCGCATGTTAATTAAAGCTTATTCAGGAGTATCTTTAATTAGAGAATACTCAGCTTCTTTTCCTTATGTAAGTGATGATAATGCAATTACACTTACAGGAGGATATCTTTCGGGTGCAAGTTCCACCTATTATTATTTTTATAATATTGGATATGAAGTAGGATGTACAAGTCCTCGTACTGAAGTAGTAGCTACTGTAACTGAAGCACCAGCTTTTACATTATCAACAGCGGAGTTAGAAATTTGTAGAGAACAAGCAAGCAATGTAGTTACTGTTACTGAAGGAACTGCAAATTATGATACGTACGAATGGATGCCAACTACAGGAGTAACAGGAAATGCTACTACGGGATGGACATTCTCACCAACAGAGACTACAGATTATGTGTTAACTGTTTCTCAATCGAATGGTGCTTGTAAAGTTAAAAAGACAGTACGAGTTGTTGTAAAACCTACTCCAGAGGTGAATGGTATGCTAACATCAATAGAGTTGTGTCCTGGAACAGTAGGAGAATTGAATGCTGGTACTGGTAGAAGTACTGAATCTATTTTTGGAACAGGAACATTGGCTACAGGTACAACAAGTTATCCAAATCCTCTGTCTGCTTACTATGGAGGTGTGAAGACACAAATGCTTTATACCAAAGACGAATTGTTAGCAAAAGGATTAACTGCAGGTAGTATGATTCAAACACTTGCCTTTGAATTAAATGCTTTTGCAGCTTCTCAGTGTAAAGATTTTACCATTCGAATGGGACATACAACTATAACTGCTATGGTATCGGCAAGTTTAGGTACTTCGTCAACGTTGACAACCGTGTATAATAGCCTATCTTTTACTCCATCAGCTTCAGGTTTTGTAACATTTACATTGAACACTCCATTCGTGTGGGATGGTACAAGTAATTTAATTATTGAAACTGTACACAATGCTGGAAACGGAGGTAATGGTTCTGGAACAACACATCGTTATTCAACTACTACATTCGATAGTGTTGTTTACGGAGCATCTGATAGTGTTACTGGAGGAATAGGTGGAATGGATACTAGAACCTCATTTACTTCTAGTGGCGTTTCGAGAAATAGACCTAATATTAAATTAGGATTTACGGCTACACATCAATATACATGGGCTCCATTAATGGGCTTATACACAAACCCAGAGGGAACTGAAGCATATACTGGAGATTCACGTCGAATAGTATATGTAAGAGCTACAGATCCAGCTACTTATACTTTAATAGCTAAAGATGGAGATTCAGAATGTGAGATTACAAGAGAAGTAGCAGTAGAAATAGTAGATCTTGGAAGTTTTGTAATTGATGAATCTACTTTTTGTGAAACAGTAAATGTTACTGATATTCCAATGACTATTACTGGTGAAACAACTGCAAAATGGTTTGCTTCAATGACAGCTACAACAGCGTTAACAACAATTACGCAAACAGGTACGTATTATGTGGAGTTGACCAATGGTATTTGTAGTTCACCACGTCAACCGGTACAAATAGAAATTATCCAACCTGTTCTTCCAATTGCGGATGCGGATCAATCATTATGTGAAGATACTACATTGGCAGATTTAGTGGTTACATTGGCTAATCGATTTGAAAGTAAATGGTATGCATTTGAAACAGCAACGGAAGCTTTACCTGATACAACCGTATTGAGTAACGGAACGACTTATTATGTCTCAAGTCATTTCCCTCAAGTAGGATGTGAGTCTGAAAGAATAGCAATAACTGTTCATTTATCTCGTACTCCAGCTCCAGAAGCACAGGCGATACAGAGATTTTGTTTAATTAATAATCCAACAGTTGCTAATTTAACAGCAGAAGGAACAGCTATTAAATGGTATGATGCTCCTGTAGGAGGAACCTTGATTACACCTACAACACCTTTACGAGATGAAGCAATATACTATGCTTCACAAAAATTAAACAATTGTGAAAGTGAAGTTAGAACGGCTGTGCAGGTGTTTGTTGAAGCTATATTAGAAGCTCCAACAGTTGCAACAGCAGATATATATTATGCATATGGTGATACACCAGTTGTACTTGAAGCGAACCTTACCAGTGGAGATGAATTAGTGTGGTATGTAGGTGATGCAACAACGGGAAGTACAACTGCACCAACGCCTTCGGCAAATGCAGTTGGAATCACAACGTATTGGGTAAGTCAACGTATCATCAATGGATGTGAAAGTGCACGTACGGAAGTTAAAGTACATGTAACACCAGCTGTATTAACTGTTGTTGCGAATGATCTTGCTAAAGTATATGGAGCAGCAGATCCAACGTTAACTTATACAGTTGAAGGATTTAAATTGACAGATAATGCAAGTGTAGTAACAGGAAGATTAGCTAGAGTAGCTGGAGAAAATGTAGGAGATTATGCAATTGGTATAGGTAGCTTAAGTGCAGCTAATTATACATTTGATTTTACAGCAGCGACTTTCAAAATTACACCAGCAGTATTAAGAGTACAAGCGACTCAAATGACTAAAGTATATGGACAAGTAGAACCTACTTTAGGATTTACGGGACAAGGATATCAATTTAATGATGATAATACAGCATTAACAGGTGCTCTAGTAAGAGAGCCAGGTGAAAATATCGGTACGTATGCGATTACACAAGGTACGTTAACATCGACAAACTATACGATTACGTTTACAGGGGCAAACTTTATAATTACTCCTGCAGAATTGACCATTAAAATGGTTAATCAAACGAAAGTATATGGTGATAATGATCCAGCCGTAAACTACCAAGTAGTAGGATTAACGAATGGCGATACAAATGCGGTTCTTACGGGAGCGTTAACACGTCAACAAGGTGAAAATGTGGGAGTATATGCTTACCAAAACGGAACTATAGCGACTACAACAAATTATCGCTTACAGTTTGAGTTAGGTAATTTAACCATTACTCCAGCTACTTTAATGATTACTCCTATAGGAGGACAGAATAAAGTATATGGACAAGATGACCCAGTATTAAATTATACAGCAACTGGATTTAAATTCACGGACACAACAGCTGTAATTAGTGGTTTATTAGGAAGAGTAGAAGGTGAGAACGTACGTGTTTACCGTTATGCAGTAGGTAGTTTAGCTTCGCTTCATAACAACTATACATTTGTAGTTGATACAGCAATTACGTTTGAAATAAAACAAGCACCTCTTGTTGTTGTTGTTGCAAATCAGCGAAAAATATTTGGAAGCGCTGATCCAATCTTAACTTACACTCTTCAAGGATTGCAGTTTAATGACAGAAATGTAAATGCAATTTCAGGTAATTTAGGAAGAGCAGCGGGAGAAGCAGTAGGTGTTTATGCAATCAATCAAGGAACACTTGCAGCGAGAGCAAATTACTTTATTGACACATTTGTACCTTCAACGTTTGAAATCGTTAGAGATGAAGTAGGTAATGTTACACTACCATCAAAAACATTTACGTATGATGGTACGGTGAAAAGTTTAGCGGTAACAGGAGATTTATCACCAAATGCTGTGGTAACTTATGTTAATAATAATCAAACAGAAGTTGGTCGTTATGCAGTAAAAGCAATTATTGATTACGGTCCGAATTTTGAAACAAAAGAATTGAACGCTGAATTGAGAATTGTCAAAGCAGAACAAGTGATTACGTTTGATGAATTGAGTGTTGTAATATTAGATGATACTCCTTCATTCCAATTAGAGGCTAGAGCAAGTTCTAGATTGCCAATTCGTTACGAAGTGACTTTTGATGATCAACCAATCTTAACCATGACACCAGCTGGATTAGTTACACCATTACAAGTAGGTACAGCAACTATTACGGCTTATCAAGACGGTAATGAAAATTATTTGCCAGCTAAACCAGTGTCAAGAACACTAATCATTAAGAGTAATGGAACGGAAATATCCGAACTACTAGTAGACGGTGTTTCTTATGGTAAAATACAAGATGAAACGTATGTGGTATTAGATTGTGCTACTAACCAAAATACAGTAACCTTAGATGTTATTGTACCAAAAGGCACAACAGTAAAACCAAGTACTCAGATTGTAGTAGACGTGAAAACATATGGAGTACATAGACAAGAAATCGAAGTATTCTCAGAAGATGGCACGAAGAGTAAAAAATACTATGTAATCATAGAGAAACGTTTAGCAACCACAAATGTTATTTATCAGAAATACGAAAACGTATTATTAGTAAATAACAATCAAGAAACAAACGGAGGCTATAATTTTGTGAAATTCGAGTGGTTTAAAAATGACGAATTGATCGGTACACAACAAGCGTATTCTGCAGGAGGTGAATATGGAATGAAACTAGATCCAACTGCTACATACCACGCTGTTCTTACTTTGAAAAATGGAACTAAGTTTACAACTTGTCCAATTGAATTAGGATTTGAACAGGCAGAGGAATTGCAAGTTTACCCGAATCCAGTTCGTAAAACAGAGTCGTTGAATGTTGTATTAGATTCTAAAACAGATTATGAAAACTCATACATTATTTATAACGTATTAGGACAAGTAGTAAGTAAAGGATCATTCAATGGCAATAGAAAAGAGTTGAATTTACCAACTACAATTACTACAGGATCTTATTTCTTAGTATTGAAATCAGAAGGGAAACACCAATCTGTTCAGTTTATTGTAAGAGAATAGTAGGAAAGAGTAGGTTTATTAATTTTAAATAGTTGTCAGGCGGTAGCACCGCTTCCGCCTGATTTTTAAAACGAATTTTATGAAAAAAGTTATATATGCATTAAGCCTATTTGGTCTGTGTTTGATTAGTCAAACAGCGACAGCTCAATTTAGCCGTTACTATTACAACAAACACGAAGTCGGCGTTAGCGTGCAAGGTGGTTATTTAGGTGTTCAAAATAGTTTGCCTTACAATGCGAAGTCAGATGGAGGAATGTCTTATGGAGCAGGGCTTCACTACGATTATCATTTGTCTCGCAAATGGAGTGTAGGTATTGGAGGAATTTATACCATGAATACCATCAAGAGCGACATGAGTCGCTTAGAAGGAAGTTTACCTGTAACCGATTGGGAAGGAGATAACTTTATCTTTCGATACAAAGCCAGTTCAGTTAGCGAGAAAATAACACTAAATCAGCTGAACATTCCAATTACAGTAGGTTATACAATGGAGAATAATTTGTATTTCAGAACGGGAGTTCAGATAGGGTTGAGTATGACGAGCGAGGTAGAAACGACTTTCAATCAGCTGCAAACCGAAGGATATTTTCCACAATATGAATTGGTTTTACCTTATCCTGAATTTGGAGGATTGGGCTCTTTTGATTCACCTAAAGAAAAGAAAGATATTGATGTTGATACGCGAATCGCTTGGGTAGGAGAAGTAGGATACAAGTACGAATTAGCCGAAAGACAAAATCTATACTTTGGATTGTATTTTGATATTGGATTAAATGATATCAAGAAATCTGATAGTAAAGCTGACAGATCCGCTTTAATTGGTTATAAACCGGATGCTGTAAAAGGAGAAGCTTTAGTACAACGCAATGCAGTGTACGACAATGCAGCGTATAAATTAAAAACATACGCTGTGGGAATTAAAATAAAATATGGTTTTGGTCTATAATTGATTTTTTGTTTTAATTGTTTTAGCACTCGCTCGTTAAGAGTGAGTGCTTTTTTAGGGAAAGAGAGAGGGTGGTCTAACAAGGCTGCCCTCTTCTTATTTATGCTGGTAAACGAATGATGTTGATCAAGATAAAGTCTTAATAAGGTGGGATATAAAAAAAGGCTGTCTCTTTTGAAGACAGCCTTTTTTTTTATTAATTGAATAAGTTATGCTTTTTTACGCGTATCTAATTCTCCGAAGTACATTTCTTGAAAACTCTTAGTTACACCGTGATCCACACGTTTATGGAACGTTCTAGGGTCAATTTCACTTGGTTTTTCATATCCAACTGCACTGATGAATTCTCCTAAAGCTTTCATTGTATTTTTGTGGAAGTTAGCTACACGCATTCTCTTGTCTGTAACATCTAATGCTTTGTATAAGGTTTCATCTTGTGTAGCAATTCCTACAGGACAGTGACCACTGTCACACTGTAAAGCTTGAATACAACCTAAAGCAAACATCATCCCTCTTGCACTATAACATGCATCAGCACCAAGTGCCATTGTCTTAGCAATATCAAAGGCAGAGATAATTCTTCCTGAAGCTAAAAGTCTGATTTTTCCTCTTAATCCATTTTCGATTAATGTCTTATTAGCAAATACCAAAGCATCATTCAAAGCCATTCCCATATAGTCGATAAACTCTAATGGAGCAGCTCCTGTACCACCTTCAGCACCATCAATAGTGATAAAGTCAGGTGTGATACCTGTTTGTTTCATTGCATCAATAATAGCGATGAACTCATCTCTACGACCAATACAGATTTTAAATCCAACTGGTTTTCCGTTTGATAACGTTCTAAGCTTAGCCAAAAACTGTACTAATTCAATTGGATTACTGAATGCAGTGTGTCCAGATGGTGAGTGTACCGTTGTATGAGGTGTAATACTTCTAATTGCAGCAATTTCAACCGTATTCTTTTCAGCTGGTAATAATCCTCCGTGTCCAGGTTTAGCTCCTTGAGAAAGTTTTAACTCGATCATTTTTACCTCAGGGTAATTTGAACGCTCTTCAAACAATTGGTCACTGAAGAATCCTTTTTCATCACGACAACCAAAGTATCCTGTACCAATTTGCCAAATTAAATCTCCTCCTGAACGGTGGTATTGGCTAATTCCTCCTTCACCTGTGTTGTGAGCAAAACCACCAATTTTAGCTCCTTCGTTTAAAGCAGTAATCGCTTTTTTACTCAAGGCACCATAACTCATTGCACTAATATTATAAATACTTGCGCTATACGGTTGTTTACAATCTTCACCTCCAATTAAGGTTCTGAAATTAGTATCTGAAACGTGTTTTGGATATACAGAGTGTGCAGCCCATTCGTAACCAATACGATTAGCATCATCTTGCATACCAAATGAAACGGTTTGTTTTTCGTTTTTAGCTCTTTGATAAACAATAGAGCGCTCGCGACGGTTAAATGGTTTTCCGTCTAATTCTCCTTCCCAAAAATACTGACGCATCTCTGGACGAATAGATTCAAACATATATCTGAAACGCGCAAATAAAGGATAGTTTTTACGAATCGTATGTTTGTTTTGAATTAAATCATAGATTGTTAAATATGTTAGAATTCCGGAGATTACAAGATTAACAATGCTAGCTGTTGATTGGTAAAGAACAAAAGTGGTAATAGAGTACAATACGTAAATCACAACCAATGCAATGGTCAATTGTCCAAATGTGAATCGATTAAAAAACTTTTTGTGAAACATAAATCTAAAATTTAGTGCAATCTTTTTGTTGTCTAGTTTGTAATGTTAATAGTTTAAAAATAGGGTGAATAGGGCCGATTTTTTCCCCTTTTCTAATTCAAAAAAACAGAAAATAAAATCACTTCTATCGGAAGCAAAGGTAGTAAAGATTTTGAATTTAAAAGATTTTTATAATTATTATTTTGGCAAGATTATGCTGTAAAAATGCTAATATGATAATTTTATTAGGAATGAATGATGATTTTTTATATATTTTTATATTTGTATGATTAAAATTTAATCTTTGCTCTTTTTTTTTAGTGTTTAAGCGTATGGAAGCTTGGTTTTATAGGTATAATTGAAATTTATAGATGCTGTGTTTACCACTGATGAAATAGGCGATTAGACAACAAAGGGCAGTGTAGATAAGTGTTTCACTTCCAAATAATTCAGTAGCCATAAAGATACACGCCAGTGGAGTTTTTGTAGCACCTGCAAATACAGCAACAAATCCTAAACTAGCAACAAATCCGATAGGCAATTGAAGGTATAGGGCTAAAAAGCTACCCAAGGTAGCACCAATGAAGAATAAAGGGGTGACTTCTCCACCTTTGAAGCCTGCACCTAATGTAAGAGCTGTAAATACTATTTTGAGTAAAAATACACTGTAGGTTTGCGAGGTATGAAAGGAATCAACAATAGTTTCTACCCCCAATCCTAAGAATCGCGTATCTTGAATCAAATAAAAAAGAAAAAGAAAGACAATTCCACCCAAAAATGGACGCAAAGGAGGATAACTAATAAACTTGGATGCAAAATGCGAAACGGTATCCGTTGACTTAACAAATAAAATGGCTGTTAACCCAAATAACACCCCCGCTATACTCACCTTCAGCAGTGTATAGAGTTCTAAAGTAGGAACCCAATCTACTATATAAACCGTATGCGTGATGCCCCAAGCTAAACATACATAATGCGAAACAATGGAAGTAAGGAGCAAAGGCAAGATATAAGTGTACTTATTACGACCAACAACCATGAGCTCTAAAGCGAACACCGTTCCAGCTAGTGGAGTTCCAAAAACAGATGCAAATCCGCCTGCAATCCCCATCAGGAGCATCGCTTGTCGATCTGTAGCCTCTAGTTTGAAAAGTTTCGTGAATTGATCTGCGATTGCACCCCCCATTTGTACCGCAGTTCCTTCTCTACCAGCAGAACCTCCAAATAAGTGGGTAACCCAAGTACCTACTAAAACTAAAGGTGCCATTTTAAATGGTATTTTTGCTATAGGGTGATGGTATTCTTGAATTAATAAGTTATTGCCTTTGTTTGCATTCCCTCCAAAATAGTAGTATAAACAGCCAATAAGAAATCCTCCAACAGGAAGCCCAAATAAGAATAGTGGATTCGCTTGACGTACTGTTGTAACGTATTCTAGAACAAATAGAAATAGAGCAGAGGCACTACCAATTAAACTACCAATAAGTACACTTAAAACTACCCAAACGAAAGGTTTGTTCGGGGAATGGAAAAGAAAGTCTTTAATTTTTTTACTTGTATTCATAACGGCTTTGTATAGATTATATAAACTATAGTATACTAGACGTCATCAGCTCCAAGGCGGTTCGAGGCAGACATCATTGCCTATTATGATGATACAAAGATAAAAAAAAGTTCAACCCATCGAGTTGAACTTTCGTATTTATTTTTTATAAAAGATTAAATATCATCAAATTCTACGTCTGTAAAACTGTTTACTGAATCATCATCTTCTTTTTGATATTCTTTTTTGAAATCTTTTTGGTGTCTTTCAGAAATAACTTCTTCACCTTTATGATTTACTACGTATTCTGTCATTTCATCTAAGATGTCTTTAAATGCAGCAAAATCTTCTTTGTATAAATAGATTTTGTGTTTTTTAAAGTGGAATGATCCATCGTCTTCTGTGAATTTTTTACTTTCAGTTACGGTTATGTAGTAATCATCAGCTTTTGTAGCTCTTACATCAAAGAAATAAGTTCTTCTACCCGCTCTCAATACTTTCGAGAAAATCTCTTCTTTTTCTAACATTTCGTTATCTCTCATAATCCTTCTATCAATTAATTGATTTGTATATATAGCTTTCAAAAGTCTAAAAAAAATCCTAATAAACCAACTTTTTACACTATTTCTTTTTCTTTCAATTGTTTTTCATGTAACTCCGCATAATATCCTTGTTGATTAATTAAAGTTTCATGTGTTCCCGCCTGAATAATTGCACCTTGATCTAAGACAATAATCTGATCTGCATTTTTAGCTGAGGATACGCGATGCGTAACAATGAGCGTAGTGATATGTTTGCTGTGTTCTTCTAAATGTTTTAAGATGCGCTCCTCAGTTTCTGTATCTACTGCGGATAAAGCATCGTCCAATAAGAGAATAGGAGCGTCTTTGATTAAGGCTCTCGCAATAGAAACACGTTGTTTTTGCCCACCAGACAAGGTCAATCCTCGTTCCCCTAAAACAGTGTCATACCCTTTTTCAAATTGCTCAATATTGTGATGAACGACTGCCTTTTTAGCGGCATCAATTATTTCCTCAATCGTCGCATCTTCTTTTCCAAATCGTATATTATTGCTGATCGTATCCGAAAATAAAAAGGAATCTTGTGGAACAACGGCAACATTTTTTCTCAAATCAGTTAAATTACAATCCTCAATAGGAGTTCTGTCAAATAGAATACGCCCTGAATCAATAGTATACATACGACTGATTAACGATAATAACGTACTTTTTCCAGATCCTGTTTTTCCTAAAATAGCCAGAGTTTCGCCTTGTTTTAAGCTAAAGCTGACATCTTTTAAAGCCTGGATACCTGTGTCCGTATAAGTAAAAGAAACATGTTCGAATGTGATATCTCCTTTGATTACTGTAGGATTAGGATTGGTATTGTAAATTTCAGGTTGTACATCTAAAAACTCATTGATACGCTTTTGTGAAGCTTCTGCTTCTTGAATCATCGAAGAAATCCATCCCAAAGAAGCAACAGGCCATGTTAACATATTGATGTAAAGAATGAACTGGGCAATGACTCCAATATCGGGAATTTTGCCATTGAAATACATGATAGAACCAATGGTAATTACCAGTAAATTACTCAGTCCAATCAACAAAATCATCAAAGGACCAATCAAGGCTCCCGTTTTAGCTAGTTTAAGCGATTTCTCTTTGCTGCTCTGGGTTAATTCTTCAAATTCAGCTACTTTTTTAGGTTCAATAGCATAAGCTTTGATGACGCGCATCCCCGAAAATATCTCTTGCGTAAAAGTAGATAAGATGGATAAGTTCTGCTGAAAAATTAAACTGCGTTCATTGATTTGTTTGCTGAGTTTAAAAATAAAATACCCCAATAACGGCAAGGGTAGAAGCGAATAAAAAGTCAATTGAGGTGAAATGATATACATCTGCGTCAATACAACAGCAAAGCGAATTAATGTATTGATCGAATACATGACCGCCGGACCTACGTATTGTCTTACTTTTCCAACATCTTCACTGATGCGGTTCATTAAATCCCCTGTTCTATTTTGCTTGTAAAAGCTTTGAGTGAGAATTTCGTAATGCTTGAAAATATCATTCTTTAGGTCAAATTCAATATGGCGAGACATCACAATCAACGTTTGACGCATTAAAAAAGTCAAAAATCCGGCAATTAAAGTCGTAACCAAAATCCAAAAGATATTGGACAATAACAGCGCAGTAACTTTTTCCTTGTCAAAGGTGTTTAATTGCTCTAAAATTCGAATCGAATCCCCAACTAATTTTGGAGTATAAAGAGTGAAAATCTGAGCAACGATCGTAATAATAACACCCGTAAGGAAGTGATATTTATACTTATAGAAATATTTATTTAAGGATTGTAAAGCTCGCATAGTTTGTTTGTCTAGTCTTGCAAAGTAAGGAAAATGATGGAGATAAAACCATCTTTTCACAACTTTAAAAAGTAAGATGCAAATATAAACTATTATTCTTTTTTCTTGTAATACTGATCTTTCATTTCACACAAGGATAGGGGAATTAACGAGATTGGATGAAAAAATAATTGAGGGTAGTACTAAAATCAAATTATTAAAAATAAACTAATTAAAAGTTAAAAATATTTTAATGAAATAAAAGGTAAAGAGAAAGTGAATATATTTGTTGCATACTAAAAAGAAGAAAAATGCAATTTATCGTTATAAAAAAGGGAAAGAAGATAAACTTACGTCAAGCATCGTGAGCAATATCCTTATTTTTTATAATGAAATAAAATAACAAAGGGTTTGTCATCGCGGCAAACCCTTTTTTTGTGTGTAAATGAAAGATATGAAAGTATTAAAATTTGGAGGAACTTCTGTGGGAAGTCCTGAGCGATTCGAAAAGTTATGGCCTATTATCCAATCGCAAAAGAGCGATCGAAAATTGGTCGTTTTATCTGCAGTGGCAGGAACAACAAATGCATTAGTAGCGATTGCAGCACACTATGCACAAGGAGAAGTAGCTCAGGCGCGGCAAATGATTCAACAGCTATTTCAATCTTATCAAGTATTTGTGGATGCGCTTTTTGTTACCACGGAAGGAAAAGAAAAGGGACATACGCTAATCCAAAGTCATTTTACGCTGCTAGATGAGTTGGGAAATGATTTGTTTACTTCGGTAGAAGAACGTTGGGTCTTGGCACAAGGCGAATTGTTGTCCACAGCGCTCTTTCATCAGTATCTTACAGAAAAAGGAATTGCATCCGTTTTGCTTCCTGCTTTAGATTTTATGCGAATCAGTGAAGATCAGGAACCTGATTTACCCTATATTCAACAACAATTAAACGATAAGCTTACTCAATTTCCGACAGCAACCTTGTTTATTACACAAGGGTACATTTGTAGAAATGCTTTTGGCGAAATAGACAACCTAAGACGAGGGGGATCTGATTATACTGCTTCTTTAATTGGAGCAGCATTAAAGGTAGAAGAAATTCAAATTTGGACGGATATTGATGGTTTTCACAACAATGATCCACGTTGTGTATCCAATACCAAACCCATTGCTCATTTGAGTTTTGATGAAGCCGCTGAATTAGCCTATTTTGGAGCGAAAATATTACATCCTCAAAGTGTTTTTCCAGCGCAAAAAGCCAATATTCCTGTTCGACTACTCGATACATTGGATATCCAGGCGCCAGGTACTTTAATCTCCTCGACGTTTGATCATCCCGATGAAATTGTAGCCGTTGCAGCGAAGGATAATATCACAGCTATTCGCATCCACTCTTCGCGTATGTTACTAGCTTATGGTTTTCTAAGACGTGTTTTTGAAGTATTTGAACGTTATAAAACACCCATAGATATGATTACCACTTCTGAGGTAGCAGTTTCATTGACGCTGGATGACTGTACACATTTACAGGCAATTATAGCAGAATTGAACCATTTTGGAAAAGTGGAAGTGGATGAAGATCAGACTATTGTTTGTATTGTAGGAGATTTTAAGCGAAATAAGAATGGGTATGCAACTCTTGTGTCGGAAGCGGTAAAACACATTCCGATTCGCATGATTTCCTATGGAGGAAGTGAGCATAATATTTCACTTTTGCTTCCGTCTAAATACAAAATAGAAGCTTTACGCGCTTTACATCACCGATTATTTTAAAGAGAGAACTATGATTTCAACTGCGATATTAGAACAACTAAAAAAAGAAGAAACACCTTTGTATTACTATGATTTGCCATTGCTCAGAGCAACGATATCTGCGGCAAAAGCTGCTGCGGATCAATGGGGATTTCACATTCACTATGCGGTAAAGGCGAATAATAACCCCAGAATCCTCCAAGAAATTAGCACCTTAGGATTAGGGGCTGATTGCGTCAGTGGCCTAGAAATAGAAACGGCAATTGCCCATGGTTTTCAAGCGAAATCAATTGTTTTTGCAGGTGTAGGAAAAACAGAAAAGGAAATCCGAGTGGCATTGAGTCAAGGCATATTGGCTTTTAATGTAGAATCACTGGAAGAATTGCAAGTCATTGATGCCATAGCTAGAGAAATGGAAACACATGCTTCAGTTGCTTTGCGCATAAATCCCAATATTGATGCAAATACCCATCATTATATCACTACAGGGTTAGATGAGAATAAATTTGGTATCATGATGCACGAATTGGAGGATTGCTTAACCCTGATTCATTCTAATGAAAGTGCGTTAGCTTTGGTAGGATTGCATTTTCACGTGGGGTCTCAAATTACGGATTGGACTGTTTTTAAACGTTTGTGTTTAAAAGTTAATGAATGGAATACGTGGTTTATTGAAAGGGGAATTGTAGTGCCAATCTTGAATGTAGGGGGAGGGGTTGGTATTAATTACAAAAATCCGGATGGCGAAGCAATCGTAGATTTTGCCAACTTTTTTGCTTTGTTTCATCGTTTTTTGGAACCCAAGCCAGGGCAACAAGTTCATTTTGAACTAGGACGATCATTAGTAGCTAATTGCGGAAGCTTAATCAGCCGTGTATTGTATATTAAAAAAGGGGTGAATAAAAACTTTGCCATTCTCGATGCGGGTATGACTGAGCTATTGCGACCTGCACTGTATCAAGCCTATCATCAAATACAGCGTTTGGAGCAAGGTAAACTTCCTGTTGAGGCAACAGAAAAGTACGAAGTAGTGGGGCCTATTTGCGAAAGTAGCGATTGCTTTGGTAAGAATGTAGAGCTTCCTGTATTAGTTCGTGGAGATTTGGTTGCTATTCGTTCTGCAGGGGCGTATGGAGAGGTGATGTCTTCTCGTTATAACTTGCGCCAACCGCTGCAATTTTATTTTGAAGAATAAATGCTTTTGTAGTAGATATTAGAAATACTTTGTTAAATTTGATTGAGATAAAAACAAAACTTTAATTTAACACCAGTAAGATGAAATTAGGAGATATCGACGTAGCAGGAGAATTAATCGATTTGAACTTTCAATTATTAAGAACACAAATCTTATTAGAAGAAGTATTAAAACACAATGCAGAAACATTAAAATTGCCTTCACCTGAAGCAATGAATGAAATTAATGAATTTGCTTTACAATCTATTCAAAAGAAATTTCCAAATATGAATATTGCTAAAAGGGATGATGAACAACAACAACCTCAAGCAGAATAAGGATAAAAAAAAGTCGTGATTTAAATCACGACTTTTTTTATTATGTTAACTGCAGTGAGAAGCGTTCCAATTGGTGTGGCCTCGTCCTTCCCAGCATTTATAGCTTTGTTTGATTTGCGTTACTTGGTTGTGACCATCTTTTGCTTTAATAGTCATGACCACTTTTTTCGCTTGCATCGAATCATCATTTATTCCTTCTTCAGTTAAAGTAATCAAAGTAAGCGATGAATTTGACATTTGTAAAACGGTGATGTCATAGCTGTATTTTCCTTCTGCTTCTTTATCTTCTGGAGCGTAGAATCGCATGATTCCTTCTACTGAAGTTAGTTTCTCACGTTTAATAGCTTCGTTTAGTTTATCTATTGTTTCTTGCGAAATCAATTCGTATTCGTCAATAGCAGTATCAATTTTCACTTGATCTACTGGAGTACTTGTCTCTACCTCAGAAGGAGTGGGGGATGGCGCTTTGTCTTTACAGCCCATCACACTTAATCCAACAAGTATCATGCTGAAATAATAAAATAATCTGTTCATCGCTAATTAATTAAGATTGTACTCTTATAAATATATAGAAAAAAAACAGAATATTGTAATTATTTTTTAGCTTTCTATTGAGATTACTAAACTTTTAGTTATAAACCTATGCTAAAAGAGCGAATTAAATACCAATTTCGAATTGCATTCTAAAATACCAATTGTTTTTACTTGATCCTTGGTAGAAATCTAATTTATCATACGTCAATTCAGCCTGAAGTTTGAAGGCATGTTCCCATAAATATTTGGTTACCCCTACAGTAAACTCAGTCGTATTAGGTAAGTTTAATTGCTCGTATAGTTGTGTTTTCATTTTTTGAGTTGAAACACGCCCAATTAACTCGTAATTACTAAGAAACAAATAACTTAATTGGTAATCCATTCCGTGCCCTGCATATACATAGCTGTTGCGTTTAGTTCCATCTGGATCTATACCAGAAGTAATAGCATCATCAACATTTCGATTCATAAAAGAAACCATTCCAGCCCATCCATCATATTTTAGGATTGCATCGGCCATGAAAGAGTTTAGATTTCTCGTTTCGTATAATTTTGTTCCTGTTTGTCCTTGTGAGTTTTCTGCATTATTGTTGTGTGAAAACGTACCAGCAAGCATTAATTTTGGCTTAGTTTCTCTCGCGATATCTCCTTCAAAGTAAGCTCCATTATTTTTAAAACTTCCCATAGGGAATAATTCCACGCGACCTGTTAAAGCATAGCTATCACTTTCAGAACCTTGGAAATTTCTTCCGCGACCTGTTGAAACCGCTGTTTTGATGACATAACCAAATTTGTCTTTGCGCTCTTGGTGATAGTAAGCTTGCAAACCAAAATCACGGTCGATATTAAATTTAGAGTTGTTAATTGAACGATCCGTTAACTGAAGCGCTCCTGAAGAGTTAATACGCTGTCTGTTTCCTGGAAGTTTTGTTTGTCCAAAGATGAAACTCCAATTCTCATTTGGACGATAAGTCATTGCCGCATCACGGATGATATTCACCGATTCTCCCTCGACAGTTTTCCCCATATCTTTTGGCGCAAATGACAACTGAATTACGTATAAGAACTTAGGATTCCCTACATAACCATCGAAACGCAAACGCAAACGACGAATCTCTCCTTCATATTTTGTTTTTTCCCCTTCATTCTCCATAAAAGTCAAGCGGTTTTGCATGCGAAAACGCAAGTTTAATTGAAATATACTATCCGAAGATGTAATTCCAACTCCTTTACCGAAGTTGTAATAAGGAAGTTGAGCTAATTTAATATCGTTATTAGCCGTTTCAATCTTTTGTGCTATTGCGTTAAGTGATAGTAACGACAATATTAATAAATAGATTTTTTTCATGTGTTCGTGTGTTGAGATTGCAAAAATAAGATTAGTTTTGTTTCCACATTTATATCGTTGTTATTGAAATGTAAGGGCAATGTTATTAAATGGTTAACTAAAGATAGTAAAGAAAAAACAGCATGTCATATATTGGATATCATTTTACAGTAGAGCCTTTAGTGCCTGGTGTAGAAATTCTTATCGCAGAATTAGGTGAAAAAGCATTTGAAAGTTTTGAAGAAACAGCTATAGGCGTTAGTGCGTATGTACAACAAGACTTGTGGACAGAAGATATTTTAGAAGATATTTTTATTCTACAATCGGATCAATTTACCATTACCTATCGAAAAGAAGAAATCGAACAAGTAAATTGGAATGAGGAGTGGGAAAAGAATTTTGATCCCATTGACGTAGATGGAGTATGCTATATTCGAGCGCCATTTCACGAAAAAACACAAGCGCAATACGATATCGTAATTGAGCCTAAAATGAGTTTTGGAACAGGACATCATGAGACAACTTATATGATGGTACGCCAAATCTTAAACAACGACATGCAAGATAAAGTTGTTTTGGATATGGGATGTGGAACGTCAATTTTAGCTATTTTGACTGCTATGCGCGGAGCGAAACACGTCGATGCTATTGATATTGATAATTGGTGTTATCTGAATTCAATTGAAAATGCTGCCCGTAACGCTTGTAGTAATATTGAAGTATTTGAAGGGGATGCCTCTATTTTAGTTCAAGAACCTAAATATGATGTGGTTTTAGCCAATATTAACCGAAATATTTTATTGAATGATATGGATCACTATATCCGTACCATGAAAGAAAATGCTGAAATTTACTTCAGTGGATTCTATACAGAAGACGTTTCAAGTATTAAAAAAGCAGCAGAAGAAAAAGGTTTAACCTTTGAAAATCATTTAGAAAAAAATAATTGGGTATCTTTGAAGTTTAAAAAGTGATAGTCATTGTATTAAAATTTTGATATTATGAGTACAAAAGAAATCGTAGAAGAAAAGATTGATGTATCAGAATTGTTGAATGGTCAGAGTGAAATTATCTTGTATAATGATGATGTCAATACGTTTGATCATGTAATTGAAACCTTAATCAAAGTATGTGACCATACAGCAGAACAGGCAGAGCAATGTGCGATATTAGTACACTATACTGGAAAATGTACGGTTAAGACGGGTGAGTTTAAAAAATTAAAACCACAATGCTTGCAATTATTAGATGCAGGGTTAAGTGCTGAAATACAATAAAAGGGAGCTAATTGCTCCCTTTTTGTTTAAACTGTGGTCCTATAAATAAGCGTGTAGGATTTCCTCTTGCTATGTGTAATTGATTCATCCACGTTTGTTTTTCCACGAGTTCTGCGTGGTTCTCTTTGGATTGTTCCAATTTAAGAAGCAATCGCTCTTTGGCTAATTTTTTGTTCTGGTGCTGTGATCGACTATCCATCGCAATGACCTGTAAACCTGTCGGAAGATGCGTGATGCGTACTGCAGAACTTACTTTATTGACGTGTTGCCCTCCTGCACCTGAACTGCGAATCGCTTGATAAGCGAAATCTTTTTCCTCCCAATGTACTGCTTGTTCTCTCGGTTCAGTTTCAAAAATACCTATGAACCAATTCTTGCGTTTGTGCTTGGGCCTCAAAGGACTGCTACAAACCCACTGTATACTTCCTAACCATGATTCAATAAATGCTTGAACAGCTTGCTTATCTGTTCCTTTTATTTCAACGAAAATCGAATCAGATGCTGCTAGAGTTGAAGATAAATAGGTAGCAACAAGCTGCTGTTGATTCGCTTCTTTGACTAAAATAGCTGCGATTTTAGTAACAGCAAGAGCACATTCTGCTGGCCCTCTTCCTGATGTAATTTGTATAATCCGCTCCATATTACTTATCCATTCGTACAAACTTAGGAGTAAAGGTTCCTAGTACTTTTACTAAATCTTCTTGTGCTTGCATGACAGCATTAATGTCTTTATAGGCCATTGGTGCTTCATCTACACTACCACCTATTAGTTGTACACCCGCTGTTTTTAATTCGGTTTTAATATCGCTCTTGGTGAATTTACTCTTGCAAACATTTCTTGAATGTAATCGGCCTGCTCCATGTGAAGCAGAATGCAAGCTAGCTTCATTTCCCAAACCTTCCACGATAAATCCATTTGTCGTCATGGATCCTGGGATAATACCCAATTGACCAACTGCAGCAGGTGTTGCTCCTTTGCGGTGAACAATCAATTCTTCTCCATTGATGACTTCTTTCCATGCAAAATTGTGGTGATTCTCTATGGTAAAAGCAATTTGTTTTCCCAAAGCTTTGGCAATGCGACGGTGAATATCGTCATGACAAGCTTTAGCATAGTCACCAGCTAAATTCATCGCCATCCAGTATTCTTGACCATCGTGAGTGTCGAGATCCAACCAAGCCAAATGTTGTGCATTACTTGGTATAGGACATTGTTTTGTTGCCAAATAAGTATAGTGTTTTGCAATATTGGCGCCCAAGCCTCTCGATCCACTGTGGGATAAAACAGCTAAATAATCACCTGGAATTAATTTCCACTCTGGTTTGGTTTCTGCTAAGTGAACAATGCCAATTTCAACGAAGTGATTTCCACTCCCTGATGTCCCCAATTGCTTGTAGGCCTTATCTAGTAATCCTTTCACAAAGGGAATATTCTTAAATTCATCGCGATAGAATACTTCGTGATCTACTTTATTTTGATGCGTTTCATACATACCAAACTTGGTGTGATCGGATAAAATATTCAATAACTGATGGTCTTTTCCTTTGAGAAAGGAAGCTGGTAAATTGAATACAGATAAACTCATTCGGCATCCAATATCAACCCCAACTCCATAAGGAATAACAGCATTGTGTGTGGCTAAAACCCCACCAATTGGCAATCCATACCCATAATGAGCATCGGGCATTAAAGCACCAGCTGCTGCAACGGGTAATTTTAAAGCAGTATATAATTGATATTTGGTTTGTTCATCTATAGCATCTGTTCCAAAAATGGAGAAAGGCGCCCTAGTGTGAGTCAATTCATGTCGTTTGATTTCGACTTGCTTGACCATGCTTTCTGCTACTTTTCCCCAGATACCATCACCTAAATAGGCGTCGGGGTTCTGTAACACTTGTTTTGCTTCCCTAAGTACCGCGTCTTTGTTTTCTTTTTTCTTATAACGACTAATGGTACCTAAAGCAATATTGATTGTATTATTTTGGGGAAAACCCAATTGAATTAAGTCTTTCCCTGAAAGTTTCCTTCCCATGATATGTTGTTTAATTGACAATAAAGGTCATGTAGGATTTACATGACATAAAAAATCGTTGGCGTTCGACCAACACGTCAATTCGGGTTTTCTGTAAAGGGTCCGGAATAAACAAAAAAAAGCCCGAATTTACATCTTCGGGCTTTTCATATATAAAAGTAATTGATTTTACTAAAAAGAAGTACCACGAAGATACACTCCTGCACCTGGTGCGGATGTGAACAATGCCGATGTAGAATTTAGTACAAACATTTTTTCTTCGTTTTTTATGTGTTAAACTTATTTTAATGCAAATTTTGCAAAAACTTTTTGATATAAACAACAAAAAATGATTTTTTATTTTTCTAAAGGAATAATAGTGAGAAA
This sequence comes from Myroides gitamensis, assembly GCF_029894455.1. Lineage (NCBI taxonomy): Bacteria > Pseudomonadati > Bacteroidota > Flavobacteriia > Flavobacteriales > Flavobacteriaceae > Myroides > Myroides gitamensis. Next base: position 103,622 of record NZ_JARYHN010000001.1, read on the forward strand.
AAAGCAATAAGTGCTTGTTTGAGAATTGATGTAGTAAAAGAGTACTGTTACTAAGATTTGTCTATTTTTGTAAATAAAAACATAGAGTATGAAAAAAGTAATTGGATTAATGGTAGCCTTTGGCTTTCTATTTCAATCTTGTGTAACAACAGAAGAGGTAACCGTAAAAAAAGAAGGAGCAATCACCTATGCAATGGATATGGATTTCTCTGAGTTACTACAAACAATGCCGAGCAGTGCAAATGGAATGTCTAAAGACGTAAAAAAGGCATTAGATCTAATTAATGGAGAGGAATTGACGGTAGAACAATTGTTAGATATTAGTTTGTTAGAAAGTAAAAAACCAGAACAAAAGAAAGATAGTATCCTAAAAGCAAATCCCAATTTATTAAAGAAAACAGAAAACCTTCGCGTACGAGTGATGATGAATGATTCTATTGGGAATATTGGTTTGAAAATTAGTGCGAAAAATGCATCAGATTTGAATACTTCTTTGGTTAATCTATCGGAATTAAGTGCTTTAGGTGAAGGAAATGGCAAGAAATTAGATGCTCCTGAGTTTGTGAAGAAATCTAAATTTGAGTGGAAGAAAAAATCATTAAAACGTACCTTATCAGTGAAACCGGAAGAATTACAAAAAGGTTTAGGTGAAATCGGGCAAATGGCAGGGATGTTTACGTATCGCATTAAAGTAAATTTCGAACAAGCAATCAAATCAGTATCTTATCCAGACGCTTTAATTGCACAAGATGGTAAATCATTTGTCAAAGAATTTAAAATGTCAGATGTAATAAACAATCCAAAAGTATTAGAATATACTGTAGAATTGAAATAATACCATTTTTTATAAAGAATAACAACAAAAGGAAGCCCTGGGCTTCCTTTTGTTGTTATTTAGTAAGCTACTATCTATGGAGAAACAACTATAAATTCTAATACAGCATCTTCCAAAACATTAACCTTTATTGTTACATGGTTCCCGTATTGATCATACAGATTAAAAACCATAGGTTTTCTCCATATATGATTAGCCCATAAAGCTCCATGCCATACGCGATAGACCCAGAAGCATGCACCTGATCTCTCATGATTTTTCTCTGTTATCGTGATCTTCCATTTGTCTGTAATATGAAAGGTTGTCGTGAACCGAGCCCAATAATTAATTCTAACAGAGTTGTCTGTGGTGGTGGAACAGGCTTTGTAATTTCCTTTTTGTCTATAGTTAAACCAATATTCATCTTGTATATCTGTACTTTCGCTGATAGAATCAGTGTTAGAGGAAAAGTTTACATAATAGCTCTTTAGAATTGAATTGTAAGAGTCGGGTCTTATTTTTTCAATGGTCTCTACAGTAATGTCTTTTTGTTGAAACGTACGAGCCTCTACAAGGTGTATAGGCAGAGAATTTGATACGATATTTAGATGATTACTTGTATGTGTATCTTCTGTTCTTTCATCTAAAGGGACTGTTTTATGATGCATCAAGCAGCGTGCATGAAGTTTTATTTTTCCTAAAACCTGAGTGGTAGACAGGTAAAATAGGCAATTAGAGATTTTGCGTTCTGTTATTTCATTTTCATTTTCAACAGCTAAAGAAGAGACATATTTTCCAGGTATATCACTAAATAAAAATATATCGTTTAATGGCGTATGATTCTCATCTTCCCATTGTATGTTCTTGAAAATCTCATGGGAAGGAATTGAAATATAATTGCCTTGGATATCTAAGGCTTCTAATAGAACTTGAACTTGAATCTGATGTCTTCCATTAGCATAAAGAGGAAGAGATTCAGACGCTGGAATTCGTGTCGTAATAAGCTTCAAGGAAACGAGCGAATTGATTTCATTCCAAGTCGATGAATCGTCAAATAAGCGTTTATCAATAGCTACAATCTTTTCTTGTTTAACATGAATATTACCAGATACTTGAGTGTTGTTTTTGATACGGGCTTTTTCATATACTTGGGCATTCCCATAGACAGAGGCCTGCTCAGAAACCATAGCATGACCGTATACAGAAGCTTGTTCATATATCTCCGCCTCATTGCAAATTATGGCATGATCACTAATTGTTGCATCGCCATAAACTTTGGCATTGTCTAAAATCAGACAATCTCCCAACTGACTTAGGTTTTTTTCGCTTTCAACCCAGCCTCCTTTGGCTCCAGTGGCTATATATTCTATACGCCAAAGTGTATAGCCTTTATGAATCATAGATTCCTCTGTAAGTTTATATTTTTTCATATGTTGTTTTAAAATTTCAGAAAGTTTATATTGTGATAGGAGCTATGCTTCATTCAGTTTGATATACATACAGTTCATTTTATATTTCGCCTGATAAAGAGGAGTAATGACTTTTTGAAATGTAATTAATTGATATTGAGTTTGGTAAAGCTATTTTAAATACAAGAATTAATTAGAGATATTTCGTTAAAACAAGTATCAGATAGTGATTTTTTAAACAAAAGAACATCTTTTTAAAAAGATGGAATTTTATTTCCTTGTTTGGATAAACAAGGAAGCATAAGAATAGGTTTACAACGTTTGAAAACTTTGTTTATCAGAAAAGGAAGAGAAATAGAAATGAAGAGGATTGAGGTAGGTGATATAAGGAAAAACGAAAGAAATCGTAGTGTAGAAGCAATAAAAAAACAGCAGCACATGGAGATGTACTGCTGTTTTATACTATTTTATCTTTTATAAAGTGAATATAATATTCAGTCAGAATTAAAGATTTTTTATAATTTATTCATGTTTCCAGCTAGCGCTTCAATGAATTTTCCGATAGGCCCTTTCACCATCATAGCCATCATAGGATTGAAACTTCCTTCAAATAGAAGTTGAATTTCAGTATTGTTCGCGTCAACTTCTGTGATGTTTCCAGTTAAGGTAAACGGTAATTTATCACTTGCAGCTCCTAAAACAATTTGAGAATTTGGAGTGGCCTCTTTTTTCTTTAATTTGATTTCTGGCATTCCTTTCAAAGCAAAGATGAAAGAATCCTCTCCAGTTACTTCAAATTTAGCAATCGATTCAGGCATTAACTTTTCGAAGTTCTTTACGTCAGATAATGCATTAAATATATATTCAGCGGATTGCGCTACTTTTACTTTTGGACTTTCTAATTGCATACTTTTATTTCTTTAATTATTGATTCCATTCTGATGGATTAATTCTCCATTCTTGTAGTGTCTCTAAATCAGAAGCAGAGATATAATTTTGTTTTACTGCATTTTCTAATAGAGAAGTATAGTTACTCAAGGTCGTCAATTCAACACCCGCTTGAGCAAAGTTATCTTTAGAAATTTGAAATTCATAGGTAAAGATAGCAGCCATACCTACAATATCAGCTCCATTTTCTTTTAAAGCTTCAACAGCTTGTAAGCTACTTTTTCCTGTACTGATCAAATCTTCAATTACAACTACTTTTTTTCCTGGTTCTAATTGTCCTTCAATTTGATTTTGTCTTCCATGCTTTTTAGGCTCAGGACGAACATAAACGAAAGGCAATTCTAAGGCTTCAGCTACTAATAAGCCAATTCCAATAGCTCCTGTTGCAACACCAGCAATTACATCAGGCTTACCATATTTTGCTACAATATGCTTTGCAAACTCCTCTTTTAAGTATTTTCTAATCTCTGGATAAGACAGTGTAATACGGTTATCACAGTAAATAGGAGATTTCCATCCAGAAGCCCATGTAAAAGGATTTTTTGGATTTAATTTAATTGCGTTAATTTGCAGAAGTAATTCGGCAGTTTGTTGAGCTGTTTCTTTAGTAAAAATCATAATACAAATGTATAAAGTTTTTGTAAACGATAAACCGTTGTTTCTAACTGATAAAATTGAGAAAGAAACCGATTTTCAGTTGTTCTTGTTAGACAGTGTTGATATTGACAAAATTATCATTAAATATTTTCAAAATAAAATTGATAAGGCATTTTTATATCATCCAGACGAAAAAGCCATGATGAAAAGGCTAAAAGAAAAAATTCCTGTTCAAAAAGCGGGTGGAGGTGTTGTGTATAATGCAGAAGGGAAAGTACTTTTTATCAAGAGAAATGGTAAATGGGATTTACCTAAGGGAGGAATTGAGAAATATGAAGAAATAGCAGATACAGCAGTAAGAGAAGTAGAGGAAGAGACGGGGGTTCGAGAATTGAAAGTGATCAAAAAACTTCCCAAAACCTACCATATCTTTAAGCGAAATGGAAAATATCGATTGAAAATTACCAGTTGGTTTGAGATGAGCACGTCCTATGATGGCGCATTAATAGGGCAAGCAGAGGAGGGAATTGAAGAAGTAGTTTGGTTTGATAAGGAACAAATCAAAGAAGCAATGTCCAATTCCTATGAAAATATTAAACTTTTAGTAGAAGAAGCAGGTTTGCTTAGTGAATAAAATAAAAAAGTCGCTCTTGAGCGACTTTTTTTTATCTGTTATATTCGTACAGGTTCGGGTACTAATCTGATGTAATCTCCGTGATTTCGAATCACATCGCGTACTATACTTGAGCTGATGAAAGAAGTACTTGCAGCAGTAAGTAAAAATACCGTCTCAATTTTTGACAAAAAGCGATTGGTATGTGCAATTGCTTTTTCAAATTCAAAATCCGCCGGATTTCGCAAGCCTCTTAAAATAAATTGAGCCTTTTTTTCATGACAAAAATCGGTAGTTAACCCTTGATAGGTCTCTACTTTTATTTTTGGTTCATTTGCAAAGGTTTTTTCAATAAAAACCTTGCGTTCTTCTAAACTGAACATGTATTTTTTATCCGCATTGACACCAATCGCAATGATAATTTCATCGAAAAGAGGCAAAGCTCGTTTGATAATGTCGTAATGTCCATTGGTAATAGGATCAAATGATCCTGGAAAAACAGCTCTTCTCATATTTTGGGAGTCTTTATTTCTGCAAAGCTAAAACTATTGCATTGTCAAACAAATCGGGCAATGAAATTTTAGCTTCTGCTGCCTGTTGAGGTAAAATACTTTCTCTAGTTAAACCAGGAACGGTATTCATCTCTAATAAAAAGGGAGTATCTCCAACAATGATAAATTCACTTCTCGAAAATCCATCCATTTTTAAAATACGATAAATCTTAACCGCAATATCTTCTATTTTTGCTTTAATTACATCGTCAATACGAGCGGGCGTAATCTCTTGAGATTTACCTAAATATTTTGCTTCGTAGTCAAAAAAGTCATTTTCACTGACAATTTCAGTAATAGGTAAGACGATAACATCACCTCTATAATTAATTACACCTACAGAAACTTCTGTTCCCTTAAGGAAGCTCTCAATTAAAATTTCATTGTCTTCTTTATAAGCAACCTCAATTGCTTGAACTAATTCTTCGGTTGTATGAACCTTAGAAATACCAAAGCTAGATCCTGAACGGTTAGGCTTAACAAAACAAGGTAATCCAACACGTTGAATAATTGCCTCAGGGTTGATATCATCTCCCTCATTCAAATAATAGGATATAGCTGTTTTAATACCATAAGGCTTTAAAACAGAAAGCATATCTCTTTTGTTCATGGTTAATGCGGCTTGATAAGCATTACATGAGGTATGAGGCATATCGATTAATTCAAAGTACGCCTGCAATAAACCATCCTCACCAGGTGTGCCGTGAATGGCATTAAAAACAACATCAAAGGTTAATTTTTGCCCTTTGTATGATACAGAAAAATCATTTTTGTCTACTGGGAATTCCTCGTTGTGCTCGTCTACATAGACCCATTTATCGCGAAAAATATGGATTTTATACGGTGTGTATGTTGTGCGATCCAATGTGTCAAATACAACTTGACCACTTTTCAGCGAAATTTCAAACTCGCTTGAATAGCCTCCCATAATTATTGCTACGTGCTTCATATACCCAGGATGTTGAGGTTAGATTTATAAAAGAATTGTTTCAAACAAATTTATAATAAAACACAGAAACAAAAAATCTTTTCGATTTTATATCTTTGTCAAAAATCTAACCCTATGAAATTAGTTCAATTTTTTAAAAGTAAGAGCTTTTTAATTTCTTTGGCAGCAGCCATCATCATCTCTATTGTGGGGGTACTAGGCCTATTGAAATGGTTGAAAGTAACGACAAATCACGGACAGCGAATTGAAGTACCCAATTTATTAAAGCTAGATACGTATCAAGCCGAGCAGACGTTGGATCAAAAAGAATTGCGTATGATTGTCTTGGATACGCTGGATTACAATAAAAATTTCCCTCCTCTAACTGTTTTAGAACAAGATCCTATGCCAGGTTTTAGCGTGAAGGAAAATAGAAAAATCTACGTTAAAATTAATGCGGCTGGGTATGGTAAAGTGATTTTACCAGAATTAGAACAGTTAACGTACCGACAAGCGAGCGCTACGATTGCCTCTATGGGATTAAAAGAAGGAACAAGATCCTATGCCACGTTTATTGGTAAAGATGTTGTTTTGGAAGTACATCAAAATGGTAAGAAATTGAAAAAGGGAGATTTAGTAGTGAAGAACTCTAAAATCGACTTCGTTTTAGGAGATGGAAAAGCGGGTCTTTCTGCAGAACAATTGGATGTAGCACCCGATATTGATTAAGAAAAATAACTTATGCAAGAAAATGTAAATGAAGTGTTTGATGATTTAGAAGATGAATTATTTGAACATTTTCGATTTGAAGCAGGTAAAGGGCAAGCGCCGCTACGTGTAGATAAATTTTTGATGAACTTAGTTGAAAATGCAACGCGCAATAAAATTCAACAAGCAGCATCAAACGGGAATATTTTTGTGAATGATGTGGCTGTGAAGTCGAATCATAAGGTGAAAGCCTTGGATGTTGTGCGTGTACTCATGAAACAACCTCCTTTTGAAAATATTATTATTCCAGAAAATATCCCATTAAATATCGTGTATGAAGACGATGCTTTATTAGTGGTTAACAAAGAACCTGGATTGGTTGTACATCCTGGACATGGAAACTATACTGGGACCTTGGTCAATGCGTTAGCGTACCATTTTGAAAATTTACCGCTAAATAGCAGTGAACGCCCAGGACTCGTACACCGTATTGATAAAGATACGAGTGGATTATTAGTCGTAGCGAAGACGGAGTGGGCAATGACAGAATTGCAACGTCAATTTGCTGAGAAAACTACGGAAAGAGAATATGTAGCTTTGGTATGGGGGAATGTAGCGGAAGATCAAGGTACCATAGAAAGTTATATTGGAAGACACGTGAAAGACCGTATGCAAATGGCTGCCTTTGAGGATGAGAGTAAAGGAAAATGGGCCGTTACGCATTATAAAGTATTAGAGCGTTTTGGTTATGTGACCTTAGTTTCTTGTCGTCTAGAAACAGGACGTACGCACCAAATTAGAGTGCACATGAAGTATATTGGACATACGCTATTTAACGATGAACGTTATGGTGGAAATTTGATCTTAAAAGGAACCACCTTTACAAAATATAAACAGTTTATCGAAAATTGTTTTCAGCTCTTGCCAAGACAAGCACTTCATGCTAAAACCTTAGGCTTTGAACATCCTATTACTAAAGAGTATGTTCGCTTTGATTCAGAAGTGCCTCAGGACATGGTTGCTTGTATTGAAAAATGGAGAACCTATTCACAAAATTCCACACTTGAGTTAGAATAAAATAAAACCACAAATTAAATTTTGTGGTTTTTTTATGCACAGAAATGAACCTAGAATAAGGGTTTTTCGCGAAAAAAAGGGTATTTTTGGAGTTTGCTAGACAATTGTGAATAAAGATTAACATTTATACACTGCTTGTTCTAGATATGTTGAGGTAATCCATGGAAAATAAGTTTAGAAAGCATCTTGAATCAAATTTTGCTGAATTGATACAATACCCTATTTTACTTGCTGTTAGCGGTGGAGTAGATAGTGTTGTTTTATTACATTTATGTCATCGAGTAGGACTCAATGTTGCAGTAGCACATTGTAACTTCCACTTAAGGGAGGAAGATAGTAATTTAGATCAACAGTTTGTTGAAGATCTAACTGCGCAACTAAAAGTGCCTTTTTTTGTAAAAGAATTTGATACCAATCACTATGCAACAGAAAATAAAGTTTCCATTCAAGTTGCTGCAAGAGAACAACGCTATGTTTGGTTTGAAGAAATTTTAAGACAAGAAAAATATCAATATTTATTGACTGCGCATCACTTGGATGATTCGATGGAAACTTTTTTTATCAATTTTTCAAGGGGAACGGGCATCGAAGGATTGCTAGGGATACCAGAGAAAACAGACTATATTCGGCGGCCACTGTTAGTATTTACTAGAGCAGAAATTGAGGCGTATGCAAATAAGAATCAACTGACTTGGCGAGAAGATTATACAAATGCGCAAACAAAATATTTGCGAAATAAAATAAGAAAAAATATCTTGCCTGTTTTTAAGGAAATCAATCAGCACATGGATCAAACTTTCCAACAGACCATTGGATTTTTGAAAGAAGCACATCAAATGAGTGAGGATGCACATCAAATGATGTTTGAGAAAGTAGTGCTGAAACAAGGGGATGACCTCTTATTTCCCTTAAAAGAATTAAGTGAATTGTCATTACCTAAAGCCTATTTGTATAAATGGTTAGAACCTTACGGTTTTAAAGCGTGGAACGATATTGCGGATTTAGTAAAGGCAGAAACAGGAAAGAAAATTCTGGCAGAAAACTATTGCTTGATTAAAGATAGAGGATACCTCTTACTGCGATTAAAAAGCAAAATGGCAGAAGAGGCAGAGGATTCTTTCTATATACAAGAGAACCAAACTATTACACAACCAATATGCTTAACATCAACTAATTATGAAAGAAATGAAATTGAACTGACGACGGATCCCTTATGTGCTTATCTTGACCGAGATAAATTGCAGTTTCCGTTGCTGATTCGCAAACCCAAGAAAGGAGATTATTTCGTGCCTTTTGGAATGAAAGGAACAAAGCGAATTTCGAAATATGTAAAAGATGAGAAAATGACCCAAATAGAAAAAGAAAATATTTGGTTATTGTGCTCAGGTGATACTATTGTATGGATTATTGGAAGTCGAATGGATGAACGATTTAAAGTAAGAAATACAACTACTAATGTTTTAAAAATTAAATTAACCGTATGAAAAAATTAGCTTATTTGCTATTTTTCTTTATATCTATTTTCACGGCTCAGGCGCAGATGATGGAAAATCCTGCTAAATGGACAACGAAAATTGAAAAGAAATCCGATACAGAATATACCATCACATGGAATGGTATTATTCAAGATGGATGGCATATGTACTCCCAATATACAGCTGATGGAGGACCCTTGCCAACCGAATTTATATACAACAATATAGATGGAAATTACGAACTCGTTGGTGATGCCAAAGAGAGTGAAACAAAAACCGTTTATAACGATATCTTTGAAGTAGATGAGACTTATTTTGTAGGTCCTGTTCAATTGGTACAAGAAATTAAATTAACTAACGCTGATACACCGAATATTCAAGTAGAATTAGGATATCAAGTGTGTTTAGATGTTTGTATCAGTCAAAGTAATTTGTTTGTATATGACTTAAAAACACTTCAGGTTACGGAAGTGGAGAATTTTGAGGCTTATGAAAATAAGACAACTACAGCAAAAGAAGGCGAAACAGCTGCAACGGATACAAAAGCAACTGCTCCTAAATCAGAAGAGAAAAGAGGATTATTTACCATCTTCATTTTAGCATTCTTCTCAGGTTTTGCAGCTTTATTGACTCCTTGTGTGTTCCCAATGATTCCAATGACCGTGAGTTTTTTTACAAAACAAAGTAAAACACGCGCGAAAGGAATTAAAAACGCGATTATCTATGGTTTATCAATCATCTTAATTTATGTAGTATTAGGAACGATTGTAACCGCAATCTTTGGAGCAGATTCATTGAATGCATTGTCAACAAACGTATATTTTAATATCATTTTCTTCTTGTTGTTAGTTGTGTTCGCAACGTCTTTCTTAGGAGCATTTGAAATTATGTTACCCAATTCTTGGGCGAATAAAGTAGATTCACAAGCCGATCGTGGTGGTATTATCGGTATCTTGTTTATGGCTTTAGCTTTAGCTATTGTTTCATTCTCTTGTACTGGACCTATCGTAGGAACTTTGTTAGTAGAAGCAGCTTCTAAAGGTGGAATTGCTCCAATCGTTGGAATGTTAGGTTTCTCTTTAGCATTAGCACTTCCATTTATGTTATTTGCGATGTTCCCAGGATGGTTAAACTCTATGCCACGCTCTGGTGGATGGTTAAACACAGTAAAAGTTTCTTTGGGATTCTTAGAATTAGCATTAGCATTTAAATTTTTATCCAATGCCGATCTTGTATTACAAGCACATTGGTTAGAAAGAGAAGTGTTCTTAGCGATTTGGATTACCATTTTCGGAGCTTGGGCCTTGTACTTATTTGGTAAGATTCGACTACCACACGATAGCCCAATGGATAGTATTTCCGTAGGACGTTTATTCATGGGATTATTCGTTACAACATTTACCATCTATTTGGTACCTGGACTATGGGGAGCACCATTGAAGATTATCTCAGGTTTTCCGCCTCCGATGACATACTCAGAAAGTCCTTATGGCGTAGGTGGTAAAGGTGGATCAGGAGGAGCTTCTACAACAGAAGTTTTACCAGAAGGAGCGAAGTACGGTGCACATGACATCGTTGCTTTCACCGATTACGAACAAGGAATGGCGTATGCCAAATCAGTAAATAAACCAGTATTGCTAGATTTTACAGGATTCGCTTGTGTGAATTGTCGTAAAATGGAAGATTATGTTTGGTCAGATCCCGCAATCTTAGCTGTATTGAAAAATGAAGTGGTCTTGATTTCATTGTATGTAGATGATAAAAAAGAATTGCCAGAAAATGAGCAATACATATCAGAAACAACAGGAAAGAAAATCAAAACCATCGGAAATAAATGGAGTGATTTCCAAATGAAGCACTATCATGCCAATGCACAACCGTACTATATTGTGTTGGATGCAGAAGGACAACGTTTGTCTGAACCCGTTGGATATACTCCAGATGTGGAAGAATACAAAGCGTGGTTAGAAGGTGGTATTCAAAAAGGAAAATAAATGATAAACAAAAAAGCGATCGAAAATTTCGGTCGCTTTTTTTTGTTTATTTTAAGACTAAATCAGGGGATTAATTAATAAATTGTATCCTTCAAATTCAAAAAATAAATTGGACCATTAAATACAAGTAAAATGATAAAAAAGTTTGTTATTACCAGTTTGGCCGTATTTGCCTTATCCGTTGCGCAAGCACAAGTGCAAACACCGCCAACAAGTACAAAATCAGAAGTGCATCAGGTAGTGGGGCTAACAGATGTCAAAATTGATTATTCTAGACCTAATATGCGCGGACGTTTGGTGTTTGGTGATTTAGTTCCCTATGGACGTTTATGGCGCACAGGTGCCAATATGAATACAGTTGTTTCTTTTGCTAATGATGTGGAAATTGACGGGAAAGTATTGAAGAAAGGATCGTATGCAATTTATACCATTCCAAAAGTAGAGGAGTGGGAGGTGATTTTTTATAAAGATACCAACAATTGGGGATTACCAGAAAAATGGGATGAATCTAAAATTGCATTATCTACGAAAGTAAAGGTGCAAAACTTAGACCGTAAATTCGAAACGTTTACCATGGCGATTAATAACGTAAATATTGATTACGCAGATTTGGAAATCATGTGGGAGCGCAGTTTAGTTCCAGTGCGTTTCAAAGTGCCAACCGATAACTTAGCCATGGAAAGCATTACTGAAACTTTTGAAGGTCCTAAAATCGTAGATTACTATGCCGCAGCTGAGTATTTTTATTTGACAGGAAAGGATCTATCTAAAGCTTTGTCGTGGATTAATAATGCGATTGATAAATCAGGAGAGAAAGTACCATACTATTTTGTTCGATTGAAATCTCAAATTCAAGCAAAAGCAGGGGATAAAATCGGAGCCGTAGCGACAGCAAAAGTGGCACTAGATTTAGCTGAAAAAGCAAATAATCTAGATTACGTAAAAATGAATAAAGACGCAATTAAAGAGTGGTCTAAAGCAATTTAATGCTGATGTAATGGCGTTGAGTCCTATGTAGGGGTGGATGAAAATTCGCCCATTATAGGTTGATTCATACATAGAAACATGTAATAGTGTATCTATTGAAATAATAGGCAGAAACCCATTAAAATCACAAAAAACAAAAAAGCAAACCGCGTAAAAAATATTATCTTTGTCTCTTAACAACACAATCTAAATGATGCTGACAGAACTGAATGCTATATCGCCTATTGATGGACGTTATAGAAGTAAAACCCAATCCTTAGCACAATACTTCTCAGAAGAAGCTCTAATCAAATATAGAGTTTTAGTTGAGGTAGAATATTTTATTGCGCTATGTGAATATAATCTTCCGCAATTAAGTGGGATTTCCCCTAATCTATTTCCAGAGTTACGAAAATTATACAAAGATTTTACAGCAGAAAATGCCCTTTGGATTAAGGAAAAAGAAAAAATAACAAACCACGATGTAAAAGCCGTTGAGTATTTTATCAAAGATGCTTTTGATCGTTTAGGATTAGAGTCATACAAAGAATTTATCCATTTTGGATTAACTTCTCAAGACATCAATAATACCTCTATTCCGTTATTAACAAAAGAAGCTTTTCATGAAGTGTATATGCCTTTATTCCTTTCAGTAGTTAATAAACTGAAAGAATTAAGCCAAGAGTGGAGTGATGTTCCTATGTTGGCAAGAACACATGGACAACCAGCTTCTCCGACGCGTTTAGGAAAGGAAATTCAAGTATTTGTACAACGTTTGGAAGAGCAATTGCGCTTGTTGAATAACGTGCCGTTTGCTGCGAAATTTGGTGGAGCAACAGGAAACTTCAATGCACACCATGTAGCTTATCCGAAAAATGATTGGAAGCAATTTGGAGAGGATTTCGTTGAATTGAGTTTAGGATTGAAATATTCATTCCCTACAACACAAATTGAACATTACGATCACTTTGCTGCTTTCTTCGATGCACTGAAACGCATCAATACGATTTTGATTGATTTAGATCGCGATATCTGGACGTATGTTTCCATGGATTATTTCAAACAAAAAATTAAAGCGGGTGAGATTGGCTCTTCTGCCATGCCTCATAAAGTAAATCCGATTGATTTTGAAAATTCAGAAGGAAATTTAGGAATTGCGAATGCTATCTTTGAACATTTAGCAGCAAAACTTCCCTTATCGAGATTGCAACGTGATTTAACGGACAGTACAGTCTTGAGAAATATTGGAGTGCCAATGGGACATACAATCATCGCTTTTGAATCTACGTTGAAGGGATTGAATAAACTCTTGCTAAATGCAGATAAATTTGCTGAAGATTTAGATCGAAATTGGGCTGTAGTAGCAGAAGCAATTCAAACTATTTTACGACGAGAAGGATATCCAAATCCATACGAAGCTTTAAAAGATTTGACACGCACTAATACAGTAATCAACAAAGAATCAATTCACAATTTTATTGAAACACTTGCAGTAAGTGATGCAATAAAAACAGAATTAAAACAAATTACTCCGAGTAATTATTTAGGAGTTAAATAATAAAAATAAAAAGGACTGTTGTAAAAACAGTCCTTTTTTTTATAGTGATAAAAAAAGGCTGTCTTGGAGTAAGACAGCCTTTTTATATATAAGATTATTGACTAGATAGTATCAATAATTGAATTTAATGTAGCACTTGGACGCATTGCTTTTGCAGTTGCTTCTGGGTTTGATTGATAGTACCCACCAATTTCTTGCGCTTTACCTTGAGCTCCGATTAACTCTTCGTTAATTTTCGCTTCGTTTTCATTCATTGCTTTAGCGATAGGTGCAAATTTAGCTTTTAATTCTACATCTTTCGATTGAGTAGCTAATGCTTCAGCCCAATACATAGCTAAATAGAAATGAGACCCACGGTTGTCGATAGATCCAACTCTACGAGCAGGTGACTTATCGTTATCTAAGAACTTAGCAGTAGCTTCATCTAATGTTTCAGCTAATACTAATGCTTTTGCATTATTTTGAGTTTGGCTTAAGTGTTCAAAAGAAGCACCCAAAGCTAAGAACTCTCCTAATGAATCCCAACGTAAATAACCTTCTTCGATGAATTGTTCGATGTGTTTTGGAGCAGATCCACCAGCACCTGTTTCGAATAATCCTCCACCGTTCATTAAAGGAACGATTGAAAGCATTTTTGCAGAAGTACCAACTTCTAAGATTGGGAATAAATCAGTTAAGTAATCACGCAATACGTTTCCTGTTACAGAAATAGTATCTAATCCTTGACGGATGCGCTCAACAGAAACTTTAGTAGCTTCAATTGGGCTTAAGATACGGATGTCTAAACCTGTTGTATCGTATTGTTTTAAGTATTCGTTTACTTTTTTGATTAATTCTCTATCGTGAGCTCTGTTTTCATCTAACCAGAAGATTGCTGGTGTTTCAGATAAGCGAGCACGGTTCACAGCTAATTTAACCCAGTCTTGGATTGGAGCATCTTTCGTTTGACACATTCTGAAGATATCTCCAGCTTCAACAGCTTGTTCAAAGAACACGTTGTTGTTTTCATCAGAAACGCGGATTGATCCTACTGCATCAGCTTGGAACGTTTTATCATGAGATCCGTATTCTTCTGCTTTTTGAGCCATTAAACCAACGTTTGGCACTGATCCCATAGTTGTAGGGTCGTAAGCACCATTTGCTTTACAATCTTCGATTACAGTTTCATATACTCCCGCATAACAACGGTCTGGAATAATTGCTAATGTATCTTGTTGTTTTCCTTCTTTATTCCACATTTGACCTGAAGTACGGATCATTGCAGGCATAGAAGCATCTACAATTACGTCAGAAGGAACGTGTAAGTTTGTAATTCCTTTATCTGAATTTACCATTGCAATAGCTGGTCCTTGTGCAATAGCTGTATCGATAGCAGCTTTAATTTCGTTTTCTAAAGCGTGTCCTGCAATCTTAGCATATAAATCACCTAAACCATTGTTTGGACTAATACCTAATTCAGCAAATACAGCTGCGTATTTTGCATAAACATCGGCGAAGTATCCTTCTACTACAGCTCCAAAAATGATAGGGTCTGAAACCTTCATCATGGTTGCTTTTAAGTGTGTAGAGAATAAAATATTTTTCGCTTTTGCTTCTTCTTTACATTCAGAAACAAACGCTTTTAATTTATTTAAGTTTAAAACTGTTGAGTCAATTACTTCTCCTTGTAAAAGAGGAGCATAATCTTTCAATAATTTGGTAGAACCATCTGCACCAACAAATTCAATTTTGAATTTAGCATTTTGTGCAACAGTTACTGATTTTTCAGTACCATAAAAATCACCATCTGCCATAGATGCCACTCTCGTTTGTGAGTTTGTAGCCCAAGCTCCCATTGAATGTGGATGTTTTTTTGCGTAATTCTTTACTGCTTTTGGTGCTCTACGGTCAGAGTTACCTTCACGCAATACAGGGTTTACAGCAGATCCTAAAATTTTAGCATATTTAGCTTTGATTTCTTTCTCTTCGTCATTTTTAGGCTCCGCAGGATAATTAGGAACAGCAAATCCATGCGCTTGAAGTTCTTTAATCGCAGCGTTTAATTGGGGAATAGAAGCAGAAATATTTGGTAATTTGATAATGTTTGCTTCTGGGCTTTTTGCTAACTCTCCTAATTCAGCTAAAGCATCGCCAATTCTTTGTTCCTCTTTTAAAAACTCAGGGAAATTTGCTAAAATACGTCCAGCTAAAGAAATATCTCTTGTTTCTACATCAATACCTGCAGTCTGAGCAAAAGCCTGAACAATCGGTAAGAAAGAATACGTAGCTAACATTGGAGCTTCGTCTGTAAACGTGTAAAGGATTTTAGAATTTTGTGTCATTTTTGTTCAATTTAAATGATAACAATATAATTGTTGTATATGTTGAGTCTAAATAGTAAAATTATAAAGCAAATATAAGCATAAGCATTGAAAAAAACGTGGTAATTCAGTGATATAACAGTAGAATTGTTAAGTTTATAATATGCCTGAGTAAAATTGCTTTATTGTTATTTTTGAAGGTTTTAAAAAGTGATATTGCTAAAAAGGCTAGCATATTTCTATGCCAGCCTTCTGTGTTTTATTTCATTATTTTAAATTCAAAAGCTTTTTCCACCATGGACGTTTATCTTCTAAGACATCGTGTCCATAACCGTAGCCATAGCCGTATCCATATCCATAACCACCATATCCTTTCATGGTTGTTGTGTCATTTAAGATAATAGACATGTTTTTCAACTTGCCTTCGCGGTGTAAATCTGTCGGAAGTTTTAACATGCGTTTGTCTAGGTAGTTAGCGCGTGTTACGTAGATAAAGGTATCGGCAAATTTACTTACCAATAACGTATCCGTTACTAAACTAACAGGTGCTGTATCCACAACGATATAGTCATATTCTGCTTTTAGTTTGGTAAACATCGCCTGAATTGGATTACCCATCAATAACTCGGCTGGGTTTGGAGGAATGGTTCCTGCTGGTAAAGTAAAGAAATTCTCGTATCCTTCCACTTTTACGATGAATTGATCAATATCAATATTCTTTCTTAAAAGATAATCTGATACTCCTTTTGATGGTAGATTCAAGTAATCATCTAATCGAGGATTACGCAAGTCCATCCCAATTAAAAGCGTACGTTTACCAGAAAGTGCAATTGTCGCAGCTAAGTTTACAGAGGTAAAGGTTTTTCCCTCTTTTGGAAACGTTGAGGTAAGGAAAATGGTTTTAGCCATTCCTTCTTTCACATTCCCTAACATAAACTCTAAGTTCGTACGTATAATACGCAAGGCTTCAGCTGAACTTGATCGACTAGATAAATCAATGATATTTTCGTGATCATCCGAATGCGGAATATCTCCCAAAAACGGTACATCTGTATTATTCTCAATATCCAAGCGATTTTTTACTTTCGTATCCAATAGTAAACGCAAGTAAATCACTGCAAAAGGAATTAAACCTCCTAAGATTAAGGCCGCTAATAAAATAATTGCCTTTTTAGGTGAAACAGGTTTATCTGAACTCTTTGCCGTATCAATCACTTTTGCATTAAGATCAGTAGCTGCTAGAGTAATAGCTGTTTCTTCTCTTTTTTGGAAAAGGTACAAGTAAATAGCTTCTTTTACCTTTTGTTGTCTATCGATAATTCTAAATTCTCTTTCTTGTCTCGGTACTTGAGAAAGTTTTGAACGTAATTCAAACTCTTTGCTTTCTAATTCCTTCTTCGTGATTTTTAAAGAACTTTCTAAGCGATTTAAACTCGCTAATACCGAAGCTTTCATTGCGGAAATTTGATCGTCTAATCGAATGACAGCAGGGTTTAAATCCGTAGAACTAGATGAAATCTTATTGCGTTCTAAGACTAAGGTATTATATTGATTAATTAACGAGTTAGAGCTCGGATCCGAAGAAACGATATTACCCGGTAATAACTCATTTTGTTTGCTACTTCTCAAGAAATCAATCAAAGAAGAAACTACTTTTAATTCTGTTTCATTCTCAATGATTTGCTTGTCATAAACATTGGCATTTTGCAAGTATAATCCTAATTCAGTAGGAATATCGGTAATGCTATTTTTTGATTTATAGCCTTCTACTGTTTTTTCAACATCACTTAATTCATCTGTGATGAGTTTTAAACGACTATCAATAAATTCAGAAGTCTTTTCCGAAATATAACGCTTATCTGCAATAGCAGCATCGTTGTATAAGGTGATTAAGTTATCTAAATAGTCCACTGCCTTTGCAGGAGTTGGACTTAATAACGATAGGTCAAGGATACTAGAAAACTTATCTGTAGGAGCGATTTGAACACTTTTAACAAAGTAATCAGTTACTTTTTCAATAGGTTTAATTTCAACAGTAATATTGCTGACATCTTCCATTTCTTCGCTTTCTTCAGTTTCTCCTTCAGTTCCTTTTTTGAGGGTAGAAATTGGTTTAGGTTGGTTTCTTGTTACAATTAACTTTCCTAAAATAGTTTCAATAGGAGTATTGTACTCAAAAGTACCTAACTTAACTTTTTGTTTGTCTAAAAGTGTAAATGAAGTATCGGAGATATCTTTTACAAAGAATGTATAGCTCAATTGATCGAAATCAAATACACGTTCGATGAAATTGAAATCAATAGGACTATTATTGTAAAGTTCACTATTAACAACGCGACCTTCATTGATATAAGAAATATTCAATTGTAAACGACGCACTGTTCGCTCTGCTAAAGTACGAGAAGATAAAATCTGAGTCTCATTTTCAAGGTTACTCTTGCCTCCTGATAGCATTCCTAAATCTGCGAATGCAGAAAGCTCAGTAGAAATACCGCCTCCTCTTTTTTCGTCTTTAACTATAATAGTTGTATTAACTTTATAGGTCTTTTCTGTATAACGAAGGTAGATAAAAGCCAGAACCAATGTAATAAAAACACTAACTACAAACCATCTCCAGTGTACAATATATTTCTCTAATTCTTCTCGAATATTAATGTTTACATTTTCACTATTGTCGAATTTTCCTTCCATTTCTTTTATTTAGTTGACAGCGCAATTATAGTTACTAATAAAGATAGTGCCGAAATACCTAAAGTAAGGTTAGGACCTACAACAGAAGAGTTTACTCTTGTTTTATTAGGCTCGACATATACAATATCGTTTTGGTTTAAGTAATAGTAAGGGGAGGTAATAAAATCAGCTTTAGTCATATCTACACGGTAAGGAATGCGTTTTCCTTCCACTTCGCGAATCACAAGAACATTGTCTCTTTTTCCATAAACAGTCATGTCTCCTGAAAGTGCAATCGCATCAGAAAGCGTCAAACGCTCGCTAACAACAGTGTGGATTCCAGGTCTGTTTACTTCGCCTTGTACCGTAACTTTGTAGTTCATGATTCTCATGTTAACAATAGGGCGAATGATATATTTACTGATTTCAGTCGTTAAATAATCAATGGCTTCTTTTTTTGTTAACCCACTTATTTTAAGCGTTCCAAGGACCGGGAATTCAATGTTTCCTTTGTTATCTACGAGATATAATTGTTGTTGCATTTGACCTGTACCCGCAGCGTTATTGGGGTTGGTCGTCATTGTATTTAACAAGTTGAAGGGAGCAGCTGCTTCTCGATCTTGAGCTGATACAATAATCATTAGTAAATCATCTGGTTGCAGATGTGTTTCAAAATTGGTAACTGTATTATTGTTCGTTAACACATCTTCTACGTTTTGGTAGTAAACTACTGACTTTCTGGACGCACAAGACGTCAGAAATACAGCTGTTAAGAGGAGTAATACAGCAAATGAGCTTCTTAATTTCATTGTTAATTTTTTTGCAAAAGTAGAACTTTGTTAAGTTGAATAAAAGTAAAAGTAGCAATATTTTACTAATTACAGTAAAAGAGCACTAAAATTCATTCAGGTACTAGTAGACCTAGTCGAAGTCTAATTTCTTTTTACGCAATTCAAAGTTTTGACCTAAATATACTTTTCTAACCATTTCATCCTCTGCTAGTTCTTCTGGAATTCCAGCTTTAAGAATACCTCCTTCAAACATTAAATAAGTCTTATCTGTAATCGCTAACGTTTCTTGTACGTTGTGATCGGTGATTAAGATTCCGATGTTTTTGTTCTTTAATTTAGCAACAATACGTTGAATATCCTCTACTGCAACAGGGTCAACCCCTGCAAAAGGCTCATCGAGTAAGATGAACTTTGGATCGGTAGCCAAAGCACGAGCAATTTCTGTTCTTCTGCGTTCTCCTCCAGATAACAAATCCCCACGGTTTGTGCGAATGTGTTCTAAGTTAAATTCAGCAATTAAAGACTCCATTTTAGCCACTTGCTCTTGTTTAGAAAGCTTGGTCAATTGAAGTACACTTAAAATATTATCCTCGATACTTAATTTTCGAAACACCGATGGTTCTTGGGCTAAATAACCAATACCATGTTGCCCCCTTTTGTACATCGGGAAACTGGTAATGTCCATATTGTCCAAATAGATGTGACCGAAATTAGGCTTTACCAATCCGACAATCATATAAAACGAAGTCGTTTTCCCAGCTCCATTAGGGCCTAATAACCCTACAATCTCTCCTTGATTTACTTCAACAGAAACGCCTTTTACAACCTTTCTCTTTTTGTACATCTTGACAATATTATCTGCTCTTAATTTCATACTTAGTCATTATTGTTTGGTGCCAAAACTTCCGTTTTAGGTTTCTTTTGAACAAATTTAGAGATATAAATACTAATTTCATATAGAATCAACAAAGGGATAGAAACTATAATTTGGCTAATCACATCCGGAGGAGTGATGATTGCTGCTAAAATTAGAATTAATACAATGGCATATTTTCTGTATTCTCTTAAAAATTGTGGGGTAACTAAACCAAGAACCGATAAGAAATACATGATAATAGGTAATTCAAAAATAAGTCCACAAGCGATAGAGGTGGTTTTTACTAACCCAATATAAGAGTTGATGTCAATATCATTTTTTACCACATCACTTACTTGAAGGTTTACTAAGAAGTTGATTGATAAAGGCGTAATTACATAGTAACCAAATAAAACACCTAAAAAGAATAAGAATGAAGAAATAACAATAAAGAATTTAGCGTATTTCTTTTCTTTAGAGTATAAAGCTGGACTAATAAATTTCCATATTTCCCATAAGATAAAAGGTACTGAAATAATGAAACCTGCTGTAATACACGTCCACATCATGACAGAAAATTGCCCATCCATGGTTCTATTTTGGATTTCAAAAGGAAGTTCTTGTTGACAAAAACTATCATCAAAATTAAAGTACTGTGCAATTTTACAGAAGAATTGATAGGTAACGAAGTCGCTGTTCTTTGGTCCGAAAATGATTTTATTGAATATAAAATCCCTGAAAAAGAAAGCGATGATTCCCCCTCCTAAAATAAAAACGGAAGCGCGGATTAATAGCCATCTTAATTCTTCTAAATGGTCTAAAAAGGACATTGCCTTTTCTGAGTTTTTTTGTTTTGCCATTTTGTTATACTATTCCTTCTTTTAAAATGTCGTGTAAATGGATAATACCTTGATATTCTCCAGCTTGAGTTACAATTAATTGCGTAATTGAATTGTCCTCTAATATCGATAAGGCTTGAGAAACCAATTGATCTGATTCAATGGTTTTCGGATTCGCACTCATGATATCTTTCGCTTGGATGGTTTCAAAACTAGTATTATTTTGTAACATTCTGCGTAAATCACCATCTGTAATAATGCCAATTAACGTATTATTATCAATTACAGCCGTTACACCCAATCGTTTTTGCGAGATTTCTACGATTACATCTTTAATCGAAGAGGTTGGTGAAACCATCGGTTTGTTTTGATTGTTTAAGATATCTTTGACCAATAAAAGTAGTTTTTTTCCTAAGGCACCACCTGGGTGATAAAGGGCAAAATCATTGGTTGTGAAGTTTCTACATTCAATTAAACAAGCCGCCAATGCATCGCCTAATGCTAATTGAGCTGTTGTGCTATCCATCGGAGCTAAGTTGTTTGGATCCGCTTCTCTGTCTACTTTTGATAGTAAAACATAATCTGCTTTTTTCCCTAAAAATGAAGTTTCATTTGCGGTGATGGCGATAAGGGTATTGCCAAAGCGCTTAAGTAAGGGAGTTAATACTTTTATTTCAGGACTATTTCCGCTATTGGAAATGCAAATCACACAATCATTGGGTTGAAGTAATCCCAAATCTCCGTGAACAGCTTCTGCTGCATGCATGAAGAGAGATGGAGTCCCCGTAGAGTTGAATGTTGCGACAATTTTACTTCCAATTAACGCACTTTTTCCAATCCCCGTTACAACTACACGTCCCTTGCAGTTTAAAATGGCTTGTACAGCATCTGAAAAGTCTTCCGTTAGGTAGTCGATGAGCTTTTTAATGCTTTCACTTTCAGATAGTAAAGTTTTTTTTGCTCGCTCTAATATGGTGGTATGTGTATTCAAAATGACTAGAATGTTAAATATTAGGATTGCACCAAAGAAAATTAGTATCTTTAGGTACTGCAAATTTATGTAAAATACCATACAAAATTAAATGAAATCAATTGAAATTGACTTGCACAAAGAGTTAAAGAGATTTTTTGGCTTTTCCCAGTTTAAGGGTCTTCAAGAAGACGTGGTGAAAAGTATTATCTCCGGGCACAATACATTTGTGATTATGCCTACAGGTGGTGGTAAATCACTTTGCTATCAATTACCTGCATTGGTTTTAGACGGAACAGCTATCGTTGTTTCTCCGTTGATCGCTCTGATGAAAAATCAAGTTGACGCTATTCGCAGCTTGTCTACAGAGCATGGAATTGCCCATGTTTTAAACTCTTCTTTGACCAAAACGGAAGTAAACCAGGTAAAAGAAGATATTAAGCAAGGAATAACAAAATTGTTATATGTAGCCCCAGAATCACTAACCAAAGAAGAGTATGTCAACTTCTTACAAGAGGTAAAGCTGTCTTTCGTCGCTATTGATGAAGCACACTGTATCTCAGAATGGGGGCATGACTTTAGGCCAGAATATAGAAACCTAAGGAATATTATCCGACAATTAGGCGATATTCCCATTATTGGTCTAACAGCTACTGCTACGCCCAAAGTACAAGAGGATATTCTGAAAAACCTCGAAATTCCCAACGCTAATGTTTTTAAAGCCTCATTTAATAGACCCAATCTATACTATGAGATTAAACCCAAAACGAAAAACATTGAGAGTGATATTATTCGCTTTATTAAGCAGCGAAAAGGAAAATCAGGTGTGATTTATTGCTTAAGTAGAAAAAAAGTAGAAGAAATTGCCAATGTATTGCAAGTAAATGGAATTAGTGCTGTTCCCTATCATGCGGGATTAGATGCTAAAACCAGAGCCAAACACCAAGATATGTTCCTGATGGAAGATGTCGATGTGGTTGTGGCGACGATTGCTTTCGGTATGGGAATTGATAAACCCGATGTACGTTATGTTATTCATCACGATATTCCAAAGTCGCTGGAAAGCTATTACCAAGAAACAGGTAGAGCTGGACGAGATGGAGGAGAAGGATGGTGCTTGGCGTATTACTCGTATAAAGATATTGAGAAATTAGAAAAGTTCATGGCTGGGAAGCCAATTGCGGAACAAGAAATTGGAATCGCCTTGCTGCAAGAAGTAGTCGCTTATGCTGAAACATCCATGTCAAGACGCAAATTTTTACTGCATTATTTTGGAGAGGAATTTGACGAAGTACATGGAGATGGTGCGGATATGGATGATAATGTTCGCAATCCGAAAAAGAAAAGTGAAGCGAAAGATGAACTTCAAAATGTGTTGAAGATCATTAGTGAAACAAAACAGGTATACAAAACCAAAGAAATTGTATTTGTACTTTTAGGAAAGTTAAATGCTTTGTTGAAAGTGAATAAAACAGATACACAAGCATTCTTTGGTTCTGGAAAAAATCAAGACGAACGTTTTTGGTTGGCTTTAATTAGACAAGCAAACGTAGCGGGTTATCTCAAAAAAGATATTGAATCTTACGGCGTTTTGAAATTGACAGAATTAGGGGAACGTTTTATCTCAACTCCTGTTTCTTTCTTGATGACAGAAGATCACGAATATGCTGATGGAGATAGTGCAGTTGAAAATGATGCGCCAAGAGCGGAACTTGTTATTGACCAAGTGTTGATTAATCTCTTAAAAGATTTACGTAAAAAAGTAGCCAAAAAAGCTGGTGTTCCTCCTTTTGTTGTTTTTCAAGACCCTTCTTTAGAAGAGATGTGCTTGAAATATCCAATTACTTTAGAGGAAATGGCAAACATCATTGGAGTGAGTGATGGAAAGGCGAAAAAGTTTGGGAAAGATTTTGTTGATGCAATTAAAAATTACGTAGAAGAAAACGATATTATCCGACCAGATGATTTAGTCGTAAAATCTACAGGAGCTAATTCTGCTTTGAAACTTTATATTATTCAAAGTGTCGATCGTAAATTGTCTTTGGACGATATTGCGAAAGCAAAAGGATTGGATATGGATGCCTTATTGAAAGAAATGGAGCAAATCGTATATTCCGGAACTAAATTGAATATCGACTATTGGTTGGATGAAGTATTAGATGAAGATCAACAAGAAGAAATCTACGATTACTTCATGGATTCTGAATCCGATAATATTAAAACCGCAATGGCCGAATTTGATGGTGAATATGATACGGAAGAATTGCGATTAATGCGCATTCAGTTTATTACAAAAGAAGCAAATTAAGAATAAAAATCCCTTGTGAGTATATATAAAACGCAAGGAAAGAAATAAAAAAATCCAGTGTAAGTTCTACACTGGATTTTTTATGTTATAAATTAATGTATCGTTTTTTAAACGATAAAGAAACGTTGATTGTAAATATAACTTTTTTTAAAATGGAGTATTTATTGCTCGTATAATTCTCCTCGATGTGGTTTTAATACATCTCTCAAGGTGCGCATTTGTTCATCATTAACAACGAGATAAGCAATGCTGTGTACATCACTTAGTACTTGCTTGTCTATAAGGGTTAATGGTAGTTTTTCCATAGCGACAAATTCGCGTAAATGAATCACATGATGATCCGCTATTTTTTCAGCATCAGGACCGCGAAAATCCCAAATGAGTTTGATTAATCTTTCCATAGGTCTCACAAAAGAAACAAAGGTAAATAAAATGTAGGGAAGTTCGGAATTTCAGTAATCTTTAGAAAGTATCAAAGCGAAAATGCAATTTTTAAACTCTTTGAGAGCATTGGTTTCCTATTTTGTTTTTTGTACTTTTGGAAGTGAAATAAATTTGAAACTAGGTATGATTGAAGAGCAAGTGATTTTAGTTAATGAGCAAGATGAACAAATAGGTACCATGGGCAAACAAGAGGCTCATGAAAAAGCTTTGTTGCATAGAGCGTTTTCTGTATTCATTTTTAATGATAAAAATGAAATCATGTTACAGCAACGTGCAGCGGAGAAGTACCACTCACCTTTATTATGGGCAAACACTTGTTGTAGTCATCAAAGAGTTGGGGAGACCAATATCGAAGCTGGGACACGTCGATTGAGAGAAGAGATGGGATTTGAAGTAGAGTTAAAAGATGTTTTTCATTTCATTTATAAAGCACCTTTTGACAATGGGCTAACGGAACATGAATTTGATCATGTGATGGTAGGGTATTATAATGGAGAACCTACAATTAACCCTGAAGAAGTAGAAGCGTGGAAATGGATGGGAATTGAAGAGGTGAAAAATGACATGGAAGCGAATCCTCAATTGTATACTGCTTGGTTTAAGATTATTTTTGCTAAGTTTTACCCGCATATCGAAGCACATAAAATCTAAGACATCATGAGATTAACAGTTAGCCGTAAAGCACATTTTAATGCAGCCCATCGCTTACATCGTCCAGATTGGTCAGATGAGCAAAATCAGACTGTATTTGGCAAGTGTAATAATCCTAATTTTCACGGACACAATTACGAATTAATCGTTCATGTGACGGGAGAAGTTGATCCTGAAACAGGGTTTGTGATGGATTTGAAAATCTTGTCTGATTTGATAAAATCGGAGATTGAAGAGGCTTTTGACCATAAAAACCTAAACTTGGATGTTATAGAATTCAAAAATCTAATTCCGACTGCAGAGTATATTGCAGTAGTGATTTGGCAAAAATTAAGACCTTTTATTGAAAAAGATAAAGATTTAGAGGTGGTTTTATATGAAACTTCTAGAAACTTTGTAACTTTTAAAGGGGAGGGGATTTAACATACTTAGTATTCATTAAAAGTTGTACATTTGCGTCTTGTTTTATGCAGTGTTCCTTCTGTGGACTACTGCAAAATGAGGAAGAAGTTAAGCCTATGAGTTTTATACAATATCCAATGATGTTTGAACCCATCCTAAAAGATAGAATTTGGGGAGGGGAGAAATTACATACTGTTTTAGGTAAACAGCAGATTTCTGATTCAATTGGAGAAAGCTGGGAAATTTCGAATGTTCCAGAAAATGTCAGCCTTGTTTCCAATGGCGGTTATAAAGGACAAAGCTTAGAAGAACTGATTAAAACCTATCCAGAAGATATCTTAGGTTCGTATATTGTATCGACTTTTGGATATCAATTCCCTTTGTTGTTTAAGTTTTTAGATGCAAAGGAGGATTTATCGATTCAGTTGCATCCCAATGATAAATTAGCGCGAGAACGACATAACTCTTTGGGGAAAACCGAAATGTGGTATGTCATGCAAGCCGATCCTGGTGCTAGAGTGGTAGTAGATTTTAAGGAAGGGGTGACCCAAGAAGATTATTTACAACATTTACACATCAAGACATTACCTGCTATTTTAAATGAGATTCCCGTAAAAAAAGGTGATGCTTTTTTTATCCAAACGGGAACTGTTCATGCCATAGGAGGCGGAGTTTTGTTAGCTGAAATCCAACAAACATCTGATATTACCTATCGCGTGTACGATTGGGATAGGGTCGATAGTGAAGGACAAACCCGAGAATTACACGTAGATTTAGCGTTAGAGGCGATTAATTACGAGAAAAAACAGGTTGTACTTTCTTATACGAAAGACATTAATCAAGCAAACCCTGTGGTATCGTGCCCGTTTTTTACGGTTAATTTAATCCCTTTAGAAGAACGATATGAAATAGAGAAGCCACTAGATCGCTTTTACCTTTATGTTTGTACAGAAGGGGCGTGTGAGCTTCAGATTAATACTTTGACGTGTGGAATTAAGAAAGGTCAGACGGTATTGATTCCTGCATCAGTGAAAAATTTAGTTGCAACTGGTCATGCAACGTTGTTAGAAATTTATATCGATTAGACCACCGATATCGAAAAGATAATATGTACTTTTGTTTAAAATTTAAATAAATTATTATGGCAAGTGTAAGAGGACTTAAGAAAGATGTTCACCAAGTATTGGGAGATATCATTGAAGCAATTTATATCCACGAATTGACAACAGATGGTGCTACAGAGCAAACATCTGCATTGATTGAAGAAGCATTGACAAGTTTCGACGAATTGATCGTTGACATCAATGCAAAAGGAGTAGAAAACAAAAAAGCACATTTTAAAGGTGTTTTTGTAAAGTTGGAAAATATTGCAGGTCAATTAGTTGAAAAAATAAACAACTTGTAATTAAAATAAAGCGAAAAAAAACACGCGGAATCAGTTGGAAGATTGAAAAAGCGTGTTATATTTGCACTCGAAAAATGAGTCGCCGGTGTAGCTCAGCTGGCTAGAGCAGCTGATTTGTAATCAGCAGGTCGTGGGTTCGAGTCCCTCCATCGGCTCAAAATTTTCGAGATTAAATATTGCAATACAATTTGAGTCGCCGGTGTAGCTCAGCTGGCTAGAGCAGCTGATTTGTAATCAGCAGGTCGTGGGTTCGAGTCCCTCCATCGGCTCAAATTTTTGAAGATTAAGTATTGCAAGGCAATTTGAGTCGCCGGTGTAGCTCAGCTGGCTAGAGCAGCTGATTTGTAATCAGCAGGTCGTGGGTTCGAGTCCCTCCATCGGCTCAAATTTTGAAGATTAAATATTACAAGGCAATTTGAGTCGCCGGTGTAGCTCAGCTGGCTAGAGCAGCTGATTTGTAATCAGCAGGTCGTGGGTTCGAGTCCCTCCATCGGCTCAAATTTTGAAAATTAAGTATTGCAAGGCAATAAGTTGCCGGTGTAGCTCAGCTGGCTAGAGCAGCTGATTTGTAATCAGCAGGTCGTGGGTTCGAGTCCCTCTATCGGCTCAAAAGCCTCCTAATTTTTTAGGAGGCTTTTTTGTTTTTATCCCTTTCCTCCTTTTAAAGTAGTATACGAAGTAACGAATCAAGTACAAAACTTGGGGGACAGTATCAAAAAGAGTGTTTTTTTAAGTAGACTTTTCCGATTCGTATGTCACCCTGAAAAATTAAAAAATCTCTTCCAGTTTTGTCATCCTGACGAAGGAAGGAGAAGGGTCGTATCCAATACATCCTATTCCGAAATACTAAAACTAATCCTACCTGAGTTTTTTAGACTTACCATAATCTATAAAGAGTGCACCTAATACTTATGAATCATTTCTTGATTTTGAAACAAAACAAATTTTGCCATTTTTCTCGCTTATATAATCTCTATTAGAGAATGTTTTTATAATTTAAAATAAAATGGATTTATATTATTTTAAAAATTGTTAAAACTTAAAAATATATTATACTTTTGTAGTTAAAATAATTAAAATATAAAATAATGAGAAGAAAACTAACGTTTCTATGTGCCTTTCTACTCTTGTTAGGAAGTAATGCACTCCAAGCTCAAGACACAACCTGTGCGCTTGATGCTAATGAACTATCGTATGATGTCATTCTAGTTGCTGGTCAATCTAATACACATTATGGATATCCACTTAATGCACAATTGGATACGGTAAATTCTCGTGTATATGAACTAAAACGACACGACAGTAAGAATTTTAGAATCAATCCAGCAGGACCAGTTCTTGATTTCTGGACACGACAAACGAATCGAAATAGCTTTGCTACTACCTTTTCAAATCTGTATATCAATACTTACCTGAAAGATAATAATCGAAAAGTACTTATTATTCCATGTGGGTATGCTGGAAGTAGTATTACGGATTGGACCCAAGGTAAGCGATTTTACAATGATGCAATGGAACGTGTAAATTATGTGTTGGATAATGTTCCAGGAAGCAAACTAGTGGCCATATTATGGCATCAAGGAGAAGCGAATGTTGGATGGAATCCCTATCAAACAACGCTTGATGGTATGATTACTGATATGAGAAACGATGTTCATCAAGTAGGGGGACAAGACATTCCTTTTATTGTAGGTGGAATGGTGCCATATTGGGTAAGTCGAAATGCGAGTAGAGGTGTACAACAAGCAATTATTAAAGATACACCTAATCGAGTTAGCAAAACCAGTTATGCCGATCCAGAATTTCCAACGGTAATTGATAAACCAAATAATGGTTTTGATGACATCCATTTCGATTCAGATGGACAAAGAGAAATGGGATTCCGTTATTTTAATGCGTATCGTACTTTAACAGATACAAATAGACAACCTCAAGCTATTCAAACTTTAGCTGTACCAGAACAGCCTATCGATATTGAATCTAATGCAACTAGATTGTTTCCTAATCCTGCTACAGATGTTGTAAATCTTGTATCTATTCAAAAGATTAAACAGGTGGAAATTTATAACCACAGTCAATCTCTTGTGTTTAATCATTCGTACAATCAAACGGAAATAACTATCGCAACAGCTAATCTGCCAGTTGGTTTGTATGTAGCACGTGTTACATTGGAAGATTATACGATAGAACATATTAAAATAATTAAAAAATAATTGAGATGAGATATTTATACCTTTTTATAACGTTATTTTTTGTCAACATTTCAGTTGCACAACAAAATGTAGATCCTTGTTTAGATGCAAGTGAAGGATATGACGTAATTTTAGTAGCAGGGCAATCCAATACTCATTATGGATACCCTTTAGATGTACAGTTGGATACAGTGCATGCTAAAGTATATGCAATACACAGACAAAGTGGGATGGATTACCGCATTGATAAAGCAAAACCAGCACTAGATTTCTGGACTAAAAGTACGGATAGAAATAGTTTTTCAGTTACGTTTTCTAATTTATATGCAACACAAATTTTGAAAAATTCTAACCGAAAAGTACTTATTATTCCTGCTGGATATTCAGGTAGTAGTATTGCAAATTGGAAAAAAGGAGGAAATCTTTATACAGATGCGATAGAACGCGTAAATTATGTATTGGATAATATCCATGGAAGTAGAGTCGTTGCCATCTTATGGCATCATGGAGAGGCAAACGTTGGATGGGCTCCCTATCAAGAAACATTGGATACAATGATTACTGACATGAGAAGTGATATTCATCAACAAAATATACAGGAGGTTCCGTTTATTTTAGGAGGAATGGTTCCTTACTGGGTAAGTAGAAATGCCAGTAGAGAGGTACAGCAAGCAATTATTAAAGACACACCTAATCGAGTGAATAATACTCGTTATGCGGATCCAGCATTTCCTACAGTAATTGATAAACCAAACAATGCTTTTGATGAGATTCATTTTGATGCAGCTGGGCAAAGAGAGATGGGAAAAAGATACTATAATGCATTTGTTGAATTCAAAGAGGTGAAATTTAAAGTATCGATTACAAGGTATCATGAATTTGAATACAAACAGGATGATTCAAAAGATATACCCGTAGATAAAATTGAGGTTACTGCAAATAAAAATATACAATCGGCTGTTGTTTATAACGCAAATAATACCTCGGTATTAACAGTAGATACTATTACGAACAATAGTTTTTCAGTAGAGGTTGAGGCTTTACCTTTGAGTGATCAAGCCTATCAGCTAAAAATAACAGATACTGATAATTTTACCCATATTTATCGTTTTTATCGCTAAAAATGAGAAAAAAGAAAAGAGTAGTTCGTTGATAACTACTCTTTTTTTTGTTTAATACCATCTAGGTATAGCTGTTTTACCATTTGTAAAAAGATACAATTAAAATTGTTTTTCCTTTTTGATACTTTGGAGTAACCTTTTTTCATTTTGTCAATTTATTTGCGCTTTAAATGAAAGACACATGAAAAAAAAAGTATTAATTATTTTTATGAATGCTTGTAGTTTAGGTTATGCACAATTGGGTGTAAATACGACTGAAATTACCAGTACATTAACTGTACAAGGATCTATTGCGGCTAACTATCGCGAAATAACAAATGCAACTTATGCGATTCAAAAGGATGATTATAATATTAGTTATCGAGGAAACAGTGGGGAGGGAGTATTTTATCTACCTTCAATTGAAGGTTCTGGAGATTCTTTTGGAAGGATGTACAACATCAAAAATTTATCAACTAAACAAAATTTAGTTGTAAGAACGCTAGGAACCCAATTTTTACAATTTGGAGGAGAAAACCCAGATAGAGTAACTGAATTTACTATTTATCCAGGACAACATCTGTATGTTGTTGCTAATAAGGATAACAATTGGATAGTATATGATGTTAATGATTCTTCTGTAGTAAAGACAGTGTATATAAGTAATGCTATTACAGAAAATTCGGTTATTCGTCTTGGAAATTATAGTTTTCGAATTTTAAAGACTGATCAACCGAGGGCTGGAGATATGTATTTACAAATCAGGTCACATAAAAATCAAGCGGATACTATGATTACTACTACAGCATATAATGATATATTTAGAGAGCGTAAATCATTTCGTACTAGTATCGATTATCTGTATCTAGATAACGAGAATTGGGGTAATGTAAATAAACAAGGCGGCTTTACTCTGTCTTCAGGCTATGTTATATCTCATGATACTCTTATTACTATTAAAAGTACAGGTGAATTATTTCGAGTTATCTGTACTGTATTTGGTGAAATTAGTAATAGTTCTGAAATCAAAAGACTTGTTATGAGAGTTGAGCGATTGCGTTAAAATGAGCTTGATAAAGAGGTATTTAATCTTGTTCTAGTTCCGATGAAATAATATGATGTATAGGTTGATTTGGACAGTATCAATTATAGCCTGGAAAAAGTTTTTTTAGTTGTGAAAAGCTAATTCAAAACAACGTAGTCTTTCATTAGACCTAGAATAAGTAAATATAATAGATAAAAGAATTGTAGTAAAGCGAATCAAAGTGTTTTTAGAGGTAAACATAGATAAGTTTAGAAAAAGAATGCTTAAATTTAGGTTTGCTTTTTAAGGCAAATACATTTACTTTATCGTAAAGAATTCAAACTATGATGTCATTATTTTTCGAATCAGAGTGGATCATTTATTGGGAAGTCGCGTACTTTATCATTGCAATTCTCGTGTCTATTCGAATTATTTATGACACGGATTCGATTTCCAAAACATTAGCTTATTTACTCCTAGTATTCTTTGTTCCTATTTTTGGAATTATTTTCTATTTTTCTTTTGGTATCAATTACCGACGACGAAAAATGTATTCTAAAAAATTAATCGCCAATGACAATTATGCTGAGCGATTCAATAAGCGTATTAGCGAAATACACCTTGATTTAACGCAACAAGGACATCCTATTGTTGATCAACATCGCTCGTTTGTCCAATTGCTCTCTAATGCAATTGTAGGCGAAGGTCCACTTTTGGTTGATAATGATGTAGAGCTCTTACAAAATGGAGAAGCTTTTTTTCCGCGCTTACTGCAAGATATTAAAGAAGCGAAACACCATATTCATATTGAGTATTATATCTATGAGAATAATGAAATAGGAAAAGAAATTGCCGATTTACTAAAAATAAAAGCACAAGAAGGAGTAGAAGTGCGTTTTATTTATGACGATTTTGGTAGTCGAAGTATACGCAAGAATATTGTGAAAGAACTTCGTGCAAATGGTGTACAGGCTTTTGCCTTTAATAAAATTATTCTATTGGCTTTAGCCAATCGTCTAAACTATCGCAATCACCGTAAAATCGTGGTGATAGATGGCCAAATTGCCTATACAGGAGGGATTAATATATCAGATCGCTATGACAATAGCAGAAAAGGGGAAAACGATTTCTTTTGGCGTGATACCCATATTCGAATTGAAGGAAGTGGTGCCTATGGTTTACAGCATGTTTTCTTGACAGATTGGAACTTTTGTAGCAAAGAAAATATTAATTTCTCTGCTGATTATTTCCCTAAAATTCACATGGGAAAACAAAAAATATTGCCTTTACAGGTTATTGCTTCTGGACCAGATTCGGATGTTCCTTCTATTTTATTTAGTGTATTACAGGCGATTCAGGCTGCCAAGAATGAAATTTGCATTACAACCCCTTACTATATCCCCGATGAATCACTTCAACTAGCGATTAAAATGGCGGTGCTTAGTGGAAAAAGAGTAAAGCTTTTACTACCTGGAATCACAGATTCACTAACGGTTAAATTAGCTTCTGAATCCTATTTCCAAGAGTTATTGGAATCAGGGGTTGAAATTTACTTGTATAAAAAAGGGTTTATCCACGCTAAAACATGGGTAACCGATTCAGGGATTAGCTCTGTAGGTACTTGTAATTTAGATCACCGTAGTTTTGATTTGAACTTTGAAGTAAATGTGGTACTTTATGATATGGATTTCGCCAACCAAATGCGTGCCATGTTTGAAGAGGACTGTAAAAATTCAATTCAATTGAAACTGAATCGCTGGAACAAACGCTCCAAATGGCACCGATTGAAAAACAGCTTTTTGCGTTTGCTATCTCCTTTGCTTTGATAGTGGTAATGAGAGAAGGTTATGGGGTAAGGTTGAGACGGTGAGAGGTCAGGCGATGAGAGGTCAGGCGATGAGACAATGAGATTTGACATAATAACTCTTCACTCTGAACTCACTCTTAACCCTTAACTCTTCACCATAAACTGTTAACCAAAAAAAAGGATCCCTTTTTCAAGGAACCCTCTTTCGCGTAATAATTGAAGTTTCTTATAGAAATCTAGAACAGTCCTCCTGATCCACCACTTTGTTTCGTGTTACTATCTCTATATTTTCGTTGTAATGAACGGCCTTTTCCACCTCCAAATGTATAGTTTACACCGATATATACCGATTGACTTTCCCAAGTGAATTCACCTGTTGAAGGGTAAGGATATTTTGTTTTGTATTTGTAAGACATGGTATTGAAAATATCATTGAATCTCACGCTGATACCTAATTTGTTATCGAGTAAAGCATAACGTGCTCCAGCATCGATTTTGTACATTTCTTGTGCATCAGATGTAATTCCATCAACAGCACCTCTATAGAATCCAAATAAGTTAAAACGCAAGTTCTTAGTTGCTTTGAAGTTACTGTTTAAACGCGCGTTGAAAGCATTCGCTGTAATATCGCGCAATACCGTTTGCATCGTTCCTGTTGCATCTAATTGAGAAACAAATCCCGTTTGTTTGATACTTGAGAAATCAATGGCAGGTTGCATGTCCCACCAAGGCGTAACAATAATATTAGCTGAAACCTCAAATCCATAAGCATCATTTGATTTGTAGTTGTCAAAAGTCATCAATAACGCATTTGGATTGTCATTTTCCGGATCATCGTAAATCACGTGATTGATTTCATGGTTAATGCGTCTGTAGTAAACTCCAGCTGTAATGCTACTTCTTTTCGCAAATAATCGAGTATAGTTTAATTCGACAGAGTTTGTGAACTGTGGTTTTAATTCTGGGTTACCAACCATAGTCATCAACGGAGTCGAGAACTGACGAACAGGGTTTGTTTGTCTTACTCCTGGACGATCTACACGACGGCTATAACTTACGTTAAACATATCGCTTTCTGTTAAGTTATATCCAACATAAACTGAAGGGTAAAGCGTCACATAATCGTCTTTAAAAGTAGAGGTACCATCTAATTTAGAATCTACTTTGTAGCTCTCTACTCTCGTTCCTACTTGGTAGTTGAACTTTCCTAAAGTCTGACCAAATGTAGCATAAGCAGAAAAGATATCTTGATCATACTTATTAGCAATAGCAGCTTGATTCGAAGGAATTAAAGGATTATTAGAACTGAAATTATTATCCGCTCTTGAAATTCTACCTTCCGCCCCTAATTCTAATTTTGTATGATCGTTTAATGGATTAACGTAATCGATATTTATTGTTGATAATGTGTTTTTATCGTTGTTTCCATCTTGATACAACAAATCACTATCAATTCCCAATTTTGTTCTATAGTCCCCATCCATATCCGCTTTGTTGATGTTGTGGTTTACCTCAATATCTAACGTATGTCCTTTCTTCTCAAACAAATGTTTGTAAGCTAGGTTATAGGTACTAAATGTATTCTTGTTGTCGTATTTTGTTTTTTGAAAAATATCTTCAAACGAGTGATCTGGATAAAGCGTTGTCGTTTTTAAATCCAAATTACTTTTGTTTGTACTTTGATTCGTATAGAAAGACAAGGTATTATTGTCATTGATATAGTAATCAACCCCTACTTTATACAAGATGTTTTTGTTGTGGCTCAACATGTCAATCGTCGTAGGCGATAAGATATCTTCACGAAACATAGTTCCATCATTCTTTGACTTACCATCCGAATAACTTGCATTTCCAAAGAAGTTTAATTTTCCTTGTCTGTAGTTTAGATTTAATGAAGTTGTTGATTGAATGTTTTTAGCAATGGTAACTCCACTATCTACCGAACCATTGAATCCATCTGCTGTGTTTTTGTGTAACACGATGTTGATGATTCCCGACATTCCTTCTGGATTGTATTTTGCACTTGGATTGGTAATCAATTCAATGCTTTTAATTGAAGTCGATGGAATTTGTTTCAACAATTGTTCAGCAGACATATTTGTTGGTCTTCCATCCAATAAGATTCGAACATTTTCATTTCCTCTTAAAGAGATTTTACCATCTTTGTCTACGTTAACAGATGGAATATTATTCATAATATCCGATGCAGTTGCTCCTACTGTTGTTAAGTCTTTTCCAACTGTAATCACTTTTCTGTCGATTTTTTGTTCAATCGTAGAGCGTTCAGCAACAATGTTTACATCCGCTAAAGTAGTTGATTCAGCTTCAAGATAGATTGTACCTAAATCAGTTGCGTTTTTCAACGCAATTTCTTTGTGATAAGGC
Organism: Myroides gitamensis; assembly: GCF_029894455.1. NCBI lineage: Bacteria > Pseudomonadati > Bacteroidota > Flavobacteriia > Flavobacteriales > Flavobacteriaceae > Myroides > Myroides gitamensis. Next base: position 139,404 of record NZ_JARYHN010000001.1, read on the forward strand.
GTATAACCAATAAATTGAATATCTAAGTTATACGTATCTGCTGCTGCAGTAATGGAGAAGGTACCATTATCAGCGGTCATTCCACCTGTGATAACTGCATCTCCTTTTTTCAAAGTAATCGTTGCATAGGGAATCGCTTCATTGAGTTTTTTATCAAGTACACGCCCTGTTATTTTTACTGAACCTTGGGCATATATACCACAAACGGAAAGTAGAAAAAACAATAAAGATAGTTTTGAATTCATTGGATTAGTTGAATTAAGTTTTTGTCTACTCTAATAGACTGAGAAACGTTACTTTTGTTACATGATAAAAAGTAGAAAAAATTAAATAATCAAATGTTTTTATTTTAACTATCTGATTTTTAGTTGTTTTATGGTTATTTAGATAAATTATAAATTTATGAGGTACACAGTATTTTGCGGTTCAAGCGCAGGAAATAAAGAAATATACGTTCAACAAGCAACTGCTTTGGGAACTGCATTAGCGCAACATCAAATTGGTGTTGTTTACGGAGGTGCAAAGGTTGGTTTAATGGGAGCAATTGCGGATGGGGCATTAGCTCATGGTGGAGAGGTAATAGGAGTTCTTCCCCATTTTTTAGCCGATGTAGAATTAGGTCACACTCGTTTAAGTGAACTTCTTTTTGTGGAAACGATGCATGAACGCAAAGCAAAAATGGATGAATTATCAGATGGAATCATTGCTTTACCTGGTGGATATGGCACACTAGAAGAATTTTTTGAAGTATTAACTTGGGGACAATTGGGATTGCATAAAAAGCCAATTGCATTATTTAATGTGGATGGATTTTATAATCCTTTATTAGAAATGATCGCCACCATGGTAAAACAAGGCTTCTTAAAAGAGGAAAACCAAAACATGATTATTGTATCAGATGATATTGAAGATTTATTGCACCAAATGAAAGTGTACGAAGCACCGAAAGTGGGGAAATGGGTCGTTCAGAAAGAAAATAGCTAACATGCTAAAAAAAGATTAAAATTGAAGTTTATCCCCTGTTTTTTTCGTATTTTACCTACTTGAGTTTGAATACGATAAAAAATGGAAAAAAACAATAATAATATAGCGATACTCGTCGATGGAGATAACGCACAAGCCAAATTATTACAAAATATATTAAATGAGGTGTCTAAATATGGTAAGGTTACTATTCGCCGTATTTACGGAGATTGGACTACCCCTCAGATGAATAGTTGGAAGGATTTACTCAATGACTTATCCTTTTCACCGATTCAAAAGTTTAATTATACTTCAGGAAAGAATTCGACAGATAGTTCCTTGATTATTGATGCCATGGATATTTTACATGCAAAAATGGTAGATGGATTCTGTATTGTTTCGAGTGATAGTGATTATACAGGACTAGCGAAGCGAATTCGTGAGGAAGGAATCTTTGTGATGGGAATTGGAGAAAAGAAAACTCCCAATGCCTTTGTTCAGTCTTGTGAAATTTTTACCTATTGTGAAACGTTGATGCCCAAGGCGGCTAAAGCAGAAAAAAATACCAACCAAGAGAAAAAACAAGTGGTTGGTGAGGAAGAAGATAACGATACACTTACCATCACTAAAAAAGAAATGCGCCTAATTGATAAAGCGTTTGATATGTCAGTCGATGAGGAAGTAGAAGCGTATATTTCTACCGTTGGAAATAACCTGCGTAAATTAGATCCTAGTTTTGACTCGCGTGATTATGGGTTTAGAAACTTAACCGAAATGTTTAAGCACCTAAAAACATATGAAGTCATCAATAATAATGTAAAAGGATTAAATCATCCTTTAGTCAAAAAAAAGTAACCGAAAGGTTACTTTTTTTGTTTGAGCCAACTTTTTTCAATGGGGTTGATGGAATGACTTTATTTTGTATTGCGGTTTTTTATACATTTGGATGAAACAAAACGGTTTTTATTGCTATTTGTCTTGGATTGTTAATCCATGGCAGCAGTTCATAGAACTAGATCCTACTAAACCAAACCTATACTGATGAAAGAACAAGAATTAAAAGCATTGACGGATGAAGCGTTAATCGAAAAAGGCAAAAAGGCGAGAACGTATTATTTAATTAATGCCGCTATTATAGGTGCATTTATTGGGGTTTCTTTATATAATACCTATAAAAAAGGCGTGGACTTTTTTACGTTCTTCCCTTTGTTTTTTGCTTTCATCTTAGTGAAGAGTGGGCAAGATTATAAATCTATTGAAAAAGAATTAAAACTCCGTAATTTAAAATAAAGATGGCTAGCTGTTCTACTTGTAAAACGGATAGTTCAGGCGATTTCTGTAGTTGCTGTGGAAATCCTCTAGTTATTCATCGTATTGATAAATCTTACCTTACACAAGAACTCTTGAAGCTGATCGGATACGAAAGTGGCTTCCTTTATACAGCCAAGGGTTTACTTCTTCGACCAGGAAAGGTAATTCGAGAGTATATCCAGGAGGATAGACAAAAGATAACCAAACCTATTACGTATCTTATTCTTACTTCGTTGATTTACACCTTCATTTCTCATTACTTTAAAACAGATATGATACAGAATGAAATGCTCAAAAGAATGTATGGCGATTCATTGACTTATCAATTGTTTTATTGGGTGCAAAATAATTATGGGTATGCAAATTTATTGCTGTTAGTACCTATTACTTTATGGACAAGATTTCTGTTTGGCGATTATAAATACAATCTATATGAAACCTTTGTCGTCATGAGTTTAGTGATGGCGGAAGGCATGTTGCTGTATACGCTTCATGTTGTTTTGAATTTTATTTTCCCTACAATAGCGCTGTTAAACGAGTTTATTATGGGGTTTATTATGCTGGTGTATTTAACGTGGAGTATTGGCCAATTTTATGAAGGAAAACGCCTTAGTTATTTCAAGGCACTACTCAGTTATGTCTTGGGTATGGCTACTTTTCAAGTGGTTATCGTAATAGTTGGAACGATATTGAGTCTTATACTAAAATAATTAAAAAAGGGTCTGCATTTGCAGACCCTTTTTTTAAGCTATTTCTTTTTTCGTTGTGGCATTTTTAACCACCGAAAGTAAAATGTAAAGCAAGATAATAATTGGAATGGCTAAATAATGTAAAGCGATCAATAGAATAATTGAAACGATTACAAATCCCAATTGCAATTTATAAGCCCCTAAGTTTTTAGGATTAATTTTTAGAGAAAATAAAGGCAACTCCGCATTCATGATATAAGCACTCAATACACTGATGATGACTAATACATACGGATTGCTCAAGAAAGAAATAACCGCTTCAGAATTAGTTGTGCTTACAATTAGAGGTAAACTCAAGATGAAAAGCGCATTTCCTGGAGTTGGTAGTCCAATAAACGATTCTGTTTGTCGTGTATCAATATTGAATTTAGCCAAACGATAAGCAGCTCCCAATGTAATTAGAAAACCTAAATACGGAACAATAGCCATATAATAAGTCTCAGGTGTAAGATTATACGGTCCTTGTGTCTCTTGAATATTAGCTAACTGTTTGTAAATGATTAATCCGGGTACTACACCACTTGTTACCATATCCGCTAAAGAATCCAATTGAAGACCTAACTCGCTCTTAACATTGAGGATGCGTGCTACAAATCCATCCCAATAATCGAAGAAAATACCAATACATACCCATAAAAAGGCCATGTGAATATTGTCGTCAAAAGCATAGATACAAGCAATTAACCCTGATGCTAAGTTTAATAAAGTGATGAAATTTGGAAGGTGTTTTTTCATGTATGTTTTATTTTAGTCTTTGTATATTTAAAATAAATGGACTTGATTTCCTATACAAAGGTATCATAAACTTAGTAATAATAATATCTTCCTAGCCTTTTAGTTTTTTACTATTTTTACAACTTAGTATGAATAATAAATATAGGTTTGTGAAAAAGCTAACAGTATGTACGTTATTACTTTGCATAGGGATTGCTGCTCATGCACAAAAGGCAAGAAAATATTCCAATGAATTTTTGAACATTGGAGTAGATGCCGTTGCGATGGGAATGGCAAACAGTGTGGTTTCTTCGAGTGGAGATGTGAATTCGGTCTATTGGAATCCTGCAGGACTCATGCAATTGGAAGATCAACAAGTGGCTTTGATGCATGCTAGTTATTTCGCTAATATTGCCCAATATGATTATGCGGCATTCGCTATGCCTTTGGATGAACGTAGCGCTTTGGGAATCTCCATCATCCGTTTTGGTGTTGATGATATTATGAATACAACGGAATTAATCGATCAACACGGAAATATTGATTACAACCGCATCAGCTTATTCTCTGCTGCAGATTATGCTTTTGTACTCTCTTATGCTCGTAATACACCAATTCCAGGATTAACGTATGGAGTTAATGCTAAAGTTGTACGACGTATAATCGGAAAATTCGCCAATTCATGGGGATTTGGATTCGATGCAGGTGTGCAGTACAAAACCAATTCGGATTGGATGTTTGGAGTGATGGCAAGAGATATAACAACCACCTATAATATGTGGAATATCAATAAAAAAGAATACAGTAAAGTACAAAATGCCGTTGAAGGAATGAATCAGGAATTGCCTGAGACGACAGAGATTACACTGCCTAAATTACAAATGGGAGTCTCTAAAAATGTAAAACTGACACGCGATTTGAATATGTTAGCCGCTTTTGCACTTCATGTTGAGTTTGCGGAAACCAATGCCGTGATTTCAAGTGGTTCTATGAGTATGACTCCTTCCTTAGGGGTTGAATTTGGATACGCTAATTTAGTATTCGTTCGCGGTGGAGTAGGTAACTTTCAGAATAACAGACAAATGGATAATACGGAAAAAATGGAATTCCAGCCTAATATAGGGGTAGGGTTCCATTATAAAGGCATTCAGGTAGATTATGCCTTGACGGATATTGGAGACCAAAGTGCAGCTATTTACTCCAATGTATTCTCATTAAAATTAGATTTAGGAATTTTTAGAAAATAAAAAATGAAAAGAATAATAGTGCTGTTCTTCGCGGTGTTTATGATACAATGGAGCTATGGAAATACAGCAAATAGACAATTGTCAGACAAAGCAAAAGTAAGCGTTTTAACTTGTGGAACAGGAGGACAATTGTATTCCCTTTTTGGACATACAGCTATTCGAGTATACGATCCCGCAGAAGGGATTGACCGAGTATATAACTATGGATTATTCGATTTTAGAATACCTAATTTCTACGCAAAATTCGTGAAGGGAGATTTGCTTTATTTTGTCGATTATGAAGGATATGAGAGCTTTGTAGTGAATTATGCGTATGATAATCGCTCTGTTGTTGAGCAAGAATTAAATCTGTCTCAAACACAAAAACAAGAGGTTTGGAGCCTGTTAAATGAATCTTTAAAAGAAGAAAACCGATATTATACCTATAAGTTTATAGACAACAACTGTACAACTAAGGTTGTGGATGTACTAAATCAAGTATTGTCAACACCTGTAAAAGTTGATGTGGAAGAAAATAAAGGAAACTATCGTACCATATTAAACACCTATTTAAGAGATCGTTATTTTGAGAAATTAGGAATTAACCTCATTTTTGGAAATAAAGTTGACCATCCTGCTACTTTGTTATTCTTACCAGATAAGTTTCAAGCAGGTCTTGCTCAATCCATGAACGGAGATCAGCCTTTGGTTAAAGAAGAACTCCTCGTTTTTCAATCGAAACCTGTAGATAATTATGTATGGTGGAATACCTACTGGTTCGCTTCAGTGGTTTGTGCGCTATTGTTAGGTTTATCTATCAATCGTATCGTGCGTTCCATTTATTTCATTGTTATGGGGCTTTTTGGTGTATTTTTTCTTTTAGTTGGGTTTTATTCTCTACACAGTGAAGTATTATTAAATAATGTGGTTTTTTTGTGTAATCCTATCTTACTTTTTATTCCATTTGTTAAAAATAAGAGTAAAATTAAAAGAATTTTAGTAATGATTGTTGTGTTCTTGTTAATTTTGTATGTTGTTTTGAATTTATTCTCAGAAAAGCTAATTATTACATTACCTTTGTATGTCTTAACTCTTGGAACCTTGTTTTTAGAGTTTAGAGCAAATACACAAAAAGAATAGAGCAAAAATAACAAGCTATGTTTTCATTTTTTAAATCTAAACCGATTTTAAAAAGCTTAATCCCTCAAGGTTATGTGGATATTCATTCCCATTTGATTTATGGTATTGATGATGGAGCTAAGACAATTGAAGATACAAAATATATTATTTCTTCTATGCAGAGCCTTGGTTTTGAACAAGCTATTGCTACGCCACATACTACGCCTTTGGTGTGGGAAAATACACGTGAAGGTATTTTAGATCAATACCAACTGGTACAAGAACAATTGCCACAAGAAGCGAAAGCAATCGAATTAAGAGTCGCATCAGAGTATTTGATGGATGAGAGTTTATTGCCACGCATCGAAAATAAAGAGCTTTTAACGTTAAAGGGCGATTACGTTTTGGTTGAAATGTCCTATATGAATCCGCCCATTCAATTGATGGATATCTTATTTCAATTGAAATCCAGCGGATATGATATTGTATTGGCTCACCCAGAACGCTATAATTTTTACCATCAAAATACAGCCATGTATAAGAAATTGAAAAAAGCAGGTTGCCTTTTTCAAATGAATCTATTATCAGTAACCGGGTATTATGGTAAACATGTATTAGAAGCTGCAAACTATTTGCTGCAACAGGGTTTAATCGACTTTGTGGGATCTGATATCCACCATGAAAAACACATCAAAGGTTTTGATGCAAAAGTTGAGGTAAAAGCCATTGAGTTTTTTACTCAAGCGATTAATAATAATCAAGAGTTTAGAAAGTAGATTAATTTTATTTTCTATTGTAACTATTTGATTTGTAGTGGTTTTTGTTTAAAATACTTGAATGCATTATTGTCTGAATTATAGATAAAAGTTACTTTAGTAGAAGTAATAATATAAAATTTTTGACAATGAAAAAAGCATTAATTCTACTTGTTTTAGGAGCTGTTTTTATTACAGGATGTAGTAAGGATAGTACAAAAGAAAAGGAAGATCAAACAACAAAAGAAGCCTTGTTAGATTTAAAAATAAAGGAGGCTACTAAGGTATTTGATAAGTATGGATGGACACCTGATTCTAATGTCGATCGGAATAGTAAGGCATTTAGAGCAGAATATGAGCAGATGGATTTAGAACAGTTGGATAAGATGCTCAAGATGTTCCATGAAGGGGTTGAATATGAAAATATTGATTCCATAAAGGAAGATAATAAAGGAGGTACAGATTATACAATAAATTCTACAAGTTCGTATATTGCAGGTAATCACAGTTTTGAATTTGGTAGCTCTACAAGTAGAATAGATTTTGATTTTAGCTCTGTTGTAGTATCTTCTTCTAGTGCAGAAATTAGTGTGCCAATTGTAACAGCGACTTATGTACATAAGGAGGGGGGAACATTCCAATATCAAGGTGAAACTGCCCAAGTTGAGGTGAAAGGGGAGATTACTTATGCAGGGAATAAAAGAAACTCAGTTATGAAAGGTTGGGTTGATAAAGTTGGTAACGGAAAAGTAACTAGTTTTAGAATATAAAGTATTAACATAAAAAAAGCCACTCAATGGAGTGGCTTTTTTTATGTTTGGATAAAGATTATTTATCTACAACTTCACCTTTAATTCTCAAAGGCACTGTACCGTTTTCATAGTTTACTGCATTAGATTCAACAGTAATTGTACGGCTAATTCTTCCGATGCTCATGTTGTATTTTACATCGATGTTTCCTTTTTTACCAGGCATGATTGGCTCAGTTGGTTTTGAAGGAACTGTACATCCACATGTAGAACGTACGTTTGTAATGATCAACGGTTGATCACCTGTGTTTGTGAATTCGAATGAACGTAATCCATCGTCATTCCCTCTGATTACTGTTCCGTAATCAATTGTGTTGTTCTCAGCTGCGAACTGAATTTTAGGACCACTTTGAGCGAATGATAAGGCACTAGATAAGACTAATGCGAATACTGCTATTAATTTTTTCATTACTATAATTTTTGTTGTTCTGTAAAATTAAAAACTTTTAGAAAACTCGCAAATTTTTTTCGCATATTCGATTTTAGATATACTTTTATAATTGCCGAGTAATAATTACTTTTGTACAACACAAAGATAAATAAAACTAAGGTTATAAAAATGGAAAAACTAGTTTTTCTCTTCTATGACCTGATGTTTTTTCTTTTTTTTAATAATTAAATTATAGAATAATGGTAATTCCTGCACAATTTGACGCAAAGCAAGTAGAGCAAAAATGGTATCAGTATTGGATGGAAAATAATTTTTTCCGATCTGTACCAGATGAAAGAAAGCCGTACACAATTGTAATACCTCCTCCAAACGTTACAGGAGTATTGCATATGGGGCATATGTTGAATGTTACAATTCAAGATGTATTAATACGTCGCGCACGTTTAAAAGGGCTAAACGCATGTTGGGTCCCTGGAACGGATCACGCATCTATTGCAACTGAAGCCAAAGTCGTCGCTAAATTGAGAGAGCAGGGAATCAATAAAAACGACTTAACTAGAGAAGAATTCTTAAAACACGCATGGGAATGGAAAGAGGAATATGGCGGTGCGATTTTAGACCAGTTGAAAAAACTAGGAGCTTCTTGTGATTGGGAACGTACAAAGTTTACGATGGACCCAGAAATGTCACAACAAGTAATCAAGTTGTTTGTTGATTTGTATAATAAAGGATTGATTTACCGCGGGTACCGTATGGTGAACTGGGATCCGGAAGCAAAAACAACCTTATCGGATGAAGAGGTTATTTACGAAGAACGCCAAGGAAAACTGTATCACGTAAAATATCAAATCGAAGGAACGTCGGATTATTTAACGATTGCAACAACTCGTCCAGAAACAATTTTGGGTGATTCGGCAATTTGTATTAATCCAAACGATGAGCGTTACCAACATTTAAAAGGTAAAAATGCAATCGTGCCGATTTGTAATCGCGTTGTGCCTATTATTTTCGATGAGTATGTAGATATGGAATTCGGAACAGGATGTTTGAAAGTAACACCTGCACACGATGTAAATGATAAAGAGTTAGGGGAACGTCACAATTTGGAAATTATTGATATTTTCAATGCAGATGCTACGCTAAATGATCTTGGCTTACACTACAAAGGAAAAGATCGCTTTGTGGTTCGCAAGGAAATTGAAACGGAATTAGCAGCTATTGGTGCGTTAGATAAAGTAGAAAACTACCTGAATAATGTGGGAACTTCTGAGCGTACAAAAGCTGTAATTGAACCGCGTTTATCAGATCAGTGGTTCTTGAAAATGGAAGAATTGGCTAAACCAGCATTAGATGCAGTAATGACAACTGAAGATGTAAAATTATATCCAAGTCGTTATAACAGTACGTATAGAAGTTGGTTGGAAAATATTCGCGATTGGAATATTTCTCGTCAATTGTGGTGGGGACACCAAATTCCAGCTTTCTTTTATGGAGATGGAAAAGAAGATTTCGTAGTAGCAGAAACGAAAGAAGCAGCTCTTGAATTAGCAAAAGCGAAAACAGGGAAAAGCAGATTTAACTGTCGCAGATTTAAAACAAGATGAAGATGCGTTAGATACGTGGTTCTCTTCTTGGTTATGGCCTATGTCTGTATTCAACGGATTAATTGATCCTGAAAACGAAGAGTTTAAATACTATTATCCTACCAATGATCTTGTTACGGGTCCAGATATTATTTTCTTCTGGGTAGCTCGTATGATTATGGCAGGATATGAATATACTGGTGTACAACCATTTACGAATGTTTACTTCACGGGTATTGTACGTGATAAACAACGTCGTAAAATGTCTAAATCATTAGGAAACTCTCCGGATGCTTTAGGATTAATCGATAAATTCGGTGCGGATGGAGTTCGCGTAGGTTTATTGTTGTCTGCTTCTGCAGGAAACGATATCTTATTTGATGAAGAATTATGTGCACAAGGAAAAGCATTTACCAATAAAGTTTGGAATGCATTCCGTTTGATTCAAGGTTGGGAAGTTTCTGATGCCTTAGAACAACCAGAAACAGCAAAAGTATCTTTAGCTTGGTATGAAGCGAAGTTGCAAAAAACGCTAGTGGAAATTGAAGATCATTTCGCTAAATACAGAATTTCAGATGCCCTAATGGCAATCTATAAATTGGTATGGGATGATTTCTGTTCTTGGTTCTTAGAAATGATCAAACCAGGATACCAACAACCAATAGATCGTGTAACGTATACGAAAGCAATCGAACTATTAGAGGAAAACTTGAAATTGTTGCATCCATTTATGCCATTCTTGACAGAAGAAATTTGGCAACATATTAATGCGCGTACAGCAGATCAAGCTTTGGTTATCTCTTCTTGGCCAGAAACAAAAGCATTTGATGAAAATGTAATCAAAGAGTTTGAGTTTACTATGGAAGTAATCGCAGGTATTCGTACGATTAGAAAAGATAAAAATATTTCGTTCAAGGATACAATTGATTTGAAAATAATCAATAACGAAAAAATATCGACGTATTTTGACAGCGTTATTTCAAAACTTGGAAATGTAACAAGTATGGAATACGTGAATGACCAAGTAAGCGGTGCTTTGTCTTACCGAGTAAAATCGAATGAGTATTTTATTCCAATGGAAGGCAATGTAAATGTCGAAGAAGAAATTACTAAATTAGAAGAAGAGTTGAAATACTTGAAAGGGTTCTTGAAATCCGTACAAGGGAAGTTATCAAATGAAAAATTTGTTAGCGGTGCACCCGAACAAGTAGTGGCAAATGAGAAGCAAAAAGAAGCAGATGCATTGGCTAAAATTGCAACTATCGAACATAGTTTAGCAGGTCTTAAATAAGAAATAAACAAATTGATTATAAAGGTCTTTGGTTAGTATATGCTAATCAAAGACCTTTTTTTATCTTCGCTGGTATGAAGTACAATATCCATACACATCATCCTCAACATGCTCCGGACACTTTAGAACTAGTTAATCAAGACTTGTCCAAGGTTGATTTTAGTATTCCGCATTTTTCGTTGGGTATTCACCCTTGGTATATTGTTGAAGCAAAGATTGAAGAACAATTAAATTGGTTGGAGACAAACCTGCATCACCCAAATTGTTTGGCTATAGGGGAGTGTGGTTTGGATAAAAAAATCGATATTCCTTGGGATTTACAAGAAGAAGTCGTTGTAAAACAATTACTTCTTGCAGAAAAAAATAAAAAAGCTGTAATTTTGCACGTCGTTTCTGCTTATCAAGAAATTATTGCACTAAAAAAGAAATGGAAAATCACCGTTCCACTTATCGTTCACGGGTTTAATAAACATCAACAAGTGGCTGAAAGTTTGTGGAAAAACGGATTCTACGTCTCATTTGGAAGTGCTTTACTGAAAAGTAATCGACTGCAAGAAACTTTTGCTGCTGCGCCTAAAGATTTTTTATTTTTAGAAACAGACGATGATGCAACGGTTACTATTGCAGATCTATACACGCAAGCAGAGAAACTACATCCCGGTATTGGGCAGATTGTAGAGGCGAATTTTAAACGAATATGGAGTAAAGAATACTAATTGTAACCTTTCGGGGGATTAATAACAAGAGATAGATGGCTATTTGGCAAGAAAGAGCAGCCTTACTTTTTAAAGAAGAAGGATTAGAAAAATTAAAAAACGCCAACGTATTAGTTGTTGGTTTAGGAGGAGTTGGATCATTTGCCGCTGAGTTTTTAGCGCGTGCAGGGGTAGGAAAAATGACTATTGTTGATGGAGATACGGTGGATATCACAAATATCAACAGACAATTGCCTGCTTTGCATTCTACGATAGGGGAGCCTAAAGTACACATTGTAGGAAATCGCTTGATGGATATTAATCCGGAGCTAAACTTAACGCGTATAGAAGAATTCTTATCGCCAGAACGCACCCATGAGGTGGTAACGGAAGAGTATGATTATGTACTTGATTGTATTGACAGTATTACGCCTAAAATTAATTTAATCTTAGCTGCGAAGCGCAAACGCGTGAAAGTAATTAGCGCTATGGGAGCAGGAGGAAAGATGCTGGCTTCTAAAATTGTAGTCAAAGATATTAGTAAAACAGATGTATGTCCGTTGGCGAAACAAATTCGCAAACGCTTGAAGAAAGAAGGAATTTCTTCTGGAGTAAAGGCAATCTTTTCAACAGAAAAACCGGATGAAAGCAGTTTGAAAATGACAGATGGTTCAAACTATAAAAAATCTTTCTTTGGAACGAATAGCTGGATGCCAGCCTTGTTTGGTTTGCATGCCGCAGAAAATGTAATTCGCTATTTATTATCGAAATAAAAACAAACAAAAAAAGGAGTAGGGGATTAACCTACTCCTTTTTTGTTTGTTATCATATACCTTAAGAAGGCAATACTTCAAAAGCTAATAAAAGCTGTAAAACCACAATTAATAAAGATAAAATCCACAGAAATCCGTAAATAATATACTGGAGAATCGATGTCTTTTCACCCGCTATTTTCTTTGCTTTTTGCAACATCAACATAGGGATAATTAGAGCTAATACTACCAAAGAAATTGAGGCATATCCCAGGGCAATCACAAATCCATCAGGATAAAATAAAGCGAATAGGATTGGTGGTAGGAAAGTCAAAATAAAAGCACTTACATTGTGTTTGATTTTAGGACGATCTTTTGCTAAATCTTTGATGTAATCATTTAGAGCTAAAGCAACTCCCCAAAAAGAAGTTAGAATTGCAGCTGCAGCAAAAATGGTAAATGCAATTTTGATAAAAGGTGAACTATTGATTTCTTTAATTGATACAAGTAATCCTTCTAACCCAGCATTGTTTTTCAAAATCTCACTGAAAACGCTACTTTCAATATTTCCTAAAATGGTAAGTTCCCAGATTAAATATAAAAGTAAAGGAATGATACTACCAATAAAAAAGACCCATTTGAGCTGGCGTAAATTTCCATCCAAGTATTTGACTAAGCTAGGAATAACTACACTAAATCCAAATGAAGTGAAAATAATGGGAATTGTAGCTAAGACAGGAAGTGGACTTTGAGGGATATAAGCCAAATAAGCCATTTCAATGTGAGGTAATAAAAGCCCTAAAACTAAGCATAAACAAAGGATTTTAATTGAGAATACAACTTTGGTGCTATAATCAACAGCTCTTGTGCCAAAAGCGATAATCCCCCCAAAAAGAAGGGTAAAAAGAATGGCACTCAGCTGAGGGGATACCTCAAGGTGTAATAATTGTTCCAGATTTGTTCTAAGAATATCTCCACCACCTGCAATATACGCACTAGTAAGGGCATACATCAAGGTTAACATACTCAATCCAGTGATATAAGCCCCTGGTTTTCCTAAATATTTTGTTGTTAGGGTGTTTAACCCATCTTCAGGTGAATTGTATCGATAGACATTTACTAGGAGAACGGAAGTATAAAACATAGCAAACCAGATACAGAATAAGATGAATGACATAAATAAAAAACCTACATTGGCCGATATAATGGGCATTGCTAACATTCCTGCGCCTATTGTAGTTCCTGCTACAATAAGAATACTTCCGATTAATTTTTGCATTTTGTTTAAAATTTATTGTTTTGTTTTTTTTAATTTATTTTATCATTCATCTGAACTAAAGTAAATGGATAGGATAAGGAAGGATACAAAAACCATACCTTAACTTTAGGTCTTTTCTTTTTTATTGGAAATGAATCTAAAAAAAATAAATATATGTTTTATTTATAGTTTTTTCGATAAAAATCATGAAAAACTGATAGTAAAGGAAGAGACTTGTGTTTTTATTGTTTTTTCTGCTGAATTTCAACGCTGTTCTTCTTCGTTTGGATAAAGAGCTTGAAATTGAAGAGCTTGATTATCAGGAGAAAGAAGAAGTAAATAATACTAATTTAAGTAAAAAGTACAATTAATTCCCATTTATGCGATAGACTGAATTAAGGAACAATGCTTATCTTTGAGTAAATCAAAAGGTCAGATAGATGAAGAATATTGAAGAAGCGTTACTTGCCAAAAACATTAAACCTACAGCTATGCGAATCCTTGTGCTTAAATTTTTAAAGCAACAACAAGGAGCCGTATCGTTAGCGGATATTGAAAATAGCTTTGATCAATCAGACCGCGTGACGATTTATCGCACAGTGAAGACCTTCGAAAGTAAAGGACTATTACACAGCATCGCAGCGAATAATGTTACGCAATATGCTTTATGTTCTTCTAGTTGTTCTGAAGATAGCCATCGCGATACCCATTTGCACTTTATCTGCAAACAGTGCAAAAAGACCATTTGCTTGACACAAGTTGCCATCCCTACGATTGAAATTCCAGAGGGATTTGAATTGAGTGACATAGAAGTTGTCGCACACGGGATATGTGAAGGGTGTAAAGTGTAGTTGCTTTATTTTTTCTCGAGGATGTGCTTTACAATCATAGAGGCGTGAATTCTTGAGTTTTCAATAAACCAGGTATGTGTATTTAATCCTCCACAAACGACACCTGCTAAGTATAAATTAGCAATATTGGTTTCCATCGTTTCTGCATGGAAAGTTGGCAGTAAATCTACCTCGTTTTGAGTGGTAATACCCAGTTTGCGCAAGAAATCGAAATCTGGACGATAGCCCGTTAAGGCTAAAACAAAATCATTTGTTAGTGTGATTGACTCACCTGCTCGTTCTAACGTAACGGTAGAGGGAGTAATAGCGGTTAATTGACTGTTGTAATAGACCTGAATGGCACCTTCGGCAATTCGGTTTTCAATATCGGGTTTTACCCAATATTTTACATGTGAACTAATAGCAGTATCTCGAACCACCATCGTTACTTTAGCCCCTTTTCGATAGCATTCTAATGCTGCATCTACGGAGGAGTTACTTGCTCCAACCACAACAACTTCCATATTGGCATAATAATGCGGATCGTTGTAATAATGTGAAACTTTAGGTAGATCTTCTCCCGGAATATGTAAAAGATTTGGGAAGTCATAGAAACCAGTAGCGACAATCACATGAGAAGCGCTATACTGGCTTTTGGATGTGTCTACTATAAAATGACCTTCTGCTTGTTTATTTACACCTAATACAGTTTCAAATAAGTGAATGGACAACTCGTGAAGATGAGTTACTCGTCTGTAGTATTCCAAAGCTTCTTTGCGTCTCGGTTTATTTTCTGCACTAATAAAGGGAATATGGTCGAGTTCTAATAGCTCCGAAGTAGAGAAAAACTGCATATTGATGGGATAGTGGTATAGGGAATTGACCAAACATCCTTTTTCAATAATAAGATAGGATAATCCTGCTTTCTTAGCTTCAATACCACAGGCAATTCCTATGGGGCCACCTCCAATAATTAGTACGTCTATGTGTTTCATCTTCATGTAAATAAACCCGAATCAGGCGATTTTTGTAGTCTTTCAAACAAAAGTATTGATTTATTTTGGAAAGAAGAAGAGAATTGAGATTCGATCGTTTTTAGAAAATAAAAAAAGGCAGAAATAAATAACAATTCGCTTTCATGCTGTGCTATTAAATCAACAGTGTAGTTCATGAAATAAAAAAAGAGGATGTCCTTGTGGAACATCCTCTTTTGGTATGATTTAGAATGGATTATTAGTTTACTTTATCAGCAACTAAGTGAATTCCAATTTCCATGTCTTTACTAATTGCCCAATCAGCTGGGTTAAGTGCAGCACCAGAATCTTTATCTGTAGTACCGAAAACTAATCCCCATTCTGTACGGTCAGCAACAAATGAAGCATCCATAACAGCTTTACCATTCTCTACTGTTACTTTAGCAGGGAAAGTGATGTTTACTGTTTTACCTAAGATTGTTAAGTTTCCGCTTACGATTTTGTTAGCACCTTCAATTTTACTTGTGTGTTTTGCAGCGTCGAAATCTTCAACTTTAGTGATTTTGAAATCAACTGTAGGGTTTTTCTCTACGTCGAAGAAATCAGGACTTTTTAAGTGTCCTCCTAATTTTTGAATATCCTCATCAGCATCAACAGAAGCACGGTCAACTTGTAGAGAAGCCATATCTACAGTGTATGAACCTGCGTTTAATCCATTTGCGTCAATTGCAATGTCTCCAGCAGATAAAGTTAAAGTACCAAAACGTGGGTTTAATCCACCTTTGTGTCCTACTTTCCAAGTTACATTACTGTCTGTTAAGTTTACAGTATATTTGTCTCCTTGTTCTACTGCAACTTCTTGTTCAGTTGTAGTTGTAGCTTTATCAGCATTTTTGTTTCCACATGATGCTAATGAAAGTGTAGCTACTACTGCTAATGATAATAAAATTTTTTTCATGTTAATTCGCTATTTTGTTTGCCCAAATGTACAATACAAAAATGAATATACAATAGGTTATTAATATACTGAATGTTAAAAAGTTATAAATAAGCGTTTTTTGTGAAATAATGACGCTTGTTTCTTTGAATTTACTTTTAAATAGATGTCTTTTAGGTCAAAAAAGCGTTTTTTTGTTGATAACTTCTGTTAAGGTTTTGTGTGACTAATTTATTGTGGTAATAAAAAATAAAATCTATTCGTAAATATACTAGAAGAGAAGAGCCATAAAAAAAGAGGATAACTCAGTTATCCTCTTTTTTTTTTATGCTGTATTGGTTATAATTCCTTGAAAGTCGAAATGATATTCATTAATTCCTCTCCTTGATAGTCTTTGTTTTGACCAATCGTCCAACCGATAATTTCGTAGTTTCCTTTTTTACCCTCAACCATAGCTTGTATCATATACATGAAGTTCCCTTCTTGTGACATGGATAGGTGGTAAATTTTTCCTGGTAAACCATTAATGCGAACCTCGTCTTCTTTGACGATTTCATAATCAGATCTATTGGAATAAGCTGCTAATGCTTTTTGAGTAAAGGTCTTGAAATCTTCTTCTGCTGTTTTAGGCGATTCTTTTGCAATGATGTATACTTGTTTGTACGTATTTCCGTACTGAATATCCGCATCGGGATAAAGGTCTGTCATAACTGCTAATGTCGCAGGCATATCCATGGTAAATTGATCTTTTACATTTACCGTTTGAGGTGGAGCTACTTTTTGGTTACAACTTACCAGTCCTACTGTTACACATAGAATAAAGAGTAATTTTTTCATCTGAAAACAATTTTTAAATAAAGAATATTTAAAGTTAAGGCAAAATAGTGATACGCATGGTGATTTGTGCTTAAAAAATTTTTACTCGAATATAAACTCCAACTACAAATTATAATTTCAACCTTGATTTTGTCTGAATTGAATAGATTTTTGTACATTAGAAGGTATTAAATCAAAAATAAAATAGTTATGGCAAAAAAAGTATTAATGTTAGCAGGTGATTTCGTAGAAGATTACGAAGTAATGGTTCCTTATCAAGCGCTATTATCCGTTGGAGTAGCTGTAGATGTGGTTTGTCCAGGAAAGAAAAAGAATGATATCATCGCAACGGCCATTCACGATTTTGTTGGATTCCAAACGTATGCAGAAAGTAGAGGACATAATTTTGTAATCAACAAGAGTTTTGATGAGGTAAAACTAGATGAATATGCAGGATTATATGTTTGCGGGGGGCGTGCTCCAGAATACATTCGATTAAATAAACGAGTGATTGAAATCGTTCAATACTTTTTTGAAAAGAACTTACCTATTGCAGCAATTTGCCACGGTATTCAAGTATTAACTCCAGCAGGGGTATTGAAAGGCAGAACATTGACTGCCTATCCAGCAGTTGGTCCTGATATTGTAGTTGCGGGTGGGACGTACAAGGAAATTGATGCAGACAAAGCAATTACGGATGGCAATTTAACAACTTCACCAGCATGGCCTGGGCATCCAGCTATTTTGAGTGAATTTTATAAACTCTTAGGAGTGAAAATAGGGTAAGTTAAGTTATCCTACAGAAGAGTTTGCGAGGCTAAAAGAAGAACACTTGTAAAACATTTCTTATTTTAGCAGCGCAAATTTTTTATTTATGATTTCAGAACAACAATTCCAAGCTGAATTAAATCAGATTATAGTTAATGCCATACGCGAAGATGTAGGAGATGGCGATCATAGTTCATTGGCGTGTATTCCTGCTGATGCAAAAGGAAAAGCACAAGTATTAGTCAAAGAAGCGGGTATTATTGCCGGAGTAGAATTTGCACAGCTGGTTTTACAATATGTTGATCCTACATTAGAAGTAGAGGTTTTTATCCCAGATGGAACAGCTGTAAAAGTTGGAGATATTGTATTGACGATTGCTGGATCTTCTCAATCCATTTTAAAAGCGGAGCGTTTTATGTTGAATGCCATGCAACGCATGAGTGCTATTGCAACGAAAACACGTGTTTTTGTCGATTTGTTGGAAGGAACGGGTACCAAAATATTGGATACCAGAAAAACAACACCGGGTATTCGCGCCATTGAAAAATGGGCAGTAAAAATTGCTGGGGGCGAAAATCACCGTTTTGCTTTGTATGATATGATTATGTTGAAAGATAATCACATTGACTTTGCAGGAGGGATAAAAGAGGCGATTGAAAAAACAAATACCTATCTGAAAGAAAACAACAAAGCGTTGAAGATTATTGTTGAAGCCCGTGACCTGAATGAAGTACAACAGATTTTAGCTTGTGAGAATGTATACCGCATTTTGTTAGATAATTTTGATTTTGAAACAACAAGAAAAGCAGTGGAATTAATTGGCAATCAATGTCAAACGGAGTCCTCTGGAAATATAAATGAAGAAACAGTACGCGAATACGCGCTTTGCGGGGTTGATTTTGTTTCCTCAGGTGCATTGACGCATTCCGTTTACAATATGGATTTAAGTTTAAAAGCAGTTTTATAGCCTATAAGGAGCATGCATGTCTAGAGAAATAGAAGATAAATTAGCCCGGATACCCGTGCTGAATAAAATTGTTAGCGCATTACAGCGAGTAAAGTTTTCTTTTCTTGATGGGTATTCGCTGTATGATTTAATTGAGTTGTATTTGGTCGGAATCGTCAAAGGAGCCTTTTCTTATCGAGCGGGTTCTATTGCTTTTAGTTTCTTTATGGCCTTGTTTCCCTTTGCTTTATTTATCCTGAATTTAATCCCCTATATTCCTATTGATAATTTTCAATCCGACTTTTTACAGTTTATTGAAAATTCAGTTCCACCCAATACGTATGAAGCCATTCAATCTATTATTCTGGATATCATGAATAATAGTTATAAGTCCTTATTATCATCCGGATTTTTACTTTCTATTTTCTTGATGACCAATGGGGTATTTGCTATTATTGGAGGATTTGAATCGTCCTACCATATTACCATTTCTCGCAATATCATTCGACAGTACTTAGTTGCCTTGGCACTTTCTCTTATTCTGTCCTTTGTTTTAATCTTTTCAGTTGCGTTTTATGTAATCTTGGAAGTATTAATTTACCGTTTAGCAATTGGTGCTAATTGGTTAGTCTGGGTGCGTAATCTTTATTTATTACTAGTCGTCCTATTAACTACTTCTATTTTATATAAATTTGGTGCCAAAGAAACAAAAGGGGTATCTTTTATTTCTATTGGTTCTGTCTTTACAACTATTTTATACGTTTTAACCTCTTATGGGTTTGGAGTATATGTACTTCGATTTGCCCGATACAATGAATTATATGGCTCAATTGGGACTTTATTGGTGGTGATGTTCTATTTGTGGATTAACTGTATGATTTTATTATTAGGTTTTGAATTAAATTTGGCTATTCGTAAGATTAAGTTAAAAAAATAAGTATATTTGAGTATATAACTTAATCTAAAACTAAAAAATATTATGAGAAATACAATGTTTATACTCGTGTTTTTATTGGGTGGTTTCATGACGATGAATGCTCAATCGATCCTTGGTAAATGGAAAACGTTTGACGATCAAACAGGAGACGCGAAATCAATCGTGGAGATATCAGAAAAAGGAGGTAAATACCAAGGGAAAGTCATCGAAATTTTAAATCCTGCTAAAAAGGATTCTAAATGTGAAAAATGCCCAGGAGATGATAAGGGAAAACCAATTGAAGGATTGGTAATTATCAAAAACCTAACGAAAAAAGGAGAAGAATATTCAGGGGGAACAATTATTGATCCACAGTCTGGAAAAGAATATAAATGTTCGATTAAAATGAACGGAAAAACACAATTAGAAGTTCGTGGATATGTCGGAATTTCATTGATTGGACGAACACAAACATGGACTAAAATGTAAATAAAATAGAAAAGGCTATCTGTAAGATAGCCTTTTTTTGTTTGAATTTGAATGAGTTAGGTGTTTTAGTTTTGTTAATTGTGCTGGTGTCTAAAAAAATAGTTTGTATCTTTCCTAGTATAACATATACTGAAAAAGAGAAATAGAATGAAAAAATTAATGTATGCAATGCTGTTTTTATTGGGAGGATTGTTAAACATGAATGCCCAGACAGAATATTCAATTGTTGGTAAATGGAAAGCTGTAGATAGCAATGGAAAAGACAAGGCAATTGTTGAAATAAAAGAAAGTCAAGGAGTTTATACAGGCGCGTATTATTAGTATTTTAGACCCTGATGATAAAGGTAAAAAATGTGAAAAGTGCCCTGGAGGAGATGTAGCTAGGACCTATGATGGATTGACCATTATTAAAAACATGAAAAAAGAGGAACGCAATAAGTACAGTGGTGGAACTATTTTGGATCCAGAAACAGGAAAAGAGTACAGTTGTTCCATAAAACTTGTTGGTTATAGTAAAATAGAGGTGACAGGAACAGCCCAGATTTATCTCTTAGGAAAAACAACAACGTGGACAAAGTCATCTTAAAATACAAGGGTTATCTAACTATAGGTAGCCTTTTTTCGTTTTATTTTAGGGTATAATTTGTCACCTGTAAAAAGGCTATTTCATTTAACATAACTTTACTCTTCAATTGAGATGGAATTAAATAAACCTCTTGTACCTTTGGAAGGCTATGTGTTGGATTGCTAGAGAGTTAATTTTGTGTTTCAATAGGTCGTATAACAGTTGATAACCTAACGCAATGACAAAAGGATTCTATTTTTTTATATGTAGAACATAGGTTGTGTACAATTAAAACGAATAATTAAAAATGTCACATACAACCGATGTTGCGAAATCCATGCGGAAATATGATATAAATCGCGTATTTTTGAAATTCAAAAATCAAATCTAATTGAAAACTAATTATAATTAAGAGCATAAATGAATAGAGTATTGGTGTGTTTTTTACTACTTGTAGGAGTGAGTTGTATGACTTCAAGGTCAACTCATCAACCTTATATGTATGACAATAACCCTGATTTTGTTGTAGAAGGTATGTATCGCATTATTGATGAAGAAGGCAAAATGGGATTTGCGAATGTCAAAGGACAAGTAGTGATTAAGCCTCAATTTGCTTTTGTGTTTCCTTTCAAAAATGGTGTAGCAAAAGCTACCTTTGAAGGTAGAAGTAGAGAAGTTGAAGGATCTCGCGGAGAATACCATTATTGGGATAGTTCATCGTGGTTTTATATTGATAAAAATGGAAAAATAGTTTCTGAAATAACCCATAATTAAAACATTCTACTATTTATTATATTCAAAGGTTTTCTTTGAAGTGATTAACCAACCCTAACATGAATTATTTTGTTGAGGTCATTGTGCCTTTAGCTTTAGATCCCACATTCACTTACCGAATTAATGAAGTCGAATTCGATTTTATTCAAGTTGGAATGCGGGTTGCTGTACCTTTTGGACGCAATAAAGTGTATACGGCCTTGGTGGTGGAAAAACACCATCGACAACCTGCTGTATACGAAGCAAAAGATATTCATGAAATTATAGATATTGAACCTGTAGTTACTCCAGCTCAAATTAAATTTTGGACGTGGTTAGCCGAGTACTATATGTGTACGCTTGGCGATGTGTACAAAGGTGCAATGCCTTCTCGTTTGCTGTTGGAAAGTGAAACGATTATTCAATGGAATGATAAAGTAACATTATCCGTAGACGATTTGGATGATGCAGAATACTTGTTATACGAGGCGATGCAAATTCAATCTATTTTGAAACTTGATGAGGTGATTGCAATTCTCGATCGCAAGAAAGTATTTCCCGTAATTAATAGTTTATTGACGAAAGGCGCCATTTTGTTGCAAGAAGAAATGGTGGAGAAATACAAACCCAAGCAAATTCGCTATGTGCGTTTGGCAGAAGAATACCTGCAAGAAGATGGATTGACCAAGCTGATGGAATTGGTTAATCGAGCGACTAAACAACGCGAATTAATCTTAAAATATTTCCAATTACAAGCCATCCAAAAAAATCCAATCAGTGTAAAACAGCTGATTGAAGAAGGTGAAAGTAGTCAAGCGATTATCAATGCTTTGATTGAAAAAGGAGTGTTTGAATCCTATTACCTTAATCATGATCGCGTTGTTTTTAATGATGCAACTTCAGAAGTGATTCAACTGACGGATGATCAAAGTAAAGCGCTTTGGGAAATAGAACAACAATTTACAGCAAAAGAAGTGGTCTTGCTGCATGGGGTTACGGCCTCAGGGAAGACAGAAGTATATATAAAACTCATAGAGAAGTTTTTATCCCAAGAAGGACAAGTGTTATTTCTCTTGCCTGAAGTGGGGATTAGTGCGCAATTGGTTCAGCGTTTAACGGCTTATTTTGGCAATCAAGTAGCGGTGTATCATTCGCGTTATTCTCATAATGAGCGATTAGAAGTGTGGAACCAGGTGTTGCAGCAATCAGAAAAGGCAAAAGTGGTGATTGGAACGCGGTTATCTGTTTTCTTACCATTTCAAGATTTGCGCTTGGTGGTGATTGATGAAGAACACGATGCCAATTACAAGCAACATGATCCTGCGCCTCGCTATCACGGACGTGATGCGGCTGTGGTATTGGCCATGCAACACAAAGCAAAAGTGTTGATGGGGTCCGCCACGCCGAGTTTAGAAAGTTATTATAATGCCGCTCAAAAAAAATACGGATTGGTTGAATTGACCAAACGTTATACGAATGTATTGCTTCCGGATATTGTCTTAGTGGATATCAAGGAAAAATACAAACGCAAACAGATGACAGGGCATTTCTCGGATCAATTGATCGAGGAAATAAATCATGCTTTGTCGTTAGAAGAACAAGTGATTCTCTTCCAAAACCGCAGGGGATTTTCACCTGTGGTGGAGTGTATGACCTGTGGAGCAGTTCCTGAATGTCCGCATTGTGATGTGAGTTTAACCTATCACAAATACAGAAATGAATTGCGTTGCCACTATTGTGGTTATACCTTACCGATGCCAAAACAATGTGGACGTTGCCACAGCGTGGATTTGAATACGAAAGGATTTGGAACTGAGCAAGTAGAAGAGGAGTTGAGAGAGTTGTTTCCAAACAAGCGTATCGCGCGTATGGATCAAGATACCACAAGAGGAAAATATGCCTATGAGAAATTGATTGAATCTTTTGAAAATCGTCAAATTGATATTTTGGTGGGCACTCAAATGTTGGCCAAAGGCTTTGATTTTAATAATGTGAACTTAGTTGGGATAATGAATGCAGACAATAGCTTGTATCATCCCGATTTTAGAGCCCATGAACGCGCCTTTCAAATGATGACGCAAATTGCAGGACGCTCAGGGCGATTTGATAAAAAGGGAAGGGTAGTTATTCAAACCTTTAATCCGTATCACAATATCATTCAACAGGTAACGAATTACGATTATAAATCCATGTATAAGGAGCAGATGTATGAACGTCATAACTTTCAGTATCCGCCTTTTTACCGCTTGATTCGCCTAACGTTAAAACACCGCGATTTTGAAAAGCTCAAAGAATCCTCGTTTTGGTTGTACAACAACCTCAAAGGGCAATTGGGGATTCCCGTTTTAGGGCCAGAAGAACCTGCAATTAACCGCATTCGCAATCAGTATATTCGCGTGATTTTAATCAAAATCCCACAACAAGTTATGCTTAACCAGACCAAAGGACAAGTGAGACGCATCTTAAAGAGTTTTGAGTCTATTGGGGCGTATCGTTCGGTTCACGTGGTGGCTAATGTTGATTTTTATTGATGGCATTTTGTACCAGATTCAAGTTGCCTTATTGGAATAGGCATTGAATTTTTAATCGCCTTTTTCCAATTGGAAGAGGTTAATGGTTGATTAAAGGCTTTTGCGTTTTTGACTATTTCATAAGCCACAGTTTCGGGGTTGATATTCCATTTATTAAGAGGTTGATTAAATCGTTGTGCATCTTCGAACATGCTATCCATTCTTTCTACTTTACTTACATCCCATCGATTTAACGGTTGGTTGAACGCTTGGGTTTCATCAAACATCTGATTCATTTTGGTAACTTGACTAACATTCCAATTATTTAAAGGTTGATTAAATTGCTGAGCCCCTTTAAACATTCCTTCTAAGTCTTTAACCTGACTCATATTCCATTGTTCCAAAGGTTGATTGAATACTTGAGTTTCAGCAAACATGTATTTCATGTCAGTTACTTGACTAACATTCCAATTATTTAAAGGTTGATTAAATTGCTGAGCACCTTTAAACATTCCTTCTAGGTATTTAACCTGACTTATATTCCATTGCTCTAAAGGTTGATTGAACGCTTGGGTTTCAGCAAACATGTATGCCATGTTTGTAACTTGACTAAGATTCCAAGTATGGAAAGGCTGATTGAATGGGGTATTTGAAAACATACTTCCCATTCTAGTAACTTGACTAACATCCCAAGTATCTAAAGGTTGATTGAATGAAGTATTTGAAAATAGTCCTCCCATGTTCGTAACTTGACTAACATTCCAGGTATCTAAAGGTTGATTGAATGGAGTTCCAGCAAACATGTATGCCATATTCGTAACTTGACTAACATTCCAGGTATCTAAAGGTTGATTGAATGAAGTATTTGAAAATAGTCCTCCCATATTCGTTACTCGACTAACATCCCAAGTTTGTAAAGGTTGGTTGAAAGCGGATGCGTGATCAAACATTTGGGACAGATTTGTTGCCTGATTCATCTTCCATTGATCTAATGGCTGGTTGAATGTTTCTGCTTGGTAAAACATATTAGAGAAATTAGTGACCTGACTCACATCCCAATGATTAAGGGGTTGATTTAATTTCTTTGCATGGGCAAACATATAACTCGTGCTTTTTACTTGTTGTAGATTAGGAAGGTCTGAAGCGGTTACTATTGCTTCTTCAGCTCCACTAAATGCCTTTTCCATTGTGCTCCATTCGATATCTCCCCATTGTTGTATCTCGATTAAGTGTTTTTCTCTTAAATAAAGATTTCTTGAATCTCCATACATGTATTCTATTGCATGTAAAGGGGTTCGTTTGGTAGGGGTTAAGGTTAAGCGATATTGACCTCCTGGCACAAGCAGATTAAGATCGTTTTGTCCGATACCATAATAAATTAAAGAGGAATCTGTTGTGTTTTCTAACAGATAGAAATATTGGCCTTGTAGGCTGAGTTCAAAATTGTTTCTGTTACCGAAAGGGGTTAGCAAATTCCAAAGCGTTACAAAAGGTTTTTTGTAATTGGGTCGTTGTTGTTTTTGTTTCCCCCATGCTGCAATTGTTTGTTGCATTTGTTGGAGATTTAATTTGGTGTTGTCGAATAGGTGAGTAAAGTAAACAATAGAAGAAACTTTCCATTGATCCAAGCGTTGATTAAATTGCTGAGCGTCAGCAAACATTTGGTTCATAAAGACTACTTGACGGACATCCCACTGATGTAAAGGTTGGTTAAAGGTAAGAGCACCATGAAACATGCCAGTCATGTCGGTTACTTGCTGGACGTTCCATTTGTTTAAGGGTTGGTTAAAAACTTTTGCTTCTTGAAACATGCTAGCCATGTTGGTTACTTGCTGGACATTCCATTTGTTTAACGGTTGGTTAAAGCTTTCCGCTTGATCAAACATGGATTCCATTTTAGTCACTTGACTAACATTCCATTGATCTAAGGGGTGATTGAATTTTTTAGCTTGAAAAAAGAGAAAACTCATATCTGTTACCTGGCTTACATCCCAGTGATTAATGGGGAAATCTAAGTAATGTGCACATAAAAACATGCCCGACATATTGGTGACTCTACTGAGGTCAGGGACATCTTGAGCAACAATAACCATTCTGCTTGCACCCGCAAAAGCATTTTGCATACTGCTCCACGGTACATCACCCCATTGAACAACAGATAAAAGCTCATCAAAGGGATTGGGGTATTCTTTTCGTTCATAAAGAGAAACGGTGATATCGGGATTGTAAAACCGATGCAATGGATTGTCGCCAATGGGAGTTAAACTAAGACGATAAGGTCCGCGTTTAGGAAAATCTAACTCGAGCATATCTTTTCCTCTTCCTTCTCCTTTTATCGTTGGATATTGAATGCTTTCCCAAGTATAGGTGTATTCTCCTTCCAAATGAAGGCTAAGTTTATGGGTGTTCCAGTTGGTAATAAAAGGTCGTTGTGCATGACTGCTCAAACCTGCAAGAAAAAAGAGAACGCTTAAGAGCATAAAACGGAACCAAATATTTTGTCTCATGTTGTTAGTTATTGGGTGAATAGTGGTGAAATGTAATGAAAGATACAACAGAAAAAGAAAGGAATTGTGAAATAAGCCTAAATCTTGTTCATCATCCTGCATTAAATCGTACTTTTGTTTGTATAAAAATGAACTAAATTTAAAAGAAAATGAGTCAACCGAAAATTGTAGTGTCACAAGACGCAGCACAAAGCCCAGATAATTACGATATCATCTATTCTAATATTACTTTTATTAACCTAATCCGCGAAGAAGCAGAGGAAGAAGATCCAGAAGAAGACCGCGTGGATGAACTAATTCCACATGATGCTTTTTTAAGTTATTATGTAGACTACTATTTGTCTCAATATGAAAATGGAAACTTTTCTCAATTTGTTTATAATACAGGAGCAGATTTGGAATTGATTGATTGGATTATCGAAGGATTAGAAAAAATGGGTTCTAAAGAGCATTTAGCTTTATTGAAAAAGAGATTAGAAGTGCTTGAAAATATGGATGAAACGGTTTTAGAAGCGTTTATTGAAAGCGACTATTTTGGAACTAATCCAACCCGAGATCTTTTAAATGATGATACTTTTTTCAATATTGAAGAGGATTTAATCGATTTAAATGCGACTTGGCTGAAACAACACCCAGAGCTTTTAGTTTTATCGATTGATGCAATGTATGATTATGCAGAACAGCTATTGGGTAAAAAAGTAGAACGAGAATAAGTTGTAAAGTTTGTGTTCCAGTGGATTTAGTTTTATTGACTGATAGAATACGTTCATTTATCCTTTAAAATTGGGAGATGACGGGAATATGTCATAGAAATGTCAGGTGAAAGTAAAGAATCGTTGAGTAGGTTTACATCAAAATCGTTTAAGATAGTGTATCATGAAAAACACGGGAGAAAAAATAAAGGAATTTCGAATAGCTAGAGGGTATTCCCAAGAAGAATTGGCTATGCAATCGGGATTGTCTATTCGTACAATTCAACGTATTGAAAAGGGGGAAACAATTCCTCGAGGAAATTCACTACAACTGTTGTGTGAAGTATTTGGATTGAAAGTAGAGGAGTTATTCCAGTCTGGCGAACGACAAGCTGAGGATTCAACCATGGCTTCTGCTCGAACTATTTATTTTTTAGTACTAACAGGAATTGTCGTTCCTCTTGGAAATATCATTGGGCCATTAATCGGATGGAGTATGTATAAAAAGAATGATGATGTGATTAATACGCTTGGAAAAAATGTAATTTTCATTCAGATCGCTTATACGGTATTGGCTGCAGGTTTGAGCTTATATGCTATTTTTAATAAACTAGGGGGTGAGGGCTATGCCTTTGAAGCTATCATGGTGTTTGTCTTTATTTTGGGACTTATTAATTATGGAGTCATGCTATATATAGGGGTGAAAGGAAGGAAGTTGTGATGTTTGTTCTTTATGATCTTTGTGTGATTTTACAAACCTCACGAACTTCACAAATCGCACTAAAAAGAAAAAGCAAAAAAACTTTGGTAGATGATATATAAAGTACTATTTTTGCACTCAATTTTATAACAAAATAAATTTTTATTTTATGAATCAATACGAAACTGTTTTCATCTTGAATCCCGTTTTATCTGAAACTCAGGTAAAGGAAACAGTACAGAAATTCGAAGAATTTCTTACTTCAAGAGGAGCTGAAATGGTAGCTAAAGAGGATTGGGGCTTAAAAAAATTAGCTTACGAAATCCAACACAAGAAAAGTGGTTTTTATCACTTGTTTGAGTACAAAGTTGCTGGAGATGTAATCATCAACCTTGAAACAGAATTCAGACGTGACGAAAGAGTTATGCGTTTCTTAACTGTTGCTTTAGATAAACACGCTATATCTTGGGCTGAGAGAAGAAGAGAAAAATTAAAATCTAAAAAAGCTTAATTATTATGTCAACTATTGAGCAATCTGCAAAAGGAAAAAAAGACGGAGATATCAGATATCTAACGCCTTGTAAACATAGAAACAAACAAAACTAAAAAGTATTGTCGTTTCAAAAAATCAGGAATCAAATACATCGATTATAAAGATGCTGATTTCTTATTAAAATTCGTTAACGAGCAAGGTAAAATTTTACCTCGTCGTTTAACTGGAACTTCTTTGAAATACCAAAGAAAAGTTTCTGTAGCGGTAAAAAGAGCTCGTCACTTAGCTTTAATGCCATACGTAGCGGATTTATTAAAATAAAATAATACAAAACAAGTTGTTGGTTTTCAACTTAGAAACCTAACTTCTTATTAAAAGGACATCAACATGGAAATTATCTTAAAACAAGACGTTCAAAAATTAGGATTTAAAGATGACGTAGTAACTGTAAAACCAGGATACGGACGTAACTACTTAATTCCTCAAGGACTTGCAGTTTTAGCTACTCCTTCTGCAAAGAAAGTATTAGCTGAAAACTTAAAGCAAAGAGCGCACAAAGAAGCTAAATTAATCGCTGATGCTAAAGTTATTGCTGAAGCATTAAAAGCAATTGAAATCAAAATCGCTGTTAAAGCTGGTGGAGAGAAATTGTTTGGTTCTGTAACGAACCAAGATTTAGCTGAAGTATTTGCTAAAAACGGTCAAGAAATTGATAGAAAATTCATCGCTTCAGGTGTTATCAAACGTTTAGGTAAATATTCTGCAACAGTACGTTTACACCGTGACGTAATTGTTGAGGTAGATTACGAAGTAATCGCTGAACAAGAGTAATTCACTTGAACTGTATTCAGTTCAATGTAAATATAACTTATATAAAAAGCCTTCCTTTTCAGGGAGGCTTTTTTGTATTTTTGTTCTTTTGCTTTTTTGAAGAACTAGTCAATTAAAGCCGTATTTTTATCATACTCTCATCACCTCACGCTCTCATCGCCTTATGCTTTCATCATCTTACGCTCTCATCGCCTTATGCTTTCATCATCTTACGCTCTCATCACCTTACGCTCTCACCATCTCACCATCTCACCCACAACTCATAACCATAACCACACCCCATAACCCACAACCAAAAATGGACATCAAAAAAAGATTTGACCGCATCATCAGTATATTTATCCATTTGCAATCCAAACCGATTGTAACGGCTCAAGAATTAGCAGATCGATTCGAGGTGAGTTTGCGTACGATTTATCGAGATATTCGATCATTGGAGCAAGCTGGAGTTCCGCTGTATAGCGAACCAGGAGTAGGGTATGCTGTTGTTGATGGATATAAGATTCCTCCAACTTTATTTACGAGAGAAGAGGCGTTGAGCTTTGTTGCTGCGGAAAAAATCATGCAGGTTTATGTAGATCAAGAGCTCAGTGAGCATTTTACTTCGGCATTGTTTAAGATGAAAGCTGTACTGCGTTCTTCTCAAAAAGCAGAAGTATCTGGAATTGCGCCTGCGGTTGTTATGCGTTCCAATAAAACGGTCTTCAATAAAAAAGTACCTTCGGCCTTATCTACCTTGTTTAAGAGTATATCGCTGAAGCAGCAAGTTCGTATTGCTTATTTGGCGGGAGTGGAAACAGAAGCTACCGTTCGCGTTGTGGAGCCAATTGGTGTCTTTCACGAAAATAGCTTTTGGTATTTCATGGCGTATTGTCATTTGCGAAAATCCTATCGTCAATTTCGATCGGATCGCATTCAGTCTATCGAATTACTTGAAGATCTATTCACGCTAGAACATGGAGATTTGGAACTGTATTTACCCAGTCGCAATGTAGAGCGCAATCTTGAAGTTCGTATTTTAGTGTCAAAACAAATGGCTGCTTATTTGGTTTGGGAACGCAAATATTATGGATTTGTGGATGAAAGTGAACGAGGAGAACAAGTTGAAATGTACTTCAAAATGAAAGATTTTAACAATGGATTTCCCCGTTGGTTTTTGATGTTTGCTGATCACGCATCGATTATGGAACCCGTAGAATTGCAAGAAAAAGTAGTACAGTTATTGGAACAAAGTTTACTGAAACACAAAAAATAAAGTCCTTTCATTTTAATGAAAGGACTTTATTTTTTAGAATGTCTCCCAGAAATGAGGAGGTTCAATTCCTAACGCTCGTAGGTACACATAGGCTTGCCCACGGTGGTGAATTTCGTTGTCGATGAAGTAAAATACATGCTGTTGAATTTTCAAATCATGTTCTCCAAATAACACAAAGTTGTTTTGAAATTGCGCCTCAGTCAGTAGAGGAAATAATGCATTAATTTGAACCGTATCTTCATCCCATTGTTTTAGTAATGCAGCTTTAGATGTAAATGTCGGTTTCTCATCAAATTTCGTAATTTGATTGGAAGTAATCGATTTTAGTGAAGGAACTGCAATAGCAATTAATTCAGCGCACATCATAGAGAAAGGGCGCATTCCTCCAATAGTGAAGTTGAATAAATCATCTTCGGAAAAAGCTTCGATTACGCGTCTTGTTAAGTTTCTTTGTCCTTGCCAGTACTGTAAAAGTTGTTCTTTGGAAATAATAACTGTGTTCATTTGAAGTGTATTTTTCTTTGTTATACCACAAATGTAAGAGGGAGGATTGACAACGGTTTGTCAGTAGGTTGAAGTAAAAATATTTTTTATCGGCTTACTGCCCTAAACTCAAAAATTACGTTTTATAATTAGTATTTTTGTCTTTCAAAGAAATTATTATGAAGTATTCTCGTCTGACAAAAGAACAATTTGAGGAGTTACATCCGGAATTTGTAAAGTTTTTAGCTGCACAGCAAATCGATAAAAATGAATGGGATAAGTTAAAAGAAGAAAAACCAGAAGTTGCCGAACAAGAATTAGATGTTTTCTCGGATTTAATCTGGGAGGGAGTGTTGACTAATGCACAATATATTGAGCATTATTCTAAAAATCACATTTTCTTATTTGGGTTTGATGAAAAATACATCAACACCATTGTGATTAAAACCCTACAACAAGATATTGATTTCTTGACGCAAGAAGGATTGAAATGGTTGTCAGAAGCTGTGTTTACAGCAGATGTAGAAGTGAAGCACGGAGGAAAGAATTTTGGTGCAGATCGCAATGCAGAGCTTTTCGATATTATTCGTCAGGGAGCTATCTTAAGTGATGGTGTATTGTATACACAATTTAAACAGATGTTGAACCTGTAAGCCTGAGACGATGACAGAAGTGAAAAGTAAAATTGAAGCGCTTAGAAAGGAATTAAACGAGCATAATTACAATTATTATGTACTAGATAATGCAACTATTTCTGATTTTGAGTTTGATCAAAAATTAAAAGAATTAGAAGCTTTAGAGCAAAAGCATCCTGAGTTTTTTGATGCAGATTCACCGACGCAACGCGTGGGTGGAGCAATTACGAAGAATTTTGAGACGATTGTACATCGAAATAGAATGTATTCGTTGGATAATTCGTATTCTCAAGAAGATTTATTGGATTGGGAAAAACGCATTCAAAAAGCATTGGGGGATGTTCCTATGGAATATACCTGCGAACTAAAATATGACGGTGCTTCTATTAGCATTACGTATGAAGATGGTGTGCTTGTTCGTGCGGTTACCCGTGGAGATGGTGTGCAAGGGGATGATGTAACCAATAACATCAAAACAATCAAATCGGTGCCTATTCGCTTAAAAGGGGATGATTATCCAAAGAGTTTTGATATTCGCGGAGAGATTATCTTGCCTTTTGCAGGATTTGAACGCATGAATCAAGAGTTGATTGAGATTGGAGAAACACCTTATGCTAACCCAAGAAATACAGCCTCAGGAAGTTTAAAATTACAAGATAGTGCAGAGGTAGCCAAACGTCCTTTGGAGTGTTTGTTATATAATTTAATTGGATCAGATCTAGGATTTGAAACGCAATATGAAGGATTGGAAAAAGCGCGCCAATGGGGATTTAAAGTACCAACGGTTTCGAAATTAGCTAAAAGCATGGACGAAGTCTTGGAGTTTATTGCTTATTGGGATGTACATCGTCATGAATTGCCGTATGAAACGGATGGTGTGGTAGTGAAAGTGAATTCCTTACACGATCAAGAAGAACTTGGGTTTACAGCAAAATCACCTCGTTGGGCTATTGCGTATAAGTTTAAGGCAGAACAAGGCGAGACTTTATTAGAATCGATTGTTTACCAAGTAGGACGAACAGGAGCGATTACACCTGTAGCGAATCTAGCGCCTGTTCAATTGGCAGGAACGACGGTTCGACGTGCATCTTTACACAATGCAGATCAAATTGCAAAATTAGATGTTCGCGTAGGGGATTATGTGTATGTAGAAAAAGGAGGGGAGATTATTCCTAAAATCGTAGGAGTAAATACAGCAGTTCGTCCAAGTGATTCTCAACCAACCGTATATATTACGACTTGTCCAGAATGTGATACACCTTTAAAACGCAACAGAGGAGAAGCTCAACACTATTGTCCAAATGTATATGGATGTCCACCGCAAATAGCGGGTAGAATTCAACATTTTATCTCGCGTAAAGCGATGGATATTGAAGGTTTAGGAGAGGAAACAGTGGTGTTATTGTATAACAATGGTTTAATTAAAGATTATGCCGATTTATACGAATTGAAGAAAGAAGATGTGCTGCCTCTTGAACGCATGGCTGAAAAATCAGCAGATAACTTAATCAATGGGATTGAGGCTTCTAAGTCGATTCCTTTTGAACGTGTTTTATATGCACTAGGTATTCGCTATGTTGGTGAAACGGTAGCAAAAAAATTAGCCAATCACTATAAATCCATTGATGCGTTGGCGGTAGCGCCTATGTTGGAGATGATTACAGTAGATGAAATCGGAGAGCGTATCGCACAAAGTGTGATTGATTTCTTTAGTAATGACATCAATAAACAAACCATTGAGCGATTAAAAGCATATGGGGTACAAATGGTCTTGGAGGAAAAAGAGTCTACGGTTGTTTCAGATCTTTTAAAAGGAAAAACAATTGTGGTGTCAGGTGTGTTTACACAAGTGAGCCGAGAGGAGCTAAAACAGATGATTGAAGATCACGGCGGTAAAAATGGAAGTTCGATTAGTGCTAAAACGGATTATGTTGTGGCAGGAGATAAAATGGGGCCTTCTAAATTGGAAAAAGCCAATCAATTGGGAATAACGATTTTGACGGAAGAAGCCTTTTTAACGATGATTAAATAATTTGTTGTTAAAGTAGTTAGAATATTATTAGGCTTTTTCTAACTTTACTTCTTATCAAAGAATTATGTTTAGTACTTTCAAGAAGAAAACATTAAAAAAAGCAATTAATCAAGCTACGTTAAAAGGTTTGGCGTCAGATTTTGACTTTAAACCTCAAACGATAGGTATTTTAATTGAAAAAAGTGAAGTGTCGAAAGTGGATGAGTTAATTCAAGCACTGCGTCAAAGTGGTGTGTCGGCCGATCAGATTAATGTTTTGGTTTATACCGGATTAACCAAGACTAAGCAATTGATAGATCCATCGTTTAGTATGAGTGATTTTACGTTAACGGGGGATATTCACAATCAAGAAGTAAAGAACTTTATCGATCAACCTTTTGACTTGTTGATTAATTTTTATGCAAAAGATATTGTACCTTTACTATGGGTGAGTGCGAAATCGAAGGCGAAATTTAAGGTTGGAGTTGCAACAGTGACACCGAAAATCAACCACTTTAGTTTAGATATTCAGGAGCTACAAGCGACACAATATGCTAAACATTTAATGAATTATATAACTATTTTTAAAACGAAATAAACGAATATGCAATCGCTAAAAGGTACAGGAGTGGCTTTGATTACTCCATTTAAAAAAGACAAATCTGTTGATGTTGAAGCGCTAGAGCGTTTAGTACACTATGTGACTGAAGGAGGAGTGGAATATCTTGTGGTTTTAGGAACAACAGGAGAAGCTGCTACTTTAACGCAGGAAGAAAAGGAAGTAGTGAAACAGACTGTAATAAAGGCGAATGCAGGCAAATTACCGATGGTTTTAGGTGTTGGAGGAAATAATACAGCACAAGTTGTTGAGGAGTTAAATCCAGCTAACTTAGCAGGATTTGATGCTATCTTATCGGTATCTCCTTACTACAACAAACCTACACAAGAAGGAATCTACCAACATTTCAGAGCGATTGCACAACAAAGTAGCTTACCGATTCTATTGTATAATGTGCCAGGGCGTACAGGAAGCAATATGAGTCCTAAAACGGTTATCCGCTTAGCCAATGAATTTTCAAATATTGTGGGAATTAAAGAAGCAGCAGGTGATCTTGTTCAAGGAATGGAATTGATTAGACAATCAACCCGTCAAGATTTTCTTGTTATTTCTGGAGATGATGCGATTGCGCTGCCTTTAGTATTAGCAGGTGGAGCAGGAGTTATTTCTGTGATTGGACAAGGAGTTCCACAACCCTTTTCAACGATGATTCGCTTGGGATTAGAAGGGAAAATAAAAGAGGCTTTTCAGTTGCAGTACCAAATGATGCCTATTATTGATATGATATTTGAACAAGGAAATCCAGGGGGAATTAAAGCAGTTTTAGAACAAGCAGAGGTAATTGAAAATGAATTGAGATTACCATTGGTTCCCGTGGATCAAGAATTAAAACAACGAATAGAAAAAGAATTTATAAAACTCAAAAATTAGAAACTATGTTATCGAAAAAATTGCAAGATGCTTTAAACGGACAGATTAAAATAGAAGGTGATTCATCTCAAATTTATTTAGCGATGGCAACTTGGGCAGAAGTTCAAGGTTTTGAAGGAATTGCTTCTTTTATGTACGATCAATCGAATGAAGAGCGTACACATATGCTTAAATTGGTAAAATATATCAATCAAAGAGGTGGAGAAGCAACGATTCCAGCAGTAGCGAAACCTGAGTTGGATTATGCTTCATTTAAGACGCTTTTTACGCAATTATTTGCACATGAGGTGTTTGTGTCAAAAAGCATCAATGACTTAGTGCATATTGCTTTAGAAGAACGCGATTATGCAACGCACAATTTCCTACAGTGGTATGTGTCTGAGCAAATCGAAGAAGAGGCAACAGCGCGTACGATTTTAGATAAAATCAATCTTATTGGAGATGATAAAGGAGGACTTTATTTATTCGACAATGATATGAAGAGCTTTAGAGGAGATGCAGGTGCAACTGCTACTACCGTTTAATCATAAGAAATTAAAACAAGATAAAAAGATGCCATACAAGCATCTTTTTATCTTTATATAGTAAGGCCAAGGATGTACACCGAAAAAATGAATATTTACAAACAGAAAACAGCATCTTTTATGGTGTTTTTTACTTGTTCAGTGCTTGTTTTTTTTGGTATCGTAACGGGAGATTACTGGTTTTTAGGATCTTTAGCGGTTCTTGTATTGGTGGTCCATTTGTATATCTCTTCTTTAGAATATACTATTGGACATACAGCAGAAGCGCTCGTATTTGGTTTACGCAAACAAAATATAGTTCTCTTTCAAGATATTGAGGAAATCGCAGTAGAAAATATCGATTATATGGGGAAATTTGGCGGATATGGTTATCGAAAATTTCGCAAACGATCAGCTTATGTTTTCAATGATTCAGGTAATTTCTTATGTGTAAAAACGGCAGATAAAAATTATTTTTTCTCGATTGATGATAAAGAATATTGGACAGATTGGCTTCAGAAAACGACAGACTTAAGTAAGAAAGCATCAATTGTTTACTAAATTATCCTGTTAAAATAAAACAAAAAAGACCTTTTTTTCTTTTTAGTAAAGAAAGGTTTTTGTATAATGCAATTATATAACTAAATTTGCAGTTGCTTTTGAAGTGCTATAACTCAAACAGGCGATTGTTTAATACCGAATGAACGAAATGAAAAAATACGTCGGATTATCTCTTTTGGCTTTGACTTTTGTAGGGTGTTCACCCTTACAGAAAGCAATGAAATCAGAAGATTTAGAATTCAAAAAGGATGTTGCTAATACATACTATGAACAACAAAAGTATAGAAAGGCTATCCGATTATATGAACAAGTAGAGACTTCGTTTAGAGGTCGACCAGGGTATGAGGACATGTACTTCAACTTTGCAGAAGCTACCTATGTAACGAAAGATTATATGTTAGCGGCTGAGCGATTCAAATTATTTGCTGCAACGTATCCTAGAGCGGAGCGCAGAGAAGAAGCTTTACTAAAAGAAATTAAATGTGGAGTAGAATTATCTCCTGTTTATTCTTTGGATCAGACGATTACAAATACGACAATCGGTAAATTGCAAAAATTTATTGACCAATATCCAGGTTCAGATTTTATTTTTGAAGCAAACTCAATCATGAGCGAGATGAATAAAAAACTGGAACAAAAATCGTTTGAAAACGCTAAACAATTGAATACGATTGGTGCTTATACGAGAAATTATGGAGCTGCAATAGTTGCTTTAGATAACTTTATCTATGACTTCCCAGGAACGGAATATAAAGAAGATGCTTTATATTACAAATTGGATTCAGCCTATAAATTAGCAATGAATAGCGTGTACAGTCGATTGGAAGAACGATTAAACAATGCAAAAGGAATGTACGATGCGTTGATTCGCTTCAACAGCGAAACAAAATACAAAGAGAAAGCAGATAAAATGCTTGCAGAAATAAACACAGAATTACAAAAAATTTCAAAATAACCTAAGCGTAAAATGGATTTAAAGAAAACAACTGCTCCAGTAAACACAATTACTTACAACAAAAGTAAAATTGAAGAACCAACTGGTAATATCTATGAAGCTATTACTATTATCGCAAAAAGAGCAAGTCAAATTAACGTTGAAATTAAAAACGAATTGATTGATAAGTTAGAGGAGTTTGCTACTAACAATGATAGCTTAGATGAGGTTTTTGAAAATAAAGAACAAATTGAAGTATCAAAGTTCTACGAGAAACTTCCAAAAGCACAAGCATTAGCAGTAGAAGAATGGTTGGAAGGAAAAGTTTCATTCAAAGAAGTTAACAAATAGCATATACTACAACATGTCAGTGTTAAGCGGAAAAAAAATATTACTAGGTGTAACTGGTGGAATTGCCGCTTATAAAACGGCAAGTTTAGTACGTTTACTTATTAAAGCAGGTGCCGAGGTCCAAGTGATCATGACACCTGCTTCTCATCAATTTGTTACCCCGTTTACTTTATCTACTTTATCTAAAAAACCAGTGTATACTGAGTTTTTTAACTCCAAAGAAAGCGGTACATGGAATAACCATGTAGAATTAGCACTTTGGGCGGATATGATGCTTATTGCACCTGCTACAGCTAATGTCTTAGCTAAAATGGCCAATGGGTTATGTGATAATCTACTTTTAGCCGTTTATATGTCAGCAAAATGTCCAGTTTATATAGCGCCTGCTATGGACTTAGACATGTACGTGCACCCTTCAACAGCAAGAAATTTAGCTACCTTAACTTCATATAATCACGTGATAATTCCCGCAGAAAAAGGAGAATTAGCAAGCGGATTAATTGGACAAGGTAGAATGTCAGAGCCAGAAACGATTGTTGCTGTGCTAGAAGAATCATTGAATCAAAATTTACCTCTTCAAGGTAAAAAAATATTAATTACAGCCGGTCCAACATACGAACCGATCGACCCTGTGCGTTTTATTGGTAATCACTCTTCAGGAAAAATGGGGTATGATATTGCCAAAGAAGTTGCAAAGCAAGGTGGAACGGTAATTTTAGTGAGTGGGCCGACCAATCAAAAGATAGCAGATCCCCGTGTTCAAGTAATTGCCGTGATGTCCGCATCGGAAATGTACGAGGCTTGTCACCAGCATTTTGATGAGGTAGATGTAGTCGTAGCCGCAGCTGCAGTGGCAGATTATCGACCGAAGGATGTCGCAACGCAAAAAATAAAAAAGAACGCAGATGAGTTTAGTATAACCCTAGATAAAAATCCAGATATACTCGCTTCATTAGGTGCATTGAAAAAGCAACAGTATTTGATTGGTTTTGCACTGGAAACAGAAAATGAGGTGGAACATGCCAAACAGAAGATAACCAAGAAAAATCTCGATTTGATTGTGTTAAACTCACTAAATGATACGGGTGCAGGTTTTGGAAAACCAACCAATAAGGTTACCTTTATTGATCGCGATTTTACTGTTCAACCAATGGAACTAAAATCAAAAGAGGAGGTTGCTAAAGATATTGTCAATAAAATCATTCAACACTATGAATAAACTTTTTGGACTTTTCGCTTGTTTTTTTCTTTGGATGGGCACATGCCAAGCACAAGAATTGAACGCTAATGTGAGTATAAATTTCGCACAAGTAGGAAATGCACATCAAAATTATTTCCGAACCTTAGAAAAGTCTTTAAAAGAATTGTTGAATCAAACCACTTGGACGTCTCAACGAATGAACTCCAATGAGAAAATAGATTGTACTTTTTTGTTGACAGTAAATTCTTTCGACAATAATGCGAATATCTCTGGTACTTTACAAGTACAATATGGTCGTCCTATTTTCAATACGACCTATACAAGTCCCGTATTATAATTTCAATGACAAGGATATTGCATTTAATTACACGGAGTTTGAACCTTTGCGTTATAGCGCAGGTACGTATGAATCTAATTTAATCTCTTTGGTTTCTTTTTATGTTCATGTTGTCTTAGGAATGGATGGAGATACCTTTGCAAAAGATGGAGGTAATGCCTACTATCAAGAAGCTTCTTTAATTGCTTCAATGGCTCAACAGTCTGGAGCAAAAGGGTGGAAGCAAGGCGATGGAACCAATACGCGTTATACGTTAATTAACGATCTAACTTCAGGAGCAAGTAGACCTTTTCGAGATGCTTTATACACGTATCACCGTACAGGATTAGATACGATGAGTGAGAGCTTAGAAGGCGGACGTGATGGGATATTTAAAGGCTTGGAAGATTTAAGACAATATAATGCAGTGCGATCTAATTCTCTTTTAATTCGCGTGTTTTTTGATGCTAAAACAGAAGAATTAGTGAATGTATATAGTGGAATTGCAGATCGCAACAAGAAACGTGTGACTGAAATATTACATGCAATATCTCCCTTAAATGCTTCTAAATGGAATAATTTATAAGTATCTTTCGGTTGTAAAATTTAATAGTCTCGGCTTATGCTTACTTCATTGAGTATAAAAAATTTCGCTTTAATTGATCATTTAGAAATTGAGTTTTTTAAAGGTTTTTCTATTATTACTGGTGAAACCGGTGCAGGAAAATCAATTGTTTTAGGCGCATTAGGCCTGTTACAAGGAAAACGAGCAGATTTAGGTTCTCTCAAAAATAAGGATGAAAAATGCGTGATTGAAGGACAATTCAAAGTTGATCCTTATAAATTGGAAGAACTATATTCTTTCTTGGATATGGACTATGAGCCTATTACCATCATCCGAAGAGAAATTTTACCATCTGGAAAATCTAGAGCTTTTGTCAATGATTCTCCCGTAAATCTAACGGATTTACAGGAATTAAGTGCTGTCTTATTGGATATTCACTCCCAACATCAAACGAGTGAATTGAGCGAAGAAACGTATCAAATAAAAGTTATTGATGCTATCGCCAAAAACGAAGAGACTTTAGAGGAGTATCAAAAGCAATTAAAATTATATAAAGCTTCTGTTAGTGAACTCAAACAGCTAAAAGAAGAAGAAATAGAACTGCTAAAGGAACAAGATTACAACGCTTTTCTTTTAGAGGAATTAGAAGCGCTACAATTGACAACAATTGATCAAGTAGAATTAGAAAGTGAATTCGAAAAATTAAACAATGTCGAACATGTGCGTGAAAGTTTTGCGCAAGCTACTCAGATTCTAACAACGGATCAAATGGGCGTGATTCAAGGATTAAAAGAATTGCGTCAAACCCTACAGAAAACAGCAACCGTTTCTAAAGATTACGAAGAGCTTTACAATCGTGTAGTTAGTGCGGAAATTGAATTAGCCGATTTAGCGAATGAAATTGAACGTGAAATCGACCATGTTGTATCTGATCCAGAGCGTTTAACCGTATTACACGAACGTTTACAAGTGTTGTATGCCTTGCAAAAGAAACATCAAGTAAATTCAGTAGAAGAGCTAATAGCTATTGAAACGGGCTTGAATGACAAAGTATTCAAAGTTGGGGAAGTCCAGCATAAAATTGTCGCAGTAGAACAGCAGATTGAAGCGTTGTTGGTTAAGTTAGACCAATTGGCGGATCAGTTATCTCAAGCAAGACAGCAAGCAATTCCTGCTTTGAGCGATCAATTGGTCGAAATATTGACGTTAGTTGGAATGCCACATGCGACCTTCCAATTTGATTTTAAAACAGTAGATCAGTATTTAACCAATGGAAAAGATCAAATGCAACTGCAATTCTCTGCAAACAAAGGCATGGATTATGGTTTGTTAAAAAAGGTAGCTTCTGGTGGGGAATTGTCGCGTATTATGTTGGCGATTAAAGCGATTTTAGCGCGATATTCGAATTTACCAACGATTATTTTTGATGAAATTGATACGGGGGTATCTGGAGAGGGTAGCAGATAAAATGGGCGTAATTATGAAAGATATGAGTACCTTAATGCAGGTTTTTGCTATTACACATTTACCTCAAATTGCTGCTAAAGGACACCAACATTATAAAGTATTCAAAGCTTCGGAAGGAGAATCTACGACTTCTAAATTAATTCAATTAGATCAGGAACATCGAGTGGAAGAAATTGCACAGATGTTATCTGGAAAAGATATTACAGCCTCTGCTTTGCAACATGCAAAGGAGTTGTTGAATGGTTAGTAAACTGTAAACGTCAACTGTCAACCAATCAAAAAGGGCAATAAGAAATTTCTTATTGCCCTTTTTGATTATGCTTTTGGCTGTTCATAAATAGTATGAGTAGCCGTTTGTTTTTCTATAACTCTGAAGTAACCCAGTGCTTCTTTTTTAGGTGTTGTTTGGTTTTTGACATTCCCGATGATTTGTCCACTTGGTACTTGGAAAGGTCCTCCACCATTGCCAATAGCATCAAAAAAGCTCATGGCAAAATCGTGGTAATTTCTGGAGATTTGTGCCAATTCAATTTCTACTTTTTCTCCAGGTACTGCATCTTCATCAATGATATAAAGTGATTCCATTCGGTTTCCTTTAGCGTATTCATTTGATAATACGCGGGGTTGTGGAGCTTTCTTTTCGTATTGATAGTGCAAATAATAGTAATTCAAATTCTGATTGGGTCTAGGTATATCTTGATAATAAACGCGAATTACGTAGTAATCGGTATCAAAGTATTTTTCGCGTTTTTGCGCTATTTCAAGTATTTCAGGACTTGAGGTATAAGTTTCAGTTGCTTCATACAAATCGTTGTCATATTCAATTTGTAATTTAAAGGTATCTCCTTCAGTAGGCTTAGCAATTTCAGTTGAATAATAACGCCCAGTTTGGCCTAATTCGTTCAATAAGAATTGATTGCCTTGTTTGTCACTGATACGAACAATGGCATTGTTTACTGGTGGAATTTCCAAGTTGAAATAATCAGTTGTCAAACTTAGTCTAATAAATACCGTATCTGTAGCTCCAATTTTATTGAAGTCTAAGTTTCCTTCTACAACTAAACGAGGTTCAGCAGTAGGTAAATCAATATCAATTACTTCAGTACAAGAGGTAAGAGATAAGGTTAATAGAAGTGCTATATAAGATAATGCTTTCATTTTACTTAGAATTTAAAATTGTACGTAACACTTGGTACTAAACCAAAAATAGACATTTTTTCAGCCTCATTTTTTCCGCGAATATCTTCGTTTTCTCTGAAGGAAATAGACGCCGCATTGTATCGACTATATAGGTTGTAAATTCCAAATACCCATTCTCCTTTCCAGCGTTTCGTTGAATTTGGGTTTGGCGTATACGTAGCAGATACATCTAAATGGTGATAGGCAGGCATGTTATTGGCGTAACGATCTCCAAATTTAGGTACACGTAGCCCTAAGTATTCATATTGACCTTCTGGGTAAGTGATTGGACGACCCGATTGTAGTGTGAAACTAGCACCAAAGGTCCATTTTGGATTTAATTCATATAGAGCTGTAATGGAAAGGTCATGTAGCTTGTCATATGAAGCTCTATACCAATCGCCGTTGTTGATACCGGGTTCAAATGCTGTTCTACCTGGCGTACGTTGTTCAGCTCTTGATAGGGTATAAGCAACCCATCCTGTTAGTTTACCTAAGTTCTTTCTAACAAGAACCTCTAATCCATAAGCTCTTCCTTCTCCATTAAGAATAACGCGTTCAATTGCTTCATTCCCGACTAATTGCGCTCCATCAATGTAATCAATACTGTTTTTTACTTTTTTGTAAAATACTTCGGTTTCTAAACTATATCTTCCTTCTGCAAAATTTTGGAAATAACCCAAAGCAACTTGATCCACTAATTCTGGATCGGTATATTTTCCACTAGGTGTCCAGATATCTAAAGGAGTTGGCGCTGCCGTATTAGACATTAAGTGGATGTATTGTGTCATTCGGTTATAGCTCGCTTTAATGGATTGATTGTCATTTAAAATATAAGCAACACCGATACGAGGTTCAAGGTTGTTGAATTGCTCAATAGACTTGTTTTTCTTGTAATAGGTCGTTTCTAGCATATCTGCCATTTTGTAAACCCCCAATTGCTGATCATACCAAACTGGTTGATTGTTGGCATAGGTATGTTCAATTCCTTTCCCTTTCGCATTGAAGTGAGAGAATCGCAACCCATAATTTACACTAATATGCTGACCAAAATTCTGTTCAGCTTCTACATAAACACTGCTTTCAGAAGCATACTTATTATCTATTTTCTTGTAGTTGATAGAAGAATCGCTCTTTGTTGGTTTGATTGTTCCAGGGTAGAAAATATATTCTGTATGTCCGATACCATAGCGCAATTGTAACGCTGAATTTATATCATGTAAAAAATCATATTTGATTTGTGTACTTTTAATTCCATTCTTCCAATTAAATCCCACTAAATCTAAATCCAGATCATAGGCATATTGACTGGTTGACAAAGACAACGTTCCAGCTAAATCATCGTTGTATAACGTTTGCCATTCTAAAGTAGCCGCTAAGTTTCCAAAGCTGTTTTTCATTAGATCCTTGAAACTAAATACGTCTTTTCCATAATAAGCAGAAAAATTGATCTTATTCTTTTTATTGATATCAAAACTTAATTTAGTATTGATGTCATAGAAATAAGCAGAATTTTTGTTGTCTGATAATTTCAAGAACAAATGCGCATAAGAACCACGTCCTGCAATTAAAAAGGAAGATTTTCCTTTTTGAATTGGTCCTTGAGCTAATAAACGACTGGAAATTACACCGATTCCTCCTTCAAAAGTATAATCGTCCTTATTTCCTTCTTTTTGAGCTACATCTAGTACAGAAGAAGCTCTTCCTCCAAAACGAGCAGGGATTCCTCCTTTGTATAGTTTTAAGTCTCGAATAGCATCAGAGTTGAAGACAGAAAAGAAACCAAAAAGGTGAGAAGAACTATATACACTAGCATTGTCTAATAATACTAAGTTTTGTCCTGCACTTCCTCCGCGAACATTAAATC
The DNA here is from genome assembly GCF_029894455.1 of Myroides gitamensis. Lineage (NCBI taxonomy): Bacteria > Pseudomonadati > Bacteroidota > Flavobacteriia > Flavobacteriales > Flavobacteriaceae > Myroides > Myroides gitamensis. The sequence goes on from NZ_JARYHN010000001.1 coordinate 183,564, forward strand.
CAGCGGCACCTTCTCCAGCATTGGTTACACCTGGTAATTGAAGAATAGACTTTAGAATATCTGTTTCCCCTAATACCACAGGCATTTTTTTGATTTCTTCAGTAGTTAATTTGTTGACACTCATTTCTGGTTTTCGAATATCAACTTTGTTTTTATTTTGTACAATAACCACTTCTGACAGTTCAGCATTATCTGTTGCTAATACAAAATCTAACGTTTGGTTTTTAGTTAGGTTCACTTTTGTAAACTTATCTGCATACCCCATGTATGATATTTTTAAGGAATAGGTTCCTTCTTGTAGCTGTATGGAATAATGTCCTTTCTCATTTGTGATGGCGCCATTATTGATTTCATTAATGTAAATCGTAGCACCAATTAAAGGTTCACGGTTGTCTTTAATGGTTCCTTGTAAAAGATAAGTAGCTTGACCTTTTACGCCCATTGTGATAAAGAACAAAGCACAGAGTAAAAAGGCTGTTCTGAGTTGACTTGGTATCATCATAGTTTGATAATTAATTCGAGTACGAAAATAACTAAGTTTTAGGGGTTTTTAAGAAAAGAATATGTAAAAGGTGGTTTTTTTATCTTAATGGTTTTTGTATAAGTTTTTTGCAGTCAATGCGTTGGATGAAGTATCTTTAGTCCATAAACAAATTGAAATGTGGAGATGGTATTCTAATATATGGTATCGCAATATTTTTGGATTATTAGCCTTGTGTTTGATTTTTGGCTTTATTCAATATACTAGTTTAGGCGATAAAAGCATTCGAGAAATTTTGGTGGAGATGGTTCCTGCTATCTCTTTGATTTATTCTTTGATTTACATCAATAATGTATTTATCATTAAGCGCTTTTTATTAACCAAAAAGTATGATTCCTTTCTTCTTTGGTTTCTCGTTTATTTGGTTTTTGGTGTATTTTGTTTGAGTCAATATGCCATCTATGCTGGCGAATTCAAATCGTTAATTCTCGAAGTTACCAATACGTTATTCTTTACTATCTTAGGGACAGGAACATATTTTATTCATCAATGGGCCTTTCAGAATATTACGTTACGCGAACGAAAATTAGCAAATACAGAAGCAGAATTAGATTTTCTAAAGATGCAATTGAATCCGCACTTTTTGTTGAATGCAATGAATAATTTGTATGGAGAAGCATTGACCAACCCTGATGATACACCCAATCGAATCTTACAGCTGTCTCATTTGTTTCGCTATCAAATTGAAGCAAGTAAAAAAGAAGAAGTGCGACTGGAATTGGAAATTGATTTTGTCAACGAATATTTAGATTATTATAGATTTACGAGCGATTCGTTGGTGGTATATATCGAATATTATGGTGATTTAGAAGCTTATCAAGTACCACCGCTTTTGTTTTTTAGTTTGGTGGAAAATGCAGTGAAGTTTAGTTTGCAAACGGAACAACCCTCTATTTCCATCCGATGGAAAGAAGAAGGAGGAAAGATATACTTCGAGATAATCAATAGTTGTTTGCCCCTTGAAAAACAGAAAAAGGGAACCGGTTTGGGGTTAAATAACTTGAAAAGACGCTTAGAAGTATCGGGAATACATGCTAAATTTGAAGTTGAAGATCTAAAGAATAAATATAAAGCAAAACTTACATTATGGGGACTAAATACAAATGTTTAATAGTTGATGATGAAAAACCAGCCCACCAAGTGTTGATGAGTCATATCAATCAATGTGAAGATTTAGATTGTGTAGGTAATGCTTTTTCTGGAAAGGAAGCGCTGCTTTTTTTACAAAAGAATGAAGTTGATATTCTGTTGTTGGATATTAATATGCCGCTTATCTCTGGATTAGAATTTTTGGATATGATAACGGTAAAACCAGTTACAATTATAACCACAGCTTATTCGGATTTTGCTTTAGAATCGTATGAAAAAGATGCCGTGGATTATTTATTGAAACCTATTTCATTTGGCAAATTTTTAAAAGCCATCGAAAAAGCAAAAATATTTTGTAAAAACAGGAAAGAATCCACAGATGAAATAAAAGATAATGTATTGAAAATTAGAGAGGATGGGTTGGATGTACTATTAGATATAGATGAGATTCTCTTTGTGGAAAGTGCAGGAAACTATATAAAAATATTTGTTGAAAATCGCAGTAAGAGCTATTTTATTTATGGTTCATTGATTAGTATTAAAACAGAATTGCCGGATTATTTTATTCAAGTGCATCGTTCTTTTATCGTCAATCGAAAACAGATTGTAAAAAAGGAACTTGGAAAAGTCACTTTACATGTTAATATCGAAATACCAGTAGGAAGAAAGTATCAGATTTTAATTGAATAGTATCAAGAGTTTTTGCTTTTTTGCAGCATTTTCCTTGAGAAAAAGCGTATGATATCTTGGGTATAAAGAAAGAATGGAATTTGTGGAGGTTCACAAAAAATATAGAATCGTATAAATTAGATCTACCTTGAAGCTATTTCTTGAAGGTAGATCTAATTTTTTAGACTAGCCTTATAAGTTATAAATGCGGGTTGATTTTTTCAGCTTTCGCTGTCCTAAAATACTAATGGTGATGCAAGCGAGTGCAAATGCAAGCGATCCAATTTCTAATGTTTGTTTATAGAGGAATTGATCGATGTTTTGGACCATTAGTATCATTCCGACGACCAGGAATAAAAAAGCAATACTCCGTAAAAAGGAGAGTGAAAATCGATTCATAATTAAATTATTTATGGTTAATAGGCTTAAATATAATTAATTATGTTCTTTTTTCAAAAGAATAAGAGGAAAAGAAAGTAGTGAAAGAGGAATAAAAGCAAAAAGTCTGTCGAGAATCGACAGACTTTTTTTATGTTTAAAACGATGTATCGTTTGCTATTATAAGTGGATTACTTCACCGTAAGCGTCAGCAACAGCTTCCATTACAGCTTCACTCATTGTAGGGTGAGGGTGAACCGCTTTAAGGATTTCATATCCTGTTGTTTCTAGTTTACGAGCTACAACTGCCTCAGCAATCATATCTGTAACACCAGCACCAATCATGTGACATCCTAACCATTCTCCGTATTTTGCATCGAAGATTACTTTTACGAATCCGTCAGGTGTTCCTCCTGCTTGTGCTTTTCCAGAAGCAGAGAATGGGAATTTACCAACTTTGATTTCGTATCCAGCTTCGATTGCTTTTTTCTCTGTTAATCCAACAGAAGCAATTTCAGGAGTAGCGTATGTACATCCAGGGATATTTCCATAATCTAATGGCTCAACATGGTGACCAGCAATTTTCTCAACACATAAGATTCCTTCTGCAGAAGCAACGTGTGCTAAAGCTTGTCCAGGAACAACGTCTCCAATTGCATAGTATCCAGGGATATTTGTTTGGTAGAAATCGTTTACTAAGATTTTATCTCTATCTGTAGCAATTCCAACTTCTTCTAAACCAATATTTTCAATATTTGTTTTAATACCTACTGCAGATAAAACGATATCAGCTTCAATGATTTCTTCTCCTTTAGCTGTTTTAACTGTAGCTTTTACTCCTTCTCCAGTTGTATCTACTTTTTCTACAGAAGCATTTGTCATTACTTTGATTCCAGCTTTTTTCAATGAACGCTCGAATTGTTTTGAGATATCTTCGTCTTCTACAGGAACGATGTTTGGCATAAATTCAACAACAGTTACATCTGTCCCCATTGCATTATAGAAATAAGCAAACTCAACTCCAATTGCACCAGAACCAACCACAATCATTTTCTTTGGTTGTTTCGGTAAAGTTAAAGCTTGACGGTATCCGATTACTTTTGTACCATCTTGTGGTAAGTTTGGTAATTCTCTAGAACGAGCTCCTGTTGCGATGATAATATGGTCAGCACTATATTCTGTTACTTTTCCATCTTTATCTGTTACATCAATCTTTTTACCTGGTTTTACTTTTCCAAATCCATCGATAACCTCAATTTTGTTCTTTTTCATTAAGAATTGAACACCTTTGCTCATTCCAGCAGCAACTCCACGTGAACGTGTAACTACAGCATCGAAATCTTTATCAACTTCTCCATTAATTGTCAAACCATAGTCAGAAGCATGCTTCAAGTATTCAAATACTTGTGCAGATTTTAGAAGTGCTTTTGTAGGAATACATCCCCAGTTTAAGCAAATACCTCCTAAATTTTCTCTTTCAACTACTGCGACTTTAAAGCCTAATTGAGATGCTCTGATTGCAGTAACGTACCCTCCAGGGCCACTTCCTAAAACAATAATATCGAATTTCATATGTATGTATTTCTATATTTTACGCTACGAAAATAATCAATTATTTCGGTACTTGAAACTTTCGGTTTGAAAAGTTGATGGACTGTAAATTATAGAATTGTAAATTCAAGATCTTTTAAGGGATGTTTAGAAATGAGATTGTCAAGTAATGTTTTAAAATGTTGTCTATTTGTTATCTGTTTCTTGTTTTTATTGGCAACAAAAGGCGTGAGAGTATGGAACTTCTCACGCCTAAGTAAAAATAATAAAACTATAGAGGTAATTGTAGGATTACCAATACCCTAGGATTTTCCACCATAGGCCACCGATTGTAATCCAAATGAATAAGTTTACAAGACTGATAATAAATCCTACCTTCCACCATTCAGCAAGGGTGGTATAGCCTGCTCCAAATATTATTGGGGCTGTTCCTGTTCCATAATGCGTCAAGGACATCATCAAAGAAGAAGAAAAACCAAGTAATAAGGCCAATAACATCGGAGGAGTGCCTAAGGCAATTCCTGCAGCGAAAAAGGCTGCAAACATAGCTGTAATATGCGCGGTTGTGCTAGCAAAAAAATAGTGAGAATAAACATATACGAGTAGTAAAATTAAGGTGCCCACAATCCAGTTTACTCCCAAATGGTTAATTCCTGTACCTACGGTTTGAGCCAACCAAGAGACTAATCCTAATTTACCCAAGAAGCTTGCCATCATCACAAGCGCAGCAAACCAAACAATGGTATCCCATGCACCTTTGTTTTTTAGAATATCATCCCAGGTAAGCACGCCTGTAGCCAGTAGGATAGATAGCCCAATAAATGCTGCTGTTGTTGGCTGTACAAGATAACCTTCTCCAAAGAGCATAGCGGGAACACCTGCCCAAAGCAAGAGCAACAGAATAAAAACGCCCAATGTGATTTTTTCGGGTAGTGAAAATGGTCCTAGCTCTTTTAATTGTGCTTTGGCAAACACGGGAGCATTAGGTGTTTCTTTAATTTCAGGAGGACATATCTTATAAATGACTAATGGCATAATGAATAAGGAGAAAAGGGCAGGCACAAAAGCTGCTACAGCCCACATTCCCCAAGACAGATGAAAGGATGGATCTGTTCCTTCGTAAATCATACTCACAATAAGTGGATTTGGGGCAGTTGCGGTGATAAACATCGCAGAAGTAATGGGATTGGTATTGTAGTTGACCAGTGATAAGTATCGACCAATGCGTTTTCTCAATGCCGCTGTAGGACTCGATCCGAAACTTTCTGAGATGGAACGCATAATCGGGTAGATTATACCACCACCGCGAGCAGTATTACTAGGAGTCACAGGAGCTAAAATAGTTTCAGCAAAAGCTAAGGCATAGGCAATCCCCAGCGTTTTTTTACCAAAGATGGATATCAAAAAATACCCAATTCGAGCACCTAAACCAGTTTTGCCTAAACTAATTGAAATCATAATTGAAATTCCAATCAACCAAATGAGGTCATTGGAAAAACCACTTAAAGCGTCTACCAAGGCGGCTTTAGAATTTCCCGGATTGGTAACACCTGTTACGGCAACTAAAGCAATAGCGCCAATAGATACGGCACCAATAGGCAAGGCTTTTCCAATAATTGCGGCAATTGTACCAACAAATAAAGCTAGTAAATGCCAGGCATTTGGATCTACCCCCTCAGGGACAGGAATGAAAAACCAAATGAGTATAGTTAAAGATACTGCAATAGCTGTGGGGATGGGTTTGATAGGTTCTAAAGTATAAGCCATCTTCAATCATTTTTAGTGTAATTGTACGATTCGAATCGAGGTTAGAATTGTTTGTATTTGCGAATTGTATTCTAACATTGTATCACTTATTATCTATATACCAAGAAATAGACCAAACTTTGTTTTTACTTGATTTTTTTTGAAGATGTATCGAAGTATTGGAAAAGTATATTGAAAATGATCAAAAATAAGCTTCGTTTTACGATTAAGCCATTCCGATTGTTTGTTGATAGAAAAAAGGATATAGGTGATGAGTAGAACCAACCTCCTTCTTTTAATGAAATTCCATTTTAGTTAAAACATGTTGATTTGTTAATTTACTTTGATTTTGATCTCTTGTTTAAGAGGGGTAAAGAAAGGGTTGATAGAATAACTTTTTACTTTTAAAATGTTTTATGATGCTATAATAGCGATTATTAACATGTTTGATGAAAGAAAAAAGGCAGATGAATGAGGTGACGAATTAGAAAATACAGCGGTGTTTTTTAGTTTAATTGTATCGTTGAGTATATGTGATGATTGCTGTTTTGCGTAGGAAAAACGAAGTGATTTAACCTTAAAAACAAATGCTTATGAAGGATTTTTTTACACAAAGTCAGAATTTCATTGGTTCACAACAAACGGGAATCGATCCAAGAACGGGTGCTTTTACGCTAAATTTACCTTTAGCTACTCTCAATGCGAATTACGGTATGGGTCCTGAGGTCTCCTTGTCTTTAGCAAGTAGTTCATTAAATCAGGCGGATGAGGGTTTTGGTATTGGCTTTGGCCTTCCTTTTACCACCTATGACTATCAAAATCAACTGCTTCGACTCTCCACGGGTGAGCAGTATTTAGTGGAGGAAGATAGCGATGATTATCAAGGCGAACTTGTTGTGAAACAAAAGAAGTTAAACAACTTTATCTTTGAGCGCTTTAATGGGGATGATGATCAAGAAGGGTATTATAAAGTAACCTATAAATCGGGATTAGTTGAGATTTTAGATAGCCCATCTTCCTCTTATTCGATCAAGAATACGGTGAGTATTCAGACGTACGAAGGTCATGCGGTTTACTTGAAATGGATGGGGGACAATGCTCGTTTAATTTCTATTGCTGATGATCACCATACTTTAGTAGAGATTAGTTACTTTGATCTTAATGCTCCTGTTGTTTCCGTTTTCCCTGGAGAGGAAGAAGCCTACGAGATCCAATTTACCCTTGGCAATGGTAAATTGGAAGAAGTGAAACAAGTGCAAGAAAACTACACTTGGTTTCTCTACTACACAGCGCAGGGATTCATCAAGGAGATCAAACACCCCACAGGACTCATCGAAACGATTGATTATCAGTTTGACGTTTTTCGCTTTCCCGATAATGTATATCCAGCTTTACCCGCTGCTGTTAAACACAGACGTTCTCCAGGGAACGGACAACCCGATCTTGTTTCTAGCTATAGCTTTACTCGCCAATAACTACTTAGGTTATCAAAGTGGACTTGAATTTGAATCAGATCGCGATAATTTATATACGGTGATGAGTGGTTATGTTTATGGATCTACTGTGGAGCAAACCCAAGGTAATTTGACTATTGAAACAGAACGCACCTATAATAGTTTTCACTTAAATACCAGAGAAGTTACTACTTTTCATTCCTCCAATGAAGTAAAAAGCATTCAGGTAGATTTGGAGTATTACGCCATTATCGGAATTCCCTTTGAGTATCAACCCAATCAGTTTCAATTGGTCAAAGAAAAGACCACGACCTGGCGAGATTCCAATGGAACCCGTCAAGAGGTTCACCTCACTGAGTTTGATACAGACGGGAATCCGACCTTGGAGATTCAACCCAACGGCAGTCAAACGACAATGACTTGGTACGATGCTGATGGAGAACGCGGTTGTCCGGCAGAACCCCATGGTTTTGTGCGCTTTTTAAAAGAAAGCATCACCATTCCCAATCAGGATGACTACGATACCCCCATTCAAATGGAATCCTATACCTATACTAATTTGGGAGATTCTGACTTGATTGTCGCCGAACAGTTGTCCAAATACAGCGATGATGAATTGCTACAAACGCGTTTTTTCGAGTATGAGCAGGATTCCAGTAGTTTGGATTATGGTCGTATGACTTTTATTCACGATAAATTATATGCCGATGGGGCGTATTCTACGGCTTATGATTCCTATCAAGCCTTTGAGTTTACCGTTGATGACGATGAAATCACACAAGAGACTATTTTTACCGGTCATGATGGCTGTGAGGCCGCTACTAGCACTACCTCTAGTGCTTTTACCCACCGCGTGTTGAGCCAGATTAGTGCACAAGGGGTTGTGAGCTCTTATAGCTATGATTCGATGGGTCGAATCTTGCGCTCCACTCAGGCGGAAGGTACGGCTTATGAAAGTTCTACATATTGGGAGTATGAATTGATGAAAGAGACGAGTAATAATTCGCTTGTCTCTATTACTCCTGTTACGCATTATACCGATGCTCTGGACAATCAAGCGAAAGTGTATTTTGATGGCTTAGGACGCGAGCTGCGCAAATACGGCTTAGATCGCAAGGGAAGTGGTCAATGGGAAGAAATTCTCAGTCAGGATTACAATGCAGCGGGTCAATCCAGCCAAAAAACGGTTCGCGATGTACAAACCTCCAATAACCGAAAGGTTACTTATTCCATCCGCACCAACATCTCTTATGATGGTTGGGGGCAAATGATGATGCTTCAGTTTACCAATGGGATAAAAGCCCATCAAGAAGACAATCCCGTTTGGTTAACTTCTTCGCGCTGGCAAAGTGGAGGAAGCATGCGCAGCGGACAGTGGAAAAAAACGATGCACTACAAGAGTCAGCTCTTGGAAAAAGAAGAGCGCATCAATTTGCAAGGACAGGTTGTTGGAACTAAGTTGTACGCTTGGGATGGCTTGGGGCGTTTGCGAGAAGAAGTTGATGAACTAGGACATAGCGTAGAACGCACCTATGATGCTTATGGACGCGTACTCACCCAAACCCTGCAAGACGGAACAACGCTAGAATATACGTATGTTCCCTATTTAACAGGAAGTGAAATCGCTCGAATTGAGGTGAGCAGTTCTGATGGAAATTGGGTATTGGGCGAGCAAGAATTTGACAGTTTGGGTCGCTTGCTTGAGCAACAAACCGGTGGTCGCACCACCTCGTACGACTATGAGGATGCTTCCCCTGTTCCTTCTACCGTGACGCAACCCGATGGAACCACCATTGAGTACGCCTACATTGCGGAACTAGGCAATGCCATTACTCAAATTGAGGCGGATGATTTGACCCAGGCCTTTGAATACGATAGCACAACGGGTGCATTAATCGAATCGGCAGATGGAATGGCCTCCAATCAGAACTATTGGAACGACTACGGGTTACTTGAAACAGAAACGCTAACAGTCAATGGCGATGCTTATGATATGGATTACCAGTGGACCTTGAGAGGAGAACCCGCTTCGCATAGCGACATTACAGGCGCACAAACGCAGTATGAGCGCGATGAGCATGGCAGTGTGAGTCGCATTGTCGATCAGGATGTAACGGCTGATTTATTCTATGATGCCTTGGGACGCCTGGACAAGAAAATAGTAGAAGACAACCATTCCTACACTAAAATCGAAACGGAGTTTGAATACAATGAATTCGATCAGCCGTTGGTGGAAATCATCAAGGACAGCAAAGGCACACAATTGCGTTTAGAGCGAAGTTGGCTTTCCAATGGATTGCTAAACAGACAAGTAACTAAGTTAAACGGCAACAGCATTAAAGAAGAGGATTATGCCTATGACGTGCGCAATCGCCTGGTGGAATATAGCATCAGTGGGAGTGAATTTCCAAAGGATGGTTATGGACAGGCTTTTCGTAAACAAATATATGAATACGATGCGTTGAATAATTTACTAACGGTGGAAACCACACTGGAAAATTATCAGGTGGATGTGGCGGAATATCACTATGAGAATCATGCCGATCCGACACAGTTGACCAGTGTGACGCATTCCCATGGATCTTATCCTGCAACTATTGAATTGGAATACGACACCTGTGGACGCATGACAGTGGATGAAGCAGGTAGAAACCTGAGCTATGACGCTTTTGGACGACTTGTTGAACTAGAAGGGCCGCAAGATAGCACTTACCAATACAATGCAAATAATCAACTGGTCAATCAAACCGTAGCAGGAGATCAGAACTGCCAGCTGTATTACCGCGCAGGAGAACTGGTCAATCAAGTACTAGTGGAAGAGAATAAGAAAGTGCGTTGGATTAAAAGTGGAGCAACCTGCTTGGCGGTCAACGATGATCAGGATGTTACCTTAACGGCAAGTGGGCAGAATGAGAGCTTGTTGTGGTCGGTGAAAAACAGTGATTCCCAAGGAGAACTACACCAATATGGAGCGTACGGGCAGGGAGAAGCAGAAGAATATCTACCTGCTTTTAATGGGGAGCGAAAAGATCCAATCAGTGGGCATTACCACTTGGGTAATGGATATCGTTCGTATAGTCCAGTCTTGATGCGTTTTACTTGTCCCGATAGCATGAGTCCGTTTGGAGCAGGTGGAATTAACGCCTACGCCTATTGTGCTGGCGATCCGATTAACTTCATTGATCCTTCGGGGCACAGTGCCATGGGAACAGCGGGGTTGTTCTCTGGAGGGGTAATTTCGCAGGGATTGGCCCAATTAGGTGCAGTCGGAGGAATTGCCTTAGGGATTATTGGAATTGTTAGTGCTGTTGCAACCTTTGGTGCTTCTGTGGCTGGAATGGGCGTTGCGATGGCGAGTATATCCCTGACCCTTAGTTTAGCCGCAGAGGCAACAGGAATCGCTAGTATTGCTGTTGGTAATAACAACCCGGAGCTATCGGCTAAATTAGGTTGGGCTTCGCTGGGATTGGGAATTGCGGGGATGGGAACAGGATTTTACTCAAAACCTACTAAGCTATCCAATAAAATAGGCATACAAAGTAGTGCGAGCAGTATTTCAATAGAAACACGTTTTTATCAAGAATATCCTCCTCTTAATGTGAACTCTTCTACTACTGGGGAGGGGAACATCATAACTCTTTTAGCAGGAGATAACTATAATATGGAACAACCTAGCAAAGTTGTTGTAATAGGACATGGAAATAATGTTGTGGAGAATGATGGGAAGTTTACTTCCATACGGCCAGTTGGTTTTCATGCTGAAGAAGGTCAAACATTATTTTTGGACGCAGAGGCTTTGTTTAGAGGAGAAATAAATTTAGGTAACGCAAGGGTTAATTATCCAAGTGGACACAGAATACCACAACAAATAATAAGTGCCCCGCTTCTTGATGTGTTTGACCCAACAACAGGAGTGCTAAGTAAAGATACATTAGAATCCTCTATAGATCGTATTACGAATGCTATACATCAGAACCCTAATCTTCCATATGTTGTTGGATTCATTGCTACAGATAATCCTATAGAGATATCAGATGTGACACGTCTATTAGAACAATATTTTACAGAAATCGAGTACATTTGTTGTCGAGGTATATTTCCCTGAATAGGAATAAATGGAGCGTTAATTATTTACTTGGATTTACAAGTAAAACAAGTTCGTTGCCATCGTTTTTAATAAGGAAAATAAAAAAATCCTCCAACAAGAATAACCTTGTTGGAGGATTTTATATTAGAAACGAATAGATAAATTTAAGCTGATTCTACCACTTTAAATTGTGATTCATATAAGTTTCTATAGTATCCATTATCATAGGTCAATAACTCTTGATGTGTTCCTTTTTCCACAATTTTACCTTTATCCATGACAATGATCACATCAGCATTGACAATGGTTGCCAAACGGTGTGCAATGATAATAGACGTTTGATTGTGTGTTAAGTAGTCCGTCGCTTTTTGAAGGAGTTCTTCTGAATGTGAATCAATCGAAGAAGTTGCTTCATCGAGAATTAAAATACTAGGTCTACTTACATAGGCACGTAAGAAGGCGATCAACTGTCGTTGTCCTGAAGACAACATCACACCGCGTTCTTTTACGTCATAATCATATCCTCCTGGTAAATTTACAATGAATTCGTGAATACCTATTTTCTTTGCAGATTCAATGACAAATTCTCGCGTGATATCAGGATTATGTAGGGTGATATTATTCAGAATACTATCGCTAAACAAGAAAACATCTTGTAAAACAATGGCGATTTGTTTGCGTAAGGAAGCCAATTCAAAATCGTGAATATCAATATGGTCAATTTTAATTGTTCCTGTATTGATATCATAAAAGCGATTCAATAAATTGATGATGGTCGATTTACCTGCACCAGAGGATCCTACAATTGCAACAGTTTGTCCTGCTTTAATCTCTAAGTTAATTCCTTTTAATACTTCTACACCAGGAATATAACTGAAATGAACGTTGTGTAAAGAAATATCTCCTTTGAAAGCTGGCGCTTGAATGGTACCTGTATTTTCAATGGTTTCATCCATTTCCAATACTTCAAATACGCGTTCTGCTGCAATAATTCCCATTTGCATCACGTTAAATTTATCCGCAATTTGACGTAAAGGGTTAAACAACATGCTGATTAACATGGTGTAAGCAAATAAATCTCCAAAAGTGGTGAGGTTATCTCCTTGGACAATAGACATCCCTCCATACCAAATAACCATTCCCAGGGTTAAGGATGAAACGATATCGGCAATTGGAAAGAAAATAGAGTTATATAAAATATTTTTTAACCAAGCTTGGTTGTGCTTTTCATTGATCTCTTTGAATTTTTCATATTCAATTTCTTCACGTGTGAATAGTTGAACAATCTTCATCCCTGAAATACGCTCTTGTACGAAGGTATTGAGGTTGGCAATTTGTGTACGAACTTCTTGGAAGGCGTCTTTCATTTTAATTTGGAAGATTCGCGTTGCATAAAGTAAGATAGGCATGGCCAATAAAACAATGCAGCTTAATTTCCAGTTCATGTAAAACATAATCCCCAATACAACCACCATTTTCAACAAGTCACTGACAATCATAAATAATCCCTGACTGAAGATGCTGGCAATCGATTCGATATCTGAAACAGAACGGGTAACTAATTTCCCTACAGGCTCATTGTCAAAATAACGCATGCGAAAAGAAATAATTTTCTTAAACAGTTGTTCGCGAATATCTTTGACAATGTCTTGTCCTAACCAACTTGCCCAATAGGTAAATAGAAATTGGAATAAGACTTCAAGAAAGAGCACAATCCCCATTAAACCGACATAGAGCAATAATCCATTTTGGTCTTGCGGTTGTACATAGCTATTTACTGTTTCTTTGACCATATACGGACGTGCCGCAGCAAAGATGGATAGCGCAATGGCGAAGAATACGACCCAGCGGAATCTACTTTGGTACGGTTTGGCGTACGCTAAGGTTTTACGCAAGGATATAGAATTTAATTTTTTCATAAATAAGGGTAACCTACTTTCGTTAAAAATAAGCCTTTTCCGGGAACTGAAAAACCAGCTTTTCCTCGGTCTTTGCTTTCGATGATGGCTCTGAAATCATCAAGGGTGATTTTGTGTAATCCCACATTGATTAAAGTCCCAACAATGGCACGTACCATATTGCGCAAAAAGCGATTGGCACTTACCGTGAATATCAGCTGATTGTCATTTGTTTGGGTCCAAACTGCTTTGTAAATGGTGCAGTTGAACGTAAAAACGTCTGTATGCGTTTTAGAAAAACATTCAAAATCTTCGTATTCAAATAGTATTTGTGCCGCTTGATTCATCAAAGCAATATCTAAAGGGCGATGATGGTAATAGCTCAAAGGATGGACAAAAGCATCTTTGAATAAGTGCATGTGATATTCATAGGTTCGATATGTTGCATCAAATCGCGCATGTGCTTCTGCATCTACACTGTGAAATTGATAGACCACAATATCGGGAGGTAAAAAAGAATTCATCTTTTGAATTAATGCTGCAGAATCAAAAGGTAGATCATAATCAAAATGAGCAAACATTTGTTTTGCATGCACACCCGCATCAGTTCTACCTGCACCAACTAGTTCAATAGGTTGACGCAGTAAAGTTGAAATAGCCTCAGTTAATGTTTGCTGTACAGTAGGTGCGTTGGGCTGTAATTGCCATCCATGATACGCTGTGCCATTATACGCAAATTCGATAAAATATCTCAAAATTAAATCCGTTTTTAAGCTTACAAATATACTTTAAAAATAAGGACTTGGCAGTTCATGTTTACATAAAATTGAGGTAAACATTTAGCAAATTGTTATTCTAGGGTTACAAAATTAGCAGAAATCCAAGCTCGAATATTTTGATCGGAATTGTATAAATACGCAGAGACATTGTCTTCGGAAAAATTTTCAGGATTAACTTCTACATAAAGCCAAGTACGATCTTCTAAATCAACTGTATCTAAAATTTTTACTCGTGTATTTTTTTTAATTTTTGCAATAGTATATTCTCCATTTGCATTAAAAAAAGAATTAAAATCTTCATCTTGATGTTTTTCCATGGAAGGGTAAGATCTTAAATTATAACCTTCATTTTGAATGATTCCCCATTTGACAGTACTATAGTAAGGTGAATAGTCAGGTACCTCAAAGTGTTTCACATTGTTATAAGAATCAACTACGCCATAATTTTCTATAAATGATATACCTTCCTCATTAAAATGAATGGTTAGTTTGCCACGTACTACGGACTCGCCGCAACATCTATTTTGGGTTAGTGTGATATCTTTTTGCCTCGCTTCAATTTCAGACGAAGAATAATTTGTAAATAAAACAGGGGTATAATCATTTGACTTTTTATCTAAATAAAAGGTATAAATAAAATTTGTTTCTCCCCAAGGATATAAGTAGACAATAGCTTTTATCTCAGGTGTTAGATTCATGTATATTTTGGTGTAATCTTCCTTTTTTTCATCATCCCATCGTAGGACGTATTGATCTAAATCTACTTCTGTTTCAAAATTTTGTTCTTCAATTTTATTAAAAATGATCTCATCACTTGATTCGATATAGGTATTGTATTGCCCATAACTAACAGTGCTAAAACCTAGCAATAGAGAAAAAAGGATGCGGTTGATATTTTGCATAATAACATTTAATTGTAATAGAGAGGTAAGTTAACTTTTAAAAATAGGAAACGTAAGATAAATGTATGTTTTTATTCTTCGTTGTGTTGGTATAATGGGGAATTTAGATTGAACTCTAAAATAAAGCGCATAAAAGGAGTTGGGAAAACACAAAAAAAGTAATGAAATAGTCCTATTTTTACTTTTTGAAAACGATAAAGACGATGAGAAAAATAAAGAAGATTGTTTTAGCCTTGCTGTGTAGTGGGGTATTCACAGTGGTACAAGCACAAGATTTCAATCAATATTTCGAAAACAAGACGTTACGCTTGGATTATATTTTTGGAGGAAATGCCCAAGAGCAGTTTATCGTATTAGATGAATTGGTTCGCTATCCAGAATGGGCGGGAAGAACCCATCATTTGAGTGAAAATGCACTGAGAGGAAATGGACAAGTGCGCTTGTATGATGAAGCTACTAATCAATTAATTTATACCACAAGTTTTAGTACCCTCTTTCAGGAGTGGCTTTCTACAGAAGAGGCGGAAAGAGCAACGAAGAGTTTTGAAAATGTTTTTCTTGTTCCTTTTCCCAAGCAAAAAACCAAAGTCGAAGTCGTTTTATTTGATGTAAATGGACAAGAAAAAAGTACGTTAACACATTGGATTCAACCTGAAGACATCTTGATTCATGATAAGGGAATTGTAGGAGTAACTCCTTATGAATATATACATCAGGCTAAAGACAATAGCAAGGCAATTAACGTTGTTTTTGTTGCAGAAGGTTATACAGCGGCTGAAATGAATCAATTTGTGGAAGCAGCTAAAGTTTCTGTAGATGAAATATTGAAACACCAACCTTTTGGGCAATTTGGCGATTATTTTAATTTCATTGCTGTAAAAAGTCCATCAACAGATTCAGGCGTAAGTGTACCAAGAAAAGGAGAATGGAAAAAAACAGCTGTAGCTTCTAATTTTGATACGTTTTATTCCGAGCGCTATTTGACAACAAACCGCCTAAAACAACTACACGATTTACTTGCGGGAATTCCGTATGAACATATTATTATTTTAGCAAATACAAATGTATATGGAGGAGGAGGTATTTACAATTCCTATACGTTGACGACGACAGGACATAAAGATTTTAAACCCGTGGTTGTGCATGAATTTGGACATAGTTTTGCGGGGTTAGCCGATGAGTATTTTTATGAACAAGATGTATTGAGCGATTTCATTTCCAATCAAACGGAACCTTGGGAGCAAAATATCACCACGTTAAAAGATTTTGATTCTAAGTGGAAAAGCCAATTAAAAAAAGGAACTCCAGTGCCAACCCCCTTGAATCAAGCTAAAAAATATCCAATAGGTGTTTATGAAGGATTGCCAGGAAATGGCATTTACAAAGGAGAATTGGAATGCCGTATGCGTACCAACCAACACGATAAATTTTGTGCGGTATGTCAGCATGCAATAGAAAATTTAATTCACTTTTATATTGATTAATTGTTGTAAAACAAACGAAAACTCAATGCATTGAAAAAAATATTATTACTATCAGATACCCATAGTTGTATCGATGAATCCATCTTGAAATATGTCAAACAAGCCGATGAAGTTTGGCATGCAGGTGATATTGGAAACCTTCAAGTAACAGATGAAATAAAGAAGTATAAACCCTTGCGTGCGGTATATGGCAATATAGATGATGCGGAAGCGCGGTTAGAATTTCCCGAAGAACAGGTCTTTGTTTGTGAAGGAATGAAGGTGTATATGATTCATATAGGCGGATATCCCGGTAAATACCGAACCCAAGTAAAAAATCAATTGTTGCGCGAAAAACCAGGGTTGTATATCTGTGGACATTCCCATATTTTAAAAATACAATATGATCCGCAGTATAGCGTGTTACACTTAAATCCCGGAGCAGCGGGAATCAGTGGTTTTCACCAAGTTCGAACGATGTTGCGCTTTGTGTTAGACCAAGGAAATATTAAAGATATGGAGCTCATCGAGTGGCCTAAAAACAAAAAAACCGAACAATTCTAAATTGTTCGGTTTTTTTTTACGCACTAATAAACTAAGATGTTAGGTTTATCGTAAGCGATCCACAGATTTTACAAGATCTTCATCCTTCTTGATGGCTTTGTTTGCTAATACAAGCAACACGATAGAAACAATAGGGAGGAACATCCCAATACCTTTCTCAGAAACGATTTCTGACGCTTCTCCAGATACAGTTAGTGTTCGATAAACAAATAATCCTAATAGTATAACGTTTAATATCATAGTCAGTCTGTTGCAAACAAACTGTCGTTGTCTATTTTTATAATTCATGATACTGACAAGCGTTAATGCTGTACATACACCAAAAAGAATGGTGTAACTAGGAATGAACATAAAGTAAATTTCCTCTTGTTTAGCATTGTACCATAATGGAAAAACAAAGGGTAATACGCCAAGCACAATAAGAGCTAGGGTCATATATACGGTTTGAATTCGCTGTAGCATGATGATTGGATTTCTGTAACTCACACAAAAGTAAGGTTTCTTTTTTATAAAAACCTATTAAATATTAAAAATAATTCGTATTATTGCAACAGTTATGTCGTAAGTACTTCATAATACGACACTTCTACTAACAAAAATTCCATTCTTATTTTTTAAGACACAACTCATTTATTTATAATCTATAAACATTTATATGTTTGACATTTCCCAATTAGAAAAAATGAAGGTTTCTGACCTTCAGGAGATCGCGAAGAAGGCTAAGCTGACTAAGGTGTCGACTTTAAAAAAAGGAGAGTTAATTGAGCGAATTATAGCGCTTCAGACTCCGACAGAAGCTAAAGCGCCAAAGCCTGTTGCGAAAAAAGAAAAAACGGTTGAAGCTGAAACGGTTCAAGCTGTGCCAGCAGAAGCTACTGCAGTAGAAAAACCTAAACGCCCAAGGCTAGCTAAACAAGCGACGGAAGTTGAAGCAACTCCGGTGGAAGGGAAACAACAGAAGGTAACTGAAACAACAAATCAATCGACAAAACCTTCAAGAGGAGAACAAGCAGATGCAGAAGCAAGCAAAGCCGACCAACCTGCTCAACCTCGTGATAATCGAAAAGAGTTTACCGCAAAGAAGAAAAATGACAATACAAAGCGCGATTTTCAAAAACGCGACTTTAAAAATAATAGAAAGCAACAAGGAGAAGATCAACGTCAAGGAGTTGCCCAAGATACTACAAAAAGCGAAACTGAATCTTCAGTTGTAAGCGACCAGCCTGTGGTTGAACAAGAAAACAAGAAACAACACCACAATCAACAAGGCAATAAAAATCAACAACGAAATCAAAACCAATCTAATAACGCCCAACAAAAAAATAATTTCAGAGAACCTGATTATGAGTTCGATGGTATTATTGAAAGTGAAGGTGTATTGGAAATGATGCCTGACGGTTATGGTTTCTTGCGTTCTGCCGATTACAATTATTTATCCTCTCCAGATGATATTTATTTATCTCAATCACAAATCCGCCTTTTTGGATTGAAAACTGGAGATACAGTAAAAGGAGTGGTACGCCCTCCAAAAGAAGGAGAAAAATTCTTCCCTTTGGTACGTGTATTAAAAATCAATGGTCATGATCCTCAAAGCGTGAGAGACCGTGTATCTTTTGAACATTTAACACCGATTTTCCCTACAGAGAAATTCAAATTAGATGGACATAGAAGTACAACATCAACGCGTATTATGGATATGTTTGCTCCAATTGGTAAAGGACAACGTGGAATGATCGTTGCTCAACCAAAAACGGGTAAAACCATGTTGTTGAAAGATGTTGCTAATGCTATTGCTGCCAATCACCCAGAAGTTTATTTGATTGTTTTATTGATCGATGAGCGTCCAGAGGAGGTTACAGATATGCAACGTAGCGTTAGAGCAGAAGTAATTGCTTCTACTTTTGATGAACCAGCAGAACGTCACGTAAAAGTAGCTAATATCGTTTTAGAAAAAGCGAAACGATTGGTAGAGTGTGGACACGATGTGGTTATCTTATTGGATTCCATTACGCGTTTAGCTCGTGCTTATAACACAGTACAACCAGCTTCAGGAAAAGTATTGAGTGGTGGAGTCGATGCGAATGCATTACAAAAGCCAAAACGTTTCTTCGGAGCTGCTCGTAATATCGAAAATGGAGGGTCGTTGAGTATTATTGCTACGGCATTAGTAGATACAGGATCTAAAATGGACGAAGTTATTTTCGAAGAGTTCAAAGGAACGGGGAACATGGAACTTCAATTGGATCGTAAATTGGCGAATAAACGCATTTACCCTGCGATTGACATCACTTCTTCAAGTACACGTCGCGATGATGAGTTGTTAGACAGAGATGCTTTACAACGCACGTGGACTGTTCGTAAGGTAATGGATGATATGAATTCAATCGAAGCGATGACTTCGATTATTGATTCAATTAAAAATACAAAAAATAACGAAGAGTTCTTTGCGGAAATTCAAGGATAATTAGTGATTTTGAATATAAGCAAAAAGAGATAGTGCCGTAGGGACTATCTCTTTTTTTATTTTTTTTAAGGAGTAACTAGATAGTTTGCTATTTTTGCGCCATCAATTACGTTGAATCGAATATTCTAAATGATCAAGTTTATATTCTTATTGTTAGTGTTATTATTGGACTACCTAAGTTATCGCTATGGGAAGTCCCAGATAGCTATGCAACGTAAAAGCATTAAATTTAAAAGAAGATCCCTCCAAAAAACGTGGTCAGAAAAACGAGCACAACTGGAAGAAAAGACCAAACAGCTAGAACGAGAAATCAAGGAAGAAGAGGATGATTTTGACGATTTTATAGATAAAGACACCTTTAATTTCTTACTCGCTGGGGCTATTGCTACTCTCTTGTTTTTAATAGTAGGATTGTTTACTGGGAATCCGTTATACTTTTACCTTATCATCTTTCTGATTACGACGTTGGTTTATGTGTATTACACTAAAATACAATAAACAGTCCCTGTTTTTAGCCAAAATCGAATTAAATTCACATCAAAATAAACCGAAATTTGGGGATGAATATCATTTTAAGTAATGCTATCTCCATTCAGTTAAAACCAGAAAAAAAGCCTATCAGTAAGAAAGAATCAATAGTTAATTCCCTTTCCGATAAGCTTTTTAAGTACAAACTTGTATAAGGATACTTCCCTATACGATATGTAATTGATTAGTTAGCTTCTTTGTGATTTTTAATGTAGTGAGATAAAAAAAAACTCTAGTTCTAAGTTAGGAAAAATAAAACGAATAGACTAGGAAATCTGTTTTTTTAAGATAAGGTGTAGTTTTTGTGTAGGTTGTTTTTTTTAGGTCTTAGTGGATACTTGTAGTTTAGATAAAGAGAAAAAAAGCCCTTTTAGAGGGCTTTTTATACATGATGTGCGATAGCGAAAATTAACTAATGATAAAATAGGTTTCAGTACCAATAGTAAAAGTAGAGGCAACTGTATTGTTGTGAGGTATAGATACTGAAGGATTATTATGACAAGCACTGCTGTTTTGTAGACCAAGGTAACCACTAGTACCTGATGTTCCTATATTGATGTGATGGAATGATTTAAATAAAAAATAAGACCATTCCACTAAAGGTGCATACGCTTGTGCTTGTGTAGGAGTTAGACTAGCTCCTCCTGCGCCTGGCCCTAAATTAAGAGAAAAAGTAACCGGTGTTACATAGTTTGTATTAAAATCTGCAAAATTTCCGAAATACAAGGTTTGGTTTGGTGCCACGTTAAAATAATAATTGTTAACATGTGTTGCGTAGGCAGATAATTCAGGATAACAACTAGGAGCGACCGCACGAGGTTCAATAAATAAATCGTGATCATTCGTTCCGTTTATGATTGTTAATCCCCCTAATGCATATGTTTGACTTGCACAAAAGCAAGTTATAGCAAATAAAATTAATTTTTTCATGGTTTAGTTGTTTGAGGTTAGACTTACAAAAATTTGAAATGCTTTATTTAATATAGCATTGATATCATTATTGGTTTCTGCTACTAATTCAGTTTCTGTAACACCTGTAGCATAGATTAATTTTTTAGCAGGTGTAAGTAGAATCTGTTTATTCTTGTCTGATAATTCAGAACCTAATTTGGCTTGTTCTTCTGGGGTAGGTCGATTTTCTGGAGAATTTATTTCCCTCAATGCTGCTTTAAAAGCTTCAATTTCTTCTGTAGCATCAAAACCTCTTGTAGTCATATGGGTTTTGTTGGTTGTAGTATCTGTTTTCGACTCTTCACTACATGAATACAATCCGTAAAGTAAAAAACTAAGGGACGTGTACATTAAAATTTTTTTCATAATACTATGTTTTTAAATTGGTTTTTCTAAAGTTATCAAATTTTATATGTATACTAAAAATCAGTTTGTTATTTAGTAAAACGTACAGTTTTTCTGTACCTGAAGGGTAAGTGGGTTTACATGCAAATGATAAGGTAATGGCTGTTTTTTTTTATGGAAAAAGGTGTTAAATATAACGATGAAGTAGTCTAGTTGTATGGTTTGTTAAATGTGTTTTGTGAATTTTTTAACATTGTTTTTTTTTAAATTAAGTTTAATTAACCAATTAAAATTTAATTTTATGAAAAAAATGTTAGTATTAATAGTGTCATTGATGTTGTTTAGTTGTAGTAGTGATTCGATTTCAGAATCAAAAGAAAGCATGGATTATTCCAATGTAAACACAACATTAAACGCGGGAATAGAAAAGGCTCGAGCAAATTTTGAAGAGTACTATCGTATGTATATGTCGAGTAAGAATCTTTTGACAAAAGAAGAATATGTAGAAAAACTATATCAATACGCTTATGATTATTTGAAAGCTTTAGATATAGTTCCTCCACTAGATAAAGAGGAAACTGTAGGGATGGCTTTTGCTAACTATTATGAAATGAATTCAGTATCTTCTCCCGGGAAGAAGGGAATAGCTAGATCTATTGAAATTATAAACAATACTCCATATGATTTGAATCTGGATGTAATTATCATTAAATTAAATTAAATTAAATTATTCGGGATTAGGTACTAATTATTTATCTACTCCTGACTTAATAAAGGTTTCACCTTACCAGTCATTTGCTTTGCAGCAAATTAATAATCAGTTTGATTTTCCTTATTGCTCAACAATACATTCTACGGATTGGAGTTATTATAATTATCCTGATAATCCCATGCTTGATGTTGCATGTTCAAATGTTCCAAATATACCTAATGTTGCCAATAGAGTTGGTTTTCTTAATATAAAAACAATTAAATGTCATTTTACAGAAGTTAACATGGTGGTGCCTCTAGGAGGAGTATCTGGCTATGATAATTATTGGACGTAATGATAGTCATCATTTAATTGGATTTGGCGAAATTGATAATGAACCGATAGGTTTTTCTACAGGTGATGGTGTCTCCTTTTTTGTGTCAGAAGTGGCTATGATTATTGGAGGAAGTGATATTCATGTAAATGAATTCAATTCAAGTAACTAAAAGTAAAGAAGTTCATCTCTAGATGAACTTCTTTTAATTAGATTTAAATATGAGTTGCTATATAAATAGAAGCATAAATAAAAGATTATTGGTAAAGATCTATAGGGATTGTTGAGTTTGTTTGAAATTAAAGAAGAAAGCAGAAAAAAAACTACGCTAAGCCTCTCTCAATTAAACAATTAATAAACAGCTTAAAAAAAACATCTATTTTTTCCTTGTTCTAGTTTGGTTTTACAGAATATCGTCTTATATTTGCACTCGCAATAAGCAACAAGGCCACGTGGCGCAACTGAATAGCGCATCTGATTACGGCTCAGAAGGTTGCAGGTTTGAATCCTGCCGTGGTCACAAAAAGCAAGAGGCTATTAAAAAGCCTAAAAACAAAACCCCGTCTTTTTTAGACGGGTTTTTGTTTTTTTAGAAAGCCTCATTATATCGAATCAAGTACAAAACAATTTGAATCAATATATACGAAACATTATTCGTTAGTTCCTAATACAAAAAAATCCTACTCAGATTAATCAAAGTAGGATTTATTTTTAATTTAGTATTTTAAGGTAAAGCCATTATTGCTGCTTCTAATTGTTGATAGTTTGTGGTAGAAATCAAACTATTATTCGGTATTACATAACTTGAATTATTTCCAAGAGCAGTAGAGAAAATACTATAAACATAATTTCCATTCATTTCAGCTACAAAAATAAGATGAACGTTTAAACCTACAGATGCTATATCTGAAGAAAATTTAAATGAATTTGTTCCTGAATTAAATGTATCCAATTGAAAAATCATATTATTTTGCCCTTCAACCGCTACATATACAGAAGAATTTGTTTGATCAAAATTTGATGGTACAATTACGTTTACATTGGTTTTGTCTCCTGGGAAATAAATTAATTTATCAACATTACACCATCCTAAGCTACGAGAGTTATTAATTAATATATCATACACCGGCTCCTTTTCTCTTCCATTATTAAAGACTTTTCCATCATTTTCGAAAATTAAATCATTTGGATTTGCAGGTAACCAGGTTAAATCACCATTATCATCAATATCACCATTCCATAAAACCATACCTCGAGGATCTGCATCTGAATTCTGTACATCGATATTTACTTTAATAGGACGAACTATTTCTACTTGTTCTCTTTCATATCTAATATCTATATAAAACTCGCCACCTGTTACCAATATGTCTTTTTTTCCATTGATTAAAGCCATTGTTGGTGTATTAGCTACTACCATTTTACTTTTCTCAAAAATCTCTATATAATCTATATCTAAAATACCATTAATATCTTCACCGTTTCTTGTTTTAATTGAATAAGGTGGAATTACAATATTAGATTTATTACCAGCACGAAAAATAGCACCTGTTTCTGCATAATAATAAATTCTACCTCCTCGGTTAAGGTCAACCAAAGCATTTTTTCTAAGATTTCTTAAGTTGTCATTAACCCTTAATGTTGTGTTTGAATTTGGATTTTCACTGTCAGTATTAACTGAATCCGAACTACAAGAAGTAAGCGTTAATGACAAAGTCAATAAGATAAATAAAATTTTCTTCATAATTTAAAATTTAAATTGGTAATTATTTTTAATTCTTCTTTCAATTCTACTTTTAAATAAGTAAAATCAGCTATTATATCTCATAAAATATTCCGGACTAATTTTCAAAAGATATTACAGTATTATAAATTTAGTTAAATAAAGTTAATGTACAATAGTTTGTAAAAAATATTTGAAATATATGCATAATGTGTTTGTTTTTTTAAATGATAATACATGCTTAAGTGCTAAAATATATGGTATTTCGTACTTTTGTTAATCGATTGGTAATTGCTGATTAAGATTAATTGTATGGTAAAAAGAAGAAATTGTCTAAAAAGGATAAAAACAAAGTGGGTGACCTTGTTGGGATACCCTCTTTATTTTTGTGTTTAAAGGGTAATGACATAATTATAAGAAAAGAAACTAATTTTTTTAGATCTGGAATTTGTTTTTTGAATCTTTGCAATGCGATTTAGATAGAAGTAACAGATAATCTAAAAAAATATTTTATTTTAAGTGTCTGTAAATTAGTAAGTATGCTTTAATTTGCTTTGTAAGACCTATAAAATTTACAATATAGTTTTGCTAGTTGTATCTATTTACCTATATTTGCACCCAGTTAAACAAACAGTTTGCTGTACAATAGTTGTGCAAAACACAAGTAAAAGTATGATAGCTAATTGTTTTCCATTGCAGTATGAAAAAGTAATTCTGCCGTGGTCACAAAATTAAGGCGATGTGGCGCAACTGAATAGCGCATCTGATTACGGCTCAGAAGGTTACAGGTTTGAATCCTGTCATCGTCACAAAAAGGAAAACCCTACACATTTGTGTAGGGTTTTTTTTATACAATTTAGCCAAATTGTAGATTTCGGATCAAGTACAAAACTTGGGGATAGCATAAAAAAGAGTGTTTTTTTTAAGTAAGCTTTTCCGATTCGTATGTCCTGAAGAATAAAAAAATCTCTTCCATTTTTGTCATCCTGACGAAGGAAGGAGAAGGGTCGCATCCTATACACCCTATTGCATTTATATTTTCTTAGGTAAAAAGTTTAGTCAATCTAAAGAGAAAGAATGCTTTATCTCTAACTCCCCTATACATCATTCTAAAGTATTTGATTTTAGAATGAAAAGACCCAGTAGAGGTATCGGCCCTACTGTCATTATAATAGTGTAGTATGTAGTATAGCTGTAATAATGCCGCATAAAGGCTTTATGGACTATATTGAATTGTTTTAGATTTGGATGTTCTATCTAGTTAAACTAGATATGTAGTATGAGAGTAGTTGTTAGGTATGTTTTTTTAGATATAGTGTAGTTAAAGTGTGTTAAATGTTAATTAGTTATGCTTATGTATTTAGGTTAAATTAACATTACGTATATTTAAACTAACCAATTTTTAAAATTATATATTATGAAGAAATTATTTTTAGGACTAGCGTTTTGTTTTTCAATGGGAGCATTTGCTCAAACAGAGAATACACCGCCAGATATTCCTGAGCTTTGTGAAGTAATTAATATTAATAGTGAAAATTTAGCTAGTCACTGTTGGCCTCTTTCATCTCGTTATTATGCGGCACCAGGTACTTTTAATTTTTCAATTTGCAAATCACTTTTGAATGAATATGGTGATGAAATTGCACAAATGATATTTGATAGCCTATGTGAGTATCAATCACTGCCAAACGGTGTTAAAATTGCAGGTTTTACTCCTGCTGGAGGGATAAGGGAATAGATAGTTTATAATAGTAAAAGCGACTTTTTAAAGTCGCTTTTACTATTATAACACTTTTATCATCTCAGTTGTTTCTGTAGAGCCTTTAATATACTCACAATCTGAAAAATGATTGATTAAAGAAGCGTTTTTAAGATTGGTATAAGCTACTTTGTAACCTTGGCTTTTAGCTATTTCTCCAAGTTCATTTATTAAAGCTAATAATGCTTCTTTTCTGTCTGATTCGCGGTAGTCTGGATTCGACACAACAAACTCAATCCAACATATTTTTGAATTAGTATGGTATATGAATCCTGCACAGATATTAATGCCTTCTTTTGAAAGCATAATTCTGCAGGTTCCATTGTTAGGCAATAGTTCCTGCAAAGGAGGGGAGAATCTCCACCAAGTACACCAAGAAACTAATTCTAGGTAATCTTCTTCTTTTAAAACACTAGCATTAAACATAACTTTTTACGATATTGGAGTTAATAGCAAATAATTCAATTGGCTTATCATCATTATTTATTATTTCTATATCTGTATAATACGATATATTTCTCCTCCATCTACAATATACCTATTAGAACGTAGATCGCTTAATTCGAATGGGATATATATCGGGTGCTGCTAAAGATGAAAATAAAAATGAGCATCTTTATACCATGACTGCAAAAGCATGTCAAATTTGCTAAGAAATGCGCGAAATGCTGTCGGGAGAGTAGATTACCAGTTGAATTATATAATCCAAAAGAAGCTTCTAAAAGCGATTTGATTAAGGCATAAATTATTGAAAAGCTGAATGAAAAAAGAAAAACCCAAAACAGTGAAAGTGCTTTGGGTTTGGAAAAATTAGAAGAATTTATCTTGTCAAATGTTTTTTATCTAAGGTGTAAATAAACTTAATTGTTTATTTTTAAATAATCAAGTTTAACAAAATTTATAGTAGTACTTGATATCCCCATACTATTAAGTGTTTCTTCATGTCTGTTATATTCTTCATTATTATAATATGACACTGTCCATTTAACATGAGTGTTTATATGTTTATCTAATTCCTTAAAATAAGGAAGATCTACCTTCGACATTGAATGCCCAGAAATAAATATCTCTTCAATTGTATTTAGTTGTTTAAAAAAAGATGCTTTTTGTTTAATTATTCTTTTTGTTGGTTTAAATGTTCCTTTAAAATACTTCATTATTCTATTTTTCCCTTCATCATACGAAAAGTCATCATAATTTTCATCATAATTATTATCCCATTTGTCTATTTCATCAGGGTTTAAACCATTTGGTGGTTGATGTTGTCTTACTTCAAAACTTTCTTTTAGGGGTTGTTTATTTCTGAAATATATAGTGTGAGAATAGTTGTTAGTTATTTTTTTGATATAGTATAGTTAAAGTGTATTTAATGTTAATTATTACATTTGTTTTTTTTAAGTTAAATTAACATTTGTTATATTTAACAAACCAACTTTAAAATTATTTATTATGAAAAAAATCTTATTCCTAGCCATAGGATGCGCGTTTTTTACTATTAGTTGTAGTAATGAACCTGAAAATATTGGTAATCTAAATGATAGCCATAATAAAACTGAATTGAATACAAATTCTAGTATAAGACAGAGTACAGAATACAAAGACTTTGATAAACTTTATATAGACTTTATTCATGGTAGAATTGATATCAAGCAATTTTTATACTCTACCGAAAGCTTTAATACTGCTGTGGCATTTTTACTTTCTATAGGAGAGTATAGCATGGGAGGATATACCACACAAGAAGATATCATGACCTACGTATTAACAAAATATTTAGAAATAACAAACAGTTAACAGCTATGAAAAAAATTATAACACTATTATTTGTTCTTGCATTCACTAGTACAAGTTTTGCAACTAGAATATTAACTATACGAAATTCTTCTACTGTTATTAAAAATCTTTATGCACTAGAGATGACATTTTCTGACCCAACTATAAACCCAGGACGATATCTTCATGTTGTTGTCGGTCATTATATTCAATTAAAACCTGGTGAATTTATTACATTTAGTAATTTTCATCCTACTGATATAAATGAATTTAATTATTGTCCTGCTCCATCAAGTAAATATACAATGATACGTAATCCAGAGCCGCTGCATCCTGGTGGTGGTCCTCTACCACCATTGTTTCCTTATTTACCTACTTCTGATGTTCAGTGGAGTATTCCTACATATCAGTACCCTGTGTCTTCATATAAAACAGTTAAATGTAATGAAGTTCCTCAACTACCTAGTTCACTTGGCCCACGTGCTATGTTCAGAGGATTTAAAGTTGCCAATCAAGGATCTACACCAACTAATGGAGTAGATTATTTAATAGCAAAAGGTCTAGATCATATCCATACATACCATGACATTTCAGTAAGTCAATCCTTTAATATTAGAGAAACTTTTTTACAGCTTCCTTCTAGTGCTAACCCTACTTTAGAGATACAAGAAATTATTTTTCTATAACCCCTTACCCCTTTTATTTGTAAAAGGGGTTTTTTATTACAATATCTTAACAATCTCTATTGTTTGGACAGAACCTTTAACATATTGACAATCTGAAAAGTGATTGATTAAAGAAGCGTTTTTAAGATTGGTATAAGCTACTTTGTAACCTTGGCTTTTAGCTATATCTCCAAGTTCATTTATTAAAGCTAATAATGCTTCTTTTCTGTCTGATTCGCGGTAGTCTGGATTCGACACAACAAACTCAATCCAACATATTTTTGAATTAGTATGGTATATGAATCCTGCACAGATATTAATACCTTCTTTTGAAAGCATAATTCTGCATGTTCCATTGTTAGGCAATAGTTCCTGCAAAGGAGAGGGGAATCTCCACCAAGTCCACCAAGAAACTAATTCTAGGTCATCTTCTTCTTTTAAAACACGAGCATTAAACATAACTTTTTACGATATTAGAGTTAATAGCAAATAATTCAATTGGCTTATCATCATTATTTATCATTTCTATATCCGCATAATAACCGCGTATTTCTCCTCCATCAATTCTAGCGTTTCTGCTAGATAGGATAAAGAATCCATTATAATTGTCCACTAGGTTGACATCAACTCGAATAGAGGTTTCTGATTTGTCAATTCTATTTCCAATTAAAGTGATTGATCCCCATCTAATTTAAATAGTTGATCCCCAACATTTGTAAGCTCTGAAACTCTTTTAAAGTATAAAGTATCAGAATTATTACTTTGGAAAGTTCCTATTCCTAGAGCATTTCCACTAAAATTCTCTATTTGTTCATTACCTCTTAAATAAGTAAAAATATCTATTTTCCTTTCTTTTAAAGTTTTTAGGTGTTAATGATGTCTTAGCTAAATTAATTTTAACTGAAACATTCCAAAGAGCACCTTCTTCAATGGTAAAGTTTTTTGAATATCTTATCATCTGTTTGGGCATCATTAAATACAGTACTAATTTTTGAAGGATATTTTATACTAAAATATGTTAGTTATTGGATTTGTTTTATCAATATAATAAAACAAGCATTACCTTTGTCCTACACCTGTAGGGTAAGATTTTCTACTACTACAAACAACAACAGTACACATGATTTTCGATTACCTCCAATTCTGGTTTTCTGCTTATAATGAACACGGCATTCATTCGCCTTTTGTGTTTAATTTATTGACCCGTGGACTTTACCCTGCTGATATTCGTTGGAAGGGACTATCGAGAAAAAATCAGTTCATCGATCGGTTGTTGACTTACTATAGGCCACAACAATTGGCTACATTGAATGGTGAACGCCCAAAGGAAATGAGAACAGCTATTTTGGTCGAATCCTATCATACACATCCAATACATCTTTACGACTGTATTCTCTTTCAGGGGAAGGAAGCAATTTCATGGCCTATCGTAGAAGAAGTTGCGTCAACCATGCACAATGATTCGCTTTGGATAATTGATCGCAGAAGTAAGGCTGAATCGATTGAAAAATATTGGCAAGAGGTGGTAGCATCTAACGAAATGATTGTAACTTTAGATTTCTATTATTTTGGAGTTGCTTTTAAGCGAAAAGAGCAGTTAAAACAGCATTTTAAACTGCGTTTACAACCAGATCGCGTATTCCGTTTGCTTCGCGTGTAACAAATGGATTGATTTGGACACTTATAAGAAAGAAATACGAGCATTATGTCTAAAGAGTTAATTATTGATATCAAAGCAATTAAGCGCGATTTTAAAATGGGATCGGAAACGGTAAAGGTTTTAAAAGGCGTGGATTTGCAAATTGAAAGAGGAGATTACGTCGCGCTGATGGGACCTTCTGGATCGGGTAAATCGACCTTGATGAATATTTTAGGCTGTCTGGATACCCCAACTTCTGGGTATTACAGCTTAAATGGGAAGGATGTCAGTCGATTGGACGATGATCAATTGGCAGAAATTCGAAACAAAGACATTGGTTTCGTCTTTCAAACCTTTAACCTTATGCCACGTACCACAGCTTTAGACAACGTAGCTTTGCCTATGATTTATGCTGGGAAATCAAAAGAAGAACGCAACCAAAGGGCTTCTGATGTATTGCATATGGTGGGATTAGGAGATCGAATGGATCATCATCCCAATCAATTGTCAGGGGGACAAAGACAACGTGTGGCAGTTGCGCGTGCATTGGTCAATAATCCCTCTATTATTCTAGCGGATGAACCTACAGGAAATTTAGATACTAAAACATCCATTGAAATCATGGGGTTGTTTGATGAAATTCACCGCAAAGGCAATACTGTTATCCTCGTTACGCATGAAGAAGATATTGCTGAACACGCACATCGCATTATTCGTTTGCGCGATGGGATAATCGAAAGTGATGAACGAATAAAATAAAAAGAAACGATTGGATTCTGCCTAAAGTATTGTATTTTGCTTCAACAAAACAAGACAGATTACAAAGGCAACGATGAAAATATATACTAAAACGGGTGATCAAGGTACTACAGCTTTATTTGGCGGTACACGAGTACCCAAAAATCATGTGCGAATAGAAGCGTATGGAACGGTAGATGAATTAAATTCCTATATCGGATTGATTCGCGATCAGGAAATTCCAGCATTGGAAAAGCAAACCTTGCTTGCTATTCAGCATCACTTGTTTACGGTAGGGGCTATTTTAGCGACAGATCCAGAAAAAGCCGTATTGAAAAATGGCAAAGAGCGATTGAATATTCCTAAAATCACACCCGATACCCTCGTTTTTTTAGAAGATGAAATTGATCGAATGGAGGAAAAATTAGCTCCTATGACACATTTTATTCTGCCTGGCGGACATACAACGGTGTCATTCTGTCATATTGCACGTTGTGTTTGTCGTAGATCAGAGCGTTTGTCAGTACAATTGGATCAAGAAGAACCCGTAGAACCCGAAGTTTTGATGTACTTAAACCGACTTTCTGACTATCTATTTGTATTGGCACGAAAGTTGACTTTTGATTTACAAGCGGATGAGATTAAATGGATACCTGAAAAGTTGAAATAACCCAGTAAAATCAGTCGTTTTTTGTTGTGATTAAGCAGGACGTTCTTTAATATTAGTGAAATACTATGAAAAAAGCTTGCTTATTTCATAATAAAATTTATTTTTGCAATAAAATTTAAAAAAGGTTAAGAGATGTATTGGACATTAGAATTGGCATCTTATTTAAGTGATGCTCCATGGCCTGCTACTAAAGATGAGTTAATAGATTATGCTATTAGAACAGGCGCACCCCTTGAAGTAGTAGAAAATTTACAATCCATCGAAGATGAAGGAGAAATCTATGAATCTATGGAAGAAATTTGGCCAGACTATCCTACGGACGAAGATTATCTTTGGAACGAGGATGAGTATTAATATAGAAAAAAGCCTTCTTCAAGGCTTTTTTTTGTTTATTTTAGCAAGTAAAAAAGAGTAAAAATATATAAACTTATGAGTCTTATAAATACCATATTAAAGGTTTTTGTCGGCGATAAATCTGAACGAGATATCAAAGAAATAAAACCTCTAATTGAAAAAATTAAAACGTATGAATCGTCTTTATCTGGTTTGTCAAATGACGAATTAAGAGCGAAGACTATCTATTTTAAAGAGAAAATTCAACAATCTAGAGCCGGTCAAGATGCTAAGATTGCTTCGTACAAAGAAGAAATCGAGAAGACTCAAGATATCGATAAAAGAGAAGCAATCTACGCAAGTATTGATAGCTTAGAAAAAGAAGCGTACGACAATACTGAAAAAGTATTGATGGACATCTTACCAGAAGCTTTTGCAGTTGTGAAAGAAACAGCAAAGCGTTTCAAAGAAAACGAAACGGTTGTGGTATCGGCTTCAGAAAAAGACATGGAATTTGCACAAAACAAGCCGTATGTTAGCATTGCTGACGGAAAAGCAAGTTGGGCAAATAAATGGTCTGCTGCAGGGAAGGAAGTAACTTGGGATATGATTCACTACGATGTTCAGTTAATCGGAGGTATTGTATTACACCAAGGTAAAATTGCAGAGATGCAAACAGGGGAGGGTAAAACATTGGTAGCAACCTTGCCTTTATATTTAAATGCATTAACTGGAAACGGAGTACACTTAGTTACCGTGAATGACTACCTTGCTAAAAGGGATAGTCAGTGGAAAGCACCTTTATTTGAGTTCCACGGTATGACAGTTGACTGTATCGATAACCACCAACCAAACTCTCCAGGAAGAAGAGCGGCTTATGCTGCTGATATCACGTACGGAACAAATAATGAATTTGGTTTCGACTACTTGAGAGATAATATGGCACATACGCCAGAAGAATTAGTGCAACGCGTACACAACTATGCTATTGTCGATGAGGTCGATTCAGTATTAGTGGATGACGCTAGAACGCCATTGATTATTTCTGGACCAGTTCCTCAAGGTGATCGTCACGAGTTTAATGAGCTAAAACCAAAAGTAGCTAACCTAGTTGAAATCCAACGTAAATTAGCGAATAACTTCTTGGCAGATGCAAAAAAATTAATCCGCGAAGGAAATACAAAAGAAGGTGGATTCTTATTGTTAAGAGCATACCGAAGCTTACCTAAAAATAAAGCCCTAATTAAATTCTTAAGTGAAGAAGGGGTAAAACAATTGCTTCAAAAAACAGAAAACCACTACATGCAGGACAACAATAGAGAAATGCATAAAGTGGATGAGGCTTTGTACTTCGTGATTGAAGAGAAAAATAATCAAGTGCAATTGACAGATAATGGAATCAAATTCTTATCGCAAGATACAGATGAGTATTTCTTCGTATTACCAGATATCGGAACAGAAGTAGCTCGTATTGAAAGCCAAAATTTATCAAGAGAAGAAGAAGCAATTGCAAAAGAGCGTTTATTCCAAGACTTTGGAGTAAAAAGCGAGCGTATTCACACGTTAAATCAATTGTTGAAAGCTTATACTGTATTTGAAAAAGATACAGAATACGTTGTAATCGATAATAAGATTTTAATCGTAGATGAGCAAACTGGTCGTATCATGGATGGACGTCGTTATTCAGACGGATTACACCAAGCGATCGAGGCGAAAGAAAACGTAAAAATCGAAGCAGCTACACAAACATTTGCAACGATTACGTTACAGAACTACTTCCGTATGTACAAGAAATTGGGAGGTATGACTGGTACGGCTATTACAGAAGCAGGAGAGTTCTTGCAAATCTATAAATTAGACGTAGTTGAAATTCCAACAAACAGAGGAATTGCTCGTAAAGATAAAGAAGATAAAATTTTCCGTTCAGTACGTGAAAAATATAAAGCAGTTATTGATGATGTAGTAGAATTATCACAAGCAGGTCGCCCTGTATTAATTGGTACTACTTCAGTTGAGATTTCTGAGTTATTGAGTAGGTCGTTAAAAATGCGTGGTATTCAACACAACGTATTGAATGCGAAATTACACAAACAAGAGGCTCAAATTGTTGAAGAAGCTGGAAAACCAGGTATTGTAACAATTGCAACTAACATGGCTGGTCGTGGTACGGATATTAAACTTTCTCAAGAAGTAAAAGACAAAGGAGGTTTAGCAATTATTGGTACAGAGCGTCATGATTCAAGACGTGTTGACCGTCAGTTAAGAGGTCGTGCAGGACGTCAAGGAGATCCAGGAAGTTCTCAATTCTATGTGTCATTAGAAGATAACCTAATGCGTTTATTCGGATCAGAGCGTGTAGCGAAGATTATGGATAGAATGGGATTAGAAGAAGGAGAAGTAATCCAACATTCGATGATGACCAAATCAATCGAAAGAGCACAGAAAAAAGTAGAAGAGAACAACTTCGGTATTCGTAAGCGTTTATTAGAATATGATGACGTGATGAATGCACAACGTGAGGTAATTTACAAACGTAGAAAACACGCGTTGTTTGGAGATCGTCTAAAAGTGGATATCGCGAATATGATGTATGATTTATGTGAGCGTATTAGCGAAACAAACAAAATGGCGAATGACTTCAAAAACTTAGATATGGATATGATCCGCAACTTCGGTATTAACGACGTTGTAACAGAAGATCAATTCAATAAAGATGATGTTGTTACATTAGCAAATAGATTATACGATAAAGCGTTTACTTCTTACCGCGAAAAAGGACAGCGCAGTGCTGCTGAAGCGTTCAAGGTAATTAAAAACGTATACGAGAATCAAGATAATAATTTCGAGCGTATTGTTGTTCCATTTACAGATGGTATGAAAACAATGAACGTCGTGACAAACTTAGAAACAGCATACAGCACACAAGGAATGAGTCTAATTGACGATTTTGAAAAGAATGTTGTATTGTCAATTTTAGATGAGGCGTGGAAGAAACACCTTAGAAAAATGGACGAATTGAAACAATCTGTTCAGTTAGCTGTTCACGAACAAAAAGATCCATTGTTGATCTATAAGTTTGAAGCATTCGAATTGTTTAAGAAAACAATTGCTGAAATGGATGCAGAAATAACTTCATTCTTGACGAAAGCGGACTTACCAGTTCAGCCAACACAAGAGGAAGCACAAGCATAATTTTAGCTTATTCCATACAATAGGGCTCTTACTATAAGAGCCCTTTTTTTATGGTAAGAGGATGTTAAGACTAGACTTCTTATGTTCTAGCGCTTAATTAATTTGTAAATTTATAGAACAAACAAAAATTAGATTACGATGACTATTTTTAGTAAACCATTTACAACAAAATACGGTACAGCACCTTTCTCACAGATAAAAATTACGGATTATAAACCTGCATTTGATGAAGCTATTGCACAGTCAAAAGCAGATATCGAAGCGATTACTTCAAATCCGGAACTCCCAACATTTGAAAATACAATAGAAGCATTGGCATTCTCTGGTATGGAGTTGGATATTTTAGCGAGTATCTTCTTCAACTTAAATTCAGCTGAAACCAATGATGAGATGCAACAAATTGCACAGGAAGTAGCACCTTTACTTGCTGAACTAGGCAATGATATTTTGTTGAATGAACAATTGTTTTTGCGCGTTAAAGCCGTTTATGAACAATTGAATCAGTTGGAATTAACTACGGAACAACAAACCTTGTTGACCAAGAATTACAAGAACTTTGTACGCAATGGAGCGCTACTGTCAGAAGAGGAAAAGAATAGAGTACGAGCAATTGATGCAGAATTAGCGACGACTTCTTTAAAATTTGGAGAAAATGTATTGGCAGAAACGCATAACTATCAGTTGCATATCACGGATGAAGCCGATTTAAAAGGATTGCCAGAAGGAGCGATTGAGGAAGCACAAGCATTAGCCAAACAAGAAAATAAAACAGGATGGATTTTTACTTTGGATTATCCAAGTTATATTCCGTTTATGACGTATGCAGAAAATAGAGCATTGCGTAAAGAATTGGCAATTGCAGCGGGGACAAAAGCCTTTAAAGCAAATGAATTTAATAATGAAACGCATGTGTTAACCATCGCAAAATTAAGACATGAACGCGCTACTATTTTAGGGTATGCTACCCATGCTGATTTTGTATTAGAGGAGCGTATGGCGCAATCGCCAATGAAGGTGAATACTTTTTTAGAAGACTTATTATTAAAAGCAAAACCTGCTGCGGATAAAGAATTTGAGGAGCTAACGGCTTTTGCGAAACAATTAGACGGACTTGATCATTTAGAAAAATGGGATGGGAGCTATTATGCAGAAAAATTAAAACAAGAGCGTTTTAATTTAGATGATGAAATCTTAAAACCTTATTTTCAATTAGAAAATGTATTAGATGGTGCTTTTCAGGTAGCCAATAAACTGTATGGACTTATTTTTACAGAGGTTTTTGATATTGAAAAATACCACGATGAGGTGCGTACGTTTGAAGTTACCAATGAAGAAGGAGAATTTGTCGCTGTTTTTTATACTGATTTCTTTCCGCGTAAAGGAAAGCGCAACGGAGCTTGGATGACGTCATTCAAAAA
The DNA here is from genome assembly GCF_029894455.1 of Myroides gitamensis. Classification (NCBI taxonomy): domain Bacteria; kingdom Pseudomonadati; phylum Bacteroidota; class Flavobacteriia; order Flavobacteriales; family Flavobacteriaceae; genus Myroides; species Myroides gitamensis. The sequence continues at coordinate 219,908 of NZ_JARYHN010000001.1, forward strand.
TCAGTACATCAAACAAGGGGTCAATGAAAGACCGCATATTTCTATTGTGTGTAATTTCACCAAACCAACAGCAACTAAGCCATCTTTATTGACTTTTAATGAAGTGACAACCTTATTCCATGAATTTGGTCATGCGTTACACGGAATGCTCGCTAATACAACCTATCCGTCTTTATCAGGAACAAATGTGTATTGGGACTTCGTAGAATTACCAAGTCAGATTTTAGAGAATTGGTGCTACGAAAAAGAAACCTTAGCCTTGTTTGCAAAACATTATCAAACAGGAGAATTGATTCCGATGGAATTTGTAGAAAAAATCAAAGAAAGTGCTTCTTTCTTAGAGGGAATGGCAACGGTACGACAATTGAGTTTTGGTTTGCTTGATATGGGTTGGCATGGACAGAATCCTACTAAAATCACGAATTTAAAAGCATTCGAAGTAGAGCAGTTTAAAGCGACTCAACAATATCCAGATGTGGCAGAAAATGCAATGAGTACTTCTTTTTCGCATATTTTCCAAGGAGGGTATTCTTCGGGATACTATAGTTACAAATGGGCAGAAGTTTTAGATGCGGATGCATTTGCGTACTTCAAAGAAAAGGGAATTTTCAATAAAGAAGTAGCTACAGCATTTAAAGATCATGTATTATCACAAGGAGGAACAGATCATCCGATGACCTTATATATAAAGTTTAGAGGACAAGAACCAACACCAGAAGCGTTATTGCGAAGAGCTGGTTTATTAGCATAAATGATATAAAATGAAAAAGAGTTCCTAAAAATTGGGAACTCTTTTTTACACTTAACAACATCACTTTTCTTTTTTCAACTTATCTTTTATCCCTAAGGGATTTTTTTTGCTTTATTTCTCTGTTAAAAACACAACGAGAAGAAAGATTTAACGAGGTAAATACCTTTTTAGGTTAAATCTATAAATCAAATATAAGTAAAAACTAATTTATTAACAAATAAAAAAGAAAAAAATCATCAATTCTGATTTGAACTTTTTTATAATGGATTGTAAATTATAAAAAAATAGTTAAATGATTTCTGTTTTTAGAGAAAGCATTCCTCATTATACACATAAGTATCAATGGTAGTAGGCAAATTCTTTGTTTTTTTAAGTTCTTCTTGCAAAAATGACAAAGACTCCTCTTGGTCGTCTGTCGGGTTGGCTTTTAGATCCGCTATCTCTTCTTTCAAACTAGCTTGTGTATGCTGTTTTGTTTCTACCAATAATTGTTCCGCTAATTGGAGGATTCCTGTAAAGGTTAGTCCATTTACTTTATTACAATAAACGGCATGCCATTCATCAAAATTAATTTCATCATCTTCCGTATATAAATCAACAGTTTCAGCGATTTTGTTTGATACAATTTGAATTGCTTTTTGTAAACGCTGTTGATCAGGTTCATTGAGCATATTCAGCATTGTTTCTTCTGAAGCCGCGTATAATTCAGGATTCGTACCGTTGAGTTTCAATTCTTCCTGTTCATCTGTTTTGGTTTCAACTGGTGTTGTTTCCTTGTTTTCTACGCTTGTTGTATGGGGAACGGGCTGTTCTACTTCAGCCGTATTTTTGGAAGTACATGCCAAGCATAAACCAAGAAATAGGCCAAGAAGTAGGCTCATTGTTGCGATTCTTTTGCGCATAGTTTTTATTTGCAAAATTAGGAGAATTCACAAAATGAGAAAATAAAATACACAAAAAAGGTGCTGCTTAGCAACACCTTTTCGTTATGAATTAATTCCAGGTTCCGAATTTACCTGTGTTAAAATCGTCAAAAGCTTGTAGTAATTCTTCTTGAGTATTCATTACAAATGGGCCATAATGCGCGATAGGTTCTTTGATTGGAAGGCCTGCTAGAACTAATACAACAGCATCTGCTGTTACTTCTACAGTGAATTGCTCTCCATCATGTGCCATAACGGCAACGTGATCTTGTTGTACATCCGATCCGTTTACTTTAATACTTCCTTCTAATACTAATAACAAAGTGTTATAGGTAGTAGGGAATTCATAAGTAACCTGTGCACCTGCTTTTGCTTTTAAGTTAGACATGTGGATGGGAGTAAAAGTTGTAGCAGGGCCTTTTACTCCCTGATATTCACCTGCGATTACTTCGATAAATCCTTGTCCATCTGCAAGCGTATAATGGGGCATTTGTGCATTTTCTATCGCTTGATATTGGGGTTGTCCTTTTTTTGCTTCAGCAGGAAGATTCACCCACAATTGAACCATCTGAAATTCACCTCCAGTTTTACTCCATTCTGTTTCGTGAAACTCTTTGTGTAAAACACCAGAGGCAGCAGTCATCCATTGTACATCACCTTCTCCAATGATTCCACCACCACCACTGCTATCACCGTGTTCAACACGTCCTTTATAAGCGATTGTTACGGTCTCAAAACCTTTATGTGGATGGACACCAACCCCTCTTGGAATTTCACTCGGTCCAAAGTGATATTTGGAGTTGTAGTCAAACATAATGAAGGGATCCATGCGTTGCATACTCATTCCTGGAACACCTGGAATAAAATTGTGTACTCTAAAACCATCTCCTACAAAATGTGCAGGTCTTGGTGCTGCGATTTGTTCAATATTTTTTGTTTTCATATCCTTTTTATTTTATACTCAAAGTTACCTCATTATGAATGAAAATTACTTAATCTAAAACAAGAACGGAAAAGGGAAAATGAGGGCAGGGGCAAATGGTATTCGCCTTTGTGTATAAGAGGATTGTTGATAAAAGAAGAATCAATGAAAAATAAAAAAACGAAAGACTTGCAGCCGCAAATCTTTCGTTTTTTATCAAGGAAGAAATAAGGTTAGGGTTGATAAACTTCACCCAAATTTTATTTCTTTTTTCTTTCCACTTATTTAGAAGATCCAATGTGTCGCATTGCATCTCGAACCATCTGAAAAAGTTCAGAAGAATAAACGAAATCCACGACATCTTCATTGTCTGTTTGGATAATCTCTTTATTATTTCCAGACCAAGCCAATACACCATTCTTTAAGAATACGATGTGTTCTCCAATTTCCAACACCGAGTTCATATCGTGTGTATTAATTACAGTTGTAATATCGTATTCGTGGGTGATTTCTTGAATCAAGTTGTCAATGACGATTGCTGTTTTTGGATCTAATCCAGAGTTTGGTTCGTCACAGAATAAATATTTAGGGTTGTTTACGATTGCACGAGCAATGGCTACCCTTTTTTGCATTCCTCCAGATATTTCCGAAGGTTTCTTTTTATTGGCATTGATTAATTTGACGCGGTCAATTACCTCATTTACACGATGCATGATTTCTTTATCGCTTTTGTTGGTAAACATGCGCAAAGGGAAAGCAATATTTTCTTCCACTGTCATGGAATCAAAAAGAGCACTTCCTTGGAATACCATTCCAATTTCCGTACGCAAATCACGGCGTTGATTTTTATTCATATCGGCATAATCCCTTCCATCAAATAGAATTTGTCCATTGTCATGCGCGTGAATACCCAAGAGTGTTTTCAAGAAAACCGTTTTTCCTGAACCACTTTGTCCGATGATTAAATTGGTTTTTCCTGTTTCAAACGTCGTGGTAATTCCCTTCAAAACCTTATTGCCATTAAAAGACTTTTCTATGTTTGTTACTTCAATCATCTTGCTAATTACTTAAAAGGAGAGAGGTTAATATATAGTTTGTTAGGATAATTGCCACACTCGTCCATACGAAAGCAGTGGTACTTGCCTTTCCTACTTCTAGTGCACCACCTTTCATGTAGTATCCAAAGTAAGAAGGAATAGTCGCTAATAAGAAACCAAAAAGAGTTGTTTTGATAAACGCATACGTAATGTGAAACGGAATAAAACTATCTTGTAATCCAGTGATAAATTGCTCCGAAGATACAAAGTTACCCATAACACCACCGAACCATCCACCTAAAACACCTAGGAACATACTGATACCAATAACGAAAGGATATAACAAAACAGCAACCATTTTAGGGAAAACAAGGTAGTTCAATGAACTAACTCCCATTACCTCTAAGGCATCAATTTGTTCCGTAACACGCATGGTACCAATACTCGATGTGATAAAAGATCCCATTTTTTCCCGCCATAATGATGGAGATGAAGGTAGGGGCAAATTCTAAGATAACCGATTGTCTGGTTGCAAATCCAATAAGATATTTAGGAATTAAAGGATTGGTTAAGTTTAAGGCTGTCTGAATAGCAACAACACCTCCAACGAAAAAAGATAAGAAGCACACAATACCCAAAGAACCAATGATTAAATCGTCTATTTCTTTGAATATGAGCTCCTTCATTACTTTCCACTTAGTCATTTTGCTAAAAATTTCTTTTAGCATAATAAAGTACTGACCAATATTTGTTAATCCAGTTTTTATCATAAAAAATAAATATCGGCTAAATTACCAATTACAAATGAGTTTTTAGGTTTATAAGGTCAAAAATCTACTAAAACAACTTGGACTTTATTTTAGCCCAACGGTATTGACGAATAAATTTTCCTTGTTCTTCTGTGACTAAGTAAGGTTCTTGCTTTGCTTTTGCTTTAAAGTATCCTTTGATGTAATCGAGAAACAATAGGGGTTTTCCTTTTTTGGAAGCTAACTTTAAACTAGCGATGAGCGTAATCAATAAACCATAGTGCAGGCGGTAAAAGGCTTCCCCCTGTTTATAACGAGCCGTTTGGTCGTATTGAGCCCCTGTTGGTTTGAGGTGTTTGATTTGTAAATCTTGACGCACAAGAATCTCCCAATGATAGTATCGGCAGAGTAATTCATCAACCGTATCCCATCCCATCTCAGGTTTGAGTCCACCAATCTGCTGAAAACACGCCTTTCGATAGGCTTTGAATGCCCCGCGAATATGGTCTTTATCCGTTAAGTTTTCGACAATCCAATTGTTGTTCTTTTCGATTAATGCGATACCTCCAGCCATACCGAGTTTGGGATTGTCTAGAAAGGCAGATACAATGGAAGCAAAATAATCAGGCGGAAGAATTAAATCAGCATCCAATTTTACGATGATATCATAGGCTATCGATTCAGGTAGTAGGGATAAACCATAATTGAAGGCTTGAACCACTTTACTTCCTGGCAAATGAATTGCAGCGGATGATTTCGTGGTTAGGTGTAACCAAGGATATTGTGTAGTAAATGATTCTACAAGGGATGCTGTTTGGTCTGTTGAATTATCATTGACCACCAACACCCATTCAGGAAGTAAGGTTTGAGCCGCTAAACTCTGCAAGGTTTTTGCAATATAAGAGGCTTCATTGTAAGCGGGAATAATAACAATATACTTCATGAAATAGGATATTTACAACTGCGGTTTTTTTTAAAATGAAATCTTTTAGCATGCAATTACACAAAAATATAAAAAAATGTAGTTAAGCATCGAATAGCCAGTATATTTGTAGATACGAATCAAGGAAACAAGTACAATGGGGAATGGTATTTCAACCAAACAAGCTTTTTTATTTACGCTAATTAATTATTTAGGCGTATTGATTGGCGTTGTTTCAACGATTTTAATCTATCCGCAAGACAAAGAAATGCTGGGGATTATTCGTTTTGTTGATGCCTGCGCTCAAATCATGTACCCTATTATTGTTTTAGGAAGTACACATGCATTGATTAATTTCTATCCTCAATTAACAGAAAAATTACAGCATAAACTCTTTAGTTATAGCTTGATTTCTTTAGCAAAATTGGCCGGCTGGGTTGGGATTTCTTTGGTTGTTATCCGATTCTTTTATGCAGATGCCTCGTTTAAATATGTAGCTTTTGCCTTTCCATTGGCTATTGCAATGGCTTATATTGAGCTATTTCGCAGACAAGCAACAAACCTGCAAAAGATATCCTTTCCTACTTTCTTTGAGAAGATTATTCCCAAAATAACCTTACCCAGTATCTTTTTGTTAGCGTTGTATACCACAACGACAATCGATCAAGGCTTGATTTTGTATATTGTGAGTTATGGGTTAATCACCGCTGTAATAGGAATCTATATTTATAAGCTATATCCTTATCATATTAGTAAAAAGTACGATGATTTATTTGATAAGGTAAAGAAAAGGGACTATTACGCCTATAGTTTATTTGCCTTTGCGGGTAGTTTTGGTTCTTTTTTTGCGTTTCGCGTAGACTCCTTGATGATTCCGTATTTCATTTCTTATGAGGCAAATGGAACCTATAATATTGGGGTAACTTTAGCCTCAACCTTAGCGATTCCCGCTACAGGTGTCTTTGCGTTGTACGCACCTGTTATCTCAGATTTGATTAAAAATGTACAGCTCAAAAAGCTCAATGAGAAATACAAAGAGGTAGCCCGTGTCATGTTTTTTATCGGAATGTTATTGTTCTCTTGTGTAGCTGTAGGGATTGATCCTTTGTTTCGCGTATTGCCCACTTATGATAAATTGGCTCCTTCTATTCCAATTATCTATTTATTAGGCGTCAATGGAGTAATCAATATGTCGACAGGATTTAATTCAGAGATTATTTCCTATTCCAAATACTACCGTTTTAATTTAATCTCCATTCTGTTTTTAATGGTACTGAATGTCGGTATGAATCTTTTGGTTTTTAACCCAAACGGATTATGGTATTTTTGGTGTTGGATTAGCTTCCTTACTTAGTTTAACCCTATTTAATGTAGGAAAGGTGATTTACATCTACCTCAAAATGAAACTATGGCCTTTTGACGTACAATTTGGTAAGTTATTCCTTTGTATGTTATTGGTGTTGGGGATTGGGTTTTATATCCCAGTTCTCAATCACAGCTATTTGCTTACTTTAGTTGTTCGCGTAGGATTTATCTTGATGTGTGGTGGGGTTTTAATTTTTAAAACGCCGTGGGTGTTTTTAATCCAACAGCGTTTTATTATGTTATTTAAACGCTATTGGCGTTAATTTTCTGGAATTTCCTTTTTCTTTATTTTCGTCAATAATAAGATGGTGAAAATAATACAGCTACTTCCTAACCAATCTAGAAATTCAAATTGAACACCGAAGTAAAAAACAGCAATTAACGTTGCGGATAAAGGTTCTGCACAAGCGAGTAAACTAGCGCGTTGTGGGCCAATATTGTTGATGGCATCCAAGAAAATATAGAAAGAAATCAACGTACCAAATAGGATGATAAAAGCAACTGCCCAAAACGTTTCCATATCCCATATTCCAGGAAAATGCGTAGGAGGATAGACAAGTGCCATTCCCGTACCTGCAATTAACATACTCCATCCAATGATGACAATAGGGCTGTATTCTTTCAATAAATGCACAGGTAAAATTGTATAAGCTGCTAGTGCAATGGCAGAGATGATTCCCCAAATCAAAGCTGTAGGGGTAATGGTTAAACTATTAATATCTCCATGTGTAACCAATAAAAAGGTACCTAACATCGCTAAACCAATCGCCAATATTTCAATAGGCTTAGGCCATTTTCTCAAGCGAAGAGCTAAATAAATGGCAATAAAAACAGGACCAATATACTGAAGTACGGTGGCGGTTGCTGCATTCGAGTGAAAAATGGTAATAAAATAGGAGTATTGGACTAATAGCATGCCCAAAAAACTAAAAACAACCAATTGAGAGGCGTATTTTTTATTTTTCCAGATATGCCATACATCTTTATCGCCTTTGAGGATGCCTAATGAAAGCATAATGCTACCTGAAATTAGAAGGCGAACAGTTACCAGCCATTCGGCGTTGAAATTTTTCTCATTGAATAAGAATTGAGCAAATGCTCCTGATACACCCCAAAGTGCAGCAGCAAAGATAGCTGCTGAAAAACCTAGAAACTTATTGTTTAGTCCCATAATAGGTAATACAAATGATTTAGATGATAAAACCGCTTCCTTCAAACTGAGGGAAGCGGCGGCAAAGGTACATATTTCGATGGAAATTGACTTCTTTTTTTAGGTCTGACTAGTGTGTTTTTTTATTGAGTTGTACGATGTACAAAATCAAGAATAAAAGACAAATAATCAGTGCAGTATAACGCGTACTCAATTGAAATTGAGTATTAATAGCCCCAGAAGATGAAATGATGAAACTGGTTAGAGAGGTGATAACATAGGTCAATCCGCCCATCAATCCTCCAGCTGTTCCTGAATTATTGGGAAAGGCTAACATCGTAGAGGTGAAAAAATTGTTGAATAAAGTACCTGAACAGATATGGATGAAGAATAAACCAACCATTAAAAGGTATAAGTTTTCAACATAATAGCTCACTCCTAATAAAACAAGAGACAAAATCAACTGAATATAGATGGGTTGTGTGGTGCGTTGCTCAAATGAGAGGTGCATCCTTCTTTTGCCAATAAGTCCTCCTAACATCCAAGAAAATCCCAAGAGCAAGGTACAGTAACCAATAACAATAGAATTTTGATTGAAGGTGTTTTCAATTAAAAAGGGACCTGCAATATTGAAAATCATCACGATGGAGTAACTCATCCCAAGAATAAAGATTCCCATGATAAAGTTTTGGTTGCTCAACATGGTTTTATACACTTGGAGGGTCTGGCCTAAATTGAATTTTTTCTTTTCTGGGATACTTTCACCACTGATGACTAGATCTAATATAAAGAGTACTACAGCATAAATTGAAAGAAAATAAAAATTCGCATGCCAAGAAAACATAGCATCGAGGTATCCGCCTAAGAATGGAGCGAGGATTGGACCACATGACCAAACGACGGTGAAATAACTCAGGTAATGAATGCGTTGTTTTTCTTCATAAATGTCCATGAAAATGGCTCGGGTTGCCACAACTAAAATCGAAATAGCAATTCCTTGCACAATGCGCAACAGACAAATCAAGAAAATATCATTGGTAAGCGCGATTAACGTACTGGATAAAGCAATAAAAAGCAGCGCAATTAAACGGGGTTTATACCGTCCAATACTATCGAGAACACTACCAACGAAGAGCTGTGAAATACCATAACTCAATAAATAACAGGTTAAAGTAAGTTGTACTTCCTTTTCTGTAATGGCTAAATCATTCGCCATAGAAGGAAAGGAAGGTAAGTAGATGTCCGTTACAAATCCAGATAGGGGAATTGAACTAAAAGCCAGAATAGTTGCTAGCTTTTTTCTTTGGTTTGTAGCTTCTCTAAGCATAAAATGAATTGTTGTTTTATGGACACAAAAGTAAAAGAACAACGCAGCAGCTACCTTAAAAAAGACAAAGGTATAATTGTATAAATCAAAGAATTTTAATTGTGGTTTCTAAATTGTAAAGGAGTTTGCTCCACGTGTTTTTTAAAGAAATGTGTAAAATGAGACGGTTGATCAAAACCAAGGGTATAACCCACTTGTGCAATATCCCAATCGGTATTGATGAGTAGATTTTTTGCTTCTAATAAAATGCGATCTGTAATATGTTGAGAGGTCGTTTTTCCTGTAGCAGATTTGATGGAGGAGTTCAAGTGATTCACATGTACATTGAGTTTATTGGCATAATCAATAGGACGACGTAATGCCAGCGGATAAGCAGGTGAATCTAGAGGAAATTGTTTATTCAGTAGTTGATCAAACAGGCGAAATAGACGCATGGATGCACTCTGCTCATCGAGAGAGATGTCTTCTACTTTAAGCTGTAAGGCCTGATGAAGCAGTAAAGCCAATAGGTTTCGAATTACCTCGTATTTTAAGGGGTAATCCGACTGTGCCATGATATACATTTGTTGAAAATAGGTATGAGCAATATCCAATTGGGCGGGAGTTAAAAAGATTAAGGGCTTTCCCCATTCTTTGAATAAAGACGTCTTTTTAAAGGATTCTAGATTTCTGTTTTCGGTAAAAAACTCGTAATTGAATAAGCAAAAGTACCCTTCTTGTTTTTTTTCAATACACGTCCAAGAGTATGGAGTTGTTGGACAAGGTAAAAATAAAGCAGGTCGGTCAATGGTAATGGAATGCGAACCATAATGTAATTCCCCTCGGCCAATAATGAGTCCTACTTTATAAAAATCACGGCGATTATAAGGCGTTGTAAAACTACAATACTTGCGCATATTAATATTGAAGTGTGAAGTCCCAGTCTTGTATTCGTTGATACTAAACGCATAATTCTGGGAGAGCGAAGACGAAGATCTCTCCTTGTAATAATCGGCAATGGTTTCTAAATCTTTACTCATAGGACGCTTTATTTGATGGAGTAAAATTACAAAAATCAAATAAAAAGAAGAAATAAGAGCAGAATTAACAGCTAAATAAGAAAACGACACGATTTGAGAGGTTTACTTCCTGGTTTACTGCTCTTTTTTTCTCAATTCATAATAAAAAACAGAGAAAATTAAAATTTTTTATTACGTGATGTATTTTAAGTAATGCGCTGAAATAATTTTATTTTATAGGATATTTTGATTTAATCGTAACGTTTTTCTGATTTGTGTTGTATTTCGTTTAGCTTATTTGTTTTAATTTTTGTAAAACTATATTAATCAAGGAGTTGATTTTATAACCATTTTTAAAAGTGGAATGTTTTTTGTTGATATAGAATTAAAAATTAATGGAGTTTTTTTTAGTATTAGAACAGTAAGAATTTAACTGAGTTCTTGCAATCGAAGTTATTTCGGATAAAGGGGAAATTAATTTCAAATTTTATAAAAATGGATAAATTAGTTAAAGGATTAATACTTGTAACCACTATGGGACTTGTATTGAATTTGTTTGATTTTTTTAGTTATAGTCATGCAGATTTAGTTTGTTATGCACTCTTGATTTTAAGTGGAGCATATTTTCTAGTTAAAAAATATCGATTTAGAGATGAGTCAAATGGGTAAGCCTACTTAGTTAATTGTAGATCCATTATTCTTCTAAAGATTACATTCACGAATCAATTTATTTTATATTTTTTCGTTATAATATCAAGCATTTCAAAGGATTACTAGGGAATCATATCTTTTTTATGCTTACTTTTATTTTATCGCTAGGGTAAAAGCAATTAGATTCTCCCATTTTTACCTCTATATAGCGGTTACTGTTAATAGGCAGTTTTCTATTCTATATCAAATAGACTTGCTCAACTACTCAAGCTGCGGATATATCTTGTACGCTGTAGTTATTTTATCTCCCAATCGGAGCAATCTTTGATATTTTCTTACACACAAAAAAGGAATATTTAGTACAACCATTACCTGTATTTGCTCTGTTTTTTTAGAGTGACTATACTGTATGGGGCATTGTAAAAAATAACAATGGAAGAGGGAAAACCTCGAACTAGTATCTTGATCAAGGAACAGACCAAGGAGAACAAGTAATGTCTTAAAACTAGGCTTGTATGTAATCAATTAAATTTTAGCACACATGAAACAATTAGAACTTATAATTGAGACGAAAGATGTTCCATCTTCGGGGATAGCAATGTCCCAAGAAATAGATTTTTACGCCTGTTGTAGTTAGTAATTCAAATTAGTAATATCAATTGAAAGCGATTGGTATTACTAGTTTAAATCTATGTTTTTATGAAACAGAAAAAATGGAAAATTATTCAAACGCATCCCACGGAGTATATCTTATTGTCTGATTCTAATTCCATCAAGAAGATTACAGGTAAAGATGCTTCCGATATAATTACGGTTCTGACATTAGTACGGGACCAACTGCCTATTCCTCCAGATTTACCTCTTTCAGATACTTCTATTTTACAGCAAAATAGAGTAGAAGAGTTGCGCTATTGGTTAACGCTGCACCAATTTATAACAGCGGATACGAAATTGGATGCTCCTTTGTATTTAGATATTATTGGTGAATTTGGAACGAATTTGACCTTGTTACACTCATTTATAGCAGGTTTACCAGAACAAATTAAGGTCTCAACTGTTTATAATCTCTCACTAGAGGAACAACCTAAGTTTCGAATTTCGGAGCATCCGGTAACATTGACCCTTCTTGTTGGGCCTTATTTCTACAATACAACGACTATTCGACATATTAGTGCATGGCAGCAAATGTCGTCTTCTGATTTTTTATTTGTAGAATTGTACGAGAATGGTCTCTTATTAGGGCCTTTGATGAATAGTCATAAAGGAACGGTTTGCCTCAACTGTATTGAAGCCAGAAAAGTTTTCAATAGCACTGCTTCAGCTGCACTTATTGATCATTTTTGGGACATAGAAAGGATCAAGAATCATGCCAGTCCTGTATGGGAAATAGGGATATTTTCTATTGCTACTTCTTTTATCTACAATGAATTGTATAAAATCATGGTTCAATGTGATAAAGCGTTGTATAACAAAGCCATATTTATTGATTTTAATCGGTATCACAACCAGTATTTTACTGTGTTCAGTTCTCCTTCTTGTGAATTTTGTGCGAATCTTTCTATTTATAACCCACTATGATGTATACGCTATATGGAGCGTTTGTTTTTTTGTGAAATTTAAACGAAGGGGGGGCTATTTTGGTTTACAATTTAAATTTTAAACCTACTTGTATTGCATCACGGCATCACGTGAAAAAAAAAACGCCATCGAAGTCGATGGCGTTTTTGATTCTATCTACAATGAATTAATTTTCAAGGTAAGCTTCGATTGGAGCACAAGAACAAACTAAGTTTCTATCTCCATAAGCATCGTCAATACGACGTACTGTAGGCCAGAATTTATTTTCTGCTACGTATGCTAATGGATAAGCTGCTTTTTGTCTTGAGTAAGGTAAATCCCAATTATCCGCAGTTAATAAAGCTAAAGTATGCGGAGCATTCTTTAATTCGTTTACTGGGTTCTCAATCGTTGCGTTTTCAATTTCTTGACGAATAGCGATCATCGCATCACAGAAACGATCGATTTCTGATAAGCTTTCACTTTCTGTAGGTTCAATCATTAAAGTTCCTGCAACAGGGAAAGAAACTGTAGGTGCGTGGAAACCGTAATCGATTAAACGTTTAGCGATATCTGTTACTTCAATTCCTTTTTCTTTGAATTCACGAACGTCAACAATCATTTCGTGTGCAGCACGTCCTTTTTCACCTGTATATAAAATAGCGTAGTGTTCTTCTAATCTAGCTTTCATATAGTTTGCGTTCAGGATCGCTGTTTGTGTAACTTTTTTCAATCCTTCAGTTCCTAACATAGAGATGTAACCGTAAGAGATTAAACACACTAAAGCTGAACCATAAGGAGCAGATGAAATAGAAGTAATTGCATTTTTACCACCTACTTGTACCAATGGGTTAGAAGGTAAAAACTCTACTAAATGCTCAGCCACACAGATTGGTCCAACTCCAGGTCCACCACCACCGTGAGGAATAGCAAATGTTTTATGTAAGTTTAAGTGACATACGTCAGCACCAATAGAAGCAGGGTTGGTGAAACCAACTTGAGCGTTCATATTTGCACCATCCATATATACTTGTCCTCCGTTATCGTGGATAATTTGTGTAATTTCCATGATAGCTGATTCATATACACCGTGAGTAGAAGGATAAGTAACCATTAAACAAGAAAGGTTGTCTTTGTGTAATTCTGCTTTTTCTTTCAAGTCAGCCACATCGATATTTCCTTCAGGTGTAGTTTTTGTAACCACCACTTTCATTCCAGCCATTGCTGCAGAAGCAGGATTTGTTCCGTGAGCAGAAGCAGGGATTAATGCGATAGTTCTTTGGAAATCCCCTCTTGAATGGTGGTAAGCACGAATAGCCATTAATCCAGCATATTCTCCTTGAGCACCTGAGTTTGGCTGTAAAGTTGTTCCAGCAAATCCAGTAATAACATTTAATTTATGTTCTAAATCTTTCAACATTTCAATATAACCTTGTGCTTGATCTAATGGAGCAAAAGGGTGGATGTTGTTCCATTGACCGTTGCTTAAAGGAAGCATTTCTGCTGCCGCATTCAATTTCATGGTACAAGAACCTAAAGAAATCATCGATTGATTTAACGCTAAATCTTTGCGCTCTAAACGCTTGATGTAACGCATTAATTCTGTTTCAGAGTGGTAGCTATTAAATACGTCATGCTCTAGGAATTTAGAAGTACGTTTTAATTTAGCTGGGTAGTTTACTGCTTCTTCATTTAATGCAGTAATGGTAAAGGCTTCTTTTCCTACTGCTTGAGCGAAAATAGCGATAATCGTATTGATATCATTTACATTTACTGTCTCGTTTAAAGAGATTGAAATCGTATTGGCGTCAATATAGAAGAAGTTTACGTTATTTGCTTCAGCGATTGGTCTCACTTTAGCTGCATCAGCTTTTACAACGATTGTATCGAAGTAAGCTGTATTCGTTTGTTCGATACCTAATTTAGCTAAGTTTTCTGCTACTGTATTTGCTTTTGCATGTACTTGGTTTGCAATAAAACGAAGACCATTTGGTCCGTGGTAAACAGCGTAGAAACTAGCCATAACAGCCAATAATACTTGAGCTGTACAGATATTTGACGTTGCTTTCTCGCGTTTGATGTGTTGCTCACGTGTTTGTAAAGCCATACGCAATGCTCTGTTCCCGTCTGCATCTTTAGAAACTCCAATGATACGACCTGGCATACTGCGTTTGTACTCTTCTTTTGTCGTAAAGAAACCAGCGTGAGGTCCTCCAAATCCTAATGGAATACCAAAACGTTGTGTTGTTCCAACTACGACGTCAGCTCCCATCTCTCCTGGAGAAGTTAACGTTACTAAAGACAAGATATCTGCTGCAACAGCAACTTTAATATCTTTTGTCTTAGCTGTATTGATGAAGTCAGCATAATCATATACTTGACCGTATTTACCTGGGTATTGTAAGATTGCTCCAAAGAAATCTTCTGAGAAATCAAACGTTTGGTGATCTCCTACAACTAATTCGATTTCGAAAGGAACCGAACGAGTTTGTAAAACTGAAAGTGTTTGAGGTAAAATTTCTTCAGAAACGAAGAATTTTAATGCGTTATTTTTCTTTTGATCTCTTGTACGAACATCGTATAATAACATCATTGCTTCTGCTGCTGCAGTACCTTCATCTAATAAAGATGCATTGGCAATTTCCATTCCAGCTAATTCAATTACTGTAGTTTGGAAATTTAATAAAGCTTCTAAACGACCTTGTGCAATCTCAGCTTGGTACGGAGTATAAGCTGTGTACCAACCAGCGTTTTCAAATACGTTGCGAATAATAGGAGCAGGGCTAACAGATTCGTTGTATCCTAATCCAATATAAGAACGAAAAATTTTGTTTTTGTTGCCTAAGTTCTGAATATAAGATAAATACTCATATTCTGTCATTGCAGGAGCAAGGTCTAAATCTTGTTTTAAGCGAATTGAAGTTGGAAAAGTCTCATCGATTAATTGTTCAATGTTATCAACTTTCACAGTTTTAAACATTTGTGCCATGTCCTCAGCACGAGGGCCAATGTGTCTTAAAGCAAATGCATTTGTTTTCATTTGGGCAAAATAATAAGTTGTGTATAAGCATACAAAAATAACCATAAATCTGAGATAAATTAAGTATATTCCTAGTAATTTTGTTAATGTAAATTTCTAGCCGATTTAGGTATAAAAAATTAGCATGAGAAAAGTCCTAGGTAAAGTATTTGATTTTTATCTGAAAGCGAGTATTCACGTTTCTTTCGCAGTTTTTGCATTGGTGCAAATGACATTTTATTTCTGTCATTTACCCTTCGATTGGACGGTTTCCCTTTTAGCATTTTCAGGAACGTTGTTTTCCTATAATTTCATTAAGTATGCCGATTATGTTGTAATCCATCGCAAAAACCTATCTCCAAAGATGAAGGCAATCCTCGTATTGAGTACAATTGCTTTAGTCGTTGGCATGGTGAGTTTCTTTTTTTTAACCACATCCGCACAACTAGTCACCATCTCTTTGCTGGTTCTAGCCGTACTCTATGCCGTTCCTATTTCCAAGCGAATTCCCAATTTGCGCAATTGGTCGGGGCTCAAAGTGTACATTGTCTGTCTGTGTTGGGCTACAGTAACGCTAATCATTCCTGTTTTCAATGCAGGGATAGATCTATCCTTGGATATTTGGATTAAATTCTTACAGCGATTTATCTTGGTGCTGATTTTAATTGGAATATTTGAAATTGTTGATTTACAGTATGATGAAAAGTATTTAAAGACAATTCCCCAATTACTAGGTACCCGTCGAACAAAGATTTTATTAGCCCTTTTATTAATTCCCTTTTTTGTTATTGAGTTTTTTAAATTGGGTTTTCAACCCATCCAAGCGTGGAATAATGTAATTATAGTGAGTATTACCTTGCTTTTTATTCAATTGGCATCACCGAAACGCAGCTCTTATTTTAGTCTATTTTGGGTGGAAAGCGTTCCTATTTATTGGTGGATCTTAGTGCTTCTTGAAGGATAAAACGAAATAAAATAACAGCCGATGCGGCAATCTTTTTGACGTCAATTTTTAGCTGTGTCTAAAAACCCGTATATTTGTAAGTATAAAAACAACAGAAATGATACAACTTATACAAGAGGTTCAATCCAACGGAAATATAGTTTTCGTTTTAGGAAATGATAATACAGTAGGAGTTCCTGCTCTTTTAAATGATTTTGTACAAGCTTTTAAAACAGGAGAAAAAGAAGAAGATTTTGCGAAAATTGGAAATCAATATTTCTTTTTTGTAAAAGAGAACACGAATTTAGAGAAAATGCGTTTGGCTGGATTCAACGTCCGCAAACAATTAGATAAGAAAGCAGATAACCTTACCATTGTAGGAAATGGAGACTCTACCTTGGCTTTGGTAGAAGGGATTGCACTTTCAAACTACCAGTTCTTGAAGTATTTCAAAGAAGCTGAAACGATGAAATACGCTTTAGAGAATCTTGCTGTAAAAGGAAATTTTGAAGCAAAACAAATCAGTGATTTAAATCATACAATCAAAGCGGTTTATTGGGCGCGTACCATGGTAAATGAACCTGTAAGCTTTTTAACAGCTACGCAATTAGCGAAAGAAATCGAACTTTTAGGAAACGAAGCTCAATTTGCTGTAAAAGCATTGGGTAAAAACGAGATTGAAGCGTTGAGAATGGGTGGTTTATTAGCAGTAAATAAAGGGTCTATTGAGCAACCGACTTTTACAATCATGGAATACAAACCTGCAAATCCAATCAACAAGAAACCAATCGTTTTGGTTGGTAAAGGGGTGGTTTATGATACAGGTGGTTTGAGTTTAAAACCAACAGCTGGATCAATGGACTCAATGAAGAGTGATATGGGTGGAGCTGCTTGTATGGCAGGAACAATTTATGCTGCTGCTTTGAATCAATTGAACGTTCACGTAATTGGATTAATTCCAGCAACAGATAACCGCCCTGGTGGAGATGCATACGCACCTGGGGATGTGATTACTATGTATGATGGTACAACTGTTGAAGTATTGAATACTGATGCAGAAGGACGTATGATTTTAGGAGATGCGATTGCTTATGCAACACAATATGATCCTGCCGTTATTATTGATGCAGCTACTTTAACAGGAGCAGCTTTAGTGGTTGCAGGAGATACCGCTTCTTGTATTATGGGGAATGATGAAGAAACAATTCAAGCGATTGTAGCATCAGGATACAATGTACACGAACGTTTAGCTCAATTGCCATTCTGGGATGACTACAAAGATTTATTGAAATCAAGTGTAGCAGATATGAAAAATATCGGTGGTCGTTTTGCTGGAACAATCACAGCAGGAAAATTCCTAGAGCATTTTGCAAAAGCACCTTATGTTCATATTGACATTGCTGGTCCAGCATGGATGGATGCTCCAAGAGATTACAAAGGAAATGGAGGAACAGGAACAGGAATTCGTACATTGGTTGATTTCTTAACTAATTACAAAGCATAGTTCTTTACGATATAGAAATAGAAGAGCAGTAAATGAAAATTTACTGCTTTTTTTGTTTGAGATCATCGTTAGTCAACAATATAAAAAACAAAAATACTGTACCTTTGTTTGTCTTCAGTTGTTCAATTATTTAATTAAAAAAGACACATGGAAAATATCTCAATAGAATATCAGACCGTTACAATAGAAAATATGCATGTCATTCGCCCTTTGGCTGAAAAAATTTGGCAAAAAACATACGGACCATTATTAGATCCGGCACAAATTGAATATATGTTGCCTATGATGTACAGTCAGGAACGCATTACCAAGGAAATAAAGGAAGGATATATTTGGGAATTGTTTGTGGTTGAAGGGCAGGTATTAGGTTATCTAGACTATAAATTGATGGAAGACAATCGCGTTTTTTTGTCTAAGATTTATTTGGATACCGATCAGCAACAAAAAGGATTAGGCAAGATTATGCTACAACATGTTGTCAACTTTGCGCAAGAAAGCAAAGCAGATGCGGTATATTTAACGGTGAATAAATACAATGCCAAAGCTATTGAGTTTTATGAACGCAACGGATTTCAATGCATGGAGTCTAAAACATTCGATATTGGAAATGGCTATGTGATGGATGATTATATCTATCAATTGAGTTTATAAAGATGAGAGATTTATCATGCTTAGTTGCTTTGATTGGTTGGTTATGCTATACAACAGGTCAGGCGCAGGAAATTATCCCATTTAAAATGAATGGGCATTACAATATCTTAGTTGAGGGAATCATCAATCAAAAAGATACGGTTGATTTAATGTTTCAACTTGCAATGCGAGAAGCTTCTTTAGCACCTAATCGAACACATCCAGTGAAATCTGTGGTCTTTGATACGACTGAGTTTCCAGAAGGATTGAGTAAGTCTAATCACATTCAAGTAGGTGAAACTGTAGTGGAGCCTATTTGGATTTGGGATAACGAATACACGGGGAATGGAGCAGAAGGTAAAATTGGTACCCAATTATTTGGCAATCAAATTGTCAAAATCAATTATGATCAATCTCAGTTTGAACTATATCAATCACTTCCAGATACGACGGGATTTATTGCTTTGCCTTTAGAGCAAAAAAACGGACAATTATTTGTTGAGGTAATTAGTATTGTGGGAGAAAAAGAAATACAGACAAAAGTGTTGTTACAATCTGGTTTTTCTGGCGCACTTTTGTTTAATAATCAACTAGCAGATGAATACCATTTAGCAGAAGTACTTTCTCGTTTGGAGGAAAAAACAATGATGAATTCAGCAGGTCAAAAGTTGACGAGTTTAGTCTGCGAAATACCAGCTATAGCGGTAGGAGGTATTCGCTTTGAGATTGCTCCTGTTCAGGTTTTTACAGGAGAAATTAAAAACCAAACAACTAGTTATATGGGGGCAGACCTTATTCATCGCTTCAATTGGATTATTGATGTAAAAGGTGGAACTGCTTATATCCAACAGAATAAGCATTTTGCTGATGCATATTATTTTAATTCAAATAAAAAGTAAGTTACATTCAGCTATTCATACAAAAAAAGTAGAGAAAAAGGTGAATTCTTCACCGTTTAGAACCCTTGTATAGGAGTTAGAAGAATTTTCTTCGGTATGGGTCATAAAGAAATCTGAATGTAGATTTGCTTCTATTTTAATATTATCCAATAAGAAATTTCCTTTGTAACTATATTCTAAATTAGACATAAAATCAGGATAACGGTTTTTTATTACTTGTCCATTTGTTCCAGTTAAAATATTCCCATCAAGCCCATCAGTTAACGTATAATTGATTGTATTATTTTCATATAGACTTTTGGTACTAGTATAGGTGAAATAGAAAGTTTCTTGCTCTTTATTACTATTCTCGTATAACAGTGTATTTAAATTTTGATTCGCTTTAAAATCAAAATATCGAATAGAGTTCAGGTGTTGACTCTCTGCGTTTGTATATTGTGTTTGTATACTAGCTAATTGTCCAGTACCATGATTATAGGTGAAAATAGATTCTTTATCGTCTTCTTTTATTGATTTAATTCTTTGAAAATTATCATATTGAAAGGTTTTAATACGAGTTCCTCTTTCACTTGTTGTTTTTTCTTCTCGCAGTAAGTTTGTTTGCTTATCGTAAGTGAACATCTTTTGCTCTTGGATTTTGATAATTTTATTTGCAAATTCACCAGTGTCTTCACTACTCCAATTGTCTCTAAAAGAAATAGCCGAACGAATGATACTTGGTTTATTTTGCTTGTTGTATTCAAAATCAATAGTGGTATCATAAAAGAAAGCGAATTCCGGTAATTCTTGGTAATCTTCAGTCTTAATGATTATTTGTTTTACAAAATCATTTTTGAAGGTTGGTGTGTTGTTGTCATCCGATTTATCACATGATAAAAAGACAAGAGAAAGTAAAAGGGTTAGGAAAGCATATTTTTTCATATTTTGTTAGCTTAAATTTTTGCAAAATTAACTATAATATATAGAGAAACATAATTAATGATTACAATATAAGAGATGTATTACACTATTCAATTATTCGTTATAAAAACAGGAAACAAATGTATGGATAACGTATTGTTGCACAGGGAATAACACCTTCGATTTTGTATCTATTCTGTTTAAAACTTAGCAAGATAATGTAATAGAAAAGAATCATTCGTCTTCTCTATTACATGAGTTCTATTTAGGTTATTAGATTTTAAATGGTTGAGAAATTCATTCGATTGAATCGAATCGGTATGTTCCGTCTACGATATTAGCTTTAAAACTGGCACGAACGCTAAAAGTAAGAGTCGAAGATTTGTTTGAATTGGAAGAAATAGATTGAGTTATTATTTTTATTTAGTTTAAATAATTTAGTATCTTAGCGCAACAATATAAATACAATTACAATGAGTACAGATACAATCAATCCAAACTTCGACCAACATAAAGTGAAACCAAAAGCACCGAAAGTAGAGGAGCTTATTAACGAGTGTAAATCAGTGATGATTGCGTCGTTAAATGAAGATGGTTCACCTTTGGTAAGTACAGCGCCTTATTCAAGAGTAGGAAATGATTTTCAAATCTTAGTTTCGTTTATGGCCAAACACACAAAGAACTTGAGAGATCGTAAAAAAGTATCTTTTATGTTTGTAGAAGATGAAAGTACATCGAAACAATTATATGCAAGACACCGTTTAACAATCGAAACAGAAGCTGAATTGGTTGGAAAAGAAAATCCGTTATACGATCAAGCAATGGTTGATTTAAGAGAGAGACATGGAAAAGTAATTGAAGTTTTAGGAAACTTAGAAGACTTTATCATGTTCAACCTAAAACCAATCAAAGGATCTTATGTAAATGGATTCGGAAGTGCTTACTTTATTGATGAGAATTTACAAGTGATGGAGCACAGACATGGAGCTCACGGACAACACAATGTGGATGTGAAAAAATAATATACCTTTCTTGTTGAAATAAAAAAAGTCTTTGGTCAATAACCAAAGACTTTTTTGTTTGTATGCGATACTAGAAAAGCGATTGAATTATTTCTTCTCTTTTATTGTTTTGGCTAAATCTTCTATTTCGAGTTCTTTATTTACAGTTAAGTCAATATGCTGAAGTGCAGAATAGGTTTTTTCAACAATGAAATCTTGTTGATTAACTGTTTTCATAATTACGTACTTGGCTAATTTAGTATCTAAATTGGAAAAAGCATATAAATCAAATAATTCGATTTCTTGCTGTACTTGATTCCCTACAAGATTATAGTTGACTTCAATTAAACGATGGATTAATTTTCTCTTTGTTTTGAATAATATTTTTTCTCCATATTCAAGAAAATTTGCTTGTACAGACGTATCAATAAATTTACGCACTTGTTTTTGAGTAGTATCAATTTCAAACAACCAATAATTATCCCAATTATCATCGTAAACATAATAGTCTTTATTCATTTTTTTTACTTTTAATTTTTTTACCTTTTTTAAAAGTTTTTTAAATTCAAACTTATTGCTAAAAAAGAAATGATCTAAGAAGGATCTGGTTAAAAAATTGATCACTACGATATCGATTTTTTTTATGTAATGAGCTAATTGATTTGCAAGATAGTAGTTGGTGTTGTAATAGGTAAAGTTTTTAAAATAACCTTCTTCTTTTGCTATAATGGGGCCCAATGTGTCATTTTCATAGACTGTTCCTTTGTAATAATAGTACTGCTCTTTAAAAGGGGCAATACTATATTGTGCATAGGTATTCTTCAGTATAGCCAAAAGTTCTTCTTTAGCGTCTACTTTGACTTCAATTACAATATGATTTAAAAGCTCATCGATGCAAATGACAGCTTGATTTATGGTAGGGATTGAACCATACTCAGGATGTACAAGGACAATATCAGTAATTGCTACAGGAAGGTCAATTTTTCCTTGTTGATCTGTTGTTCCTAATAGTTGATTGTTTGTTGCATTGTAAATAATTGCATTGGATATCGGTTTTTGTGTTTTGCAATCTTGTAGTAGGGTTTGAGCATATAGATTGTTGATTCCTACGCTAAGTAAATAGGCAAGTAAAATTTTTTTCATCGACACTAATTTTTGATTAAAAGCACACAATATGTAAGCCAATTTTACGATAAATTTGAATCTTTGTAGTAATTGATAATTATATTTTGTAATTGTATGTTATTGATTATTAGTGTTTTTTTTGAATTTATTTGTTACATAAAAACAATAGTTAGTGAAAGAAATAGAGAAGTAGATTTCGTTTTTTATCTGAATAAAGAGCAAAAAAAAAAAGAGACCCATGTTGAGGTCTCTTTTCTTATTTTAGGTAGCATTTTGTTTACTAAAAGCAATCACCAAGGTGACGGAGAGCAACACAAAGAACAAGCCGAGCGCAGACATCCAATCAAAGTATTCACCAAAGAATAATGTTCCAACCAATACAGCCACTACAGGTTCCATGGATCCTAAAATGGACGTAATCGTCGATCCGGCGTGTTTCACAGCAAGTACCAAACACAAATCAGAAATAAACGTCGCGAAGAACCCAAGTAAAATTAAATTCATCCAATCGGCTTTTAAGGTAATTGTATCAATACCCGTAGTCAATAAGGCATAAAATAAAAAGATTAAACACCCCATGAGCAAAACATAAAAAGTCAACGAATCAAAGTTCATATTGGAAATTCTAGATTTGTTTAAGCCCACGATATAAAGCCCATAGGTAAAGATGGTCAACGCAGATAAAATCAATCCGCTGAATAATGCAGGAGAAGCTTCGCCATGCCAACACATCATCCCCACTCCTAAAAGAGAAAGCAATGAAGCAATAAGCAATACCATTGATTTTTTTTCTTTGAAGAAGGCAATCATCACAATGCTGACAAAAAGCGGATATAAAAAATGGACGGTTGTTGCCAATCCACTAGCAATATATTCATAAGAGTCAACTAGAAACTTGGCGGTAGCGGCATATAATAAAGCCAAGAAAAAGACGACTGCTAAATCCTGAATAGAAATTTTTAAACTTGTTTTCTTGTAGATACAAACAGCTCCCATTGTCGCTGATGAAAACAAAAATCGATAAAATAGAATAGTCGGTATGCCGATAGCCGCCACTCCTTCAGGTCGCAAGCTCGGTACAAGTAGAGGTAACGAAAACAACGGAACCAATCCAAATGTACCAGAGGAAATTAATGCGAACAAAATTCCTTTCAGGTTTTTCATTGTAAATAAAAATTATAAAAATTCCGCGCAAAGATACAGCTTCTGATTGGGGAGTGATAGCCGTATGACACTATTGCCAACATCGTAATTTCAAATGCCTTTGCTTAAAAATCTCCACAGTCATTCCTTCAAATAAAAAACAACTCTTTAATTTGTTTTGCAATTAAGTTCGAATCAGATAATAGAAGACGTCTTTTTTCTGTCTACTTTTTTAGTAAAAAACGTATTTTTACTGCGTTAGCTAAAAAACAACGGTTAACTTGAGTTTTGATATACGTATAAACGATGATGAAATACTACCTACTCCTCCTTTTTGTATTGTTGGGATATAACCAAAGTCAGGCACAAGTTTTGACGGATTGGCAGACAGAAAACCTCAGGGGAAAAGTAAAAACCTTAATAAGTATAGACTATTCTAGTGAAGGAAAAGAAGCAAAAAAACAAATTGTACATTTCGATGAACGAGGTTTTTTTACTTTGAAGGAGATTTACGCTGGCGTACAGGAAGGAGATGAGGAGACCCCTATGGTGTATACCAAAATAGGAGAGCTTCAGTTTTTTGAGTATCAAAATAACAAACGCCACAGCATAAGTTTAAATGCGGATGGAACAAAGGCTACTGAAATTATGCAACAATGGCCCAAGCCTACGACTTGTGAATTTACATACACCTATTTTAATAAACCGAAGAATAAAGGAACAATGCAAGTGTTGTTTACTCCCCAAGCGCAAGTGAAAGAAATACATCTTATCATCACAAATAAAGAAGATGGGGTTATTGAATTTGAAACGAAATCTTTCCATCAATATGATGCAAAAGGATATGAAATTCAATTTAAGCAACAAACCCTTCAACCTTATGGAGATACTCAGGTACTAACCTTTAAAAATAAAACCTTTGATTCTCAAGGGAATATTTTGGAAAAAGAGGTGCGTGATGAATACAATCAAGGGTATAGTACCACCGTTTTTGATTATGTTTACTACGAGTAAAATGGTCGGTAGAAACGACTAAAACTTAACAGTGAATTAAAATTTAATGCACGCATTACACCTACATTTGTTTGAATAAATCTTTTAATTCAAACACAAATGGTAAGCCATAACCATGATTTTGATCAGATCTTTCAAAAACACTGGGCTGAATTATACAGTTTTGCCTATAATGTAATGCGGGACAAAGCCGTTGCAGAGGATATTGTACAAGAAGTATTTATTGACTTCTGGAAGAGACAAGTTGTGGTTGAACTACCACGAGCGTATTTGTTTCAAGCAACGAGAAACCAATGTGCAAAGGCTTTATGCAACCGTCGTTTTGATGCTGTTCAGGTAGAAAAACTAGCTACCCTGATTCCCGATTTAGAAGAGGTGCAATACGATGAGGTCAAAGCTATGCTTTTAGATGAAATCGAAAAAACAGCCTTGGCTATTCTGCCAGATCGATGCTTGTTGATCTTTAAAATGCGTTTCTATGAACAACGCACCTATAAAGATATTGCCCAATGTTTGGGAATTACAGAAAGTACGGTTGAAAATCAAATCAATAAAGCGTTGCGACTTTTAAAAGAATCTACGCCTTATGTGGCTGATGGAGCAGGAACTCTTTTGCTGTTACTATGGCTTAGTGTTACCTAAATGTTTTCCATTTTAAGGAATGATTAAGCCTGAATTTTAGCATAGGGGAATGCACTCTTTTGGCGTACTTCATTATAGTATTAGATCACAAGACTATAATGTATAAGAAATTCAAAGCTCTATTAGCGCAATACAAAGGAACAGCTACATCTACAGAGGAAGCTGTTGTAGACCAATTTTTTAATGCCCTGCAGGTTGGTGGAATCACAGAAGCGGAAGTAAAACGCAATACAGCGTTGCACCACCGTTTACATCAATCTATTTCTTCTAAAACCAAACCCTCTATTTTTAAAACGCATGTAGTGCGCTATACAGCATTGGCCGCTTGCTTGGCTGGTGTGGGCTTGTTGTACTTTTTTCTTGCTGTAAAGGTAGACCCACAATGGGTGACCCAATACGCAAAAAAAGGAGAACAACTTGTTTTTCAGTTAAGCGATTCCACCGTGGTTTACCTTAGCGGAGGAAGTTCAATACAATACCCTACTCATTTTGATGCACCAGAACGAATCGTTCATTTACAAGGAGAAGCTTTCTTTGAAGTGAAACGAACCCATCCTCAACAACCTTTTAGGGTGGAAAGTGAGAATTTACAGGTACAAGTATTGGGAACAAAGTTCAATGTAAATGACGTAAAAGGAGAAACCATCAGTGTGAGTGTACATGAAGGGAAGGTACAAGTAAGTGATGCGCAAGGAACAAAGAATGTCATCTTACGAGCCAATGAAAAAGTCGATTTTCAAACCACACAACACCAATTTGTAGCCTATACATTAGAAAAGCAAGATCTAGATCAATGGCATAAAGGGCATCTGAAATTTAGAAAAGCGACCATTCAAGAAGTTATTCACGTACTCAACAGAAGGCTAAACACAAAAGTAAGTTGGCAGGGAGAAGCAGTCCCTACCTTGACGATATCAGGGGATTTTAAATACAATTCGATAGAGGAAATACTAAATAGTTTGAACTTTTTATATGGTATTGACTACGTAAAAAAATCAGATGGAACAATCATAATAAGTCAAAAATAAGAACAAAAAAACCTGCCTATAGTTGCAGCTATAAACAGGTGTATCAATTAATTATCCAAAATAATATTGATTAACTAAAAACCAAAGATAATAAAATGTACCGAAAATTAGTAAAAAGTAGGAGAAAATCCTATCCTAAATGGATGTATGTCGTTACGTTGAGCAGTACGTTCAGCCTTGGTGTACACGCACAAAAAGAAGCAAAGTTTCTTCCGGGTTATGCTGATGGATTATCGATAGAGGAAGTGTTTGAAGATGTGAAGAAGCAAACCAACTATACTGTGGTAGCCTCTGATGAAGTATTGAAAACCAATAAGAAAATTGCCATTGCAGTAAAAGACAGAAAAATTACAGATGTACTCGATGAGGTTTCTAATGAATACGGATTGACGTATCAAATTTCAGGGACAACTATTTCAGTAAAAGAACAACAAAACCACCAACAAATTAAAGGAGTGGTAAAAGATAAAGAGGGTTATACGATTCCAGGAGCTATCGTTACTATTAAAGGAACAGATAAAGGAGTAGCAACAGATAGCAATGGGGTCTTTAGTTTGACAGCAAATGTAGGGGTAGATGATTTAGAAATTTCATTCATAGGTTATAAAACTCAAATCGTTCGAGCAGCATCTAATTTAGCTATTATCCTTCAAGAGGATCATACAAGTTTAGAGGAGGTTGTGGTAACTGCTTTGGGAATTAAACGCGAGGAAAAGCGATTGGGATATGCACAAGAAACCGTAAACGCAGAAAAATTAGCCACTGCTGTAGCAAATAACTGGTCGAGTGGGTTAAAAGGAAAGGTTGCTGGATTGAACATTGCCTCTGGAGGAACAGGACCAATCAATTCGCAACGCATCCAATTGCGCGGAAATACTTCATTAGATGCAAGTAAAAACTATGCGTTGATTGTTATTGATGGAGTGCCTATGGATCAAGAGATTAATTCGAATGGATATAATTCGGCAGCATTTGGAAATGATTCTCCAGTCGATAATGGAAACGCAATTTCAGATTTGAATCAAGATGATATCGAAAGTGTAACCGTTTTAAAAGGACCTACTGCAGCAGCATTATACGGATCTAGAGCAGCGAATGGTGCATTGATCATCACGACGAAATCAGGAAAGAAAAACGATCGTTTCGGGATTACTTATAATAGTTCTGTGGCTTTTGATGTGATTAACAAATGGCCTGATTATCAATATGAGTACGGACAAGGATCGGGGGGATACTTTGACAAGAATGGAAATCCATACTATTCGTTTGGAAACTCAGCAGATGGACCAGATACAGGAAACCATCCAGAAGCTTGGGGGCCTAAATTTGCAGACCAGTATTTTTATCAGTATGATCCCACAACTCAAGGACAAACACCAGAACGAACGTTGTGGAGACCCTATAAAAATAACAGAAAAGATTTTTTTGATACGGGGGTAACGGTAAATAATGCCATTGCTTTTCAAGGGGGAAATGACAAAGGATCGATGCGATTGAATATTTCACACACCGATAATAAATGGATTGTACCGAATACAGGATACAAAAAATACGGAGCTTCCTTTAATGGAAATTATCAAATCTCGGATCGCATCAAATTATCTGCGGTGATGAATTACAACAACCGCAAGAGTGATAACTTACCTGTCTTAGGGTATAATAATGGATCCCTGGCTTATTTCATGATGTTCCTTTTGCCTAACGTGGATATCAATTGGTATAAACCCATATGGAAAAATGGAAAAGAAGATAGAGAGCAATTGAACCCTTTCTCTCCTTGGTCTAGTAATCCATACTATATCACAAATGTGGATCAAAATACGTTAGATAGCAATCAATTTATCGGAAATGTAAAAGCAGATATTAAATTGACTGATAAGTTAGACTTCATGGGACGTTTGGCCATTAATAACCTGACACAGTTCAGAGAAACGAAACGCGGATTTTCGAGTAAACGCCACGCAGAAGGATTTTATGCACGTCAAGATATATCAAGTAGAGAGATCAATGCAGATTTCTTATTGACGTATAAAGACAAAATTTCAGAAACATTGGATTATCAAGTGATGGTGGGAGCAAACCATATGTCATACACCCATAGAAACTTAAGAACTTCTGTAGATGCTTTAGTAGTGCCAGGTGTATTTAAATTGTCAAATGGAGTGAATAACCCTATTGTCAATACATCTGATGCATTGAAAAAAGTAAACAGTACCTACGGGATGATGACTTTTGGGTACAATAACTTTTTATTCTTAGATGTTACGGCAAGAAATGATTGGTCTAGCACACTGCCGAGTGGAAATAATTCTTATTTCTATCCTTCAGTGAGTGCCAGTGCAATTCTATCAGACATGTTTGTGATGCCGACAGTAATTGACTACTTGAAATACAGAGTGTCTTTCGCTAAAGTAGGAAGTGATACAGATCCGTATCAAATATCGAAGTATTATGCGCAAAGTAATTTCCCAAGTTCAGCTATTATGCCTAGTACCTTGTACAATGCCAATCTAAAACCAGAAATTACTTCAAGCTGGGAAACAGGAGTGGAAATGAAAATGCTACAGAATCGATTGGGATTTGATGTTACGTTCTATAATTCCGATACGAAAAATCAAATCTTAGTACTGCCAATGGATATTGCCGAAGGATTCAGTTCTCAGGTCATCAATGCAGGAAAAGTGAGAAACAAAGGAGTGGAGTTAGTTTTACACGGAACGCCAATTAAACAAGGAGATTTTACATGGAATGTTTCTGCCAATTGGTCTAAAAATAAAAATGAAGTACTCGAATTAAAAGACAATTTGGAAGAACAGGTATTAGCAACTGTCGTAAATGGACGATTAATTGCTAAAGTAGGAGGAACTACAACGGCATTATATGGGAGAAAATTTGTGCGTAGTCCAGAAGGACAAGTGGTTTACAGCAATGGAGTTCCTGTTTTAGGCGCTGATCCGGAATATATTGGCGACGTTGCTCCTAAATGGAAAGCAGGATTGGTTAATAACTTCAAATACAAGAATTGGAATTTTGGATTGACGATTGACGGATCATATGGAGGAAAGATTTACTCGCATACTCACCACAAAGCAACTGAAGCAGGACAGTTGAAACACACATTGAGAGGACGTGAAGAAGGAGAATTAGTAGGAGAAGGGGTAGTACTGAATGCAGATGGAAGTTATACGCCCAATACAACGCCAATTCGCGTAGACAATTACTATAGAAAATACTATGAATACCAAAATGTGGAGTCTAATACGTTTGATGCTTCTTTCTTAAAAATTAGAGAACTCTCTTTGTCGTATTCATTTGCTAAAAAACAATTGAAACGCATCGGATTAGAAAGTTTGACACTAACGGTGTACGGTCGTGATTTAAAAACGTTTACAGACTTCCCAATCTATGACCCAGAAGCAGCAACAATGAACGGAAGTGTCATTGTACCTGGTATGGAAACAGGGCAAATGCCTTCTACTGCTTCCTATGGTTTTAATCTAAAAGTAGAATTTTAATACGCTTTAACTCTCATGAAAAGAATAATTTATATAGCCGCTTCGGTTTTCTTCTTCATTTCTTGTACGGAAAACTTTGAAGAAGTGAATACCAATCCCAACCTTATCGATCAAATTAGCCCAGGTACACTCGTGAATGAGATTATCTATAATATGGCAAATAACAACGTGCGAAACTACTACGATATTACAGCAGAATTGATGCAGGTAAAATTGCCTTACCCAAGTTTTTATGGAGGTAGACATCGTTATGAAATTCTAGATAATACTGGAAACTCACAGTGGAATGCCAGTTATAAATGGGCAAAAAATATCCGTGAAATGCTAGCGGTTTCGGAAGCCAATCCCAATGATGCAAATTACAAAGCCATTGGATTGACTTTACGCGCTTGGATTTATTCCAACTTGACCGATTCTTTTGGAGATATTCCTTTTTCGGAAGCATCCAAAGGAGATGAAGGGGGGCTAAAGCCGAAGTATGATACACAACAAGAGATTTACATGACGTTGCTACAGGATTTAGAAGACGCTAATGCACTGTATAACCATGAAAATCCCATGTTGTATGGAAAAGAAATCCTATTTGATAACAATACCAAAAACTGGCAGCGATTCACGAATTCTCTTCGTTTGCGTTTGTTGTTGAGGATTTCCAATGTATATCCAGAAGCTTTTGGAATCATGGTAACGATGCTGAGTCAAGAAGATAAATACCCCATTATTACTGATTTCACACAAAGTGCAGCGTTAAAAGTAACGGGAATCACCCCTAATTTATCGCCTTGGTCTAGAGCCTTGGATTTCTCTACGAATCAAGCAACAGCTGCTTTCTTTGTAGACCATTTAAATGAATTGAAAGATCCTCGTCTTGCTGTTTACGCAACTGAAGCCAAAGACTTAGAAGGAAAACCAATGGGGTATGTCGGAATACCAAGTGCTTATGTGGGAGATAATTCTCAATTTAAATTCTCCCCTTCTTATATGAATAACAAGCAAGTGGTAGCGCCAATGAGTATTCCCATCTTGATGCATTCAGAAGTAGAATTTATCAAAGCGGAACTGGCGCAACGCGGATACTATAACAACAGTAATGCAGCTCAATATTATACGAATGGAGTAAAAAGCGCCATTCTTTTTGTGACAGGAAAAGAAGCCCCTTCTTCTTATTTTGAACAAGAAAAAGCAAAATACGACGGTAGTTTAGCGCAAATTATGTTGCAAAAATACGTGTCGTTATATTTTACAGATTACCAACAATGGTCAGAATATAGACGTACAGGATTACCCGTATTGCCGACAACTTCTTCCATGTTAAATGAGGGGAAAATGCCGTATCGATTGTTATATCATTCGGATCAAAAAGTATATAATCCGACGAATTATACAGAAGCGAGTCAGCGCATAGGAGGAGATAAAATGAATTCAAAAATTTGGTGGATCAATTAATAAGATGAAAAGAAGTGAGTTTTTACGAACGGTAGCTTTAGGAACATTAGCTACGGCAATTCCTTTTGATGTTCAGGCGGATACTAGCCGTTTACTAAAGAAAAAAGAAACGTTGAGTTTTGGAATTATTACCGATTTACATCAAGATTTAACCTTTGATGCCCCACAGCGATTACAAGCTTTTGTAGACGAAATGAACCAGAAACAAGTCGATTTTATTATTCAATTGGGGGATTTTTGCGTGCCTAAAAAGGAGAATCAAATCATTTTAGATATTTGGAATTCCTTTCAAGGCGATGCCTTTCACGTGATTGGCAACCATGAGTTTGACGAAAATAAATCACTGGAGCAAATCATGGATTTCTTTGAACTAAAGCAAAATTACTACAGCTTTGATCGCAAGGGATATCACTTTGTGGTATTGGATGGCAATGGAAAAATACCCGGAAATGACGCAGTGCGTTATCCGTCCTATTTTCATAAAGCACAATTGGAATGGATGGAGCACGATATCAATAGTTCGCCATTACCAACTATTGTGTTTATCCATCAAGGGCTAGATCACAATGGAGTACACAACAGAGAAGCTGTGCGAATTTTATTAGATAACTGTAATAAAAAAGCGGGGTATACTAAGGTGAAAGTTGTCTTTTCTGGACATCATCACATGGATTATACCAATGTTATTAATGGGATTCACTATGTACAAATCAACAGTGCTGTTTATCGTTGGTTGGGAGAACCCTATAACAATACGTCATTTCCTCCGGAAGCGTATAAAAAGTATCCCTATTTGCGCAATATGGGATACTACAAAGAACCACTATGGGCACAGGTGCAAATCACTTCGGACGAGTTGAAGTTAACGGGAAAAGAATCACCTTGGTATGGGGATTCTCCAGTCGAATTAGGTGAACCTATCGTATCGTGGAACTACGTTTCAGCAGCTAAAATATCAGATCGATTAATTAAGTTATAAAAATAATATGAGAAATTTTATAGTAAGTATTGCATTCTTGTCTTCCTTGGTAGTAGGTGCTCAAAATAAAGTAATAGGCTATGTTTTTGAGGATACCAATGCCAACGGCAAAAAAGAGAATAAGGAAAAACCAATAGCCAATGTGGCAGTTAGTAATGGGGTAGAAGTAGTGTTAACTGATGCACAAGGAAAATATGAATTGCCAGTCTCAGAGGACAATCCCATATTTGTAATCAAACCTGCAGGGTACGGCTTTTTATTAGATGAATATAATTTACCCCGATACTATTATATGCATAAACCCAATGGGTCACCCAAGCATTTGAAGTATAAAGGAGTAGAGCCTACGGGAAAATTACCCAAAGAAGTCAATTTTGGCTTGCTTCCACAAGTAGAAAATGACGAGTTTAAAGCTTTTGTTTTTGGCGATCCACAGCCCTATACAATGGAAGAAATGGAATACTATAAAAGAGCTATTGTAGATGAAACGAAACAACAAACAACGGGAATCTCTTTTGGAATTAGTTTGGGAGATATTGTAGGCGATGACTTAAGTCTACATCAACCGTATAAAGAGGTGATGAAAGCCATGGGCTTGCCATGGTATAACGTATTGGGAAATCACGATATGAATTATGACGCGGAAGAAGATCGTTTTGCTGATGAAACCTTTGAACGCAATTTTGGTCCGGCTAATTATGCTTTTAACTACGGAAAAGCACATTTCATTGTATTGGATGATGTGCTTTATCCTCATCCCATTACCAAAAAAGGATACTGGGGCGGGTTTCGAAAAGACCAATTGGATTTTGTTCGAAACAATTTAAAAGTAGTGGATAAAGATCGCTTAATCGTTGTTTCCTTCCATATTCCACTATATGTAGGAGATGAAAAGCACTTTGATGCTCAAGCTAGACAAGAGCTATTAGACGCTTTGGCAGAGTTTGATCATGTCTTGTTGTTATCTGCTCATATGCATACGCAAACACATCAGTTTTATGGAAAAGAACAAGGATGGAATAAATCAAAATTACTCCATGAATACAACGTAGGGACTACTTCAGGTGATTGGTACTCTGGAGAATACAACGAAGAAAACGTACCTGTTTCAACCATGCGTGATGGTACACCAAAGGGATACGCAATCTTAACTGTAAAAGACAATAAGTACGAGTTAGATTATAAAGTGGCAGGAAAACCAGAAGACTATCGAATGGAAGTGTTCTTACCTCAGGTTGTTGCAAATAAAAAAGGAGGGAATTCTTTTGTATACGCCAATATATTTATGGGAACTGAATTTGATGAGGTGGACTATCGCATCGATGGACAAGAATGGAAAAAAATGAACAAAGAAGTAACGATGGACCCTGCTTTGTACGCTAAAGTGCAAAAATATGATCTATCTCCCACATTAGTGGACGGAAAAAGACCTTCTAATCCAGTGGACAGTCCGCATTTATGGAGTGCGAGAATCCCATCTAATTTAAGTGTAGGGATCCACCAAGTGGAGGTGCGAACCAAAGATATGTTTCAACGTGTATTTTCTACAGTCAAGACATTTAGAGTAGAAGCTCGCGCTAAACAATAAGTTTCAAGTGAATAAATAAAGTAAAAAGTGAAGTGAAAGTAATTTCATGAAGTGAATGTGTTAATTTGGTTAAGATAGGCGAGATTTTTCTCGCCTATTTTTTTGTTGATAAAGGAGGTGAAAAATAGTTGTGTGACAGCAGATATTCGAGTATTTTGCCAGAAACAAATGAAAACCAAATAACCATGAAGTTTACCACCTCGCTCAATCAAGCGCTAAAGCATAGTTTTATAGGAATTGCTCTTATTTCGAGTAGTTTAACGATGGGGCAAAGTCAAGATCCTATTGTCGATGCCATAATCAAAGAAGGAACCTCAAATTCACAACTCAAAGCCTATGCGTTTGAATTGTTAGATGGAATAGGCCCACGTTTGGTGGGAACCCCTCAAATGATGCAAGCACACAATTGGGTAAAAGATACCTATCAAAAGATGGGGTTAGAGGCGCGTAATGAAGCGTATGGAACATGGAAAGCTTGGGAAAGAGGAACCTCTCAAATCACGATGACTGCTCCTCGCCTGAAATCTTTAGAAGGAACCCAATTAGCTTGGAGTCCAGCAACAAAGAAAAATGGAGTAGAAGGAGAAGTAGTTGTACTCGTTGATGCGCAATCGAAAGCTGATTTCGAAGCTTGGCTACCAACGGTAAAAGGAAAATATGTTATGATTTCTCAACTTCCTCCTAGTGGACGACCAGACTACCAATGGAAAGAGTACGCCACACCAGAGTCGTACGAGAAAATGAAAAAAGAAAGAGAAGCGATTGAACAAGCGTGGAATCAACGCATGGCCAATACTGGATATACAGCAAAAGAATTGCCTAAAGTACTAGAAAAAGCAGGAGCGGCAGGTGCAGTGATGTCTTTTTGGACGGGTATTATGGGGGCGAATAGAATCTTTGGCGCACAAACAACACAAGTGCCAACCATTGATATCGCTCTGGAAGATTACGGTCTATTATATCGTTTGGCAGAAGGAGGAAAAGCACCGCGAATTAACGTGAATGTACAATCGAAGAATCTGGGAACGGCACAAACGTATAACACCATTGCTGAATTAAAAGGAACAGAAAAAGCAGATGAATACGTGATTTTATCTGCTCACTTAGATAGCTGGGATGGTGGAACAGGAGCAACCGATAACGGAACAGGAATTATCACCATGATGGAAGCTGCCCGTATCTTAAAACAAGTATTGCCAAATCCAAAACGAACCATCTTAATCGGAAATTGGGGAAGTGAAGAACAAGGGTTAAACGGATCTCGTGCTTTTGTTGCTGACCACCCAGAATTGCTAGAAAAAATACAAGTTGTTTTTAATCAAGATAACGGAACAGGACGCATTGCCAACATAACAGGTCAAGGATTTTTACATGCTTATGACTTTTTAGGGCGATGGTTGTCTGCGGTTCCTGATGCATACAAAAAAGACTTAAAAACACATTATCCAGGTTCGCCATCAGGTGGAGGATCTGACCATGTCTCTTTTGTGAGTCATGATATTCCAGGTTTCATGATGAGTTCACTCAGCTGGGGATATGGAAATTATACGTGGCATACCAACCGAGATACAGCAGATAAAATTGTATTTGATGATGTACAAAGCAATGCAATTCTTTTGGCAATTATGGTGTATAAAGCAAGTGAAGAACCAGAATTGGTTTCAAGAGAAAAAATTGTTCTACCAACAAATGACAAAGGAGAACAACAGCAATGGCCAGTGTCCAAAGAACCACAACGAAATTCAGATCAGTATTAATAAAGAAAGGTTTTTACGCATAGTAAAAGCCTTTTTTTTGCGCTATAATATAAAATGGTGTTAAGGGATCAATTCGCTTTTTTATAACGTTGTGTTTTTTAGCAAGGAAACGACAGATATCATTGCGAATAGTCATATATTTATACACCCAATTTATTATTTCTTATGAAAAAATTAAATATGTATTTAATGATACTTGCTCCTATCTTAGGTTTTGCTCAGCAACCCAATAAAAAGATACAAGAGTTATGGAAGAGTATCGAACATAAAGAGCAACAACAAGAAGTGAGAAGTCTGTTGCCTGAAGTACAAGAGGTGATTTCACTTTCTCGTCAATCAAAGGCGTATGCCAGCCTCTTAAAAGGAATGTTTTATGAAGCAAAAATCAATATTACAATCCAAGAAGATAAAGACTACGATATCAATCAAGTACTCCAAGCTTTTGAGAAAGAATTAAACACAGCAACAGGAGAATACAAAGCGATTGTTCAAGCCTATATTGCTCATTTATACCAATTATACTATGAAGAAAATGCGTATAAAATCAGCAATAGAACTGCTGTAGAACAACAAAAAGGAACGGATGTTCGCTATTGGACAAAAGAAGATTTTGAAAGAGAAAGTACACAATATTGGGAAGCAGCTTTAGAAACGGCTAAGAAACAAGCTTCAACTACAGTTGGGGGATGGAATGAAGTTTTCCAAACAACTGAATCGTTTAATTTAGACTTTTCAAAGTTTTCTGTGTATGATGCTTTGCGTATAGATCATGCTCTTTTCCTGAGTAATGGATTTTCATATCGCGCTCCTGCTGAACAAAGAGAACTAAAAAGAACGCAAGCCAAAGAGTTAATGAATCAAGTTATCCAAGACTTGACGAAAAAAGGGCAGGCTGAATTGGCCGCGTATGTTCGTATCTACACGTTGAATAGTTTTGAAGAGCAACGAGGAGAGGCAGAATTGAATAAAATTTATCAAGAACTGCTGAAACAAAATCCTAAATCTGTTTTGGTACACGAGGCTGTCGCCCAATTTATGTACTATACATATAGAGATACCCAAGACAAAGAATTAGAAAAAACAGCGGGGGCAACGTTATTAGCTTTTATTAATCAAACGGCTGAGAAATTTCCGGAAACAGAAACAGCAAAACGCCTGTTAGAACTAAAGAAAGTAGTAGAAGCTCCAGGATTAGAAGTGAGTTATAATTCGTATGAATTACCTGACTTAAGTTCTATTTTGGCAGTGACACATAAAAATTTAAACACCCTACATTTTAAAGTTTTAAAATATGAAGGGGATGCTAAGATATTCGATGTAAACCAACCAAATACATTGGCAGGTTATAAAAAGATTGCATCCGATTACGAAAAGGTGACCGATTATACGATTTCCCTTAAACCGTTTGAGGATTACCAATCGCATACCACCAATGTAGAGTTAAAACCTCTAGCTCCAGGACGTTATATTGTGTTGTTGTCTAATCGCGATTTCGATTACCTAACTGAAGAACAAGATGTGGTGAGCATGGCTTTGATTAATGTTACATCTAATGCTTTTTTAACTAGCGGTAATAAGTTTAGATTATACGATCGTAAAACGGGACAACCGAAAGCAAATCAACCTGTATTTTTGGCGAATGGCCCACAGAAAGATCTGAGTAAAGCGTATTGGGAAACCATAGTAAATACAGATGTAAATGGAGAGTTCTCGACTGATTTCGTCAAAGAAAATACCAATTTATTTTATGGGGTAAAAGGAGAAGGAATTTACTATTCAACATATGCTTATCCTAAAAACAAAGGAACAGAAGAAGGAGTAGAAGCGATTAATTGGAATGCAAAGGTGTTAACAGATCGTGCCATTTATCGTCCAGGTCAAGTCGTGTACTTCAAGTCGATTGTATTCCGTCAAAAAGGAAAAACAAGACAAGTAGGAGCAAATCAATTGGTAACGGTTAAATTGATGAACCAAGAAACTCAGCAAGAGGTAGGGAATTTAACCTTGAAAACTAATGCGTTTGGATCAGTTCAAGGAGAATTTATTTTACCTACAGCAGGGTTATTGGGGAATTTTAATTTCGAAGTACTTTTAAAAGACAGCAATATTGAAGAATATGCCTCTATTTCGGTAGAAGAATACAAACGCCCAAAATTTGAGGTGACGATGGATGCGGTAAAAGGCGTGTATTATTTCAATGAAAAAGTAGAAGCAAAAGGAAAAGCAATAGATTACTCAGGGGCAACAGTTGCACAAAGTAAGGTAAGCTATCGCGTTGTTCGCAATTCGGGGTATCGTTATGATGTACGTGGATATTATGGATGGCCACGCCCAGATCAAGCGGTGACAATCGCTCAAGGCGAAGTGGAAACAGATGCAGAAGGAAAATTTGCTATTGATTTTACAGCTATCCCGGAACGCAAAGAATACAAAGCAGATGCACTACGCGTGGACTCTTATACCGTTTATGTGGATGTAATGGATATCAAAGGAGAAACCCACAGCAGCACACAAACGATTTATGTTGGAGATAAAAACATTAGCTTACAATTGCCAATTATCACCAATGAAATGGTGTCAACGAAAGAATTGGAAGCAATCAAGGTAACCACAAATAACCTGAATGGCGAAACTTTTGCCGCGAAAGGAGAAGTGAGTATCGTTGAATTAGAAGCACCTTACGCACGTAGAATGCTACTGCCTTATGATAACTATAAAAGAGAGGATTATGAGTTGTATTCTTATGAAGAATTTACAACAAAATTCCCTTATGTTGCATATGGAAATGAAAATGATCACACCAAGTGGAAGCAAGGAAAAGTAGTATTCACCAAAGCATTTGACACAGCGAAAGAGAATACAATTGCCTTTCCAAATGCCAAAATTCTAAATTCAGGATTTTACTTATTGAAAGGATTTGTTTGGGAGAAAGAGGAAAAAACAGAGGTTGAACAGTATTTCTATTATGACAATACCAAAGAAGAACCAGGAATCATTTACCAATTGCTCTCTGTAAAAGCAGATAAAGAAAAATACAAAGTTGGTGATTTAGCAAAGATCCGATTACAAAGTGGTGAAAACCAAACAACGGTAATTGCTTCTGTTTTTGTAAATGGACACTTAAAACAAAAGAAAACGCTTGAAGTAAACCGAAAAGCAAGCTATTTTGAATACCCAATGAGTGGGGAAATGGGCGATGTAAGAGTTAGTTTTACAGCCATTAAACACAACTATGCGACACAAAAATCAGCACAGTTGGTACTAGATGCTTCACAAGAAGATCTGAAATTGGAACTAGTTACATTCCGTGATAAATTAACTCCAGGACAAGAAGAAACTTGGCGTTTAAAAGTATCGGGAATGTCGAAAGATAAATTTGCTGCTGAGGTAGTAGCCGCAATGTATGACGCCTCTTTAGATCAATTTAGAAGCAATACGTCTTTCCAAACGAGTTTTGATTATAGCTTTAGTTATGGGCAAGATTCAGATTTCAATACGTATAACCTAAGCAGAAAGAGCTATGCTCAAAATATTCTATATAGCAGCGCATACCCAAATTTAGTTTCATACAATTCACCAATTGAATTGAATCTATTTGGATTTAGTACTTCTATGTATGGAAATGTAAGAGCAACTTTTGGAGCAGCTCCTAGTATGGCAAAAAGAAGTGTGAATGCAGCTTTAGAAGGTAAAGCCATGGGAGTTTCATTCAACAATGTAGAGGAAGAAAGCGCAGATGCCTTGAATGAAGAAGTGATTTCAACAAGTAAACAAGACGCAAAAGGCGGAAGTGATAAAAAACAAGGCGATGTTCAGATCAGAACCAACCTAAAAGAAACAGCCTTCTTCTATCCTGTGTTAAATACAGATGACAAAGGAAATGTGAGTTTTTCATTTACTTCACCAGAAGCATTGACACAATGGAAGTTTATGGCATTTGCACATACAAAAAACTTAGAAAGTAGTTATGTGGAGCAAGTGGTTCACACCCAAAAAGAATTAATGGTTCAACCAAATATGCCGCGTTTTGTACGTGAAGAAGATCAAATTATCGTATCAACGAAAATTGCCAACCTAAACGATAAAGCGTTAAGTGGAGAAGTAGAAATTCAATTCTTTGATGCATTAACTTCAACGCCAATTACAACTATTTTAGATAACAATAGTCAGGCTAAACAAAACTTTAATGTTGAGGTAAAAGGAAATACAGAAGTAGCTTGGACGATTAATGTTCCTAAAAACATCGTTGCTTTAGGTTACAGAGTATTGGCTAAAGCAGGAACATTTAGTGATGGAGAAGAATCGGCAATTCCAGTATTGTCAAACCGTACGTTAGTGACTGAAACTATGCCATTGTACATTAAAGAAGGACAAAACAAAATCTTTACTTTTGAATCATTAGAGCATCCAGGATCAGCACTACGCGACAATTATAAGTTAACGCTAGAGGTAACTGCAAATCCAATGTGGACGGCTCTTTTAGCCTTGCCATATTTGAAAGAATACCCGTATAACGGAACGGAACAAACGTTTAGTAAAGTTTTCGCGAATACAATTGCCAGCCAATTATTAAACAGTAATCTGCGTATTCAATCGGTGTTTGAATATTGGTCTAAAACAAGGAGCTATCCAATCAAAATTAGAGCAAAATGAAGAATTGAAACAAGTTCTAATTGAAGAAACACCTTGGGTTCGCCAAGCAGCAGATGAAACAGAACAAATGAAGCGCTTAGCTGTTTTGTTTGATTTGAATAAAATGAAGATGGAGCTAGAAGCTGAATTGGAGCGTTTGAGCAACCAACAAAATAGCGATGGAGGTTTCCCTTGGTTTAGTGGAGATCAGTCAAATGTGTATATTACACAGACGATTCTAGAAGGTTTTGGTCAAATGAAGCAAGCAGGATCGTTACATCCAGCAGCAATGGCGATGTTGAAAAAAGCAGTAGCCTATTTAGATGAACAACATTATGCGAGCTATCAAAAAGACAAAAACAGCACAACTTTACCAGCATTGGATATGCACTATTTATACGTGCGTAGTTTGTTTAAAGATGAACTGAAAATACAAGATAAATACACAAAAATGATTGCGGATTACCGCAAAGAATTAGCCAATCAAAAAGCAATTGACAATTTATACGTAACAGCAATGAAAGCTGTTACTTTACAGCGTTTTGGTGATAGTAAAGCAGCCAATAACTTGGTGAAAGCAGTAATGGAATTGGCAGTGAAGAGCGACGAAATGGGCATGTACTGGAAAGAAAATGCAGCAGGATGGTTGTGGTATAATGCACCGATCGAAACCCAAGTGATGTTGATTGAAGCAGCGCATGAAGTAGATCCAGTAAAATATGCCAATGCTATTGAGGACATGAAAGTATGGTTGTTGAAAAACAAGCAAACAGTAGCATGGAACTCAACTAAAGCAACAACACGCGCAGTATATGCTTTGTTGTATTTAGGTAAAAATTGGATGAATACCGATCAAGGAGTAGAAGTGAAAGTAGGAGGATACCCTGTTACCTTTACTAAATCAGAACAGTTCAATACTGGATACTACAAAAAAGTATGGGATGGATCAGCCATCCAAGAAAAAATGGGAATTGTTGAACTAGATAAAAAATCTACAGGAGTTGCGTATGGCGCAATGTACTGGCAGTATTTTGAAGACTTGAATAAAGTATCAAAATCAGGTTCAGGTATTACGTTTAATAAACAATTGTTTATCAAAGCCGCTACAGATAAAGGACAAGTATTGCGTGAAATCACGAATGAATCGCCAATCAAAGTAGGAGATGTAGTAACCGTTCGCTTAGAGATCAACATAGATCGCGATATGGACTATGTACAGTTAAAAGATATGCGTGCAAGCGGATTTGAGCCAATCAATGTTCGTTCCGGGTACAAGAGAAAAGGAGAATTGGGGTATTACGAAGAAACACGCGATGCTGCAACAAACTTCTTTATCACCCATTTACGCAAAGGAACGTATGTTTTTGAGTATGATGTTCGCGCAAATAACGCTGGGTACTTCTCAAATGGCATAACCTCTTTACAAAGCGTTTATGCACCAGAAATGAAAGCAAATAGCGCAGGTCAAGATGTGAAAATCTTGAGGAAAATAGGGTATTTAGAAGAAATATAGCATAAAAAAAGGCTTGGGATATCCAAGCCTTTTTTTATACTATATCATGTCTTAGAAAGAGTTTCTTTCGAATAATCAACAAAGGCTGAGCAGATGCTCAGCCTTTGTCTTTTGTTGTTGTTTCCTTGTATTTATAGCCCTTTGTGAGGTTTGTTATTTGTGAGGTTTGTCGGAATCATCCAGTTATTTGGCAAATTGCCATTTGCCACTACAGTTTTTTTTCATCATCTCACCACCTCACCATCTATCTCATAGGTTTATATTTGTTTGCGTATTCGATGAATATATCTCACCTAGTTTATATTTGTTTTGGTGTTCGATGAATCTACACTTCGTTCCGATTTTCACTTCGTTCCGATTTCACCACCTCACCTTCTATCTCACCGAGTTGCTATTTTGTTTTGGTATTCGATGAATCTACACTTCGTTCCGATTTCACCGCCTCATCTTCTCACCTTCTCACCACCTCTATTAAAGCATCTCCATGCCTTCCATATCACCAGCGCCTTCTGGGCTACCAGTCATATTCTTGCGATCCATTTTTTTCGTTTGATTGAATCGGTAAGTGAACGAAAGATTAATTTGTCTTCCTCTCCACTGCATTTCACTATGTGAAATAGATTGAGGTAAAACTAAATCCTGTTCTCTTTTTCTTGAATTAAAGATATCGCTGATATTGAAAGTAATCGTTCCTTTATCTTTTAAGATGTCTTTGCTCAACGCTACGTTTCCAGATAAATTACCTAGAACTTTTCCTTGTGCTGTGTTGTAAGGAGCGCGGTACATCCCGTTTAACTGCCAATCAATTTTATAAGGCAATGTAATTTTAGATGAAATACGCGTAAACCAAGCGTAAGCATCCTGATCAAAATTCTGCGTTTCTAACGTGCCATCTAAATGAGTAAAAGTATAATCTCCTCTAGTCTCTGTTCGATAAAAGTTGAAGTTACCATTCAATCTCCACCATTTGAAAGGAGAGTAGTTTAAGGTAATATCTACCCCATAACGGTGTTCTGTTGCAAGGTTAATAGGAGAACTAATTGAAATCGGTGTTCCATTTTCAGTCTCTCCAGCAATTCTACGCACAAATTGGAAAGTATCATCCGTTTTGTTGTAGTAAGCTGATGCATTCAACGTAAAACCAGTCCAACGCTTCATAAAACCTAAATCAACCGCATGTGTTTTTGCCGGATTTAAGTCTGGATTCCCTTGGAAGAAGTTGATATCACTCGTATAATTTGAAAAAGGATTCAAGAAGAAACCACGCGGTCTATTTACACGTCTACTATAGCTAATACTCGTACTTGTACTCTCATTCCACTCATAGTTTAAGAATGCACTAGGAAAGAAATCATTGTACTTTTTATTGTTGTAACTTTCGGTGTCAATTTGATTCACATCGATAGAAGAATCCTCCCAACGCAATCCAACCATAAAGCTCAATTGAGACGTAATACGATCCCCATATTGGGCATATAAAGCATGAATATTCTCTTTGTATTCTAATGTATTAGATAAGCGCGAATCTACATTCCAGCTGTTGTTATTTAAACGTTGAAGATTAAAAGCCGTGTTGGTTGATTTGAAAGTTCCCAAATATCCAGCCTCAAAATTTCCATTTTCACCAATAGGTAAGGTATAATCTACTTTCGCTAACCCACTCTTTTCTTTTTCTTTATTGAAGGTACGCTCAAAAGAAGTTTGATTTAAATGTTCATTGATATCATCAATCCCTGCATTTTCATTGTCTTTATCTTGAGCAATATTTCCCTCGATAGTTAATACATGCCCTTCTTTATCGAATTTTTTCTCAAAAGTAGTCGTGTAATCGACGTTGTTTCGCGTACCATCTTTTTCTTCATTTCTATATCGATTGTATAAAAAAGAATCAGAAGCGTCATAGTAATCGTATCTTACTCGATTGGGATTGTAACCTGTATTGCGACGT
Source organism: Myroides gitamensis (assembly GCF_029894455.1). NCBI lineage: Bacteria > Pseudomonadati > Bacteroidota > Flavobacteriia > Flavobacteriales > Flavobacteriaceae > Myroides > Myroides gitamensis. The sequence continues at coordinate 263,486 of NZ_JARYHN010000001.1, forward strand.
GCTGTTACCGTATTCGTCCAAGTGATAGAAGGTGTTAAGTACCACTCTAAACCAAAAGTACCGTTGTAGCCTTGTCTTTCTCTATTGTTGTCTTTGTATTCATAAATGCGTTGCGTAGGTTCTCCCGTCGTTGGATCAATGTAGCGGTTGTCATTTAAATTGTACCCTTCTGATTTAGAATCTCGATACCCTAAAGAGGTGAAGAAATTGAATTTTTCACTTCTAAAATTGAACATTGTATTCAATTCATAGTTGCGTGGATCTCCAATTGTACCCGTTACACTTCCATTAATACCCAATGCTTTTCCTTTGCGCAAAATAATATTGATAATCCCAGCACCACCTTCAGCTTCATAACGAGCAGATGGATTGGTAATTACTTCCACGCGATCGATTGATTCAGCAGGTAAAATACGCATGGCCTCTTGGATGTTGTTCGCTAATCCTGTTGGTTTACCGTCAATCAACACCTTTACATTTTCATTTCCTCTTAAACTGATTGTTCCTTCACTATCCACAACTACAGAGGGTACGTTGTCTAATACATCTGCTGCTGTTCCTCCTTTGACAATCATATCTTGTCCGACATTGTATATTTTCTTGTCGAGTTTAATATCAACCGTAGAGCGTTCTGCAATAACGGTTACTTCCTCTAACATTTGAGTGTCATCCTGTACTTTTTGAACCCCAATGAAGGTATCGCCTTGTACCGAAATATTTTTTAATTCGAGTGTTTTAAAACCTAGAAAATCGATTTTGATATAGTAGTTTCCGTCGGGAACATCAAAAGAAAAATGACCTTTTTCGTCCGTCATTGCTCCGGAAACAATATTGGAATTGCTCTCATTTTGAGCATAAATACTAGCGTATTCTAAAGGGGTGTTAGTCGCTGCTTCAATGACAGTACCGGTGACAGTACTTTGAGCGCGGTTCTGAGCTGCTGTTGTTAGTGCCGTTAAAAATACGAACAACAGCAGAAGAACTGATGAAGGCGTTTGTTTTTTCATTTATAGTCGTTTAGTTTACTTTTCTTAAACTTAGACTATAATTTGATCCTTTGGTTTAATAACTTATTTGTTAAAATAACGTTAATTAAAGAATCTGGTAAATTTTTTCTGTTGGTCTTGCTACGATTGCTTTTGATCCATTTACAACTACAGGTCGTTCTATAATCTGTGGATAGTCAACCATCGCATGGATAATTTCGTCATCAGAAAGTGTTTTAGCTGCAAAGTTTTCTTGCCAGAACGCATCTTTGGTTCGTACCAGCTCAATAGGGGAGTAGTTTAACTTTTGGAGTAACGCTTTAATATCGTCATAACTGAGGTTTGCATCCAAATATTTTATAATTTTGTAGGCTACACCTTGTTGTTCCATAAACGCAATACTTTCTCTTGATTTACTGCAACGAGGATTGTGATAAATTGTAATCATAAGTGTTAGGGTTTGTTCTCAAATATAGCAATTTTTTTGAAAAATGAAATACATCGATCAACTACAACATCAAGTAAGTAAGAGGCAAATACTGTATTATGTTCCGTTTACCTTCTTTTATTTGATGATTATGTTTGTAAACTGGTTAGTTACAAAATATTCTTCGATTTCCACGAAAGAATTACTGAATTCCCAAGTTGAGATTTTAGGAAAAAATATGGCGTTTTTTCAATTAATCGTTCCATTTTCTATTTTTTTGCTATTATTGGCTTTGTGGGTCTTGTTTGTTCACAAACAATCGCTCGTTAGCTTAACTACATCCCGAACAAAAATTGATTTGAAGCGCTTTGGATTTGCCTTTGCTTGCCAAACAATATTGATTCTTGCGAGTTTTATAATCAGTTATTTTTTAAACCCAACGAACTTTGTTTTTAATTTTAATCTACCCGCTTTTCTCGGATTCTTTGTTATTGCGCTAATTTTTATTCCGATTCAAACCAGTTTTGAAGAGTATTTTTTTAGAGGATATTTGATGCAAGGAGTTGGATTAGCAACTAGAAATAGAGGAATTGCTCTGATTGTTACCTCTGTTATCTTTGGTTTATTGCACTTAGCAAATCCCGAAGTAGAAACATTAGGAGGCGGAATTATGGTTTACTATATTGGTACTGGTTTTTTCTTGGGAATTATGACGTTGATGGATGATGGATTAGAACTAGCATTGGGGTTCCATGCAGCTAATAATTTGATCGGTGCATTATTAGTGACTTCTAGTTGGACTGTTTTCCAAACAAATTCCTTATTTTTAAATATTGCTGAACAAGAACAAGTATCTGTTTGGGAATTTATTTGGCAAGTATTTATTTTCTACCCTATTTTATTGGTGATTTTCGCCAAAAGATACCAATGGAAAGATTGGAAAAATCGTTTATTGGGTAGAGTCGCTTAAATTTTATGATGTTTTTAGTTTATGAATAACAACTATATTCACCCCCAATTTAAATTAAACGGAGTGACACATACGGTGGATTCTCTTGAACAAGAAGCCTTAATCATGCTGCAATCGTCAGAGGATTATCTTCGTGATTTGGGGCAATTGATTTGCGCTTGGTTCGATGATAAAGCTTATATGATACAGCGTACATCGGGTACTACGGGGCCACCAAAAGAAATCCACTTAGACAAAGCAGCGATGCGTGCCTCAGCGGAAGCAACGGTTCGTTTTTTTGATGTACAAGAAGGAAGTAAAGTCCTTTTGTGTATGTCGACGCAATTTGTTGGTGGGAAGTTGATGTTTATTCGCGCCCTTTTATTTGGATGGGAATTAGACGTTTGTAAACCCACTGCACGACCATTAGCTGATACAAAGACATCGTATAGCTTTGTTGCGATGGTACCGATGCAAGTGGAAAATAGCTTAGCAGAAATGGATCAAATTGAAACGCTTATTATTGGTGGGGCAAAAGTATCTCCTATTTTAGCACAAAAGCTACAAGAGAAAAGTACACAAGTATATGAGACCTATGGGATGACGGAAACCATTACCCATATCGCAGCAAAGAAAATCGGAACTCCTTATTTTGACGTTTTACCACATGCAATAATTCAAACGGATGAACGCGGTTGTTTGGTGATTGATGCACCAACGGTTAATCCTCATCCCGTTGTGACGAATGATTTAGTTCGATTGATTAGTGCCAAGCAATTTGAATGGTTGGGGCGTTTTGATCACGTGATTAATAGCGGTGGAGTCAAGTTATTTCCAGAACAAATAGAAGAAAAATTAGCAACTAAAATAAAGGCGCGTTTTTTTGTTGGAGGTAAAGCAGATGATTATTTTGGTACTATTGTTGTATTAGTTATTGAAAGTCAACCGTATGCCTTGGCAGAGGATGTTTTTGATGGATTAACCAAATACGAAAGACCCAAAGAAATTCAATTTGTAGATCAATTTATTGAAACAGAATCAGGCAAGGTTATTAGAAGTAAAAATATAAACTAATAAATGCTTTTAAGAAAGATGAATATAGTAAGAATACAAAAAATAGTACTATTGGTTATGTTGGTAGGAATCAGTCAGGTGAATCAAAGTGTAGCGCAGAAAAGTCAAACGAAATTAGATCAGCAAATTACAATGGAGCTGATGCAACAAATAGTAAATCAAGATAAAGCCTATTACAAAGAAGGAAAAGTAGCAGATTATATTCCTGAACTAGGAAAAGCAAATCCACAATCTGTGGCTTTTTCTGTTGTTAAATCCAATGGTGAAATCATCAATGTAGGAGATGTAAAGGCAAAGTTTACCATCCAAAGTATTTCGAAAGTAATTGCTTTGATGATTGCAGTACAAGAAAAGGGGGAGAAAGCATTATATGATCGCATTGGATATTATGGAACTGAAAAAGCGTTCAATCACTATGCAAATCTAGAAACATCAGGTAAACCCTTAAATCCCATGATGAATGCAGGGGCTATATTAACTACGGCTTTCATTGAAGGAGATGGTGAGGTTGCCTATCAAAAAATACTAAACATGCTTCGTTATATTACAAAAAATGAATCGATTGTGATGAATGAAGCGGTTTATCTATCTGAAAAAGAAACAGGACACCGCAACAGAGGGATTTTCTATTTATTGAAAAACAATGGTTTAATAGAAGGAGAAGAAAATAAATTAGACAATTATTTCAAGCAATGTTCCATTGAGGTAACTGCAGAAGATTTAGCTAAAATTGGCTATTTCTATGCCAATGGTTGCACGCGTTTTGACGGGGATAAAACATATTATAACCGCGATTTAGCCCGATTAATTCAAGCGCAAATGCTAATCGCAGGCATGTATGATTTTAGTGGAGAATACGCTAGAACAGTGGGGTTACCGAGTAAATCTGGTGTAGGAGGAGGAATCGCTGTAAGTGTACCTAATAAAATGGGCATTGGAGTATTCAATCCAGCGTTAGATCAACATGGAAACTCCGTAGTAGGGTACCGCATTCTCTATGATTTCGTGAATCAATTAGAGTTGAGTCTCTTTTAGTGGAAAGAAAAAAACCTTGTAAAAGGAAACGATAATACAAAACAAAAGCCCCAATAAATGAATGTGTTTATTGGGGCTTTTTAGAGTGGTTTAGTGTAGTTGTTTGGTTGCATGTAATTTTCGAATATGATATAAAAAACGCAGGACGAAACCTATCGTTAGGATAAATAATAGAATCTGAATGGAGTAATCTTGCCTGGGAATCATCAGGATAATAAGGATAAAACTACCAATCGAAGCCCACATACGCCCTTTGTAATCTCCTAAGGCAACGTTGTTTTTCTCAAAAATCAAAATCAATAAGGAAACGATGGTTCCACCACTCAATAAAAACAATAAGGCACTCCAGGTCGTTTGTGCATAAATGGCATAGAGTAAACTGATTACGCCAATTAGGAGACCAATGTAAAGAATCGGACGATCTAGTTTGGCAATCGGAAGCCAGGTTTGCTTATTCGGATAACAGGTCGCTTGATTACTTTGTTCAAACTCCACTTGCGAAACAATCCTACCTTGAATGCATTTGGATTGCCAGGTTTTGAAATAAGGTTGTATAAAACCTTCCCCTAAGTCCATGGATAAAAGTAAATAGACACTATCTTCTTCGGGAAGAGCAATGGAGTTTTTAAAATGACTGAGTTTCCAATGGATGGAGGTTGCTTCCTGAGGGAGTTGAATAATAATAGATTCATTTGGACTGACGGAAGCAAGGAGTTCTTGCTGATGATAAATTTCTAGCTGCTTGGTTCGATTCCAGTTTTTGGGAAAGAAGAGTTTGAGGTGTACCGTTTTCATAATAGAAAATTTTGATTAAACGTAGAGTAAAATAAAAATGTACTGCAACGCCTTCATCAAAAAAAACAGCTACACCCACTCAATTAGAGCGCATAGAGGTAAAGCCTATCTGAACTTTGAAATAAAATACATGCAGTAAGAATATTTTTGTTTCATTATAATGAATTGTAAAAATGATAAATCAGTCTAATATACGTATTGGTTTTGGTATATTAAAAATATTATTGTTAAAATATTTTGTTTTTAATATTATATTGAAAGATGTTTTGTTCTTATTTTTAAAATAAGGCAACTATTTGTATCGTCTATATTGCTTTACCAAATGGAGATACAGATAAAATTGAAGTTCATGCAAAGAGAGGAAAAAATAGTTTTGTTAAAGATAAACTGTTCTATAACGATGTAGTAGTGTGGGATCGATCACATCACGACGATCGTATCACAATTATTAAGTAAAAACAGATAAGCTAAAAGCGCCAATACGACCTATGTATTGGCGCTTTTAGTATAATGGAAGTAGTTCATTATTTAGCTTGTAGTTTTTTTATGTGAAGTAAAAAACGCAGAATAAAACCAACCGTTAGGATAATTAGTAGCATTTGAATAGCAAAATCATGGGTAGGAATCAGAAAGATGGTTAAGATAAAGCTGCCAATGGAAGCCCACATTCGATTTTTATATTCGCCGAGAGCAATCTTGTTCTTTTCAAAGATTAGAATTAAAAGCGATAGGATGGTTCCTCCTCCTAATAAAAATACAATATCTCTCCATTCGGTTTGCATGAAGACGGCATACACTAAGCTGATAATACCTATTAGAAGCCCAATGAAAAGAATGGATTTATCTAGTTGAATTTGAGGAAGCCATTCTTGATCATTTTGATAAATGGTAGTACTCGTACTGTTTTCAAATTCTTCTTGAGATACAATTTTACCTTGGATACATTTTCGTTTGAGTGTTTTTAAATACAGCTGCAGCGTCCCTCTTCCGACATCCATAGATAAAAGGATGTAGAGAGGCTGCTTCTTATTCGGTAGAGAAATAGTATTCTTAAAATAATCAAGTTTCCACTCTAAGGATTGAGTCTCTTTTGGAACTTGAATCTCAATCGTTTGATTATGCATGATCCAAGCTAGTTTTTTATTATCAGCATAAATCTTGAGCTTTCGAGCGTGATACCAATTTCTTGGAAAGAAAAGTTTGAGATGTACTGTTTTCATCAAAGGATTTTTTTGATTTAACGTGAAGCTAGAAAAGAACTTAGCGCCGCTCCTCCAACAAGTACAGCTAGTCCTCCCCAGCCGCCTAAAGCTGAACCTGCTGCAACAGCACCACTTTGAATCATTGTCAAAGCACCTGCAGTATCAGCACCTGCATAATAAGTAAGAAGACTTCTTCCCTCTAGTATAGATTGATGAGATGAATGCCAATAGGCATTAGAATATTCAGCAATAGAAATAGCATGTAATAGCTGTTGTTGATATTCAGAGCTAAGAGATGCATCTGTTTTAATTGTTGTTGCTATTTTGTCAAGTTCTGAAGAAAAAGCGGTTGTGCCTTCATATTGGCTTGTTGCATCAAAAATAGCTAATGCGTGTGTTTTGACAGCTGCAGGTAAGGATGCTGTATAAGAAGCCTGCAGTTGTTCTCGCAAAAGTTGAAGATTGTCTGTTGATTTTACAAGTAAATTTAGCTGTTGTGTGACATCGGGAATCTTCAGGAGCATCTCTGAAAATACGTTTGGTTCTAATCCTTGTTCTAAGAAATAATCATTGGCTATATTAATCATAGCTTCGGAGATTTCCTTTTTGGTGCTACTGACAGCTAATTGACCTTCTTGTTCAGCTTGTTCTAAAAGATGAAGTAAATCATTGTGCATTTGACCTGCAGATTTATCATTTTCAAATATAACTTTGGAAGAAGAGGAATCAATAGTTTCGCTCGTTTTGGAATCATTTGAACAGCCTATTAGGGAGCTCAATACAACTAAAAATAATAATTTTTTTTTCATTAGGGTATAGGTTTAAAATTGATTATAAACCTAATTTATGATTATTTTTCTGTGTTTTTTTGGGTTATAATGTTAAATTTTATTGTTTTATTTGAATTGTTTATACATTTTGTTGTTTTGATTTCAAAAGTAAAAACACATAAAAAAAACCACGAACATAGTTCGTGGTTTCTTAATTTTTAGCTTCTAAATGAATTAGAATTGCTCTCTACCTGAGAAATGGAATGCACCTTCGATTGCTGCATTTTCATCGCTGTCAGATCCGTGAACAGCATTTTCTCCAATTGATTTAGCGTATTTTTTACGGATTGTTCCTTCCGCTGCATCTGTAGGGTTAGTTGCTCCGATTAATTTTCTGAAATCTTCAACAGCGTTATCTTTTTCTAAAATAGCTGCTACGATTGGTCCTCTTGACATGAATTCAACTAATTCACCATAGAAAGGTCTTTCAGCGTGTACTTCGTAGAATTTTTGTGCGTCTCTAACTGTTAATTGAGTTAACTTCATAGATACAATTTTAAATCCTGCTTCTGTAATCATGTTAAGGATTCCACCGATATGACCAGCCTCTACTGCATCTGGTTTAATCATTGTAAAAGTTCTGTTCGTTGCCATTTGTTCTAAAATTAAATTTTTTGCAAAAATAGACTTTTATGTCTAATATAATATGTTTTAATTCAAAATATTCACGTTCAACGTGAAGTAATTGTATTACGTCGTTGGAATATCCAATAAACGCTGTGCTAAATCGATCATTTCAGGTGTTCCTGTATGTTTTTTAGGTTCATCTGAAAGTTTCACAACATCGGTCCAAGGCCCACCTTCTGGGAAGGCTTGCGACATTTTGATGACAATATTCAAGGCAGGTAATCCTGCGTCATTCGTGAAATCGGTACCAATACCAAAGGACATGCCAATGCGATTTTTACAATACGTAGCAATGCGTTCCACTTTTTCAGGGTTTAATCCATCTGAAAAAATAATGGTTTTGGATAGCGGATCGATATTCATCATCTTGTAATGAGCAATGGTTTGATTGGCAAATTCAATAGGATCTCCACTGTCATGGCGTACTCCATCAAAAAGCTTAGCAAATTTTTTGTCAAAGGATTCAAAGAACACCTTGCTTGTATACGTATCCGTTAAGGCGATTCCTAAATCTCCTCTATACGTGTCAACCCAATGTTCTAATCCCATGGAATTAGCCATTTTAAACCCATATTTAGCCGCGTGAAACATAAACCATTCATGTGCATGCGTTCCAATAGGTTTCGTGCAGTATTTCATCGCTAAATGAACATTACTCGTTCCGATGAACGTTCCTCCACCATATTGTTGTAAGGTTTCCACTACAACTTGGTGAACCGCATACGAATGTCTGCGTCTCGTACCAAATTCAGCAATGGTAATTCCTAATTTTTTATAATTTTCAATCTTCTCTTTCGTCTTTGCTCGAATGATGTCATCTGATTCTCTCTCAGATCCGGTCAATTTGTAATACAATTCACAAATCATAGACATCAACGGTACCTCCCAAAGAATCGTTCGATACCAATAACCTTTAATGGCTACTTCTAAATCTTCTCCTTCTTGTGTGATTTCCACTTCTGATGGATCAAAGTGATATCCTTGTAAGAAATCCAAATAAGTCGGGTCTAAATAGGGACAAGTCACTTGAAGAAATAATTTCTCTTGTTTGGTCAACTTGAGCTTTGCCATTTCATCTACGGCTGCTCGTAGCGCTTCTGCAAATCCAGGAGGGTATTTATGTTGTCCACGGTTAATAAAAATATACGATGCTTTTGCATAGGGAAATTGCTTTACCACTGCATGTTGCATGGTGAATTTATAAAAGTCATTATCTAAAATAGAAGGAATGACTTGAGGAGTGTTTGTTGTTTCCATAGCTTTATTGGGTTAATCGATCGACTTGTACATCAGATTAAAGCGCAAACATACAAGGTACGAAAAGTCGTAAGGATATATCTTAAATTAGAGATAAAAAAAACAAACCCGCTGTTAAATGAGATAAAAGCGGGTTGATTTTTGATTGTTTATTCAAAGGATTGTAAAGAAACGAGTTTCATATACGTTCCATTTTGTTTCATTAATTCTTCATGCGTTCCTTGTTCTACAATTTTTCCTTTTTGCATCACCACGATTAAGTCCGCATTTTGAATGGTAGATAAACGGTGGGCAATCACGACAGAAGTTCGGTTCTTCATCATGTTTTCCAATGCGTCTTGTACCAGTTTCTCGCTTTCTGTATCTAAAGCAGAAGTCGCCTCATCCAATACCATGATTGGCGGATTTTTTAATACCGCTCTAGCGATAGACAAACGCTGTTTTTGCCCACCAGATAACTTACTACCTGAATCTCCAATATTCGTGTCAATACCTTGCGGTAAATCCTGAACAAACTCATAGGCATTTGCTACTTTCAAGGCTGCAATGATGTCTTCATCGGTTGCATTTTCGTTGCCCAATAGCATATTGGCTTTGATGGAATCGTTGAATAAGATACTATCTTGGGTGACTAAACCAATTAAATTGCGCAAGCTGTGTAAGTCCATATTGCGGATATCTTCATTGTCAATCTTGATTGATCCCTCATTGATATCCCAAAAACGAGTCAATAAGTTTGCCAATGTACTTTTTCCACTTCCAGATTGTCCAACTAAAGCAACCGATTTTCCTTTGGGAATCGTCAAGCTAAAATCTTTTAATACAAGGTCATTCTCATATTTAAAGCTGATGTTTTCAATAGTGATCTTATCATCAAAGCTTTCTTTTTGAATCGCATGCTCCGGATTCATAATAGGGTTGTTTTCTTCTAACACTTCCAATACACGTTCTGCAGCTGCGTTTCCTCTTTTCAAGGCATAAGATGCTTTAGACATGGCTTTAGCTGGCGTTAAAATGTTATAAGCCATACCAATATAAGCAATAAATGATGCCCCTGTTAGGGTGCCTTCACCCAATACTAAGTGTCCTCCATATACCAATAAGACGGCAATTGTAACAATTCCTAAGAACTCACTCAATGGAGAGGATAAGTTTTGGCGATTTAAAATTGTATTATTTAATTCGTAGAAAGACTGCGTCGAATCTTGAAATTTTTTGTTGAATCTCTTCTCCGCATTGAAGCTCTTAATAACTTTTAAACCAGATAAAGATTCTTCAATAATAGAAAGAAAATACCCTTGTTCTTCCGATGCTTTTTGTGAACTTTTCTTTAGTGTTTTTCCTACTTGAGAGATGATGATTCCTGCAATCGGTACAAAGATAAAAACAAATATAGTTAACTCTGTACTGATGGCGAACATAGTAATAATGGTAAAAACAATGGTCAACGGTTCTCTTACTACAACTTCTAAAATAGATAAGAAAGAGTGTTGAATTTCCAGTACGTCCGATGTCATTCTAGAAATCACATCTCCTTTGCGTTTTTCAGAGAAAAAAGCCAAGGGTAGATCTACAGCTTTTTTATACATCGCATTTCGAATGTCTTTTAAAACTCCATTGCGCAAAAAGGTGATGAAATACATCGCCCAATAGTTGAATAGGTTTTTAAGTAAAAATAGTGATATTACGACGCAGGCCATAATCATTAACGTATCTTGAGCGCCGTGTTCAGCCGTATATTGGGTTAAGAAATAGGACATATAGTCTTCTAAATAATTCTTTAAATGCCCAATACTCGTATAAGTAGGTTCTTCTAGTACCTTTTTACCATCGCCAAATAAAATAGTCAGCATGGGAATTAAGGCTAAAAACCCTAAAGCACTAAAAAGCGCGTATAGAATGTTGAAAAAAACATTGAGATAAGCGTACGATTTATACGGCTTAGCGAAATAGATTATTTTTTTAAAATATTCGTTCATATTTGTTCAATATAAAAAGCAAAAAATAAAGAAAAAGACTGGTATAACCAGTCCTTTGATGCTGTTTAGTTCAGTTTCATTTCATCAATGATGGCCTGAATCTTATCGGTTAAGAATTGTTCTACTTCTTTGATATCATCCAAGCGGTCTAGCCACTCATTGACACTGAAATAGAATTTGATCTTTGGTTCCGTTCCACTAGGACGTGCCGCTATTTTTGTGCCGTCTTCTAGGTAGTAAATCAATACATTGGACTTTGGAATATTAATCGATTCTGTATCGCCTGTGATTAGGTTTCTTGCTTGGCTAGTTTGATAGTCTTCTACGCAAACCACACGTTGTCCGATAATCTCAGTTAACGGGGTTTTCGCGTAATTCTACCATCATTTGTTTGATCTCTTGTGCGCCTGAAATTCCTTTTTTTACAAGGGAAATCAAATGCTCTTTGTAGTAACGGTGATCGATGTATAAATTCATCAATTCTTGGTAGAAAGAGCTACCTGCTGCTTTAGCAAGGGCTGCAATCTCACAAACAAGTAGGGCAGAAGCTACGGCATCTTTGTCGCGTACATTATCGCCAACCATATAGCCAAAACTCTCTTCACCTCCACCAATAAATTGTTGGTTTGGAAATTCTTTGATGAATTTGGCAATCCATTTGAATCCAGTTAATCCCACTTTGCATTCTACGCCATAACTCTCTGCTACATCTAGCATCATCGGTGTAGAAACAATCGTAGATCCGATAAATTCATTGCCCGTAAAACCGCGGTTTACTTTCCATTGTTCTAGCAAGAACGCTGTCATCATCACCATGGTTTGATTTCCATTAAGCAAAATCATCTGACCATCTAAATCGCGAACGCCAATACCAATACGGTCAGAATCTGGATCTGTACCAATAACGATATCCGCTCCTTTTTCGTCCGCTAATGCCATTGCCATAGCTAATGCTTCCGGTTCTTCTGGATTTGGCGATTTTACCGTTGGGAAATCCCCATTCGGTTCTTCTTGTTCTTTTACAATGTAAACCTGGTTATATCCTGCTTCTTTTAAGGTTCTTGGAATCAATTTGATTGAAGTACCATGAAGCGAAGTATAAGCAACTTTTAATCCGTCTTTAACGGTTTGAGGCGTATTAAAACTTGCATTTTCAATGGTAGATTGAATAAATGCACGGTCTAATTCTTCTCCAACGGTTGTGATTAAAGTGTCATTTCCAGTGAAGTTTATTTGCTCATACGTCAATTGATTGATTTCGTCAATGACTGCTGCATCTTCTGGTGGTACAATTTGTCCGCCATCAGACCAATATACTTTGTATCCGTTGTATTCTGGTGGGTTGTGAGAAGCGGTTAAAACAATTCCCGCTTGGCAACCATAGTAGCGTACAGCAAAAGATAACTCAGGCGTCGGGCGCATATCTCCAAAAAGATACACGTGGATTCCGTTCGCAGTAAATACATCTGCTACAACTTTGGCTAATTCCTTACTATTGTGACGGCAATCATAGTTGATTGCTACTTTTAATTCTTGATTAGGAAAGGACTGTTTGATGAAGTTGGATAAACCTTGGGTGTTTTTTCCTAGGGTGTATTTATTGATGCGGTTGGTACCTACCCCCATAACACCACGCATTCCACCTGTTCCAAATTCTAAGTCTTTGTAAAAACTATCTTGCAATTGAACAGGATCACTGTCAAGTAATTGTTGTACAATAGCTTGCGTTTCAGTATCAAAGGGTTGTTGCAACCACTGTTCTACTTTTGCTAAAATTTCTTTTTCTATTTGCATTTCCTTTTAATTTAGCGTTCGTTTAAACCACTGTATTCAGCAATTTTATATCTATTTGTATTTGATTTCGTTTGTAAAATAAGTTCGCCTAAGAAACCAGCCAAGAACAATTGCGTTCCCATAATCATAGTTGCTAGTGCGATGTAAAACCAAGGATCTTGAGTAACCAAAATTGCTGGTTTGTTTTGATATAATTTGATTAGTTTACTTGTGCCAATTCCAGCAGCAGCTAAAAATCCAATCATAAAAGTAATCACCCCTAAGGTACCAAAAAGATGCATCGGTCTTTTACCAAATTTAGATAAAAACCAAATGGTGATTAAATCCAAAAAGCCATAAATAAAACGACTCATCCCAAATTTAGTTGTACCGTATTTTCTCGCCTGATGTTGTACTACTTTTTCGCCAATTTTATCAAACCCTTCATTCTTGGCAAGGACAGGAATATAACGGTGCATTTCACCAGATACATCAATATTTTTGATGACTTCCTTGCGGTATGCTTTTAATCCACAATTGAAATCGTGAAGCTGTACCCCTGAGGTTTGACGAGCGGCCCAATTGAATAGTTTAGAAGGTAGGTTCTTTGCAAGTACAGAATCATATCGCTTTTTCTTCCAACCTGATACCATATCAAAGCGCTCTTGGGTAATCATGTGATATAACCCCGGAATCTCATCTGGGCTATCTTGTAAGTCTGCATCCATCGTAATGACAACATCCCCTTCCGCTTGTGCAAAACCAGCATGTAAGGCCTGAGATTTTCCAAAATTGCGCTGAAACTTGATTCCTTTTACAGCAGGATGTTGCTGTGATAAAGTCGTGATGATGTTCCACGAGTTATCTGTACTACCATCATCCACAAATAAAACCTCATAGGTAAAGTTGTGTTCCTGCATAACCTTACTAATCCAAGTATATAACTCGGGTAAAGATTCTGCCTCATTCAGCAAAGGGATGACAATCGATATATTGATACTCATGTATTAACTATTTTGATCAGTAGCCGTTGATGCTTCCTGAGCTTCGTCATTATTCATATTGGTGAACTCCGATTTATTCTTGAAAATAGCAGCCAATAATAAACCTAAAATAGACATACGTAAAATACTACCTGCCCACATAAAAAGCTGAGACTTAGGCTCAAACTGATTGAGTTCTTGTGATTTACTTAACTGTTCATTGATTTGCTCTTGTGGTAATCCTGAATTATTTAAGGTATCAACCAACATATCGTGTAAAACAGTATTAATCACTTCTTTAGCAGAAGGGTCAACAAGGTTGAACAAAATATTGTACATCAAGTAATTCACCGTTACACCAATGGCAATTGTAATTAAATAAGGCGTAAAAGCCTCTCGAAATGTTACATAACCGCCCACTTTTCTTCTTGCAATAAATACACATAATACGCCAATGATTATAATAACGGCCATATTAAAAAAGCCTACGAATTTATTTGCAAAAAGGGTTTTGTCTGTAAAAAATAAGGTACAGTTAAATAGGATGTAATAAAGTGCTAATACAATCCCGAATGTTATGCCTACTTTATTGAGTGGGTTCTTCATCAGTGTGTTTTCAAAAAAATGTAAGTTACAAATATACTAAAATACCCTTTTAGTTTGTTGTGATAAGGGAAGAAAGGTAAAAGATAGCGAAATGTGTAACTATTTTAGAAAAATCGCATTCACTTTACTTCTTGCTTATTTCGTACAGGAAGAGGAATAGCTTTCTTTCTTGTCTTGTTTTTACTATTTTTACAACAACAGAAGAAGAGTAAATTCTGGCGAAAAAAAATAAAGTATGAGTGTACTGTTTATCAAAAATATGGTGTGTAATCGCTGTACTTTAATGGTTCAAAAGGAAGTTGAAAAACTAGGTTTGACCATTAAAGAGATTAAACTCGGAGAAGTTGAATTGGAAGAAGAACTAACAAATCAACAGAAAGAAGCCTTGAGTGAGGCTTTGGTTGCCTTGGGGTTTTATCTTATTGACGATAAGAAGAGCCAACTTATTGCGCGTATTAAAACGAGTATTGTGGAGCTGGTACATTACCAAGACAATGACTTGAAAATGAATTTATCTGATTTCTTGAGCCAGGAAGTAGGGCACGATTACAATTATTTATCCAACTTGTTTTCTGAAATTGAAGGCAACACCATAGAGAAGTATTTTATTGCGCAGAAAGTGGAGAAAATCAAAGAACTATTGGTATATGATGAATTGTCTTTGAGTGAAATTGCGCAACGTCTCAACTATTCGAGCGTGGCTTATTTGAGCAATCAGTTTAAGAAAGTAACGGGGCTAACGCCTAGTCATTTCAAGAAAATCCGCGAGAATAAAAGAAAACCACTAGACGAGGTATAAGTAAAAGTTACAAATCAAACCCGAAATTACATAACAGTTTATTAGTCGATAATTGCCAAATTTGTACCATACAAATACCAGTAGAATTATGACGACGAATAGTAAACATAAAGTAGTATACCTACCGTTGGAGCAAGTTCACAGCGAACATTGTGCTTTAATTGTAGAAAAAGGATTGACTCAAGTGAAAGGCATTGAGTCACCTAAGGTAGAGCTGAATAATGAACGAGTAGCGATTTCAATTGCCGATCCTGAAATTATTGGACAAGCCGTAAAAAAGGTGCGCGATTTGGGCTATGATGTACCAACGGTAAAACAAACCTTTCCCGTTTTAGGGATGACTTGTGCTTCTTGTGCGGGTAGTGCGGAGAGCATTGTCAGCTTTGAAGAAGGAGTTGTAGAGGCTTCAGTGAATTTTGCTACAGGAAATTTAACGGTAGAGTACTTACCTACCTTGACTAATGCGGTGCAACTTCAAAAAGCCGTACAAGGTGCTGGGTATGATTTACTACTCGTAGATGAAACGAAACAACAAGAATCTTTAGAGGTGATTCACGCTGAAAAATTCAAACAATTAAAGCGAAAAACATTTGGGGCAGTGATCCTGTCTATTCCTGTGGTTATCATTGGGATGTTTTTTATGGATATGCCGTATGGCAATGAAATCATGTGGTTATTCTCCACGCCAGTTTTGTTGTATTTTGGAAAAGATTTCTTCGTTAATGCATGGAAACAAACGAAAAACCGCTCAGCCAATATGGATACATTAGTGGCATTGAGTACAGGAATTGCGTATATTTTCAGTGTATTCAATATGCTATTTGCCGATTTCTGGGCGCGTAGAGGATTAGAAGCGCACGTTTATTTTGAGGCAGCAGCGGTAATCATCGCTTTTATTTTACTTGGAAAATTATTGGAAGAGAAAGCGAAAGGAAATACTTCTTCTGCAATTAAAAAATTAATGGGACTTCAACCTAAAACAGTACTTGTTATTCAGGCGGACGGAACAGAAAAACAAATACCAATCGAAGAAGTAGAGGTTGGTGCTGTGCTTCTTGTTAAACCAGGCGAAAAGATTGCAGTAGATGGGATGGTGTTGACTGGAAATTCGTATGTGGATGAAAGTATGTTGAGTGGGGAACCTGTACCAGTATTGAAAAAAGAAGGAGAAAAGGTTTTTGCTGGAACAATTAACCAGAAGGGAAGTTTTCAGTTTGAAGCGGTTAAAGTAGGGAAAGAAACGATGTTGGCGCAAATCATCCGCATGGTGCAAGATGCACAAGGAAGTAAAGCACCCGTACAAAAATTAGTAGATAAAATTGCGGGGATATTCGTTCCAGTAGTAATAGGAATCGCTATATTGACTTTTGTGTTATGGTTCTTACTCGGTGGAGAACACGGGGTTGTTCAAGGTTTATTGGCTGCTGTAACGGTATTGGTTATCGCTTGTCCATGTGCCTTGGGATTAGCTACGCCAACAGCTATTATGGTAGGAGTTGGTAAAGGAGCAGAGCATGGAATCTTGATTAAAGATGCAGAGAGTTTAGAATTGGCTAAAAATGTATCTGCTATTGTATTGGATAAAACAGGAACTATCACAGAAGGAAGACCTCAAGTAACAGGCATGAAATGGCTAGAGGATAATGATGAGAGAAAAGAGGTGTTACTCAGTATTGAGAAACAATCAGAACACCCATTGGCAGAAGCGGTAGTCGCTTATTTTAAAACAGAAGAACAAACGACAATTACGGCTTTTGATAGTATCACCGGAAAAGGAGCGAAAGCAGATTATCAGGGTGAAACCTATTATGTCGGAAATAAAAAGTTATTACAAGAGCATCAGATCACTATTGCGAATAGCTTACAAGAACAAGCGGTTCAATGGGGGGCAGCCTCTAAAACGGTGGTTTGGTTTGCAGATAGTAAACAAGCTTTAGCGGTTATTGCAATCTCTGATCAAATCAAGCAAACGTCAGTTCAGGCTATTCAAGAGTTACAAGCCATGGGGATTCAATTGTATATGCTTACCGGAGATAATGAGGCAACTGCACAAGCGATTGCGAAACAAACGGGAATTCAACATTATAAAGCAGAGGTACTGCCACAAGATAAAGCTGATTTTGTAAAAGAATTACAGCAACAAGGAAAAGTGGTTGCCATGGTTGGAGATGGAATTAATGACAGTACGGCCTTAGCAACAGCAGATGTGAGTATTGCCATGGGGAAAGGAAGTGATATTGCGATGGATGTTGCAAAAATGACAATCATTTCTTCAGACTTGACTAAAATTCCTCAAGCGATTCGATTGTCTAAACAAACGGTTAGTACCATCAAGCAAAACTTGTTTTGGGCCTTTATTTATAACTTAATTGGTATTCCAATTGCCGCAGGAATCTTGTATTCGGTAAATGGATTCTTATTAAACCCCATGATTGCAGGTGCAGCTATGGCATTAAGTAGTGTCAGTGTGGTAAGTAATAGTTTGCGCTTAAAATGGAAAAAAATAGAAATGTAGTACGGTTTGATTCAACTATAATTTGTTTTAAAAGTGTCTCTGGTATAAAGAGGCACTTTTTTTATTGGTGTGATGGACGGAACTAGGCTGAAAAAGGAAATAGAAGATAAAAAGAATAGAAGAGTATTTATACGGACGTTCGTAGGGGATGATTAATAGATACTTTGGTCTTCCTAGGAGTTTCCTAGGTGTTTCCTTCGACCTTTCTTCGACTATCCTTCGACAAAAAGGGCTTTTATCGAGTAAAACTCCAAGGAAACTCCAAGGAAACTCGAAGAAACCCCAAGGAAACTTCAAGCAAACTTCAGGCAAACCCCAAGCTAAGGAGTAGCAAATTCTAAACCAAGGTTAGGAAAGAAAGAATAAAAATACAGCGAAAAGCCTTATTGTTCAACGCGCAAATAAGAAAGGAACAAAAGAGAGGAAAACGATAAATCTCACAAAATATACTAAGAATAGTATAACAGATTATAGCAGAAAAAGAAGGACATTTGCTTTAGTAATAATCATTAAAAAGATATAAAAATGGACAATACAAATATTCAATTCAAGACTAATTTAAATTGCTCAAACTGTGTAGGTAAAGTAACAGCTGATTTAAACGAAGCAGTAGGAGAAGGGCAATGGACAGTAGATACAACAGTTAGCGATAAAATTCTAACCGTGAAAAATGATGCGTTAACTGCGGAGGAAGTGGTAAACATCATTAAGAAAAAAGGATTTAAAGCGGAAAGTTTGTAGAGGGTTAAGAGTTATGGGTTAAGGGGTATGAGTTAAGAGGTATGAGTGCCCATAACATCTAGCCTCCAACCCCTAACTCCTAACTTCCAACCCCTAACTCCTAACTTCCAACCCCTAACCCATAACTTCTAACTCATAATCAACAAAAAAACAATAAAAAAATTTGTAGTTTCAAATTAAATTGTAAATTTGCATGCTTAATAAAATAAGTATAACCCAAAAGTTATTCAATATTTACACCTTTCTTGAGAACAGGAAGCTTCGAGATAGAGAATAGCTCAATTTTTTAAACAAGATTTATCATGAAAAAAGGTATTCACCCAGAAAATTACAGATTAGTAGCATTTAAAGATATGTCAAATGAAGACGTATTCATTACAAAATCAACAGTTGATACAAAAGAAACAATTGAAGTTGATGGAGTAGAATACCCAGTGTTCAAAATGGAGATCTCTCGTACATCTCACCCATTCTACACAGGTAAATCTAAACTTATTGATACTGCAGGACGTATCGATAAATTCAAAAACAAATACGCTAAATTCAACAAATAGTCTGAATTTATTTAAGATAACGAAAACCTTCCAAGTAATTGGAAGGTTTTTTTTTGCTTATATCTGATTAAAAAGTGCTGTTTTTTTAACGGATTCGATTAACTTTGACTAATCTATGAATTGATACAAAGTGTTATGAATTATATTTTATTTGATGGAGAGGTAAGAAATGCTTTATTGCCTTTCACTTTTACAAGACCCGTAGCGGATATCCGCGTAGGAATTTTAACCATTCGCGAGAAATGGGAGAAATATTTGGGATATACCACGACTACAGTAACGGAGGAATACTTAGAAGCTAAGTTTCCTATGGTTGAAGCGGAACAAAATATTATGATTAATAGCGCGTTCTTGCCTAATGAGCAATTGGTGGAGTTGATTCAAGAATTAAAGCCTAATCAAGCGATTGGATACCAAGAGGATATTGTAGCTTTCTTTACAGAAGAGGAACAAGAGGATATTGATTTTGATGAATATGAAATCCTTGATTTTACAGGTTCATTGATTAAGATTGAACATACCTGGGATATTTTTCAATACAACGACGCAGCTATTCGTCAAGATTATGCCTTGTTGACTGAAGATCGTATTTCAGAACCTATTCCTGCAACCGTTCAGGTACTTGGTCGTGAACAGGTATTCATTGAAGAAGGTGCGGTATTGAATTTTGTTACCCTAAATGCAACTACAGGCCCTATTTACATTGGAAAGAATACTGAAATCATGGAAGGGGCTATCATTCGTGGACCTTTTGCTCTGTGTGAAGGAGCTCAAGTAAAAATGGGAGCTAAAATCTATGGTGCTACGACAATCGGACCCGAGTGTAGAGTAGGTGGAGAGGTAAGTAATTCTGTAATGTTTGGTTATTCAAATAAAGGACATGATGGTTTCTTTGGGGAATTCAGTACTTGGAGAGTGGTGTAACCTAGGAGCAGATACAAATAATTCAAACTTGAAAAATAATTATGCACCAGTAAAAGTATGGAGCTATGAAACTCAGGCGGTAGAAAATACAGGTTTGCAGTTTTGTGGATTGATGATGGGCGATCACAGTAAAAGTGGAATCAATACCATGTTCAATACAGGAACCGTAGTTGGAGTAGCTTGTAGTATTTTTGGAGGAGGTTTTCCAAAAACGTTTTTACCAAGCTTTACTTGGGGAGGCAAAGACTTAGACGATGTGTATGAGGTAGATAAAGCGATCAAAACGATGCAAATCGTGATGAGTCGCCGTCATATTGAATGGACCGCAGTAGAAGAAAAAATTATTCGCCACTTGGCTGAAGAAAATAAATTAGAGCGCTTTCAGGCGAAATTGGGGAGATAGTTTGTGAGTTAAGAGTTATGGGTTAAGAGTTAAGGGTTAAGGGTTAAGAGTTAAGGGTTAAGAGTTAAGAGTTATGGGGTTAAGAGTTCCATGACCTCTAACTCCATAAAAAAACAATAATAACCAAATAAATATAACTCTTTCTGCTTCTGCTCAAGATAACGTTTACGCGGAGCGTATTAAAAGAACCATTAAAAATGATTATTTAGAATATCGAAAACCTGTAAAAAAGTAACCAATTAATACTATAATAAAAGACCACATAATTCAATAAGAAAATATATCCTGTTGAATATAAAAACAAATGGTTTGTAGAAAGTACTTTCTACAAACCATTTGTTTTTATATTTAATAATGAAATTAATGTTTGAAAACGGTCAATCCCTATTTAGGGACGTTCACAGTTCACTCATAACAACCCATAACTCACACCCCATAACCATTACTCACAATAACTCTTAACCCATAACTTTCCAACCCATAACCCACAACCTAATAATAAGAAACCGTTTGCGGTCTATCATAATTGAAATTAGGTAGTTCCATGTTATATTGAACGGAATTTGCGCGGAATACACTATTCCCAGAATCAGGCATGGTTGGATAATATACTAACGACACTGTTACTTTACTAAATACGAGGTAATCGTTATTCGCTACCAAACCTAAACTAAAGCGAGAGTAAAGCTTCGGGTCGAGCAAGCGATTACTGCTATCTCCGATAAAAGCTCCTTCGAAACTAAAATAGGGGTTAAAGCGAAATCCCTTCCACTCATAAGGAGCGTAAGATTGCCATTGATAGGCAAGAGAAAGTCGTTTCGTTCCTGTAATCTTTTGTGCGCGTATTCCTTGAATAATACCTTCTATTCTTAGTTCATCTCCAATGTGATCATAGCGATGTGATCCGACAACCAATTGAGGAACAAAGAAATGACGGAATCTCCAATCACCCCAGACAAAGAGTCGAGTGAAATAGGTTCCCTCCAATCGGAAGGCGGCTTGTTCCGTTTTTCCGCCATGAAAATGGCCTCCCCATTCGATATTACCTGCAAAATAGCCTAATTTGGTGTAACCACCCATAGCAAATCGAGCACCAAAATAAGCGCGTCTTTTATTGTATTTATCGCGCATTCCACCTGTTAAAGCTAAAATCTTACCTACTTGAACGTCTTCAATGATATCATAGTTGAAAATGAATCGATCTTGGATATAATTGGTAGAGGTTAAGCTGACCGAAGCTAAATATAAACGTTGATCACGATAGTAATCATAAGGGTCGTATTCTTTCCCTGGTGTTTTGTGGTAGTTTTCCTTGACAAAACGAAGGGAAGTACGCAAATTTGTTATAATAGGGCTCTTAGTTTCTACCGGAATAGAATACCCAGCCCAATAGTCATAGGTATTGTATTTGACAGACTCCAAGCTGTATTTCATATTTTGATCTGGGAGTGAATCACGCCTAAAGCGCTGTTGTGCACTTACACCTCCTGCCCATTTGGCATAAGGGGAATAGAAAGGACGATTAAGTGAAACTCCCTTGACATAATTACCCCAAGCATCTTGATTGAATAAAATATTGGAGCGAATAAAGGTATTCTGAATGTTATTCACCGAATAGCTAAAATAAGCCCCTTGGCGATTTTCTTTGAAACGCGTAATGTATTGTACGGTTACATCATGTCCAAAACCCCCGAAGTTTCGATCAGTTAATTTGAGTCGCATGGAAGAAGTAGAGATGGATCCACTAGGGTAAATAGTCCAAGAATCCAATTCTCGAATGGACACATCAATAGAATCCGGAGATGCGGTTGGGACAGCAGTAATCAATACACGACGAACATAACGTTGTGTACGAATTAAACGCTCCGATTCTTTCACCTTCAAGGAGTCAAAAACATCCCCTTCAGTAAAGAGTAAAAAGTTTCGAATTGTAAATTTCTTCGTCTTCAAGTGTGCGCGATTCCCCCATATTTCCAACGATTTTGTTGGCTTTTTAAGGGAGTCTTTTTCGGAATAACCAAAAGGATCTAGCGTCGTAATATTGATGTTGCGAATGATTTTTCCCTCTCCGCGGTCCAGGTGTCGATTAACCTGAACTTCTGGTGCATGCGCAACCAATCGCTTGTTGCTTTTGTATACCAGCCTGTTGAATAAACGACCAATTTTACTTCCTTTGTTCTTCTCTTTTAAGTTAGAAAAAATCTGGGTTGTATCCTTTTCTACTTGAAAAGGTAATTTTTTCATTTGAAGACTATCCACTTTCGGTATGACAGTATCTACTTTCAATACAGGTCTAACCTGTGCAAAACTGACTTGCAAGGCGAGACAAATGAAAACGAAAAACGAGATAAATCTTAGCATGGAGTTTTTTTCGAACGAACTAGTATTGTAACGGAAAAGTTAAGTATTTATTTCTAAATCTCGGATATAATCTTCGTATTCGTAAAAGAAAATTTCGAATGCTGTCATTTTTTCGTTGAAAAATTCAAAAATATTTTCCCAAGTCTTTGGATTATTAATAGAAACATGATCCAAAGAAACCCAAATGCGACTGATTAATTTTCCGTTTTCGAGGTAGTAGTTGCGTTCAAATAGGGCATCAGGTAGATGCTCTTCCAATAGGATTGTTCGAAGCGATTCTATTTTTTCGTAATAAATGGTTCTCTTCTCTTCATCTCTTGGTTCAATATCAAGGAGTACTTCTGCTTTTTTATTGTCTGCATAAAACTTAAAAGAAACATCTTTAATTTTGGTATTGTGCAACAACCACTTTCTTGGATATTCAGCGGCAAATTGAATCCAAAATTCTTTTTTTATTCTTTTAGCATCTTCTTTACTATACATGATTGATAAAGTCGTAAATTTAGGTACATGTTTATTTGATAAAGCAAATCTATGACATTTGATTCTTTTTTGCATAAGATCGAGCAAATTAAAGGTGCAACCCCTGCGGGTATTGATGCGCATCGCCTGATGATCCCCGTAGAAAGGATCCCTTATTTGTATGCAGATGATTTTGAGGAACGCAATCCCAGAGAATCTGCCGTGATGATGTTGTTGTATCCCAAAGGACAGAAAACCCATGTGCTTCTCATTGAACGCGCCACCTACAAAGGCGTTCATTCGGGGCAAGTAGGATTTCCAGGAGGAAAGTACGAGCAGGAGGATGTCGATTTAGTGCATACAGCACTGCGGGAAACACAGGAAGAAGTAGGGATTGTAGACCGAGATATACAAATTATTCAACCGTATACTAAAATTTATATTCCACCTAGTAATTTCTATGTACAACCGTATTTGGGTATTTCACAGAAGGAGTTGTCTTTTACTCCGGATGACTTTGAAGTAGCGAATATCATTGAACTGCCCTTGGATGTATTATTACAAGATCAATTAATCCAAGAGGTTCAAATGAAAACAAGCTATGCGTCTTGGACGCATGTACCTGCCTTTATTTACAAAAACTATACTATCTGGGGGGCTACAGCGATGATGTTGAGTGAACTCAAAGAAACGCTGAAAATAGCGCTTAAAACACCACATTAAGACGCAATTAGCAAATTTTAACCATAAGCAACACGGAAAAGCATTAAATTTGCTGTTCATTAATCAGGATGAAGGAGTATGGGATTATTTAAGAGGAATCCATTTGGACATATTTTATGGCTAAAAAAATGGATCATTAGAACGTTTGGATTTTTAACCCATCAACGTTATAGAGGGTTTAACGATTTACAAATCGAAGGTTCAGAGATTTTACGCCGTTTACCCGATAAAAATGTATTGTTTATATCCAATCACCAAACCTATTTTGCTGACGTGGTAGCGATGTATCACGTGTTTAATGCCAGTTTAAAGGGACGAGATAATTCGATTAAAAATATCATGTATATCTGGAAACCCAAATTAAACCTGTACTATGTAGCAGCGGCAGAAACAATGAAGTCGGGTATTTTACCGCGTATTATGGCTTATGTAGGTGCAGTAAAGGTCGATCGTACGTGGAGAAGTCAAGGGGTGGATATTGATGAAAAAAGAGAAGTAGACCAAGGTCAAGTCGAGAATATTAAAATCGCCCTAGATGATGGTTGGGTGATTACATTTCCGCAAGGAACAACCAAATCATTCAAACCTATTCGAAAAGGAACCGCGCACATTATCAAGAATTATAAGCCGATTGTCGTACCGATTGTTATTGATGGTTTCCGACGATCATTTGATAAGAAAGGGTTACACCTGAAAAAGAAAGGAATATTGCAATCCATGGTGATTAAAGAACCTTTGCAAATTGATTATGAAAATGATAGCATTGATCAAATTGTAGAACAAATTGAAATGGCTATTGAACAACATCCTTCTTTCTTAAAAGTTCTTCCACAAGAATTTATTGAAGAACAAAAAGAACTGAATGAAAGAAGAACTTATGATTATTATAATTCATCAAAGAATTACTAGGGAATAGGAGTAATGGGAAGGGGCTTTTTTGCTTTTTTGCACTTTGATTAACTTCTCAACAGAACTTGATTCATTCTCATAAAAGAAAATCGTTTTTGCTAAATGAGGTATTGAACCAAAAAAGCAAAAGAAAGAGGCTTTTTTGCTTTTTCGTTTTTTTGTACTTTGAATAATTTCCCAATAGAATTTTATTTATTCTTGTAAAAGAAAATTGTTTTTGCTAAATGAGGTAGTGAACTAAAAAAGCAAACAACGAAAAAGCAAAAAAAAAGAGGCTATCAAACGTGATAGCCTCTTTTTTTTAATACGCAGTATTATTATCGTCTGGATAAAGATTTGTACTGTCAATCTTATTTTGGAAAACAGGATTGTCTTCCATTTTTCCTTTTTTAAGCTTACTTGTTAATTCAAAAACAACTTTGTTTGTTTCCTTCGCTACGCGTTGGATAGTCATGCTGTTTTTTTGAAGAGTACACACAAAATAAGTAGTATCATCATAGTCGTAATAACTATACGGATCTCCCCATGTTTTTAGTGCAACTGTTCCTTCTACGAAACGACCTTCTTTAAAAGTACTTTTGTATTTTGCTTTTCCTTTTTCAAAGTACGTACAAGTACCGTGTAATGCGTAATCTTTCAAACCATATTGGTAAACTAAAGATTCGTTTTCATCGTATATGTTTTTTTGAATCGTTCCATCTGCTACTACGGTTTCTTCAGATAGCATTAATCCAGTTAACGTACTAACCGTTTTGTCATAGGTAACTAATCCATTTTCATACGTTGTATATGTATTGCTCTCATAACCATACGAAATTGAAGTTCCGTTGTGCGCATAGCCCTCTTTGTATTCTAACGTAGCAACTAACTCTCCTTCTTCATCATAGAATTTTGTAGGTCCATGTAATTCACCATCTTTATATACTTTAGAGGATTGTAAATAGGTGTCTAGATAGTTTTCCTCTTTTACAATTTCCCCTGCTTTATAGTAGGTTTTTGTTGCTATATAATCCGCATAATCACTTTTAAAGGTTTCAATCCCCTCTTTCAATCCTTTTTCATAGGTTGTGATTGTCGTAGCATAACCATCATATACACTCACAGTTCCGGTATACGGTTTTCCTGCTTTATAAGAAGCTTTTGCTATTTGATTGCCTTCCATGTCATAGAAAACACCTTCTTTGTTGTAGTTGATTTCAGATGCTAAATAAGGATCAATTTCGGTACTATAAGATCCGTTTTTGTTTGCATATTCTTTTTTGTAAACCAACTCCCCTTTGCTATATGTACTTGTAGATTCAATGGCATCATTGTCAAAGAATGTATAATAGGTTCCTTCTTTTTCAATGTTGTCAAAAACACCCGTTACTTTACCTTTAGTATCAAAGTAAGTCACTTTTAAAATAGTTTCATCATAGTCATTCTTATTGAATAACTCTTCTCTACTTTTTTTCCCTTGTCTGGTATAAAATACACGTTTCGAAGTTCCGTTTAACGGCGTGAATACTTCCTCTCTCAGTATTGGTTTACTGTCATAAGAAGGATAAGGTTCATAAGTAGCTGAATAAACAACTCGACCTTTGTCATACGAAATTTTAGTGCCAATTTCGTCATTACTTAATGTAATGAAATCCCCTTGGAAAGGTTCTGTATAGCCATATGTTCCTTTTTTAGATTGTAATTTACCAATGACTGCTCCTTTTTTGTTGTAGTAAGTCGAAGTAAATTCTGTTGCATCTTCAAAAATTTCTCCAGATGAATAAAAAGATTTCTTCTCCACTAAAATACCGTCTTTATAGGTTGTAATTGACTCATCATCATATAAAACACCGTTTTGAGGAGTGTAACCATCTTCATTGTAGATTAACTCTCCTTTTTTGCTTCCATCCGTATTGAAGTACTCAATTTTCTCAAGGTAGTAATCTCCTTTGTAGAATTTAGTTGATTTAGGAACAAAAGCAGTCGGTTGATCATAGAAAATAGTTTCCTTTACTAAACTTCCTTTCTTGTATTCAGATTGGCTTGTTGGCGTATCTGGAGTTTCTGTATATTCATTGTAGAACAAATAGATTCCCTCTTGATTCGTTTCTGAACCATACGTATCTAAATCCGCTTTGTATGTACCAATTGTTTTGCCTTTCTCATCATAGAAAACAGTAGTAGTCTGAGTAGATGTAGCCGTTGTTTTGTATTTTACTTCTCCTGATTTAAAATAGTAGGTCGATGCTGTATTAACACCATCCACATAAGTATTCGTAGCAAGAGGACGGAATGTATCATAATCTAAAATAATAGAGGTACCATTTTGAACAGCTCCCCCTTCATAAGTAGCGGAAAAGATGGTTTCTCCTGCTGCATTGATAAATTGCTCATCAATGATATTGTTGTCGTCATCAAATGTAAATAAGTACTTCTCATTTGCATTGTCCTTGTTGACATAGATGTAAGACAAATACACGCCTTCATTAATTACATAGTAGAAATACGAATTTTTATACAACTGAACCATCGTTCCATCGTATGGGTAACCATTTTCATAGGTTAACGTATATTC
Source organism: Myroides gitamensis (assembly GCF_029894455.1). Taxonomy (NCBI): domain Bacteria; kingdom Pseudomonadati; phylum Bacteroidota; class Flavobacteriia; order Flavobacteriales; family Flavobacteriaceae; genus Myroides; species Myroides gitamensis. Next base: position 290,954 of record NZ_JARYHN010000001.1, read on the forward strand.
TTCTTGCGTAAAAGGATCAGTAGAAGTAATTTTTATTGCATTTCCTTCTTCAAAAAACATATCGAAATTAATCGATCCATCTGCATTATAGTAGGTAACTTTCCCATCATAAGAAATCGTTTTATTGGAATCAAAACTACCGATTCCTTTGATTTCAATTGCTTTTGTTTCTTTGTTGTAGGTTGTAATTTCTTCATATCCCTTTTTTTGTTTGAAAGGTTTCGAAACTCTAAAGGAAGAAGCCAATGCTTTTGTGGTTGTTTCATCATAAGCATTTACCCATAAGGTGTCTTTTGCTGTCTGGCTGTAGATAGCAGAAGAGAATAACAAGGCAATAGGTAATAATTTTTTGTACATCTTACTGTGTGTTTTTATTGTACAACAAATGTAGATAAAACCACAGAAAAACAATATCACTACTTTTAGTGAATGTAAAATAGTGAAAGAGATAAACAAAAAAAAGTCTTTGTATTTGATACAAAGACTTCTATATATTTTTTTAGGCGTATAAAGACTAGGTTAATACCTGTTTTTTCTTGAAAATTAAACGACTATTCATTAAGAAAATAGCGCTTAAAATCAATAAAATCCCCAACCATTGAATTAAAACCACTTGTTCTTGTAAGACCATAAAGGCAACGGTTACGGATACGGGTAATTCAATAGAAGCAACAATACTTCCTAAACCAACTCCTGTATGAGGGAATCCCATATTCAAGAAAATTGGAGGCAGGATGGTACCAAAAAGAGCTAATAATAATCCCCAAGAGTAAAAAATACTCCAATCAAAGTCGCGAATTCCTGTAGTATTATCTGTAAATAGCTGATAAAAAGACAGCATTGCATTGGAGTTGTTAGGGCCGAGTTGCGTAATAAAACAAAAGATTAAAACGATGGCTGTAGCACCGCATAACATGAATAAGCTTCGCTTAGGAGCCGCCAAATGATTAGCAACTACATTAGAAGCAAACATGGTTGTGGCGAAAGAACACGAAGCTAGAAAACCAAAGATAACTCCTCTGTAATCCAATTCAATTTCATTGGCTAATACATTGGTTGCTAGTATTGTTCCGAATAAGATTAACGCAACAGCTATAATTTTAAGCAAGCTTGGGAATTGTTTGGTTACCACACTTTCTATGACTACGCCAATCCATACCGATTGCATCAATAATACTACAGCGATAGAAGCATCAATATAACTTACCGCCATATAGTATAATACCGAAGTGAACCCCATAGAGGTACCTGCTAAAATAAGGTTGCGGATGTCTTTTTTGGTTGCGGTTATTTCATTGGGCTGTTTCTTGCGAATCAGATTGATGATAAACATACCAATTAACCCTAGTAACACTTGAGATAGGGTTACCTCGGCTGTTGTATAACCGTGAGAATAGGCTAATTTTACAAAGGAAGCCAACATACCAAAGCTAGATGCTCCAATGGCTACTAAAAATACGCCTTTTATCAAATTTTGTTCTTTCATTGCTCTACTTTTAACTGCGCAAAGGTAGGTATTATTTTTTTGGAGGTATAGGACAAATGTCTAGGGAGGAGGAAAAGAGAAAAAAGAGGGTAAATGTAGTTTTTGTTCTTCTGTTTTTATCAAATTTTAGTTTGAAATGGTTAATTTAGTTGGTTTAATCTCTATTGATTTATGTTAGTCAAAGTCAAATCTGGCATTGCCTATATTATACAAGTAGAAAAAGAAAAACATTTCAAGGTTTGTATCAAGTTTTGAGTTATATAAGTACAGTGAATCGAGAATAAAGATAGATTTAAGTTCATTTAAAATGATAACATTTAAAAATAACAATTGGCGACCAACAACTGTAGCTTTTATTCAGTCTCTTGTCTGGTCCAAAAAAGATATAACTATTACGTTTTTGTGTCAAGAAAAGAAAGAAGGAAAGGGATGGCCCAATAGAGAAGGGGTATTCGTTGCCGTTGAAGTACAATTTAAAAATTGTACACAGGTTAAATTGAATTTTGAAGGTGATTCCTTGCAACCCGCTTTTGGGTTTGAAATTCTAGATGTTTCAGCGAATGGTTGGGAGAATGTCAATTTTCAAATTGAGGAATATGAAAATGACTGTATTGGTTTTTACTGTGAAGTAGTTGAAGTTTTACCTGTTTTTTAAAAAAATAACACTCAAACTGTATGAGTAATAAAAATAATAAAAAGCATGCTTGTCCATGTTGTGGTTATTATACTCTGAATGACAATGTAGGTCATACGTTTCAATTATGTCTTGTTTGTTATTGGGAAGATGATGGTATACAATTTGGAGATCCCTCATATGAAGGTGGAGCAAATCGTGTTAGCTTAATTCAGGCAAAAGAAAACTTCAAATCTTTTGGAGCAAGTGAACGGGAATTCTTACAATATGTTCGACGGCCTTTGAAAGAAGAGAACTAATTTTTTTGCTCAGTTAAAAGGGGCTCAAATGCCATATCTAATGGAAAAAGATAAAGAAGTAGAGCTGAAAATTAGAAATAAAATAGCTCAATTAGTAAAAAAAGTGGAGGGTGTTCCAGAAGAATTTATTCCTCAACTCAATGTATCTAATGATTTTGCATCCCCTTATATTGATATTGGTTTTGGAGGGGCGGTCTACTTGGTCGTTAGAGAAAGAGGAGTAGAATATGAACGAACATATTATCCCGAAGTGGATTTGCTTATTAAGGAAGTGTTTAAAAGAATAGCGTTTCAATTAGCTGTGCGTGACGAAGCGGAACAAAGAAAAAATGAAGCTGATTACTCGTTAGATAAAATAGAAAAATTACAACTGGATTATTTGAATAAATTTGATTTAGAGTAATTGTTTAAAAAAATAAAACCCCGTCTTTTTGAGACGGGGTTTTTAAGTATACTTAAAAATAGTTTTTTCAACTACTTACAGTTTTTCAAAATTTCTTTTCACGAAAGCCGTAAGTTCTTCTCCTTTCAACAACCCTTGTGATAATTTCGCTAAATCTAAGGCTTGACTGAAAGCAGTTGTACGTTCCGCTTCATTGGTATTGTTCAAGATTTTAGAAGCAAATTCCGAGTTGGTATTCACCACTAAATTGTACATCTCTGGGAAATTACCCATACCGAACATTCCACCACCACCTGATTGACTCATCTCTTTCATACGACGCATGAACTCTGGTTGAGTCAAGATTAATGGAGCATCCTGACTGTCCATTGATTCTAGTTTTACCGTGTATTTTTCTTTCGGTACCACTTGTTCAATGAACGATTGCAACGTAGTTTGCTCTTCTTCGGATAACTTAGAAATTGAGTTTTCCTCTTTCTTAATCAAGTTATTGATGTGATCCGCATCCACACGAGCAAAGGTCATTTTCTCATTCTCACTTTCTAATTTTTGAATCAAGTGAGAAACAATAGGAGAGTCCATAACAATTACTTGGTACCCTTTTTCTTTGGCAGCACTGATATAGCTGTGTTGCGCATCTTTATTTGACGTATATAAAACAACAAGGTTACCGTCTTTGTCGGTTTGTAAATCCTTCGTTGCTTCTTTTAATTCCTCTATCGTATAGTAGGTATTATCTGTTGTTGGATACAACATAAAAGCACCTGCTTTCTCAGCAAATTTCTCCTCAGACAACATTCCATATTCCAACACCACTTTAATATCGTTCCACTTGCTTTCAAAATCAGCTCTATTCTCGTTGAATAGCGATTTTAATTTATCCGCAACTTTACGCGTAATGTAGTTGGAGATTTTCTTTACATTTCCATCCGCTTGTAAGTATGAACGCGATACGTTTAACGGAATATCTGGTGAATCAATTACCCCTTTTAACATCGTTAAGAAGTCCGGAACAATTCCTTCTACATTATCCGTTACAAATACCTGGTTTTGGTACAATTGGATTTTGTCTTTTTGCATTTGCATATCCACACTTAACTTAGGGAAATACAAGATTCCAGTTAAGTTAAATGGATAGTCCACATTCAAGTGAATATGGAATAAAGGCTCTTCAAACTGCATCGGATACAATTCACGATAGAAGTTTTTGTAGTCTTCATCTGTTAAATCAGCCGGTTGTTTCGTCCAAGCTGGAGTAGGGTTATTGATGATGGTGTCCACTTCTACTTTATCATCGCCTTCTCCTTCTTCATGCGTTCCAAATTTAATTGGCACAGGCATGAATTTATTGTATTTCGTTAAAAGCTCACGGATTTTGTAATCCTCTAAGAAGTCAAGAGAATCTTCTGCAATGTGCAGAATGATTTCTGTTCCTCTTTCTTGTTTATCCGATTCTTCTAGGGTGTACTCCGGACTTCCATCACACGTCCAATGTGCAGCTGGTGCATCTTTGAACGATTTAGTAATGATTTCTACTTTGTCTGCGACCATAAAAGCAGAATAGAATCCCAATCCAAAATGCCCGATGATTCCTGTGTCTTTGGCACTGTCTTTGTATTTTTCTAAGAACTCTTCCGCACCAGAGAAAGCAACCTGATTGATGTATTTCTCAACTTCTTCTTTCGTCATACCAATTCCTTGGTCGATGAGGTGAAGTTTTTTGTTGTCTTTGTCGATTTTAACCTCAATAATAGGATTGCCATATTCTACATTCGCCTCACCAATACTCGTTAGGTGTTTTAACTTCAATGTAGCATCAGTTGCATTTGAAACTAACTCTCTTAAGAATATCTCGTGATCACTATACAAGAACTTTTTAATCAGAGGAAAGATATTCTCTACAGTAACATTAATTTTTCCAGATGTCATATTTATTTTGGTATTATTATTTTTAATAAATTTATGTACAACAAAATAGACAAAAAAGATACCAACCTAAAAATAGATGTCAATTTGTCATTTGATTCTTTTTTAGGCAGTAAAATCTGTTAATACCTAGAAAGTTTGTATTATTGTAAAAAATAGAAGAATTATGAAAAAGTTAGTTTTATTAAGTTTTGTAGGCTTGGCATTAGCCTCTTGTAAACCGACGATGGATAAACAGTCGCAATACGGAATTAAAGGAGATTGGACACTGACTTCTGTTTCTCATATCGGAGGTGAATTTGTGAAAGTTACTTCTTTTAATATTGCTGATGCTCATTGCTTCAACGGAAGTCAGTGGAAATTTGTTTCAAACAACAACTCTGGCGTAGTGAGTTTAATGGGAGGGAATTCATGTCCTATGTTTGAAAGTAACTTTAAGTGGTTCGTTAATCCAAATGGTGAATTTGAATTTAAATTTGTCGATGCTGGATTAAAAGCAAAAAACGTAACTACAGGTTATAAAATGAAGGTTAAAAATCAAACCGCTACTAGTTTTGATTTGATTGATTATTTTTACGTAGATGGACAAGGGTATGATGTAACATATCACTTTGTAAAAAATTAAGAATCAACAAGAAGGTAATATTATGAAAAAAACAACTACAACCTTATTAGCAGGAGCTTTGCTAGTAGGTTCTTTATCGCTGACAAGCTGTGACTCTGTCAAAAATGCGAATAATACACAAAAAGGAGCTACAATTGGAGCTGCTGGAGGCGCTATCATTGGAGGAATATTAGGAAATAATATCGGAAAAGGTGGAAATAGTGCTTTAGGAGCTGTATTAGGTGGTGTTATTGGTGGAGCTGCTGGTGGTGTTATTGGAAACAATATGGACAAGCAAGCGCGTCAAATTGAACAAACCGTTCCTGGTGCTCAAGTAGAACGTGTAGGAGAAGGAATTAAATTGATCTTAGGGGAGAGTTCAGTGAACTTTAACTTGAATCAAGCTACTTTGACAGACAAGGCGAAACAAAATTTAGATAAGTTGATTGTCGTATTCAAAGATAACCCAAATACAAATATCAGTATTTTCGGATATACAGATAATACAGGTAGAGAAGAGTATAATTTGAAATTATCAAGACAACGTGCAAATGCGGTGAAGACGTATTTAATGCAAAATGGAGTTTCAAATAAGCGTTTAGCTACAGAAGGAATGGGAATTGCTGATCCAATTGCAAGTAATGATACTGATGCAGGAAGAGCGAAAAACCGCCGCGTAGAATTTGCAATTAAAGCGAATGAACAAATGATTATCGATGCGCAAAATGAAGCAGCTACGATGTAATCTAAGTTAAAAATATAAAAGGGAGCCAAATGGCTCCCTTTTTTTAGTTGCAATCGGTGCAGTGTAAATTAAAATCATCTTTCATCTCATACCAGTGTGTACCTGGTTGTATACTCGATTGGGTTTGATGGGATAAATACGGTTTAATTTTGTCGCTAAGCATAACCTTTTTACCCAACGGGAGATATAAAGTAAAAGTAGGATCCAGTTTTAGTTGTTCATCTGTGATGACAAGGGTATAGGCTGTATCGCTTTCTTTGGTTTGTAAAACATCTTTATGTTGATCTCCAGTATTGCCTAATTTTCCATAAGCCTCTTCTTGATAAGACGGAACAATTTCTATTTTTTGCATCACCTGATCTGTCGTAGCAACTGAATCATTTAGCTGCAACACAATATCCTTACTCGTAGAAAGCAAGTTAGTATCTTGGTTTTCTGATTTTTTATCGTCAGAAGAGTAGGTATAGGTGTATCCATAACGCGTCTCGTTTCGTATAAATTTGTCTGTATTTCCATTAATAATCATAAAGGATAATCCAATTAAACTACCAATCCAAAGTACAAAAATAGAGATGGCAGTAATCCAAATGTATTTCATATTGGTGTAGAGTAATTTTAGCCCCAACAACAACATAATGATAAAAGGCAAGAACGTGATAAGGCTGATAAAGGTATGTAGCATCCATCTTGGGATGTTGGGATCGATGAAGTCAGATGGGATATCGAATTCATTCATCATAAAACTCGTATTGACAATGATCATCAAATTGACAAAAAAGCTAATCAACATACCAATGACAGATACAATGATAAAACCAATTCCCAAGATATAACGAATTACTTTTGTTCCCTGATTCGTTGCTCTTTGCGTTTGCGTTTTAAACTTATCATAGTCAATAGAATTGATTTTACTTGTCGTATAGTCCACTCCTTCGCGTATTTTGCGCTCAATGGTTTCTATGTTGACAGGTTCTCCCATCATATCCAGTTTTTCACTAGCCGTTTTTGCACTGGGAATGATAATCCACAAGACAAAATACAAGAGGATTCCTGTTCCATAGAAGAAAACCAATAAGATAAAAATTAGGCGAACCCAAATCGTATCGATTTTAAAGTAATGAGCCAATCCTGCTAAAACACCACCTAAAATGCGATTGTCAGTATCTCGAAATAACTTCTTCTCTCTGTAATAGGTTTGTTCAGTATGTTGGTAATTGTTCTCATCATCGATAGAGTAATCTTCTGGACGCCCCATGATTTGAATAACTTCTTCTACATCTTCAGAGGTAATTACTTGTTTGGTAGTCGTTATTTTAGAGTTGAATATTTCAGCTATACGCAATTCAATGTCTTGAACTACTTCATCTTGTTCTTCAATAGCAATCGATCTGCGAATCGCTTTGATGTATTGATCCAAGCGTTGGAAGGCTTGCTCTTCAATGTGAAAAACTAAACCACCGATATTTATTGTTAATGTCTTATTCATTGTCTTGATTTTTTGTGGTTATTTCTTGAACTGCATTTGCTAATTCTTCCCATGTTTCTGTTAGTTCTCCTAAAAACAATTCCCCTTTTTCGGTTAATTTGTAATATTTTCTCGGTGGCCCCGCATTGGACTCTTCCCATCTATAGGTTAACAAATCCCCATTTTTGAGTCTTGTTAATAAAGGGTATACCGTTCCTTCTACCACTAAAAGCTTTACTTTTTTAAGCTCCTCTAATATTTCAGAGGTATAATAATCGCGCTCTTTTAGAATGGATAGAATACAGAACTCCAAGATACCCTTGCGCATTTGAGCTTTTGTATTTTCACTATTCATAGGTTCAATGATTTATCTTATGCAAAGATATAGCTAAAAGCATGTACTATGTATTGCAAAGTACTAATTATTAACATTAATTTAACAATTATTGATTTGTAATAGTATAGTTGGAATAGGTGTAATTGGTTTGTTTATAATGTTTTGTGTTTGTTTTTAGCCTTGATTTGTTAAATCAAATTAAGGATATGTATTAGAAAGAAAAAGAAAAATAGGAGGCTATATTTTAATTGAAACTTCAATCAACCGTATAATTTTGTATATTTAGGGGAATTAAAAAAATAGACATACTATGGAATTTTCGGTTTCATCCATCAATAAGTTTTTATTCTTTAAGTTGCCATCGGCCTATTGGACAGGCGTGCGATTGCGACGTATTTCAGATACGAGTGCAACGACTACGGTACGACACAAATGGGTCAATCAAAATCCATTTCGTTCGATGTATTTCGCTGTACAAGCAATGGCAGCTGAATTGTCTACTGGTGCTTTAGTGATGAAGAAAATCAGTGAAAGCGGTCAGCGTATTTCCATGTTAGTGGCACAAAATAATTCTGTTTTCGTGAAGAAAGCCACAGGAAAAATTTCGTTTACTTGTAGCGAAGGGCATTTGTTAGATGAGGCCATTCAAAAGGCAATTGAAACACAAGAAGGAGTGACAGTATGGATGAAATCAGTTGGAATCGATGAAAAAGGGGATGAGGTTTCAGTATTCAATTTTGAGTGGACGTTAAAAGTTCGAGTAAAGAAATAAGTTTTTAAAGCATAGGGTATGAGAGTTTTAGTTACAGGAGCCACAGGATTAGTTGGAAGTGAATTGCTGAAGCAATTGCAGGCAAAGGGGGACGAAGTGGTGTTCTTGACGACAGCCCAAAATAAGCTAGATGCACAACCCAATTGCCAAGGTTTTTATTGGAATCCACAAACACGTCAAATTGATCCAGCCTGTTTAGCAGGTGTTGAGGTCATCATTCATTTGGCTGGTAGTTCGATTGATGGTTCTTGGTCAAAAGAGGGCAAGAAAATGATTATCAATAGTAGGGTAGAGGCTTCTCAAACCCTCTATCAACTCCTCAGTGAACACCCCCATCAAGTGAAGCAAATCATCTGTGCTTCCGCAGTAGGTATTTACGATACTTTAGACGATATCCAAACAGAACAAGAATATACACCCGCAACGAATTTCTTGGGAAAAGTAGTTCAACAATGGGAAGGAGAAAACAGACGTTTTGAAAACTTAGGCATACCAGTAGCGATTTTACGCATTGGTCTAGTTTTGTCACGAGCAGGAGGTGCTTTACCCCATATCGAACAGATGGCAAAATATTATCTCGCCTCACCTTTAGGGAGAGGAACACAGTATTATTCGTGGATTCACTTACAAGATTTGGCACGAATCTTCCTCTTTGTCATGGAGAATCACCTGCAAGGAGCATTTAATGCAGTTGCACCCAATCCAGAAACCAATAAAAAATTTACAAAACAAGTAAGTCGAGCAATAGGACGCCACATGCTATTACCTGCAGTTCCTGCATGGGTATTGCGTTTAGTATTAGGCGAAAAAGCAATGTTGGTCACTGAAGGACAATATATTAGCTGTGCTAAATTATTGAAATTAGATTTTGCTTTTCATTTTTCAACTTTGCCTCAAGCACTTGAGAATCTTTATGAAGGGAGGAGTTAGAGGTTATAGGTTAGAGGTTATGAGACGATGAGAGGTACAATCCCGTAGTGGCAAATGGCAATTTGCCAAGTAACTAGATAAACAAAGCACAAACCTCACGAAGGGTGAAGTTGCTTTTTTGTTTTTTTGTCAAGTTGTAAGATTTATCGATTAAAGACGATTTGCAAAAAAGCCTCTCACAAAAAAACAAAAAAGCCTCTTGCAACAAACCTCACAAAGGGTGAAGTTGTAAGATTTATCGATTAAAGAAGATTTGCAAAAAAGCCTCTCACAAAAAAGCAAACCTCACCATCTCACCTTCACACCACCTCACCATCTCACCATCTCACCTTCACACCATCTCACCTTCACACCACCTCACCACCTCACCATCTCACCCCCTCACCCCCTCCAAAAACTCCCTCCCCTCTGTCACTATTTCTGTCATTATGACACAAAAACACAGTTGGCAAAGGATTTGATTAAAAGAAAGCAACATAAATAGTATGCGATCAGTATGGAAAATAAAGATATAAATAAGGAAGAAGTGGATTTAAACACAGAAAATACGCAAGAAACTGAAACGACGACTGCAGATACAGCGTCAGTAGAGGAAACGTTGAATGCTAAAATTGCAGAAGAGAAAGACAAGTATTTGCGTTTATTTGCTGAGTTTGAAAACTACAAGCGCCGTACTTCTAAGGAGCGTTTAGAATTGTTTAAAACGGCAAATGAAGAAGTTATGTCAGCCATGCTACCGATTTTAGACGATTTCAGCCGTGCTTTATCAGAATTAGAAAAGCAAGGGGAGAGCGAGCATCTAACGGGAGTGCGTTTAATTTCGTCGAAATTAGTTGACACTTTGGCCGCTAAAGGATTAGAAGAAGTAGTAATCCAAAGTGGAGATGTTTTTAATGCGGATTTATCAGAAGCTATTACACAAATTCCTGCAGGTGATGAACTAAAAGGAAAAGTGGTTGACGTAGTAGAAAAAGGGTATAAATTGGGAGATAAGATTATTCGTTTTCCAAAAGTTGTTATTGGTCAATAAGACAAATAGTTGCACCAATTTATTAATAGAAACTCAGAATCCAAATGAAGAAAGATTATTACGAAATATTAGGTATTGATAAAGGAGCAGATGCTGCTGCTATAAAGAAGGCATACCGCAAGAAAGCGATCGAATTTCACCCTGATAAGAATCCGGGAGATAAAGAAGCGGAAGAAAAATTCAAAGAAGCTGCAGAGGCGTATGAAGTATTGAGTGATGCTGACAAAAAAGCGCGTTACGATCAATATGGACATGCTGCTTTTGAAGGTGGTGGTGCATATGGCGGTGGTCATATGAACATGGACGACATCTTCAGTCAGTTTGGAGATATTTTCGGAAGTGCTTTCGGTGGCGGAGGTTTTGGTGGTTTCGGTGGATTTGGCGGAGGCCAACGCAGAGCCAAAGGAACGAGTCTACGCATTAAAGTGAAACTTACTTTAGAAGATATTGCTAATGGCGTAGAAAAGAAAGTAAAAGTAAAACGCAAAATAAAAGCGGCAGGTGTTACCTATAAAACGTGTGCTACTTGTAATGGAACAGGGCAAGTAACAAAAATCGCGAATACTGTATTTGGTCGTATGCAAACGGCATCTCCTTGTCATACGTGTCAGGGAACAGGTCAAATGATTGATCAAAAGCCAGCAGGATCAGATGCAGAAGGAATGATTCAACAAGAAGAAACCGTATCAATTAAAATCCCTGCAGGTGTAGCAGAAGGCATGCAATTGAAAGTTGCAGGTAAAGGAAATGAAGCACCTGGAAACAACAGTGTAGCAGGAGATTTATTGGTGGTTGTGGAAGAATTAGAACACGAAACGCTAAAAAGAGAAGGGGACAACCTACATTATGACCTTTATATCAGCTTTTCTGAAGCTGCATTAGGAGGAAGTAAAGAAATTTATACCGTAACAGGAAATGTGCGCATCAAATTAGAAGAAGGAATCCAATCTGGAAAAATACTTCGCCTAAGAGGAAAAGGATTGCCGCATTTAAATAGTTATGGCAGTGGTGATTTACTCGTTCATATCAACGTGTGGACACCTAAAAAACTGACAAAAGAACAAAAGGAATTTTTCGAGAAAATGCAAGAAGATGGCAACTTCAAACCTACTCCTGGCAAAGGAGATAAATCTTTTTTTGAAAAAGTCAAAGAAATGTTTTCATAATTAGAAAAGAAGTCATACATTTGATGCACACTTATTAAACAGTGGATTTTCTTTTTCATAGCAATTTTTCCCAACCTTATAGCAATATAAGGTTGGGTTTTTTTATGCCTATTCGCAATCAAAATATACCTTGTTCTTCGCAAGTTGAAATAAATGATTTATTTTTACAAGAAATATAAAAGATCGATTGATGCAACCTATCTTAGAAGTTAAGAATGTAGAAAAAAGATATTCTGATAAAATAGCTTTAAATAATGTTTCTCTAACCGTGCCGAAAGGATCTATCTACGGTTTATTAGGCCCTAATGGGGCTGGAAAAACATCCCTAATTCGAATTATAAATCAAATCACATATCCTGATCAAGGACAAATCATCCTCGATGGGCAAGCGTTGAGTCCCCATCATATTAAAGATATTGGTTATATGCCAGAGGAAAGAGGATTGTATAAAACCATGAAAGTGGGAGAACAAGCTCTTTACTTAGCTCAATTAAAAGGATTGAGTAAAGTGGAAGCCAAAGAACAATTGGACTATTGGTTTGATAAATTGGACATCAAAGGATGGTGGGATAAAAAGATTCAAGAGCTTTCAAAAGGAATGGCACAGAAAATCCAATTTGTGGTAACGGTTTTACACAAACCTAAATTGCTGATTTTTGACGAACCGTTTTCTGGTTTTGACCCGGTGAATGCCAATATCATTAAAGACGAAATTCTAGAACTTAAAGAAAAAGGAGCAACGATTATCTTTTCTACACACCGCATGGAAAGTGTGGAAGAAATGTGTGATTATATTGCTTTGATTCACAAATCGAATAAGTTGATCGAAGGACGCTTAGTAGATGTGAAACGCGATTTTCGTACCAATTTATATCAAGTGGGAATCCTATCTAGTGATGTACACCGATTAATGTTTGAATTATCTCAGAAATTTACTGTTCAACCTACGTCGTTTAAATCTTTAAATGATGAATTGCAATTGGAGATTGATTTAGGAGAAGCAATGCCAAATGAGCTGTTGCATATTTTATCAAACAATGGACAAGTAACGCATTTCGTCGAAAAATTACCAACGGCAAATGATATTTTTATTCAAACTGTAAGTCAATAAGTATGGGTGTTTTAAAACTAATTATAAAAAGAGAATTTATCGCTAAAGCTCGTAATAAAGCTTTTATTGTCATGACATTTTTAGCTCCTCTTTTTTTTGTAGCTATTGCTGTTCTTATTGGGTATTTAAGTACAATGAAATCGACAACTAAAAAGTAATTGCTATTCACGATGAAAGTGGCATCTTTAGTGGGGATTTTGAGAATTCAGAAGAATATGAATACCAAAATTTATCAGCTGTTCCTATTGCTATTTTAAAAGACAGCGTCTTAGCTGAAAAATACGATGGCTTGTTGTACATTCCGAAACAGGAGCAAATGACGGCTTATGAAAATTCGATTTACTATATTTCGAATGAAAGCCCAGGAATTGCATTTATCAGTAAAATCGAATCGACGATCGAAAATAAAGTTTCTAGCTTAAATTTAATAGAGAAAGGAATAGACCCGAAGATTATCAAAGAAAATCAAGCAGAAGTAAACCTTCATTTGGAAAAAGCTTCTGGAGAACAAACGGTAAAAGGGTTGAATGAGATTAAAATATTCATCGGCTCTTTATTTGGATACTGCATCATGATGTTTATTATTATCTATGGAAATATGGTGATGCGTTCTGTGATTGAAGAAAAAACCAATCGAATTATCGAGGTGATTATCTCTTCTGTGAAGCCTTTTCAATTGATGATGGGAAAAATCATTGGTACTTCTATGGCTGGGTTACTACAGTTTTTAATTTGGGGTGTTGTAGGAGGAATTTTGATGTTGGTTGCTACTTCCGTTTTTGGATTAAATGCTGGAAGTGCGGCTAATATGGAAGCGGCTCAAATGGCTACGACTATGGATCCAAGTATGATGAGTAATATCCAAAATTACATAACTGAGATTATGAGTTTACCTTTGTTGTCTTGGTTTGTATATTTTATTATTTTCTTCATCGGAGGGTACTTTTTATATAGCTCTTTGTATGCGGCAATTGGTGCTGCTGTAGATAATGAAACAGATACACAACAATTCTTATTCCCTGTAATGTTACCGTTGATGTTAGGGGTTTATATTGGTTTCTTCACGGTAATTAAAGATCCTCATGGAACAGTAGCTACAGTATTTTCAATGATTCCATTTACTTCTCCAATTGTAATGCTAATGCGTATTCCTTTTGGTGTTCCTATTTGGCAAATTATTGTATCTATCGTATTATTGTTTGCTACCTTTATCTTGACGGTATGGTTAGCGGCAAAAATATACCGAATTGGTATCTTGATGTATGGGAAACGCCCATCATGGAAAGAACTGTATAAGTGGTTAAAATATTAAGCCTAGGTGCTAAAATAAAAAGGTTATGAGTAAAGAATCTAGAATATTAATTGTAGAGGATGAAGCAGCTATTCGCCGCGTTCTAACTCGTATATTAGAAGATGAATCTCCCTCTTATAAAGTAGATGCTGCAGAAGATGGCGAAGAAGGATTGAAAATGATTACCCAAGAAGATTACGACTTGGTTATCTCGGATATCAAAATGCCTAAGATGAGTGGGGATGAACTTTTGGTAGAAGCTAAAAAAATCAAACCAGAGACTGTTTTCGTCATGATTTCAGGGCATGGTGATTTGGAGACCGCTATCAATACAATGAAATTAGGGGCTTTCGATTATATCTCAAAACCACCAGATTTGAATCGCCTTTTGACTACGGTTCGCAATGCGTTAGATAAGAGTCATCTGGTTGTTGAAAATACCATTTTAAAGAAAAAAGTTTCCAAGAAATACGAGATTATAGGTAAAAGCGAATCTATTGAGCAGATTACAGCGATGATAGAGAAAGTAGCACCTACTGAAGCTCGTGTATTAATTACTGGACCTAATGGAACAGGAAAGGAATTGGTGGCGCATCAGATTCACGCGCAAAGTCCACGATCAGTAAAACCGTTGATTGAGGTGAATTGTGCGGCTATTCCGGCAGAATTAATCGAAAGTGAACTATTTGGTCACGTAAAAGGTGCTTTTACTTCTGCGGTTAAGGATCGACCTGGAAAGTTTGAACTAGCGGATAAAGGAACCATTTTCTTGGATGAAATTGGCGATATGAGTTTGTCTGCTCAAGCAAAGGTATTACGCGCTTTACAAGAGAACGTAATTACACGTGTTGGAGCAGAGAAAGATCAAAAAATAGATGTCCGCGTATTAGCTGCGACCAACAAAGATTTGCGTAAGGAAATTGAAGAAGGACGCTTTAGAGAAGATTTATACCATCGCCTAGCAGTTATTTTAATCAAAGTACCTGCTTTGAATGACCGCAGAGATGACATACCTTTGCTGCTGGAACACTTTGTTAAACAAATTGCGGCAGAGCAAGGAACAACGCCTAAGAAATTTACTGCAGAGGCCATAGCGCTATTACAGCAATATGATTGGAGTGGAAATATACGAGAGTTGCGCAATGTCATTGAGCGATTAATTATCTTAGGAGGAAAAGAAGTAACATTAGAAGACGTAAAGCTATTTGCTACAAAATAATATGAAATTAAAAAAAATACACCCGGTTCTACAGAACAATTTGAGTCAATTAGGATTTGAAGAACCAACTATATTACAAAAATCTACTTTTGGTCGTATTAAAAGCGGACAGGATTTTGTCTTGATTGCACCTAAAGAAGAAGGGAAAACGACAGCATTAATTATTGCTGCTTTACAACGCGCAGAAGCACCTGTGGATGATATGATCTCTACACGTGTATTGATTGTTGTAAAAGATAAATTTGAAGTGGAACGCCTAATGGAAGAGTTTGATCGCATTGGCGATAAAATGAATATCCGAGTATATGGAGTTCACGATTATACCGATTTAGATGATGACAAGAACCAAATGTCATTAGGAAACGATATTTTGATTGGAACAGCAGAGCGATTAAACTTAATGTTTAGCGGTGCTGGATTCGATGTGAATCAATTGAAAATGTATATTATTGATGATATAGATCAACAATTGAGAAGTAGACACGAACCGCGTTTGTATCGATTATCTGAAAGTATTGGAAAAACACAACGTATTTACTTTGGTAAAGACTATGTAGAGGCGTTAGATATGTTTGTGGATAAAACGATGGCTGAAGATGTAGAATGGCTTGATTTCTACGACGAAGAGGAAGAAGATTAATTGGTTTACAGTTGACGGTAGTATTTTCTAGTAAACGAGAATCTAGCAACGAGAAAAAAGTGAAACAACAAAAAAGCTTTTACCAGAATCTCACATAATAATACAAAAAAGGAAGGCTGATAGGCCTTCCTTTTTTGTATTTCTGGTTTTCGTTTCTTTGCTATAAAAGCAGATATAATCGTAAATTAAAAAACAGACTGATTTCTCCTCTTATTTCTCTTTACCATAAAAAATAAATGGCAATCATGGTTACCGCATATACGATAGCTAATACGAGTAAAGGTGCTTTGCGTCTTTGGAATGCTTGCTGAAAACGGTGTTTGTAAATGAAATAATCTCGGCAGAAGCGCAAGAAAATAATCAAAAAAGCAACCCAAAAGCAGAGATGCAACATGACCGTAATGGTCTGCAATGAAGCAAGGTGTGTTCCTAGGGTTGTATGTACCAGCAAGTATGACAGCATAATAGTTTCGATTTAATCTGCTATTGAATATATAAAAATATTTAATTTTTTTTAATCAAACACATGGATAGTAAAAAAATAGCGATTTAGTCTTAGAACTACTGATTATTCTTGGCTGTTGTTCGATTCATAAAGAAATAAACGAAACTGCCAAATAAAGGAAATACTAAAATTAGTACACAATACATTATTTTTCGATCCCAAGTATTGTTAGATTGGGCTACGTGATATAAACTATATAGGATAAAAATAAGTAGGCTGAGGATGAATAATTGCCAGATGAATGGATGCATAAGTAGTATTTTTTTGAAGTATCGAAGATAGAGAATTTAGATCAAAAAAGGGATAGGATAGGAATGAAGATTAGATGCTATAAAAACATTAAGTTGTAGGACAGTGCAAGTAGTTTCTATACTTTTTTTCTCCATTGTACTGAAAAACAAGCGTGTTACAGAAATAAAGAAAGTGATTTTTTTATCATGTCTCAGATTTAAGGCTGAATTTATTTAAATATATAATATAATTTTATACTATTTTAAGTGTTTTTATTTCAGTATTACCTTGATTGTTAAGTGAATAATCAATTAAAAAGAATCAAAATATAGAAGAGGTAAATACGCAATTTTTTTCTTTCTAATTAGAATAATCTTTACATCTTTGTGAGACAAACTAAATTGTTCAATTTTATACTCACTTTAAAGAAAACATGGAGTTACTAGATTTTATCTTTCACATTGACCAGTACTTACACACGCTAATCGAAAACTACGGAGCTTGGATTTACGCCATTTTATTTTTGATCATTTTTGTGGAAACAGGCTTAGTAATTATGCCTTTTTTACCTGGTGATTCTTTGCTTTTTGCTACAGGAATGCTTGTAGCTCAATCGTCAGAATTAGATATTACTATGGCTATTGTATTGCTCTTGATTGCCGCCATTTCAGGTGATTCACTCAACTACTATATCGGAAGAAAAGTAGGGATGCGCATGACCAATATTCGCTTATTTGGCAAGCAGGTAATTAAACAAGAACACTTAGATAAAACCCATGCTTTCTATGAAAAATATGGAGAGCGTACGATTGTAATTGCGCGATTTATTCCTATTGTTCGCACCTTGGCTCCTTTTGTTGCTGGAGTGGGGAACATGCGTTATAGAATATTCATGACATATAATGTAATTGGTGGTATTGTTTGGGTAGTGGGATTAACTTTGGCAGGATACTTCTTAGGAAATTTACCTATCGTTAAAAATAACTTCTCGAAAATAGCCTTGCTTATTATTTTTATTTCCATTTTACCTATTATTTTCGAATTTATTAAGGCCAAAATGAAGAAACGGAACTAAGCGTATTTTGCAACGATGATAATTTTGGTATCTTTATAAATCGACCATAGTAATATGAAAATAGGAGGAGAAACAGTACAAATAAAATTTAAATACCAATTCTATTTTAGTCTTTGTGCTGGATTTGTGTATAGCTTGATTCTTAGTTCTTTTTATTTTTTGCTTGGAGAAGATATACAGATAATTCCTTTTGTTTTTCGTGCACTCATTTTTACCGTTTGTTGGTATTTAATTTTTTTTAAACTGTTACATCGAAAACAAAAAGTTACTTTCTCAAAAGAAAATTTAGATTCAGTTGCCTTTTATGGGGTTGCTTATCAAACGATAAAGACACTTTCTCATATAGGAGTACTATATGCCACAGATAAACAATTGATCTTTGAGCCTAAAACAAAGAATTTTGTTGAAAATCAGTGGATGGTTGATTGGAAAGCGGTAGAAAAGGTTCGTGTTTATCGTGTTTATCGTGTTTATCGTTTTTTGAGTTGGTTTGATTATGGAATAATCATTCAAACCAAAGGGAAAATGAAATTTAAATTTGTTGTAAATGAACCACAAGTATGGCTTCAAGCAATACAAACTAAAATTGAATCATAACAATACCTTGATTGCTAAAAATAATCAAGGAGTCTTAATACTATATACATGAGTATACTAAAAAATATTTTTGCTAAAAAAGAAAATCCTATTCACACCATCGCCGATTTTTGGCACTGGTTTCAGGAAAATGAACAAACGTTTTTTAAAGTGGTTCAAGGGCGTGATGCTATTGAAGAGCAATTCTTCGATCGTCTAGCTCCTAAATTACAAGAATTAAGAGAAGGGGTCTACTTTCTTGCTGGAATGATGAATGATGAAGTAGCCGAATTAATCTTTACACCAGATGGGATGGTGAAAAATGTTGCTTTTATTGAAGACCTCGTACAAGCAGCCCCTCAATTACCCAATTGGAAGTTTACGGCATTAAAACCTGTGGCAGATATTAATCGCTTTAATATTCGAATGAATAACTACGAGTTTTCTAAAGAGAAAATTAATTTCTACGCAATCGAACATCCTCAATATCCAGATGAGGTCGATTTGGTTCTTGTTTATGACGATTTCGTAGAAAGCGATAAATCCGTTATTGCAAATGGAATCTATATCTTTTTAGATAACTTCTTAGGAGAATTAAACGCGATTACCGCTATTGATAGCTTGAAAGTCATAGGACCTGATCAAGCAGAAGGAGAATTGATTTCTATTTTAAAATTAAAGGATTACTTGGTATGGCGAGAGAAAGAGTTCATTGAGAAGTATGAAGGGACGCGTTATAATACGGATAATGATGCTTATGTAGGATTAGAAGCTACGTTAGAAAACGGCATGCCTTTAATCGCAATGATAAATAGAACACTTTTAGATTGGGATGCTAAGGCTTCTCATCCTTGGATTGTTCGTGTAGAAATCGCTTTTAAAGCCAACCACAATGGTTTTCCTGATGAGGCTACCTATCAATTGTTGAATCAATTTGAAGATGAATTGATTGAAATACTACCAGATGATCAAGGGTACTTAAACATAGGAAGAGAAACAGTAGATGGCAATCGAGATATCTTCTTTAGCTGCAAAGATTTTAGAGAACCAGCTAGAGTTGTTGATCGAATGAAGCAGCAGTATAAACAAGATTTTGCTGTAAACTATGCGATTTATAAAGATAAATATTGGCAATCTTTTGAACGTTATAAAGGATAAAAATAAAGCGCTATTCGATGGAATAGCGCTTTTGCTTTTAGCTAGTTTGATGCCAATAATAGGTGCCGTCTAACCAATATAATAATCCACTTCCGCAGCTTTCAGGTACACTTAAGTGTAAACTTTCATAAGGAAGTATCGTCTTTTCGTCTTCAGGAACATCGTCTTCTGAACGCAAATCGCCATTTTCATCTGTTACTTCATAAATAACGGTATGCTTATCCGCGACATATACATCTTGAGCCCAAATTAAATCTTCCATATCTTCAGGTAAAGCACGATGGGTAGAGCCTACTAACGGACCTATAATATCAAATGCGCCATTACCTCTTTTGACAGTGATTCCATATTGGTCGTCTACGGTCGATTTTACAATTTCAATGTGATCGGGTTGACCATCTCCATCAATATCTAGCATAATGCTATTGGTTTGATGATTTGGAGATAAAACAAAATCAGGTTGTTTTGCTACTGGAGTATTTCCTTCTTCTTCAACAAAGGCAACTTCGGGAGCTGTTTGTTCTTCTTTTTTATCTTGACAACTTGCAAAGGCTAAAAAACTAGCAACAGCAAGGAATGATAGTGGCTTATTCATAAAATAATTTGTTTGTAATGTTATTCGATTTCAAATGGATAATTGGCTGGAAGTTGGGGGTGAATCTGATTTAGGGCATGAGTAAAAGCAACTTCAATTTGCTTGATGTCATAGGCAGCATTGCACCAGTCATCCAACTGTTGTATTAAAAAAGCCAATTGTAACCATTGTTGAAAGTCAATCTCCAAGGGGTGTAATTGCATGGGACTCACATCGTGATCGCCAAAAAAGACTTGCCCTTTTTCATCCAGTAGCCAACGATCTCCTTGTCCAACTCCTGCAAATATCCAATAGGAGGGATGATCACTCCCTTTGTTTTCAAGGGTGGCTTCTACAGAACCATATAAAATAGTTTCAGACGATATAGATACTGTAGGAATATCGGTAACTAAAGTTTTGTATAAGGCAGGAAATGGGAACGCAACAACAGAAGGGAAATTTTGTTTTGAATGTTCCTTGTGTTCAAGTATCGTTTGTATTTCCTCTAAAGTCAAGAGATTGAATGTGATGATGGAAGCACGTTTGTTTAAGATTTTGGCTTCATCCCAACAGGAAACACAAACTAGTTTGTGCTGACAGTCGATGAACCATTGGTCTCGATCTGCTTCAGTTTGGGTGTGGTTCCATGCTTCTTCACAGGTATTGCACCAAGCATCAGGCCTTCCTGTATCTCCAGTATCGTATTCAAAGAACCCGATAGGTGTGCGATGGTGTAAACTATGGGCTAAATGCGTACACAATAAAGCCATGGATTGTCGACCATGTGTAGCGCATTCGATATATTTTTCTTGCATAAGTTTGAATTCAAAAAATCAAATGAGGTATTAAGAATAGGTAAAACAGATTACTGCTTTTTGTATGTCTTTTTGATAGAATAAAGCGATAGCGTCCGCAGCGTGTAATTGAAAATCATAGCCTTCGATATAGCCTAGATAATCAAGAATTTTGCCCTGATAATTGGGGATTTGTAGCAAATCTGTTCCATCAAATGTACATTGATCCAGTGGTAATTGACCAGTATTCAACTCTTCAAAAATACCTGCTATTTTTTGCTCTATTCTTTCTTTTGCATAATCACAAGGTGTATCTTGTGCCAAGTCTTCTACTGTTAATTTACGCAAACGCTCTAGTCTTCGAATATCATTAACTTCTAACCCAGGCCTATATTGATCACGGTCATATAATGTCCCTTGCTTTTGGTAATAGGCTTTTTTTAAAGCATACATGGCATCATTCATAGCAAATTCAATATCTTCAACTGTAAAATGCTGATCATATTCATTCGCTTCAATGAGACGATGCTGAGTGAAAAAATTCCAATCTCCGTCAAATTTATATTTTCCATCAATGATATCAAATCCTAATACTATCTAATTGCGTAAAATTACGATGATAGGGTGTCGTATTTTGACCGATACAGCCATCATAAATTTCTTTGACCGAAACAAAATGTAACCATTGATCTAAACGAGGATCTAGGAGTTGTAAATTGAAAGAGCAAATAGGCAAAAAATAAGTGCTGTGTTTTTCAATTTCATCAAAAAACACATCTTCATAATTGGGAAATAATCGAACCAATGTATTCAATTGTTTAGGGTATTAATAGAGGTGCCACTACTTTTTAAAAAGCAAGGAGCCTGATTTTAGAATTAAAAAAGAGAAGTTGGGTTTGCGTTATTTTTAGTTTGAATCTGAACAAGGTGTTGTTGTGTTTTGTCTGAATTTAGAAACATATAAATACCCAATACCATAACCGAGACTAGGAATAATAAATGAAATTGTTGTATTGATTAATAAAAAATTAAAGTCAGATACTGTTGTTGCTTCTACTAACATATACCAATGAGAATTAAAACCCATTAAGAGAAAAAATATCGTTAAGGCTACATTATTAGAACCAAAAAAAGGAACATTTCCTATACCTCCATTGGCAATAATGAAAACGAAGAGTAAAAGCATATTGAGTAAAAAAGGCCATAAAACTGTGCGGTAACGTTTGAAGGTTAACGCATTAAAACAACTTGCTGTTAGTATAAATATAAAAGCTAAGGATAGTAAGATATACATATATCGATTATCCGCATTGTTATAAAAAAAGAGCAATATTCCTGTACAGGCTGCAAAAAAATAGGCTAATAAAGAATAGTTTAATCGGGCGAGGTAAGGCTTCATATTGAATTTGTTGTATTCGGGTGAAGATAATAAAAAAAAGAAAAAAAAGAGTATTCTTTTGTATTTTATTTGATTTCTTTTACTTATTCGTTAAATTAATAGAAATCATAATACAATTGCCACTGTTGTATGCTAGGATTGAAAGCAAACAAAAAGGAACCATTATCCACGACATTAAGATTTGCTTTTGCATCTGTTGAAAGTTGAAAAGCGAAAGAATATCCTTCCTCAAAATCAACACCAGATTGACAAAAAGAAGGCCAACCTCCGATTTTATGTAAATAAGAATGAGTGGTTTCTTCGTAATAACCTTCAATGACTCCTTCCTCTTTTAAGGCTAAAAAGGCATCTTCTTGTTCAGTAGTTAGTCCTCCACCATCCCATAATGGACAGTCTTGTTCGACAAGACTCGGTTGTAATGGAAAAGCTTTAATATAGACTGTGTCGATGGGAAATTCTTTTTCCATTATTTCATCCGTAGCTGTATAGGTTCGAATTATCCAACGGTCACCCATGGACTCAAATGGATTGGGAAATTGCGTGGATAAAAAGACGGTGATATATTCAATGCTTTGCAGAGACTCAGGAACAAAAGGTAAAGCTGGTAAATAAAATTGAGCTAGGGGAATCATCGGTCTCCCATCACTATCTAGAGGAAGTTCTTCTTCCGCTTTATAAATAAATACTCGACCAATCCAACTTTCTTCTCTTGTGTTGGTAGGACGAAATCCTCCTGTTGTAAATTGAGTAGCTTTTCTTCGAATAGCCTGAAGTAAGGTGCTTTTATCCATGTTTATGCGTATTACCCATCTAAATTTATTTATTTCTCTTGCTTAAGAGGCGTATCCGTCAAAAGTACTGTTGCTTTAAAACTTAAAACTTCTTTATGTGTTAAGTTTTGTTCAATTAATTTAAAATGCAACTGTTTGATTTCATCTGGAATTTTAATCTCAACCACTTGTCGATAATTGTACCCATAGATTAAATTAGCTTCCTTTCCGAGGCCTCCTTTTGGTGCTACATAAAAGGTAAGTGTTAATTGATCTTCTTCTACTTCCTCTAGCATTTGGATACGGTTTAATCTTCTGGCATGGAGCCCAGAAGAGCTATACCAACCTTGAACATCCACAATAGCTTTACGTCCCCAAAAAGATTGTTTAATTTCTCTTAGGGTAATAGTAGGTTCTAATTTTGGGTTTTCTTTATCGAGGTCTCTCGTTCGTTCTTTTCCACTGTACGTATATTGCGTAGGAGTAAGCGTCAAAGGAGAAGAACTACATCCGATAAGTGCCAAGAAAAAGAAAGAAAGGCAAAACAATTTCATGCTGTTATTCTTTATTTTCGATCTAAATCCGTAATTAATAATGGATTGTTTTGACGTAAGTTGGTAATTAATTTTTCTGTTTCGGATAATTTAGGATTCTCCCATAATTGATCCAATTCTTTTTGTGTAATCCCTACCATTTGTAAAAAATCTACACGTCCGTGTGGGGTATCAATGAAACCTAATTCCGGATCTTGGACAAATGCGATACCAACTAAATCGGTATCGTATTCTAATCGGATAGGACTATTGGTAGGGATGAAGTGAAATTCTTCAAACCATTTACCTGAATCAAAAACGTATTTAGCTAGATTCTGCATCAAGTTCATCGCCCAATGGATGTTGTCATTGCCCTGCTGTTTAAAGCGAAAGGTCAATTCAAAACCAAAACCACTGTATTCCGCATCTATTTTTTCTTCATCGTAGTACAAATTAGAAAAACCATAGCTCACCAAGTGAAAGTGATCTTCTTGTTTTGTACTTCGGTAAACACTTAACCCATCTAACGGATTATCTCCTCCCAAGGAGAAAGGCAACAGATTGCCAAAATGTTGAGGTTCTTGCTCTCCGTATAATTGTTCTAATGAGGCGGTAATGCAATCCCATCCCACAGCGTCTTCTTCGTTGTATCTTTGTTTATATTCTTCTAGTGTCATTGCTCTTTTTTTTGATGAGTATAAAATTACTTTAAATTATTAGGCGCGCTTATCCCTAATTATAGGGGAATTTTACACCTTTTGTTTTTTACAAGGTTATCGAAGAGAAGTAATCCTATTCTTGTAATATAGGATAAAAAAAACAAAAAAATCGCTCCTAGTAAACTACGAGCGATTCAGAACAAAATTGTAAGTAATAATATAGTTTTTTTTCAGCGCAATTTTTACTTCATCTTACTTAAGTCAAAATTCACTCAATTTCGCGAAATGCGAAATCCCTAATTATAGTTATTTTTCGCCTTCACTTTTGAAAAGATGGCTTGAATAGCGCTAAAAGGAACAAAAAGTAGGGTTTCGCTGTACGAATAGGAAGTGGTTTTTACAATAAAAAGAGCATGTAACTCAAGTATAGTATCGCTATTTCTTGTGAAATAGATTATAGAACTGTTATTAAATCCTTATTTTTGTCCACTTAGTATTTGAAAAATAACCTATGAATCTTAACCTTTTTCGAAAAACAATCCTGAATGGATTGCGATATTTTTTATTTTTTGTTTTATTATTCGCACTTGGACGATTGGTATTTCTAATCAGTTACGGTACTTCAGAAGTTTTTGAGCATGAAAAAGGAAAGATTGCAGAGGCATTTATGGTAGGAACTCGCTTTGATGTATCTGCCATCTGTTATGGTTTTCTACCGCTTGTGCTTTTTTGGTTGAGTTCGCTGTTTATCCCTAAGAAGTATGAATTAGGTTTTAGTAAAGTCTATGCGACTTTTGCTCGCTATTATTTGTTATTTGTAACTGTTGTCTTTTTGACGCTAATTATCATAGATTACTTCTTTTATCAGTTTTTCCAATCCCATATCAACCTATTGTTCTTCGGAATTTTTAATGATGATACCGCTGCAGTATTAACTTCCGTTTGGACGGATTATCCACTATTTTATATCGCATTGGTTTATGCAGTTGCCGTGATTGCTTGGCTATATTGGAGTAAATATGTGAAGCACAAAGTGGTGAAACCTGCACAATCTCGCGCAAAAATTTATGGCGTGATTGGACTATTGATTTTTCCTTTGTTCTTTATCGGAATGAGGGGAAGTGTAGGGGTATTTACTTTGCGAAGAGAGCATACGAATATTTCCAAAAATGAATTTGTCAATTCGTTGTGTTATAATGCTTTATATTCTTTGAAATTTGCTAATTCAGAACGAAAAGACAATGCAATCAACCCAGATATTGAACGTGAATTACAAGCCAATGGTTTTGCTAGTGTCGAGGAAGTGCAGCGCAGTTATATCGGAGAAAGTGAACAGCCTTTGTTTAACCAAGAGTTGTTTACGAAAACGAAACACAAGGAATTCTTAGCTCAAAATCCACCAAATGTTGTGTTTCTACAAATGGAAAGTATGAGTAATCACTACTTTGATTTGAATAACGAAACTTTAAATTTACTTGGAGATTTAAGCAAAGAATTGCCCAATCTCTACTATTTTAAAAATAGCTTATCTGCTTATAATGGGACAATTCAAACCTTGGAGGATTTTATCTTGGGTACCCCAAAAACGATTATTTCTCAATCCGTTTATTTCGATACTCCTTTTACTAGTTCAATTGCTTTGCCTTTCAAGCAGAGTGGATATGAAACTTACTTTTTAACTGGCGCTAGTATTTCATGGAGAAATATTGATAATATGATTAAGAACCAGAAGTTTGATGTGATTCAGGGTAAAAATTTCATTCAAGAAAAATTCCCAGATGCAGAAGAATTCGCCTGGGGAGTTCACGACGGTTATCTCTTTGATTATATTCAAGCTACCTTGAAAGAATCAAAAACACCTAAATTCATTTTTGGATTGACCATTAGTAATCATACTCCTTTTGAAGTACCAGCTTATTATCACAAGCAAAAGATTACGATGAGTGAAGAGATGAAGAAAAAAATTAGAGTAGATGAGGAAACAGCCTATGCTAATTTTTATTCGCATCAATATGCAGCTTCAGAATTGGCTCGTTTCATTAAAGAAATTCGCAATTCTCCTTTAGGAGAGAACACGATTATTGTAGCTTCTGGAGATCATAATATTCGTCAAGTTTTTGAGTATACACCAGAGGAAGGCTTTTTGAAAAGAAGCGTACCCATCTTGATGTATATTCCTGAAAAGTATAAACCTGCCTTTTTTGATGCCTATGTAGTGGCTTCACACAAAGATATTTTTCCAACTATTTTCAATTTGGCACTGTCAGATGCCTCTTATTTTTATACCGGAGATAATCTTTTTGATCCAACGGTAGAGCATCGCTTTGCATTGAATGATTATAACTTTATTGCAGATGATAAAGGAGCTGTTGCAATTGAAAATAATCAACCTTATTATTATACGTGGGTAGACCAAGGAAGAAGAAAGTTGAAAGTTGGGGATAATTCTTCAAGTCATGCTCTTTATTTACAGCATAAAATGCAAGCGTATACGGTGATGAAAACAGTAGAAATTTACAAGAGCATCAATCAACATCAAAAATCAAATTAGCTTCTGTACTACTTCTTTTTTGAAATTTTTCTTTGTTTTTTAATTGTAAATAATTAATTTAAAGCAAATTAAAAAACAAAACCGATGAAAAAGTATCTATTGTTACTTGTGTTTTTCTTATTAGTAGGGACACAAGCTTTCGCCAGTTCTGGTGGAAATGCAGGAATTTTAGGAGGTGTTGGATTAGGAACTATTATTGCAATTGTAGCTTCTTGGTCACGGAATAAGTCTGTGCTTTGGGCTATTATTCACGGATTGTTAGGGTGGATTTATGTAATCTATTTTGTACTAACACCGAGTAAAAAATAAATAAACGAATAAAAAAAAAGAGATTTGGAAAGGGCCCAAATCTCTTTTTCGTTATGAAATATCTCAGCATATTGCTGTGATTTTTTCTGTCTTAATGATTGTGTAAGAAAGATTGTCTGTTTAAAAGTGTTTCTTCACTTTCCACGTGATTGTCGTCTGGAATACAACAATCAACTGGACAAACTGCTGCACATTGTGGCTCTTCGTGGAAACCTTTACATTCTGTACATTTAGAAGGAACGATGTAGTAGAACTCATCCGAAACAGGGTCTTGCGCAGCATCTGCGTCAACTTCTGTACCGTCAGGTAGAACAACAGTTCCTCTTAAGGCTGTACCATCTTTATATCTCCAATCGTCAGCTCCCTCGTATATCGCATTGTTTGGGCACTCAGGTTCACAAGCACCGCAATTTATGCATTCGTCAGTTATAATGATTGCCATAGCTTATATTTTGTTTTATATGTATTAACTTTGCTACAAATTTACACCCAAAACATTTCAGAAACAAATCAATATGGATTTAGAAGCTAAAAAAAAAGCATTCGTAGCGTTAGGAGATTTTTTAAGACAATTTGCTACTAATGAATTTATAAAAAGTGAAAAAGTTGAACATAATGATGCTTTTTTCTCCTCATTTGAAGCTTTAATTGAAACATCTGTACATTATAACGGATGGTTTGTAAAAGAACAAGTTCTTCTTGCCGTGCAATCTTGGGCAGATGCCTTAACGGAAGAAAATATTGCACAATGGTGCTCTGCTTATGATTTTTCGAGAGAACCTCTAAAAAAAGTAGGACTAATCTTAGCTGGAAATATCCCATTAGTAGGATTTCACGATTTATTATCCGTTTTGATTTCTGGAAATATCGCTTTGGTCAAATTATCATCAAACGATCAAAAACTTTTACCTTTCTTAGCGAAATACTTGCAAACCGTTGAACCACAATTTCAAGATCGCTTGATTTTTATCGAAGGGAAAATGGAAGGATTTGACGCTGTAATTGCAACAGGAAGCAATAATACGGCTCGTTATTTTGATTACTATTTTAATTCAGTTCCACACGTTATCCGCAAAAATAGAAATTCTGTTGCTTTGCTTACTGGTGAAGAGACACCTGAACAATTAGTTGAATTAGGAAAAGATATTTTTACGTTTTACGGATTAGGTTGTCGAAATGTATCGAAACTATTTGTTCCTAGAGGTTATAATTTCGATGCATTTTTTCAAGGGATGTATGAACAAAGAGACGTAATTGAATATGAGCGCTACGCAAATAATTACGATTATAATAAAGCTGTTTTCCTAATGAGCGAATTCAAGTTATTAGACAATGGATTCTTGACCATAAAAGAAGATGCTTCGTATGCTTCACCAATTTCTTCCATCTATTATGAGTATTATGATGCTATTGATGAAGTGGTTGAACGATTGCGTAAGGATGAGGATAAAATACAGTGCATCGTATCCAATGAATTAACGGAGGATAGCATTGCATTTGGACAAACGCAACATCCACAGCTTTGGGATTACGCAGATCAAGTGGATACGCTTGAATTTTTACTAAAATTATAAAGATATGAAAGCAGTACATAACTTTTGTGCAGGACCTAGTTTGTTGCCTCAAACGGTATACGAACAAGCGGCTCAAGCTGTTCTCAATTTTGAAAATACGGGAATGTCGATTCTCTCTATTTCACATCGTAGTAAAGAATTTATTGCTGCTTTGGAAGAAGCGAGGCATTTGAGCTTGGAGCTATTGGGATTGGATAAAAAAGGGTATGTCGCTTTGTTTTTACAGGGAGGAGCAAGCATGGAGTTTTTGCGTATTCCCTACAATTTAATGCAACAAAAAGCAGCTTATATCAATACAGGTACTTGGTCTAGTAAAGCAATTAAACAGGCACAAATGCTTGGAGAAGTGAAGGTAGTAGCGAGTTCTGAAGATCAACATTTTTCCTATATTCCAAAAGAGGTACGAGTAGAAGAGGCAGTAGATTATCTTCACTTTACTTCGAATAATACAATTCATGGAACACAATTTAATTACCTCCCACAGACGAATGCACCGTTAGTCTGTGATATGAGCTCGGATATTTATTCGCGTGAATTTGCTTATGATCAGATTGATTTAATCTACGCTGGGGCACAGAAAAATATTGGTTCAGCAGGGGTTAGTTTGATTATTACCAAAGAGGAAATTCTTGGAAAAACAAAGAGAGACATTCCACAAATGCTGGATTACCAAGAACATATAGCTAAAGATAGTTTATATCATACAGCCAATGTATTTGCCGTTTATACGTGTTTGTTAAACCTGAGATGGCTGAAACAACAAGGAGGAGTTGCAGCGATTGAAGCCATCAACAATAAAAAAGCAGCGTTGTTATATCAAACGTTAGATGATTTAGATTTTATATCTGGAACAGCAGCAATAGAAGATCGATCGAAGATGAATGTTACATTTACGTTCAAAGATGAACAGCTGAATGCTATATTTGACCAACTGTGTACAGAAGCTCAGATTACCAATATTAAGGGACATCGTTCGGTAGGTGGATACCGTGCATCTTTGTATAATGCTGTATCTCTTTCAAGTGTAGAGACACTAACTACGGTATTACAACAGATGAAGACCTTAGTCTAACTTACTAAATTAGAATGCAATGAGAGTATTAGCCAATGATGGTATACCAGAAAATAGTAAACAAGCATTAGAATCGTTAGGATTTGAAATAAAAGAAGTACGTGTAGCGCATGAACAACTCGTAGCTTATACGAAAAAAAATGACATTGAGGTTTTGTTAGTACAGCAAGGTACGTTGTTGAACAAAACGATGATTGACGAATTAAAACATTTAAAGGCCATTGTTTTTGCAGGGGTTGTAGTGAGTTTAGAACTTATTGATCACATCAAGAGTAATGGAATTACTGTAATTTGGGCAGAAGAATCATTGGCTAATGCAACGGCAGAAATGGTGTTGGCTCACTTATTTAGTGGAACTAGATTACTGCAAGAAGCAAATCGAAATATGCCATTGGAAGGGGATACGATGTTTAAATCTTTACAACAATCGTATAGCTCTGGTATTGAGGTGTCAGGAAAAACCTTGGGAATTATAGGGATGAACCTAGTAGGACAGTTTTTAGCACAAAAAGCGCTGGGATTGGGTATGCACGTTGTTTATACGGACAATTCTACACCAAAAATAAAAACAGAGTTTGAACTGCCTAATGGAATTGTGTTTCCTGTAGCGATGGAATCCATAGCGATGGAGGAGTTACTTGAACAAGCGCATTTTATCTCTGTTCATACCAAATACTTTCAACGCTATGTCGTGAATAAAGAGTCGTTTGAAAAAGCGGAGAACCTCATAGGCGTAATCAATTGTGCTTATCCAGAGGCTATTAATGAAGTTGATTTAGTTGATGAGGTAAACAAGGAAACCATCCTTTTTGCCGGATTAGATCGATTCGAAGAAGAACCACATCCCGTAATTCAAGTATTGATGCAACCTGCTTTTTCACTGTCACCAAATATCGCAACAGCAACTCATGAAAGTCAGCATGCTGTTTGGTCTGAAATAACTGTTAAAATAAAAGATTTGTTGAATTAATTGCTTAGTTTTATTTGAAATAATAAAAACTATGGTAGAGCAAATTACAAAATTAATTGAGCAAGTAAGTGCGAAAGAAATCAGCGGTTCAGCGATTTCAAACGACTTAACTTCGGCTGTTACAAAAGAAACGGGAGATAGTATTATCAACGGATTCAAAGACAGCATTAGCAGTGGTAATATCAGTGGATTAACTGATCTTTTGAGCGGAAGTGTTAGTAATTTAACATCAAATCCGATGGTGTCAGGAATGATTGGAAACTTAGTTTCTGGTTTGACAGAGAAAATAGGATTGCCAGAAGGCGTTGCGTCAAATTTTGCAGATACGGTAATTCCATCTGTAATTGAAATGATTGTTTCTAAAGTACAAGGAGGAGAAAGTGGATTTCAACTGACTGATTTAATTGGTGGTTTGAGCGATGGAAATGGAGGAGAAATTAAAGATATGCTTGGTTCTCTAACTGGTGGAAAAGAAGGATTAGGAGGCGCGATTGATGCGTTGAAAGGGTTGTTCTAAAATGAAATAAAAAAATAATAAAGAAAGGTTATTCTGAAAAGAGTAACCTTTTTTTATTATCTTGAAGAGTTGTAAAGAAAAGAATATGTCAACAAAAGAATTACTACAGGATTTTCTATTGTTTTTGAGAAGACCTCATATACAACCCTGGATTCAATATAAAAAACAAGCGTTGTTTTTGTCTTTTAGGCTTTGGTTATGCCTTTTTGTATTTATCATTTTTGGTGGGGCACTTTTAGATTCTCTTATTGATATTCCCATGCATGACCGTTTTGAAGAAGTCATGGAACAAATAGGAATTTTTGGGTTTATTGGTTTTGCAGTGCTTCTCGGTCCATTGCTAGAGGAAGTTGCTTTTCGATTAGCGATGCGTTTTCGCTTGAGAAATGTGATTATAGGTGTCCTTGCATTTACGGCTTATATGACGCAAGCTGCTTTTCCGATTGTTGAAAATATCAGTCCTCAAGGACCAATGTACCTCTATATTTTTTCGGGTCTACTATTAGCTTTATTTCTTTTCTCGTGTTTGAAATACCAGACGCGTGTTGCGCATTGGTGGACTGCCCGTTTTCCCGTGGTTTTTTATATCGCTTCGGTTGCATTTGCTGCAATACACATTTTTAATTTTGAAGAGTTTCCCTTGCGTGTTATCCTTTTAGCTCCACTTATTACGTTACCACAGTTTGTACTAGGATTGGGAATGGGATATTTGCGCATGCGTTTTGGTTTTTGGTATGGCTATTTCTTTCATGTTTTGAATAATGGCTTTGCTGTAGGCGTTTATTTGTTACTACTTCAATAAATGATGAACTACTCGATAAAATGGAATAACATCACATCGGAATACCCATATTTTTTTTACTTTTGCCTTAAATTAATTAAGTTATGAATAGCATTCATTGGCATACAAAAGCGTTTGAAGAATTGACGTTGGATGAATTGTATGATATCATGCAACTACGTACTAATATCTTTGTAGTGGAACAAAATTGTCCTTATCCAGAACTAGATGGAAAAGATAAAAATTGCTTACACGTGTTTGCTACACAACACGGAAATGTAATTGCTTATGCGAGAATTGTTCCTCCAGGTTTGAGCTATAAAGAAATTTCAATCGGAAGGGTAGCAGTTCATCAGGAGTATAGAAAAGATGGATTGGGAAGAGTTTTAATCGACTTGGCATTAGAGAAAATTGAAGAGGAGTTCGGTGCTCAAGCCATCCAAATCGGCGCACAATCGTATTTGAAGAAATTTTATGGATCATTTGGATTTGAACCAGCTTCGGAAGAGTATTTAGAAGATGGTATTCCACATGTGGATATGATTAGAAAAGGGGTATGAGTTAAGAGTTATGGGTTGAACGTCCCTAAATAGGGGGATTGTTTTTAAACATTAACTTCATTATTAAATATAGTAATAAATGGTTTGGAAAAAGTACTTTTTCCAAACCATTTATTTTTAAATGAAACCCCGTTTCATTTTTGTTATTATTAAATGATGAGACCTGGTATTATTATACTGGTTGACTGTTTTTTTAATTAATCTTCTGATTTCATAAAAACTTTTTGGGGTTACAATATTCTAAAGCATTATTTTTAATGGTTTGTACGTCCTTGATAGAGGTTAATCATAAAAAGCAAATTTATCTAATGATTGAAAAATTCACCCTTCACCCTTCACCCTTCACCCTTCACCCTTAACTCCTAACCCATATCTCCCACACCCATAACTTCTAACCCATAACTTCTAACCTTTTTCCATCCCCATTACACCTGTTTCAACTTCCATTTTCCTCTTCTAAAGGCAATAAAGGCCAAAACTGCAATCAGTGTTTCTGCCGCAGGAATTGCGATGAATACGCCTTCTGATCCCCAGTTGAAATAGTATACTAACGCATAGGCTAGGGGAATCTGGAACAACCAGAATCCGACAAAGTTTAAAATAGAAGGGGTTAAAGTATCTCCTGCTCCATTGAAAGCATTCATTAACGTCATTCCTATTCCGTAAAAGATAAAGCCACTAGCACCGATATACATGGCTAAAATAGTAACGGATTTAATATCTTCTTGTGTGGTAAAAATAGAAGCTAGATAATCTGCCATAGTAAAGAAGATAACGGTCACAACTAACATATAAATAACGCTGTATTTTAATGTAGTCATGACAGATTGAGCCGCTCGTTGTGGATCTTTATTTCCCAAATGTTGCCCTACTAAAGTAGAAGCAGCATTACTCAATCCCCAAGCTGGTAAAATAAAGAAAATCATCAAGCGCAAGCACGTTAAGAAACCAGAAGACCCAATTTCTCCGCTACTTTGCGCAACAATACGCGCTAAAATCACCCAACTACATGTTGAAATCATATATTGAATCATACCCGGAATAGCAATTTTTAGAATGTGCCAAACCTTTTCTCCCTGCATTTTGAAATAGTGCCATTTGAGTTGAATCAAGGAATCTTTTCGCGTGAGATAGTAAATCTGATATAATACCCCTACACTGCGTCCAATAGCTGTTGAATAGGCAGCTCCATCTAATCCCATTTCTGGGAAGATCCACCAACCGCGAACGAGTATGGGGCAAAGTATAATATTGAATAAATTACCAAACCACAAACTTTTCATGGCAATCGCAGCATTTCCTGCTCCGCGAAAAATACCATTGATTAGAAAGAGCATCATAATCGATACACAACTCACAAGTAAAATGCGCGTATAACCATAACCATATTCTGCCGATTCTTCTGAAGCACCCATCCAAATCAACCAATCTTTGGCAAAAATAAAGCCCAAGACACTCAAAACGATAGTGATGATGGTGGCAATAGAAATCGCTTGAGCGGCATTAATAGAGGCTTGTTCTCTATCTTTTTCTCCAATACGACGAGCAATAATAGCAGTGGCTGCCATACTAATACCAATACAAATAGCATAGATAATCGACAAGAGCGATTCGGTAAGTCCTACAGTTTGAATAGCAAAAGCACTTTCTTTCAGATGCCCGACAAAATATAAATCCACTAAAGCGAAAACGGATTCCATCAGCATTTCAAACATCATGGGAATAGCCAAGAGTAGAACTGCCTTATTCGTTGGAATTTTCGTTAAATCGATTGTTTCATTGGAAAAGGATTGTTTAATAAGAGCAAAAACACCTTTTTTCTGAGCTATTTGAGTTGTCATATACGATGCAAAAAAGTACGCAAATGTATTATTTTATTTAAAAATGAAGATTATAAATTATACCAATGGCTTTGGTAGTAATCAAGTTGAAGTATCTTTGCGGCATGTTAGAAATTTTGTATCAAGACGAATATATCGTAGCGATTAATAAACCTCGTGATTTATTAGTACACAAGTCTTTTATTGCAAGCGATATTCAAGAATATGCCATTCAAATTTTGCGAGATCAGATTGGGCAATATGTATATCCTGTACACCGATTGGATCGCAAAACATCGGGTGTATTATTATTTGCTTTGAGTAAAGAGGTTTTAAAACAACTCAATGAAATTTTTGCTACTCGACAAGTGGAGAAAAAATACATGGCTATAGTGAGAGGATATACGATAGATGAGGAGACCATTGATTATGCACTGACAAATGATAGCGGACAATTGCAAGAGGCAAAGACGTACTATAAAACTTTACAACGAGTAGAAGCAGCGATTCCTTTTGGCAAGCATACTACTTCGCGTTATTCGTTGGTAGAAGCCTATCCAGAAACGGGAAGACAACACCAATTGCGCAAACATTTCAAACATATTTTTCATCCAATTTTGGGGAGTAGACCCCACGGATGTAATAAGCAAAATAAATTGTGGTTGGATCAATTTGGTCTTACTGCCATGTTGCTTCATGCTGTTGAGTTAACTTTTGAGCATCCTGTGACAAAAGAGCAAATTCACCTCACGGCAACGATAGATGAACAGTACGAAAAGTATAACGCATTGTTGGGGTTTGACCTTCAAGCGTATTATAAAAAATAAAAAGCTCAGCCTTAGCTGAGCTTTTTTAGTATCAAGAAGCGATATATAGTATTAAATTTGGCTTAATTTATCTAAGGTATAAAGAATCAATTGATCTACAGCTGCATATGGATCTTCTGAAAAAGTACCATTGGCTCTATTCGCGATAATGGTATTCAAGGAAACAGCGTGATGTCCTAGCAATTTAGCTAATCCATAGATAGCTGAAGTTTCCATTTCAAAATTGGTAATGCGGTAGTCGTTAAACTTAAAATTGTCAATTTTGTGATTCAATTCTGGATCTTGAATCCCTAAACGCAACACACGGCCTTGTGGGCCGTAGAATCCACCAGCAGTACCTGTAATTCCTTTAAAGGTTTGATCACTGCTCAATTTCTCTTCTAACCAAGGGCTATTTTGAATGAAATAAGGACGTCCTTTTCTCAAATCCCATTGGGTATGAGCAATAAAAGCTTCTTCCATGGTATAATCCGTAATATCCTCTATAAGATACGAACGCATCATGTTGTCTAGTCCTAAGCCATATTGAGATAAAACAAAACTATTAACAGGAATATCCGCTTGTAAAGATCCCGAAGTACCAATACGCACAATATTCACTGAAGTCAGTTCTTTTTTAATTTCTCTAGTTTCTAAATCAATATTGAATAAAGCATCAATTTCGTTTACCACAATATCAATGTTATCAGGACCAATACCTGTTGAAATTACAGAAAAACGCTTGCCTTTATACGTACCTGTTTGCGTTTTTGAATTCTCTTTTTTGTGTAGAAAATTCAATAGTATCAAAATGTCTCGAAATTCGATCTACTCGATTCTGATCACCTACGAAGATAATATTCTCTGCTAAGTGCTCAGGTCTTAAATTCAAGTGGTAAACGCTACCATCAGGATTTAAAATAAGTTCAGATGATTTTATTTTCATATTATTCCTTTTTTATCCGCCTACACGTTTCACTTTGTAGCCTTTTTTTTGTAAATACTCCATGATTTTATCACGAAAATTTCCCTGAATGATAATTTCACCATCCTTAGCACTCCCTCCAACGCCACAAAGTGTTTTTAATTCTTTGGCTAATGTTTTTAAATCATCTTCGTTTCCTTCAAAACCCTTGATGATTGTAGCCACCTTACCACCTCTGTTTTTCTTGTCCAAATGAGCTTCCAATCGTTGTTCATTAGGAGATAATGTATCCATTACTTCTTC
Source organism: Myroides gitamensis (assembly GCF_029894455.1). Lineage (NCBI taxonomy): Bacteria > Pseudomonadati > Bacteroidota > Flavobacteriia > Flavobacteriales > Flavobacteriaceae > Myroides > Myroides gitamensis. The sequence goes on from NZ_JARYHN010000001.1 coordinate 327,474, forward strand.
TTGACTGAATTCAAAGTCCTTATTTGTTGAAAAAACAAAACCACCTAAGTCTTCTAAACTACTGATTTTCTTTGCCATTATTTTAATTTGGATTTATAGATCTACTTGTATTGGTATTACTCAAAGATAGTAAAAAAAGGGAAAATGGGAGAGGAGAAAATGGAAATTGGAGATGGGAAAAGGGATGTTTATGATGTTTTGTAGCTCATGACCCATAACTCATAACCAAACCCCATCTCCAATAAAACTATTTAATTAAACCTAATTCAACCAAGCGTTGGTGTAAAAATTCACCTGCTGTGATATCCTCAAATTTTTTAGGATTAGCTTCATCAATGCAATTGTCTAAGCAATTGAGTGGCATTTCACTAATAGGGTGCATGAAGAAAGGAATCGAATAACGAGAAGTACTCCATAGTTCTCTCGGTGGATTAACCACTTGATGAATAGTAGATTTCAATCGGTTGTTCGAATGTCTAGATAACATATCTCCAACATTGATTACTAATTCATCTTCTGCAGCGATAGCATCAATCCATTCGCCTTTGTGATTTTGTACTTGTAATCCTTTACCTTGCGCGCCCATAAGTAGCGTAATCAAATTGATATCTCCGTGAGCTGCTGCGCGAACTGCATTTTTAGGCTCATCCGTAATTGGTGGATAGTGGATAGGTCTTAAAATACTGTTTCCGTTTTTGACGAACTTATCGAAGTAAAATTCATCAAGTCCCAAGTAAATCGCTAATGCACGTAAAACGTAAACTCCTGTTTTTTCTAACATTTGATACGTTTCTTTTCCAATAGGATTGAATTGAGGTAATTCGTCAACGGTTACGTTGGCAGGATAACTTTTTTCTAATTCGGGATTGTCTTCAACATACTGCCCAAAGTGAAAAAACTCTTTTAAATCTCCTTCTGATCTTCCTTTGGCATGTTCTTTTCCAAAAGATACATATCCTCTTTGGCCACCAATGCCAGGGATTTCGTATTTCTTTTTGGTCTCTAAAGGAAGGTTGAAAAAATTGCGAACTTCAGTGTACAGATTCTCAACTAATTGATCATCTAAGAAGTGTCCTTTTAATGCTACGAATCCAATTTCTTCGTAGGCTTGGCCGATTTCATTTACAAACTTTTGTTTACGTACCGGGTCATCCGATAGGAAATCACGTAAGTTAACACTAGGAATGTTTTGCATTTTCTAAGTTGTTATGTGCTCTTACTGTTTTTAGATGAAACAAAAGTAGGTAAAATAGCTTATACTATTCGAATATAACATTTATTTAATAGTGTAAAACAAATGAAATATTGACCAATGTATTCTTTTTAAGAATGCATTTTTGTTACTTATTAAATAATAATGCTGAAAAAAAATGAATTAAATTTCAGAAGAGTTATTTTATCTGTGCGTTTTTAGTTGACATTACAGAAGATTTTTGATAATGAAATATGAATTGTCTGAAATTTTTTTTAAATTTCGATAGAATTAAAAAATAAGATATATGAAATTACCAATTGTATTAAAAGCAAATGAGTTCGTAGTATTGGTTACTGTAGATATAGATCCAAAGTATGAATTAAAAGAAATGGATCCATTTTATGCTAGTTTACCAAAAAGTTTTAAACCTATTTTTCAGAAAAAAGACAATTCAACAATACGCGTGTATTGTATAAGTAATAATGAAGAAGATTTGATGTTTTGTCTTCGCCAAACAGGATATAAAACGGCTTTATTGTAAAGATGGACTTATTTCTCGACTTCAAAATTAGTGGTCTACGCATGTGAAACTGTTTCTCCCTTTGAGGTGTAAACAGTTTTTTTTTGCCCCAAAATGAGGCGGTTAACCTCAAGTTTTCCTTTTTTTGTAGCGGTGAAAATCAAATTTGTAAGCAGAATGAAGGCAAATGTTTTTTTGTTTTTTGTTTTTATTAAGGGGTTTGAGGTTAAGAGGAGTTAAAATTGTTAATTGGTCTCAATGTAAATATTTTATCTCAGTTTTTATCTATTTGTTAATTTATTGATTTTACTTCTTATATTTAGGTGATATTATTTTTTTGTTCCTAATTATTTATTTAATTTTATAATTGAAATTCTAAAATAATGAGTAATAAACGTTAAAGTATTACTAAATAAAAAAAGTTCGTTTTTTTTGGTATGTTGTTTGGGATTATCTTTGTAACGTAAAAGATTGAGAATATGATATTGGCTTTAACTGTTTCATTGTTTCCCTCTTGTGGAAGTGATAATTTAACTGAAAAGGGACAAAAAGAAAATGATACAAAACAACTGGACCTCTTAAAGAAAGAGGATTCAGAAGGTGTGTTTTTTAAAATATTAGCACAAGATTCTTTACAAACAATCACCATCAGCAAGAAAGGGATTGTTTATGCTAGTATGAAACCGAATGTGAAAATCGTTTTTCCTTATGAAGAACCCCTAATTGAAGGAGAGGGAAGAGTATACCGATCATCGACTGCAAATGAGAAGATCGAAATTGTCATTTATAAAGATGATAGCGCTCGTTCTTTTTTAGATGGAAGATTTGATCATTCAGTTGCTGTTAGCTTGAGCAAGAAAGATGGTATTGAAACAGATTTCGCATGCTTTGGACATTACCTATACGATAAGAAATTATCTGGAAACTGGGTATTCAAAGCTTTTGAAAATAAGAGAATAGAAGAGTTGGGAATTAATCAAATTCCTTTAGTGTGTATTGATGTAAATACACGTAGCTTTTCTGGAAGTGGTGGAAATCACATGATTTATGGTGACCTCCGTTGTGAAGGAGAGAGCATCGCTTTTAAAATCGTATTGTCTCCGGACTATGTTTCTTTGAACGAAAGCAAAGAAAAAGAATTGTTAGAAATTCTTGAAGAGTGTGATCGTTACGAGTTAGATGGAGATGATTTGAATTTGTTTATAGGAGAAGAATTAAAATTACAATTTTTCAGAGATACCTATAACGTATAACATTGGGAGTAAATAATTGAATATTAAAAAAAAGGTTGAAAACTTAATTGTTTTCAACCTTTTTTATATCATCTGGTTTGATAGTATCTCGTCTGTCTTCCACAATTTTGTAAGCATTTACAATGCGTTTTACTAATTTATGGCGTACAATATCTTTGTCATCCAAGTAAAGCATGCCAATTCCTTCAACGTCTTTCAGAATTTCTATTGCTTCTTTTAATCCAGAAGAAACTTTGCGCGGTAAGTCAATCTGTCCTGGGTCTCCAGTAATGATGAACTTGGCATTTTTTCCCATACGCGTCAAAAACATTTTCATCTGAGAATGCGTGGTATTTTGTGCCTCATCTAGAATGACAAAAGCATTATCTAAGGTACGACCTCGCATAAATGCTAAAGGTGCAATTTGAATCACGCCTTTGAATAAATAATCTTCTAGGGTTTGTGGCGGAAGCATATCTCGCAATGCATCATACAACGGTTGCATGTATGGATCTAATTTTTCTTTCATATCCCCAGGCAAGAAACCTAAGTTTTCACCAGCTTCCACTGCAGGACGTGTTAGAATAATACGCTTCACTTCTTTGTTCTTTAAGGCGCGAACGGCCAAAGCAACACCCGTATAGGTTTTTCCAGTACCCGCAGGGCCTATGGCAAAAACCATGTCGTTTTTCTCTACAAATTTGACTAATCGATGCTGATTCTCCGTCATAGCCTTGATTAGTTTTCCTCCAACACCATGCACCAAGACATCGTCTAAAGCAGTGGTTTGTTGGATGTCACTATCCAATACAATGCGCTCAATCGCATTTTCATCAATCTTATTATATCGAGTGAAGTATTTGACCAAACGGACAAATTTTCGTTCAAATTCATCTAAAACTTCTTCCTCTCCATATATTTTTAATAGAGATCCTCTTGCGATTATTTTAACACGAGGGTAAAGCTTTTTTAAAACGTCTAAGTGGATGTCTTGAGGTCCCCAAAACTCTTTAGGGCTAATTTCCGATAGTTCTATTATTCTTTCGTTCAATACTAATACGAATTAATTAAAAAAATAGTCTAATTTTGTATTTCAAATCTACTATAAAAAATTGATTTTTCTTATAAAAATAGAGACTAAAAAATAATGCAGAGAATAATTACATTAACAACTGATTTTGGATATACAGATTATTATGTAGGCGTTTTAAAGGGGAAGATATATTCTAATATTCAAAATTGTAATGTAGTTGATATTTCTCATGGAGTGAGAAACTATCGAGTGGCGGATGCTGGTTTTGTGCTTTCTATGGCGTATAGTCATTTTCCAAAAGGAACTATTCATATTCTATCTGTAGCCTCTGCTATCTTGCCTTTCTCGGCCGCTATATGCGTGAAATATCAAGACCATTACTTTATCGGAACGGATAATGGGGCAATTGCAGTTGCACTCGGTACGCACGAGTTTGAAGAAGCGGTTGCGATTAATCACGTGGAAGGCATGAGTACAAATGACGTATTCGTGTACTGTGCGTATCAATTGTGTGAAGGAAAAGAGTTACAAGCAATCGGACAACCGATTGATTCTTTGTATAAGATGAACTTATTGCTTGAAAATCTTACCGTTAAACCAAATCTTATTATTGGAACATACGTGTATGAAGATAAATTCGGAAATCTAGTGACAAATATTTCGAGAGAATTGTTTGAACAAGTGGGAAGAGGAAGAAACTTTGGTATTCGAATAAAAAATCGTACAATTACAAAAATAAATGAATACTACGCTGATTTCAATGTCAATGATCCAAGTGAATTGCTCAATAAAGCTGGAGAATTACTCGCTTTGTTTAATGAAGTTGGACAATTGGTAGTGGCGATTATGTATTCAACAACAAATGAACCTGGTGGTTCTATCCGAACGTTACTAGGCGTGCATTTAGAAGATCAGTTGTTTATAGAATTTAGTGAAGAGTAATCTAAAGTAAAAAATATGTTTGTACGTATCGTAAAACTTACCTTACAAGAGGATAAAATAGATGATTTTTTAAATCATTTTGAAAAATACAAAGACCAAATTCGTAACTTTCCGGGTTGTCAATTTCTAGAAGTATACAGAGATAAACATCAACCGAATATCTTTTTTACTTACAGCTATTGGACTGAAGAATCAGATTTAGATACGTATAAAAAATCAACGTTGTTTGGAGAAGTTTGGCCTTATTTCAAGAAATTATTCAAAGAAAAAGCTGAAGCGTGGAGTGTGGATAAATACGCTACGTTAAAATAAACGCATTTACTATATGAAAGCACTGTGTTTGCGCGAAATTAAATCCTTTTTTGGATCGCCAATCGGTTATTTAGTAATCATTGTCTTTTTGATTGTTAATGGAATCTTCCTTTGGGTCTTGGATGGAGATTATAATATCCCCCAAAGTGGATTTGCCGATTTATCTCCTTTTTTCTTTTTGTCTCCTTGGGTATTTTTATTTTTAATTCCCGCGGTGACTATGCGAAGTTTTTCAGAAGAAATTAAACAAGGAACCATAGAATTGCTTTTAACCAAACCGTTGTCTCCTTGGCAAATTGTGTTGGGTAAATTTTTTGGAGTACTCACACTTGTACTCTTAGCTATCCTACCTACCTTAGTGTACGTTTGGGTGTTGCAGGAGTATCTCTTAGCAGGACAAACCTTTGATTTAGGAAGTGTGATTGGTTCGTATTTAGGACTTCTATTTTTAGGGGCAGCCTATGTAGCCATGGGGCTTTTTGCTTCTTCCTTGACAAGTAATCAGGTGGTCTCTTTTATCTTAGCTGTCCTGTTTTGTCTGTTGGCTTCTTATGGATTAACTTTTTTGGATAGTGTACAAGCCTTACACGGTATTGGCAAGTTGGGAATACATGCTCATTTTAGCAGTATTTCTAGGGGAGTAATTGATACAAGAGATTTACTTTATTTTATCTCCTTTTCTGCTTTATTTTTGAGTTTGACTGTATTCCGAATTAATCAATTGCGAAAATAATGAAAAGAGAGACAAAGAAAAATATTGTTCAGCTTGGTAGTTTTATTGCCGGAATTGTACTGTTAAACGGTATCGGAGCAGTTGTACATCATCGTTTCGATTTGACACAAGACAAGCGTTACACCCTTTCTCCAATCACCAATGAAATTATCGATCAGGTACAAGAACCTATTTTAATTGAGGTGCTTTTAGAAGGTCAATTTTCTCAAGAGTTTGTCAAGCTACAAGGAGAAACACGCCAATTGCTAGAAGAGTTTAGTGCTGAAAATTCAAATATTTTATTCCGTTTTGTCAATCCTTTAGAAGAAGGAGGCGGAACAGAAGATCAAATTGTAAGTAACCTGTATGGGCTAGGGGCTAAGCCCGTTACCTTAACGGTTAATGATAAAGGGATTCAATCTCAATCTTTAGTATTTCCTTGGGCTTTTGTTAGCAAAGGGGAACAAATGGTAAAAGTTCAATTGTTGAAAAATATGATTGGAGCGAATACCGAAGAGAAAGTATTGACGTCTATTCAACATTTAGAATATGCTTTTACGGAAGCTATTGCAAAGATTAATACGCCTAAATCGAAAAAGATTGCGATTTTAAAAGGCAATGGTCAATTAGAGGATCAGTATATCGCAGATTTTTTAATTTCGGCTAAAGAGAATTATCACATTGCACCTTTTACATTAGATTCAGTTGCTAAAGCGCCAGAAAAAACGCTAGCGCAATTGCAGGAATATGATTTGGCTATTGTGGCTAAACCAACGCGAGAATTTGATGAAAAACAGATAGAGGTTTTGGATCAATTCATCATGAATGGAGGCAAAACCTTGTGGTTGTTAGATCAAGTACAAGCTGATTTTGATAGTTTACGTGCCAAAGGAACCATGTTGGCTTATCCAAAGGATCAGTCTTTGGGAGAAATGCTTTTCAAATACGGCGTACGCATTAATCCTCTTTTGGTAAAAGATGAGGTGGCAACTCCGATAAAATTAGCATTGGGACGTCAAGGAAGTGAAACACAATACGGGGAGTTTATTTGGAAATTTGCTCCTTTTGTTTATCCAGAATCGAATCATCCTATAGTGAAGAATATTGAAGGGGTTCGCATGGATTTTGCTTCGCCAATTGATACATTGAAAAACGGTATTCGCAAAACGGTACTCTTACAATCGTCTCAATATTCCTTGACTGTTGGTACTCCAGCGGAGATTACCTTGGATATGCTCAATGAAGAAACGACTCCTGAAGTATATGAGGGAAAAGGAAATTATGTGTTGGGGGTACTGTTAGAAGGGCAATTCAAGTCTGTTTTTGAAAATAGAGTATTGCCATTTGCTTTACCAAATGCGAAAAAACAAAGTGAAGAAACGAAAATGATTGTGATAAGTGATGGAGATATCATCAAAAATCAATTGGATCAAGACTATCAACCGATGGAATTGGGCTATGATAAATGGACCAATAAACTATACGGAAATAAAGAATTTTTGTTCAATGCGGTGAACTATTTATTGGATGATTCTGGACTGATTAACCTTCGTACTAAGGAAGTTAAAATTCCAGTTTTAGATAAGATGAAGGTTTTTGAAAAGCATACAACCATCCAAATTATTGTGTTAGTTGTTCCGATTGTCGTTCTGTTGGTGATTGGATTTTTGTTTTCTTTCTTTAAAAGAAAGGCTTTTGTTAAAAAGTAGTGCAAATTCTACTTTTATTATTGAAGTTAATCGAATATATTTGTAGGTGTAAAGCCTTTTACGTATAAAAATATTTTAATATGAAATTTATAGTATCGAGTTCCTATTTGTTGAAGCAATTACAGGTATTAGGAAGTGTTATTAGTAGTAGTAATACCTTACATATATTAGACAATTTCTTGTTTGAATTGGATAATAATATCTTGAGAGTTTCAGCGTCTGACTTGGAAACAACAATGTCTGCTAGTCTAGAGATAGAATCAACTAGTCAAGGAAGTATTGCTGTTCCTGCTAAGTTATTGTTGGAAACATTAAAGACATTTCCTGAGCAACCATTGACTTTCTCAGTAAAGGAAAACAATACGATTGAAATTAGTTCAGATGTTGGAAAATACGTTTTAGCTTATTCTGCAGGAGATGAATTCCCTAAAGCAGAGAGCTTAGAAGATCCATCAAGAACAGAAGTGTCAGCTGGTGTATTAGCAACAGCAATTAGCAAAACAATTTTCGCAGCAGGTAACGACGATTTAAGACCAGTAATGTCAGGGGTATTTTTCCAATTTGCACCGACAGGATTAATTTTCGTTGCTACGGATGCACATAAGTTAGTTAAATATTCTCGTACAGATATAACTTCACCAAGTGAAGCTAGTTTTATCATGCCAAAGAAACCATTGAATATTTTAAAGAATATTTTAATGGCGTCTGGAGCGGATGTAGTAATTGAATTTAATGATTCGAATGCAAAATTCACGTTTGATAACTATGCATTAACGTGTCGTTTAATCGATGGGAAATATCCAAATTACGAAGCGGTAATTCCGAAGGAAAACCCGAATAAATTATTATTGAACAGAGTTCAATTCTTGAATTCAGTTCGTCGTGTGGCTATTTATGCAAATAAAACTACACACCAAATCAGATTGCGTATTGCAGGTACAGAGTTGAATATCTCAGCAGAAGATATTGACTACTCAAACAAAGCAGATGAGCGTTTAACTTGTGATTATCAAGGAGACGATATGCAAATCGGATTTAATTCAAGATTCTTATTGGAGATGTTAAACAACCTTCAATCAGATGAGATTCAATTAGAAATGTCATTACCAAACAGAGCAGGTATCTTAACACCAGTAGATGGTCTAGAAGATGGAGAAGCAGTAACTATGCTTGTAATGCCTGTTATGTTAAATAACTAATACAAAAAGGTCTATACTATATAGGCCTTTTTTGATTAAATTAAGCTACGCATATCGAGGTATGCGTAGCTTTTTTATAGCTATATTTGTTTGTTATTGATAATAGACAAGCAAATGAAATCTTCAAAATGCATTTTAATTACAGGCGGTGCTGGCTTTATAGGAAGTCATGTTGTACGCAAATTTGTAACGGCTTATCCCGATGATATAATTGTCAATTTAGATGCACTAACGTATGCTGGTAATCTAGCTAATATTCAAGATATAGCGGAATATCCCAATTATCAATTTGTACAAGGGGATATTCGCGATGAATATTTCATTCAGCAATTATTTGAAACCTATCAATTTACCCATGTTGTTCATTTAGCTGCAGAATCCCATGTCGATCGTTCTATCGCTGATCCGTTGGCTTTTGTAACAACAAATGTAATGGGAACCGTTGTTCTACTGAATGCTTTTCGCCAATTATGGGAACACAATTGGGAGGGAAAAGTATTTTACCACATTAGTACGGATGAGGTTTATGGAACTTTAGGGAGTGAAGGTTTGTTTACAGAAACGACGGCCTATTCGCCTAATTCGCCTTATTCTGCTTCTAAAGCTAGTTCTGATCACTTTGTTCGCGCGTATGGAGAAACCTATCAAATGCCTTATTTGATTAGCAATTGCTCTAATAATTACGGACCTAATCAATATCCAGAAAAATTAATTCCTTTAACGATTCAACATATCTTACAGCAAAAGCCTATTCCTGTTTATGGAACAGGAGAAAATATCCGCGATTGGCTGTATGTTGAAGATCACGCAGAAGCGATTCGCTTCATTTTAGATCATGGAAAATCTGGTGAAACGTATAATGTTGGAGGTTTTAATGAAGTAAAAAACATTGAACTTGTACATCTTTTATGCGAAATATTAGATGAAGAATTAAAACAAGAACAAGGAACGAGTCGACAATTGATTCGCTTTGTAGAAGATCGAAAAGGACATGATTTCCGATATGCAATCGATGCTACAAAATTACAAGCCCTAGGTTGGATGCCTGCTGAAAAAGTACAAGAAGGCATGCGAAAAACCGTAGCTTGGTATTTAGCTAATCAGGATTGGATTACTAGCATTGAGCAAAAAAAGTAAGCGGTTTACTTTTGCATGAAACGAATATTGTCTCGAATATAGTCGTAATATTCCCCTTTATAAGGAGCGATATGTTGCGCTAAGGCATCCATGGAAATCCATTTTTTGTATAAGGCAATTTCCTCTAAACAAGCAATCTTAAGTCCCGTTCTCTTTTCTACTGTTTTTACAAATTCAGTAGCCTCGACTAAGGATTCGTGTGTTCCTGTATCAAGCCAAGCAAAACCGCGTCCTAAGGGCTGGACTAGTAAATTATCTTGTTGCAAGTATAGATTATTCAAACTTGTTATTTCTAGTTCACCACGAGCAGAAGGTTGTAGTGTTTTGGCGTGATTTACGGCACTATTTGGGTAGAAGTATAAGCCAACTACAGCAAAGTTAGATTTGGGATCGGTTGGTTTTTCTTCAATTGAAATAGCCTTGTGTTGTGCATCAAATTCAACAACACCATAGCGCTGCGGATCTTTAACTGTATAACCAAAGACAACCGCTTTTTCTTCTTCTTCTACTGCAAGGATGGCTTGTTGTAATTTGTTTTTTAAATCATTACCATAGAAAATATTATCCCCCAAAATTAAACAAACAGGATCGGTTCCAATAAAGTCTTCTGCGATAAGTAAAGCTTGAGCAATTCCCTCTGGTTGGGGTTGTACAGCATAGGAAAGTTGAATTCCCAATTGTGCACCTGTTCCCAATAAAGATTCAAATAAAGGCAAATCTCGAGGTGTCGAGATAATTAAGATATCGCGAATTCCCGCCAACATGAGCGTTGATAAAGGGTAGTAAATCATTGGCTTATCGTAAACGGGTAAAAGCTGTTTCGATATAGATAAGGTAAGAGGATGTAATCGTGTTCCTGAACCACCTGCCAATATAATTCCCTTCATAGTGTTGCGTTTTTTTAAATCAAGGTAAAGTGATTACCAATGAGAGTTGAAAGATAAGTAAAGATTTTTGTTTGGGGTAAATTTGAATCAAAAACTTTATATATAATTAGTACAGCTGGCGGTTGGAAATTGAAATAACATAGAAAACCATTTTGCTATACAAGAAGGAAAGGGAGGTAAACTTTGAAATTGGTAAAGGTATAAATATGTGGTTTTTATAATTAAATTTGTATAAATCTGCGCTGAGAAGAAGTTAGTTGGACGATCTTCAAGTGTTACATAAGGCAGGTAGGGGTAAAGTAATTTTAAATACAATTAAAATGCTAGATATCAAAGTTAGGTCGCATGATGCGTATACTTTAGAAATGAAAGTTGGTTTTATAAAGGGTGAAAATCAGCATAAAAGCGATTTTACAATTAATACTTGGATTTTCGTTCCCAATACGTTAGATCTGAATAAGATGACCTATTCTAAAGATCAGTTTTACTCAGATGTAAAGTCTAAAATACGCTTTATTACGCCGGTGTATAAGCTCGCTGCTATTGTGGATGAAGGAGCAATCCCTTATAATAATTTAAGTGCAGCTACTCAGGATTTATTGAGAGAAGAAACTGCAATCCATGTCTATGAAATAGAATTCCAGCTGAAGATGTTCATGGCTATTTTTAGAAGTGCCTTGCGCAATGCAGTTATTGATTTTAAACAAGCTACAGAAGATCAACATGCGGATTTAGTTCAGGCGTATGTTAATTCAAGTATCTCCATCCGCGATAAGTATAGAGCATTAAAAGAAGAATTACACCAAAATGAAACGGTAACAGGAAAGGAATATCTAAACTATTTCAGTTTTGCAGATGAATATTTGTCCTATACCTTATTGCGTTATAGCTTTTTGTTGTTAGATCGATTGATGCTTGTATCAGATGAACGTTTTCAATTGCTACAGCATCAAGTAAAACAGTTGATTTTATCGGAACAGGCCTATATGAAGAACATGGGATATAGTTTCATTAAAGCCAATGAAAAGGCAACCAATCAAGCGGTTATTTATCGCTATGCTATGTTGAATAAATACGTAGAGTCCGATTTGATTTTAGAATCAAATAAGAAAAAAGATAGCGATGGCGTTTTTGTACAGCAGGTATATTATAGTATTGCTGCAGGAATATCTATGGTTTTTGCGACGATTGTGGCATTTTCTTTTCAGCAAAAATACGGCAACTTTACGATGCCTTTATTTGTTGCTTTGGTTGTAGGTTATATGCTTAAAGATCGAATCAAAGATTTGATGCGCTTCTATTTTGCTGGTAAGCTTGGAGGAAAGTACTTTGACAATAAAACGTCTATAAGTATTAAAGGAAAACAAATAGGATGGATTAAAGAAGCGGTTGATTTTATTACGGATGAAAAAGTTCCTTCTGAGATCCTCAATATCCGAAATCGATCAGTGCTATTAGAGGTTGAAAATAGAATTCACAATGAAAAAATATTGTTATACCGCAAGAAAGTCTCTTTGGACCGAGGAGAAATGATGAAAAATAGCACCTATTTTTTCAAAGGTGTTCACGATATTTTTCGATTTAATCTCACGCGTTTATTGCAACGGATGGATAATCCCAAAGTTTCGGTGTTGAGCTTAGACGAACAAAATGAACAAGTCATCGGCTTTCATGCAGATAAAGTTTATTATATTAATTTTATCTCCCAGATTGAATATGAAGATCATACAGAATATAAACGTTATCGTATTATTTGTCAGCGTGATGGTATTCAGAAAATAGAAGAATTATTCACTTAATAAACCACTTTAGATTGGAGAGGAAAAGGAACATACTTGTTGTAAGCATCGGTTTACTTTATTGTACTTGTAGTTTGGCTCAAGTGGATACGTTGTATATTGGAAAATATAAGCATACCTATGGAGCATCGACCAGTTTGACTCAAGAGTATTTGTCTCTCAATTATGAAGAAGACAAAAAAGAGTTTACGTTTGAACCCAATCGACCTTTAAATATTGGATTAGCTTTTTCTTGGAAAAACTCTTCCTTGAGTTATCGCCATGGTTTTTCTGGAATGCGCGATAAAGAGAAAGGGAAAAGTAGTACGGTTGATTTGCAATATCATTTGGTTGGTAAGAAGTTTTTGGTTGATTTCTATTTTCAACAATATAAAGGATTTTATCGCTATGATGAGGATAATAAAATATACCTCAGTTTTAATGATTTGAGAATTAATATGTATGGAGGTCGATTTACCTATGTATTTAATTCTGATAAATTTTCAATTGGAGCAGCGAACAATAGAAATAGCATACAGAAAAAGTCGGCAGGTGCCTTGTTGATTGGCGGAACTAGCTTTTTGACTGTCATTAAAAATACACCTGAATTGTCTGAAGGTATACAGGGAAATGACAGGCGAAGTTTTAGTTTTGGTCCAACTGTCGGCTATGCTTACAATTGGGTACTCTGGAAGAAGTTTTTAGTTTCACCATCTTTCAGTGTGGGGATTAATGGCATCTTTGATGAGAATCTCCAAACCAGAAATACGGTATTTTATGTCAATGGGCAAATAGCGAGTACACTCAATCTTGCCTATCAAGGAGAAGAATGGGGAGTAGGAATACGCTCGTCACTAAATGCAATGTACTTCGATAAAGTGGAGGGCTATACGACACAGCTATCCAATAAAAGCTTTTCTTTGTTTTTGACGAAGCGATTTTCATTGAAAAAGGATCCAAAAATCTTACAATATGACTTGATTGATTTGTTGAATCCTTCTACGTATTAGTTATTCCTTATTGAAGTTAATGGCATTGGAGTTTAACTCTTGTTCTCCACTGTAGCGATAGCAAACCAAATGCCCATTTTTGGCTACACTATAATCCAAGCAACAGGTATTTGGAGTTAAGATCACTGGTGTGCGATTTGCATTGACTTTCATCCAATAGTGCCCAAAGAATACTGGTTTTGCGTCTTTGGTATAGAAATTCACTTCTTGAATATCTACAGCCTCATCGGTGTGGTGTTTAATCACCGAGGCGCTTACAGTACTTAAGGTATGTGGTTTTTTAGGTTCTTCCCACCATTTTACTCGGAAGGAATGGCGAATAATCCCGTCTTTATCAATAAAGGATTGATTGTTGGGTAAGTTTATCTCTTTTCCTTTCAATACAATTTCTACAGCATGATATAAAGGAGTATCTGCTGTATTAGCTTCTTCTAGTAAATCGGTGGTTAAGCAATCATTTAATAGACGTGTTTTAAGGTAAGCTACACTCTCTTCATCCCAACAAGCGTGAATCGCGCGAAAGGAATCATTTTCATAAAATAGAGGTAGGGTTTTAAACCATTCAATATACATTTTATACAAGTTGGGTTTTTGCATAAAGGCAGCCATGGTAATGGCATGTTGATTGAAGTTTTTCTTACTGTGTTCTCGCAAATAAGTTCCTTCAGCAGTTAGTGTATTGTAGCAAATGGCGTTGTATTCGTGATTTCCCATTAAAGCAATAGCTTCTCCATTGTCTACCATGTTTTTGACAATTTCTAATACTTCAACAACATTCACACCTCGGTCAATATAATCGCCCAAAAAGAGTACTTTTCTTTCTGGATGTTGATAGTAGTTCCCTTTTAACTTGTAGCCTAAGGCACCTAATAAATTTTTTAAGTCATTGCTGTGGCCATGTATATCACCAATAATGTCAAAATTGTTAAAGTTTTTTTGAATTCGATTCATAGTTTAGGTATGTATGAAAATAATGGTTAGTAGTGGGTTTAAATAAAAGAATAAAATACTAATATTCTTAGAAAGAAACAAATAAATAATTCTTTAATTTTAGAAGAATAGGAAATAAAAAAAGCCACTTGTATTACAAGTGGCTTTTATTACTATTCAGAAAATGATTATTTCTTCATTTCTTTCATTTCTTTTTCGATCATATCATAGAATTGATCGATTTTTGGCATCAAGATGATTCTAGTTCTTCTGTTTCTTGCTTTGTTTTCAGCATTATCATTATCAACTAAAGGCACATATTCTCCACGTCCTGAAGCTACTAATTGTTTAGGATCTAAACCTAAATCTTTTTGTAACACTCTAACGATAGAAGTTGCTCTTTTCACACTTAAGTCCCAGTTATCTTCAAACATTGTGTTTTTGATAGGCACGTTATCTGTGTGTCCTTCAACCATTAATTCAAAATCAGGTTTGCTTTTTGCAATCTTAGCTACTTTTGCTAATACAGCTTTCGCTTTATCATTAACTTGGTAACTAGCAGATTTGAATAACAATTTGTCAGCAATTGAAATGTATACAACTCCTTTTTCTACGTTAACTTCAATATCTGGATCGTCAAACCCAACTTCTTTTTTCACGCTCTTTACTAAAGCTAAAGTCACAGAGTCTTTCTTCGTAAGTGCGTCTTGTAATCTTGTAATTTTTAAATCTTTTTCTTTTAAACTTTCTAAAGATTTTTCTAAGTTGTCAGCACCTTTTGAAGATAACATGGTTAAGTTACCTACGTTGCTAATCAAATCAGATGTGTTTTTCTTTAAATCGTGTACTTGATCTGATAAAACTTTTTTCTCAGCAAGTGCAGAGTTCAATTCGATAGTACAAGTGTTTAATAAATCTTGTACTGCTTTGTTTTTTGCTTCTAAATCAGCAATTTTTTGTTTTGTACCACAAGACGTAAGTGCAAGAGCCAAAACTGATAAACCTAAAACTACTTTTTTCATAAATAAAAAAATGATTGAATTTTGAGTCAAATATACCAAAAGCATTGAAATTCTGGCATATCTGAGTAAAAATTATTTATTGTTTGTTTCGAATTATGATGAAATTCTTTTTTCTAAGTACAAAGTACGAAAAAATTACGGATTTTTCTGTAAAATAATTGTTAATACTTGTGAATTCTACTTTATTTTTGAGTTTTGGAATGCGTTTATAGAAGGCAAAATGAGATCGAATGATCGCCCAACAATGCTTGGGTTTAAATTGCAACAAGAAACGAACGCCTGCAATGCCATCCAGGCAAAGGCGAATGAATATCGTACTAAACTTGTGATGAGCTGGTAAATTCTTGTACAGCATCATCAAGGAGTTGCGGAAGTTGAGGTAGGTTTTTCTTGGGTTGTTGTAGTTTAACGTTGCTCCACCTACATGGTATACGGTTGAGAAACCACAATATTGAATGCGATAGCCTCTGTTTTGAGCACGCCAACACAAGTCGATTTCTTCTTGGTGTGCAAAGAAATCTTCATCAAATCCATTTAAGGCTTGGAAAACCTCGTTTTTAATGCATAGGCAAGCTCCACTTGCCCAAAATATATCGACTACATCATCGTATTGCCCTTCGTCTTTTTCAATGGAATCAAAAATACGTCCTCTACAATATGGAAAACCATATTTGTCAATATAGCCTCCTGCTGCTCCTGCATATTCAAAATATGCCTTGTTTTTATAATCGAGTATCTTAGGTTGTACAATCGCTAAATCAGGATTAGCATCAAACAAAGCTGCAATGGGAGTTAGCCAGTTGGGCGTTACTTCAATGTCCGAGTTAATTAAAATGAGAATGGGTTCTGTTAAGCCAGCTAGTCCTTCATTATACCCTTTTGCATAGCCATAGTTTCCGTTGTTTTGGATGATTTTTACCGAAGGGAATGCCTCCTGAATAAACGCTTGACTCCCATCTGTAGATGCATTGTCAACCACGTACAAGTTAGCTTGTGGTGAAAATTGCTCCATGGCAGGTAAAAATGTTTCTAAAAGTTTTTTGCCGTTCCAGTTTAAGACAACTAGTGCAAATTGTTTCCCCATAATCCTCGTTTATTCAGTTGTAAAGGTAGTGTAGTTCGGTAGCGATGGCAAAAAGAAATAACTTTCTTTCTCGTAATCCATCTGGCAGAAGTAGTGATTCAATCCATTGGTTACGTACAAATGCTCCGCGCGCAGTTGAAAATTGTAGCGGGCAATTTGGTCAAAGGTCTGTTGGGTGATGGCAACCGAAGGGGCTTTACATTCAATGAGAATGGCAATTGCCCCGTTGGGTTTAAAGACCACAACATCATAACGCTTGTTCATTCCGTTGATCTTGACAATCTTTTCGACACTAATGAGCGAAATAGGATATCCTTTATGCTCCATTAAATCGTGTACGACATGTTGTCTTACCCACTCTTCAGGAGTTAGAAGAATAAATTTTTTACGGATCACATCAAAAATAGCTACCTTATTTTCACTATTTTTGAATCGGAAATTAAAAGCTGGAAAGTTTAATCTTTGCATAACACAAAGATATTTGTTTAAGCGAATAGTACAATTTTAAGTAAATTATATTTTGGAACAACTCAAAGAAATCGTAAAGAATATTAAGAATAAGACCATTGCCCCTGTGTATTTTTTGATGGGAGATGAACCTTATTACATTGATAATGTTGCGGATTATATCGAAAGTAATGTCTTGACTGAAGAAGAAAAAGGATTTAATCAGATGATACTTTACGGGAGAGATGTTACCATTCAAGATATTGTATCGAATGCAAAGCGCTTTCCTTTGATGGCGGAAAAGCAAGTGATCATTGTAAAAGAAGCTCAGGATTTGGCCAAGACTATTGAACAGTTGGATGATTATGTCAATCAACCGCAACCTTCAACTGTATTGGTATTTTGCTATAAGTATAAAACAATTGACAAGCGTAAAAAATTATATAAAAGCCTACAAAAACACGCCGTGCTTTTTGAAAGTAATCGCTTGAAGGATTATAAATTAGAAGGGTGGTTGCAGCAAACCGTGGCTAAACGCGGGTATAGTATTGATCCTAAATCAGCCGCGATGCTGATTGAGTTTTTGGGGAACGACCTATCTAAAATTGTCAAAGAATTAGATAAATTGACTATTGTTTTACCTAAAGGACAGCCTATTACAGCTGAGGTAATCGAAAAGAATATTGGTATCAGTAAGGATTATAATAATTTTGAATTGATGAAAGCGATTGTCGATCGAAATCAATTACAAGCTTATAAGATAGCTAACCACTTTGCACAAAACCCGAAAAATAATCCATTTGTCGTAACGATTGGTATTGTTTATGCCTATTTCTCTAAGTTGCTATTGTATCATGGACTGCAAGATAAGTCACCGCAGAATGCGATGAGACAGTTAAAAATCGTACAGTACGCAATAAAAGATTACGAATTGGGTTTTAAAACATATCCAATGAGGAGAGTAAGCCAAATTATTGCTCACTTAAAAGAGGTAGATTTAAAAGGAAAAGGAGTTGGAGCAGCACAATTGCCACAAGGTGATTTGTTGAAAGAAATGTTGATGAAAATCTTTAATTAAAACAAAGGAAATGGCGAATAACTTGAATAAGAATAAAATATTAGGGTATGCAACCTTAATTATGATTTTGATGGGAATTGTATTAATTGCCCTAGGAACATTAAAATACTACGAAATAGCAGGATGGGGGTTTGCAGCTGTTGGAGTTGGCTTCTTGGCCATCGCTTGGGTATTTAATGCCTTAAAAGGACGCGTATAAGTTTTTTTGACTGATGTTTCATTCAACGTCAAAAAATAAGAAAGCGTACTATACGGTCTAGCTTGAATTAAAACTACAAAAGCTAGTTAAAAAGAAGAAAATAGTTAAAAATAAAAAATCTTGTAATTGATTGTTGTTTTTTTGTCAAAAACGAATAATCAGTTACAAGATCCTATGTGCTTAAATTCCAAGGTGCTCTGCGTACTCATCGTAATAATCTATTTCTTCCTCTTCTAAATCTACGTACAGTCCAGCTGGCATATCAGCCTCACCTAGTGGATAGTTTAAGTTTTCGCCTACAGATTGGTTTGTATCAACATCCTGCTCTTGTAGGTCTTTAAAACGGATCGTTCTAAAAAATCTTTCCATACAATTTCTGTGTTTTTATTACTTTAAATATACAAATAAAAAATCGATTATTTTGGGTGTTTTTGAACGATTAATTACTATTTTTAAAAACTTTAACATATAGTGGATTTTCAATTGTATAAAAGGAGTTGATTTAACCGTTTTTAAGATTTGAGCAATGAAAAGAAAGACGCGTTTAACTCTCCAGTTGGGGTATAATCATGTTTGATATTAAAAATAGAAGATACGTAGTTTGGGGATTGGTCGCCATTCTCTTTGCAGTCAGTATGGTTTTTGTCGATTTATTCTTGTTTCCCTATCAGGAGTCTGAGGAAACAATAGTGGCCTATAGCCTCATCAAACAAGGCAAAAGCGACACTGTTACCGGCTATCATTTTTATACCGATAAGGGAACGGAGTTTTCGTTAGAGCAAGATTTTGTCAAAGAAGATGTTGTTGTTTTAAGTCGAACGACTTTGTATAAACAAGTGGTCCGTGTGAAAACGGAAAAACGCGATTACTCCTCACTTTTGTCCTCTGGATTTAATGGATTTAGTCTCGTTTTGATTGTTGTATTGACTTTTTCAACGATTATTGGATTGATCAAACTCTCGGGTACTGAACCTTTGACCGTCAATCAGTATCAAAACTATGTTTTGTTTACGGGCTTTATGTTGTTTTGTGTGGTGTCTATCTGGCTGGTTTTTAATTAAAAATAGGGGTAAAAAAAAGAAGCTACAAATGAGCTTCTTTTTTAGAAATAGATTAGAATCAACTTACATTTTTTTCAAAATCAATGCACTTGATTTCTGAGGGAATAAAACATATTCAAATAATGTCGCTTTGATTTCATTTGCATGGAGAAATTCCTCAACTGTTAAGTAATACGTATAGGCACCGTTACGGTTTTCTAAAATAAGCGTATTAGCGGAGTATTTTTCGTATTTACTCATGTACTGTACGGTTTCCATATTTGCAATTCCTGTTGCATTTTCTGCTTGGATTACGGAACATGAACCGTTGTCATTAAATGTAATGGTAAAGACTTTTTGCCCATTGAGCTCTGCTTTCCAAGTACCAATCATTTGTTGTACATCTAGGGTAACATCTTCTTTTTGGCGGATTAAACGACCAGCTTGTCCTTGTTCATGGATACCAGATACGGTTAATAGTACATTCAATTCATTAGTAGAAATGTACTTTTTAACTTCAATAATAGAATAATCTGTCATTTTCATACCAGAGGAAATCACATCTAAGTGCACTTTATCTCCAAGTATTCTGTATTCTCCTTGCATTAACGTACCGAAGTATACAAAGTTGAACGTATCATCAGCATAAAAATTATAGATGATATCGTGTGAAGCTGCATTCTCTAACTTCCATTTTCCACGGATTAGTTGCGCTAGATCGTGTTGTTCTTGCTCTATTTGAATGGCAATTTCATTGGATTTAATGTTTGTTCGCGCTGCGTAAACTTTAAGATGTGGGACGTCTGTTACTTTAACGGTGTAAGTATTACCTTCAATTGGTTTAGCATTAACGTAAAAAATCACCTTGGTTGTTATGTCTTTTTGCTCGCTATTAAGAGCAGAGAATGTGATAGTATCATTAACCTTAGCTACTTCTTTATTGGCTTTAATGGTTAACGTTTCTTCTGCAACAGTGATGCTAATAGGAGCACTGCTTTGGTAGTTTTGTTTCGTTGCTACTACTTGGTATATCGCCGCGGCTGGTGCTTTATACGTATATCCTACAATAGCTTTGTTGTCAACTAGAATGGTAGCGTCTGTGATTGCTTTCCCCTTGTTGTCTAATACAACAAAAGAAACGTCTTCTCCTAGTAAAATGTTTTTAGTACTCGCTTCAAGTGTTAAGGTTAGTTCTTCTGTTGTTGAGTCGTCACTACTGCAACCGAAAACAAAAACGCTAAGCAGTAAAATCACTGCGAAATTGGTGAATTTTTTGGTAAACATAATTGATTATTTAATGATGGGGCAAATGTAATACAACTTATTTTTATTTAGATTAAATATTGATAAAATAATATAGCGTTGTATGCTGTTGTTTATCAGTTGCTTGTTTTGATTTTCGTCTGGTTGAAGAAAAAAAGTGTACGTGAAGCAGTGGTAAAAAAGGGGAGGCGGGGGAGATGAGGTGGTGTGACGGTGAGAGGGTGAGGTTTGTTGTTTGCTCTTTGTGAAGTCGTAAGATTTCTCGATTAAAGGGTATTACTGTTTGAAAAACTCGTCTGGAAATAGATCCTTTGTTTCCATAATTTATCTTGTTAGTTGGCAAATTGCCATTTGCCACTACGGGATTTTAATTGTAAACCGTTTGAAAAACTCGTCTGGAAATAGATCCTTTGTTTCCATAATTTATCTTGTTAGTTGGCAAATTGCCATTTGCCACTACGGGATTTTAATTGTAAACTGTTTGAAAAACTCGTCTGGAAATAGATCCGTTGTTTCCATAATTTATCTTGTTACTTGGCAAATTGCCATTTGCCACTACGGGATTTTGCCTCTCATCGCCTCACGACCTCACCGCCTACCACCTCACCCTCTCATCGCCTTACCTCACCGTCTCACCCCCTCATCGCCTCACCACAAGAAAGAACAAGATATTCTTTTCGCCCTATTGAAAATTATTTCTTATCTCCGTAATAATGTGTATTTTTGGGGTATTCGATGCTATTGTTCGTACTCAGGGTGAGTGATAACAAGAGCATTACATCATTATTCAATCAATTTTTTACTTTATGTCAGACGATAAAAAGGTAATTTTTTCCATGTCGAAGGTGAGTAAGACGTACTCATCAACAAACAAAACAGTTTTAAAAGACATTTATTTGAGCTTCTTTTATGGGGCTAAAATTGGTATTTTGGGTCTTAACGGTTCAGGTAAATCTTCATTATTGAAGATTATTGCTGGTGTTGATAAGAATTACCAAGGGGATGTTGTATTTGCGCCAGGGTTTACTGTGGGGTATTTAGAGCAAGAACCAGAATTAGATGAAGAGAAAACGGTAATCGAAATTGTTAGAGAAGGTGCTGCAGAAGTTGTAGCTGTTCTCGATGAATTTAATCAGATTAACGATATGTTCGGTTTGCCAGAGGTGTATGAGGATGCTGATAAGATGCAGAAACTCATGGACAGACAGGCTGTACTACAAGATAAGATTGATGCAGTAGGTGGATGGGAGCTGGAAACTAAATTAGAAATCGCGATGGACGCTTTGCGTACGCCAGATCCAGATACACCAAATTAAAGTGTTATCAGGAGGAGAGCGTCGCCGTGTGGCTTTATGTCGTTTATTGTTGCAAAATCCAGACGTATTATTATTGGATGAGCCTACCAACCACTTGGATGCAGAATCTGTGCATTGGTTAGAGCAACACTTACAACAATATGAAGGAACAGTTATTGCTGTAACGCACGACCGTTATTTCTTGGATAATGTTGCAGGATGGATTTTAGAATTAGATAGAGGAGAGGGTATTCCATGGAAAGGAAACTATTCTTCTTGGTTAGATCAAAAAGCAAAACGCTTAGAACAAGAAGAGAAAACTGCATCTAAACGCCGTAAAACGTTAGAGCGCGAGTTGGATTGGGTTCGTCAAGGAGCAAAAGGTCGTCAAACGAAACAAAAAGCAAGGTTACAGAACTACGATAAGTTGTTGAATGAAGATCAAAAACAACTAGAAGAAAAATTAGAGATTTACATTCCAAATGGACCTCGTCTAGGTACGAATGTAATCGAAGCTAAAGGCGTTGCAAAAGCTTTTGGAGATAAGTTGCTTTATGACAACTTAAACTTTACGTTGCCTCAAGCGGGTATCGTTGGGATTATTGGACCGAATGGTGCTGGTAAATCAACTATTTTCCGCATGATTATGGGAGAACAAACACCAGATGCTGGAACATTTGCTATTGGAGATACTGTGAAGATTGCTTATGTCGATCAGTCACATTCTAATATTGATCCTGAAAAATCAATTTGGGAAAATTTCTGTGATGGACAAGAATTGATGATGATGGGAGGTCGCCAAGTGAATTCAAGAGCGTATTTAAGTCGCTTTAACTTCGCAGGATCTGATCAGAATAAAAAAGTAGCTACGTTATCTGGTGGGGAGCGTAACCGCTTGCACTTAGCTATGACGTTGAAAGAAGAAGGAAACGTGTTGTTACTGGATGAGCCTACGAATGACTTGGACGTTAATACACTACGTGCATTAGAAGAAGGGTTGGATAATTTTGCCGGATGTGCAGTAGTGATTTCCCACGACCGTTGGTTCTTAGACCGTATTTGTACACATATTTTGGCATTTGAAGGAGATTCACAAGTGTACTTCTTTGAAGGATCTTTCTCTGAATATGAAGAAAACCGTAAGAAACGTTTAGGAGATGTTGCTCCAACGCGTTTGAGATACAAAAAATTAGTTCGATAATTCGATATTTCTACGATAAAAAAGGGATGGTTTGCAATCGTAAACCATCCCTTTTTATTTTTATACTATTCTTTTTACCTCAAGATAAATTTTATCCATAGTTCATAATCTTCACTTACATAATAAATTAATAACTATTTCGTAAGGTTAAAAATAAGGAATTAACATTTTTACCGCTTAACTTTAAATAAAAGAAGTAAGTCTATGGAAATCCTTTATGTTATTATAGCGCTACATGCCGAGAATAAACAAGCTTTTACCGCTGAATTGAGTGCTTTATTTCCTTTTGCAACGATGGATTATGTCGTGCATAAAGATGATTCTTTACTGTTGTTATCTGTCAATCTTGATGAAATATGTTGGACGAATTTTGATATTTCGGTGTTGTTCTTGGAGGATAAAATCACTTCTTTTAGTCGGAAGCATCCCTATCTGAAAGTAGGTGTAATCAATAAAATCGGACAGCTACACACGTGTTTTTACGATGGGTATATCATGAAAAACAAGCAAATTGTTTTTGAATATGCTGCATTATACCAGGGATATGCCCCGGTATTGAAGCAATTGTTAGGACAAAGTGATGATGCACCACTTACTGTTTTTGATGCTATTTTTTCCAAGCAGTAGCAGGGCAGAAAAATTTGGTCATTTTTCTGTGAGAATCTCTTGTGAAAAGGTTAAAAAAGAGCAATTTCAAAGTTTAATACTTACCTTTGTAGGATTGAATACAATCAAAAAATATACTTATGCTATCATTTAATAATGAGACTAAACAACTGATTATTCAGGATAATTACAAAGGAAGGTTAACCTCTTCTCGATTGATGTCTGCTGTTATTTTGGCGATGTCTTTAGTGCGCTTATTTATGGCGAATTGGGAGAGTCCAAAAGAAATGGATTACGTTTTTTGTATTATCGCTGCGGTGTTTTTGTTTTTAGTTTATAAGAATTTTCTTACTAAAACTGCAGCCGAACAAATAGATAAAGTAGCAATTAAGTATGTGAAAATGCCTAAAGGTTTAGCTACAAAAGCTGTGGTGAAATTGAACAATGGCAAGGTAAGAGAGATTTTCAACTTGAAGACAAAAGAGCAACAAGGGGTATTGAGAAAAATCTTGACAAATGCCAAAATAACAATGAAATAAGACTGAATAATAGCGTATAAAAGAATAAAAGAAGGGATTTTATCCCTTTTTCCTTTTAGTAGATTTAGGGTTTGGTAAAACCTATCAGAAAGTTTACTTTTAAGGGAGCAATTCTTTTGACTAAATAAGAACATAAATTGATGAATAAATCATTTGATTTAAGAAGTGTAGTGGTTACACGTTATGTCACTCCTTTGAGAGAAGGAGGATCTTTACCTGCCTTAGCAGATGCGGATGATGGCTTTAAATATGTCATTAAGTTCCGCGGGGCTGGACATGGTGTAAAGGCTTTAATTGCAGAATTATTAGGCGGACTATTGGCTAAGACTTTAGGTTTGCCCGTGCCTGAATTAGTTTTTGCAACTTTAGATGAAGCATTCGGTAGAACAGAAGCAGATGAGGAAATACAAGACTTATTAAAGTTTAGTCAAGGGCTGAACTTGGGGCTACATTTTCTATCAGGGGCTTTGACATTTGATCCACAAGCCTATGAAGTAGATGAAAAATTGGCTTCTCAGGTGGTTTGGTTGGATGCTTTTATCACGAATGTCGACCGTACGTTTCGCAATACCAATATGTTGGTTTGGCATAAAGAATTATGGCTGATTGACCATGGTGCTTCTTTTTATTTTCATCATTCTTTTACCAATTGGGAAAAAAGTGCTTTGACTCCTTTCGCCCTGATTAAGGATCATGTGTTGTTGGGTAAAGCATCCCAACTAGATGAAGTAAACGAAGTGTTTACTCGTATCTTAACGGATGAGGTCTTACAAGAAGTGGTACAGCAGATTCCAGTAGATTGGTTAACTTGGGAAGAATCGGAGTTAAATCCAGAAGAAATAAGAGCTGTTTATTATCAGTTTTTACAGCTAAGACGCGATCATGCATCGCTATTTGTTAATGAAGCAAAAAAGGCACGTCATGTTGGTATATGAGTATGCAGTGATTCGATTCGTTCCTCGTGTGGAACGTGGAGAGTTCATTAACATTGGACTTTTGCTTTTTTGCAAACAAAAAAGAGCACTGCGTGGGCAGTATTTTTTAAACCGTGAAAAGTTAGCTTGTTTTGCTACAGAAATCGATCTGGATGTTTTAGAAAAACACATCCAAGCGTTTATCGCTATTGCACAAGCGGAAGCAAAGGCAAGCCCTATAACGGGATTTGATGCTGCTGAACGTTTTAGATGGCTAGCCGCAACAAAGAGCTCGTGTATTCAAGTTTCGCCTACTCATTGTGGTTTAACCGCAGATGCAGAACAAACGTTTAATCAACTTTTTGAAGAACTAGTCTTGTAGCTATGCCGTTATTTTACCTCAAGGATGTCGTTGTGAATAAAATAAAGTACTTTTTAGTTCGCTTGCCGTTCTTGCTTAGTTTTATTTCTTTATTTGTCCTGATTTTTGATTTAGGCTTCAATACGTTGAATGATTATCACAGCCATTTACACCATTTGTACAATGTGTGTTTGACTTTTGGTATGGTGATTATTATTTACCGGTATTACAGTGCTTTTCAGAAAAAGAAATTCCCTAGTTTAGGAGTCAAGATCTTCGATGTTTTTAGCGTGCTTTTATTTTTAACGCTGGTCGTTGTTCGTTGGCAACCCGAGCATACTATTCGTTTTTTTGATAGTAATGCGGTTATTTTCTTTGCAGTATTTATCATGCTTGTGCGTGAGTTTTCTATGTTGCAGCTCAACTTGAAGAAAACAAAACTAACACCTCCTCAGTTGTTTATCGTCAGTTTTTTGCTGATTATTTTCATTGGGGCCTTTATGCTGTCTTTTCCAAAGGCTACAGTTACACCAGGGAGTTTGCGCTATATCGATGCACTATTTACCGCTACAAGTGCTGTATGTGTTACGGGATTATCAACCGTTGATATAGGAAGCCAGTTTACCCTTTTCGGGAAGACGGTGATGATCTTTTTAATGGAATGTGGAGGATTGGGAATCATGACTATTGCGAGTTATTTCAGCTATTTCTTTAGAGGAAAAGCATCGTATGGGAATCAATTGGTTTTAAAAGATGTGTCGTCTATTGATAAGTTAGGGGATGTTTTTGGAACCTTGAAACGCATTATGATTATCTCTGGAATTATCCAATTGATTGGAATGATTGCCATTTTTATTAGCATTCGAAATCAAGTATTTGATTCTATTTACGAGCGAATATTCTTCGCTATTTTTCACGGAGTTTCCGCTTTTTGTAATGCGGGATTCTCTACTTTACCTGAAAACTTATATACTCTAGAATATCGATTCAACTATCCGTTGCAATTAATTATCGCTGGTTTATTTATTATGGGTGGTTTGGGCTTTCCCATCGTCTATAATGTGTATAAATACGTCAAACACCTTATTGTAAACCGAATACTTCCTTTTAGTTTGAAGGAAGCAAGTGTATATGTACCTCGCGTAATTAATTTGAGCACAAAGATTATTCTTATCACAACAGCGGGATTAATTGTAGGAGGAACGCTTTTGGTTTATTTGTTGGAATATAACAATACCTTATCTGAGCATCACGGTATCGGAAAAGTGATAGTGGCCTTTTTTACTGCTACTTCGCCGCGTACTGCTGGGTTTGCTTCGGTAGATAATAATTTGTTTACTGTACCTACGTTTTTAATTCTGATGCTTTTGATGTGGATTGGAGCGTCTCCTATTTCTACAGGAGGGGGGATTAAAACGACGACATTTGCTATTGCGTTATTGAATATATGGACGTTGATGAAAGGGAAAACGAGAATCGAAGTCAACCGTAGAGAAGTAGATGAGTCTGCTGTAAGACGCGCATTTGCCATCATTTTTTTATCGTTGTTTAGTATCGGAATTGCACTATTTGCTTTGACTTTTTTTGAGCCTAAAATCGATATTGTGCGTTTGGCTTATGAAGCATTTTCAGCCTATAGTACAGCGGGATTGAGTACA
Organism: Myroides gitamensis; assembly: GCF_029894455.1. NCBI lineage: Bacteria > Pseudomonadati > Bacteroidota > Flavobacteriia > Flavobacteriales > Flavobacteriaceae > Myroides > Myroides gitamensis. Next base: position 354,777 of record NZ_JARYHN010000001.1, read on the forward strand.
GGTATTACAGCAAAATTAGCAGACCCTAGTAAAGTAACACTCATCATGTTGATGTTTGTAGGACGCGTGAGTATCTTGACAATTTTAATTGCAATTAGCAAAAAAGAAACGATAACCAATTACAGGTATCCAACAGAAGAAATTTTGATTAACTAATAGGAAAGTTAGGATGAAATATATAATTATCGGTTTAGGAAATTTTGGTGCTTCTTTGGCTCAAAAGTTAACCGAACAAGGAAATGAAGTCATCGGAGTTGATAAAAATATGGCTCGCGTCGATGCAAATAAAGACAAAGTATCGCATACGATTTGTTTGGATTCAACGGATCAGTATTTAGTTGCAGGTTTACCTTTGGCTAATACAGATATCGTTATTGTTGCCATTGGAGAAGATCAAGGGGCTAATATTATGACTACTGCAGTTTTAAAGAATTTAAATGTCAAGCGTTTAATTAGTCGTGCGATTACACCTTTACATGAAAATGTATTACAGGCGATTGGCGTTGATGAGATTGTACATCCAGAAGAAGAAACAGCAGAACGTTGGGCGAAGAAATTATGTATCAAAGGGGTGGTCGATTCGTATGAAATTAACGGACGTTATAGTATTGTTGAAATTACAATTTCAGATCGTTTTGCCAATAAAACACTTGGGGAAATAGGCTTTAGAACCAATTATAACTTAGTTGTATTAACTACGTTGAAGGTGAGAGAAGAACGCAATTTCTTTGGTGCACAACGAAAAACTCACGAGGTACAAGGCATCGCTTCTTATGATACGGTTTTACACAAAGGAGATATCATGGTATTATATGGCGATAATAAAGATATTAAGCGCATATTGAATGATTAGTGAGGTTTGTTTTTTGTGAGGCGATGAGGTTTGCTTTTTTGCAAATCGTCTTTAATCGATAAACCCAACAACTTCACAAAAAACAAAAAAGCGATCTACCTATCATATAAGTTATGAGATAATGCGAGAGGCTTTTTTGCAAATCGTCTTTAATCGATAAAGCCTACAACTTCACAAAAAAACAAAAAAGCGATCTACCTATCATATAAGTTATGAGATAATGCGAGAGGCTTTTTTGCAAATCGTCTTTAATCGATAAACCCAACAACTTCACAAAAAACAAAAAAGCGATCTACCTATCATATAAGTTATGAGATAATGCGAGAGGCTTTTTTGCAAATCGTCTTTAATTGATACACCCTACAACTTCACAAAAAAACGACCTACATCTTCTCCTAACCCATAATGATGAGACATTCTTCTTTACCCGAAGAAATCATCAAAAAAGCTTCTAGCAAAAAAGCGAAAAAGCAATACTCTAATCAAGTGCTCTGCTCTGTATGTCTCCTTGAGGCACGAAGGGTCGCATTGCGCGCTCATACCATGCTGTGGACTATTGTTTTTTTGCAAATCGTCTTTAATTGAAAATTTACTTCTTTCCCTTTTCCTCTCTCCAATTGGTTTGTGAAGTCGTAAGATTTATCGATTAAATAAAAAAAAGAGTTGTAATTTACATTACAACTCTACATTTCCGACAGAATAATCTCCTAAATAATGAGATAAATCGATTGTCTTATACGTTAATTTCGAATACTTGTTTGAAAAGAGAATGATACAAGCATTAGAATCAGCTAAGCGAATATAAGAAGATGTATTTCCTCTCCACCAACCGTTGTGGTAGGTATAGTTTTTATCGTTCTTCATTTTGATTAAACGCATACCTAAGCCATAGTTTCGTGTGCCTTTGCTCTCAAAGCTATACCCTTTTGTCATTTGCTCTTTTAAATCAGCACTTAAAAAGTCATCCGAATACATCGCTGTATCTAATTTGAGCATATCTCTTGGGGTGGTATAAATATTTTTATCCCCATAGGTACCATCCATATAATCCCAATGCATTTCGCGGTAATTTGAATTATACGATTGGGTTACTTCATTTTTGTGTGTAATATCATCAAAGACAAAGCTGTGGTTCATTTCTAGTGGATCAAAGATTAAATCGCGAACCACTTGTTTAAACTTTTTACCTGTTACTTTTTCAGCAATGGAAGCAAGAACAACATAATTGGTATTGCTATAAGTAAAACGCGTGTTGGGTTTGAAATCCAATGCAACAGTTTTACTGTTGATTACTTCCAGGACTTGATCATTGGTAATTACATTTTGGCTGGTCCATTTGTTTGGGTAGTAGCCATAATATTTTAAACCACTGCGGTGACTTAGTAAAGTACGCACCGTAATATTTTCATAAGGAAAACCTTCGATAATTTCTGAAACAGGTTGATCTAAGCTCAATAGATCCTCTTGTACCAAGCGCAAAATAGTTATCGCTGTAACTACTTTACCCACAGAGGCTACGTGAATAGGTGTGGTTTCGGTAATGGCTTCATTTTGTCTTTTATTCGCATAACCGGAATAGTTTTCATATAAAATTTTACCGTTTTGTGCTACTAAAAAACTTCCTGTATAACCACTTTTCTTGATATATTGATTGTAGAAATCTTCGATTTGTTGTCCTTTTTCAAGGATATACTCTGGTTTTAGTTCTTGAAATGAAGTTTCATAAGGCTTATCAACAAAGACATTATGTTCTTTGATGATGGGCATATTCAAGGCTAAATCCATAGTAGCTTCTTGTTGCTGTTTGCAAGAAGCGAAAGCTAATAAGCTAACTAAAGAGATTGCGAGTTTGGTATTCATTAGTCTTGCTGTCTTTGTAGGGATTTTTTTTTAAGAAAAAACCAAATTAGTAAAAGTTATCGAATATCAAAGGAAAATCTCATTAAACTTTCAATTTACACATAAAAAAAATAGGAAGTACGCAATCCATCTTCTTTTTTAAAACGATAAATGCAAGATTGGTGATTTACTTCTACGGATAAGTTGAAGGAGTGGATTCTCTTGGTCTTTGTTTAGATATGAAGTAAAAAAGCAGTAATTTTACTCACAAATAGTAAAAGATATGAGTAAAATAGAATGGAAAACGGCGATCGAGTTTGAAGACATTACCTATAAAAAGTGTGATGGAGTAGCTCGTATTGCGTTTAATCGACCAGAAGTTCGAAATGCTTTTAGACCTAAAACAACAAGTGAGTTGTACCGCGCTTTTTACGATGCGCAAGAAGATACTTCTATTGGCGTTGTATTGCTTTCTGCAGAAGGGCCTTCACCAAAAGATGGTGTGTATTCTTTTTGTAGTGGTGGAGACCAAAAAGCGAGAGGACACCAAGGATATGTAGGAGAAGATGGAATGCACCGTTTGAATATATTAGAGGTGCAGCGTTTAATTCGCTTTATGCCTAAAGTGGTAATTGCTGTAGTACCTGGATGGGCTGTTGGTGGAGGACATAGTTTACATGTAGTTTGTGATATGACCTTAGCGAGTAAAGAACATGCTATTTTTAAACAAACAGATGCAGATGTAACTAGTTTTGATGGTGGTTATGGTTCAGCGTATTTAGCTAAAATGGTTGGACAGAAAAAAGCGAGAGAGATTTTCTTTTTAGGAAGAAACTATTCTGCTCAAGAAGCTTTTGAAATGGGGATGGTTAATGCGGTAATTCCACATGCTGAGTTAGAAAATACAGCGTATGAATGGGCGCAAGAAGTATTAGCGAAATCACCAACTTCTATTAAGATGTTGAAATTTGCGATGAACTTGACAGATGACGGTATGGTAGGACAGCAAGTATTTGCTGGAGAAGCTACCCGTTTAGCTTATATGACAGAAGAAGCGATTGAAGGACGCAATGCATTCTTAGAAAAACGCAAGCCGAATTTCCCTAAGAAATGGATTCCATAATAGAGATAAAAATAAAGTAAATAGTTTGTTCGCCTTTTCGCGGAAAGCTGTACTTTTGCAATCTTATGCAGATCGCCTTATCGCTGGTTTAGCAATAAACGAGAGGAAAGTCTGGACACCATAGAGCGGTATAGTGGGTAACACCCATCCGCGGAGCAATCCGTGAGGACAAGTGCAACAGAAAGGATGTACAGGTAATGCTGTAGTGAAATCAGGTAAACTCTATACGGTGAAATGCCATGTATATTTAGCGTTCGAGGGCTGCTCGCCCGATGCTTTAGGGGTAGGCAGATGGAGCCATTGAGTAATTGATGGCCTGGATAAATGATAAGGGTGCATTTCGGTGCATACAGAATCCGGCTTATAGATCTGCATTTATTTTTAAATCAATGTATAAGAATAAAAAAAATCCACACCTAGGTGTGGATTTTTTTTATTCTTCTTCGTTTGTATCTTCGTCCTCTTCTTCCGATGCGTATTCAAAAAAAGTAAAGACAGATCCTCCGTAGTTCTTTTCAAAAGAAAAATGAGGGAGGTGTTCTAATTTTGTGAATTTAGAGTGCTCGACCACTAACATTCCCTCTTCATCTAAGAGGTTATTGTTTAAAATATCTGTTACAATTTTTTCAAATTGCTCTTGCGTGAAATCATAAGGGGGGTCAGCAAAAATAATGTCATAGGTTCCTTGGTGTTTTTCAAGAAATTTGAATACATCCGATTTATAAGGAACGATATTTAAATCAAAATCCTTTGCTGTTTTCTTAATAAAGTTGACACAACCGTAATCAGCATCAATGCTGACAATATTTTCCACGCCTCTTGAAGCAAACTCGTAGCTAATACTTCCTGTGCCTGAAAATAAGTCTAAGACTTGTAGCTCAGAGAAATTGAAGTGATTGTTTAAAATATTAAACAAAGCTTCTTTACTCATGTCTGTAGTTGGGCGAACAGGTAAGTTTTTAGGTGGACTTAGTTTTCTTCCTTTTAATTTTCCTGAAATAATTCTCATAGATGGAATAAAATATAATGTTGTTTGGGTACTTGATAATGTAAGAGGAGGGAAGGGGCAATAGTTGCTTGTTCCTCCAAAATTTCTACGTGTCGAATGTACGTATAGGCTTGTTCAAACAAGCTGTCGTCTTTTTCGATACGACTTAACAGCTTCAAAGGAACCGTTTCTGCATCCAGTTTGAGCTGTTCATATACGAATAATAGGTAGTAGATAAAATCTTGTGCTGTGTTATATAAGAAGGAGTTGAATAAAATTAATTGCCCTTCTTGTACAACGATGAGTTTGAAGTGATCTTTTTGCACGTAGGCATATACTTCGATTCCTTTATTGTTCGCTGAAAGATCTAAGACGCGATCAACTAAAGCGGTATTAATATGTTGATACGTAAATGTCCCAAGTTGATCTAACAAAACATTGTTGATCTGTACATAGGGAATATACACATTGTTGATGTTTTTAGCTGATAATTCATCAAAAGCAAAAAAATCAGTAGAAAATACTTTGGTGTTGTATTGTAAATATGATCCTAATGCCTGCTCGTCAAATAAGGCAGTTGGCACAAACGTATTGAGGTTGCTATCGTGTAAAACTAAAATATCCTCGAAAGGAGTAGATAAAATTTCATGTTTAGCAAAGAGGCTGTGCAACTGATCTTCAATTGGTCTATTTTGGTTGAACCCTTCCGAAGTAAAATGGTGAATTTGTTTCGATTCAATTTCTTGAATGATAAACGTAAATTTCTGAAGGGATACCTGAATGATAAGTTTGTTTAAGCTTTGCTCCATCGTTTTTGCACTAAATTTCTAACTGCGAATGCGAGAGACAAATTTAAACAATTTTAAGGGAGTATATTAGTCTTGGGGTAAAAAGCTTAGTATCTTTGTGTTTTAGGTGTATTTAGGAGAATAATAGCATGAGAGGAACTGAATTTTACAAGGTATTACGACATCAATTTCCGTATGAACTGACGTTAAAACAAGATATTTTTTTACAGAAGATAGCCGAATTTATTACGGCAGATCAACAGGATGAGTTGTTTGTTTTGAAGGGATATGCAGGTACAGGAAAGACGACTTTATTATCTGTAGTGGTGAATCAACTGCGTTCGATTCAAAAATACGCCGTGATGTTAGCACCAACGGGACGTGCTGCTAAAGTGATTAGCAGTTATGCTCAGCGTTCGGCCTTTACCATTCACAAGTATATTTACTATCCTAAACCATTAAAAAATGGAGGAGGGATGCAGTATACTATGCGTCAAAATAAGCATAAAAACACCATTTTTATTGTCGATGAGGCTTCGATGATTGGCGATGGTTCTGCAGGTGATAGCAGCATGTATCCACATGGTTCTCTTTTGGATGATTTGATTTACTATGTGTATACAGGGCAAAATTGCAAGCTAATCTTGATTGGAGATGTTGCACAGCTTCCGCCAATTAATATGACGGTGAGCCCTGCGTTGGATACGGATCAATTGGGGTTTCATTACAATATGCCTATTCACCATATTGAACTAGACGAAGTAATGCGTCAAGAAGAAGATTCTGGAATCCTCTATAATGCGACAGAATTGCGCATGTTGTTAGATTCTCATTTTATGGATACGTTTCAGTTTAATTTATACGGTTTTAAGGACATCATTCGCTTAACGGATAGCTATGACATTCAGGATGCGATTCTTTCTTCCTATTCTAATGCTGGAGCAGAAGAAACGATGTTTATTGTGCGTTCAAATAAACGTGCCAATGCATATAATCAGCAGATTCGAACGCGTATTTTAGATCGTGAAAGCGAAATAGCAGCGGGAGATTTGTTGATGGTGGTGAAAAATAATTACTATTGGTTGAAAGATTCTACTGTAACTGACTTTTTAGCTAATGGGGATATCATTGAAATCCTTCAGATTTATAAAACGGTTGAACTTTATGGTTTCCGTTTTGCTTCTGTGCGCATTCGCATGATTGATTATGAAGAGATGATTCCGTTTGATACCGTAATCCTTTTAGATACGTTAACGAGTGAATCTCCTGCTTTGACTTATGAGGAGAGTAATCGATTGTATCAAGAAGTGTTGTTGGATTATGAGGATGAAATCTCAAAGTATAAAAAGAACCAGAAAGTAAAGGAAAACGAATATTTTAATGCTTTACAAGTGAAGTTTTCTTATGCGGTCACCTGTCATAAATCACAAGGTGGGCAATGGGATACTGTTTTTATTGAACAACCTTATTTACCTGAGGGGATTAATCAAGACTATGTGCGTTGGTTGTATACAGCCATCACACGGGCGAAAAGCAAATTGTATTTGATTGGTTTTCAAGAGGAGTATTTTGAAGAACAATTTGATTAATCACTAGTAATAAATCAGGCATTTCTATGGTAGGGAAATCTTGAAATCTCTTATCTTTGATTGAAATTAATACAACCGATATGAAAGTAATTGCGGTAATTCCGGCTCGTTATGCCTCTACGCGTTTTCCTGCTAAATTAATGCAAGAATTAGGAGGAAAGACTATTATTCGTAGAACCTATGAAGCTACGGTAGCAACAGGATTATTTGATGATGTTTTTGTAGTGACTGATTCACCTTTAATTTTTGATGAGATTCAAATGCACGGAGGTAAAGTAGTTCGCAGTATAAAAGAACACGAAAGTGGAAGTGATCGTATTGCAGAAGCTATTGCGGATATTGAAGTCGATATTGTAATTAATGTTCAAGGAGATGAACCTTTTGTCAATAAAGATAATCTGGAGCAGTTGATTGAGGTTTTTAAAGAAGATACCGCAAAACAAATCGATTTAGCTTCTTTAATGACGCCTATTCACGATTGGGCTATTATTGAAAATCCCAACAATGTGAAAGTAGTGGTGGATGAAAATAAAGTAGCGTTGTATTTTTCTCGTTCTGTTATTCCTTATCCTCGTGATAGAGAAACAGCGGTACAGTATTACCAACATATTGGAGTATATGCGTTCAGAAGAGAGGCGTTGTTAGAGTTTACTACTTGGCCGATGAAGTTCTTGGAAGCAACAGAGAAATTAGAACAATTGCGTTATTTGGAATACGGTAAACGCATTAAAATGGCGATTACGCACCACGTAGGAGTAGGTATTGATACGCCTGAAGATTTAGAACGAGCTAAAGCCTTATTGGCTAGTGGATTATAATAAAAAAAGAGAATCTATTTAGATTCTCTTTTTTTTATCCGTTGTTTTCCTCTTGCCCTGTTGTTGTGGTTGGAGGAATATCTGTTGTTGTAGTGTTTTCTTTGGGTATTCCGTAAGGACGAGTATAAGGTCGTCTTATGCTGTCATATACTGTTGTCGGTTGTTGATTTTGTATAATCGGAATCAAAATTGTTGTTTTCCAAGAAGAAGGTAAACGGTTATTGAAAGAAGATTGATTCAATTCGATAATCATTTTTCCTGCTGGATTATTCGTAAATACTTCTGATTTGCTGATGATTGGTCTAATCTCTCTCAATGCTTTTGGCAAATGAGAATAATATCCCGAAACAGTGCTTTCAAAGTAAGAGCTAGCTTCTAACGTAGCTGTTTTAAATAGTTCTTCTTCGTTCAAGAAGATTGAATCGTGTAGTTTAAAACCGTATTGAAAGGACAACGTCTGTGTTAATGGAGTGTTGTCAAAAACCAACAAGGGAGTAGTATCTACTTTAATATTATTTGTTGTACAAAACTCTGTTAATTTTGCGTGTAACAATTCAATGGATGGTTTGATATCCGTATAGTCAGCAGTTCCGTCGAGGTAGATATAGTTCAACGGTGCTTTCTTAACCGATCCCGTTGTGGTTAGGTCATACTCTTTGTATTGTTTAATAAAAAATACAATAAGTCCATTGATGCTATTGTCGATTGCTTCTCCAACAACTTTATTAGGAGATCCCGAAAAGAAGGTAAGGATTTTTGTTTTGAGGTCAATAGAACCTTCAAAAGAGAAATCTACTTTTGTTTTTTGCCCTTGTGTAGAGAAACGCCAAACGATGTTAGACAATTTATTGTCATATAAAATATCTTGCGAGATACTATCATTGAGTTTTTCGTATTCTTTTCGAATTTGGTAGGTACCTATATTAGGTAGGTCAATGGCGTATACTCCATTGGCTAATTTTTCTGTTGCAATCCAATCATTCCAGTTGTTTAAATCTTGAATGTATTGGTAAACAATAGGTTGAGGTGCATCTAATTCAAAGGATTTCGTTATTTTGAAATTACCACTTTGTGTCAATACAAAAACAATAAGCGAAACGCATAATAAGGTAATGAGCAGTAGGAAATACTTGAGAATTTTCATAGTAAGCAGTAGACACCTAGGATTAGAAATTATTTAAGCACATTCTTTAAGATGAATAATGAACCAATGAAGGCAAGAAACGCGAGTAGAATCCACAATCTATTTTTGTAGTACTTTCTATGAAGGTTAAGGTCTTTACGATACATGATGATTAATACAATCGTAAAAACAACAATAAAGAAAATCGCGAATTGAATTTGCCCTGATGTAAACATAATAAAGATTTTAGCAAAAATAAGTAAAAACCTTCAATATAGCGCATAAAAAAACGGCAGGATGCCTGCCGTTCTTGAAATAATATCCTTTTAGGATACTTATATTTTTTCTGTCCAGTTGAAAGTATCTTCAATTGCTTTTTGTTGAATACCTTGTAGGTTTGTTTTCAACATGATAGCATAAGAATCTTCATCTTTTACATTTGGTAATTCGTAGTATTTTTGTTGGTAAGCAAAACCTTCAATTTGTCCGATAGTTACTGCAGTTCCAGCACCAAAGATTTCTAATAATTCACCTTTAGCGTGTGCATCCAATAATTCTTGAACAACGATAGCGCGTACTTCAACATTGATTCCTTTGCTTTTAGCGATGTCAATTAAACTTTTTCTTGTAACACCATCTAAGATACGCTCACTAGTAGGAGCTGTAATTAAAGTATCTCCAATTCTGAAGAATACGTTCATTGTACCAGCTTCTTCTAATTTTGTATGTGTAGCATCATCAGTCCAGATAATTTGTTGGTATCCTTCTTGTTGTGCTAATTGAGTAGGGTAGAACTGTCCACCGTAGTTTCCAGAACATTTTGTATAACCTACACCTCCGTTAGCTGCACGGCTATAGTGCTCAGCAACTTGTACTTTTACTTTTCCTGAGTAGTATGTACGAGCAGGAGAACAAATAACACAGAACATAAATTCGCTAGATGGTCCTGCAACAACACCTTCGTGTGTACCAACCATAAATGGACGTAAGTATAAAGAGTTTCCTTCTCCTTTTCTAACCCATTCTCTATCTAAATCTAAAAGTGCTTTTAAACCATCAATAAATCTTTCTTCATCAATATGTGGCATAGCCATACGTTCTGCAGATTTATTAAAACGAGCCCAGTTCTCGCGTGGACGGAATAACCATACATCGTCATTGTTATCTTTGTACGCCTTCATTCCCTCGAAAATAGCTTGTCCGTAGTGGAAAACATTAATTGAAGGTGCGAAACTCATCGGTCCATAAGGTTTGATTTCCACTTTTCCCCATTTACCATCTTTATAATGACAAACCAACATATGATCCGTGAAAATAGATCCAAATTTTACATTCTCGAAATCAATTGAATCGACTCTAGACTTTTCTATTTTATCGATAGAAAGTTCAAATTTTGTTTCTAAACTCATTTTATAGTATTTTTTTAAAAGTTGTTGTTGTATTAAATAAAACGTTCAAGCAGTTTTTTTTATTCAACTGCCTTACAAAAATAGCAAAAAAAGTCGCTATTTATCAATTTAATTTAAAGAATATTTATGTAGCTGAATAAAATATTATATTATCAAAAAAAAACTTGAGAAAATTTAGAATACTTTGAATTTGTTTGTGTAAACCATTCGTTTTTAGTTTATTTTTTTGATTTACTTAGACCTGTCTTTATTTGCTACTAAAAAAGATGTTTTTTATTTCTAGGTAGTAAAATAGAAGAAACCAAAGTTGTTTTTTTCTTTCCTATTAATAAGGAGAAGAAATCGAGTTGAAATGGTTTACTGCAGCTTATTTTCATTTTATTTTTTAATTATCTTTGATGCAACTATATTTTAACACAATCAAATGAAATATCTCGTATTAACCCTAGGATTACTTGCTTTAGCAACGACTAGTTGTGCAAAGAAACAAGACCAACAAGCAACAGAAGAAGTCGCAACAACACCAACGAAAGAGTATGAAACGTTCGGACAAGATCTAGATGCTCAATTACCTGTTTTATCGAAAGAAGAAATGTGGAGCAAATTTGATCATTTAAAAGAAGGTGATACTTTACAAGTTGCCTTTACGTCTACGATTAAAGAAGTGTGTCAGAAAAAAGGATGTTGGATGCAAGTGGATTTAGATCAAGACAAAAGTAGTTTTGTTCGCTTCAAGGATTATGGTTTTTTTGCGCCAATGAATGCTGCAGGGCATGAGGTGGTGATGCAAGGAAAAGCTTTTGTATCTGTGGTGTCAATTGATGAGTTAAAGCATTATGCTAAAGATGCAGGTAAAAGCGAAGCTGAAATCGCTGCGATTACGGAACCTAAAGTGACCTATGCATTTGAGGCAGATGGGATTGCAATTGCTAAATAAGGAATGTATGATTCGTTTAGGCGTTGTGATGTTATTTCTTTGTTTGTGTGTGAGTTGTAAAAAGGAATCCAAAGCAGAAACGCAAACCAAGACTGTAGAAAAAGAAAGTGCATTTCAATTGTATGAAATGTCCGAAATGGCTGCGTTAATGGAGCAGATGTACGTTGATAATCAACGCATTCGAGCGCGTATTATGGAAGGGTTACCCATCGATAATGCAATGCCTAGTTTGCATCAACGTCTATTTTCGGCAGTAATGACGGATCCTTCAGATAAAGATTTGTTTTTTGAAACACAAGCACAAGCATTTATTCAAGTTGAAGAAGAATTTTATGCGGACCCTAATCAACAAACAAAAGAAAAGTTCAACGCTATTGTTGAGGCTTGTTTAAGTTGTCATCAAAAGAAATGTGGCGGACCTATACCGAGAATAAAAAAATTATTGATTCCTTAATAGTATAATGAAGAGAAAGATTATAGTCACTTCAGATGGTTCTCATTCGCTAGAAGTAGAAGAGTGGGGAGAAACGTATCACTCTATTCATGGAGCGATACAAGAATCTAACCACGTTTATATTGAACAAGGACTGATGAAGTTTATAGACCAAGACGAAATAAAAATACTAGAGTTTGGTTTAGGAACAGGATTGAATGCCTTTTTAACCATGGCTAACGTCGTACCAAAAAGGAAAAAATTAGTTTACCATACTATTGAAGCGTTTCCACTGACAGAATCAGAATATAGTGTATTGACTTTTCCTTCGCTGGTATTCTGACTTTGAGGAAGGAGAAGTATTGTTCAAGGCTTTACATCAAGCATCTTGGGATGTTGAAGTAGATTTACATCCACAAGTAAAAGTACAAAAGCTACATGCAACATTCGAAACTGTAGCTGTACAACAAGCTGAGTTTGACCTCGTCTATTTTGATGTTTTTGGCTATCAATTTCAACCCCATTTATGGTCTGAAGCTATTTTTAAAACAGCCTATGACAGTTTAAAAGAAGGTGGGATGTTGGTGACTTACGCGTGTCGAAATCCAATTAAAAGAAACATGAAAGCCGCTGGATTTACTATTGAAATTGTAGCAGGTCCACCTGGCAAAAGAGAAATGCTTCTCGCTTATAAAAATAGAAAACTTTTGTTTGAAAACCACTAGCAAACCACTGGGGATCTAGTGGTTTTTTTATGGACTAAAGTTAAGTTATTGATTCTTAAAGTCTCCAATTTTAAAATGGCATTATTTTATTTTTTTTTAATAAAAATGAAATTATCATAAAATTAAGTTTTAAATGAAAGGATTGAAATATCTGTTAAAAAACACTTCTTACAGTGTTGGTATTTCTTTTTTATGTTAAAAAACCATTATTTATTAATGTTATTATTAAATTAATTTTACTTTAATATTGTGTTGTATTTGGTTTTGATTTATTTTTTTGTTTAAATTTATGTGAATTTTAATATATGTGTATTAAAATTAAGATATGTTTTAGTGATTCAATATATTGGGTAGTATAGTGATACTGGGCAATAGAAAGGAATACCAACCATTAAATAAAACTTATATGAGTCAGAATTATTTCAAATTAACCTCCTTGCTTCTTGTTTGTGTGCATACCTTATCTTATGGGCAAGACGAATCGGAGCATATTCAACTAGTGAATACAGGTTTATTCAGTGTTCGTCCAGAAACTATTTTATCTACTCGATCCGATTTTACAAATACAGCTTCTGGTACTTTTGTGAATGATGGGAGTGTGTATTATTATAAGGATTTTACGAATGATGGTTATTATGGGATTTCTTCTTCGCTGAAGAGCTCTTCTACTTTTTTTATTTTATCTAATTCTACCCTAGCAAAGCGAATCAGTGGCAATAGTTTGGCTTCTTTCTACAATATTGAATTTGACAGCGAACTAAATGGGATTGCTTTTGACTTAAAGAACAATATTGATATTTCAGGTTTGGCTCATTTTAAAAATGGTATTGTACAAGTAGATCCAACAAAAAATGCTAGTACTTCAGTTTCTAATGGTATGGTTACTTTCCTTGCAGGGGCTCGACATGAGAATGTTGGCAATCACAGCTTTATTGAAGGAGCAGTAGAAAAGAAAGGAAATGATCGCTTTGAATACCCTATTGGATATAAAAAATATTTTCGTCCAGCAGTGATAAGTGCACCAGATGACATTTTAGCCACTATTGTCGGGCAATATTATTTAGAAGATGCTCCGTTTTTTGCAGCACACAAAAAAACAGCAGGGGTAATTAAGGTGTTAAACGAGAAAGAATATTGGCGATTGGAAGGGAATTTAACACAACCGAATATGGTTGTCTTGAGTTTGGATTGGAATGAGGAAACTACGCCTCCGGAATTACTTAAAAATCCAGAAGAGGAATTGCATATTGTCCGTTGGGATGCCAAAGAACAGCTATGGGTGGATGAAGGAGGAGTTGTGGATATGTCTCTTAATAGGGTAACAACAGTCGCAGAAATTAAAGATTTTGGTTATTTCACGCTAGCTACAGTAAAAAAAGATTGGCTTATTGAAGGTGATGTCGTGATTTACAATTTAGTCACACCTGATGGAGATGGTAAAAATGATTACTTCATCATTGATAATATCAACAAATATCCCAATAACCGCGTAGAAATTTACAACCGTTGGGGGGTAAAAGTATATGAAACTACGGGATATGATCCAAAAGGAGATGGAAGTGTAAATGTATTTAGAGGCTATTCAGACGGTAAGATTACAGTGGATAAAAATAAAAAAATTACCAAGTGGAACGTATTACTACGTAGTGACTTATGAATACAAAGATGCTAATGGTAGTCGTATGATTAAGAAAGCCGCCAATTTACATGTAGAGACCAATTAAATCCCAAAATAGATGAGACTAAAAAACACAATAAAGACTTTTGTTCTTGGAGGGGTAGGCTTGTTTTGTATGGAACAATCCTATGCACAACAAGATCCACAATATACGCAGTATATGTATAACCACTCGAACATCAACCCTGCTTATGCGGGAAGTAGAGAAGGGTTGAATATTTTTGGTTTGTATCGCACCCAATGGGTGGGGTTAGAAGGGGCTCCTAAAACAGCAACTTTGTCTGTCAATACTCCTTTGGGTGAATCAGGATTGGGATTAGGGGTGAGTTTTGTCAATGATCATTTAGGTGTGATGGACGATAATACCTTAGCGGTTGATTTATCTTATGCTGTGAATCTGAACTACAATTATAAGTTAGCTTTTGGATTGAAAGGGTCTGCAAATTTACTAGATGTCAATTACAGTAAGCTGCATATTTACAACCCGACAGATCCTGTAGCAGAAGATGATATTAAGAATGAATTTAATGCCAATATAGGGGCGGGATTATTCTTGTATTCGGACCGGGCTTATGTAGGTGTTTCGGTACCCACATTACTAACTCGTTCACGCTATGACGATAATAATGTCAAAACAATGCGTGAAAAGATGCACTTGTATGTGACAGGGGGGTATGTGTTTGACCTGAATACAAACATCAAGTTTAAACCGGCTGCTATGGTAAAAATGGAACAAGGATCTCCGCTGCAAATGGATGTATCAGCCAACTTTATGTTTGTAGATAAGTTTACCGCAGGAGTTGCTTACCGATGGGATGCTGCCGTGAGTGGCTTAGTTGGTTTTCAAGTGTCAGATCAGATTATGGTTGGTTATAGCTATGATGCTGAAACTTCCAAATTGGCTCGATATAATTCGGGATCTCATGAAATCTTTATGCGATTCACTTTGTTTAATAGCTACAAGCGCGTTGCTGCGCCAAGGTTCTTCTAATGGGTACAAGTATGGTGAAACAGATAATACAACTTGGAATATTAAGTATAGCCTTGGGCTTAAGCACAACAGGTTATAGTCAAATTAAAAAGGAAAAACAGGCTGATAAAAGCTTTGATCGATTGGCCTATGTTGATGCCATTAAAGTGTATGAACGCATGGCAAATCAAGGGTATGTCAATACCTCTATTCTGCAAAACCTCGCTGATGCCTACTATTTTAATGGGAAATTAGTAGAGGCGAATACATGGTATACGGAGCTCTTTGAAGGGAATTATGAAGATAAAGAATTGGCCAAATTACCTTCAGAATATTACTATCGCTATGCACAAACTTTAAAGTCAGTGGAAGATTATACAAAATCGAAACAAATGATGGATCAGTTTGCAGTATTAGAACAGCGAGATTCTAGGGTAGAGCTATATAGCAAGAACCGCGATTATTTGGCTCATATTGAAAATCGATCGGATCGCTATGATATTAAACGCTTAGATTTTAATACAGCCTATTCAGATTATGGCGGAACCCTGCTTGGGGATCAATTTATATTTACGTCAGCACGAGCTACCGATCAGCAAAAGGATAGTAAAATCCATGCTTGGACAAATGAAAGTTATACCAGTTTATATCGTTCAACGATTGGTCAAAGTGGTTTTGGAGAACCGGTACTTTTTGCACCAGAAATTGACTCTGAGGTCAATGATGCAACAGCTGTTTTTACGCAAGATGGCAATACCATGTATTTCACGCGTAATAATTCCAAAGCGAGCGGAAAAAGCAAACAAAATAAAGAGAAAACTTCTTTATTGAAATTATACAAAGCAGTAAAACAAGCGGATGGAAAGTGGGGACAAGTAGAAGAATTGCCTTTTAATTCGGATAATTTTAATACCGCCCATCCTGCATTAACACCAGACGATAAGTGGTTGTACTTTGCTTCTGATCGACAAGGTACAAGAGGACAATCCGATTTGTTTCGCGTGGCTTTATATGAACATGAAGGATATGGACCAGTTGAAAATTTAGGTTCCTCCATCAATACAGAAGGTAGAGAAAATTTTCCTTTTATAGCTTCTGATTATCAGTTGTATTTCTCTTCTGATGGGCATCTAGGTTTAGGGGGATTGGACATATTTACCGCTAAGATTTATCCTAATGGAAGTTTTGGTCCTGTCGTGAATATGGGAACCCCTATTAATAGTAGCATGGATGATTTTGGGTTCTACTTGGATCCCAAACAAAATAAAGGATTTGTTAGTTCAAACCGCGCTGATGGACAAGGATCAGATGATATTTATTTCCTTGCTGAAAAACCGTGTAAGCAAACGATTGAAGGAACAGTATACGACAAAGACACCAATGAAATCGTTGCAAATGCCTTGATTGTTATTTCAGATGCGCTTTATCAAAAATCAGATACACTTTACACCAATGCGAAAGGATATTATATCACTTCACTTTTAGATTGTGGATATAAGTACCGCATTAAAGCAGAAAAAGAATCCTATAATACCGTTGAAGTTGCTTTTAATGTAAATCGAGAACCTGGGGTAAAAACAGTAAATATTGGCTTAGAAAAAGCAGAGAAACCGCTAGGCTTAAATGATGATTTATTTAAAAGACTCAATTTACAACCGATCTACTTTGATTTTGATAAATCGAATATTCGCAGAGATGCTGCGATTGAGTTGATGAAAGTAGTCGAGGTATTGAAAGAATACCCTTCCATAAAAATTGATGTTCGCTCTCATACAGATAGTAGAGGAAATGATGTATACAACATGAGTTTATCCGATCGTCGTGTGAAATCAACTATTAAATGGATGATTGAACAAGGAATCGATCCAAGTCGCTTGACTGGACGAGGATATGGAGAAAGTCAGTTGCTAAACAAATGTAGCAATGGTGTACCGTGTACGACTTCGGAACACCAAGAAAATAGACGCAGTGAATTTATTATTAAAGAAATATAAAGTCTGGTTGGTCATGTAAAGGTTTATCAAGACTGTGTTTATGTACTAAGAGTAAGGAACACAGTTTCGATAAAACCGAAATAGAACTCTTAACTCAACTGGTTGAGCAACATCGTTGTTCATGAAAGTTTGAAGTAATCCTATTTTGAGCATGTTCATGCTGGAAATATAAATTTAATAATAAGAGAAACAAGATGAATTGTTTCTGACGAGTAATGGACATGCACTTCATTCACACCTAAGGCATTGATGTTATTGTTCGTCGTTTTTTAAAGTAAGTGTGTTATTAATTAATCTACTGAGAGAAATTATGATTAGAAAAGTTATTCCTTTATTATTTTTATTTTTAGGAAATTTCGTTAGTGCTCAGGTCGGTATAGGTACAAAAGAACCGAATCCAGCTTCTGCATTAGACATTGTTGCTAAAGATAAAGGTATTTTGCTTCCTAGAATTCAATTAAAGAGCGAGCAAGATAAATCAGCTATTGTTAATCCCGAAGAAAGTTTACTCGTTTACAATACAGGAAGTACATCTCTTGTTGCAGGCTTTTACTATTGGAGAGATGCAAGATGGACACAATTATTATCTGGAGATAATTATATAGATACAAAGAATCAAACGTTTACGATTGAAAAAGATAGTAATAATATTGAAAGTTTAGTCATCACAGATACGCAGGGAGGAAAAGTGTTTCTTGCTATTTCGGCTATTGCAAAAAACAATACGTTTGTAACAAATTTGGTAGAAAACCAAGAGTTCATTACCAAGTTGGGAGATAATATTGAGTTTGTCAATCACATCACAAACAATGAGGATTTTATTACCAATATCGTCAATGAATTAAAAGGGAAGTATGGAAACGTCAACTACAATCCAACAACTAATACTTTTGTTTATTACGATGAACATGGAGCAGAGCACGACGTTGATTGGAGTGCCTTAAACACAACTAACGTTAGCTTTACGCTAGTGAATGACAAGTTGGTTGTGACGGATTCAGAACAAAATGTGGTTGAATTAGCGGTAACGGATATTGCTAGTAACAAAACGTTTGTAGAGCACATTGCTACGAATCAAGATTTCATTACCAAGTTGGGCGATAATCTTGAGTTTATCAATCACATCACAAATAATGAAGATTTTATTACCAATATCGTCAATGAATTAAAAGGGAAATACGGAAACGTCAACTACAATCCAACGACTAATACTTTTGTTTATTATGATGAACATGGAGCAGAGCACGACGTTGATTGGAGTGCCTTAAACACAACTAACGTTAGTTTTACATTAGTGAATGACAAGTTGGTTGTGACGGATTCAGAACAAAATGTGGTTGAATTAGCAGTAACAGATATTGCTAGTAACAAAACATTTGTAGAGCACATTGCTACGAATCAGGATTTCATTACCAAGTTGGGTGATAATACTACTTTCATCACGACAATTGTCGATAAGTTAAAAGGAAAATACGGAAACGTTGGTTTTGATGCTGATACGCAGAAACTATTCTATTATGATGAGAATTATGCGGTTAAACCTATTGAATGGGAAGATATTGTATCCGCAGCAGAAACATTAACTGCTTTAACATCTTCTAATGCAGATGATAAAGCATTATTAATCTATGAGGATGAGAATAATGTAGAGAATAAAATTGATTTAGTTGCGGTTTTACAAGGAAGCCTTGTATTTGAAACTTATTTGAAAGACTATATTTCGAGTGTTTCTATTGAGGAAACGACGACTAAACTAAATCGAATTGAAACAGGGTTATATGAATACCTAAATGAAGAGGCCGTTAAAAATGGAACAGCTGGTGTAAAAATCACTGTAACGCAAGATGTTATTGATGATTTTGAGACCATTGTAGATAATGAAGATGTATTGTCTATTTTAACAACAATTATCAATAATACAGCAGGTGATGTTTCAGTAGAAAAAGTAGGAGAAGATATTGTAATTAAAAACAAAGCTGGATTAATAGTAAATCTAACAGAAGAAATTCAGAATAAGGAAACAAAAACTTGGTTAGAACATGTCAAGCGAAGAGAAGTTGAAGAAACTCCTAGTGGTGATATTGAATACTTTGTACATTCCATAAAGTACCATGGAGAAGATAGTACAGATCAAAGAAATCAAGAAATTTTGATCTCTGAATTAATTAAAGGTTCAGAAACGATTACAGAATTAGATTATGATGTGCAAACTGGAGAATTAATCTATACAAATGAGGTAGAGACAAAAACAATTATTCCTTTGAATATGTTAGTAAAGCAGTTTGAATCCAAAACAGAATTAATTATTGATCAGGATGCAAAAAAACTAATTTACCAAGGAGAAAACTCTAGAAAAGAAATTGATTTAGCTCCAGTTATACAAGAACCGTGGTTGCAAGTAGCTACACAGACAGGTGCTACCAATAGCAATCAAGATATGTATGTAAATGGCTGGGTAGGTATTGGATATGATAAACCATCAGGAACGGTGAATGAAAAATTAAGAGTAAATGGTAGTATAACAGCGACGAATAGTTACTATGCAGATTATGTATTTGAGAAGTATTTTACTGGAGAATCCGAGCTAAAATATGATTATGTTTTTAATGACTTAAATACGGTAGCATCATTTATTAAAAACAATAGACATTTACCTGGTATTACACCTATTTCTGAATTAGAAAAAGGAGAAGGTGGTTATAGTTTTAATGTGTCAGAGTTGTCCATTCAGTTATTAGAGAAGACAGAAGAGTTGTATCTACATATCATAGAACAAGCCAATAAAATCAGTGAGCTTGAAAAGCAAAATGAAGAGTTGAAAGAATTGGAACAAGAATTCGAAAAAGTGAAACAAGACTCACAAAGTAAGAATGAAACATTATTGCTATTAGTGCAAAAAATCGAAGAATTAGAACAAACTGTAAACGCGTTAAAAAAATAGTGCTATGAGATTGAATCATCAAAAAAATAAATTATCTTCTAACATTTATATGTTTAGTTTTTATTGCGTTGTTTAGTTATGGACAGCGTCCTATGACTAAAATTAAAGATAATTCCAAAACGGGTACTTCAGCAACGCCTGAGAGTACTGTAATCTTAGAATTAGAATCTTTGAATAAGGGTTTTTTAGCTCCACGTATGTCAACGGCACAACGTGATGCAATAGAACAGGACCAACTACCCGATGGGTTGATTATTTTTAATACAACATCAGGATGTGTGAATTACTGGTCGGGGATTCAGAGCACTTGGTTGAGTTTGTGTGGTACACCACCACCAGCGATTGTGTCTTTAACTAACTTGCAATGTAATTCCATTGAAACGGAAACATTAAAGCAAGGAGTATCTTTAAATACATCAAATAAATTATTAGTGCCAGTAACTGTTTCACAAGCAGGAACCTATGATATCTTGGTGAAAACAGACAATGGGTATTATTATCATGCTTCAGGTACTTTCCCGAGCACAGGTACTTATGATTTAATTCTGCAAGGAGTTGGAACACCTATAACAGGATATAACACGGGAAGTAACGGAGATCAGATGACCATTACCTTGAATGGAAAAGTAAGTACTTGTCAACCCTATACATTTGTAGAAAAAGCAGATGTTTCTTATGAATTGAGATGTGCTACGATTAGTATTGAAGGAGATTTATTCATTAATGTTCCGCTCAATGACACCAATAAATTAAAAGTAACAGTAGAAGTAACCAATACGGGATCTTGGAATATTAGAACGAATACGGTCAATGGAATTTCTTATTCGGGTAATGGAACTTTTACTACTGCAGGAAGCCATACGGTTGAATTAGTAGGTAATGGAGCACCTACTCAACCAGGTTCAACTCAGCTTATTTTGACGTCAAATTCAGCAGATGGTACAACAAATTGCCCTGGCATTGAAGCTGTCGTTAAAGATGTGGCATTTACCATGAACTGTGCTGATCTTACTGTTGAAGGGAATTATAAAGAAAATGTTTCTTTAAATGAGAGTAATTATATCGTACTTCCAGTACAAGTTTTGGCACCAGGAAAAACGATTATTTCAACCAATACAATTCACGGCATGCAGTTCTCTTCTGGTGAAGTTGTTTTAGAATTTAATCCTGCTGAGAATAATATACAAAATATTGTTCTTAGACCAACAATCATGAGCCCAACAGTAGTAGATGATTACAGTTTTACAATTTCTGCCAATAAAGGAACTCAAAGCACATGTACGGCTAGTATTACTATTGGTGCTCAAGATGTAGCTTTTACTTTTCAATGTAATGAAATCGTAACCAATGGGAAATATGCTCCTGGCGTAGCTATGGAT
The DNA here is from genome assembly GCF_029894455.1 of Myroides gitamensis. Taxonomy (NCBI): domain Bacteria; kingdom Pseudomonadati; phylum Bacteroidota; class Flavobacteriia; order Flavobacteriales; family Flavobacteriaceae; genus Myroides; species Myroides gitamensis. The sequence continues at coordinate 376,364 of NZ_JARYHN010000001.1, forward strand.
GCAACTAATTCTCTTCAAGTTAAGGTAAATGTTCAGTATAGAGGAAATTATCAAATTAGCACAGATGAAGTTAATGGAGTAAAATTCCAGGCGACAGGCACATTCAATACTACTGGAGAACAAACCGTTGTGCTCAATGCAAGTGGTACACCGGTAGCTGGAGGTAAACACAATTTTAGAATTTCTTCTAATTCAAATGCAACATCCGGTAATAGAACTTGTCTACATCCTATTACATTTGTGTATAGAACCATGAATATTTTGGTGATACCTGGAGTAAGTGATTACAGTATTACAAGTGGTAATTCAAAACCTGGAGGGGTATTGATGCGCAATGCAGCTAATTTCGGAAGAGACGATAATTCGATTGTTAAAGTTGAAAACTTAAACATGATAAATCGTGGATTACCAAATGCAACTAACTTAAGAAATTATATTAATTCAGATAAGATTGATATTATTTGGATTAGTATATCTGGAGTAAATAGAGGACTTGAAGATGTCTTAACGGAATTTGTTAACGATAAAAAAGGAGTCTTAATCTTGAGTCAAGAGGCAAATTTAAGTGATTTAAGTCATTTAATCGACCGCATTGGTAGTGTGGTTACAAGCTCTACTGCACCTGCTGTAACACAAGGTAGTACGGTTTATACACAATCTAATTTAGTTTCTGCTATTGATGATCCTATTTTAAATGGTTCATTTGGAGATATTCGTTCGAAATACTTAGGTAATGATGCAACTAACGGTTTTTACTGGTCTGGATTCCCAGCAGATAAATATACAGTATTGGCTACTAAATCGGATGATACTAGTTGGGCTTGGTCGCTTAAGCACAAAACCAAAGGGTTTGTTATTGTCGGTGATGGAGGATGGTTACAAGGTACTATTAACACTGCCGCATCATCTACATCTGCTTATCCTACGTTGAGTACTAATATTGGAGTGCCTTTGTCACGTCCTGGATTTACGAAAGTGAGAAGTGCATCTGACAGAGTAAATGTTGAAAATGCATTTTTCTTAGTTAACATGATGGAATGGGCGATTAAGTTTTCTCAAGAAAATACCAACCAATCGTATATTATGACTGGTACGCCTCAGACCAATTAAAAATAAAAGTATAAAGTGCACTTAGTCGGTTGAATAAGACTAAAGTATGATCTTAAATACCAACTTTTATCCAAAAGTTGAGATACTATTGAAAGGGTTAGATTTGAATTCAAATCTAACCCTTTCCTGTATGAAATATCAGCTGTTTGTTTGCATTGAATTTACATGAATTATTGGATTAAATAGGGTTTATGGAACATTGGAAGGGAATGGAGAGAAAGAGTAGACGAGAAAAATAGAGAAAGCCTTTTAGGTTTATCCAAGACTCCTTAGAGGTTTCTTAGAGGTTTCTTAGAGGTTTCTTGGAGTATTCTTGGAGTATTCTTGGAGTATTCTTCGACAAAAAGACCTTTTATCCAAGCAATCTCCAAGGATACTCCTCGCATTGTCGAACAAATAAAAAGGAAAATAAGAGGAAAAGGGTAGAAAAGCATAACTTATAAAAAGAGAAGGAAGAGGAAAAGTAGTGTAGCAGAAGGATGAGCAATTTCCTACTTATTGTTTGGTGAAAAGTCAAATTAGATGAATAAAATGTAAACAAAATTGGAATAATAAGAAGAGGATTCTTATAATATTTCGTTTATATTGATTTTAGTTTAAAAAAATGTAAAAAAACGTATTGAGTTTGTTTTTTATTTGTTAATACATTATTTTTGATTGTTGTTTAATGTGAAAAAGAAATAAATACAATGGAAAACAGACTAATGTTTGATTACACCAAAAGAATTTTAGAAAATGTAAGTTTTGATTCAGCACTATTCGTAAAAGAATTTAATAAAGCTTTACTCCAAATGGTGCCTTATGATGTAGATCGATTAGAACAGTGGGTTGAAAAATATGTTGAAGACAAACCCTCCTTACATCAAAAACTAAGTCAAATGGAAATGCAAGAAGTATAAGAAGTAAATATTCAGACAAAAGTAGGTTTTGGTTACAGTTAGTTAAAAAAGAAGAGAGCTTGGGCTCTCTTTTTTGTTTGTGCGATGAGGAAAACTTGGATAGAAAATGATGTCAATGTATCAACGTTTTATACCAAGATTAGTGACTCACCTTATACCATAAAAAAAAATCCCGCTTTTGGCGGGATTTTATATCTATTAATAGTACGTATAACGTCTTACTTGTGCGATGTACTTCGCTAAGCGGATAACTTGGTGGCTATAGCCATATTCGTTATCATACCAAACATACATTACCACGTTTTTACCGTCTGCAGAAACAATTGTTGCTTTACTATCGAAGATAGCTGGCGCAGATGTTCCAACAATATCAGAAGATACTAACTCGTTGTTCAATGAATATTTGATTTGCTCTACTAAATTACCGTTTAATGCAGCATTGCGCATTACTTCATTTAATGCATCAACTGAAGTTTCTTTTCCAATCTCTAAGTTTAATACAACTAAAGATCCGTTTGGAACTGGTACACGGATAGCATTTGAAGTTAATTTACCTGCTAATGAAGGTAACGCTTTCGCAACAGCACTTCCTGCTCCTGTTTCTGTAATTACCATGTTCAATGCAGCTGCTCTACCACGACGGTATTTTTTATGCATATTATCAACCAAGTTTTGGTCATTAGTATACGCATGGATAGTCTCTAAGTGACCTTTTACTACACCAAAGTTATCTTCCATAACTTTTAAAATAGGTGTAATCGCATTTGTTGTACAAGAAGCAGCTGACCAAATGTTTACTTCCGCAGGGTTGTATTCTGTGTGGTTTACTCCATGTACAATATTAGGAATTCCTTTTCCAGGTGCTGTCAATAATACTTTTGAAGCTCCTTTTGATGATAAGTGACGTTTTAACGCTTCCTCTGTAGTGAATGCTCCTGTATTGTCAATGATTAATGCGTTGTCAATATCAAAAGCAGTATAGTCAATTTCTTCAGGAGTATTAGCTGAAATCATGTGAACAGTTGTTCCGTTGATGATTAAAGCATTGTTTGCTGGATCTGCAATTACAGAACCTTCGAAATCACCGTGTACAGAATCGTATTTTAATAAAGAAGCTCTTTTCTCTAATAAAACCGCATCGTTTTTATCACGGGTAACGATAGCTCTTAAACGCATTTGTTGTCCTTTTCCAATTTTGTTCATTAACTCGCGAGCTAATAAACGACCAATACGTCCAAAACCGTAAAGAACTACATCTTTAGGAACAATTTCTCCTGTATTTTTAGCATCTTTTAATTTGCTAACAACAAAACCTAACGCATTGCTGTGCTTGTTGTCTTCTAAATGATATTCATACGTTAAACGACCAATATCAATTCGTGAAGGTGGAAGATCAGCTTGTTGAATTGCTTTCGCTATTTCAACCGTATCAAAAATGTTAATCGGTTTCTCAACAAACTTAGCAGCATATTCATGTAAATTGATGATATCACTAACGCTACGGTCAATTAATTGATTGCGGAACATTAATAATTCAATAGATTTGTCAAACCATAAATCACTTACGATTTTGATAAACTCTACACATGCTTTTCTTCTGTCTGCTTGAAAAGCCAATTCCTTTTCGTATAAACTTGTATCTTTCATATTGTGTTAGATTGTGTTGTATAAAATTAGTGCAAAAGTCTACTTTTTTTATGAATAAAGCAAAAGTTAAATTTTGATTTAAACCCTCCCGTTTTTACAAATAAACCTTAATTAGTTCACCCTTAGGAGATAAAATATCCAATTTGATGCGTTGATTTTCATTGATTTGACTAAATAATGTTTTCGCCTCGTCAATTGAGTTAATTTTTTGCCCATTTATAGCCAGCAAAATAGCATCTACTAGCTCCCCTCGATACGGCATAAATTTTGTATTGGTAATCGCTGTGATTTTAACCCCATAGTTTACCTTGTATTTGGCCTGTTCTTCTGCTGTTAAGTCTTCAAACTCGATGCCATTAAACGCAAAAGTAGGGGCTTGAGCAGCAATTAAGCGAATCTCCTTTTGTTGGATGTTGTTGTTACTATTGATCGTTAGTTGCACTCGATCTCCAGGGCGTTTGGTATTGAGGATATTTTTAATATCTACAAAAGAGGTGATTGTTCGCCCATTAATAGCGGTAATAATATCTCCTTTTTTTAGCTGAACTTTAGCTGCATCGGAATCTTGTACCACTTCTTGGATATAGAATCCCTGATTTGTTGTTAAGTTGAGTTGTTTAGCCGAATTAGCATTCAGTTCAAAACCCGATACCCCCAGTGCTCCTTGTTGTACATTGCCAAATTCTAAGAAGTCTTCTACGATTTTTTTTGTTACATTAGAAGGAACGGCAAAAGCATAACCGACATAGGAACCCGTATTGGATGAAATCATGGTATTGATACCAATTAACTCCCCTTTTACATTCACCAAAGCACCACCGCTATTCCCTGGATTGACTGCTGCATCTGTTTGAATAAATGATTGAATCCCCGTTTCAGATAAATTTCTCGCTTTTGCTGATATAATACCCGCTGTCACGGTAGAGGTTAAGTTGTACGGATTCCCAACAGCTAATACCCATTCACCCAGTTGAATGGCATCAGAATCTCCAAAGGTTAAAAAAGGGAGCTTTTCGGGTGCGTCAATCTTGAGTAAGGCCAAGTCCATCTGTTTTTCGGATCCAATTAATCGAGCTTTATACGTTTTGTTGTTGTTTAAGGTAATTTCCAATTCTGAAGCATTGGCAATCACGTGGTTATTTGTCACAATATACCCATCTTCAGAAATAATTACACCCGAACCTGTCCCTACTTGGGTTTGTGTACCGCCTTTATACCCGTAAAAAAATTCCAATAAAGGATTGCTACGCGTGGTGATGTAACTTAAATTTTTTACGTGAACCACAGCATTGACGGTGTTTTCGGCCGCACTTGTAAAGTCAACAGGTGAAGCCTTTGGTACTTGATGCGAGGAGGAGGACTCCAATAAAGGGATTGATTCTCCAGCTGCTGCTCGTTTGTCCAAATAATATGTATAGCCTATTAACGTAATACCTGCTGTAAGAAGACAGGTGAAAAAAGTTGTAAAAAATTTTTTCATAATAGAACGAATAAAATGTGATACTAGTAAAATTAAAAAAGGATGTCGGGAATTAAAAAGTGTTTAACCAATGGTTAACAATGTATCAAATACAACGGATTATTCGTAAATTTGATTCCGAACACAGAAAAAACAATTGTATATGTTATCATTTTGGAAATACCAAGGAACAGGAAATGACTTCGTTATGCTCGATAACCGCAACAAAACTTTTGATGCGTCCAAGGAAGAGTTGATTGCTCATTTATGTGATCGCCGATTTGGAATAGGAGCAGACGGATTGATTCTTGTAGAAGAAGATGAACAGGCAGATTTTAAAATGGTATATTTCAATTCTGACGGAAAAGAAAGTACGATGTGTGGCAATGGAGGACGTTGTATTGTTGCCTTTGCTAAGCAATTGGGCATCATACAAGATACGTGTAATTTTACTGCAGTTGATGGGTTGCATTATGCAACGATTGATTCGCAGGGGATTGTTGCGTTACAAATGATTGATGTAGATCGCGTTGAACTACAAAAAAAAGGTGCGTTTCTCAATACAGGTTCCCCCCATCATGTTGAGATTGTACGTGATTTAGCTTATTTTGATGTGTATAAAAAAGGAAAACAGATTCGAAATAGTGAAGCGTATGCACCCAAGGGAACCAATGTCAACTTTGTAGAACAAGAAGGTCCTAATCACTTTAGAATTCGCACATTTGAAAGAGGGGTAGAGGATGAAACACTTTCTTGTGGAACTGGAGCTACAGCAGTAGCTTTGGCGATGCACAATTTAGGAAAGGTAGATAGCAATGAGGTGAAGATAGAAGTAGAAGGTGGTGAACTCGCTGTTCATTTTGAATACACAAACCAAACGTATCAAAAGGTATTTTTAAAAGGACCTGCAACTTTAGTTTTTCAAGGATCCATTAACCTATAACTATGATTAGATTAGAACACGAAACGATTTATCTTCGTGCCTTAGAACCGGAAGATTTAGAATTTATTTATCAAATAGAAAATGATTTGAGCTTTGTGGGAAGTGAGTAATACACAAACACCATACAGCCGATTCTTGATTCACCAATATTTAGAAAATGCCCATTTGGATATCTATGAAGCCAAACAATTGCGTTTGGTAATTTGTTCAAAGGCAACAAATGAAACCTTGGGATTGATTGATTTATTTGATTTTGACCCGAAGAATGGAAGAGCAGGGGTAGGAATTGTGATTCAACACGATACTAATCGAGCGCAAGGAGTTGGTTCTCAGGCATTGGAATTAGTACTAAATTATAGTAGAGAATATCTATATTTGAACCAACTTTATGCTAATATTGCATCCGATAATCAAGCGAGTATTCAGCTGTTTACAAAGTTTGATTTTAGCGAAATTGGAATAAAAAAAGCGTGGACTAGAGTAGGTCAAACGTATAAAGATGAAATAATGTACCAGTTAATATTTTAAAAAGAAGATGAAATTAAAAAATATACTGATCGCACTTTCGGTAGTAGGTGCTTTTGTTTTTTTGGGTTATTTGTATGTATGGTATCAGAAGGCCTTTTCGCCCAATTTAAAAAACTGGGATGAAAAAGAGTTTTTTTATATTCGTACATCCGATAATTTCATGGATGTATTGCAAGCGTTACGTCCGTATTTGAATAATCCAGAAGGATTTGAAGAAATTGCAAGTCAACGAAGCTTCAATAGCAACCTAATTGCAGGTCGTTTCAAGTTGACTAATGGGATGGATAGCTACAGCTTAATTGAAGCATTGAGAAAAAATGTTCCTGTGCGTTTAACGTTTAATAACCAGGAGCGTATTGAGAATTTAGCAGGAAGAATTGCTTCTCAAGTAGAGGCTGATAGTATTGCAATGATGGAGGTGTTTTACGATTCTCAATTCTTGGAAGAAAATGGCTTTACGAAAGAAAGTGTTTTAGTTGGTTTTTTACCTGAAACGTATGAATTCTATTGGACAGTTACTCCATTGAAAATGCGCAATAGAATGCATAAGGAATACCTGAAATTCTGGGATGAAGAGCGAAAAGAAAAGGCAGCAGCTTTAGGATTAACACCAGTAGAAGTAGCAATTTTAGCTTCTATTGTACAAAAAGAAACAAGTAAAAACGACGAGAAGTCTAAAGTAGCGGGTGTATATTTAAACCGTATGCGTATTGGAATGCCACTACAAGCAGATCCAACCGTAGTATACGCGAAAAAATTATATACGGATGATTTTGATCAAGTAATCAAAAGAGTGTACCACAAGGATACAGAAATTGCTTCTCCGTATAATACCTATCAAAATGTAGGACTTCCTCCAGGGCCTATCTTTATGCCAGACAAAGGAACCATTGATGCTGTATTAAACGCCGAAAAACACGATTATATCTATTTCTGTGCTAGCGTTGATCGCATGGGATACCACGAATTCGCTGAAACATTGGCACAACACAACCAGAATAGTAGAAAATATAGCGCCTGGTTGAATCAATCGGGGATTAGATAGTTTATGGTTAAGAGTTAAGAGTTAACAGTATAAAAATCATAAATAAGAAAACCATCCTTTGTAGGGATGGTTTTTTGTTTTTTATAAAGTAGATTGATTTTTCGATTAAAAGCATTTTTTTACCACTCACCATCTCATCTTCTCACCATCTTCCATCAATCGTTGAAATTCCTCCACAAACAAACCCACATGATAGCCATCAACAAGCGCATGATGAGCGTGAATAGACACAGGCATACTTAAAATACCTTGATTCTCTGTGACTTTTCCGAAAGAAATCTTAGGGGAACTATCGGGAAAAGAAAAACTTCTCGCGTGTGAAAGAGAGGTGAAATTTAGCCAGGGAACTGCAGAAAAGTGAATGACGTTTTCTCCCGTTATTGCAGGGAGTAGAGCGGTTGATTCTTGTGTTTTTTTAATTTCTTCTTGCGCATGTTGAATGAAGGTGGCTTCATCGATATGGTAATTCATATAAGCAAAATCAAAGGTACCATTAGGTCTATTGATGGTTAGAGAAGCGTGAATTTGATCATACAGATAAACTTCTTGATTAACGATGCGATAGCGGAAATTCTCTATGTGATTAGCGGCCTGTAAAGCGCGGTATAAGTAATATAAGAAAAATGATTGCCCGTTTTGTTTGGCTTGGGAATACGCCTGTGTACAATCGATAGTCACTGTAATACCAAAAAAAGGTTCATCAAAGGTGGAAAAGAATTTAAATTGTTCTTTTCTGTTCCATTCTTCTAGGTGGATTAAATGTCTCATAAGCTATAAATAGTGTAAAAGATCTGGTAATGTTTGTAAGGTAATTAATTTTTCGTGCTGTAGGGGAGTGTCATGTTGTTCATGAGACCAAGTAACAGAATAGGGAATATAACCCGCATGAGCATCCAAGGCTAATACAGGTAGGATGTCCGATTTCATTGAATTACCTACCATAAGAAACTGCTCGGGTTTACACGACAAGCGACGCAACAAGTGTTCATAATCCACGGTTTGCTTATCACTCATAATTTCAATATGATGAAAATAATCACCGAGAGCAGAATTTTTTATTTTTCGCTGCTGGTCGAGTAGATCTCCTTTGGTAGCGAGAATCAAATCGTACTTGCCGTGCAGTGCATCGAGCGTTTGGTGCACACCCGCGAGTAACTCAACGGGACGTTGCAATAAAGCATGACCTAAATCTAGGATGTTAGCTATAATTTGTGGGGACACTTGATGGTGACTTACTCGTTGAGCAGTCTCAATCATACATAAGATAAATCCTTTAATACCGAAGCCATACAAAGGTAAATTCTTAACTTCAGTCTGGTATAGTTCACTTGAAAGTTGTTCTGCCGTTTGATAATCTTGTAAAAGATGGACGAATTGCTGTTCCGCTTCTTGAAAATAAGGTTCATTTACCCAGAGCGTATCATCAGCATCAAAAGCAAGAGTCGTTATTTTATTTTGTAGTTGCATGTTTTGTATTTTTGCAATTTATGCGGTAAATTTCTGTAAATTAAAATAAACAAAAGGGACAATTGTCTTACAAGCTATGATACGAACCAACGAAACTTTCTTACACTATCTTGATGAACTTTATCTTCAGCATACCTATCCCAGTGATGCTATTGCCATTGTGACGTTTGCTCCTGGAGATTATTTATTTCTACAAAATGAAAAAGCATCCCATGTTTTATTAATCAAGCAAGGAGTGACTAAAGTTTTCTTTGAAGAAGAAAATGAAAAAGAATATATCGTTGAGTTTTTGGGTAAAGGGGAGATTATTGGGGATATTGAATACATCCGAAAAATTGAAGGGTTGTGTAATGTACAAGCCTTAGATGTGGTAGAAACCTATGTGTTGTCCTATTCTTTTTTTCAATCCTTACTCAACAAAGATAGTGCGTTATATGAATTGCTCTTGGATGCCTTTGCTTCGCGCATTGTCAATACAGCACGTAGAGCCTCTTATCAGCAGTTGTATACCATAGAGTATAGCTTACATCAATTGGTCGAAATGCAGAAAAAACAAGCCATTACCTTGTCAAAAGAAGACATGGCAGCTTATCTTGGCATTTCAGTGCGAAGTTTGAATCGCAGTTTGAAACAGCTGAAAGATGGTGAGGTGGTAAGAGGTTGAGGCGATGAGAGGTTGAGGTGATGAGAAGGTGAGGTGGTGAAATCGAAACGCAGTGAAAATCGAAACGCAGTGTAGATTCATCGAACACCAAAACAAATATAAAATCTGTGAGATATATTCATCGAACACCAAAACCAATATAAAATAGGTGAGATAGAAGGTGAGGTGGTGAAATCGAAACGCAGTGTAGATTCATCGAACACCAAAACCAATATAAAATAGGTGAGATAGAAGGTGAGGTGGTGAGAAGGTGAGGTGGTGAGAAGGTGAGGTGGTGAGAAGATGAGGTGGTGAGAAGATGAGGTGGTGAGAAGGTGAGGTGGTGAGAAGGTGAGGTGGTGAAATCGAAACGCAGTGAAAATCGAAACGCAGTGTAGATTCATCGAACACCAAAACAAATATAAAATCTGTGAGATATATTCATCGAACACCAAAACCAATATAAAATAGGTGAGATAGAAGGTGAGGTGGTGAGAAGGTGAGGTGGTGAGAAGGTGAGGTGGTGAAATCGAAACGCAGTGAAAATCGAAACGCAGTGTAGATTCATCGAACACCAAAACCAATATAAAATAGGTGAGATAGATGATGAAAATACGTAGTGGCAAATGGCAATTTGCCAGGTAACCGGATAATTCATCAAGTAACTGGATCATTCACCAAGTAACCGGATAATTCACCAAGTAACTGGATAATTCACCAAGTAACTGGATAATTCGCCAAGTAACCGGATAATTCACCAAGTAATTGGATAATTTTTCTGGTTAAGAGTGAATCAAAAAATAAAAGAGGATGCAAAAAACACCCTCTTCTTATTTGAACAATACTTGCGTATCTATATAACTAATTATTTGTCAATCTCTTCTGAAGTAAATCCTAGTTTTACTGTAGGGAATTTACTCTGTGTCATTTGAACGGAAAATTCACTATCTGCTAAGAAAACCAATTGCCCTGATTTATCTATCGCTAAGAATTTTTGCTTGATGCGTTTAAATTCTTTGAACTCTTCATTCTTTGGATCTTCAGGTCGAACCCAACAAGCTTTGTAAGCAGGGAAGTTTTCATACGTACATTTAGCTCCGTATTCGTGCTCTAAACGATATTGAATAACTTCATATTGTAACGCTCCAACGGTTCCAATTACTTTACGACCATTCATTTCTAACGTAAATAACTGAGCAACTCCTTCATCCATCAACTGGTCAATTCCTTTTTCCAATTGCTTTGATTTCATCGGATCTGCATTATTGATGTATCGGAAGTGTTCTGGAGAGAAGCTAGGAATTCCTTTAAAGCTCATGATTTCTCCCTCTGTCAAGGTATCTCCAATCTTGAAGTTTCCTGTATCGTGTAAGCCTACAATATCTCCTGCATAAGAAATATCTACAATTTCTTTTTTCTCTGCGAAGAAGGCATTCGGACTTGAAAATTTTAGTTTTTTATTTTGACGAACGTGTAAATAAGGAGTATTTCTCTCAAATGTACCTGATACAATCTTGATGAAAGCCAAACGGTCTCTGTGTTTTGGGTCCATATTGGCGTGAATTTTGAATACAAAACCACTAAATCCTTTTTCTGTTGGTTCAACTACTCGCGTATCTGATTCTTTTGCTCTTGGAGAAGGTGCAATTTGAATAAAGCAATCCAATAATTCTCGAACTCCAAAATTGTTTAAAGCAGATCCAAAAAATACAGGTTGCAATTGCCCTTGTACATAAGCTTCGCGATCGAAATCAGGATAAATCTCATGAATAATTTCTAATTCTTCTCTTAATTTATCCGCTGGTTTACTACCGATTAATTCGTCTAATTCTTTTGATTCTAAGTCAGAAATATTAATCACATCATCGATATTCTTTCTGCTGTCATCTGTGAATAAGTTAATGTTCTTTTCCCAAATGTTGTAGATTCCTTTGAAATCATACCCCATTCCGATAGGATAACTCAAAGGGGTTACTTTCAATTGAAGTTTTTGCTCCACTTCATCCATCAAGTCAAAAGCATCACGTCCTTCACGGTCTAATTTATTGATGAAAACAATCATCGGAATGTTGCGCATACGACATACTTCAACCAATTTTTCCGTTTGTTCTTCCACCCCTTTTGCAACGTCAATCACTACAATCACACTATCAACGGCTGTTAAGGTACGGAATGTATCTTCAGCAAAATCCTTGTGACCAGGTGTATCTAAGATGTTGACTTTTTTGTCTTTATAGTTAAAGGCTAATACAGATGTAGCAACTGAGATTCCTCTTTGGCGCTCAATCTCCATGAAATCGGAAGTAGCTCCTTTTTTAATCTTATTATTTTTTACTGCACCAGCTTCTTGAATTGCCCCTCCAAAAAGTAGCAATTTCTCTGTTAAGGTTGTCTTACCAGCATCGGGGTGAGCAATTACACCAAATGTTCTTCTGCGTTCTATTTCTGTTAAAAAACTCATCTCTAAAAAAATTAGGTTGCAAAAATACTCATTATTTGCTGAAAATAATAATAATGAATCGCAATCGTTTCTTTAGGATGTAGTTTCTTTAGTAAAAAGAAGAGCTAAACGAATTGGGACAAAGGAATTAACGGAAGCTAAGAAAGGGAAATTAGATTGAAAAAACTAAATAGAATGTTAATCCTTAAGGTAAATAAATGAGGTATTAGTAATATTGTTAATTACGTTTTTTAACTCGTTTATTTAAGCGTATTTTGATTCGTTTTTTTAAAAATAATCCCATTTATGGCTTATAAATGTTATTTTTGTTAGCGAATAAGAAATATAAAGTATAGGTAATGAAGTATAGAGAAATTAGATACATCAAATATAGCGTTGTTTTACTAGCGGTACTTTTGGGCTATACTAGTTGTGACAAGCAAAAGAAACTCGATGGAGATAAATATGTCGCTCGAGTGGATAATAAATATTTAGAACGTTCTTCTTTGCAAAGTATCGTGCCTCCACAAAGTACAGTGAAGGACAGTATTGCAATGGTAGAATTATTCATCAATAAATGGGCAACTAAACAGCTGTTAATGGATGCTGCAGAGTTTAATTTATCCGATGAAAAGAAGAAAGAGATAGATGAGTTAGTCGCTAATTTTAAATCGGAATTACTCATTAAAGGGTATCTGGAAAAATTAGTGCAACAATCGATTGATACGGTTGTTCGAGCAAGCGATCTAAAAACATATTATGATCAAGTGAAACAAGGATTTCGAGTAGACGATATGTTGGTCAAGCTTTCTTATGTCAATATTTTAAATTCCAATACGCATTTTAATAAGGTGAAGAGTGGATTTAATGGAGGGAAGGAAATCAAGTACGAATTGCTAGATCAGCTGTCCTTACAAATGAAATCATATGTCTTGAATGATTCATTATGGGTGAATGTCTCTCAAATCTATGAGAAACTACCTTTTATTAATGCAGAAAATAGAGAACAATATTTAAAAAATAATACCTATTTCGAGGTTAAGGATGAAAATAGTACGTACTTTGTGCGTATCAATCAAGTTTTGAAAAAAGGAGACATGGTTCCTTATTCCTATTTAGAACCCTCATTGCGATTAATGGTTTTGAATAATCGAAAAATGGAATTACTAAAACAGATAGAAGAAGATATTTTAAAAGATGCAAAAAAAGATAAAAATTATGAAATTTATCAGTAAGAAGGTGCTGTTTGCACTAGGACTATCATGTGTGATGATAGGCGGTATGCAAGCGCAAAATCCGGCAGGAAAGAGAAAAATTGATGGGGTAGTTGGGGTAGTTGGAGATTATGTAATCTTAGAATCCGAAATTGATAAAACCTTGTTGGAGCTAAAAGCACAGCGTATTCCTATTGATAATTTGTCAAAATGTGATTTATTTGAGCGTTTATTAGAAGATAAATTATATGCCCACCAAGCAGTTCAAGATAGTATCGAAGTGAATGATGCAGAAGTAACTGGATTCATGAATGATCAGATCAACAGAATGGTAGAAGAAGTTGGTGGAATTGATCGTATTTTAGGGTTTTACAACAAAAAAACAGAAGAAGAATTTAGAGATTATTTCTTTGATATTGTAAAGCAAAATAAATTAACTCAAGCAATGCAAAAACACATTGTTGAGAAAGTAACGATTACACCAGAAGAGGTAAGACAGTTCTTTAAGGCTATTCCAGAGGATGAAAGACCAACTGTTGGTGATGAGGTAGAAATTGCAGAAATTGTAATCAAACCAGAAATCTCAAAAGAACAAAAGCAAAAAGTAATTGACCGTTTAAACGAAATGCGTAGTGACGTAATAGACAACGGAGCCAGTTTCTTCAGTAAAGCAGTTTTATTTACGGATGATAAAGGTTCAGCAGCTAATGGTGGATTCTATTCAATTACGAAAAAAGCTCCTTTTGCTAAAGAGTTTAAAGAGGTTGCTTTTAGTTTAGCAGAAGGTGAAATATCAGCGCCTTTCGAAACAGAATTTGGATTTCACATCATCTATTTAGAGAAGATTAGAGGACAACATTTAGATGTTCGCCATATTTTATTAGTTCCTAAGCCAACAGAACAAGCATTGGAAGATGCCAAGAAAAAGTTAGAAGGTGTTCGCGAGAAAATTGTAAACAATGAAATTACATTTGCTGAAGCAGCAGCAGCTTCTTCTGATGATAAGGATACAAAACAAAATGGGGGAGTTTTAAGAGATCCAATGACCATGGACCCTCGTTTTGACCTAAATAAAATGGAAGATAGAGAATTGTATTTCTTAGTTAATTCACTTAAAGAGAAAGAGATTTCCCCTGTAGCCTTAAAAACGGATTACAGAGATCAAAAAAGCTATCGTATTGTAACCATCAATAAGAAAATTGCTTCGCATAAAATTGACTTTGTTGACGATTATACGAAGGTAAAAACCATGGCTTTGAACAAAAAACAAGAAGGTGAGCTTCAAAAATGGATTACAAAGAAGATAAATGATGCCTATATTAACATTCAAGGGGAATATAGAGACTGCAAATTCCATAATAATTGGCTCAAAAAATAATAAAATAATAATCTAAACGATTGAAAACGACATTTTAGCAATAGACTAAAATGTCGTTTTTTTATTAAATAGGAATGAAAAGTTGAAATATCTTAAAATTATAAGGTAAAAAATAATTTATTTCAGATTAATTGATTAGAAACGCTAAAAGTATTGTTGTTTTTTTATCAAAGTAGAATGTTTGTAAATAATAATTTTTGGATTTGAGGGAAATATTAAAAACTTTTGAAAATTAATTAGATTGATTAAATTTGCGACGACAAAAAATAAAATACAAGTCAAATACTCTTTCGAAGTAGAAGACTGTAAGTTTTGATTTTATCAGCTGAAGAATAACTGATAGGAATATCAGAAGTATTATAAAGTACTTTATTAGATGTTTTTAGAGGCTGTAAAAGAAGAAGCAATGATGCTGATTCAACAGAAGAAATTTGAAACGAACAGACTTGCGAGAGTAGAAGTACAAGTGAAAAAATAACTAATACAAAATAATCAGTTATGGGGAAGAGGAGATCTTTGATTTTCAACAACCTGTAAGTAATAGACCTGAATTATGAGCTTTTATAAGGATTACATCAACGAGATTGAAGAAAGAAAAAATCAAGGACTTAACCCTAAGCCAATTGATGGAGCTGAGCTATTAAGTGAAATTATAGCACAGATTAAAGATACAGAGAACGCACACCGTGCAGAATCTCTTAAGCTTTTTATTTATAACGTTTTACCTGGTACAACTAGTGCTGCTGGGGTTAAAGCTAAATTTTTAAAAGAAATCATCTTAGGTGAGGCTGTGGTAAGTGAAATTACACCTGCTTTTGCTTTTGAATTATTATCACACATGAAGGGTGGACCTTCTATCGAGGTGTTATTAGATTTAGCTTTAGGAAATGACGTAGCAATCGCTCAAGAGGCTGCTAAAGTATTGAAAACACAAGTGTACTTGTACGAAGCTGATACAGATCGTTTAAAAGAAGCGTTCTTAAGCGGTAATGCTGTAGCAAAAGATATCTTAGAAAGTTATGCAAAAGCAGAGTTCTTTACGAAATTGCCTGAAGTAGATGAGAAAATTGAAGTAGTTACTTTCATCGCTGGTGAAGGAGATATTTCAACAGATTTACTTTCTCCAGGAAACCAAGCACACTCTCGTGCAGACCGTGAACTTCACGGATTGTGTATGATTAGTACAGAAGCACAACAACAAATCAAAGCTTTACAAGAATTACATCCAGGTAAAAAAGTGATGTTAATTGCTGAAAAAGGAACGATGGGAGTTGGATCTTCAAGAATGTCAGGAGTAAATAACGTAGCACTTTGGACAGGTAAACAAGCAAGTCCATATGTTCCATTCGTAAACATTGCTCCAATTGTTGCTGGTACAAACGGAATTTCTCCAATTTTCTTAACTACAGTTGACGTAACTGGAGGTATTGGAATTGACTTGAAAAACTGGGTGAAAAAAACTGATGCTGCTGGTGAAGTAGTTCGCAATGAAAAAGGAGAGCCAGTATTAGAAGAAGTTTATTCTGTAGCTACAGGTACTGTATTGACAATTAATACAAAAACCAAAAAATTATACAACGGAGATCAAGAGTTAATCGATATTTCGAAAGCTTTAACTCCACAAAAAATGGAATTTATCAAAGCTGGTGGATCTTATGCTATCGTATTTGGTAAAAAAATCCAAACATTCGCTGCAAAATTATTAGGAATGGAAGCTCCTGTAGTTTTTGCTCCTTCTAAAGAAATCTCTGTTGAAGGACAAGGATTAACAGCAGTTGAAAAAATCTTCAACCGCAACGCAGTAGGTGTAACAAACGGAAAAGTATTACATGCAGGTTCTGACGTTCGTGTAGAAGTGAATATCGTAGGATCACAGGATACAACTGGATTGATGACTGCTCAGGAGTTAGAAGCAATGGCAGCAACTGTTATTTCTCCTATCGTTGATGGAGCTTACCAATCAGGATGTCATACAGCATCAGTTTGGGATAAAAAAGCACAAGCAAATATCCCGAAATTGATGAAATTCATGAACGAGTTCGGTTTAATTACTGCACGTGACCCTAAAGGAGAATACCACTCAATGACGGACGTTATCCACAAAGTATTGAACGATATTACTGTGGACGAATGGGCTATCATCATCGGTGGGGATTCACACACTAGAATGTCTAAAGGGGTTGCTTTTGGAGCAGATTCAGGAACAGTAGCTTTAGCGTTAGCAACAGGTGAGGCTTCAATGCCAATTCCAGAGTCTGTAAAAGTTACGTTTAAAGGAAGCATGAAAGAACACATGGATTTCCGTGACGTAGTGCACGCAACTCAATCACAAATGTTGAAACAATTTGGAGGTGAAAACGTGTTCCAAGGTAGAATTATCGAAGTTCATATCGGTACTTTACTTGCAGATCAAGCGTTTACATTCACAGACTGGACAGCTGAAATGAAAGCAAAAGCGTCTATCTGTATTTCACAAGATGATACTTTAATCGAATCATTGGAAATCGCGAAGAGCCGTATCCAAATCATGATCGATAAAGGAATGGATAACAAAAACCAAGTGTTACAAGGATTAATCAACAAAGCGAACAAGCGTATTGAAGAAATTAGAACAGGTGATAAACCTGCTTTAATGCCAGATGCAAATGCAAAATACTATGCTGAGGTTGTAGTTGATCTTGATATCATTGAAGAACCAATGATTGCCGATCCAGATGTAAACAATGATGACGTTTCTAAACGCTATACACACGATACAATTAGAGAGCTTTCTTTCTATGGTGGAGATAAAAAAGTAGATTTAGGTTTCGTTGGTTCATGTATGGTTCACAAAGATGACTTGAAAATTGTTTCTCAAATGTTGAAAAATATTGAAAAACAAACAGGTGCTGTGAAATTTAATGCACCACTTGTTGTGGCAGCTCCAACATATAACATCATTGATGAGTTAAAAGCAGAAGGAGATTGGGAATACTTACAAAAATATTCTGGTTTCGAATTCAGTGACCTTTTACCTAAAAACAATGCACGTACTGAATATGAAAACATCATGTATTTAGAGCGTCCTGGTTGTAACTTATGTATGGGTAACCAAGAGAAAGCAGCAAAAGGAGATACGGTAATGGCTACATCAACGCGTTTATTCCAAGGACGTGTGGTAGAAGATTCAGAACGCAAAAAAGGAGAATCTTTATTAGCTTCTACTCCAGTAGTTGTTCTTTCTGCGATTTTAGGTAGAGTTCCAACAATGGAAGAATATAAAGCTTCTGTAGAAGGAATTAACTTGACAAAGTTTAAACCAATTTCGACAAAATAATTAGAATAGTATTTATAAAAAAAGCGAGGTAGTCTGTGTAGATTACCTCGTTTTTTTATAGTGTATTAGCTTTTAATCAAACATGTACTTTAATTAAAGCATTGTGCATGATGTTCTATTTCAAAATTGCAAGAATTAGCAATAAAACAAAGTTTATTGGATTGGATATGAAGTTGTAGGGCTAATTCTTTTTGTGATTCCTCTTTGATGCGTACTATCGGATTTAAAACTACTTTGGTTATACGTCCACTACCATCAGCATTTAGTATCAATGTAGCTTCCGAATTATCTTCATAAGCAAGCACTTCTATATTGTGTTGCTGGCATATATATAAATACGACATCATATGACACGATGTAAGGGCACTCAACAATAAATCTTCTGGATTTAGCAATGTAGGATCCCCTTTAAAAGCTTTGGCTGCTGAAATAGATAAAATATCTTTTCCTTCTATTTTGATGGTATGGCTTTTGGCATATACCTTTATGTTTTGCTCTTTCACTTTGTCGGTAGCCATCCAATTTAGTGCTGCTTTAAAAAGATGTTTGTACATAATAAATGTCTTAAGCGAGGTTGTGTATATTGGTTTAAGTGTTGAAATAAGAGATGAAGATGGTAGTATAGATCGTTTTTATATTATAATAGTACCTATAAAAAAGAAAGTCATTCTCGCATTTTCTATAAATTCTTCGATAGTAGTTTTTTTAGTAGCATTTTTATTATATAGTTCGAAGTAATACGCTGTTGGATTTGCCATTCCCATTCTAAATAACCAAAAAACAAATCTCTTTGTTTGAGGATTTGGATTCAGTTCTTTTAATTCTTTTACACAACAGATAACTAAACTATCATTCCTTATTAGATTATAAAAAACTTTTTGCTTTTGAGTTAAAGTATCTAGCTCAGCTTGAGTTTTTTTAGATGTTTCTTTTCCAAATACAATATCAGGGTTAAAAATTCCTAATTTGAAAATATTTTCATATTGAGGATTATCTAATTGAAGGTTCAAATATTTTTCATCGAATTTATAGGTACCATTCTTAAGTTTGCTTATTTCTCCATTAAATCGAACATAATCATGTAGTTTATAATTTTGAGACTTGAACGTTTGTTTTGCAAATCTATATTTATCACTTTCACTTTTTCCAAGTAATAGTTGGATATTACATAAGAACAAAATTGTTAAGCGTAGTGCTCTCATATAACTGGATATAATGTTTATTTACTAGGTTTAGAATAGGAATTAATGCTGAGAATTAAATCTACATAACCACAACCTATTGATAGACAAATTTATAAAAAATACTTGACTATTCACCTTTTGAGATATCATCCTTAAACATTGCATTAAAGTATCCCTCCTAAATTTAATTCATTTAAGTGGAATCATTTTAAATACAGTGTTTTAACATTTGTATAGAACTTATTAGAGGTAAAAAACTGTAAATTGTTTAGAAATTTTAATTCACATAAATAAAAGAATTGTTATTATGGCTTTTGATATTGAAATGATTAAAAAAGTGTATGAAAAGATGCCAGATCGCGTGGCGAAAGCGCGTGAATTAGTTGGACGTCCTTTGACACTTACAGAGAAAATTTTATACACACACTTATGGGAGGGAATGCCTACGCAAACCTTTGAACGTGGAAATGATTATGTAGACTTTGCTCCAGATCGCGTAGCCTGTCAAGATGCAACAGCACAGATGGCGTTATTGCAATTTATGCATGCTGGAAAAGAAAAGGTAGCTGTGCCTACTACGGTACACTGTGACCACTTGATTCAAGCAAAAGTTGGAGCTGCAACCGATTTAAAAGTAGCAGAAACACAATCTTCAGAAGTGTTTAATTTTCTATCTTCTGTATCAAATAAATATGGAATCGGATTCTGGAAACCAGGAGCTGGAATTATCCACCAAATTGTTTTAGAAAATTATGCTTTCCCAGGGGGATTGATGATTGGAACGGATTCACATACAGTAAACGCAGGTGGATTGGGAATGTTAGCCATCGGAGTTGGAGGAGCAGATGCTGTAGACGTTATGTCGGGTATGGCTTGGGAATTGAAGTTTCCAAAATTAATCGGAGTGAAGTTAACCGGAAAATTAAACGGATGGACGGCACCGAAAGATGTGATTTTAAAAGTTGCGGATATCCTTACGGTAAAAGGAGGAACTGGAGCTATTGTTGAATACTTCGGAGAAGGAGCTTTATCGATGTCTTGTACTGGAAAAGGGACCATCTGTAATATGGGAGCTGAAATCGGAGCGACAACTTCGACTTTCGGATATGACGATTCAATGCGTCGTTATTTAGCAGCTACAGGACGTCAGGATGTAGTGGATGCTGCAGATAAAGTAGCGGAACACTTAACAGCGGATGCTGCAGTATATGCAAACCCAGAGCAATACTTTGACCAATTAATCGAAATTAACTTATCGGAATTAGAACCACATATAAACGGACCTTTCACGCCAGATAGAGGAACACCTGTATCAAAAATGAGAGAAGATGCAGAGAAAAATGGATGGCCGTTAAAAGTAGAGTGGGGGTTAATCGGATCTTGTACAAACTCTTCGTATGAAGATATGTCAAGAGCAGCTTCGATTGTTGAACAAGCTGTTAAAAATGGAATTACGCCTAAAGCTGAATTTGGAATTAATCCAGGATCAGAACAAATTCGCTATACTATTGAACGTGATGGAATCATCGAGACGTTTGAAAAAATGGGAACCAAAGTATTTACAAATGCTTGTGGACCTTGTATTGGGCAATGGGATCGTGAAGGAGCAGATAAGGAAGAAAAGAATACAATTGTACACTCGTTTAACCGAAACTTCTCTAAACGCGCCGATGGGAATCCAAATACCCATGCTTTCGTTACTTCTCCAGAAATGGTAGCTGCTTTAGCTATTGCAGGAGATTTGGGATTCAATCCAATTACAGATACATTAATTAATGACGAAGGGCAAGAAGTAAAATTACTTCCTCCGACAGGAGATGAATTGCCAACAAGAGGATTTGATGTAGAAGATCCAGGATACCAAGCACCAGCCGCAGATGGTTCAAGTGTAGAGGTAATCGTTTCTCCAACATCTAGTCGCCTTCAGTTGTTAGAACCGTTTACTCCTTGGAATGGACAAAACATTACAGGAGCTAAATTATTGATTAAAGCTTTTGGAAAATGTACAACGGATCACATTTCTATGGCAGGTCCATGGTTGCGTTTCCGTGGTCACTTAGACAATATTTCAGACAACATGTTGATTGGTGCTGAAAATGCATTCAATCACTTAACGAATAAAGTAAAAAACCAATTGACAGGTGCATATGATGCAGTACCTGCTGTACAACGCGCATATAAAGCAGCTGGAATCCCTTCTATTGTTGTAGGGGACCAAAACTACGGAGAAGGATCTTCTCGTGAACATGCGGCTATGGAACCTCGTCATTTAGGGGTTACTGCAGTATTGGTGAAATCATTTGCTCGTATTCACGAAACAAACTTGAAAAAACAAGGAATGTTAGCCCTTACGTTTGCAAATGAAGCAGATTATGACAAAGTACAAGAAGATGATACCATCAACTTCTTAGACTTAACTGAATTTGCTCCTGGGAAACAGTTACACTTAGAATTTGTCCATGCAGACGGATCTAAAGACGTAATTGCAACCAATCATACTTATAACGCAAGTCAGGTGAAATGGTTTAAAGCCGGATCTGCTTTGAATTTAATTGCAGCTGGTAAATAGCGTAGTGTAGATGGGAAATCGAAACGTAGTGTAGATTCATCGAACACGAAAACAAATATAAAATTTGTGAGATAAAGGAGAAATGAGAGATTGAATAACCGATTTTCAACTAACAATATTGACATCAAATAAAAAAGCGAAAGATTTTATCTTTCGCTTTTTTTATTATTACTTGGTTATTGGTTAGAAGTTAAGGGTTAAGGGTTAAGGGTTAAGGGTTAAGGGTTAAGGGTTAAGGGTTAAGGGTTAAGGGTTAAGGGTTAAGGGTTAAGGGTTAAGGGTTAAGGGTTAAGGGTTGATCCCTTTTCTACTTTCCAATCTCCAATTTAAAGTTGATTGTATTCCTCTTTATCTTCTGCTTTCAATAAGTCAATAAAATAAATAGCGGCTTTCTTTTGGTAGCTGTCTTTTAAACGCAAGGTTACCGCTTCTCTTCTCATGTTTTTACCTCGAATAGGGATAGCACATAAATCTTTTTCACCATGCACGGTCGCTAGGGTTAGAATCGTTTGAAAAGCTCCAGTACGCACTAAATCGACAATCGTTGCGGTATAGTTCACTTCTACAGTTACATTCGGGTGAATTTTGTATTTTTCAAATTGACGATCTAAGAAGTCACGGGTACTGAACCCTTTAACAGGAAGTGCTAAAGTCAATTGTTCCACTTCTTTTAGATCGATACTTTCCTTCATTGCTAAAGGGCTCGTTGCAGCAACAATAACAGCCATATCTGAACTCATAATAGGTTCGTGTACAAGTTCATCACTGTGTTTGCCTTCATAGAACGTCAAGGCAAAATCAATCTCTTGTTTGAGCAAAGCATCAATTAATTCTGTTGTGGTTCCAAAAGTCACTTGCAATTTAATTTTAGGAAATTGTGCGATGAAATTTTTAAACGCATTAATAACAATAGATTTGAGTCCCCAAGTCAAACCAATACTCAACGTACCTGTGTTCACTTGCTTTAAATCATCGAGAATGAGTTTGCCATCATTGGAAGCTTGAATACTCTTTTCTGCATATGTTGCAAAGAGTTCGCCTGCTTCAGTAATAGAGACGCGTTTACCAATGCGATCAAATAGGGGAATACCCAATTCATCTTCCAATTGCTTAATCTGTTGAGAGAGTGTGCTCTGTGTAATGTAAAGCTCTTTTGCCGCTTCAGTAAAATTGAGCAGTTCTTTTGCTTTTAAAAAATATTTGAGTTGTCTTAGCTCCATGGGTTAATCGGTTTTATCGATTGATATTATAGAAAAATACCGTTTTACAAATTTAGAACTTAAGCTTAACTTTACTTCAAATATTAAGATAAAAATGGCAACAACCGCTTATATTGACTTTAGCGAAGCAGAAAAAGCAGTCAAAGGTAGTGTGCGCTATAAGCGAATCAAATGGGGCATCTTTTTAATAGGCGTTTCTGTATTTGCTCAGTTGTATAACTACCAACCGCTCTTGTCAGAAATTACGCAATTTTTTGCTGTAACTCCAGCCGAAAGTAGCTATTTGGTTTCAGCCTCTACCTTTGGGATGGCTATTGGATTACTATTGTTTGCTTTTATTGCAGATCGTTATCCTCGTAAAGATATCATGTTATTTTCTTTGGTGACTTCGACCTTGTTGACGCTACTCTCCGTTTTTGTATATGATTTTGCACTACTGATTAATATTAACTTTTTAAAGGGGATTTGTATCTCTGGGGTATCAGCGGTTACGTTGACTTATTTAGCTGAGGAAATTGATTCTAAATCCATCGGAACGGCGATTAGTTTTTATCTTGCAGGAAATACCTTCGGAGGAATGTTTGGGCGTATTATTGCCGCTTTAGTCAGTGGTTGGTTCAATTGGCAAATTGCAGTGCTTACCATTGGCTTGCTTGCTTTTAGTATTGCCATTGTATTTTACTATCTCTTTCCGGAGTCTCAATTTTTTCAACCTCAAAAAGTAAAATTCAATAAGAAAATGCGTCAGATGCAAAGTATCTTTCGAAATAAGAAAATCTTAGCCATGTATGTGGTGGGGATTTGTTTGATGGGAACTTTCGTCAGTATTTATAATTATTTGGGCTTTAAATTAGAAGCACCACCCTATAGTTTACCTCATTATATCATTGCTTTAATTTTCTTGATGTATGCCTTTGGTATTGTAGGTAATTTAGTTGCTGGGCGCTTATCCGATCGCTATGCAGCCAAAAATATCTTATTATTAGCCTTGGGATTATTGTTGGTGGGATTAGGGCTGATGTATATAGCGAATTTAACAGTCATCTTATTGGGCTTGACCATTTTTACGGTTGCTTTTTTTAGTGGGCATACCATCGCCAGCCGTGTGGTAACCCAATTGGGAGGCAAGGCGAAAAGTTCAGCGACTGCTTTGTATTGGTTCTTTTACTATATGGGATCTACATTAATTGGAAGTTCAACTGGTTTTTTTATCAACAATGATAATTGGGGCGGATTCTTTATTACCCTTGTGATTTTAGCTTCTCTAGCGTTGCTATCTACTTATGCAACAACGAGAAGTAGAACTGCTAAATAGAAGTATACGTTGTTATTGTTTCCGTTTTGTGTGAAAATGCTCTATTTTCGTACCTGTTTTAAATAAATAACAACATGAACGAAAGTACAGATCAAAACATTGTATTGGCTATTGATGAAAAACCTAAATTCGGGCAATGGTTATTGTTGAGTATTCAACATCTATTTGCCATGTTTGGGGCAACGGTATTAGTACCTACCTTAACGGGAATGGATCCTGCCATTGCGTTGATATCAAGTGGAATAGGTACCCTGGTTTTTATCGCTATTACAAGAGGAAAAGTCCCTTCTTATTTAGGATCTTCTTTCGCTTTTATTAATCCCATCATTGCTATTAAGGCAATGGAACAAGTAACCACAAATGAGGTGCCGGTGGGAAGTTTCTTAGTAGGAAGCTTTTTGGTAGGTGTGGTATATTCCTTAGTAGCGCTTTTAATTGCTAAAGCAGGTACCAATTGGTTGATGAAATTATTACCTCCTATTGTAGTGGGGCCTGTGATTATGGTGATTGGTTTGGGTTTGGCGAGTACAGCTGTTGGAATGATTACCAATAATCCATCAAATGAATACGATATTACCTATGTGTCTATTGGTTTGGTTACTTTGGCTATTACCATTATAGCGGCTATTTTTACCAGAGGTTTTTTGAGTGTTATCCCAGTTTTAGTTGGAATTATTGGAGGGTATGTGTTTTCAGCTAGTATAGGGGTTGTCAATTTTGCACCCGTGATGGAAGCTTCTTGGTTTCAGGTGCCTAATTTTACCATTCCTTTTGTAGATTATACACCAACTGTAACCCTATATGTCGTATTTGTGATGCTACCTGTGGCGATTGTACCCATTGCAGAGCACATCGGACATCAATTGGTACTGAGTAAAGTAGTCAATAAAGATTTAATCAAAGATCCAGGACTAGATCGTTCTATGCTAGGAGATGGAGTAGCTACCATGTTAGCGTCTTTAATTGGAGGGCCTCCTAATACAACTTATGGAGAAAATATTGGGGTATTAGCCATCACGCGTGCTTTTAGTATTTATGTATTCATTGGAGCCGCTTGTTTTGCTATTTTATTTGGATTTTGTGGAAAAATAACAGCTTTGTTAGCCACTATTCCTTCTCCTGTAATGGGCGGAGTATCAATCTTGTTGTTTGGAATTATTGCTTCAAGTGGATTGCGTATGTTAGTAGAGAATAATGTAGATTTTAAAGTAAAACGCAATTTAATTATCTCTTCTGTCATCTTAATCATTGGAATAGGGGGCGCAGCGATCCATATAGGTGATTTAATGTCTATTGAAGGGATGGCTTTGGCTTCCATTATTGGTATTATTTTAAATATTGTATTGCCAGGAAGGAAAGAAATTACCTTTGATGATATGTTTAAGGAATAATATTGTGAATATATTAAATAAAAAAGGTTAAAAATTATTAAAAATAAAATTAATAATTTTTATTTGGCAGTATGGGTGTAAATTTTATATATTTATGCTAAATAAATTTAGGTATGTTTAATAAAGGAGAAAAAAAGAAAAAAGGATGGATAGGCAATCTGGTTTTTATCCTTATTCTTTTTGTGCTGTTATTCACTCCATTGGGGACAACGTTTAAGGTTTGGGTGAATCGACTAATAGCGATGAGTCCCAGTTTAGAGAAGCAAGAAGATGTTGAGCAAGTAAGCTTGGATGGTTGGACTTTATTAGATGAAGAAGGCCGCGTATTTGATATAAACCAAACAAAAGGAAAAGTGGTTATCCTGAATTTTTGGGCTACTTGGTGTCCTCCTTGTATTGCAGAAAAACCTAGTTTTCAAGCCTTATATGACGATTATAAAAATAGCGTTGTCTTTTTATTTGTCACAACAGATACTCCTGAGAAAGTAAAAGCGTTTAAAGAGAAACATGGATATACCTTACCGAGTTACTTTCAACAAGATGGGCCACCAGCGGCTTTGTATTCTACTTCATTACCCGCTTCTTATGTCATAGATAAACACGGAAATATCGTAGTGAAAAAGTTCAGAGCTGCAGATTGGAATAGCTCCAAATTTAGAGTAACATTGGATGAGTTAATTCAAGCAAAATAATAGAAAAAGTCTTTGGGAAACCAAAGACTTTTTTTTGTTGATCTATTAGTTAAATCACTTTTTGCAAGGTGATAATTACTTTATAAGTACTTTGTTCAACAAAGACTAAGTAATCAACACCTCCATAATTAAAAGTATATTTATTTTTGTATATACCTGAGGAACTTATAGTTGAACAAACCTCTAAGGTTTCTTTATTGAAAATTAATTCATCTGCAAAGTGGTTATCATTAAAAGGTAAATGCACCCATGGAGCAGGTAATCCTGTACTGCTATTAACATCATAAGGGAAATTTAATTTTACTCGTTCATTTGCCACAATAGGAGTATTGTTGTCAAGTACAGAGAAATCATAGAAGAAAAGTTTACCACGTTTAGCTAGTTCACTTTTCTCTGAACTCGTAATGATAGGGTTTGAAAAACTAAAAAGATTAGGACCAGACATTATAGCAGTATTAGGAATAGGTAAAAAGGAAGAAATGAGATGAGAAGAATATGGTTTTATAATCAGTTCATCTGCGGGTACATAATTTCCATATACTTGACCACCTGTGCCTAAGGTATTAAACATTGAGCCGTTTCCATAGTAGTTTCCGTCATTAATGTGAAAGCCAATTCCAAAATTCGGAGTGACATAAAAATAATAATCTGTTTCATTAATAAAATAATAATCAATTTGATTATGCTCAATATTTGATCCAGACCCATAGAAATTGTAAGGGGATTCATAACCAATGTTGGAATCTGAGGTTTGGATGCTTTTATCCAATTGCGTTGATGTTGATGAGGCATCATCTTTTGAGCAAGATAGTAATGTTAATGTTAAACATGCTAATAAAACTTTTTTCATAATTAAATAGTTTAAAAGATTAGTTAGTTAAATTTAACAAAAAATATTTTAACAGATATGATTATTTTATTTTTAATAGTGATTACTGCTTAAATAATCAGTATATTTTTATTTTTTTAAAGTTAAATCAGTTTATTTAAGGTATTTTGAAATGGAGAGATAATTATAAAACATTAATTTCTCTTGCTATATTCAGTCGAGCTTGATTTTCGTATTTTGACTTGAAATAATGAGTATTAAATATAGTTTCAAAGGTTAAAAAATGAGTAAGTGCTTTTTTTCTACCTTGGCTATATACACCATCAGGGTAAATGGCATATTCTTTTCTGATATTTTGATAATAACTTTTGTATTGCTCCCAATCCTCTCCTAAAATACTAAGATCTGCATCCAAAAAGTAATTGGTGTCTGAATTTGTCGATTTTTGATGTTGCTTAGTTGCTACTATTTGATTGAAAATTAAGTCTATTTTTGATTCTGGTAGTTGTAGAATGGTTAATCTCTCTTTTGCAAGTTGAGCACTTTGTTCTTCATTATCTTGAGCGCGGGCATCATAGATGATATCATGATAAAAAACAGAGAATAAGATTGCCTCCCAATCGTTTATTTCAGCACGTATCTCATTTAACTCCTCTAGTATATTCTTGAGATGGGTTAAGTTGTGATAATATCGCCCAGTTGTTTCGTATTGCTTTTTTATTTCAAACCAATAGGATTGTATTAAATTTTGATTTGTTGAATATTGACCAACGATGTGTTGGAATTCAAGTTGAAGAGAAGTATACATATGGATTGGGTTAGTAGAAATAAGTAAAGCGTGGAATAAAAAAATAATACCCTTAGATGTTATGTGCAATTCTCCAAAGTACCCCAGAAGGGTCAATGAGAACAAAATCACGCATTTTCCATGCTCGATCTTCAGGATCTGTCAGAGTGAAAGTAAAGGTATGGTGTAGATTTAATTCTTTTATGTGGCTATGCCAAGCATCTGCATTTTCTACCTGCAAATGGAGCATGGTGTTTTCTGCCCACTCTTTGGTATAAAAATTCTGTAAAAAGAATTTGGTCTGTCCTAGTGCAAATAGACATAGTTGTTCATCTTGCCACAAAATTTCGAAACCCAAAGCGGTGTAAAAAGCTAGAGAAGTTTGAAAATCCTTTGCCGGAATAAAACTCTTTAGTTCTATTGTTTTTAAGTTGAAAGAAGATATGTTCATCGATGCTAACAATTAGAAAATAAAGATAGTTTTTTTATGTATTGAATATAAGGATGAAAGATAATTGGTCGACAAAATTATAAGAAAACGTGATTTCATTCGATAATAAGGTTCATTTGAGAAGTTTAAACTGTCTGCCTACCGTAGTTAAATTAGTTTATCTGCTTAATTTTTAGTATCTTACAAGAATATCATTTAAAATTTAAAAATATGACCTCAAATGAGATTTTTGAGCTAGATACCACTAGCATTTGCGAATTAGTTGGAAAAAGGTTTATGGTTTCGTATAAAGAAGAACGCAATGGAAAAGTAGAATCTGTAAGTAGAGATAAAAAATTAATTGCGTTAGATTATACAGATAAACAACAAGTCAATCATTATATTTTTAGTGATGGTATGCAGCACTTTAAAGTACCTCATGCTCAATTAGTAACAATGACTCAATTGTAAAATAATAAAAAAGGCTCGTGAAAACGAGCCTTTTTTATTATTTTATAGGTTTAATTATTACTCGACCTGGTGTTATTGGGTCTCCAATACCAATATAAGAAGAGTATTCAATATCAAGTATTCTTACATTAGGATAAAAACGTGAAAGTTCTCCATATTGGCAGATTTGATCTGAAACTTGTTGAACAATAGTATATAAAATACCCGTAGGTGGTGTGCCATAAATGGTTTGGTATATTTCTGCTGTAAATTTCTTGTACTTTGGATTCCTATGATCTGTAATTCGGTGGCCATTACTGTCACAAGTATAGAACTCATATCGAAACCAGCCTGATATATCAGGTTTTGGTGCTGGTTTATCATACTGTGCAAAAGCACTAAAAGACAAGAGTAAAGTCAATACTAAAAATAAATTTTTCATAATCGTATAAATTAAAAATTGGTTACCCTAATTTAAGAATAAATACGTATTTTTATTAAAATAAGTCTGATTGTTAACTATTTAGGAGGTTTTTCTGTACTTGTTGTTAAACTTGTTTTTAGGATAATAGTAGAGAAATAAGGAAAGATAGAAAGTCTAATAGCATTGATTTAATAAAAGCATTTTATTTTTTTAAACTTTATCTTTGTTTTTATTTAGTAGACAAACTGCAGGAAGTGAAAATCAAATACTGCAAGATGAACTCATCTAAAGTACTCATGAAGACAAAAGCAAAAGTTGTTCAAGTTCAGCAAAGTGATAAGAATATACCCATTGAATTTTACAAAATCGAAGAGAGTATTGATCTGTTTGAATTTGAGGGACATTATCAGTACGACTTTTATCAAATCTATTGGTTTGTATCTGTCGATTCCCCTCAAGAACACGAAATAGATTTTATATCTTATCCGATTAAACCCCAAGAAATTTGGATTATTTATCCAGGTCAGGTTCACCATTTTGATCCGCGTTTCAGTAGAGGTTATTGCTTAGCTATTGATAAACATTACTTTCACAGTGTCTTGTTTAAAGAAGCCAAACAGCAATTTTTTACAGGGCATAACCAGTTGAAATTCGAGGTTACTGCTGAAGAAAGTTTACGCTTAGAGTATCTGCATTTGTTGATTGAAATTGAATTCAATACGCATCAACGACCTGTCGTTTTGGAGCAATATTTACAATTGTATATTGTTCATTTACAAGATTTACCCCTAATAGCAGAAAAGCATATTGTGTTAGATGAACGCATGCATAAATTATTGCAACTCATAGAAGAACATTATATTACGCAGCGAAAAAACGAGTTTTATGCGGATCAAGTTGCGCTCTCTGTCAAGCGAATGAATGAAATTTTATATCAGGCTATTGGGAAGACATTAAAACAACAGCTACAAGAACGTTTAGCACTGGAAGCAAAGCGATTAGTAGGCTATAGCGAAGAGAATATTCAAACGATAGCTGATACATTGAATTTTTCTGACGTCTCCTATTTCAATCGTTTTTTTAAGAAACTTACAAATCAAACTCCCAAAAATTTTAGAGCCCAGGTGAAAAAAGTCCAAGGATAAGTCCTATTAGGATAAGTTTTACTCTTTAACCTCGACGTATTTTTGCACTTTTAGAAAAAGAGTATGAGTAAGTTAAAGAAACAGCAGTTTATTGTGGTCTTTATTTTGGCCCTATTATCTGCATTAGAGCCTTTTAGTATTGATTTGTATTTACCAGGATTTTTAAAAATCTCACAATACTATCAAACCGATTTAAAGGCAGTTCAATTTTCTATTTCAACGTTTTTAGCAGGGTTTGCTGTTGGTCAATTATTCTGGGGAATTATTTCAGATAAGTATGGACGTAAATGGCCCACGATTGCCTCTTTGTTGCTTTTTATAGCCGCGACTATTGCTTGTATTTATTCCGTGAATATTGAACAGTTTTGGATTGCTCGTTTTTTCCAAGCTTTTGCGGGTTGTGCAGGTGTGGTAATCGCGAGGGCAATTGTCAATGAGTATTTCGAACAAGATGATACCATGCGTGTATTTTCACTTTTAGCTATTATTGCTGGTGTTGCTCCAATTATTGGACCCGTTGCAGGAAACTTTTTAGTGTCGCATTTTACATGGCAATCTACGTTTATTACCCTCTTAGCACTTGGTATTATTTCGTTGCTTTTGGTTGTGTTTTTCTTACCAGAAACGAAAGTCAAGACAATAGCTCCTGTACAAAAGCGCAATTTAATTCAAGATTTTAGAGCGGTATTACGAGTGAAAATCTTCTTGAAATATACCTTAATTGGAAGTGTAACTTACAGTATATTGATGATTTACCTGGCCAATGCACCTTATTTGATCATGGAATATGGTCAATTATCCTCTGCTACATTTAGCTATATCTTTGCTTTTAATGCAGTTGGATTGATGGTAGGGGCTTGGGTATCGAGTGCCTTTACCCGTTGGTGGTCCATTCGTCAGATTATTTTATACACCACGATACTGGGACTCTTTTGTAGTATAATTTTCCTCGGGTTATGTATGATGCAACAACCCATTGAATGGCTTTTAGTTCCTTTGTTTTTTATTATTTTTACCTTGGGTGTTTTATTCCCAGCAACAACTAAATTAGCCTTAGAACCTTTCCATGAAAATAGCGGATCTGCATCTGCTTTGTTGGGGTCTTTGCAGTTGATGTTAACCTTTATTATTTCTGCAGCTACTAATTTAATTCCTGTAGATTTATTGCTCTTAACCGGTTTAGCTCTACTTGTTTGTCATGGGCTATATCTAGCTTGCTATGCAATTAAGGAAGAATAGATTTGTTTGGAATTGATATTCTAACTCAGTTGCGAAAAAGAAGCGAATATATTTTGTAAAAAAAATAGGGTGCCCCAAAAAGACACCCTATTTGTATATTATTTAGGAGTAACGGGCATAGTTGTGTATATTCCACAAACATCATCAGGCATTTGATGAGGCATTAAAGGTATTTGTACTAATATCCCTGTTTGTGTTTGACGATCGTAATGGAACATCCCGTCATACGAGGATACAACCTCTTGATACCAAATACGAGATTCGCTATCTGTACAGCTTTTATGATGTATTCCAATTCGTGTAGAATTTACTTCAACCCCTTGGTTCAATGTTACTGCATAAATTTGTATTTCGTAACAGTTGATTCTTTCTAATCGTTGCTCTTCTTGTTTGTCTATTTCT
Organism: Myroides gitamensis; assembly: GCF_029894455.1. Lineage (NCBI taxonomy): Bacteria > Pseudomonadati > Bacteroidota > Flavobacteriia > Flavobacteriales > Flavobacteriaceae > Myroides > Myroides gitamensis. The sequence goes on from NZ_JARYHN010000001.1 coordinate 408,530, forward strand.
CCTGTGTTGCCAAATGAACCAAAAGAAAGTGCTAAGGCTAGCCCTACTAGTAATTTTTTCATTGTTATATCGTTTAAAATTGGTTCTTTTAAAGATAGAAGAAGTTAAAATGTTAAAAAAATAAAATACTGATTTTTAACAAGATAGGTGGTTTTTCTTTCTTTTATACCTAATGTATAGCAAACAGTGATATACTGTTGTATTCATTTTTTTGTAAGAGATAAAATGAGAGATATTCTTTGAACAAGTAAACCTGACGGGTATTACCAAGAGAATTATTTGATGGAACTACTACTTTTAGGGTTGGTAATATTCATAGTATTGTATACCTAAAGCATTTTCTAATTTTATAGGGTAGCTATACTTATTATATTCATAATGGTAATCACTATTGTCGAAGCTTTTAATATTTTCTGTTCCTCCAATAAATTTCTTTAAATAATTCTCAGGTAGTGAATATTTACTAATATTGTTTTTATTGTCCAACCAGTAAGTTAATGTTTCTTTATAACCATCATTATAGATATTAGAGGCAGTGATGATATTTTTAGCTGAATTATAATGTAAGGTAACAGTTTGATAAGGCATAGATTCATTACTCTTGTAGAATTCAGTACCAATTAAATCCTTATTTTCATTGTATTTATAGTAAGTGGTATAAGGAATGCCAATTTTTGGAAAAATGTAAGTTGATTTACTTAGCCTATCATTTTCATAGAAAAAATCCTCTTTGTAAAACAAGAAATCACCCATGTAATAGGACCTAGATATTAAATTATTGCCTTCATATTCATAAAAACCGTACTCAATGTCTGGCATGTAATCATGTGTTTTTATCGTTTTTTCTATATATCCATTTGAGCCATAGTAGAACGTAGTATTACTTGTTTGATATTTTGTTTCACTACCTGTGGGAGTTTTTACAAGTTGTTTGTCTATCATTTGCTTCAACTTAAGTTCTGTCTTGTGTAAGTTATTATCTTGGTATTCATTAAGATATGTATTGTCATCGTTACTGCAGGATATTAGGAGCGAAAGTATTAAAATGAGTAGGATATGCTTTTTGATTATAGAAATAAAAGATCTCATTGTTTTTTGTAATTTAAGTTAAATTTGTTTTATATTAACTGCAAATGTAGTTATAATTAACTAATATAAGATAGATGTAGGCAAGAGTTGTTTTGTGATGCTTTGTTTTTAATATCACGAGTTTGGTTGCGAATTTATTCGATGCTTACTGTCTTGAAAGAAGAGAGCATTTAATGAAAGTAAGAGATGATAGAAGAATAAACAATAGGTTGCTTAAAAAAAAAGCTACTAATTTTACTTAGTAGCTTGGTGCTTTTATAGAAAGAAAGTTTTTCTTTTCTTTTACATGATCTCTGAAGGTAATGGCTTTGTTACAACACTGAATCCCAAATCATGACATTGATTTTTTGCTAATAGCTCAGGCATCAAAGGAATTTGGATTCGAACTTCGGTTTTTGGTCAACGGGTTATATCCACCTACACCATCATAAGAGGCTATTATTTCATTATACCACGCCCACGCTTCTGAACTCGTACAGAGATTGCGATGGGTTCCAATTTTCATGGAACCAAGCTTTATCCCTTGAAAAAATTCAACCGAGTATATTTCTATCTGATAACAATTTTGTACTTCTACAACTTGTTCGTTTTTATTGTTTTCTTTGGTGTTGGCTAATGAACCAAAAGAAAGTGCTAAGGCTAACCCTACTAGTAATTTTTTCATTGTTATATCGTTTAAAATTGATTATTTTTAAAGATATAAGAAGTTAAAATGTTAAAGAAATAAACCTTTAATTCTTAACAAGATAGGTAGTTTTTCTTTCTTTCTTTCATAGCGTTCTTTTATTTCCATTTATTTGATCTTTGTTTTTGCAGAAAATAAAAAGAGAATAACCAAGTTCTAATTTTGCATCAAAGAGTGAAGCCTGGATTTGTAATTGGACAACTTGACTGCATTGTTTTATCAGAAATAACAAATTAACTTTACAACAAAAGATAAAGTAACTGCATGAATCAAAAAACCTCCTCCATCTTACCGCCGTTAATTCACAGGATATTGCAAGAGCACAGGAGGTATCATAAAATTTACTTTTCTATCTCAGGTGTTGCGGCTTGCTTCTCTTTGGTTGTACTCCTCGTTGCTATTAATGCTTTTATGGGGCAAAACATAGGTTTTCAATTGGCTTTAGGGCTTATCTTATTCTTTTTTTTTGCGCTATGTAGCTACTTTGCCTGCTATCATTATAAATGGATGAAATCGTTAGATAATACGCTGGATAAAGGGAATTTTTCAGTGATTAAAGGACAATTGGAACGTATACAGTCGTTGCCTAGAAAACGCGTAAGGTATATCATCGATGGACAAGCTTTCGAAAGTACATTAATTGTTCCAGGATTTGGAACATTTCGAGGGATTCAATTTAAGGAGGTTGTTGCTAAAACCAATGAAGCGATAGAACTCTACTTATTACCGAATGGGAAGATTGCTGGAGCTATTTACCCTAATCAAGATCAAGGCATGAAGGACCGACAGGCAACTGCAGAAGATTGGCGAATCGTATCTCGTAGGCAATGGAAAGGGGTAGGGGAATTTGCATTACTTGCAGGGATTATTTTTCTTATCATTCTTGGAACTTTGAGATTAGTTGAATATCAAGAGGGGAGTGCAAGTTGGGACATGTTTGGTTATATGTGTGCCATTTTTGGCTCGACGATCCTTTTACTATTTAGTATATATCTATTGATGAATCTATCCCAAATACAGGCACTTAGAAATAAAAGAGATGCATCAGTAGCAGTACAGGTTTTTCGGGGTACTGCCGCAGAGTGGTATCTGACGGAAGTACGACATAGAAGTGCTGCAACGCAAGAGGGGTGGATTAGATTATCAGGAGGTTTACATCATATTCAATCTAACCTATCAGCTGTCAATAATGCTTTCTTACATTCGGTAGAGATTCCTATGCAGGTAGAATATCTGATTTTTAAAGACCGTTTGATTTTTCTGAGAAGTACGAAAGAAGAAAACGGACTTGGTAATCCGAAAGCCTAGACTTAAGCTTCCTTTAAATAAATAAAAAAAGCCTTCGATTTTTCGAAAGCTTTTTTGTGATCCAGTCAGGATTCGAACCTGAGACCTACTGCTTAGAAGGCAGTTGCTCTATCCAGCTGAGCTACTGGACCATTAAATCATGAATGATTTAAAGACCATCAAAAAGAAATAGTACTGATACTTTCTCATTTTGATGGTGCAAATATATTCTATTTTTTATAGAAACACCAAGGATAATCGCATAAAAATGAAAATAATAAAATAACTGATTGGAAATTAGAAAATTGAATCCTTTTCTTTTTAGCGATTCCCCTTGGTTTCTAAGCTAAATTAGCGGTCATACTGACAACAACCGTGTAAACTGTTGTAAGTTTTGTCCTGTGCTTTGTCAAAAGCAGTATCATGACCTGCCGCTGCAATGACTTTACTTACCTTTTTTTCATCGGTTTTAGCCTTGTCAAAGTTGAGGTGTAATACTTTTGCATTTACATCCCAAGTAGCCGTAGAAACGCCTGCTACACTTTTAGCTGCGGTTTCAATACGCTCTTTACACATGACACAGTTTCCTTTCACCTTCAGCATGGCGTGTCCTTGATGACCATCTTTTGCCATTGGTTTCGTAGGCGTTGCTTGATGTTGATCGTGTTTCATCTGTTCTTGTTGCTTCGGTTTCGCTTGATCTCTGCTATACAAACAACAAGAAGGTAGTGCATCGTAGGCTTTGTCTGATGCCTTATCCAATTCAGTATCATGACCAGCAGCAGCAATGGCTTGACTTACTTTGCGTTGATCTGCTTTGGTTTTATCAAAGTTCACATGTAGCATTTGGTCTTTGGAACTCCAGGTTGCACTTACTACACCAGCTACGCTTTTCGCCGCTTTTTCAATTCGCGCTTTACACATATCACAATTACCAGAAACTGTAAACATCGCATGTCCTTCATTTTCTGCCTGCGTAATAGTAGGTGTATTGTTGTTCATCATGCTTGGTTTTCCTTCCAATTGCGCACTAGAATCAACAGTAAATACCCCTCTAGTTACAATTTCTTCTCCATCTTGTAAGCCTGAAGTGACCACGTAATTATCCCCTAAAGAAGGCCCTAAAACAATTTCTCTCATTTTGAAAGCAGGTGTATTAGTATCAGGTTGTTTCACGTAAATAACAGAGCGTTTTCCCGTCCACAATACAGCTGATTTCGGAATAACCAATTGATTGTTGTGCTCTCGAATTGGTGCTTGAACCGTTGCTGTAGCATACATCTCTGGTTTTAGCGCTTGATCCTTATTGTCTGTTTCCACTCGAATTTTGGCTGTACGAGAAGTTGCATCAATAATAGGATTGATGAAGGAAATCTTGCCACGGTATACTTTTCCAGGTATACTTTGAAGGGTATATTCCAATACATCTCCCTCTTTTAAGAAAGGTAAATCCGCTTCATACGCCTCAAAAACGGCCCAAAGCTTGGTCATGTTCGAAATACTATACAAGACTGATCCCTGATTGATGTAATCCCCTTGATTGACGTTTTTTGCTGTTACAATCCCACTCGTATTTGCTGTTATACTCACATAAGGCGAAACTTTGCCTGTTGAAAGAACTTTGTTGATTTGAGCATCAGACATTTTCCACAACCTCAATTTCTCTTTGGCTGCATCGAGTAATAGCGGTTGGAAATCTGTTAATTTCTTCGCTTCTAACAACTCTTGTTGTGCATTTAATAAATCAGGTGAATAGATGGTTGCAATAAGCTGCCCTTGTTTAACAGATTCGCCAGTGAAATTGATAAATAATTTCTCGATACGCCCATTGACGTGTGACGTTTGGGATTGCTGTAAACGTTCGTCTACCTGAATGGTTCCATAGAGCTGTAGGTCTTTGATTGCATCTTGACGACCTACCACTGTAGTCTGAATATTCGCTAAAGCAACGGCTTCTTTTGACATTTGGATGGCGTCATCATCAATGGCATCATCTCCGCCACCTGAAGATTTCAGTGGAATTAAATCCATCGCACATAAAGGACACTTTCCTGGTTTGTCCATTTTGATTTGAGGGTGCATGGAACAAGTCCAAACGACTGCAGCCTCTTCTGTAGGTGCAGGTTCTCCATTGTGTTCATGCGTAGCTGATCCTCCAAAAACCAACCAGCCCAAAAGAAGTCCAACTAGTAAAATAGCTCCGTATTTTACTGCATTATTTTTAAATATATCGTTTAATTTACTCATGGTTTCTGTATTATAAATCGTTAGGAGTAGCCGTGATATTTTCAATTGAGGCTACAAGCGTATTGTAATTGGCAATGGCTTCTGCTTTTTTAAGCTGATAGTCCAATAATTGGCGTTGAACTTGAATCACATTCGTTAAATCGCTCTTTCCTGTTACAAACTCCTTGACGATTAGGTTAAACGTCGTTTCTGCTAAGGTGGTTTGCTTTTCTAATAAAACAATGGTGCGTTCTGTATCTTCCACTTGATTTTTAAAGCTGTAATACGAAGCAAGCAAAGTATTGTACGTGTCTTTGTACTTCTCCTCACTAGACTTCCACCATTTTTTTCCTTCTTCTTGTTGGGCTCTGTATTTTTTTCTAAATATAGGAAGAGACACCGTTACCATGGGCATGATCATATCTTTTCCATTCATATCACCCATGGCCAGCATAGGGTCATTCGTTTTACCAATAATCATGTATTGGACACCCAATCCGACCATAGGATAGCTCATTTTTTTATCCATGGCCGATTTTGCCTGATACGCCAAACCTTCTTCTGTTAGCATGGCTAACATGGGGTTATTGGACTCAATCATGGTTTGTGCTTCTTCATCCGTGAGGAAAAAAGGCACTTTCTCAATGGCATGCGGTACAGTAACTGCTGCTTGGATTTCTTGGTCAAGTAAGGCATTGAATTTTACCTTTTCAGCTTTGATTTGTGCTTGTAAACTTTCGATGGTATTTTCAATTTCAATGGTTTCCAATCGGATGCGCAATACATCGGACATTCCAGAACCACTACCACCACCGCTCATACCACCCATAGCGCTACTGCTAGAGGATGAAGGAGTAGAAGTAGGTGTATTAGCCGTTGCCGTTGCACCACCTCCCATATTCATGCCTCCCATGCCACCACTGGTATTCGTTGTAGTGGATGCTGCTGGAGTACTTGAAGCCATGCTGTTAGAAGCACTAGCTCCAGAAGGAGAGGAGAATTTCTTAATCGCTAATTGTTCCAATTGCTCCAAGAGATCCTTGTTTTGTTTGGCATTGTTTACTTGCTGCTGTAGCTTTTGTAGTACATACCATTGGGTATGCACTTGTAAAATAACCATTTCTCTAGCTTCTCTATATTGTTGCATCTGCATACTAGCCATGTGATTGGCTTCCTTTTTGGCTGATTTTTTTGTGCCAAACCACGGGAGCATCTGCATTAAAGTAATATCTCCAATTTGTCTTCCTCCTACAATATCCATGGGTTTAGTATAGAAACCCATCGATAGTTCCGGATCCTCAAATGCACCAGCTTGTGGAACTTTTTCTAAAAAAGCTTCATAGGCCAATCGCTGCGATTTCAGCCCAGGATTGTTCTCTAGTGCCAATTGGGTATAGTAGGCCAACGAATCTACCTTGCTTTCTTGTGCCCACATCGTTGTCATTGGTGCAAATAGCCCCATGACAACAAGAAGTATAGCATATATCTTATTCATTTTCGACGATTTTTTCATTTGATTTTTGTTCTTTTTTAATGGCCCATTCTCTCCACCAGCATTGGAATACAGGAACAACAAACATGGTCATGGATTGGATGAGCATTCCTCCAAAGGTTGGAATTGCCATCGGGATCATAATCTCAGCTCCTTTACCGGTTGAAGTCATAACAGGAAGCAGTGCAATTAAGGCCGTAGCGGTTGTCATGGCTGCAGGACGAACACGTTTTAGTCCAGCATAAACAACAGCCTCTCGGATATCGTGTTTAGTTTTTGGATCTCTAGCTTCAAATGTATCGTGTATATAAGTTCCCATCAATACACCATCATTGGTAGCTAATCCAAATAAGGCAATAAATCCGACCCAGACAGCAATACTTAAGTTGATGCTGTGCATTTGGAATAGATCTCGCATATTCATATCTCCAATAGAGAAATTCATAAACCACGGTTGTCCATATAACCACAACAAGATAAATCCACCTGCAAAAGCAACAAATACACCAGAGAAGTGAATCAAAGAAGCAGTGATGGTTTTAAATTGGAAATATAAAATCAATAAAATTGCCAATAAACTCATCGGAACAACAAAAAGTAAGCGTTGTGAAGCGCGTTCTTGCTGCTCGTAATTCCCAGCAAACGTATAGGTCACCCCTTTAGGTAACGTTAGTTCACCCGATTCCAACTTTGTTTTTAAAATTTGATCCGCTTCACGTACCACATCTACTTCTGCTTTTCCACTAATCTTATCAAAAATAACATACCCCAATAAGAAGGTATTCTCACTTTGAATCATCTGTGATCCTTTGGCATAGGTAATATCAGCAACATCACTAAGCGGAATTTGCACTCCGGTAGCCGTTGGAATTAATAGTTTACCTAAAGCATCAGGGCTATCTCTTAATTCTCTTGGATAACGCAAGCGAACAGGGAAGCGTTCACGGCCTTCAACAGTTGTTGTCAGCTGCATGCCTCCAACGGCAGCTCCTAGTACTTCTTGCAAATCCGCAACGGTAATTCCATAGCGCGCCATATTGTTTCGATTCAGGTGAATTTCAACATACGGAGCTCCAACTGCACGGTCGTAGAATACCGTAGACGACATGATAGAAGGGATGTCTTTCAGAGCCGTTTCTAAGGCTTTTCCTCCCTCTTCAATCGATTCCAAATCAGGACCCGAAACTTTTAATCCCATAGGGGCACGCATTCCCGTTGACAGCATCACCAAACGCGCTTCAATCGGTTGAAGCTTCGGTGCTGAGGTTAACCCCGGAAGGTGAGAAACATTGACAATTTGTTGCCAAATATCCTCTGCATTTTTAATTTCTGGACGCCATTGTCTAAAGAATTTACCTTTTTTATCTGGAATTAAACTATCCCTTGGAATTTGACGGTAACCATTTGCTACTGCATAGGTTGAGCCATCCAATAATTCGAATTCGCCATTTTTGGCCACTTTAAAGCGCTCTCGATGTCCATCTTCATCCAGGAAATATTCTGGTTTATAATTGATGGTATTCTCAAACATCTGCGTAGGAGCAGGGTCAAGGGCTGAGTTTACACGTCCCCATTTTCCAATGGTTAGTTCTACTTCAGGAATATTTTGAATGCGTTTATCTAAGGTTTGAATAAAAGCCAAGTTTTGTTCAATTCCCGTATGCGGCATACTCGTTGGCATCAATAAGAAAGATCCTTCGTTTAAACTCGGCATAAATTCTTCTCCAATACCTGGAAAAGCAGCGGAAGATTTCTGCCAAAAGGTGGTTTCTCTAAATGATTTCCATCCTACAGTTTCAAATCCTTTGGCAACAAAACCAAAAGACGTATTGAAGCCTAGCCAAACCAACATACCAAAAACAACCGTAATAATTGGAATAGTCATGAATTTCCAACGATTGGCTAAGGCCCATCGCAAGATTTGTTCATAATAAATTACCAGCAACCACAATACCCCTAGGATAACGCCAATAGCTAAAACAACAAAAACAAAGTTAAGCCCTGTGCTGGCTTGCGTTCCTAAAGGCAACCATTCAATAGCGAGATAGTAAACAGCAATAAATAATGTAATAGCAACATTGACATAATTTGCCGTTTTTTCATTGCGCCAAGTTGGAGTATAAAGGTTGTTAATTCCAATTAAAGTTAGAGCAAATGCCGTGAATACACCGGTGTAAATCCACAAAGCAATACCTAATATACACAAGATATAGTTGGCAATTCTACGCACTTTAGCCTTGTCTGTTTTTATGGAATAGATGTAATAGGCTAGGGTAGGTAAAATGATAATACCCAGTAAAAAAGCAGAAACTAAGGCAAATGTTTTAGTATAGGCTAAAGGTTTAAAGAGCTTCCCTTCTTGTGCCTCCATCGCAAAAACAGGCAAGAAACTGATGATGGTCGTTAGCATGGCTGTAGACAAAGCACTAGAAACCTCAGAAACCGCTTTGATAATCAAGTTGATAAATGCTTGTCCTCGACTTTCTACCCCGCGTTCTCGCTCTTCTTCCATGTGCCGGATAATACTCTCCACAAAGACGACGCCGACATCGACCATAACTCCAATGGCAATGGCAATTCCAGATAAGGCTACAATATTAGCTTCAATTCCCATGTATTTCATGATAATGAAGGTTGCCAATACACCAATCGGTAGAATACTAGAAATAATGACCGAAGCCCTAAGATTGATGACAAGAACAATAACGACAATAATACAGATTAATATTTCATGTGCTAAAGCCGTTTCCAATGTACCAATGGTCTCTTTGATTAAACCAGAACGATCGTAAAAAGGAACGACAGTTACTTTGGAAATTGTTCCATCAGCAAGTGTTTTCTGTGGAAGACCTGCTTCCATCTCTTTGATTTTACCCTTTACGTTGTCAATAACCTGCATTGGGTTTGCGCCATAACGAGCAACAACAACGCCACCAACTGCTTCAATCCCTTCTTTGTCCAAACCACCTCTTCGGGTAGCAGGACCTAAGTTGACAAAGGCAACGTCTTTTATTTTGACCGGAACATTATTTCGTACGGTGATAACAGCATCTTCCAGGTCTTTGATACTCTTGATGTAACCCAAACCGCGAACCAGGTATTCCGCCTTATTAATTTCAATGGTTTCAGCACCAATATCCAAGTTGCTCTTTTGAATCGCACCCATGATATCCATAATAGATACATTATACGCGCGCATCGCATCGGGTTTAACTTCTACTTGATACTCTTTGACATAGCCTCCAATAGAAGCTACTTCAGATACTCCCTCAGCTGCTGCTAAACTGTATTTCGTGTAAAAATCTTGGATGGTACGCAATTCGTCAGGATCCCAACCCCCAGTAGGCTCTCCCGTTTGAGGATTTCGACCTTCTAAGGTATACCAGAATACTTGACCTAAGGCCGTAGCATCAGGTCCTAATGTAGGAATAGCTCCTTCTGGAAGTGTTCCTGCTGGTAGAGAGTTTAATTTTTCTAAAATACGAGAACGACTCCAGTAGAACTCTACATCTTCTTCAAAAATGATGTAGATAAAAGACATACCAAACATCGAACTGCTTCGAATGGTTTTTACTCCTGGAACTCCTAATAAGGAAGTCGTTAGAGGGTATGTGATTTGTTCTTGAATGTCTTTGGGTGAACGTCCCATCCATTCTGTAGCTACAATCTGCTGGTTTTCACCAATATCAGGAATAGCATCTACAGGAACGGGATCACTTGGCAATAGGTTTTGATGCCAATTAAATGGGGCTGTGATTAATCCCCATACGATAACGATAATTAAGATTAACATCGTAATTAATCGATTATGTAGGAAATACTTAATGATTTTATTAAGCATATAGATTTCTTTAAAGTGTTAATAATACGCTAGAGGAAACACCAAGGGCTTCGCATGAATTGATATCTTTCATGCGAATTGAGCAATCTTTTTAGTTAAAGATATAAAAAAAGCACGTACAAATGATTGAAAATAAATCAGTTGTGCGGTCTGTTTTTAGCGTGAACTAAACAGAAATTGGGTTTCGAAAAAATAATGGAAAATCATCTGAGTTAGCTCAAAAAGAGGAAGAACCCTCATAGAGTATGGTGGCTAACTAAGATGTAGCGGTATCATATACGATAAAGACAAATGTAGGAAAGCCGGTCGACGGAAGTAAATTTAAATCCATCACCAGCAATAGGAGTAGTATAAGAAGCGGTAAGATCAACCGATTGTAAATCGGTCAAGTAGTTGGAATTAAACCATTTTACTTGAATTACAGCTCTTTTTTCTTTGTTTTTAGGTGTTGCTGCCGTTTGTTCAATTTGCAAGTCAGCCTGAACGGTATGAATACGCGCCATAGGCGAACAGCAAATCATATCAGCCATATTACTGTGGCTGTCCATGCCATCCGTAGCACAACAAGGCATCACATCTTCCTCCATCTCCATACAACCAGCCATAGCCGTACTCATGTCATTGCAATTCCAACTAATGATCGGATTCGCTGTAACAAGTACGGATAACGAGAGTAATACTATGGATAAATATTTCTTCATTAACTTGAATTAATAGTTAAAAGAGGTGATACATTTCAATACAAAGATACTGTTTTTTTTTAGTTTAGTATAAAATGTTATTCGTTTACTCACTGTTTATCAGTTTACAATAGAATTTAGTAAGAAAACCTTTTTATTTTTGTTATTTAGCACTGTTTTTTTTAACAAGAATAAAATGAAAGAAAGTATTTATAGTGAAGCCTATATTAAAGGTCTTTTTAATCGAATGAGTAGTTCATATGAAAGAGTAAATTATTTATCCTCTTTTGGTTTTTCTCTTCGTTGGAGAAAGCAGTTTTTACGTCCTATGAAAATTTCATCAACTGCTCCAGTTAAGATTATTGATCTAATGACAGGAATGGGAGAAACTTGGGGCGCTATTCATCAAGTGTTTCCTATGGCTAAACTCACAGCTTTAGATTTTTCCGAGGGTATGTTGACTTATGCTCAAAATAAAAATAAAAAGAAATTTAATGCACAAGTTGAAGTAACATTGCAAAATGTATTACATAATGATTTACCTTCTGATTTCTATGATGGTGTAACTTGTGCTTTTGGATTAAAGACTTTAAATCCAGAGCAGGTAGAAATTTTAGCTCAACAAGTAAAAAGAATCTTGAAACCAGGAGGGCAGTTTTCATTCATTGAGGTTTCTGAACCTACTAATATTATTTTGAAATTATTATATTCTTTTTATCTCAGTACAATCATTCCTTTATTGGGAAAAATGTTATTCGGTGGGGTAAGAGAATATAAAATGCTTTGGGAATATACCCATCGATTTAAAAATGCAAAAGAAGTTGAGACTATCTTTCAATCAACAGGTTTAGAAACGACGTATCAATCGTATTTCTTTGGTTGTGCAACAGGAGTATATGGTAAAAAATAATTTGCGGTTGGTCATAGTAAATGACCAACTGCAAACTATTAATTATTTATCGTCAACTGTCAACTGTTAACTAACATTATATCGGATAACTGCATTAGCTCTAGGACTTCTAGGATTACTAAAAAACTGATTTAAACTATACGGAGATCTTGTTTCTTCACATGTTTGTTTAATCTCTTCCATCGAATTTTGAGAGAAAAGGAGTAATTCAAGTGATTTTAAGAAACGTTCTTTTCTTTGATAGTTAGTCAAAGTATCCCCATAAAAGTATAGGAAGTTGTTGTGAAACTCTTCTAGTGATAAATTGTGGTTTTGTAGTAGGGAAAGTAGTTTTAGATCATCGGCAGTTTCTGTTTGTAATAAGTTGTGATAGATGGTTTGATGTTTGTTTTTGTCTTTGAGATAAAAATTAAAATCTAAAAGGAGATCTTCCAGTTGGGTTTCAATTTTGAGGTAAAATAGGTTAACTGTAAATTCCCTATTTGTTGAGATGTGAATGGTTCCAACTAGGGAGCACATTTGTTTGGTTCGATCTAGGCAGTTGAAGTGGATATTGGTGTACGTATTAGCCAGTTGATGACTAAACTTATCCTTAATTTCTTGACGAACTGCTGCTAGTATTTTTTCTCGTTTGTCTTGTTTAATTCTGGTGAATTCAATTTCCCTGATAAGTCCTAAGGATTCATTAAGTGTAAGAGAAAAAGGAGTGTTGTACGTTATTTTGTCTTCACTTTTTTGAAGTTGTGCATAGTTGATATGCAATAGGGCTTCAAATAAGGTAGAGGTCATTGCTTTAAAATTATTAAAGTGATAATGTTGAAAAGCAAGGGAATTTAAATTCCCGCAGGGGGCAATTTTAGAAAAATGCCGTACAAAGTGCTGCAGCGTACTTTGTACTTCTTCAAATAATTCAAGTTTCATAAGGTTAGCTCGTGTTGTTTGTTGGTTAAAATCACATTTATGGGGTAAATGCAATTTCAATGCTAGTTTAGTTAGAATTTCTCAAGTTTCCAAATCTAAAATTAGTAATATTGTAGTTTTTGTCTGTTAAATTACTGAAGGAAGTTTGGTTTTTTACCAAGAAGTATAAGGAACGCAGTTTTTATTTAGCGTTAATATTTAATTATCATTGTGTAAACTGTATGAATTTTAAATTAAATTTTTTTTTCAGTAAAGTCGTTTTTTGTGATAATTTTTAGGAATTATGTGTGATTTCTTGCGTTTTTTTATCTTTCATTTTTGTGAAGTTGAAAGATTCGCTGTGATAGAAGGTTTATTTTTTTTTTATAAGGAATTACCAGTCCGATCGCGCTCACGAATAGTATGTCTCCCTGACGCAGGAAGGGTCGCATCCAGCGCTCACCTATTACTGAACGGGAAATAACTAGTGTTGAGTGACAGATGCGACCCCTCCTTCGTCGGGGAGACATACTGGGGGCAGATTACGAGATGATGATAGATTCTTCTTTAATCGATAAATATCACAAAGAGCAAACCTCACAAAGAGCAAACCTCACCCCCTCATAACCGATAACTCTTTTATGTAACAATCCTCTTTAATCGATAAGACCTACGATTTCACAAAAAGCAAAAAAGCGACTTCACAAAGAACAAACCTCACAAAGAGCAAACCTCACCCCCTCATAACCGATAACTCTTTTACATAACAATCTTCTTTAATCGATAAACCCTACAACTTCACAAAAAACAAGAAAGTTATTCTTCCAACAAGTACAAGTAAGCATTCGGTAAATGATGAGACATTGTATTATCTGGATTATTGAATTTCTTTTGATAAGCTTCATTTTGCAAACCATCTAAGACAATAGGGTTCCCACAACGATTGTAATTGCTTTCTTGACGATATACAGGTTCTCGTAACTCAGGTAATGTTTTTTGGATTTGTTTGAATAAAAACGGGCCGAGTAATTTGGCGTAGCGTTTTACGCTTTTCTTCGTAGGATTGTTGACGCGATTATAAATACCGCGGGCAAACCATCTTTTCGGCCAACTGATTTTTTTAATGGCTTTGTCAATATTATCTTGGCTGAATGGACTAATAGGAGTGAAGTCTTGAAAGCGTTGTGTGGTAGGGGGTACTTCGGGCACCCAATCTTGTGTGTTGACTACAGAGTAGCTCCATTGCTTCATTTCCTTTTCATATTGGTAAGCAAAATATAGATTTCCGGGTTTAGGAGCTGCTAAGGTGTAGGTTTTAAAACGAATATCCTTAGGAAGGATATCTTGTTTTTGCCACTGTTTCAGTTGAGCAGTAATTAAATAGGCAATTACTCCTCCTTGACTATGACCTGATATGATGATTTCTTTGTGATTGGTTTGGTATAAACTATCTATTTTCGGTTTCATGTCTTGTAATAAATAAACCGATGCAATTGCCCATCCAGCGTGAACACTGGCTTTTTCATCCGCTGAGAATTGATAGGCCACAGGTTGATCATGAGTAAGGTAAATGGTTCCATTAGCAGGAAGCATAGCGGCGTAGTAATTAGCCAACCAGCTAATACCTCGGTCAACAGATCCACGAATAACCATTTCAGCTACTTGCTTTTCTTCATTATAATAAAGTCCCCATTGGTTCGTTAATCCCATTTCAGGAGAACGATATAAATTTTTGTAATGAGTGAGTTGATATAAGGAGTCTGTAGCAAATGGTTTTTGAATATCTTGAGCCAAGTGCAAGCTATTTTTAATCTCTTGTATCTCTACCGTAGGTTTTAGTTGTTGAGCAAAAGAAGAGAGACCTAAAAAGGCAAAACAAATACAAGCGAGTTTTCTCATGGTGTTCGTTCTAGTTTAAAATAATTACCTTATAAAATTACAGGATTGAAGTGATTAAATACGTTTTTTAGGAATTTGTTTTTTTCTTTGCTAAAAGAATCTTAGTTTTAGAAATATAAAAGAAGATTTTGTTAGGCTTATAGTGACTTAAAGTGCTAAAAATGTCTTAATAAGGGATTCTAATTATGAATTAAACGATACATTTGAAAAAGGTAAAAAGAAAATCTTATGAAAAAATTGATATTAGTATGTACTATAGTACTTGGAGCTTTGTTTACAGTAAGCTGTGAAGGACCTCGTGGACCACAGGGACCTCCAGGAGGAAATGATATTGCAAATGTATTTGAGTATCATTTAAATTTTAATCAAAATTTAAATGCAAATATTGCAAGTCAAATTGTAAAACACCCAACGAAGGTATACTTAGGAGATGCTGTTTTTGTTTATGTGTTAGAAAAAACGGATAAGAATGGAGATCCAATATGGTCGCCTTTACCGATGCGTTATTTTGTAGAGAATACTACAACACAAAAAGATGAGGAATTAGAGTATATCTATAATTTTGGATTAGATGATTTTGAAATTGTAGCACGTGCAACAGCTCCTTTAGGTATGTTTAATGGAATACCAGGAGATAAAAACAATCCGGGTTATGTGACGGATATGATTTTTAGAGTAGTTTATGTTGCAGGAAAGGATCCGATTCAGAGAAACGCAGCGGTTCAATCCAAGGATGTAGCTCCGTTGAGTTATGATGAATTACTTTTAAAGTATAATTTGACTAACTCACCAGTTAAAAAAATGTAATAAAAAAATAAGGAAAGCGATACCGATGATTCAGTATCGCTTTTTTTGTAGCCTTATGTTTTTGGATGTCTTTCTCGTTTTATAGTATAAGCAAAGCTTAAAGCAGAAGAAGTTTCAGTCTATCGAAGTCTTAGTGAAGATTGAATCCTTTTCTTTAAGTAGTAAAGACCGTACTTACTTGGTAAGTATTGAAAAGATATATTATATAGGAGACAAATGAAATGAACAGTATTCCTATTTTGTAGTAGGAGATAGGTTGGATATTCCTATTGAAAATAGAGGTATAGAAAAATGACTCCTATATCAATAAAAAAATGTCGTTATAAAAGAGTTGATTGGTTAAATAAAAAAACACATAAAAAAAATAGGGGGTATAGTGTTGTTTTTTGTGTTTTTTATTACTTTTGTGTCATCAAAATAGGGGGTGTCCCTTTAAAAAGTGTAATTATGTCAACATTTCGTTTTCGAGCAATTGAAAAAGCAGCCTCAAGAAGTGCTGTGAAGGTAGAAGAACTGGGTAGAAAATCATTAATTTTTGGTGATCATGTCTTTAATGACAAATCGATGCGCCAATTTTTGACACCCGAAGCCTATCAGGCGGTAAAAAATGCACAACTGGGCATTAAGATTGACCGTCGATTAGCGGATTACATCGCATTAGGGATGAAAGAATGGGCACTTTCTAAAGGAGTGACACATTATACACACTGGTTCCAACCTTTAACAGGAACAACAGCAGAAAAGCACGATGCTTTTTTCGAAACACAATTTGATGGAGATCCTGTAGAACAATTTAACGGAGGGCAATTGGTACAACAAGAACCAGATGCTTCTAGTTTTCCAAACGGAGGAATCCGAAATACATTTGAAGCAAGAGGATATACTGCTTGGGATCCTACATCACCTGCATTTATCTTTGGTTCTACTTTGTGTATTCCAACCGTGTTTATCTCATATACAGGAGAAGCTTTAGATAATAAAACGCCACTTTTAAAGGCAATCAATGCAATTGATGATGCAGCAACAGAAGTAGCGCGTTATTTCGATAAAAACGTAAAAAAAGTAACACCAACTTTAGGGTGGGAGCAAGAATATTTCCTTGTTGATGCTGCTTTAGCTGCATCAAGACCAGATATCTTAACAACAGGTAGAACCTTATTAGGACACACTGCTGCAAAAGGACAACAATTGGATGACCATTATTTTGGTTCTATTCCAACACGTGTATTAAACTATATGCACGATTTAGAAAACCACTGTATCTTATTGGGAATTCCAGTAAAAACAAGACACAATGAGGTTGCACCAAATCAGTTTGAGTTAGCACCTATTTTTGAGGAAATTAACTTGGCAGTGGATCACAACTCATTATTGATGGATGTGATGAAAAAAGTAGCGGAAAAACACCATTTCAAAGTGTTATTCCACGAAAAACCATTCAAAGGAGTAAATGGATCAGGAAAACACAACAACTGGTCTTTAGCGACAGATACAGGAATTAACCTATTAAGCCCAAGTAAAACGCCAAAGAGTAACTTACAGTTCTTGACGTTCTTTATCAATACAATTAAAGCGGTAAACGACAACGAAGAGTTATTGCGTTCAGCAATTGCCTCAGCGAGTAATGATCACCGTTTAGGAGCAAATGAAGCACCTCCTGCGATTGTATCTGTATTTATCGGTCAACAGTTAACTAAAGTATTAGAAGAGCTGAAAGAGGTAACCGATGGTAAACTATCACCAGAAGAAAAAACAGATTTAAAATTAAATGTAGTAGGAAAAATTCCAGATGTATTGTTGGATAATACGGATCGTAACAGAACATCTCCTTTTGCCTTTACAGGAAATAAATGGGAGTTCAGAGCGGTTGGATCAACAGCAAACTGCGCGGGTCCAATGACTGTTTTAAATACGATTGTTGCAAAACAATTGAAAGAATTTAAAATAGAAGTAGATCGCTTGGTGGAACAAGATGGATTGAAAAAAGACGAAGCTATTTTCAACGTATTACGCGAATATATCAAACAAAGTGAGCGTATTTTATTCGAAGGAGATGGATACAGTAAAGAATGGGAAGAAGAAGCGGCAAGACGCGGATTAAGCAACCATAAAACTACACCAGAAGCATTAAAGGCTAAAGTATATCCAGAGTCGATTGCTGTATTTGAAG
Organism: Myroides gitamensis; assembly: GCF_029894455.1. Classification (NCBI taxonomy): domain Bacteria; kingdom Pseudomonadati; phylum Bacteroidota; class Flavobacteriia; order Flavobacteriales; family Flavobacteriaceae; genus Myroides; species Myroides gitamensis. The sequence continues at coordinate 426,516 of NZ_JARYHN010000001.1, forward strand.
AAATGCAAGTAATGACGAAAGTGGAAGTAGAGGCACGTTACGAAATTGAGTTAGAAGAATATGTAAAACGCATCCAAATTGAAGGACGTGTTTTAGGTGATATCGCTAAGAACCACGTAATTCCTACTGCTATTAAATACCAAAACTTGGTTATTGAGAATGTAAAAGGATTAAAGGAAATTTTCGGAGAAGAAGAATACAGAGAATATGCAGAAGAACAAATGCGTATGTTGAAGAAAATATCGTTCCACATTGCTCAAGTTAATACGAAAGTAGCAGAAATGGTAGATCAACGTAAAATTGCAAATGCCGTTGAAGATATTGAAGAACAAGCGAAAATGTACTGCCATGTAGTAAAACCTTATTTCGATATTATCCGTTACCACAGTGATAAATTAGAAATGATGGTGGATAATGAATTGTGGACATTGACCAAATACCGTGAATTGTTGTTTACAAATTAATGAATTAGAAAAGGGAAATCGGAACGCAGTTTAGATTCATCGAACACCAAAATCAATATAATATAGGTGAGATAAATGGGAGATGAGAAATGTGACAAACCGATAACCAATAACCGATAAAATGTATAGAAGTTTAGGAGGCGACCTTTCGTTCCTCAAGGTAATATACAGACAAGAATCGTAAATCATAGACTAAAAAAAGGATGACTTGCAATCGCAAGTCATCCTTTTTTTTTGTTTACAGTTATCGGTTATTAGTTATGGGTTATCAGTTATGGGTTATTAGTTATCAGTTATCACGCATTCCCCAATTACCTCATAACCCATAACCTCATAACCCGTAACCTCATAACCCGTAACCTCATAACCCGTAACCCATAATCCCATAACCCGTAACCCATAACCCCATCACTCATTTCTCTTATTTCTATACGCCCAATAAAACACTTGAGGCAAAATAGTAAAAGCTAGTATCATTCCGATGATTAATCCTCCAACAATCATAATTGCTAAAGGTTTTTGAATTTCAGATCCCATACCATTAGATAATGCCGCAGGAAGTAATCCCATAGACCCCATAAGAGCAATCATGATAACCGGGCGAATACGGCTTTTTACTCCATCGCGAATAGCATCTTCCAAAGACATTCGCTTCTTGAGGTTTTCTTTCATTACCCCAATGAGGACAATACCATCAATGGTCGATACCCCAAATAGAATAATAAACCCAATACCTGCTGAGATTCCAAACGTTGTACCCGTTACCCATAGTGAAATAAATCCACCAATAAAGGCAAAAGGTAGGGTTAAGGAAGCAATTGCGGTATCTTTTACATTGCCGAAATTGAAGTATAGCAAGATTAAGATCAGTACTAAAGAAACCGGAACAACCAAAATTAACTGTTTCGCCGCTCTTTCCTTACTTTCAAATTCTCCTGCCCATTCCATTTTATTGATTGCAGGTAATTGCACTTCTTTTTCCACTTTTGCTTTGGCTTCTGCAATTGTACTACCTAAATCACGACCTTCGATACTGAAACCAATACCAATATAGCGGCTATTTCCTTCGCGATAGATAAATGCAGGCCCTGTATGATAATCAATCGTTGCAATCTCTTTTAAAGGCACTTGTTTACCATCTAAACTCGGAATTAGAATATCTCCAATTTTCTCTGCAGAGTCACGGTAATCCTTGTCAAAACGCAGGACAACATCAAACATACGTTCGTTTTCATAGAAAGTTGTTGCTGCCTGACCACCAATGGTCATCGCAATTACAGCTTGTGCATCTGCCGTTGTAACAGCGTATTTTGCCATTTTAGAATCGCTCAAAGAGATGCGCAATTCAGGAAGACCAATATTTTTGAATATATTCAAATCGGTAACTCCGGGTACATCTTTGATACTTTTAGCTACTTGAGTGGCGTATTTTTCTAAATCAAAAAGATTGTCGCCAAATATTTTAATAACCAAAGAACTCTTCACACCAGCTACATATTCCTCTACGTTATCTTGAATTGGTTGACTAAACCCAAAGTTAATTCCGGGGTATTTCTCTAAGGCAATACGCATTTCTTCCAGTAACTTATCTTTAGAAATGGAGCGTTTCCATTCGCTTTCAGGTTTTAGTTGGGTGTGAAATTCAATATTAAAGAATCCCGTTGGATCCGTTCCATCATTTGGACGACCTGTTTGAGTTAATACAAATTTTACTTCCTCAAAATCGCGTAAGATGCCTTTCATCTCGTTGGCTAAACGAACCGATTCATTCAAGTTGATACTACTCGGTAAAGTAGCGCGAATATAGATGGCCCCTTCATTTAGTTTCGGTAAGAATTCAGAACCATAGTAGTGAAAACGCACCCCACAAACAACTAAGATTAAACCAAATAAGGCAAACGTTAGTTTTTTGTGATAAAAACTCCAGTTGAACATTTTGTAAATAGAGTTTTTAAAGAATCTAGAAACGAAGTTTTCTTTTTCTTCAATATTCTTCGTTAAAAGGAGCTTACACATGGCAGGCACGTAGGTTAAGCTTAAGATTAAAGAACCTAATAACGCATATCCTAGTGTAAATGCAAGTGGTGAGAACATTTTACCTTCTACTTTTTCAAAAGAGAAAATAGGCATCAAGGCTACGATTAGAATTAAAAGAGCAAAGAAAATATACCCCGCTACGCTGCTCGCACTTTTTCGAATGGTTCCTAATTTAGACATCTTATTGAAGCGCTTCATACCAACAACTTGGGCTTTCTTCTCCAGTCCAACAAAGACATGTTCAACAATCACCAGCGTTCCTTCCAAGAGTAAACCAAAGTCTAAAGCCCCCATAGAGATTAAGTTGGCTGGTAATCCTTGGATTTTTAGCATGATGATAGCAAACAAGAAAGACAAAGGAATAACAGTTGCTACAATAAAAGTGGTACGCCAATTGTATAAAAAGATAAATACAATAACGGATACCAATAAAACCCCTTCAATTAAGTTTTTAGTTACCGTATGAACGGTTGTATTGACTAAATCAGTACGGTCAATAATCGGTACGATTTTTACATTTTTCGGTAAAATACGGTCGTTTAAGTCGTCGATTTTTGCTTTGAGGTTGGTGATCACTTCACTTGGGTTTTCACCGCGTAACATCACGACAATTCCTTGAACCACGTCGTTTTCGTCTTGATATCCAACTTGTCCTAATCGTGGTTTAGCATTGATTTCTACCTTAGCTACGTGTTTAACTAAAATAGGCGTATTGCCTTTTACCTCGATGAGGATGTTTTCGATGTCTTCTACATTGTCCAATAATCCTACACCGCGAACTACATAAGCTTGATCACCGCGTTGAATCACATCACCTCCTACGTTGATGTTGCTCTTTTCTACTGCTTCATAAACATCCAATGGAGATAGGCCATAATTGACTAATTCCGTTGGGTTAATCTGAATTTCGAATATCTTTTCTTCTCCACCGAAACTCACTACATCAGCTACACCAGGTACAGCTAATAATTCTCTTTCAACTACCCAATCTTGTATGGAGGTAACTTCTTTAATCGGTAAGTCACTTTGGATAATATAGCGAAAGATCTCGCCAGTTGCTCCAGATGGTGGTTCAATTTCGAAATCAGCACCATCGGGTAGGTTGACGTTTCCCATGCGGTTTGATGCATATTGCTGCGCATAGAAATCATCGATTTCATCATTGAATATAACTGTAACTACAGATAATCCAAAAAGTGAAATGGAACGAACTTCCGCTTTATTGGGAATCGTATTCATCTCTTTCGAAATCGGTAGGGTAATAAATTTTTCTATTTCTTCAGCACTACGCCCAGGCCATTGTGTAATAATACGCGCACGGGTATTGGTTACATCAGGAAAGGCTTCAATAGGCGTGTGGATGTAGCTATAAATTCCACCAAACAACAATAACAGTACGCCAAAAAGAACGATGAACGTGTTTTTGAGGGAAAAGGCTACAATATTTTTGACAAATTTTTGCATGTTTTACTTCTCTTTTGGATTACAAGTGATTGTTTAATTGCTCGTAAATTAATAATTCATTGGTGGTAATCACCGTTTCTCCTTCTTGTACACCGCCTTGAATGTAGGTGTATTCTTGGTTTTTAGTTAGCGGCGTGATTTGGCGAATTTCTTGGTGACATTTATCCTGATACACAACAACATAATTCTGATTGTTGTCAAAAATGATGGCATTATTCGGTACCGCTAAAGCCTCTCCTTGATTGTCATCAATCAATAAATGAATTTCTGCAGACATACCAGGACGCAATTTCATCTCGTGATTGTTTAACACAATACGCGCTTTCAATACACGCTCTTCTGCATCAAATACCTGTGAAATATTAGATATGTGCCCTTTAAACTTTTCATCGGGATAGGCAAGTGTACTCACTTGTACTTCTGCATTAAGGTTGACATAACGCATGGAAGTCGCATAAACATTGGCTAAAATCCATACATCGTTTAAATTGGCAATGGTAAATAATGGCTCATCCGTGTCGGTGATTGTCATCCCTGTTACAATGCTTTTGGTTACGATATAACCATCTTGTGGAGCAATGATTTGATATATTCCTTCTTTATTCTGACCATTGAACATGGATAAATTGCTTTTTGCTGATCGCAATTTACTTTCCAATACCTGTACGTCTTCTTCCGCTTCTAGTAATTCTTTTTGAGAAGAAATACCATCTTGATACATGGATGAAACCGATTCTAATTCGCGTTTAGCTACTTTTAATTCTGCTTCTGTTGCACGTAACTCTGTTTTGAATTCGTTTAAATCTGTACTTCTAATTTCGGCTAATAATTGTCCTTTTTTGACGAAATCACCTAGTGAAAATTTAGCACTTACCACAATTCCTTCTACTAAACTGTAAAAAGGGATGGTCTTATCTTGGTTGTATTCCACCGTTCCATTTAAACTCATTGTTCGTTGAATGGGACGTTGTGTAACTTTAGCAAAGTTTAAGCCTTTGCCAATTTCTTCTGGAATACAATAAGAATCTTGGGCTTGTGGTGCTACTTCTTGTTGTTTACAAGCCGATAAGGTCAATGCAGCTAAAACAGCATAGCCAATAGTATGTTTTGAGAATGTTTTGATGCTTTTCATATTAAATATCTTTTCCAATAGCGAATTGTAAATTTTCTAGTTGTTCGTTTAATTCCTTTTTAGTTTCGAGTAGAATATTTTTGTTGTCCACATAAGCTTCTACAAAATCTAAATACTCAATCATGCTGACGTTCTTTTTCTGGAAGTTTTTGACATAAGCCTCCAGTAGTCTATCTAGTTGAAGTTCATAATCAGCATCAATTTGGTTGTATAAGTCTTGTGCTTGTGTATAGTTTCTCAAGGCTTCTATGATGTCATTGCTAATTTCATTCTTCTTGTTTTGGGCCTCTAACTCTGCGATTTGAACCCCTAGTTTTGCTTCTTTGATGTTGCCTTTGTTGCGGTCAAATATGGGAAGATCAAATGACAGTCCGAAACCAACAAAATCGCGCATAATATTTCCACCTCGATCATAATCAACCCCTAGTGTGATATTGGGTGTACGCTCAGCTTTTTCAATCTCTACCTGTTTTTTTGCTTGATTGATGAGGTTGTCGTTGAGCATGATATCAGGTCTATTCTCTTGGGCGTGAATAATCCAATCTTCAATTTGTAGTTCACTAACCAGTTTAGTAGGTATTTCTAGCTCATTAGTAACGTAAATCGGTGTATTGGTTCCAATGTTGATGAAATTTTTCAATTCCTTCAAAGCCTCTTCCAATTCCTTCGAAACATCAACTAATTCTTTTTTGAATTGCAATTGAGCTGCTTTTAATCGGATATATTCACTTTGACTAATATTCCCTTGGTTCAGCTGATTTTTATAACCTGTAATCAAGAGGTTGGTATTGTCAATTTGTTTTTGGTAAATCTCTTGCTGTTGTTGTAAAACTTGAATGGACGTTAAGGTATTGCGCAAGGAAAGTTTGGATTCGCGTAAAACGATTTCAAAATCCGTTTGGCGTTCTTCAATACTCAATTTTTGAAGATCAATGCGCTTGCGTCTTTTTCCTGCAGTTTCTATTTCCTGTTCAAGGTGAAGAGAAATTTGCTGGGAAGTTCCCCAATTACCGAAGATAATGGGTTGCTCTTCAATATCTGTGGTGCGCCATACATTGACTTCTGAAATTTCAAAAGTAGGATTCGGCCATAATCTAGCCTGAATCAATTGGGCTTCCGCTTGAGAGATTTCCAATTTTTTAGCCAATAGATCTAAATTTTGTTCTAGAAATAAAGTCTCTATTTCTTCTTTGCTCAATTTTAGTGCTTGCTTTTTTTCTTGTGCTTGTGAAATACACGTAGAAAGAACTAAAATAGATAAGGTTAGTACACGTCTAAACATCTTGCTCATAATTTATGGTTCAAAATTACATTCCTCATATTATAGGGACTTTGGAGTCGCATTAATAGGATATTAAAACTAGATTAGAATTCGATTAGAACTTCTTTATCCTGCTATTTTCAGGTAGATAAACAAAAGGTATGCCAATAAGGATAAATTGTTGATTGAATTACATATTATGCTTTGTTTTATTTTTGTTTTTATGTGAAATAAGGAATTAATGTGTAAGTTAATTTTAAAAATTTTATAAAATAAAATACAAGTTAAGTATTTTTAACAAATTTATCTAAGAGCGTCTATACCTGTAAGGAAAGGTGTGTGATATAACCTAGTATTTTGAAGAGTTTGGTCTATTGTTAGGTTAATGTACTTCGTTTTTTTGGAGTTTTTTTCTTATACTGAATCGAAAGAGAAGGATAAGGAGAAAATTACAATTTAGGAGAGAAATAGGAGAGAGGGAAAATAAAAAAGCCTATTACCGAGCGGTAATAGGCTTTCTTTTATGTTTAGAAATAAAATTATTTCTTTAAATGTTTTCTGTATTGAATGAAAGATAATATACTGATTACACTTACAAATCCAATAGACCACCAAATGATTGTTGGTGTAATTACTTTATCACCTGATGCGTATGAGTGTAATCCGCTTAAGTAGAAGTTTACTCCAAAATACGTCATCATAATCGCGTAGTAAGCAAGAATACTAAATACGTTGTAAATCCACGTACCGCGCATTGCTGGAACTAAACGAGCATGGATAACAAAAGCATATACCATAATACTGATCAATGCCCATGTTTCTTTTGGATCCCATCCCCAGTAGCGTCCCCAGCTTTCGTTGGCCCACTGACCACCTAAGAAGTTTCCTATTGTCAAGAGCACTAAACCAACAGTAAGTGCCATTTCATTGATATAGGTTAATTCCTTGATGTTTAAATCCATTTTCTTTTTGTTCTTGCTGTTGGTTAAGATCATCAAGATTAATGCAACAATCCCTAGAATCATTCCCAGTGTAAATGGACCATAACTCGCTACAATAATCGCAACGTGGATAATTAACCAGTAAGAGTCTAATACAGGTTGTAAGTTTGAAATTGCAGGGTCCATATAGTTTAAATGGGCAGCCCATAAAATCATTCCCGTAACGAAAGCTGTTGAAGCAATGGTTAACTCTGATTTCTTACCGAAATACAATCCGAATAGAGTAGTTGCCCAAGCAACATAGATTACTGATTCATACGCATCACTCCAAGGAGCGTGTCCTGAAACATACCAACGTACCGCTAAACCTAACGTGTGGATAACAAATAAGGCAAGGGTTAACCAATGACCAACTTTGATCGCTTTACTCGCAAATTTATTTGGTTTTAAAATCGTCCAAATGATAAATATGAAAGAGAAAAGCGCAACTATCATATAGTATTTATACAACGTTTTGAAAATATCGTATTGGTTGTATAAAATTTCAAATTTGATTTTACTGTCTGATGGCATTACGTTTTTACCATACGAATGCTGGAACGTATTGATGTGTTCTAAGTATTCTTCTGCCTTTGTGTAATCACTTGTACGTTTCGCTTCAAATAAAGCAGGAACATACATACGAGAGAGGATATTCTTTGTAAAAGTAGAATCCATACCCGTCATACCTGATTCGTTTAACTCTAAAGGAGAAATCCATTTATCGTTATCGTGTTTTGGAATCGGGAAGATGGCTAACATTCTTCCTGTAAAAGCCGCATTTAATAAAGCTACTTTACCATCCAAATCCAAGAAATCAGTTTGGAATTTATTTTTCACGCTCGCGTGGTTGGCCTCGTCTACGTATTTTACAATTTTGTAATTGCCATTTTCATCAAAGAAATCAACAAATGAAGCATGTTTTGTACCCTTAGGTAAACCTAAAATTTCTGTAATTTTATCGTTTCCTCTTTGTAATTCAATGATAGGAGCAAAATACCAAAAGTTTGGAGCGCCTTCCATTTGTTGTGCAACAGTAAATTGCGTAATAGATAAGAAGACTTGATCCGGAGTTAATCCTTGGTAATTTTCTTTTTTATAAACCTTTCTCAATAATTCAGAAGAGAAGGTATTGATTGGTTTCATACGTCCACCGTAATCTTGAATTACCAAAGAACCGAATTTAGCTGCGTGTTCTTTGCTTATTGTATTGGCGTGTATGATTGAATCAATAACAGCAGCGCTTGGTTTTTCAGGTGCATGCATGTGTTGAGCTGAAGCTCCAACAGAGAATAAAAGAACAAGTAGAGTCAACATCGACGCTTTTTTGTCTCTTACTTTATTTAATTTGCGTTTTAAGTCAGCAAAACGCGAGTTTTTGTCAAATAAAATCCAAATTAAACCTACGTATAAGAAGAAATATCCGATATACGTGATCCAAGTTCCCCAGAAATCGTGGTTTACAGATAGGATAGTCCCTTTTTCATCCGGGTCAAATTGCGCTTGGAAGAAACGGTATCCTTGATAATCTAAAATATTGTTCATATAAATACGTGCATCAAAAGAGTTTTCACCATCTAAAACAGTTACTTGACTTTCGAAAGCAGAATAACTCTTTTCTGTACCTGGGTATTTATCTGCGATAAATTTATTCAAACGCACTTGGAAAGGTGTGGTATAAACTTTACTACCATAGAGTAAAGTAAACTCTAAATCACCCAATTGAATTGCTTGAGGTTCACCCATTCTACCTGCTTTTCCTTTCAAGATTACTTCTTTTTCAAGTCCTTGAGAACGCACAGTAACAATAAGCGCATCAGCAGTTTGTAGGTCTTTAAAATTACCGTTAGAAACTACTTTTGTTTTTCCTTTCATTGGCAGTTCAGGTAGTACAAATTGAGTACCTGCCATCGTGTAAAGTGAACGGAAGTTTAAAGGTTGTTTTTCATTAGCAGCTACATCTCCTGTCGATTGATCTGCCATTTTCATGTAATTTCCTGTAAAAGGAGAGTCAATAAAGAACTCGCCATTTTCAGTAGAAATATTGATTGCTCCATCCGTAGGAACGTTATAACTAAATAAAACGCCGTGAATGCTTGCTACTTTTCCTTCTTCTAGGTAGTGTTCGTGGCGTTCACCATCTCCAGATTCTACTAGTTTTAAGAAGTTTGTACCATTGGGATCTGCTTCAATCACTTCTTCCGCAGCCATGATAAAGTCTTTATATTCAACTTCAAAAGGAATTCCGTTGAAGTCTTTTTTCATTTTGAAATGGTTGTCGGTTACTTGTGAAAAGTATTGGTTCATTTCAAATGTACGTCTTCTGGTTTCTCCTTCGTATTCTCCATCAGCCATAACCGTTAAGAAGGTTTTGTCTGAAAAGATACTGTCCGCTGTTTCTCCTTCGCGAATAGGCATCATCCCTTCAAAGCTGATGTATCGCGTGATAAAAGCCCCAATCATAATCAAGATGAAGGCAGCATGCAGCATAAAAGTGGACCATTTTTCTTTGGATAGTAAACGATAACGTTTGATGTTTCCAATAAAGTTGATTAGGAAAATCAACATGATTAACTCAAACCATTTGGTATTGTAGATAAGAATCCGAGCGGTTGTCGTGTTGTAGCGATCCTCAATAAAAGTTCCCAGGGCAAGGGCTACTGCAAATACGATGAAAAGAACAGCCATTAATCGGGTTGAGGAAAAAAAAGATATGATTTTTTTATCCATGAGTTGTTGATACGTTGTTTTTATAATGGAACAAAAATAACCAAAATGCCCAGCAAACCTGTATATTTAACTTATTATTTAGGAATGAAAATAACTTTTTTTATGCGTAAAAAAATCTAAATTTGCAAAGATCTTTACCTCATTTGATCGATGATTAAAAAATCAACAAGGTTTGGTCGCTATTTAGTGAATTAATAAAAAATTAACCATGCCAAAAATCTCTCAAAAAGGCATCCATATGCCTGAGTCTCCGATTAGAAAATTGGTTCCTTTTGCTGAAAAGGCGAAACAAAAAGGACATCATGTTTATCATTTAAACATTGGTCAACCCGATATTAAAACTCCAGTAGATGCTTTACAAGCGGTAAAAGATGCAGATATAAAAGTACTTGAGTACAGCCATTCTGCAGGTTTTGAAAGCTATAGAATTAAATTAGCGAAGTATTATCAAGCGCATCAAATTGATGTAAATGCTCAAGATATCATCATCACAACAGGTGGATCAGAAGCATTAATGTTTGCTTTAGGTAGCACCATGGATCCAGGAGATGAAATTATCATTCCAGAGCCATTCTATGCGAACTACAATGGATTCTCAATTTCAAATGGGGTGAACATTGTTCCGGTAATGTCAACCATTGATACAGGTTTTGCTTTACCTGCTATTGCAGAGTTTGAAAAGTTAATTACACCAAAAACAAAAGCAATCTTAATCTGTAATCCTGGAAACCCAACAGGTTATTTGTATTCAGAAGAAGAAATGAAGCAATTAGCGGCTTTGGTAATCAAACACGATTTGTTTTTAATTGCTGATGAAGTGTACCGCGAATTTGCTTATGATGGATTCAAACATATTTCTGTAATGAGTATGCCAGAGTTGGCGAATAACGCAATTATGATTGATTCTGTTTCGAAACGTTATAGTATGTGTGGAGCTCGTATTGGTTGTATTGTTTCTAAAAATAAAGAGGTAATGGATGCAGCAATGAAATTTGCACAAGCGCGCCTTTCTCCTCCTACATTTGAGCAAATTGCAGCAGAAGCAGCTTTAGATACGCCACAATCGTATTTTGATGAAGTAATCACAGAATACAGAGAGCGTCGTGATGTTTTCATTAAAGCGCTACAAGAGATTGACGGTGTTTTTGTAACGGTTCCGAATGGATCATTTTACTGTGTAGCTAAATTTCCAGTAAAAGATGCGGATGCTTTTGCAAAATGGTTGTTAGAAGAATTTGACTTAAATGGAGATACAGTTATGATTGCTCCTGCTGCAGGGTTCTATTCTACACCAGGTGTTGGATTGAACGAAGCGCGTATGGCGTATGTCTTGAAGAAAGAAGATTTGATTCGCTCTGCTGAAGTGTTGAAAGAAGCATTAAAAGTATATCAAACGATTGAGAAATAATCGTCACTATTATATCGTATAAATGAAAACCACGCCTAGGCGTGGTTTTTTTGTTTTAAACAAACTTTAAATAGTAGAAACTAAAGGATAGGATCATACTTCCTTGAACATTACTAAGGGTTTTCTTTGAGTTTTCTTTGAGTTTGCTTCGACATTCCTTCGACAAAAAGGCCTTTTTACCAAGTATACTCCTAGGATACTCCAAGTATACTCGAACAAAGCTACTTCTATAGTAGTATAAAGGGGCTCTAATTCCTTTGTGATTTACCTAGCATCTCTTTTGTGATGAACTCAAAAAATTAGGTTTATTTGAGCTTAAACTCGTTCAGTATTTAGGAGATTGGTCTGAACTCCTCTTTTTTTATAATATGAAAAACAAGCTACCTTCATCAAGCTATAAAGTATTCAATTTTTAATTACTCTTTTTAATGTAGGAAAAATTACGTGGATTATTTTCCATAGCAACTAAAATAAATCGCTTTCCACAAGATTCGTTTGACACAAAGAAGCAACTTGTTTTTTATTCTTCAGGATTAGATCACAAATAAATTTAACCATCCTTCAGGGGGCAAAACTATAAAAAACGCAAAATAAGACGTACTGTTTGATTATTGTTTTATTCAAGGTCTCTTAGGTGTTAAAATAAATAAAAATGGATTAGCGTTAAAATATGAAGGTCGTTTTTGGATCGAAATATGTGTTTATTCCTTTTATAGGGAAAAAAGGATTTATAGGTCGTTTATTTTTTCTGAAAAAAGGAAAAAAAGAAAGGAATAAAAAACGCAAGTACAAGTTGTGTAATAAGGACATTTCTCTCTCCTTTTTCTCCTATGTTTTTCAATGCTTCAGCAAGACTACAGCTCGTATTTTACTTTTTTTAACAACAAAAAGCGGAATTGACTTTTTACTTATATGATTTATATCATGTTTTTGTACTTTTTTTTCGTACGTATAGAAAATGAAACCTACTGGCTCTTTTCTTTTTATTAACTAATTGATTATTAAGTTTTTAATGTTGATTCATATTGTTGGAATGTAGTCCTTGCTAATAATGTGAAACATGTATTATAGATATAATTGAGATTTTTGTTAAAGAAAAATGATAGCGTGAAAAGCGTTTCATCGCATCGGTTGAATTTGAGTTCAAGCAGAACAAAAAGGAACGAATTGATGCGAATAGAAGAAGTAACAAAATGGACAAATTGAATTGAAGACCTCTGTTAACTACGTCTAGTTTTAATTGCCGAAAAGATATATAAAGAATAATACGACACAAAATAATAAGTTATGAAAAAAAGACTAATACCAATTGCACTTGTTATGGGAGCAATATCAGCAAACGCACAGGTGGGTATTGGAACATCAACACCAAATAAGTCAGCTGAATTAACAGTTCACGCTAAAAAAGGTGATCGAGGAATTTTAATTCCTAATGTGTCTTTATCTAGCACTAAAGATATTGAAACGATCAAGAATGGAAACGTAAATAGCTTGTTAGTATTCAATATTAATACCGTGAGTGATGTTACTCCAGGTTATTACTATTGGTATATTGATACATGGCAACGTTTAACAACAGAGAGCGATATTCCAGCTATTGTTGTAAATAACTTTGAAAATATCCTAAATATGGAAGGTGATAAGGTGACAAACCTTATCAAAAATATTGTTAGAAATACGGAAGGTAATGTAATTTATGAAGGGGATAAATTATATTATATCAATGCCGATGGAGACAAAGTTGAAATCAATTTTGGCGATATCGTTGCGGCGAATGAAAGTAAAACTGTTATCGTTTCTAATACATCAAAGAAACAACAGTATTACATTTCAGAATCGTATTTACAAGTTAATGACACTCCTACACAAGCAACAATCGACACATGGGCTGCAGGTACTATACCAGCAGGCGTGTACGCGATTGATGTAGTAGGAGGTGTTGTTAACAATTTTGAGGAAGTAGTAAATCAAGGGCCTATTAATGTAGATGGACGTACGTTCCCTACAATTAATGACTACATCACGTATTTAACTGAAAGTACAGGTGGATTTACTAAAATTGTTTACGATGTAACAACTGGTGATGCTATTTTCCAAGAATGGGATGAAGTAACAAAAAGCTGGGTAAATGTAAACAATGCTAAATTCAAAAAGATTGTTACAGATAACGAAAGTAAAACTGTTATCGTTTCTAATACTTCAAAGAAACAACAATATTATATTGCTGAAGCTTATTTACAAGCGAATCAATTGCCTACACAAGCGACAATTGATGCTTGGACTGCAGGAACTGTACCAGCAGGAGTTTACGCAATTGACGTAGTAGGTGGAGTGGTAAATAACTTCCAAGAGTTTGTAAACCACGGACCTATTACTGTAGATGGACGTACGTATCCTACAATTAACGATTACATTACTTATTTAACTGAAAGTACAGGTGGTTTTACTAAAATCGTGTACGATAGTCAAAATAGAAATGCAAGCTTCCAACAATGGGATGAAGCTACGCAACAATGGGTAAATGTTATCAACAGTAAATTCAAAAAAATCATTACAGATAATGAGAGCCAAACGGTAATCATTACAGTAAATGATAAACAATACTATGTATCAGAAGCTTATTTAGCTGCTAATGATGGAGTAGTTCCTACAACAGTAGATCCTACAAACTTACCAGCAGGTATTTATGCAATTGATGTAGTAGGAGGCGTAATCAACAACTTTGAGGAAATCGTGAATAACGGACCTATTACAGTTGATGGACGTACGTACCCTACAATCAATGATTACATCACGCATTTGACACAAACAACAGGTGGATTCACTAAAATTGTTTACGATCAAACAACAGGAGATGTAATTTTCCAAGAATGGGATGCTTCTACAAATTCATGGGTAAATGTAGATAACAGCAAATTCGAAACAATCGTTCAAGCAAATGAGAGTCAAACGACAATCATTACGGTAAACGACAAACAATACTATGTATCAGAAGCTTATTTAGCTGCTAATGATGGAGTAGTTCCTACAACAGTAGATCCTACAAACTTACCAGCAGGTATTTATGCAATTGATGTAGTAGGTGGTGTAGTAAACAACTTTGAGGAAATCGTGAATAACGGACCTATTACAGTTGATGGACGTACGTACCCTACAATCAATGATTATATCACGCATTTGACACAAACAACAGGTGGATTCACTAAAATTGTTTACGATCAAACAACAGGAGATGTAATTTTCCAAGAATGGGATGCTTCTACAAATTCATGGGTGAATGTAGACAACAGCAAATTCGAAACAATCGTTCAAGCAAATGAGAGTCAAACGACAATCATTACGGTAAACGACAAACAATATTATGTATCAGAAGCTTATTTAGTTGCTAATGGTGGAGTAGTTCCTACAACAGTAGATGCTGCAAACTTACCAGCAGGTATTTATGCAATTGATGTAGTAGGTGGTGTAGTAAACAACTTTGAGGAAATCGTGAAGAACGGACCTATCACAGTTGACGGACGTACTTATCCTACAATCAATGATTACATCACGCATTTGACACAAACAACAGGTGGATTCACTAAAATTGTTTACGATCAAACAACAGGAGATGTAATTTTCCAAGAATGGGATGCTTCTACAAACTCATGGGTGAATGTAGACAACAGCAAATTCGAAACAATCGTTCAAGCAAATGAGAGTCAAACGACAATCATTACAGTAAACGACAAACAATATTATGTATCAGAAGCTTATTTAGTTGCTAATGGTGGAGTAGTTCCTACAACAGTAGATGCTACAAACTTACCAGCAGGTATTTATGCAATTGATGTAGTAGGAGGTGTAGTAAACAACTTTGAGGAAATCGTAAAAAACGGACCTATCACAGTTGATGGACGCACGTACCCTACAATTAATGATTACATCACGCATTTGACAGAAACAACAGGTGGATTCACTAAAATTGTTTACGATCAAACAACAGGAGATGTGATTTTCCAAGAATGGGATGCTTCTACAAACTCATGGGTAAATGTAGACAACAGCAAATTCAAAACAATCGTTACAGAGAACGAAACAGTAACGGTATTAGTAAAGAATGCAAACGGAACGTTTACATACTACAACGAGAAGGAAATTGATGAAAACGGTCAACCAAAAGCAGGAGCAACAGGTGTAACAATCGATCCAGCTTTAGTAATCGTAGAGGATTTATCTAAATCAAATGGAACTTACGTATTCAAAGATTCAGAAGGAAATCCAATTGCTACAATTGATATTAATTCAGATAATATTCTTTACGAC
This sequence comes from Myroides gitamensis, assembly GCF_029894455.1. Taxonomy (NCBI): domain Bacteria; kingdom Pseudomonadati; phylum Bacteroidota; class Flavobacteriia; order Flavobacteriales; family Flavobacteriaceae; genus Myroides; species Myroides gitamensis. The sequence continues at coordinate 442,297 of NZ_JARYHN010000001.1, forward strand.
AATACTGATTCAGGTTTAACATCAACGAATGTTAAAGATGCTTTAGATGAGTTAGCGAATACAATTGCAACAACAAAAGGAGACTTAGCAGTAGCAGGAGGATTAGAGTTCACAGGAACAACAGATGGAACAGCTAAATTATTAGCTGATGCTGGAATCCAAATCGCTGACGGTGGAGTTACTACAGATAAAATCGGCGATAAAGCAGTTACTTCAGATAAATTAGATGGAGGGACAGGAGCTGAAGGACGTGTAGGTGTAGCAGGAGCGGATGGAACCATCACATACAAAACATTAGACGAAGTAGTAAAAGCAAACGAAACAGTAACGGTATTAGTTGAAAATACAAACGGAACGTTTACGTACTACAACGAGAATGAAATTGATGAAAACGGTCAACCAAAAGCAGGAGCAACAGGAGTAACAATTGATCCAAAAGAAGTATCTGTTGCTTTAAATACAACAACCAATGTTTATGAGTTCAAAAACGCAAACGGAGATGTAATTGGAGAAATTGACGCCAATGCAAATGCAATTACGTATAATGATAACTCAACTCAATTAGGTGTTACAAACGTACAAGGAGCGATTGAGAAGTTGTTAGAAAAAATCACAACGGTTGAAGGAACAAAAGGAGACTTAGCAGTAGCAGGAGGATTAGAGTTCACAGGAACAACAGATGGAACAGCTAAATTATTAGCTGATGCTGGAATCCAAATCGCTGATGGTGGAGTTACTACAGATAAAATCGGTGATAAAGCGGTTACTTCAGATAAATTAGATGGAGGTCAAGGAGTTGAAGGACGTGTAGGTGTAGCAGGAGCTGATGGAACCATCACATACAAAACGTTAGATGAAGTAGTAAAAGCAAACGAAACGGTAACTGTATTAGTAAAGAATGCAAACGGAACGTTTACGTACTACAACGAGAAGGAAATTGATGAAAACGGTCAACCAAAAGCAGGCGCAACAGGTGTAACAATCGATCCAGCTTTAGTAATCGTAGAAGATTTATCTAAATCAAATGGAACTTACGTATTCAAAGATTCAGAAGGAAATACAATTGCTACAATTGATATTAATTCAGATAATATTCGTTACGACAATACTGATTCAGGTTTAACATCAACGAATGTTAAAGATGCTTTAGATGAGTTAGCGAATACAATTGCAACAACAAAAGGAGACTTATCAGTAGCAGGAGGATTAGAGTTCACAGGAACAACAGACGGAACAGCTAAATTATTAGCTGATGCTGGAATCCAAATCGCTGAAGGTGGAGTTACTACAGATAAAATCGGTGATAAAGCGGTTACTTCAGATAAATTAGATGGAGGGACAGGAGCTGAAGGACGTGTTGGTGTAGCAGGAGCGGATGGAACCATCACATACAAAACGTTAGATGAAGTAGTAAAAGCAAATGAAACAGTAACGGTATTAGTTGAAAATACAAACGGAACGTTTACGTACTACAACGAGAATGAAATTGATGAAAACGGTCAACCAAAAGCAGGAGCAGTAGGTGTAACAATTGATCCAAAAGAAGTATCCGTTGCTTTAAATACAGCAACCAATGTTTATGAGTTCAAAAACTCAAACGGAGATGTAATTGGAGAAATTGATGCCAATGCCAATGCAATTACGTATAATGATAACTCAACTCAATTAGGTGTTACAAATGTACAAGGAGCGATTGAGAAGTTGTTAGAAAAAATCACAACGATTGAAGGAACAACTGGAGATTTAACCTTATCTGGAGGACTTGAATTTATTGAAAGAACGACAGGTGCAGCTAAATTATTAGCGGATGCAAACATCCAAATCGCTGATAAAGGAGTTACTGCTGGAAAATTAGACGGTGGTAAAGGATTAGACGGACGTGTAGGTGTTGCAGATGGTGAAGGAAACATCACATACAAAACGTTAGACGAAGTAGTGAAAGCGAATGAAACGGTAACGTTATTCGTACAAAACGCAAACGGAACGTATACGTATTATAATGAAGATCAAATTGGAGTAGATGGTTTACCAAAAGCTGGTGTAACAGGTACAACAATTGATCCAAAAGAAGTTTCAGTTGCTTTAAACACAACAACAAATGTATATGAGTTCAAAAACTCAAACGGAGATGTAATTGGAGAAATTGACGCAAATGCAAATGCAATTTCTTACGATGATTCAACAACAAACTTAAACGTAACGAATGTACAAGGAGCGATTGAGAAGTTGTTAGAAAAAATTACAACGGTTGAAGGAACTAAAGGTTCATTAACGTCAGCTTCTATTTATGTAGATGGTGGAGCAGATGCTTTATTAAAAGATGCAAAACTAGATCTTAAAGGAGGTTCAACGGATGGACAAGTATTAGTTACGGTTACGAAAGATGTTGTTATCGGAAAAGATGCAAACGGAGCTGACATTACAGAATCTCGTAAAGTAACGGAATGGCAAGATCCAAAAGACGTTGTTGCTACAACGGTAACGGCTAAGAACGGTATCACAGTAGTGAACGACGCAGATGGAAATAGCGAGTTTAGATTAGGAGGAAGTTTAGATGCAGCGACAACAATCACAACAAGTGCTACAAATACATTAGCGATTGCAGGATTGGATACGGTAACAACAAATCCAACAGCAAATAACTTAGTGGTTGCTGATGCAGCAGGTGTGTTAAAACAAACATCTGCGAAAAACATGATTGAAGATGTTATCACACAAGGTGATCTAGAGGCTAAAAAGCTAAAAGGGGTAGGTATTACAGTTACTGCTGGCGAAAATGCTGGAAATAACTTGAATACAGAAGTAGCAAGTTCTTTATTAAAAGACGTGACTTTAGGTATTGCTGATAAAGCGGTAACAGCGGGTAAATTAGATGCAGGTACAAGTACTTCAGAGGCACCACGTGTTGGAATTGCTGATCAAGAAGGAAATGTAACCTACCAAGATTTACAAACAGTAGTACAAGCAGAGCAAAAAACAGTAGTGTTAGAAAATGGTACCAATACAACCGTTTCTAGCCGTGTAAATGCTACAAATCCAAATGAGACTATTTGGAAAGTTGATGTAGCAAATGCTGTTAAAACGGTAGCTGCGGCAACAGCTTTAGTAGCAGAAGATGCTGTAGTATTAGTAGATGCTAATGCAGCACCAACAGAAGGTATCGTTATCACGCTACCAGAAGCAGACGCAAATAACAAAGGAAAAAAATACACCATTAAAAAACTAGACACGAACGAAGACGGTTATGTAGTTGTTGCAGGAAACGTTGCAGGGTTAAACGGTAAAAAGCTAGAAACAGGCTTACCATACTCTGGATGGGACTTTGTATCAGATGGTACACAATGGCAAATCGTTAACAAATTTTAATCACCTTACTTAATCAGAAATTAATCATGAAAAAAATTATATTATCAGCAGCAGTAGCTTTTACAGTATTAACAACATCGAATGTTGTCGCTCAACAAGGATTTGGAACAAACACACCAGATCGCTCAGCTGCTGTAGATATCGTGTCTAGCAAAAGAGGTTTATTGATTCCTAGAATTGATATCCCTAATTTAGACCAAGCAGCACCAGTTGCAAATCCTGCAAATGCCTTAATGGTGTATAATACAGGATCAACAACGGCAGCAGGTTTTTACTACTGGGATGCAACTTATAATAATAATGCAGGTAGATGGGTGCGTTTCGTATCGTCTAACTCAGGAAGCGCAGTAACGGTTTCAGCAGGAACAAATGTTACTGTTAAACCAACAACAGACGGACGTGATACAGATTACAACGTAAGTGTAAAAGGTGGTGCAGAAGCAGGACAAGTATTAGTTACGAAAATAGAAGTAGTAAATGGAGAAACTGTTCACACAACTGAATGGGTAAAGCCAGAAGATTTTATCCAAGGATCAGTAGTTGGTGTAAATGGTGTTACAGCTGAAATAGTTGGTGATAAAGTACAAGTTGGATTAGGTGGAGCTTTAGGTAAAGCAACAACAATTGAAACAACAGCTGGAGAAAAAGGAAATACTTTAGCGATTACAGGTTTAGAAAAATTAGACGGTACTGCTGGAAAAGAATTTGACGCAACTGCACAAAATATTGTGATTATGGGAGCTGATGGAATCTTAAAAGTAGTAACGCCAAAAGCACTTTTAGAAGATGTGATTACAGAAGGAGTAAATGGAAAAGCATTGACTTCATCTTCTATTACAGTGGATACAAATGGAGCTACAGCACTTTTAAAAGATGTAAACATCGAGATTACTCCTGGTGGAGCTGGTGGAATGGTTTTAGTAACAAAAGATGATAATGGAACTAAAACAACAGAATGGGTAACTCCAGAAAGTCTAGGAAATACAGTAACAGCATCGAACGGTTTAACGAAAGATGCAAACAATGATATCGCTTTAGGTGGTGCTTTATCAAAAGCTACTACAATTACAACAGATGAAACAAATACATTGGCATTAGACGGTTTGAAAGAGCAAGATAAAGCAGGTGTAGCTGGTAAAAATGTAGTTCTTGCTGATTCAAAAGGAGTATTAAGCGAAACAACGCCTGCAAATTTAATTGGTCAAGCAATTGAAGATGGAGGAATTGACGCTAAAACATTAAAAGGAGATGGAATTACGGTAACTGCAGGTTCAACTGTAGGCACATCATTAGAAGTAGCAAGTGCTTTATTGAAAGATGTGACTTTAGGTATTGCGAATGGAGCAGTAACAAATGAAAAAATTGATGCAGGAGCTGTAACAGCAGATAAAATGACATCGAAAGATGCAGCGAGTGGAGACAATGCTGAAGCAGGTAAAGTACCTGTAGCTGATGGACAAGGAGGTGTGACATATCAAAATGTTTCTACTGCTATCGGTAAAGATTTAACAACAGATGGAAAAATCGTGATTGGTACAAATAAAGATTCTCAATTAGAGGATGCAGTATTGGTTCCAACTCATTTAAGCATCAAAGAAGGAAGCATTACAACAGATGAAATCGCGGACGGAACAATTGCAAATATTGATTTAGGAAGTCAAGTGGTTTCTGCTGATAAAATGACATCAAATACTACAGCGAATGGAACAGCGACTCCAGCAGGAGAAGGACAAATTCCAGTAGCAGATGGAAATGGTGGAGTTACGTACCAACAAGTAACAGGTGAGTTGTTAAACGGGAAAGCGTTAACCTCTCCAACAGGATCAATTAGTGTAGTTGGTGGAGAAAAAGCGTTGTTAGATGGTACTACTATTGATATTAAAGGTGGTTCTGCAGCAGGACAAGTTTTAGTTACTAAAGAAGTAATTGATGGTAGTACTACTACCTATGTTACAGAATGGGTAACACCAAATGATTTAGGTAATACAGTAACAGCTTCTAACGGTTTAACAAAAACAGATAACGATATCGCTTTAGGTGGTACAATTGATAAAGGAACAACGCTTGCAATTGCGCCAGGAACATCAAATCCTGATGGAACAGTAACTGGAGGAGGTTCTTTAGCAATTACTGGTTTAAAAACGGCTGATTCAAAACAAGGAAATAAAACAGTAGTGGTTCAAGCAAACGGGCAATTAGCAACAATTGACACAGCTGCCGGAAATGTTACAATCAACCAAGGTGGAGATGTAAATATTAGTGATAATTCAGTAGTAAATAACTATCATCCTTCAATGAGCGAAATCGTGATTGAAGTGACATTAGGAGCTACGGATACAAACTTAAACTTACCAGCAGTAAGCGGAACAGAAGGACAAACTATTAGTGTGAAAATTGTAAATCTAAACGAAAATCACGCAGGTTACTTAAATATCAAATCTGAAAGTAATGTATTAGCGTATGGAGCTATGCCACACCAAGGATGGATTATCAAATCGAATGGAACGAAATGGATCGTTGTAGGTCGTAACTAACAAAAAAGAAAAACAAAGATGAAAAAAAGATACATTGGAATTGCAGGACTTGGTTTAGTATTGGCATTAGGTACGCAACAAGTTCACGCACAACAAGGTTTCGGTACAGATAAACCAGCAAAATCAGCAGCAGTAGATATACAATCCTCAAAAAGAGGATTGTTGATTCCACGTGTGGATTTAGTTGAAACAACAAATGGTGTAACACCAATTAATGCTCCTGAAAAATCATTAATGGTATACAACCAAGCAACGACTACTAAAGATTCAGCTACAGATGTTACTCCAGGATACTACTATTGGGATGGAGTAAAATGGGTTCGTTTTGCACAACAAGGAGATATTACTGCAATTAATTTAGCAGGTGACGTAACAGGGCCAACAAATGCTACAATAGTAGGAGCTATTCAAGGTGTTGCTGTATCGAACGTAAATCCAACAGCCAATCAAGTATTGACTTTTGATGCAACAGAAGGAAAATGGAAAGCAGTAAGCTTAACAGAAAATAACCTGACAAGTTCAAAAGGAATTACAGGAACTGGAATTACAGTAAGTGGAGAAACAAATGGAGCGAATTCAACCTTGAAAGAGGTAGCTTTAGCTATTACACCAGGGGCAGCGAATCAAGTGATGGTTACAGATGCAACTGGGAAGTTCACAACTTGGGTGGATCAATCAACGATTGCACCAGCAACGACACATACGATTGGTAAAGTAGAAAATACAAATGGGAATACCCTTATTTCTACTGTAAATGGTGTAGAAGCAACAACAGACATTATTGCTAATGTAAGTAATACCATTACGAATAATACAGTCTTGAATACAACAGTAAATGGACAAACAGGTCAATTAGATTTAGGTCCTGTTATTCAAGCTGGACAAAAAGTTTCTACAGTTGTAGACGGTTTAAACACAACAGTGACATCTACTGTAGATCCTGCAAGTGCAAATACTACAGTATATCAAGTGAATGTATCGAAAGATGCGATTCAAGGAGAGCAAAAAACAACTTCTGTTGTAGGTAAAGATAATAAAGTATCTGTAGTTACTACAGGAGCTGGTACAACGGGAAATAATACAGAATATACGGTAGGAGTAGAACAAGGAAATCTTGATTTAGCTCAAATCGGTGGATCTTTAACACCAGGGCAAATTGCTCCAGGTACAGAAGGACAAGTATTGACAACGGTAAAAAAAGGAGAGGATCTTGCTACTTCTTGGGAAACTCCTAAAGTGCATGAGAATATTTATACGCATGATGGAACGTTGATTAGTTCAACTCCGAATAAAATACAACGTAAAGTTTCTTTTGGAGATTTTCAAAGCTTGTTTTTTGATCGAAATGGAGATGGTCATGATTTTACATTTGATAATTCAAGACATACAGGTTTGAACATGTATGGGGTTATGTCATCTATTGGTTTAATTGCAAGTGAACTTTCTAATGGGATTGAATCAAAGTTGAAATTTATCCATAAAGCAGATTTATCAGAAATCAATGCTAACTCTAATAAAGGATTAAAAATTGCAGCAGGGTATCATAAAGACATTACGTTAGGAACATTTTATTTTAATCCTGGCGAAGACAATGAAACCTATGATCCGGCATTAGTAATTAAAGGAGATAGTGGAGTTCAGGTAGTAAATATCAATAAACCAGCATTCAAAGGAGGAGCAAATGATAAAGTAGTAGTCGCTGATGCAGATGGAGTATTAAAAGCGTTGAAAGCAGTAATGCCAAAATTCTTCTATATGCCATCAGTTATGGTGCCAACTGCAGCGAATCAAGCAACGCAAGAAGGGGTTACTTTTAATAATGATTCTCGTAGAGGTACTATTAATTTGTACACCATCTATCAGAAACAATTTGGAACACCAGTAATGAGCAGCCCAGGAGCAACAGCTTTACCTGTGTTACCAGCAACGGAGCTAGGTTTCCACGTAACATACGCTACTTCAGGAGTATTTACAATTGAAAGCATCGATGCTCAAGGAGTAATGACTTATACTGTAAGTGCTAGTGCGAATGTAAATGTAGGAAGCTTTATTAATATTGTTTTCTCTGTTAAAGAATAACCAAATAATGAAGAAAAATATTTTATATATAACTTTAATTTTTGCTCTGTGCTTTGGTATCAAAACACAGGCGCAAAATGTTATCGCTTATGAAACTAAAGTAAGTAGCTTATCTGCTTCTCAAGCAGAACAAGTGAACTACCTAGCTAAAGGGGTGCCTACTTCAATCTTTGTTACTGAAGAAAATACTTCGGAAATGTATAATGGAGATGAATCAGCCGTTTTGGCTATGAACATCACAAAATCAACTGATTTTGGGAAATTGGCGGCCGATTTTGGAAATAAATTAGCAGAAATAACGATTGTAAATATAGTGTGGGATGGACAGCAAGAATTAGTCCTTCCAACTGGTCTTTTAGATCGAATGCCGAATTTAAAATACATCTATATTCAATCGTATAGTGAATTAAATCAATCTGTGATTTCAACTAGGTTTCCAAGTTTGATGAATCAATTAGAAGGAAGAACAAACGTGGAAGTATTGTATACTACAATGGAACAACCAAGTTAAAAGAAAGTTATGAAAAATTTTATGAAGAATATCGGGGCTTCTCTTTTTTCTTTTTTGATTTTAAGTATTGTATTGTTACATGCAAATTCAACACAAGCACAAATCAGAAAGTCATTTGAGCCTCGCCAATCAACCAAAGCGCCTGCTCCTTATACAAACGTAAAAAATTACAATTTACAAGGTGATTTTTTAATGTTGGGAAATACAAGTCTTACATTAAGTACCTATGCTCTGAACAAGGATAATAGTAATAATTCGATGGTCTATGTCAATGTTGATACTAGTAATGGTATAGTCAATTCTTCTTCAGCAGAGTTAGTATTACCAGGGGGAGAGTGTACAGAAATTGTTTATGCTGGTTTGTATTGGTCAGGTAGAGCACACAATGGAGGACAATCGAGTGACCAATTTACAGTTCGAAAAAATAGAATTGATTATACGTTACACAAACGAAAAGTTAAATTGAAGAAAGGGAGTAATGCGTATATTGATGTAGAAGCTAGTGTAAATGATATTTATTATCCAAGTGATAAAGACGGTAATATGTATTCGGCTTATGCAGATATTACAGCATATGTACGTCAAAATGGAGCTGGAAATTATACCGTAGCGAACTTAGCTTTGATTGAAGGAAATGGTGGAGGAACAGGTTTTTATGGAGGATGGGGAATGGTTATCATCTATAAAAATGCTACAATGAAATGGAGAGATATTACGGTATTTGATGGACATGCGTATGTAGCAGGTGGAAATTATAAGTATGAATTGCCTATTTCAGGATTTAAAGCATCACAATATGGAAACGTAAATGTTACGTTAGGAATGATGGCTGGTGAAGGAGATCGTACGATTGATGGAGATTATTTCGAAATTAAGAGAGGTAATAACTATGATCGTTTGTCTCATGGAGGTAATACAACAGGTAACTTTTTTAACTCTTCAATCGCAGTAGGAAATACAGCTAGAAACCCTTCTTTAATAAATAATACAGGTTTTGATATTGCTAAATTTGATTTAGATAATAGCAGCAATAAATATATAGGTAATAATGCAACCAATGCGACTTTCCGTTATGGAAGTACACAAGATACCTATGTTATTTATAATATTGTTTTTGCAGTAGATGCCTACGTACCTGAGATTATTGGAGAAAATAAAGCTATAGCTGTTGATGGAGTAACTCCAAGCAATAACGGACAAATTTCTCCCGGACAACGATTTGGTTTTGAATTAGACGTATATAACAAAGGAACAGAAGCGGTAAACGATTCAAAAATAGCAATTCCTGTACCGTCCAATTTACATTTTGCAGGTGCAAATGTACAAACTGGATTTCCAGGAGGTGGAAGCGTAAATTGGTTCCCTCCAACAGGTGGTACAAATGATCCTAATGTTACTGCAGGAGGAACTATTGTATGGGATATAGGAGTTTTACCTTTAGATCAACGTGCAGATAAAAGTACTCTATTAGCGAAATTGAAATACTATTTTAAAGTATCAGATAACTGTGTATTATTATCTACGAATGTTTGTGGTTTAGAAGTGCGTATCAACGGTAAAATTTCGGGAGTAGGTGCTACGTCTACAACTGAAGTAGGATCAGATTTAGTGAGAGATTATGGTAGTGGCACTTGTGCAGGACCTGTATATGATGATTTTATTTCTACGATTTCACTGAGTGTTGATTTCTTACAAAACTGTAACCCACCAGTTGAAAATAATGTGATGCAATTCAAAGCTTTTTGTCAGCTACCAGGTAACGGTACAGCATATCCTAGAACGGAAGTTGTAAGTAAGTATCCAATAGGAACAAAATTCTTTAGTACAATTCCATCATCTTATGACTCTACTACAGGGGTAGTATCGAATGATTTTACAGTTAACACAGATGGAAGTAAGAAAATGTACTATGTGATGACACCTGGTATGGGAGCTGGTTGTTATGCTAGATTAGAAATTAGTGTAGACAAGGTGGTAACTGAACCAACAACAAAGGATAGTACTGTATGTTTAGGAGAACCAATCGTTTTAGAAAATGCTTTATCTCAAACAGGAGTGACAAATCAATATGCTTTGGTATATTTTGCTGCTAATGGAACGACTAAACTTGAAGGTGAACCAAATCCTACAACAGTAGGCGTACATAACTACTTTGTAGCAGAAGGAAAAGACGGATGTGTTGGACCAAAGAAACCATTTACGATCACAATTAATGCTTTACCAGTTATCAATGGTGAAGTAGCTGATATGGAGATTTGTTCGAATTTTGATGTTACAACAACAGTGCAAACAACGGGTTCAGGATTGAGTTATACTTGGGAGTATTCAACAACAGGTACAACATGGCAAACGTTAACGGACACTACTTTTTCGAATAAAGTTGTGGTTACGGATAATACGATTGCAGTGAAACATGCGGATAATCAATTAAACGGTACAAAACTGCGTTTAAAAGTAAGTAACAATACTTGTACAGCGACGTCTAATGTATTTGAAATTAAAGTAAAAGATTGTCCTGCTGTAACAAATCCAATGTTGTTAAATTCTGCTATTCAATAATCTAAACGAAAGAGTATGAAAAAAATATATAGCAACCGAGTACTTTTCCTAAGTTTATTAGGTGTTAGTGTAGCGGCAGTAGCACAAGAGAACCAAGCTTCTTTTGTTAACCAAGGGGAGATGGTTGTAGGTAAAGATGGAATTATTTCCACCATCTACAGCTTTGATAACCAGGAGGGAGCTTCTGTAGTGAATGCAGGAACGGCTTATTTTTACCGTGATTTCAACAATAATGGATATTATTCTTTTGATGAAGAAAGAAAGAATAACAGTACAAGTACGGCTGTTTTTACCCGTTATGAAGATGAGCATGGATCACAGTTGCTAAGTGGTAAATCTCCTTCTAAATTTTATAATGTACAGTTGAATAACGATACGAAAGAAGTAGCGTTTGATTTGCAAAACAACATCGACGTACATGGAACAATGGATTTTCTCGATGGAATCATTAAAGTAGATCCTACAATTGATCCAGGAGAAAAAGTATCAAAAGGGATGTTGAGTTTCCACCCTGGATCTAAAGCAACGAATGTAGATGATGCTTCACACGCAGAAGGTTTAGTAGAAAAAATCGGAAATGAACCTTTCCAATATCCAAAAGGAGATAAACAGATGTATCGTTATGCGCGTATTACTGCGCCTAAAGATATTAAAGACGTTTTCCTTGGAGAATACCGTACAGATGACAAACAATTCTTTACTGCGCGCGCAGCAACAGCTGGTGTAATTAAAGAGTTGGATACGGATGAGTACTGGTTAATCGATAGAGGAAGTGATACAAAAAGTGATATCTTATTAACGTTGAGTTGGGATGAGCGTACAACGCCAGCTTCTATTATTGCAGACCCAGAAAACGAATTGCACATTGTGCGTTGGGATGCTAAACAACAACTATGGGTAGATGAAGGTGGAGTTGCAGATATGTCAACGAAAGAAATCACGACGGTAGCAGCAGTAAAAGGATATGGATTCTTTACATTAGCAACCGTGAAAAAAGACTGGATCTTAGATGGTGATATCGTCATTTATAACTTGGTAACACCTGATGGAGATGGTAAAAACGATTACTTTATCATTGACAATATCAATAAATATCCAAACAATACGGTAGAGATTTACAACCGTTGGGGGGTAAAAGTATACGAAACTAAGGGCTATGATCCATCAGGAGACGGAAGTTCAAATGTATTCAAAGGATATTCTGAAGGACGTGTAACCATAGATAAGAGCAAGAAATTACCAAGCGGAACATACTATTACGTAGTAACGTATGAGTACAAAAACCAAAATGGTAGTCGCATGATTAAGAAAGCTGCAAATTTACATTTGGAGTCTAATTAAATCAAAACTAGATGAAATTAAAAAACACAATACAGACGATTGTTCTTGGAGGTATAGGTTTGCTCAGCATGACGCAAACCTATGCTCAACAAGATCCACAATATACGCAATACATGTATAACCATTCCAATATTAACCCGGCGTATGCAGGGAGTAGAGAAGGGTTAAACATCTTCGGTTTATATCGCACCCAATGGGTAGGATTAGAAGGAGCTCCTAAAACAGCAACCCTATCGGTAAATACACCTTTAGGAGATTCAGGATTGGGATTAGGAGTGAACTTTGTGAATGATCACTTGGGGGTAATGGATGATAATACACTATCCGTTGATTTATCCTATGCAATTGATTTGAATTACCATACTAAATTAGCCTTCGGATTAAAAGGATCGGCAAATTTATTAGATGTAAACTACAGCAAATTGCATATTTACAATCCGACAGATCCAGTAGCAGAAAATGATATCAAGAATAAATTCACACCCAATGTTGGAGCAGGATTATTCTTATACTCAGATAAAGCATATGTAGGATTATCTATACCAAACATGTTAACGCGTTCACGTTATAACGACAATGACACGAAAACACTGCGTCAAAAAATGCACGTGTATTTAACAGGGGGGTATGTGTTTGATTTAAATACCAATATCAAATTCAAACCGGCAGCTATGGCAAAAATGGAGCAAGGATCTCCATTGCAAGTGGATCTATCTGCAAACTTTATGTTTGTTGATAAATTTACAGCGGGAATTGCGTATCGTTGGGATGCTTCTGTAAGTGGTTTAGTTGGTTTCCAAGTGTCAGAAAATATCTTTGTTGGATATAGCTACGATGCTGAAACAACGAAACTAGCCAATTATAACTCAGGATCTCACGAAATATTCATGCGATTCACTTTGTTTAACAGCTATAAGCGTATTACTGCGCCAAGGTTCTTCTAATTGTTACAAGTATGGTAAAACAGATAATACAACTGGCAATTTTGAGTGCAGCCTTGAGCTTTAGCTTCTCAGGATACAGCCAGATAAAAAAAGAAAAACAAGCGGATAAAAGTTTTGATCGCTTGGCGTATATTGACGCAATTAAAGTATATGAGCGTATTGCCGATAAAGGATTCGTTAATACTTCAATTTTACAAAACTTAGCGGATGCTTACTATTTCAATGGAAAGTTAGTAGAAGCAAATAAATGGTATACGGAGCTATTTGATGGAAATTACGAAGATAAAGATGTAGCCGCTCTATCTTCTGAATATTACTATCGTTATGCACAAACGCTAAAAGCAGCGCAAGAGTATACCAAATCAAAAGAAATGATGGATCGTTTTGCTGCATTAGAGCAAGAGGATTCTAGGTCAGCGTTGTACAACAAAAACCGCGATTACTTAGAGCATATTGAAAACTTTTCGGATCGTTACGACATTAAATTGTTAGACATTAATACGGAGTACTCAGATTACGGAGGAACCCTATTAGGAGATCAATTGGTATTTACTTCAGCACGTGCAACAGAGCACGAAAGCGGAAGTAAAATTCACTCGTGGACTAACGAAAGTTATACTAGCTTATATAGCTCGAAAATTGACCAAAATGGTTTTGGAGAACCTGTGCTTTTCGCACCAGAGATTGAATCAAAGGTGAATGATGCCACAGCTGTTTTTACACAAGATGGGAATACGATGTATTTTACACGTAACAATTCCAAAGCCAGCGGAAAAAGCAAACAAAATAGAGATAAAACGTCTTTATTAAAATTATACAAGGCAGTAAAGCAAGCGGATGGGAAGTGGGGACTAGTAGAGGAATTACCGTTTAATTCGGAAAATTTCAATACAGCCCATCCTGCTTTAACTCCTGACGATAAATGGTTGTATTTTGTTTCAGATAGAAAAGAAACACTAGGACAATCGGATCTATTCCGCGTAGCTCTATATGAAAATGGAGGGTACGGACCAGTGGAAAACCTAGGAAAATCAATAAATACAGAAGGAAGAGAAAGTTTTCCTTTCATATCTTCGGATTTTCAACTATATTTCTCCTCTGATGGGCATCCAGGTTTAGGAGGAATGGATATATTTGTAGCTAAATTATATCCAAACGGTACTTTCGGTCCTGTGGTAAACATGGGAACGCCAATTAACAGCAGCCTTGATGATTTTGGATTCTATTTAGACCCAAAACAAAACAAAGGATTTGTTAGTTCAAACCGCGCAGAAGGTAAAGGATCAGATGATATTTATTTCCTTGCAGAGAAACCGTGTAAACAAACGATTGAAGGTACGGTATACGATAAGGATACCAATGAAGTATTAGCTGATGCCCTTGTGGTAATTTCTGATGCGATGTATCAAAAATCAGATACAATTTATACAAATAGCAAAGGTTATTACGTTACTTCTTTATTAGACTGTGGACATAAGTACCGCATCAAAGCAGAGAAAAAATTATACAATACTGTTGAAGTTGCTTTCAACGTAAATCGCGAACCAGGGGTTAAAACCGTAAATATCGGATTAGAGAAAACGGAAAAACCACTAGGTGTAAACGACGATTTATTCAAGAAATTAAAACTTCAACCGATTTACTTTGACTTTGACAAGTCGAATATCCGCAGAGATGCTTCGATTGAGTTGATGAAAGTAGTAGAGGTAATGAAAGAATACCCAACATTGAAAATCGATGTTCGTTCGCATACTGATAGTAGAGGAAATGACGAGTACAACATGAGTTTATCTGATCGTCGTGTGAAATCAACAATCAAGTGGATGATTGGACAAGGAATTGATCCAAGCCGTTTAACAGGTCGTGGATATGGAGAAAGCCAATTGCTAAACAAATGTAGTAATGGTGTACCATGTACAGTTGAAGAACATCAGTTAAACAGACGAAGTGAGTTCATTATTATAGAAATGTAATACAAACACATAACAAACAACAAAGCAATTTTTTTTCGATGATCCTGCTGTAGGATTTAAAATAAGCAGCACTAAGCCCACAAGAGCGCTCGATTTATCGAGCGCTCTTACTTTTTATTGGTAGTACATAAAAGAAGTCATACTTAATGAGCCCCCTACATAGGCATCATTGAAGAACATTAACTCATCCTTCTTGTCTTTTAAACCTAAATTGTATAGCATGGGAATATAATGCTCCAGGGTAGGAATAGCAAGGGAAATATGGGGATGTAACTTTTCATAATCAAGCAGTCGCTTAAAATCATACTCAACAATCGCTTGTTGAAGCACAGCATTAATTTCTATCGCCCAATCAAACCCGTAATTGTTTTCCATTTGATCCCAAGATAACAAACGCAGATTGTGAATCATATTACCACTGCCGATTAGTAAAACGCCTTTTTTGCGCAATTCACGCAGTTGTAAGGCCAATTGATAGTGGTAGTCCAATGGTTTATAATAATCAATACTAAGCTGTAAAACAGGGATATTCGCCTGAGGGAATAGATGTCTGGTAATAGACCAAGTACCGTGATCCAATCCCCAATCGTGATCTAAATGAAGATCAAACGGTTGAACCAATTGCTGGGTTTCAACAGCTAAAGCAGGATCGCCTGGTGCAGGATAAGATACTTCAAATAAAGGTTGCGGAAATCCTCTAAAATCGTGTATAGTTTCGGGAAAGTCCATGGCGGTAATCGCACTCCCTTTCGTTAACCAATGAGCAGAAATAACTAATATGGCTTTAGGGGTGGGTAATGACTGGCCTAAACTATGCCAATTCTGTGAAAATACAGTATCCGTGATGGCATTCATAGGCGAGCCATGCCCAATAAATAAGGTGGGCATCACCTGTTCACTATAGGATAAAGTCTGTGAAAAGCGATAAAGATCTTGAAGCGATTGCATAGTATTTGATTTTGATACGTAAAGTTCTGCAATTTATTTTTCTCTTTTGGCTTAAATGTTAAACGTTTAACTACCTAAAGAAAAGAAATAAAATGAATGTATTTGGTTGGAATCCTGCTAAATTCTGAAAATCTAAATCTTAAAATTAGTATAAAGTAATGGTGTTTTTTACTTTGATTTTGTGTTGGAAGGAGGTGGGAAATTTGAATCTTATAGCTTTTGTAGGGCTGTAGTTTTAATAATATAAGGTGTTTAAAATTACCTGCTGTACTCCCTTTGTTTTCTTAATTTTTTATAAAAAGGATGGAACTAATTTTGGTGAGGAAACTAATCAAAAGATACAATGAATTCAAAATTAAGGTATTACTTTCTCTGTTTGTGTTGCTTATTTATTCAGTTTGCACACGCACAAGAGAAAGAACTTGCAGGAACGGTAACAGAAGGCGGCATGCCTTTGCCAGGGGTAACGGTTTTAATTCAGGGAACTCAACAAGGAGTTCAGACGGATTTAGATGGAAAATACACCCTAAAAGTAAAACAAGGGGATGTACTTGTATTTTCATTCATCGACATGAAAGAGGTAAAATACAAGGTAACCAACTCAAGTGTTTTTAATGTTGAAATGACAGCAGAGGAAAACATGCTTGAAGCGGTTGTTGTCACAGCTTTAGGAATCAAAAGAGACAAGAAAAAACTAGGGTATTCTTCCCAAGAAGTAAAAGGGGAAACGTTAGCTGGTGCTGGAGAATCTAATGCGGTAAATGCGCTCTCAGGAAATGTGGCGGGTTTACAAGTAACGGCTCCATCGACGATGGGAGGTTCTACTCGTATTGTATTACGCGGTGTGAAATCTGTAGTCGGAAATAACCAACCTTTAATTGTTATTGATGGAATTCCGCTTGATAATAGCAATTTTGCCGATACGAATATGCAAAGAGGCGCAGGTGGACGCGATTATGGGGATGGATCTGCAGATATTAATCCAGATGATATCGAGTCTGTAACAGTCTTAAAAGGTGGGCCTGCTTCAGCACTCTATGGCAATAGGGGAGGAAATGGCGTAATCATTTATACCACCAAGTCCGCTAAAAATGGTCGAACTGTAATTGAGTTTAATTCAGGGCTAGCCTTTGAATCCGTTAATATCATGCCTCGATTGCAAACGCAATACGGAGGGGGATCAACGGATACATTTAGAAAACAAGATATTAACGGAAAGACCTACAATATTTCAGAGTATATTCTAGATGAAAGCTGGGGGCATAAATTGGACGGAACTCCCTATCTTCCTTGGTATGCGTTTGATCCTGAATTTGAACAAGACTACATGAAAGAAGTGCCATGGGTCAAGGCAAAAAATGATGTGAAATCCTTTTTTAATACGGGAGTAACGTATAACCAATCCGTGTCTATTGCCAAATCCTTCAAAGAAAGCAATATCAGGATGTCTTTCAACAACAACGTAACGGAAGGTATTGTTCCGAATTCAAAACTACAACGCAATAATTTTACATTGAATGCTTCAACACAACTTAGTGAACAGTTAAAAGCGGAAACCAATATCAATTATGTGTATACAAAAGGGTTTAACCGCCCAGAAATTGGGTACGGAGATAATTCGGTTGCGGAACGATTTTTTCAATGGGGACAGCGACAGTTGGATTTCAATAAACTCAAAGATTATAAATTAGCCAATGGAAGTCAACGTTCTTGGAATCGAACGGCTTGGGATAATGGAATGCCCGCTTATTCGGATAACCCGTATTGGGTAGTCTATGAGAATACAGCACAAGATGTACGAAATAGACTGTTCGGAAACGTAAAACTAACGTATAATTTTACCGATAATCTATATGTCGTAGGAACGGTATATGGTGATCGCTATGATCTGAGCATAGAAGAACGCGTAGCTGTTGGATCTCAAAGTATACCTTCTTTTCAAGTAACGAAACGAAACGTTTCAGAATACAATTACGAAGGTCGATTGCATTATGATGCTCAATTTAACGAGATTGGATTCAATGCCTTTGTCGGTGTAAATAGAAGCGAAAAACGCAATGATTTTGTGCGTGGGGAGAGTGTAGGTGGACTAAACTTACCTAACCTATATAACTTGGATAACAGTGTTTCAGCTGCCAAAGCAACAAATAGGTTTATTCATTCTCGTACCAATTCTGTTTTTGGATCGGCTAGTGTGAATTATCGTGAATTTGCCTTTCTAGAAGGAACTGTACGTACGGATTGGTTTTCAACAGTCAAGCAATCGGTAACTTATCCTTCTTTGACAGGAACGTTTATCTTTTCTAATGTACTCAGTGATGTGGATTGGTTGAGTTTTGGTAAAATTCGCTTAGGTTGGGCACAAGTAGGAAATGATACGGATCCTTACAGAACCAATGATTATTATAGGTTGAATGGACCATTCTTAGATCAACCAACGTACGTACTAGAAAATACAGCCAATAATCCCGACTTAAAACCAGAGTTGATGACAACCAAAGAAATTGGCTTGGAAGCGGCTTTTCTCAATAATCGCATCGGATTTGAAGTGTCTTACTATGAAATTAATACCCAAGATTTAATTACTAGAGTACAATATGACGCCGCTACTGGGTTTTCCTATCGATGGATGAATGCCGGAGATATGAGAAATAGAGGAATTGAAGCAACGGTCAATGTAACTCCAATTCAAACAACTGATTTTTCATGGCAAGTCACCTGGAACATAGCAAAAAATAAAAATACGTTAACCCGATTGGCAGAAGGAGTAGAATCCGTAGAAATTGCTAGAGCCCCTTTTCGAGTTTCCCTACAAGGAAAAATAGGAGAAACGTATGGGCAAATCTATGGAACCGACTATGTCTATGACGATCATGGAAATAAGAAAATTGGAGCGGATGGATTGTATTTAGCCTCAGAGGTAAAAGCTT
Organism: Myroides gitamensis; assembly: GCF_029894455.1. Taxonomy (NCBI): domain Bacteria; kingdom Pseudomonadati; phylum Bacteroidota; class Flavobacteriia; order Flavobacteriales; family Flavobacteriaceae; genus Myroides; species Myroides gitamensis. Next base: position 461,482 of record NZ_JARYHN010000001.1, read on the forward strand.
TGGGCTCGTATTTACCAGATTATAATATGGGAATCCGAAATAGTTTTCGCTATAAGAACCTCAATATAGGGATACTAATTGATATGCAAAAAGGAGGAAAGTATTTCTCCACAACGCATATGTATGGGATGTATTCTGGTATGTTGGAGGAAACGGCTGCAGATAATATTCGAGAAACAGGTTTGATATTGGATGGAGTAAAAGAAGATGGAACGCGTAATGATCAAGTAATTAGTGCTATTGATTGGGCAAAAGGATATAACTCTACCGTAGATAGGCAAAATGTTTTTGATGCAGATTATGTCAAGTTGAGAGAAATAACGCTAGGATACGATTTACCAACCAAATGGTTAGGGCCTTTTAAAGGGATTACACTCTCGTTATATGCACGCAATCTCTTTACCTGGAACCTCGCTTGGAAAGGGATGGATCCTGAAATGGCCTCGTATGGAAGTGGGAATATTCAAGCAATTGAAGGGGCATCTCTGCCTTCTACAAGAAGCTATGGGATGAATGTCAAATTTAAAATATAATTGAAGCACATGAAAAAATATATCATTCAAGTTGTATTAGCGATGAATCTTATCCTGTGCATAAGTTGTGATAAGGATTTGGACAATATCAATGTGAATCCAAATCAACCTTTAGAAGTGACAACCAATGGATTGTTTAACAATACCAATAAGGAATTGATGACTCGAACAAGAAGAGGAATGCCTTCTGGGCGTATGGCTCTACCTTGGATTCAATATTCGGCTCAAAGAAATTATACCGCAGAAGATCGCTATTTATTTAGAGGGGAAGTGAATAATAGTTTATATACGGATCTCTTTTTAGCGGTAAAAGGATATAAACAAATTATAGATATTGTAAAGAACCCTGCCAATACAGCTAAAGTAGCTACTTATGGGGATCCTGCGAACCAATTGGCCGCAGCGCGTATTATGATCGCCTATGTACAATTGCAATTGGTCGATATGTATGGGGATGTTCCTTATTATTCGTATGCTACAAAAGATCCCGATTTTCAGGCCATGACCTTGGGAACAGACCAAGAAATAACAACGCCTAAGTTTGCTCCTCAAGAGAAGATTTATACGGATCTGATGAACGAACTGAAGGAAGCGGCAACATCCATCAACATGGAAGCTACGAATGTCTTTAATACTGGAGATTTTTTATTCGGTTCTCCTCTGAAGTTAAAGAAATTTGCGAATTCACTGCGCTTGAGAATTGCCAATCGCGTGAAGGAAGTCATTCCAAGTGCAAAAATGCATATTGCTGAATTAACTGCGGATCCAACAAGTTTGATGCAATCCAATGAAGATAATGTTGGACAAAAATTTCAAAATGATCCAGTGAACCCCGCGCCTTTTTATTTTGATGCTTTTATTTCCAGAAGAAATGACTTTTCACCAACGAATACGTTTGTTGAATTACTAAAGGGAGAAACAAAAACGACACATGCAAATCCTTTTGCCAATATGCTGGATCCTAGATTATTCAAAATGGTTGCGCCAATTAGTCAGCTTGTGAAAGATGACGCCGGAAAAGAAACAGAAGTAACCTTGGCCTTTTATTATGATGCTTCTAAGCCTGAACCGAGTGTGGAAAAAAATGATTACGTGGAGCGTACGCCTGATTTCTATACGGGTATGCCTATTGGAATTATTGATGCCTATACAGGAAGTCAAGCCGACTACGCTTGTCAATTTGGAGGGATTATATATAAAGCGGATTATACCGAAATACTAATGGAATACGCCGAAGTAGCTTTTATATTGGCGGAACTCGGTGTGGATCCACAAGAGAACTATACCAATGGAATTAAGGCTTCGATGCAAAAATGGAATGTAGCAGCTACTGATATTGATGCTTATTTAGCACAAGGCGTAGTTGTAAATCAAGAAACCATACTCACACAAAAATACATTGCTTTATTTTTACAACCGTATGAAGCATGGGCCGAATATAGAAGAACAAAATATCCTAAAACATTGTTGTTCCCCGGGCAAAGCCATGAGCTAATTGCACCAGGGCCTCAACAACAAACCGATTATACATTCACACCTGCCAATGGATTGACTGATTTACCAGAACGAGTTACCTATCCAACAGATTTGAATCTCGTTAATAAAGTAAATAAAGATGCGGCAGCAGCAAGAATAGGAGGGGATCTCATGAATTCTAAATTAATCTGGGCACAATAATTTTTTTTTGTTAACTGAAAATGGATACTCTTTTTAGCGTATCCATTTTTTTTGGAATCAGAAGATAGTCAGCCGTAACTTGAATACAAACAGGGTTTATTCTGCTATTCAATTTAAGTCATTCATCAAAAACAAACAAAGCATCCTAAAAAAACGTAATATTGTAAATAAAAAAATGAAGTATACGTGTGAAAATTGTGGACAAGAACATGAAGATTGGCCTGCATTAGTCTATCCAACGCCTTTGAGTTATGCACAATTGACAGAAGAAGAAAAAGAAGATGCGGAAGTAACCAGCGATTTTTGTGCCATTATTAATCCAGAACATACGTACTATTTTATCCGTGTTGTCCTGATTCAAACGGTAGCAGATGCATGTCAAGATTTAGACTATGGCGTTTGGGTTTCACTCAGTGAAACAAGCTTCAAAGAATACTATGAAAATTTCGAAAATAAAGCATTCAAAACGACCTATTTTGGATGGCTCAATAACCATATTGCTCCCTATCCATTTACAATTTGTATGGAAGTTGGGGTTAATGTAGAAGTAGATAATGAAAGAGGTCGCCCGTTTATTTACCTGCATCAAAAGGAAAATAATGATCTTGTTCGCGATATATACAGTGGAATTAGCTTAGAGGAAGCGACAAACCGAATTCAGGCTGCTCTAGGGAATTAAAAAGAAAACATGAAGCTTTGTTCTAATAATCGAATTAGAAGCTAACAAACTCTCGTAAAACAAAAAAACCTATCCTAACAGCTCGTTGTTTAGAGCGGTTAGGATAGGTTTTTTTTATTGAATTATTTTTTTAAAACGAAAGCTTGATGATGCGATCCAAGTGTTTTTTATTGATATCTGTTGGAGCTGCATTGTACAACTCTAATTTTAAAAGGGAAACAATAGCAAAAAAATCTGTAGCTAAGACTTTATAATACCCTTCAAAATCCTTTTCGGTTTTATCCGCAAGCAGCTTGATCTTTTTGCTTTCTTCCATTAAATTTCCAACACATAGTAAGATTTGATCAAAAGTCTCTGTAGAGGTATGCATCTGTAAAAAACCAAATTCAAAAAGCAAATCTTGCAAGCTGTTTACTTCTCGCTCCAAGGTTTTATCATGACTCAAATGCAGCGTTAGTTTTTCCTTTTGTAAAATAGTATTCAATTGCGTTAAGAAATGAAAGAAAACTTCCTGTTTCTTTTCAAAGACCATGAGGTTTCGCTCTCTTGATTCCTCGCTTTTCGTTTGCCCTTGTAAAAGTAAAACGGTAATAATAGCAGTAATGACTACACCTAATAAGGTACCAAAAAATTGTGCAGGTAAAGAAGTCACTCAGCTCGAAAATTTCAAAAGTAACGGCAGTAATTAAGAATATAATCGTTAAAATAAGCACAGCGCCACGCGAAAAATTTGATTTTAACTTCATTGTCAAAGGTTTGAATAGGTGATACTAAATTGAAATGTTAAGGGATTAAAGTACAACTTATTTTGAATTTAGGTACGACTTTTTTACGATTACACGCGTATAAGTAAGTGGAATTTTAGTATTCCTAATAAATAGGACTTATTTTTATACTTCGTATAATAAGTCTTGTTTTTTTACGTTTAATAGAGGTGTTTAGCCTAAAAACATGAAGTATTAAAAAAATATTAAAATATAGGCTGTAAACTTGATTTGAATAAAAAAAGAAGTATGTTTATACAGAGTAAGATTTAAAATATAGAGTTATGAAAACAAGAATAATGTTGAACTATGCAACGACTATCTTAGAGAGTGTTAGTTTTGACTCGAAATTGTTTTATAAAGAGTTACAAAAAGCATTAAATCATTTAGTGCCTTATGATGTTGAACAATTAGGAAAGTGGGTGAGCAGCTTTGTGCAAGAAAAGCCAGAATTAAGCGATTCACTACATTTATTATCCGTATAAAAAAAGAGCTATCTCTCAGAGATAGCTCTTTTTTTATGTTCATTTTCATGGTAGCTGAGGAGGGATTCTTAGATTCAGCTCCTTTTCTCTATCTTTGAGAGTAAAATGAACCGTAAAATGAAAATATATTCCAATATAATAAACAGGACGAGGTTAATGTTCTTAGCAAATAAGGAGCATCATGACTCTTGTGTTGAGTCAAGCAAGACTAAAAAAAAGAGTAATGAAGGTACGAGTTACAGCGTACAACAGATAACTTACAAACCAGTAAAAGCGTAAACAAAGATGAAATTATATGTAAAAAATATGGTTTGTCATCGTTGTATATTAGCTGTAGAGCAGATTTTACAAGGAATGAACCATACAGCTGTTGCCATTCATTTAGGAGAAGTAGAATTACAAGAACAATTGACTGAGGCAGAAGTACAACAGTTGAGTCAAAAATTTGAGGAAATTGGATTTGAACTACTCAATGACAAAGAACGTCAGGTGGTTACTCAAGTTAAATCCTTGTTGATTGGGTTATTGCAATCAGATCAATTGGCATTAGAAACTCCTTTATCCGCCTATTTATCTGCGCAATTAAATAAAGATTACTTGTATTTGACACAGCTTTTCTCTCAAATTGAATCAACGACAATTGAACAATACTTCATTCATCTCAAGATTGAAAAAGTAAAAGAACTACTAATTCATGATGAGTTAACGCTGAAAGAAATTGCTTTTCAATTAAATTACAGCAGTGTAGCGCATTTGAGTACACAGTTTAAAAAGATAACGGGTATGACGCCTACAGCATTTAAGCAAGTAACGCCATCCCATCGAATACAAATAGATCCAGTATAAAAAGACAAAAGCCCTAAAAAATTAGGGCTTTGTTATATCTAAAAGTTTGATTTTATCATCGTAATTGACAATCTTAATTGTAATCGGGTCATTGTTGGCATTACGACCAGTGATGACATAAAGTTTACCTTTTTCAAAATCAACATTACTTTGATCAAAGTCTACTTTGCCATATTGTAGTGATTTTCGAATATCATCTTCTACAACCCAACCTTCTTTTAATTTAAATTCTGCGTCTGAACTATATTGAACAGGCTTGCTTCTCAAGTCTTTCAATACTCTACAATTTGGTAAATAACAAAACTCTGTTTTCTTTTCTCCAAAAAAGTAAAATAAAAACATGCAGCCAATTAAAAGGCCAAACAAATAATACGCAAGTCTTTGTATAAAACTCATTTCTTTAAAATTTGTACAAAAGTAGCAATATAGCGTTGTAAAACTAAATAATTGGCAAAAAATTAGAACGCAAAAAGTCGAATGTCTTTGTAATCTAAATTGAACCAATCTGCAACCACCTTATTTGTGATTAACCCTTTATACGTATAGATACCAGATTTTAAGACATTATCTGTGAATACGGTACCTTCGAGGCTACCATTGTCAGCAAAATCTAATAAAAAAGGAGTAATGACATTGCTAACCGCCATGGAAGCGGTTTTACAATAGCGCGAAGTAATATTGGGAACGCCATAATGAATGACTTCAAATTTTCGTTTGATTGGATGTTCATGCGTCGTCAATTCAGAAGTTTCAAAACATCCGCCATTGTCAATTGCCACATCAATGATTACGGCATCTTTTTTCATGCTTTCTACCATGGTTTGCGTTACGACAATTGGCGATCGATTTTTACCGCGAATAGCACCAATAACAACATCACATCGCATTAGCGCTTTCAAAAGAATCTTATCTTGAATTGTAGACGTAGAAACAGGAAAGGGAAGGTTATTCTGTAAACGTCTTAATTTTTGAATGGAATTGTCAAAAATACGAACGTTGGCTCCCATACTGATGGCCGTTTTAGCAGCATATTCCGCTACAATTCCCGCACCTAAAATCACAACTTCTGTAGGAACTACTCCTGTGATATTCCCCATTAATAACCCTTTTCCATTATTGGTTGTCGTCATTAATTCAGAGGCAATTTGGATGGATGCGATTCCCGCAATTTCACTTAAAATACTAGTGGCAGGAAAAGAACCGTGTTTATCTTGAATGAATTCAAAGCCAATTGCGGAGATTTTCTTCTTCGCTAAAGCTTTAAAGTAAGTAGGATCTAAGGTTTTTAATTGGATGGTGGACCACAATACACTATGCGGTGTCATGAGTTTAATTTCTTCCAGGGTAGGAGGAACCACTTTCACTACAATAGGGCAGCCAAATACCTTTTTGGGGTCTGTTGTAATTTCAGCCCCTGCTTTGCTATATTCTAAATCACTATAACTAGAAGCCTCTCCAGCTCCTTTTTCAATTAATACGCGATGTCCATAGGCATGTAGGGTTTGCACAGCCTCAGGGGTGATGCAAATTCTCTTTTCAACCTTGAAATTTTCTTTAGGCACGCCAATGAACAATTCTCCTTTGCGCGGCTCTACAAGCAAGCACTCCTCTTGAGGCATCAAGGTTTTTTTAGAAAAAGGATACATTTTGGACATAGGTTTTTAGTTAAGCATTCGTAAGCGTTAATTTTCTTTTTAGCGTATCTAAGATAGCGATTTCTATCGTGCAGTGATTGTCTGGAATTAAATTGGGCGTTTTGTCTGGCCATTCAATAAAACACCAATCTCCACTATATAGATATTCCTCAAATCCAAAGTCATACGCCTCTTCTTCTTCCTCTAAACGATACAAGTCGAAGTGGTATAAAGAAGTATTGGAATCAGGGATGTTATAGGCATTGACGATAGAGAAAGTTGGGCTACTTGTCATTTCTGTGATACCCAATTGTTTCGCTAAAGCCTTAATAAAAGTCGTCTTTCCAGCTCCCATAGGAGCCTGAAATAATACAATTTTATGGGTTAATAAAGGTAATACTTGAGCCGCAATGCTATCAATTTCTTCAAGCTGATAAGTGAATTCCATTTATTTAGGGTTTAATATGATAAAAGGAACAATCATTTCTTCTAGCGATATACCTCCATGTTGATAGGTATTTCTAAAATAAGATACATAATGGTTGTAATTATTTTGATACGCCAAGAAACAATCATTCTTTGCAAAAATAAAGGAACTACTTAGATTTATAGCGGGTAGCTGAATCTTTTTAGGATCTTTCACCATATAGACATCTTTCTTTTCGAACGTTAAGCTCTTCCCTGTTTTATAACGAAGATTTAAACTCGTGTTCTTATCGCCTATAACCTTAGAAGGCGTATTGCAATTGATGGTGCCGTGATCCGTAGTGATAATGAGTTTAAAACCTGCTTGTTGGGCTTGCTGAATAACATCGAGTAAGCTCGAGTTTTTAAACCAACTAGTTGTCAGTGAACGATATGCTTTATCATTGGATGCTAGTTCTTTAATAACTTCCATTTCTGTTTTAGCATGTGAAAGCATATCAACAAAATTATAGACAATCGTAATGAGTTGATTGTGTTTAATTGCATTGAAATTATCAACTAATTTACGGCCATCTTTTTGCCCGACAATCTTAAAATACTCATTGGGGATAGTTAGACGCAAGCGCTGTAATTGCGCTTGTAAAAAGTCATTCTCATGTAAGTTTTTCCCACCGTCATCCGTATCATTCTTCCACCAACTTGGATGCATTTGCTCCATCTGTAAAGGTGTTAACCCAGAAAAAATAGCATTTCTAGCATATTGCGTTGTTGTGGGTAAAATAGAGAAAAACGTATGTTCCGTTTCGATTTTATAGTGATTTGATACAATGGGTTCAAAAGAGCGCCATTGGTCATATCTCATGTTATCTATAACGAGGAATAAAACTTTATTATTCTCTTTTTTTAGTTCAGGAACCACCCATTTCTTAAAAATCTCATGTGAAAAAGTAGGACGATCGGAAGTAGAATTAATCCATGTCTCGTATTTCTTCTCAATAAATTTACCGAATAGACTATTGGCTTCACTTTTCTGACCTTCTAAGATATTGATTAGATTTTGATCCTCAATATCTTCGAGTTTACTTTCCCAAAACAACAGCTTGCGATAAAGCGAAATCCAGTCTTCATAAGTATTGATAGCCATCAAGTCCATCGCAATATTGCGAAATTCCTTTTGATAACTTAAAGACGATTTTTCAGAGACAATTCGAGAATCGTCTAGGTTCTTTTTTAAACATAAAAGAATCTGATTGGGGTTGACAGGCTTGATTAGATAATCCGCAATTTTAGCACCAATAGCTTCTTCCATGATATATTCTTCCTCGCTTTTTGTGATCATCACAACAGGAAGACTATTTTTAATGCTTTTGATTTCGTTTAACGTCTCTAACCCCGTTAAACCTGGCATGTTTTCATCAAGGAAGACAATGTCAAAATGATGTTGATTGACGAGTTCAATCGCATCAGCTCCATTTGTGGCAGTTGTAACAGCGTAGATTTTTTTTTTCTAAAAAGAGAATATGCGGTTTTAATAGATCAATTTCATCATCAACCCAGAGTATATTAATTGCATTCATATAATAAAAGTTCAACTATTTAAATCCATTACAGTAGGCTGTAACAGTTTTTATTTTGAAATATTACAGTTTATAACGTAAAAATTATAAATATATATATAAATATAGGGAGTAAATTTTGTATTCCAATTTAGGAAGCGATATTTTTGTAGTTATTTAAGAAGTTAATGTATTACTCATTTATTATTCCTGTTTACAATCGACCCGATGAAACAGATGAATTGTTGGCTAGTTTAACCAAGCAAACTTTTCAAGGCAACTTTGAGGTGGTAATTGTAGAAGATGGATCAGCTGTTGATTCAAGAGCTATCGTGGAAAAATACCAAGATCAACTGGATATATCGTATTATTACAAAAGTAATTCGGGTCCTGGAGATTCTAGAAATTACGGCATGCGAAAAGCAAAAGGAGATTATTACATTATCTTAGATTCGGATTGTATCATACCAGAAGAGTATTTGCGTGTGGTTGATCAGTACTTACAAGAAAAATACGTCGATTGTTTTGGAGGGCCTGATCGCGCATTGTCTAGTTTTACAGAAGTGCAAAAAGCTATTAATTTTGCCATGACTTCATTTTTGACTACTGGAGGAATACGCGGTGGATCGGAACGACTTAGTAAGTTTCAACCCCGTAGTTTTAATATGGGAATTTCTAAAAAAGCCTTTTTAGCATCTGAGGGATTCGGTAAAATTCACCCGGGTGAAGATCCTGATCTTACGATTCGACTTTGGAATTTAGGATTTCAATCGGAGCTTTTTCCCGAAGCTTATGTGTATCACAAAAGGCGAATTGATTGGAAGAAATTTTTTGTACAAGTCAATAAATTTGGAAAAGCAAGACCGATTCTCAATCAACGATATCCAGAATATGCCAAAATGACGTATTGGTTTCCGAGTCTTTTTATCGGAGGACTTGTGGTAAGTCTTTTGTTCCTATTGGTCGGGTTTTATTCGCTTTTTTCTCTTTATTTATTATATTTTTTCTTTGTTTTTGTGATATCTTTGATGAAAGAAAAGAGTTTTAAGGTGTCGGTATTGTCAATTTGTGCTGTTTTTGTACAATTTTACGGGTATGGTATAGGTTTTGTTAAATCAAACTATATTTTATATATTTTAAGACGCAAACCTGAAGAAGGAATGCCTGAAATGTTTTTCAAATAACAACAAAGAAGATGAGTATTATTGTAGGTTTAACAGGTGGAATAGGCAGTGGAAAAACAACCGTTGCTAAATTGTTTCAAAAGCATGGGGTTCCCATTTATATTGCGGATGAACGGGCGCGATTGCTAATGGAACGCCCAGATGTCGTAGAGGCCGTACAACAAATATTTACAACCTCCGTTATTAATGAAAATGGATTGCTAGATCGCGCCAAAATCAAACAATTGGTTTTTGATAATAAAACACTGTTGGAGCAACTGAATCAGGTTGTACATCCCCGCGTTAAAAAAGATTTCGAAGATTGGCTGGAAGAACATAAAGACAGCCCTTTTGTCATCAAAGAAAGCGCCATATTGTTTGAGAGTGGTTTGGAAACAAGTTGTGATTTAGTTATTCTAGTTGTTGCACCAGAGGAGGTTAGAATTGAAAGAGTTATGGCACGTGATGGAGTTTCAAAAGACCAAGTACTAAAAATTATTGATAATCAAATGAAAGACGAGGAAAAGGTGGGAAGAAGTCAATATATAATTGAAAATAATAACAAAAAAACAATTGAAAGTGATATTATTACGATAATACGTGATATTAATTCAAAAAATCATTTAATTTAATCGGTTAATTTTATGTTAACTACTAGGGAATATACATTATTAATCATAATTTTGAATTGCGATGAATAAATTACGATTTAGAGTACTTGTCGGTATAATGAGTTTTTCATTGATTGGAATCATCATCGTACAATTATATTGGATTGTTAGTTCGTATAACAACAATGAGGAACAATTCAAGTACCATGTTCAACAGGTTATTGGAAATGTAGCAAATGCAATGGAACAAAATGAAGCCATGGAGTTCTACAAAATGTACAATGACTTGAAGGATAGTATTGGCGAACCGCCAAAACAAAGTGAATTAAAAGAGATCGTTTTTTATGAGCGCAATCCAAGAACAAATGAGTCGATATTTTACTCAAACACATTGGTTCTTGAAGATTTTAATTTGCGAAGCTCGTTCTTTGATAAAAGAGCCGATAGCACCAATATTAAAAGTTTTGTTGCTAGGCGAAAAACCGAAATCCACAAAGGAAGTTCCTTTGATAGAGGAGGGGATAATTTACACCAAAACTATCCAGATGAGGTAATTGAGAAATCAGGAAACCTCGGTGTGTTAGATAAAGCGCAATTTGAAATATATTTCAAAGATATTGTTGCACTAAAGCGAGTAGATGAGCGAATCTCAAAAGAAAAGCTAGATGAATTACTCGAAAATGAATTGCATCAATATGGAGTAAATGCCAAATACGAATTTGGTGTGTATAATAAAGGATTGGCAACGAAAATTAAGTCGGATGACTTCGAATACAGTGAAGGATCGACGTATGGAGTGCCAATTTTAAAGAATAATGATGGAAAAAGTAAGTATCATTTGTATGTTACGTTCCCAGAAAAAAGTAAATATTTATTTTCTTCTTTAATTGGGATTACATTTTTGTCTATCTTGTTTACAGTTGTGATTATTGCAGCTTATTTGAATGCGATTAATCAGTTGATTAAACAGAAGCAGATTTCAGAAATGAAAACAGACTTCATCAACAATATGACGCATGAGTTTAAGACGCCTATTGCAACGATTAACCTAGCGTTGGATGCTATTAAGAATCCAAAGGTGATAGGAAATCCCGAGATGGTTGAGCGGTACCTCAATATGATTCGGGAGGAAAACAAACGCATGCATGCACAAGTGGAAAACGTGCTTCGAATTTCAAAACTTGAAAAGAAAGAATTTGAGTCAGATAAAGAAGCAGTTGATATTCACGAGATTATTGAATCTGCCGTTGATCACGTCGGTTTAATTATCCAAGATAGAGGAGGAGAAATCAACCTACATCTTGATGCAAGAAGATCGGATATTTTAGGAAACGATTTTCACCTGACAAGTGTTATGGTTAACATGCTAGACAACGCGATTAAATACTCGAAAGAGAGACCTATTATTGATGTATATACAGAGAATATCAAAGATTTTATTTTGATAAAAGTAGTCGATCAAGGAGTAGGAATGAGTAAAAATGCACAAAAGAGAATTTTTGATAAATTCTATCGTGAACATACAGGAGACTTGCACGATGTGAAAGGACACGGATTAGGGCTGGCTTACGTTCAGCAGATCGTAGAAGATCACAACGCACAGGTATATGTTGAAAGTGAGAAAGGAAAAGGAAGTACGTTCATTATTAAAATGCCATTAATAAATTAATCAATATATATGGAAACAACAAACAACAAAAAGATTTTATTAGTAGAGGACGATCCAAACTTTGGAGCGATCTTGAAAGATTATTTAGCGATTAACGACTTTGAAGTTACGTTAGCTAAAAACGGAATGGAAGGTTTTGAAAAGTTTAAACGCGATACTTTTGACCTTTGTATTCTTGACGTCATGATGCCTTATAAAGACGGGTTTACTTTAGCCAAAGAAATTCGCGATAAAAACAAGGAAGTGCCTATTATTTTCTTAACTGCAAAATCGATGAAAGAGGATGTATTAAGAGGGTATAAAGTAGGAGCGGATGACTATTTAAATAAACCTTTTGATTCAGAGGTATTATTGATGAAAATCAAAGCGATTATTCACAGAAAAACATCTGAAGTTAAAACAGATAACACAAAATTTGAGTTCCAAATTGGTAAATTCCACTTGAACTCTAAATTGAGATTCTTGACTTTCCAAGATCAAGAGCCAATCAAGTTATCCCCAAAAGAAAATGAATTGCTTAAATTATTGGCAATTTATGAAAACGACTTGATGCCAAGAGAAGTTGCTTTAACGAAAATATGGAGAGATGATAACTATTTCACTTCTCGTAGTATGGACGTTTATATTGCAAAATTGAGAAAGTATTTAAAATTAGACGAAGCTGTTGAAATTTTAAATATCCACGGAGAAGGATTCCGTTTGGTAGTAAAAGGAGAAGGAGAAGAGTAATCTTTTCTTGAACAACATAAAAGGGAGTAAGATTTTTTCTTACTCCCTTTTTTATTTTATGATGAGGTTTTTTTCGTTTTTTGTGAAATCGTGAGGTTTGTTCTTTGCGTTTTGTAAGTACAAAATAACGACTTTACATCTTCATATCGATCTACTTATTTCTTTTTTGGGCTAATGATTTTTACATCTTGAAATGCGATTGCGCCGCGAATAATTCCCAATATAGTCTCGTGTAAGGCTTGAATAATTTGAAGCTTTAGATCATTTGTTGTGTGAATCAAACTAATCTCTCTAGCGGGTTGCGGAGAGGCAAACTGCATCAAATTACGTTGATCTTCTGTATTGAGCTGTAAGGTGTGTAAATACGGTAAAAGTGTATAGCCTAACCCTTCTTTAGATAATTGGATTAAGGTTTCGAAACTTCCACTTTCCAATGAAAAGGGACGATCTGTATCCGCACTTTTATTCTTGCAAATATTGATGATACCATCTCTAAAACAATGGCCATCTTGAAGCAATAAAAGCTTCTTTAAATCCAGTTGATCTGTCGTGAGTTTACCATCGAATTCCTGTTGGAAATGTTGGGGAATATAACCGACAAAAGGTTCGTAATAAAGTACCTTTTCACGAATATCTTCTAATTCCAAAGGTGTTGCTACAATAGCAGCATCAAGATACCCGCCGCGTAGTCGAGTGATAATTTCTTCTGTTGTATATTCCTCAATAATCAAATGTACTTTGGGATATTTTCCTACAAAAGATTTGATAAACATCGGAAGTAAAGTAGGGGTAACCGTGGGAATAATTCCCAGTTTAAATTCCCCACCGATGAATCCTTTTTCCTGATCAATAATATCTTTAATTCGATTCGATTCGTTGACTATTTTATGCGCTTGTTCAATGATAACAGCTCCAATGGCAGTCAATTGAATAGGTTTGGTTGTGCGATCAAAAATTTGAACACCTAATTCGTCTTCTAATTTTTGAATTTGCATGCTCAAAGTAGGTTGAGTTACAAACGATTTTTCTGCTGCGAGCGTAAAATTTTTGTGCTCCGCAACAGCCAAGGCATATAGTAATTGCGTGATAGTCATAACTTGAATGATGAAAGATAAAATGAGTATCCAAGATACGACATTAATCCTCTATCTTTTCAAGTTCTTGGTAATTTTTCATCAAGCGTTTGATTAAAATTCCATATACAACGCGGTAGTACAACCAGATGATTCCGAAGAAGATTAAAAATAAAAATAAGAATATACCAATAATAAAGATATAGTAAGACCATCCATGTGTAGGGTCGTTATCTGCAGTTAAAATGGTAATAGCTGCAAAAAGAGACAAGATGGAAATGATCGAAATATTAATTGCGATATAGTAATTAACCATTTTCTTCGTTTGAAGAATCTGTTTCATTAAATTTTTGGTATTATCTGCTACGCAAATTTTGCGATACTTGATGTAAAATGCAATAATGAATATCACGGAGATTAAACCGCTGACGTAATCAATATTATTGACGATAAATTCAAAAATTAGATTGTTGTTCCCTTTTAATTCACTGTCATCATTAAAGAGGAAAAAACTAGCCAAGTTTAAACCTAGAAATTCGATGACACTGATGATAAATATCCACATCACAATAGAAGATGATTTTTTGTGAATCATCCCACTAATCTCGTCCTTTGACACTTTTGGAAAGTTATGGTTGGCGTTCCAATGTTTTTTTAATAAGTCAAGTTCATCCATACTATATAGTGAATCCTTACGGATTTAATATTTTTTTTAATTTACTTTTAATTCGATTCATTTTTACTCGAGCATTGACCTCACTTATACCGAGTGTATCAGCAATCTCTTCATAGGTTTTGTTTTCGAGATACATGAAAACTAAGGCTTTGTCAATGTCATTCAATTGGTGAAGTGCTTGATACATCAATTTGAGTTGCTGTTCTTCTTCTTCGTTGTACTCCTGGTATTCAAAATGATGAATAATCGGATTATAGCTCGTCGTGGTGATTTGCCGGTTTTTCTTCCGGAAAAGTGAAATGGCAGTATTTAAACCAATTCTGTACGCCCAAGTTGTGAACTTGGATTCTCCTCTAAAACTAGGATAAGCTTTCCATAGTTGAATCGAAATTTCTTGAAACAAATCTTTATGAGCAGATTCTTCATCTGTATACAAGCGACAGATTTTATGGATGAGATTTTGGTTCTCTTCCAATAAAGATATAAACTCTTGCTCTACATTATTTTGCTTCATATTACAATTAGTTGACCAAATATGATATTTGTTACATTTTTAGGTAAAATATTTTTTTAATTTCATTTTTTCAAGATAACCATTTCTTTGGAAAGCCGATTCTTAAAATTTAAATAAATACTACGTTAATTTATAATCATTCTGTATTATTTGTAATACGTGTAAAACGAATCGGTTTTTTTAAAATTATTTAAAATAATTATTAAATTTAGTACAAAATAAAAGTATTTGATTGTATAAGTTGTAAAATACTGTCTATTTGGTGTTTTGTTTGTAATTGAGAAAAATAAAGCGTATTTAATTTTGGTATTATTTATGTGGTTATACTCAAGAAGCAAAGAAGGAAGGTTATTAGATGATTTAAAGGATTAATTATTAAAACAAAAATAAGATGAATACACTCTCAAGAAAGATTGTAATGGCAGGGACTGGGTTGTTTCTGTGTTTCTTTTTACTGATTCACTTTTTAGGGAATACACAGTTGTTTCTAGAACCTGAACATGCACAAGAAAGCTTTAATGCTTATTCTCATTTTTTAACTGGGAATCCCTTGGTAAAAGCCGTCTCTTATGTGCTTTATTTATCCATTTTAGGGCATGCTATTTATGCGTTAATCATTACCTCAAAGAACCAAAAAGCAGGAGGTAGTTACAAGCGCGATAATAGAGGGAGAGCCAGTAAATGGTATAGCCGAAATATGGGAGTATTAGGCGTAATTATCTTGATTTTCCTCGTACTGCACTTTCAAAACTTTTGGTACGTCTATAAATTTGGTGAGATAGGGCTAGACGCAAAGGGCAATAAAGACCTGTATACTGTTGTTGTTACGGCATTTCAGGAACTTTGGTTAGTTGTTGTTTATGTAATAGCGATGATTGCGCTTGCTTATCACTTAATTCACGGTATCACGAGCGGTGTTCGTACACTAGGGTTATTTCACCCTAAATACGTACGATGGATTAATGTATTCGGAATCGCGTATGCGGTTATCTTATGTGTTGGTTTCGCTTTAATGCCTATTTATATTTATATCACCCATTAATACAAGTTGTTATGAAATTAGATGCAAAAATTCCTGAAGGACCATTAGAAGATAAATGGTTTAACTATAAAAAGAATGCTCGTTTGGTTAATCCTGCAAATAGAAAAAAGCTGGATGTTATTGTAATTGGAACTGGATTAGCAGGTAGTTCTGTAGCAGCCTCTTTGGGAGAGATGGGATATAATGTAAAATCATTTTGCTTTCAAGATACTCCGCGTCGTGCGCACTCTGTAGCGGCACAAGGAGGAGTAAATGCGGCTAAAAATTATAAAAATGACGGAGATAGTATCTACAGAATGTTTGTGGATACATTAAAAGGAGGAGACTTTAGAGCAAGGGAAGCGAATGTTTATCGCTTAGCAGAATGTTCCGTGAATTTAATTGACCAAGCTGTTGCTCAAGGAGTGCCTTTTGGTAGGGAATACGGTGGATACCTAAATAATCGATCATTTGGAGGAGTTCAGGTGAGTCGAACATTTTATGCTCGTGGACAAACGGGACAACAATTGCTTTTAGGGACTTATCAAGCGCTTATGCGTCAGGTAAATAAAAAAACGGTAGAGCTTTTTTCTTCACATGAAATGTTGGATTTAGTACTGATTGATGGAAAAGCCCGTGGGGTTATTGTTCGAAATCTTGAAACAGGAGAAATTGAAAGACATGCTGCGCATGCAGTCGTTTTAGCAACAGGAGGATTCGGGAAGATTTACTATTTGTCAACGCTCGCTATGGGATGTAATGGCTCTGCTATTTGGAGAGCACATAAAAAAGGAGCCTATTTTGCTTCTCCAAGTTGGACACAAATTCACCCAACATCCTTACCACAGTCTGGAGATTATCAGTCTAAATTGACCTTAATGTCTGAATCATTGCGTAATGATGGACGTATTTGGGTTCCTAAAAATCTAAATGAAACGAGAGTCGCTAATGATATTCCAGAAGAGGAAAGAGATTACTATTTAGAAAGACGTTATCCCGCTTTTGGAAATTTAGCCCCTCGAGATATTTCTTCTCGTGCTGCTAAAGAGCGAATCGATGCCGGTTATGGTGT
Organism: Myroides gitamensis; assembly: GCF_029894455.1. Taxonomy (NCBI): domain Bacteria; kingdom Pseudomonadati; phylum Bacteroidota; class Flavobacteriia; order Flavobacteriales; family Flavobacteriaceae; genus Myroides; species Myroides gitamensis. The sequence continues at coordinate 478,610 of NZ_JARYHN010000001.1, forward strand.
TGGACCATTGAAAAATGCAGTATATCTAGATTTTTCTAAGGCAATCCGAGAACAAGGACAAGCGAAAATAGCTGAAAAATATGGCAACTTGTTTACCATGTATGAGAAAATTACAGGGACAAATGCTTATAAAGAACCGATGATGATTTCCCCAGCAGCTCACTTCTCTATGGGAGGACTTTGGGTAGATTATGAACTAATGACTACGATTCCAGGATTGTTTGCCTTAGGGGAAGCTAATTTTGCAGACCACGGTGCAAACCGATTAGGAGCAAACTCTTTACTGCAAGCTTCTGTTGATGGTTATTTTATCGCTCCGTATACGATTGCTAACTATTTAGCAGATCAAATTCGAATCGGTAAAATTACAACCGATCATCCCGAATTTGAGAAAGCAGAACAAGAGGTTAAAGACAAATTAGAAAACCTATTGAAAATTAATGGGGATAAAACGGTCGATTATTACCATAAGAAATTAGGTAAATTACTGTATGATTATTGTGGTTTAGCACGTACCAAAGAAGGATTGACATTTGCTATTGAGGAAATCAAGAAGTTGAGAGCTGAATTTTATCAAAATGTCCATGTTCCTGGAACCAATGCAACCATCAATTCAGAATTAGAAAAAGCAGGACGCGTAGCGGATTACTTAGAAATAGGTACGCTGATGTGTTATGATGCTTTAACGCGTGATGAATCTTGTGGGGCTCACTTCAGAGAGGAATACCAAACAGAAGAAGGGGAAGCTGCTCGTAACGACGAGAAATTTCAGTTTATTTCTGCATGGGAATGGCCTGGATCACTAGATCAAGAACCAATTTTGAATAAAGAAGAACTAACATTTGAATACGTAAAACCGACTATCCGTAGTTATAAATAATAGAGGCTATGAAATTGAATCTTAAAATATGGAGACAAAAAGATCGTAAATCGGAAGGTAAACTTGTAGATTATGCGATAGATAATGTAAATACACACATGTCTTTTTTGGAAATGTTGGACACGCTAAATGAACAATTAATTTCAAAAAAAGAAGATCCTATTGAATTTGATCATGATTGTAGGGAAGGAATTTGTGGACAATGTGGAGTTGTGATCAATGGAAATGCACATGGACCGCTAGAAAATACTACAACTTGTCAGTTGCACATGCGAGAATTTAAAGATGGGGAGACGATTTTGATTGAGCCTTTCAAAGCCGCTGGTTTTCCTGTTAAAAAAGATTTGAAAGTGGATCGAAGTGCGTTTGACCGCATCATTTCGGCTGGAGGATATGTCTCAGTAAATACGGGACAGGCGCCAGAAGCGAATACAATCCCTGTATCACATGAAACAGCAGAAGCCGCTTTTGACTCAGCTGCTTGCATTGGGTGTGGAGCTTGTGTTGCTACGTGTAAGAACGGAAGTGCAGCTTTATTTACCTCTGCGAAAATTACGCAATTGGCTTTATTACCTCAATCACAACAAGAGCGAAAAGAACGTGCACTGCACATGATTATGCAAATGGATGAGGAAGGTTTTGGACACTGTTCCAATACAGAAGCTTGTGAGGTAGAATGCCCACAAGGAATTTCTGTATTGAATATTGCTCGAATGAACTACGAGTACAATCGCGCTAGTTTTCTCAAGTTTAAAAAGAAGTAAAATGAAAAGTAAAATTGGGATGATAAAAAGCCTATTTCTCTGTGGAATAGGCTTATTTACTGCAATGAATACTTGGGCGCAAGAGCTTGAAATCGCACAAGATACCATTCGAATTTTCGAAGATAAAATCGTATTGAACGATGCAACGCAAAAATACCCTCAATTTAAAGTGGGAGGGGTTTTCCAAACCCGCTATTTAGATAATTTCAAACGTGGAGTAGATATCAATGGTTTGCATTATGGTGAGGGAGAAGGAACAAATAACTCCTTTGAAATTAAGCGTATGCGCGTTTCGATGAATGCGAAGGTTACAGAAAATTTAGAGGTAGTAGCTTTAGTGAATTTAGCGGATTTTAAATCAGATCCAAAAACGAAAGTTCTAGAAAACGCGTATGCTAAATATACGCTCAATCGCTATTTGCAATTTACGGTAGGACAGTTTAGACCGTTATTTGGCATGGAGGAAACCTATCCCGTGGATGTAGTAAAATCCATTGACTACTCAAATTCATACTATATGTTTGGCGATAATGGATGGACTAGCTTCCAAATTGGAGCTGCTGTTACAGGTAGTGTAGATTTAGGATCTGTTCCTATGAGTTATGGGGTTTCTGTTACCAATGGAAATGGTAAAAACAAAACGGATAATGACGACGGGAAACACTATTCGAGCCGCTTGTTGTTTAATGTGGACCCCAAGCATAAAATTAATGTCGGAATCAGTGGAGGAATTGGCGAAGTACAGCGACAAACTATTTATGCAGTTGGAGCAGAAGCAACCGCCTTTTTTCCAATGGGAGACCGCTGGAGTATTGATTTTCAATTAGAGGCAAAACAAGGGGTGAATCATCAATTGTATTTTAGCCAACCAGTGGATCAACGTCTAGGGGATATCGATGATTATTTGATGAAGAGTTTTTATATTCTACCGAATGTCCGCTATGATTTAGGTAAAAAACGTTTGCAAACTATTGAATTTGCTTGTCGCTATGAATATTTAGATGGTAGTGCGCATTTCAATTCTAATGGTAGACAGACTTGGGTTCCCATGGTGAGTTTAGAATTCTTAAAGAACTATGGCGCTCGTCTACAAGTGGGGATGCAAATAGATAATTATAAAACGAATATTGAGCAGACAAAATCATACAACTCAAATCTTGCCTTTATTCAATTTCAGTGTCGATTACAATAACGTATAAAAACCTCCTTCTATGAAAGAAGTAAATTTAAAAAATTTCGGAATTACCGTAGTAATAGGAATATTACTTTGGTTTTGTCCCATCCCAGAGGGAGTAACACCAGAAGCTTGGCATTTGTTTGCCATTTTTGTGAGTACCATTTTAGGTATTATCCTCAAAGCTGCTCCTATGGGGACCATGTGTATGATTGCTGTGGGACTTACCGCATTCTTTCAATTGTTAGCGCCTGGAAATGCAGGACAATCGATCACGCTTAGCTTAAAAGGATTTGGAGATAAGGTTATTTGGTTAATCGGAATCTCCTTCTTTATTGCCCGAGGTTTTATTAAAACAGGATTAGGTAATCGTATTGCTTACTTGTTTATCCGTGCTTTTGGTAAAAGTACTTTGGGACTAGCTTACGGATTAGGATTGGCTGATTTGGTATTAGCACCTGCTATTCCAAGTAATACAGCTCGTGGAGGAGGAATTATTTATCCCATTATGAAATCGATGGCGATGAACTTTGGGTCTGATCCAACAAAAGAAGAAACGAAAAAGAAAGTAGGTTCTTTTTTAACGTTGAATTGTTATTATTTGAACTTGATTACATCAGCCATGTTCTTAACAGGTACAGCAAGTAATCCGATGTGTCAGAAATTTGCGGCAGATATTGGAATCAATATCAGTTGGATGAATTGGGCTGTTGGAGGTTTTGTTCCAGGAGCGCTTGCGTTTCTCCTTACTCCTTTGGTGTTGTATAAAATTTATCCACCAGAGTTAAAGAAAACAGGGGATGCTCCTAAAATAGCAGCACAGAAATTAAGAGAAATGGGGAAATTAACGTTACCAGAAAAGTTGATGTTAGTGACCTTTTTTATCTTGCTTTTCTTGTGGATTACTGGAGATCTATTCACGATTGATGCAACAACTACGGCTTTTATTGGATTGGCTATCTTATTGTTGACTTCTGTATTAACATGGGAGGATGTCAAATCAGAAAAAGGCGCTTGGGATACCATTGTGTGGTTTGCTGTATTGGTAATGATGGCTAGTTCATTGAATACACTTGGGTTTATTGGCTGGTTTAGTGATTTAGTGAAGGCACAAATGGGTGGGATTGATTGGCATTATGCTTATCCTTTAATTGTCATTGTCTATTTCTTTAGTCACTATATTTTTGCTAGTGCAACCGCTCACGTAGCGGCAATGTATGCCGCACTTTTGGGGGTTGGTGTATCCTTAGGTGTGCCACCCATGTTATTGGCTTTAACCCTTGGATATATGGGATCGATTTACGGTACTTTGACACATTATGGACACGGCCCAGCTCCTGTATTTTTCGGAAGCGGCTATGTTGAATTGAAGTCTTGGTGGACCTACGGATTGATAATCGGTCTTTTCTTACTCGCGATTTATTTAGTAGTAGGAACAACTTGGCTCAGTATTATTGGTTATTTTTAAATAAAAAAAGTTATCTTTAAAGACCCTTTATTAAATAGAATAAAGGGTCTTTTTAGTAGGACTTACTAATATGGAAGAAATTGTGATTTTTTGGTTTCGAAGGGATATTCGCTTACATGATAATGTAGGCTTATACCATGCGATACAGTCAGGAAAAAAAGTACTGCCCATCTTTATTTTTGATCCAGCAATCTTAGCGCAATTTCCAGCACAAGATGATCGACGCATACCATACATTTATCAAGCATTAGCACAAGTCAATAGTCATTTACAACAGTTGAATAGTCAGGTGGTTTGCTACCATGATCATGTATTGGACGTATTCAAACAACTGATGCAAACTTATACTGTTTCAGCTGTTTATACGAATGCAGATTATGAACCTGCAGCTCGAAAAAGAGATGCAGCGGTACAAGCCTTAATAGCTGAACATGCCATTGCTTTTTATGCTTATAAAGATCAAGTGATTTTTGAGACTAATGAATTGCTGAAAAGCGATCAAACTCCTTATAAGGTTTATACGCCTTATTCTAAGTTATGGAGAAGTAGGTTAACAGAACAACACCTACTAGCTTGGACATTGGAATTAAAGGCGGATTATTTTGTAGCTCAAAAGGAGCATCAAATAATGCCAAGTTTAACCCAGTTGGGGTATAAAGAAGAAACAAAACCTCGTTTTGAAGCACCCCTATTTGATTCATTTCTTATTCAAAATTATACAGCCAATCGCGATTTTCCAGCCCTAGATGCTACCACGCGTTTGGGAATAGCGTTGCGATTTGGAACGGTATCTATTCGCGCTTGTGTGCGACAAGCGTTGCGTGATAATGATACCTGGTTGAGCCAATTGATTTGGAGAGACTTTTTTATGGCAATCTTATATCACTATCCGCATTCGGCAAGAGCTTGTTTTAAAAGGGAATATGAAAATATACAATGGCGCAATAATGAGGTAGAATTTGAGGCTTGGTGCAAAGGGGAAACAGGATATCCACTCGTGGATGCAGGTATGCGCGAATTGAATCAAACGGGATATATGCACAATCGCGTGCGTATGGTAGTGGCTAGTTTTCTAGTGAAACACTTATTGATCGATTGGCGTTGGGGAGAAGCGTACTTTGCTCAACAACTCAACGATTATGACCTGGCTCTAAATGTAGGAAATTGGCAATGGGCTGCGGGATGTGGTTGTGATGCTGCTCCTTATTTTCGAGTGTTTAATCCCACTGAGCAACAAAAGAAGTTCGATAAAGATTTTAATTACATAAAAAAGTGGATTCCTCAGTATGACGAATCTACTTATATAACTCCTATAGTGGAGCATAAGTTAGCTAGAGAACGAGCGTTACTAGCTTTTAAACAAGCATTAAAATAAACACACATAAAACCCTTGAACTATGAAAAAATGGAAAATCTGGGTCGCTAATTTAGCTTTAGCAGCTTTTTTACTACCTGTAGCATCAGATGCTTATGCGTGTACTCGAGTGGTATACAAAGGACCTAATAACACAATTATCACAGCGCGTTCGATGGATTGGAAAGATGAAATTGATCCAAATATCTGGGTTTTCCCAAGAGGAATGGAGCGCACCGGTGAAGTGGGGAAAGCATCAGCGAAATGGAAATCAAAATACGGAAGTGTTATTGTATCGGCATTTGATATTGCTACAACTGACGGAATGAATGAAAAAGGTCTTGTGGCCAATATTTTATGGTTAGTAGAATCACAATATCCTGATTACGATCCGAATGGAAAGCAAAAAGGAATGAGCTTGGCTATATGGGCGCAATATGTATTAGATAACTATGCAACAGTAGCAGAAGCTGTAACGGATTTACAGAAAAATCCTGTTGCAGTGGTTACAGCTAATACCCCAGGTAGAACAACATTAGCTACGGTGCATTTGACGATGTCTGATGCAAAAGGAGATAATGCCGTTTTAGAGTATATCGACGGAAAATTAGTGGTATATCACGATCCTTCTTATACAGTAGTTACTAATTCACCTACTTATGATAAGCAATTAGCTATTCGAGATTATTGGGCATTTTTACCAGGGAACCAAGTGTTACCAGGTACAGGAAGATCAGAAGATCGCTTTGCAAGAGCCTCTTATTATGCAACAGCAGTAGATCAAAGTGATGATACGATGGTGGCTGTAGGATCGGCATTTAGTGTAATCCGCAACTGTTCTGTTCCGTATGGAGTACATATCGAGGGATATCCGAACTTGTCTTCTACTAAATGGAGAGCTGTGTCAGATCAAAAGAATTTAGTTTATTATTATGAAGATCCATTGACATTATCGCCTTTGTGGTTGGATTTGAAAACATTGGATTTCAGCGAAAAAAATAAAGTGAAAAAATTAGATGTTTCTAAGAGACAACAATATTTCGGTTTAGCGAATAATCAATTAGTAGAGAGCAAACCGTTCCAGTTTATGGGAATTTAGTTTGAATTAAATGGAGAAATACAAAAGCAATGCCGTAACGCATTGCTTTTTTTATGGAAACGGGTTAAAAACAAAAATAGGTTAGAAATGCTTAACTTTGAGAAAGGTTAATATAAAATGAGTTATGAAAAAATATGAAATCCTTGTTTTAGTAGGAGGTATGTTGATGTTAGGTAGTTGTTCTTATAAACACGCCTATCAGCCAATTGCATTTTCTAAGTTGGATACTACTGAAAATTATGAAGCCTTAACCCAACGATATGCTATGGGGGAAGAAAATGAGTTTACTCCCAATGCGAAACAGAAAGAACTATATTTAGAAGTGAATCAGGGAGTTGAAATTCCAAATGTTTCGAATGTTCGAGAATTAGGAGGGATTATCACACAAGATCAACGGGTAATCAAATCGGGACATTTTTATCGCAGTGGTCATTTAGGGAAATTAAAAAAGAAGCATTTTAAAACGCTAGAACAATATGCAATTACGCAGGTCATTGATTTAAGAACCGATCGAGAAATTAAAAAACACCCAGATCATCTACCGACTACTATTCAATATTACAATGAACAGGCGTTTGAAGATTCAGAAGACATGTTTAGTAAGGCAAAAAAAGAGGTATTAAAAGGAAGAGTAACAGTAGAAGAATCAAATAAAGCAGTGGAGGATTTTTATGGGGTTTACGTTTTGGATAATCCTCAAAAGATTCGCGAGATTGTTTTGCGTATGCTAGATCATGACGAAGCTACTTTGTTTCACTGTTCTGCAGGAAAGGACCGTACAGGAATGATTGGCGCTATACTATTGAGTATTCTCAATGTTGATCGAGAAACCATTATGGAAGAGTATTTACGCTCTAACAATGAGCGTATTGACGATGTTTCTGGAAGAATGAAATTAGCGAAGTTTGGCAAGCTTATTTTTCCTAAAATTGACTATGAAGTAATTGAGAATTTCTCGTGGATTAAACCCAATTATTTAGAGGCGATGTTTGCTGCAATAGAAGCAAAGTATGGATCGATGGATAATTATATTCACGATGGATTATCCATTACAAAAGAACAACGTCAAAAGTATATCGAAAAATATACCGTTATTTTAAAGTAAATTTGTCATTCAACTGTTGGAGAAAAAGTATATGAATCATTTGAAACAAGAGCATTTCGCCCTGTTAGGGGAGATTGCAAAGAATAATAATAAACCTTGGTTTACTGAAAACAAACCGCGAATTGATGCTGATTTTACAGAAGTAAAGGGCTTTTTTAAAAGCGTTTTTGACGAGATGGCAGCAGTGGATGAGGTTGAATTATTTCACGTTCATCGCTTGTATCGAGATGTGCGTTTTTCAAAAGATAAAACCCCATATAAAACCTATTTTGGTTTACACATTGGAAGAAAAAAGCCTTTACTACGTGGAGGATATTACCTCAATGTAGAACCTGGGAAGAGTTTTGTCGGAGGAGGATTTTGGGAACCCAATAAAGATGATTTATTGCGTATCAGAAAAGAAATCGCCTTAGATGATTCTGAATTACGTGAAATAATCACTAATCCTGTATTTGTACAAGCATTTGGAGGATTAGTAGGAGAGGAGTTGAAAACGGCTCCTAAAGGCTTCGATAAAGAACATCCTGCTATTGATTTACTGCGCAAAAAACAGTTTTTAGTTATGCGATCTTTTACAGATGAAGAAATGATACAACCAGGATTTATCAAAGAAGTAATACAAACGTTTGAAGCAATGAAGCCCTTTTTCGATTATATGTCTGAAGTATTGACAACAGATGTCAATGGAGTCAGTTTGTATGATTAATGGAAAGTGGAAAATGGAAATGAGTATACGATGAAAAATCAGTAGTGGCAAATGGCAATTTGCCAATTGGCTGGAAAAAATGGAAAGTGGAAAGAGAGAAATGGGGATGTGATGAAAAATCAGTAATGGCAAATGGCAACAGAAAGCATTTATGGAAAATTACTCAATCACATAAAAAAAGAGGAACTCGACGAGCTCCTCTTTTTTTATGTTTAGTTTTCCGTTCTCCACCTAGTCAATAATCTTGATTTCAAACATTTTATTCCAGTTCTTACCTGTTACAAAGAATGTATTTGTTTTGGCGTTGTACGCAATACCGTTTAATACATCTAAATCAGCATGTCTTTCAACTAAATCATACAGCTGAGAAAGATCAAGAACCCCTTCTACAGATCCAGATATTGGATCAATGACAGCTACACCACTTTTACCGTAGAAATTAGCGTAAATCTTACCATTTACCCATTCTAGTTCGTTGATGTTTACTAAGATTTCTCGTTGCGCGGCAACTGTTATCTCATCTACTTTCTCAAACGTATCTGGATTTAATTTGTAAATCTTTTCAGAACCATCTGTCATATAAAGATGCGTTCCATCATTACACAATCCCCAACCTTCCATTTTTTGGAAGTAAGGAAGTGTCGCGATTTTTTCAAAGGTATCTGGATTGTAAACATAAGCCTCATTGTTTTTATAAGTCAACTGATACAACTTGTTGTTTAGAATCGTACAACCTTCTCCAAAGATTGCTGCCGGAAGTTCTTTAATCTTGATTACTTCTCCAGTTTTAGGATTGATTTGGCGAACACTAGATACCCCTTTAGTACCCGTTCCGATTCCTTCACCATTTCCTGTGCTTTCAAATAAAATACCATTGTGGAATTCTAGTCCTTGCGTATAGGCTTTGATATCATGTGGAATAGTATTGACAATCGTATAATTAATCATTTGAGGAGCAACAGAAGAAAGAATAGCGATATGAGAAGAAACTTCTTTACTCTCTTTATTGAGATAAGCTGTTCCTTTTAGTGTGTATTGCCCGAATTTTTGCCCTTTCAAAGGAGCATTTAGTATTTCATTTCCCTTTACTGCACCTAAACGAATATCGTTTAAGTGATAAACTACAGAGTCTAGCTCGGTGTTTGGCGCGAGATTTAAGCTTAATTTTATAGCCTCTTTATCGTTGTAAACCTGCTTTAATTCGGATGTATTTAAAGAAATTACATTTTTTTCTAAATTATTTTTTTCAGAACAGCTGAAAATAGCGAAAGATAAGGCTAAGGGTATAAGCATGTTATGTCTTTTCATCGGTCATTTTAATTTTATTACAATATACAAAAGTTATTATAATAGTTGTAAACACTTGGAAAAATATAAAATGGTTGTATATTTGCAACGGCAAGTCCTACACGACCAGCTCCTGCAGAATCCTCCAGGGTGGGAACGCAGCAAAGGTATGTGGTTGTAGCGGTGCGATGTAGGTAGCTTGCCATTTTTTTCTTATTTGATCTCCTTCTTAGGGGATTTTTTTTGCCCTTTTTTGTTTTGTTACTTGTAAACTGTTTGAAAAATTCGTCCGGAAATAGATCCGTTGTTTCCCTAATTTATCTTGTTACTTGGCAAATTGCCATTTGCCACTACGAGATTTTACATCTCATCGCCTCATCCTCTCACCACCACACCACCACACCACCTCACCTTCTATCTCATTGGATTATATTTGTTTTCGTATTCGATGAATCTTCACTACGTTCCGATTTCACCATCTCACCCTCTCATCGCCACACCTTCCCCTTTCACATGAAACCTAGGATCTGCCATATACGGAAGTTTTGCCATTTTTAGAACCTGTAAGGTAGGTACCTCATATTCGATTTGAATAGTACCTAGTAACAAATAGCATCCACTACCTTGAAAAGGATATTGTTGTAGACTATGCGGAAAGTGCACGCTGTCAAAATAATCCCCCTGGCTGTCAATCCACGTACCGAAGTACATGAGTCCGCTTTTGATTTGGATAGGCTTTAACGCGATTAAATAGCCTACTAAGCGCGTATTTTCATCCTTGTGGCATAAGAAGTCCTTGGTTGTTATTTCTCCTCTAAATTTCGTCTGTAATAAGCTAAACGGACTAGAAGTAACAGGAAAACCTAAATACTCTAGTTCATCAAAGGCATCTTCTGCTTCTGTTCGCTTCAATTGAGGAAAAGAAAAAGACTTTATGGGTTCTTGTAGCAATTGCCAAGTGGGATTGGATTTGTTTTTGTGATACAATAATTTAGCTTGAATAAGTAATTCGTTTTTTTGGAGTCCGGTGAATTGAAAGGCACCAATAAAAATAAGTGTTTCTAAAGCTTCGAGGTTAATATTGACGCGTTGGATGAAGTTTGCTAAGGAAGTGTAATTTCCATTTCTTTGACGTTCTGTCAACAACGTATCGATTAAAGCAGTATTTAAATTTTTAATCAATTGAAAGCCCAAGAAGATATCGCGTCTTCGTAAGGTTGCCCCTAGGTTACTACGGTTGATACAAGGAGGAAATACACGTGCGCCAGACATCTTCGCTTCGTGAACGTAGACTTCGGTGCGGTAGAATCCCCCTTGGTTGTTGATGACAGCAACGATAAACTCTAAGGGGTAATGTGCTTTTAAATACAAACTTTGATAGCTCTCAATCGCATAAGAAGCGGAATGAGCTTTACAGAACGAATACCCCGCAAACGATTCTATTTGACGGTAAATCTCTTCACTAAGGGCTTGTGGATGCCCTTTTTCCTCACACAGCGCGAGGAAACGTTGACGAACCGCTTGCAATCCTTCTTTAGAGCGACTCTTTCCACTCATCGCACGACGGAGGATATCCCCATCCTCTGCAGGTAAGCCACCGTAATGAAGAGCAATTTTAATCACATCTTCTTGATAGACCATGATACCGTAAGTTTCTCCCAATTGATCTTTGAAAACATCGTGGAAATACTCAAATTGAGTGGGGTTGTTGTGTCTGTAAATATATTCTTGCATCATACCGCTTTGCGCAACCCCTGGTCTGATAATAGAAGAAGCCGCTACTAGTGTTTTATAATTATTACATTTTAGTTTTCTCAATAAACCACGCATAGCAGGACTCTCAATGTAAAAGCATCCAATGGTATTGCCTAGCTGTAAATACGCATTGGATTTTACTTCGTTTTTAGAAAGCGAAATATCGCGGATGTCTACGGTAATTTGTTGATTTTGTTCGATTAACTCTACCGTTTCATTGATATGTCCAATGCCTCGTTGGCTGAGAATATCAAATTTTTCAAAGCCAATATCCTCTGCAATATGCATGTCAAATTGAGCTACAGCATAGCCTTTGGGTGGATAATCCAACGCTGTAAAATGCGTGACGGGATCTTCCGAAATAATTATCCCACAAGCATGCATGGTACGTTGGTTTGGAAACCCTTCTAGTAATTGACTATACTGATGAATCAGCTGTACAATGGAGTTGTTGTCTTGGTATTCCTTCGTATGACGCTGATTCAATTGATCGAGCTCTTCTTTAGCTAAACCGTACACTTTCCCAATCTCTCTTGCCATCGAACGCGTTTTAAAGGTAGACATGGCTCCACAAAAAGCAACGTGCTCTTCCCCATACGTTTGGAAGATATAATCAATAATAGCATCGCGATCCGTCCAGGACCAATCAATATCAAAATCAGGAGGTGATTTGCGGTTAACATTTAAAAATCGCTCAAAGTATAAATCGAGTTCTAGCGGACAAACATTGGTAATCCCGATGCAATAGCCCATTAAGCTATTGGCTCCACTTCCTCGACCAATATGCATAAAGCCACGTTTTGTGCTATATGAAATAATATCCCAAATGATTAAGAAATAGCTGGCAAAAGATAGTTTTTCAATAACATCAAGTTCCTTTGCTAAGCGTTTTGTTGCCTGTTCGTGGTTGGCACCATAGATGCGTGTTAATCCCTCTTGCGCAAGCGTAGTAAGCAGTTGTAAATCATCGGCTTTGTTGGCTGTGAAATGCAGCTTATTTCTACTTTTTTTAAATTCAAAGGAGAAGTTTGATTCCCTTACGATATGTTGCGTATTGGCAATCAGCGTAGGGAAAGATTTAAAATGGCGTAATAATTCCGCTTCAGATAGTAATATTTCATCCGGTGAAGCACAAGTAGTCGCATCCAACTTACTTAATAGTGTATTTTGATCAATGGCTTGGAGGATACGGTGTAATTCATATTCACCTGCTTGTTGAATTGTCACAGGATGGAGGATAACCATTTTGTGAATCAATTGCTTCCATTGCTCTTGGTATAGTAAATTGCGTTGGTTTAATTTAACGCCAATATATTCGTGATCGGCTAGCGTTGGCGGACAGTTTTCCAGTGGATAGATGACAAAAGTATGTGCAAAATCGGGGGCTTTTTTAGGAAAAGGCTGTTTGGTTTTATTGTGTAGAGTTATGCATTGATTCATTGCTGCAAATCCCAATTGATTTTTAGCAATTCCAATGTATTGTAGGCGTTGATCTACGCGAAATTCAGCACCAATAAGCGGTTTGATATTCGCTTGTCGACAAAGGCGAATAAAATCGTAAACACCATAAAAGGTATGAATATCTGTGAGTGCTAAGGCAGAAATCTGTAGTTTTTGTGCTGCAGCAACCAATTGCGCTAGTGGAATAGTGCCAAAGCGTAAACTATAGTAAGAATGACAATTTAACAACATAGTTATTTCTTTTTAGATTTGAGTAGGGCACTGGAGCAACGGTGAACTGCCTGCATGCCGTATTGTTTTTTGATGTGATCCATGGCTTCATACAGTGCCATGATTTCCTGGGAGTCTTCAAATAGATTAATCTGATAATTTCCGCGGACTAAACCACTGAAATTGATGCCAATTAAGCGGAGACGCATCCGACGCTGGTAGTGTTTTTCAAACAAATCCAACACATAGGCATTGAGGACGTGATCTGCGGATGTATAGGCAATTTTACATTGCTTGGTCTCGGTATCGAAATTGGTATAGCGAATCTTGACAGAGACAACAGAAGTAAGCCAACCTTCCGAACGCAATTGAAAAGCCAATTGCTCTACCATTCCCAATAACGTTGTCCGCAATAAGGTCAAGTCAATGGTGTCTTGTGAAAATGTATGCTCGGTTGATATGGATTTGCGTTCTCGATAAGGTTCAACAGGGGTAAAATCAATACCATTGGCTTTTCTCCAAAGGTCTAAACCATTTTTACCGAGCAATTGGGACAAAATTTCAGCAGGCATGGTAGATAGCGTTTCAATCGTTCGAATACCCAAACGCGCCAAAGAATCATAAGTAGCCTGTCCCAGCATGGGGATTTTTCGAATGGATAAGGGATTGAGAAACGGCTGTACTTCTTTTTCGGGAATAATCAATGCGCCTGAAGGTTTGGCTTCATTGGTTCCCATTTTAGATACTGTCTTATTGATGGACATGGCATAGCTCAACGGTAGATGCGTTTCTTTTTGGATGGTAGCGATCAATTCAGAGGTCCATTGAAGGGTACTATGAAAGCGATCCATTCCCGTTAAATCAAGATAGAACTCATCAATACTGGCTTTTTCCATTACAGGAGCTTTTTCAGCTATAATTTCGGTCACTTCTGCAGACATTTTACTATAAAGTTCCATGTCGCCTTTGATGATTTTGGCTTGGGGACACAAACGCATGGCCATGCGAATTGGCATAGCAGAACGCACGCCAAAAGCACGAGCTTCATAGGAGCAGCTCGATACCACGCCGCGGTCCCCGCCACCTATAATAAGAGGAATACCAGCGAGTTGTCGATTAGTTAATCGCTCACAAGAAACAAAAAAACTGTCCAGATCTAAATGTACAATAGCGCGTTGCATCTTCCTAATAGTAAATTATTTTAAACAAACTTACTACGTATGTTAGCAATTATTAGTATATTTGATGCTATAAATAATAGCAAATGTCATACTTATCAGATAACATCAGGTATTTACGAGCACAGAAAGAATTGTCTCAGCAAAAAGTAGCCGATTCGCTACTTATTACGCGTGCCCGTTATTCAAAATATGAAGAAGGAGCCTCTGAACCTCCTTTGGAAGTTTTGTTGAAAATCTCTCGCTATTTTCATGTGAGTGTGGATCTACTCATTTCAGTTGATTTGAGAAAGGTACCTATGCAGGATTTATTAAAATTAGAGGATAATCGTATTTTATTGCCGATTATGGTAGATCCCAATGGCAATAATTTTATTGAAATAATTCCGCATAAGGCAAGAGCAGGATATTTATCTGGATATGCAGATCCAGAATTTATTCAGAACCTTGATCAGATTTCCTTGCCTTTTCTACGAGAGGGCAAATACAGGGCTTTTCCGATTGAAGGAGATTCTATGCCTCCACATCAGGAAGGTTCGTTTATTATTGGTAGTTATATTGAGCAATTAGAGGATATCCGCAATGGGCGAACGTATATTATTATGACCGCAAATGAAGGAGTAGTGTATAAACGCGTGTATCGCATTGATAAGGAAACGTATGAATTGCATTCAGATAATACATTTTATGAACCGTACCGCATTAAGGCTTATGATATCTTGGAAATTTGGGAGTATGCTTCGAGTATCGCTACAGAAGAATTTAAACCAGAAGATTTAGGAGAGGCAGATACCAAAGCGATGTTTCAGGAAATTCGTCACATGTTGAAAGATGTAATGAAAAAGGTAAATTAAGGTGAGGCGATGAGAATGGGTGAGGGGTGCTCTTTGTGAGGTTTGTGCTTTGTGAGGTTTGTACTTTGTGAGGTTTGCTCTTTGTGAGGTTTGCTCTTTGTGAGGTTTGTGCTTTGTGAGGTTTGTACTTTGTGAGGTTTGTGCTTTGTGAGGTTTGTGCTTTGTGAGGTTTGTACTTTGTGAGGTTTGTACTTTGTGAGGTTTGCTCTTTGTGAGGTTTGCTCTTTGTGAGGTTTGCTCTTTGTGAGGTTTGCTCTTTGTGAGGTTTGCTCTTTGTGAGGTTTGCTCTTTGTGAGGTTTGTGCTTTGTTAGATTTATCGATTAAAGAAGAATTTTCTTTAGACAAACTCCTAACCCTTAACTCATAATCTCTTGACTCATAATTCCTTAACCCTTAACTCATAATCTCTTGACTCATAATTCCTTAACCCTTAACTCCTAACCCTTACCTCTTAACTCACAAAAAAACACCCTTCGCAATGATATAAAAAAAGTGCTAACCTTCTTGGTTAGCACTTTTTTTTATTCTTCTTGTTGTCCCATCATCATCAAATACGCTTTTAAGAAAGCATCAATTTCACCGTCCATCACCGAATCAACATCTGTTGTTTCATGGCCTGTTCGTACATCTTTGACTAATTTATACGGATGCATAACGTAATTGCGAATTTGCGATCCCCATTCAATTTTCTTCTTATTTGCTTCAATCTCATCGCGCATGGCTTGTTTTTTCTTCAACTCAATTTCGTAAAGCTGAGATTTTAAGAGCTGCATCGCTTTGATTTTATTATCCAATTGAGAACGAGTTTCAGAATTTTCAATGATAATACCCGTTGGGTGGTGTCGTAAACGAACCGCAGTTTCTACTTTGTTTACGTTTTGTCCACCTGCGCCACTAGAACGCATGGTTTCCCAAGAAATATCTGAAGGGCTAATTTCAATTTCAATCGTGTCATCGGCTAATGGATACACGTAAACAGAGGCAAAAGAAGTATGACGTTTGGCATTACTGTCAAAAGGAGAAATACGAACTAAACGATGTACGCCATTTTCACCCTTTAAGTAACCAAAAGCAAACTCGCCTTCAATTTCTAAGGTTACCGTTTTTACACCTGCAACCTCACCTTCTTGATAGTTGAGTTCCTTTACTTTATACCCGCTGTTATCAGACCACATGATGTACATACGCATCAGCATAGCAGCCCAATCACAACTCTCTGTTCCACCTGCACCAGCAGTAATTTGCAAGACAGCACTCATGTTATCTCCTTCATCGGATAACATGTTTTTGAATTCCAAATTCTCAATTAGTTCGAGTGTACTCTTATATTGTTCTACAACTTCTTCTTCCGCTACTTCTTTGGCGTTGTAGAATTCAATTAGAATCTGAAGCTCTTCCAAATAATCTTTGGCTTGCTCATAATCCTCAATCCATTTTTTCTTGGATTTTAGATTTTTGACAATAATTTCAGCTTCTTTTGAATTATTCCAAAAGTCTGGAGCAAACGTTTTTTCTTCTTCGTTTGCAATTTCAATTAACTTCTTATCGACGTCAAAGATACCTCCTTAACGCACCAAGGCGATCAATAATGTCCTTCTGTTGTTCTGTGGTTACCATAATTTTTAATACTTTTACAAGCAAAAATACTTATTCCTGCGAATTTATGGAAATTAATTTAATTAGCGATACAATTACAAAGCCTACTCCTGAAATGTTAAATTATATGTTGAAAGCGAGAGTAGGAGATGATGTTTATAAACAAGATGGTAGTACCAATGAATTAGAAACGGCTGTGGCTGAATTGTTTGGAATGGAAGCTGCTTTGTTTTTCCCTTCGGGAACTATGGCTAATCAAGTTGCTATCAAACTACATACACAACCTGGAGATCAATTGATTTGTGATCGAAGCTCCCATATTTATCAGTTTGAAGGAGGGGGAGCTGCGGTGAATCACGGGGTAAGTAGTGCCTTAGTTGATGGAGATCGCGGACGAATTACAGCTGAAGATGTGCTCTATCACTATACTGACCCTAACAATATCCATTTACCTGTTACCAAATTAGTTTGTTTAGAAAATACGACGAATATGGGCGGAGGAGCGTGTTATGAGTTAAGTGAAATTGAACGCATCAAAGAAGTATGTGAAGCGCGCAATATCAAATTGCATTTAGACGGTGCACGTTTGTGGAATGCTTTAGTAGCTAAATCTCAACATCCAACGCAGTTTGGAGCACTATTTGATACTATTTCTGTTTGTTTTTCTAAGAGCTTAGGAGCTCCTGTAGGTTCTGTGCTATTAGGATCTAAAGAATTGATTCAACGTGCCATTCGCTTGAGAAAAGTAATGGGAGGGGGGATGAGACAAACGGGATACTTAACGTCTGCCGCTTTGTTTGCGTTAAAAAATAATGTAAGTCGCCTACAACGAGACCATTATCGCGCCAAGCAAATTGAAATGTTACTCAATAAAAAAACATGGGTAAAAGAGATTTTACCTGTACAAACAAATATTCTGGTTTTTCGATTGGAAGATGATGCGAATATCAAACCCTTTTTAGATAAGCTCAAACAAAAAAATATTCTAATTAGCGAAATCGGCAAAGGATGGTTGCGCATTGTAACGCATTTAGATTATCGCGAAGTGATGCATGAATATGTACTAGAAACACTGAATCAAATTGAACTATAAAAAATATAAAAGCCATTCATTTGAATGGCTTTTATATTTAAGTAAAAATTAGTTTTTTACTACTCAAAAAAAGCACTACTTTTGTTTAGATTTAAAATAAATAAATGGAAAAGTTAAAGCAACGTTGGGGACTTACTTCTAATTTTCAAGTTGTAATAATAGTAATCGTATTTGCAATTACGGGTTCAACAGCAGCGTTTATTTCGAAACCTATCTTGACTTATTTAGGAATAGAAAGAGGATTGACCCATCCTTTGTTGTATTGGGTACTATATGTTTTAATTATTTTCCCCATGTATAAAGTCATCTTGATTTGTATCGGAACTTTATTTGGTCAACGTGAGTTCTTCTGGAATTTCGTAAAAAAAATGTTGACTCGAATGGGATTAGGGTTCATTTACCCCAAAGAAAAAACAAAGTAAGACTGGATCAGTCCATCATATAAAGGAATAATAAAATAGCGAAGCTTCTGCTTCGCTATTTTTGTTTGCAGTTTTACCTAGCACAATGTGATAAAAGTAAAAAACGAAAACACGACCTCACAAAAAAAAATTATATTTGTTAGAGACTCATAAGTATAGATTAGATGACTAGATATGTAATACTAAGTGTACTCTTCTTTGCAGCAGTAAGTTGTAAGAAAGGAGAGGTACAAAAAGAACCTTTTGGATTAGAAGGAGTCGTGGAGGATTATCATGTACTTTTAGAAGCTGTTAATCACCAAGATGACAAAATGTACGTGGTGAATTTTTGGGCCACTTGGTGTGTACCTTGTGTAAAAGAATTACCTGATTTTGTTCAATTGTACAATGAAAATAAAGAGCGAACTGATTTTGAAATGGTTTTGGTTAGTTTGGATCGAGCTCGCGATTTTGAAACCAAAGTAAAACCCTTTGTTACAGCACATCAGTTAACCCCTCCTGTGGTAGTATTGGCAGATGTGAAACGGATGAATGAATGGATTCCCGCTATTCACAAATCTTGGAGTGGAGCTATTCCCGCTACAGCTATATATAAAAATGGTAAACAAGTGTATTTCCATGAAGGAATACTCACTTATGATGAACTTAAAAAATTAACGCAATAAAAAAATAGAATTATGTTGAAAAATGTTGGTTTAGCAGTACTGTGCAGCCTTGCTTTTATGGCTTGTAAGAAAGATCCAAACAAAATTGAGGCTATTGACCCTACAGAAGAGGTGATCGAGCCTGTAAATGACTTTAAAGAGGTTTCAGGATATAAAATTGGGGATGTGGCGACTGATTTTAGTTTAATCGGAACAGATGGTCAACAACACCGTTTAGCTGATTTTGCTGAAGCAAAAGGGTATATCGTTATTTTTACTTGTAACCACTGCCCTTATGCACAAGCGTATGAAGAACGCATTGTAGCTTTAGATCAAAAATATAAAGCATTGGGATACCCAGTCGTAGCGATTAATCCGAATGATCCTGTTGCTCAGCCAGAAGACGGATTGGAGTTGATGAAAGTGAGAGCGAAAGAAAAAGGGTTTACATTTCCTTATTTATTAGATGAAGGGCAAAAGATTTATCCACAATATGGAGCAACAAAAACACCACATGTCTTTATCTTGCAAAAAGAAGAAGGTAAAAATGTCGTGAAATACATCGGAGCTATTGACGATAACTATGAAGATGCAAGTCAAGTTTCTGAAAAATACGTAGAAAAAGCAGTCAATGCTTTACTAACAGGAAAAGCAATTGAACAGACGACAACTGTAGCTATTGGTTGTACAATTAAGGTGAAAAAATAATGTAGTGGAGAGGAAAAATGGAGAGGGAGATGGGCGAATCACAATGTAGGAAATAAGTAATAAAACAAAAGCGAAAGATTTTATCTTTCGCTTTTGTTTTATGATACTTTCGGTAGGTCAAAATTATTTCATCATTCCGTTCTATTCTCCTATTTTCAATAAGATTTGATGTAATCCAATGCGATTGCCTTCAGAATCTTCAAATTCAGCAACGGCAAAACCTGCGTCTTCATGTCGATGAATAGGGAAGAGGATTTTGGCACCTTGGTGTACCACACGTTGTATTGTTTGTTCAATATCAAAGGTATTGAAATACAGTAAAACACCTTTATGGGTAGGTTTGTAAATTTCTCCTTTTACCAAAGCACCACTAATGCCTTTTGCTTGTGTGTCTAAAGGAAAATAAGCCATTTCAAGGTTGTCAAAAAAATCTTCTTCTAGGGTTACTTCAAATACCGCACTGTAAAATTCAATGGCACGTGGCATATCGGTAACGGGAATTTCAAAATAAGACGCTACATTCATTTGGAATTTTAATTTTTATGTAGAATAAAAATACAAGGTCTTTTATGCAAATCAATTGTAGTTCTCTTCCAGGCAGTTATTGGTTTCGTTTGGATGAATTCACTTTCTAGTGTAATATCACAAGCGATACACAGTAACGTATTGGGATGTAAGGTTTGAATTAAATCTTGTAACAGTTGATTATTTCTATATGGAGTTTCGATAAAGATTTGCGATTGACTCTTTTCAAAAGACAAACGTTCAAACGTTTTTAAAGCTCCTTTTTTCTCATTTTTATCTATGGGAAGATAACCATTAAAGGCAAAACTCTGCCCATTCATTCCAGAAGCCATTAGGGCAAGTAGAATAGAAGATGGTCCTACTAAGGGTAATACGCGAATGTTTTGTTTGTGCGCTAGTTCAACAATAGTTGCGCCAGGATCAGCAATACCTGGACAACCTGCTTCACTAATGACTCCTACATCTTTGCCTTCTAGTAATGGCTGTATGTACTGTTTGTATGTTGCAGGGTCTGTGTGTTTATTTAATGGGAATAAAATTAATTCCGATTGTTTCTTATCTGGTGCAATTCGCTTGATGAATTTTCGAACTGTTTTTTCATTTTCGACGATGAAAATAGTCAATCGATCGATTGTCTCTTTAACAGCTTGCGGAAGTACTTGCATGGGATCATTGTCTCCCAATGTGGTCGGAATCATGTACAAGTTTCCCGTTTGAGTGGCTTTATCCATAATATTTTGGAACTGTGTTTAAACTACAAAGGTAAGTAAAGCAGTTTAGAAAAAATAAAAGGAAGAAATACAATTTCCTCCTTGAATCTATTATATAAATTACTAAGATTTTAAATCTTTAGCGATAAGCGTACACGCTTCATCAACCAGTTGAAAAACATGCTCAAATCCATCAGGACCTCCGTAATACGGATCGGGAACTTCTGCTTTTTTACCTGGATGAATGACATCCAATAACAGGCGAACCTTCTGTGCATCTTCTGGCTTTTCTGCCAACTGAATTACATTGTTGTAATTCGATTGATCCATGACAAAAATATAATCAAAAGTAGAAAAATCACTCTTTTTAAATTGTCTGGCTCTTTGTGTAGTTAAGTCAATACCGTATTTTTTAGCTACTGCAATGGAACGTTGATCGGGTAATTCACCCACATGCCAATTTCCAGTGCCCGCAGAATCTACTAAAAAGTCTTCTTGGGGAAGTTTAGCTTGTAGAATACCTTCGGCCAAGGGTGACCTACAGATATTACCTAAACAGACCATGAGTACTTTTGCTTTCATTACATATTGAACTTTTGGTTAATTTCATCGTGGAATTTCTTGAATTCCTTATCCGTTTCTAATAGGTTATCTACTGTTTTACAAGCGTGTAATACGGTAGCGTGATCGCGTTTTCCTATTTGAGAACCAATATTAGCCAAAGAAGCTTTCGTGTACTTTTTAGCAAAGAACATGGCTAATTGTCTTGCTTGTACAATATTGCGTTTACGCGTTTTTGATTTCAATGTTTCAATATCCATTTCAAAGTAATCAGAAACCACTTTTTGGATGTAGTCAATTGAAATTTCTTTTTGCGTATGCTTGATGAATTTCTCAATAACTTGACGAGCTAAATCAATAGTAACTTCTTGTTTGTTGAAAGAAGATTGAGCGATTAATGAGATAATAGCCCCTTCTAATTCACGAACGTTTGTCGATACATTTTTAGCCATATACTCGATGATGTTTTCTGGCATTGTCACACCATCGCGGTATAAAATATGTTTAACAATCTTAACTCTAGTTTCAAAATCTGGTGTTTGAATCTCCGCAGATAATCCCCATTTAAAACGAGATAATAAGCGTTGCTCAATATCTTGCATGTCAACAGGAGCCTTATCTGAAGTTAAGATAACTTGTTTTCCATTTTGGTGTAAGTGGTTGAAGATGTGGAAAAATACATCTTGCGTTCCCGACTTACCGGATAAGAATTGAATATCATCGACAATTAATATATCAATTAATTGATAAAAATAGATGAAATCATTTCTTGTTTGTTTGCGAACAGAGTCCACATATTGTTGTGTAAATACTTCCGCAGAAATGTAAAGTACAGTTTTGTCAGGAAAGTATTCTTTGATTTCTACACCAATTGCATGTGCTAAGTGAGTTTTTCCTAATCCAACGCCACCAAAAATCAATAAAGGGTTGAATGAAGTTCCTCCTGGTTTTTTAGACACAGCCATACCTGCAGAACGCGCTAAACGGTTTGCATCTCCTTCTAAGAAGTTATCAAAAGAATAGTTTGAGTTTAATTGTGACTCAATCTTTACATTTCGAATTCCCGGTATAATGAAAGGGTTTTTTAGTTCAGGATTTTTATTCTGAACAGGAACATCCAATTCTTGTGGTTTTACAGGTCCTCGTTGTGAACTAGGTAACTGTTCTGTAAATGGCTGCTTGTTGCCAGATACATTTTCCATTTGTATTTTATATAGTAACTTTGCATTTCCACCTAACACTTTTGTCAACGCAACTTTCAATATACTTACGTAGTGCTCTTCTAGCCATTCATAAAAGAATTTGCTAGGCACTTGTATATAGAGCTTGTCTTCAGTTAATTCAATGGCTTTAATAGGCATGAACCAAGTCTTAAACGCTTGTTCGCCTATGTTGTCCTTTATGAATTCAAGACAAGCATTCCAAGCAGATTGCGCTGTCATGTCTTTGTATTCGTGCATTTTTGGTTAGATTTTTAAAAAAACAGTTACTATTTTTGAATGTTTTTTGGATTGATGTCGGTGTCGAATCAGATGGCAAATATGTGAACAATTTTTGGGATAAAAAAACGAATTAGTCATTGTAATTTTCAAAAAAAAATGGTAAGTACATTTATAATTCAATTAGTCAAATAAAATTTAAAAGGAATATGAAAAAATTCGATTACACAGTACGTGTGCGTTATGCAGAAACAGATCAGATGGGAGTCGTGTACCATGGTAATTATGCACAATACTTTGAAATAGGGAGAGTTGAGTGGTTGCGAAACTTAGGGATTTCGTATAAGCAAATGGAGGAATTGGGAATCATGCTTCCAGTCGTATCCTTAACCATGAACTATAAAAAACCAGCAAAGTATGATGAAGACTTATGTATTCGCACCATATTTAAAAAATGCAGTGGGGTAAAAATTGAATTCGATTATGAATTATATAATCAAAATAACGAGTTATTAACAACGGGATATTCCATGTTGGTGTTTGTTGATATGCAAACAGGTCGTCCAACTGTACCTCCTCCGTATGTGTTAGAAAAAATAAATACAATGCTAGAGGAATAATTTTTTTTATTCTTTGAAGTAATTATATCTTTATCAAAACAAACTAGTAAATTATGAAAAACCTATTGGCGTTATTGAGTATAGTATGTATTGGCTTGAGTGCTTATGCTCAAAGACCAACTTTAATAGATGGACGCGTTCGATTGTACAATGGACAAATTATTCCAGTTTCTATTGAAAATAAAAATACAAAGGAGAAAACTCAATCGGATCAAACAGGTTATTTTTTAATACAAACCCATTTAGGTGATACACTGCGTTTTTCAAGTGAATACAGTGCAACAATGCTCTATGTAATTGATGAAGGTGATTTACAAACAAAACGAATCACTCCCGTATTAGTAAAACCAGGGCAGAAATTAGAAGAAATCGTAATCGTTAAAAAGGAGTTTGGTGAAGGTGAAATGAATTTTGGCGGTAAGAAATTAACACCAGCCGAAAAGCGATACAATAAAAATAATCGCATATTCATGTCGACTAGCGATTTAAAAATGGGAATTACAATTGATGGAATTATCAATCGATTGAATGGAACGCGAAAACGCGATTTGCAAATGATCGAATATGAAAAGATCGAAAACAATGTTGCCTCTTTTTATAAACAATACCCAAGAGAAGAGCTAATGAAAGATTTGGGAATTCCAGAATATCACGTTGATGCTTTTGTTATTTATTTTGTTTCTCAACCCGATACAGATAAAATGAAAGTAGATCAAAGTGAAGGCTATCAAATACTCTTAGCCCAGTATTACGATGAATTCCTCACTTTTATTAAAGGAGAATAAACGCTATATCGCGATATAAACGAACGAAAGGATGAATGTTGTAATTCATCCTTTTTTTTGTTGATGAGGAAAGGAGATAAGGTTTCTTAATTTATATTGTGGTATCTTGCTGATAATACTAAAATTAGCTTTTCTATCTAGAATAGAAAAAAAGAAAAATCAAGCAAGATGAATCAAAAAAGAGGTAAGAAAATTAATTTCCTTCCGATTATTATCGTGTTAATTCTGTTATCCGCAGGTAGTTCATGGGTGCTTTCTATTGTTAGTCTACCAGTTCAAATGGGACAAGCTCTTGTTACGGGCGAATTGTATACAGGACGATTAGAACGAGTTGTAGATGAGCGAGGGAGTGTGGCTGTCGGAATTACTGCTACTGGATCAGACGGAAATCAAGTGTTTATTCCTGCTGAGCGGCTTGAAGATATTACGCATGATTTCTTTTCGGATGTAGATCAAGCGGTATTCCTAGATGCAGAAGGAGGTACGTTTTGGTTGACTTATGAAGATCTGATTCTGGCTTATATTATTCTTGTTCTGGCCTTTTTAGTTTGTAGAATGGCTTTGTTTTTAACTTTATTTGTCTTGCATGCGTTTGCAATTATTACAAATCAGACTGCAGCAGCTACTAGAAAGGGAATTCACCTGTTGATTAAACCTTTGCGTATGCTAATGGTAGGCTATATACTCGTTGTTTTTTATCAATATCGAATTTTTGGTTCCAAAGAAGAAGCGGAGAGCTTTTCTATCTTTATCCTTATTTTTGCCTTGTATGTTCTCTATGTAATTAGTAGAAGGCTGATGGATATACGCGGCTCTTGGATAGTGCAAACAAAAAAGGATAGGCTAATGCCTCCAACTACTACTGGTAGTTCTTCAGAAAAAGCAGAGACACCAACAGCAATGGAGAAACAAGTATTCCAAGATAATGAGTTGATAAAGCGTCAAAAAACAACATTTAAGCACCAAACTTCGCGGTACAACTAAGCAGTTCTCATTGTATGTTTTTTATGATTCTATTCTCTATGATTTTTCTCAGTTTGACTTTATATGGCTGGAGTGGGGTTTTAGCGCTGCTTTTTGGCCTTTGGTTGACCTATAAAATAGGACAACGTCGTTTGCACGCTGGAAAAGGTGGGCTAGGGTGTCTTGGCTTTGGGTATGTTTTTTTGGTGGTAACGATTGTGATGGTTTTTGCAATAAGCATAACCATAGGCATGGGGTCGTCTCTCTATAAAACAACCCAATTGGTAGTAAATGGACAGCGTTATGAAGCAAAAGTTATTTCTTATTCTTCTTATGAAAGCCATGATGCAGATGCGGGAACTACTACAACTATGTTTACACCAACAGTTGAATTTACAACTTTGTCTGGCGTGTTAGTAGCTCATACCTTGTCGTATTCTTCAAGTAGTCAACCAACAATTGAAGCGACTGTAACGGTGTATTACGATGAAACTTCAAAGGATAGTGTGAGTTTTGGTTTTGGTACATTTGCTTTATTTTTTGGTACCTTGCTCATGATGGTCGTCTTGGTATTTGCCCTTTGGGGAATCTTGCTCTATGCAATGAATTACAAGATGGAGTACTATTTGAACGTAATTAAATACATTGGACTTACCTTTTTTATACCAATTGTCATGGTACTTTTTGATGGGTTATTAATTTACGCCTTGTTTTATGGTAATGAGGTCCCTCTTTTTGTCAGTGGAATTCTAGTATTCTTTATTTTGATGCTCACCCTAGGTATTTGGGGGTATATTAAAATGATTCGAACGCATGATATGGTCTGGAAGAAAACAGGACCTACTAGCTGGGCAGCAAATCCAGTTCCTAAAAAGACAAAGAAGGAAAAGGCGAGTACCTGGATCAAGCGAAATTAAAAAGAACTTTTTCGATGAAAGTAGGAAGTACTACTTTTTTAAATCACTAAAATCAAATCAAGCTATAGGAGGCTGTTTAGTAGCTTCAAGTGCACTATTTACTAGTGTTTTGTTCTGAATCACGTAGTTAACTCTGTTGTATCCTTGTGTTTGTTTTTGTTTTTATTTGTGATATTTTACAAAAATAATGGTTTTATTTATGTTAATATTTTAATTTTAAGATAAAATTTTAATCTTTAAAAATTAAAGTATGATGAAAAAATGTTATTTAGTACTCGTTTTTAGTTTGACCTTATCTGTGTTTGGTCAACAAGTAAAACCGCCTGTTTTTTCTGCTGCCAGTGGATTTTATGAACAGGCATTTACTTTACATCTTAGTCATGAAAATTCTAATGTGCAGATTGTCTATACGCTCGATGGATCAGAACCGACCCTTGAGAATTTAGGAGGGAGTACATTTACTTATAAAACCAAATATCCAGAACGCGGAGGTCAATTGCCTTTTGAACTACACCAAGATACGATACGCTCATTGATGTATACAACGCCAATTGCCATCTATGATAGAACGATGGAGCCTAATCGACTAGCGAATATATCGACTACTTTTGAATCCAATCCGTACTTCCCCGCTACTCCTGTAGATAAAAGCTTTGTAGTGAGAGCCAAAGCTTACCTCGATAACCAGCATTTTTCTGAAACAACCACAAGGGTATATTTGATTAATAAAGAATATGCGTTTCCTGTGGTGAATATTAATGTGAATGATGATCAACTCTTTGGTTATGAAAATGGATTGTGGGTAGCAGGAAAAACATTTGATGATTGGCGATTAGCAAATCCACAGGTTGATCAGTATGAAACCACAGTCCCAGCTAATTATTGGGCGAGTGGCTCAGCATCGGAGGTGCCTGTTAACTTCATTTATTTAGCCCATGGAGGGGAGAAAATCAATCAAACGGTAGGTATAAGAAACCACGGCAATGGATCGCGACATTTTAAAAATAGATCCTACCGCATGTATGCAAAATCAGAGTATGGAAAGAAGGATCTGAAGTATAATTTCTTTGATGAATATCCCTACGATAGTTTTAAGCGATTAATTGTAAGAAATTCTGGAAATGATACGTATAGAACGATGTTTAGAGATGCCTTTGTGCAAAAATTAAACGAACATCTGCATTTTGAAACCCAAAAATACCAACCTGTTGTAACGTTTGTCAATGGCGAATATTACGGTTTGATGAATTTACGCGAGCGATATGACGAGAAATATTTTGAACGAGTATACGATATAAAAGAAAGAGACCTCGACTTTTTAGAAAATGCTGGATTAGCAGATGTGGGAGATAATGTACAGTACTTGAAAGTGGTTGATTTTTTTACAAATCAAAATTTAAAAAAGAAGAAAAACTATAAAAAAGCATTGACGTATATTGATGAGGTGAATTTTACCGATTTTCAAATTGCCGAAATCTATGCGGCTAATTTTGATTGGCCACACAACAACAATACCTATTTTAGAAAAAGAGTAGAGTATACCCCTGATGCCCCTTATGGACAGGATGGTCGATTCCGCTGGGTATTCAAAGATTTAGATGCAGGTTTTAATGGAATTGATGAATGGATCAACAATTCTTATAGCCATAATACGTTAGCGTCGGCAATAGCAAGTGAAGATCATATTCTAAAGGGACTCCTCGCTAATGAGACATATAAAAATTATTTCTTAAATCGATTTGCCGATTTAATGAATACGAGCTATAAAGAAGAGCATGTTATTGCGTTGATTAATGAGATGCAAGAACGTATTCGCCCAGAAATGCCCAGATACATTGAACGATGGAATTTACTGACTTCCATGCAAGATTGGGAAAATCGAGTGGAACAAATGAGGGAATTTGCTCGTTTGAGACCGACTTATCAAGACCAACACATTCAAACGCATTTTAATTTGAGTGGAAAGTATCGCTTGAAAGCGCATATTAACGATAAAGACAGAGGATTTGTCAAAGTCAATACCATTGAGATTAACAGCAGTACTGTAGGAGTAGGTGATGAGTATGAGAACTGGCAGGGGTATTATTTTAAAACGATTCCCGTTACAGTAGAAGCCATCGCCCTACCAGGTTATCGCTTTGTACGTTGGGAAGGAGATGTTCAATCCACGCAATCTAAAATTATCATCAATCCTAGAGCAAATTTTAAAGTAAAGGCAATTTTTAAGCGAGCTCAAGGAGAACGCGCAGTGGAACAATTGGATTTTGTACTTTATCCAAATCCAACAACAGATATTTTACATGTTACCTCGGAGTCAGAAAGCGCCATTTCGTATCGCATTTTTGATGCAATTGGACAGGTAATCCAACAAAATACGGTTACAGATCAAGGGATAAATGTAAGTCAATTAAACAAAGGAGTGTATTTGATTGAGTTGAACCAGGATAACAAGCGAGTGGTTAAGCGTTTTGTGAAGAAATAAGAATAGTAGGCATCCTTTTGGATGCCTTTTTTTATCCCATTATCCAGCAATTAATCTCTTTAGCTATACAGCGTTAATAGGGTAATATTTAAGATAAATTAATTTGAAAAATAAGAAGTTAAAAGGTTGTGTTATTTATCTTATCTTTAAAAATTAAAAAATTATACCACCTGAAAATTATGAAACAAATTCTTGAAAACTTGCAAAATTGGCAAACAAAGAAAAAAAATAAAGCTGACATTACAGCTATTTTAATAAAGGCAGAATATTTTGATATTCATTATCTTAAAGGTGATGATGAAGCTAAAAGTTATCATATATACCCGGCATTAGAGATTATTCAAGATAAAGAGAAGAAGACAAAAGAGTATAAATTCATCTTGTATATGGTTGCTGAAAATAAGGATAACAAAAAGTTTTTAGATGATTATAAGGGGGATTTTAATGAAATTATTAGAAAATTTAATGTTGTAAATTATACGCTTGGTGAAGATGTGGAGATTTCTGAAAAAGAAGCAAAAGAAAGAAAAGAGAGATGGAGTAAGGAAATAGCAGATTGGGTGAAAAATAATGAAGTGTTTGATGTATTTGATATTCCGATGGAAGATTTTAATTTCACCAATAAGTGGATTAGCATGGAAGGACATTTTGGTATGAAAGATTGTAATGAAAAAGAAGGTGAAAAAGAAGATAAAAAAGAAGCCCCTATTGAAAAAGCATCTCCTGATATCGTTATTTATCAAACAAATTCAGAATCTAAAGAACAAGCTTTTTTTGATATGGCTAGATTAAGCCCTCCATTTAGGCATACAAAACCCAAAGAAGAATTTGCTTTGCTTCAATATGAAATAGAACCTAAATCACTGGAGTAAAAAAGAAGATGAATGATTACTATTTAGTAATAGCGGATGTTGTAACTGGGTTTATTACGTGTATTACTTTTATTTTGTGTTTAATCAATTTGGCTTTATTCAAACAAGTAAACAAGTATTGTAAAGCACTTTCGTTGTATATTATTTTTTGTTTTTTGTTTGATTTTTCTAATACTGTACTTATTTATTTCCAATACCCAAATGTTGGGTTATTGCCGTTGTTTAATGTGGTTGAGCTGGTACTGCTAGGAACCTTTTTGCATCCAATTAATCCATATCCGAAAATGAGTAAGATTTTTATCGGAGTTGGAGTTTTACTTCATATCTGTGAATTGGTATATTATTTCAATACAAATGATTATATATTGAATAAAGGCCGGGTATTTAACGCTATACTTTTTTTAACCATCTTGTTCAGTATTTTGTATAGAAGTAGTAATGATTTGAAGATGTTACCCTTAATCCACGTCATGATTATTTATTTTGTGATATGTTTTATACAATTTATATTATTAGAGTTTTTAGTTAATATACCTCATGATTCAATCTTTATTACTTGGATGTTATATGCTCTTGCAGGAGGTGTACTGTATAGTATTTCAACGTATTATTTATGGAAAAATATCAAGACCTCGAATATGTAATTCCTTATGTCATAGCATTGGTATTGTTTGTAGTGATCGTATTAGTTGTTTTTACAAGAATACACTTAAAGGCACAAAAGAAAATATATGAGGCACAAATTGAAAAAGGTAAATTAGAAGTTCAACATCAAAAAGATGTTTTGAATAAGGTGATTCAAGTTCAAGAAGAGGAACGAAAAAGAATAGGACGTATTATTCACGATGACATTGGTAATAGGATTCATGTACTATCTATGTGCGTTCAACAAATTGAGATGGCTGAAGGTCGAAGTAAAGATCTTTTGCTAAATCAATTACCTTTATTGAGTGACGCAACTAGAAATATTGCACATGAAATGTATCCCATAGAAATAGAATATTTGGGCTTAAAAGGGATGTTAGAAGAAATGCAAATCCATTTGTATGGACAGATTAATTTTCAATTAGAAATTCCTAAACTGTTCAAAATACAAGATATTCAAATCGAAATTCAAATCTATAGGATTGTTCAAGAGTTCATCAATAATGTGATTAAGTATGCTGCTGCAACGGAAGTAATATTGTGTATTCGCCAAACAGGACAGATGCTTGCTATTTCACTTCATGATAATGGTAAAGGATTTGATTTAACGGAAGTGAAGAAAGGGATGGGAATGAAAAATATCGAATATCGAGTTCAATCTCTTTTTGGAATTTACAAATGGAAAAGTGCTCCTCAAAAAGGGACAACTCTTCTTATGAAAATTAAAATTATACATGAAAAATAATATTACAATTGGTTTAGTAGATGATGATTTACTCTTATTGGAAGGGCTAAATTTAGTATTATCTTCTTTTCCAAAATTGAAAATAACGCTATCAACTACTTATCCAGATAAGGTAATGGAACAGTTGGCAGGATTGAGCGCTATTGATTTTCCAGCTGTATTATTCGTTGATATCAAAATGGAGCCTATGAATGGGTTTGAATTAGTAGAAATACTGAAAGAAAAATATCCATCATTAAAAATCATTATTTTATCTTCTTATTATCGTCAGACCTATTTAGGACAAATGGTTAAACTAGGTGTCTCTTCTTTTTTACCTAAGAATTCTTCTAAAGAATTATTGTTTGAAGCGATTCAAAAGGTGAATGAACACGGGGTTTTCTTTACAGCAAAAGACCAAGAAATGATTGTAGGTTATTTGCAAAATAAAAAATCGCGATATGAAGAAGAACCTACATTTAGCTCAAGGGAGCTAGAGATAATTGAATTAATATGCAAGGAATTTACTAATCAAGAAATTGCTGATGCTCTATTTTTAAGCAAAAGAACGGTAGAAACTCATCGCCAACGTATATTAGAGCGAATTGGTGCTAAAAATACGGTTGGGCTCGTTGTTTATGCCGTGGCGAATCAACTCTATAGTTTGTACTAATGAAGTATTACGTATAAATACGGAAGAATAGATTTGGTATTTAATACTGATTTATTTTTTAATCAACTAGACTTTCTTTGTCTTGTTCGAATGGATATCATTTGAACAAGACTTTTTTTTTGTCCTTTTTTTAAGGGGAAAAAAGGACAGAAAAAATAAGGCTTTTTGACTGATACAAAGAAAGCTATAAATCACTGAATTTACGGGTCAAAGAAGCTTTAGGATCAAGTTAAAAGAGGTGTCTAGTAACCACTTAAAAAACAGGGCATAATCCGAAAAGCCTGAGGAGTAAGAAAATAAAATTTTAAAAGTATGAAAACAATACAAGTCTCGAACGCAAATGATTTGAAAAATCTGTATGACAGATTTCCTGAATTTACAAAAATGCTCACGAATTTAAATTTTGAAAAATTAGCTGATGCAAATAATTTTAGTTTTACCAATTTATTGCAAAGCTGTGAAACATTTGAACCATTTGAAATACTGGTAGTTGAAGATAACACTGTTAATCTGGACGAAAAGTATTTTGAAAACATTGACAAAAAGAAACCAATTATTATCCAAACGGATACAATTAAGTTTCTTGCGAGTAGAATAAAAATACAGGATAGAGAAGGAATTGTATACATTCAGGCTAAAGCAGCTAATGCTGAAATAGGTATTAGTGTAGTTGATATTGTGTATTCAACTACTGATGGTCAAAATGGTAAAAAGGAAAAGGATGGAGAAAAAGGAAAAGATGGCAAAAAGGGAAAGGATGGTGATAATCCATTTATAGGGCCTAGAACGCTAGCGGAAAAGGGAGAAAATGGAGAAAAAGGAAAGGATGGAAAAGTGGGAAGTCATGCAATGAATGCTTTAGATCTTCAGAATTTAACCTTGGAGATTGAAAACATTAGTTTTTTGAAAATAAATATTAATGTAAAACCTGGAAACGGTGGAAACGGTGGTGATGGAAGCAATGGCGGTGCTGGTGGTAATGGCGGCGCTGGTGGTAATGGTCAAGCAAATAGATTTGTAGATGATATTGCTCCAGCAGAAGGCGGAGATGGTGGAAAAGGAGGCGATGCAGGTAACGGTGGAAATGGTGGCAATGCGGGAAATTGGGAGTCAAATTGTTATATCACCATTAAGAATAAGGAAAGCAAAATTACAACAAGCCTTGATTTAGGAAATGGAGGAAGCGGAGGTAAAAGCGGAAATGGTGGTATTGGCGGAAATGGTGGTGCTGGCGGACAAGCTGGAAAAGCAGGGAAGGATAATGCAAAATCCGGAACGGCTGGAGCATCTGGTAATCCTGGAAATGATGGCAGTGTAGGGAAAAAAACGAAAGATGGAGCTATAATAATTTTAAAATAGTTTAAGTATGATTATACCAGAATATGTTAATAGTGTTTTTAAATCTGTTTCAACGATTGAAGAAGGTTTTGAAGCTGCTATTGAGCTTCAGTTGATTGTTCAATACTTTTCAGATTTAAGTAATCAAACAACTTCTATAAATGCTGAAGGATTAAAGGTAAAGAAAAATGACTTTTTTCTAATTGATTCTTTAGCGCGAGTTTTAGCTAGAAACCCCAATACTGTATCTGAGATTAGTATTTATCCAGCTTTAATGGATTGTAATTTATCTTACAATACATGCAATGAAATTCAGTTTATAGAAATATTTCCAAGAACACTTAATTCAGAAATGAGTTCATCCATTACAGATGACGAAGGAACAAACAAAAATAGTAGTCATTCATATACTAGTGGGTCCTCAAATAGTCAATCCAATTCTTTTGGTGTCAACATAGGATATTCCACACTCCAAGGATTTTCTGCAGGTGTTGATTATCGCTTAGCAATAGAAAATAGCAGTCATAGAAGTAATACGATTGCTAATGATACGGGGTATAGATTAGGACAATCTGTACAAGTTTCAATGAGTATAAAAGATTGGGGAGCTTTTGGAATTATCAATCAAAAAGAAAAACAAGTCGATTGGAAATGGGGACAAACCTATCCATGGGATGCAATTTCATTCAATCAAAGAGATTATGAGAATTTTATCCTATTACCTGGATATATGACTCGTAGATTATTAATCAATGAAACAAAGAGTTTAACCTCACCGAATCATCTCTCTATGTATGGAGTAGATTTTCTAATGACCTCAAAAACGAAGATTAAAATTACAGATAATACTCCTGAAAATTCCTTTATAAAACCTGTATTCAATTTGGAAATGCTCCAAGCCAAAAATGCAATAATTCCGCAAGGTGAAAAAGTAGATGTAAAAGTTAAAATAGATCCCAACAGTAGAACATTAGTTTTGCATTCTGAAGAAAAGATTGATTTGTATCAGGTTTCTCTAATTCAATTATCAGAGAAAAACTCCTTACACAATTGCAATATTTTTTTTGACACGGATCCTTATATTTATTTTAAAGATAAAAATTTTAGAGTGAATTCTTCCATCAATAATTTACTAATTGATGGGCTAAATTTTAATTTTTCTAAGGAAAAGGGGCTTGTTGCCCTAGATGAAACGTCGGAATTAGAAGTTTTCTTTAAAATAATAGACAATGCCGTCAATTATGATTTGATCCTAATGCATTGGTTAGAGGGCAATAATACAGGAGTTCAGTTGCAAATTGAAATTAATGATTGTTTTGAAACTACGCTTGAAGTTAATTTTACTGAAGGTAAAGGGGGGCATAATAATAGAAGTGTCATTTCATTGAGAAATACTGAGATTTTAATTCTGCTCATTTTCATGATTATTTGTTGTTAGGATTGAATAAAATTAAAATTAAAATCAAGAAAAAGGACCCTAAGACGATTTATAAATTGTATGGAATTTCTATAACCTAAAAATAGCCTATGGGAAAATTTTTAAGGAAAAAATTTAGGCAAAGAAGTACAAAACGAGACAGAGCAATGTCTAGTTCTAGTGTATGGTCACCTAACCGTCAGAGCTCACGGTACTATCAACGATATACGTTAGATAATGACAAAACGTTGACAAATGCTCAAAATAGACAAAGAGCTTTTCGAACTCTTAGAAAATATAGAGCAGCCTCGAACGCAACAATTCATAGACATAGTAGTGGTTATCACGAGGTAGTGCCTACAGATTTTATAGAAAAAATAGTAGAGGTTAACCATGTTCAAAATACAATAACACGAAGTTCACTGACAAGATTTAATGGTATTACAATTAATCCAGATGTTCAAGCTTCATTGCAAACGCTAGCAGATGGTTTTAGAACAGATACTGCAAGAACAATCTTATCAAGTGCGCAAGGAAGAGTGGCAGGACATTCTGGTTCAGGTATTATTCAGACTAATCAGGCGGAAGCTCATGATATGCTAAGAAATGCGACTTTTAAATTATTAGAAATGCCTTTAAATGGGCTTGGACTTTCTGAAAAATCTGTGGCATGTGTGTTGGGATCTATTGCTGTAACTTCAATAGCCCCTGGTATGTATGCAAGAAATGTTCAAGGAGGAACTCGAAATTTAAAAGACACTGATTTCAAATTGAATTATGAACAGGCAAGAGAGGAAGCGAAAAGTAGGGTGGAACACTTGTATGGTGATTTGACCCTCAGTGAACAGTCTTTTGTTTATGAGCATGCTTCAAACTTTATACAAACTGTTTCTCCACCAGCAACGAGAGGAAGACAACAAGAAAGACTGATTCCTCAAGGAAGAGCTACTTCACCTAGAAGAAGTTTGGATGTAAGAACAGATGAAGTTTCAGGAGGAGCCTATTTACAACAAGGTGGAGTACATGTGCTTTTACCTCAAAAAGATATACCACAAGATATTGAAGCAATAGGGTTTTGGATAACAGAGCCATTTCGAGCAGATAGAAGACAGTAAACAAATAATAACCAATCAAAAAAATAAAAATAAGATGAATCAAACACCAACAGTAGAAGGATGGGCTATTCGAATTAATTCAAAATCAGAATATTTAGAAATTTATCCCAATAGAGAAATTAGAGAAGGATCAAGTAATCCTTCTCAATTTGCAGATCATACCTATGTTGTCTTTCATCACCCTGAAAAAAGATGGGGATGTTTTGGAAGAGATAAAGGAGGGCGCCAGTTACTCGCTGATAAAGGGGATTTTAACGGAGCTGAAACAGCTGCTCACCCTAATGGACAGGCGGGTATTATCTATGGTATTACAGGAGTATGTCATCAAGCAGCTAATCGAATATTAAGAGGAGCTGGTAGCCCAAAGACGGTTAAAGATGCAAAAGGATATTGGGCTTCTTATTTCCTTTATGGTACTTATGGCATTGGTAGCAGTTTTGGATTGGAATTCGAAGCCTTAATTAATAGGGATGAATTAGCAAATTTAAGTGGATATGCTAAAGCAATGGCTTTAAATAGCTTTAAAATTGAGTTTGCAATAAACAATAAACTGCAATACAATATTGAAGAAGTCAAAATCCAACAATTAGCCGAGATCCTCACAACCTATAAGTATGAGACACAATACTATTTAGAAGCTGCTGAAGCGAACTATAATGAGATTATCAATAAGTTGTTAGAGAGTTTTGGAGCCGTTTTATCTAATAAAGAATATGAAGATTTGTTCGATTTTCCTAAAAACCAATATATTATTTTTTAAAAAATATTATATAAAAAAAGAAATCCTTACTATATATCTTGATGAATTTAGTACCATTCATACAAGTATTTGCTTCTAAATTCTTGATTGAGTTCAAAGAAAAAATAATCAATCAATTGGATTGTATGGAAGTGGAAATAATAGCCTTAGTCTATGAAAACACTGCATAATTAACCCCAAATGTAAAAAGGACATCTACTACCAGATGTCCTTCTTCTTTTGTAACTAATGTAGAATAAATAGGGAAAAGATTGCAGTAATTTACTCCTTACTCTTGCCATACAGTTGTCATACGACAGATATAATTTTGTATTGTTCATTCAACGATGATCAACGAAATGAACGCAAGCAATTTTAGAATGATTAAAACAACAGCATGTCTAAAGAAATAGAAACTTATTATCCTCAAAGCAGAGAAGAATGGAGGCAATGGTTGGAAGAAAACCATCAGTCTAAATCCTCTATTTGGCTTGTTTATTACACCAAAAAGTCAAATATTCCTTCCATTAGTTGGCGGGAAGCAGTAGATGAAGCACTTTGTTTTGGTTGGATTGACAGTACAAGAAAAAAAGTGGACGATTCTTCATCTATCCAGTATTTTAGTAAACGCAAACCTAAAAGTATTTGGTCTAAAATCAATAAAGAGATTGTCCAATCCCTCATTGATAGCAACAGCATGACCAAAGCTGGTTTTGAAAGTATTGAAATTGCCAAGCAGAATGGATCTTGGACTATCTTAGACGAAGTAGAAGAACTAATCATACCAGATGATCTAGAACTAGCTTTTACTAGACACAGCGGTTCAAAAGAGTATTTCTTGAGTTTGAGTAAGTCGACCAAAAAAATACTATTGAGTTGGATTGTCCTGGCCAAACGACACGAAACAAAACAGAAACGGATAGAGGAAGTCGCCGAAAGTATGGGAGGAAAGCAAATGCCAAAACAATTGAAATAATCCTTTTTGTAGTGATTTTTTCAGATATATCCTAAACAAAAAAAGACACAATCATCGATTGTGTCTTTTTCTTTTGTAGCGAAGACGGGAGTTGAACCCGTGACCTCAGGGTTATGAATCCTGCGCTCTAACCAACTGAGCTACCTCGCCAAATGTTGGTTTTTTATTCTATTTCTAGAATGCGAGTGCAAAGTTACTATTATTTTGATATAAAGCAAACGGTAAGCTTCTTAAAAAATATTTTTTTATTACCAAAATATGTTTATATTCGAGGAATTATAACTTTTTTAAGTACAGCTATGAAAGAAAAATATGAATTAGAATTTTCAATAAATTCGTCCCCTCAATTGTTATATCAATACGTGTCAGATCCCTCAGGATTAAGCGAATGGTTTGCTGACAACGTAAACTCAAGAGGAGAAGTATATTCTTTTATATGGGGAGATTCGGAGGAAAAAGCAAGGGTAGTTACACGAAAAACGGACGAAAGAGTACGATATAGATGGCTAGATGAAGAGGGCGATGATACCGAATATTACTTTGAAATTAAAATAATACGCGATGAATTGACAAAAGATGTCACCATTATTGTAACTGATTTCGCAGAAGCAGATGAAATAAATGAATCAAAACAATTGTGGGAAAATCAAATCATGGATTTAAAACAAGTGTTAGGTTCTGCCTAATTTCCATAAAATATAACTTATATTTGCCGTTAATAGTAATCACAAATTAGAACTATGATTAATGTTAACGGCAAACTTGTTTCTACTACAGACCTTGCGATAGAAAACAACCGCGGTTTTTTATATGGAGATGCTGTTTTTGAAACAGTGAGAGTCTTAGATAAAAAAGTTTTATTCGCGGAAGACCACTACTTTAGATTGATGTCTTCGATGCGAATCATGCGTATGGAAATCCCCATGCAATTTACCTTAGAAAATTTTCAAGAAGAAATTATAAAAACAGTTGATGTTAGTGCAAGCGAGGCAAAAGCATTTCGCGTGCGCTTAACTGTTTTCCGTGATGCGGAAGGAAAGTACTTCCCTAAAGAAAATAAAACAATTGGATTTGTACTAACTGCAGAAGTTTTAGAAGATGCAGTATATACGTTTCAAGAGAAGCAGTATGAAGTTGAACTGTACAAAGATTTTTACGTAGCAGCCAATTTACTGTCAACGGTAAAAACAACGAATCGCGCAGTCAATGTACTAGCTAGTATTTTCGCAGCAGAAAATGAGTATCAAAACTGTTTATTGGTGAATGACAAGAAGAACATCATCGAAGCAGTTAATGGAAATTTATTTGTAGTAAGTAAAAACGTAATTAAAACCCCTCCATTAGACGAAGGCTGTGTAAAGGGTATAATGCGCAAGCAAATCATAGAACTCCTCGGAAAACACCCTGAATACACGTTAGAAGAGAGTCCTATTTCTCCATTTGAATTGCAAAAAGCAGATGAGATCTTTATTACCAATGTAATTATAGGGGTTCAACCAGTAACAAAATACAGAAAGAAAACCTTTACGACGCAAGTAGCGAAAGATTTAGTCGATCGCTTGAATGCAAAAATTCGCTTGATGTAGTTTTTTGGGTTATGAGGTTATGGGTTAAAGGTTATGGGTTAAAGGTTATGGGTTAAAGGTTATGGGTTAAAGGTTATGGGTTACGGGGAAATTTTCTAAATAGTAAATTTATCTTTTAATTGATAAAGCTCACAACTTTACAACTTCACAAATAACAACTTCACAAATAACAACTTCACTCAATAAAAATTTATTGATAAAATAAAAAAAGCTTGGATTAGATTTTTAATAGATCTAATTCAAGCTTTTTTTTTGTTTACGGCTTATGAAGTTTATTGATTTTATTCATATGAATACTTATCCAACACCCTCTCATCGCCCTACGATCTCATCGCCTCACCCTCTCATCCTCTCACCATCTTACAACCTCACCCTCTCATAAACCCATCACTCTTAACTTATAACTCTTAACTTATAACTCATAACCAAAAAAAATCAATTCAAATTAGGATTCTCTGGTGCATTAGACCAAATACGAAAATCTTTACCCAATGTTTGTATCGCTTGTTTCCAGTAAGATTTTGTTGCTTGCTCAAAGAGGTTGAAGGGCAAAGTTGATGTTTTTACCCAATTTTGGTTGGTTAATTCCATTTCCAATTGGCCATTGTCCCAGCCAGAATATCCCATGAAAAAACGCAGATCCAAATGAGTGAGTAGTCCCATTTCAATATGGCTAAAAATCGCGCTAAAATCACCTCCCCAATATAGTTGATCCGTGATTGCAATACTATCTGGAATTAAATCGGGGCATTTGTGAATACAAAACAAGCGATCTGATTCAACAGGACCTCCGTGATAGACTGTAAAAGCACCATTGCTTTCTGGTACTAATTCGCTTAACAAATAGGGGGTAGGTTTATTTAAAATAAATCCCATACAGCCATCGATATTGTGATCCGTTAACAGAATAACCGATTTGTTGAATTCGATATCTGTTGGATTATATCCAGAGGGAAGTGCAATTAAATAATCTCCTTTATTAATCTCGTGTTTTGTCATAACAATACGGCATAAAAAAAAGTCTCATTATACAATATAATAAGACTTTTTCAATTTTTTACTATTTTGATCTGTTTATATTACATAAACAAAGTCAGTAACTACTTGTTTACAGATCCTTCTAATTCAGATCCAGCTTTAAATTTAACTACTTTTTTAGCAGCAATTTTGATTGTTTTTCCAGTTTGAGGGTTTCTTCCTTCTCTAGCCGCTCTTTCAGATACTGACCATGAACCGAAACCTACCAATGAAATTTTGTCTCCTTTAGCTAATGTAGATTCAACGTTAGATAAGAAAGATTCTAAAGCTTTTTTAGCTGCAACTTTACTGATCTCTGCATCTTTTGCGATAGCATCAATTAATTCTGTTTTGTTCATAATAATTTTTTTTAAAGGTTAACTTTATTAACGTTCTTATTACAAATTTAGGGTTATAAAGTTATAAAACAAGCTTTTTGTAAAAAAAAAACGCAATGCAATATCTTTTTTTGTGTTAAGGTTCTATGTGAAGTATTCCTTTGTAGGGAAATGAGTTATAAAACGATAGCGTTTTCGCTAAATTTTTGCCCATTTAATACTTCATTTGCTAGCATCATTTTCTTGCCTGGTAGCTGTAATTTTATGAGGTCTAAAAAGCCATTTTGAACCGCAATTTTTATGGTTTTTTTAGTTGTAACTAATTGACCTATATTTAGTTGGTGTTCTTCTTTTTCGAAGTGTGCTTCGTATATTTTGATGTTCCATTCTTGCTGTGTATCGCGGTCTTCTAGCATGCACCAAGCTGCTGGATAAGGGCTTAGACCTCGGATTAACTGCTCAATCTCAATACCTGTTTTTGAAAAGTCAATTTTGCAATTCTCTCGGTTCAATTTATAGGCCGTTTTCGTGTCTTCAGCAGGTTGATGAACCACTTGTACGTCTCCTTTTTGAATTAATTCGAGTGTTTCTACCACAGTTTCAGCACCTAAAACCATTAAGCGATCGTGTAGTTCGCCGGCAGTTTCTTTGGCTCCAATAGCCGTTTCTTTCTTTAAAATAATAGCTCCTGTATCAATTTTTTCATCAATAAAGAAGGTCGTTACACCCGTTTTAGTTTCTCCATTGATAATCGCCCAGTTGATTGGCGCAGCACCTCTGTAATCAGGGAGTAAAGAAGCATGTAGGTTAAAAGTTCCCAAAGAAGGCATTTGCCATACTGCGGCAGGTAACATTCTAAAAGCAACCACCACTTGTAGATTAGCTTGGTAAGAAGCTAACTCCGTTAAAAAAGCTTCATCTTTTAAATTCGTCGGCTGTAAAACAGGCAATTGTTTCTCTACTGCATATTCTTTAACCGCAGAAAATTTTAATTTCTGTCCTCTACCTGCTGGTCGATCGGGTGCTGTAATCACAGCCACAATATTGAAGTTATGTTGATACATCGCATCGAGAATTCCAACTGCAAAATCAGGGGTTCCCATAAAAATGATACGTAAGTCTTTCATTATAGTAGAATATATTGATTTTTGTTATTTAATTTTATTTTTCGTTGTTCTGACAACTGTTGTAAAAGCAGGAGTATATCCTGTAAATCAAGCGATAAATCTGCTTCCATTTCACTTGTAGATGCCGCTTGTTTATGCTGTAAGTACAAGATAATACGATCTTTTTTGTCAGCCAACTGATCGGTTGATTTCTTTTGATTCGCTTGCAAGCAGGTGGAACAACTCCCACAATTTTGCTCTAGCGTTTCATTGAAATAATGTAAGATGATTTTATTCTTACAAATATCGTCATTTTGTGCGTAAAAGTAAATAGCGCGATATTGTTCAAGTTTG
The DNA here is from genome assembly GCF_029894455.1 of Myroides gitamensis. Taxonomy (NCBI): domain Bacteria; kingdom Pseudomonadati; phylum Bacteroidota; class Flavobacteriia; order Flavobacteriales; family Flavobacteriaceae; genus Myroides; species Myroides gitamensis. The sequence goes on from NZ_JARYHN010000001.1 coordinate 520,271, forward strand.
AGGTTGTTTTGTTGTTCTAAGAATGGGAAAGTTCGATAAATTGTTTTATCCTCTTCCCAGGCTTCGAGAAACGTAATTTCCAAATCGTGTTCCTCTGGTGTAAAAACACAGAGTTCTTCTTGATGCCAGGTTTGCAAGCACTCTTGTACAAATAAAATAGGTTCCCCTACTTGTTCGCTGATGAAAGCCAAGTTAATAGGGGTGTTGTATTCGTGTATCCCTGGGTAATGGCGAATAATCTGCAGTAAAACGTTTTCTTGTCGTTCATTGTCATATACATAGTCGAGTAATTCACTACTACTCACAGTGAACTGAACCTGTGTTTTATTCGTCGAATTGGGGGTTAGTTTACAAATACCTTGACGATCCAAGAACTGCAACGCATTATAAGTTAACGTATACGGAAACTTATAATGTACACAAAACTGATTAAAGCTAAAGGAATACGAAGTATTATAGCCTTCGCCTAGACCAATACTCAAATAATTGTTGAGCTTGCGGTATACGAGTTTTAAAAAACTTTTGTCAAATAGGTTGTCTTTGGCCCATTCCTCAATAGGTTTAGGCTCATTGGGTGCAACGAGTAAAGAGGCAAAAGCCTTTGTTTCATCTCGTCCTGCGCGTCCAGCTTCTTGGTAATAGTTTTCTAAATTTTCAGGAAGCTGCAAGTGAATCACATTGCGAACATTCTTCTTGTCGATTCCCATTCCAAATGCATTCGTAGCCACCATAATAGGTGTTTTTTCCGAAACCCAATCGTCTAGTCGCTTCTTTTTCTCAAAGGTGTTTAACCCTCCGTGAAAAAATCCCGCCTTATAATTTTTTTGATTCAATTGTTGGGCTAATACTTGCGTCTCCTTTCGACTGCGTACATAGATAATGGTCGGAAAGGGATTCTTTTGCAGAATACGCTCTACGATGATTTCTTTATTCTCAACCTTATAGACCCCATAAATCAAATTGCTGCGATAAAAGCTCTTCTTGAATAAGGCAACATCGCGCAGTTCGAGATTGGTGCAAATATCATGGATAACGCGTTGGTTGGCAGATCCCGTTAAGGCAATCACAGGAATGCTCGGGAATAGCTTACGCAATTGATTTATCTTGAGATAAGCAGGACGGAAGTCATGCCCCCATTGTGAAATACAATGGGCTTCATCTACGGCAAGCAAACTTATTTTTAAATTTTCAATTCGCTCCAGTAACCACGTTTGTTCCAGTCGCTCTGGGGAGATATAGAGTAATTTATATTCTCCATACAAACAGTTGTCCAGAATTGCATCAATATCCGTTAAGGATGTACCTCCAATAATGGCAGCCGCTTTGATACCTAATGCATTCAAATTGTTGACTTGATCTTGCATTAAGGCAACTAGAGGGGAAATAACCAAACAAGTACCAGGTAGGAGTAGTGCTGGAATCTGAAAACAGACGCTCTTTCCACCGCCTGTTGGCAATAAAGCAAAGGTATCTTTTCCTTGTAAAACAGATTCGATAATGGCTTCTTGTGGTTCACGAAAAGAACTGTGTTTCCAATAGTGTTGAAGTAAATCGATCGGTTTTTTAGTCATTGAAACAGGGGTTTTGCTTTCGACTAAGGTAGTCAAAAATGTAAAAAGGATTGCTACAACAATCCTTTTTTATATTATACTCGATCTAAGATAAATTCGACTCTTTTAATGATAGGTTCTCTAGGAACTTCAATTAAATCATAACCATAACTCTTATAGGTATCAACCAAGTAACGGTGAATTAAATTGGCTTGTTCAAATGATTCATAACGTTGCTCATCACTAATATAGATATTTTCCCAAGGCGGTAATAGGAAAATTTGATGATAGATATGATTTTTACAAGCTAAATCAAAGCTTTCTGGATAGGCATCTCCTTTGTAATGCATATACGCTAGTACATCTGGAATCCCACGATCAATAAAGACGATAGGAGCTTCTTCTTCGGCTGCATTTTTATGTTGATCAATTCTACCTTCTAGTAAAAGTTGACTAAATAGCAAAGGTTCCGTTAAAAAAAGTTGATCAATCCCTTTCTCTTGTGCTTTCTTTGTAACTTCTCTTGATATTTCAGGATAGCAGATGTAACCTCTATCAGTTAATTCATTGATAATAGTTGTCTTACCAGATCCTGGGCCACCGATTATTAAAACGAGTTTTGTATTCATTTCTACGTAAAAATAGGAAAGGGGCAAAAGTATAATAAAAAGTTGGGATAGCATGCCTTTTCGAGGACTCTTTATTATTAAGAGAAGGTTAAAATGGGGTTGAGAAGGTGAGGGGTTGAGAAGGTGAGGGGTTGAGAAGGTGAGGGGGTGAGAAGGTGAGGGGGTGAGAAGGTGAGGGGGTGAGGAGGTGATGAAAAAAACTGTAGGGGCAAATGGCAATTTGCCAAGTAACTGCATAATTCACCAAGTAATTGGATAATTTGTTTGATTAAGAGTGAATCAAAAAAAAGAATTTCTTGGATCAGCAATTTCTGATTGAAAACAAATCTTATTTAACCCATAAATTTCACAACTTCACAAACAACTCTACTTTAGCTTTCCTTCTACATTTCTCGGGCATTCCTTCGACTTTCCTTGGACATTCCTTGGAGTTTCCTAGGAAAAAAGGGGTTTTTGTCGAAGGAAACTCCAAGGAATGTCCAAGTGTGGCCCCAGTATAGTCTAAGCAACCTCCTATGAAAGGTAAGTGAGGTTTGTTTTTTGTGAGGTCGTGAAATCGTAGGTTGTTTTTTTGTGAAGTTGTGAGGTTTATCGATTAAATAGAAATGTTGCATAAAAGCGAAAAACACCTTTAAAAAAGAAAGGGGTGCTCTTTGTGAAGTTTGCTCACCGCCTCACCGCCTCACCGTCTCACCACCTCACCATCTCACCGCCTCACCTCACCACCTCACCCATAACCTTCACTCATTTCCCTTTTCCACTTTCTCATTTCCAATCTCCAATAAAAAGATAGAAAATGCTTATATTTGCATCAAAAGAATGTATGGATACTAAGACGAAAGAATTTTACGAAAGCTTGAAAGAAAAGTTGGAGTTTGAGAGAACTTGGCCAAATGAATATTTATTTAAATTTATTGTTCCTGCGGACGAGAGTAAAATCGCTCAAATTGAACGTGCTTTTGACGAGATGAATCCCGTGATTAACTTCAGAAATTCTAGTAAAGGTACTTTTACCAGTGTATCGATAAAAGTGCATATGACTAGTGCACAAGCTATCGTTGATAAGTATATTGAACTATCAACTATTGAAGGGTTATTATCACTATAAAAATTGCTTTATCCTAGAAAGTTTTATATTTTTATAGCTCAGGCAGATAGCCAAACTTTGTAAACACCAATTAGATGAAATTTAACTCCGCAGAAGCAGTAACACACTTGGGCTATAATACAGCCACCAATAAATTAGTAATTCCCGATTATGGTCGTCATCTTCAAATAATGATTGAGCAAATTGCCGTGATGGAAGATAATGAAGAGCGAAATAAGGCCGCAAATTATGCCATTCGCGTGATGGGGGATATGAACCCGCATTTACGTGATGTTCCTGATTTTCAGCATAAATTATGGGATCAGCTTTTTATGATTTCTGACTTTAAGTTAGAGGTTGATTGTCCATTTCCTATTGCGACGAGAGAAACGGTGTATGCAAAACCAGAAATTCTACCTTATCCAAAGAAACAATTGAGTTATCGCTATTATGGCAATAATATCAAAAGTATGATTGAGGAAGCGTTGAAATTCGAAGAAGGCGAAATGAGAGATGCATTGATTATTGTTATTGCCAATCACATGAAGAAAAGTTACTTAAGCTGGAACAAAGACAATGTGAAGGATGAAGTAATCTTTGAACATCTTAGTGAACTTTCTGGAGGGAAAATCAATCTATCTAAACAAGAAGAAGAGTTATCTACTACGGCTAACCTGATTCAGGTGAATCGTAAACAATCTAATAAAAGCAATTATTCGAACAACAACAACAACAGTCCGAGTAATACAAATAACCAAAAAGGAAATAACAACAAAAAGTATAGCAAGCACAATTATCAAGCAAAAGGTAAAAAGCAATGAGTACATTTAGAATTGAAGGAGGTCACCAATTAAAAGGTGAGGTATATGCACAAGGCGCTAAAAATGAAGCATTACAAGTACTTTGTGCAGTGTTGTTAACAAATGAAAAAGTAGTAATTTCCAATATTCCAGATATTATTGATGTCAATAAATTAATTGAATTATTGGAATCTTTAGGAGTGAAAATTGAACGATTAGCTCCAAATAAAATGTCTTTTCAAGCAGATAATCTAAATCTAGATTATTTAACTTCGGATGACTTTAAAGCAGGCGGAAAAGCTTTGCGTGGATCTATCATGATGGTAGGCCCACTTTTAGGACGCTTTGGAAAAGGGTATATCCCAAAACCAGGAGGAGATAAAATCGGAAGACGTCGTTTGGATACGCATTTCGAAGGATTTATCAAGCTAGGTGCGACATTTAGATACAACAGAGAAGAGCATTTCTATGGAGTAGAAGCAGAGCAGTTAGTGGGTGCGGATATGCTGTTGGAAGAAGCTTCTGTTACAGGAACAGCTAATATCGTAATGGCAGCTGTTTTAGCAAAAGGAACAACAACAATTTACAATGCCGCTTGTGAGCCATACTTGCAACAGCTTTGTAAAATGTTGAATAGCATGGGAGCGAAAATTTCAGGTGTTGGATCTAATTTCTTGACTATCGAAGGGGTGGAAACACTAACAGGATGCGATCATCGTATCTTACCGGATATGATTGAAATTGGTTCTTGGATTGGATTAGCTGCCATGACTAAAAGTGAATTAACCATTAAAAATGTAGGATGGGAGCATTTAGGTGTTATTCCAAATACATTCAAGAGATTGGGAATTCAATTAGAAAAAAGAGGAGACGATATCTATATTCCTGCTCATACGCAAGGATACGAAATACAAAGTTTTATTGATGGTTCTATCTTGACTATTGCAGATGCACCATGGCCAGGACTAACACCCGATTTATTGAGTGTGATTTTGGTTGTTGCAACACAAGCAAGAGGAGAGGTATTAATTCATCAAAAGATGTTCGAAAGCCGTTTGTTCTTTGTGGATAAATTAATCGATATGGGAGCGAAAATTATCCTATGTGATCCACACCGAGCAGTTGTTATTGGACATGATTTTAAATCACAATTGAAAGCAACACGCATGTCTTCACCAGATATTCGCGCGGGAATTTCGTTGTTAATTGCAGCTTTATCTGCACAAGGAACAAGTGTGATTCAAAATATCGATCAAATTGATCGCGGGTACGAAAGAATAGACGAGCGTCTACGCGCATTAGGTGCGAAAATTGACCGCGTTGATGAGTAAATCTATATATCTTAAATAAAAAAAAGCCCCTATTATAGGGGCTTTTTTTTATTTAAGATATTTTTCTAAGAACTGATCTTGTTCCCATAATAAATGTAAAATGTTTTCTTTAGCAACATAACTGTGGCTTTCTTTCGGTAGAATTACCATACGTACAGGTGCTCCTAATCCTTTTAATGCTTGGAAATAGCGTTCTGTTTGCAGGGTAAACGTTCCAGGGTTGTTATCAGCTTCTCCGTGTACTAACAACATCGGTGTTTTCATTTTATCTGCATTCATGAAAGGTGACATGGTATTGTACACTTGTGGTACTTCCCAATAGTTGCGTTGTTCCGTTTGGAATCCAAAAGGAGTTAACGTTCTGTTGTACGCCCCACTTCTTGCAATTCCAACAGCAAATAAATCAGAATGTGTCAATAAGTTAGCCGTCATAAACGCCCCATACGAGTGTCCTCCAACTCCAACTTTTGAACGATCAATATAACCTAAAGCATCAACAGCATCAATTGCTGCTTTACCATTGGCAACTAATTGCTCAATATACGTGTCATTAGGTTCCTCTGTTCCTTCTCCTACAATTGGGAAAGCTGCATCATCTAATACCGCATATCCTTTCGTTACCCAGTATACAAATGATCCATAGTATGGGAACGTAAATTCGCTTGAATTAGACGTTACCTGTCCAGCACTATTTTTATCTTTATATTCTGTTGGATAAGCCCAAATTAATAAAGGTAATTTCTCTGTTTTGTTCTTTCTGTCGTAATTCGCAGGTAAATACAAAGTACCTGATAGTTCTAAACCATCTTCTCTTTTGTAGGTAATTACTTCTTTGTAAACCCCATTTAAGCTTTCAAAAGGATTTTTGAATGTAGTAATAGGTTTAATATCATTTTTCTTCTTGATATTTCTAAAGTAGTAATTCGGATACTCTGTTGCAGATTGAATTGAAACGAGTACCAATCCTTTTTTGATATCTTCAATAGATTGAATACTTTCTTTTTTCGTTGTATACGTAGATTGATATAAACGTTTTGTTTTTAGCGTTGCTAAATCAAATTCGTCGATAAAAGGGAATTGACCTTTTGGTGTATAACCTTCTCCAATCAAGTACATTTTATTGTTTTCAATCGCTAAGGTATAGCGACCATATTCGTTTCTTTTTGTTTCAAATGTTCCTGGATCACTGTAAACATCTTGTGAGTTTCGATCTTCAATTTTTACAGGATTTGCATTGAAAGTAGAAGGATTAATGATGTATTGTCTGATATTACGTGTGTCATACCATTGATCTGCTACAAGAGCCACTTGATCATTCCCCCAAGTAATTCCCGCATAGCGCTGTGATAATTTCACGATAGATTTTGGTGCTGCTGTAAACGGAGCCTCCCAAGTGAATACTTCATCTCTGTATTCGATTTCTTTTGCCGGATCACCACCGTCTAAAGCCTCTACATAAGATAAAGTAGCCGGTTGATCACCACGCCATTGCATGCTTCGCTTTCCTTCTCTTACGGCCATAAATCCTTTTGGCATGATTTCGTTTAGCGGTACATCATTCACTTCCTTAACTAAGGTTCCATCCATCTTGTATATCGTTGTCTTCATCGGAAAACGATTCAGTGGAACAAGGTAAGAAAAAGGCTTTTCTAATGTAGTTAGCATCAGGTAATTTCCATCAGGAGAAATAGCCTCACTAGCATACATCGCTGCCTCTTTGAATAGTTTTTTAGACCCATTTATATCAACTAGATATAATTCAGAAGTGACCAACGTTTCAAAGTTAGCTTCATCCGTTTTGTTCTTTAAAAGATCTTGATAGGTTCTGTTTTGAGAAACAACCCCTTCTTCACTAACTGAAACAATCGGACCTGTTGGTAAATCCTTTTTGGTGTCTACTAAAGCAGGTCTATTTGCTGGTATAACACTAACCAAAACTTGTTGGTTATCTCTTAACCAAGTAATAGGATTTCCTAAATTGGCATTTAGGTTTGCTTCAGTGAGTTTTTTAGCTTCTGCTGTTTTGAAATCAGCAACCCAAAGTTCAACACCCGTAGCAGTGGTATGAGTAAAAGCTATTTTCGTTTGATCAGGCGAAATAGTAAGATTTGAAATTCTAGGGTTTGCAGGTAATCCTTTCACCTGAATTTCGGTTTGACCTTTTACTTTTCTAACTTTTAGGTTGTTAATGTACGTAAGGGTACTTGAAATGTTTGTGTTTACATCGATTCGTAAACCACCTAATCGCATCTCTTCAACATTTAAATCATCTAATGTTTTGTATGTGCTGCGGTAACTTAAAAGCATATACTCCATGTTGCTATCCATAAAGATAGAAGGAGCGCGTTCAAATTCTGCTAGTTGCAAAATTTCTTGCGAAGGCTTTTGGTAGGTTACATTTTCTTGTGCAAACATAGATGTAATTAAAAAAAGAGAGAATAAAGAAGTTTTTAAAATCTTCATTTTTTGTTTGTTTTAGTTTATCTGAGCAATATACGTGGAATATTTATAAAATATATCGTTTTTGTAGTTGATGTTTTTTAAAATACACAAAAAACTTACCTTTGCTTCAACAAATTAAATCAGATAAATATGTTTAGATCAAAGATTTCGGGTCTAGGTTATTATGTACCCGATAACGTAGTAACCAATGACGATTTGTCAAAAATAATGGATACAAACCATGAATGGATCGTTGAAAGAACGGGAATTCACGAGCGTAGACATAAGGTTTTGGAAGAAGATACTACTTCAGGAATGGGAGTGAAAGCGGCTAGAAAAGCCATGGAGCGAGCTGGAGTAGAAGCCAAGGATATTGATTTTGTTGTATTCGCAACACTGAGTCCAGATTATTATTTTCCTGGTCCAGGTGTTATGTTACAAAAAGAATTAGGTCTAAATACCGTAGCTGCCTTAGATATTAGAGCGCAGTGTTCTGGTTTTATTTATGCGTTATCTGTAGCAGATCAATACATCAAAACAGGGATGTATAAGACCGTTTTGGTTGTAGGATCAGAAGTACATTCAGCAGGATTGGATATGACTACTAGAGGAAGAGCCGTTTCGGTTATTTTTGGTGATGGAGCAGGAGCAGCTGTTTTAACGCGCTCAGAAGATGAAACAGGCATTTTATCTACTCATATTCACTCTCAAGGAGAACATGCAGAAGAACTGGCTTTAATTGCACCAGGAATGGGAGGAAGATGGGTGTCTGATATTTTGAAAGACAATGATCCAGATGATTTGAGCTATATGCCCCATATGAATGGACAATTTGTGTTTAAGAATGCAGTTGTACGCTTCAGTGAAGTGATTATGGAAGGATTGGAAGCTAATAAACTTCAAGTATCTGATATCGATATGTTGATCCCGCATCAAGCGAATTTGAGAATCTCTCAATTTATTCAACAAAAATTTGGATTGTCTGATAATCAGGTATTTAATAATATTCAAAAATACGGTAATACAACCGCGGCATCTGTGCCTATCGCGCTAACAGAAGCTTGGGAAGAAGGTAAAATCAAAACCGGAGATGTAGTCGTTTTGGCTGCTTTTGGAAGTGGGTTTACCTGGGGAAGTGTTGTGTTAAAGTGGTAATTTTTTTATCTTAGCTAGAAAAGTAGTTAAGATATATGAAATTTGATAAGATAAATAACAAAGGACAGGCGAGACTATTTGAGAATCCTTATTTAGAAATATTGACTAAAGGACATCCCGCTATCATCTGGGGGATGTACATTCCAATATTGTCTTATATTATTTATACCGGTTATTCCGCATACAATTTATCCGTTCAGAACCTCATACTCCTTTTTTTAGGAGGGATGTTGTTCTGGACGTTTTTTGAATATTTAGCCCATCGCTATTTGTTTCACCTCATTAGTGAAAAGCAAAACCTACAACGCGTGGCTTATATTATGCATGGCAATCATCACCATTACCCTAGAGATAGACAGCGTCTATTTATGCCTCCAATTCCCAGTATTATTTTAGCTTCTATACTGTTTGGACTACAATACCTCCTCTTAGGCCGATATACCTTTGGGTTTTACCCAGGATTTATTATTGGTTATTTACTCTATGCTTCCATGCATTATGCTATTCACGCATTTGCTCCACCTTTTAAGTTTATGAAACCACTTTGGCGTAATCACCATTTACATCATTATAAAAACGAAGAATTAGGCTTTGGTGTAAGCAATACCTTTTGGGATCGCGTTTTTGGTACGATGTTCGATTTATCAAAGGAAAAAGAGGACAAAGAAAAAGTAAAGGAATTGATGTTTGAGAAAAGAAAAAGGGAGAAATAAAATCGAAACGCAGTGTAGATTGATGAGGTGATGAAATCGGAACGTAGTGAAGATTCATCGAATACGAAAACAAATATAATCCAATGAGGTGGTGAGGTGATGAGGTGGTGAGGTGGTGAGATGGTGAGGTGGTGAGGTGATGAGGTGGTGAGGTGATGAGGTGGTGAGGTGATGAGGTGGTGAGGTGATGAGGTGGTGAGGTGATGAGGTGGTGAGGTGATGAGGTGGTGAGGTGGTGAGATGGTGAGATGGTGAGATGGTGAGGTGGTGAGGTGATGAGGTGGTGAGGTGATGAGGTGGTGAGATGGTGAGGTGGTGAAATCGGAACGTAGTGAAGATTCATCGAATACGAAAACAAATATAATCCAATGAGATAGATGGTGAGGTGAGGGGGTGAGATGGTGAAATCGGAACGTAGTGAAGATTCATCGAATACGAAAACAAATATAATCCAATGAGATAGATGATAAGGTGGTGAGATGATGAAAAAAAACTGTAGTGGCAAATGGCAATTTGCCAAATAACTGGATGATAATGTAGATTTTCCTTTAATCGATAAATCTTACGACTTTACGAAAAAGTAAAAAAGCGACCTACAACTTCACGATTTTACAAAAAGCAAAAAAGCGACTTCACAAATAACAAACCTCAAACACCTTTTATTTTTACAGCCTTTTCAAACATTTGACGCTCTTTATTTGACTTGCGTTGGGGTTAAATTGTCTTTTGTAAAGATGTCTTTTGCTTTTAAGTAAATTGGTTATCTAATATCTGCTAGGTCGCTTTTTTTGCGAAGTTGTAGGTTTATTGATTAAAGACGATTTGCAAAAAAGCCTCTCGCAAAAAAGCAACCTACAACTTCACGATTTCACAAAGCACAAACCTCACAAACCACAAACCTCACAAAGCACAAACAAAAAAACCAATCCTAAAAAGAATTGGTTTTCTATATCTTGATAATCTTCTGTTAATCATAAGTTGTTTACCTTGAGTTATTTACCATCTATTTTCCGCTACTGGTCCACCCCATAGTTGAGTTGCCAAATGCGGATTGTCGATAAATGGATTTCGGTTGCCTTGAACTTCAGGTTTACTTAAATATTCATTGCGTTGTATTTCAATTGCAGAAACAGGATCCTCAGCATTCCATTGCAGCAGTGTGTTTACCATATGAGCATCGCGATCATTTTTTTCTCCAACTGCTACGTTGGTGGGTAAACATTGGCTAGGGTAGCGCAGATACATATAGAGCATCATACGGGCCACATCGCCTTTCCATTCATCTCCCGGATACCATCCACCTTGTACATCACCAGCAGTACCAGTTCCTTGTGCAAATTTCTTATTGCCTCGTTGTGCATTCCATTGTACATCCGCAGGTCTGATATGATGAGCATCTTCATTTGCTCCTGTGCTTGACTGTTCTAGCTTAGGTGTACCTAAAGAACGCGCATAGGTATGCTCTCTATTCCATTGGTTTTGACGACCTCCGTTTTGGTTCTTTCCTTTTGCGTATGCTTTCTTCCCTTGCAGAACCCCTTGCTCTCCATAAAGTAAATACACTTCATTGGCTGCAGGAGTTAAATCCGTTACTTTCAGTACATCCCACAACTCATTATACGTAAGACGATGAATGTGTTGTTTTGCCGTTAATTGACCTAAATCCTCTTGTAAAGCCACACTAGATTTAGAAAAATCGATTTCCTTATAGTAAGCCTTTAGCGTTTGAGGAATGGTATACGTAACGCCCTGTTTTGTTTCAGAAACTGCTGTTTGTGTTGTTTCTGTTGAACTAAAACCTGTGATGGGTTGTGTTTTGTTTTTTGTACATCCACAACCAAGGAGTAATGAAGCGAACAAAACAACGACCAAATGCTTTTTCATACCGTAATCTCCTTCGCTCTTATTTAACTCTTTCTAATAAAGCCATGTAAAACCCATCAAAACCTGTTTGATGCGCCAATACTTTGTGGTCTTTAATGAATTTGAAATTCTGTCCATGTTCAGAAGCTAAGAATTGTTCAATTTGCTTCTCATTTTCAGAAGGTAAGATTGAACAAGTCGCATATACTACATTTCCACCTACTTTAACTATTTTAGAATAGTCTTGTAAGATTTGTTGTTGTACCTTTTTGATTTCCTCAATAAATTCAGGTTGTAATTTCCATTTTGTATCTGGATTACGCTTGATCACCCCTAAACCACTACATGGAGCATCAATCAATACGCGATCCGCTTTGTCGTGTAGTTTTTTAATGGTTTTTGTCCCTTCAATGATGCGGTATTCAATATTAAAAGCACTATTTCTTTTCGCTCTGATTTTCAATTGTTTTTGCTTGCTTTCATAGATATCCATGGCAATAATCTGCCCTTTGTTTTCCATTAAAGAAGCCATGTGAAGCGTTTTTCCACCAGCACCAGCACAAGTATCAACCACGCGCATACCTGGTTCAACCCCTAAGAAAGGAGCTACCAACTGAGAAGAAGCATCTTGTACTTCAAATAATCCTTCTTTGAAAGCATCAGTTAAAAATACATTCGCTTCTTTCTTTTAAGATTAAGGCATCTGGATATTCTTCCGGTTGTATCGTTTCAATATCTAAATCCATTAAAATAGCATGCAATTTCTTACGTGTTGTTTTTAAAGTATTCACACGTAAAATAACCTGTGCTTGTTGGTTTTGCGCTGTTATTTCTTTAGACCAAAGTTCTTCACCTAATTCTTTTACGCCCAATTCATCCATCCAATCTGGAATCGCTTCTTTGAATTTTCTGATTTTACTTAGTTCATCAAATCTACCTTTAATTCGGCGAATAGGAGCATTTTCAAAATACTTCCAATCCGGCAAGTTGTACCCTCTTAATACAGCCCAAACGGTAAAAATACGCCATGCATCGTCGCGAGTAAATGGTTCTTTTACTTCTGCGATTTCAGTATACAGCCTTTTCCAACGCACAATTTCGTAAATGGTCTCAGCTACGAATTTGCGGTCTGCACTTCCCCAACGTTTGTCTTTTTTCAAGGCTTTTGCAACCACTTTGTCTGCATATTCCCCTTCGTTGAAAATTAGTAAGATAGAGTCAATAACGGTAAAAACTAAGTTTCTGTGTAATCTCATTATATATATAAATAAAATAGCCTACAAATATAGGTCTTTTGTAGGCTAGGTTAAGAAAGTTTTGCTATTTTTTATTCAATAGCTTATTTTTTGTCTTTATACTTTTTAAGTAACTTTCGATTAAAGTCGTCTTCTGCTTTTTTCAACAAGAGTATTTTTTTGTTTGATAAAATCTTCTTGCTATCTAAAATGAACTGGCTTCGAAGGGAACAATAATCCTCTTCAAAAGTAAGTAAAGCTTGTACTTTTTCTGTTGCTTGTTTTTCAGTTAGCCCCTCAATATCTTGAGTTTCATTAGATTTGATATAATGAATAACTTCGGAGTGTCTAAGTTTAGACAGCTTATTGTCGTAGGTATTGTATATCGGCCAAAATTTTTCAGCTTCCTCACTTGTTAAGTTTAAAACTGAAGACAAGTGGGCTATTTTTAACGATTTTATTTGATCTGATGATTGCTGTGCCTGGCTGAAACTCGAAATGCACAAGAAGATCAATAGCAGTAGAAATCTTTTCATCGTATAATTAGTAATTTAAGTAATAATCTAAGTCAATATTCGTCTGAACGTATTCATTAAGTTCTTTTTGATTCACTTGAATCGCTTGTTCCATTTCTTGAAGGTCTTTTTCATCAAAGGCTTGAATAAATTCATTCGACAAAGTATAAGGCGAATTGTATTCGAAGTAGTTTTCTAACGTTTCATGACTAAGGGTTGAGGTACTTTGTTGTTTCACTAAAAGACCTATACCAACAAGGAGTGCAACTGCAGCTGCCAAAGCAACCAGCATTTTCATTGGTCTGAACTGACGAATGCGCGTATCTTTTTGGTGGAGTTGTACATTCCCGTCTAATCGTTCAAAAAGACGTTGTTCTACTGTATCAAAGTAGCCTTCCGGAACGTTGAAGCCGTCTTTTCTGTTGTGTTTAGGATTGTGATTCGTTATCATGTTATATGTACTTCTATTACTTAGACTGATTTTTAATACAAAGGTTTAATGCTCCCGCAAAAAAAGTTCTATTTTTTTTGTTGCATGGTGATAAGAGGCTTTTAAAGCTCCAACAGAGGTGTCTAAAATAGCAGCAATACTGTTGTAATCGAGCTCCTGAAAATAACGCATTTTAAAAACCAATTGTTGTTTTTCTGGGAGAGTAGCGATCGCTTTATGTAATAAAACGGTTGCTTCATCCCCATTGAAAAAAGGATCAGTTTCGATTTGTTCGATTAATTGTTGATTGTATTCATCTAAAGTTACCCGTTGTAAACGACTTTTTTGTTTTAAAAAATCCAGGGCTTGGTTGGTTGCAATGCGATATAACCAAGAAGAAAGTTTACTCTGACCTTTAAAAGAAGCGATATTTTCATAGGCTTTGATAAAAGTTTCTTGTAACACATCATCCGCATCTTCGTGTTGAATTACAATCGAGCGAATATGGTAATACAACATCGTCTTGTTTTGCGCGATAAGGTTGCGAAAAGCACTGTCTTTGGTATCGATATGTTGCAGTTGTTGCACGAATTGTTCTTCTTCCGACGCTGACAAGATGATTAAGTATTTGAATTTGAGGTAAGGTGTAAACGTAAAAATAATAAAAAGAGTCGAGGCGACACCACTATTTCAGATATAATTTACTTGTACTACGCTAAATCTCTCGTTCTGGGCTATTTGGTATAGCGAAAAACCCCTTACCTTTACACAAAAATAGAACATATGTTACGTACGGTTATTTTTGATATGGACGGGGTGATTGTAGATACAGAACCTGTTCATCGTTATGCCTATTTTCAACATTTTGACGAATTGGGAATTGAAGTTCCTGAAGAGATGTATACTTCTTTTACAGGTTTTTCTACTAAAAATACCTATCAAAAAGTAAAAGAACACTTTCAATTAGAACAAGAGGTTCCCGATTTGGTTTTACGCAAACGCGCGTTGTTCAACGAGTCTTTTGATACAAAACCCGATTTAGAGCTTATTGAAGGAGTTCGCGATTTAATTGTACAGCTTCATGCACAGGATATAGAATTGATTTTAGGATCATCTGCATCAAAAAGTACGATTCACCGCGTATTTAATCGTTTTGAATTATTTCCATACTTCACGCATATTGTAAGTGGAGAGGATTTTCCTAAATCAAAACCCGATCCAGCGATTTTCAATCAAGCCGCTTCATTGGCTAAGATTGCTACAAAAGAACATTGTTTGGTAATTGAAGATAGCACTAATGGGATAAAAGCAGCGAATGCGGCTGGAATAAAAGTACTAGGATATAAAAGCCAACATTCCAAACAGCAGGATTATAGTACAGCGGATTTTATTATTGAATCTTTCTTGCAAGTAGATTCACACGGATTAGCTCATTTATTTCAATCGAAATAGGTGAAAATAAGGCGAGGTATAAAATTTGATGCGTAAGGAGGAAAGGAGCATTCGTTCAATTGATTGAAATAATTGGAATAAAAAACGAAGGATACCGCCACAGCGTAAATAAACCGAACAAAAGAGGAGAGGTTTATGAGGAATAATTTTTATACTACGCTTATTTTTTTAATTTTGCATTCTTAATGAAGTTAATTATAGCGTATGTTTCATAGGTATATTAAATTAGGTATCGCAGCACTATTACTAGCAACGGCTGTTTGGCAGTTTTATGAATCGAATATTGGAAATGGAATTTTCTTATTATTCTTAATGGGGCTTGTAATACTACTGTATTTTAAAAATGAGTTCATCCTATTGTCTTTTTTAAAATTGAGAAAACAAGATTTTGAAGGAGCTGAAAGATGGTTGAAAAAAATTAAAAATCCTGAAACAGCTTTAGTGAGAAAGCAAAATGGATATTATAATTACTTAATGGGAATTATGACTTCTCAAACGAATTTGAATGCTTCTGAAAAATACATGAAGAAAGCGATCGAATTAGGTTTAAATATGGATCAAGATTTAGCAATGGCCAAATTGCAATTAGCGGGAATCTCGATGACAAAGCGCAGAAAATTAGAAGCGACGAAGTTATTAGGAGAAGCGCAAAAATTGGATAAACAAGGGATGCTAAAAGATCAAATTAAGATGATGAAAGAGCAAATGAAACGCTTGTAAACAAGGATATAAAAGTAAAAGCCACATGTCAACCATGTGGCTTTTGTTTTTTACCGCTAGTTTTACTGCTTTCTAGCATAAAATAAATCGCAGAAAGTGAGGAATATTTGAAAAGTTTTATATTTTTGATTTCTTAATAAAATATTAATAACATGAAGTTATATCTGTCGGTCATTTTACTTTTCTTAAGTATTGTTCAAATTCAGGCACAATGTTTAGATGAAAATAAGGTAAAAATAGGAGGAAGTTATCAAAGTGATTTGTTTATTGATGCTTGTCCCTATTATAATTACTTTGTTGATGCAGAGAAATCCTCCACAGGATATCATTATAGTAATAGACCCATTGATTTAGTTCCAGAAGGATTTGCTACCGTAAAAAAGAATTTAGAAGATCTTTTGGTGACTAAAGTAGGAGCAGATATGGTAAGTAAATTAACTTTTAAAGGGGTTAGTATTAGTGCATACGACAGCATACGCAAGTTTGAATCGAGATATCCCGTGGTGGATATGAGTAAATGTTTGACTAAATATTTCTTTTATTACGATTTTGAACCTGTAAAGGGCGTGAGCTATTGTGTTGGTATTGCATTAAACGATTACCAACAAATTATTTCACCGTTGCAATTACCCGAAACGCAAGAGAAATTAGCATTAGATTATTCCTTAGATTTGTGTAAAGTATTGCAAATTGCCAAAGAAACAGGAACGAAGTTTGAACCTGTTGATTTTGTGTCTTTTGAGTTTGATCCAGATAAAAAAGAATTTTTCTGGGTGGTACGTCAGCAAATTGTCAAGCCTAAAAAAGGATTGAACGAATACAATCAGATATTAATTGAAGCAAGAGATGCTACGCAAGTAGTATCCTATCGAAGAACGGTTTATATAGAATAATGAGTTTTAAATTACAGCATACCAGTTGGAATACAGTTTTACAAGGTGAATTTGAAAAACCGTATTTCAAAGATTTACAAGCCTTTGTGGCTCAAGAAAGAGAAACGAAAACAATTTACCCGCCTCAGGAGCAGGTGTTTAAGGCTTTAGAAAGTCTAGATTTTCCTGATGTCAAGGTGGTTATATTAGGGCAAGATCCTTATCACGGCGAATTTCAGGCGAATGGATTGGCTTTTTCAGTGCATAAAGGCGTAAAATTTCCTCCAAGCTTGAAGAATATATTCAAAGAATTGGAAGAGGATCTAGGAATTAAGAATATCCACAATGGAGATTTGTCAAGCTGGGCTAAACAAGGCGTTTTATTGCTTAATGCGACCTTAACGGTTGAAGCCTCTAAAGCTGGGTCTCATCAAAAGAGAGGATGGGAGACGTTTACAGATGCTGTAATTGAACGTGTAGCTACAGAACTGGAGCATGTTGTATTTGTTTTATGGGGAAGCTACGCACAAAAGAAAGGCAAGATGATTGACCGATCGAAGCATTTTGTCATAGAAACGGCACACCCTTCTCCGTTGTCAGTCTATCGAGGATTTTACGGGAGTAAACCTTTTTCAAAAATTAATGATTATTTAGTTGAAACAGGACAAGAACCAATCAACTGGCAAATATAAAGTAAGAATATAAAATAAGAATATAAAAAAACCGCCTACTCAGTAGACGGTTTTTTTTATATGATTAAATAGTTTTTGTTTTTTCTCTTAACCAAGAAGCTTCCTCGGCAGATAATAAATCTTTTAAGCTATTGTATACCCATTCGTTGTATTGGTTCAACCAATCAATATGCGTTTGTTCTAGCCATTTTGTATCCACTAAATCTGTAGCAATATAACAGATAGTCAACGTTTCAAAATCCATGAAATCTCCAAATTGATTTGAATCCAAATCTTTAGCTAAAACTAAGTTTTCAATTCGAATTCCATGTTTTCCCTCACGATATAATCCTGGTTCAATGGAAGTAATCATCCCTTTTTCAATAGCAATATCGGTAGGCGTTGGGTTGAATATGTGTGGTCCTTCGTGTACATTCAAGAAAAATCCAACACCATGACCTGTACCATGTCCATAGTTTCTCAAGGTAGCCCAAATTGGTCTTCTGGTAATGGCATCAATTTGATATCCACGTGTTCCTTTCGTATAAATAGCCATAGATCCTTCAATTGTACCTCTTAAAACGATGGTATAATCATCTTTTTCTTCTTGTGTAGGTGTACCTAAAGCTACAACACGTGTAATATCTGTTGTTCCTGTTTCGTATTGTCCTCCCGAATCAACTAATAATAACCCTTCGGTTTTTAAATCATAACTACTTTGCTCATTAGCAGAATAGTGAGGCAATGCCCCGTGATCTTTATAACCTGCAATGGTATTGAAACTGATGTCTTTAAACCCAGGTTGAGCCGCGCGTAACCCAAGTAGATGATCCGCAATATTTAATTCGGTCAAGGTACCGCTTGCCACATTTTCTTCAATCCATTTGAAGAATTTAGTCATCGCAACACCATCATTGATCATGGCTTGTCTTTCGTGTGCAATTTCAACGTCGTTTTTAATTGCTTTTAGTAAAGTAGAAGGATTCATATCCTCTTTGATGTTTACCGTAGTAGGAACGCTGTCATATGTTGCAAAACACGTGCGTTTAGGATCTAGTAAAATCGTACTTCCAGCAGGAATAGCTGCAATGGTTTGAGGTAAGCTACTGTAATCTGCAATTGCAATACCAAAGTTGCTTAGTTCTTGCTTGGTTGCTGCTTCTAATTTAGTTGCATCAATAAACAAGGTTGCTTTTTCTGCATCAAGGTAGACAAAGCTCAACGTAACAGGATTACAAGGTACATCCGTTCCTCTAATATTTAATAACCAAGCAATATCATCCAAAGATGAAATGATATGACAAGTGGCTCTTTTTTGTTTGAGTATGGCACGTACTTTAGCTAATTTATCTGCTGTACTTTGACCTGTTGTAGTCAACGGTAACGTATAGGCTTTTTCTGTAGGTAGCGCAGGTCTATTTTTCCAAATAGGACTTAGTAAATCCACATGACCGTTAATAGTAAATCCAATAGGAGCCAATGTTGATTGAATGGCATTAGCCACAGCTAAAGAAGCTAAATTTCCATCAAATGCTACAACACCTGTTTCAAATTGACTTGCAATCCAGTCCACGTATTCTGGCATGTGTTGCACCTTCAATTTTACTAATTCAAAGCCACTATTAGCTAATTGTTCATTTGCTTGAACAAAATAACGTGAATCTGTCCATAAACCAGTAAATTGTTGAGTAATCACTAATGTTCCAGCAGAACCTGTGAAACCAGAAGTCCAAGCAATGCACTTGTAATATTCGGGTAAGTATTCACTGATATGAGGATCCGATGAAGGGATAATATAGGCGTCTATTTTTTGTTCTTTCATCAAAGAACGAATAGCGTTTAGCTTTTCTATATGTGTCATAATATGCGTAATTTCAGTTAAAGGTACGAAATGCAATTTTTATACCTAATATAATTCAGGTGTTTTACTCAGAAAAAAGGGAAATAATCAAAGTCTTTATTGGAAGGACTTGATGTTTGCCGGTTTTTTACCTCTGTGTTTCCATCGTTTGTGTGTCCAGAAATAGTAAGCAGGCGCTTCGAGTATTTGTTTTTCAACCTCTTGTAGAAAGCGATTGGTTAATTCATAATTGGGAATTTCTTTTACGTTTTCTCCTTCCTTGCGAAGAGGAATAAATGTCGCTTGGTAATGCCCGCGTTTTACATATTCAACTTTTAGGTACATGGGTTCCATATTGAATTTTTTACACAACGCTTCCCCACCAGTGAATACAGGTACCTCAATTCCCATGAAGTTTTGCCAGTAATTTGCATCTCCAATCATAGGAGATTGATCACTGATAAAGGCATAAATACCGTGGTTTTTGTCCATTTCATTTTGACGAATCACGCGAATGGTTTCTTTCATTTCGATTAAACGAGTATTGAAACGCGTGCGAATCTTTAAAAATAAGTTATCAAAATGAGGGTTGCCTAATTTTTTATATACAGCATAGCCTTGGAAACTGATGAATTTATCCAAAATAATTAACCATTCCCAATTGGCATAGTGTGCACAAAAAAGCAAGGCGCTTTTGCCTTGTTTCTCTACCTCTAAAATGGTGTCTAAATTGGTGAATTGAAAGCGTTTTTTTAATTCTTCTTCAGATATGGTGAAGGTTTTTATCATCTCTAAGAAGATGTCACAGAGGTGTTTGTAGAATTGTTTTACTGTTTTCTGTACGTCTTGATCTGATAAATGTGGCATCGTTAACTTGATGTTTTCTGTTACCGCTTTACGGCGGTATCTTACGATATGGAAGAGCAAAACAAAAAAGCAATCCGATACAAAGTAAAAGATTGGAAAAGGTAATTTAGAAATAAGCCATAAGATCGGATAGGCGATATAGTAAATTAATAACTTCATTATTTTGGTTTAATTTACTAGCAAAGATACTCGATTTAGACTATTTTTAGCCCGTAATTTGCGACATAAATTACACCAAGTAACGGATTTTAAATGTTTAAAGATGGATATAGCTCCTATTATTTTAGTTATTTTAATTGCTTCTGGAATTGTCACTTATAAGGGACTGCAGGATTATTCTTTTTTTGCGAAGTACAATTTTGATTTAGATCGCATTCGCAAAGGAGAGGTTTATCGCATGATTACGGCTGGTTTTTTGCATGTGGATTGGATGCATTTTGCCTTTAATATGTTTACTTTATATATGTTCTCGGGTATTGTAGTGGCTATTAGTGGAAGCTTTTACTTTGTACTGATTTACTTATTGAGTATTATAATAGGGAACATTCTGACTTACCAATTGTATTTCAAACAAAGACAATACTATGCGGTTGGTGCTTCAGGAGGAGTTACTGGTGTGGTATATGCATCTATATTATTGTATCCTGATTTAAAATTGTATTTGTTCTTTATTCCTATAGGGATAAAGGGATACATTTTCGCGTTAGGGTATTTGCTGTATAGTTTATATGGTATGAAAAAGAAAAGTGATAATATTGGACATGCAGCCCATTTTGGAGGGGCGATTGGAGGGTTAGTTTTGACGTTAATTCGCTACCCAGAACTGCTTCAACAACAATTATTTTTGATAGGCTTATTATTGATTCCCATTGTTTTACTCCTAATTTTGGCTAAAACCAATAAAATATAGGTGTTAAAGGTTTGCTATAAAATGAACGGTAAACGTGTTTTTTTGAGTGAGTTCGCTATATTTGTTAGAAACGATTAAGAAAATATACAAGATGAGAAAGAGTATTTTATTAGCAGGGGCTTGTGTGGCTATGGGGTTAACAGCTCAAGCGCAAGTTGCTACAACAGGAAATAATATCCCCCAAATTCAAGTACAAGGGGTAGGTAAAGTAAAAGCAGTACCAGATCAAGCGATTATTCGATTGGGTATTGAAAATAAAGGAAAAACAGCAGAAGAGGTTAAAAAAATAAATGACGCAGCTGTTTCAGCAGTTTTGAAATATTTAAAAGATTCAAAAGTTCCTGAAAAGGATATCCAAACGGAACGTGTAAGTTTTTATTCATACAAGGATTATACCGATAAAAAAGACTATTATCAAGCTAGCCAAACAATTACGCTTACAATAGAAGATTTGTCTAAATACGAAGTATTGGTAGCAGGAGTGATGGGAAAAGGTGTGAATCGAATCGATGGAGTAGAATATAAATCTTCTCAGTTAGCTTCTTACCAAACAGAAGCTAGAAAATTAGCTGTGCAAGAAGCAAAGAAAAAAGCAACAGATTATGCAACGGCTTTGGGACAAAAGGTTGGAAAAGTATTAGTTGTAAATGATGGTGGAGGTTCTATGCCCCCTGTTTTTAGACCGATGTATGCTTTGAAAGGAGCTGCAGCTGATGAATCAATGGATCAAACATTAGCAGTTGGTGAAATTGAAATTAATACATCCGTATCAATTAGTTTTGAATTGGAATAAACAAAATAAATGTATTTTTACAGACGCTAGGTAGTTTTACCTGGCGTTTTTTTTTTCATTCTTCACAAGTTGAGGTTAAATAACCAAATAAAAGTGGAATTTAAAGGAGGCTCTTCACCTCTAAAATTTCGAAAATCAGTAAGGAGGTGTGTCTTTTTAAAACCATTTCTGAGCCTTATTGAGCAGAATTTATCCAAAATTATGGTTTTTCTTTACAAAAAGAGATACAGATTCTTTAAAATATTGTGTACGTGGTTTTTAGCTACAATATGTCACATTTAGTATTTTTTACTTATGAAATACAGATAAACCCGCAATACGAGAAATTATCAGAATCAAATGTGGTGAATCGTGTGTCTTTAGAATAATTTTAAACTGTTTGGTTTATAATTTAAGTGTTAATTTATATTTAATCATTATTGTTTTTTATGGTTTATAGGTGTTTTGTAGTAAAAATATCAACCATACTCCGTTTATTTTGGGTAATGTTTAAATTTGCTTAATTGCACTTGAAGGGAAGATTGCTGCTACATTATCTATTAAATAATGCAGCTATTCTTATTTCGTATCAATGAGCGTATGTTTTATTCTCAATAATAAGAATTTTCATTTTTCCAATATCGATGTATCGTTGTTTCGAATGTTTTTGGAACGGCAATTCGCGATTTTTTCAATGTGATTGATATCCTTTTTAAAGTTTTTAATGAAGCTTAAACCTAGTTTTTATTTGATAATTAAAAGTTTTTTGTTAATAAAAAGCTAAAAATAAAATAGGCTTTATTGTTTTTATGTTGTTTATTTTTAGTTGATTACATTTTTTTTACAACATAATATTAACATTATTTTTATTAAAAACTAAAATTGCGATTTTTCTGGCAAGATAATTGATTTTTAGAGAACAGAAGAAGATGTAGAATTAAGAAAAAGAAAGAAAGTTATGTTACAAGCAAACGAAGTAATTAAAAGATTGAAACAACTACTTGGATACAAGAATGATCTAGAGTTAGCTAACCTATTGGGGATTAAACCCAATACTTTATCCTCGTGGAAGGTTCGTGAAACCATGCGTTATGATAAAATTATCGCCATCTGCAAGAAACATAAAATTGATTTGAATGATTTATTTTTGGCTCACCCCAATTCAGTTTTAAATGTTGATTTAGAAAATAGACGTGTAAAAATGATCTCTGTTGATCATCATATAGAATATTTTTTAAATGCAGAAAAGTGCTGCGGTACTTCACCTACCTGTGTTTTTCCAACGGAAGAAGAAATAGATATGGCTTTTCAGGTTGGAGTAGAAAACATGTATCCTACTATAAAGGTTAGTTCTTATGTGTTGACTAAACAGATTGATTTAAGTGAAATTAAACCTTGGCATATCTATTTATTAGTAGTAGAAGGAAAAGGAATTTTATGTTATCGCTTTAAGCGTTATACACCAGAAGGAGAATTGTTATTCATTAGTGATAATCCTGCGTTTGATTCCTTTTTAGTGGAACCTAAAGACATTCGAGAAATATTTTGCATTCGAGGTGCATTTTTACCGAATATCAAAAATTTATCGGACTATTAATAGTTCTAAAATTGACAAAGGTCTATAATTGATGTTCATACTTCATAAAGACTAAGTGTATATAATATAGGGTAGAGTTGATCGAATATGTTCGCCTTACTACGTGATACTTTACCCGATTTTATCGATTTATTTTCTATATAATTCGATAGTTAATATGAATACTGTTCAACTCTATTTTACATCTCCCTTCATAATAAGAGTCAAGTAGTTAGGAATATTTTAGCTTGGCTTGATGACTACAGCCATTTCACATTATTAATTGAATGAAGAGAAGTATTGCTCTTTTAGTAAAAAGAAGTGCCACCTGACGTTTTTTTTGAGTTTTTCATATTTATTCTTTCAAAAGTGAAAAAAACAAGAAACGAATTATTTAATTTTTTTTCGTTGCAAAGAAATGCTCATTTCGAGATTGTTTTTATTCTAAAACCCACTATAAGTAGAGCGAAATCAATGGAATAGAATTTAATAGATACAAAAGGTGACTGTATGCGAATAATTAACAAAAAGCAGAATATGATTTAAATTCAAATTTAATATAATTTTATGGTTTTAATATTGTTTATTTTGATATTTATGAGTGTTTTTTGTAAAAATTGTATGTTATAGTTAAAGATAATATAATGGTTGTAACTTTGTGGGACAAGATTTTATGAGTTGTATAACAAAAAAAATTGAATATGATAAGAAGATTAATTCCGTTAGTAGCACTTATATTGAGTAGTTCAGCAATGGCTCAAGTTGGTATAGGTACTAAAAAAGCAGCTAGCTCTGCTCAGTTAGATGTTGTTGCTTTAAAAAAAGGGGTTTTACTCCCTAGAGTAGAATTGAAGACTAGTACTGCATTTGATCCTATTGAAGGAGAGAGAATTGAAAGTTTATTAGTTTATCATACTGGAAACACTGAGTTAGTTGCAGGATTTTACTATTGGAAATCAAATGCATGGACTCCACTCCTTTCTGGTGATACTTATATTGATCGAAAAAACTATTCTTTTACTATTGCAGGAAACCCTACAAAAAATGGAGAAGAGTCTTTAGTAGTTACAGATAACCAAAATCATAGTGTATATCTTGCAGTTGCAGAAATTGCAAACAACACTACATTCGTTACGAACTTGGTTGAGAACCAAGAGTTCATTACAAAGTTAGGAGATAACGTAGAATTCATTAATCACATTACCAATAATAATGAGTTCATTGAAAATATCATCAACGAATTAAAAGGAACGTATGGAAACGTAAATTACGATTCAACCAATAATACGTTTGTTTACTATGATGAGAATGGAAACGAACATCCAATTGATTGGTCTAGATTAAATACAACCAACGTTAGTTTTACTTTGGTGAATGACCGTTTGGTAGTGACAGATTCAGAAGGAAATGCTGTTTCTGTAGCTGTAGAAGAAATTGCAAACAACACTACATTCGTTACTAATTTAACAGAGAACCAAGAGTTCATTACAAAGTTAGGAGATAATGTAGAATTCATTAATCATATTACCAATAATAATGAGTTCATTGAAAATATCATCAACGAATTAAAAGGAACGTATGGAAACGTAAATTACGATTCAACCAATAATACGTTTGTTTACTATGATGAGAATGGAAACGAACACCAAATTGATTGGTCTAGATTAAATACAACCAACGTTAGTTTTGAATTAGTTAACGATCAATTGGTTGTTACGGATTCAGAGAACAATGCGGTTCGTTTGGATGTTTCAGAAATTGCAAACAATACTACGTTTGTAACCAACTTAACAGAGAACCAAGAGTTCATCACCAAGTTAGGAGATAACGTAGAATTCATTAATCATATTACCAATAATAACGAATTTATTGAGAACATTATTAAAGAATTAAAAGGCGAATATGGAAACGTAACGTATAATTCTACAAATAATACATTCGTATACTACGATGAAGATGGTAATGAGCATCAAATCGATTGGTCTAAATTAAATACAACCAACGTTAGTTTTGAATTAGTTAACGATCAATTGGTTGTTACGGATTCAGAAAACAACGCGGTTCGTTTGGATGTTTCAGAAATTGCAAACAACACTACGTTTGTAACTAACTTAACAGAGAACCAAGAGTTCATCACCCAATTAGGAGATAATGTTGAGTTCATCAAACATATTACAGAAAACAACGAATTTATTGAAAACATTATTAAGGAATTAAAAGGCGAATACGGAAACGTAACGTATAATTCTACAAATAATACATTCGTATACTACGATGAAGATGGTAATGAGCATCAAATCGATTGGTCTAAATTAAATACAACCAACGTTAGTTTTGAATTAGTTAACGATCAATTGGTTGTTACGGATTCAGAAAACAACGCGGTTCGTTTGAATGTTTCAGAAATTGCAAACAACACTACGTTTGTAACTAACTTAACAGAGAACCAAGAGTTCATCACCCAATTAGGAGATAATGTTGAGTTCATCAAACATATTACAGAAAACAACGAATTTATTGAAAACATTATTAAGGAATTAAAAGGCGAATACGGAAACGTAACGTATAATTCTACAAATAATACATTCGTATACTACGATGAAGATGGTAATGAGCATCAAATCGATTGGTCTAAATTAAATACAACCAACGTTAGTTTTGAATTAGTTAACGATCAATTGGTTGTTACGGATTCAGAAAACAACGCGGTTCGTTTGAATGTTTCAGAAATTGCAAACAACACTACGTTTGTAACTAACTTAACAGAAAATCAAGAGTTTATCACCCAATTAGGAGATAATGTTGAGTTCATCAAACACATTACAGAGAACAACGAATTCATTGAAAATATCATCAAGGAATTAAAAGGATCATATGGAAATGTAAATTACGATTCAGTTAATAATACGTTTGTGTATTATGATGAGAATGGAGATGAACATCCAATTGATTGGTCGTCTTTAAACACAACGAACGTTAGTTTTACTCTAGAACAAGATCGTTTGGTTGTTTCTGATTCAGCAGGAAATTCAGTTTCACTAGCTGTTGAAGAAATCGCAAACAATAGTACGTTTGTGACTAATTTGGTTGATAACCAGGAGTTTATTACTAAGTTAGGAGATAGCGTAGAATTTGTTAAACAAATTACAGAAAACAACGAGTTCATTAAAAATATCATCAAGGAATTAAAGGATACTTATGGAAATGTTGGATACAACACGGAAAATAATACTTTCTATTACTATGATGAGAACAAGAATATTGTACCGATTAGCTGGGATGCTTTAGGAAATACAAAAATTGCAACATTTGCAGTAGATGAGGCTACTGATACTTTGGTAATCACGGATACAGAAGGAGCAAGTTTTTCAGTTGCAATTAATGATTTAGGAAAAATCATCGCAAATAACGATGTATTTGTAACCAACTTAGTGGAGAATCAAGAGTTTATTACTCAATTAGGAGATAACGTTGAGTTCATCAAACACATCACAGAAAACAATGAATTCATTGAAAATATCATCAAGGAATTAAAAGGATCATATGGAAACGTAAATTACGATTCAGTTAATAATACGTTTGTGTATTATGATGAGAATGGAGATGAACATCCAATTGATTGGGCTTCATTAAATACAACGAACGTTAGTTTTACTTTGGAAAATGATCGTTTGATTGTTTCTGATTCAGCAGGGAACTCAGTTTCACTAGCTGTTGAAGAAATCGCTAACAATAGTACGTTTGTGACGAATTTGGTTGAAAATCAAGAGTTTATTACCAAGTTAGGAGATAATGTTGAGTTTATTAATCACATTACAGAAAACAATGAATTCATTAAAAATATCATCAATGAATTAAAGGATACTTATGGTAATGTTGGTTATGATACTGTAAACAATAATTTCTTCTACTATGATGAAAACAAGCAACCTGTAGTTATTAGCTGGGATGCTTTAGGAAATACAAAAATTGCAACATTTGCAGTAGATGAGGCTACTGATACTTTGGTAATCACGGATACAGAAGGAGCAAGTTTTTCAGTTGCAATTAATGATTTAGGAAAAATCATCGCGAATAATGATGTTTTTGTAACGAATTTGGTTGAAAACCAAGAGTTTATCACCAAGTTAGGAGATAGTGTAGAATTTACGAATCACCTAACAGAGAACAATGAATTTATTAAACAAATCATTAATAAGCTAGAAGGAGAATACGGAAACGTATACTACAACACTACAGATAATAAATTCTATTACATTGATGGTGATGGTGATCAGCAACCTGTAGATTGGTCATCAATTAATACAACCAACGTTCGTTTTGAGTTGCTTAATGATCAGTTGATCATCACGGATTCTGAAGACAATACAGTTGCTTTAAATGTAGAAGAGATTGCTAAGAATACGAAGTTTGTAACTGAGTTGGTTGAAAACCAGGAGTTTATTACCAAGTTAGGAGATAACATTGATTTCATTAATCACATTACAGAAAACAACGAGTTCATTAAAAATATCATCAATGAATTAAAGGATACTTATGGTAATGTTGGCTATGATACTGTAAACAATAATTTCTTCTACTATGATGAAAACAAGCAACCTGTAGTTATTAGCTGGGATGCTTTAGGAAATACAAAAATTGCAACATTTGCAGTAGATTCGGCTACTGATACTTTGGTAATCACGGATACAGAAGGAGCAAGTTTTTCAGTTGCAATTAATGATTTAGGAAAAATCATCGCAAATAATGATGTGTTTGTAACGAATTTGGTTGAAAACCAAGAGTTTATCACCAAGTTAGGAGATAGTGTAGAATTTACGAATCACCTAACAGAGAACAATGAATTTATTAAACAAATCATTAATAAGCTAGAAGGAGAATACGGAAACGTATACTACAACACTACAGATAATAAATTCTATTACATTGATGGTGATGGTGATCAGCAACCTGTAGATTGGTCATCAATTAATACAACCAACGTTCGTTTTGAGTTGCTTAATGATCAGTTGATCATCACGGATTCTGAAGACAATACAGTTGCTTTAAATGTAGAAGAGATTGCTAAGAATACGAAGTTTGTAACTGAGTTGGTTGAAAACCAGGAGTTTATTACCAAGTTAGGAGATAACATTGATTTCATTAATCACATTACAGAAAACAACGAGTTCATTAAAAATATCATCAATGAATTAAAGGATACTTATGGTAATGTTGGCTATGATACTGTAAACAATAATTTCTTCTACTATGATGAAAACAAGCAACCTGTAGTTATTAGCTGGGATGCTTTAGGAAATACAAAAATTGCAACATTTGCAGTAGATTCGGCTACTGATACTTTGGTAATCACGGATACAGAAGGAGCAAGTTTTTCAGTTGCAATTAATGATTTAGGAAAAATCATCGCAAATAATGATGTGTTTGTAACGAATTTGGTTGAAAACCAAGAGTTTATCACCAAGTTAGGAGATAGTGTAGAATTTACGAATCACCTAACAGAGAACAATGAATTTATTAAACAAATCATTAATAAGCTAGAAGGAGAATACGGAAACGTATACTACAACACTACAGATAATAAATTCTATTACATTGATGGTGATGGTGATCAGCAACCTGTAGATTGGTCATCAATTAATACAACCAACGTTCGTTTTGAGTTGCTTAATGATCAGTTGATTATCACGGATTCTGAAGACAATACAGTTGCTTTAAATGTAGAAGAGATTGCTAAGAATACGAAGTTTGTAACTGAGTTGGTTGAAAACCAGGAGTTTATTACCAAGTTAGGAGATAACATTGATTTCATTAATCACATTACAGAAAACAACGAGTTCATTAAAAATATCATCAATGAATTAAAGGATACTTATGGTAATGTTGGCTATGATACTGTAAACAATAATTTCTTCTACTATGATGAAAACAAGCAACCTGTAGTTATTAGCTGGGATGCTTTAGGAAATACAAAAATTGCAACATTTGCAGTAGATTCGGCTACTGATACTTTGGTAATCACGGATACAGAAGGAGCAAGTTTTTCAGTTGCAATTAATGATTTAGGAAAAATCATCGCAAATAATGATGTGTTTGTAACGAATTTGGTTGAAAACCAAGAGTTTATCACCAAGTTAGGAGATAGTGTAGAATTTACGAATCACCTAACAGAGAACAATGAATTTATTAAACAAATCATTAATAAGCTAGAAGGAGAATACGGAAACGTATACTACAACACTACAGATAATAAATTCTATTACATTGATGGTGATGGTGATCAGCAACCTGTAGATTGGTCATCAATTAATACAACCAACGTTCGTTTTGAGTTGCTTAATGATCAGTTGATCATCACGGATTCTGAAGACAATACAGTTGCTTTAAATGTAGAAGAGATTGCTAAGAATACGAAGTTTGTAACTGAGTTGGTTGAAAACCAGGAGTTTATTACCAAGTTAGGAGATAACATTGATTTCATTAATCACATTACAGAAAACAACGAGTTCATTAAAAATATCATCAATGAATTAAAGGATACTTATGGTAATGTTGGCTATGATACTGTAAACAATAATTTCTTCTACTATGATGAAAACAAGCAACCTGTAGTTATTAGCTGGGATGCTTTAGGAAATACAAAAATTGCAACATTTGCAGTAGATTCGGCTACTGATACTTTGGTAATCACGGATACAGAAGGAGCAAGTTTTTCAGTTGCAATTAATGATTTAGGAAAAATCATCGCAAATAATGATGTGTTTGTAACGAATTTAGTTGAAAACCAAGAGTTTATTACCAAGTTAGGTGATAGTAATGAGGTTTAAAACGATTATAAAAGGTAATTCAGCAATAGCATCAGTAAAATTAACAGACGGAGCTGTGAATGCAGAAGCTGTGAAAGCTGGATTTACTTTTAATAATGGTAAAGATCTTACTACTGTTGAATTTGCAGAAACGTTAACTGCAATGGAAAAAGGAGCAGATGCAGCAGGTTTCATTGAATACTATTTTGTTGATGAAACAGGAAATCATGATGATGTTGTAATCCAAGTAACACAAGATATTATCACAGACTTTGAAAAAATTCTAAATGATAATAGTGTAAAAAACTTATTAGAACAGTTTATTTCTTCAACAACAGGAGATGTTTCTGTGGTAAGAGATTCGATTGGAGATATCATTATCAAAACTTCGAATGATAATTTTAACCTAACGGATGAAATTAAGAGTAAAGAGACGAAGACAACATTGAAAGCTGTAAAATATCCAGTATATGTTTATATCGATGGAGATTTAGAAGTACACGAAGAAATAAAACGCGAAGGAGAATTTCCTTCAAGAGAATATGAAGGAACTAAATTCGTGTATAATAATGAGGCGGATGAAAATGTTGAAATTAAAGGAACTGATTTGTTTGGTCCAACAGGAAGCAACAATTTAGAAACGGTCACTTCACTTTCATTAGAGGATAATTACGCAGGATTAGGAAAGGCTTTAGTATATGAAAACGAAGAAAGATCGAAGAGTCCAATTTATATTACAGACATCTTTGATAGTTCAGAAACATTAACACACTTAGATATTAAGCTTGATACACGTGAGTTGATCTATACAGACGAAGAGAAGAATACTACAATTATTTCTCTTAATGATCTTGTACAAGAACCTTGGTATACAGGAAGTGATGTTCAAGCAACGAAAAACGATCAAGATATTTATACAATGGGCTGGGTAGGAATTGGTTATAAAACAAAATCTACTGCGCCAAATGAAAGATTACGTGTAAATGGTAGTATTACGGCAACGAATAGCTACTATGCGGATTATGTGTTTGAGAATTATTTTGATGGGTATTCATCATTGAAGTATGACTATACATTTAATGATTTATCTACAGTGGATAGCTACATTAAATCAAACAGACATTTACCTGGAATTACACCAATTAGTGAATTAGAGAAAACAGAAACAGGTTATTCATTTAACGTATCTGAATTATCGATTCAACTATTAGAAAAGACAGAAGAACTTTTCTTACACGTAATTGAACAGAAGAAGGAGTTAGATCAAAAAGCAGATGAAATTCAAGTATTGAAAAATGAGGTGAGAGATTTAACGGAGCGTTTAGAAGCAATTGAAGCGCTTTTAAAATAATCAATTGTATAAGTCAAAATAGTTTATTGATGAAAAAATTAAATTTGAAATCTATTCAATATATAGTATGGATAATGGTAGCTGTATTTTTTAATATAGCTACCGTATTCGGACAAACTAATCTTCATACAACAAAGATTAAGGATGGTTCGGTAGCTAATAGTGATCAGACGGCAGCGCCTGCAACACTATTAGAATTAGAGAGTTCTACGAAGGGATTTTTACTCCCTCGTATGACAACGGCAGAAAGAAATGCGATTAGTATTTCTGATGTTGAACGTGGAAATGGTTTAGTAATTTACAATAAGGATACAGATTGTATCAACTATTGGAGTAGAGAAGGAAACCGTTGGTTGAGTTTATGTGGTACTTTACCACCTGCAATTGTAGATGTTACAGATTGTAGTAGAATTGTTTTAAGTGCTTCTGGTAAGGATTACTTAGAACAAGGAAAATTCTTAAGAGACACAGATATTTTGTATATCCAATTGAATGTACAAGAAGCTGGTTCGTACCATGTTACAGCAACACCGACGCCAGAAAATGGATATTCTTTTAGTAAAAGTGGAACCTTTAATGCTCCAGGTGTATATACCGTAGCGCTTGAAGGTTTAGGAACACCTTTAGCGGGAAATGATGGAACAGGAGGAGGAGATGTATTAACCTTTTCTATTAACGGAAAAGTGAGTACGAGTTGTACCAATACACGAATCAAAGTAAGACCTTCAGAGCTTAATTTTAGAATTGTTGAAGGGCAAAATGTTACAACATCATGGAACGGTTATATTGGAGTTCCTTTAAATGCGAATGATAATAAGGTAGAACTAAATGTCAATGTAACCACACCTGGTTTTTGGAGAATACAGTCTACAAATACAGTAAATGGAATGTCGTTTGCTGGTTCAGGTGAATTTACAACAGAGGGGCTGCAAAGAATAGAAATTGTAGGACAAGGAACACCAATAAATTCTACACCAGTTTCAGATCCTAACAGGTTTACTTTTACTACAAATTCAATTAGTAATTCAAGTGCTACCAATGTAAGTGTTATGGTACATGTAAAAGCAGTTGCCTTTGAATTAGTATGTGATGATACCAATAATAAAATTGAGATTAGAGGAAGTTACCAAGAGGATACAAAATTAACGCAAGCAAATTCAATTTTAATTCCAGTGAAAGTATTAGCACCAGGAACAACTTCAATTGAATTGAAAGGAGCTTTTGTAGTTGGAAATGCTACAACACCAGTGAGCTTTAAAGCGAACAATGTGAATTTAGCCTTTAATCCAAATAGAAATAATATTCAATATGTTACACTCTATCCAGAAGATGTTAGAATTCCAAAAGGAACAACAGCAATTAAATTTACAGATTTAACTCCTGGAACATCAGCGATTTGTACAACATTCCCAGAAATTACAGTAGAGGTTCAACCAATCCGCTATAGTGTTTTATGTCATACGGTTCGTGTAAATGGATCATATTTAGTGGATTCAAGTTTAGGGGCTAATAATTTTATTGAGCTTCAAGTGAATGTAGATTATCCAGGACCTTATTCGATTACAACGAATGAAGTAAATGGAGTTAGTTTTAGTGCTTCTGGTACATTTACAGGACAAGGACAACAAACAATTCGTTTAGTACCTTCAGGTAGGTATACAGAAGGAGGAAATTTAAATTATACCATTACAACCAATAGCCAAGCAGGTACAACAACATGTTCAGCTAGAGTAGATGTTCGCTTTAGAGATATTGTAGTATTGCGTTTAGGTTCTAATAGTTATGGACCTTCTACATCGAATACTTATGCAGGAGGAGCGATTCTAAACAGTAAGGTAAATTTTGGACCAAATGGAAAAGTCAAAGTAAATAATATTCGAATCGTAGATACAGGACATCAGGGTGAAAACCTGCGTAATTTCATTACTTCAAATCAAGTTGATATTATCGTAAACGTAATTGGATATAATGCAACAGCTGCGACAAATCAAGTATTATTAGATTTTGTTCAAAATCAAAAAGGAGTATTGATCACCAGTGATGAGAATACTGTACATACAACAACAAAGAGCTTTATTGAAGCTTTAACGCATACTACGGGGATTACATATAATAACCGATTTACAATGTTGAACCCAGTATTAAGTAGTGCAAATAATGATCCTATTATTAATGGACCATTTGGAAACCTAAGTGGTAAATATTTAGGTAATGATGCTACTAATGGATGGTACTATAGCAATTTACCAAGTAGTATAGTTCCTTTAATTACCAAACAAAATGATGCTTCATCTGTTTGGGCATTGAAACACAGAGATTTAGGTTATGTGTTTGTAGGAGATGGAGGATGGTTTGTTGGAACTGCGACAAATACGAGTACAAATGTTTGGCCTTCAAGATATTTAGCAGATGGAACGCCAGTAGGAAAACCATATTATCAAGGTACAACGGTTTATAATGCTGTGCTATATGCGAATCTAATGGCTTGGGCTATTGAATATGTGAAAGAAAATAGACACTAATTAATTAAGAAGAAGCTGGAACTTTTGATATGTTCCAGCTTCTTAAATCAAAAAAAGAATGCATATGAATTTTGAAATGAAACAATATAACGTATTGTATTATGTATTACTAGCTGTCTTTTTTAGTGTAACTACAATTAATGCACAAAATCTAGCAGATAATAGAGGAATGAAACTGGAAGATAACTCAGTAAGTTCCCCTACCAGTGATATGTTGCCTTTTAGTATTTTGGACTTGAGTTCAGTAGAACGAGGATTTTTACTTCCTAAATTAACTACAGAAGAACGAAGAAATATTCCAAAAGCTGATTTACAGCAAGGATTAATGATCTATAATACAACCATTGATTGCATGGAGTTCTATAATGCAACTCGTGATAGATGGTTAAATCTATGTGGGGAAATCGAACCTGCAACTTTTGTCATTCAAAATAGCCAATGTTCAAAAATAAAAATTGAAGGAAACTATTTTGAAGGTGTATTTCTAAAAGAAAGAGCGAATGTTATTTTTCTTGAAGTAAGTGTTTCTACACCTGGAACTTATAAGGTAGAGGCAACAGCTTTAAATGGAAGTGATGCTAATGGATATGCATTTGAAGGCTCAGGTATTTTTCCTGAAGCTGGAAACTATCATATTGTATTAAGAGGGTCAGGTACTCCAATTAAAGGATATACAAGAGACGGAAATGGTGTTCCAACTAGCCAAGGAGATATCATTAAATTTATATTAAATGGAAAAGAAGCCAATTGTGTTGTTTACAACTTTGTAGAGAAAGAATCGCTAAAATATAAAATTAGTAGAATTGATTCTGTTGGTAAATTTTACACTAGAGTAGATTTAACAAATGCTCGAAGTGGAAATTTAGAAGCCACAATTAAAGATATTACAATGGGTGGAATCGTTGAGATTACTACCTCAGATAATAATGGAATTCGCTTTTCAGGAACACATAGACTAACCAATGCAGAGATTGCTGCAAGAACAGCAAAGGTTGTACTTAGAGGAGAAGGAGCACCTGTTGTTCCACGTAATACACCATTAGATTTCTTTACTAATTCTCACGTTCAGGTGGAATTAGGACACTCAGCAGAGTCTTTTCCGCATAGTGTAAAAATAGAACCTTTATACGCTAACTTTTTGTGTAATGATCCAAATAATCGAATCTCACATACAGGAGAGTTTGAATATAATACGGTGCTAACAGATGCAAATAAAATTCATGTCCCATTAAAAGTAGTTGCTCCAGGACGTGGAGAATTAATTGGAACAATTGAAGTTACTGGTACAGGATATGGACATCAAACAGAAAAAATTGAATTTACTTCAGGACAAACTGATTTTGTATTTAACAATTTAAGAGATGATATCCAAAATGTAGTGCTAACGCCTAAACGCGGGACAGGAAAACCAACCGTAGGAAATAGAGGGCTTACTGTGAAACTAAAATTGGTTTCAAAAGGTGCCCATGAATATGATTCAAGTTATCCAATTGAAGAAAGTATTGTCAATGGATGTGATTATGATATTCCAGTATTTGGAGCTCCTGTGAATTACGAAATGAGAAATGTAAGACTCTTTAGTATGCATCGATCTGTGAGTCAAGGTGGAACTCCTTTTATTACGCCACGTACAAAGATGCCTGATAATGGAAGTGAACAATTTATGCTTCTTGTAACACTTGTTCCGCAAGCTCCAGGTGAATATGAAATTAGAACGAATACATTTAACGGGGTTTATTTCTATGGTCAAGGCATTATCGAAGACAGTGATGTAGCTAGAGGAACAAAAGAAATTTCGTTGAAAGCCTATGGAAGATCAGAAAGAGATTTACCTAAATCAATTTCCCTTTATACCTTAACAGGAAATAGTGAAGTTGTGCAAAGTACTCCAGCACGTATTAATGTGGATTATGTATATCGTGCAATGAAAATGTATTCTATTGGAGGAAGCAGTGAATCTTGGCATCCAGGAGGAACAAACAGAAGCCCTTCGCAAGGATGGTCTTTTGCTGGAGGTCCTCGATTGGTACGTAGCTTAGAGAATTTTGGATGGAATGGAGTTGTTCGAATCGATAAACTTGACATTATCGGAATTAGTAATCCTCAATCGGGTGATTATGTTAATACTTCCGCAGATATGTCAAATACAGGTTATGCTGCTACTTTTAAAGCTAAATTAGACCAAGCTGATATGGTGTTTATCGGAGGGCATAATAAAAATAATTTTGCAAAACAAAATCAACAACTGACAGATTTAGCAAATTATGTAAAAAATAAAAATGGAGTATTGATGTATGGAGAAGGTAATAAAACCTATATGGAGAGTTTCTTCCAAAAATTAGGTTATACTATCGCGACACAGACTTATGGTTATGGTAAAACTAACCCAAGTACTATGGTTTCGTCAGGATATGCCAATCAAATGATATTAGGAAGTCGTACTTCTCATTTTGGAGGTGCATATGGCAATATTGCATTACATGGTCGTAACATTAGTGGAGGATATCCTACTTCATTTAGTATTACCAATCTACCTTATGATTTTGAGCAAATTGCGTACAACGGAAATACAAATTTAAGTTTTTCTTATGTGCACAAAACACTTGGTTTTGTAGGTGTAAATAACGCTTTATTTATGGGAGGATGATATGTAACTACTGACGGATCTGGTCAAACTAAAGCTTATGATTATCCTATGAATTCAACAGTTACGGGGCAACCATTAGTAGGTGATGAAACTTATAACTCATGGTTCTT
This sequence comes from Myroides gitamensis, assembly GCF_029894455.1. NCBI lineage: Bacteria > Pseudomonadati > Bacteroidota > Flavobacteriia > Flavobacteriales > Flavobacteriaceae > Myroides > Myroides gitamensis. The sequence goes on from NZ_JARYHN010000001.1 coordinate 557,137, forward strand.
ATTAAACCTTGTACACTGGGCCATTGACTACGCACAGGAACACCAACCAAACGTAGTGAGATAGTAAGAAATGTAAATAAAGGGACCCGAATGTTTTACAAACATTCGGTCTCCCTTTCACTTAAGTAAGAGATATGATGAAGAAAATAATATATACACTAGTACTTGCAAATTGTTGTAGTATAATACTATATGGACAAGAAGATCCTTCTTTGACAAGTAACGAAGGAATCCTCTCTGTATCTTCAGCAGGTTTAGTTTCCTTTGAAGGAACCTTCGAAAATCAAGTATCTGGAGATGTCACCAATGATGGAACTGTGATGTATTATCACGATTTTATCAATGATGGAGGCTATGGTTTGACTAAGGGAAGCACCACTTCGAACACTATTTTTACAGTTGAAGGTCTGCCAACAACAGCTAAACAAATCGCGGGGAATGAGATTGCCTCATTTTACAATGTGATTTTTGATAGTCCGGTGAGTAAAGTAGCCTTTGATTTAAAGAATAATATAGATGCCTCAGGTTTAGTTGATTTTCAAAATGGAATCATTTTGGTTGATTCCACCTACAATCCAGTAACGAAGGTTTCCCACGGGATGTTTACCTTTAAAAAAGGCGGAAAAGCGCAGTCTATGGGGGATGCTTCTCATATTCAAGGCGCGGTAGAAAAGATTGGAAACGAAGTTTTTATCTATCCAATAGGCGATAGCGAGCGATATCGTCCTGCTCGTATTTCAGCTTCTAAAGCGGATGGCGATGTTTTTTTAGGACAATACGTGTATAATGATGCTGCTTTTTTCAAGGCTCGTACCAATACGGTAGGGGTTATCAAGGCAATCAATGACCAAGAATATTGGATTATCGACAAGGGGAACAACGAGCAAAGTGATGTGTTGTTGACTCTAACTTGGGATGAATCTACTACAGCTGCCGCTGTGTTAACCAATCCAGAGGAAGAATTGCACATTGTTCGCTGGGATGCCAAACAGCAAATTTGGGTTGATGAAGGTGGAGTTGTGGATATGTCTACCAAAGAAGTAACAACCATTGGTACGGTAAAAGGCTATGGTTTTTTCACTTTAGGTACAGTTAATAAAGACTGGGTGTTAGACGGAGATATTGTAATCTACAACTTAGTTACTCCAGATGGAGATGGGAAAAACGACTACTTTATCATTGATAACATCAAGAACTATCCCAACAATAAGGTTGAGATCTTCAATCGTTGGGGCGCTCGCGTTTATGAGACTAGAGGGTATGACCCGCATGGGGATGGAAGTACCAATGTTTTCAGGGGTTATTCTGAAGGTAAGGTTACTGTAGATAAAGGAACCAAACTCAGCAGTGGAACGTATTATTACGTGATTACGTATGAGTACACCGATTCCAATGGAAGTCGCATGATTAAAAAAGCGGCGAATTTACACCTTGAAACCAATTAACACCGGAAGCAATGAAAAGAAAAAACACAATCAAGCAGGTTTTGCTGAGCTGTTTAGGTTTGATGAGTATGTATCCAGCCTTGGCTCAACAAGATCCGCAATACACACAATACATGTATAATCCCGCAACGATCAACCCGGCTTATGCTGGAAGTGTAGATCACTTGCAACTCTTCGGATTATACCGCACCCAATGGGTGGGCTTAGAGGGAGCGCCTAAAACGGCTTACCTCTCGGGAACAACACCTTTGACTGATAACGGTTTGGGTATGGGCTTTCACTTTAAGAATGACCATTTAGGTGTGATGGACGAAAACAGCTTATCGATTGATTTAGCGTACACCGTCAATCTGAATTACCACTATAAATTGGCCTTTGGATTAAAAGCCAGTGGATCACTCTTGGATGTGAATTATGATAAATTACACATCTATGACGGAACAGATCCAATTGCGGAAAACAATATCAGCAATAAATTTTCAGGTAATATAGGCGCAGGGGTTTATTTATATTCCGATAAAGCGTATGTAGGGTTGTCGGCTCCTATGATTTTGTCTAATAGTATTTACAACGACAACGACTATAAAGTGATGAAAGAGAAAGCTCACTTTTATGCGATGGGGGGGTATGTATTTGATATCAATCACGACATTCAGTTCAAACCAGCCGCTTTGGTAAAAGTGGCTACAGGATCGCCTTTACAGGTAGATGTGACGGCAAACTTTTTGTTCTACAATAAGTTTACCTTGGGAGCAGCGTATCGTTGGGATGCTTCTGTTAGTGGATTGGCAGGATTCCAAGTGACTGAAGGCCTATTTGTAGGATATACCTATGACGCAGATACCAGCAAGCTCTCCAACTACCATTCGGGTTCTCATGAGATCTTTATGAAATTTGAATTATTTAATAACAACAGAAGAAAAGTGGCTCCTCGCTTCTTCTAAAGACAAGCATATATGGTTAGAAAATATATAGTTAATGGCGTCCTGCTTTGTTTACTATTTTCAAGTATAAGTAGCTTGGGACAAAATAGAAAAGAGCGCAAAGCTGATCGCAACTTTGATACGTATGCCTATATTGATGCAATTAAGGTATATGAAACGATGGTTGAGAAAGGCGAGGCAAACGCCTCTGTTTTGAGTAAACTCGGCGATTCCTATTACTTCAATGGCAAGTTTGCTGAAGCATTTAAGTGGTATGACGAATTGTTTCAAGGTTCTTATGCCGATAAGAATGTAAGTGCTTTAGACAAAGAATATTACTATCGCTATGGGCAAACACTAAAAGCGATGAATTATACCGAACAGGCCGATAAAGTGTTGCAAGAGTTTGCGAAGCTTCAGTCTTCGGATTCTCGCGCCCAGTTATTCATTTCCCACGAAGAATTAGTAGATCAAACCCTACCATCGTCTCGTTTTACCTTGGTTAATCTGTCTACCAATAGCGAGCATTCGGATTATGGGGCTACACTTTTAGACAATCGATTGATTTTTACTTCTTCTCGCGAGAGTGATGAAATGAAAAACAAGGTTCACAGTTGGACCAATCAACAATATACCAAGTTGTATTCCACGACCATTGGCCAAGACGGTAGCTTTAGCGATCCTGTTTTATTCGCCAAGGAGATTGCTTCCAAAGAGCTAAATATGGGAACGGCTATCTTTACAAAAGATGGGAATACGATGTATTTTACTAGTAATAATGGTTCAGTACGCGGGGGCAAACGCGCCCAATACAACGAGGAAGAATCGTCTTTGTTGAAGATTTACAAATCTCGCAAACAAAGCGATGGAAGTTGGGGGACAGTGGAGGAATTGCCTTTCAACGTAGCGGATTATAACACGGCTCACCCAGCATTAACTCCAGACGAGAAATGGATGTATTTTGTTTCGGATCGCCAGGGAAGCTTAGGTCAATCGGATTTATTCCGCGTGAGTATCTATGAAACAGGTCGATTTGGACCAATTGAACATTTGGGTCACGAGGTGAATACGGCAGGACGTGAGACTTTCCCTTTTATCTCGAGTGATTATATGTTGTATTTTTCCAGTGATGGCCACCCCGGATTTGGAGGATTGGACTTGTACAAATCCAAGATCAATCCCGATGGGAAGATGGGAGTACCAGTTAACTTAGGACCGGATATCAACAGTTCTTTTGACGATTTCAGTTTGTATATTGACACTGCTTCGAAGAAAGGGTTTGTTACTTCTAATAAAGCAGGCGGACATGGAGCCGATGACGTGTATTTATTTGTAGAAAAACCATGTTATCAAATCATGGACGGTGTGGTATCGGATCTCGAATCCCATGGCGGTATTCAAGGGGTAGAAATCACGGTATACGACCAGCAGAATAAAGTCGTTGAAAAGGTATATAGCGATGAGCAAGGATACTATAGCGCTGAGAAGTTATTCTGTGGTCAGCAGTATCGCGTTCAAGTTCATAAAGAAGGATATTTTTCTAAGGAATTTGAAGTAGATACCAACCGCGATGCGCAGCAACGCGTGAACATTCAAATAGAATTGATTGAGAAAGGGCATGATTTATTCAAGAAATTGAAATTATCACCGATTCACTTTGATTTTGACTCTGCAGTGATTCGTCCGGATGCACAAGTTGAATTGCAAAAGGTTGTTGACGTCATGCTTGAACATCCAAAACTGGAGATTGACGTACGTTCGCATACCGATAGCCGCGGAAATGACGCGTATAACATGGCTTTATCTGAGCGTCGTGCGCAAGCTACGATTCAATGGATGATCAGCCAGGGTGTAGCAGCAAAACGCTTGACAGGTAAAGGATATGGCGAGAGTCAATTGGTGAATACATGTAGCAATGGTGTAGAATGTACCGACGAACAACACCAAGAAAATAGACGAAGTGAATTTATCATTGTGAACTTGTAAGTAATGTAACATAAGTAATTTAATTTTTTCAATTGAAAAGGATTAGCTGGAAACAGCTAATCCTTTTTTTTTATGCTAAAATTAATCAGGTAAGAAAGGGGTAAGATGAAAGGATAAAATTTTTTAAATAAATAATCCATGTTTTTTAAATATTTGTTTTTATGGGTTAAAATATTTGTTATCAGTTTGTTGTGTTTGTTTTTTGTTGTGAAAATAGAATAAAATCTAATATTGAGATTTTTTTGGTACGGTACTTGATAAAATGTAAATAAATGATTTTGTAAATCAAATAAATTGAGATCAAAGTGAAGAAATGTAAATGCATTGAATACAATCTTGCAGTAATATTCCTTGTTTTTTATGATGATGATACGGAAGTGAGATTTACCCTTTGAGATCAGAAGAACAATCAAAATTAATACAAAAAAAGGATGAAAAAGAGAAGAAAATATATCGTATGGCTATTAGTCTTCAACGGTCTACTACTTTATGGACAAAGTACCGATCCGATTACAAATGAAGGTATCTTGAGTATAGCACCAGAAAGTCTAGTATTCTTTAAAGGAGATTTTGAAAATAGTAAATCAGGTGAGATGACTAATGATGGTACGGTAATTTATTTTGAAAATTTTGCTAATGATGGATCGTATGGATTGACAACGCATAATACGACTTCTACTACCATATTTAAAACAGAAGAATCTTCTCAACAAGTCAAGCAACTTAAAGGGAACCAAATGGCTTCCTTTCATCATATTACCTTTGATAGCCCAGTACACGATGTGGCTTTTGATTTAAGAAATAACATTGATGTTTCAGGAATAGTAGAGTTTCAAAATGGAATTATTCGAGTGGATTCAGTTTATAATTCCATAACAAAAGTATCTAATGGAATGTTTACGTTTAAAAAAGGAGCTAAGGTACACCAAGTTAGTGATGCATCTCATATTCAAGGAGCCATAGAGAAGATTGGGAATGAATCTTTTACTTATCCCAGTGGAGATGGAGGAAAATATCGTTCGGCGCATATTTCTGCTCCTAAAGAAGATAACGCTGTTTTCATCGGTCAATATGTGTATAATGATCCCGCTTTTTTTAAGGCACGTCCAAATAGTGTAGGTGTGGTTAAAAAGCTTAATGATCAAGAATATTGGATTATTAATAAAGGCAACGATAAACACAGTGATGTACTGTTGACGTTAAGTTGGGATGAATCCACTACAGCACCCGAAATATTAACTAATCCCGAAGAAGAGTTACACATTGTACGTTGGGATGCAAGGCAACAATTATGGGTAGATGAAGGAGGAGTTGTGGATATGTCAACCCAAGAAGTAACCACAATTGCGGGTGTAAAAGGCTATGGTTTTTTTACGCTGGCAGCAGTTAAGAAAGAATGGATTACAGACGGAGATGTTGTCATCTATAACCTCGTAACAGTCAATGGTGATGGAAAAAATGACTATTTCATCATTGAAAATATCCAAAACTATCCCAACAATAAAGTAGAAATTTTCAACCGTTGGGGTGCACGAGTATATGAAACTACAGGATACGATCCAAAAGGAGATGGAAGTAGTAATGTCTTTAAAGGATATTCAGAAGGAAAAGTAACAGTAGATAGAGGAGCTAAACTCTCAAGTGGAACCTATTACTATGTTGTTACCTACGAATACAAAGATGCCAATGGAAGTCGCATGATTAAAAAGGCAGCTAATCTCCACCTTGAAACGAATTAAAAATGAATGCTATGCAAATAAAAAACACAATAAAGTCCTTTGTTCTGATTAGTTTGAGTTGGTTGAGTATCCAACAAACTTTTGCTCAACAAGATCCGCAATATACCCAATACATGTATAATCCTGCAGTCATCAATCCTGCTTATGCAGGTAGTGTTGATCGACTACAGATTTTTGGATTGTATCGCACACAATGGGTAGGCCTAGAAGGAGCTCCTAAAACTGCACACTTATCTGTAACAACACCTTTAACAGATAATGGTTTAGGGATGGGCGTTCACTTTAAAAATGATCGTTTAGGAGTGACAGATCAAAATAGTTTATCCGTTGATTTAGCGTATACCGTGAACTTAAACTATGACTATAAATTAGCATTTGGACTAAAAGGAACAGGATCTCTTTTGGATGTCGATTACAATAAATTGCATATCTATGATGGAACAGATCCTGTGGCAGAAAACAATATCACAAATAAGTTTTCAGGTAATGTTGGGGCAGGGGTCTATTTATATTCTGACAAAGCCTATGTCGGATTATCTGTTCCTATGATTTTGTCTAGTACGATTTACAATGATAATGACTATAAGGTGATGAATGAGAAAACTCATTTTTATCTGATGGGAGGTTATGTATTTGATTTGAATTACCAGGTTCAATTTAAACCTGCTGCTTTAGTAAAAGTGGTAACAGGTGCACCCTTACAAGTTGATCTTACTGCCAACTTCTGGTTCTATGAAAAGTTCACGTTAGGTGCTGCTTATCGTTGGGATGCTTCAGTAAGTGGATTAGCTGGTTTTCAAGTTTCAGACGGTTTGTTTGTAGGGTATACCTATGATGCAGATACCAGTAAACTAGCAAATTATCACTCAGGTTCTCATGAGATATTCATGAAGTTTGAGCTTGCAAATAAGAAAAGAAGAAAAGTCGCACCTCGATTTTTCTAAACATATAAAGATTTCATAATTTTTTTTTATTGTTCTTACTGCTTGGTAACAAGCAGTATATAAGAAAGGGAGTAGTTCATCTGAATTACTCCTTTTTTGTTGAATCATTTGGTACTGAACTAGAAAAAATCACTTTCTTAGTCTAAGGAGGCTAAAGCAATAAAACGCTCTGTGATCTTTAGTATAGTGAATTGATAGTGTTGTGCGATATATTCAAAGGTTTGAGCAGTATAAATAAAAACATGAGTTTCATCTTTGCGGTAATACCACGATTCGAAAGGTTTTTGATTAGCATAGAGATGTGTCATAACAAACAACATTCCCTTAGGTTTTAATAGTCCTTTTAAATGTAAAATTTCTTCATGAGGATGATACAAGTGTTCAAATACTTCACAGCTGAAAATATAATCATATTGGTAATTTTGGTATGATTTATCCGGATAAAAATAAGGATCATATAAGTTGATTGCATAGCCACGGTCAACTAATTGTTTAGTAATAACAGGGCCTTTGCCACAACCAAAATCCAATCCTAAAGTATCGGGTTGATAACGCAGGAGAATTTCATTGGTGATGGGTGAGGTAAACTTTTGATAGCCTAAATCATTGACATCGTTATTGTGAAATTCGTAGTGCTTTTTTTCTTGTTCTTCCGAAAAGTAATATTGAACATCTTTGACGTATGCAAAACAAGTGTCACAGTGATAATAGTGCGGATCAACTTTATGGGTTAACTGACTTTGACATAATATACATTTCATAGGAAGAAGTACTTTATATGGTTTTTATCTACCAAAGATAAGGAGGATTTCTGGCGGTTATTCTTATACCTCCAATCCTTTATTTAGTTCCAACTGATACAAATTCAAAAGTTCATCTTCAGGATGTATGGTTTCAATAAAATGAAAACCTAGACGAGTTAAGAGTTTAATTGAACTTCTATTCTCTGGTAGCGTTGTTGCATATAGCTTGGTGTGTAATTGATTGTTTTTTAGGTGCTCAATGACCTTGGAAGCAGCTTCATGTGCATAGCCCATATTCATGTGATGAGGAAGAAAAGCAAAACCTAAATCATGAGCATCCAAGTGTGTTCGCTTAATAAGCGAAACAACACCAATAGGACTTTGATCTGTATGGAGGCGAACCACCCAATAGGTAAATAATGGATTGTCTAAAATATTTTGAATGTAAAGTTGTGCGTCTAATGCGCTGTAAATATTGCGATTACCAATGAATTTTAACCAACCAGGGGTATTGACAATTTCCATCATAAAAGCATTGTCATGATGATCAAGTATAGTAAGAGATAAGCGTTGGCTTTGCATAAAAATTAGTTTTTGTGAAATGTGTGCTACATAATATAGCGTATACGTACTATATTCCTGATAGAATAAATGTTACATAGCTAGTAAACATTAAAAGTACTCTTTTTTTATAAAAAAATAAATTTTATTATGTTATTAACAGTAAATAAGGGTGATGTTTGTTGAAAATAAATGAAATAGAGTGAAAATTTAGCTTAAATGATATAAACGTCTTTTATCGCACTATAATTTAACAAATAAGAAAAGATTCTATAAGGGTAAAATGTAAAATATATTGTAATTTGCAAGGAGCAAAACAACAAAAAAATGAGAAAGAAAATTAATGTACTAGTTGCTTTATTTTGTCTTGTTTCCTTTAATTTAAAAGCGCAAATTTTAGAAATTTACAGCAACAATAAAGCTCAAGAATATTTAGGTTGTCTGAATTGCCCCTCAGAAAATAAAAATTCGGTGTGGAATTCGAATGGAATTTATGGCAATGAATACAATAAAAAATCTATTTGGAATAAATATGGTGTTTATGGAGATGATAAGAGTAATTTCTCGCCTTGGAATCCACATGCAGAAAAACCGCCATTGATTAAAAAAGGTGGAGAATTTCACGGTTATTTTACCTTGAATGAAGTGATGGGACAACGAGTGGAAGTAAAATTAACTCGTATGTTGTATGATTATTATATCGACATCAAAGAAGATCCAACAAAATGGACCGAAATTGAAGAAAAATTAAAATAAGCAAATAGAAAAAAAAGTGATCAAAGGTAATTTGGTCACTTTTTTTTATTTCTTTTTTCATTGTAACTTCTGCAATAGATTTAAAGGATTGATGAAAAAAATAGAACAAAATAAATAGATAGGGACTGCAGTTTGATTTATTTGAGGATGAATGCTAAAAATACACAAAGAACAAGCATTCGGTTTTTTAGGAACAAACAAGTGTAAAATAGGGTAGATGAATGTATTTTTCGAATTATGTGCATAAAAAGAAGTAAATTGCAGGTAAATTAAAACAGATACTATTATGTCAGGAAAAATAACTTCAGAACAAGCTATTGCTTTAGAAAATAAATACGGAGCACATAACTACCATCCACTACCAGTTGTATTATCAAAAGGTGAAGGAGTGTATGTTTGGGATGTTGAAGGGAAAAAATACTATGACTTTTTATCTGCTTATTCAGCAGTAAATCAAGGACACTGTCATCCGAGAATTATTGAAGCAATGACGAAACAAGCCAATACATTGATGTTGACTTCTCGTGCTTTCTACAACGATCAATTAGGAGTGTATGAAAAGAAAATCACTGAATTGATGGGGTATGATAAAGTATTGCCAATGAATTCTGGAGCTGAAGCAGTGGAAACGGCTTTGAAAGTTTGTCGTAAATGGGCATATGAGAAGAAGGGAATTGCTGAAAATCAAGCAAAAATTATTGTTTGTGAAAATAACTTCCACGGAAGAACTACAACAATCATTTCGTTCTCAAATGATGAAGAAGCTAGAAAAAATTACGGTCCTTATACGGATGGTTTTATCCGTGTGGCTTATGATAATATTGATGCTTTAAGAGCAGCATTAGAAAAAGATAGTGCAACAATTGCTGGATTTTTGGTTGAACCTATTCAAGGGGAAGCAGGAGTTTATGTACCGCAAACAGGATATTTAGCAGAAGCAAAATTACTATGTGAGCAACACAATGTATTGTTCATTGCAGATGAAGTACAAACGGGAATCGCTAGAACAGGTAAAATGTTGGCAATCCAACACGAAAATGTAAAAGCAGATATCCTGGTATTAGGAAAAGCTTTATCAGGAGGTGCTTACCCTATTTCAGCTGTATTGGCAGATGATGAAATCATGAACGTAATCAAACCAGGACAACATGGATCTACCTTTGGTGGAAATCCAATGGCAGCAGCAATTGCTATTGCGGCTTTGGATGTTGTATTGGACGAAAAATTAGCAGAAAATGCAGAACGTTTAGGGCAATTGTTCAGAAGTGAATTAACAAAATATATCGAAACAAGCAACATCTGTACTTTAGTACGTGGAAAAGGATTGTTGAATGCAATTTTAATCAACGATACAGAGGATAGTGATACAGCTTGGAATATCTGCTTGAAATTAAGAGATAACGGATTATTGGCTAAGCCTACACACGGTAATATTATTCGCTTCGCACCACCTTTAGTAATGAATGATGAACAATTGTTGGATTGTGTGTCTATTATCGTAAAAACATTGAAAGAATTTGAGAGATAGTAAATAAAATATATTTTTCGTTTCTTTTTTTGTTATAATTTAAAATAAAAGTAGTAACTTATGAAAGCTTTATTGGTAGTTGATTTACAAGTTGATTTTTTACCGAACGGAGCCTTAGCAGTGAAAGAGGGGGATGTAATTATCCCTTATATTAATGCAATACAAGATCGTTTTGATTTGATTGTTGCAACGCAAGATTGGCATCCTTTGGATCACCAAAGTTTTGCTTCTCAGCATCTCAATCAGCACGTATACGATGTGGTTGAAGTGCATGGAATACCGCAGGTATTATGGCCTGATCACTGCGTACAAGGAACGGAAGGAGCAGCATTTAGTAAAGCGTGGAAGAGTAATTCCGTCGCTGCTGTATTTCGAAAAGGAATGAATAAACAAGTCGACTCCTATAGCGGTTTTTACGATAACAATAAAATTGATTCGACAGGGCTTCTAGGTTTTCTCAAGGATAAACAAGTTACAGAAGTGTATGTTTGTGGATTGGCAGCAGAATTTTGTGTGTTTTATACCGCAATGGATGCTAAGAATGCAGGGTTTAAAACTTATTTTTTAGATTTTGCAACGAAGCCAATTACAGTTGAAGGACTGAAACAAGCGAAAACAAAGTTGATTGAGAATGGTATCGTTATCGTAAATGAAAGTGAAGAATTGAAGGTGTAAATGAAAAAATACAACGCGACGAATTTTTTTAAACATACATATTGTGAATGGACAGAAGTTCCGATGGAAGAAATAGCAGATAAAAAACCCAATTTTAAAAGTGAAAAAGGGAGTTGTTATTTCTTTGATGCACAAGGTATTTTTAGATATGCAAATCATTGGGGGAGAGTTGCGAATTGTAGATGGAAATTGATTTCTGACAAACATGCAAATCAAGGGTATACAGTTGGTTATGCCGCCTGGTCTAGTTTTTATCCCAATGATGAAAGAGAAAATAACTATGTTATAAGTGTTAATTTTTTGCAAAAAGAAGTGACGTTTAAACATTATGCAAGTCTTAACGGTAGCGATGCGTTTCGCAGAAATGCCAAAGACACAGCAAAACGCATAAGCGAAATTAAGAAAGTACTTCTTTCGGATGAGTGGGCGAAATACATTACCCATCCCAATAAGGAAGAACTTCGACAATATTTAATTAACGGTCTCATCTGTACGAATAAAAGCTTGTTAGTATTAAAACGAGAATTTTTATCCCAAACTTGATGAAGGCAGCTAAGAAAAATAGGTATAATTAAAAAAGCAAAAAAGATGAAAAAGATTACATTGATTGCAGCATTATTGTTAGGTAGTATGACAATTGCACATGCACAAAAAGGAAAATTAGTAGAAACACCAAAATTATCTGAAGATGTTGGAACAACACCAATCAAAAAAGGAAACTGGATTGTTGGGGGAGCTTTAGGATCAACTGGATATAGTTTCGAAGAAGAGAGTTTTAATATTAATGTAACACCAAGAGCAGGTTATTTTATTTCTGATGGAATTGCGGTAGGTCTTGAGATTGGAACAGGGTTTCAAACAGTAAAAGACGGTGATAACATTTGGAGTTATAAAGTTATGCCATTTGCAAGATACTATTTCCCAGAGGGAGCTAGTGCTACAGGACGTTTCTTTGGACAAGGTGCTGTAGGTATTTCAGGTGCTGAAGTTGCAGGAGAAAGCGATACATCTTTCGCATTTAACATTAATGCAGGGTATTCTCACTTCGTCTCTCGTAACGTTGCCTTAGAAGCAATTGTGGGATATAACTACAGTAAATCTAATCAAGCAAGTGCTTCTGCACATAATGGATTAGGATTATCTCTAGGTTTCCAAATTTTCTTAGGAAAATAATCAAGTAACGATACTAAAAAAGGGACTCAACAGAGTCCCTTTTTTTATATAATTTACACGGGTATTTTTCGCTCAATTTGTTATTTAATAAGAGTGAAAACACAAAATTAATCCGTGCATTCCATTAATAGTAAATCGCCACTTTCATAGGTGATACTGACTATACCATCTTCTAGCACACTATTACTTGATCCTGTGCGAATGCCGAGTTCTAAGGCTTCATTCAACAAAGGGTACTTCAAATTAGATGTTGTAATTCCGCCAGCTTTTCCAACGGGAATCAAAGATAAAATAGTATCCTTCGTATACCATTTTTTATAGGTAGAAGGTAACCGGAAAATTTTAGAATAATCATCGAGGATAACTATTTTCATGCTATTGCGATACTTCACTAAAGTTGTAATATTCGTGAAGGTATGATCTGCTCTTTTACCAGTTGCCCAAATAACATTAGCAGCCGTTATTCCTTTGGTTAGTAAGAAATTTAACGCTTTTTCCAAATCTGTAGTTTCTTGATCGGGGCTGTGTATAATTTCTAAAGGATACTGTTTGGCAAGATATACGGTTGGATCAAAATCTCGATCAAAATCTCCAATCAATACATCTACCTTGATGTTCAGTTCAATAACTCGTTCTATCGCTTGATCTAATACTACAATATAAGGAGACCATTCTAGTAATTGATCTAATAAATCTTGACTACATGCCGCCCCATTAGCAATAATTAAGGCAGGTTCTTGATCATCTCGAACGATGTGATGTGATGACATAAATTATTTCTTGTAATTGATAGAACAAAGTAAAACAATAAATCCTACCAAAAGTCTTTTTTTAGCGCGAAATAATAGATAACACGCAAAATAACTTTATCTTTGAAGCTATTAAAACAAGTAAGCAAAAAATGGATTTAGCACAAGAACAATGGTGGGAACAATATCAAAATGATAGCAACGCTGTTATGTTAGATGTTCGCACAGATGAAGAGGTCGAAGAAGTTTCAATTCCCAATGCAATCAATATTGATATCTATAAAGGTCAAGGTTTTTTAGATGCAGTAGAGCAATTGGATAAAACAAAGAACTACTACGTGTATTGTAAAGCAGGCGGAAGAAGTAACCAAGCTTGTATGTTGATGAACCAATTAGGGTTTGAAAACACCTTTAATTTACTTGGAGGAATTATGGAGTGGGAAGGACCAACCGTATAGAAAGTCAACATAAGTTGACTTTCTTGTTATAATAAAAATAAAATACGGAGGAATACGTATTTTTTCAATCCCTTATCGTCGTTGTATGATTCATATTCATTTTATCGTTAATCCTATTTCAGGAAAAGGTAAACACAATATTACAGAAGAACATATTAGAACTTTTTTTCCCAGCGAAAAATATAACGTTGTTGTTCATTTAACTACTCACAAAAAACACGCCATTGAATTAACCAAATTAGCGCTAACACAAGGGGCATCAATTGTTGTCGCATGTGGAGGGGATGGTACAATTCATGAAGTGGCTACTGAGTTAGTACACAAAGATGTACTATTTGGCGTAGTACCTGTTGGTTCAGGTAATGGATTAGCTTCTAATTTGTCTATTCCTAAAGATATTGATAAAGCCCTTGAAGTCATCCAAAGACAATCAGTTGTTGCTATGGATGTGGGGGTGTTGAATGGAGAGTATTTCTTTAGTAATATGGGATTCGGAATTGATGCGACCATTATTGAACAATACGAAAAATCAGGCAAGCGAAAATTGGGGGCCTATATTCGTGCCGCTTTAAATTCTGCTCAGCATTATCAGGCGAAACAGATGCGTGTAACCTATAATGGAGTGACAAAAGAAGTAAATCCCTTGTTGTTGTTTATTTCCAACTCAAATGAAATGGGATATAACATGAGTTTGACGCCTCAAGCAAGCCTTACAGATGGGTTATTGGATTATTTAATGGTACCTAAAATTGGTATTTTAAAACAATTGACCTTTGGGCTATATGTTTTACTGAAAAAAACAGAAAAATTTAGACGAACAGATTATGTGCAAACAACCAAAATAGAGGTTGAAATTAAGCACAGCCCAAAGAATGGAGCACAAATAGATGGGGAATATTATGAATTTGATACCAACCATTTTGTAATCGAAGTCGCACAAAAGAGTTTAAAAGTTATTTGTTAGTGCAAAATGGCTTTTTTATCATAAAAACAACACCGAATCGTGTAAAGAGTTATTTTAGAAAAGCGTACATTTGTACATCGTATATAAACATCAAAAAGTTAAAAAAAATATGAATTCATTTGACGTAGTTGTAATTGGTTCAGGGCCTGGTGGATATGTAGCTGCAATCCGTTGTGCCCAATTAGGTTTTAAAACTGCAATCGTAGAAAAATATGCAACATTAGGTGGAACTTGCTTAAACGTAGGTTGTATCCCTTCTAAAGCGTTGTTGGCATCTTCTCACATGGTAGAGGAGATGAAACACTTTGCAGAACACGGTATCGAAATTGCTGGAGATGTAAAAGTGGATTTAGCCAAAATGATTGAGCGCAAACAAGCTGTTGTAGACCAAACTTGTTCAGGAGTTAAATTCTTAATGGACAAGAATAGTATTACTGTATTCGAAGGAGTTGGATCATTTGAAAATGCAACTACAATTAATGTAACAAAGAACGATGGTTCTGTAGAGCAATTTGAAGCAAAACACACTATTATTGCTACAGGTTCTAAACCATCAACTTTGCCATTTATCCAATTAGATAAAGAGCGTATTATTACTTCTACAGAGGCGTTAAAACTTCCTGAAGTACCAAAACACTTGATTATCATTGGTGGTGGAGTAATTGGATTGGAATTAGGTCAGGTTTATTTGAGATTAGGTGCTCAGGTATCTGTAGTAGAATTCGCTGATCGTATCCTTCCTACAATGGATGGTGCAGTTTCAAAAGAATTGACGAAAGTATTAAAGAAACAAGGAATGAAATTCTACACGTCACACAAAGTACAAGGTGTTGTACGTGAAGGAGATGTAGTAAAAGTTTCTGCTGAAGATAAAAAAGGAGAAATCATCACATTAGAAGGTGATTACACGTTAGTAGCAGTAGGTCGTCGTCCATATACAGATGGATTGAATGCTGAAAAAGCGGGAGTAAAAGTAACGGAAAGAGGACAAATCGAAGTGAATGATCACTTGCAAACGACAGCTTCTAATATTTATGCAATTGGTGACGTAGTTCGTGGAGCAATGTTAGCACATAAAGCGGAAGAAGAAGGAGTTTTAGTAGCTGAATATTTAGCTGGTCAAAGACCGCATATCAACTACAACTTAATCCCTGGTGTAGTTTACACTTGGCCAGAAGTTGCTGCTGTTGGAAAAACAGAAGAGCAATTGAAAGCAGAAGGTGTAGCATACAAAGTAGGTAGTTTCCCATTCAGAGCGTTAGGACGTTCTCGTGCTAGTGGTGATTTGGATGGGCTAGTGAAAATTATCGCTGACCAAAATACAGACGAAGTTTTAGGAATTCACATGGTAGGTGCTCGTGCTGCTGATTTAATCGCAGAAGCAGTAACAGCTATGGAATTTAGAGCTTCAGCTGAAGATATCTCAAGAATGTCTCATGCTCACCCAACGTTTGCAGAGGCTATTAAAGAGGCTGCTTTAGCGGCTACTGAAAACCGCGCATTACACGTATAGGTTAAGAGAAAATATGTTAAAAAAAGAGTCTAAATGTCTATTTAGACTCTTTTTTATTTTTAGTCGTATAAAAAAGAATATATTTGTTTCCTTAATTAATAAAACCAAAGCGAAATGAAAAAGATAATAGCGATTTTAGTAGGGAGTATCGCCCTAGCATCTTGTTCAAGTGATGATAATAAATCGTCTTCAGATGATCCTATTTTTTCTCAACCTTATACTGAATTAGCTAATTTGGATGAATTGCAAACAGGTAAATATCAATATGTAGGAAATAAAATAGGAGATCGTAAAGTAGGAGTAGTTGGTGAAACAAGTAACTGTAAAAGAATTGACTATTTATTGGTACATAGAAATCCAACAACATCAGTATTAGATTCCTTAACGTATAATAATTTTCGTTTGGATAAAGTTGAAGGAAAACTAGAATGTATGAGTATTTTTGAATTTCCTCGTTTGTTACAAAAAAATGAACTTTTACGTCCTGGTTATATGAGAACTTCTATAGAAGATGGTTATTATGAACAGTTATATAAAGATGATGGGAAAACAAAAGATGGAAGGGCATATAGACGAAAAGATCATTTTAAAGGAGAATTAGAAATTGGTTTTCAAGCTGGTTATTTAAGAGTTGAAGATCGCATCTCAGATTATAGTCGAATAACAAAAGACGAAAAAGTATACCTTTATTTTAAAAAAATGTAATTGCAATAGTTGCAAAGCTTCCTTAATTTTAAAGGAAGCTTTTTTTATTAGCTAAGATTTCCAGAATGTTTTTATAACTTTGTGTTTTAACTAAGAGCGTAGATTATGGATATAAAGGCATTGATTCATCATAACCTAGATGAATTATTGTATTTAGCGGATAAAAAAGGAGTCTTAAATACAGATTTGGTGGTGAAAATTGGAGCTTTTGTGGGCGCAGCTGTACTAAGAGGTAGATTTGCAGACAAAAAAGAAGTAACAGAAGAAGAAATTAATGGTGTCTTTGGGATAGTAGGAGATTTCTGTAAGATGAGCTTTGGGCGTAGTTATACTAAAGTTCACTTTAAAAAAATGACAACAATGGCATTGGAACTCATACAAGAACCTACATTTGATACCGATGTAGAGGTTTTTATACAAGATTTGCAGTCATAAGTATTAAAAGAATAGAAAATAGAGGGGATACTAGGGAACTAGTGTCCCTTTTTTTATTACTAAAGATTGAAAATCAGCCTTTAATATATTGGATAAAAAAGTTAAATCCTTGCATATCATCTAATCAACGCTTCATCCTTTGAATCTCAGGTGTTAATACATTTGCTAGATCAGGGCTAATGCGATATCTTGTACCTTTCGATAAAAATACTTAAATCAACATTTTACACCTATATAATGATTCGAATGAATAGAATAGCCCCTTTAGGAATTGGTTTGTTACTATTGACAGCCACTTTAGGGTATGGACAAAAGAAACCTTTAGATCACTCGGTATATGATCGTTGGGAAACGGTTGCAAGCAAACAATTTACGAACGACGGAAAAGCAATTACTTACCAAATTGCACAACAAGAAGGCGATAAAACCTTAGTGCTTCAGTTTTTAGATCAAAAGAAAAAAGAAGTGTTCCCTCGTGGAGAACAAGTAGCATTTACAGCTGATTCTAAATATATTGTTTTTGCTATTAGACCATTATATACGGACTTAAAAGCTGTAAAAAACAAGAAAAAGAAAGAAGACGAAATTGCTAAAGATTCATTAGCGATATACAATCTGATGCAACAAACTATAGTGAAAATTCCACAGGTAAAATCGTTTAAATTACCACAAAAAGGAAATGATGTTTTAGCTTATTTGTTAGAAAAAGAACAAGATACGGTTGGTGGAAAAAAGAAAAAAGCGGAGAAGAAAACAGATAAAAATGAACCTTTAACGCTTGTTGTACGCCAATTGGAAACAGCCAAAGAGGAACGTATTGCCAACGTGGTGTCGTACCATTTTGATGAAAAAGGAAATTATCTTGTTTATGTAACGGCTAATCCGGAACCAAAGAAAAAAGAGGACAAGAAAGAGGAGAATAAAGAAGAAGTAGCAGAAGAAACTACTGTAATTACCCCTATTAACCAAGAATATGGAGCCTATGCTTTAGAGGTAAAAACAGGGAAGAAAACGGCTTTATTACTTGGAGAAGGGAAATTTACCCAGTTTAACTTGGATAAAGAAGGAAAACAAGTAGTTTTTACCTATACAGGGGATGAAGAGAAAGCTTTGGTGAAAACATATACAATTTACCATGCTTCTTTACCTAAAAAAGCGACCCCTTTAGTTGCTAATACAAGTAAAGGAATGCCTGAAAATTGGGTGGTATCAGAAAATTATACGCCTCAATTCAGTAAAAATGGAAAAAGATTATACTTTGGAATAGCGCCTCAACCAATTGCAAAGGATACTACTTTAATTGCTGATGATCACGCTATTGTTGATATTTGGCATTATAAAGAAGATTATTTACAACCACAACAATTGGTCAATTTAGATAAAGATTTGAAGAAATCGTATGTAGCAACGATGGATCTTACAAAAGTAAATGCTATTGTTGCCTTGGCAGATGAAACATCAAATTATACGTCTTTAGTAGATGAGGGAGATGCAGCTATCGCATTTCAAGCATCTGATTATGGAAGACGGGTAGAAAAACAATGGGATATTTCAGGTGTGACATCGTATTATATTGTTGATGTGCGCACAGGAGTACGCAAAGAGATTATCAAAGATTTACCTGGAAGAGCGACCATATCTCCTAAAGGAACTGCTGTAGTATACTACAATAGTCAAGAGGCAAATTGGTATGTGTATGAAGTAAAAACGGGGATTACCAAACAATTGAATAAAGGGGTAACCGTATCTTTCGCTGAAGAAGAATTTGATATGCCAGATCTTCCTTCTGCTTATGGAATAAAAGGTTGGACAGATAACGACGAATCAGTGTTGATTGGAGATCGATATGATATATGGGAGTTTTACCTGAAAGGAAATAAAGCACCTCGTATGATTACCAATGGCTATGGACGTCAACATAATCTTACGTTTGATTTATTGCAATTAGATGATGAAAAGAAATCATTCAATCGAAATGAAAAAGCAATTGCAGCTGTATTGGATAATCAAACCAAAGATGCAGGTTATTTTTATGTGAATTTAAAAACAGGAGAGAATCCAACGAAGATTGTAGTTGAGAATTACAGCGGATTTACCTCATTGTCTAAAGCGAAAAATGCTTCTGTATACGCTGTTACAAAAGGGAATTTTATCCATTCGAATGATTTATATGTAGGAGAGCAATTAAATCTAATGACCCAACTAAGTCAATTGAATCCACAACAAGAAGAATACAATTGGGGAACGAATGAATTAGTGCATTGGACAACGCCTAATGGATACGAGGCAACTGGAGTTTTGTTTAAACCAGAAGATTTTGACGCAACGAAGAAATATCCGATGATCGTGTATTTCTACGAAAAATTATCGGATAACTTGAATCGTTATGAAGCACCAGCACCGACACCTTCTCGTTTAAATATTCCTTATTTTGTGAGTAATGGTTATTTGGTATTTACACCCGATATTAGTTATACAGATGGATTCCCAGGAAAAGCGGCAGAAGAGTTTATTAATTCTGGAGTAGAGTTTTTGAAAGAAAATGCTTGGGTTGATGGAGATAAAATCGGAATTCAAGGACAAAGTTGGGGAGGATATCAAGTAACGTATTTGGTTACGGTTACAGATATGTATGCAGCAGCTTGGGCAGGTGCTCCAGTAGCTAATATGACTTCGGCTTATGGTGGAATTCGTTGGGGAACGGGAATGAGCCGTCAATTCCAATATGAAAAAACACAAAGTAGAATTGGTAAAACACTTTGGGAAGGATATGATTTGTACATTGAAAACTCTCCTTTATTCAAAGTTCCGAATATAACAACGCCTTTGGTAATTATGCACAATGATAACGATGGAGCGGTGCCTTGGTATCAAGGAATTGAAATGTTTATGGCGATGCGTCGATTGGAAAAACCAGTGTGGATGTTGAATTATAATGGAGATGAACACAATTTGATGAAACGTCAAAATAGAAAAGATATTCAAATTCGTCAACAGCAGTTTTTTGATTATTACCTAAAAGGAGCACAAGCACCTGTATGGATGGTAAAAGGAGTTCCTGCTGTATTAAAAGGAAAGGATTGGGGATTCGATTTGACAACAGAAAGAGTGCAGTAAATCACCAAAAGTAAGCATACAAAAAGGCCTAGAAGAATTCGTTCTTTTAGGCCTTTTGTTGTATGTGAAATATTGCATTTCCTCCAAAAAATAGTAGGAGTGTACTAGGTACAAATACATTCTTATCTGTACATTTGCTGTAAGAAGGAGACCTTGTTTCAAGATCAGAAGACTTCGTTAAAGCTATGAAAAAAATTATTTTAGGGATGCTGCTTTTGCTGTGTGTGTCCTGTATGAATACCTCCTCTAATACGAATCCCAAACTTTCGTTTTACTATTGGAAGACGACTTTCTCTTTGGATCAAGCAGAAAAAGAGGCATTAACCAATTTGAATGTTAGTAAGCTGTATATTCGATATTTTGATATTGGATTGAAAAATGGAACGGCTATTCCTATTACGCCTATTGTATTTAAGGAAGCTGTGCCATTACTAGAAGTAGTTCCGGTTATTTATATTAAAAATGAAGTTGTTTCTCAGTGAGCAATTAGAGGTGAAAAAATTGGCGAATCAAATTGTGGATTTCGTTATACAAATTAATGAACACAACAATATCGACAGTCAAGAAATTCAAATCGATTGTGATTGGACGTTGAATAGTAAAGAGCGCTTTTTTGCTTTAATTGACCAATTACACAAGGAAACGGAAATGAAAATATCTGCTACTGTTCGTTTACATCAGGTTAAATATGCATCAAAAACGGGAATCCCCAATGTGGACCGAGGAGTATTGATGTATTACAACATGGGACGTATTGCTTCCGATTCTTTAAATTCAATATACGATCGCGAAATTGCTCAAAAATACATTGGTGGATTACGAGATTATCCCTTGCAGTTGGATTATGCATTGCCTATTTATTCCTGGGTGGTTCACAGCAGAGATAATCAAGTGATTCGCTTAATCAGTCGTTTGCGAACCGCGGATTTAGCCCAGCAACCAAACATAAAACAGCAGCAGGCAAATCAATTTGTTGTTACGCAAGAAATGGAGGCATTCGGATTTGTGTTTCAGCCTGGTGATGTATTGAAGGTTGAAAGTATCTCAGCCGATCAACTCAAAGAAATGACAACAGATCTGTATCGAGCAAGTGGTACATGCCCTAAAGAAATAATATTATACGACTTAAATTCAAAAAACATCAATTACTATGATCAAGAAATCTTTAAAGAAATGGTACGTTGTAAGTAGCCTTGCCGCTTTGCTGGGAACAGGTATTTATACGTATGGTTGTGCTGATGGCTGGTGGAGCTATTCAAGTATCTCCAATTTTACACCAGAAGCCTTTGCGGATGATTCTTATAAACCTTTATTTTTTGCTCCTTATGATCGCTTTTACAACGGTGGATATATGGACAATAGCTCCATGTTTAACGATAATATTGTAGCGGAATGGGCCACTTATTTACAAGGAAAATTAGAGCAAGCTGAAGTGGAGAAATACCTGTTGTCTAGTCAAGAAAAAGCAGCAGAAATTGATCAATTATACGCTAACTTAAAAGGAAAGAAGTCGACAACTTGGAATTTAAAGGATGAACGCATTCAAAATTTCGTTACTTTTTTATACCATGCTAAAGCAATAGAAATGTATTCCAATGATACATATAGCTATTGGAATTATGAATCACATGTGGCTACTTTAATGGAGGAAAATCAAGCCGATAAAGTAGAAAAAGTATATAAAAATCTGAAGAGTAAAGATGCGTTTTATGCCAATAGAATGTGGTTTCAAGTTATGAAAGCCAAGTTCTACTCAACGAATCGAGCAAGTGCAATTGCCTTTTTTAATGAAAGTGCAGCAAAACAGCCAAAGAATAACTTGTATTATAGAGCATTGGGATATGTAGCTGGAGCCTATTATCAAGCGGGTGATTATGATCAATCTAACGTCTTATATGCCGAGATTTTTAATGCAAATCCTACTTTGCGTCAAGTGGCTTTATATAACTATAAACCTAGAGAAACGGAAAGCGTTAGAGCGTTAGCACAAACTATTCCAAATAAAGATGTACAAGCTGCTTTATGGGCGATGCAAGGATATTACAGCAATGTAATGGATGCATTAAAAGAGGTTGTTGCAGTAGATAGTAAAAGCCCACATGCTAACTTTCTATTAACCCGTTGGGTAAATGAACAAGAAGCTTCCGTTTTACAATTCCGAGAGGAATCATTCAAAACGAGCAAAGAATACTTTGGAAGTTTAAAGAAAAAAATTGATCAGCCTGGATTGGATTGGGTAAAGAAAATAGCAAAAGAAGAAAAAGTAGATAACCCTGCGCTGTGGTATATGGCTAGTGGTTATTTAGCTATTTTTCAAGGACAATATAAAGAAGCGGACGAAGCTTTTGTAAAAGCAAAAAAAGAAGCAAAGGGAAATGCATTAGTTGAAAATCAAATTCGTCTATTTGGATTGATTAATCAAGTATCTCAAATCAAAAAAGTAGATGCCAAAGCCGAACAAGTTATCTTAGAGGATATGCAATGGATTTACAATGAGATTATACCAAAGGCTAATTGGGAAGATCCATTTCGTTATGATTACGCTTTGCATTGGGTTCGTCAGTATTTAGCTGCTATCTATGCAGAACAAGGAAATAACGTAATGAGTGAAATTATGTATTCAAACCTTGATTTTTACGGTAAAGTAGAACATACAGTAAAAATGGAGCAATTCTTACTTGCTACTAAAAAGACCAAGTTTGAACAACTGATGGTGGATAAATACCAATATAACTTGAGTGATATTTACGAAAGAAGAGCAATTAATTTGTTTTACCAAGATAAAATCGACCAAGCTATCGTAGAAATGAAAAAGGCAGAGCCTATAACAGCGACCTATGAGTATAGTGGAGAGTCTTATGTGAAAACCTATAAAAATACAGAATTACTTGGAAATCCATTCAATGGTAAAATTCAAGACTGTAATGATTGTGATCATATGGCGAAACAAAGCGTGAAATATACCAAATTGAGTTTCTTAGAAAAAATTAAAGAAATGCAGGATAGGATTGCGCAGGGTGAAGATGTCTTTAATAATGCGTTATTAGTAGGAAATGCTTTCTACAATGGAACCTATTACGGAAATGCACGCGTATTTTATTATAATGCTTTAGTCAATGAATATGGAAATTTTATTTCTCCTTCAGAGCGAAAATATTTGTTGAATATGGCATTGGCGAAGAAGTATTATGGCTTAGCTAAAAAAGCAGCAACGACAAAAGAGCAAAAAGCCAAAATGGCTTATTTAGAAGCGAAGGTAGAGCGCAATGAGTTTTATGCTAACCAGTATCAAAATAAAGATTACTATTGGGGAGCAGGCTGGGATGATCCGATGTTTAAAAAATGGAAGGGATTCCAAGAATTAGCAACGTTGTATAGTGATACCAAATACTACCAAGACGTAATCAATGAATGTGGTTATTTTAGAACCTATTTAGAAAAAAATCAGTAATAGAAACAAAAAAAATCCAGAAAGTACTTTCTGGATTTTTTATTTTTAATTTTTTGCTAAAACCTGTTTCAATCGATTAATTGCAAACAATATTCATCGATGTAAGGCGGAAATTTCTCAGAAATGCTTCAGGCGCATTTTCTAGTTTCTCTAATTGATGTTTAGATAAAACGAAGTTAGTAATAACCCAGTTTTTTGTATCATACAACATAATTAGAAGCTCCTCATTCAATTGTTGAGAAGAAAGTTGAGCCATGTTTTGTTGTTTCTGCTCAATTCCTTGTTGATTGAAAAATAATTTTTTCATTTTCGGCTACTTTTTAAGAACGACAATCAATTTTTGTAAGGGGCTTTAATAGAATTAAATTGTAAGCGTTGTTTTGTTAGTGTAAAATTACTAAAAATAATTTTATTTTTAACTTAAAATCGTTAAAAACTGTATTTTGTTTCTTTTTATTTGAAATAGAATCTAATTTTTTTTAAAAAATGTATCATTTAATCCTTGATGGTTACTGCGTTATTCAGTAGTTTTTCTTCTAAAAAAAGAAGAAGTAAAAAAAATATTTTTTATGTTTTTCTACTAATTATTTCCCTATTAGGCACTTTTTTATGTTCCATAAAAGGAGAAAAAAGAGAAACAGAAGGAGAGAAAAGATTTTATTTTTTAAAAAAAAGAGAAGAGGTGCAGTTTAATCAACGTGAAAAAAATCAAATCCTTGGAACTGAATTTTTTAAAAGAGAAAATAATTTAATTTTTTCACTATAATAAAAGAGAAAAAGACTACTATTTGTGAAATATTAGTTATTTGTATCCTGATATGCAGGATGTTTTTGTTATTTTTGAGTAAAAATAAAAGACTTTGAAGAAACTACTTGTTAAAATAGGTAAAATAGTGGGTTGGATTGTGTTTTCAATCCTCGTTTTACTGATACTTTTAATTGTATTAGTGCAAATACCTTCTATTCAAAACGCAATAAAGGATAAAGCCATATCATTTGTTGAAAATAAAATTGGCACCCCTGTTCAATTGGATCGGATTGCCATTTCTTTCCCAAAAAAGATAGTGGTCAAAGGACTATATCTAGAATCTCAAGAGCAAGATACTTTAGTTTATGTAAACCATTTAGGCGTAGATATTGGCCTATGGGGATTGTTGAATAATCAAGTCAATATCAATGCAATTGATTTGGATGGGGTAAGGGCTAATATCCAAAGGGATACCTTGCAGCGTTTTAACTTTGATTATATCATAGCGGCATTTGCTTCAGAAGATGAAAAAGAAGATACACCTTCAACCATGGCTATTTCTGTGGGGCAAATCAATCTTAGCGCTATTGCACTGAAATTTGATGATGAATACGATGGCCATCATGTTGATTTTAAATTGAATCAATTTGTTACGCGATTTAGGGATTTTGATTTAGATCAGATGCGATTCGCCTTACCCGTTATTTCTTCAGATGGATTAGACTTAGTGTACCACAAAGAAAAACCGTTTGGTGAACGAGAAGTACTTCAAGAAAAGGAACCGGAGGAAGATGCAACCACGCCATCGAAACCTCTCGATCTGACTATTGGAGTCGTTGAATTGACCAAAACCAAAATTGATTACCAAAGTATAGAAGATTATATTCAGGCTTTTTTATCCTTGGATGAGTTTAAATTGTCTTTGAATAAAATGAACCTGGAAAAGCAACAGATAGACATTGAGGATATTACATGGAATAAAACGGTAGCCAATGTTCGATTTTTACCGCGTAAGATAGTACCTGAAACTACTCCTACAGCTGCTGTTGCTAGTGATACTTTGGCTACAGATACACCAGCAAAATTGGGGTGGAATCTTGCTATTCGAAATTTAGGAATCAAAGATTTCAATGCGAAATACGATGATGATAACCATAAACGAACGCCAGAAGGGATAGATGCCAATCACATCGGAATTGAGTCTTTAAACTTTAGTTTAAAAGATTTTCAATACACAGATGCAGGATTGAATGGAAACTTGCAGCAATTCTCGTTTAAAGAACAAAGCGGATTTACAGTTGATAATATAAAGGCCTATTTTCAATATGGTCAACAAGCGTCTTTTGTAAAAAATCTGAGCATAGAAACACCCAATACTCAGTTTTATACAACTGCTGTATTCAATTACAATAGCCTAGATCAATTACAAGATGAATTAGGTCAACTGTCAACTGATGTGGTTATTTCAAATTCTCATTTGGGATTGAAAGATGCTTATTTACTATTGCCAGATGTTTTTAAAGCAAATGGCTTGACCAAATTGAGTCAGGAAAAGATTAAAGTAGAATTGATTGCTAAGGGATTGGTGAATGACTTGAACATTGAAAAGTTATATGTCAATATGTTAGGGTCTACTTTTTTAAATGCAGAAGGGAAAGTTCGAAATTTACCAGATGCAGCAAAAGCCTATATTGATTTTACAATCAAAGATTTCCAAACATCAGCAAAGGATATTAAACTTATTGCTCCTCCAAAAACGTTGCCGGATAATATTGAAATTCCAGCAATAATTAGTTTTACTGGAAAAGCAAAAGGAACACAACAAGACATAGCGAGTACGTTTAAGTTAAAAACGAGTTTAGGATCTATCGACTTTGATGGTTCTTTTGATCAACGCATAAAGAATAAAGAGAAATATCGTGCCAATTTAACAGTTGATAAACTGAATATAGGTCGTTTAATTAAAAACGATTCGATAGGAATTGTCAGTATGCAAGCGAAAATAGATGGAATGAGTTTTGAACCATCGAAGGCACAAGCGAAGGCATTTATAAAATTAGATCGAGCGGAGTATAATGGGTATGCCTATAAAGATATTCTACTGGATGGACAGCTATCTAATGGAGAATATGCAGTAACCACACATAATGCAGATCCGAATCTTGATTTCGATTTAAAAGCTGCGGGTACATGGACCAATCAAGCGCTAAGCCTGGATTTACTTGCTGATTTAAAGAAGATTGACTTGTATCAACTGCATTTGAATCAGGAGCCGTCTACGGTTTCAGGTCGTGTGGAAGTAGCAATGCCGAATATCTTACCAGATAGTTTGGTGGGAACGGCAACAATTAGCGACTTAAGCTTTAATGCATTGAGTCGATCATTTCGATTGCAACCGATTCAATTCACGGCAGAAGCGGAAGCTTCTCACCGCAAGATGAACCTAACCTCTCAAGTAGTCGATTTCGAAATGGAAGGGGATTATCTGTTAACTCAATTGGGAGATGCAATTACTCAGACTATTGATAAATACTATAAGATTAGTACAACGGATACAAAAGAAGACGTAAAATCCAAAGAAAAAGAAACACAAAAAACAACGGAGAAAACGCCAATAAAACAGCAGTATTTTACCTATCAGTTGCGTGTGAAAAATGACCCTATTTTTCAAAAAATAGTGCCGGATTTAAAGGAAATACAGCCTATTGTATTTGGAGGAGTCTACAGACAAAAGGATGATTATTTGACGTTGAAAGGAGAAATTCCAGCGGTAGAATATGGAGATATTACAGTGGAAGCTATTACCTTGGATGTGCAACCGAATGCTTCTGCTTTGGAATATGAATTAGCGATTAAGAGTATTTCTAATGCTTCTTTTAGTATTAGACGGATGGTTTTAGATGGATTTGCTAAGGATAACCTACTTGATTTTAATTTCAAACTACTAGATAAAGAAGATAAAACCTGCTACCTGATCGGTGCAGAGCTGCTTGCGGAGAAAACGCAGCAACAGTTGCACATGAAAGAAGGGAGTTTTATCTTAGATTATACCCCTTGGACGGTTAACCCAGCGAATCGTATTGTATTTGGTGATAAAGGATTTTATGCGAAAGATTTTGAGTTAGGTTACCAAAAAAGTCTTATTCGCTTAGCTTCAGAGGAAGAGAAAATGAATAGCCCATTGGCTGTGAATTTTGAAAACTTTAGTATTGAAGCGATAACGAAGATGATTCAGAAGGATAAGTTATTGGCAGGGGGAACAATTAATGGAGAAATTCACCTCAAAGATTTAACTTCTGATTTCCGATTTGTTTCGGATATTGATATTACAGATTTAGCAGTATATGAAATCGGATTAGGAAACCTTCATATTGGAGTGTCTAACCAATCATTGAGTCAATATGCAGCTAATATTGTCTTAGAAGGAAAAGAAAACAAAATCAGATTGTTTGGTGTAACGGATGTAGATCAACAAAGTTTAGATTTAAAACTAGCAATAGATAAGTTCCAATTGGAAGCACTAGAGCATTTCAGTATGGGTAACTTGAGCAATGCGCAAGGGTATTTGTCTGGACAAATCGCACTAGGTGGAAAATATGATAAACCTACGATTTTAGGTGGATTAGATTTCAATTCAATTGGTTTCCATGTCAATCCAATTAATGCTGATTTTAAAGATATCAATGAAAAAATAGCGTTTACAGCACGTGGTATTGAATTGGATAAATTCAGTGTTACGGATTCGGAAGGTAATTTGCTTGTTATTGATGGGCAGATCCTTACTCAAACCTATTCCGATTTTAAATTTAATTTAGATATTAAAGCAGTGGATTTCCAAGCAGTAAACTCAACATCGAAAGATAATGATATGTACTATGGAACCTTGCTTTTTGACTCAAACCTTAAAATTAGAGGGGACTTAAATACGCCTAAAGTAACAGGACAAATTAGTATTGGTAAAAAGACCGATTTTACCATGGTTATGCCACAAGAAGATCCTTCTATCGCCGATCGAGAGGGAATTGTGGAATTTATTGATGAAGAGAGTTTACGACAAGCAGAACTGTTGAAATACCAGGATGATTTTAATCAATCTACCTTGAAAGGAATGGATGTTTCGGTATCCATCATCGTTGATAAAGAAGCTACTTTTACCATGATTATGGATAAGAGTAGTGGAGATAAAATTGTACTGAAAGGAGAAGGAGATATTGTTGGAGGAATTGATCAATCAGGAAAAGTTTCCTTGACAGGACGTTATGAGTTTTCAGAGGGGTCTTATGATTTATCATTTAATTTCTTGAAGCGTAAATTCTTAGTTGAAAAAGGAAGTTCCATTACCTTTGCGGGGGATCCAACGGATGCAATCCTCAACCTAACGGCTATTTACGAAACAAAAACAGCCCCAATTGATTTATTGCAAAATCAATTGGCCGCGCTTTCACCAACTCAACAAAATATGTATAAACAACAGTTGCCTTTCCAAGCGCTGTTAATGATGAAAGGCGAATTGTTGAAACCTGAAATTTCATTTGATATTCGATTGAAAGATGGGGTTACAAGTGCTTCTGGAGATGTGATTTCCAATACAAAATCAAGATTAGAGCAGATTAGAGCAAATGAATCTGAATTGAATAAACAAGTGTTTGCCCTGTTGTTATTGAATCATTTTATAGGGGATAACCCTTTTGAAAGTAGCATGGGTGGATTAAGTGCAGGAACAATGGCCCGTCAAAGTGTAAACCGATTATTGTCAGATCAATTGAATAACCTCGCTAGTAACTTAATCCAAGGAGTAGAGTTAAACTTTAATCTAGAATCAACAGAGGATTTCTCTTCTGGTTCGAGAGAAAATAGAACGGATTTGAATGTTGCTGTTTCGAAACGCTTGTTTTCAGATCGTTTGAAAGTAACGGTTGGAAGTAGTTTTGAAGTAGAAGGAAATCAACGTCAAAATGAACAAGCAGCAAATATAGCAGGAGATATTGAGCTAGAGTATGCCTTATCTAAAGATGGCCGTTATTTAATGCGTGTATATCGCAAAAACCAATACGAAGTAGCCTTGCAAGGACAGGTAGTAGAGACGGGAGTAGGTTTTATTATTACCATGAGTTATGAGCATTTTAGAGAATTATTTGAACGCTCTAAAGACAAAAGACAATTGAAAAAACAGATAAGAGATGAAGCTAAAAAAGAAGAATAGTGTCCTATTATTGACCATAACTGGAATTGCAGGATTCTTTATAAGCTCATGTAGTTCCACGAAATATATTCCAGAGGAGGATGCCTTGTATACCAAAGGCATCGTTGAACTAGAAGAAACGGATCTGGGAAAATCCAAGCAAAAAGAAATTGAAGAATCTCTAGAGTCGCTCTTGCGTCCAGAACCGAATAGTTCTTTTTTGGGATTTCGCCCCAAATTGTTTTTTTATAATTTAGGTGGAAATCCAACGAAAACCAATAAAGTAAGACGTTGGATGCGCAATTCTCTTGGTGAACCTCCTGTGCTTTTCAGTCAAGTAGATTTGGAACACAACCGTGCTATTTTGGTTAATCGAATGGAAAACGATGGATATTTTAATGTCCGTGTGAAGGCGGATACACTCAAAGTAAGTGAAAAGAAAAAAGCAGCTCAATATACCATTGTACCAGGAACACAGTTTACAATCAACGATGTTACGTTTTTGAATGATTCAACTCCGCTACAACAAGCTATTTACGATGCGGGAAATCGATGGACAAGGCTAAGAAAAGACAAACCTTATAATCTGGAACAGATTAAAGAGGAACGCGTCCGATTTGATAACTATGTAAAAAATAAGGGATACTATTATTTTAGTCCCAATAACTTATTAGTGCAAGTCGATAGTACAGTAGGGAACCATAAGGTTAATCTATTTGTCAAGGTAAAAGAAGATACCCCTGTGTTGGCTACGAAAGCATATACAATTAATAAGGTCTATATTTTCTCTGATTATTCTTTGGCTGATACGGATATTAAACGCGATATAAAAACGGCTCAAACGTACAAAGGATTTGAAATTATTGATCCTAAAAATAAATTTAAACCGAGTATCTATGATCGAACGGTTTATTTGGAAGAAGGCGAACTCTATAATCGAAATGACCACAATTTATCCTTGAATCGCTTGGTTAATTTAGGAGTTTTCAAATATGTAAAAAACCAATTTGAATTAGCAGATACCGTAAATAATAAATTAGATGTTTACTATTTTCTAACGCCAGATAATCCGAAGTCCATTCGATTAGAGTTTGTTGGGAAAAACAAACTCAGCCAGCTATAGTGGAGCAGAGTTAAACGTAAACTGGAGTCATAAAAATTTCTTGAAGGGAGCGGAATTGTTTTCCGTATCGGCTTATGGAGGAGCTGATTTCCAAATGTCCTCTAAAAACAAAGGGTATAATGTCTATAAAGCCGGATTGGAAGCGAGTCTTACCTGGCCTCGTTTAATAGCTCCGGGTAATTTCCATTCGTCTAGTGGATATATTCCGCGTACAAGAGCAACGTTAGGAGGAGAATATTTAGAACGCAGCCAATTGTATTCGTTGACGTCTTTTAAAGGTTCTTGGGGGTATATGTGGAAGGAAAATGTGAGAAAGGAACATCATTTTAATGCGCTAGAAGTAAACTATGTAACGCCACAAAATGTAACAGACTTATACCGCGAAACAGCAGCAGGAAACCCATCGTTAGAAAGGGTATTGGATAAGCAATTGATTTTTGGACCAACGTATACCTATACGTATACGAATACCATGAACCAATACAAGAAACATACCATCTACTACCGTGGAGGTTTGGATTTCTCTGGAAATATTACAGGATTAATCATGGGAGCTGATGTGGATAAGGATAAAGAAAAATCCATCTTAGGTGTACCTTTTAGTCAATATGTGAAAACAGAACATGACTTTAGACATTATTTAAAGTTGAGTAGAACCTCTCAATTGGTGAGTCGTGTTCATGCTGGAATTGGGTATGCTTATGGGAATTCGAAGAACTTACCTTATACCAAACAGTTTTATGTGGGTGGATCAAATAGTATACGTGCATTTAGAGCGCGAACGTTAGGACCAGGAAGTTTTGATCCGAGTTCATTCGATGCTAAATTTATTCCAGATCAATCTGGGGATATGTTGTTGGAGTTCAATTTGGAATACCGAAAAAAATTAGTGAGTATTATTCACGGAGCTTTGTTTATTGATGGAGGAAATATTTGGAATCTAAATGAAGTATCCGATAGACCAGGAGGTAAGATATCAGGTGACTTCTATAAAGAAATAGCTTTAGGAGCTGGAGCTGGACTTCGCTTTGATATTACTTTTTTGGTGGTTCGTTTTGATTTTGCTTTCCCACTTCGTGTACCTTATAATGAGCCAGGAGAACGTTGGGTGGTAAAAGATATTAATTTTGGAAGTGGAAAATGGAGGAAAGACAACCTCATGTTTAACTTGGCAATTGGGTATCCATTCTAGTATTTGGGGAATATCTACCCACTTTGTGATGGGGATTTTACAGGAATGGCACACAGATAAAAAAAAGATACCAGCTTAAGTGGTTGATAAATAATAAATTATTTGATTTGAAGGTAAATTTGTATTTTTGGCACGCTTTTTTCTATATACTATAGCGTAAGGTGTTATACAAAAAAACAAATAAGTTGAGAAATCAACTTTAATTGCTAGAAAAAGAAAATTAAGTGTTTGTTTTAAAGAAATTTTATTACCCAACGAGGTAATAGGTTAGATCGTTAGTAAGGTGAAGAAGAGAAATCTTCAGGTAAATAGGGAGCTTAGGCTCCCTTTTACTGTTTATAGGAGGTTAAAGTTTTGCTACTTGTTAGTTTCTACAAAATAATTATATTAAATTTGTCTTTAGCCCTTAAATAAAGACGGATAAAATATGAGTCATAAAGTTCTTGTTATAGACGATGATGTACCATTTTGCGAAATGTTGAAAGCCTTTTTAACCAAGAAAGGTTTTGTTGTTATGAACGCCTTTAATTCCTTAGATGCAAAGAAAGCAATAGATGATACTTGTTACGATATTGTATTAACGGATGTAAGACTCCCAGATAGCGATGGAATAGAATTGCTGAAATACATCAAAGAAAAGTGTATTACTTCCCAAGTTATTTTAATGACAGGGTATACTGAAATCAAAACGGCGGTGAATGCCATGAAATTAGGTGCCTTTGATTATGTGGCTAAACCCATCAATCCAGATGAAATTGTTCTAACAATAAAACAAGCGCTAGATAAGAAAAGTAAAGGGGAAGATACGGTGAAACACGAAACGTCAAAATCGACTTCCATCGACTTATCTACAGATGAAACAGCTTTAGAAGAATATGTAAAAGGAGATAGTAAAGTGTCTTCACAATTACAAGAATATATCGAATTGGTAGCACCAACGAATATGTCAGTCTTGATTATTGGGGACAGTGGTACAGGAAAAGAAAATATAGCACATTCGATTCACTTACTAAGTAAGCGTAGTAAAAAGCCATATATCGCTGTAGATTGTGGTGCAATTCCTAAAGATTTAGCGTCTAGTGAGTTTTTTGGTCATATTAAAGGATCTTTTACAGGGGCTGTTACAGATAAAATAGGGCATTTTGAAGCAGCAAATGGAGGAACTATTTTCTTAGATGAGGTCGGAAATTTATCTTATGAGGTACAAATACAATTGTTACGTGCTTTACAAGAGAGAAAAGTTAAACCCGTTGGAAGTAGTACAGAAATTGATGTAGATATTCGCGTTATTGCTGCAACAAATGAAGATTTGCCTAAAGCAGTAAGAGAAGGAGAGTTTAGAGAGGATTTATATCACCGTTTAAATGAATTTGGTATTGTAGCTCCTCGCTTAACAGATAGAGGAAGTGATGTACTTTCTTTTGCTAAGCACTTTTTAAAGCATTCGAATCAAGAGTTAGAGAAGGTTGTAAAAGGATTCTCTAGTGAAGTAGAACGTATTTTCTTGACTTATGACTGGCCAGGAAACTTGCGTGAAATGAAAAATATTATCAAACGTTCGGTTTTATTAACGAAAGGAGATTATATCGAAAAAGAGGTATTACCAGATGAAATGTTTGCTCCTAAGCCGATTGTTTCAGATACTCCAAATGAAGAAGAAAGAGATTTAAAATTGTTTTCTTCGCGCAATGAAGAACAAGCGATACGCACAGCCTTGGAGAAGGTGAAGTTTAATAAAACGAAAGCGGCGCAATTGTTGGGGATTGACAGAAAGACATTATACAATAAAATGAAACTTTATAATATAGAGTTATAAGTAAAAAGGCATCTAAAATCGATTAGATGCCTTTTTTTGTAAACAATTTTATGTAGTAAAGTAAAACACTATTTTCTCGTCACTTCTTCAATCAAATAAAAAATAGATTTGAAGCTTCGGTGACTATGTGCCGTTAAACCAATTTCACAAGTTCGACTAGTAGAAAACCCGTCTGAACAAGTAGAGGGTATTTGTTGCTCAATGGTTTGGGTTCCATGTTGATTTAATTCAGGAAATGTAAATCCACGATCACCTGCAAACCCACAACAATTACTGTCAATATAGTTTACTTTTTTAGCACATTGTTTAGCAATATCTAGTAATTTTTCTTCTAAACCTAATTTTTTAACAGAACAGACCGGAAAAAGAGTTATTTCCTCTCGCGGATGGGTAATGGATAAATCAGGAAGAACAAAATCTAACATGAATTCAATAGGATCATAAAACTGAAAAGCTCCCGCTGCATGATGGTCGTGGTAGGTATAATGACATGGACTCATATCAAATAAAATAGGATAGGTGCCATTTTCAGATGCAGCTAACAATGCGGCTTCTAGCGCAGTGGACTTTTGCAATCCTTCTTCTTGAAATCCTTTGCTACTAAAGGGCATACCACAACACAGATTGGCGATGTTATCAGGATAAATGACTTCATAACCCGCACGTGCTAATAGCAGAACAGTCAAATCTTTTAAATCTAATTCATCTGAGGCATAATCTTTTGATTTACCCATCGTTCGGTTGATACAAGAAGGGAAATAGACTACTTTTCGCTTGTTCTGTTTGTTTTCAACTGTTGGTTTTATTTTTGATTGAGTTCCAGTTGGCATGGCTGGATTCCATTGTGGAATTCGATCATTACTCCAAGTCCTCATTTTAGTGGATAAAC
Organism: Myroides gitamensis; assembly: GCF_029894455.1. Lineage (NCBI taxonomy): Bacteria > Pseudomonadati > Bacteroidota > Flavobacteriia > Flavobacteriales > Flavobacteriaceae > Myroides > Myroides gitamensis. Next base: position 591,952 of record NZ_JARYHN010000001.1, read on the forward strand.
GCAACATATTGCGATTGCCCAAGGTATTTTGAAAGAAACGAACAAATTTTAAGCTGTAACGCCCCAATTGGGTGACGCGATCTAAATGTTCGACGAAATATAGGGCATCTTGATGATTTTTAGCCGTTAGGTGAGTCGAACGCCAACTTTTGACATATTGACCTGTGTCAATCTTAACAGGGCAAGCAATCGCACATAAACCATCTGTGGCACATGTATCATCTACAAAGTACTGTGCTTGCTTATGGAGCTGCTCTAATAAAAGAGGATTCTCTCCCGTTTGTTCTAAACGCGCAATTTCTCTCCCTATTACAATGCGTTGACGAGGGGATAAGGTCAATCCTTCGGAAACACAATGCGATTCACAAAACCCGCATTCAATACATTTATCCACTAGAGGGTGGGTAGCTGGTGTTGCTTTTAGGTTTTCTAAGTGAATCTGTGTATTGGCATTAATCATCACGCCCGGATTAATAACCTGATGCGGGTCGAAAATATGCTTAATGCGAAGCATCAAGGCATACGCTTGTGCACCCCATTCTTTTTCTACAAAAGGAGCCATATTACGACCTGTGCCATGTTCTGCCTTAAGCGAACCATCAAACTGATGTACGACTAAATCTACAAGCTCGTCCATTAGATTGGCATAGCGTTGAATGGAGGCTGCGGTACTAAAATCTTGTGAGAAAACTAAGTGTAGATTGCCTTCTAAAGCATGGCCAAATAAAACAGCATCTTCATATTGGTGCTTGGCAAAGAGCTGTTGTAAAGCAATACTCGCTTCCGCTAATTGTTCTAACGGAAAAGCAACATCTTCAATAATACAAGTGGTGCCTGTTGCTCGAAGTGCTCCTGTGGTGGGTAATAAGCCATTGCGCGCTTTCCAATTGAAGGCATATTCTTTCGGATCAGAGGTAAATACAAAAGGAGCTAAGGTAGAAAGAGAAGCCATTGCTTGTTGAACTTCGTCTTGTTTTTGTTCTAATTCCTCCTGATTATTCGCCTGCACTTCTACTAGTAATAAACAAGCAGAGGCAGGAAGTGTTTTAAAATAAGTCGGTGCTTGTGGTTCATTTTCAATGGAGCGAATGCTGTTTCGGTCTAATAGTTCTACCGCAGCAACAGGGCTCTTCTTTAAAAATGGCACAGCTTGACAAGCAGTTGTGATAGAATCAAAGACCATTAAGGTACACGCCTTTTTCTTGAAATTAATTACGGTATTGTACGTAATAGTTGAAATAAAAGCAAGTGTTCCTTCCGAACCAATCATTAAGTGTTTGATGATATCAAATGGATCTTGATAATCAATAAATGCATTTAAGCTATAACCTGTTGTGTTTTTAATTTTATACTTGCGTTTGATTCGTTCGTAGAGGATTGAATCTTGTTGTATTTCGCTGTGAATGGCTTGAATTTCAGCTAGTATTTCTGGATGTTTGACTGCAAACTCTTGTTTACTATTAGAATCAGCGGTATCTAATACTGTTCCATCATAAAAAACAAGACGAATATCCGCTAGGGTGTTGTAGGAGTTTTGCGCGGTTCCACAACACATTCCACTGGCATTGTTCGCTGCGATTCCACCAATCATTGCGGCATTGATTGAACCAGGATCTGGACCTATTTTGCGTCCATAAGGGGCAAGTAGAATATTGGCTCTTCCGCCAATGATACCCGGTTGAAAAGTAGCACGTAAACCGTTGTCTTCAATGTGATAGCCCTTCCAGTGATGCGTAGCGACCAATAGAATAGAATCCGTTATCGCTTGCCCAGATAAACTCGTGCCCGCAGCACGATAGGTGATAGGCAATTGATGTTGATGCGCTAAGGCAATCACTTGAATCGCCTCTGTTTCATCTTTTACTTCTACTACTATTTGAGGATTTAAACGATAAAAACTCGCATCCGTGCCGTAAGCAATCGTTTGAATGGGGTCTGTAATGATTTGTTGAGAAGGGAGGAATTGCTCTAGTTCTCGCGCAAAAGAAGCATAGTTTTCCAATAGCATAACCGTGTGTTTTGTAAGCAGAAAGTTACGATAAAATTGAAAGAGATGTTTTTGACGGAATTAGTTTATATTAAGTTTAAATAGGGGTTAAGGTTAAGGGTTAAGGTTAAGGGTTAAGGTTAAGGGTTAAGGGAAAGACGGCACCTCATAACCTACATCCCATAACCCATAACCCATACCCCATAACTCCTTAACCCACTTCTCCCCATTAATACACAAACTCCAAAGGCACATCGATTTTTTTAGCGATGCGTTCAGCTTGTAAAGCACGTAGTTCTACTCGTTTAATTTTACCGCTAATTGTTTTGGGTAATTCAGTTACAAATTCTAGTCTACGCGGCATCTTATATGGAGCGAGATGTTGACGAGAAAATTGAAATAACTCCTGTGCTAGTGCTGCATTAGCTTGTTGAATATCTTTGATAATGACAAAAGCTTTGACCTCAAATCCTTTGACTTCATGCGGACTTGCTACAACAGCAGATTCAATTACAGCAGGGTGTTCAAGTAAAACACTCTCCACCTCAAATGGGCCAATGCGGTAATCGGATGCTTTAATTACATCGTCATCGCGACCAATAAACCAGATATAGCCATCCTCATCTTTGTACGCCTTATCCCCAGTGAAATAAACCCCATTTTTGAATACTTGCTTTTGACGTTCTTTATCATACATGTATTCCTTGAAAATTCCGTTGATCTTTTTTGTATCTGTTTTGACGCAGATATTTCCTTCTTCATTCGTAGGGAGCTCTCGTCCCTCATCATCAGCAATGATTATATCATATAAAAAAGTAGGTTTCCCCATGGAACCATATTTTAGTGTTGCATTAGGGTAATTGGCAACCATACACGTACTTTCCGTTTGGCCAAATCCATCTCTAATATATAGCCCTGTTGCTTCATACCACTCTTCAATAATTTCAGGATTTAAAGGTTCACCTGCAGCTACACATTGGCGCAAGCTAAATTGGTAAGCGGATAAATCTTCCTGAATAAAGAAGCGGAGCACAGTGGGAGGCGCACAAAGTGTAGTAATTTTGTGTTTTTCAATTAAAGAAAGTGTTTTAGCCGCATTGAAGCGCTCTTTCGTGTGATGGGCAAAAATCGTAGCCCCGACATTCCACGGAGCAAATAAACTACTCCAAGCAAACTTAGCCCATCCAGGTTGGGAAATATTATAGTGAATATCTTCTTTTTTGAGCCCAATCCAAGCGGCAGTAGTTAGATTTCCGATAGGATAGCTCAATTGAGTATGACATACAATTTTGGGCATGCCTGTAGTTCCAGAAGTAAAAAATAAGAAGAGGTTATCGTCAGGTTTGGTTCGAGCTGCTTCGGCTTCGGTATCTTGCTCGTCTAGAACAGATAAAGGATACCACCCTTCGCGATGTCCATCGATAATGATTTTAATCGGAATGTTGAGGTTTGCCGCTTTTTCAGCGGCATCAATTTTTTCCACATTATCCGCATCTGCAAGGATAACTTTAGGCATAATCTTCTCAAAGCGATATTTCAAATCATTTACACCCAGAATACTCGCAGCAGGTGATAAACGATATCCTCCTTTAATTGCTGCCAGATGAGTGACCCAATTGATGCGTTGTAACATCATTTGGGTGAGAATTACATCCTGTTGTTGAATTCCTTTTTGACGAAGGAAATTCAGCAATTGATTGTATCGGTTGTGAAGGGTTTGAAAGGTATAATGCTCTGTTTTTGTACCATCAGTCCAAAGGAGCGCAGTTTTATCAGGATGCTCTTTGACGTTAATCCCTTCAAATATTTCGGTTACCCAATTAAAATATACAGGTTTCTCTACCTGTAGGTCATGTAAAGCATTAAAATTCTCTTCGGCAATGAAGTTTCCAATGCTTTTAAATAAATTTTTCATGTTTGGTTGTTTTTTGTGGTAGTATAAGATACATAAAAGGATTGAAAATTAGGACGATGGACGAGTAGATTTTTACTTTTTTGCGGGTGAGGGGGATAAAAAAATGGAAAAGAGTGTGTGTTTTTGGTAGGGGTAGTTATTTTTTAATTAAAAACAGTAAAAAGATTAAAAATAAATAACTATTGAATATAGTCTGTTAAAAATTAGAAAATAAGCCTTTAATTTCTAATAAAACATAGTATTTATTGCTATGTATTATAGGGGATTTTTGTTCATTTTTCAATTAAAATACCCTTATTGTGTATTTTTTTAAAATAAAATAACATTTCGTTGCAATATGATTAATAAATTTTCGTTTTCTTTGGTACAAACCAAGAAACTAAATGTTATTATGAAGACATACTCCTTAAATGAAATAAATGATATTCTTAATGGAAGCATAATAGGAACAACAGTAAAACAAATTCACGCAGCGGAACAGTTAGACAAAGCACAAGATGGTCAAATTTCCTTTATCGGAAATAAAAAATATGAACGCCTATGGGCGAATTCTAAAGCGAGCATCGCCATTGTGAATCGTGATATCTCCATTGTACCTGGAGATGATCGAGCGTTTATTAAGGTTGACAATGTTGATTTAGCCATGTCTCAATTACTTGCTTTTTTTGCACCTAAATTACCTCATGTAAAAGAGGGAATTCACCCAAGAGCCAATGTTGATGCTACTGCACAAATTGGGGAGGGAGCACAAATTGGAGCAGGATCTTATATTGGAGAGCATGTAATTATTGGAAAAAATGTAGTGGTATATCCTAATGTAACGATTTTAGACCATTCTGTTATTGGAGATAATACCGTTTTATGGTCTGGAGCAATCATTCGTGAGCGTACACAAATTGGACATCATTGTATTATTCATCCAAATGCTGTTTTAGGAGCAGATGGATTTGGTTTTTGTCCTTCTGAAAAAGGGTTGGTTAAAATTCCTCAAATTGGGCATGTGGAGATTGGTAATCACGTGGAGATTGGAGCGAATTCTTGTGTAGATCGCGGTAAGTTTAGTGCAACGATCATTGGAGATGGTTGTAAAATAGATAATTTAGTTCAAATTGGGCATAATTCAGTCCTTGGTAAATGTTGTATCATGGCGGGTAATAGTGGATTAGCCGGGTCTGTAACCTTGGGTAATTTCGTTGTGATTGGCGGAAGTGCTTCAATCAAAGACCACGTTACATTAGGAGATGGTGTTGTAGTAGGAGCAGGATCTGGTGTAACAGGTAACGTAGAAGCAGGTAAAACCGTTTTAGGGTATCCAGCTTTAGAAGCTAAAACAACCTTAAAACAATGGGCCTTCTTAAAGCAATTAGTAAAAAGTTACAATACAAAAGGATCATAGGTCGTTTGCATCATTTGATTTTTTGTAAAGTTGATAAAGACAAAATAGTATAAAAAAAGCCTTGTGAACTCACAAGGCTTTTTTTTATAATTCTTCTCCAGCTTTTTGCTTATTTTCATGAATCATTTTTAAATCTTCTGATTCAATTTTATTTCCTTCTAAGTCATATTTTGTGTCTTTTTCTGGAATAGTAAAAGCCTTTTTATTTGATTTATAAAGTGGGATGAAATAACTCACGGTATAATTAAATCCAACTCCAATAGCTCCACTGTACTTTCTATTAAATCCTGGAATATAAAGGTTTTCAAAATCATCGGGTTGTTTTTGAGAAATTAAGCCCGTTAAACGAAGGCTGAATCCCATAAAAACATTGTTGAATACTCTCGTTTTTACTCCTGCAATAAATTCTATCCAATGCGCAGATAAACCACTGTATTTTTTATTTACCGGAATCGCAGGATTCTCAAAATAAGGATTGGTTGTATACGGTTTATACCAATCTAAGTTCTGAGTAAAAGTAGAAAAACCATAACGTCCTCCTACGTATATTTGGTCCTCACGATCCAACCAGTTCTCATGGAGGTTGTAATCGACCCCAATACGCAGGTAAGTTCCATTGGTGGTATAACCATAGGTACTTTCCGTTTTATTCAATTTGTCATGACCTAATTCAGCCACAGCAAATAGCTTTTTAGTCAATCGATAATCTCCAACAACTTCAAATCCATTGTAGGTTTTATCATACATGGAACGAGTGATTCTAAATAAATCCGCTCCTAAGCGTAAACCGTAACGTTGAGGGTATTTTGGAGGCACTTGAGGTGCCATATGTGTCGTCGTTTTTTCTGTGGTTTCTTCCGTTTTCTTTTGGGCTAAACTTACAACTGAAAACAACAGAATTATACCACTAGTAATATACTTTAAAATGGGCGTCATTTTCATTTTCTAAATTGTTTTCGATTTCGTTCGTTTCTGTTCTATAAAGTTTAATCCAATTTCCTTTTGTTACATTGGCTTGGCCATTTAAGAGTGGAGAAGTACCATCTTGAAGTAAAGAAAAAGTAGAAATATAACCACAAGCTTTATTCAAGTAACGCGTGTTCACTCTGTATTTTAAGGAAAGCGTATCGCGAATAATCAGCGTTTCTTTTCCTTTTACCTCTTGAATTTGTAGGACCCAATCGGTTGCTGGTTGATCCAGACGAAGAGGTAATAATAACGTATTCCCCGTACTGCGAATGGTATCTGGAATACCTATTGCATAGGCCTCAACTAAACCATTTTTGGCAACTTCTTGATCTTCATAGTTGAAGAATTGAATTTTATAATTAGGAGTTGTTGGTTCTTCCTTGCCACATATATCATCTTTCTCACAAGCTACAAATGCAAGAGTAGCAAGGCATAGAAAAGAGGCGATAACCATTATTTTTTTCATAAAGGAATAAGTCTAACGAATAGTAATAGCACCAAAAATACTAAAAACAAACCAAACGATTTATATTCTTAAGATTGGTTTTGCAAATAAGTAGGAATAAAATGATTTCATTTAAAGAATCAGAAGCTGTCTTCTGATTCTTTAAATGAAATAAGCGGCAACTACACCGAGTAATATGGCTATTAATTTATTGATATTGAATTTGTGGTCTTCGTTACTTTCAAAAATAATAGTAGAGGAGATATGGAATAAAATTCCAACTACAACAGCTGATATTTCTGCATAGTACGTGCTCAAAATAGGAACATTACTTGAAATTAAAGTACCTAAAGGTGTCATAATGGAAAATAACATCATAAACACAAAAACCATTTTTTTATTCATTTGGGCATTGATGAAAAAAGCCGTTAGAATAATGGCAATCGGTAAATGATGAATTCCAATTCCTAAGGCCAACTCACTGTGTTGACTGATAGGCATTCCTTCAAACAAAGCGTGAATACACAAGCTGACAAACAACAACCAAGGGATGCGTTCTAGTTTTTCATGTCCATGAACATGTCCGTGTTCAGCACCTTTAGAAAAATATTCTAAGATAATCTGAAACACAATACCTGCCATGATGAAAAATCCAATTCTCCCTGCGCCACTGTGATCATGATCATGTACGTGATCTCCTTCCATAACGAGATGACCAATAGCAGCCTGATAAACATCAGGTAACAAATGAGTCACTGTTATCGTTAGTAAAAAAGAACCACTAAACGCCATCAATAATTTGATGTGTTTTTTGTTCTTGGGTTGAATGAGTAGTGCAATTAAATATCCAATAATTACAGCTAGTAAAGGTACGATATACGCCATCGGCTTATTTAAAGATCATGATTAATCGATCAGATTCGTTTGGATAGAATTTTCTTAATTTATAATCACCAAAAACATCAAGTAAATAAATTTCATTTTCATTCATCATTTGCTCAAAGTCTTCTAAAGTAAAAGCTTTCACACGCTCTGAATAAGCGTGATCTTCTCCATCGGCTTGAAAGCGAATATCTTTGATAATATACCCGTTTTCTACTCTGCGTTCAATGTGAAATTCAATACCATCAACTGTTTTAATCTCAGATGGAACTAAATTAGCAATTACTTTGTTTACATTCATAAAGTCAATCACGGCTAATCCATAATCGGATAAGCTATCATGCATGGCTTTTAATGCTTTGGTGTTATCTTCTGGATTACTAAAATAACCAAAACTTGTGAATAAGTTAAAAATAGCTTCGTATTTATTTTCTAAAGGCTCACGCATATCGTGTACCTCAAAATGAAGCGTGTCATTTTCCGCTACTTTAGCTGCTTCAATACTGTTAGCCGATAAATCTGCGCCTACCACATCATAACCTAAGCTGTTAAGATAAATGGCGTGACGGCCTTTACCACAGGCTAAATCTAAAACTTTAGAATTTTCGGATAAGTTTAAATAATGGGTAAGGTTATCTATAAAAAGTTGTGCTTCATCATAATCTCTATCCTTATATAAAATGTGATAATAAGGGGTATCAAACCACGATGCATACCAAGCTTTCTTCTGTTCAGACATAGTTTTAATTTAAATCTTTTATTAGCTTGCAAATTTACTTTATTTTTGCACATTTGGATAACGAATATAATTATTCCTTATAGCGATATAAAAAAATGGAAAATTTTAAAATGGTAGCCAAAACGCTTTTCGGTTTAGAGGAGGTTTTAGCGAAAGAACTACAGCTTTTAGGAGCAACGAAAGTGAAGGAAGGAACTCGTATGGTGAGTTTCGAAGGAGATAAAGGATTTTTATACAAAGCGAATTTAGCTTTGCGTACCGCTTTGAAAATCTTAGCTCCAATTAAACAATTTGCTGTTTATAACGAAAGTAATCTTTATAAAGGAATTCAAAGTATTGATTGGAGTAAATATATCGGAGCACATCAGTCGTTTGTGATTGATTCAACCGTGTTTTCTGATCAGTTCAACAACAGTTTATTCGTATCATTAAAAGCAAAAGATGCTATTGTCGATCAGTTTAGAGATAAATTTGACAAGCGTCCGAATGTGGATAAAGACTTCCCAGATTTGCGTATTAATGTGCATATTCAACGTGATTTATGTACGGTTTCATTAGATTCTTCAGGTGCTTCTTTACACCAAAGAGGATATAAAACAGCAACCAATATTGCGCCAATTAACGAGGTATTAGCAGCAGGTATGTTGTTGTTATCTGGCTGGGATGGAAGAAGTCACTTCATGGATCCGATGTGTGGTTCAGGAACTTTGTTAATCGAAGCAGCGATGATTGCCTGTAATATTCCGGCGAATATCAACCGAAAAGAATTTGCTTTCGAACGCTGGAACGATTGGGATGCAGATCTATTTGAGGTAATTCAAAGTTCACTGCTTAAACGCGTGCGCGAATTTCATTATACAATCCAAGGGTATGATAAAGCACCTTCTGCAGTAATGAAAGCCCAGGATAACGCTCGTAATGCGAATTTAGAAGAATATATTAAGATAGAAAACGTAAACTTTTTTGAAACTTCAAAAGAGGTAGAAGGACCTTTACACATGGTATTTAACCCACCGTATGGAGAACGTTTAGATATTAATTTAGAACGTTTTTACCGCGAAATCGGAGATACTTTGAAACAAGGATATCCAGGAACAGATGCTTGGTTCATTACTGCTAATATTGAAGCTTTAAAATATGTTGGTTTACGCCCTTCACGAAAAATTAAATTATTTAATGGTAAATTAGAGGCACGTTTAGCTAAATACGAGCTCTATGAAGGAAGTAAAAAAGGAAAATATATGGATCAAAATTAAAAAATGATGAGTGTAGGAACTAAAACAATACTGTTTCAATTTGTGAGCTTTGCCGTATTATTTCTTTTAGCGCGAACAGGTTTGATGTATTTTACCGATTTATCGGGTATATGGCTACCTATTGTTAGTGCTATTGTAGCAACTGTTTTTGCTCCACAATTTAAAGTTTTTAAAACGGATGAAGGAGATAAAATCTGTGTGAAATGGATTTTTCTAAAAGGCGTAAAAGTCTTGAACTAATAAAAAAAAAGGAAGCGTAGTGCTTCCTTTTTTTGTTTGTGGGTTGAGTTGAGGGTTAAGGGTTAAGGGGGAAAGAGAGAAGGTGAGACGATGAGGTGGTGAGACGATGAGGTGGTGTGATGTAAAACCCCGTAGTGGCAAATGGCAATTTGCCAAGTAATTAGATAAAAAGTCTGGACAACCCTCACAAAAACAGCGTTCCTTCATTAATTGATAAATCTTACAACTTCACAAATCAATTGGAAAGAGGAAATAAAGGATGTAAAACCCCGTAGTGGCAAATGGCAATTTGCCAAGTAACTAGATAAAAAAAACTGGGCAACCCTCACAAATCACAAACCTCACAAATCACAAACCTCACAAAGGGCAACCCTCACAAACCCCCTCCCAATTGTTAAAATACTTCTTAACTTAAGTAAAGGACAATCTACCTAGACTTATGTACTTTTGTGGTGTAAAAAAAAGGAAATGATACGATTATTTACAGCTGAGGACAGCAAAGAAGTAGTTGAGCTTTGGTATGAAGCTTCGGTGATAGCTCATGATTTTATTGAGGCAAGTTATTGGCAAGAGAAAAAGGCTGATATGGAGCAGATTTATATTCCCAATAGTGAAACTTATGTATATGAAAAGGAAAAACATATTGTGGGTTTTGTATCTTTGATAGAGAATTATATCGCAGCGATATTCGTTGCTCCAAGTGAACAAGGAAAGGGGATAGGGAAGGAATTGATGCAGTTTATCAAACAAAAACGTTCAACGTTAGAGTTGGGGGTTTATGTGAAAAATATCAATTCTATTGCCTTTTATGAAAAGGAAGGGTTTGTAATCGTAGAAGAACAAATCGATGAATCAACTGGAGAACGAGAAGTTGTGATGGCATATAAATAAAAATGATATCCTTTCACCGAACAGATTTACCTTTAGAAGAAGAATTAAGTGATGCTAGCGTAGCTTTAATTGAGCAAACACTTACACCTATCGTTTTACCTAAAGGGTATCGGCTGTTGGAGGATAAAGAAGGAATAAAGCATGCGTATCTCATTAAAAAGGGCATTGTACGCATCTTTATTACGACGGAGGATAAAGAAATGACATTCGAATTTGCTCGAGAAAAGGATATTTTAAGCACTTCTTTGGGCTATTTTTATCAAGCCCCAAGCTATGAGCGTTTTGAGTTACTAGAGGATACGATTCTTTATCAGATTGATCTCGTGGCAATGAAGCAGCTTTTTTATGAATCTATTGAAATATGTAATTGGGCGAGACAATTCACAGAACTCAACGCCATCAAAACACAAAAGCAATTGATTGATATGTTAGTCTTAACGCCAGAAGATCGTTATCTGCAGTTAATGAAATACGATAAAACACTTTTTCAACGGGTTCCATTGAAACAGATTGCTTCTTATATCGGTATATCACCCATTTCATTGAGTAGAATTCGAGCGAGAATAAAATAGAAAAGCGGTTGTACAACCGCTTTTATTATATCATTTGACTAAATTCAATTAAAGATTCGTGAATCTGTTGCATGCCTACCGATGCCTTTTCTGCAATCACTTCAATCTTGTGATGGAAGTGTTTAGTAGAAGCAGGATGCAAATCGATGTAGTAAACTAAAACATCTGGTTTTGCGAAATCAAGCAAGGAAGCAGCAGGATATACTTGCAAGGAAGTTCCGATAATTAAAATCACATCCGCTTCTTCAACATAAGGAATCGCGCGTTCTAGTTCTGGAACCATTTCTCCAAACCACACAATATGCGGACGTAAACCATGGCCGTGTTCATTGTAATCCAACGCCGTTAAGTCAGTAGTCCAAGGGTAAACCAGCTGTTCATTTACTTCACTGCGCACTTTGAGTAATTCACCATGTAGGTGAATAACATCTTTACTTCCTGCACGTTCGTGTAAATCATCGACATTTTGAGTAATGATAGTGGTTTTAAAGTGTTGTTGCAATTCCGCAATAGCACGATGAGCTGCATTTGGTTCACACGTCAGCAATTGTCGACGTCGATCGTTGTAAAACTTTAAAACCATTTCTTTGTTTTTTGCCCAACCAATAGGAGAAGCAACTTCCATAATATCGTGACCTTCCCATAATCCATCAGCATCGCGAAAGGTTTTGATTCCACTTTCTGCACTCATTCCCGCTCCTGAAAGCACCACTAAACGTTTTTCCATAATATTCTTACCTTTGCATTTTTGAATAAAACTAAAGATATAATGAATATTTCAAACAAGCTATTTCAAGACGTTGAATACTTAGCTTATTTAGAAACTTTTTTGACAGAGAACCGAGTAGAGCGATTCAAAGAAGTTTTATCGAATCGAACCAACCATATAACGGTTGTAGCAGAAGATGTTTATCAATTGCATAATACCAGTGCTGTTATGCGTAGTTGTGAGGTATTTGGTGTGCAAGGACTTCACGTTATTGAACAAAAATTTGGTAAGCGAATTGATAAGCAAATCGCACTTGGAGCAGAGAAATGGGTGGATATTCATCGGTATAATTCTGTACAAGGTAGTATTGATGCAATCAAGGCAAAAGGATATAAAATAGTCGCTACAACACCGCATGGGACAGCACAAAGTTTAGATAAATTTGATCTATCAGAACCGGTAGCTATCTTTTTTGGTACAGAAAAATCAGGATTGTCACCTGAAATTATAGAACAAGCTGATGATTATATTACGATTCCAATGGTCGGGTTTACAGAAAGTTTGAATATTTCGGTTTCTGCTGCTATAATCATTCAAAGTTTATCTACGCGATTAAGAGAATCAGCAATTCCATGGCAATTGCCCAAAGAAGAACTATTGGCAAAACGAATCGATTGGGCTAGGAAATCTATTAAAGATATTGATTTTGTGACTGAACGCTATTTGGAGAATAGTAATAGGAGAGAGGAGTAAATTTAAAATATATACCTAAAAAAAGGTTCAATCTTATTGATAAGATTGAACCTTTTTTTTATAGGATATTTGATATTTCATTAATGTTTATTTCCTCTTTTTCTGATTCGCATATTGATAAATTCCACAACAAGTGAAAAGGCAATAGCAAAGTAGAGGTATCCTTTCGGAACAGCACCCACATCTTGTCCAGCTAATTTCGCGTCAGATAAGTGCATACTTTCTGTAGTAAGCATAAATCCAATTAGAATAAGGAACGATAGGGCTAAGATTTGAATCGAAGGGTTATTGTTGACAAAGGTTCCAACAGGAACAGCAAAAATCATCATAACCGCTACAGAAACAATTACTGCTGCAATCATAATGTACAAAGCACCTTCCACACCATTGGTCATACCTACGGCAGTAAGGATACTATCTACAGAGAAAATCAAGTCAATCAATAAGATTTGAACGAGAATATTTCCAAATGATTTTGTAGCAATTTGCTTGGCATTAGGCGTAGAACTAACATCTTCTGCTACCTGAACATGGGCCACTTTTTCGTGTATCTCCTTGGTGGACTTGTAAATTAGAAAGATTCCTCCTGCTAATAAAATAAGCGCCTGACCATTGAAATTAGCACTGAACCAACCCCAGTCTACACTAAAGAGTGTTGCTTTCATTTTGATTAGCCACGTGATAGCAAATAGCAAGCCAATTCGCATAAACATCGCTAAAAATAAACCGATTTTAGTCGCTTTTTTTCTTTTTTCTTCTGGGAGTTTCCCCGTCACAATGGAAATAAAAATGACGTTGTCAATTCCTAGAACAATTTCTAAGAAGGTTAATGTAATAAACGCTACGATAGCGTCAGCTGTTAAAAAAATTTCCATATAGAGATAGGATTATAGTTCTCCAATTTTTTTAAGGTTTCCGCGCTCTTTTCTCGCGTCACCTACTAAGCCATATTCAAAAACGCAACTATCGCCATCGGTTGTAACAATTTTGATACCCACTGCTTTTTTCTCTGCCATGTTTTTAGGATTTTTCTTTTGTAAAATAAATTCACAATCATTAATCCATCGAATACTTGAGGTGTCAACTCTCCCTTCAAATTCCTCTATTTCATATTCAGCTGTACGAATAAAAGTGGATCTTTTTTCAACACCGTCAATTTCGGTAACAAACTCAAATTTTCCTGTTCGGAAGTTTGCGCAATTGCGCTCTTGTTGATAGCATGAAGCAAACAAGGCAAAGCAGGGTAAAAGATAGAATAGTTTAGTTTTCATAGAATAATTATTTCCCAAATAATGATTTCATAATGGTGTTAATACCTTTAAAAAGTAAAAACATAGAAGATAAACAAATGATACATCCTAATCCAAAGACTGGAATAAAAAACGGATTAGCCTGGTTTTTTAACGAGCTGTGAATTACAATGGGGCCAAGAAACAATAAAGGCAGTGTAATAGCAAGATATTTAACTCCTTTTTGTAATACTTTTCGATTTGTACCTTGAGGTTCCATACTGTTTATAATTTATAATGATCTAGTGCCGAACGGACACTTTTGTATTGATTTAATAGTTGAGTAGCTTCTGCTTTACTCACTTGTAGTTCTTCCTGTAACATGGCAATACCGCGTTGAATTAATTTGGCATTGGTCATTTTCATATCTACCATGCGATTGCCTTTTACCCTTCCCAATTGAATCATGGTAGAAGTAGAGATCATATTGAGCACCAATTTTTGAGCTGTTCCAGCTTTCATGCGGGAGCTACCTGTTACAAATTCTGGACCAACAATCACTTCGATAGGGTATTGTGCTACTTGACTCAATGGACTATTGGGATTACACGTAATACACGCCGTTGGAATTTGATGGGCTTGACAAGCTTCTAAAGCTTTGATGACATAGGGGGTTGTTCCAGAAGCTGCTATCCCAACAACGAAATCGTTGTCGTTGATTTGATAAGCTTGTAAATCCAGCCATCCTTGATTGGGGTTATCTTCTGCATTTTCTACTGCATGGCGAATAGCATGATCACCACCAGCAATTAATCCAATAACTAAATCAGGAGAAACACCATAAGTAGGTGGACATTCTGAAGCATCTAAAATCCCTAATCGACCTGAAGTTCCCGCGCCAAGATAAAATAAACGTCCCCCTTTTTTGAGTTGCTCCACAATTTTGTGAACGGCAACTTCTATCTGAGGAATAGCCTTTTCAACAGCCAACGGAACTAGTTGATCCTCTTTGTTGATATTCGTCAATAGTTCTTGAACAGACATTTGCTCTAAATGATCATACGTAGAAGATTGTTCCGTAATTCTGATAAAATCCACTGGTATCGCTTTTTTGGGTTGATACAAAAATACTCAAAATAGTTTAGATTTAATACGGCTGAAAGGGAATTCCATCTTCTATTTTAAGCATATAATTTTCTGTTTATCAAGCCAAAAAAACGCCAATAGAAAAATAGAATTTTCTACTGGCGTTTGACGTAAATCATTGAAAATTAAAGACAAATATTTTAAAATTCAATTCAATAGTACTACTATACTTGGAGAATTATAGTAATATATTGAAACTGAAGTACTACTTTTTGTAAACTAATCTTTCGTTTAAGCGGAATGTATCAGTGAATGACGTTCTTTCCGATGCTACAACAGATGAAAATTGTCCATCAACAATTGAAAATGCTCCAATAAGTACATGTTGGCTAGGGTCGTTACCACTCCCTGGATTTTCATCTGCAAATTTCCCCATCATATGGTCAGATAAACGGATACTTGTACCTCCAACTATTACATTAACAATATATTTACTACCTGCTTCTGCATTCGTACATTTGCTGTATAAATCAACATAAATGGCATATTCACCATCTTCTAATTGATGAAAATAGATGTTTTCGTTTTTAATGCCATCCAATTGACAACCTGGATTAGAATCAATATCTAATTCAGCAATTTCAATCCCTTCTGAATTATACAAATGTTTACTTCCATAATAGATACGATCGCTATCTTTTTTTACTAAGTGTAAATCCACATCATCTTCTTTATCCCAAGATAGTGAAATTTGCAATTCACCCGTACCAGCTGGAATTAATTGGAATTCTCTGTAGTAAACTACTGTTCTTGTACCATCTGTAATGTAGCCTACAATTTGCAATTCAAAAACTTCTAAATCTAGTTTTTGAGATAAGTCTAAAACTACCTCGTAGCTATATAGTAAATCTCTTGTTTGAATTTCATTAGTCGTTTTGAATTCGTAAAAACCATCATGTCCTTTTAGACCAATCAAAATCGATTGAAGTTCTGCAGTACTTGTAATCGTCATAATGGCTTTTCCTCCGTTGATAACGAAATTATTGACATTAATTTGATTAATAGCATCCTTTTCACCCCCTTGAATAGTTCCTGGCTTGAAAGTAGCTCCTTCAATGTCAAAGAATTTATCCTTTAGGGTATTTGGAACTTCAACTTCCTCAATTTCTGTTGTGTTGGAATCATCACTACTGCATGATGCTGTACTAAAAAGTAAAAACCCTGCTAGGGTGCATAATAAAAATTTCTTTTTCATAGCTTTTTTATTTGATATTAATTAAAACTGTATTTTCTTTTCTTTTTCAGGACAAACATAGATATAATTTTATGTATAAAATAAAATAAATTATTACTTTTTAGTATAAGATATTTTGTTTAAGTGGTTATTGTTTGATTTAAATTCAATTAAAAAGTAAAAAACAGAAATAAATGTAAAAGCTAGGTGTTTTTTGCTAACAGATTGTTTTGTAAAAAGTTAAAAAAAAGTTTTTTCAGATTGTGTTGAAAATGAGGTTGTTTTGGAAAAATGAGTGAATAGTACAAAAAAGGGCGCATGATTATGCGCCCTTACTATATTGTAATAAAAGTTATTTACCCTTTACACCTGATACACAAATGCATTAATATTCATTCCTGCTCCAACAGATGCAAACAAGAGATAATCCCCTTTTTCGAAACTGTGGTTATCCAATTGTTTATTGACAATCATATCATATAATGTAGGAAGTGTAGCTACGCTGCTATTCCCTAATTTTTGAATATTCATCGGCATAATATGTTCAGGCATGCTTTTGTCGTATAGCTCATAAAAGCGCTTAACGATAGCCTCATCCATTTTCTCATTGGCTTGATGGATGATGATTTTTTTGATTTGATTAATGTCCACACCACTGTCATCCAGACAAGCTTTCATCGCTTTGGGTACTTCTGTCAAGGCAAATTCATAGATTTTACGGCCTAACATCTTGATGTAACGTGTATCCTGTTGTGGTTCTTTTTTATAAGATTCACCAAAGTGAATATAATAAGCCTCATCCGCAGTGAAACTACAGCTTTTTGTTGCGATAATTCCCCCCGGTTCATCTGTTACCTCTAGAACTGTAGCACCAGCACCATCTGCGTAAATCATAGAATCCCTATCGTGTAAATCAATCACGCGAGATAATGTCTCTGCACCAATAACCAAACAGTATTTAGCAATACCTAATGACATATAAGCATAAGCTTGAATGACACCTTGTAACCAACCTGGACATCCAAAAAGCACGTCATAAGCAACGCAACTAGGGTTTTGAATTTTGAGGTTGTGCTTCACACGTGCAGCTAAACTGGGAACAAGATCTGATTGATCAGTACCGTATTTCATGTCCCCAAAATTGTGTGCAAAGATGATATAATCTAATTTTTCAATGTCTATTTGTGCATTTTCAATGGCACGTTGCGCAGCAAGGGTACCAATATCTGTGGTTGTTAAGTTGGAAGTGATATAGCGTCTTTCCTGGATACCTGTAATTTGCTCCAGTTTCTTTGCCACTCTTTCGTTGGAATCTTTCAAAGGTTGACCGTTTTCATCGCGAAAGTCGAACTGATGAAAATCGTTGTTGGTCACAACTTGTGTCGGAATATAACTCCCTGAACCTTTTATTTTAACAGCCATAATTTAACGTTTTTTGAAGTAATTAAGAATAGTATTGTAATTACTCCGAGATTAGATGAATTAGTTTAGATAATTTGTACTACTAAGGTACAGAAACCTCCTGTTTCAAGCACTTAAATAAAAGTGAAATTATACATAATATAGCTTAAATTCAGTTAATGAGAAGGATATAAGATATACAACGTTTGATTCGTGATGGTTATTGCTTTCTATTCTTTAATATATTAATCTATAATAAGTGAAAAAGTATTTTTAATTCTTTAATTTAGTGAAAATTAAAAGTTAAAGAGGAGTATGGCAACAAAACAAGAGCAAGTAGCTTATATTACAGGAGGTACAAAAGGTATAGGAAAAGGAATTGCACAAGCATTACTAGCAGCGGGATATCGAGTGGCTATTTCAGGTCGTTCTTTAGAAGAAGTAGAGCGAATAGCTCGTGAATTGGGAACAACGGATCAAGTTTTAGCCCTTGCTTCTAATGTAACACAATATGAAGATGAAGTACAAGCCGTAGCTAAGATTGTTGAAAAATTTGGACGTTTAGATGTGGTGATTGCCAATGCAGGTGTAGGTATTTTTGCTTCGATTGAAGAGCTGTCGATTGAAGATTGGAATACCATGATAGACACGAATCTAACAGGAGTTTTTCATACGTTGAAAGCAAGTGTAGCTCAATTGAAACAAAACAAAGGATATTACATCAGTGTAGCGAGTTTAGCAGGGATTAATTTCTTCGCCACAGGAAGTGGATACAATGCAAGTAAATTTGGTGTGGTAGGATTCACACAAGCAGCTATGCTTGATTTGAGAGCACATGATGTAAAAGTAACGACTATTTTACCTGGTTCTGTGACGAGTCATTTTAATAACCATGAACCCAATGAAAAAGACGCATGGAAAATTCAACCAGAAGATATTGGAGAATTAGTAGTTGATTTATTGAAAATGAACCCACGTGCTTTACCAAGTAAGATTGAAATTAGACCTTTAAAAACAAGTTAACCCATATAGAAAAAGAATATGCAAGATTTAGGAAAATTTATTTTACGATTAGGAGTAGGGGGATTGATGATTTTTCATGGGATTCACAAAATTATCCACGGACACGATATGATCATTGAACAATTAGCAGCCAAAGGATATCCTACTTGGTTGTGGTTAGGTGTTCCTGTAGGAGAAATTATTGCACCTATTCTCCTGATTGTAGGCGTGTTTACCCGTTTGTCTGGTGTATTAATCGCTTTTACTATGGTCATGTCTATGGTTTTAGTAAAAGGAGGTGGATCATTTGCCCTTAGTGCTGCCACTGGCGGAATCGGAGCGGAACTCAATGTGTTGTATTTAGTAGGAGCATTGGCAATCGCTATGATTGGACCCGGTTCTTATCGTTTATACAAAGGCAAAAAAGGATGGTTTATTTAAGTTTTTTGACTGTTTACGGTTAACTTTAACAGTCAACCGTAAACAGTCAAACAAAACACCTTTTAATTAATTCAGATTTTGTATGTTTAGGACATCAACTAAAACATATAAATTTTGTTTACGCTAAAGAAGAAACTGTATCCCGCATTTTTGTGCGCTATGCTATCATGGGCAAGTATAGCTCAAGAAGTACCTGCAAATTATAATTTTGAAACGTTTAAAGACGAAGAACCAGTAGGGTGGATTATTGAGGGAAATAGTCTTTTTATACCTACTCAAGATCATGAGATTTTCAAAGAAGGAAAATCTTCTTTTGCTCTAGCAATGCATGAAACGGATGAGGTTAACCCTATGTTTTCTGTTTCAAAAATATTGCCAAATTACAGCGGGAAAAAGTTAGTTTTCTCGGGTTATATCAGGACAGTTGGAGATGAAACGTTTCAAGTTACTCCTGTGATACGCATCGATCCCATGTTGGATTTTGTCAAGTTATCTGAATTGATTACAGGAACCAATGAATGGCAAAAATTTGAAATTGCGGTCAACCTTAGACAAGAACAAGCCCAACAAATGGTCATTGCAATCCAAACGGCTGGCTATGGAGTTATGTGGTTGGATGATTTTAAAGTAACCATTGACGGTCAAGATGTTTCAAAAGCAAAAGTCGCAGAGATCAATTTTCCAGCAAAACAAGACAAAGCATTTGATCAAGGATCTTCTGTTGTATTTCCAACCTTACAAACCGATCACATTACTAACCTCGCTTTATTAGGAAGAGTGTGGGGATTCTTAAAATACCATCACCCTGCTATTGCTGAAGGAAAGTATAATTGGGATTATGAACTCTTTCGTCTTTTACCCGAGTACCTAGCAGTTACATCCAAAACAGAACGCGATGCCTTGCTGTTGAAATGGATAGATCAGTTGGGCATGGTAAAGTTATGTGAAACCTGTGAGGACACCGATAGTGATGCTATTTTAAAACCGAATTTAGATTGGATGACTACGTATGCACTTTCAGACGAACTTCAGCACAAAATAAAGTACATTTATAAAAATCGAAACCAAGACAGACATTACTATGTCAGTGAAGCTCCTGGTATAGGCAATGCTGTTTTTACCAATGAGGAAGCATATGAAAATAGGGAATTACCCGATGCAGGCTTTCGCTTAATGGGGTTATATCGCTTTTGGAATGTGATGCAGTATTATATGCCGAATCGCCACTTAACAGATACCAATTGGGAAGATGTTTTGGCTATGCATATTCGTCCATTTCTTGAAGCTTCAGATCGCTTAGCTTATGAAACAGCTGTTCTACAGTTGATTGCGGAGGTAAATGATTCTCACACAGATTTATGGCAAGGAAGTAAAGCCTTGAATCAAAAGAAAGGAAATCGATATGCTCCATTTCGCGTGGAATTTATTTTAAACCAATTAGTGGTGACAGATATTTACAATCCCGAATTAATAACGGATATTAAATTGGAGAAAGGGGACATCATAACCCATATTAATCAAGAGCGTATCGAACAAATTTTAGATCGTATTTCTCCGTATCACCCAGGATCTAATTGCAGTGCTCAACTGAGAGATATTAGTTTGTTTAATATTTTGAGAACGAATGAAGAAGAGGTTGAAATTACCTATTTGGATCGCAGCTATAAAGAGCAACACGCCACAATAAAGATGTATCCGAAAAGTGAGCTCAAGTCTTACGGCTGGTTTAAGCCCTTGAAAGGAGAACCAAGTTATCGCTTTTTAGAGGATAATATTGGGTATGTTACACTTGGCAATATTCAGGATGGTGACGTTCAGAAAATTAAAGATACATTCCGAAATACGGAAGGAATTATAATTGATATTCGCAATTATCCATCTGCTTTTGTACCCTTTACTTTAGGAAACTTCTTTGTTTCTGAAACTAAAGCTTTTGCGAGGTTTTCTAAACCAAATTACAAGAATCCAGGAGAAATTGTATTTGATCGTGTTTTTCAGGTAATTGAACCCGATGGAGAACCC
Organism: Myroides gitamensis; assembly: GCF_029894455.1. Lineage (NCBI taxonomy): Bacteria > Pseudomonadati > Bacteroidota > Flavobacteriia > Flavobacteriales > Flavobacteriaceae > Myroides > Myroides gitamensis. The sequence continues at coordinate 613,121 of NZ_JARYHN010000001.1, forward strand.
TATCAAGGACAAGTAGTTGTTTTAGTAGATGAACGTACCCAAAGTTCAGCAGAGTATACTGCGATGGCCTTTAAAGTCGGTGATCGAGTAACGTTAGTCGGGAGTCAAACCGCAGGTGCAGATGGAAATGTATCATCTATTTCATTCCCTGGAGGGCTAGGGACTTATATTTCGGGCTTAGGTGTATATTATCCTGATGGTAAGGAAACGCAACGTATTGGTATTGTACCCAATTTAGATATACTAAAAACGATACACGATGTACGCAATAATGTGGATACATTCTTGGAAACAGGAGTGAAGGTGATTAAAGGAACCTTATAGTAGATGAATGTGTTGGTTTTTTTTACCTTTTTTGATCTACTTCGTTGAGGGAAATAAATAATAGATTATTTTTATCACAAAATTATAGAAATATACAAAAATGAAACCAAAATTAAATTATATAGAAATCAATCGAAACTCATGGAATAATCGCACGGAGACACATATTCAATCCGATTTTTATGATGTAGAGGGATTCAAAAAAGGAAAGAGTTCTTTAAATGAAATCGAACTCAATTTATTAGGCGATATTAAAGGCAAGAAAATCTTGCATTTGCAGTGCCATTTTGGTCAAGATACCATCTCTTTAAGTCGACTAGGCGCTGAAGTAACGGGTGTTGATTTATCAGATGAAGCCATTAAAAAAGCAAAAGAATTAGCAGAAGAAACTGGGTCAACGGCTCAATTCGTATGTTGTGATATATATGATTTACCTAATCATTTAAACGAAAAATTTGATATTGTCTATACGAGTTATGGCGTGATTGGATGGTTGCCTGATATGGATAAATGGGCCAATGTTGTTGCTACTTTTTTAAAACCAGGTGGACATTTAGTATTTGTTGAATTTCATCCTGTGGTATGGATGTTTGATGATGACTTCACGAAGGTAGGATACAATTACTTTAATGCTGCTGCTATTGTAGAAACGGAAAGTGGAACCTATGCAGATAAAGCAGCGGATATTTCGCAGTCGTATGTTTGTTGGAATCATAGTTTGAGTGAGGTGATGACGAGTCTAATTCAAAATAAATTAACGATTCAGGGCTTTGAAGAATTTGATTATTCTCCCTATGCTTGTTTTCAACATACGGTTGAATTTGAACCGAATAAATACCGCATCAAACACTTGGATAATAAAATTCCAATGGTGTATTCTATTGTAGCTCAATTGTAAGAGTAAGAAAATAAGGATAATAAAATAAGATAAAATAGGAGCGAATTGCAATTCGTTCCTATTTTTTTTACATTTAAGGAACCAACAAAAAAACGAAATAAAAGTATATGAATCAGGTAGATATAACGAAAGAACTAGTTGAAAAATACAGTGAATTTGTACAGCGTATCCATCAACTATCCGAGGAAGCGTATCGCTTTCACCCTTCACCAGGAAAGTGGAATGCAGCCCAGCATTTAAAACATTTGGTTTTAGCAGTACAACCCTTGGTTTATGTTTATACGTTACCAGAAACGGCTATTGAGGCAAAATTTGGACGTGTAGAACGACGCAACCAAACTTATGAGGAGCTAAAGGCGGCATATTTAGTGAAATTGAAAGAAGGAGGGAAGGCGCCTGAACCATTTGTTCCTCAAGAGGAAATTACGGAATCTAAAGAAGAGCTAATGGAACAATTGATGGCGTTAATCTCACAATACAATGCAGCTATTTTAAGATTAGCAAAAGCTGATTTTGAGAGCTTGCAAATCCCTCATCCTTTATTGGGATTGATTACGCTGAAAGAAATGGCTTATAATGCAAGTTATCATGTAGAACATCATTATAATGGTTTACAGTTAGCAGTTAACGGTTAGCAGTTAACGGTGGACGGTTGATGGTGGACGGTTGATGGTGGACGGTTGATGGTGGACGGTTGATGGTTTACAGAGGAAAGTTAACGGTTTACAGTTGCTGTTTTAGACGGTAAACCTTAGTAAGGGCATTCGAATCTATATATTAAACGATATAAAAACGATATAATAAAAAAGGAAGCCATTGGCTTCCTTTTTTATTATTCTCTATAAATCTTTTCGTATAGATCTTTGTAAATTTCCAAAATAACTCTTCGTTTTAATTTTAACGTAGGGGTTAATTGTCCATTGTCAATACTCCATACATCTGGTGTCAATTCGAATTTTTTCACTTGTTCCCACTTACCAAATTTACGGTTTACAAATTCTACTTCTTTCTCGATACGTTGACGTACTTGTTCATTTTGGATCAACTCTTCATTGGTATTCCCCAATGCAATATTTTTGCGTTTCGCCCATTCTCTTACAAACTCAAAGTTTGGCTGAATCAACGCTGCTGGCATTTTTTCTCCTTCTCCAATAACCATGATTTGCTCGATGAAACGCGATTGTTTCAAGGTGTTTTCAATGATTTGTGGTGCTACATATTTCCCTCCAGAGGTTTTGAACATTTCTTTTTTACGATCGGTAATCTTCAAGAATCCTTCTTCATCAATGGTTCCAATATCACCCGTATGGAAATATCCGTCTTTTAACTCCTCTTTGGTGCGTTCTTCATCTTTGTAATACCCTAACATAACATTAGGTCCTTTACATAGAATTTCGCCATCTTCTGCGATTTTAACGACTACATTGCTTAACGGTTTTCCAACAGTTCCAATTTTCATGGATTTGTTTCGCTCGTCATTTACTGCAATCACAGGAGAGGTTTCTGTTAATCCATATCCTTCCATTACAGGAATTCCGGCAGCATTAAATACACGAGATAAACGAGGTTGTAAAGCAGCACTTCCCGAAACGATGATCTTCATCTCTCCGCCCAAGGCTTCTTGCCATTTCTTGAATACTAATTTACGGGCGATACCCAATTGTAAATTGTAAAAGAACCCGCGGTTATAAGGTTGGTATTTGAATCCAAGCTCTAAAGCCCAGAAGAAAATACTCTTTTTTATGCCTGTTAATGCAGAACCTGTTGCAAAAATCTTGTCGTACACTTTCTCTAAAAGACGAGGTACAACAGTCATTACATTAGGTTTCACTTCTTTCATATTCTCACCCATTTTATCAATGGATTCAGCATAGTAAATACCTACACCACTATATTGATACAAATAGATCAACATACGCTCAAAAACGTGACATAAAGGCAAGAAACTTAATGCTTTGAAGTGTTGTTCTCTGGTGAAAGGTACACGCTCACTACTACCTAACACATTGGAAAGGATATTGTTGTGTGAAAGCATAACTCCTTTGGGTTTTCCCGTTGTTCCAGAGGTATAAATTAAAGTTGCTAAGTCATCAGGGGTTACTGCTGCCTTGCGTTGTTCTACTACTTCTTGATTGGATTCATCTGCTCCTAATTCAAATAATTCATCGAGATTTTTACATCCAGCAATAGTATCAAAAGAATAGACTGCTTTGATCAAAGGTAATTGATCAATAACAGACATTAATTTATCGTAGATTTCCTGATCCGATACTACGCAATAGGTAGCTTCAGAATGACCTAAAATGAAGTGATAGTCCTCCGGAGCAATCGTTGGGTAAATAGGAATATTTTGAGCACCAATCTGTAGAATACCAATATCCAATAGATTCCATTTGGTTTGGTTGTTACTAGAGATAACTGCGATTTTATCATTGGGTTGAACACCTAATCTCAAAAGAGCTCTAGATAAAGCATTGGCCTTTTGAAGGTAACTGGCGGATGACGTCTTTTCCCAAACACCGTTAACTTTGGTTACCAGCGCATCTTCCAAAGGAAAATGTTCATGTTGGAAATAAGGTATATCAAAAAGTCTAGTTGGATTCATCATCGTCGTAATTAATTAGTTAATGCAAAATACGAAAAAAAAAGGGAATTTGATACAAAGTAGGTCAAAGTTGTTGACTTTTAAAAAAATAGAAGTAAATCTGCTAATGGATGGTTGATTTATGTTGAATATTCACAATAAAAAGAGGTGTTTTATTGCATTTAAAAATGATTTAAAACACAAAAAACACCTCTTTTTACAGAACTAATAAAAAAGAAAATTTACCCTTTTTTAAATAATATTGTTGGATTTAAAACGAGCTTTTTCTGCTGCATTTCTTCTCTCTTATCTCGAATTACCTTACTTATTTTTAATATTTTTTCAGATAGATGGGCCAACCACGTCAACTGTTGAATTACCATGGCAGATTCTTCCATTAAGTTTTTAATTTGGGTATCGTCTGTATAGGATTTTTTCAACTCGTATTCTCTAACATTTTGTAAATAACTCATGCTTACACGATAGCTTTCCTGATCTTCTGCTGTGATTAAGTCCTCTTCTGTAGGAGTATTGTTAAGCAAGTTATGGGTTAACTGTAAGTTCTTGTCAATATAATCCATCACCAAATTAAACGATTCTGAGGCTTTGGTGGTATGACGAGACTGCACATACACACCAATAGAAGCTGCTGTCGATAAGAAGGTATGATTCAATACGGCTAATTCATAAATTTCGGAACGCAAACGCTGTTTGGATTTTGGTTCCTGAATCATGCGTTGAAAAGAAGCCATTAAGTTTCCAATTTCGATAAAGGCATATTTACGAGCCAATTTATACGATAAAGTAGGCTCGCTCTTTTGGTTGTAAATTTCCTTGATTTCCTTCACGTATTGTTGGTTGGCTTGAATGGATTTAGACAAGTGTACATTGACATTGAGGAACTCCCAAGACGGCCATAGTACATAGTTTGCAGCCAAGGCCAATAGTGCACCAATCAAGGTATCAATAACGCGATAAATCAACAAGTCCATGAAATTAGGCGTCAGGATTGCATAGATCAATACGACATACATCGTAATGAATGTCACCCCTACTTTGTAATCCGTATGAGAAAACCAGTAGCCTAAAATCATCGTCAAGATGGTTAAATAGGCAATAAGCGTATGGTTATCCTGAAGGATAAACAACAAACCAAAGGCAATCAATCCTCCTAATATTGTACCAATTACACGCTCAAAGGAACGCGTTTTTGTCAATCCATAACCTGGTCGCATAATCACGACAATCGTTAGTAAAATCCAATATCCATTAAGTAGATTGAAGATATTACTGATGATCAATCCGATTAAAATAGTCAAGGTTAAACGTGTAGCATGTCTAAAAATTGTAGACGTAAAGTTTAGGTTGACAACAAGTGTTTCCCAACGATAATGTACTGGAGTTAAGAATTTTTCTAACTCTTTAAAGCGATCTTCTACATTATCACTAAATGTCTTTTCGGTTAAGATGCGCTCTAAGATGTGAATTTTATCAATCTGGCTTTGCGCATAGTGCAAGACATTGGAAAAAGAGAGCACTGCTTCTACTTTTTTTGGAGATTTACTATCCGCAATAAAGGCAGTCAGTTTCTCTTGTAAGGCGATTAATTTGCGATCAAAATCGTATTTAGGCTTGTAATTCAATCCCATATTGAGGGAATCCCCAATGTCCTTAATAGCAGCAGCAAAATCTTCTGCTAAAGATTGGTAATCGCGAATAATTGTCGGATCATCCTCATCTAAGAGTTCGTGCAGTTCTTTATGGTCGAAAGAAGTAGAAACGGCAATTTCTAATATTTCAACTAAGGTGGAGAAAGCTACAAGTAAACGTCTGTTATTCGAGGAGTTTCCTGTATTAGCTTTATTGAGTACAAGAAATTCACGAAGATTTTCGTGTACATCATTGAGTTTAATTTGAATGTTGAGTTGTTCTTCAACAATTTTATCTGCATTGACCCCTGGAGTCCATAACTGCGCGCGGTATTTAAGGTATTCTGCAGTTAAATCCATACACTCTGACGTTTGTAAAACTCCATAACGACGAGGTCGTATGAAATAAAACGCAAGGGAAACAACTAAATAGAGTAAACCTCCCAGAAGTAGGAGTAAAGCATGGATCCATAAATCTTTACCGACATAACTGTGTGCCAATCCTAAACTGGCAGCTAATAATCCACTGAAGGATAGTAGATTGGCTCGATGCCCATAGACTGAAATCATCCCTAAACTAAAAATAATAAAGATGAAAACAGGATAAAAGTACCAATTCCCTTGGGTTAAGGATAAGAGCAAGGTAACGAAGGGAACAAGTAATGCTCCAACTAAGATACCGTTAATTTTATCCTTGAGGTTACTAGGAATATCGACAGGAGCCGTTAGTAAAGCACCAACAGCCATAGCAAATGCCCAATCGAATTGTTGACTTGGCATAAAAAATAAGAAGGGAATTACTCCCGAAATGGTGATTTTTAACGAATCTGCTAAATGGGTATTATCAGTGTATTTTCTTGCTTTTTGAAGCATATTTTCAGTGGCTTAGATTTAGTTTTTCTTTTTTTTATCTGCAATTTTTTGTTTTGTCTGGCATACTATCTATGGAATAATATGGTACAAGTTAATTTCTCGCATAATTTTTTTTTACAGTAGCATTATTTTCTATAAAGTTACTCAAAATGCTTGATTGTATTGGATTTCCTGCTTTGAATTTAATAATAATTTAAAACTAAAGCAACTTAATTGAGTAAAGGGAGTAAAAGTGATAAAATGATGGGGGCTAAAATCGCAGTTAGAATCCCGTTGAAGATCATTCCAACACTGGCAAAAGCACCGTATTTATTACTGATTTCCATCGCTTTCATCGTTCCCATAGCATGGGAAGAAGTTCCTAGGGCAATACCTTGAGACATCGGATTGTTGATGTGTGTAAGGCGAAGGACCTGAAAACCAACCATACTACCAAATATTCCCGCAATCATAACAGCCGCTGCTGTGATGGAAGGAATACCATGTACTGTTTTGGAAATTTCAAGTGCAATCGGCGTGCTGACAGATTTAGGCACAAGAGAATAAATAATTTCGCGTTCTGCACCTGTCCAATGAGCTAACAGTACAACAGAAACAACCCCTGTTACGCAACCAGCAAATTGACTGAGAACAATAGGGAAGAGCTGTTTTTTGATTACCGGCCATTGAAGATATAAAGGGATGGCTAAGGCTACAATGGATGGCTTTAAGAAAAAGTCAATGTATTGCCCGGCTTGACTAAAGTTTTCGTAGGGAATTTCTAGCAGAACCAAATACGCAATGAGAATGGCTGTAGATAGAATAATGGGATTAAAAATAATCCATTTGTATTTCTCCGTTAGTGTAAGACCTAAGGCATAAAAGGCTACAACCAAAAAGAGTAAAAATGTTGGGTTAGATAAGAAGCTCATTTTTTTAGTTTTCTCAAAAGTTGGTGAGTTAATCCCGTAATAAAAACAACGAGAACTGTACTGAGTAAAGTCGCTACTACAAGAGGAACAAAAGAGGCTTGTAGTAAGTCAAAATAATTGAGCATGGCTACACAAGGCGGAACAAAGAAGATACCCATATTGCGCATAAGAAAACCCGAAATGTCTTGAATAGTGTGTACTTGTACCACTTTTGTTTGCAATAAGATCCACAAAGTAAGGAGACCAATAATACTAGAAGGAAGCTTGATGTCTGTGAGGTAAATGATTAATTCACCAAAGGCAAGGCAGCCAAAAATGACTGCGACTTGTTTGACTACGTTCATTTTGGATGTAAATTTTAGACAAAATTACTAAAAGTGTTTGGGAGCAGCCTCGGAAATCAACTAGAATTTTATACTGAATAGCGTTAATTTTTAGGAATAAAATTAAGAGGAACACTCCATTTTTATCGGGTAAAAAGGAAATTTTTCTTTGCAAATTTCAGGCGATTGCCGTAAGGGATTGAAAGATACGACGCAGTTTACCTTTGTTATCTTATTGTTTCATGCGTATGGGATTCTTAATAATTAGTTAAAGTAAAAAGCGGGATTCTTGTTTTTTGCGTAATACGATAGCGCGTTGAAAAAACAATATTTGTCTCAACTTAATTAAAAGAATCATGAGACAGCAATTACTATTTTGGAATACCGTATTTCTACTATGTGTCAGCCTGACCTATGCGCAACAAAAGCGAAATATTACAGGGGTGGTACAAGATGAAACAGGATTAGAGTTACCTGGTGCCTCTGTTGTAATAAAAGGAACAACAGCGGGAACAACAACAGATTTAAATGGAAAATTCACATTAGAAGTAGAGGATAAAGATCATATTGTAGTTTCTTTTATAGGGTACAAAAACAGTGAAAAAGCAGTACAAAAAACAATTGATTTTACTTTTGTATTAATCCCAGAACAAGCTTCTTTAGATGAAGTAGTCATCACGGCTTTGGGGATTTCAAAAGCAGAGAAGAAAATTGGATATGCAACGCAAAATATAGACGTTAAAAAAGTACAAGAAGTAGCTACACCGAATATGGGAAGTTTGTTGAGTGGTCAAGTAGCAGGACTTCAAGTATCCAATCCTCCTGGGATGCTACAAGCACCTAAGTTTTCCTTAAGAGGAAAAGATCCACTTATTGTGATTGATGGGATTCCAGTAACGACCGATTTTTATGATGTATCACCAGAGGATATCGCCAATATCAATGTGTTGAAAGGAACGAGTGCTTCTGTACTGTATGGTTCATTAGGTCGTAATGGTGCCATTATGATTACAACTAAAAATGCTAAAACAGAAGGTATAACGGTTGAGGTGTCGCAAAATACAATGATCAGTGCAGGGTATACTTTATTTCCTAAAACGCAAAATGAATATGGAAGTGGGTCAAATGGGAAATATGAATTCTGGGATGGAAAAGATGGAGGAATCAGTGATGGGGATATGATTTGGGGACCTAAATTTGAACCAGGGGTGAATATTGCACAGTGGAATAGTCCAATCCGAGACAAACAAACGGGAAGTGTAATTCCTTGGTATGGAAACGTAGAAGGGACACAGTACGATGATAAATCGCGTTACGAAAGAGTGCCTATTGCTTGGGAGTACCACGATAACTTGAAAGAGTTTATGGAAACGGGAATCATCTCTCGTACCAATTTCGCGGTTTCAAACAAATCAGCAAAAGGATCGTATCGTTTAGGTGGGGATTTTTCGTACAACAAAGATCGAGTACCGAATACGAGTATGTATAGAGGAAGTTTAAACTTCAAATCAACAACTTATTTGACCGATAAATTGACGTTAGATTCTAAGCTTTCTTATAGTAGAGTACATGCGCCAAATGTGCCAAATTATGAATATAACCCAAGTGGGCATATGTACACTATTTTAATTTGGATGGGAGATGATGTAAATGGACGTGATTTGAAAAACAATTTATGGACTCCAGGAATGGAAGGATATAAACAAGCAAGTTACAATTATGCATGGTACAACAACCCTTGGTTTGGATCAGAATATTTCAAACGAATCTGGAATAAAGATGTGACAAATGCACAATTGAGTTTGAGTTATCAAGCAACGGAAGATTTAGTATTACAAGGAAGAGCTTCGATGATTTCAACGAATAACAATACAGAATTACAAAGCCCAAAATCATATTTCAATTATAGTACATCAAGAGAAGGTGGATATAGTTTAGAGCAAAATGATCGATTGGATATTGATTATGATTTCTTAGCGATGTACAGCAAGACCATTACCGATAATTTCGGAATTAATATTAATGCAGGTGCGGCTTCTCGTTACTATCGTTTAACAAATTCATTTGCAGCAGCTGATGGATTAACCGTACCAGGTGTACACAATTTAGGAAATTCAAAAGGTCCCGTTACCGCAACGAATTACTTGGAGAAAAAGGCAGTAAATAGTGTGTATGGAACCATAGAATTTGATTTATACAACGCATTTTTCTTGAGTTTTGCAGGACGTAATGACTGGTCTTCAGCTTTAGCGAAAAGTCAACGTTCCTACTTTTATCCTTCTGCTTCCTTGAGTGTGGTGGTCTCTAATTTAGTTGAGATGCCTGAACAAATTGATTATTTAAAATTGTATACGTCTTGGGCAAATGTATCGAGCGATTTAACTCCTTATCAATTGCAATCGACTTATTCTCCTGTGAACCCTTCTTTCAATGGCAATCAAATGGTAGAATATCCCAATGCCGTTTTGAATCCGTATTTACTTCCTGAGAAATCAAAAACCTATGAGGTTGGTTTATCAAGTGCTTTTTACAAGAAGCGTTTAAATGTAGATGTAACGTATTATCGCGTGTTAGACTCAAACTTTATTATTGATTATCCTGTTTCAGAAGCATCTGGATTCAATAACATGAAGGTGAATGGAAATGAATATACAACAAATGGATGGGAAATTTCTTTAACAGGTGCTGTAGTGAAAAATGATAATTTTCAGTGGAACTCAGCCATTAATTGGAGTGCGAGAACTAGACGTTTGACGAAAATTCACGAAGATGCAGAGCGATTTGGCGATTTGCGTTTGAATGACCGTGTGGATTCCTATTATGGTGTGGATTGGATGAAATCACCAGATGGAAAAGTCATCTTAGACGAAAAAACAGGAATGCCTACCGCAAATAAACAAGCGGCATATTTAGGACATAAAGACCCAAAATGGACATTAGGGTGGAACAATAGTTTCAAGTATAAAAATTGGGGATTGAATATTGGAATTGATGGTATTTGGGGTGGTGTAATGCGTTCTGAAGTGGTAGAGAAAATGTGGTGGGGAGGAAAGCATCCTGAATCTGTTCGCTACAGAGATGAAGAATACTCAACAGGAAATCCCGTGTTTGTACCTAGTGGGGTTAACCTAGTTTCGGGAGAATTAGTAACGGATGTACAAGGAAATGTGATTTCAGATACCCGTGTATTTAAAGAGCATACAGGAGCTGTAAACTGGCAAAGTTGGGCGCAAAACTACCCTTATCGCGCTCGAGTAACTGAAAAAGAAAGCAAATTATTCGCAAACGTATTTGATCGTACCTATTTTAAATTGAGAACCTTGAGTTTATCGTATGATTTTACGCCTATGATAAAATCAAAGAAAATCACGCAGTTATCTGCTTCTTTAACGGGATATAACTTATTGATGTGGAAAAAATCAAAAGGATTGTATTCTGATCCAGATTACGATACAGCAAATAAGAACGATATCCAAGATCCTTCAACACGTTGGATTGGACTAGGGTTAAATGTAAAATTCTAATACTGAGAGTCATGAAAAAATACTTAAAAACACTATACGCAATTACTTTGGCATTAACCGTAGTGGGATGTCACGATTTAGATCAATTGAATGAAGATCCAAATAAAATCAAGGAGGCAGATCCTTATTTACTACTCACAAAAGTTGAAAAAACAGCTTTTTCATTACAAAATATAGATAAAGAGTATGCTTCTCGTATGATTATACAAACGGATGGAGAAAGCACCTATCAGTATTTGAAATGGGGAAGTAAAGGATTTGATCGTTATAAAGATTTGATGCAAACCCAAAAAATGATGGACGAGGCTACTCGTACAGGAAAGACCGAATACCTTGCAATTGGACATTTTTTAAAAGCTTATTTCTTTTATGAATTAACCATGTCGTTTGGTGATATTCCTTTCTCAGAAGCTTTGCAAGGCGAAGGAAGCATCCAATTTCCGAAATACGATACACAAGAAGCTGTGTTTGTGGGAATTTTAGAGGAATTAGAACAAGCGTCAAAAACATTGAAAAAAGAAGGTTCAATTCAAGGTGATATCATTTACAATGGCAATTTAAATCGCTGGGAAAAATTGATTGAATCCTATAAATTAAAAGTGTTGTTGACTTTGTCTAAAAAGCAAAAAGTAGGCGGAATTGATGTGGCTCAACGCTTTAATGAAATCTATCAAAAAGGAATCTTGATGATGGATAATACAGATAATGGCCAGCTTACTTTCTTTGATCAAGCAGGAAGCCGTTATCCTCAGTTCAACTCAAGTTCATACGGATCAAGTATGTATATGTCAAGTACTTTTATTGATTTGTTGAAAGAATTGAAAGATCCGAGATTATTTGCATTTGCTCAACGTACCGCTTCAGCTTTGGAGCAAGGATTAGCCGAAGATAATTTCGATGGATACAATGGAGGAGATCCTACGGTACCTTATGCTGAAAATGAAAAATTAGTACAAAGTAAAAATATCTCTAAAGTAAAAAGCAGATACTATCAAGATCCAACCAATGAAACCAATGTAATTTTGAGCTATGCCGAATTGCAATTCATTTTAGCGGAAGCATCGGCTAGAGGGTGGATTGCAGGAAATGCAGCAGATTTTTACCTGAAGGGAATCAAAGGGAATTTTGAATATTATGCTCAATATGCTAAGGGTTTAGGAAACTATTTCACAACAGAAAAGTATGAGGAATATGTGCAACAGCCTAAGGTAAGCTACCAAGGTGGGGATTTACAAACCCAATTGAAACAAATCTTGACGCAAAAGTATTTGATTATGTTTCATCAAGCGGGAATGAGTATTTATTTTGATTATTTGCGTACAGGATTTCCAGCTTTGAAACTACAACAAGGCGTTACTGCTCCAACGAGATGGCAATACCCAAGTTCAGAGTACAACCGAAATCAAGAGCATTTACAAGAAGCATTAGATCGTCAGTTTAGCGGTTCAGATAATATTAGAGGAATTAGTTGGTGGTTAAAATAAGAGAGATGAGTACAACTAGAAGAGATTTTATTAAAACGTCATCCCTTTTTATGGGAGGGATGACGGTTCTAAATGCAATGCCATCGTCAATTCAACGCGCATTGAGTATTGAAGCAGATCCTGGAACGACTTTTCTCGATGCAGAACACGTGGTGTTCTTGATGCAAGAAAATCGCTCTTTTGATCATTGTTATGGAACGTTGAGCGGTGTTCGCGGGTTTAATGATCCTCGCGTAATTCGACAGCCCAATCAGTTGCCTGTTTGGTTTCAAACAGACCAAAATAAAACGATATATGGCCCTTTTCGATTGGATATTGAAAACACAAAAATCACCTGGATGGGGAGCTTACCGCATAGCTGGAAAGATATGGTGGAAGCGAGAAATGACGGTAAAATGGATCAATGGTTGATTGCGAAAAAACCGGGAAATAAAGAATACGCGCATATGCCTTTAACTATGGGGTATTTTACGCGAGAAGATATTCCGTTTTACTATGCTTTTGCGGATGCTTTTACAGTTTGTGATCAGCACTTTTGTTCTTCCTTAACGGGAACAAGCGCCAATCGATCGTATTTTTGGGCAGGAGCAATTCGCGAAAATCCACGTGATCCCAATTCTGTTGCTCACGTCAACAATGGGCAAATCAACTACAAAGATGTGAGTTGGAAAACCTATCCCGAGCGATTGGAAGAAAATAATATCTCTTGGAAGGTGTACCAAAATGAGTTGAGCGTACCTGTAGGGTTTACGGATATGGAAGAATCGTGGTTGGCTAATTTTACGGATAATAACTTAGAGTTTTACAGGCAGTATAATGTTCGTTTTCACAAGGTGCATATTCAATTCAAGACATTAGAATTGAAACGCTTAACACAACAGATAACGGATGGTACGCTAACTGGAGAAGCGTTGCAAAAAGCTGAAACAGAACGCTTAGCATTAGAAAAATACCTAGCAGAACACGGTGAAACTGCATTTGCTCAATTATCGGATTTTGAACAGCAAATTCACAAAAAAGCTTTTACAACCAATACCGCTGATCCTGATTATCACCAAATAGAAGAAATGGAATACCAAGAGAATGGAGAAACCAAAAAGGTAGCTGTTCCCAAAGGAGATATTTTGTATCAATTTAGAAAAGATGTTGCGGAAGATCAATTGCCTATGGTGAGCTGGTTAGTTGCTCCTTGTAATTTTTCAGACCATCCTGGTGCTCCATGGTTTGGCGCTTGGTATGTATCGGAAGTTTTAGATATTCTAACGAAAAATCCAAAGGTGTGGAAAAAGACTATCTTTATTTTAACGTACGATGAAAATGACGGCTATTTTGATCACGTCGCACCGTTTGTTCCTCCACTGAGCACAGATGAAAAACAAGGGAAAGTATCTAGTCAATTGGATACACAAGATGAGTGGGTAACGCTAGCACAAGATCGCGCCAGAGATAGTAAAAGCGCATTGGCAAGTCCTATTGGTTTAGGGTATCGCGTACCTATGGTAGTTGCTTCACCTTGGACAAGAGGGGGTTGGGTAAATTCAGAAGTATGTGATTTAACGTCAACCTTGCAATTTTTGGAGTATTTCATCGAGAAAAAAACAGGAAAAAAAGTAATTGAAGAGAATATATCAGCGTGGAGAAGAGGTACATGCAGTAATATGACATCCGTTTTTCAACCAGCGAATGATTTGAAGAAATTGGATTTAGATTTTGTTGACCGAAGCAAGTATGTGGAGCGTATTCTAAATGCCCGAGATAAAAATGTACCACAAGGTTTTAATGCTTACACTTGGCAGGAATTGCAACAGCACCAAGCGTGGAATGATTTTCAACATTTCCCTAAACAAGAAAGTGGCGTAAAAAAAGCGTGCGGATTGCCTTATGTAATCAATGTCAATGCATTAGTTGATAAAAAAGGAGTGCAAATGCAATTGGATATTCACGCCAATCAACTTAAAAATAAGGACTATTTAGCGCCTGTTCAAGTATATGCTCATCAGAAGTTTCAAGGAGAAACAGGTCGTAATTGGAATTTCAGCGTAGATGAAAAGGAATCTTTGGTATACCAATGGGGAAGCCAGGATTTAGAACAAGGACGATACAACTTTAGTGTACATAGTTTCAATGGTTTTTACCGAAATTTCAAAGGGAAAGTACAAGATCCTAGTGTAGTTGTTGATTTTATAGTACATGTCGATCAAACTGTAACGATTTCCCTCAAGAACAAATCAAATGAAACACTTGCGTTCTATGTTCAAGATGTTGTATACAGCAAAGAAAATCAGAAGATATCAGTAAAACCAAACGAAGAACACACCCTGAAGCTAGATTATACTAAATACAAAGGATGGTATGATGTGGTGATTACGCTAGTCAATTATGCTAATTTTGTTTATCAATATGCAGGTCATATCGAAAATGGAGCAAGTAGTATTACGGATCCTTATATGGCGAGTTTTTCAAAGTGGAGTTAGGTGAGATGAGGTGGTAAGATGATGAGGTGGTGTGATGTAAAACCCCGTAGTGGCAAATGGCAATTTGCCAAGTAACTAGATGAAAAGTCTGGTCAAACCTCACGAAGAGCAAAAAACAAACCTCACAAAGAGCAAATTCACTTCTGACAAAATAAAGACAAGCAGTACCTTTGTTCGACATTCCTTGGACATTC
This sequence comes from Myroides gitamensis, assembly GCF_029894455.1. Classification (NCBI taxonomy): domain Bacteria; kingdom Pseudomonadati; phylum Bacteroidota; class Flavobacteriia; order Flavobacteriales; family Flavobacteriaceae; genus Myroides; species Myroides gitamensis. The sequence continues at coordinate 628,359 of NZ_JARYHN010000001.1, forward strand.
CTTGGAGTATACTAGGAAAATACACCCTTTTGTCGAAGGAATGTCCAAGAAAACTCGAAGGAAACTCCAAGGAGTGTTGAAGGAGAATCGAAGGAACCTTATCCAATAATAGAAAAAGTGAATGGTGAGAAGGTTAGACGATGAGAAGTTGAGATGTAAAATCCCGTAGTGGCAAATGGCAATTTGCCAAGTAACCAGATAAAAAATCTGGGCAAACCTCACAAAAACAGCATTTCTTCTTTAATCGATAAATTTTACGATTTCACAAAAAACAAACCTCACAAAGAGCAAAGCACAAACCTCACAAAAAACAACCCTCCCAAAGCTCCAATCATAAATATCGTATCTTTGTTGTATTCGTCAAGTGATGAGTGGTAAAAACCGATCAATCGTGGATAAGAGAGCATTTAAAGACACCGTATATACAGAGTTAGCAAAAGTAGCCAAAGCAATGGCAAATCCCGTGCGATTGGAGATTATTGATCTATTAGCGCAAGGGCCTTTCTCTGTAGAACAGATTGCCAATTATACCAATCAATCCATTGCGAATGCATCCCAGCACTTGCAGAACCTTAAAAAAGCGCAACTCGTTCAAATCAATAAACAAGGAAATTTTATATACTATTCACTGAGGAGTAATGGGGTATATAAGACGTGGATTGCCTTGCGTGAATTGGGGATTCATTTCAATGCAGAAGTAGAAAAGGTGATTACTGATTTTCGTCAAGGACAAAATGAAAACCTACAAGCAATCGATGCAGATACGTTAGCAACTCTACTTAAAGAAGAAGAGATTTTATTGTTGGATGTTCGCCCAGAAGAAGAATACAATCGAGGGCATATTCATCAAGCACTATCAATGCCTTTACAGCAATTAGAAAAGGCAATAAAAGCATTCGACAAAAGAAAAACCATTGTGGCATATTGTCGCGGTCCTTTTTGTGTTTATGCGGATGAAGCTGTTGCTTTCCTGATGGAAAAGGGCTTTAAAGCGATTCGCTTGGAGGAAGGGTATCCTGAATGGGCTTTAAAAGGCCTGCCTACAAATAAAAAAGAAGAATAGATTTTTGAAAAATAGCAGAGAAGCGCATGGAGGAATCCATGCGCTTTTTTTGTTATGGATCTGATTGTTTGTTTTGATCCAAAGAGTAAGGAAGTATATTTCATAAAGTATCTATTCAATGAATTTATTGAATAGATGATGGGAAATATTATCTTTGTTTTCGATCTGATGTAGAAAAACATAAAACAAAAAAATAACAGATGAAGGCTATACAACTTGGTTTAAAAGAAAACTGGAAGCAATTTATCCTTTTAGTCGTAGTCAATATGATGGTTGGAGGAATGGTTGGATTGGAGCGCACGGTTGTTCCTTTGGTGGGAACAGAGGAGTTTCATATTCAATCGGACGTTGTTGTCTTTTCTTTTATCATGGCTTTCGGGGTGGTCAAAGCGTTTACCAACTTAATTTCAGGGGTGTTAGCGGATCAATATACGCGCAAGAAAGTATTGGTTTTAGGCTGGCTTATTGGTGTCCCCGTTCCTTTTTTATTGGCTTATGGACCGTCATGGGATTGGATTTTATTTGCGAATATTCTTTTGGGGATTAGTCAGGGATTGGCTTGGTCTATGACGGTAAACATGAAGATCGATTTAGTGGGAAGTAAAAGTCGCGGCTTGGCTATGGGATTAAATGAAGCTGCTGGTTATGGTGCTGTAGGGCTAACTGCTTTGGTCACCGGGATTATTGCTTCTCGTTATGGTTTGCGTCCAGCGCCTTTTTACTTGGGAATTGCTTATACGCTTATTGGTTTACTACTTTCGATTTTTGTTGTGAGAGATACCCGTCAATTTGCACAATTGGAAGCCAAACAGCACAATCAAACAACAAAAGAAGGAATTGCTAAGCCTAACTTGTGGTGGGTGTTTAAAGAAACTACCTATAAAAATAAGAACTTGTTTTCTATTTCTCAGGCCGGGTTAATCAATAATTTAAATGATGGAATGTCTTGGGGAGTATTTCCTTTGCTTTTTATCTCGATGGGTGTAGGATTAGAAGGCGTGGGATGGATTAAAGCTGTCTATCCAGTTGTTTGGGGAGTAGGACAGATTGTAACAGGTCCTTTGACTGATAAATGGGGGAGAAAACCCTTAATTGTTTGGGGAATGTTTATCCAAGTATTGGGACATCTAGAGATTGGAAGTGCTGTTTTCAATCCTTTAACGGCGGGTTTAATTGGTTCTGTTCTATTGGGGATAGGAACAGCTATGGTATATCCTGCGTTGCTCGCTGCGGTTAGTGATGTGGCACATCCCAATTGGAGAGCTTCTTCTTTGGGTGTTTATCGCTTTTGGCGCGATATGGGTTATGCTATAGGAGCGTTAATGGCTGGAATTGTAGGGAATTATTTCGGCTTGATGTGGGCTGTTCACATCGCGGGAGCCTTGACGCTTGTATCAGGTATTGTAGTGTGGATCCGAATGAAAGAAACCCGCTGAGGTAGAATGTAGCTTTATTGATTGGAACAATTGCTCAACAAACATCTTCCCGATGTACCCAGTAAATCAGTATCTTTGATATTGTAAATCTCAATCCATGCGTTATCAAGAAATTCTTCCCATTCCTGCTTTACAAGGGTATATCCGTTACTTTTGGGTATTGGAGAGTGGAGAAGAACAACCGGTGAGCAAGCAATTTAAAATAGTACCCGATGGGATTCCCGCTTTGATTTACCAAGATACGCCTAATCTATTTCGAGATGAACACGAACAATATACGCCTCAATTGTATGTTTACGGTGCCTTTACAACGTATACCAATCAATTAATTGATGGTGCTTTTCGCATTATTGGCGCGTATCTGGAACCTACAGCTTTAAAAAGTATATTCAGATTGGATGCTTCTGATGTAACCAATCAAACCATTGCATTAGCTGATTTGATGGCTACTCCTTTATTGGATCAATTGCAGCATGCTTCTACGATAGAGGATAAAATTACCTTGCTTTCTGATTTTATTCTTCGACAAATCCAGCTTGTCCGTTATGAAAATCAAAAGGCTAAATTTGCCTCTAATTTATTACAATGCGGTAAATCACTAGCAGAGATTCAAGAAGAATTGAAAATGTCTGAGCGCACCTTGGAACGTCTCATGAAACAACATGCGGGAATATCTCCCAAAATTTTCTCGCGAATTATGCGTTTTCAGACGAGTTTAGAATTGCTAAAAACCAAGGGGTTTGATACCCTAACAACGCTAGTGTATGATCAAGATTACTATGATCAATCTCACTTTATCCGAGAGTTTAAAACTTTTACAGGAAATAATCCAACGCAGTTTTTGAAACATTCAGACGAAAAGCTCTCTAATTTTCCCGAGTGGAAAAAGGAGAAAAGGAGAAAAGGAGTAATTTTTAGGGATGTCGGTTTTATCCAATCCTAAGGATTTCGCATCCTTTAGTTTTGCAGTATAATTTTAAAAGATAAAAAAATGCAAAACAAAATCGTTCGAATGAACCCTGCAACAGTACCTCACCCTGTGGGAAAATATGCACACGTAACTGTGATTCCAAAAGAAGCTAGTTTATTTACCTTTTCAGGTCAAATTGGCATCAATGCAGAAGGCGTGATTCCGTCTAATTTTAATGAACAAGTAAAATTGACTTTTGACAATATCCAAGCCCTATTAGCAAGTCAAGACTTAACAGCTGAAGAAGTAATCAAAGTGAATATTTGGGCAACACAAACCATCGATTGGGAGTATTTTGACCCTATCTGGATTAGCGTTTTTGGAAACAATTATCCATCCATGACCGTTGCCTATATTTCCGCTTTAGGTTTACCAGAAATTGCGATTGAAATTGAAATTTGGGCTGCGAAGTAAAAGAAAACATCCTTTTTGTATTGGTATAAAAAGGATGTTTGATTTTAGTATGAAATCAAGTGTAAATACTTGATTTGTAGATTTTTAATTTGATTTATTGTTGCTAATTTTATAGAATAATAACCATTAAAAATTTTATACATATGAAAAAATTACTCTTTTGCTTATTAGCAATTACAGGAATTCTTCTTACAGGGTGTAGTAAAGAAGACGAAAAGACGAAGAATCCTTCAGATTTTCAGTTAACAGAACAAGAATATCGAGAAAAAGTTATTGAAATGAATGAAATCTTTGATAAATATGGCGCTTATGATGATGGAACTATTTCGTATGACTATTATAAAAGTGAGCATAGACATGCAATTGAAAAATTAGATTTAAAAGAATTGGAAAACTTCTTTATTGAGCTTCATTCACCAGAAGGATTGAAAAATGTTGAGGATGAATTTACAATTGAAAAAGTAAATACTAGTGAATCGAAAAAAAGTACTAAATCTACAACACAGTATCAAGTGACAGGTAAACATAGTAGTGCTATTATTGGAAAATCAAGTTCATTTGTTGATTTTACAATTAGAGATTATGAAACTATTGCCTTTGTTAATGCTGGTGCAACATATGAGAATGATAATGTGAGTTATGATAGGACTAATGGTAATAATATTGTTCCGTTTTATCCTGATGCGAATCAAGATTATTTTGAACATAAAGGGGGAATTAATGTTTCTTGTCGAATTCTTGCATTTGGACGTCCAGTTACCGCAGATATGCAAGCTAGATTTAATCGCAATGGCTCAGGAAGTGTTGTGAGTTTTAGAGCTTAATTAAGAAAGAAAAGCTAGGCGTTAATCTAGTCTATTTATAGTAAAAAGTTATACTATTTACTGTAAATGGTTCACCATCCACTGTCAACCATTCACCATCCACCGCCAACCAAACTGTCCACTGTTAACCGTCAACCAAAAACCTATCTTCCTTTAGAAAACGCCATTTTTACAGCTAAAAAGAGCAATACGCTCCCCATAAACCACTTTTGTATTTTAACCCAAAACGGTTGTTTTTGAAAGAAGGATGCGAGTTTAGCAGCGAATAAAATAATTAGTAAGTTATTTAAAAAACTAACGATTAATTGAGTGGTTCCCAGCGTTAAACTTTGCAGTAGAACCGAACCGTGCATCGGTTTTATAAATTGTGGAAATAGCGACAAGTAGAATACAGCCACTTTTGGATTGAGGACATTAGTCAAAAAACCAATAGAAAATAGTTTACTTGGTTTATCAATTTTGAGTGTTTGTTCAACATCAAAGATATTTTTCCCATTGGGTTTTACCGCTTGAAAAGCGAGGTAAACCAGATACAGGGCTCCTGTCCATTTTAAAATGGTATAAGCATAGGGAATTGCAAATAAAACAGCGGTTAATCCAAAGGAAACCAATAGGATATGAAATAAAAATCCAACCATAACACCTAGTAGCGAAATAAGTCCCGCTTTTTTACCTTGTGATAAAGTTCTTGAAATTAGGTAAACCATATTAGGTCCTGGAGTGATAGCTAAAATTAAAGCGGCTAAAGCAAATAGCAACAAGGCTTGAAACGGAATCATAGACTTAGTTTTAAAAGAAGGTGATAGAAAGCAAAAACAAATCGGTTGAGCTAGTATTTTTTGAAAAAAAAGTACTATCTAAAAATAAGGCAAGTAGATACTGCATGTGCATAAATCACACCTGTTGCATCAACGAGTTTAGATTCCAAATAGGCTGTTGTTCTACCTTGGTGAATAATAGTTGTTTCAGTATGTAATAATGGACTGTCGGTGGTGATTTTTTTTAGAAAATTTACTTTTAAATCTAAAGAAGTAAAGCTTTCACCTGCTGCTAAAGTAGTGAGTAGTGAACATCCAATAGCCGTATCCAATACTGTACTGATAATACCTCCGTGAACAGTACCAATAAGATTATATAAAAATGCGCTTGCTTTTAATTCAAAAACAGCTTGTCCTTTTTCTACCGCAATCAGCGTACTGTGAATTGTCTCGAGTGCAGGTGCTTGTGGCAATGAACCATTGAGAACTCCTACTAAAAGATCATAACCACTTTGTTTTTTCGCTTCGTCTAAAAGGGTAGTAGGGTTTTCCCAAGTATAGGTACGTGTATTTTTTGTCATAATTGTTTGTTTTTGTATGTAAATTTATTCGATTTCTTTTAACAGAAAAAGCTTTATTTGTCACCAAATTTAGGAAGATAAATACTTTCAAACAATTGAAATTTTTGGTAGCTTTACTTCAATATTTTAGAAGTATGGATGTACATCAATTAAAAAGTTTTAAGACAATTGTTGAAAAAGAAAGTTTCCAAGAAGCAGCAAAGGAATTAAATTATTCCCTATCGGCTATTAGTTATCAAATGCAACAACTTGAAAATGAGCTTAATTTTTCCTTGTTTGAAAAAATAGGAAGAAGGATGCACCCTACTGAACAGGCTTTAAAAATGATTCCACATATTAAGCGTATTGAGGAAGAGGTTCAACAAATAAAATTACTTAATACAGATTGTACAAAAATAGAAGGTAGTTTAACTATATCAGTTTCGGATAGTTTAGTAACCTATATCTTACAACCTGCATTAAAGAAATTTATTGAAAAAGCACCAAATGTACTTTTAAAATTAAAAGTCAAAAACTGTTATGAAATACAAAGAGATATTATTAAAAATGAAATTGATTTAGGGATTCATTACCAGGTAGATGGTTATGGGCCACAAATAAAAACGGTTCCTATTAAAGACTTTAAAGTAGGCTTGATGGCTTCTCCTCAGTTTCCAAAAAAAGAGATGGATTTCAGTCAATGGAATCAAGAGAAAGGTTGCGCATTGATTAATAGTGATAGCAATGGAGTGTATCAAAAAGCTTTCAAAGAAGAATTAAAAAAGAGAAGTATAGCGGTTAAACAACACATTGAACTTTGGAGTATTGAAGCAACAAAACGAAGCATTATGAGCCAGATCGGTATTTCTTATTTGCCTCATTTTGTGGTAGAGGAAGAATTGAAAGGAGGGAAGATTATCGAAATTCCAGTACAGGGTTTTTTGCCGACAATTACGATGATTGCGGCTTATCATCACCAAAAGTGGATTAGTCCTGCCATGCAGTTATTTTTAACTATTTTACAAGAGCAGATGGAAGAAGATGAAACAGTATAACAATTAGAAAAGGAACAAATGAAAAAAATATTTTTTATCGCTCTACTTATTGTAAGTGGACTTGTACTAGCTAATAGTACAGTATTTCATCAAAGTAAATACACAGCTAAAACAGAGGAAGAAATGGAAACAAGAAAAGATAAAAATACCAAAGTAATTTATTTTGCAGGCGGGTGCTTTTGGGGAACAGAACACTTTTTCCAGCAAGTTAGAGGAGTAGTTGCTACTGAAGTGGGCTATGCAAATGGGAAAACGAAAAATCCAACGTATAAAGAGGTTACTACAGGAACAACTGGTTTCGCAGAAACAGTAAAAGTAACATATGATCCTCAAGTTGTTGATTTTGAGTTGTTACTTGATTTATTTCTACAAATAATTGATCCTACCACCTTAAATCGACAAGCCAATGATGTGGGAACGCAGTATCGCTCTGGGATTTACTATGCAGATCAGTCAGATGAATTTTTAATTACGCAAAAAATTAAGGAATTAGCGAAGCAGTACACGAAAGAAATCGTAGTTGAGGTAGAACCATTGCGCAATTTTTACGATGCAGAAACGTATCATCAAAAATACTTAGATAAAAACCCAGGGGGTTATTGTCATATTGGTGCAGATTTATTTGAAATAGCGAGAAAGGCTAACCCTAAAAAAGAGCAAACGTATCAACGTCAAGAAAAAGAAATATTAAAGACAACATTAACTCCAACTCAATACGAAGTAACGCAAAATAACGGTACAGAACGAGCGTATAGCAATGAACTATGGAAGGAGTTTCGCGAGGGGATTTATGTAGATATTACAACAGGTGAACCGTTGTTTATTTCAACAGATAAGTATGATGCAGGTTGTGGGTGGCCTAGTTTCTCCAAACCGATTAATACGCGATTAATTGAAGAAAAAGAAGATAAATCACACGGTATGGATCGCATAGAAGTGAGAAGTACTACAGGTGATGCTCACTTAGGACATGTCTTTAACGATGGACCTGCTGAGACAGGTGGGTTGCGTTATTGTATTAATGGAGCTTCTTTGCGCTTTGTTCCTAAAGAAGAAATGCAAGCAGCAGGATATGGAGCTTATCTCTCTTTACTTCAAAAGAAAAAATAAGGGCGAAAATAATTTCGCCCCTCTTTTTGAAAAATAGAAAATAAAATTAATCTCGTATTTTATTGTTGATACGTTTCTACGTCTTGAATTAACTGAGTAAGAATTACTTTGATTGATGCACCTGGATAAGGCCCACGAGATTGTCCGGTCCATAAGCTTAAAAATTGTGCATCTTCTTTCTTTTTAGCTGCGATTCGAAAACCTACCGTCAATTTATTTTGGAACGGATAGGGTAGAATATAATCTGAATGATCTAGTTTTTGCGTAAAAGTATTGCGCAATCCTCTTGCATAACGACCTGAAAAACTTTTAGTTAAGACCAATTGGTCTTCAGCAGCTTGTCGTAAAGCTTCTTTTTCGAATTCGGCTAAATTGCTTTCCTCCGATCCCATCAATAAACTACCAAGAGCAAATCCTTGTGCACCTAATGTTTTAACAGCTAGGAGTGTGGAAGCATTATATAATCCACCTGCATAAATGAGTGGTGTTTTTACCGTTTCATATACTTTAGCTAACAAAGATAATCCTCCAATTTCAGGTAGCGTTTCACGTAAAAAAGTACCTTGATGCCCACCTGCTTCAATGCCTTGTACACAAATGATATCGATGCCTTTTTGTTCTAATAGTTGCGCTTCCGCTACAGATGTAGCTGTACCAATAAGGATAACCCCATGTTGTTTGAGCTTTGCAATCGTTGCCTCATCAAAGACACCAAAAGTAAAACTGACGATTTGACAACCTTCGGCAATAATTGCATCCACTTGGTCGCGGTAGTCTGTATAAACCACTTGGTCATAGTCTGCTAATTGAACGTCCAGATTAGCTTGTTTGGAAAAATCTTCTAAATATTGTTTTGTACGGGTATATTGATTTTTTAATTCAGCTGTGCGTTCCGGTAAAGGATTTAGAAACACATTAACCGCAAAAGGATGAGAAGTCAACTGCTTTGTTTCCCGAATTAATTCTCTACATTTTGTAGCAGGTAAGTCGCCCAATGGGAGTGTACCTAAAACACCAATTTCACCAGCTGCAGCTACCATTTGAGGAGTAGCGACGCCAAACATGGGAGCTTGAATAATAGGGTATGGTATAGATAGAAGTGTGGTAATGTTGTTTTTCCAACTAAAAGTTTTCGTAGACATCTTCATTCGTTTTTTGGGGTTAATACTCAAAAGTACGAGTTAAAATAAAAGGAAAAGATGATAAATAGCAGTATTTTAAAACAGGGTAAAAATAAAAAAAGCCCAATTGCAGGCAATTGGGCTTTGATTGTATAAGAGAAGAAAACTATTTTCTACTGTTTTTAGCAGCGTCGAATTTTTTTCCTTTGTTGTACGATTTTTTAGTAGCTTTTGTTTGTTTAGCAGCAGCTCTATTAGCGTTGTTTACGAATTCCAAGGCTCCAGTATACGAAGCAGTAATCTTGTTTTCTCTGTCGTCGATTGCGTTAACAGTGATTGTATATTGATCGCCTGTTTTTTCAATTTTTACAGTTCCTGTACGCGTAGGAGCGAAGTTTGTTGGATTGCCATTCTTTAATTGATAAAACCAAGTTCCCCAGTCTAATCCTGGTTCAGAACCTCCACCTAAACCTGCATTTCCTGCATTTTCTTCTCCGATTGGGAATTCTCCTGTCGGAATATCAGTTGTTGCATTTACGTCTGTGTAAAGTGTTACACGCATCCATTCTCCTGTTCCATCTACATCAAAGTACTCGCCAGGAGTAGGAGTTAACGTACCTGAATATAAATACATATTCCAACGGTTGTTTTCTTTTCCCGTGATTGGTGATTTGCCTTTGTACTCTAAAAATCCTTGTGTTAATTGCTCAACTTCTTTATCTGCTCTCAACGTAGAAACGGTATATTGATCGCCTTGTTTTACTTTTCCGATGTATTTACCTAAATGTCTTGTACCATCTTCTAATAAAATATTAAAGCGAATTTCTTGTCCCTTTTCGTTGTCCATCACTTTGATTGCACCATCTAAAATGTACAATTCATCTTTGATTCCAGCTGCTTTATCGTTGTGTTGGAATGAAGCAAATGAATAATCATAATCTCCATTTTCAATCGCTTCTTTTGATCCTACTCTAAATGTGCCTACTTTATACTCAGTAGATGCCTTAAAGGTTTTCACAGGAACTTTTGCTTCCCATGCTTTTGGAGCCATTTCGTCAAAGAAAGAAAGAGAAATATAGTATCCATCTCCATCTTCTTTTAATTCCCCGTATTCATTTGCATCTCCTTGAGTGAAATACGTCATATATTCCGCTACATTGGGGTGATCAAAGATATTATCTCCCCAATACCAACCGTTTTGAACTTCATACGTTACATTGTAAACAGGTTCAATATCAATGGCTTGTGTGTAATTGATGTCATATTCTTCCCCTTGTTCGTCTTGTAAAGTACCCTTGAAAGTATAAGAACCATTGGTATTTACTACCGCTAATTCCCCTTTTGTGATTGCAACTACTGCGTCACCATTTTTTATTGTACTCGTTGTTGAAAGGGTGTATAGATTTTCTGTATCAGCAACAATATACGTTTCTGATTTTAAGGTTGCTTCTAATAATTCTTCTTCTTTTACAACATTAGAGATGAATTTTAAATTAAATTCCCCTTTGTTGGTTGTAAGAACAATAGCGAAATTCCCGCTATCTTTTACTTTTCCTACATAAGTTCCTGTAGCTTGCTTTACGGTAGTAGGAACTGTTGGATCGATTGGATCTACAGGGATTAAGTAATTGTGGTCATCACTACTACATGATGTGATTGCTAAACTACTAAGCAAAACAAAGTTTATTACATACGATAGTCTTTTCATAATTAAATCGAATTAGTGTCAAAGTGTGTGCAGGCACACGAGTTATTTTTGTTTGTTGGAAGAATTTTATATTTTGATTTTTGGTTTTTTTTGGGTGTTTATATTTGATGTTTATAAAATTCTACTTGGTGCAAGTTAGATTTTATTTTGAACAAAAGGTTAATGTCTAAATAAATTAACATAACAAAACAAGGCTATTTCGCAAGATGTGAATAAATAGAATGTTATAAATGGTTAAATTATTGAATTAAAATTTTTATTATCTAAATTATGATTCAATTTTTTCAAATTGATTTGTGAATTCTTTAAAAGAAAAAGGATTGTCCTAAAGTTGCGTTGACAAAATGCAATAAAAAAGTCCAACTACAAAAGCAGTTGGACTTGATTGATCTATTAAAATTAGATTTATTGCATACTTTCTACACAGAGGATTGCGCATTTCTCTCCATCAATGGCAGCAGAAATAATACCACCGGCGTAACCAGCTCCTTCCCCACAAGGATATAAACCTTTGATTTGAGGGTGTTCTAGTGAGCGATCATCACGAGGAATACGCACCGGTGATGAGGTTCTACTTTCTGGTGCATGTAGAATGGCTTCATTGGTAAAATAGCCTTTCATTGATTTTCCGAATTCCTGAAAAACCTTCTCGCATAATGTCCGTTAAGAAATTAGGAAATACTTCTCCTAGTTCAACCGCTGTTGTTCCAGGTAGGTATGAAGTTTTCGGAATAGCAGTTGATACCTTCTTTTGTGCAAAATCTACCATGCGTTGAGCGGGAACGCGTTGTGTTTCTCCAGCCAATCTAAAAGCTTGTTGTTCGATGGACTTTTGGAATTCCATTCCTGCTAATGCGCCGAATTTTTCAAAAGGTTTGAAATCTTCTAATCGCAATTCAACTACGATACCCGAGTTTGCTGTTGCTTGATCGCGCTTAGAAGGAGACCATCCATTAGTCACTACTTCTCCAGGAGCGGTAGCACAAGGGGCTATTACCCCACCCGGACACATACAGAAGGAATACATTCCACGTCCATTAACCTGCTTTACAATCGAGTAGGGAGCAGGAGGAAGAAATTCCCCTCTATAATCGCACGAATATTGAATTTGATCAATAAGTGATTGCGGATGTTCTGCACGAACACCCAAAGCAAAAGGTTTAGCTTCGATTACTATATTCTTTCGATCCAATAATTCATAAATGTCACGAGCAGAGTGTCCTGTGGCTAAAATAACCTTATTGGCTTCAATTGTATCTCCATTTTCAAGTACTACTCCTCGCATTTCATTGCCATCTAAGACAAAATCAGTGACGCGTTTTTCAAAGAGGACTTCACCACCAAATTCTTCAATTTTATGGCGCATGTCTTGCATGATTTTGGGTAGTTTATTTGTCCCAATATGGGGATGAGCTTCTACTAAGATATCTTGTGAAGCTCCAAAAGCAACCAATAATTCTAAAATACGGTTGATGTCTCCGCGTTTTTTAGAACGCGTATATAATTTACCATCAGAATAAGTCCCTGCACCACCTTCACCGAAACAATAGTTCGAATCAGGATCTACAATATGGTCAATGTTGATTGCTTTTAAGTCTCTTCGACGCCCACGAACGTCTTTTCCTCTTTCGATTACAATGGGTTTTTACGCCCAATTCAATGAGTTGCAGTGCAGCAAAGTAACCCGCAGGTCCTGCACCAACGACAATAACGCGTTTGGCATCTTTTACATTTTTGTAAGCAGGAAAGTCAATGTGTCGATGTACAACCTCTTCTCCAGTAAAAAACACCTGTACTTTTAAATTGATTTTGACGATGCGTTGTCTAGCATCAATCGATCTCTTTAGAATAGTAATGTGTTGAATGTCAGAAACTGAACTTTTAATATGTTGTGCAACATAAGACGTTAATAAGTCCGCAGAAGCCGCAACTTCAGGAAGCACTTGGAGCAGTAATTCTTGTGGCATTTTTTTATAAAGCAATAAAAATTAAAGCGCAAAAATACACTAAAAAAATAGAAAACAATTTTTGAAATTAAATGCAATGAAAAAAAGATACTTCCAGCCTAAATCTGTTTATGCCCTTGCTTAGCGGTGATTATGTTTGTTATTTCTTGCGTATCCTTTTCTATTTTACTTCCACTTGTAAAATAGTTTGAATATCAGCTAAATCAAATGCTGTTAAGCCAAGAAACGACTGAGTAACAATTGCTCTTTCTTTTATATGTGGAGATAGACCATAAATAGATTTATCGTCATCCAGAATAAGTATATCCTCTGGAAGCAAATGATAAGTTACTATATGAGTTTCAATTTCTTCTTTCCTTGAAGTATAAGGACTGCAAGATATCATCTTTGTAAGTTTAGAAAATTTTAATCCTCTGCTTTTTAATAAAGCGGACCATTCCGCTATAGAAAACCTATTTCGATGTGAAGTAGATAAAATAATTTCATCTACTTCGATTTGATTGAAAATAGCAATGGCTTTAGTCATGAAGACGTAAAAACCATCCTCAGCAATTTCCACTTTTTTTTGTGGATTGCCGTGAACCATGACGCCATCGATGTCTAAAAAAACTTTCATATTAAAAATCTAATTTACAGTATTCATTGTCTCTTTTAAATTTGCTCTTGGCTTACTAAAATATAACGTTTTTAGTAGGTTTTACTCTTGTACTTTGTTTTTAGTATGCAATTGTAATATTATCTTTGAAAACAATCGTTTTTTCGTAAAAGAAGAATGTTGTGTTTAGTTTCTCAACCTCAAAGGAGAAAAAATATTTAATTCTGCTTGACAAACAGTTGTCAGTTGGAAGTTTTATTTTTGTTGGTACCAAAATAGTATTGAGTACTAGTAAACAGAATTTTAAAAAGAGAAAGTATGTCTTATTGTGATCACGTTGAATTATTGACTGGGGACCGACAAATACTCCATAAAAATTATCATGACAATCATTATGGTTTTCCGATTCATGATGATAATGAGCTATTTGGACGATTGTTGATGGAAATCAATCAAGCTGGATTGAGCTGGGAAACAATGCTGAAAAAGGAAGAAGCTTTTAGGACAGCTTATAGCAATTTTGATCTTCAGGCGGTAGCTGCTTATACAGAGGAAGATCGAGCGCGCTTGATGCAAGATGCAGGAATTATTCGAAATCGCCTCAAAATTAATGCTGCTATTGAAAATGCAAAGGTCATCGTACAGTTTCAACAAGAGTTTGGTTCATTTGAGCAATGGCTAGAGCACCATCATCCCAAAACAAAAGAAGAATGGGTGAAGTTATTTAAAAAACACTTTCGCTTTACGGGCGGAGAAATTGTCAATGAATTTTTGATGAGTATTGGCTACTTAAAAGGAGCTCATACTGAAACTTGTCCTATTTATGCTAAGGTACTAGCACATCAGCCTTTATGGTCTACAGAAAAATAAAACTTTTATTATTATCTGTTTGTAATTCAGGGGGATAAGTGTGAATTTTGATGTTAAAATTTTCCTTTTTTAGCACCTGTTTTTGTATTGCAGGGCTTTTTTTGTTATCTTTAATCTTGCCCTTAAAATGAGAAAACAGCAATTCTTGATACGAGCTGTAGTGATTTTAAGGTTTAATATTCAAGTAAACCAATACAAAACAGATGGAATTTAGAAAACTAGGTACTTCTACTATAGAAGTTTCCGCTATTACCTTTGGTGCGTGGGCAGCAGGGGGATGGATGTGGGGAAGTACAGACCGCAAAGAAGCGGTTGAGGCTATCCAAGCAGCCCATCAAGAAGGAGTAACCACCATTGACACTGCGCCTATATATGGGCAAGGGGTGAGTGAAGAGATTGTAGGAGAGGCCATAAAAGGATTGGCACGAGATAAAGTACAGCTATTGACGAAGTTTGGTATGCGTTGGGACTTAGCTAAGCCTCAAGGTACTTTTGTAATGAATAGCCAAGATAATCAAGGCAAAGACATCGCTATTTACAAGTATGCGAGTAAAGCGAGCGTGATAAAGGAAGTGGAAGATAGCTTGAAGCGTTTAGGTACAGATTATATCGATTTGTTGCAATTGCATTGGCCTGATGCGACTACGCCTATCGCAGAGACGATGGAAGCTATGGAATTGTTGATTCAGCAAGGTAAAATTCGCGCAGCAGGAGTAAGTAATTACAACCTAGAGCAAGTGAAAGAAGCCAGAAATACCGTCGGAATCGTGAGTAATCAAGTACCCTATAGTATGCTCAATAGAGGAATAGAAAAAGAATTAGTTCCTTATGCTTTAGCTCATGATTTGAGTATTATTGCCTATAGTCCGATGGAAAGAGGACTATTAACAGGGAAATATTTTAAAACTAATGCTTTTATGGAAGGCGATCATCGTGCGAGTTATTTTTCTCAGTTTGATTTGCCTAAAGTAGAGAATTTTTTAGAAGAGATTCGACCACTAGCAGAAGAGAAACGCGCTACTTTAGCTCAGCTTGTTTTGCGTTGGACCACTTTGCAGCCTGCTATTACCGTGACGCTAGCTGGTGCGCGAAACGCGAAGCAATCCATAGCAAATGCACAGGCGATTACTATTGCATTAAATGCAGATGAACTTGATTTTATTAATCGTGCTTTGGCAAAAATGTAATAAATCGAGGATATAAAAATAAAGGGTGGTTCAAAAGACCACCCTTTTTATATTCTATTTGAACAAATAGCGAATTGTGTGGATAGAATTTATTCTTTCCAACGAATCAAAAGATAAGAAGGTTGTTCAAAAGGTTGCATCACCTTTTCTTCACTAATTTCAAATCCCCATGCTTTGAAGTAAGGCAATAAAGGATCATGTTGTAAAACTTCCAACCAGATAGCATCATATTGACGCGTTAGCGATAAGGTTTTGTTCCATAAAGAAGCTCTCACTTCTTCTTGGTTCTGATTTGGTTCGATGTAAAAAGAAGCTAAATTAATTACTTTTTTATCTGCTAAAACTGCAGGTTGATCAACCTGCTTGATCATGACATAACCAGCAGGAATTTCTTTGTTATATACCGTCAACATTTGGGTACTTAAATCATTTAGTTCAAGTATCGTTTCTTTGTGGTCAAGTTGTTGGGAAATATATTGATTCAAAGAAGCGGTATCCGTACTTGAGGTATAAAGATTTCTGATTTGCGCTTCTCTTAATTGAAAAAGAACAGCAAGTCCTTCTTCTGTTGCTATAGTAAATTTAGATATAATACTCATATTCATTTGTCTTTATATACAAAGATAAAAGAACAGCGCTGATATTTTTCGATACAGTATCAGTAAAAACTATCAGTACATCGGTTATTTCAATTCTTCTCCCAATTGTTTAATCAGGGATAAATCTGTAGCAGTGAGTCGTTGTGCAAAAATCGCTCTAAAGTGGCGTTTGTACACATCCGTAAAAGAAAAGGTTTCTCCAGGGGTAAAGCCTATGCCCATCGTTTGACAAGTTTCGTAAAAAGATTTAGCGTCCACATCATTGGGTAATTGTCCCCAAATACTGTAACCACCCTGTGGCGCTTGTTGCGTAAAATCGGAAGGAAAATAAGCGTTGAAGGTGCGGAGAAATTGCATCGCTTGACGTTCCAATTGCTGACGAAAAATACGCAAGTGTTTATCATAGCTTGGCATTTGTAGGAGTTGAATAATGACTTCCTGATTGATTGGGGAGACGGATCTTCCTAAGGAGAATTTAAGGCGCTCAGCTTGTGCAGCATATTGTCCAGCGGCCAACCATCCTAAGCGCAAACCTGGGGCAATTGTCTTTGAATAGGAGGAAAAGGTCAGGACAAGGCCTTTTTTGTCGAAATTCTTGATATTTATCGGTCTTTCCCCCTGAAAGTGTAAATCTCCATAGATATCATTTTCGATGATGGGAATCTGATGTTGTACACCAAGGGAGTAAAGTTCTTCTTTTTGTTCATCGCGCATGAGAATGCCCGTGGGGTTATGGAAATTCGGCGTGAGGACAACTGCTTTAACTGCGTGTTGTTGACACATTTTTCTTAAATAAGCGAGATCAAAACCATGCACAGGTCTTACGGGAATTTCTAAAGCGCGTAAACGCAAGCTCGACAACACTTCCAATACCGAAAACACACAGGGACTTTCTACAGCAACAATATCATGAGGAACGGTAGTAGAAGCTAAAGCAATATATAAAGCTTGTAATGCGCCATCAGTAACAATTAGTTCTTCTTTTTGCAAAGATGCACCATGCAACGCTGCTCGTTTGATTAGCAGGGCCTGTAGCTCTTCAGATCCTGTATTGGGGTAATATTGCAGTAATGAAACGCCTTTTTCGCGAATAACCGTTTGCATCGTCTTTAAAATAAGCTGTTGTGGGATAAAGGTTGATGCTGGCGCAGCTATGTGAAAAGAAGGACGTTCCGTATGCGTTAATCGCTGGGAAGTCAAGGTTTTTTTAGTAGTAAATACGGCATCTTTGGGGATGGTTGGCAAATCAAGCTTAGTCGCTGCTGTAGTTTGAATATGAGCGGCAACCACATAACCCGAACGAGGAATACTCGTTACTAGTCCTTTAAATACAAGGTAATCATACCCACTTTGAACCGAACTTGTACTGAGTTGATACGTTGCTTTTGTTTCGCGAACAGAAGGCAAGGCATCACCAGCTCGTAAATGCCCTTGTTGAATTGCGCGTTCTATTTTGGTGGTAAAGATTTCGTATTTGTATTTTTTCACGGTGCTGTATTGAAAGTCTGTATAGAACAAATATAGTGTTTTTTGATAGTATAATCGGTACAGTTGAAGGAGGGACAGTAAACTTTAGCAGTAATTGACAAGTGAATTGATAACATTTGTTATCGTCTTCCCGCTGCGTAAATATGGACTTTTGTTCTTTCATAATTAAATCACATAAAATGGAAAAATTAGTACGAGAGATGTTACATCAAATCATTGAAAATAAGGTGTATGATGAACAATTAATAACCACTTACTTTTCACCGCAGTATGTACAAGTAGTGAATGATACAGTGTTGGATTTTGAAGGATTTAAGCAGCATATCAAGAAATTAAAAGAGGTTGTTCATACCATTCGTTTAGAAATTCTACAAACAGGAGTAGGGAAAGATTGTGTATTTACCAAGCACAAGGTAGAGGTACTTTTGAATGATCAGTCAGCACATACCTATAAAGTAATGGCGGAGTTTCTTTTTCAAGAAGGGAAAATCATTCGCTGCGAAGAGTTGACTTATTTAGTAGAAGGAGAGGCTAGCTATAATTTAGGTGCTGTGGTATAAGGCGAATCAGCAACATAAAAACAAAAAGAGGGCAACCTTGAAGGTACCCTCTTGTTTACTTTTCAATTACTTCACTTGTTGTTTCAGTAACTGAATCTGTAGTGTTCTGTTTAGGAGCTGCGGTATTCGCATTTGTTTCTCTTGTAGCAGCTTTGAACTCCCTAATTCCTGTCCCAAGTCCCTTCATTAATTCGGGTATTTTTTTACCGCCGAATAACAATAAGGCTATTGCAACAACAACTATAAGTTCAGATGGTGCTACTCCTCCTAAGGGTAATGTAGTCATCAACATGGTTGAATATATTAGTGGTTGAGGAAAACAAATGTATATCAGGTATAAAATTAGATAATACTATTTAACATAACTTTATTATTGGAATTAAAGGGATTAAACGGGTTTTAATGTTGTAAAAGTGTAAAATATTAACAAATGGGCGTAAAAATAAAAGCTATTTTTGTTCATTATGCTTAGTAGTTGAGCTTGTTCTGTTTAAATCCTACTAATATCCAAAATAATACTTTTTTGAATTTTAATCCCGAGCATCGCAAATGGTCATTTAATTGTATCTTTGATTGTGCATTTAGCCTAAGATAAATCTGTTTTTCCGCTGTAATCTTTTAATTGATGGTGTATTTTTTCTATTTTAAACGTATTGTAGCAATCCAATTTTTCATTACACTGCTATATTTAGGAAGTTTATGCTTTTTGATCTACTATCAACCAGCTTTTTTACTCGTATTATTTTTATTACTCTACCTCGTGATTGGTTTTGATTTCCTCATGTGTGAATGGAGAAACTGTTATCTTGCTTACAAGAAAAAACCCATACTTGAAATAAGAGAAGATTATTTTATCGATCATCGTTTAAACTTAATAATACATTGGAAAGACGTATCCAAAGTAGAAATAAAACATTTAAAATCAGATTATTATGCTGTTGTTTATCAGCTTAGAAATGAGGGTGTTATTAAAAGACAACTTCGAAAATTTTACCAAAAATGGCGTTACAACTTACTAGGAGCAATGTGGTATAGTGCCTTTCATCTTGTTCAGATAAAAACGGCTAAAAATGAGCTGTTTGAATGCACGGAGCAGTATCAAAAGGAGGCAAATGAATAAGAATATTTATCTATTTCAGTATAAATGATAGGATTAAGTTGAAATAAAACAGCCTCAAAAATCATTGAGGCTGTTTTATTATTTTTTCGGTGCTTGATCGATAAACATTTGTTTCACTTTTTCAAGACTGTACCCTTTTCCTTCTTCCAATTCACCAGAAGAAATAATATTGGTTACTTCCCCATTTCCATCCAAGACAAAAAAGAAAGGATAACCAATACCACGCGCATTTGGAGCATAAGCATTGAAAACCGCTTTATTTTTGTTCTTTTGAGAGTAATTCAAGTGATAATAAACAAAATTTTGATCTACTATTTGTTTCAACTCAGGTGTTTTTTGCACAAAATCATTGAAGCGCAAACACCAAATACACCAGTTTCCTCCTGCTTGAACAAAAACGTATTTTCCTTCTTTTTTCGCTTGAGCAACGAGTTCATTTAATTTTGCTTGTGCATCTTCGTCTTCATTATACGGTTTGCTCAATGTTTCTTTCTCCTGTTCAATCTGCTTTTTCAAAGCTACTGTATCAACCGCTGTTTCTGGTTGTGGTGTAGCTGTTTGTTCAGTCGATGGAGAAACAACAGGATCTGCTTTTTTCTCTTGCTTACAACTGATAAAAGATACCGTTGAAAGTAGAACTAAACCAAGTAGCGTTTTTCTTTTCATGTGGATTGTATATTTGCTTTTTGTCGTACAAAGTAATGAAATTATAATCAAACAGCCACTCTTGTAAACGGTTATTTAACAAGCTTGTAAGCGAAGCAGACAGAAAGGGATTAAAAGGAAAATCAAGTTCAATTAAAAGGCAATATTTCAGTAATGTAAAGGGAATGTTTAGTCAAATGTGGTGGAATTATCAAATAGTTAAGGAATTGATTCGTTGTGTTTTATGTGTTTTTTTGGTTGTACTTTCGAACTGTGAAAAAGAAAAAGGAAGTAAAACAAAAAAGAAAGGTTACAACATAACAATAGCAAAAAAGGACCAATGCTACCTTGAGCGATTTTTGAGAAACCCTAACAACCACGTGTTCTTATTTTCTCAACCTAAAGTTTATCTATTTATTGATCCCAATTTGTTACTATTTATGGTCCAACCTGCATTGTCGTTGTAACTTTTTTTTTAAAATCTTATTGTTTGAACGATAAAAAATAGAATATGAAACAGCCTTATAGACATTCAATTGAGTTAGGAGTACAAGGAACGATAAAACCTGCACCTGTTCGATCTTTAGGAAAAAGAAGACCAGGTATTGAGGCACTGCAAACGCCCAAGGCTTTTCCACGTCCTAAAGGACATTGTATCACAGATACGTTGTCTTTTGCAGGATTATTAGTTGCGCTAACACTGGTTGTCGCTATTGTTTGGAACTTTGAAAATTTCGATTGGACCAAGCGCCAAGTGGCTTTCTTCTTTTTGAATATGATATTGAGTTTGATTCCTATTGTTTGGGCCTTTCACCTGCTATACCCTCGTTTTGACCGCAAACGCGTGCAAAAAGGCAAATTAAAAGCCTTAGGTCGAGTAGTAGCAACTGATCATGCAGGAAAACTAGTTCAAAATGATGCACAACAACGCGCTTTGGTTGAAGTTGTATATCAAAACCAACGCTATTTGTTAGTAGCAAATCAAGCAGGATTAGCTGTTGATTCGAATGCAACTGTTGAGGTAACGTGGAGTAGTGTTTCTCAATTGTGTTGGATTCACAATGTTAGCTAGAGCTCTCAATTTTTAGACAGGCTCACAAATTAAAAATACCTTTTGATTCGATAGGGTAGTGGTAAAGAAAATATACGTATCACCTCCCTCTTTAATTTTCCATTTCTTGCGTAGTTCATCCACTTTAATAGGGAAATTACGCACCGTAACATTCGCTTTTTGTTGTTGTAAATATTCTTTGGCTGTAGCTTTATTATAAGGCAAATGTTGCTTTATTTTAAAGCGTCTGCCCGAGAAGTCCACAAGTGTTTCACTGGTGTACAGCTGGCTGTGCTGGTGTAATTTAGCAACGTTAAAATAGGCGCTAATGGCATTGAACTTTCCCGTTTTGAGCAAAGCACTATTCGGCTCATACAAATAAGTTTGCGGTTCTGCATAGGTAGCCACAGACTCATCTGATAAATCTAGAATGGTAATTTGAGGCTCCTTTTTAGTTAGATTAACTGCGGTTAATACAATGGTTCCCACATATTCTTTCTCAATAATCCACAGTAATTCTTTTACCTCATTTTGCAAGGCAACAATGTGAATGGCTTTGACATGTTTTAATTCAGAAAACCCCGCTTGAATATCTAACAAAGGCGAGGTTTTTACTAAAACCGTCGCTGTATGTTGGAAAAGCATATCCAGATGTTCAACAATATTCGGGGTACAATCGCTGAGGAAAAATACTTTTTCTTTGTTTTGATTTCTGCGCGCAGGATCCAAGTAAATATAATCGAACTGTTGATTACTATTGGCTAGATAGTCCAAGCTATCTCCTGCGATACAAGTGATATTGGTCTGTTGAAGTTGTTGGTAATTATGTTGCACAACAGCACTTAATTCAGGCTGTATTTCACAATGGGTAACCTGTTTAATACGTTGAGCAAAATAGTAGCAATCAATTCCAAACCCCCCCGTTAAATCAATCAGCGTATTGCCTTCCACTAAAGAAGCTTTATAAGCAGCACATTCTTCGGAAGACGTTTGCTCAATAGATAATTTGGGTGGAAATACGATGCAATCGGTGGTATACCACTTAGACAACTTGTGTTTAGACTTTTGCTTACTCTCAATCTGCGTCAATAAATCAGACATGGGAATAGCTGGAAATGGACTTTTTTTGAATGCCAAATCCGTTAAAGTAGCTTGACTGTGCTCTTTAAGATATGCTTGAACTTCGGGTTGTACGATAAGATGAATATCCACTTATAACTTTTTGGTGAGTACTTGAATAAATCGAACATTTGGGAAAAACTCTTTACCAATAACTTTTAAGCAAGTGTATAGAGGAACAGCGGCAATCATACCGAAAATTCCACTAAACATACCACTAGCTAAGATGACAACGAAAATTTCCAATGGATGTGATTTCACACTATTAGAGAAAATCAACGGTTGATTTACTACATTATCAATCAGTTGAACGATTAAAAAACCAATCATTACAGATATAGCTTTCGGTAAGGTAATTGCGATAAAATCATCGCCAATATACGTTAGCATAGTAAATACAACAGCTAGAATATTTCCGATTAATGGTCCGATATAAGGAATAATATTGAGGATAGCACACAAAAAGGCAATCGTAGCAGCCCCTTTTACACCAAAAATCAATAATACGATGAGGCAGAGAATATAGATGACGAACATCTGAACGCAAAGTCCTAAGAAATAACGGGATAATAGGTTGTTAATCTTATTGATAGAGTTTAAAACCTTGTTTTCGTGCTTTTTGGAAAACAATTTTTTAAATTGATATTCCAGTACAACTTGATCTTTTAGGAAGAAAAAAGCAATAAAAAGAACAGAAAATAGTCCAATACCAATATCGCTCAACATGCTGATGAGGGTATTGAGTAAATTAGGTACAAAATCCAGGTTGAATTGCGATTTCAGGTGAGACTCTTCGACAATTTTATCCAAGCTGATTCCTTTGGCATCGAGGTAAGCGTCAATTTTTAGGATTAAACCATTAAAATCCTCTTGTAAATGCGCGGTATTTAATACAGATAAATTCTGTGCTTGCGTAGTAAATAAAGGCACAAACATAAAAGAAAACCCGATAAAAACAGCTATAAAGAAGCCCATCGTAATACTGATGGCAAACATTTTCTTTAGCCTGCATTTTTTATAGAGAAAATCAACTAAAGGCTTGCCTATTAAGGCTAAGACAAAAGCTAAGGCGATATAAATAAACAAGGTGCGAATTTGATACAACAACCCCGCACTTAATGCAATTCCACTTAAAATAAGAACGGCTTGAACAATACCTTTGGAAATTTCTTTGGATTTCAACATGCAATGATTTATTCGTTAGCGAATACAAAACTATGACAAGCAACAAGAGCAGCAGTTTCTGTTCTCAATCTTGTATGTCCTAAAGATACAGGTTTAAAACCTTTTTCTAAAGCTATTTTAATTTCAACAGGAGAAAAATCCCCTTCAGGACCAACCAATAAGAGGTAATTTTCTTGCGGTTGAATCTTATTTTTCAGGAGTTCTTTCGTTTGGTCATCCTCACAATGCGCAATATATAAAGCACCTTGATGGTCTTGTTTTAAAAATTCTTTTAAGGTAATCGGTTCATTCAACTGAGGTAAATGCAGTTGAAGGGATTGCTTCATTGCCGATTGAATGATTTTTTCAAATCGCTCTGTTTTAACTACTTTTCGTTCCGAATGATCACAAATAATAGGCGTAATCTCATGAATACCGATTTCAGTTGCTTTTTCTAGAAACCACTCATAACGCTCGTTCATTTTAGTCGGTGCAACTGCCAAATGCAAGCGAAAAGGCGTCTGTTCTTTATCTGTATACCCTACAATATCAGTTAAACAACTGCGATCTGAGGCCAATGAAATTCTAGTTTCGAACAAGGTTCCACGACCATTGGTCACGAAGAGAATATCCCCTTCTTTTTTGCGTAAAACGCGTATAATGTGTTTACTTTCATCTTTGTCAAAAGTGAAAGTTGATTGTTCTTTATCGATAGCGGGAGCGTAAAATAACTGCATAATGTAAAACCTTAAAATTCAATTCTAGCTTTGGATACAACAGAAGAATCAGCAAAAAGAGATTCTCTATAACGATAGTATCCTACAATACCAATCATGGCTGCATTGTCCGTTGTATATTCAAATTTGGGAATATATGTTTTCCACTTGTATTTTTGTTCGGCTTCTTTTAAAGTTGCGCGTATACCTGAATTAGCCGATACACCACCGCCAATTGCAATTTGAGTAATACCGGTTAGTTCAACGGCTAACTTAAGCTTATCCATCAATATTTTGATAATCGTGTGTTGAATTGAAGCACAAATGTCTGCTTTGTTTTCTTCTATAAAGTTTGGATTTTCGGCTACTTGTTTCTGAATAAAATATAAAAACTGTGTTTTTAAACCACTAAAACTAAAGTTTAATCCCTCCACTTTTGGTTTTGTAAAAGGATACGCTTTAGGATTCCCTTCCTTGGCATATTTGTCAATCAAAGGCCCACCAGGATAAGGAAAACCAAGAATTTTAGCTGATTTATCAAAGGCTTCACCTACAGCATCATCTGTTGTTTCTCCCAATACTTTTAAATCAAAGAAACTATTTACTTGTACAATTTGAGTATGTCCACCTGAAATTGTCAAAGCTAGAAAAGGGAAAGTAGGCTGATCATATCCGCTTTCATCAATAAAATGACAAAGAATATGAGCATGCATGTGATTCACTGCAATCAAAGGAATATCTAAAGCCAAAGCCAAAGATTTAGCAAAAGATCCACCAACTAAAAGTGAACCCATTAATCCAGGACCTTGTGTAAAGGCAATTCCCTGCAATTCTTCTTTCGTAATTCCCGCTTTCTTTAAAGCAATATCAACAACTGGTACGATGTTTTGTTGGTGTGCTCTTGAAGCTAGTTCTGGAACAACACCACCGTATTCTTCGTGTATCTCTTGACGAGCTACGACGTTAGACAATACTTTGTTATCTGCTAAAACTGCAGCTGCGGTATCATCACAAGAACTTTCAATCGCTAATATATAGGTGGGTTTTGTGGACATGTATAATTTAATTTAATGCTAATTTATATCTTCTTTTTTTAGTCAATCACTCCTAAAAATTAATTAAATTTGTTGATTGTACGTAGGTATTTAAAAAAAGTAGATTTTAGGGGCAAATTTAAAACATTAATAGTTATCAAAAAATTTAAAAAAATAGTTTTTCGCCTGCTTTTGGCTCTGTTCTGCTTGCTGATTTTAGCAGCGGGATCCATGATGTTGCCAATTGTGCAAAGCTATTTAGCACGCTATGTAACGGAAAAAGTCAATGAAAAATTCGGTACGGATTTTTACATTGACCGTTTATCTATTGATGTTTTTGGAGTGATTCACCTCAAAGGGGTAGAAGCAAGAGACAACCACGAAAATATATTAATCGGAATTGATCATCTTCAAACGCGTTTGGCGGACCTAAACGCTTTGCAGCAAGGAAAGGTGTATTTGGGAACAACCCGAATCAATGGCTTGTACATGAATATTCACAAGTATGAAGGGGCAGAACTAACGAATCTAGATGAACTTATTGCTGTTTTTGATGATGGACAACCTGGAGAAGGAAAGTTCCGATTGAAAGCTTCACGCATATTTATTAAAAATTCACAGTTAATTATTTCGGACGACAATACGAAGGCAAAAGTAGCGGTTGATTTCAGAAAGTTACAAGGTCAAGTGGATAACTTTTTAATCAAAGGACCTGAAATATATGGAACTGTGAAAAACGTGAGCTTCCTCGATCATTGGGGAATGAACGTACAAAACTTAACCGCAGATTTTTCCCATACCAAAACAAGTATTGGACTAAAAGACATGAAATTAGTCACAGATCAATCGGATATTGAAGGAAACCTGAAATTGACGTTTGAACCTGGCGATATGAAGTATTTTGTCGATAAGGTGAAGTGGGATTTCGAGATTAAAAAAGCCAAATTAAATTCTTCTGATATCAATGTATTCGCCCATGAGTTTGCTTCTAATAAAGAAGTATTCTTCAAAGGATATATGAAAGGAGTGATGAACGATTTTGTTCTTGAAGGAGCTAATTTAGTAGATGAAAACAATTCGCAGATTATTGGGAAATTTGCATTCCGCAATGTATTTGATGATCATGAACCCTTTTGGATGCGTGCCGATTTATCGCGTTTACAAACTACACGCTATAACTTAGTTGCTTTAATGCCAGATCTGTTAGGTAAATCTTTACCAACGGAATTGGATGACTTGGGATTAGTAAATATCATAGGGAATATTGAGTTAACCAAGAGAACCTTAGATACGGATATTGAATTAGTAACGGCTATCGGAAAAGGAAATGCTAAAATTGCCATTCAACAGCTGAATGATCCAGATCACGCTACATACAAAGGAAATATTAAATTAGATCACTTTGATTTAGGTCACTTTATCCACAATGAACAGTTTGGATTAACGTCTTTCGATTTATATATAGATGGACATGGGTTTAATCAAAAATCGTTGAATACTTCTGTAAAAGGGGATGTATTCTCTTTTGTTTTCGGTAAGTATAAATACACCCAATTAGCCGTGGATGGATTAATGAAAATGCCATACTATCGCGGGTTATTACACAGTGCAGATCCGAATGTAAAACTCGATTTTAACGGGACGATTGATTTAAGTACCAAAGAGAAGAATTACGATTTTGTTGCGCAAATTGATTATGCGGATTTATATGCCTTAGGTTTCGTCAACGATACGTTATCTAAGTTTACAGGTGATTTTGAATTTAAAGCCAAAGGGAATAATATTGAGGATTTAGAAGGTGTATTTAAGGTAAATAATGCGGTTTATGACAACAGTAAAGATCATTATGTATTTGAAGAGTTTTCTATTGAATCTAGTTTTACAGAAGGCGGAGAGCGTTTGTTGAAGTTAAATTCAAAAGAAGCTATTCAAGGATACATCAAAGGGAAATTCTTGTTTGGTGAATCCAAGATGTTGTTTACAAATGCATTGGGTAGTTTGTATACCAATTACTCTCCGTATAAAACAAAAAAAAGGACAATATGTTGATTTTGATATTACGGTACACAATCGCTTAATTGAGGTTTTCTTGCCCCAATTAACGCTAAACGAGCGTACGCACGTAGATGGAGAAATTGACAGCGATGAGAATTTGTTTAAACTTAATTTCGATTCGCCAAGTATTGCCGTGAGTGGCGTGGAATTCTTCAATATCTTATTGAATGTCAATAATTCCAATCCCATTTATAATACGTATGTTTCTATTGATAGTGTACATACTAATTTCTATGATATTTCTGATTTTAACTTGCTGAATTTAACGCATAATGATACGTTATTTGTGCGTTCAGAATTTAAAGGAGGTAAAAACTTAAAAGATAAATACGAATTGAACTTGTATCACACCATTAACGAAGAGAAACTCTCTGTGGTGGGATTCAAAAAATCAGAGGTGTTCTTCAAAGATTTCCAATGGAGTATCAATGAGAATAACGACAAGGCCAATAAGCTGGTATTCAATAAAAAATTGATGGACTTTACCATTGATTCTCTCGCTATTTCTCACAACAAGCAAATGGTGAATTTAAGTGGAGTAATGCGAGATTCTACATACAAAAAACTGAATTTATCTTTCGGAAATGTAGATTTAAATAAGATTACACCTGATATTGAAAATCTGTCTTTTGGCGGTAAAATTGATGGAGAGGTGAATTTCTCCCAAATGAAGGATGTGTATCATCCCCAGGCTAATATCGTCATTGATTCGCTGCTGATTAATAAAATATACTTAGGGGATATGTTCTTCAAAGTGGATGGAGATAAGCGATTAGAGAAGTTTACCGTTCAATCTAGTTTGATGGATGATGAAGAAAAGGAGCGATTTTATTTGAATGGAGATGTTGATGTTATCAATAAACAGACCCATTTCAATTTAGAGTCCGGGCTAACGGATTTCCCATTGGGTACGATTGCACCTTTTTTAAGTAGTGTGGCTAGTGATATGACGGGAACTGCTTTTGGTAAGATTTCCTTCTTAGGAACTGCAAAAAATCCAGATGTCAATGGACGTTTGTACTTGAATGATACCAAATTCAAATCGAAGTTTACAGGGGTAAGCTATGCTTTTGATCAAGAAACCCCACTGGATATTACAACGAAACAATTCATCCTCCGCAAGGCAGGGTTAACTGATACCAAATACAAGACCAGGGGATTGGTCGATGGAAATGTATCTCATAAGATGTTCAAGGATTGGGTGATGAATCTATCGCTTTCGTCTACGAATTTATTGGCTTTGGATACCCAATACGCAGAAGGAAGTTTATACTATGGAACTGCTTATATCAATGGAAAAGCAGACATTGTAGGGCCTATTGAAATGTTGAGTATCAATATTAATGCGACTTCCAATAAAGGAACATCAATTAAGATTCCATTGAAGGAGGCGCAAAGTACAGGCGAAAATAACTTTATCCATTTCCTGTCGCCTCAAGAAAAGAAATTACGTTTAACAGGAAAC
This sequence comes from Myroides gitamensis, assembly GCF_029894455.1. Lineage (NCBI taxonomy): Bacteria > Pseudomonadati > Bacteroidota > Flavobacteriia > Flavobacteriales > Flavobacteriaceae > Myroides > Myroides gitamensis. The sequence goes on from NZ_JARYHN010000001.1 coordinate 657,013, forward strand.
GATTACGATCCATATAAATACCGCAACAGTGGAATTGAATTGGATTTTGAGTTTTATGTAACGCCAGATGCGGAAATTGAAATTATCCTCGATCGGGAGTCTGGACATGCTATGCGCGGAAAAGGAGCTGGATTTATTACCATGGAAATCAATACACTTGGTAAGTTCAATATGTGGGGGGATTTCCAAGCGTATGAAGGGGAATATAATTTCAAATATGGTGGATTGATCGACAAGAAATTTGTCGTGAAAAAATATGGAACAATTCGCTGGGATGGTAACCCAATGAATGCGATTTTGGACCTTCAAGCCATTTACCATACAGAAGCTAATCCAAGTGTAATTATTGATAACTCGATTATCAATAGAAAAGTACCTACGGATGTGGCGATTGTATTGAATGGAAGTTTAAGTAATCCAGAAGTAGATTTTGATATTAACTTTCCAACGGTGAGTTCGGTTGTAAAATCGGAGTTGGACTATAAACTGAGTGATCGCGATACACGTGAAAGACAAGCCATGGCTTTATTAGCAACGGGGTCTTTCTTCTCCTCTGATAACTCTTCATCTGCTTTAGCAGGAAGTTTATTTGAGCGCGCAAGTAGTATTTTTGATGACTTATTCTCGGATGTAGATGATAAGTTTAAAGTAGGACTAAACTATGCGCAAGGAGAACGAAATCCGTATACGCAAACAGAAGGACGATTAGGGGTAACTTTTACCACGAAAGTGAATGATCGCATCTCTGTAAATGGAAAATTAGGAGTACCTGTCGGTGGAGTAGAGCAATCGGTTATTGTTGGTGACGTTGAAGTATTGTTGCGTATCAATGAAGAAGGAACGCTAAATGCACGCTTCTTTAACCGAGAGAATGACATCAACTATATTGGGGAAGGAATCGGTTATACACAGGGGGTAGGATTGTCCTATGAGGTGGATTTTGATACGTTGAAAGAGTTAATCGCGAAGTTTTTAAATCAATCCGAGAAAAAGAAGAAGAAAAAAGAAGAAAAAGAATCTTCCAACAATAGAGCCGAAGACCTGCCAGATTCAGATTACAGTCAGGAGTTTATTCGTTTTTATGAAACAAGACGCAAAAGCGGAAATACGCCTTCGGGACAGTAGGTGAGAGTAAAGGAATGACTATATAATTTAGTAAAGAGTTTTAAGTAACTGCTAAGGCTTATATTGACTTATGTGCTAGGGTAAAGATTGATTTTATGTTTACCAAGGAGGAGCAAGAAATATATAGTGCTAAGAAAAACAAAAGTGAAATTATTTTATATTATTTTTTTTATCGTTTTAGATTTTATGTTTTTTAGCTTTCTAGTAAAAAAAATTAGATTGGGAAGAAGAAGATTATTTTTGCTTACTGTATTTTTGTTTTTCTTTACTATCATTCATTTTTTGAATCCTTTTGGATTGGCTATTTCTAACGAAGTCTTTTACATATTAATTGGTTTTAGTATGACTTTAATTGTTTCTAGATTTGCAAAGGAGGTAGCTATTTGGGTTACATCAACGTTTAATAGAGAAAAAAACGAGTTGTTTTTAAAGTGGTTTAGTATTTGGGTTGATTATGTGATGTATATCATGGTTTTAATATTCCAAATAGCAACTATAATTAGTAATTAATATAAAGGTTGTTTTTTATTTTCCTTTTTAATTTTGTAGGATATATGGAGGGGCGTTTATTTATAAGCTATATGTTTTACACGATTTTGTCTTTTATATAAGTCAATTAGATCATAAAGGATTTGTTTTTGCGTTCTTCTAGTTCTCCTCAAGACTTGATATCTTCTAGTTTTTTTCAACGACTGTTTACGAAGTATTATCATCTACTAAATAATCCAAATATACTTCTGGGTGTCCACTATTTTTTAGCCGTTTCAGTGAAAGAAATTGCCCTTGCAGTTCATGCTAACCAATAATTTAAAAAAATCTCTAATCTTTTAAATAAACATTTTTTCAATCGTAATAAACTTTATTTTTATAAGGACAGTTGACCCTTTGATAATGAGGGTTGAGTTCGCGGAAAGAAAGGGAGTAGAGTTGGAAGAGTGTGGATCCGTTGGCGGAACAGTTTTATCTGGGTTGAAAATACTTGCTCAAATTATGAAAGGCGTTCAAGATGTAATAGGTACTATATCGGTAGGAGGTGCCGCAGGAGATGGTTTGGAGAGTTGGTTTGGTGGTGATAAAGTAAGGAAACACACATTTACTAGTTATAAAGTATCGAACCCTAATAGACCATACACATATTCACCTGATAAAAAAACCTTTTGGAATTATGGAAATAAAAAAGGATACTTTTTTACATAATAGCCAAATACTAAGAAACGAATTGGAGTGGATTGAAGACAAGAGGTTCAGTGCGCGAAATTGGAAATACAAAAAAATGGGATAATTTATATAATATAAAATGAGAATAGTTAGTTTTTTTTTAATAGTGTTGTTGTTTTTTTCATGTGAAAGAAAACAAGAGAAAAAGGATGAATTTGAAGAGTATAAAGGAATTCAATTAACAGAATCGTTTTCTAAATCTTTAGGAGGTAATATTAGTTATACCTTGGAATTGCCTGATACCTTAAAAGTTAATCAAGCTTATCAAGCTATTTTCAAATTTGATAGCCCTTTTGATACAATTCTTGATCCTATGGTGTCGGATAGTATTAAATTTAGAACAATAAAATTGTCTTATTATAAACCTATAAAAATAGAAACTGAGATTCTAAAAGAGGATATTGTTCTAAAAGATTCTGTTTATATCCCTAATAAATTGTTTACATTAGGAAATATTAGATTTAAAGAAAAAGGGAAGTATCTTTTTTTAGTATTAATTGAAGATGAAATTATGTATAACTATTATAATAAGCATGGAAAGCGTGATTCAGTTCATTTAGATAGAATATTTGAAGAAATAAAAAAAGAGGTGGTGGTTATTGAATAAAACAAACTGCTATAATTAGAATAAAATACCACCCCAACCTTCCAAAACGGATTGTTGGGGTTTTTTTAAGTTAACAGTTTACTGTTAACGGTTGACAGAGGTATTATTCAATAAAAGAGAATTAAAACTGTCGACCGTAAACCAAATAAAACACCCAACAAGACAACAACCCACGAAAAGAATTAACTTTGTTTCTGTTGCGTGTAAAAAGGATCACGCGTGTATAAAAATAAATCGGACCAAACCATGAACAACCAAGTCTATATCTCATGTAGTTTTGCTTTACGAAAGGCATTAGAACCAGAATTGCAAACGATGAAAGATGTGTTGTTGAGCTATCAATATCAACCCTGGGTATTTGTAGAGCACTATACATTTACTGCACAACAAGAAAAAGAAATGATGCAACAAGCGATGCAGGATATTGAAAATAGCGCATTTTTACTCGCAGAGACTACGGATAAAGGAATTGGTATAGGTATAGAAGCAGGGTATGCAAAAGCCTTAAAGAAACCAGTTGTATATTTGAGAAAACAAACGGCGGAACATGCTACCACGTTGTCGGGATTAAGCGATTATCAAATTGTATATCAAGATACCACTGATTTAGCAAACAAATTAGAGGAAGTGATGAAGGCGTTAAGGAAAAAGAAAGGATAATATTTTAGTTGAAAAGAGATTTCACTTTAAAAAACGAAAATACATCCACATCAAAATATGAAAAAAGAAATTTTAGATCGAATTAGTCAATTAGGAGGTGATGTGAGTCAAGTAAAAGGATAAATGATACTAGACGATTTGCTGTCTATTACCTTCAATACAGTGTTGTATAAAAGACCCGTGGATACACCTTGGGCTAAAGCAGAGGAAGAAGAACCTATTTTTGGATTAGGCGAATTCATTGAAGAACATCAAGAACTAGTAGAAACGAATCGAGAAGCACTGTATCAAAAAATAATCACTCATTTTTATCAAAATACAGAAGAAGCGTATGGGCAAACCTTTTGGCAGCCTGTACTTTTTACGCCCTTTAAAGAAGGAACTACGGATTATGACAATTGGTATGAGGGGTGTTTTGATGATGAGACGCTGGTAGATTTAAGTGAAGTGGAGAAAGTAACAGGTACTCGAACGGGCGATTTCTTACAATTGTTTTACAGCTATGGATTTCCAGATCAGTTGTATATTAGTTTAGATGATCCTGAAAAAGAGAATCCAACAGTGTTTGGTACAGATCATGAAGTATTTTTTGGAGAAATTACCAATGAAGGTGCTTTAGAAGCATATTTCAATCAATTTATGACGAGGGACGAGCTTATTGAAATAGTAGCAAAAGCGTTAGATAAACAGCAAAACAAATGAAAATACAAGAACTACTAAAGCAGTTAACAGCAAAGGAGAAAGCTCAAATAAAAGCCGTTGAAGTGCGAGAGTTAGATGAGGAAGATACGGGACATTTTGTTGCTTTTGTAGATGAAGCAGAAGAAACCTATGATGTACATATTCAGTTAAACGAACAAAGTGTGCAACAGATGACTTGTGATTGTGGAACGACTCAAAAAAATTTGTATCCATCAAGGAGCTGTATTGCTGCAAATCATGGAAAAAGGATTGAAAGTGGCTCCAACACAAGTGGTCAAAAAAAGAAGAACAAAGGCGAAGCAAACGGTTAGTGAAGCTTTGGTGCTGGAGCAAAGTAAAGAAATATTAGCCCAATGGTTGATTGATGTTTTTAAGAAAAATAAAACCTTAGAACAGCAGTTTATTGTTACTTTTTCGAAAGAAAAAAGAGAGTACACCGTCGAATATGTGGAGGAAATCATGCAGCAAACATTTAAGGCTGTAGCGGGGAAACGCAAAACCCTAGAAGGAGTAAAGATTAAAAAAATATTGGATACCCTTGCTATTGCTTTTGAACCAGTCAATGATTTTATTACGGTGAATATGGATAAGCCCATCGCATACGAACTCTTTTCAAAAATCATGTTGGATATACAAATCTTTGATAAGCGTATTTCACATCACAGTAAGAAATTCATCGATTTTTACCAAAGTTATAGCACCTGGTTTGCGTTGACGTTGAATAATATGCAAAATCAACTTGCTTGGCAAACGCAGGTTCAACACGTGATTGATCGTGTATTTTTGGAAAATAACACAACGAAAACAATTGATTGTGTGTTGTTAAAAGGCATTTATGATTGCGCGGATGCGAAGCAGCAGAAAGACTTTGCAGCAGCCTTATACCCAAGTGTATTTAAAACAACGCATACCCGATATGATTTCAAAGTGGATTTCATTAGTTTTATTCGAGATGTCGCTTTAACCTATGATTTCTTTGATGAATTGCACCTGTTTTTTAAAATTAGAGCTTAAAAAAATTGAGAATGTAACTTAAGTTACTGTAGGGAACCAAAAAGAGGGATACCTTCGTTTTTTAAATAGAACAAGATGTTACAGTGGTTAAAAAATATATTCGGCTCATCTGAGGCAAAACCTTCTCTAGCAACACGAGTACAAGAAGGTGCTATATTGATTGACGTACGCACCCAAGGAGAATACCTCAGTGGGAGTGTAAATAAAGCAGTTAATATCCCCTTAGACCAATTGGTCGCTAAAAGTGGTAGATACAGCAAAGAAACGCCTTTAATTGTCTTTTGTAGAAGCGGTATGCGTAGCCAGCAAGCAAAAAGAGTATTAGAACAGCTGGGATACCAAAACGTATACAACGGAGGAGGAGTTCGCGCAGTGAGGAATCAATTAGATCAATAATAAAAAAACCAACTGGAATGCCAGTTGGTTTTTTTTGTTTATTCTTCTTTCTCGTCTGAGAAATATTGATTGTAAATTTTGATACTGTCAATCGGGTCAGGCATACCCATGGGAGCATTATCGCGCTCGTATTTCTCAATTAGAATTTGTAGTACCTCTAGTTCATCTACAGTATCTTTATTTTGTGGACTACTTTCTAATAGTTGTACTTTGATCATAGCCATGTGGTAATCTTCTTCCGTACGAATAGGTCTTAATTTCATAATACTATAATTTATTGCACTTTTTGGTTTGAATCAAGGCTCGTATTTTCTAGCCTTTCCTATAAAACTACACATTTTTTTTGATTAAAGCACCTGATCGATTGCTAATTACTGTTAAGAGCCATAAAAAAAGCCCTCGTAATAGAGGGCTTTCATTGTATATTATTTTGTTTGATTTGCTTCAATCCATTGACGTGCATTAACAAAAGCTTCCATCCAAGGAGAAACTTCGTCTTTGCGTCCTTCTGGGTAATTCGCCCAATGCCATTGGAACAATGAACGCTCAATATGAGGCATCATAACCAAGTGACGTCCTGTATTGTCACACATCATAGCGGTGTTGTAATCAGAACCATTTGGATTCGCAGGATAGCTATCGTAAGCGTATTTTGCTACAATATTATAGTTGCTTTCTGCTTCTGGTAAGTTGAATTTACCTTCACCATGTGAAATCCAAACACCTAATGTACTACCGGCTAAAGTAGATAACATGATTGAGTTATTCTCTTGAATGGTAACAGAAGTAAAGTTACTTTCGTGTTTTTGAGAATCGTTGTGTAGCATTTTTCCGTGCACTGCATGCTCAGGATTAATTAACTCCAACTCCATAAACAACTGACAACCATTACAAATACCTACTGATAAAGTATCTTGACGTGCAAAGAAGTTTTTCAATGCTGTATTTGCTTTTTCATTGTACATGAAGGCACCAGCCCATCCTTTTGCTGATCCTAATACGTCCGAGTTAGAGAAACCTCCAACGGCTCCAATGAATTGGATATCTTCTAATGTTTCTCGACCTGAAATTAAATCCGTCATGTGAACGTCTTTCACATCAAATCCTGCTAAGAACATTGCGTTGGCAACTTCTCTTTCAGAGTTACTTCCTTTTTCGCGTATAATTGCTGCTTTTGGACGTGGTTTAGACGCATCAATTGCAGGTTTCTTACCGTCAAATTGCGATGGGAAAGCAAACTGTAAAGGTTGGTTTTTATAGTTGTTAAAGCGCTCAGTCGCTTTGTTGTTTTTTGTTTGTTTTTGATCCAACAAATACGATGTTTTATACCATGTATCGCGGATTGCTGGAACACTATAGCTAAAGCTATCAGTTCCATTTTGGAACGATACCGTTTCTTCAGCTAAAACCGTTCCGATTTTAGTTGCTTCAACACCTGCAGCGTTCATTGCTTTTTCGAAAGTTTCGTCGTTTTTCGCTTGAATCACTAAACCGATATTTTCGTTGAAAAGAACTTTTACTGTATCTTTTTCATTTAAAGCAGTTAAGTCATAACGAGCTCCCAAGTTGATATCAGCAAATGTCATTTCTAAAAGTGTAGTGATTAATCCACCACTTCCAATATCATGACCAGCAGCAATTTGATTGTCTTGTACTAAGTCCTGAACTGCATTGAATGCTTTTTTGAAATAAGCCGCATCTTGAATTGTTGGTACTTCGTGTCCGATTTTATTTAAAATCTGAGCAAATGATGAACCTCCTAATTTGAAATTATCTTGTGATAAACGGATATAGTAGATAGAACCTGCATTTTTCTTTAATGTTGGCTCTACGATTTTCGTAATATCTGTACAGTTTGCAGCAGCAGAAATAATAACCGTTCCTGGAGCAATTACCTCGTCATTTGGGTATTTTTGCTTCATAGATAAGGAATCTTTTCCAGTTGGAATATTGATTCCTAATTCAATAGCGAAATCTGAACACGCTTGTACAGCTTCGTATAAACGAGCATCTTCCCCTGGGTTATTACAAGCCCACATCCAGTTTGCAGATAAAGAAATTCCTTTCATTTGGTCTTTTAATGGAGCCCAAACAATGTTAGATAACGCTTCTGCAATTGCATTTCTACTTCCTGCAGTAGGATCAACTAAAGCAACAACTGGCGCATGTCCAACTGTTGTAGCAATTCCTTCTTTTCCTTTATAATCAAGAGCCATAGCTCCTAAGTTATTCAATGGTAATTGTAATGGACCTGTACATTGTTGTTTAGCCACACGACCACCCACACAACGATCCACTTTATTCGTTAACCAATCTTTAGAAGCAACAGCTTCTAGTTGTAATAATTGAGTTAAATAAGTATCCACTTTTTCAACAGCATAGTCTAAATCAGCATAGATGCGCTCGATGGTTTGATCTGCCATAATTGTTTTTGGAGAACTACCGAACATTTCTTCAATGGCAAAATCCATTGGTTTAGCTCCTGTTTTTGCAGATTCAATCGTAAAGCGATGATCGTTAGTGATTTCACCAACTGTGTACATGGGTGCACGTTCTCTCTCCGCAATACGCTCTAAAGTATCCATATCTTTTTTACCGATAACCAATCCCATTCTTTCTTGAGATTCGTTTCCGATTGTTTCTTTAGCAGAAAGCGTTGGATCTCCAATTGGTAACTGATCTAAATTGATATGTCCTCCTGTTTCTTCTACTAATTCAGATAAACAGTTTAAGTGTCCACCCGCACCGTGATCGTGAATAGACACGATAGGGTTGTGGTCAGCTTCAACTAAACCGCGAATCGCGTTCGCTGCACGTTTTTGCATTTCAGGGTTTGAACGTTGAATGGCATTCAATTCAATTCCAGATCCGAATGCTCCCGTATTTGCAGAAGAAACTGCTGCTCCTCCCATACCAATACGGTAGTTTTCACCTCCTAAGATGACTACTTGATCTCCGAGTTCTGGTTTGTGTTTTTTCGCTTGATCTAACTTTCCGTATCCGATACCACCCGCTTGCATAATCACTTTGTCAAAACCAAGTTTGCGCGCATCTTCTTCGTGTTCGAAAGTTAAAATAGACCCCGTAATTAACGGTTGTCCGAATTTATTTCCAAAATCAGAAGCTCCATTAGAAGCTTTGATTAAAATATCAATTGGTGTTTGGTATAACCAAGCTCTTTCATCCATGGCTTTTTCCCAAGGACGATTCTCCTCTAAACGAGAATAAGAAGTCATGTAAATTGCAGTACCCGCTAAAGGCAATGATCCTTGTCCTCCAGCTAAACGGTCGCGAATTTCCCCTCCAGAACCTGTAGCAGCACCATTGAATGGTTCTACAGTTGTTGGGAAGTTATGTGTTTCTGCTTTTAATGAAATAACAGAATCAAATTCTTTTTCTGCATAAAAATCCGGTTTGTCCGCTGATAACGGAGCAAATTGCGTAACACGTGGTCCTTTTACAAAAGCCACATTATCTTTATAAGCAGAAACAATATCATTTGGATGAGTCTCTGAAGTCTTCTTAATTAATTTGAATAAAGAAGTTGGTTTTTCTTCTCCATCAATTACAAATGTTCCGTTAAATATCTTATGACGACAGTGCTCTGAGTTTACTTGTGAGAAACCGAAAACTTCTGAATCCGTTAGTTTACGGCCTATTTTTTGAGCTAAATCTTCTAAATAGGTAATCTCTTCTTCGTTTAGCGCTAATCCTTCTTCTTGGTTGTATTTCGCAATATCTTCAATGTAAATGATTGGCTCTGGTTGAATGTTAATCGCAAAAATATCTTGATCTAATAAGTCAAACACTTGCGATAACATCGGATCAAATGCTTCTTGGTTAGCCTCAAAAAATTCTTCAATGCGAATAATTCCATTAATCCCCATGTTTTGCGTGATTTCAACCGCATTGGTACTCCAAGGTGTAATCATGGTAGCACGTGGACCAATAAATTGACTGTTAATTACTTTTTGATCTAAGTGTTTAGCGTTGCCAAAAAGCCAATTTAGTTTTTGAATATCTTCAATAGATAAAGCGTTCTCCACCTGTACAGCGTAGAACTTTTTCGAAGGGTTTTCGAAGAAATAAATCATTGCGATAAGATTATTTTAGTTGTTGTTGTAAGATGCAAAAATATACTAAAAAAAGACAATTAAAAAATTATTCTTTTGTAGTTTCAATATGTTGATAAGCACCTAAATCGGCTGATTGACGACGGTCTTTTCCATCGATATCTCGAGGAATACTACGCGCAATTTCTTTGTCGCCCTTGCCAATTAAGTGTGTCATCTGACTAGAGTAGTAGAAGAGGTTCTTTTTTGGGTCAGAAAAATCAATGGCCGCTGAGGAAGGGGTATCCATTAAAATAGTATTGAAATACATCATTTCATTGGCGTAATTGTAAACAGAAGCGTTGTTGTTTCGTTTACTTGTATCTTTTAAAGCACTTGATTCAAAGCGAATATTAGCTGTTTCTTCAAGTTGAAGAATAAAGCTTTGTGCAATCGATGCGTGTAAAATACTGTTTTGAATTGTTAAACGATCAAAAGGAGTCGCGGTATTGTTTGCAATAAGTAAGGCCGTCTGATCGGGACGGAGTCCTGTATTGCTAAAGGTACAATGTTGGAATACATAATTTCCACCATTGCGCAACACAACCGTTGCGTTTTGCGTATTAGAAGCAACGATATTTTGCCCTAGAACTTGCGAGTTTATCGCAACTAAAGAGGAATATAAATGATTGAATAATTTAGTATTACGCAGCGTGAAATCCGTTGCATGATCAAGATACAAACCAATTTTGGCATGAGCGATTGTCACGTGATTGAAAACACTGCTGCCTGGATTTTGTAAACGAATTCCCGACCATTGACCAGCAGTATACTCATAAGCAGGTTCCAAACGGTCATTGCGCATGATAATAGGCTGCTCTAATGTTCCTTGTGCTTGTATAGCGCTACCTGGTAAACCAATGATTCCAGAATTTTCATGAAAATAGAGTTCCGTTCCTTGTTTTAGGGTTAAGGTTTGATTTTCAGGAATGAATGCATAGCCATAGATGACATAAGGTTTCGTGTTATCTAGGGTTAATGTATTTCGAACATGTACATCAGAATCGCCCAGATAAAACCCTTCAACAGTGGTTTGATTGTCCAATTGAACAGTGTGTAAAACTTGTTTTCCTACTTTTCCAGGATGTAAAAAATAAGCATCCTTGATTAGGGTGACAAGTTCTATACTTTGAGGTTGTGCAGCTCCAAGTAAGCGTATTTGATCCGTATAAATAAAATCTTTAGCTTGAGGATCTGCTTTACCTAAGGTATGAACAAAAACGTACAAGCTATCTTTAGGGAGTAGTTCAACATTGGAAAACTGTTTTCCAGACACGCCCTCAATTAACAAATTAAAATAGGATTGCGCTCCTTTACCTAGAGTTAATTGTGGAATTTGGATGTTTTTATTACTCGGATTGTAGATTTTTACCAAATAAGAGCTAGACTGTGTTTCTGTAAAAACAGGATCTAAGAATACGGTATCAGCAGAAAATAGCAAAGGTTGCGTATTGGGTTCAAAATCCATGTCTGTTCGGCAACTAACGATGCTAAACAAAACGATAAAGAACATAATAAACCTAGGTGTATTCATAGCTGGTGTTTAAAGGTAAATGTAGTGAAAATAACGAGACAATGAACAGGCTAATTGTTAATGTTGTTGCGTAACATCCAGAGTTTTACGTAACGTAAAAACGTCGCATAAGCATTCAACGAAGATAGAATTAATCCTGGTACACCATCTCTGAAACCTTGTTTCAAAATATAATGCTTGAGAAAGCGCATGCCTGGTTTAAAGATGAAATGATATCCTGTTAGCTTTCCCGTTTTCTTATCGTAATCTTCGGCTTGTAAACTAGCATATCGACTCAATTTGGCAATGTGAAAATCAAATCCTCTATAGGTGTTGTGATACAGTTTAGCAGATAGAAAACCAAGGGTACCGTTGACGTGTAAACACTCGTGAACGCGATTGGTATAACTAGAAACATCTTTTTTAAACAAACGGATAACCTTGTCATTTTGATAGCCCGAATAGTTGATTTCTCGATTAAAAAAGAAGTTTTTTCGATACACCCAATATGCATCGTATGCATCTAATGTATTCTGTTCTTGTAAGGTTGTAATCTCTTGGTTTAGCTCTGGAGTCAACTGTTCATCTGCATCAAGTAAGAGAATCCATTCACTTGGCATTTGTGTAATCGCCCAATTCTTCTGATCGGAGTAATTGTCAAATTCTCTTACAAGTACTTTTGCTCCAAGTTCTTGTGCGATTTCTGCTGTTTTGTCTGTACTGAAAGAATCTACAATATAGATATCGTCCACTAAATTTTTAGCAGATAAAATACATGCTCTAATATTTGACTCTTCATTCTTTGTAGGAATTAAAAGAGTTATCTTCTTTTTCATAAATACGTTGACACAATTTAGTTTGTTTTCTGAAAAAATATACTTTTAGCTTTTAGATTTATGCAAACGAATGAGTTTTACATATTTCATAAACGAAAAGAATGATTGTATTATTGCAAAAGCCAAGCCATCTATACCATTTAAGACTCCTTTTTTGAAAAAATAACATCTTACAAAAGCTACTGCACCATTTAATACGGGTTTGAACGAAGAAACTTTTTTTCCTTTTTCAAATAATTGTTGCGCAGCCCAGGTCGAATATTGGTTCTTTTTATCAATAACTTGTTTGTAATTTTGCCAACCATAATGAAGAATGTGTACATTCACACTTTTCTCCTGAGTCGTCACAATATATTGATGTGTAATATCAGCAGAAGGACCAGCTGTGTTTTTATTAAAAAAGCGAACTTTTGAATCTGGATACCATCCAGAGAAGTTAATCAATTTATCTCCTAAAAAGTTTTTAACTCTGAATTTATAGCCATCATATGGACTATGTTCATATTCTTTCTTTTGAATAAAAGCCAGTGCATCTACGTCTAGGAATTCATCTGCATCTAAATTCATAATCCAATCATGTTTACAGAATTGTAAACCGTGAGTGCGTTGTGGTCCATCTCCTAAAAAGGCTTGAAGATGAACTTGTGCTCCTTTGCTTTCGGCAATTGCTACTGTATTGTCTGTACTATTAGAATCAATGATGATAACTTCATCACAGTATTGAAATAAAGCATCAATACACTTGCCTATATTTTTTTCTTCATTAAATGTAATTACTAATCCACTGATAGCCATGGTATACTGTATTTTGTAACTTTAAATTGTTTGATAACCGTTGTAAAGATGCTAAAATTATAGCTTTTTTTTAACAATTAGTTGATTGTTTTTTACTCGTGAATTAAAAGTTTGTATATACGCTTTTAAGAAACGTTCCATTTCTTTTACTTTTTCAGGGTTTTTGATAAGCAGATTGTCTTTTAATTCAGGATCAATTTTCCAATTGTAAAGGCCTAAACTTTTGGTTCCATCGAAAGCAAGGTAGTAATCTCCTTCCTCATAGTTGTAAATATTGTTTAAATAACTGATGGCAAAGTCACGATCGGATTGATAAGATTTACCAAAAGAAACTACTTCTGTATTGATTTGCAAATAATCCATTAAACTTGGAAGGATGTCAATTTGCTGAAAGTTGCGTTCTATTTTTGCTACCGGTATACGTTCATCTCCAGGGGCATAGAATAAAATGGGAATTCTAAATTTACCTACATTGGTTTTCCATTTTTCTTCCTGTCCATCCGAAGAGGTATGATCGGCTACAACAATAAAAATAGTGTTGTTATACCAAGCTTTGGTTTTCGCTGTTTTAAAAAATTGTTGCAGTGCATAATCTGCATAGGCAATTGATTCGTGTATAGCAGCTGTTCCTTTAGGGAATTTCCCTTTGTATTGTTCAGGAATTGTATAGGGGTTATGAGAGGAAATCGTAAATAGAGTAGTGAAGAATGGAGCCTGGAAATCATCTAGTTTTTGAGCAAAAAACTGCAAGAATTCTTCATCAAAAATTCCCCAAGTACCATCAAAAGCTTCTGGACCTTCGTATTCATTTTTTCCATAATATTCCTTAAATCCTGCTACTGTTGAGTATTGGTCAAAGTTTTGACTTCCATTAAAAGCACCATGGAAAAAAGCGGTATGATACCCTTGATCATTGAGGATTTTCGGTAGGGGATAAATGTCGTTTAAGGCATAACTTGACGTAATATATGTACGATCCATTAAGCTAGGAACACTTGAAATTGAAGAAGGAACAGCATCAATTGATACCTTTCCATTAGCAAATCCATTTTCAAAGAAATAGCTATTCTGAGCCAAAGAATCCATAAAAGGAGTCAAGCCGATGTTCATGTTTTCGCGGCCAAAACTTTCGATAATTAATAAAACAACATTCTTTTTGTTGATGGAGTCATACTGAAATACTTGTACAGGATTAAAAATATCGAGTAATTCCTCTTCGCTGTAAAAATTATAATCGGGTAAAGTTTCCTTTTTACCCATCGTTTTCAAGACAGAGAAAGGGGTGTTTAACACTAAGGCAGTATTTTTCATTCCTCCATATCCCGCTGCATCAACTAAGCGAATGGGTTTGGGTTGAAGTCCACCACGTCCTAAAATAAGTAAAATACCCAAGACCAAAACAAGTACAATGACTTGTGGAAAGTTGAAACGAGAATCGTGTATTTTGTAGTCTATTTTTCTGTATATCAACCAGAAGAATACAAAAGAACCCAGCATAAAAAGCGGAATCCACCAATAATCTACAATGAAGTTTTTCAGTAAACCAGGCAATTCGTTTTCCATCCCAGAAGCCGTAATAAAGGCATACGAACTGCGTCTACCAATAAAACGGAAGTATTCATAATCCACGAAATTTAAGCATAGAATAAAAATATTGACAAGGTAAAAACTGTAAAATAAAAACGTTTGATATCCTTTTTTGGTTTGGAACTTACCTGGCCAAAGATGCAAAAGAGCAAAAGCAAGGTTAATAAAGCCCAAAGCGGCGAAGTCGAATCGAATACCACCCCAAATGACTTTAGCATCAAAAGGATCTAATAAGTGGTTGTTATACCAATAAAAACCGAGTCTACACAATTGATAGAAAGCAAAAATAAGCAAGAAACGCAACGTGAAAACCTTGAGGTTTTTAGAAAATATTTTAGTCATAAAATAATCGTGTGATTTTAAAGCGAAATTACCACAGCCAATACATGGACTGTGGTAATCTATTAGTTGTACGGTGCCGTATTAAACAGCAACATTGTATTCTCTTAGAGCATCGTTTAACGATGTTTTTAAATCTGTAGAAGGTTTGCGTTTTCCAATAATTAAGGCACAAGGCACTTGATATTCTCCTGCTGGAAATTGCTTGGTATAAGAACCTGGGATAACAACAGAACGTTCAGGAACGTACCCTTTGATTTCTACAGGAGTTTCTCCTGTTACATCAATAATTTTCGTTGAAGCAGTTAAGACTACATTGGCGCCTAAAACTGCTTCTTTTCCTACGCGAACGCCCTCAACAACAATACAGCGTGAGCCAATAAAGGCATGATCTTCAATAATAACTGGGGCTGCTTGTAAAGGTTCTAAAACGCCTCCAATACCCACACCACCAGAAAGGTGAACGTGTTTGCCAATTTGAGCACAAGAACCTACAGTTGCCCATGTATCTACCATAGTTCCCTCATCTACATAAGCGCCAATATTAACATACGAAGGCATTAAAATTACACCCGATGAAATATAAGCCCCATGTCGAGCAACAGCATTAGGTACAACGCGAATTCCCTTTGCTGCATAATGCTGCTTTAAAGGCATTTTATCGTGATATTCGAAAATTCCCACCTCAAAGGTTTCCATTTTTTGAATCGGAAAGTATAAAACAACTGCTTTTTTTACCCATTCATTAACTTGCCATCCTGTTGCTGTAGGTTCTGCAACGCGTAATTTACCTTGATCAACCGCTTCGATCACTTCGCGGATTGCGTCTTGTGTATCTTGATGTTGAAGTAAGGAACGATCATTCCATGCCGTTTCAATAATGTGTTGTAGCTGATTCATTATCCGATTGTTTTGAGATTAAAATTAATTTCGAACTGTCTTGCGATAATCCTTGTACTCGTTTGTTCTTTAGGTTTTATTCTTCTTTTGATGAAGTAAAATAAAAATCAGATTACCTGCATCATATTGGCAGGCATAAAAAATTGCTTTTTTTTACTAAAAAACAGCTACAAATATAAGTATAAATGTTTAGAAAAATTAAATGGAAATGAAGGAAATCAGGCAAAAATCAAGGTGAAAATAGAACAAGAAAGGGAGAGAAGATGGCGAAATCGGAAGGCAGTGAAAATCGAAACGCAGTGTAG
The DNA here is from genome assembly GCF_029894455.1 of Myroides gitamensis. Lineage (NCBI taxonomy): Bacteria > Pseudomonadati > Bacteroidota > Flavobacteriia > Flavobacteriales > Flavobacteriaceae > Myroides > Myroides gitamensis. The sequence continues at coordinate 673,122 of NZ_JARYHN010000001.1, forward strand.
ATTCATCGAACATCAAAACCAATATTAAGTAGGTGAGATATATTCATCGAATACGAAAACAAATATAATTTCATGAGATAGATGAGGAGAGGGTGAGGCGATGAGATTTAGGTGTTTGATAGTAAAAAATAGGATGGTTTATATTTTACCTTTACTTTTACAAAAAAATGTTAAAAAAGAAAAGACAGGGTATGCAAATAAAAAAAATAGGCTTTGGACTAGCAGCTTTACTATTGCTGGGGTATGTATTTATTTGGTGTAAATATGATTGGATGTATGAGGAATATGATCCTCAAAAAGCAGAAGAACTTTTTGCATCCAAAAAAATAAGAATTCCAGTTTACGATACCTTGAGAGTGAATAACTTTAAGATTGGGTACTTGAGTAATAAGCGATATACCTATGTAGACGGATACGATTATTTAGGGGGTGTACGAAATCCTTACTTAGTTTTGGTGCCTCGTAATGGAGATAATATTACCAGCTTATTGCCTTATTTTCTAGATGAGGAATTAACCAATAATTTTCATCTTATCGCCATCGATCGCATTGGGTTTGGTGGAAGTAAGGTAGGGAAGAATATCCAAGGGGAGCCTTATGGATACTATGATTCAAAAAAAGCTTTTGAAGAAAATGCAGTTTATGCTACTATTTCGATGCTAGATCGGATTGTAGACAACGAAGGAAAACACCTTGATGAAGGGCGTTTTATCTTAGGTGGACCTACAGCAGCTATGGGGTTAGGTGCGGCGTATTCCACTTATTTGTCTTCAGATAAATTTTTGATGGTAGATGCAACTCTTACCAAGCGATTCTTTTTCAGTCAATGGTACAGCCAATTGGTGGTGAGTGGAATAGGACGTGCAATTTTCCCAGCCAATTACGTGAGTAAACAGTGGGATTTATTGCTCAATGATCGCGTCTTAGCGGAATATAAAGAACCTTGGTTAGAAGGAGTAAAGTATACCGAAAATAAGGAAAATGAAAATGAATATAGCATGTACAAAGGGGCTTCTGAAGCTGGCATGGGGAAAATTTTGTTTTTCAGAGGTTTGAGCAACTCCGATAAGAAGGAAATAAAAGAACTAACGGACGAAAAAGCATGGGAAGCTAAAGATCATGCAGTAGATTTATATACTCCTGAGGAGGTAATGAAAGCGCTAAAAGAAATGGATGTTTATACCTTAAACTTTAACCGATTAGATCGATGGAAAACGACTGAATAGGATGGAGTGAGAAATAATATTCAACTAAAAAGGTTCGATTGGATGCAATCGAACCTTTTTAGTTTCTTGTTTTTCTATGCTAACGCACTATTATTTCGTTGTCAATTGATCCTTGAATACTTTACCATCCTTGATAATCAAAAGTAAATTGTTTTTAGGGTCTCCAATCACGGCGATATCTTCTAGTGGACTTTTGTCAAATAGTAAAATATCAGCATAAGCTCCTTCTGCTAGGGTTCCTAAATCACTTGGATATGGATTTCTTGGACCACTCATCTTTAGTAATTGTGCATTGTCATACGTAATCATCTTTAAGATTTCAAAATTGCTAAACCATTGTTGCAAATTCACCACTAATTCATTTTGTCTCAATGGATTTTTTGGTGGAGCAACTAAATCTGTTCCAAAAGCGACTTTTACGTTGTGTTTTTTAGCCCAAGTATATACGTTTTCTGTTCCCATTCCTACCGCTCTTTTATTTGAAGCTTGTTCAGGGTTGGTATAAGCACTTGCATCTAAGTCAAAAGGTTGCATGCTCAACCAAATATTTTTCTCTCCTAAAAGTTTTACCGTTGCCTCATCTAATAAGTGACCGTGATCAATACATCTAACACCAGCTTCAACGGCTTGTCTTACCGCTTTAGGGGTATACGCATGTACCGTTACATAGGTGCCCCAATTTTCAGCTGCTTCTACTGCTGCTTTGATTTCTTTTGTGGTGTATTGTGTGGCATCTAAAGGATCATAGATCGTCGCCACACCACCGCCAGCCATCACTTTTAGTTGAGAAGCTCCTTTTCTTAATTGCTCTCTTGCCGCAACCGTAACTTCTTGTTCGCCATCTGCAATGATACTGCCTCCTAAGACTTGAAATCGAGGGGGAGTATGATCAACCATACGAGGTTCTGACCAAGGGAAACTGGCGTCTCCATGCCCTCCCGTTTGTGATATCATTGCTTCACTAGGGTAAATACGAGGACCTTTATTGATGCCATAATCATTCGCTTGTTTAATTCCCATAACATGACCACCTAGATCTCGAACTGTTGTAAAACCACGTTGTAAGGTATTCTCCGATTCTTTTGCTGCATTGATAAACAGAAAACTCTCATCGCCCAACATAATCGCTTGGTTAGAGTTGGCTGCTAAAAAAGAATGCCAATGGGCATCAATCATCCCAGGCATGGCAAATTTTCCTTTTCCATCAATCACTTGAGCTCCCTCAAGATCGGTTGCTGTAAGTGTTCCAGAAACAATTTTTACAATTTTATTCTTCTCTACAACAATAGACCCGACCTTCGTCTTGTTGTCTTTTCCATTAAAAATCTCTACGTTTTGAAGAACAAGTTTGTTTTGTGCAAAACCTGCAGTAGCCAAACAAAGTGCACCGAAAAGTAAACTAACTTTTAAAAAATTATGTATCATCTTAAATTTTTAGGGTAAATATACACTTATTAAATTTTATTTTGGCTTATTTTGAATTAAAAAAGTTATTTTGTCTGTATATATTGAGAATAATTTAATTTTTTCTTAAAAAGTGAAAATGTTATAGAAACTCAGCTAGCTTTGTGTGTAAATAAGTAATGATGGCTAAAAAATATTTAATATATGGAATCAGCAAAGGTTTAGGAAGAGCCCTTGCACAAGCGATTCCTCAGGAACAAGATGTGGTCTTTGGTGTTTCTCGATCAAAACCAGCAGATGTAAAAGATAATTTGGTATGGATTCAGGCTGATTTGTCTCAACCAACAGAAGCGGTAAGTGCTGTTGAAGCTATCGTAGGTGATACACCTCTTGATTATTTGATTTACAATGTTGGTATTTGGGAACAAGAAGCATTTTCGGATACTTATGATTTTGAACAGTCCTCCACTGCTGAAATTGTACAAATTATACAAACGAATATTACGGCTTGTATTTTATCCTTACACGCTTTTCTTAAGAATCTAAAAGGCAGTGAAAACGCGAAGATTATCCTTATTGGATCAACTTGGGGGCTAGAAAACCACAAGGGAAAAGAGGTCGCTTTTTCAACTTCTAAATTTGCTTTAAGGGGCATGATTCATGCCTTGCGCGAATCCTTGCGCGAGCATGCTATTGGTATTAGTATCCTCAATTTGGGATACTTGGCTACGGAATGTGATTATACTGTACCGCCAGAACAAGTAATCGAAGAAACAGCAGGGGCATTAATTCCTTTAACAGATGTATTAGCTGCTATTCGCTTTATCTTAAGTACAAGTAAAGCTACTTGTGTGAAGGAAATTGACATGCCAGCCATGCAAGATTTTAACGTATAAGTTAATCATCATGCGCTAAATAAATCGTACCTTACTTTTTTAAATCAGACACCATGTTTAGTACACAAACCTATCTCAAACGAAGAGAAAAATTAATACAACAAGTAGAAGACACCGGACTTTTATTGTTCTTAAGTAATGGAGAAAATCCCATTAATTTTGAAGATAATACCTATCGTTTTAGACAAGATAGCACGTTTTTGTACTATTTTGGTATTCAACAGGCGCATATTGCAGCAGTTGTTGATTTGGACGCAAATAAAACGTTGATTTTTGGTGATGAATTGTCGATAGATGCTTTAGTTTGGATGGGAAGACAAGAAACGCTGAAAGCGAAATGCGAGAAAACAGGGGTAAAAGAAACGCGTCCGTATGCAGCTTTAGCAACATATATTGCTGATGCTCAAAAAGCAAAACGCAAAATCCATTATCTGCCGCCTTATCAACCAGCAAACAAGATTGCACTCAGTGCATTACTTCACGTGGCAATCGCTGATCTTCATCCTTCAACAGCGTTGATTCAAGCCATAGTGGCACAAAGAGAAATCAAAGAAGAACAAGAAATTAGCGAAATTGAAAAAGCCTTGACTATTTCTACGCGTATGCATTTAGCAGCAATGCGTCTAGCAAAACCAGGGGTGAAAGAATACGAAATTGCAGCAGCTATTCAACAGATTGCAGCGCAAGAAGATTGTGCCTTAGCGTATCCATCAATTGTAACAGTTCAAGGAGGAATTTTACACAATCACTATCAGGGAAATACGCTACAATCGGGACAATTACTACTGAATGATTCAGGTTGTGAAGTACCCATGGGCTATGCTTCTGATTTAACGCGAACTTTTCCGGTTGATCAGCGTTTTACAGCGGAACAACGCAATCTATATCAAGTTGTACTCACTGCTTTTGAAGAGGCGAAAAATCAATTGAAAGCAGGCGTAAAGTTTAAAGACGTACACTTGCATGCTGCCTTAATTCTTACGGAAGGGTTAATTGATTTTGGATTGATGAAAGGGAATGCTGCAGATGCAGTAGAAGCACACGCACATACTATGTTTTTTCAATGTGGTTTAGGACACATGATGGGATTAGATGTTCATGATATGGAAGATTTAGGAGAACAATATGTGGGATATACCCCAAATGAACCTAAAGAAAAACAGCAATTTGGACTTAAATCACTTCGTTTAGGTAAAGCGTTAAAAGCAGGTCATGTAGTGACTGTTGAACCTGGAATTTACTTTATTCCAGAACTGATTGAACGTTGGGAGGCTGAAAAGAAATACCTCGATTTCATCAATTATGAAAAGCTAAAGCAATACCAAGGGTTTGGTGGAATTCGAATTGAAGATAACTTTCTCATTCAAGAAAGGGGATATCGTCAATTAGGACCTGAATTAATCCGTACAGTGGAAGAAATCGAAGCTTATAAAATGGGGTAATACTTGTTATCTTCGTTTTTTGTAAAATGAAATAATCGCGAAAGAATAACGGAGTAAAGTCAATAGAACTACAGTATAAAATAGAAAAACACGGCATGCAGTTAATTTTGCATGCCGTGTTTTTTATGTTCATATTATAAAACAGAAGTGTTCTTCAATCTTGTTTACTCTTCCTCTTTTTTAGATGCTGTCATTTTGATTGAAAATTGCATTAAGACAGCAAGGATAATAAAGATGCTAATACTTCCTACAAGTAAAGCAGTCTCTTTTAGTTCAATTAAAAAGTAAAGTAAACCATATAGCAGTAGGAGTAAACCAAAGATAGTTCCCGTACTGCTCTTGTTTTTGGAGATTTTCCAGGTAAAAATCGTGATGAGTATTATCGTAGATAAAGAGGAAAGAACATAGGAAATGCTAAACCCTAGGTATTCTGAAAAAGAAAGCAGTAAAATGTAGTTTAAGAAAATAGCAAACCCAATCAAAGCGTATTGGATTAAATTGATTTTTAAGTTTTTAATATTCTCTAAAAAGTAAAAGACAATAAAGGTAAGTCCTACAAAGAGTAAGGCATACTTAATAGAGCGATCAATTTTAGAATAAAAATTATTGAGTTCTAAAAATTCAATCCCAAAGGTGTATTTATCAAACGTTAGGTTGCGTATAGATGTTGTATTTAGAGGTAAAGGCTGGTAAATATTCCAAGTGCTACTCGCTTGTTCTTTCCCTTTTTCAGATTCCTCAGGCAGGTAATTTCCGATGTATTTTACATCGTGGTAATCGCTTTTTATATTGACTTTTGTCGTTGTTGCATGAGCGAGAAACTGCAAATTCGAAGAGCCTTTTAGTTTGAGAGGGAGTTTGATTGCAGTCGGTGTTGATTCTTCTGCAGTATAGTCTAAGCTTAAAAAGGGAATTTGCTCTATAATGGGATTGTCGTTCAACGTAAATACTTTGCCAGGAGTATTCAATAAGGCTAGAGCTTCGGAAAGCCCTTTGGTATCCGAAATTCCATAGAGAATTTTCTTACTTGTAATTTCAGGATTCCCTTGAGTTCCAAGAGAGGCAAGGAGCTTTTCTTGCGCTTCAAATTGAGCTTCAATGAGAAGATCCGTATTGTATAATGTAACTTGGTACAAGCTTCTTTTTTTGGTTGTTGTTGAAATAGAACCCGTTATTGTCTGTGTTGAAGGGGAGAATAATGCTCTTTCTCGTTGATATAAGACTTCATTTTTTTCATTGATAGTAGCAACTCTGTATTCTAATAAGATAAATGGACCATATAAGGTCTGTTGATCTCCCCATTTTTCAGATACTTCTTGTACAACTTCAGTTTGAAAAGCTGAACGTTCGGAAATAATACTTCCAATGATCGGGATGAAAATTAGTAAGCCCAAGGTTAAGGCTGCGATGGCTAACCCTTTAAACAAGTGTTTTTTTGTTTCTTTTTCCATGTTTTTTAATTTTAAAAGTACTTTGTTTTTCAAAGTGAATGAGTAAAAAAAATTATTTTAATTTCTGTATTAAATTTTCTAAATAAGCCAAGTGTTGTTTGAAGGCTAATTTGCCTTCTGCTGTAGCGCTGTAAACGGTATTGGTTTTTCGACCAATAAAACCTTTGTGTACGGTAATATATTGACTGTCCTCTAAATTTTTTAAATGAGAAGCAAGGTTGCCATCGGTCAGTGCTAAGTATTCTTTTAAATCTTTGAAAGACAATGTTTCATTAACCATCAATCCGCTCATGATTCCAACGCGAATACGATTGTCAAATACTTTATTTAATTGTTCAATATCAAATTTCATGTCTCTCTAATTTGCTCTTTTGTCGTACTTATTCCATAAAATTAAACCATAAAGTAGATGAGTTAACCCAAATCCTAAAGCCCAAAATACAAGTGAATATGCGGAAAAATAAAAAGCCAATAAACCCAATACAATTTCGATAAAAGCAATAGCTTTAATTTCTTTAACGGTATCTTCTTGAATACTATACAAAGCTAACCCATAAAATAAAAGGGTAGTAGGTAACGTAAGTTCGAGGAGGGATTTAGAATAAAATACAATACACAGTATTCCTCCTAATACTAGAGGAAATAAAAAGCGAAGGAGTAAGCGTTTCGTCACATTAGTTAGAAAGGGAATGCCTTGCTTTCTTGTTTTTTGGATCGTAAAGTAAAGTCCACCACCTAAAGCAACGCCAAGTGTAATTAATGCTAATAGGATTAAGTTTACAGCATGATAAGATAAAACTTGCGCTGCGCTTGTATTGGATTGCCACGTATATAAAATAGCACTTGCAGCTAAACCACAAATACCAACCCAGATTCCACTCCAACCACTTAAGCTTAAAAACTTAGTAGAACGTTCCATGATGGACTTGATTTGCTGTAAATCTTCGATTGCTTTTGTGTTCATTTGAAAAGTACTTTGAAAAACAAAGTTATAAATAATTTTGATAAAAAAAAGAAAGAAGTAAAAAAATAGTACACGTAAAAAAAGAAGAGATTCTTATTTCACCTTGTAAAGTTTTAATAGTAGTTTCTCTTTCTTGGATTCCGAAAAATAAAACCTATCTTTGGTATTACTGTCAGAAATAGAAGACTTTGTATGTATAAAGTATGGAATATAGTAATAAAATTAGTTCTACTTGGAATTTTTTTCCTTCCAAGTGAGCTATTGGCTTGTGCTGCCCATACTGATGCTACTAGGGTATCTCATGAAACAGCTGTAGGGACTACAATGTCTTCTTCATCAACCCATCATGAAAGTAGTTTTTGCGGAAATGCTTGTTGTGCAGATGTAGGAGAAGGTTCTCGTTCCCACGGCGATTGTTGTCAATTTTTTTGCCAAGGTCCTTGTCATATTTTGCTACTCGCTCCATTGGAAAAGGAGTCTTATACTGTGCTTGTATTTAAAGATAAACACAGTTATCCTGTTTATCGTCAACCCCAATATCCTTCGGGGGAATTTTCAATTTGGTTACCTCCTAAAATAGGTTAAATAATAGGCTGTATAGCCTAAGATGTGTCTTGTCGAAAGCGAAAAATTGTTTTCGAATCCTTTATTTTCACAATCCTTCTTTGGTAAGGATTGCGCTAGCTGTTGTTCCATTTACAAGATTGAAAATAGGGTAGCGTATTGAAAATAAATGTTTTTTATAAATACATAATATATAATCTAATTTAAAAATTCACAAAAGATGAAATACTTAGTTTTAGGGTTAATCGCCACTTTATTGGTTACTTTAACAGCGTGTAACGATAAAAAAGAAGCTATGCCAACAATAGCGGATACACCAACCGAAACGATACAAGAAAAGCCAGTAGAAGCGGTAGATTTTACGGAATTGTTAGGGTATTATGATCATATGACTTTTGCTTTGTCCTCCGATAATGCTGAAGAAACAGCTAAGGCAGCGACGGGGATGTTAGCGGCTTTACAAAAGATAGAGGGAGCTCATTTTGATGCAGAACACAAGGATACTTACCAAGATATTGCTGCTAATATTAAAGAAAACGCAGAACATATTGAAGATAATGTTGGGGATATTGCACACCAAAGAGAACATTTAGTGGAAATTAGCACAGATATCTATGATTTAGTGCAACTATTAGGTATTTCAAAACCATATTACAAAGTTTTCTGCCCTATGGTTAAGGGAGGAGAAGGTGCTTTTTGGTTGAGTACAGCGAAAGATTTTAGAAACCCTTATATGGGAGAAAAAATGTTGTCTTGTGGATCAATCCAAGAAGAATTAAATTAATTATACCTCTTTATTTTATCCCCTTTGATGTAAGCATATAAGGGGGTAAAATACTTTGTAATTTTAAGGCTATGTTTAGTAAAAGTAGTACCTATATCTTCTTCTTCTTACTGGTCTGTTTTGCTTTAATTCAATTGAAAAGACCAGAAATCAAGGCCTATACGGTACCTTCGGAAGAAAGTTTCAATGTGGCCTTTCAAGTTCCTTCAGAAGTCCAATCGATCTTGAGAACCTCCTGTTATGACTGCCATAGTAATGAAACGACGTACCCTTGGTACAGCAAAATTCAACCGATGGCTTGGTGGATGGAACAGCACATTGTAGAAGGAAAAGAAAAACTGAACTTTGATGAGGTAGCTACTTATGGAACGCGAAAAAAAAGGTCGAAGTTCAAGCAAATCATCAATCAGATTCAGCAAGGAAAAATGCCTTTGACGTCCTATACCCTCATGCACAAAGGGACAGCTTTGACGAAAGAGGAAGAAGAGATTTTAATTCGTTATTTTAATTCATTAGTAAAACCATAAAACAATGAAAAAATATACTTGTCCCATGCATCTTCAAATTTTAGAAGATCAACCTGGAAAATGCCCCATTTGTGGAATGGATTTAGTTCCATTCGGAACAACTGGAGGACATGCCGATGATGAACATCACCATCATCATATGGAACATACTCATGATAAACATAAAGGGCATAATACCAATGCTTTTTTAAGTAAATTTTGGGTGAGCTTAGCAGTGACAATTCCCATTCTCATCTTATCTCCCATGATACAGCAATGGCTGGGGTTTACTTTGAGTTTTACAGGTGATAAATATGTGTTACTTGCTTTGGGAACATTTATTTATTGCTATGGAGGAATACCTTTCTTAAAGGGAATGATAGGGGAAGTAAAAGCAAAGAATATTGGAATGATGACATTAGTTGCAATTGCAATTACAGTCGCCTATACGTATTCAACGGCAGTTGTATTTGGCTTAGAAGGGATGGATTTCTTCTGGGAATTGGCAACACTTATTGTTATTATGCTTCTTGGACATTGGTTAGAGATGCGTTCCCAAATGGCGGCTTCTAAGGCATTACAATCCTTAGTGGCTTTATTGCCCAATGAAGTAACAGTAGAGCGTGAAGGGGAGGCTGTAAAAATCAAGTTGAGCGAACTAACGGACAAAGAAACGGTCATTATTAAACCTGGTGAAAAAATTCCCGCAGATGGAGAGGTAATAGAAGGCATGTCCTATGTTAATGAGAGTATGCTGACGGGTGAAAGTGTTCCAGTTAAAAAGGAAGTAAAAGCAAAAGTAATCGCAGGCTCTATCAATGGCGATGGTGCATTAAAAGTATGGGTAACCGGTGTTGGAAAAGACAGCTACTTAAATAAAGTTATTACCCTGGTTCAAGATGCGCAAACAGCCAAATCGAATACCCAAAATTTAGCGGATAAAGTAGCGAAATGGCTAACTTTTATCGCCCTATTTGCTGGTGTTGCGACCTTTGCATATTGGTATAGTGTAGAAGGAAACTTGAGTTTTGCTTTAGAGCGTATGGTGACGGTTATGGTAACGGCATGCCCACATGCTTTAGGTGTTGCAATTCCACTGGTTGTGGCTATTTCGACAACACTCTCCGCTACTAATGGGCTATTAATCAGAAACCGAACAGCTTTTGAAATTACCAGAAACTTAACGACTATTATTTTTGATAAAACCGGTACGTTAACTGAAGGTTCCCATGAAGTACAAGATATTATTCCTTTAGGGGATTATTCCTCCCAAGAAATTATTCAATACGCAGCTGCGGTTCAACAAAACTCAGAACATCACATCGCTAAGGGAATCATGCGCGTACTCCAAGCAAATGCTTATCCTTTATGGAAATCAGAAGATTTTCTGTATATGCAAGGAATAGGTGTAAAGGGGAAGGTAAATGGAAAAGAAGTAATTGCTGCTGGACCAAACTATTTTACAACAAATAATCTCGCTGTCCCACCAATTCCAAAAGAAATAGATCAAGATACAGCCACTGTCAACTTTGTATTAATAGATAATCAAGTTGTTGGTATTTTAAGCTTAGCGGATAGAATTAGAACAGGATCTGCAGAGGCGATTGCAGAATTAAAAGCAATGGGAATTAAGTCCTTCTTGCTTACAGGTGATAATGAGAAAATAGCGGCTTCGGTAGCAGCTAAATTGGGCATGGATGGTTATTTGGCGAATGTACTTCCCCATAATAAACAAGAAATTGTGAAAGAATACCAAGCTAAGGGAGAAATAGTAGCGATGACTGGGGATGGAGTGAATGATGCACCTGCTTTAGCGCAAGCGAATGTAGGAATTGCCATCGGATCTGGAACGGATGTAGCGGCCGAAACAGCAGATATTATTTTGGTGAATAGCGACCCAAGAGATGTGGTAAAATTAATTGGATTTGGTAAGAAAACATACCGTAAGATGATTCAAAACCTCTTGTGGGCCGTCGGATATAACGTGATCGCAATACCTTTAGCTGCTGGAATATTGTATCCACATTTTATGCTTAGTCCTGCTTTAGGTGCGGTATTAATGAGTGCAAGTACAATTGTCGTAGCATTAAATGCAAGCTTATTAAAAATGAATACAATAAAATAACGTACTTTATGACAGTGGAAGTTATAAAGTGAAATACTTTGAAAACCGGTAGTTTGACTATCGGTTTTTTTTATTTACAAGTTTAATGGAACTGAAGCAAGAACCAAATTACAGTTTTTGATTACGCATGTATTGGAAAAAAGCATAGGTTTTGCGTTGCTTTAAATACGCAAGATTAGCTTCATTTTTATAGGCTTCTTGTTCAAATGAAATGGCGCGATATGCTTTTTTTCTGTTTCTCAAATATAGTAATCGAATGAGAAATTCAATTCCATACCAAAGATAAAAAGGAAGAATAAGAAGTTCGAGTTGTTGTTTTAGGTGAATGCGTTCATGATTGACTAGAATAGCATCTTCAGCAAAAGAGGCATCTTTGTAGATAATAAAGGGGTATAAGGTGAGGGCTGCTATATGTTTAGGCAGTTGTTTACAAACGATAACAGATTGCTTTTGCTTCATACCTTGCAAAGGTTAATAAGAAATATGAAGCAAATTACGCTTTTTTTCGTCTTCTTTTTAGGCTAATACGCGTGCTTCTAATTTGATCGACTGTATGGTGTCGTAAGTATTCGTGGTGTAGGAGCCAACCACCAATACCACCCAATAAACTGCCAATAACAATATCCGTTAATCGCGCTTGTATAAGTTCGTTAGGAGAGTGAATCAATGAACTTCCTGCTTCCGCTAATAAAACCGTTAAAGCGGTAATGAATATCACAGCAAGTGCATAGTTTCTCGAAATGAAAATTTCAATGATAAATTGCAAAAGCATGATGCAAATACACAAGTATAGGGGATCTTGTGAAATGGAAATAAGAACCCAACAAAGTCCAATGCCAATAAACGTTCCCGCAATACGATGCAAGGCTCTTTGCCAGACGTGATAAAGGGAAATTCCCTGCATAATCGCCAAGCAAGAAATGGGAATCCAATAGGGATTATTGAAATTCAGTAAATTACCAATCAATAGCGATAAGCACATAAAAGCCCCCACAATAAGAGAACGAATGAAGTAATCGACTTGTGTTTTTATAGGAACAGGTATAATAATGCGAACAGGCGTTTTAGAGGTATATTTACGTCCAACAATAAAGCTGTAAATCAAAGCTAAGGTACAAGCGAAAATAGTTCCCAAAACAAAATAGCCAATTCGCGTAGCAATGGTATCAAAGTCAAACGGAGTATTACTGGCCATTGAGGCAATCATGGTAAAGAAAAAACTCCCAGGAGGAGGCATAGAAAAATACAAGGATATCCAGTGTACGGCTGTTGCAAATAATCCAAATACAAGGGCGGATACAATAAAATTAAAGCTAAAAATAACCCCTACTACATACGAAAACATAAAGCCAAATGAACACACCAACATGATAAACATGCGTTGAGGAGTAGGTAAATTGGAAGGAAGGTATAAAATAACTAAACCCGCTAAACAAGCTAATAGACCTGCTTGTAAGTTATCGAAATACCACCCAACTAACAAGGGAACTCCAATGGCAAACATAGCCATAAATGGAATGTGCCATAAGCGATCACTGTGTTTGAGTTGGAATAAATTTTTACTTTCTTGTTTGAGTAATTGAACGAAGAAGTTACTTCTCATGGTTAAAATTGGTTTTTTAGCTTACGATGAGTAAACTGTACTACGTTGATTAATTGTGTCTTACATAAGAGGTAAAGGCCTTAATAATCAACTTGTAAGGTAGGGCAAAGGTACGAATCAATTTGCAGTTTAAAAATAGAAGAAACGAGTAAAATAGAGGACAAAAGAAGGAGATGAAACAATTCAATAAAAAAAGGCTATCCTCGTAAGGATAACCTCTTTTGTTGAAAAGTAGTTGTTAGTTTTGGTGAAGCGTTGATTTAAAATCGCTTAATCGCGCTTCAAATTCTTGTTGTAAGTTGTCATTGACAATCGTTCCTTCTTTAAAATTATCCTGGAAACTTGGCAAGGAGAAATGAGATTTAATATTTCCACCAAAGAAAGGAAAGATCGTTTTGGCTGATTCCATAACAAACTGTCCTCCTCTAGGCCCAGGTGATGTTGATAATAATAGCATTGGTTTTTGTTGAAACAAGGTTTTATCCGCGCGTGATCCCCAATCAAAGATGTTTTTGAAAGCGGTACTGAATGTTCCGTTGTGTTCAGCTAGACCAATAACTAAGGCATCACTTTCTTTTAATATCTGATTAAAAGCGAGTGCTTTTTCAGGAATACCCGCTTGGTTTCGCTCTGGCGAATAAATAGGCATCTCGTAATCGTTGAGGTCTAAAATTTGTATTTCGTATTCTTGTAAAGTATCTAAAGCGCTCTTTACTAACTCAAGGTTGATAGATTGCGTACTATTTGTAGCTGCAAAGGCTGTAATTTTCATGGTTGAATTGTTTTTTATTACACTACAAAGATACGAGCGCAGACTCAACCGTTTCTTAATCTAGAATAAGAAAAAAATAAGAGCAAATGGTGATTTGACTTTTAACTTAAAAAGGAAAGATTCATAGAAGTAAATAGAAGTTGCCCGTAAATGTGTAGAAATAAAAAAAAGCTGCAAAATTTATTTTTTGCAGCTTTTTGTATGTAAAATATAAATATTATTTGTCGATTGACCCTAAAACGCGTTGCATAAAGCTGTTTAAAGCTTCTTTTTGCGTTGCACCTTCTTTCATTAATTTCTGAACTTCTAGTGCTCCATACATATTGGAAATTAATTCACCAATTACATCTAATTCTTCGTCTTTTAACGAAGGAACTTCCGTAAGGTTTTCCAATACTTCAAGGGTTTCAATGATATAGTCTTGGTCATTTTGCTCAATAAATTGAGTTAAATGTTTAATTACAGGTAATTTCATGCTTGTTGTATTTAGAATTAAGCGATTTCACCAACTAACTCGTGTAAAACTTCCGTTTTATTTGTTTGCGTTTGGTTCACTAATTTTCCATTTACGAAAGTAGCGAATGTAGGTAGATTACTCACGTCAGCTAGTTTTCTAGATTCAGGGAATTTTTCCGCATCTGCAACCACAAATGTGATATTCTCTTTTTCTGTTGAAAGCTTTTTAAACTTCGGTTTCATAATTCTACAATTACCACACCATGTAGCTGAAAATTGAACAACTACTTTTTCATTTTGACTTACAATTTCTTGTAAGTTATCTTGATCTAATTCTAAAAGCATTTTTTAAGTTTTTTTACGTTAGTATTTAATTAGTGTTTGCTTAAGTAATCAGCAACACCTTTTCTGTCAGCATTCATCGCATCTTTTCCTTCTTCCCAGTTTGCTGGACATACTTCACCATGCGTTTGAACGTGTGTGTAAGCGTCGATTAAACGCACGTACTCATTTACGTTTCTTCCTAATGGCATATCGTTTACTGACTCATGGAAAATTTTTCCTGTCTCGTCAATTAAATAAGTAGCTCTGTATGTAACGTTTGATCCTTCGATTTGAACTGAATCTAACTCTTCGTTGTATACTTCACTCTCTACGTCTAAAATTCCTAATACAGAAGATAAATTTCTTTGTGTATCAGCAATGATAGGGTAAGTAACTCCTTCAATACCTCCGTTGTCTTTTGCTGTGTTTAACCAAGCAAAGTGAACTTCGTTTGTATCGCAAGATGCTCCAATTACCATTGTATTTCTTTTTTCAAATTCAGGAAGAGCCTCTTGGAAAGCATGTAATTCTGTTGGACATACGAAAGTAAAGTCTTTTGGATACCAGAATAATAATACTTTTTTGTTATTTTTTGTAGCTTCTTCGAAAAGGTTGATTCTTAAATTATCACCCATTTCTGAAATTGCATCTACTGTAATGTTTGGAAACTTTTTACCTACTAAAGACATAATGTTTATTTTTTAAAAGTTAATATTTGTTTTTTCTTTCTTATTTCTAGTACAAAAGTAGCCCACAAAAGTGGCTTGTACTATTATTTCTGATTATTGTTTTTTATTTTACTATAAGATTTATTTATAGTAGTAAGCCCTGTCCGATTGATTTTACGCTCAACCGTATATCAAATTTCGACGAGACTAAATATACGGAGAATAAACGAGTTTTAGTGTGAAGGATTTGTTATAAATGGGGGTTAGGAGTTAAGAGTTATGGGTGACTTCTCATCGTCCACTGTCAACCGTCAACCGTCCATTGTTAACCGTCCATTGTCACTTCTCACCCTCCACCATCTACTGTTTACTATTCACAATTCGTCTTATTTTAATATCAAAAGCAGCGTACAACAAAGTAACAAACGGACTTAAGTAATTAAAAAAGGCATAGGGTAAGTAGGTGAGTGTTGGAATTCCCAATACTCCTGCATGATAAGCACCACAGGTATTCCATGGAATCAATACAGAGGTTACCGTTCCAGAGTCTTCAAGTGTTCTACTTAAGTTTTCAGGAGCGAGTCCTTTTTGTTTATAAGCATCTGCAAACATTTTTCCAGGTACTACGATGGATAAATACTGATCTGAAGTTGTGATATTAACCGCTAAACAACTAGCAACTGTACTGGCAAATAAACCAAATAAACTACTAGCAATAGACAGTAAAGCAGTAGATATTTTTTGCAATGCACCAATGGCCTCCATTGTTCCACCAAAAAACATGGCGCATAGAATCAACCAAACGGTATTAAGCATACTGGCCATTCCTCCAGCTTCAAATAGCTCATTGAGGCTTTCTAAAGGCGATAAAATGCGAATATCAGTGGTTAAAGCTAACATTACTCCCTTATAGGCATTGTAGAAATTAAATTCTTCTCCACCTGCTACTGCAACAACAATATTGGGTTGGAAAATTAAAGCAAATACAGCACCTAATAAGGTACCCATTAACAAGGCTGCAATAGGTTGTACTTTCTTTACAATAAGAACAATAACTAATACTGGAACAATAAATAAAAGGGGGGTAATATGAAAGGTAGCACTAATAGCTTCTAGTGTTTCTGCAGTATTTACTTGACCTTCTGCACCATAGACAAACCCTAAAATGATAAATAAGATGAGGGTAACTACATAGGTAGGAACTGTAGTATACAGCATATAGCGAATATGAGTAAACAAATCCGTACCTGCCATTACAGGAGCTAAATTGGTAGTATCCGACAGTGGAGATAATTTATCTCCAAAATACGCACCAGAAACAACGGCTCCACCAATTACCCCTAAAGGCATCCCTAAGGCATTTCCGATTCCTACAAGCGCTATTCCGACAGTCGCAGAGGTGGTCCAAGAACTACCCGTTGCAATAGAAATAATAGACGTGATAATAACACATGCTGGTAGATAAATGGATGGATGTAGAATCTCTAAACCGTAGTAAATCATACTGGGAATAATACCACTCAATAACCAAGTACCCGATAAAGCACCTACTAGCAGCAAAATAAAAATGGCATTCGACGTATCACGGACATTATTGACAATTTGAAGCAGAATCTTATCATAAGAAACGCGATTGTACATCCCTACAAGAATTGCAATAGCACCACCCAATAATAAAATGAATTGATTGGTTCCTGATAAAGCATCATCCCGGAATACATAAACATTAACAGCCAGTAATACAACAAGTAATACGACAGGAATTAATGATTGTGTGAGCGAAATTGGCTTTTCTTGTTTTTCTTGCATTTCAAGTTTCATTTAAAATAGTAATGGTTTAAAAAGTAAAAGTACTTAATTTTGATTGAATCGTAAATAATACCCCTCATAAACTATACCAAAAAAGGGAGGGAAAGGTTTTTTTGAAGGTGATGAGGGGGTGAGAGGTCAGGTGATGAGAAGGTAAGCAAACCTCACAAAGAGCAAACCTCACAAAGAGCAAACCTCACAAATAACAAACCTCACAAAGCACAAACCTCACAAAGCACAAACCTCACAAATACCTCCCCTATCGAGGTAGCGTTTGTATCAACCGATCTAGCGTAGTATCTTCAGCAGGATAAAATTGAGTACGCTGTTTAAAATCGGCATAAGCAAGTAAAGCTTGTTTGAGATCTCCCTGAATTGATTCCGTTGAAATTGCAATTTGTTCCACAAGGTGAATCAAAAAGTAAATGACGCGTTTTAAATAAGCATGTGCTTGATGGAGTTCCTGAAGTTCTTCGTGGGTATGTGCTAAGTTATTACATGAAATGATATACACTTGGACAACAGGGATCTTTAATCGCATGCACAATTCCCAATGATTATTTAATACTTCAGCTCTATACAGCGCCTCTTTGTAACCCTCTAAGGCTTCCAGGTAGTTTTCCTGGTTGAATTTCTCATTGCTCGACACCGTCAAGGTTTTCCAATAGCGTTCTAGGTGATTTATACAAGTATCACTCATAATTATTTTAAATTTTGATTCGCAAATTCCCAGTTGACCATCTCCCAAAAATTGGCAATAAATTGAGGTCTTGCATTTCTATAGTCAATATAATAAGCATGTTCCCAGACATCTAAGGTTAGAATAGGCGTTTTGTTAAGTGTCAAAGGAGTATGCGCCTCTTTCAAGGGAATAATTTCCAACTTACCTTCCTCATTTTGAGCTAACCAAGTCCAGCCACAACCAAAAAGTTTAGCTGCCGTTGTAGAAAAAAGTGTTTTAAATTGGTCAAAACTACCAAAATCACGAATGATTAAGTCGTGGATTTTTCCTGTGGGAGCCTTTCCTCCAGAAGGGGATAGACTATGCCAAAAAAAGGTGTGATTCCAGTGTTGGGCAGCATTGTTAAAAAGAGGCATATCACCTGTTTGATAGCTGTATAGAATGATTTCAGGTACAGATTTTTTAAGTAAAGGCGTATCTTGAATCAAATCATTGAGGTTATTGACATAAGCAGCATGATGTTTACCGTAATGATAGTCAAAGGTTTCTTCTGTAATTAAAGGGGTGAATGCATTTTTTTCATAAGGTAATGCAGGTAATTGTAAGTCGATTTCCATTTTTGTTCATTTTGTAATTAGCGGACTTATGTCCGTGTTTAGGTGGTGTTTTCACTATATGAAGTGAAGTATGCCTGTACAAATATAGGATTTATTTAGTACTGTAAAAATATAATTTTAGAGCAATCTAAAATTATATTTAGAGCATATTGAGTAAAAGGAGTTTGTCAAGTTTCCACACTGCGTTTTTAATTTGTTTTTATTTTTGGTGTTTTGAGAGCTATTTTTCCCTCAGTATGGGTTAATTTTGTAGGATATAAATTCTATAGCATATGATAGTTAGAGACAAAAAGCATATTGTTCAAATGCTTTTTATTTGGAAAGGATCTGTGTTGAAGAAGATTGCGCCTACTTTATTAGCCATCTTTATTTTTTCTTGGTTAGTCTATTGGAGTCATTACTTTTTTCCAGACATTATTATACCCTTAAATGTTGGAGCGTTTACCTTAGTGGGGATTTCCCTTGCCATTTTCTTAGGTTTTTGTAATAGTGCAGCTTATGATCGGTATTGGGAGGGACGAAAACAATGGGGAAGTTTAGTTATCTACAGTCGCTCCTTGGCTTTTCAGCTGTTGCATTTCATCAAAGAAGATGACCCTTTTACTTTAAAAGAAAAGCAAAAGGGGATTCAGTTAATTATTGCATTTTGTTATGCGTTAAATAAGCAATTGAGAAATAAAACCGATTGGACGATTGTTCGTTCTTATCTAACGGAAGAAATGTATCAAGAGATGCTGACCAAGCGTTTTAAACCTGCTTTTTTGTTGAGTGAACTGACAAAGTGGGTGAGCGAACAGCATAGAGCAGGGCGTATAGATTCAATTACACAATCGAGAATAGATCAGAATATTGAACAATTGTCGATTGTACTTGCTGCTTGTGAGCGTATTGTACATACTAAGATTCCATTTGTTTACTTTATTATCTTGCATCGTACTGTTTACGTTTATAGCTTCCTTCTTCCTTTTGGGTTGATTGATTTGATTGTATGGACGATGCCTTTCTTTGTGACCTTTGTCGCTTATACTTTTATTGCCTTAGATGCAGTAGTAGCGGAAATTGCTGAACCTTTTGGAGAAGAAGAAAATGATTTGGCTTTGGATCAAATGTGTGGCAATATCGCCTATTCGTTATCGGAAATTTCAGGACTAGAGCTTCCTGCTTTGGTACTGCCAGACGAAAATTACATTGTAAAATAAGGGAACAAGCCCTATATGATAAAAAAACACACGCCTAATTCGCGTGTTTTTTTTGTCCCTAATGACATGGAGCTTTCTTTTTATTAAGAAAAAATTAACGCAATCACCACGAAAAAAAAGTGCCCTATACGCATTATTTTTTTTGTCTTGTAAATTATTTTTGCTTAGTTTTTATCTAATGATATATGAGTGACTTTGAAGTAAATTCATTTTATGAGTTAATAATACACGATTTAGTGAATCGTGGTTACTCCGTGGTAGATTGTTTTTTCACCGAAAGGGAAATTGACCTGTTGCGCGCTAACTTTTTTATGAAACAAGATTTACAAGTGTTTAAAAAAGCAGCGATTGGACAAGCAAGTGAAGAGCAAATAGTGGAAGAGGTAAGAGGGGATTTTATTTTATGGTTGAATGAACAAACCACCGATGAGGTTGAGGCGATGTACTTCCAAAAGATGAATGAATTTATTGCTTATGTAAACCGCACTTGTTTCTTGGGAATTAAAGAAGGAGAATTTCACTACGCAAGTTATCCTGTTGGTACAGGATATCAACGTCACTTGGATGTATTTCACAAAGATACGCGTCGTACTTTATCCGTTGTGTTGTATTTAAATGAAAAAGATTGGACCCCAGCTAATGGAGGTGAATTAGTCCTATTCTTACCAGATGAAGAAGGAAATGAACGAGAGGAAATCGTGTATGCTTTACCAGGTCGATTAGTGATTTTTGATAGTAAATCTATTGAACACGAAGTTCGAACAGTAAACAAACCCCGCTATAGTATTACGGGATGGTTGAAAACAAGATAAGAGAGTTAGGAATACCTAACTCTTTTTTTATTATTAGTTCTTATGCGGATTTATACATGTTAGAAGTGTATAAATAAATTAGAATAATTGCAATAGGTCCAATTGGATTGAAAAGGCTTGTTAACTAGTGTAATTAGTATGATGCTATGAATCAATGTATCGCTGCTATCAAAACAAAAAAACACAAAGCATCCAATATTTTCAGTATTTTTGTTAACACAACAGATATTGCTTCCGAATAGAAGTATCATTTAATAGAGAAAACTATGTTTGATTTCCGGTTAAAAGTTTTTTATACCGTGGCAAAGAGAGAAAGCTTTACAAAAGCAGCCAAAGAACTACTGATTTCTCAACCCGCTGTATCGAAACATATTCGAGAAATAGAGGGACATTATCAAACGAAACTATTTGTGCGGGACGGAATTAATATTCGTTTAACTGAATCTGGACAATTACTCTATACCTACGCAGAAGATATTTTCTCTACGTATCGCAATTTAGAGTTTGATATGCACGCGCTTAATGCAAAAATGGATGGTAACTTGCGTATCGGTGCAAGTACAACCGTTTCTCAATATGTTTTACCCCCACTTTTAGCTGAATTTAGAGCTAAAGTTCACGATATACACCTCGATATTCTTTCTGAAAATTCAGCCGTAATAGAGCAATTACTCTTGAGTAAAAATATCGATGTCGGAGTAGTTGAAGGATGTTCTAAAAACCCTCAAATCAAGTATATCGACTTTATTGACGATGAAATTGTATTGGTTTGTCGAGCGGATAACCCGAAATTCAAAACGGGAATCATTGAACCAGATGAATTAAAAGAGTATTCCTTCCTTTTAAGGGAAGCTGGATCCGGGACGTTAGATGTGATTGAAAGCAACCTAAATCAAGTGGGAATGTCACTGAATCAGTTGCGAAATGAAATGAATTTCTCGAGTACTGAAAGTATCAAGATGTATTTAAAGCATTCCGATAGTTTTGCATTTTTATCGATTCATGCTATTCTCAAAGAATTAAAATACAATGAATTAGTTGTCGTGGATATTAACGGCTTAGATATCAGGCGAAAATTCAGTATTGTACAACGTCAAGGACAAGAAAGCGCCTTAGTAGAATTATTTATTCGATTCATTAAATCATATAACCTAAAGTTATAACCGATAACTATTATGTATTTTTTCCGCTAGTATAGATGATTGACCTTTGTAGGGTTGAAAATAGATACGTTATGACAGTACAAAATAGCAATACTGCACTCGGTAGTAAAATAATATTCATAGGCTTAGCGATTCTAAGTTTATTTCCCTTTATCTCTTCTGCAACAGCTTTGGTGTTGGGAATCATTTACGCTCAAATTTTTGAAAATCCCTATGCGAAGCAAACGAAAAAAGCCACAGGGCTTCTGTTGAAGGTGGCTGTAGTTGGATTGGGATTTGGAATGAATGTTTACAGCGCTTTAGCTGCGGGAAAGGATGGTTTCGTCTTGACGATTTTCTCTATCTTCTTAACCTTAACCTTGGGATTCGGAATAGGGAAATTATTGAAAATTGACAAGAAAATATCGTACTTAATTTCTTCTGGAACCGCTATCTGTGGAGGTAGTGCGATTGCTGCTGTATCGCCTGTTATTGATGCAGATGAAAAACAAATCTCTGTAGCCTTGGGGATTGTATTTATCTTGAATTCAGTGGCTTTAATCATATTCCCTCCTATAGGACATGCGTTGGGATTGAGTCAAGTAGATTTCGGACTTTGGTCTGCGATTGCTATTCACGATACAAGTTCTGTAGTTGGTGCAGCTGCTAAATATGGAGATGAAGCGTTAGAAGTGGCTACAACGGTTAAATTAGCCCGTGCCTTATGGGTGATTCCAGTTGCGTTTTTATCTACAATGCTCTTCAAAAATAAAGGCTCTAAAGTGAAGATACCTTATTTTATTGGGTTGTTTATCTTAGCAATGCTAGCCAATTCCTATATTCCTTTTATTCAACCTTTAGGCCCTTATATTGTTGAGATTTCAAAAGCTGCCTTGACATTAACTTTATTTTTAATTGGTACATCACTGTCTTTTAGAACGGTGAAAAATGTGGGTGCCAAACCTTTTATTGAAGGGGTCTTGTTGTGGATCTTTATTTCGGTAAGCTCGTTAGTGTATATCTTGTATGTGTAGTTTTTTGTGAGGCGATGAGAAGATGAGGGTGTGAGAAGATGAGGGGGTGAAATCGAAACGCAGTGTAGATTCATCGAATACGAAAACAAATATAAACCCATGAGATAGAAGATGAGAGGATGAGACACATTCTTCTTTAACAGAAGAAATCATCAAAAAAGCCTCTGACAAAAAAGCGAAAAAGCAATACCCCCACAGTATCTCGCGCTCGCACTAGGCTGTGAGGTTTGTGCTTTGTGACAATCCTTCAAAAAGGCAAAGAAGCGAAAAAGCAAAACACACTTTTTACAAAAACTAATTTGACCTTTATTTGGGTTAGTTGAAGGGTTTTTTGTTTCTTTTTTACCCTTTAAAAAAGAAAAGGTTGTTCTTTGTGAGGTTTGTGAAATCGTGGATTTTATCGATTAAAGAAGGTACTCTGTTTTAATCGAAAATTTACTTCTCTCTATTTTCCTCTCTCCAATTGATTTGTGCTTGATTGCGTCAAGTATGGTAGATAAAGAGGATGCGACCTTTCGTTCCTCAAGGTGACATACGGACTGGAACCGTATACCGTACACTGAAACTAGGTATGGTAAGTACAAGTTTTATTCGACGATGCCCCAAATTAAAAGAAGGAGAGAGGTGTTTTTATATATAAATTTCATATTATTTATATAAATGCGAATACTTATGAAATAAGCTTAAAAAAGTGGACTGTTTTTTGAAGATAGCATGGATATAATAATTTAAAATTTTTATAACATGAAAAAGAACAGTATTTTGTTTTGTATCGTCCTTCTTTTTATGGTTGGCTGTAGTACAGACGAAGAACAAGGGAGGTCTGACCAAGATCAGAAACTTTCAGAGGAAGCTTATCGAAAAAAAGTTAGTGACATGGAAGCTATTTTGTACAAATATGGAGGGGTTGATGATGTAGAAAACCCTTATGACTATAACAACCCTGAAAATAGAAAGGAAATTGAAAAATTAGATCTAAGGGAATTGGACCAATTCTTTCAGGAGTTTAGCTCAGAAGAAGGATTGAAAAATTTAGACCAAGACTTGAGTATAGAAAAGTCTAAGCAATACGCAAGAGAGCACAATCCTCAAGAGAGCACAATCCTCAAGGAGCAATAGGCTATACTACTAGGGCAGAAAGTAGTTATTCCGTTACAGGGAGTCATAGTAGTGCTATCATAGGTTCTTCTAGGTCATTGGTTAATTTTAAAATTAACGATAATGAAAGAATAACTTTTACTAGTGCTAATGCAACTTATAGTAATAATAGTGTGGAGTTTGAACAGGTTAATGGGCATCATATTATCCCTTTTACTCCCAATGCAAACCAAGATTATTATGACCATAAGGGAGGAATTAATGTCGATTGTACAGTAAAGGCTTATAATAAAAAATATGTTGCCGTAATGTATGCTAGATTTAATAGAAAGGGAGAAGGAAGTGTGGAAAGTTTTAGAATTTAATTTTCAAAAGAATGAAGCAGCAGTGGAAGAACAGTATTTTGTTTTGTATCGTCCTTCTTTTTATGGTTGGCTGTAGTACAGACGAAGAACAGGGAAGACCTGACCAAGACCACAAACTTTCAGAAGAAGCTTATCGAAAAAAAGTTAGTATAATGGAAACTATGTTTTCAAATGCTGGATGGAGTAAAGATGATGAAAATGTTTACGATTATAATGATCCTAGTAATCGAAAGGCAATCGAAGAGCTCAATTTAAAAGAATTAGAGCAATTTTTTCAGGAGTTTAGCTCAGAAGAAGGATTGAAAAAAAATAACTAAAATCGAAAGTGAATGATAAAACAAAGCAACTTCACGAAGTAATAAAAAGCAATAAAAAAAATCGGCAATTTTAAATTGCCGATTTTTTTTTATACTTATACTTGGATCACACCTAAGTTAAACTGTTTTTCGATAGGAGCGTGGTTCGCCGCTTCAATTCCCATAGAAATCCACTTTCTCGTATCTAATGGATCGATGATAGCATCAGTCCAAATGCGAGCAGCAGCGTAATAAGGAGAAACTTGTTTGTCGTATTTCGCTTTAATCTTATCGAATAATTTTTGTTCTTCTTCAGCTGATAATTCTTGTCCTTTTGCTTTTAAAGAAGAAGCTTCAATTTGCAACAATACTTTTGCCGCTTGTGCTCCTCCCATTACAGCAAGTTCAGCACTTGGCCAGGCAAAGATTAAACGTGGGTCATAAGCTTTTCCACACATTGCATAATTACCTGCTCCGTATGAGTTTCCTACAACTACCGTAAATTTAGGAACAACAGAGTTAGATACTGCATTCACCATCTTCGCTCCATCCTTGATAATTCCTCCGTGCTCTGATTTAGAACCTACCATGAATCCTGTTACGTCTTGTAAGAATACCAATGGAATTTTCTTTTGGTTACAGTTTGCAATAAAACGAGTTGCTTTATCTGCAGAGTCAGAATAGATTACTCCTCCAAACTGCATTTCACCCTTTTTCGTTTTTACTACTTTACGTTGATTAGCAACAATTCCCACAGCCCATCCATCAATACGAGCATACCCCGTAATCAAGGATTGACCATATCCCGCTTTGTATTCTTCAAATTCAGACTCATCAACTAAGCGTTTGATGATTTCCATCATATCGTATTGCTCTGCGCGAGATTTAGGTAGAATACCGTAAATTTCATTTGGATCTGCAGCTGGTTTTTTAGCTGCAATTCGATTATAACCTGCTTTGTCAAAATCACCAATCTTATCTACAATATTTTTGATGGTATCTAAAGCATCTTTATCGTCTTTTGCTTTGTAATCTGTAACACCTGAAATCTCACAATGCGTCGTTGCACCACCAAGAGTTTCGTTGTCAATACTCTCGCCAATGGCTGCTTTTACTAAGTAGCTTCCTGCTAAGAAAATACTCCCCGTTTTATCTACGATTAGCGCTTCATCACTCATGATTGGCAAGTAAGCACCACCTGCAACACAACTTCCCATTACGGCAGCAATTTGCGTAATGCCCATGCTACTCATGATTGCATTGTTTCTGAAAATTCTTCCGAAGTGCTCTTTGTCAGGGAAAATCTCATCTTGAAGGGGTAAATATACTCCAGCACTATCTACCAAGTAAATAATAGGAAGTTTATTCTCAATCGCGATTTCTTGTGCGCGTAAATTTTTCTTTCCTGTAATCGGAAACCAAGCACCCGCTTTTACTGTAGCATCATTTGCTACAACGATACATTGTTTCCCTTTGATATAACCTATTTTGACTACAACACCAGCAGAAGGACATCCTCCGTGTTCTTCATACATCTCATCTCCTGCAAAAGCACCAATTTCGATACTATTAGTTTTAGGATCTAATAGATAATCAATGCGCTCTCTGGCTGTCATTTTTCCTTGTTGGTGTAATTTTTCAATTCGTTTTTCACCTCCACCAAGTTTAACTTTTGCTAGTTTTCGTTTTAAATCTGAAAGCAATAACTTGTTGTGATCTTCGTTTTTATTGAAGTTAATATCCATAGTTATCTAGGTTGTTGTATAATGTTATTAGTTTTCGCTAAAGTACAAAATAAAAATTTATAGGAATAGCAATAGGGTGAATATTCAAGAATGCTTAAATATAAAAGGCAATACAAAAGAAAGTAATTCATCCACAAAGAGAGCGTCAAATAAATAGCTGTATTTTTGTTAAATTTATAGGGTCAACTAAAAAATAACCTATGCAGGTGCGAGATTTATTTTGGTGATTAAACTTGTCATATTAGTCTTGCTAATCGATATAGTTTTTTCTACCATTCCTTTTGTAGCCATAGAAATTGCTACAACTCACAGTATTTTAGAAACAAATAAAACTAATGCAGTAACCTTGCTGATTTCTCTTGTACTATTAATTTTACTCTTTCGGTATGCTGGAAAATTGGTTGACTGGCTAAAAATTGAACAAAGCTTTTCGAATCCGATTCTTCCTTTACAGCATATCACGTTGTCTATGCTTGCACAGTTGGGCATCTTTTTTGTAGGATTAAGTTTATTTATTCACCATCTCCCTTCTTTTTTGAGTAATACGTGGTTTTGGTTCAAAGCAACAGCAACAGAAAATCCGTATGAATATGTACAAACTGGCAATTATTGGTTTATTAGTGTATTCAATTTAGTTTTGGGGTATCTTTTAGTGTTTAATACACACCGTATCGCGCGTTGGATGGTCAAAAATCAAGAATAGGGTGTGTAAAATTGAAAATATTGAATTTCAGTTAGTTAAATAGATAAGATACAAAGAATATACTATACTATATTACTCCAATGTTACCTTAATGTTAAGTGATTGTTGAATTTTAATACTCATGTTAATTTTGTAAGTGGTTAAAAATCAATAAATAGTCGTAAATTGTATCAATAAAATAAAGGGAAACCGTGTTTTGACGTAAAAATTAACGTTAAGGAAACATTAGGTTGATTTTATTGCGTAATTTTGCCTCTGTTTATAACATATATTATTATATAATGTCATTGAATAACATTTTTCAATTTTTAGTTCCAAAGGACAAAACGTTTTATCCTTTATTTGAACAAGCAGCTGTAAAGCTTAAAAAATTATCAGAAACGCTGAATGAAGCTGTGAATACACCAGCTAAGGAGAGAGAGAAATTACTTAAAGATGTTGAAGTAATTAAGGTGGAAATCGAAGCGATCGCACAGAAAACAAGAATTGAATTGGGGAAAAACTTTATCACTCCTTTTGATAGAGAAGATATCCACAGTTTAATTACTGCGGTTGATGATGTAGCGGATCACTTATCTGATGCTGCTTCTCGTATGAGATTGTATCAAATTGATAAAGTTACTAAGCCTTTGCGCAAATTAACGGAAGCGAATTTAGAAGCTTGTAGTGAAGTATACAAAGGACTATTACATTTGAAAGATTTAAAAAAGCTAGAAGAGTTAGCTACAGTATGTAAAAACATTTCACGCTTAGAAAGAAAAGCGGATAAAGTTTTTGATAAGGCCGTGGCCGATATTTTTGAAAATGAAAATAACGCGATCGAAATTATAAAATACAAAGAGGTAATGGTGGCTTTAGAAACGGCTACAGATAGTTGTAGAGACGTGGCTAACGTTTTAGAAACTGTTATCGTTAAATACTCTTAATGATCTAGCGCAAGTATATGGAATTTTTTACAGAAATATTGAGTAATCAAAGTGGGATAATGCTGATTGTTATTATCATTTTAGCCCTAGGATTTGATTATATCAATGGTTTTCATGATGCCGCAAACTCAATTGCTACTATTGTAACAACACGAGTTTTGACGCCTTTCCAAGCAGTGCTTTGGGCAGCGGCTTTTAACTTCGCAGCCTATTTTATCTCCTTATACATTATTGGTGAATTTAAGATTGGTAATACCATCGCCAAATCCGTAAATGAGAATTTTATTAGCTTAGAAGTTATTTTTGCAGGTTTAATTGCTGCAATTATTTGGAATTTAGCCACATGGAAGTTAGGTATTCCTTCTTCTTCTTCTCATACCTTAATTGGTGGTTTTATTGGAGCTGCTGTTGCTCACGCAGGTGGTTTCTCTATTGAAGGAGTAGATGTAGTGGTGTACTCGAAAGTAATTCCAATTTTCTTATTCATTTTTGGAGCACCTTTATTGGGTTTAATACTCGCTTATTTTATTACCATCGCTATTATGTGGATTTGTAGAAATCAAAACCACTACAAATGTGAAAAATGGTTTAAACGCTTACAATTAGTTTCTTCCGCTTTATTCTCTTTAGGACATGGAGGAAACGATGCTCAGAAAGTAATGGGTATTATTGGAGCTGCAGTAATTTTCTACCACGTAAATGTTGATATGGATCCAGATTACTTAGTAGAAGGAGTTGATACATTTAAAGTGTTCGTAGAGCACTGGTGGTGGGTTCCGCTTGCTTCTTTCTTATTCATTGGTTTAGGAACGTTATCTGGTGGATGGAAGATTGTTAAAACAATGGGAAGTAAGATTACCAAAGTAACACCATTAGAAGGTGTAGCTGCTGAAACAGCTGGAGCTGTAGCGTTATACGTAACAGAGCACTTAGGTATTCCAGTTTCAACAACACATACGATTACAGGTTCTATTATCGGAGTTGGTGTAACAAAACGCGTATCAGCGGTACGTTGGGGAGTTACAATTAACTTATTATGGGCTTGGGTATTGACTATCCCTGTATCAGCTATTATCGCTATGATCGTATATTATATTGTATCAGCAGTGATTTAATTAGACACAAGTTTTTGAGTATAGATAAAAAAGGAATGATTGAAAAATCATTCCTTTTTTTGTTTGATATACCTAGGTAAATAAGAGAATTGAAACGAGAAGAAGTAAGGTTATGTGCTTTTATTCTTGACCATAAAGAGTAAAGAACCACTCCTGAAAAGGAGATAAAAAGATAACGTATTCTTGTCTTTTCTGTTCTACAACTGGCTTAAGGATTTAAAAAAATAGAGGAAAAACAAATAAAAACCACCAATAAATAAGGCGATGAAAATTTAAATAATTGAATTCTTTTTTATAAAAATGCAACCGTATTTTATGCTTTACACCTGTAATTCCTACAGGTGTATTCTTTTTTATAGACTAGTATCAAAAAGTTTTTTTTAAAATAAAAACACTTTTATCATCTAGGAAAAGAGTAAATACAAATTTACATGAACCTTTTTACAGTTTAAATCTGCTGTTTTTGACATCTTTAGTTGTTTTGTACCATTAAATATGTAAAAAATGAGGAAGAAAAAAAGGTTAGTTGTTGGGCTAATGGCTTTAACTGCTACAGCAATTCACGCACAAGATAACATTGGTATTGGAACGGCAGAGCCCCATCAAGCTGCAATTTTAGATATAAG
This sequence comes from Myroides gitamensis, assembly GCF_029894455.1. Lineage (NCBI taxonomy): Bacteria > Pseudomonadati > Bacteroidota > Flavobacteriia > Flavobacteriales > Flavobacteriaceae > Myroides > Myroides gitamensis. Next base: position 702,476 of record NZ_JARYHN010000001.1, read on the forward strand.
TGCAACAGATAAAGGAGTATTATTTCCCAGGTTAGCTTTGAATAAGCAAACTGTTTTAGCGGGAGGAGTAAATCCTATTGGCGTTGTTGTATTTAATGATGGAGCAGGCGAAATTTCTAAAAAAGGATTCTACTTCTGGAATGGAAATGGATGGGAGTTATTAGCCTTAGAATCTGAAGTAACGATTGAAATTGATAAGGTCTATCAAAAAATAGAACAGATTAAAGGCCCAGTCCTGATCATTGGTAATCCTCCAGTTTTTGCCAATGAAGTTCTAGATAATCGACAAGTGTATATTGGGAAATTTGAAATAGAAGTAAGTGCACCTAATGCAACAACCTTGTCTTATAATACGACAATCAAACAACCACTGATGATAACTAATTTTGATCAAGTAATGGACGCAAAAATATACGATAGTACAGGTGCTTTAGTTTTACAACATATTGCTGACATTACAACAAATGGCGGTTTGTCTTTCCATTTCGGAACAAAGAATATGTATACTACATTACCTACAGGAACCTATACAATGATCTTGAAATACAAAACTACACTACCAGCTAGTTAGAAACTAAATCGCATATATAATTATAAAGGGAAGAAAATGAAAAGTAAAATACTAATTACCTTATTGCTTGTATTGGGATATGGGCATTCGTTTTATGGACAAGTGGTTGTAGGTGGTGCAACTTATCCTGTAGAAGGAGCTTTGTTGGACATCAAAGAATATCAAGCAGATGCAGAGAATACCACAGCTACGAAAGGACTCTTATTACCGCGTGTAAAATTGAGTGATTTATCTAGTTTAAAGCCCGTGGTACAGACTGAAACTGAGGTAAATAAAAAAGAACACATCGGTTTACAAGTTTATCACATCGGAGATGATGAAATTCCGGCGGGAATAAAAACATGGAATGGCTCAATATGGACAGGTGGGGGGGGGGCTGAACAAGATCCTTGGATTTATATGCCTGCATTTCCTATTCAAATGTATAAAACAACAGAACAGAAAATCTATCTCTATGAGGAATATAAGAAACAGTTAGGAACTGTTGGAGCTTTGGTTATTTGGGAAGAAAATGAAGTGAAATTTGTAGTGACAAGTTTTGATACTACTGCCTTTAGTACGGCTCCTACTGTTAGAACTGAAAATGGAAAACAATACCTTGTCTATAAATCGAATGTCAATAAGGTGACAGCATCGAGTTACTTAAATATAATTATAGTGAAAATATAATGAAGACACGTTTTTATTTGATATTGTGTTGTTACACAATTTTTATGTCTTCATGGGCTGTTGTTTATGCACAATTACCTTATAATAACACAGCTATTTCTGGGGACGAATTTAGTTCATTTATTGGGTCTGGTAAAGTTGAATTTAAAGACCACGGTATGGAATTAACAACAAAAGCAAACGAAACGAATGGGGTATTCTTGAATGAAGTACTCCTTGCTTCAGAACGTGGGTTTATTTTGGGGTTTGATTATCTCATGACAGGAAGAGGAGGTGATGCTAGTGGACAAGGAGCTCATGGTCTTGCTCTTGTGCTTTTTGATGGTAGCTTAAATAATCCCACAATAGGCTCTAAAACTTCTGGCCTAGGATACAGTTATAGCAAAGCTACAGATGCAACTAAAGCTGTTCAGGGGGTAAGTAAAGGCTTTTTGAGTATTGGATTGGATTTGTATGGGGATTTTAAAGAGCGTACAGCACTTGATACTGAATTTAGAAACGGAATCAAGATGACAAGAAAACAATCTAATCATATTACAGTGAGAGGACAAGGGAATCAATTAGAAGGATATCCTGTACTGCTTTCCCAGAGTGTTACTGCTATTGGAGACCGCTATAAACTTGATTTAGATACGGGTGTTTATAGAAGTGTTTTTGATGCGCCTGATTCTAAGGGGTTTAGTTTTAAATTGCGAGAGAATAAGGTCAATAATGAGTCTGATATTAATGCTAGTTTCGGACATGCTTCGTACAGAAGAGTAATTGTAAATTTTTTGCCAGGTAAGAAGTCAGGAGATTCAGGGTTTTATTTGAATGTAGATATTATTCACGGTAGTGAAACGAGCCGAGTAATTAATGCTTTGTTTATTCCGATTAATTCGAATTTTAAGTATCAAGAAGCAACTTCTATAACAGCTAATACTTTAAAAGTAAAACAAATCATTGCACCAACATTTTTGAAGATAGGTTTTACAGCTACTACAGGAACAGTGTTTCAAAAAAATATTATTCGAAATATTAGTATGAGCCTCCCTTTTTCTCCTGTAGTACAAGATGTGCAGGTATCTAATGCTTGTAAAGACCATACTACTACCTTGGATGTATTAGCAAATAGTGTTGGTTTCGATACGGATAAATATGTAGAAGGACAAAATATTGCTGCAGTAGGTAGTAAAGAACATTTAGATCCCTATAGTTTTAATTTTTTAACGTTAGTGGATAATGAGCGAGAAAATACATTAGAACCTTATGTTGCAGTTACAGCTGCAGGTCGATATGAATATAATCCTCAAACGATGGAAGTTGTTTTTATCCCTAAAAAAGGACTCACGGCAGGACAAGATGTAGTGTACTTTAGTATAAAAAATAAAAGAAAAGTAGTAGGAGATATTGATTTAGGAGGGGAACAATATCGATCAGAAAGTGCTAAGATTGAGTTGAATTTTACCCATAATTGTAATGATATTATTATGGTTAATGGAAGTGCATTATAAAAATATAAGATGAAAAAGAATAAAAAATTACAAATAAAATTTACATTACTTGGGTTTACATTACTTGGGTTTAGTTTACTTCATAGTGTTATTTTTTATGCTCAGTTTCCTTATTTTACCTCTGGGCAAAATGCGACAGATTTTCAATTAATATCTGAAAGTAAACCTGGTTTAGTTCGCTTTTATCAATATGGTGTTAAATTGACACAAGATCGAAATGAGTTTTCAGGGGTGTATTTAAAGAATTTAAGTTTTACAACACAAAAAGGATTCATTTTAGAATTTGAATATGCTTTTGATATAGGAAATACAGAGAATGGAAAATATGGGGATGGTTTGACCATGATTCTCTTTGATGCTCGCGAATCAACACCTAAAACAGGAGATAGAGGAGGGGCATTAGGGTATGCTTATACTAAAACGGGAGCCAACAGAAATGAACCAGGCTTCACTAAAGGAATTTTTGGACTTGGCTTGGATGCATTTGGCAATTATAAGAGAATAAAACAAGCTTCAGATGAAATTAGAAATGGAATAACAACTAACGAAGATGGGAATTTTATTGTTCTTCGAGGCCCTTATAGTCCTGAGCATGCATCGGAAGGGTATCCAGTTCTCTTTGCTATAGGGACCCAAAAAAATACTAATTTGTATTTAGATACGAATACTGGAGAAGCAATTAGTAAGCAAAAGGGATTTAAAGGAAAGCGATTTAACTTACGTAGTAACACATTGAATGCTAAACCAGGAGAAGTAGGGTATAGAAAAATTCGCATAGCCTTCGTTCCTGGGATTGATGACTTTAGTCAACAACAAGGTTTTTTTGTTTTTGTTGATAATGTTAGTGGAGTAAATAATTCTTCTGTCATTATAGATTATTTTATACCGATATCAGGCAATATCAAATACCAAGAACAAGTAATTCGAAACGCTGTAGGAGAGGCAGAAACAAGGGATTTAGCTATTAATATTCCCACTGCAATGAAAATGGGTTTTACGGCTTGTACAGGAGGCGCTTCTATGCGTTCGCATGTGCGAAATATTACTGTGAGTTTACCTTTCTCTCCTATTGTACAAGATATTACTATTCCTGATGTGATTAGAAGTAGAGAATTCGTGTGTAACCCATTATATAGTGCGGTAGGATATGATACCAATAGTTATTCAGTCCTTAATCCACCAAGTCCTTCAACGATGTTTTTAGACTTTGCTTCTTTTCGATTTAAAGTATTTAATGCTACTACGAAGACTTATGAAGTGAATAGCGATCCTTTCCATTTGGCTGTGCGCAATGTAGGAGATTTTACTTATGACAAAGATACTGGAGAAGTTACTTTTACTCCTGTCCAAGGATATAATGGGACAAGTCATACGTTTTATTATGACATTAAAAATAAAAAACCGACTACAGGTGTAAATATTGGTGCGGAAGAATACCGATCAACTACTGCCTCCGTAACGTTGAATTTCACAGATGAAATTCCGCTCTACCGCAATCCGCCTTTATTGGTCAATAAAGGGGTGAAAAAAGTAAAATAATAAAAGTAAAATAATAAATGTAAGTTGGTTAATTTGATTCAAACGAAAAACGCTTAGTCTTTTAAGGCTAAGCGTTTTTTATAGGATAAGAATAGCTTTTTACAATTGAAAAGCTTGTTTGATATCTTCTACTCGGTCTAATTTCTCCCAAGTAAACAATTCAACTTCTACTTGTTTGGTTTCTCCACCAGGTCTAGTAAATGTTTTAGTTACTACTTGTGGTTTGCGTCCCATATGTCCATAAGCCGCTGTTTCACTGTAGATAGGATTACGCAATTTTAACGTTGTTTCAATAAAGTAAGGACGTAAATCAAATAGTTCACTTACTTTTTTCGCAATCTCACCATCTGTTAGATTTACTTTAGATGTACCATACGTATTCACATAAACTCCTGTTGGTTTTGCAATACCAATCGCATAAGAAACTTGTACTAAAACTTCTTCTGCAACACCAGCTGCAACAAGGTTTTTCGCGATGTGACGCGTAGCATAAGCTGCACTGCGGTCTACTTTACTCGGGTCTTTTCCTGAGAAAGCACCTCCACCATGTGCTCCTTTTCCTCCATAGGTATCAACGATAATCTTTCTACCCGTTAATCCAGTATCTCCATGAGGTCCTCCAATAATGAAAACACCTGTAGGGTTGATTAAGAACTCAATTTCTTCTGTTGATTCAAACAAGTATTGATATTGAGGATATTTAGCTAATACACGTGGAATTAATACCGCAATGATGTCTTTTTTAATTTGAGCTTGCATCGCTGTTTCAGCTTTTGCTTTCGCCTCAGGAGTTGCATTTTCAGCCGTAATAAAGTCATCGTGTTGTGTAGATAATACAATCGTTACAATGCGAACGGGTTTATTGTCGTCATTGTACTCTAAAGTAACCTGACTTTTTGCATCTGGACGAAGGTATGTCACTTCTTTATTTTCTCTGCGGATTACAGCAAGTTCTTGCAATAATTTATGAGATAAATCCAAAGCTAAAGGCATATAGTCTTCAGTCTCCGTAGATGCATAACCAAACATCATTCCTTGGTCTCCTGCCCCTTGATCTTCTTTGTTTGTACGCTCAACACCTTGGCTAATCTCTGCCGATTGTTCGTGAATCGCTGATAAAATACCGCATGAATTGCCATCAAACATATACTCACTCTTCGTATAACCAATCTTGTTGATTACATCACGAGCAATTTGTTGTACATCTAAATAGGTTTTTGATTTTACTTCTCCAGCAAGAATGACCTGCCCAGTAGTAACTAAAGTCTCACATGCTACTTTTGATTCTAAATCAAAAGCCAAGAAATTGTCGATTAAAGCATCTGAAATTTGATCTGCAATTTTATCAGGATGTCCTTCACTTACAGATTCCGATGTGAAGTAATAAGCCATATGATTTGTTTTTTTTAATGTTTTAAAAAAAGAGGAAATGGCTAAAGTGAAGATACAATATATTCTGCTTTAGCATTTTTTACCGAGGTTGCAATCAGTACAAATTTTTCCTCCCGTGAAATTCTTTGCAAATGTATTAACTATTTTTGAATCTATATAATTTTTATCTTTTTTATATTTCCCTTAACGATTATGTGATTTGTAGTAATCCCGAGCAAATACACCTTTATATGAATTGGAACTGAAACATATAGAGCCATAAAATCCTTAAAAACTGTTATGTTTTTTTTAAATTGATAAAAATATAGAGGTTTATTGCTTTATTTATATTTTAAAAGTCATTTTTGGTTACATTTGTTTCGAATTATTATCGTACAAATCGCGTAAAAATGAGACTACATAATATAGACGATCAAAAGTCAATGACTCCGCAAATGGCGCTGTCTTTTTTAAAAGAAGGAAACAAACGCTTTGTTGCAAACTTAAAAGCACATGCTAATTTACTGGAGCAAGTCAATGAAACTAAAGAGAGCCAATTTCCTTTCGCTATTATTCTAAGCTGTATCGATAGCCGTACTTCTGCTGAACTTATTTTCGACCAAGGATTGGGCGATGTATTTAGCACGCGTATCGCTGGAAATGTCTTGAATGAAGATATTATCGGTTCGATGGAATTTGCTTGTAAATTAGCAGGTTCTAAATTGATTATGGTTCTGGGGCATTCACACTGTGGGGCAATTACAGGAGCGTGTAAAGACGTTAAATTAGGCCATTTAAGCAACTTATTAGCTAAAGTAGATCCTGCCGTTGAACACGTAAAAAAATACTACCCTGATCTAGATATTAAATCGAAAGAAGGAGTTGATATGGTTGCGTTTTACAATGTTGAATACACCATCAATCATATTTTGACTAAAAGTACGGTACTTTGTGAAATGTATGAAAAAGGAGAAATCGGTATTGTAGGTGCTTTTTACAAAGTGGAAACGGGAGAAGTAGATTTCGTCAAAGAAATGTTTGTTGAATAAAAGAAGAAGTTTTGAAACACAACGAATTTTACAAAAAAATATTAGAGAATAACAAAGCTTGGGTAGAAGAAAAACTAGCCATAAATCCAGAATATTTTAAGCGCCTTTGCCACAGACAAACACCACCCGTTTTATGGATTGGTTGTTCGGATAGCCGGGTACCAGCAAACGAAATTATTGGAGCGGAACCAGGAGATGTATTTGTACACCGTAATATAGCCAATATGGTTATCCATTCGGATATGAATATGTTGAGCGTACTAGATTATGCGGTGAACATCCTAAAAGTAACCAACATCATTGTATGTGGACATTATGGATGTGGTGGAGTAGAAGCTGCAATGAAAAATGAATCTTATGGATTGATTGACAACTGGATCAGACATATCAAAACCGTTTACCGCTTGCACAATGTGGAATTAGATGGTATTGAAGATACCACGGAGCGATTCAACCGATTTGTAGAATTAAACGTACAAGAACAAGTGTACGATTTAGCAAAAACATCAATCGTACAAGGGGCTTGGGCAAGAAACCAAGACTTGAGCATTCACGGATGGGTTTACGGACTAAATTCGGGCTATGTGACCGATTTAGAAGTAAACGTGACGAGTAACCAAGATCTTGACGAAGTATACCAACTTCGTTTCAAAAAAATTTAATCCTCTGAATCTAAATTCTCATTGAATGAGGAGGGCAGGAGCGAAGGGATAAATTTTAAAATTATAGGAAGTAATATTGTACCACCTGGTAATAAAAATATAGCAAGAGAAGGAATTGTTTTAATCACCTCTAAGGTTTGTTTCTTAATCAATTTCTTTTCTTGTATATCTAAATTTCGATGGGTTGAATCCATCAATAACTGCATCAATTGCTTGTTTTTCTGAATTTCCTTTAGAATTCTTCCCTTATTTCGTCCAACTAAAAACTCTACATAATTGGTCGAATTATTAATCATATTGTTGAATAAATTCGATGATTTTAAATAGAAGTAGTTGTAATCATTTTGCTGTAAGAAAAGCATAAAACACAAACGACTGTCCTCGATTTGTTCTGTAGTAAAAGCTAATCTACTGAATGGCTCCACAGAAAAATCAGGTAATTCCAATGTCTTTACTTCATTATTCCAAGAGCTACACATCACAATATCCAAGAGTAAACTTGATTCCAAATAAGAAGATTGCACTTCCATAATCTCATCAATAGCAAAGTCATTCGGGTTCTCGGATAAAAGAACTTCGGTATGCTGCTGTGGTTGGGTGCGATTTAAGATGGATTGAATTAAATCTTCCAAGTAAACATGGTATAGATTCGGGTGAATTTGCCCAGCTAAATACGTCTCAAAAGTCAAGAGATAAATAGACAGAACAAGTAAATTCAGTACAATATTATTACTCTTAGACTGCGAAAAGAAGTTTTCTTTCCACTTGATTGCAAAGAGGTGTTCTAAACGAGCATAGGTATTTTTATCTTCGAATAAACTTGTGAAGAAATTGGTTTTATGCGGTACAAATAACTGGTAAAAATCAAGCAATCGACTGATGAATTCATCGGTTGTATGCGTCGGATACTTAAAAAAGTAAATCTTTTCTAATAGCTGTAAGAAGCAGATTTTAGCAAACTCCTCTTGGGTATACTTAAATGTAGTATAAATTTCGGGAAATCCACTAGCGTTGATTTGCCCAAAACTAAAACCAGTCGCCCTTATTTCATGTGCTAGTGTTTTGGTATCAGTAGCTTTGAAAATGGCGTATTTATCTTGCTCAGCGAAGTATTTTTTTATCCAGCCAGTTGTCGATGGGTTCATAAATACAAGGTGCGTTTATAATGAAGGTAAGAAATAGCACGAGGCTATTTCTTTACCATTTAACTTGTTTTTCGATTGCTTTAATCATTTCAGAGGCAATGTCTTTATTCGTTGCGCCTTCAATACCTTCTAATCCAGGTGAAGAGTTCACTTCTAATAACAAAGGACCCTTAGCTGAACGAATGATATCAACCCCCGCTACTTTTAAATTCATCGCTTTCGCTGCGCGAATAGCAATGCGTTTTTCCTCTGGTGTTACTTTGATAATTGAGGCAGTTCCTCCTAAGTGGATATTCGCTCTGAATTCTCCAGGAACAGCTTCACGTTGAATCGCCGCAACTACTTTGCCATCCACCACAAAACAACGAATGTCTTTTCCATTCGCTTCTTTGATGAATTCTTGAACTAAAATGTTGGCATTTAGGCTCTTGAAAGCATTGATTACACTTTCTGCTGCTTTCTTTGTCTCTGCTAATACCACCCCTTTTCCTTGTGTACCTTCTAATAATTTGACAATTAGCGGACTTCCACCAACCATTTTAATCAAGTCGTTTGTATCCAAAGGTGAGTTAGCAAATCCCGTTGTAGGAATGTCAATTCCGTGATTTAAAAGCAATTGCAAAGAGAATAATTTATCTCTTGATTGTGCAATAGCTGCAGCACTATTTAAACTGTATACTTTTAGCGATTCAAAATGACGCGTCAACGCACAACCATAGTACGTCATACTCGGTCTAATACGTGGAATAACAGCGTCAAAATCATTCAATACGCGTCCCCCTCTATAGTGAATTTCGGGTTGATTCGCATCCAATTTCATGTAACAGTATTTCAGGTTTAAGAAGTGCATTTCATGCCCTCTTAATTCTCCTGCTTCAATAATACGTTGGTTACTGTATAAGTCTGGATTACTAGCCAATAAGCCAATTCTCAAGCCGCTTTTAGCTTCTTTGGGTTTATTGTAGTATTCATCTAGTTTTTCTACTGTCGGTTGACCCAATAAAAAGTGTTTTTCAGGATCAACTAAAATACGACCGCCCATCGCTTCTCGTCCCAATAGCATGCGATACCCCATAGAGTCTCTATTGGTTAGGGTTAATTCAATATCCCAAGAAGTTTCACCCAAAACAAGGGTGGTTTTGATAACATAGCGAGATTCTCTAGAACCACTAGAGCTTTTGACGATTCTCTTATCCACCATTTTGGCTTCACAATGTATAATGGTCTTGCCATTATTTTGTAAAGGATTTACATCAAACTTGACCCATTTTTCACCGTCTTTTTCAAAAGCACTAATGTTTACCGCATGTAAAGCAGAAGTCTTTGCTCCAGAATCTACGCGAGCTTTAATCGCTGGGATATTTAATGTAGAGAAAGAACACCATTCTTCACTACCAACAATGAGTTTATCTACCATTTTATTTAATTATGCAACCGCGAAAGTACTACTTTAAAGCAATTGCTATGATGTAATAAAGATAAAAAAATAAAAAATAACGATTAAATAACATGTCTATTATCTTTAGTCTAAAAACCACTAAGATAGAAAAAGGAAAAACCTGCTAATTAGCAGGTTTTTTTGTTTTTATTTTAATCAGTAAAGCTTCTCCTTTTTCATCTTTAGGCGCATCCAATGTAATGGTATCTCCTACAGTGAGCTTGGCGTTTACAATTTCTTCGGCAATTGGATCTTCAATATACTTCTGAATCGCTCGTTTTAATGGTCGCGCTCCATATTGTTTATCAAAACCTTTTTCCGCAATAAAATTCTTCGCTTTCTCTGTTAAGTTCAATTTATATCCTAGATCATCAATGCGTTGGAATAATTTAGCCAACTCAATGTCAATAATAGCGTTAATGTGTTCTTTCTCTAACGAGTTGAAGACAACAATATCATCAATTCTATTCAAGAACTCAGGTGCAAAGGCTTTTTTCAAGGCACTTTCAATCACTGATTTACTGTGCTGATCCGTTTGTTCCTTACGAGCTTGTGTACCAAACCCAACGCCTTGTCCAAAATCTTTCAATTGACGAACTCCAATGTTGGAAGTCATCACAATAATTGTATTTCTAAAATCGACTTTACGACCTAAGCTATCCGTTAAGTGCCCATCATCTAAAACTTGTAACAACATATTGAAGATATCAGGGTGTGCTTTTTCAATTTCATCAAATAGAATAACACTGTATGGTTTTCTGCGGATCTTTTCTGTTAATTGACCTCCTTCTTCATAACCAACATATCCTGGAGGCGCTCCAATCAAACGAGATAAAGCAAATTTCTCCATGTATTCACTCATGTCGATGCGAATTAAGGCATCTTCTGAATCAAAAAGCTCTTTGGCAATAACTTTGGCTAATTGCGTTTTACCAACCCCTGTTTGACCTAAAAAGATAAAGGATCCAATCGGCTTGTTCGGATCTTTTAATCCCGCGCGATTGCGTTGAATAGCTTTGGCAATTTTTCCAACTGCTTCGTCTTGCCCAATTACTTTTCCTTTTATAATAGCCGGTAGGTTCGCCAATTTGGTAATCTCTTTTTCGGCAATTCGATTCACTGGAATTCCCGTCATCATTGATACAACATCCGCAACATCATCTTCTGTGATGAGAATGCGATTGTCTTTTACGTCTTTTTCCCATGCTTCTTGCGCAATCTCAAGTTCTTTTTCGATGTTTTTCTCTTTGTCCCTTAGATTGGCTGCTTCTTCATACTTCTGCTTTTGAACCATTAGGTTTTTGTTCTCGCGAACTTCTTCTAATTCTTGTTCTAAGTTGAGTATGTTTTGAGGTACATTAATATTGGTGATATGCACACGAGATCCTACTTCATCCAAAGCATCAATTGCCTTGTCTGGTAAGAATCGATCCGTCATATAACGATTGGTCAATTTTACACAAGCCTCAATAGCTGCATCGGTATAACTAACGTTATGGTGACTCTCATATTTGTCCTTAATGTTGTTCAAAATGATAATGGTTTCATCTACCGAAGTAGGCTCTACCAATACTTTTTGGAAACGACGCTCTAAAGCTCCGTCTTTTTCAATGTGCTGTCTGAATTCATCTAGCGTTGTGGCACCAATACATTGGATTTCCCCTCTAGCCAAAGCAGGCTTGAACATATTAGAAGCATCTAATGATCCAGTTGCTCCACCCGCACCAACAATGGTGTGAATTTCATCAATGAACAAAATGATATCCGTATTTTTTTCTAGCTCATTCATGACCGCTTTCATGCGCTCTTCGAATTGTCCTCTGTATTTCGTTCCTGCTACTAAGCTCGCTAAATCTAACGTTACGACGCGTTTATTGAATAAAACACGAGAAACTTTTTTCTGGATAATCTTTAAAGCTAACCCTTCCGCAATAGCTGATTTACCAACTCCAGGCTCACCAATTAATAACGGGTTGTTTTTCTTTCTACGGCTCAAAATCTGGGAAACGCGTTCAATTTCTTTCTCACGTCCAACAACAGGATCTAATTTGCCTTCAATAGCCATCTCTGTTAAATCTCTACCAAAATTGTCTAATACTGGAGTTTTACTCTTTTTATTTGGAGGAGTAGCTTGAGTGTCAGATTTTTTGCTACTAGAACTGTCATTTTGTCCTGATTCTTCAAAAGTCTCCGCTTTGGGACTGTGGAAGATATCTTCACTATCTGATTCTGCCTTCTCTTCAGAAAGAAATTCTACATAATATCTCTTTACATTCTCATAATCCACATTCATTTTGTTGAGGATTTGAGTAATAGGATCTTCGTTGTTCTTTAAAATACACAAAAGCAAATGGGCAGAAGTAACTTCAATGTTCTTGAATACTTTAACTTCTAAATAGGTTAAGCGCAAAGCTCTTTCTGCTTGCTTGGTAAGATATAGGGATCCTTTCTCGTTTACTGCTGTCTTGGTGGTAGAATAAGGTGTTAAATTCTCAACTTTATGTCGTAAAAAATCAATGTCGACTTCTAAATTTTGGAGAATCGTTGACGCTTCACCTTGCTCAATTCTCAATAAGGCTAACAAAAAGTGCTCAGTTCCAATAAAGTCATGACCTAGACGTAATGCCTCGTCCTTACTAAAGGAAATAACATCTTTTATTTCTTGTGAAAAATTTTCGTCCATATTAACTGAATTTAGGTGATTATTTGTTTTATACATAAACTAAGGCAAAAAGCATACCTAGTTGGTAAAAGTTGCCCTTCTGTCATACGCTAATTGACAAAAAAAATCTGGTAAATAAAAATATTATGGGTTCTTTTTTTTATACCAAAGCCAAAGTTTGCAAGAGGAGAAGTTGTTGTTGTAAATAAATGACGTAATATCATTTAATAGTGAGAGGGTGAGATTGGTGAGGCGATGAGAAGGTGAGGCGATGAGAAGATGAGGTGGTGTGTGATGTAAAGTTCCGTAGTGGCAAATGGTAATTTGCCAAGTAACTAGAGAAATTATGAAAAAAAGACGATAAGGCACTTCAAAAGGGAGGATTTTTTGAGGGGTGTATTTTTTGTTTTTTCCTTTCATCGAGGTTGATTCATATCAGGGGCCAATTGCCATTGCCCCCCTACACTTTTTGCCTTCAAAAATAAAAAAAAACATGATTCAACTCATTGAAAAATAATGACTTAACCCCAGGTTTATCCCCCTTAAAAAATATTTTAGGGAGGAATAGGGTTTCTTCAGTGTTCCTAGGATTCTCTCTGGACTCTCCTTGGAGATTCCTAGGACATTCCTTGGAGAGTCCTTCGACAAAAGTGTCTATTTTCCTAGTATTCTCCAAGGAATGTCGAAGGAATGTCGAAGGAATGTCTAACAAAACTACTAGGAACTCTTTTTGAGAGGCAAATGGAGGGTTAGGTAATGAGATGGTTAGGCGATGAGATGGTTAGGCGATGAGACGATGAGAAATTCTTCTTTAATCGATAAATCTACAATCCACCGTCTCACAAAGCACAAACCTCACAAAGTACAAACCTCACAAAGTACAAACCTCACAAAGTACAAACCTCACAAACTCCCTCCTCTATTCCTCAACGTTTTTATGATTTTCAATAAACTGGTATTTGCGTTGTTTACTTTTCCATCTTTCTTCGGCGTATTGTCTCAAATCGACAATTTTATCCTTTTCATCGACAATTTCGAATCCCAAAAGAGTTTCCAAGATATCTTCTAACGTTAGAAGTCCCTGAACTTCCCCGTACTCATTGGTAATGATGGCAATATGTTCGTGTTTTTCTGTCAAGCGACTCCAAGCTTCTAAAACGCTTGTTCGTTCGTTGAACTGAAGGATGTTTCGCTTTAGGTCTTTTAGTTGAATATCAAATTGATCGTCTGCTAAGTGCTCAAAGATGAGGTCGCGCAGTACATATCCCACGATATTTTCTGTTTGTCCACTATAAATAGGAATACGCGAAAAGTGAAGCAATTCTTTATTCGCTAAAAACTCTTGAAGTCTTAGTTCTTCATCCGCGTGAATCATCATAATACGGGGAGTAAAGATGGCTGACACTGAAACATCTTTGAGTTGGATTAGGTTTTGGATGATCTTTGTTTCCTTTCCTTCTAATATCCCTTCCTGTTCACCAATACTTGCTAAACTCGATAACTCTTCTCGGCTAATACTTGATTCTTGTTGTTTTTTACTCAAGCGTTTGGTTAAGAAAGAAGAAAGCAAAACTAAAGGATAGCAGAGAATAACCATACTAGAAATCGTAGTGGCGGTTGAGCTATACAAGGATTTATAATAGTTTGCACCCAATGTTTTAGGGATAATCTCAGTTAATACTAAGATGAGTAAGGTTAGAAGGGCAGAGATAACACCAAAATAAGCCTCTCCAAAAACGGCTGTGGCTTGTGCTCCAACACCAGCAGCACCAACAGTGTGTGCAATGGTATTTAAAGATAGGATGGCAGATAAAGGTTTATCAATATCCTTTTTCATGTGGATCAAAGCTTTTGCTTTGGTATCCCCTTGATCCGATTTTGAATGCAAGAATGCAAGAGGGGTAGATAATAATACTGCTTCTGCAATGGAACAGATAAAAGAAACCGTTAAGGCTAAAAATAAATAAATTAATAATAAAGTCATTCAATTAAAACTTAAAGGAACAATACTATTCTTTTTTATTTTTCAATAAGGGTTAAATATAACTCAAGCAAACAAATTGCTCACTGAAGTAGCGGGAAAAGAAAATAAATAAACAAGAGCTAAAAGTGAAGCGGAAGAGTAAGGGCTATTTTTTCTTTTACTTCCGTTTGAATCAAAAAGTAGTTTGCTGTTTAATGGCAGCTGTTTTTCTGAAGTTGATATAAACTTCACTCGGAGGTATTTTGAAGGAGAAATCAATTGAAAAGGGGAGAAAGAAAAAAGAAGATAAAAATGAAATTTATCCTCCGTTAAAATGTACCCTTATGGCGTAATTATTTTTTTGTATTGACTTTGTTTTTATTTTAGTTGATATGTGTTTATTGTTTAGAATATTCTAAATATATAATTAGATAACTATTTTATTTTTATCTAGGCTTATAGGTGGTAAAAGTTCCGTCTTTATAAAAAACGACAATTTGTTCCATGTCTGCAGAAGTCAAAAAATCAGGAATGGGTTTGGGTGTTAGGGCCTCTTTTTTACCCTCCAAAGGAGCGGGTGGAAGTGTAGTGTTTGGCGTTTCAATTTTACTTGTTGAAGAAAATAAATCGACAGTAGGAGCACCTAAATCGGCTTGTTTTTTTTCACCAGAAAAAGAGCCAATTCCCTTAATCAACCACTCGAGATTTAGCTCCGGAAAAGTGTCGTTTATTTTTAAAATAAAATCCAAACTTGCCTTATTTCTTCCTGATAAAATATGAGATAAACTTGAACGTTGAACACCTATTTTATCCGCAAAAGCAGAGGCAGAGAGCTCAAAATGCTCTAATAAAAACTCCAGTCTGTTTACAAAATTCTCCATGGATACAAATGTATATTTTTAAGTCAAATAGTTTACAAATGTAATAAAAATAATGAATTAACAAATGTATACAAGTAAAATATGTGCTAGATGTGTTATATTTTTAGTTTAGGTAATAGTGCATAACTATTTGAATTTAAATTAAAAATAAGTTTTAAAATAGAATTGTAAAATCTTAGAGTATTCATTGGAAAAGAGCAGGGTGTAATTGTTGACAAATGTAAAATACAAAAAGCAAAACAATGTTTACATTTGTAAAAAATGAAATGTTTACATTTGTAATATTGTAAATAGATTGAGACAATGAACGAACAACAGAAAGCCAGCGCGTATAAAGTACCAATAATTTCAGGTCGATATATAGCCAATGAAATGGTGGAGAATTTCTTATCGCACTTAAACCATTACTTTAAGGTTGATGTGATTGGAAAATCAGTTGAAAACAGATCGATTTATACGGTGCAATTTGGTCAAGGAAAAACGAAAATTTTGATGTGGTCACAGATGCATGGAAATGAATCGACGACAACAAAAGCCGTGTTGGATTTACTTCACTATTTAAACGAATCTAAAGAAGAACAAATTGCAAAATGGGCGGAGCAATTTACCCTTACAATTGTTCCAATTTTAAATCCCGATGGTGCGTTTTATTATACACGAGTAAATGCAAATCAGGTCGATTTAAATCGAGATTCGGTTGAGTTAAGTCAGCCCGAAAGCAAACTATTGCGACAGTTGTTGGAGAACATACAACCCGATTTTGCATTTAATTTACATGATCAACGCAGTATTTTTGGTGTAGGGGATACCGGAAAATCGGCTGCAATATCATTTTTAGCGCCTGCTTTTAATGCCGAAAGAGCGATGAATGCAACCCGAAAAAAGGCTGTACAATTAATTGTAGCGATGAATGAAATCGCACAAGAAATGGCTCCTGGACATGTTGGGCGTTTTGATGATGGTTTTAATTTAAATTGTATCGGAGATTATGCACAAGCAATGGGGATTCCTACTATATTAATAGAGGCAGGTCATTGGGCTAATGATTATCAGCGAGAAAACACCAGAACCTTAGTCTGTGCAAGTTTGTTGCGTGTATTGGATGTACTGGCTCAGACTAATGGATATGAAGCCTATTCTCCTGAAGTTTACTTTTCGCTCCCTGAGAATACAAAGAGCTTTTGCGATGTCGAATTGAGAAGTGTAATTATCCCATCTTTACAGCGAGAAATTATAGTGAAAATTCAATATAAAGAGGTATTAACGGATGGAAGTGTTAAATTTTGTCCTATTATTGTGGGTATTGATAAAAAAGGGAGTAAATTTGTGCATACATTAATAGAAAAAGATTGCATCTTGAAATCTTTCATTGAGAACCCACACGATATTTTAGACCAAAATTTTGAGGATGTTATAGCGTTATCAGTCGAAGAGGTTAATTATTTATTAAAAAAATAGGTAAAATTGCTATTTTTTGAATAAATAAGATTTTTTTTTATTATTATTGTACTGAAATATAGATTTAGAATTAACATAAATAATTGATTTATGAGTAAGTTTCGTTTAGATGAAATCGATCACCAGATTTTAGATATGCTGATTGATAATACGAGAGTGCCTTTTACAGATATCGCTAAGAAATTATTAATTTCAGCAGGTACAGTTCACGTACGTGTTAAAAAAATGGAAGATGCTGGTATCATCCAGGGGTCTTCGTTGACGCTTGATTATGAGAAATTAGGATATGCATTTATTGCTTATATCGGAATATTTTTACATAATACTTCACAAACTAAATTTGTTTTAGAACGTATCAATGAAATTCCATATGTGACAGTTGCTCACGTAACTACTGGTAAATTCAATGTGTTCTGCAAAATTAGAGCGAAAAACACACGTCACGCAAAAGAAGTTATCTACATGATTGATGATATCGATGGAGTGTACAGAACAGAGTCAATGATTTCTTTAGAAGAAAGTATCAACGACAAAAAACGATTAATGCATACAATTTTTAAAGAATTGTAGTCAATTTTTTAAAAAAGTAAATGAATAAAAAACTGCCCTTGTGCAGTTTTTTTTTATATTCGTTTTTTATACAGAATAAAAATGGATTCGTTTACTCAAATTGTTTTAGGTGGTGCTGTCGGAAACGCGCTATTGGGGGAGAAACTAAAAAATAAAGCCGTCTTATACGGGGCAATAGCTGGTACTATTCCTGATTTAGATGTTCTTGCTACTTTTTTTACTGATCCGCTAAGTGCATTAGAATTCCATCGCGGTATCACGCATTCAATATTATTTGCCATTTTTGGCGCATTCCTTTTTGGTTTCTTGCTGTATTGGCTTGAAAAGAAAAGAGGAGTAACCTATGAAGAAGGAGTTTGGTTCTTCTTTTGGGGATTTTTCACCCATGCCGCATTGGATGTCTTTACCACTTGGGGGACACGCGTGTTATGGCCTCTAGATTATTCCTTCGCTTTTAAATCAATCTTCGTGATTGATCCACTTTATACCTTACCGTTTTTATTTTTCCTTATTAAATCCATGAGGGAAAAAACCGATATGAAACGACGTTTGTACTTCAATCGATTGGGATTGTATGTTAGTAGTGCATACTTAGTGCTAACGCTTTTACTCAAGGCTGTTGCTTTTTATAGTTTTACAGGGGCTTTAGATCAACAACATATTGCCTATAAATCCATGTCGGTTAAACCTACAATCATGAATACCATTCTGTGGACTGCTATTGTAGAAACGGATGATGCTTTCTTGATTGGAATGTATTCGTTCTTTAGTCCAGAGCCTGTCGAATTTAAAACGTACCCAAAAAATAGAGAGGTAATTGGGAGTTTGGAAAAACACAGTCTTATTAATCGTCTAGTTAAACTTTCGGAGGGGTATTATACTTTTTCTGAAGTGAATAATGAAATATACTTCAACGATCTTCGCTTTGGTGTTTTGCGAGAGCAGGAGGGAGATGTGCAGTTTGCATTTAGCTACAAATTCTACATTGATGAAAAAGGAGAATTGAATGTGAAGGAAGTGAAAAAGGATAGAGGGGACGGAATTAAATTGTTGAAATCTATTGGACGAAAGATTTTTGGATTGAAAGAAGATTAAAGGAAGAATGGCTATATTTGAAAAAAAAATAAGATGAAGATAGTTGTGTCGCCTGCTAAGAGCTTGGATTATAATACAAAAGTGCCTTTTACAGCTACTACAGAGCCTTTGTTTGTGAAAGAAAGTAAAATAATCAATGGGGTTTTGAAAGAAAAAACACCGGTTGAATTGATGGAGTTGATGAAAATCTCTTCTAATTTAGCAGAGCTGAATTGGCAGAGAAATCAAGAGCGAAATTACAAGAAGAATAAAAAGAACGAAGCTGATTTTAGACAAGCAGTGTATGCGTTCAGCGGAGATGTGTATGTTGGATTAGATGCTTATACGTTGTCTGAAGATAAAATAGAACGCTTGCAAAATAGCTTGCGCATCTTGTCTGGATTATATGGAATTTTACGTCCATTGGATGAAATCGAACCGTATCGTTTAGAAATGGGGACTAAAATGCCAATCGGCGATAAAGCGAATCTACCTGCATTTTGGAAACCGATTATCGTAGATTATTTAAATAAGGAGATGGAAGAAGGGGAAGTATTGGTTAATTTAGCTAGTAATGAATATTTTAGCGCTATTGACCAAAAGAAACTCAAAGCGCCTATCGTTGTTCCAGAATTTAAAGAGTTGCGAGATGGAAAGCTGAAAACAATTAGCTTTTACGCGAAAAAAGCAAGAGGGATGATGGTGCGTTATATCATCGATCACAATATTCAAGATGTAGAAGGATTGAAGCGATTCAACCTAGATGGATATGCATGGAGTGAAAGCGAATCTACAGCAAATAATTTGATATTTACAAGATAATAAATAAAAGAATAGAGCCAATAAAATTATGGAAACAGTACATTATATAAGTTCAGATGTATTTACAATTGAAAAATTAAATGAGATTATCACCCAAGACCAAAAGTTGGATATCTCAGAAGAAGCGCGTGCAAATATTGTAAATTGTCGTGCCTATCTGGACAATAAAATGGAAACACAAAAAGATCCAATCTATGGAATTAATACCGGATTTGGATCGTTATGTGATGTAAAGATCAACGATAGTGATTTAACGAAATTACAAGAGAACTTAATGAAATCTCATGCTTGTGGTACAGGTGAAATTGTGCCAAATGAGATTGTGAAAATTATGTTGTTGTTGAAAGTTAAATCGTTGAGCTATGGTAATTCTGGGGTTCAATTAGAAACGGTAGAACGCTTAGTTGATTTCTTTAACCACGATATTTTACCTGTTGTGTATACACAAGGATCTTTAGGGGCATCAGGAGATTTGGCGCCTTTAGCACATTTAACGTTGCCTTTGATTGGTGAAGGAGAAGTAGTGTATGAAGGATTCAGACAACCGGCAAGTAAAGTGTTGGAGAAAATGGGATGGAAGCCTATTCAGCTGAAATCAAAAGAAGGATTGGCTTTGCTTAACGGAACGCAGTTTATGAGTGCTTACGGATGCTATGTGATGATTAAATCAAGAAAAATGTCTTATTTGGCAGATTTAATTGGAGCGGTTTCTTTAGAAGGTTTTGATGGGAGAATCGAGCCGTTTAATGAATTGATTCACCATGTAAGACCACATCGTGGGCAAATTGAAACAGCTTCTTTCTTTAATGAAGTATTAGAGGGATCTGAATTAATCGCGCGTCATAAAGAACACGTACAAGATCCATATTCATTCAGATGTATTCCACAGGTGCACGGAGCATCGAAAGATGCTATTGAATATGTGAGTAAAGTATTTAAAACCGAAATCAACTCGGTAACAGATAATCCTAATGTATTCTATAAAGAGGATTTAGTGGTGTCTGGAGGAAACTTCCATGGACAACCTTTAGCGTTGGCTTTTGATTTCTTGGGAATTGCTTTGGCTGAGTTAGGAAATATTTCGGAAAGACGTACATATCAGTTGATTTCAGGACTGAGAGGATTACCTGCTTTCTTGGTGTCTGATCCAGGATTGAATTCAGGATTTATGATTCCTCAATATACAGCTGCGAGTATCGTAAGTCAAAACAAACATTTAGCAAACCCTACAAGTACAGATAGTATTGTTTCAAGTAATGGGCAGGAAGATCACGTGAGTATGGGAGCAAATGGAGCTACGAAAACGTTGCGTATCATTGATAATCTAGAGCGTATTTTGGCTATCGAGTTATTCAATGCAGCACAAGCGTTAGAGTTTAGACGTCCGGCTAAATCAAGTGAGTTTATCGAATCATTTATTAAGTCTTACCGCGAAGAGGTGCCTTTTGTTTCAGAAGATCGTATTCTACATTATGATATTGAAAAAACAATTGCATTTTTAGGAAGCTTTCAAATCGATTTAGAAGAATAATATTGGTTTTTTAAAACCGTTGATATAAAAGCTGCATCTTTTTCTAAAAAAGAGATGTGGCTTTTTATTATATTGTTATCTTTGTTTTACGTTGTACAAAATAATTTATCATCGTTGATTACAAGCAATAAATTAAAAATACTGAACGATCCAATTTATGGATTTATTTCTATTCCCAATTCATTCGTTTATGATTTGATAGAGCATCCTTATTTTCAAAGATTAAGAAGGATTTCTCAAATGGGAGTGTCTTATTTGGTTTATCCTGGGGCACATCATACTCGTTTCCACCATGCTTTAGGCTGTATGCACCTGATGCAGAAAGCTGTACAAGTACTCCGTTTTAAAAATATCGCTATCTCTGAAGAAGAAGAAACTGCCTTATACGTGGCTATTTTGTTGCACGATATCGGACATGGTCCGTTCTCGCATGCAATGGAAGAAAGTATCGTAGAAGGGGTGCATCACGAGGCGATTTCTCTTTATTTTATGCATCAATTAAATAAAGAATTTAATGGAAAACTCGATTTAGCTATTCAGATTTTTAAAGGAGAATACCACCGTCAATTTATGTTGCAATTGATTTCTAGTCAGTTGGATATGGATCGCATGGATTACCTAAAAAGAGATAGTTTTTACAGTGGAGTTGCGGAAGGAGATATTAATTCAGAGCGATTGATTCAAATGCTTAATGTTGTGGATGACCGATTGGTTGTAGAGGAGAAGGGAGTTTATTCCGTAGAAATGTTTTTAGTTGGACGCCGTTTGATGTATTGGCAAGCTTACCTACATAAAACAAGTGTTTGTGCGGAATTAATCTTAGTGCGTATTTTAAAACGCGCCAAAGAATTAGTCAGCAAAGGAGTAAAACTGTGGGGTAGTCCAGCCTTGTTGTTTTTCTTAGAACACAAAGGAGAGTTTGTAGATTTTGAACAAACTGCTTTAGAGCAATTTGCCTTGTTAGATGATTCAGATATTGTTAGTGCATTAAAATCGTGGCAGTTTCACGACGATTTTGTCTTGGCTCAGTTGAGTAAGATGATCGTTAATCGAAAATTGTTGCGTATAGAAATTATAGAAGACAAGAAATTAGTTAAAGAAGAATTGAAAAAACGTTTAGAAGACGTTCAGACCAAAAATAAAATTTCGGCAGAATGGGCGAGCTACTTTGTGTTTAAAGGAAAGGTTAGGAATCAGGCTTATAGCAAGGATAAGGAGCCGATTATGATTGTGAGAAAAGATGGACAAGTTGCGGATGTTTTATCCGTTTCGGATCAATTAAATCTCAAAGCGTTAACCAAACCAGTGACAAAGCACTTCGTTTGTTATCCAAAAAGCGTTTTTGAAAGTTAATTTTCAATTATATTTTATATTTTTGCGGTGATGAAAATAACAGCAGAACAAATAGCGTCAGTATTAGGAGGAGAAATAGTTGGTAATCCTCAAGTAGAGGTATCTACATTAGCTAAGATTGAAGAAGGGGCAAAAGGCTCTATTTCGTTTTTGGCCAATCCAAAGTATGTCCATTATATCTACACCACTCAGGCATCGGTTGTCATTGTGAATAAAACATTTGAACCGGAGCATGAAGTGGAAGCAACATTAATTAAGGTTGATGATGCATATAAAGCTTTCTCAAAACTCTTGGAATATTACAACCAAGTGAAATTAATGAAATCTGGAATTGAACAACCTAGCGTAATCTCGGAAGGGGCTACGTATGGTACAGATTTGTATTTAGGGAGCTTTTGCTATGTAGGGAAAAATACAAAAATTGGAAACAACGTAAAAGTGTATCCAAATACCTTTATTGGAGATAATGTAGAGATTGGCGATAATACCGTGCTGTTTGCAGGAGTGCGTATTTATTCAGAATCAATTATTGGATCGGGTTGTACGCTTCATGCAGGAACTATTGTAGGATCAGATGGATTTGGTTTTGCGCCAAATGGAGATGGAACCTATAGTAAAGTACCACAAATTGGAAATGTTATCATTGAAGATAATGTTGAAATTGGTGCTGCAACAACAATTGACCGCGCAACTTTGGGGTCAACCATTATCCGTAAAGGAGTGAAACTAGACAATCAAATTCAAATTGCACATAACGTTGAAATCGGTGAAAATACCGTTATTGCTTCCCAAACTGGAGTAGCAGGATCAACGAAAATTGGCAAAAACTGTATGATTGGCGGACAAGTGGGGATTGTTGGACACTTAACAATTGGAGACAATGTTAAGATTCAAGCACAATCAGGAGTAACAAAGAATTTAGAATCGAATATTGCTGTTCAAGGATCACCAGCTATTGGCCATACTGATTTCTTAAAATCATATAGCCATTTTAGAAATCTACCGAAAATCGTAGATGACCTAGACATGCTAAAGAACGAAAAATAGTAACCGATCGAAATACAAAAAGATTTTATTATGGTTAAGCAAAAAACCATCCAAAGTGAAGTTACCTTAGAAGGAGTTGGATTACACACAGGACAAAATGTTATCATGACATTAAAACCTGCGCCAATTAACAATGGGTTTACTTTTGTCAGAGTGGATTTAGAAGGGCATCCCGTTATTGAAGCAGATGCAAATTATGTTGTTAATACACAACGCGGTACAAACTTAGAGAAAAAAGGAGTTCGTGTTCAAACTACAGAACACGTATTAGCGGCTTTCGTAGGGTGCGACCTTGATAACGTGATTGTTGAGTTGAATGCATCTGAACCACCTATCATGGATGGATCATCCAAGTATTTTGTTGAAGCCGTTGAAAAAGCGGGTGTTGTTGAACAAGATGCAGAAAGAGACGAGTACATCGTAAAAGAAGTAATCTCTTATGTAGATGAAGCAACAGGTAGTGAAATCATTGTAATGCCAGCGGATAGTTATCAAGTAACAACGATGGTTGATTTCGGTACAAAAGTTTTAGGTACACAGAATGCTACTTTAAAAGATATGAATGATTTTAAAGTGGAAATTTCTGAAGCACGTACATTCAGCTTTTTACATGAATTAGAAGCTTTGTTAGCAAATGGATTAATTAAAGGAGGTGATTTAAATAATGCTATCGTTTATGTGGATAAAGAGATTTCTCCAGAAACGATGGGACATTTGAAAAAAGCTTTCGGTAAAGAAGAAATTAGTGTAAAACCAAATGGGGTTTTAGACAACTTAACTTTACACTATCCAAACGAAGCAGCAAGACATAAATTATTAGATGTAATTGGAGATTTAGCTTTAATCGGTACTCGTATTAGAGGAAAAGTAATTGCTAATAAACCAGGACATGCTATCAATACAGGTTTCGCTAAAAAAATGTCGAAGATTATTCGCAATGAAAAGCGCAACCAAGTACCTACCTATGATTTACATCAAGAGCCTTTGATGGATATCGTTAAAATCATGGAATTTTTACCACATAGACCTCCGTTCTTGTTGGTAGATAAGATTTTAGAGATGTCGAAAACGCATGTGGTTGGATTGAAAAATGTAACAATGAATGAGTCTTTCTTCGTTGGACACTTCCCAGGAGCGCCAGTTATGCCAGGTGTATTAATTTGCGAGGCAATGGCTCAATCAGGAGGAATTTTAATCTTGAGTACTGTTCCAGATCCAGAAAATTACTTAACGTATTTCATGAAAATGGATAATGTGAAATTTAAAAACAAAGTTACCCCAGGGGATACTTTAATTTTTAAATTAGAATTAATTACGCCTATTCGCCGTGGAATATGTCATATGCAAGGTTATGCCTATGCTAATGGAAAACTAGTAGCTGAGGCTGAGCTAATGGCTCAAATATCAAAAGTTAAAAATTAAATATAAATAGTATGAATCAGCCTTTAGCATATGTTCATCCAGGAGCAAAAATAGCTAGAAATGTCGTAATAGAACCATTTACTACGATTCATAATAATGTGGAAATTGGCGAGGGAACTTGGATTGGTTCTAATGTAACCATCATGGAAGGTGCTCGTATTGGAAGAAATTGTAAAATTTTCCCTGGTGCTGTAATTTCTGCTGAACCACAAGATTTAAAATTTGAAGGTGAAGTAACTACTGTTGAAATCGGAGATAATACAACCATTCGTGAGTGTGTTACCATCAACAGAGGGACAAGAGATAGATATAAAACAGTAATTGGACAAAATTGCTTGATTCAAGCATATAGCCATATTGCGCATGATTGTATTGTTGGAGATAATTGTATTTTCTCTAACTCAAGTACTTTAGCTGGACACGTGACAGTTGGAGACTTCGTTGTGTTAGCAGGATTAGTTGCTGTTCACCAATTCTGTACCATTGGATCACATTCTTTTGTAACAGGTGGTACTTTAGTTCGTAAAGATGTACCTCCTTATATCAAAGCAGCAAGAGAGCCAATTTCTTATGCTGGAATCAACTCTGTTGGTTTACGTAGAAGAGGGTATGAACCCGAAAAAATTAGAGAGATTCAAGAAATCTACAGAATTTTATTTCAAAAGAACTATAACACAAGTCAAGCACTAGAGATTATAGAAACTGAAATGGAAGCAACTCCAGAAAGAGATGAGATTCTTATGTTTGTTCGCAATAGTTCAAGAGGAATTATGCGTGGATATTCAGGAATGTATTAATAATAAAATAAAGACTTAAAAAATGGCAACAACTTCAGATATTAGAAATGGTTTGTGTATCCGTCATAACAATGACATTTACAAGATTACAGAATTCTTACACGTTAAACCAGGAAAAGGACCTGCATTTGTTAGAACAAAAATGAAAAGTTTGACAAATGGAAAAGTATTAGAAAATACATTTTCTGCTGGTCATAAAATTGAAACAGTACGTGTTGAAACACATAAATTTCAATACTTATACCCAGAAGGAGATCAGTTTCATTTCATGAATGTTGAATCTTACGAACAAATTACTTTACTAAAAGATATTTTAGATGCTCCAGAATTATTGAAAGAAGGAGAAATGGTAATGGTTCAAATTAATACTGATACAGATTTACCTCTTGCTGTAGATATGCCAGCTTCTGTAATTTTAGAAGTAACATACGCAGAGCCAGGTGTAAAAGGAAATACTGCAACGAATGCTACTAAACCAGCAACAGTTGAAACAGGAGCTTCTGTAAACGTACCTTTATTTATCAACGAAGGAGATAAAATTAAAATCGATACAGCTACAGGTTCTTATATCGAGCGTATCAAAGAATAGTCTATAAATAGTCTAAGAAGAAAAGATGCGTTTTTCAAAAGTTCAAGATTTACAAACTATAGCCGAAATTATCGGTTGTAAATTCGTAGGGTCAGCTGATTTTCCGGTGTACGGGATGAATGAAATTCACGTAGTACAAGAAGGAGAAATAGTATTTGTGGATCACCCTAAATACTATGATAAAGCCTTAAATTCTAATGCAACTATTGTCCTAATTAACAAGGATGTGGAATGCCCAGAAGGGAAAACTTTATTGATTTCTGACGATCCATTTAGAGATTTTAATAAGTTGTCAACTTATTTCAATCCATTCAAACCTGCTACGCAATTGCAAGCAAAAGATGCAGTGATTGGCGAGGGTACAGTAATTCAACCAGGAACTTTTGTTGGAAACAATGTGGTGATTGGAAAAAACTGTTTGATTCATCCAAATGTTGTTATCTACGATGGTACAGTGATTGGGGATAACGTAGTTATTCACGCGGGTACAATCTTAGGAGCAGATGCATTCTATTACAAAAAGAGACCAGAGGGATTTGATCCATTGATTTCTTGTGGTAGAGTCGTGATTGAAGATAACGTTGGTATTGGAGCAGCTTGTACAATCGATCGCGGTGTAACAGGTGATACAACCATCAAAGAAGGGGCTAAAATTGACAATCAAGTACATATTGGACACGACACTGTTATTGGTGTGCGTTGTTTAATTGCAGCTCAAACAGGAATTGCAGGATGTGTTGTGATTGAAGATGAGGTAACGCTTTGGGGGCAAGTAGGTACAACAAGTGGAATTACCATTGGTACAAAAGCGGTTGTTTTAGCACAATCAGGTGTTTCTAAGAGCTTAGAAGGAGGAAAAGTCTACTTTGGATATCCTGCAGAAGAGTCAAGAGAAAAGCTAAAACAAATGGCTAATATGAAAAAAATACCATCTATTTTAGAAGATCTAAAGAGATTAGAGAAATAACTAGGAGTAGAGGAAAAGAATAGATAATTAATCGATAATTGTTAAGGCTTATTTAACGAAGATTGCACCTAAAAAGTTTTAAAGCTGATTAGAATTGTTTATTTTTGTAGGAAGTAAGTTTTAAAAATAAATTAAAAACAAGATCATGAGTGTTTTAGTAAATAAAGATTCAAAAATAATCGTTCAAGGATTTACTGGAAGCGAAGGTACTTTTCATGCTTCTCAGATGATTGAATATGGAACAAACGTTGTAGGTGGTGTAACTCCAGGAAAAGGTGGAACAAGCCATTTAGATCGTCCAGTATTCAATACAGTATCAGATGCTGTTGAAAAAGTAGGTGCAGATACATCTATCATTTTTGTACCGCCTGCATTCGCTGCAGACGCTATTATGGAAGCTGCAGACGCTGGTATCAAAGTAATTATTTGTATTACTGAAGGTATTCCAGTAGCGGATATGATTAAAGCTTATGACTACATTAACACAAGAGACTGTAGATTAGTAGGACCAAACTGTCCAGGAGTTATCACTCCAGGTGAAGCTAAAGTTGGTATTATGCCAGGTTTCGTATTCAAAAAAGGAACTGTAGGAATCGTTTCTAAATCAGGTACTTTAACTTACGAAGCTGCTGACCAAGTAGTAAAAGAAGGTTTAGGAATTACTACAGCAATCGGAATAGGTGGAGATCCAATCATTGGAACTACAACAAAAGAAGCTGTACAATTATTAATGGCTGACCCTGAAACAGAAGCAATCATCATGATTGGTGAAATCGGAGGACAGTTAGAAGCTGACGCTGCAAGATGGATCAAAGAAAACGGAAACAAAAAACCAGTTATCGGATTCATCGCTGGAGAAACTGCACCTAAAGGAAGAACAATGGGACACGCTGGTGCTATTGTAGGTGG
Source organism: Myroides gitamensis (assembly GCF_029894455.1). Lineage (NCBI taxonomy): Bacteria > Pseudomonadati > Bacteroidota > Flavobacteriia > Flavobacteriales > Flavobacteriaceae > Myroides > Myroides gitamensis. The sequence goes on from NZ_JARYHN010000001.1 coordinate 730,458, forward strand.
AGCAGATGATACAGCTGCTGCTAAGAAAAGAATCATGAGTGAGTGTGGAATTCACGTTGTTGATTCTCCTGCTGAAATCGGGAAAAAAGTAAAAGAAGTTTTAGGTTAATCCTAGGTTCAAATATAAAAAAGCCACATCAAAGATGTGGCTTTTTTTGTTTACGGTTAACAGTGTACAGTCAACTGTAAACAAAAAAAAAGCGGTCATATGACCGCTTTTTTTATTATCTCAATTGAGCTCCTATATTATTTTCTAATTGGTATTGGATTTTACCCATAATCTTCTCAATCTGGCTTTCAGTAAGTGTTTTAGTACTGTCTTCCATTAAGATTGAAATCGCATAGGATTTCTTACCGTCTTCAATTTTATCGCCTTGGTAAACGTCAAATAACGTAACATCTTTAATGATGGCTTTATCTACTTGTTTAACGATATTGAAGATTTCATCGAAGGTTACTTTTTCATCCAATAGTAAAGCGTAATCTCTTTTTACCGTTGGGAATTTATTCAAATCGGTAAATTTGATTTTGCTGCTTACTAATTTTAAGATTGCATCCCATTTAAAATCAGCGTAGCTAACCTCTTGTTTGATGTCAAATTGCTTTGTTATGGCCTTTTTAAGGACTCCAAAGTCAACAATCGCCTCTTTACCTACAAAATAAGTAATCCCTTCTGAGAACGCGTCATTTTCTGTCGGTTGCGTTGTGAACTTCGTTAAGCCTAATCGACTTAAGATACTCAAGATATATCCTTTGAATTCGAAGAAGTCGCTTGGTTTTTGTTGAGAGTTCCACGAAGCTGGAGTACTATTACCCGTTACAAATAGAGCGAAGTGTTTATTCTCTTCGAAGTTGTTCAACATCTTGTGGTAGGTTTTACCAAATTCGAATAAACGTAAATCGCTGTTTTTTCTATTGATATTGTAAGAAATAGACTCTAAACCACCAAACAATAAAGATTGTCTCATTACAGATAGATCTGTACTTAATGGGTTTACGATATCTACTTGATAGCTCTTGTTGATACTTTCTGTTAGATTACTATACTCTGGCGTAGTCAATGAATTGTTCATGATTTCGTGGAATCCTTGAGCAACCAATTGATTTGCGATGATATTTTGAACGCGGTGATCTTCTGTTCTTGAACTATTTGAGATTGTTGCGTTTAATTTTGAAGAGAAGCTAATGTTGTTGTATCCATACACACGTAGGATTTCCTCAATAACGTCAATTTCTCTCGTTACATCTGCGCGATAAGCAGGAACGGTAATTCCCAATCCAACATCAGACATGCTGTGTACTTTGATATCTAGCGAAACTAAAATCGTTTTGATTGTTTCTTTAGAGATATCTTCTCCTAAGATGCGGTTGATGTTATTGAAATTCAAGAATACCGAATGATCTTCTACTCTCTTAGGGTATAAGTCAACGATATCCGATGTAATTTCACCACCAGCTACACTTTGAATTAATAGAGCCGCATGTTTTAATGCGTATTCCGTAATAGATGGATCAATTCCTCTTTCAAAACGGAAAGATGAATCAGTATTTAAACTATGTCTTTTTGCTGTTTTTCTAACGCTAACTGGGTTGAAGTATGCACTTTCTAAGAAGATAGTTGTTGTGTTTTCTGAAACGGCAGATTTTAATCCACCAAACACACCAGCGATACACATTGGTCCATTTTCGTCACAAATCATCAAATCATCTTGATGTAAGGTGCGTTCTACTCCGTCTAAAGTAACGAATTTCGTTCCTTCAGCCACTGTTTTTACAATAACTTTACTTCCTTTGATTTTAGCTGCGTCAAAAGCATGTAAGGGCTGTCCTAAGTCGTGTAATACGTAGTTTGTTACGTCTACAATGTTGTTTTTAGGTGTAATACCAATGGCTTTTAAGCGATTTTGTAACCATTCTGGAGAAGATTTTACTTCAATTCCAGAAATGGTAACCCCACAATAGCGTGGTGCTTTTTTGTAATCATCAACGATTACATCCATTTTAAGGGTTCTGCGCTCTACTTTGAATTTACTTACAGCAGGTGTAATTAATTCTTTGTGTGGAGTTTCTATTTTTGGATTTTGTAAAAGACCTGCACGCAAATCTCTAGCAACGCCCCAGTGGCTCATTGCATCAGAACGGTTTGGTGTAAGTCCGATTTCAAAAACTTGATCCGTTGTAATATTGAAGATTGTAGCAGCAGGAGTTCCAGGAGCAATAGACTCATCTAAAACTAAGATTCCACTTCCATCTGTTCCGATGCCTAATTCAACAGCAGAACAAATCATCCCGAAGCTATCTTCTCCTCTGATTTTACCTTTTTTAATTTGAAATGCATTTCCTTCAGCATCGTACAACTCTGTGCCAATAGTTGCAACTGGTACTTTCTGTCCAGCAGCTACGTTTGGAGCACCACAAACGATTTGTACAGGTTCCCCCGTTCCTAAATCAACTTTTGTAACATTTAGTTTATCTGCATTGGGGTGTTTACTGCAAGATAATACATGTCCTACAACAACTCCTCTTAAACCTCCTTTTAAGCTTTCATATTGAGTAATTCCCTCAACCTCAAGACCTAAATCCGTAAGAATTTCTGATGTTTCTTCTGGCGTGATGTCTAACTTAATGAATTGCTTTAACCAATTGTATGAAATATGCATTCGAAAATAATTTTATTGTAGGCAAATATACGGATTGCCTTAGTTTAAGTGAAATAAATTTGGTGTTAATATTTAAAATCTAAAGTTCGTATTATTATAAGAACTTTTTTCGGATTGACTCACTGGGAATCATACATTGATCTTTTTTCCCGTACCATTTGTAGCGATTTTTTGCTATATAATCATAAAGCGAATCGGCTAATTTGGTAGGTAAAATCAGAAAAATTGTCAATAGCGAATGCCAACCACCAAGATATTTGGCAATCATCAATGCAGCTTGTGACTTGACGTAATAAGCTTCTCCAGGTATGTATAGTACAATACTGTCTGTTTGTGCGCGATCTACACCAATTTGCTGTAGAATTTTTTGTCCCAATTCCGAATCCAATGAGGTAAATCGGAATTGATCTTGTCGATCTGCGGCAATCACCTTTTTGACTACATTGTCACATAGGTTGCATACGCCGTCAAAAAGAACAATTTTTTTGTTTTTAGGGAGTTCTTCTATCATTTTTTACGCTCTACCATTTCAAGTTGATCTATGTTTACTTTTGACGTAAAGAAACCATAATTCACCGTAGCGGTTTTCTTTTCAATACTGTCAATCGTTCCAACAGCTCTTCCTTCAAGCATTCTAACGCGATCACCAACTTTAAGTGGAAATTTCGTCTTATTGCTCTCTTCTTGCTGTTTTTGAATCTCTTTTTTCTCTTTCTTCTCCTTGCGAATAACTTCTACTTTTTTCTCTACTTCTTGGAGTAAAGCTTTTTGTTCCGTCTCTTTTTTCTTTTTCTCCTGAAGGGTAACTTTTTTGCGCTTGGAGTTTTCAATTTCAACTACTTTGAGCAATTCACTAAATAGGGTCTTTTTACTCTTGTTGTTGAAGTATTTTTCGGATAAGTCATCTAATTTCTGACCCAGATAAACCAAACGTTGGTTGGAATCATATAATTCTTGGTAACGCTCTAGCTTATCTTGAACTTTTGCATTGATGCCCTCTAATTTTTTGCTTTCTTCTCTTGCCTTTGTTTCTTCTTCTTTTAGGTTTTGAGAGGTGCGTTCCAGTTTGTGTCTTTCCTTCTGTAAATTGGCAATGGTTTTGTCGAAGCGAACTTTTTCCGTTTCTACTTTCTTCTTTGCTCGGTTGATTAAACTAAAAGGAATACCATTCTTTTGTGCGACTTCAAAAGTAAAGGAACTACCTGCTTGACCGATATTCAATTTGTACAGGGGTTCTAACGACTTTTCGTCAAAAAGCATATTAGCATTGGTAGCATCAGGTAATTGATCTGCTAAGATTTTTAAATTCGTATAGTGGGTGGTAATGATACCATAAGCCTCTCGATCATAGAATTCTTCTAAGAAAACTTCGGCTAATGCACCTCCTAATTCTGGATCAGATCCTGTTCCGAATTCATCTATTAAAAATAAGGTATTTGAATTACATTTCTTCAAAAAATAATTCATATTTTTTAATCGATAGCTATAAGTGCTTAAATGATTTTCAATCGATTGATTATCACCAATATCCGTTAAGATGCGATCAAATAAAAATGTATGACTGCGTTCGTGTACCGGAATTAATAATCCCGATTGCAACATCAGCTGTAGTAATCCAACGGTTTTTAACGTGATACTTTTTCCTCCTGCATTTGGTCCTGAAATCACAATGATTCGACTGTCTTGTTCCAATTGAATCGTCTGTGGATGCGTAACCTTTCTCTTTTCTTTGTTGTTTAACCACAAAATAGGATGGTAGGCTTCTCTGAAATACAGACTCTTTTCTTCGCGTATTTCAGGGAGTAAGCCATTGATCTTTAGTGCATATTTTGCCTTTCCTGCGGTAATGTCAAGTAAACTCAAATATTGGGTATACTCCAATAATAACGTTCTGAATGGACGAATACTGTTGGTTAGCGTTTTTAAAATGCGAACGATTTCTTCTCGTTCTTCGTATTCTAAATTGTTGAGCTCTCTCGAAAAATGCAAGGTCGCTTCTGGTTCAATATAAATGATACTTCCCGTTTTGGACTGCCCTAAAACACTTCCCTTAACTTTTCGACGGTGCATAGCTATTACCGCTAATACACGTCGGTTATCTACAATAGTTTCTCGAATATCATCAAGATATCCCGCGCTGTTGTATTGAGATAAGGCATAACCAAAACTCTGGTTAATCTTACCGCGAACCAAATTAATGCTCTTGCGAATCGATAATAAATCTACCGAAGCATTGTCTTTAATCTCCCCATATTTATCCAGTACATTTTCAATTTCTTTTAAAATGCTCTTTTCTAAGGTTAGGGTAGCGGTATCTGAAGAGAGATAAGGATAATAATCACTGAATTTTTTGAAATAGGTGATTAAATTACTCGTTGTCTCTGTTAGGTTATATATCTTTTTAAAACTACTTACTTCTAGGAAGCTGTCTTCAATGCCTAAGAATTTTAGTTCATAGTCAATCCCTTCAAAATAATGATTGGGAATAACGTTGTTGTTGGTAAAAGAAGCTAAATATTCTGAGGTTTGTTGGAGGGCATGTAAAGTTTGTTCTTTTGTTTTGTACGGAACAATCTCCATGGCCAGTTCCTTTCCGCTTTCTGTCACACAGAGATTGGAAACGAAAGTTAAAACGGTATTAAATTCTAAATCTTGTAAAGTCTTTGTATTAATCGATGTCATGTGTTACAATGAGATTATCTAGCAAAAATACTACTTATTTATGTAAAAAAAGAGAGAAGAGCGATAAAGATACGCGGTAATTCGCTAGGCAAAGATGGGAATGGAATAGAATGGTTTACCTTTGATAGGCAAGAAATAAAGCGGAGATAGCAGTAAAAGAAAACAGATGAAAAATACGGTTTGGGTAGATGAGATTTTAGAAGCATTGCACGATGTTGTGGTGGAAAGAGAATTCAAAAAAGGGGAATCTCTTCTGCGTATTGGCGAGGTATGTGAATATGTAGGTCGAGTAGAGGAAGGGGCCTTGCGTATGTTTTATCTCGATGCAGAAGGAAAAGATATTTCGTTTTCCTTTTCTTTAACACACGATATTTTTACGCATTATGAAGGGTTGCTTTCTGGACAAGTTTCTACCATGGAGATCGAAGCTCTTGTGGATACGAAAGTTTTGCTCATTCGAAAAAAAGAGTTGTTTGAGCTATATGAATCCTCTTTTTATTGGCAAAAAATAGGAAGATTAATGTCGGATGCTATTTTCTTATCCGCAAAAGAGCGCATCGACTTTTTACTTTTTTACACCATTGAGCAGCGTTATACCTATTTGCTGATGAAACAGCCTGAAATTTTGGATGTAGTGGCGCAGAAACATATTGCCAGCTATATCGGCATTCAACCGCAATCGCTCTCTCGATTAAAAAAACGCATCAATAAAAACGAAGAGTTAACTTAAGTGAATGTGCCTTTTTTGCTGATACAGTAGTTTTGTAGTTCATAATAAACGAAACGTGATGATAGAAGGTATTCAAGGGATAAATGCAATAATCTTTCTTTTATTAGGAGGAATACACCTGTTTTGGGTATTCGGCGGTCTTTGGGGAACGCAATTTGCTATTCCTAGTACAACCACAGGAGAGCCTATTTTTCAACCTAGAAAAGGTGGGACTTTATTTGTGGCTTGTTGCTTGTTTGCAGCAGCAATACTAAATTTAGGTTTTTTAGCGATTGGCCAATGGGCGTATTTTTGGATTGGCCTCTTGTTCGGATTGCGTGTTATTGGAGATTTTAAGTATGTTGGACTTGGTAAAAAAGTGAAAAATACTCCTTTTGCTCAGAAAGATGCAACCGTTTTTATTCCAATTTGTATATATTTGAGTTTTAGTCATTTTTTCTTGTTTTTTTGGTAATAGTTGGAGTTTTTTGGTAGATATGATGAATATCAGTTCTTTTCTTTGTTAAAAAGCAGTAATTTGTATTCGGAATTAAAAAGCTAAAAATTAACCTGATAAGAAAAACTGAATCTATGAAATATGTATCTGCTCAAGAAGCTGCTAAAGTTGTACAATCTGGAGATCGAATTTATGTCCATGCGGCGGCTGCAACCCCAAATGTCTTAACCAAAGCGATTAGTGATCGAGCTGGTGAATTGCGCAATGTTGAATTTTGTCATATTCACACAGAAGGAGAAGCGCTTTATGCAGATCCTGCGTTGTCAGGAAGCTTTCACGTCAATTCGTTCTTCATTGGTAAAAACGTACGCCATACATTAGCAGCGGGTAACGGATCGTATACCCCAGTTTTTTTAAGTGAAGTTCCTATGTTGTTTAGAAAAGGCGTGCTAAAAGTAGACGTTGTTTTAATTCAAGTTTCTCCACCAGATGAACATGGATTTTGTTCGCTTGGGGTATCTGTAGAAGCTTGTGTGGCAGCAATGGAGAGAGCGAGAGTGGTTATTGCGCAAATTAACCCACAAATGCCACGTACATTTGGTGATAGTGTATTGCATAGCTCAAAAATTGATTTAGCTGTGGATTATGATTGTCCAATTTATGCGGCTAAAGAAGTTGTTATTACAGAAAAAGAAGCGACAATTGGAAAATTTGTGGCTAATTTAATTGAAGATGAGAGTACCCTTCAAATGGGGATTGGGTCTATTCCCAATGCTGTTTTGGCTCAATTGAATAACCATAAAAATTTAGGACTACATACAGAAATGTTTTCGGACGGGGTGATTGATTTAATCCAAAATGGGGTGATTGATTGCTCGAAAAAGAAAATTGCCAAAGGAAGGGCGTTAGCTACTTTCTTAATTGGTTCTAAGAAACTCTACGATTTTGTCGATAATAACCCCTTTATAGTACTGAAAGAATCGAGCTATGTAAACGATACCGCAATTATTCGCAAGAATCCAAAAGTAGTGGCAATTAACTCTGCTATTGAGGTGGATTTAACAGGGCAAATTTGTGCGGACTCTATTGGACATCGCATGTATTCTGGAGTAGGAGGGCAAATGGATTTTGTTCGCGGGGCTTCTTTGAGTGAAGGTGGAAAAGCAATTATTGCTTTAGCTTCTACGAGTAACCAAGGGCATAATCGAATTGTTCCCTTCTTGCGTCAAGGCGCTGGAGTTGTTACAACACGTGCACACGCACAATATATCGTTACGGAATATGGAGTAGCTGATTTGTACGGTAAAACACTCAAACAAAGGGTAGCAGCCATGGCTGAAATTGCCCATCCAGACTTTAGAGAAGAAATTTTGAAAGCGTATTTCGATAATTTGAAATCGTAAGGCCGAATAAGATTCACCTGGAACTAAAAATAGCATATCATCCTGCTAAGAGGCAAATGGTCATTTGTCTATATAGAAGGAAATATAGAGATAGAATAGAAGGAGCGAATAACCATTCGCTCCTTTTTTTATGGTTGTACTTGGGTTTGTGTTGGTTTTGAGGGATTTGTAAAAGGATAAATGGAAAGTGAAAAATATTTTCTTTAGATTTTAACCCATAATTTTAAGATTAAGTTGGTTTTTTGTACAATAAAATATAAAGGTATACTGTTTAAAAAGGGTATAAATCGTTATATTTGACACTAAAATAAATAGAAAATCAATGCGTAGAATTAATAGGTTGGCTTGTATAGCTGCACTAGTGGGTAGTATGAGCCTTTATGCACAGCAAACAGCTGTATATACAGGTCCTTATGCAACGTTTAATCATGCAGTAGCGCTGTATAATGAACAAGAGTATTTAGCAGCCCAACTATTGTTTGATAAAATAAAGAAAGAAAATAGTTCAGAGAATAAAGAAATAGAAGCGGATTGTGCGTATTATATCGCGAATTGTGCTATTCGATTGGATCAAAGTGGTGCGGAAAACAAAATTGATGATTTTGTTGCCAATTATCCAACGAGTTCCAAGCAGAATATTGCGTATATCGAAGCAACAGACTACTATTTCACTAGAGGTCAATTTGCAAAGGCGGCTCATTATGCAGCTAAAGTAAAAGACCATGTAATTGAAACAGAAAAAGTAGCTGATCGATTCTTCTTTGAAAAAGGATATAGTTCTTTTTACATGAAGAACAGAAAAGAGGCAAAGAAATACTTAGAAAAAGTAAGTCCAAACGGCGAATGGAGTGAGCAAGCAACCTATTATTTAGGGTATATCGCTTACGATACCGATAATTTTGACGATGCGAAAAAGCTGTTTGAAAAAGTAGAAAGCAAGGAAAAGTACAAAGAGAAAATGGGGTACTTTCAAGCGGATATGAATTTCAAAACAGGAAATTTTGAGCAAGCGATTACAGATGGTTTATCGCAGATCAATAAATCCAATCCACAAGAAAAATCAGAACTTTCAAAGATTATTGGAGAGAGTTACTTTAACCTCAAACAATATGACAAAGCCCTTCCTTATTTATTAGAGTATAAAGGGAAAAACGGCAAGTGGAATAATACGGATTACTATCAATTAGGATACGCTTATTACAAGTCGAAAGACTATGAAAAAGCAATTGAGCAATTCAATAAAATTATCGATGGAGATAATGCTATTGCTCAAAATGCATACTACCACTTAGGGGAAAGCTATTTACATACACATAAAAAAACACAGGCTTTGAATGCATTTAAAAATGCTTCGGAGATGCGTTTCGATGCCAGTATTCAAGAAGATGCTTATTTGAATTACGGGAAGTTGAGCTATGATATTGGAAATGCTTACCAAAGTGCACCAAAAGTAATCAGCGGATTCATGGAGAAATACCCAACTTCACCTTATAAAGAGGAGATGGAAGGGTTGTTAATCGATTCGTATATTACTTCTAAAAACTTTTCAGAAGCTTTAGTGCTTTTAGAGAAGAACAAAACAACAGCAAATAAAGAAGCCTACCAAAAGGTAACGTTTTATCGCGGATTAGAATTGTTTGCTGAAGGAAAGTATGACGAGGCTTTAGCTATGTTTACTAAATCTTTAGTAGAACGTCAAGATGGAGCATTCACCGCTCGTGCTTATTATTGGCAAGCAGAATCTAATTATGCGTTGAATAAGTTTTCGGAAGCGATTTCCTCTTATGTGAGCTTCTTAGGTAGCCCACAAGCTAAAAACACCAACGAATACAAAAATGTAAACTACGGTTTAGGGTATACGTACTTCAAGCAGAAGGATTATAGCAATGCAGCAAAGCAGTTTCAAAGCTTTATAGCAACAGCGCCAAAAGACGAGGCAAGACGTGTTGATGCTTATCTTCGTTTAGGGGATAGTCAATTTGTTGAGGGAAGTTATTGGGCTGCTATGGAGTCATACAATAAAGTGATTGAGGCTAATAAGGTAGATGTCGAGTATGCGCGTTTTCAAAAAGCATTGGCTTATGGATTCGTAGATCGTTTACAGAAAAAAGCAGATGATTTAATTGCTTTTACTAAAGATTATCCGAAATCAAGTTTAGCGGATAACGCTTTATATGAATTAGGAATGACGTATGTTGTGATGCAACAACCACAAAAAGCAACGCCTATTTTTGATCAATTATTGAAAAATTTCCCGAAGAGTTCTTATGCTTCTAAGGCTTTATTGCGTCAAGGTTTAATTCACTACAACGCGAATAGACCAGATGAGGCATTGGTTAAATTTAAAGAGGTTGTCGCAAAATACCCGACTAGTGCAGAAGCGATTGAAGCGGTACAAAATGCTCGATTGGTTTATGTAGATCAAGGAAAGGTAGATGAATATGGGGCTTGGGTTAAAGGCTTGTCATTTGTAAGTGTAAGTGACTTGGAGTTAGATAAGGATACGTATGAGTCTGCGGAGAAACAGTATATGCAGAATAATACGCAAGCTGCAATTGCTGGTTTTGAGAAATATTTAGCTGCATATCCAAAAGGATTAAAAGCGTTACAAGCTCATTTTTATTTAGGACAAATGTATTTTGCGGCTAATAATCCGAAAAAAGCACAAACTCATTATTTAGCAGTTGTTGAAGGCAACAAAAATGAATATGTGGAGGTGAGTTTATCGCGTTTGGCTGAAATGTACTTGAAAGATAAAGATACCGATCAGGCGTTATTGATGTTGAGTCGATTGGAAAATGAGGCTGCTCAAGAACAAAATAAAGTTTTTGCGAAGTCGAATTTGATGAAACTGTATTATCAAGAAGAAGATTATACCAACGCTTTAGATTATGCTGAGCAGGTATTGAAAATGGCTAAAATAGACGATAAGGTTAAGAGTGATGCGCAAATTATTATTGCGAGAACGGCTTTTGCAAATAAACAATACGACAAGGCGAAAAAAGGATATGCAGATGTAGCTAAAATTGCCAAAGGGGAATTAGCGGCTGAGGCCTTGTATTATGATGCGTTCTTTAAGCGTATGGACAGCAAGTTCGATGCTTCTAATGAGAGTGTTCAAAAATTAGCAAAAGACTATTCAACCTATAAGTATTACGGGGCAAAAGGATTGGTATTGATGGCGAAAAATTTCTATAGCTTAAAAGATGCGTATCAAGCGACGTATATCTTGGATAGCGTAATTAAGAATTTTGGAGAATTTTCGGATGTTGTTGCAGAGGCACAACAAGAATTGAACACCATTAAGGGCCAAGAAGCGAAAAGCAATTCATCTGTAGTACAGTAAGGTTTAATCGAATTAGAAAGTAATTATGAAGCAGATAAAAATATTAACCTTTGTATCAAGTGTATTGTTCGTTGGTGCAGCGGTTGCTCAAGATAAAAATAAAAGTGATTTAGGAACAGAAGTTGTGGACGTAGTAAGACGTTATGATGCAACTGTTTCGGAGGCATTCAAAGTGAGAGAAATGCCTAATTTAGATGAAGATGTTAAAGGGAAAAAGAAAGAGGTTGTTTATACAATTACTTCCTTTCCGGTAGCGTCTACCTTTGTACCTACAAAAGGAGAAGCAGCAAAAGTAGAGGCAAAGCGCAATTTAGAGCGTTTTGATAACTATGCCTTATTTGCTATTGGTAATTATACGAATATCAATGGGGAATTGTTTTTGAGTGGCCAAATCGATCCGGATAGTTATATTGCTGGATTCGTGAACCACTTTTCTTCTCAAGGGGGAATTAAGAACTTGTTGTTAGATGATGATTTTTCTAAAACGAAAGCAGGTATTAATTTTTCTGGACAGAAAAAGAAAATAGGATGGAACACAGAGGTAGGAGGTTCTTATCAAACATTGAACTGGTATGGTTTACCTCAAGAGGAAATGGGCGACCTGATTCCTCAGAGTACCATAGTTAGCATCAATCCAAAACAAAAGTATAAATCGTTCTATTTTGATGGATCTGTATCTTTTGAAGATTTACCAATCAAAGGCGTGGATGTGTATTACAACAACTTTAGTGATGATTTTGATCGTGCTGAAAATCGCTTTGTATTCAAACCAAGAGTGGAAACGGCATTTGATGAAGGAATTATTGGTAAGTTGAACTTGGTAGTGGATTATGTGAGTTCAGATTATAGAAAACAAACCTTTTTAACGGACCAAGGTTGGGATTATGCTAATACTGCTATTGCGACACAAAAATTAAGTGATAAGCATTTTAATTTCGGTGCAGAGCCTAGTGTTGTTTTGAAAGGAGATGATTACTTCGTGCAATTAGGGGTAGGTTTATACTACAACAATGGTAAAGTAGGAGGTAGTTCAGATAATAGTTTTAAATTTTACCCACAAGTAAAGGCTTCTTATAACTTAGTGCCGAATATTGTAATTGCTTATGCTGGGATTGATGGTCGTTTGACGCAAAATTCATTTAAAGATTTCGTTGATCAAAATCCATTTGTATCACCAGAAGCGATGCTGTTGCCAACAGATAAGACCTATGATTTTCACGTGGGGATGAAAGGAAAATTAGATCATACCATCTCGTATAATATTAAAGCTTCTTATTTAAAGGAAAATGACAAAGCATTATTTGTTTCTACTCCTTATTCATCAAATACAAAACGTTTAGGGTATTTATACGGCAATGCTTTTAATGTAGCCTATGCTGAGGTAGAAACGTTTCGTTTGTTTGGGGAATTGCGTTTTGATATTGATAATACCTTGCTATTAGGTGTTCATGGAGAATACAACCACTATGACACAAATACAGCAGAAGCTTGGGGATTACCTAAAATAAGAGTTGGTGCAGATGCCTTGATTAACTTTACAGAACAATGGTTTGCAGGAATGGATTTACAGTATGTTGGAGAGCGAAAAGACATGTTTGTTAACCACGATTTTTCACTAGATGGTGGAAATGTAGCGGATGCAGTGAGAAAAGTAGATGGATATGCAGATTTGAACTTGAAAGTAGGGTATAGACCAACAAAAAATTGGACCGTATTTTTAAAGGGAAATAACCTGTTGAATGAAACGTATAATCAGTGGGGAAGCTTCAAATCTCAAGGTATACAGGTAATGGGTGGAGCTAATTTATAAATTCGATTTTTGAGAATAATTGCGACTTAAATATTGTTAAAAATCATATTTTTTTAGTTTAAAGCCGTTTTATTCTCAATTTTTAATTTTTTTTCATAGTTTATTGGACTACTTTTGTTGCTCAAACAGCAAAACAGAACCTATAAGGTATTTAAGAAATTAGAAATGACACTAAAACAAGAATTAAAGGCTACATTTTTACAGCGATTAGATGATAAGATTGATGCCCTCCGAGGTATTGTCGAAGATTTAGCGGTGGATGCCCAAACAGATGCAAAAAGCTCTGCAGGGGATAAACACGAAACAGCTTTGTCTATGATGCATTTAGAGCAAGAAAATATTGCCAAAAAAATTAAAGAGAGCCTTGATCTAAGAGAGGTTGTCAAGCGCGTAGATGAGCATAAAAACTCAGATATCGTAGAGTTTGGAAGCATTGTAAAAGTCAATACAGTTTATTTATTTTTGGCTGCTGCCTTGCCGAAAGTATCCGTAGACGACGTATCGGTTTTAGGTGTTTCTATGGATGCACCCATTGCGAAAGCATTGTTGGGACGTAAATTACACGATTCATTTTCTTTTAATAATTGTGATTTTACGGTTAATTTTTTAGAGTAAAAAAAAGAATTAGATTGATAAATAAAACAGGTGTAAGCGAAAGTTTACACCTGTTTTATTTTGAATTGATCCAGCTGAAAATAAAGTAGAACTTTTTTGTGAAAAGATGGAATATTATTGTAATTTGAGACCTTCCGTTTTTTGTTAGAAATGTTTAAATTAAATACGAAAAACGTTGAGATAAGGAGAAGAGAAGTTGATAAATTGTTTAAAAAAAGCTATATTTGTACGTTACTTATTTTAGAAAATTATTATGAGCCAAGAAGTAAATAAGGGAAATTATTCAGCCGATAGTATTCAGGCACTAGAAGGAATGGAGCACGTAAGAATGCGTCCTTCCATGTATATTGGAGATGTAGGAGTGCGCGGATTACACCCACCTTGTATATGAGGTAGTAGATAACTCTATTGATGAGGCATTAGCGGGACATTGTGATACCATTAATGTAGTTATTAACGAAGACAACTCGATTACTGTTGAAGATAATGGTCGTGGTATTCCCGTTGATATTCACAAAAAAGAAGGAGTATCTGCTTTAGAGGTAGTAATGACCAAAATTGGTGCAGGAGGAAAGTTCGATAAAGATTCATACAAGGTATCTGGAGGTTTACACGGGGTAGGAGTATCGTGTGTGAACGCGTTATCTGATTTATTGAGAGCGACTGTTTACCGCGATGGAAAAATCTATGAACAAGAATATTCAAAAGGTAAAGCTTTATTTCCAGTAAAAGTTATTGGTGAAACGGATAAGAGAGGGACAACCGTAATGTTTAAACCCGATCCGACCATCTTTACACAAACATTAGAATACTCGTATGATACATTAGCGTCTCGTTTACGTGAGTTGGCTTTCTTGAACAAAGGATTGACTATCAATTTGACGGATGCACGTGAAGTAGATGAGAAAGGACAGCAAAAAAGTGAGGTTTTCTTTTCTAAAGAAGGATTGAAAGAATTTATCAAGTTTTTAGATGGAAACCGTACGCCTATTATCAATGAAGTAATCTGGATGGAATCAGAAAAAGGAGATGTTCCAGTTGAGGTTGCTTTAGTGTATAATGATACGTATTCAGAGAATATCTATTCGTACGTGAATAATATTAATACACACGAAGGAGGTACGCATTTACAAGGTTTCCGTATGGGATTAACTCGTACGTTGAAAAAGTATGCAGATGCTTCTGGATTGTTAGATAAGTTGAAATTTGAAATTAGTGGGGATGATTTCCGTGAGGGATTAACCGCTATTATCTCTGTGAAGGTAATGGAGCCACAGTTTGAAGGTCAGACAAAAACTAAATTGGGGAATAGAGAAGTTGTTTCTCCGGTGAGTCAGGCTGTTGCTGAAATGTTGGAGAATTACTTAGAGGAAAATCCAAATGATGCAAAAATCATCGTGCAAAAAGTAATTTTAGCTGCACAAGCTAGACATGCTGCGAAAAAAGCACGTGAAATGGTTCAGCGTAAAACGGTAATGACTGGAGGAGGTCTTCCAGGTAAATTATCGGATTGTTCTGAGCAAGATCCAAAGAAATGTGAGGTATTCCTTGTCGAGGGTGACTCGGCGGGTGGAACTGCCAAACAAGGACGTGATCGTAATTTTCAAGCAATTTTACCTTTGCGTGGTAAGATTTTGAACGTTGAAAAAGCAATGGGACACAAAGTGTTCGAAAGTGAGGAGATTAAAAATATCTTTACTGCTTTAGGGGTTACTATTGGAACAGAAGAAGATAGTAAAGCCTTAAATCTTGAAAAACTGCGTTACCATAAAGTAGTGATTATGTGTGATGCCGACGTGGACGGTAGCCACATTGCAACGCTTATTTTGACTTTCTTCTTCCGTTATATGAGAGGATTGATTGAGAATGGACACGTATTTATCGCAACACCACCGTTATATATGGTGAAAAAAGGACAGCGTAAAGTTTATGCTTGGAGCGATGAAGAGCGTATCGATTTAATGGAAGAGATGGGGAATGGATCAAGTGTACAACGATACAAAGGTCTTGGAGAGATGAACGCAGAACAATTGTGGGAAACTACAATGAATCCTGAGCACCGTATCTTAAGACAAGTTAGAATTGACGATTTAAAAGAAGCCGATTTGGTTTTCTCAATGTTGATGGGGGATGAAGTTCCACCACGTAGAGACTTTATTGAGAAAAATGCAACGTACGCGAAAATCGATGCTTAATTAAAAATATCTAAAATAAAAGGTCAAGCATATTTGCATTGACCTTTTTTTGTTTAACGAAAACTTTAAAAGCCATTTAATTATGAAAGTATCTGTAATTGGAGCAGGTAACGTTGGTGCAACATGCGCCGAGGTTATCGCATTTAGGCAAATAGCAAGCGAGGTAGTACTCGTAGATATTGCTGAAGGATTAGCTGAAGGTAAAGCGATGGATATCATGCAATGCGCTGCTAACTCAGGATTTGACACCGTAGTCAAAGGGGTAACAAAACAGTATGCCCGTACTGTGAACAGTGATGTTGTTGTGATTACTTCCGGAATTCCAAGAAAACCGGGGATGACACGTGAAGAATTAATTGGAACAAACACCGCAATTGTGAAAAGTGTGATGGAAAATGCATTGACTGTTTCACCTAATGCGATTTTTGTTATTGTGACCAATCCAATGGATACTATGGCTTTGGCTGCCTTGAAAATATCAGGTTTAGCTAAGAATAGAATTATTGGAATGGGAGGCGCTTTAGACTCGGCTCGTTTCAAGTATTTCTTAAGCCAGAAATTAGATAAACCCGTAGCGGATATCGAAGGAATGGTGATTGGTGGACATGGTGATACAACTATGATTCCGCTTATTCGTTTAGCAACGTATAAAGGAATTCCTGTTACACAGTTGCTGTCAGAAGCCGATCAACAAGAAGTGGTAAAACAAACGATGGTTGGTGGAGCAACATTGACGAAGCTTTTAGGTACATCCGCTTGGTATGCACCAGGAGCAGCAGTTGCATATTTAGTAGATAGTATCTTGCACGATAGAAAAAAATTAATACCTTGTTCAACTTTATTGGAAGGGGAATATGGAGAACAAAATATTTTTATTGGTGTTCCTTGTATTATCGGAAAAAACGGAATTGAAAAAATCGTTGACGTTACTTTAAATAAAGAAGAAAAAGACGAATTTCGTAAGAGTGCGGAAGCTATTAAGGAGGTAAATAAAGAACTTCACAATATACTTTCATAAAATAATTATAACATGTCGGGCAAATAGAAATGGAAATCCTTATTTTTTTAGCGATAAACTTGCTAAAAGAATTGGTTAATCTAGCATCATATTTTATATTTGCTCGTTTTAAAAAAATAATTAATTAATTTTTAGTAATAATGCAAAACAAGGGACTTGTTAAATTTTTTGCAATAATTTTTGCTCTGGTAAGTATTTATCAGTTGTCTTTCACCTTTGTTACAGGCCATTATGAGGACAAAGCGAAAGCTTTTGCTAACGGGGATTCTGAGAAAGAATTACACTATTTAGACTCTATTGGTAATCAAACAGTTTTTTTAGGACAGACATTTAATGAAGTAAGAGCTAAACAAATCAACAAAGGTTTGGATTTAGAGGGAGGTATTAACGTTACGTTACAAATCTCAATCAAAGACATCCTTAAAGGATTAGCGAATAATTCGAAAAATGCTGTTTTTAATAAAGCATTGGCAGAGGCTGAGACAATGAGACAAGGTAATCAAAGTTACCTTGATGCGTTTTATGCTGCTTTTGAAAAAGAATCAAAAGGTAGCGTGAAATTAGCTTCTGGAGATATTTTTGCGAACAGAAATTTAAGTGAGATTACAGTAGGTATGTCAGATAACCAAGTAAAGGCTATCTTAGACAAAAAAGTAAAAGAATCTATTGAGAGTGCGTACCGCGTATTCAGAGAGCGTATTGACAAATTTGGTGTTTCACAACCGAATATTCAGATGCTTGGTGATACAGGACGTATTTTAGTTGAATTGCCAGGTGCAAAAGATGTAGATCGTATCAAGAATCTTTTACAGAGTACTGCTCAATTAGAGTTTTGGGAAACGTATAAAGTTGAAGAAATTGGAAACTACTTAGCTTCTGCTAATGAGTATTTAAAATCGACTGATAAAGCGGCTAAACCTGAAACAAAAGAAACTGAACAAGTTCAAGATTCAACAAAAACAGATGTTGATGCATTATTAGGTGGAATCAAAGCTGATTCTACTGAGACGGATCAATTGCAAGAATTAGGTCCTTTATTCAGCTTATTCGTTGGAGGTGGACAGCAAGGAAGTCCTATTTTAGGATATGTTCAAACAAAAGATACAGTAAAGGTAAATGGTTTATTAAAACGTCAAGACGTTAGAAACTTATTGCCAGCTGATCAAAAATACGCTCGTTTTGTTTGGGGTAAACCAAGTAAAAAGGCACCAGATATCGTTGAGTTATATGCATTGAAAACAAACCGCGAAGGAGTTCCTCCTTTAAGTGGAAGTGTTGTAACAGGTGCACAAGATGAATACGATAACTTTGGTCGTCCAGTTGTTGGTATGACAATGAGCCCAAAAGGAGCTAAAATCTGGGAAGAATTAACAGGAAAAGCATTTGCTGAGCGTTCGAATATCGCAATCGTTTTAGATAACGTGGTGTATTCAGCTCCAGGTGTTACTAACGGAGCAATCTCTGGTGGTAGATCATCTATTTCTGGTGACTTCTCTGTTGCTGATGCAAAAGATTTAGCGAATATCTTACGTGCTGGTAAATTACCTGCAGGTGCGGATATCGTTCAATCTGAAATCGTAGGACCATCATTAGGACAACAAGCTATTGATGCAGGTATGTTATCTGCAATCGCTGGTTTAATCGTTGTTTGGTTATGGATGGCATTCTACTATGGTAGAGCTGGTTGGTACGCAAATATTGCGTTATTAGCTAACTTATTGTTCATGTTTGGTATTTTAGCAAGTTTAGGTGCTGTATTGACATTGCCAGGTATTGCGGGTATCGTATTGACCATGGGTACTGCAGTAGATGCGAATATTATTATTTCCGAACGTGCGAAAGAATGTTTGCGAAAGGGTATGAGTTTGGCGGATACAATCAAAGAATCATACAGCTGGCATGGTGCTATGCGTCCAATCGTAGATGCTAACGTAACGCACATCCTTACAGGGGTTATCTTATTCGCTTTCGGATCAGGACCTATCAAAGGATTCGCAACTACTTTATTAATTGGTATCGCTACTTCATTATTTACTTCTATTTTCATCGCTCGTATCTTTATGGATAGAGATGTGAAAGCTGGTAGAACATTAATGTTTGCAACGAATATCACGAAAAACTGGTTTACAAACTTCAACTTTGACTTCTTGAAAATGAAGAAAGCAACGTACGGTCTTTCAGCTGTAATTGTTGTTGTTTCTTTTGCTTCATTCTTTATCAATGGATTTGATGAAGGAACGGATTTCGTTGGAGGTAGAACGTTCCAAGTGAAATTTGACAAAGAAGTTTCTGCGAATGATGTAAGTGAAAAATTAGGAGAAGCATTCGGAGTAAACGTTGAGGCTAAAGTTTTTGGTAACAAAGAGCAGTTGAAAATTACTACGAAATACAAAGTAGAAGAAGAAGGTGCTACAGTTGACCAAGAAGTAAACGAATTGTTATACAAAGGATTGAAACCTTACTATGCAAAAGATATTACATACGAAGAGTTCGTTAATGCTACAGAAGGAAAAGTTTACGGAGTTATTCAAGCTTCTAAAATCGGACCAAGTGTTGCAAAAGACGTAAAACAAAACGCATATTGGGCTGTTTTAGGTTCAATGGCTGCTATCTTCGTTTACTTAGTAATTTCATTCCGTAAATGGCAGTATTCATTAGGTGCTATTGTATCAGTTGCGCACGACGTAATCTTTGTATTAGGGGTTTACTCGTTGACATACAAATTTATGCCTTGGCACATGGAAATCGATCAACACTTTATTGCAGCAATCTTAACTGTAATTGGTTACTCGATGAACGATACTGTAATTGTATTTGACCGTGTACGTGAATTTATCGCTGGTAAAACAAAAGGAGATTTCAATAAGATTGTAAACGATTCAGTGAATACAACATTATCAAGAACAATTAATACATCATTGACTTTAATCTTTGTATTATTAATCATGTTCATCTTTGGTGGAGATTCAATTCGCGGATTTATCTTTGCTATGTTGATTGGTATTATTGTAGGTACTTATTCATCTCTATTCTTAGCTACGCCTGTATTAGTTGATACAATGCCTAGAAAAGATAAAGAGGAAATCGAAAGATTACACCAAGAAGCTCAAGAAGAATTAGCTGTTGAAAAAGCATAATAGCTAGCTTCAATCTATAAAAAGAAAACACTCTACATCAAGTAGGGTGTTTTTTTTTTGCAGGTAAGCGTCAAAAATGGAAAATTAAAGGGTATATCTGGACTTATAAACCTACTTGAAGTAACTATTTATAGGGGTTTGCGCAAAAAAAATGTGTTAATTATTTTTAATTGTTGTATTTTTGATACACGAAAAAGAAAGTTGGTTGAATAAGGATGATAGATTCTTCTTTACCTGCGAATGGAATTAATAGTAACCGTATAGATCCAATGAATAATTGAAAGAGCAAGGCAAGTAGGATTGGCGTTGTTTTTCGTTTTGGAAGTTATACAAACAAATGAATTGGAAAAAAAGTGCTAGAACATTCTTTACAACAAGCCATCAAAGTATATGCGAATGCAGATGAAGCATCTGCATACGTAGCTGATAAAATTGCGCAAATAATTAAAGCAAAGCAAGAGAAAGGCAACCTTGCTATTTTGGGATTAGCAACTGGATCTACTCCGAAAGGGGTATATAGAGAATTGGTGCGTTTGCATCAAAGTGAGGGACTAAGTTTTCAAAATGTAGTGACCTTTAACTTAGATGAATATTATCCGATGCATCCTGTAGAGGAACAAAGTTATGTTGCCTTTATGAAACAAAATTTGTTTAATCATATTGATATTCCAGCGCATCAGATTCACATTCCTGATGGAACGCTAGAATTGAGTGCGATACAAGCCTATTGTGATTTATATGAACAGAAAATTGTTGATTTTGGTGGGTTAGATATGCAGCTATTGGGCATTGGTCGCAGTGGACATATCGGATTTAACGAACCAGGGTCATTAGAGGAGTCTTTAACGCGTTTGGTACAATTGGATACTATTACACGTGAAGATGCCGCAGATGACTTCGGAGGAGCTGATAAAGTACCTACGCAAGCGATTACCATGGGAATTCAAACCATCGTTCAAGCGAAACAAATCTTTTTATTAGCGTTGAGTGAGCGTAAAGCCGCAATTATTCAGAAAGCTTTAAAAGGAGAAATTTCGACTGCAGTACCAGCAACTTTTTTACAGCAACTGGAACATGTTGAGTATATTCTAGATCAGAAAGCTGCAGCTTTGCTGTAAGAACTAACTGAAAAAGAACGTGATAAAATATAGATAAGCCAATCCTGAGGATTGGCTTTTTTTATCGTTAGTAAGTGGTAAATAGTTTCCGATGCATTATTCCAGTCTATACGTATCCATAATCGAGCGAAAAAGTTCAGCATTCGATGGAGGAGTTAAGATGACTGCGCTAATTTTCTTATTTACAATAGAGTGTAGGGAGTCGAACGTTTTGCCTCCAGTTGAAATAATAGGAAAATCAGGGTAGTTGCGTTGTAAGTGTTCAACGATTGCCACCGTATTAGAGCCTCCCGTAACGTTAAAACAAGATACTCCCGATTGGATGCGTTGATCAAAATCAAAATTCAACGTGGATACACTCGAAATAATAGGGATTGATAATTGCTGTTTCAATTTAGCAATGTCTTCATTTTTTAAAAGGTTGATTAACAATAACCGCTGCTGCACCATATTTTTGAGCCTGAATCGCTATTTCAATAGCGTGTTCCCCTTGGGTCATTCCGCCACCAATGCCACAAATAACCGGCCTATTCGAAAATTCGATGAGCGTTTTGATAATTTGTATCGAAGGAGGAAAAGGATATACGGCTAATAGTGCATCTGCATCGTTATTTTCAATCAATGCCAAATCAGTGGAATAGAGAATGGTTTTAATTTTATTTTTCTGCAATTCCAATCCTTTACAGTTTTGGGTGATATGTTTAGGGGTCGGTATTTTGGCTTGTTTCTTAGGCAGAGACTTCCAAAATAAAAATAAGTTCCAAAAACGCCTTTGAGGCATTTTGGAATTCCATATAGAATTTAGATTGGCTGTTGTAGACATGGCTTGCGTGTTTAAAAGATACAACGCAAAGATGTAAAATTTAGGTAATTCTAGAGCTTTACTGTAATTAGTTCATGTAAAACTGTAATGAATCTCGAATTTTTTGTAATGTAATTTAGATGAAAAACGCAAAAATGGAGTTAAATTAAATGGTGATCGGTAGCTATTTTAACCAATTCAATCATATTTTTAGCCTTAAATTTCTGTAAAAGATTTCTGCGATGTGTTTCGACAGTTACGAGAGAGATAAACAAATTTTGAGCAATAATAGCGGACGTATCTCCCTGAGCAATAGCCAAGAGAATCTGATGTTCTCTTTTTGTTAACCTCGGAATCTCAAAGTGGTTATGCGTAGGTCGAACCATAATTTCTTGAACTTCTTTACTCAGTGCTAGCTTACCTTCAAGGGCTTTTTCAATGCCTTCGAGAATTTCTTCTGAATCTGCATTTTTTAGAATATACCCCGATGCACCGTGTTCCAGCAGTTTAAAGATAATACTGCGTTCCGTTTGATTACTTAGTCCAATCACTAAAATATGAGGATACTGTTGTTTGATGCTTTTGCAAAAATCTAAACCATTGCCATCACTTAAAATAATGTCAAGCAAGACAAGGTCAACCTGGTTGGTTTGGATAAAATCCAATAAAGCCGTTCCTTTCGTAAACGAAAAGATTTGAAAATTAGAATCACTCAATAAGGATTTTATTCCAGCTATAATCATCGGATGATCATCTACAATTGCTAAGGTGAGTTGTTCTTTTTTATGCATGACAAGTAATGTTTAATGTGGTGCCTTCACCAGGAGCTGTGTTGATTTCTAAATGTCCTTCAATGAGTTCAACGCGATGAGTGATGTTTTTTAAACCTAGACCATAGGTAATCGTTTCTTGATTGAATCCCATCCCATTATCTTCAATGGTTAGGCTGAGTTCCCTTTCATTTTGACTGATTTGCACAATAATACTAGTGGCATGTGCATATTTAAGTACATTGCTAATGGCTTCTTGTGTAATGCGATAGAGGGCCAGCTGTATGGAGAAATCAAGACCATCTTGTATATCATAAGCTTCAAACTGAATAGGAAGATGCGGGTGACTCATGGATTCACACAATTCTTGAAGCGCTATTTCTAGCCCAAGATTTTTAAGCGTTTCAGGCATTAAATTACGAGAGATTCGCCTCATTTCTGCAATGGAATAATCCAATTTGCTCAGTAGATCTTGTTTCGATTCTGGTTGTGTTGCATCTTTCGAAACGGTCATTCGAATATTCGCTAAGATACCTCCCATACTATCGTGTAAATCTTGAGCGATGCGCTGTCTCTCTTGTTCTTCGCCTTGTAATATGGCTTGTGTTGCTTCATATTTGCGTTCGTTGTCAATGTGGAGCAGTTGCTCTTCATGTCGCAGGCGAATTTGTTTGTTGAGTTTCTTCTGATTTTTAAAGTTAATCCACGCCAAAAAGGCAATGATCAAACATAAAATAAAGGCAATAATCAGTAAAGTAAACTTTAAATTTTTATTCTTATTCAACAATTCACTTTCCTTTTTTTCTTGCTCCAATTGGTCTATTTCCTGCTGCTTTTCCCGCCGTTTGAAGCTGAATTTCCAATTGATTCATCTTCTCAAAAAGCTTTTGCTGATGTAAGCTATCACTTAAGATACTCGCTTTTTTCTGCCAATCATACGCACTTTTGAAATCCTGAAGGACTTCATTAACTGATGCTAATTGCGTATAGGTTATTTTGCGGTTGACGGGCTCTTTGACGATAATATTTTCCTTGAGAATTTGCTCCAGTAGTGCTTTGGCTTTGAGGTAATCCTTTTGCATCAAGTACACATTATACAGACGGAAATACAACATATTGAGTACCCTCAACTGTTTTTTACTTTTAGCTGAAGCTATCCCAAGATGCAGTGTTTCTAAAGCCTGTTTAAACTCTTGCCGTGTCGTATAGTACATGGCTACTTGGTAGTAGTAGTTGGGATAGTGTTGAGAATTAGGAAACTTTTTTAGCAGCTTGGTTGCTTGATCCAAGTAGATTTTAGCCGATTCACTATCTGGTTTATAGCAATAATTACTTACTAAATTCAAGTAGGTAATTAAATGTACTGTGCTTTGAGGTTCAATTTCTTTTATTACCTCTAAGGCTTTATCATGATATTCTTGAGCAGTATCCAGTTGGGCAACAGACATAAAGACAAGTCCCAGTTGAGTATAAAAATAGGCGAGTGCCTCTTTATTTTCTGTTTCTTTGGCCCATGGTATGCAGGTTTCTGTCAGTGTTTTGACCAAGATATCATAACCTTTATCTTCAATTTGAAGATAGGCGTAACTGTATTGGGCTTTGATGCGGATGTCTGCTAGATAAACTTTGGATTTAAGTTGCTCTATGGCTTGGAGATAATACGCTTTAGCCTTGTCTTTTTTACCCGTATTGGCATAGTATATCCCTTGGTAATAAGCAAGTGTACCTGTGTGAAGTTGTTTAACAGTAGGTGCTTGAAGAACCTTTTGTAAGGCCTTATAACTTTGAATGCTATCAGTCGGCGCCCAATATTCCGCTAAGAGGAGGTAATTTTTTAGTGCAATTGTATCTTGTCCATGTGCTTGGATTTGGGTATTAATTTGCGACAAGTATTGTTCCTCATCTAGAGGAATTAAGTACTGAGCAAAGGTTGTATTACAACCCAAGACGAATAGAAATAGAGATAATAGCGTTTTCGGCATCCGATGGTAATTAGGAAACAAATATCTGAATAAAAAAAAAATATTCGCAATAGGTTGTAAAAATCAGGGTAAACCCGTAGAAAAAAATCACGGTATGCGATGATTGTCGAAAAAGTAGAAGATAAAGAAATTTGTCTCTCACAACAAAAACAAAAATTAGTATGAAAAAATTCCAAGGAAAAGTGAGCCTATTAGCAGCAGTAGCTGTTATGGCTACCAGCGCATTTGTTACAAGCTGTAGTTCAAGTGATGACAATGGCGGAATTGATTTACCAGAAAGAGGATCAATTGACGCGGCTGTTGGAACGTATAAAGGATCAATGAGAGTCTATGATGATTTCACAGGAACAGGAAAGTATGAATTTTTTGATGTAATTATCCAGGTGACTAAAGTTGATGCACAACACGTGAAAGTAACAGCAAAATCAGGTGAAATTTATTCTCGAGTTACTGAAAAAGTAATGAAAGTAGAAGGAAATTACAACAATGATATCACTACTGTCACAGGGGATCTATCGGGTATATTTTGGTATCATGCAGATACAAAAACCATGGATGTTCACACAACTAAACAGGCAGAAGGAGAGATTATATACGTATTTGAAGGCGCAAAACAAGCTGGAAAATAAGCAATTCGGATGTTCCCATTAACTGATAAAAACTAGAATTAGTAAGAGGAAAAGCTCTTTTCTACACCTTGTAGGAAAGAGTTTTTTTTATGGTGTATCCTGAGGAATGGTCCATTGTGCCATATGCCAATTAACCTGATAAGGATACGATTCGTAATAGGCGTCATCTTCATTGATGGTATAGCCTTGTTTGGCGTTTTCTTGCGCCTTTAGCATGATATTTCGAGCTTCTGTTTTGTTGTTTTGAGCGAGAAAACACATCCCTTTATAGTACTGAGCATCGGAGAATTTAGGGTATTCTATCAATGCTTTATCCAAGTAATATTGGGCTTGGGTATATTCTCGTAGTTCATAGTAAATAATCCCCATGTAAAAGAGATCCAAGTAATGCAACCAAGATTCACCATGCTTTTGAATGGTGCGATTTAGATCTTTTTCTAAGGTGTTTTTGGCCTCTTCAAACGCATTAAGTTGTAAATAGCACAAAGCAATGTAAAAAGCGTATGAATGATCATTCTGATAGTCATAACCAAATTCTTGCTCTGCTTGTTGCATGTCTTTGATTGCGCTTTTATAATCCCGCTGAAAAATACATTTGAGGTATCCTCTTCGTCCCAAATAATTTTTTCGATCGTACCGTACCGCCTGATCATAACAAGCCACAGCTAAGTCGTACTTTTTGGTTTTCCAATACGGGAGTGCTTTATTCTGCCAAAGGATTGCAAGCGTAGAATCCTGTGCAAGGGCTAAGTCTATTTGATCTTGCCATCCTTGTTGAGTATAATGATAGCGATAAGCACCGTGGGTAAGGTATTGATCGATTAACTTTTCTTGCTTGGATTGCCCCCAACTAGCGAAAGATCCCCATAGAAAAAATAGCAGTATAAGTGTTTTCATTAGTAGGTGTTAATGAATCGTAGGATGTGACGACTAATATAGTAAGAAAGAGAATATAAATATTAGCTGATTGGCAATTCTACTTTATTTATTGAGAGATAACTATTCCAAATCGTTTTTTGAATCCGTTGTATTTTGAGATACCATTCAAAAAGAGCATCTTATTTAGTTTCATTTATTCTGTTTTTATATAAGAAACTGATTTTTACTGTATCTTGTTGTAAAATGTGCATTAGTATGGAAAAGAAAAAGATTTTTATTAGTTTACTTTTAGTAGGATTTCTTTTCAGTTGTACAACAAATAGAAAGATAGAAGAATATCAGGAAATACCTGATTATATTGAGTATGAGTCGTTGAAATTAACCTATTTAGATAAGATAAAGCGAAATAAGTATTACTTGATTCAAGCTATAAATAGTAAGAATGAGGTTGTTTACATTATTTCTTATACTAGAAATAAAAATAGTTTTACAAACCCGAGAGATAGACAAAAAATAGCACTACGTAAAGGAGAAGCTTTTGATTTTGTGACAACATCTGTATTTGAAAATGTAGTTCAAAATTTTAACTATATACGGCATATTATTATTTTGAAAGATACAATTTGGAGTAATGTAGAAAAGGAAAATAGACTATTCCAAACAAAGCCAAAAATATACCAAGGAATAAATACTGTTGGTTTAACTATTTATCAATAGAGTTTTTGAATTGATTAAAAAAAATAAGAGAATTGAATAATAAGTTAGTTAAAAACAAAAGGCATGAGGATAAATAAATTTTTAATAATCAGCTGTTTGATTTTGTTTTTTTCTTTCAGTGTGGGATGTCAACGCAGTGGAAGTTCTTATGATTTGCAATTGGATCATATGATGTTGATGTATGGAAAGGATATAGAAAAAGATATAGCGTGGTTGAAAGAAAGTCTTGTTCTAAAGAAGGATAGTACGGAAAAACGAGAAACAGAGTTGAAATACGCCACTGTAATTCGAGATATGGAATCCTATTTTATTTATTTAGAACGGCTTGATTCTATTAGTTTGGCTCAAGAAAAGAATCTTTTTTATACAAATACGAACGAAATAACGGGTGAAGGTAAAGTCTTTAACAAAAAGAGTAAGGAATTAATGGAGCAATTAGATCAGCTAGTACATGAACCATTCCTAAAAAGACGAATAGTGACATTGTTGGGGGTTTCAGATGTGAAAAATGAAGAGAATATTTATTTCAGATATATGGATTATTATTTTTTAGGACTTCCTCCAAAGACATTCAACTACCTCATTAAAATGCGCAAAAGAGATGTACTATTGATCATGCACGAAGTATTAGAACAATGACCAAGATTTACAGTTTTTGGCCTATTGTCATTACAACATCCTAATCTCACAACTTCAAAAAATTCAAAATATCCTTCCTAATTATTTATCCTATGATAAATGTAATGTAGGGCACGGACCTTAATTTTGTCCCGTTATTTTAACTCAAAAAAATAAAAAAAATGACAACTAAAAAAGTACTATTATCCGAGATTTTTCCAACTAAAACTAGAATTCGATTAGTAGCTGTATGGCTAATTGTGATTTTATTCCTGCTTTTTGGGCAAAGCTTCTTAGGTGATTCAATCACAGGGATGATTGCATTAGGAACATTCTTAGTTTTACTTTTTACTATTATTGGTGCAGCATTTGGGGTGGTGAAAGAAGCCGATGAACTGGCGCACAAATTAGGTGAGCCTTATGGAACGTTGATTCTAACTTTATCCATTGTGTCCATTGAGGTAATCTTGATTGCAGCAGTGATGTTAGGGCCTGGAGAAAATCCTACTATCGGGGAAAGACTCTATTTTTTCCGTGATGATGATTATTATGAACTTGGTTATTGGACTGTGTATCCTTTTAGGCGGTTTAAAGTTTGGTGAACAAGAATACAATGCTCAAGGAACGCTTTCCTATATGGGGATGATTATCATGCTTGGGGGAATTGGATTGATGCTACCTAACTTTATACAAGGAGCAGGTGGAGGTCAATTTACAACAACGCAAGCTGTTGTATTAGCTGGATTGGTAATTGTACTCTATGGTTTTTTCTTGTTGTTGCAAATGAAGCGCTACAAGCATTTGTATATTCAACCGAAGGCGGGAAACATGGAAATTTTATTTGCACAACGCCATGAAGTGGAAGAGAAGGAACATGCAGATGTAGAAGCAGTACCCGTGAACAAGAAAGAGATTTGGGTGCGTACCTTGATTTTACTAGGGATGATTCTACCTATTGTTTTGCTTTCTCATAATATGGCTGTGGTGGTAGATTACGGAATTAAAGCAGCGAATTTACCTCCTTTATTAGGTGGGGTATTGATTGCTATTATTGTATTTACGCCAGAATCTATGACGGCTGTTAAAGCCGCTTTAAACAACGAATTTCAACGTGCAATTAACCTATGTCATGGGGCATTTGTATCTACTGTTGGGTTAACAATTCCTGCTGTATTGCTTGTAGGGTTAATCACAGGGAAAACCGTGTTGTTCGGAATGACGGCCACAGAGACCATTCTCTTTGTCATCACTTTATTGCTGAGTTTGATGACTTTTATTGGCAAGCGAACCACACCCATTATGGGAATGATGCATCTAGTGCTCTTTGTTGTATTCATGCTTTTAATTTTTAATCCTTAATATAAAAACGTAAAATGGAACAGAATAAAGGACCCGTTTCACAATTTTTAGCAAGTAATTTTTTACATTTTAATGCTGCTTCAACGATTGATGCTGCCAAAGGTTATGAGGCACATCTAGCTGCAGGAGGGAAGATGTTGATTTCATTAGCTGGTGCAATGAGTACCGCTGAGCTTGGTATTTCATTAGCTGAAATGATCCGTCAAGGTAAAGTAGATATTATCAGCTGTACAGGTGCCAACTTAGAGGAAGACATCATGAATCTAGTGGCACATTCACAGTATAAGAGAATACCTAATTACCGCGATTTAACGCCTCAAGATGAATTGGATTTATTGCAAAATAAATACAATCGCGTAACGGATACTTGTATTCCAGAAGAGGAAGCTTTCCGCAAGATTCAACATCACATTGAAAAAATATGGAAAGATGCAGAAGCACAAGGAGAGCGTTATTTTCCACATGAGTACATGTATAAATTGTTGTTGAGCGGTGTACTAGAGCAAGAGTATGAAATTGACCCTAAAAACTCGTGGATGCTTGCTGCAGCAGAACGCAATTTGCCAATTGTAGTTCCAGGATGGGAAGACTCAACGATGGGGAATATTTTCGCTTCTTATGTCATTAAAAGAGAGCTACAAGCCTCAACGGTAAAAAGCGGTATTGAATATATGGTTTGGTTGGCTGAGTTTTACGAACAAAATGCTGTAGACCAAGGTATCGGATTTTTCCAAATTGGAGGTGGTATTGCGGGTGATTTCTCGATGTGTGTCGCTCCAATGCTCGTACAAGATTTAGAGAAAGACAACGTATTAAAATGGAGATATTACTGTCAGATTACAGATTCTACAACTTCGTATGGTTCGTATTCTGGTTGTATTCCAAATGAAAAAATAACTTGGGGAAAACTCGATGTCGATACGCCAAGCTATGTCATTGAATCAGATGCTACTATTGTAGCCCCACTTATATTTGCTTGGATTTTAGGTAAATAGTTTAATTCTTTACCCGTAGTTTGTCTGTGTTGTCAAACTACGGTTTTTCTTTTGTTATTCCCCTTTATTTTTAGTGATTGATGCCCTACTATTGATGAAAAAAGCCTACATTAGTTCTGTATGCTAAAGGACACACCATCATGGCTTTAAAAATTTATCCCGAATACCCTCTTGATGAATTAGAACAACTGATTATCAACGGCAATAAAGTACCCTACGGGGAATTTTTAATTTATGGAGACTTGGTGGAATCGCTAAGTAAAAGTGAGCACGATTGGTATGTGTGGTACAGCTTGCGCTTGCCTTTTCACGATAATACGAGAATTCAACGAGCCAAAGCCGATGCAGAACTCGATTTTATCATCGTTTCTCGTTTTGGTATCATTGTATTAGAGGTAAAAGGAGGCAATGTCTTTATTGACCAAGGGCGTTTTTGCTTTAAAGATGGAGATCACACCAAATGGTTGCCTCAAAATCCTTTTGAACAAGTAAAAGGCTACAAATACACCTTAATGAACAAGGTGTTCCCAAACTTCAAGCAGGTGCAATTTTGTGAAGCTGTCGCTTTTCCAACGACTAAAATAGCAATTGAAAGTACTATTTACGATAAGAATTTGATTTACAGTGATTATACACGAAAAAATGACTATGAAAACATAGAGCATTTCCTCTTGCATATCTATAAATACACCAAAGAAAAGCTAGAAAGTGTGCACCCTATTTCATTTAAAAAACTGAAGAGGAGTGATTTGAGCTATATCGTAAATACGTTTAGTCCTAAAGTACAAGACACCAATGTATTTGCTTCGAGAAATTCATTCCAATGGCTCAAAGAGCGAAACTTAGATTATTTGTACTCGTTGGCAGAGAATCCGCGCTTGATGATTGAAGGATCTCCTGGAACAGGAAAAACAACAATGGCAATGGCCTATGCTGAGATGCAAGTGGAACGCGAAGGAATTTACTTGTGTTGGAACGCGTTACTTTGTGCGTATAATCAACAGCGATTCAAAGAGCGAAATGTGCGTATTGATTGCATTACTTTTAAACAATTTATTGCAAAATATCATCCTCATGTAAACGAAAAAGAGGTGTACTATTTAAAACCATTGTCTTGTGCCAAATTAGTACAAGAAACAATGGAATATCTAGAGCAACAAGAACAATTGCCCGATTATGATTATATGATTATAGACGAAGCTCAAGATCTATTTGATCGAAATTTAGTGCTTTTGATTGACAAGCTTTGTGGTGATGCACAAGGATTAACACAAGGTAATGTGATGTTGTTGTATGATTTAGACCAAAGTTTTTCCCTTTTTGGCCGTGACGTTACGGAATATGCGTACTTTTTGAAAGACTATTTTACCCATTTCAAATTGCACAAAATAAGGCGAAGTGCACAGAAATCGCAAATTCGCCAAATCGCAGAACACATTCAGGAATCGCCGGAAGAATGGGAAGAGATAACGGTACATCAAGCGGAATACGATGAGATTGAATTGCGTTCTTTTGATGAGGTAGCCGTATTAAAAGAGGCAATCAAAGCCGTGATTGACAGTATTAATGATCCACATTCATCTCTAGAAGCACAGGATGTAATTGTCTTGGTGCAAAGTAAAGTTTGGCAACGCAGAAACAACGTAGCGAATTTGATCGCCGAACTACAAATGGAAGAGTTAACACCTGCGAATTTGACACTAGAACCGACGCAATTACAGTATACAACAGCATTGAAATACAAAGGACTAGAGCGTAAAAACGTGATTCTCATTGTCGATAAACCCGATCAGTTTACTCCTTTTGAATGGTATGTAGGTTGTACAAGGGCGATTGATAACTTAAATATTTGGCAGTTGCATACGTATCAAGAGCTTGAGGAAGATTAAGGAATTTGTGTGATTTCGTTGAAACAAGTATTTTTGCCCTAGAATAACCCATGAATTATGAGCGTAGCAGAATTATTAAAAAAGAGAAAAGAACAGTTAGAACAAGCCAATAAAGAAGAGGGAGCTCAATTTTTAGTTGCTTTTGCTCAAGGCGAGGAGGTGGTCGTTTTACCCTCGGGAATTGCATATAAAATTTTGACTTTAGGGACAGGGGAGAAGCCTACACTTGCAGATAAAATTGTTTGTCACTATCACGGAACCAATACTAAAGGAGAGGTGTTTGACAGTTCTATTGACCGTGGTCAACCGAGTACATTTACACTGCAAAAACTAATTAAAGCTTACCAAGAAGTAGTTCCTCTACTACCCATAGGAACGAAATTCAAAATGGTTACTCCACCTGAATATGCGTATAAAGAAGAGCACATCAGCAAACAAATCGGACCTTATAGTACCTTGATGTTTGAAGTGGAATTGCTTGCAATCGTGTCTTAATTAGGACACGAGCTATTTATATATTGCCTTTCTTTGCCTTTTGACGTAAGACATACACATATAAACTTTCCGTTTTTTCTCTTGCCCACGGTGTTTTTCTCAAGAATTTTAAAGCAGAATTAATACTTGGATCATGGGTGAAACAGCGGATATTAATTTGCTTGCCCAAGCCTTCAAAACCTTGATAATAATCGACTAATTCTTCGAGAATATCGGCGAGCTTTTTTCCGTGTAAAGGATCTTTTGAAGTTTCCATACGATTTGTTTTTTGGCAAAGATACCGTTTATTCTTTGTTTGAGCATGAGAGGATGCGTTTCAAGTTATCATCTTGATACAGTTTTTCTGCTGTATCATTTTTCGCATGCCTTTAAACAACGCTTTGGAGTAAATCCGTCTACTCTTTAGCCATCAAATTTTGGTGTCACCAATACAACAGCAGAAGTTACGAAAAAAAAAGAGATATAAAGCTGTTAAGTATCATGTTTTTACAATTTTTATAGGGGGAACTTTATCCTAGAAAATAAGAAAACTATGAAACAAAGAGTACCCATTTCGCAAATCATGACGAAGGTATTAATTGCAGTACCTACGACCAAAAAAATTAGTGAAGTCAATCAATTATT
Source organism: Myroides gitamensis (assembly GCF_029894455.1). Classification (NCBI taxonomy): domain Bacteria; kingdom Pseudomonadati; phylum Bacteroidota; class Flavobacteriia; order Flavobacteriales; family Flavobacteriaceae; genus Myroides; species Myroides gitamensis. The sequence continues at coordinate 763,367 of NZ_JARYHN010000001.1, forward strand.
TACCGATTACAACATCCGACATATTCCCGTAGTAGAAGGGGAGCAGTTGGTGGGTATTATATCGAGTAATGATATTTTAAAGATCGGGTATAGCACTGCTAATATGGATCTAGAAGCAATCAATGCCATCTATGACGCTTATAAATTAGAGGATATTATGACGGTTAATCCCGTTGTAGTTGAGGATGATGTAACGATAAAAGAAGTAGCCGAATTATTAGTTGAACAACAATTCCACTCATTACCAGTGGTGGATAAAAACAAAACCTTGGTCGGAATTGTTACAACAACAGACCTCATTAATTATTTAATCGCTCAGTATTAAACAATACATGAGATTTGCTTTTTTGCCTTCTATTCTTAGAATAGAAGGCTTTTTTGTGGATGAACAGCAAGGAAAATGAAGGGATAAAAAAGGACAAACTGTAAAAATCCCATAAATAATAAAGGATGCCGCACAAAAATTCTACCTTTGTAGGGAAACCAAGTGAAGTGAAAATGAATTCTTTTGTTGCTTTAGATTTTGAAACTGCCAATGAACATAGAAGTAGTGTATGTAGTATTGGGTTAGTCTTTGTTGAGAACAGACAAATCGTCGATAAGTATTACGAGTTAATCAAACCTACTCCTAACTTTTATAGCTATTGGAATACAAAAGTGCACGGATTAACGGAAAGAGATACCACCCGAGCGGAGGAATTTCCTGAAATATGGGATTATTTACGCATGCGGATCAAAGATTTACCTTTGGTCGCGCATAATAGTGCATTTGATCAAAGCTGTTTGAAAGCAGTATTAGCGAGTTATAATCTACCCATTCATCAAAATCCATTCTATTGTACGTTTCGAAAATCGAAGCAAGTATTTCCAACTTTGCCCAACCACAAGCTCAATACTGTATCAGAATATTTGGGCTTTACACTAGATAATCACCACCATGCACTAGCAGATGCAGAAGCCTGTGCGCATATAGCGTTACACGTTTTTTAATTGATGCCTCAAGTAAGTTACGAATTGAAAAAGATGAATTACTTCATTATAGGTGATATTCACGGATGCTATTATACGTTGAATCAACTCTTAACCCATTGGAAGAGGGAAGAAGAAATGTTGATTTTAGTCGGTGATTTAATCGATCGCGGAAAGTATAGCGCTGAGGTTGTTTTAAAAGCGATGGAATTAACCAGCACCTATGACAACTGTATTATTCTCAAAGGCAATCACGAAGCAGAGCTCATTCAATATATTATAGAGGGAAGCAATGAAAATTGGACTCGTCAAGGTGGGGATGCAACTTTAGTTCATTTTGCACAAAAGGGGATTCAAAATGAGGTTATTTTGCCTTGGCTTGTAGAGCTCCCTTTGTGTTATGAAACGCCTCATTTTATAGTAACACATGCAGGTATTGCTGAAACGGAAGATCCTTTTTTAGAAGAAGGAGACGACAGTGTATTGTGGAATAGAAAGCCATTGAAGGCTATAGGAAAATTGCAAATACACGGACATACCCCTTTGAAATCGAATCAAGCGCAATACACGCCTGATTCTGATTCGTGGAATATTGATACTGGAGTGTATTATGGGTATGGCTTAACAGGGCTTAGAATTGCTGTTGATGCCACAGTAATAGAATGTTTGACCATTCCTACAGATCAACGAGATATACGCTAATTAGCAGTTTAAAAACAAGACGATTGCCATTCCCTGCTGAAGATTGGATTGAATCTTTAATTCCGCTTGAATGAGTGCCGCTCGTTCCGCCATATTACTTAAACCAATCCCGCGATGGGTTGTTTTTTTCATCCCGGAGCCATTGTCCTCAACTTCAAAAATAAGATGCGTATCATTGGTGTATATCTTCAATTTACAAGTGCTTGCTTGGGCGTGTTTATTGACATTCTGAAGCGCTTCTTGAATAATCTGATAGATGTTTACCTTTTGTATTGTTGATAGTTGATTCAGGCTTACATTATCTTCTACCGCAATGGAGAAATCCGTTTTGTATTTATTCGATTGCTTGTGAACCAATTCTATTAATAAGTTTTCAAACGATTTATTTTTAAAAATATTAGCCTGTGAAAAGGAATGAGAAATATCGCGGATTTTATTTTCCAAGTATACCAATTCATTCACTAACATTTCTTTTAAACTCTTGTTGGGAATTTCGAGCAATTGCGTATTAAAACGCAAGGTAAATATACTGTTGATGACTCCATCATGAAGATCTTTAGCAATGCGATTGCGTTCTTTTAGTGTCGTTACATGTTCGATGGAGTTGTTCTCAATCAGTAAGTTTAAGATTTGTTCGTTTTTGGATTTTTGACTATTGGTGTGCTCTAATTCTCTATTCTTCGATTTTAATCGAAACCAAATAAGGAAGAAAAGCAAACTGCCAATAACAGCAAAAGCACTCACATATAAGAGGTATATCTTTTGCTTTAACGTCTCGTTTTCTTGTTCCAAAAGAAAGGAGTTGTATTCAATTTTAGCAAATTTACTTTTGGTTTCAACCTGTGTATTCTCTAGGAGTTGCGTTAAGTCAACTAATTCTCTAATTAATTCTGTCGATTGTTGATCTGCATGAAAGAGCAGGAGTTCTTGTACAGCAAATTTCTTTTGCTTGTAAAACTTATTCTCATCCGCTAAATTATAGGCTTTTTGTAGCCAAAATAATGCTTGTTCGGGTTGATCGAAATCGTTATATATATTTGCAATTTCATGACAAGTATCAATGGCATAAAAGGGGTGATTGAGTTTGGTGTAAATTTCATAAGATTCAGTCAAATGCTCAATAATATTGTCGTCTTTCCCCTGATTATAGAGGGAGAGGTAATACGTCGTTTTTAGATGGGCATATAATTGTTTTGGGGCATTGCTTTTCTCAAAGTATTCAAGGGCTTTTAAAACAAAAAATTCAGCTTGTTTCAAATCGTTTAGTTCTTCATAAAAGACGGCTATATTACCCAATAAATTAGACATTGCCAGATTGTATTTTTCTTCCGGTAACGTCTTGTATATCCCTTCGTCTTTTTTTAGTATTTCATAGGTATCCAAAAGCGTTTGCAAAGCCTCGGGATGTTGAAAAAGATCTGTTACATAGAAGGTTTTTAATTGATTGGATTCAATGTGAATCGGATGATCTGGTTTTTTTTCCAATAGTTTTAATGCCTGATATAGCTTGTTTTCAGATTCTTTGTGGAACCCTACTTCGAATAATAATCGCGCTTGATAGTAGATATTTTCAGCCAAGGCTAAGCTATCTGCACTTTTGCCATAAAATCTTTCTGCTTTTAAGTAGTACGAATAGACGCTGTCTAATTGTTGATTGTCGTGATAGAAAACAGCGATATCTTCATAGATATCAGCCAAACGGGTATAATCTTTTTGTTTTTTCGCCTGTTTTTCAGCTATAGTAATTAAGGTGAAAAAAGCTTCTTGATTGCTGCTCCAACGCAATTGATTAATTAAATGATCCAATTGTTCACGAGACTGATCCTCGGATTGGAGGAACGCAGTAACTTCAGCTTCATATTTTTGTGAAATGCTGTCTTTTTGAGCGGGTGTTCGCTTATAAGCAAAGAGGTTGTCTAAATCCGTTTCGTGTTTGGATTGCTTGGGTTGACAACTGCTGCAAAGAAGTGACACAATAAACAAGATGTAGAAGGAGGGGGCTAATATCTTTTTGTAAATCATGAAAAAAATAAGAATGTTGTTGTTTATGTATTGCAAGCTATGCTTTAGGTAATTGAATGGTAACTAAAGTATAGTGTCCAAGTTCAGATTCAATGGTTAAATGTCCTTGGTGTATCGTAATAATTTTAAAAGCTAAGGATAGGCCTAATCCCGTTCCTTGAATGGGAAATGCATTCGATGAACGATAGAAAGGCAGCGTTAATTTCTCCAAATCCTCTGCTTTAATACCAATTCCACTATCCTTAATTTGGATGATAATGGACGTATCTGAGCTGTCTAAGAGAAGATCTATGGTTTGATTAAAGGAGAATTTATCCGCATTTAATATAATATTGGATAGGGCAAGACCCAACAGTTGTTGGTTGCCTTGAAGGTGTAATTTATGTAACTCTTCTTTTGTTTTTAGAATGAAATTAAGCTTTAAATCTTTGTGATGTAGCATGAGGTTATCAATCGTTTGCCACCAAAAAGACTCGAAATCAATAGGGGATACATCGTGATTTACTTGATCTAGTTTAGCTAATGTGAGCAAGTTATTGATGATTTGATCGGTGTAAATGGTATCCTGAATGATGGATTGTAAAGCTTGTTGATAGGCTTGCGGATCTCGCTCTTGGGTTAAGGTAATTTCAGCGGTCCCCAATACAGCGGCAATCGGTGTTTTTAATTCGTGTGACGCATGAGCAACAAAGGCTTTTTGACTTTCAAAGGATTCGTGTAATCGCTCAAATAAGGTATTAATTGCCTCACTCAAAGTGCGGATTTCATCCCTGGACATTTCCGTGGTAGAAATAGGCTCAGCTAAGGTATCTACATTTCTCGATTGTACGTGATGAATGATTTTCTTGATGGGTTGTAGAAACGATTCAGCAAAGAAGCGAGATAGAATAAAAGTAATTAAAAGGGCAATCAACAAGCTGATTAACATGATAGAACGCAACTGTTTTAGGGCATCTAATCCCGTTTGGTCAACAGCCTTAGCCATCACGATATAATCACCAGAATTATCTTTGTACAATACACCGAAAACGTATTCATCTCCTTGTTTGAACCACACCTTATTGTCATCCACAACCGCTTGTAGCACATCCTTATCCCATTTCAATTCATTTTCTGCAATGAAAATAGGATTAAAGTCAAGGGTGTAAATGCGGATCTGTTCTTGAGGGAGTGTGCGCGGAAATTTGCGCAATACTTCTTGAAATTCCGCATACGTAAAATTGTCTTCTGCTAAATAGTTATGCCCAACAATATACGCTCGATCCTCCAGTTGTTTGAAAAAGTTTTTCTGCCAATGATTCGCTACCACAAAATAAATAGCGACTAGTACAATAGAAAGTAATATGGTGAATAGACCTAAGAATTGGAGGGATAGTCGAGTGCGAATTTTCATTACAAAGTCTTTGTCTGTTAGTTCCAATTCACCTTCTTATTGCGGATGAATTGTTCTTCTTTAGTATTCGTTTCTATCTCAAACGCATAGCCTGTCTCTTTCTAGTTGTACTACAACAACAATTTTCAATCAGCTAGGAATGAATGACCCCTAAAGTAAGCATTTATCCTTAAATCACAACTGTATTCGACAGGGTTTACGTTAATTCGCAGGACAGCGCAAAGGTACGATTTGTTTTTATTGTTCCTTTTCGGATTGATAAAAGCAGATAAATAACTAGATTATAATAAAATAGATATAAAAAAAACGGAGTAAAAGATAGCTTTTACTCCGTTTATAAAGGACCACATCAGGGTGGTGTCTTATTTTTTTATGCGAATTTCTTGTGCTTCGTATTCGTCTTGATCTGCTGTAAAGATTTTAAATTTTACGTCAAATCCTTCTGGAACGTAAATTACGATAGGCATTCTTCCATTGTAACGTGTCGTTTCTGGTTGACCTGATACAAATAAATTTCTTTTTGGAGCATCAGGACATGCCATTTGAGTAGAGAATGCATCCCCATTGCTTTGGAATACATAGTAGTCATACCCCCAACCTTGTAAGTCTTTTTTCTCTAAAGTTCCCATTAAGCCGTAGTTGTTGCAACCATCTACTTCCATCATTTTTCCTACTCGAAATTCAATCTTTTTATTGCCATCTTGAGCAGAATGAGGTACTTCAATTACCATTTGTTTGTACCCTTTTTCTGGCTTTGGAAAAACAGATACATCTACTTTTTGCGCCATACTTGCTGTAGTTAAACTTAAAAAAACAATTAAAAATCCGATTACTTTTTTCATACTAAACTTTTGTTATTAAGAATTAATATGATAAAAGTAGTGAATTATATGCCGACATGTGAATTTTTAATAAAAGATTATCGTTTTACGTTTACTGTTTGTGTAGAGATTCAACGTGAGACTTCGCAAATAGAATAGTAAAACAATGGCGATTAGCAGTATAGGAATATTGGATGGTCCATTGGTGTAATTTGACAATTTCACTTACAATGGCTAAACCTAATCCTGTTCCATTTTTCTCTTCCGTTGCTCGATTAAAACGCAGGAAAATACGTTCAGGATCCAAGGCAGCCTCTCCAGTATTATAAAGTTGAACACCCGTAGCATCCAAGTGGAGGTGAATACACCCTCCAGTAGGGCAGTATTTAATCGCGTTGGATAATAAGTTGCTAAATAGCGATTCAAGCAAGAAGTAGATGCCTTCAACATTGGTGGTTGCATCTAGCGTTTGGGTAATTTGAATCTCTTTTTCAGCCGCTAATTCTTCGAAAAAACTCCATTGCGTAGCGAGTAGCTCCGCAAGGTTGATGTGTTGAAACTGTTGAAATTGATTGTTTTCAATTTTAGCGAGTAGCAAAAGATTTTTGTTTAATCGATTGAATCGAGAGGAAACGTTGTAAAGCGATTGCAACAAGTGCATTTGTTTTTGCGTAAGGTCTGTATCTTGTAAAAGCAAATCCAATTGAGAACGAAAAACCGCCAAAGGCGTTTGTAATTCATGGGAAGCATTGTCGATAAATACTCTTTGCTGCTTGAAAACAGCCAAGTTATTTTCAATCAGATGTTGTAGGTTGTTATTTAGCCGATTAAATTCTAGTGTTTTAGTGGGTTTGAAAACAGGTACATGACCTTTTTCTAAGTTGTAATGTTCAATTTGATTCAACGTTTGATAAAAAGGAGACCACAGTTTTTTGGCTAATAATTTTTGAATCAATACAATGGATAAAAAGAAAATCAATACGATTAACCCATATTCATACAGTAGGGTATGAAATAAGTCAATGGGTTCCACCATGGCAATTCTCGAGAGTAGGAGATAGGGTTGATTTTCAATGGTAATAGACGTGTATAGGGTTCGATATCCTACTTCATATCCTTCTGCTGGATTGAAAAAAGAAATCAATTGTGGTTCATTAACAAGGATAGCGGTATCATGTGGGATAATCTGCAAATCATAATTGTATTTATTCCACATGGTGATGTCTTGCTTCGTGAGTTCAGGCAGTTGATTATGCGTAAAATCATGGGTGCGATATTCGATCAATTCATCTAAATCTTCCGCATAACAAAACTCCATGACCCAATAAAATAAAGGAGCACAACCAATCAACAAAAGACTAGCGTACAGGATAAAATAGCGCTGGTACGTACTTAATAAACTCTTCATTCTTCAATCCATTGATAACCAATTCCGTATATGGTTTTTATTGTACAGTCACATTGATGATCCTGTAATTTTGCTTTCACATTTTTGATATGGGCATAAACAAAGTTTTGATTGTCAAGCATATCAGCCATATCTCCAGAGAGGTGTTCTGCAATCGCATTTTTTGAAACTACTCGTTTCTTATTACCAATAAGAAATAAAAGTAAAGCATATTCCGATTTGGTCAACAAAACGGGGTTATTATTTACAGTTACTTGTTTACTCAATAAGTTAATAGTCACATTACCCGAGATTAAATCATTGGTGGCAGTGGCTAATCGACGTCTCAATTGGGCGTGAATACGGATGCTTAACTCAGGTAAAGCAAAGGGTTTCGCTAAATAATCATCGGCTCCTAATTCAAGACCTTGAATTTTGTCTTCTAAGGCATTGCGGGCAGAAATAATCAAAATAGAACTGTCGATGTTTAGTTTCTTAATTTCTTCTAGTAGTAAAAGACCATCACCTCCAGGTAGTCCCAAATCCAACAAAATACAATCATAGGTATATAACTTCAATTTATCCATGGCTTCACGGAACGTGAAAGCTTGTTCGCATACATAATTAGCCTCTAAAAATTGAACTATGTTGTGAGATAGTTCGCGTTCATCTTCAACAAGTAATAGCTTCATAAGGAATGAATTTGAAACAAAGGTAGTCGGCAAATTTATAGAAATTTTGAATTTCAGTTTTCGTGCTGCTTTTGGATTAAAAAAGTGAAATTTTTCTAAAATTCAAATTTTCTACAAAATGAGTTCTTCCTTTTGTGTATCAATTCTAACGAATAGAATGAATTAAATGTACAACTAAATTTAAAATTACTTGTCGTATGATGCATGTAAATCGCTGGAGCAATATATCCGCAACTTCTTGTTTTGACTTACTAGGACGCACGGTTAAGCGCTTAATTGGCCTTGCAGTCGTGATTGGTTTCTTACTTCGAATGGTTTTGGCTTTTCAAGTAAGGGAAGATTTAACTCTACTCTCTTTCTTTAAATTGAGTGTGCTAGGCATCATCAATGATGTTAGTTTGACGTTATTAGTCTGCTTGTTTCTTGGAATACAATTCGTGGGAGTTTCCCATTTTAAATATAAAAAACCTTGGGGCTATCTTATTTTTGGATGCTATGCGTTGTTACTTGTTTACGTGTTATTCTTTACTACTATATTTCATGAGTATGGCAGTGTAGTACCAACAATTGCTCAAGGTTTTTTCTTGTATAAAACGCTGAGTTTTGGCTTGCGCTTATTTATACCTAAAATTCGAAGCGCTTGGAGCTATGGGGTTTATTGTGGCATTATATTTATTTATGCGGTTGTTTTTGTTCAATTTGTAGGACTAGGGGAGTATTTGTTTTGGGATGAATTTGGTGTGCGTTATAATTTTATTGCGGTTGATTACTTGATTTATACCAATGAGGTTGTTGGCAATATTGCAGAATCATATCCCATAAAAACGATTCTGATTGGCGTTGCAGCCGTAGCCGGTGTATTGACTTATTGGATCACAAGAGGAGCTCGTCCCGCATTTGAACAACCAATGGAAGCAAAGCAGAAGATGAGTGTTGTACTGGGGTATTGTATCTTGAGTTTAGGTTGTGTCGGAATTTTGAACTATACCACAAAGTTCCAAGCCACAGATAATGTTTATTACAACGAATTACAAGCCAATGGCGGGTATAAGTTTTATCAAGCATTTAGAAGTAGTCGCTTGGATTACAACCATTTTTACGAAAAATTAGATGAAAAACAAGCACAAGCTATTGTCAATACCATGTACAATAGTAAAGGTGTTGAAAATATACAAACCATCGTGGACTCTTTGCCTGCACATAAGAAAAATATTGTTTTGATTACAGTAGAGAGTTTAAGTGCGTCCTTTATGGAACGCTATGGAAATACAGATCAAATCACGCCGCATTTGGATCAATTAGCCAAAGAAAGCTTGGTATTTGACAATTTATTTGCAGTGGGTAATCGCACCGTTAGAGGGTTAGAAGCTGTGACCTTATCTCGACCACCTAGTGCGGGTGAGAGCTTAGTGAAACAAGAAGATAATGCTGATTTATATTCGCTGGGGAAAGTATTAAAAAATCAAGGGTATCAAGTACAATATTTATATGGAGGTGATAGCTATTTTGATAATATGAAGACCTTTTTTGGTGGGAATCACTATGAGATTATTGATAAAAGCGATTTAAAACCCAATGAAATTACGTTTAGCAATATTTGGGGCGTTTGCGATGAGGATATGTTTGATAAGGCCTTGAAAACGTTTGATGCCAATAGTGAGAAAGGACAGCCTTTTTTCAGCCATATCATGACGGTAAGTAATCATAGACCTTATACATATCCAACGGGTAAAATTACTATTGAGGGAGAGGAACAATCCCGTGATGGAGGAGTCAAATATACGGATTACGCGATTGGAAAGTTTATCGAGGAGGCAAAAACGAAACCGTGGTTTAAAGACACTGTTTTTGTTGTAATTGCGGACCACTGTGCATCTAGTGCTGGAAAAGCAAGTTTACCCCTAGAACGATATCGTATCCCAGCCATGATTTATGCGCCAGGGTTTATTGAACCCAAAGAAGAAAAGCGATTGGTTTCTCAAATTGACGTGATGCCAACCTTGCTTGGCTTGCTACATTTTTCGTATGATTCTCGTTTTTATGGACAAGATATTTACAAGAAACAATATGAAGAAAGAGCCTTTATTGCTACATATCAGAACTTAGGGTATTTGGAAAACAATATTTTAACCGTTTTATCACCCAATCGAAAAGTAGAACAGTTTCAAGTATCTGAGAATGAAGAGGGCGGTTATCTCATGGAAAAACAAAATCAATTGGACGAACATTTAGTTCAACGAGCAGTAGCGAATTATCAAATATCGAGTATAGTAAGGTGAAGTTGGTGAAGATGTGAAGTTGGAGGTGAGTTTGACATTTTTGTAGTTTGGTTTTTAAGAGGTTATTTGTGATGTTTTTGGTTCATCACAGATAGCCTCATTTTTTAGTACAAAATAGCCTACTTTTACGGCAGAATGGATTCCGTTTAACTAAAGATTTCGACTATGTGGTTTGTTTACGCCTTATTATCTGCTTTTTTTGCCGCACTAACAGCAATATTTGCCAAAATAGGAGTTGCTAATATTAATTCCAATCTGGCAACGGGAATTCGAACCATTATTGTATTATTTATGATTTGGGGAATTGTCTTAGTTAAAGGAGAGGCTAAAGGAATTAGTAGCCTTTCCAAAGAGAATTTAATCTTTTTAACCATTTCAGGTGTGGCAACAGGTTTATCCTGGATTTTTTACTTCAAGGCACTACAGCTTGGTGATGTTTCACAAGTAGCTCCTGTTGATAAATTAAGCGTAGCCTTGTCCATTATTTTGGCCGTTTTATTTCTCAATGAATCACTTACGTTGAAAACCGCAATTGGTGCTGGTTTAATTATTGCTGGAACTATTGTATTGGCCATAAAATAAAGCGGGTTGTTTTTTATGTGCGGTGTTTTTTGTAGGTTGCTTTTTTGCGGACTTGTATGACAATAGAGGCGTTTACGAGATGATTCATAAAAAAACAACTTTACGACTTTACAAATAGCAACTTCACTCAATAAAGATTATTTCCACAATTCCTTTAAAAACACCGTTTAAATTTTATTAGTTTTCAAAGAAAGATTGATTATAATCAATGATATATTTCTGTTCTATATAATCTCCCGATTTAAAATACTTTCTTACTTTACGAAAATCTATACTTATGCTATCACCTTTATTATTCAAGTATTTCTCGTAATAACGAGGTAAATCTCTTTTAAATTCTTTAAGCGTGATACCCTCTATTAAATTATCTCTGCTCTTTCCTTTCTTTTTAAAATAATCCCTAATCTGATTCTTATCTTCTTTCTCAATACAATGCAAAATACCATAGTAGTAATAGCGATAATCATCCTTTATCATTACATTTCTTCCATTATAGGGTACAAATCTATCTACTTTCTCTCTTTCTATAGGATAAACAGAAAGATTATAACCACCACTACAACTGTAATATTCTCCTTCAAAGCTTACTAAGGATATACTAATAATATCTGAAGGTTTTCGAGGTGTTATAGATAATTTTATTTTATTATCCAGTTTATAGATTGTATCTATAACCTTATCATTCTCAATCTCCAACTCATATTGTAAAGCAATAGAATCTTCTATTTCAAATTTTACCTTAATTCCCTTTCTACTAGTACAACTACTGAGTAAACAAAAACAACACAATAGTAGAACTACTTCTCTCATATACTAATCTTTTAAAAATATTGAATCAATTATACTTACTTCCGCTCCTCGGCGTTTGGCTATAATCTAAAAAATCTTTTTGCAATACTTTTGCAAGTACATTTTCGGATATTCCTAACAATTTATAGCTATACTTCTTTGTTGTTAGAGTTTTTAAAAAATTGTTCTGCAAATCTTTCCACTCTCTATTTGTTATAAAAGGCACATGTTATGAAGGTGTGCTATGAAGTATTAAAAGTAGGTACATCGAATAATTGAAATTTCACTCATAACCATAATCCATAACCTTCATCACCCTTTTCCATCAAGAAATATAATTCCAAATACTCGTATTCTGATTCAAACGGTTTAATTTCTCCTTGATTTTCGCGTGATTGGGTTGTTCCAAAGTTGGATCTTCTTTGAGTAATTGAATGGCTTGATGTCTTGCGTAGTGTAAAATCTCTTGATCTTGTACAATATCTGCAATCTTTAGCGGTAGGGTACCACTTTGTTGAGTGCCCATAATATTTCCAGGACCACGGAGTTTTAAGTCTACCTCTGAAATCTCAAAACCATCGTTGGTACGACACATGGTTTCCATGCGTATTTTACTGTCGTTACTCAATTTATCCCCTGTCATAAGGATACAGAAACTCTGTTCAGCACCTCGACCAACACGACCTCTTAACTGGTGTAATTGCGATAAACCGAAGCGTTCCGCACTTTCAATAATCATAACGGAAGCATTGGGTACATTTACCCCCACCTCAATCACTGTAGTGGCAACCATGATATTGGTTTCACCACGAGCAAAACGATCCATTTCTTTGTCTTTTTCTGCGGGAGTCATTTGCCCGTGAACAATACTCACGCTGTATTGTGGAAGAGGAAAATCTCTTGAAATCCCCTCATATCCTTCCATTAAGTTTTTGTAATCCAAGGTTTCACTTTCCTCAATCAGAGGATAGACAATATACACTTGTCGACCTTTTGCTATTTCTTGTTTGATAAAATGCCAAACAGCCAAGCGTTTTCCCTCAAAATAATGCATGGTTTGAATGGGTTTACGACCTGGAGGTAATTCATCAATCACAGAAATATCCAAATCTCCATATAAGCTCATGGCTAAGGTTCGCGGAATAGGTGTAGCCGTCATCACTAAAATATGCGGTGGAATCGTATTTTTCTTCCACAGTTTGGAGCGTTGTTCAACTCCAAAACGATGTTGCTCATCAATAATGGCCAACCCTAAGTTTTTAAAGATTACTTTGTCTTCAAATAGGGCATGTGTACCAATAAGGATATGTAAACTACCTTCTTCTAAATCGTGATGAATTACTCGTCTTTCTGCTGTTTTAGTGGATCCCGTGAGTAATTTTACTTGTATTCCCAAGGGAGCAGCTAATTCAGAAATACCAATAAAATGCTGTGTTGCTAAGATTTCAGTTGGCGCAACAATACACGCTTGAAACCCATTATCTAAAGCAAACAGCGTACTGATAAACGCCACAATGGTTTTTCCCGATCCTACATCCCCTTGTAATAGGCGATTCATTTGGGCGGGAGCTCCTACGTCATTGCGAATTTCTTTAATTACCCTTTTTTGAGCATTGGTCAGTGGAAAGGGAAGGTGATGGTTGTAAAACGTATTGAAATACTCACCTACTTGCGAAAAGGGAAAACCTTGAATCTTGCCTTTACGCGCAATATTTTTAATCAACAATTGCATTTGAATGTAAAATAACTCTTCAAATTTCAAACGAAATTGCGCTTTGTTTAATTCATCTGGATTTTTAGGGAAGTGAATATTCACCATGGCTTGATTCATTGGCATTAATCCCAACTTCGTGCGAAAATCTTCTGGTAAAGAATCGCGAAAAAGTGGGTGCGTTTCCTGAACCAATTGGTGCATTAATTTATTCATCGCCTTATTGGATATTCTAGCGCCAAGTTTCTCTGTAGAAGGATAGACCGCTTGCATACTTGAGGCGATATTATTCTTGTGTTCTTCTACGGTTTCCATCTCAGGATGAGGCATCGAATACACATAGTTAAAATGGTTGAGTTTACCGAAAATAACATAGGGTGTATTGAGCTTTAAATTTTCTTGTATCCATTTGAACCCTTGAAACCATACCAGTTCCAATTGGCCAGTGCCATCCGTAAACGTAGCGACCAATCGTTTGCCTCGTTTTTGTTCTACCGTTTTGAGGTGAATAATTTTTCCTACCAATTGCACTTCTGCTAACGTAGTTGTAAGTTCATTCACTTTGTAATAACGTGTGCGATCAATATATCGATTGGGATAGAGGTGCAGCAAATCACTGTATTTAAAAATACCTAACTCTTTTTTGAGTAAATCACCGCGTTGAGGTCCAACGCCTTTCAAGTATTCAATAGGGGTGTCAAGTAAATTATTATACATTTTGGATGAATGTCAAATTAAAAACCTCTAAGATACGGGTTTTTCAACGAAAAGATAAAGGAGTTTTGGTTAGAATCTGTCGCAATTTATTCTATTGATTTTTGTTTTGTTTGTGTTTTTATTTGGTTAGATTTAACAAAAAATAAAAGAAATGAAATACTTTGCTTTGTTGCTGATGGTGTTGCTGTTAACTTCTTGTGCAACAGTTCTTAATAAAGATTTACGATCCATTTATTTTTATTCTCAAAAAAATGTGGAAACCATAAAGGTGAAGGATTCTATTTACGAATTACCTGTTCAACTTAATTTACCTCGTGCAAAAGAAGATTTGAAGGTCGTTATGATGACCGATTCAACCGATTTAAACTATACAATCAAATCGCAATTAGATAATAAATTTATCGCTTTAAATTTAACCGGACTTATATTTGCGCCAGTCAATTATGCCGTAGACTTAACGAATCACAGGCGATTTGAATACCCGCGTATTGTTTATTTGGATCCGATGATGGCAGATGGAATGCCTCTCATAGAGGAGCAAATGCCAAAACGCATAAACAAATATATGGGCTATAAACCAAACACGAAAAAAGGTGAGATCTATTTTTATGGAACATTTACGCCGTATAGTTATATGTCGTTAGATATTCCTGATGTGAATGACAGACAAGAAGGGATAGGTTCTGGATTGGGAGAAATTGGATTTTCATATTATTACAGCAATAGAAGTTATCTTAGTGTAGGGGCTGGATTAAATACCACAATTAGGATTTTACCTATTTTTAATGATTTTGTTTTATATGCTTATACTATTAAACTCGCTAATTTTCATCAAATTAACCGTTTAAATGTTGGTTATGGTGTTTTTTGGGGACGCAACCAACGTAGCGAAGATATTGAAGGAAGAGGGCATAGTGATAAAGACTACGTCAAAATTAATAGCCATAATACTATAGGATTAGTAGCGGCAGCGAATGTTGAAGTGCTGAAAAATTTTCATATCGGATTGAGTTATAAACCCTCTTTATATCGTGTAAGTGCACCTAAAGGGCATGTGAACAATCACTTACTTAGTTTAGAGCTTACTTATAAATTGCGATTGCGCAGCAAATAGGAAGTTATCTTTAAATTCCTATACTTCACAAGAAGTTAACAGGTTTAATTGGCATAGTTGGGTTATTTGGCGTATTTTAGAAGGAAACTTAACGTAGGTTAAGTGCTGAGGTAAAAAAAGGAATGTAGTTTTACTTCAGAGAAAAATAAACGTTTAAAAAACCACGCAAATTATGTCAAATGTAGATTTAGTTATTGAAGAAAGAGCGGCAAGTATTGGTAATTTTCTAGTAGGACGATTACTGCCTTTCCGTCAAAAGAGAACCGTAGGTCCCTTTGCCTTTATTGACCACATGGGTCCAGCAGCAGTAAAAGAACATGATAATTTAGATGTTGACCCTCATCCGCATATTGGTTTATCCACGTTAACCTATTTATTTGAAGGCTCTATCATGCACAGAGATAGTTTGGGGAGTCATGTTGAAATTACACCTGGCGCTGTCAATTGGATGACTGCAGGTCGTGGGGTGGTTCACTCAGAACGCATGCCTGTCAATATACGCCAAGAAAAACCAGATACCGTATTGCACGGTTTGCAAATCTGGATTGCTCTACCTAAAGAGCTAGAGGAAATCGAACCTTCATTCGTACATATCGAAGCTAGTGAATTGCCAAGTTGGCAAGAAAATGGAGTGGATTATAAATTAATTGCAGGAAAAGCCCTAGGGCATGAATCTCCTGTTCCTGTGCACAGTCCGTTGTACTATATCGAAATTAAATCCAAAGATGCAGCAACAATCAATATTGGTGCGGGTTTATTTGGAGAAGCAGCTCTGTATATTCTCGAAGGAGAAGTGAAAAGCGGGGAACATACCTATGGAAATAAAAACATCTTAATCGCCAATGATAGTACGTTGTGTGAATTTGAGATGGCTCCGAATACGACCGTTTATATTTTTGGAGGAGATCCCTTACCAGAAGAGCGCTACATTCTTTGGAACTTTGTTTCGCATGATGTAGAACGCTTAGAAAAAGCAAAACAGGATTGGATTGACCAAAATTACGATGCTTTCCCTCTTATTGAAGGGGATGATAAGAGTTATGTCCCTTTCCCAGAAGGAATGAAGAATTTTAGAAACAAAACGAGTTAAATCAGAAAAAAAACATGGAAGTAAAAGTAATAGCCACATTAGGCAGTACCCTATATCAAACAGAAGTAAAAGCAGGAAAAAATAGCATCATCAGTGATGAACCAGCCGATTTGGGTGGTGGAGATACAGGATTGAATCCATTTGAATTATTGGCCTCTTCTTTAGCTACGTGTACAGCGGCAACGTTGCGCATGTACATCAACATGAAGAAATGGGAGGTAGGTGAGATTATCGTACAGGTTGAAATGGAGGATGATAAACCCAATCAAGTCGCTAATTTTAAACGTGAAATCACATTTACGGATGCTTCTTTGGATGAGGCACAAGAAAAAAGACTACTATCGATTGCAGAAAGATGTCCTGTACATCGAATTATAACAGGTAATGTAACAGTTGCAACAACCCTAAATAACTAAGAAGTGATGGAAATAAAACACGAACAAAACGAAAGTAAAGGGGCATTTACCGCTTGGATTGACGGTAAAAAAGCCGGAGAGATGACGTATAGCGTTGCAGGAACTGCTATGATTATCGTTGATGCGACTCATGTAGATGAAGCGTTTAAAGGTCAGGGGGTTGGACAAAAACTGCTCCAAGAAGGTGTTGTGCCATTCGCAAGAGAAAAGGGAGTGAAAGTAATGCCTTTATGTCCTTTTGCTAAAGCCATGTTTGATCGACATGCGGAATTAGCAGATTTACGGGCATAAACAGGAAATAAGTAGTAATAATTGAAAGAAAAGACTTAGTGGACAAAAAAGGAGGCCAGGCATTCCTTTGTCTGCTAAGTTTTTTTACCTTTGCACCTACGTTTAACTGCTAATAATATTGCTTTATGAATGAAAAAACATCATTTGGATTAATCACAACAATAGAAGTACCTTTTGCTATTCAAGCCATGGGAAGTTGTTGGGCTAAAAAAGGGTTATTAGTGGCAAACTATGTATCAACAGATGCAGAAGATCCTTCCGCCTTTGAATTGGTGTATACCTTGATTGATGAGGAAGGAAATAAAAGAGAGATTGTAGAATCTGAAGGGATTTTACCTACGTTGTTTTTGAACCCATTAGCTGCAAACTACGTGGCTGTAGTAGGGGATAAGGACGAAAGTGAATCTCGACAAATTCTACCTATTTTTAAACGCAATACAGTAGAACAGTTTTGCTTTGATAAGGATTTAGCAGGGCGTTTTGTCGGTTGTACAAAAGCATCTACTATTTTCTATGAAGTGGATATTTGGAAAGAAAGCAAACAAGACATCATGACTTGTTTGACTTTTAATGAACATGCTATCATAGGGTGTAAACAGGTTACGGTACCTATGCCTAAAGGCAATAAGGTATGTGTGCAAAACAATGAAATACACCTGATTACGGAAGTAGAATCAGGCTGGTTACACCGCCAAATTAACGAAAGTGGACAAGAAATCCGCAGTCGTGTTTTAGATTTTGATTTTCCTTTTGTACATGAAGCTTTAAGTTTATCTTTTGACCATAAATCATATTTGTTATGTGAGGAAAATGGAGAAATTGGCTTGGTAGAAATTGATGCAGAAGGCAATTGTCTTTATGCTGAATTGTATAATTTAGGCGATGAATTCTTCGGTACTTGGCATCCTCAACACCTTAATGCGGAAACAAGTGCTATCCAATTTACAACGGAACACGGGAATGGCTGGTTAGTTGTACGCAACGATAGTTTAGTGGAATTGGTGTACAACAAAAATAAAAGCGGGTATAAAAACCTACTGTCTCAAGAGGTGTTAAACCTAGAGACGAATGATTTGGCTGTTTCTTCTATCAGCCCAATCTCAGATACTAAAATCGGAATTGTATTCCACCCTCGTAAATCGCGTAAAGAAAAATACCAGAAGATTTACGTGTTGCAACATGGGGTTTAGTTGATGGTTTTTTGTGAGGTTTGTTCTTTGTGAGGTTTGTTCTTTGTGAGGTTTGTGCTTTGTGAGGTTTGTGCTTTGTGAAGCGGTGAGGCGATGAGAGGGTGAGGCGATGAGGTTGTAGGATTTATCGATTAAAGCGGATTGCCGCAAAAAAACCTCTTGCAAAAAAACGACTCTCCACCCTGTATGTCATGCTGACGAAGGAAGCATCGCATCCGTTACTCAACGCTTGTTATATTAATCAGTCGCTCTACAGTATTTCGTGAGGTTTGCTTTTCGTGAGGTTTGCTTTTCGTGAGGTTTGCTTTTCGTGAGGTTTGTACTTTGTTAGATTTATCGATTAAAGCAGATTGCTGCAAAAAAGCCTCTTAAAAAAAACGAAAAAGCAAAAAAACTTTTCGTGAGGTTTGTGCTTTGTGAAGTGGTGAGGCGGTGAGATTGGTGAGGCGATGAGGTTGTAAGATTTATCGATTAAAGCAGATTGCTGTAAAAAAGCCTCTTGCAAAAAAACGAAAAAGCAAAAAAACTCTTCGTGAGGTTTGTGAAGTGGTGAGGCGATGAGAGGGTGAGGCGATGAGAGGGTGAGGCGATGAGGTTGTTAGATTTATCGATTAAAGAAGAATAATAACTCATAACCTTTAACCCATAACTCATAATCCAAAACCCTTCACCCATAACTCTTCACTCATAACCTACCCCCCTTACAAAAAAATGTTAAGTTTTCTGTTTTTCTTTTCAATTCCTCTACTTTTGGAAACTTGAGTAAAAAGTAGAGACAAAAGAAAACAGATGAGTATAAATTTAGCTACGTGGAACGTAGATCCAGAGATTTTTAGAATAGGGGATTTTGCTGTTCGCTATTATGGTGTATTATTCGCTATTGGTATGATTTTGAGTTATCAATTCATGAAGCGAATTTTTAAACGAGAGGAAATCGGAATTCAATATCTAGATAAACTTTTGATTTATATTGTTGTAGGAACGGTAGTGGGGGCTCGATTAGGGCATTGCTTGTTCTATGATTTTGCCTATTATTCACAACATCCTTTAGAAATTATTTTACCTATTGCCAAAGTAGATGGTAGCTACCATTTTGTTGGTTTTATGGGCTTAGCGAGTCATGGTGGAGCTATTGGTGTATTGTTGAGTTTGGCGTTATTTTGTAAACGATATAAAACGAACTTATTACAACTCTTGGATCGCCTGGTAATTGCAATTCCTATCACTGGTGCATTTATTCGCTTTGGGAATTTTATGAATTCCGAAATTTACGGTAAACCGACAGATTCTATTTTTGGAATTGTCTTTTTACGTGATGATACTATTTCGAGACATCCAACCCAACTATATGAAGCTTTCGCTTATTTAGCTGTAACGATTCTCTTGTATGTTTTATACCAAAAGAAATACAGCGGGTACAAAGGATTGCTTTTTGGTCTTTTCTTGATTTTGATGTTTACAGCGCGTTTTGTACTGGAGTATTTCAAAGAAAATCAAGTTGCTTTTGAGGATGAGATGGCCTTGAATATGGGGCAAATTTTGAGTATTCCCTTTATGATAGTGGGATTGGGCTTGGTTATTTGGAGTTTGCGAAAACCCAAAGAGGAGTCGAATCTGCGTATTGTAGATCCAAAAGGGATACAAGATAAAGTGGAAGATACTGAAGCAGATCCAACACAGGATAAAACACAGATTTAAATAAACGATACAATCGAATAATATAACATAATCAAACCTTCTAACCATTGCGGTAGAAGGTTTTTTTATAGGAGTGAACTTAATGTAGGTTAAGCGTTTTATTGGTTTAGATGTTGTAATTTTATAGTATATTAAAAAACAAGAAGTTATGGAAATAGGAATCAGTATGTTTGGAGATTTGCGTTTGAATAAACAAACGAATACTTATCAAGCTCCACAACAACGTTTAAACGAGTTAATTGAAGAAATCAAACTCATGGATCAAGTTGGACTTGATGTGTTTGGAATAGGGGAACACCACCGTCCAGATTATGCCGTTTCAACTCCCGATATTATTTTAGCTGCAGCAGCTAGTGTTACGGAAAAAATTAAGCTAACCAGTGCAGTAACTGTTTTGAGTTCTAATGATCCGGTTCGCGTGTATCAATCGTTTTCAACCATTGATTTATTGTCGAAAGGACGAGCTGAAATTACGGTTGGACGTGGTAGTTTTATCGAGTCATTTCCGTTGTTTGGTTATAATTTAGACGACTATAATGAGTTATTTACAGAGAAATTAAATCTCTTATTGAATATCAATGCTACGGAAGAACCCTTGACTTGGACCGGGAAGCACCGTGCTTCGTTACAGGCCCAACAAGTCTTTCCACGTGCAGAAAAGCCATTGGATGTTTGGATTGCAGCTGGTGGAACGCCAGAATCGGTATTGCGTGCTGCTAAATTAGGTTTGCCTTTGGTCTTTGCAATTATTGGAGGAATGCCAGAACAGTACAAGCCTTTCTTTGATTATTATAAAGCAGAATACTTAGCGGCAGGACATGATCCTAAAGCGATGCAAATTGCGACGCATTCTCACGGTTTAGTTGGGGTAGACGGAAGTCAATTGTCTAAAGAATACTTTGATTTATACAAAGGACAAATGGACCGCATTGGTGCATCGAGAGGATGGCAACCGTATACGTTTGAGCAATATGAAGGGGGTAGAAGTAGAGATGGGGCTTTGTTTATTGGTGATGCCAATCAGGTGACTGATAAAATTTTGTACCACCAAGAGATGTTCGGATTAACCCGTTGGTTGATGCACATGGACTTAGGAGCACCAGATCATCAAACGATGATGAAATCCATCGAATTGTTGGGAACTAAAGTAGCTCCAGCAGTTAAAAAAGCACTGCAACAATAAGAAAATTCAACGAAATAGTTAAATTTGTTTTTTATAGATTTTTGGTTCGAAGAGATTGGAGTATTCCAATCTCTTTTTGCTATTTAACTAAGACATCATGATATACATAGAAACAGAACGATTAATACTCAGAACATATAAACAAGAGGATGTAGCGGCTTTTATTCGCTTGAATAGTGATCCAGAAGTGATGCGCTATTTTCTTGAAAAGAAAACGCCTGAGGAATCGGAGGTAATGATACAAAAATTTAACCGCAATATAGAAGCGGATGGATTTGGAGCATTTGCCGTAGAGGAGAAGACAACGCAACAATTTATCGGTTTTATTGGGTTGAACACTTTTACTTTTGAGGCGGATTTCGCTCCAGCAGTAGAAGTGCTTTGGCGTTTATTGCCTGAATTTTGGAACAAAGGCTATGCCACAGAAGGAGCTAAGGCTTGTCTTGATTTTGCGCAGAAGCAATTGAATTTGAATCGCGTATATGCTTTTACTACCGTGTCAAATAAAGCTTCAGAACAGGTGATGATCAAAAGTGGTATGACGTATGTCAAAAATTTTAATCATCCGTTAGTTCCTGTAGATCATCCGCTCTTGGAACACAAACTGTATGTAAAAGAATATAACTAGAACTCATAAAAAAAGAGCACCTAAAGTGCTCTTTTTCTGTATTAAATCGTTTGATTATGCTTTCGTTTTTGAAATTTCTTTCACTAAGATATAGCGAATAGAAGGTGCATCAGCAGGAGGGTTTGGTACGTCTTCTTTGCGTACTTCTAACGTGTAGTTATACCCTTCTTCGTATTCAAAACCTTGGATTGATGAATAGAATAACGTCCATTCTCCATCTTCTGTTTCTCTTACTTGTAAACATTTCATAGGTCCAACTCCTGTACAATCTACTTGTTTAGGTCCTACATACATCGTTACAATGTTTTGTACTTCTTTTGTTTCAGGTGTTTCTGTTTGATTCATCGTTTCTTCTACGATTACTTCTTCTTTTTGGTCTTTTTTCTCTTGACAGCTTACAAAAGCAAACATACCTACCAAACTAGCAATTAAAAATGTTTTTTTCATAGTAACTAAAAATTTTACTGTAAAAACTACGGATAATATTTAAGAAAATTTACTTTTTTTAGTTAATTGTATGATAATTAAGGTTGTTTGTGAGGTTTGTGCTTTGTGAGGTTTGCTCTTTGTGAGGTTTGCGCTTTGTAAGATTTATCGATTAAATGGGAATATGCTATTTGTTACTGCATCCAGTTATTTTAATCAGTCAATCCGTCTAGTCAATCCGCTCAGTATGTCATGCTGATGCAGGAAGCATCGCATCTGTTAGTAGGTTGCTTTTTTGCTTTTTTGTGAAGTTGTGGGGTTTCTCGATTAAAGAAAAATTCAGGCACAAAATGCAAAGCACAAACCTCACAAATAACAAACCTCACAAAGCGTGAAGTTGCTTTTTTGTTTTTTGTGAAGTTGCAAGATTCGCTGTGATAGAAGGTTTATTCCCTTTTTATAAGGAATTAGCAGTCCGATCGTGCTCACGAATAGTATGTCTCCCTGACGGAGGAAGGGTCGCATTCCGCGCTCACACCCTGCAGTAGAGCAACTAATCGGAGTATTATTAAAAGTAAACAAGCGTTGAGATTGGTGAGGGGATGAGATCGGTGAGGGGGTGAGGTTTGTGCTTTGTGAAGTCGTAAGATTTATCGATTAAATGGAAATACGTTATTTGTTACTGCATCCAGTCAATCCGTTCAGTTAATCCGCTCAGTATGTCATGCTGACGCAGGAAGCATCGCATCTGTTAGTAGGTTGCTTTTTTGTTTTTTTGTGAAGTTGTGGGTTTTATCGATTAAAGAAAAATTCAGGCACAAAATGCAAAGCACAAACCTCACAAAGCACAAACCTCACCCTCTCACCCTCTCATCGCCTCCACCCCCTCACCATCTAAGTACTATACGCATAGATGCGTTGTTTTTTCAAGGATTTAACGAGCGGACTAACGTGTTAATTAAAGTATTTTACCTACTAAAATGTTAGTTTTATTACTTATATTTGCGTTTATTTTAAAACTAAAACCGTATTAAAATCTAGATAATGAGTTTAGACGAAAAATTTCATGACGATATGGGAGATAACCACATTGCTTCTAGCGATGCGACTCCATTAAGAAGTGATGCGTTTGATCGCACAGACGAAGAAAAGATAGAGTTAATTAAAAAAGACGTTGAAAATATTTTAAATACACTGGGGTTAGATCTAACTGATGACAGTTTGAAAGGAACGCCAAATCGTGTAGCAAAAATGTTTGTGAAGGAAATTTTTGGTGGATTAAATCCAGCAAAAAAACCAAGTTCTTCTACGTTTGATAATAAATACAAGTACAACGAAATGCTGGTAGAAAAAAACATCGTTGTTTATTCTACTTGTGAGCACCACTTATTGCCAATCGTTGGACGTGCACACGTAGCGTATATTTCAAATGGTACGGTTGTTGGTTTATCTAAAATGAACCGTATTGTTGATTTTTATGCAAAAAGACCGCAAGTACAAGAGCGTTTGACGATTCAAATTGTAAATGAATTAAAACGCGTATTGAATACAGAAGATGTTGCTTGTGTAATGGATGCAAAACATTTATGTGTAAATTCTCGTGGAATTAAAGACATCGAAAGTAGTACGGTTACTGCTGAATTCGGTGGACGTTTTAAAGAAGAAAGCGTAAGAAAAGAATTCTTAGATTATATTAAATTAGATACTACATTCTAGTATTCCCTTATTAAATCAGAACTATGGCATTATATCAAGAACAACAATTAAAAGTTTACAACTCTCTTTCGGGAGAAAAGGAAGTTTTCGTACCGATTCACAATGGAAAAGTAGGAATGTATGTTTGTGGACCAACGGTTTACAACTATGTACATTTGGGAAACTGTAGAACTTTTATCTCTTTTGACTTGGTATTCCGCTATTTGAAACATTTAGGATATCAAGTGCGCTATGTACGTAATATTACGGATGTGGGGCATATGGTTGACGATGCGGATGAAGGAGAGGATAAAATTGCCAAACGCGCGCGTATTGAGCAAATTGAACCGATGGAAATCGTGCAGAAATACACGGTGAATTTCCATAATATCCTGAAACAATTCAACAACTTACCACCGAGTATTGAACCTACAGCAACAGGGCATATCATTGAGCAAATTGCTATTATTCAAGGGATTATTGATAATGGTTTTGCTTATGAAGTAAATGGATCTGTTTACTTTGATGTAGAGAAATACAACAAAGAACACCATTACGGTATCTTAAGTGGACGCAAGATTGAGGATTTACTGTCAAATACAAGAGATTTAGATGGTCAATCGGATAAACGCAATCCATTGGATTTTGCGCTTTGGAAAAATGCAGAGTCTCAACACATCATGCGTTGGCCTTCTCCATGGGGAGATGGATTCCCAGGATGGCACTTAGAGTGTACCGCAATGAGTACTAAATATTTGGGGAATCACTTTGATATTCATGGAGGAGGAATGGATTTAAAATTCCCTCACCACGAATGTGAAATTGCTCAAAATGAAGCTTGTACAGGTAACACACCCGTAAATGTTTGGATGCACGCTAATATGTTGACGTTAAACGGCAAGAAAATGGCAAAATCTACGGGAAATAATATTTTACCGAATGAGTTGTTCTCTGGAGAGAATGCTATTTTGAGTAAAGCATTTGCACCTGCAGTTGTTCGTTTCTTTATGTTACAAGCACACTACAGAAGTGTGTTGGATTTCTCAGATGAGGCTATCTTAGCTTCTGAACGCGGATTCAATCGCTTGATGGAAGCGGTAAAACACAGCAGTGAATTGCCTGTTTCTGCTCAATCTACGGTTGATATTCAAGGATGGAGACAACAGTGTTATGACGCAATGAATGACGACTTTAATAGTCCGATTTTGATCTCTCATCTTTTTGAAGGAGTGCGTTTAGTGAATGTAATTAAAGAAGGAAAAGAGCAAATTAATGCAGAAGACTTAGCCTTGTTTACTTCGTTGTTACACGCATTTGCATTTGATGTATTGGGATTAGAATCAACTAATATCATGGCAGCAAATAACGACAAATTAGAAGGCGTTGTGAGCATGTTAATTCAAATGCGCAATGAAGCCAGAGCAAATAAAGATTTCGCTATGTCTGATCATATTCGAGATGAATTAGCGAAGCTAAATATTCAATTAAAAGACGGCAAAGAAGGAACATCCTTTTCTTTATAATTTCATAAAAGCTATAGGAGTGATTCTATAGCTTTTTTTTCTTAATCTCATTTTATGTTGCGAAAGATACTCATTGCACCTTTTATATTATTGGTGCGCTTTTACCAAGGGGGGATTTCACCGTTTTTTCCACCGACATGTCGCTACACGCCCACGTGCTCGCATTATACGATTGATGCATTGAAGAAACACGGCCTGTTTAAAGGAGGATGGTTAGCAATAAAGCGAATCAGTAGTTGTGGACCCTGGGGAGGGAAAGGGTATGATCCGGTACCTTAATGTTTTTTTACCCTTGATTGTTAAATAATTTTTCTATTTTTACGTATTCACTGAAGCGGAATACCGCAATAACAATATAACAAATTCGAATAGTATGATTTGGAATCCTTCGGAAGGTTTTGATTTAGGTTTTATGCAATTGCGTTACTACAGCTTGATGTTTGTAGTGGCATTTGGTTTAGGTTGGGTCGTAATGAAAAAGATATACGATCGCGAAGGATTAAGTGTAGATAAATTGGATAAGCTATTCATTTATACCGTGTTGGCAACTTTGATTGGTGCGCGTTTAGGACACGTATTTTTCTATGATTGGGATTATTTTAAAGATCATTTACTTGAGATTATCTTGCCTGTTCGCTTCTCACCTAAATTTGAAATCGTTGGATTTAGCGGGTTAGCAAGTCATGGTGCTGCTATAGGGATTATCCTTACGATGTACTTCTACAGCAAGAATGTCATCCAAAAACCAATTTTGTGGATTCTAGACCGCGTGGTTATTCCGGTAACATTAGGGGGAATCTTTGTGCGTTTAGGGAACTTTTTCAACTCAGAGATTGTTGGACACGAAACGACAAATGCAATGGGAATTCGCTTCATTCGCGATACGTATAGTCCACGTCAAGCGATGGAAATCACAGGAATGAATAATCACAATGCCGCTTATGATGCGATTCAAAATAACCCACAGTTTGCGGAGTATTTAGCAGCGGTTTTACCGAAGCATCCAACGCAGTTATATGAGGCATTTGGCTATGTTATCGTATTCTTGATCTTGTATTTCATGTATTGGAAAACGGACGTGCGCAAATACGGAGGGTATATCTTTGGTGTATTCTTGGTTTTGTTGTGGATGGTTCGCTTCATCGTAGAATTCGTGAAGGAGAGTCAAGGTGGATTTGAATCTACTTTAGGTTTACTATCAACAGGACAATGGTTGAGTATTCCATTTATCCTTGCAGGGGTTTACTTATGGGCAACAGCTAAAAAGAGAGTATACGCGTAGTATATTCCACTATTGATATCAGATAGCACTTCTTTATTCTAAGAGGTGCTATTTTTTTTTGGAGTGTAATTGTTTTGTTCTAAAATACTTACGATTTTACCTGATAAAAAGAGTAAAAATTATTGCATTATTGTTTGCCAAAGTCAGTAAATGCGCTATATTTGCACTCGCAATACAGAAGTAAAGCAGACTACTGGAGAAATGGCAGAGTGGTCGATTGCGGCAGTCTTGAAAACTGTTGACTGTAACAGGTCCGGGGGTTCGAATCCCTCTTTCTCCGCTGATTTATAAATGATAACTTTTTAAAAGTCATCAAAACAGCTTAAAACCTATGATTCTCAGTGAATTATAGGTTTTTTCTTTTTTAGGGGTATCGCATTTTATTCAAAAATGCTCAAAAAAAAGTTACAGATTCGGTGCACAAAAAAACAGGTAAGCGATGTGCACCTTTTAACTGAGCAAACCCTGACGCCAAAGGGTGCCAGAGAGTTTTAAACTGTGTTTTTGGAACGTTTTAATTCGACATTTATTAATATTTAAAACAGTTGAATTATGTTAGAAAAACAGTTATCAATTAATTTCTTTCTCAAACCAAGTAGAGAGAAAAGTGATTTAAGAGGTGTTTACCTTAGAATCACAGTAGATGGTATTCGCAAAGAGACTTCTCTGAGTCATAAATGGGATATCAACAGATGGAACCAAAAAGCAGGTCGTGCCAATGGTGCTAAAGAAGATGCTAAAACGCTAAACTACATCTTAGATACAGTCGTATCTAAGATTACCAAGTACAAATTAGAACTCTTAAGTAATGAAGAGCCTATTACTGCTTCTGTGCTTATGGATTACATCCAAGGCAAAGGAACTAGTAAGACTAAAGTTTTAGAAGAATTCCAAAAGCATAACGATGAAATCTTTAGACTTGTACCTAAAGAGTATGCTATTGGAACACATGAAAGATATGTAACAGCAAGATCGCATGCCGCTGAGTATATCCGTTATGTATATGGTAAAGAAGATATAGAGTTTAGAGAACTCAATTATGAGTTTGTAATTGGCTATGAACACTATTTAAAGACCGTCAGAGCGTGTTCTAATAACACAGCTATAAAGTATATCTCAAACTTCAAGAAGATTGTTCTACGAGCAGTTGCTAAAGGAATTATCCCTTCCAATCCATTTGTACAATACAAACCTAAAAAGACTAAGCTCAACAAGAAACCACTAAGCAAAGAAGAGTTATCTATTTTAGAAAACAAAGAATTCACTAATGAACGATTAGCTACTGTAAGAGATGTGTTTGTTTTTCAGTGTTATACGGGGCTCGCTTATATCGATGTATTTCAGTTAAAGAAAAGCGATATTACAAAAGATGAAGAAGGTAATCTGTGGATTAGAATCAACAGACAAAAGACAGATGCTAATATCACTATACCACTACTTCCAAAAGCTATTGAGATAATGGAAAAACATAAAGATCATCCTGCTTGTATTGGTAAAGATATAGTGCTTCCCGTTCGCTCTAATCAAAAGATGAATGAGTATTTAAAAGAGATTGCTTCACTTTGTGAAATAAGCGAATTAAATACCCATAAAGCAAGAAGAACTTTTGGAAGTACTGTAACTCTTGGTAATGGTGTACCTATTCATGTAGTAAAAGAAATGTTAGGTCATCACTCTGTTAAGCAGACAGAGGAATATGCTCTAACAGAAGAAGAGTCTATCAAAACTGAAATGCAGAAATTAAAAGGTAAACTTGAAGTAAAATCAAGTAAACATGCCGATAGTTACACAGACTTAATTGAGAGTTTAAAAAATCTAAATCCTGATAAATTAGCTCAGCTAACTACTTTTATTAATCAGTTAAATGGATAACAAAAACTCCCTTGGATTCTCTACAATTTCTAATAATTCAACTGTGGTATTTGTAGTAAGGAATTCGAGGGAGTTTATTTTCAAGCTATTTTTTTATTATAGATAAATATTTTATTTATAGCTGTCAGTGTTCCATAATTATCTATCAAGTAAATTAACTCTAAGTGATGCCAATAAACAAATTATAAGAAAAATAAAGAAACGATTAAGACACCTGATCTTATTTATATAATCTATATATAACTGAAGAAAATGACTACTCTTTTAGAAAAGAAAACATCATATAGGAACTCTTATTATTTATAATCTATAATCTATATATGTAATAAATTAAGATCATTTTGAGATTCAAAAGAGTTTTAATTTATTGGAAATGAACAAATAATAATTTAAAGTAAGTTCGCAAAATAAAGCTTTGGTTAGATTTCAGACTAAAGTCTATCTCCCCCCTTTAGATAGGATTAAGAATCAATAATTAATTGTAAACTGAAAAATTAGTCGTTTTTTAAGTTTTTTACTTATTACTTTTTTAAGTTTTGTTAATTAACAAAACTTAAATATCTAATATTAATATAAAATTAACAAACTATAAGCTTATACTGCCTTTCTTGTTAATAAATAGGGTTTTTAGCTTTGAATTTATACATTTGATTTTAAGCTAGTTAATTTTTTTTCAGGAGCTCATGGAAAAGCTTTAATATAGTTTAATAATATTAGTAGTAATAATTAATTTTTTTTAAAATGAGAAAATTTGAATCGTTTGACAAAAAAAATATAGAGTTAAAAAAGAACTCTATGTTAGCAGTAAAAGGAGGTACTTCAACAACTGGTTATATAGTTGCTGGCTATTCTGAAAATGAATATCCTTCTGATGACAAAGGTAATATAGATTATGACAAAAAACCTATTTTAGTAGATTTTCCTGATTTGTAAAAGAACCCAAGAAAGGACTTAATTTTAAGTCCTTTCTCTTTAAATATAAATTTATGAGATATTTAGTTTTAATGTTTATTTTAATGTTAACCATAAGTTGTAATAGTCTTAAAAAAAATAACGACATATCTTCTGAAATGGAAAGTAAAAATAATTTAGCAATGAAATTGTGTGAAATGTATGGGCTTGATCAAGGAATACGAACAAAGGAATTATCTAAAGATGTACAACATATTATGCCTAAAATTGACTCATTAAACTTTATTAAATTAGTGGAATTTGTAAAAGAGCATGGAATGCCAAATAAAGATCTTGTTGGTCAAGAAAATTATAAAAATGAATGTGTTCAATTAGCAGCATTTTCAATTCTATTACATAATCCACATAGACTAATTGAAGATGAGAAATTTTATAATCTATTTTTAAATGAAGTAATGGAGAATAGAATGAAAGGAGAAGTATTTGCATTAGTAATTGATAAATATTATTGGGCTACTAAGAATGAAGTGGTTTATGGTAGTCAATTTGGAAAACCGTGTATTGAAAATAAAAATGAAGTAAATGAAAGAAGGAAAAAAATTGGTTTGAAAGAACTAGAAAATTCTGAAGACTTTAAGAATTGTAATTAATATGTTCACAAAATGATTTTAATTTTAACTACTGAAGAAGGAGATTTTTCTCACAAGAAAATAATTGATTGGTTAGAATATTATAAAGCTGATTATTTAATTTTAACTGGAGAAGGTATTTTAACTGGAAAAACTAAATTATTAATAGAAAACGGTAACCTATATGCAAATGACATAAACTTGACAAAGAGTGTTTCATGTGTTTTCTATAGAAGGTGGTTCTCAAATGTACAGTATAAATTAAGCGAAGATAAAGGGTTAAATAAGGGATTAAATAAGAATATATCTTTGGAGTTGGCTGAGATTAAAAATTATTTATATAATAACCTGAATCATGTTGAATGGATTCCAAAAGCTGATTCTATTTATGTTAATAAGATAAATGTTTTGAACAAAGCTTATTCAGTGGAATTAGATATACCTAAATATATCGTTACAAATTCTAAGAATGATCTTGTTGAATTTCACAAAAAAAATTCTCCTCTTATAACAAAAGCAATAGGAAATTTTTATAAGACTCTTTCTGAAGAAAATCTATTATACAATCCTATCTATACAAAAGAATTAAGTGCGGATTTTATTGCACAATTACCAGAGAACTTTATTCCTTCATTTTTTCAACAAAAAATTGAAAAACGATTTGAATATAGAATTTTATATTTTGATAAAATATGTTATACTGTGGCAATACTATCACAAGAAAATTCTCTTACAGAGCTTGATTCAAGAAAGAACTCAGATTTAATTGAAAGTAGATTAGTACCAATTAATATTTCTGATGGTTTAAGCAATAAAATAATAAGGCTCATGGAAACTTTAGAGTTGAATATTGGTTGTTTAGATTTTATTCATTCTATAGATGGTAAAGATTATTTTTTAGAAGTCAATCCTGTCGGTCAAATAGGAGGGTATTCAGAGAGAGCACTATTAGACTTTGAAGAAAAAATAGTTAAATATTTAATTGCAAAAGATGAAAAAATTTATCAAAGAAACCGATGAATTAAATAAACTTGTTTTGAAGGGGCAATTGCCTATTGCATTTTTTAATACAGACATAGTAGAACTTAAACAAGATTCTAATTCTCAAAATGAATGTATGTTGAAAATAACATTCTCACAAAAATATCAACAGGTCAATATTCCTATCCTTGATACATTTTTAATAATTAGTAAAATTTATGGTATCTAATAAATATTTAATATTACTTCCTAGTACTTTTATTACTCAAGGACATACGAATGCTTGTATAACTGATACAGAAAAATCGATCTATTGCATTGTGCCCAATTTTTATGCAGAAATCTTTAATACTAGAAATTTAATTGATATACACAAAGAGGTTGCAAGTAGAAATATTTTAGAAAAAAACGATATACTAGCTTTTTTTGATTTTCTTGTGGATAATCATTTCTGTATTTACTCAAATACAAAAATAGATTTTATATATTTTAATAAGAAAAGTCTAGTCCAACCTTATGAACTGAATACTATTATTGTAGATAGTATTTCTTATAGTGATTTAGTTGAAAAAATAAATAGTATTAAAGAACTAAACTACGAATGTATTCAAATTAGACTATTTTGTACTCTAGAATATAAAAATTTAAAAGATATTATAGATATGTTGTCTACAACTAGTTTGATAAATATTGAATTAGTTTTTAATTCAATACCTAGTACATTGGAGAAAGAATACATCCAACTTTTTAATCAAAATATATTTTCCAAATTTATAATAATGAACTATGAGTTCGAAGTATGTTTATTAGATAACTATATTTATACATTTCAAACAAAATTAATCGATGAAAAGCAATGTGGAGTTATTAGTGAAAGAACTTTTGTTCCTACTTTAAGAAATCAGTTATTATCTAGAAATTGTAATAGTTGTTTGTATAAGAAAATTTCTATTGATAAATTAGGATATATACGTAATTGTCCTTCTATGCAATTTCATTATGGGACAATTAAAAATATATCAGTAAGTAAGGTTATGTCTCTTCAAAGCTTTAGATATTATTGGGATTTATCTAAAGATAAAATACAGATATGTAAAGATTGTGAGTATCGCTATATTTGTACAGATTGTAGAGCTTATTTAGAAGATCCAGAAAATTGTTTTTCAAAGCCTTTAAAATGTGGATATAACCCTTATAATGGAAAATGGGAGGAATGGATTTCAAATCCATTGAAACAAAATGCTATAAAATTTTACAAACTGAAGAATAGTTATGAATAAATTTCCTAACTATATTCAAGCTGATTCAAAAGACTGTGGTCCAACTTGTTTGAAAATTATTGCTAAATTTTATAGAAAAAAATTAAACATACAAAAGCTGAGAGAACTTTGTGAAACAACAAGAGAGGGTAGTACTTTATTTTCGATTAGCAATGCAGCAGAGCAAGTAGGATTTAGAACAATGGGAATTAAAATTTCTCTTTTGGATCTAAAGGAGGCACCATTACCATGTATACTATTTTGGAATAAGAATCATTTTGTAGTTCTATATAAAGTGAAGAAAGGAAAGTACTATATTTCTGATCCTGCATTTGGTTTATTAGAATATACTGAACAAGAAGTTCTAAATTATTGGATTGGAAATAATGCTACAATAATCTATAGAAGAGGGGATTGCTTTATTACTAGAACCCACACCTCATTTCTATAGTAATGAATTGGGAGAGGAAAATAAGGCTAAATTTGGATTTAGATTTTTGTTTAAGTATTTGTTTAAATATAAAACTTTAATCACTCAGTTAGCTATTGGTTTATTAGCTGGTTCACTGTTACAATTGGTATTTCCATTTTTAACCCAAAGTATCGTGGATGTTGGAATTCAAAATCAAAATTTACATTTTGTGTATTTGATTTTGATTGCCCAACTATTTTTGTTTTTTGGTAAAACAGCCTTGGAATTTGTTCGACATTGGATTCTATTGCATCTATCTATACGAATTAATATTTCGTTGATTTCTGATTTTTTCATCAAACTAATGAATCTTCCCATCTCCTTTTTTGATGTTCGTATGACTGGAGATATTATGCAACGAATCAATGATCATAAACGTATTGAACGTATTTTGACCAATTCCTCTTTAGATGTGTTATTTTCATTTGTGAATATGCTAATTATGGGAGGAATATTGGCCTATTACAACTTGCAAATCTTTGCTGTATTTGTAATAGGGAGTCTTCTATATTTTGGATGGATTATTTTATTTCTTAAAAAAAGAGAGGCTTTAGATTACAAACGATTTTCTGAAGTAAGCCAAGAACAAAGTAAGGTAATTGAGCTGATTAATGGGATGCAGGAAATAAAATTGCACAATGCCGAAAAACAAAAAAGATGGGGATGGGAACATATCCAGGCTCGTTTGTTTAAGGTTTCGATTAAAGGGCTAGTATTAGAACAAGTACAAGGTATTGGTTCGAATTTTATCAATGAACTCAAAAATATATTTATCATTTTCTTATCTGCTAAACTAGTTATTGATGGGGAAATTACTTTAGGTATGATGATGGCTATTTCTACTATTGTAGGTAGTTTAAATGGTCCAATAGCAATGCTTATTAACTTTACTAGAGAGGCACAAGATGCAAGAATTTCATTAGCTCGTTTAGCTGAAATTCACAATAAAGAAGATGAAACAGAGCAGGATGTCGATTCACTTAAAGAAATTCCAAAAACAGCAGATATCTACTTAAAAGAGGTTTCATTTCGCTATATAGGTGCCCAAGCCTTTGTTCTTGAAAATTTGAATTTGAAGATTCCTTCTCAAAAAATAACAGCGATTGTAGGGACGAGTGGTAGTGGTAAAACGACATTAATGAAATTATTATTGAAGTTTTATGCTCCCAATGAAGGGGTGATCCAGTATGGAAATACAGATTTGGAAAAAATAAATCAAAAAGCGTGGAGAAATCACGTAGGAACGGTTATGCAAGAAGGCTATATCTTTAATGATTCTATTGCAAATAATATAGCAATTGGGGAGGATATTATAGATAAAAAGAGATTACAATATGCGGTTGAAGTGGCGAATATTCAATCTTTCATCGAAAGTTTGCCTTTGCATTATAATACGAAGATTGGGATGGAGGGGATCGGTATGAGTACAGGGCAAAAGCAGCGTTTACTTATCGCTAGAGCCGTTTATAAAAATCCCGAAATGTTGTTCTTTGATGAGGCTACAAGTGCATTAGATGCTAATAATGAAAAGGCAATTATGGAAAAGCTAAATGTCTTTTTTAAAGGAAAAACAGTTGTTATTATCGCTCATCGGTTGAGTACGGTTATGAATGCAGACAATATCGTAGTACTAGATCAAGGCAGAATTATAGAACAAGGTAATCATTCTGACCTTGTAGATTTAAAGGGAAACTACTATCAATTAGTCAAAAACCAATTGCAGTTAGGAAATTAGTTATGTCTAAATTAGATGATATAGAATTACGCAGTGAAGAGGTACAAGATATACTTACTGCAATGCCACATTGGATGGTGAGATGGGGAAATATACTATTGTTAATCATTATTGTATTGCTCTTTGTTTTTTCTTGGTTTATACGTTATCCAGATATCGTTCAAACGGAAATAATTATTACCACACAAATTCCTCCCGAAAAATTAGTAGCAAATTCTACGGGAAAAATTGCGCATATTTTTATTTCTGATAAAGGAGTTGTTACCCTACATACTCCTTTAGCCATTATTGAAAATCCTGCAAATTACAAGGATGTTTATGCACTTAAAAATTTAATTGAAACTTTGGATATCAATAATTTAGATTTCAATTTTCCAATTGAAGAGGCCTCTATTTTACAGTTAGGGGGGATTGAATCAGCCTATGCGAATTTTGAAAAAAGTTACCTCGAATTCAGTATAAATAAAAATTTAAAACCTTATCTTATTGATAAACAAGCACAGAATTTCGAGCAAATACAAGAGGAATCGAGGTTACAGTTGCTACTGGAACAAAAGGAAATTGCAAGTAAGGAATTGACCTATAAACGAACTGAACTGGAACGACATAAAAAATTGTTTGACAAAGGGGTTATTCCTGCACAAGAATGGGAAAGTAAAAATGTGGAATACCTGCAGCAAGAAAAAAGCATCAATAGTTTAACTTCACAAATCACCAACATCCGCTCTTCGTTAAATGATTTAAATAAGAGTAAAAAAACGACGTTATTAAGTGAATCGAAGGATGATTTAATTCTGAAACGCAATGTGATTTTAGCCATCAATCAGCTTAAAAAATCAATTTTAGATTGGGAATTAGCTTATGTGATTCAAGCATCAATTGAGGGGAAAGTCACATTTTTACAAATTTGGAAAGAAAATCAAAATATTACAGCTGGAGATAATGTGTTTGTAATTATTCCAGAAAACAACAATTTTATTGGAAAAGTGAAAGCAACGGCTTTGAATTCTGGTAAGATAAAAGTGGGACAGCGAGTGAATATCCGATTAGCAAATTATCCAGATAGAGAATTTGGAATTGTGCAAGGTGAGGTAAAGTCATTTTCTCTTATCCCTGATAAGGAGAATAATCTATTAATCGATATTGATTTACCAAAGGGACTAAAATCATCGTATAATAAAGAGCTTTTATTTCAACAAGAAATGTCTGGTACTGCCGATATTATTACGGATGACTTAAGATTAATTGAGCGCCTATTATATCAATTCAGAGATTTATTTAAACGCGATTAGGATGAAAAAGTATATTTTATTCCTTTTGTTTTTGCCTTGTAGTGTGAGTGGTTTGTATGGACAAGATACCTTGACTTTTAAAGCTTGTTTGGATCTGGCTTTTACAAATAATCTAGCACTAAAGGAAGCCTTTCTAGAGGAAGAGTTATCTGCTATTCAGTATAAAAGCAGTAAGATGGAGCTGTACCCTAATTTAAATGGGAGTATTTCCAATAATAATGCATTTGGGAGGAGTATTGATCCGTATTCCAATTCATTTATCGATACAAAATTTAAATCGTATTCAGGAAGTATTGCTAGTAATATTACTTTGTTTAATGGGTTTTCAAAAATAAACACCATAAAAATGACGAAAGCTGAAGTTGATATCCAACAAACAGCAATCGATAGGATTAAGGATGATATTACAATTCAAGTCGCCTCTTTGTATACTACAATATTATATACAGAAGAATTAATTAAAAGCTATAAAGAACAGAATCAAATTTCAAAACAACAAAAGGATTTTTTACAGGTTCGATTTGAAGAGGGCGTCATCGCTGAAAGTGAATTGTTTAAACTCGATGCACAAATAGCATCAGAGTCTGTAAATCTGATTACGATAGAGCATGTATTAAAGATGTATTACTTGGATTTACAACAACTAGTTAATGTTCCTATTACCACTAAAATGCATTTACAAGCACTAGATGTACTCGAAATAAAAGGAGATTTTGACGATTTATATCTTTTAGATGTAGAGAAGACGTATCAAGAAAATCCTAG
Organism: Myroides gitamensis; assembly: GCF_029894455.1. NCBI lineage: Bacteria > Pseudomonadati > Bacteroidota > Flavobacteriia > Flavobacteriales > Flavobacteriaceae > Myroides > Myroides gitamensis. The sequence continues at coordinate 799,884 of NZ_JARYHN010000001.1, forward strand.
TTTTTTGATAACAAAAATGCAAGAAGAGAATGCGAAACTAAATATTAAACTTAGTCAAGCAGCATATTTACCATCATTGAATTTACAGTTAAACTATGGTTCTTTTTATAGCGATAGCAATAGTAATTTTAACTTCAATGAACAGTGGAATAACAATAAGAATTATGGCTTTAGCTTATCACTTTCTATCCCCGTTTTTAATGGTTTTTCTGTTCGTCAAAATGTAAAAAGAGCGAAAACGCAATATAAACAGAGTTTGGTACGCACGGATATAGAAAAGAATAGATTGATAAAAGTATTGAGTCAAGCAAATAATGATTTAGTTGCTTCTCAAGAAAAATTAAAATCAGCAGGAAGCGCTTTATTGTTTGCACAGAAGACATTTGAGGCTGATCAATTAAAATATGAATACGGTAAAATTAGCTTAACGGAATTGTTATTGACACAGAAAGATTATTTCAATAGTCAAGCAGAACTAATAAAAGCCAAATATGAATATGTTTATAATAAGGGAGTTATTGGGTTTTATAGTGAAAATAGTTTTTCGTTTTAATTTTAAATTGTATTTATTATACCTTAAAAGACTTATGTAATACTACTATACCTTTTACTTTTCTTGAGGCTTTCAAAAATATTGGAGAAGTATAAAATTAGCCTAACTATCATCAATCTTTAGTTCTACAATAAAACAAAGTAGTTTATCTGATACATTCTTACAATCACTCGTTAAAAAGATTTTCAATATCCTTTTTGTTGTAGTAATATGAGCTTAGTACCTTACGATACCTCAATTTACCACTGATACGTAGTGTTTGTAGTGAAGCTGGCGAAATACTAAGTAATTGTCTTGCTACTTTAGCCTTTACCCATTCAAGAGAGGTTTCTTTCTTTTGTTTAGCTAAGATTTCTTTTAGCTCTCCAATGATTGTTTGAGCAAACAATCTTAAGTCTTCCTTTGTGATCTGATTTTCCATGATAGTTGTTTTTTAGGTTAAACAACTAAGATATATTAAATTAAAAAGGTTAGTGTTCTGTTGGAACTACTGAGGTGGTTTTGGCTTTGAATGATAAAAATATCTATTTGACTGAAATCCACATAGCAATATTGTCATAGTATCTATCATTATCTTTAATAAAATTTGGTGTAGTACCTATCTCATTAAAACCTAATTTACGATACAATGCTATTCCTGCTTGATTTTCTGCATAAACATCTAATGTTATTATTTCTAAAGAATCATTATTCCTAGCCCATTCTAGAGCTTTATTCAATAATTCTTTACCTAAACCTGTGCCTCTCCACTTCTTTAATATTCCCATACCAAGTATTGCTGTATGCATGAGCGCCTTTCTATGATGTCCAGTAATATCGAGATTACCTATTAATTCACCATTACATTCAGCAACTAACATAATTGAATTATCAGAGGAAATAAGTTTCTTTATCCACTCCGACATATCTAATTCAGTTTTATTGAATTCATCTGCATTAATAGGAATATATTCTGAATCATCTAAATATTCTTTGATTAGGTTTAATAGTTCTTTAGCATCAGTAATCTCTGCTTGTCTAATTAAAACTTTTATCTCTTTTTTTAGTAGAATCTGTTGTTGAATAAATTTCATTCTATACTTTTAGATAAATATGTAAATGCCTTATTTACTTGAAAGCAGTTTTTCTAAATAAGCTATTTTCTCTTTTTCTGCTTCAAGTAATCGCTCATAAAGTTTTTTATTTTCTTCATAAGCTTCTACTAATTTATCAAGGGGATTGAATGTAGGATTGTATAAATTCTTTATTGCAGAAGAATCATCTTGAAAGGTATTATTGGTAATAATATTCATCACCTTGTCGTCTGAATATTCTTTAATTACCTCAATAGGTACCTCTAATATTTTAGCAATGCTTTCTAATTTAGTTTCCTCAACAGACTCACTGTTTTCAATAATCGATACTTGTTGCTGACTAATGCCTAAAAGCTCAGCTAACGTTGTTTGCTTCATTCCTTTTATTTCTCGGATTCGACTAATATTTCTTCCTATATGTTTTTGAGTGGCTGTTGTCATGGCTTAATCTGTTTAGGAGTTTTACAAATGTATTAAAGAGGTTTCTAAACCTATTACATATCTATTACTAATAATAGTGTAAGATACTAATTTTCAATTGTATTATACAAGTAAAATTAGTTCGGTACCGCTAAATCCATTGCAAACTTTGACAGTATTAATAATCAAAACACTGTCACTTTATGAAAACTAAATTAGAAATCAACGAATTACAAGGTATTCCTCTTGTCGTTCAAGAGAAACTATTCTATGAGATCAATAATGGGAATGTTGAATTAATCTTTGCAACAAGTCCTCATTTTTCAGCTATCAAGCAAATATCGGTTGTTCTAAATAAAGATATATCAGAGGCTAAAAGGCAAGAACTACAAGAATCTTCTTGGACTAAAGAAGTGTTTGAACAGTTTGGTGTAGTTGTAACGTTTTGTAAACACATTGTATTCCCTTTTGAAAGCGATTTTCACTTTACTTATATCTCTCTTTATCTGAATCCACAGTTTATAATCTATTCTCGTAAAGAAAGTAGTTGGGGAAGTTTATTACAGAACTTTTATACTTTTTCAATTAGAAAACAACTCCTACAGCTTGATAATTGGGTATTGGAGATAAAACAGAAACACGAGGATTATAAAGCTCGTTTTATAGATTCACTTGTTAAACAAAAGCAATTTCAAGCTGTATTGATTATGTATGCGCATATTATACGCCTTTACCTTTACAGTGTACAAAGCATGTTGTTTCCTAAAAGTGCTTTAATCTTTAATTCAGATGTAGAGTTATTGGAATCAATAGAAAATAACTACCCAGAACTAAATAAAATCTTCATTAATAATGAGATTGATAAAGTGTATCTGTATAATCTATTAAATGTTGATAGTAATAGCGAGACGACAATTGAAGAAAATGATCTTGCTAAGCTTGAGAGTGCATGTACTGCTATAAGTAAACAATTTGAAAAAGGAGTCAATAACTTTTTTACTCCAAGAATTGAGTATCTACTTAGTGATTTGAAAGGAAAGCAAATTTTCTCTAAAGTAGAATATGAACAGTTTATGCTTAATGCTGTGATTAAAAGACTTCTTCAAAGCTACCGCATTGACTTAATCTATTTGATAGAAAGTAAAGTTTCTAATGACTCTATAGAATTCCTCTTGTTTATAGTCGGTACTGATATTAAGATTCAAATGGAACAGCACATGTCAACCTTAATTCGAAATCACTTTAATCAACGAGTAGAAATTACTTGCCTACTACATAAAACCACTTGGACAGAACGTCATGGTACAAAGTTCTTGCCTTTTATCTACAAGCACATCACAGATGATAATATAGTATATAGTAGAACCTCAAAAAAGCATTCTAAGTTTATTCTTCCTGTTTTTGAACTACCCGAAGATACCGATAGTTCTAATTGGCAAAGGGACTTTTGGAAGCTATGTCAAGATAACTTAGAGAGTCAATGGTTACAAATGGATTTGTTTAGTTGTTCTACCTATCAGATTGGACATGTTGTACAGTTAGGAAGTATTTTCAAGCAATTGTGTCTTTCATTTTTATATAAGAAGCTGAACTATGTACCCCATTTTGCTAGTCCTCGTTACTTGTGGAAACTCGTGCAATGGGCTGATAGAGATTATAGCAATCAGTTAATGAATACAGAACAGTCAGATGCTCTTTTCTATTTTCTAAATACAAAACTGCCTTACTTTCCAAGACAATCAACCCCCGTTAGTACTCCTACGCAAGAGCAGTATTTAAACACACTGCACATTTGTAATCACTTTTACAATCACCTTAAAGAATTATATACCAATTAATAACCCTTAAATATTTTAAATTATGGAAACTAAATTTCAATTACTAAAAGAGCAAAAGTTCCCTGAGAACTTAGAGAAAAAACTAATAAGTAGTATAACAGATAAACAGGTTACTACTATTTGGCACGGAGGAGTTTATGATTCATCCTATGACCTTGAAGTATTTTGGCTTCGCGTAAAAGACAAAGAGGAAGCTACTAAAGTATTTAGCAAGGAATATACTAAAGCACTCTTTGAAAACAGTAATTATCATATTGTATTATTAGACGATAACGATTTTGAATTACAAAATAAAGCAGGAAGAGCATTTACTAAATTATGTTTAGGTGATACGCTTTTACTCTACAAGGATGATAGTATAGAACTTCCAAGAAGTGATGGTTATTCGTATGATGTAGAGAGGTACAAGCTCAAATATATAGAAACCTATAAGCGTTTATCATCTTATTCAGATGATTTTATCAAAGAGAAAACCTCAGGAGTGTCTTATCTCTATTTAAAATTCTTTGAGCATGATTTAGATGTTATTGAAACAATGCTCTTTGGAACTACTAATACACAATGTGACATTACAGAGAGACTGTTATTGCTTGAGCGAGTATTTGCTCCTATCAAGAGCCTTTTTATAAAGAAAGAAGAAAACTTATACTACATAATAGATTCGATTGATAGGGACTCTGAAACTGCATTATATGATGATTGGGCGTTAGCACTTCAGAAAGTTCAAGCGAAGTTACATAGTATAGTTATACAGTTGCTTGAGAAACTTGAAGTAGATTCAAGATCATATAAGATAAAATCAAAAGTTAAGGCAAAGAAGAAAAAAATATTCAAGCATTTATATCAATTATTTCCTCTAACTAAGACTAAGGGAGTAGAGGAAATTTACAAATTTCATGAAGCTGTAATCTTCGAAGCTGAAAGAACAATTAAACATTTTTATCTTTTAGTACTTACTACTAAAGAGGAAATTGACGAAGTACAAAAAGTAATTGATAGTTTTAGTTGTAAAGATGATAATGTTAGATTTACGATTATCGCTCATACAAGACTTTTTATTCAAGAATACAGCTTTGAACACATCTATTTCTTTGAAAAGGTAATTAAAGAAGAAAATATAATCTACTCAAATGGGTATTATCCTTCCATTCATTGGATGAGTAATTATGATTGTGATTATAGCGAAAGTGCCTTCAGATTAGATTATTCAATCACCAAAATTAATAAGTTAATCAATAAGAATATTGTGAATCCTAAAAAGGAAGGCTTTATCTCTACAAATAGATTACATAGGTGCTTATATATAAAGTTACAGATGTATGTACTTTTTCACACGTACTATTTACCCCACACGACAAACTTAAAAACACTCATAGATTTAGCTCTTTATGCAGACAATGAAAATGCATCTAAGCTGAATAAACTGTTTAGTCAACTAGATTCCTTTTTGCTTACCTACACTCAGAAGAATACTGGGCAGAAAGACAATAATTTAATTTTAGATAACTCTACTATTGATTCATTAAAGCAGTTCTTTGATTTTATAGATGCATAAAGTAATAAATGGGGGATATTTTTTATTAATAATTGCACAAAGTTAGGCAATGCCTAGCGGTTCGCTAACAAGAAATTCCCCCATAAATGCTTGACTAAAGCCTTCGCTTTATTGCGTTGCTTCTTGCGCTCGCTAAGCCATTACCAATTGTGGCTCCATAATTAATTTAAAAATTTAATATTATGGAAACTACAGTTTTAAACAAAGAATGGCTTATTGCCTCAGAAGTAGAATTAATTTACAAATCAAAAGTAAAAGCTTCACAGAGACCTCAAATTACATCTTCTTACAGTGCCTATCAAATAGCATTAAAGGCTTGGGATAGTAACAAGATTGAATTATTAGAACAGTTTAAAGTACTTATGCTTTCAAACAACAATAAAGTACTTGGAGTATTAGAAGTTTCCTCAGGAGGGATAACAGGTACAATAGTAGATTTAAGAATTATCTTCTCTGCTCTTTTAAAAGCGCATGCAGTGGGATTTTTGATCGTACATAACCATCCATCAGGAAAATTAGCTTCAAGTGATGCTGATAGACAAATTACAAGAAAGATTAAAGAAGCAAGCAAAATACTTGATATTACTCTTTTAGATCATTTAATTATAACAGCTGAGAGTTATTACTCTTTTGCAGATGAAGGCATCTTATAAGGTGCCTTTGTTTTTTTAAAGAAGTAAAACTGTAAAGATGCTTTTACAGTTTTACTTCTTTATTGTTTTATTGAAATACTTAAAAAATAGGTTTATTCTTTTCATTAAAGCTTGTGGTTATCTCTTGTTCGAATTCGTTAAAGTGATGCTCTAATAGATTATTTAGATAAGTATAGACAGATACCTTATTTTCGCCTATTACTTGAACTATACGGTTTAACTTTTTATGGAACTCTGGGCGAATATAGACAGTTTTACCATCTTTTGCTTTAGTAGATACTTCTTTTAAAAAAGTATCTACATAATTCTCTATACTCTTAGTCGTTTGTACTTGAGCTGATTCTCTTAATTGATTAAGTTTTTCCATTATAAAATAGGTTTGAATTTGTCATTAAAATATTGGGTAATCTCAGAGTTATACTGCTGTAGATGTTGTTTTAAGATATTGTCTAAATAAGAGTAAAGCGTTGTTTTTTCTTCTTTAGCCAGTTGGGTTATACGAAGTAATACTTCGTGATACTCTGGTCGGATATAAACGACCTTTCCTGCTCTTGATGAAGGAAATTCATTAATTAGAAAAAGCTCTTGGTATTTAGTAGTTGTTATTTCTTTCTTTGGCTTCTTCTCTTTGACTTTTGTTGTTTTTTCTTGGATTAGAGGTTCTTCTCTTTCTTCTACGATAGGCTTAGCTTGTTCTACAGACTTAACTTCTATATCACCACTCATGATATTCATTAAATAATCTTCATCGACTAACTCATTTTGACTGTCTTTTTTTGATGGTTGGTTTACTGTTCCCATATTGTACTTTTTTAAAGGTTTACATTTTACATTATGGATAGTTGTAAGTTTTAGCTTGTTGGAAACATTATACTAATACGTTTTTACACCAAGATTATCTTAAAACAGTTTTAAAGCGCTATTTCAAAGACAATTGCAAAACTTACTTAACTATCTTACAGCAAAGAAAGTATATATACAGTTTGAAAACTTTAAATGGAATTTTAAGGTTGCACTTGGCACTTTAGTGTCAAATAGTGAATGATTTATTAATATAAAATCACTATAGATTTTACTTTGTAAAATTGGTGGATTTAGTAATCGAAAGATCACAGCAAGTTATGTTTTGAGGCACTCGAAATTACATTCGTACCATCAAAACTACTTGCTCTTGCAGAGGGCTGGAAAACTACTCCGAAGTCGTTGTTTTTTTAGATAGACTCAGTATATTAAGGGGTTTACGGATTTCCGTAATAATATTAAAGAGAAAATCACTACGTTTGAATTAATTCAGTGACATATAATCGTGATATAATTTAACTAAAGAAAGATAACTCAATGAAAGGAAGAGTGAGTTTTTTAACTGAAACCTAAAAAAAGCTTACATTACTTATCACTATTGTTTTTCAATAAGACTATTAAGTATACTTTTTAATATCTCTTACATTAATAATTCTAACAAGATTAAAATGAAGATTGTTGTTCAAAACGATTATACTACAATACTATATCTTCCTTAAATCAAAATACATAGAATGATAAAACTTTTAAATGATTAAATCATTAATAAGATAAAAAATGAAAACAAATATTAATCAACACTACTTACCACAATATTATTTGAGAAATTTCGCTATTGATAAGAGTATTGAAATTTATGATTTAAAATTAAAAAAAAAATATACAAATTCGATTAGTAATGTTGCCTATAAAAAAAACTTCTATAATGTAGATGTTAGTTTTTTTAATGAAATAATTGAAAATGAAGTATTTCAGGATAATGATTTTATAGACAAAATAATTAATGAATATAACGAAAGTATATTAGCTTCTTTTTTTGATAGTTTTAATCCTACCAGAGATCGCATTATCAACAAAGATGAAAGCGACACAATAAGTATTATAGATTTTCATAGTCTAGTGGATTTTATTTTAGTTCAAACATATAGAAATCCAAAATTCTCACTATTTTTTAAAGATATAGATGACTATATTAAGTCTGAAATTGAGGTTGATGGAACAAAAGAATATGACAAAATTACCAGAGGAATTGTAATTTTATTACTTTTTAATAATCTGCATTATCCCAAAAAGACTAAATTTAAGTCTGATGTTTTGGTTGGATTTAAATCGATTTTGGAAGAGATTCAATTGCTGAAAACTTTAATTACTAATTCTTATAAAATAATATATTGGAATAAAACGTCAATTGACTTTATAACTAACGACTGTGGAATGTCATTTATAAGGTTAGAGGATAATGATATTTTCTCTACCATTTATGTCCCAATTAATACAAAGATAGCTGTATTATTAGTGAATAAAGAGACTTCTTTTTTTAAAAATAAAAGAATTAAAGATAATGGAACAATTTTACACTTAGAAGAACAAGATAAAATACATGTTGAAACCTATAATTTAACAATTGCAGAAAATGCAAATCGATTTGTTTTCTCACAGGATGGGATTTTTCTCAATGATATAGAAAAAATAGAGTACAAACCTTGGTGGAATATATAATTGTTAGAGTATATTTAAGTGTTCTTTAGAGAATAACCCAATTTAAAAACAACTATCATTAATTATCTATTTTGAAATTTCGATAAATATTATGAACAAGCGCTCTATTAAAGCAGACACTATTAAAATGTTATTATTAAGATCAGGAAATAAATGTTCTTTTCCTCATTGTACTCATCCTATTTTTAATGATGACAATTTGTTAGTAGCTCAGTTATGTCATATTGAAGGAGTATCTCCTAAAGGGCAGAGATATAATGCGCAAAATACAATTGTTGAAAACAATTCTTATGATAATTTATTATTTATGTGCTATAGGCATCATAAAGAAACTGATGATACTCAGAAGTATACTGTTGAAAAATTAAAAAAAATAAAAAAGGATCATGAAAGTAAATATTTTGAAAAAGCATTGGTTTTATTACCGACTATGATTCAACAAGTAGAAGATGAGATGAATAGATACTGGAAAAATTTAGAGGAATTAAAAAACATTGATAGTACTGGTTTAATGATGAATATTAATAAGTCCTTTAGTTTTTTAGAAATAGTAGAAGACATCAATTTACAACTACAGTATTTAGAAGTCGCTCAAAATGATTTGTCTAATAGTAGTAATAACCTTTATACAGATACACTTACCTTATTTAAAAAGCTTAATATTAATTATAATAAACTTGAAACGCTTCCTTATTATGATAATCCTTTGGTTAATAGAGATTGGGAGCTTTTGAATATTGGAATTCCTAATTCAATTAATTCAATTCAATTATGGTTAAAGCAATTAGAATTAAAGTATTTAGAAGAAGTTTTAAAGAATAATATCAATGATAATAGTATAAGATGTTTACTTGATAAAAAGAAATTAGAATTAGAAAAATTATATCAAGAAATAATGTATCATGATTAATAATAAAGCATATTTTAAAAAATTAAATGAATTATACAATATTCTATTCTTGGCAATCTGATTTATCAAACAATCACAATCGATCTTTTATTCTTAGTGCTTTGGAAAAAGCTAGTAAGATATTTTCTCAAGATAAAAAATTTAATGTTGATACAGTTATTGACAGAGATACTTATGGCCTTGTAGGAAGTCCTTCAATCGTTGAATCAATAACAGGAAAAATAGCCAAATCAGATATTTTTGTTTGTGATATCTCAATAATTAATAAAGAACAAGATGGTAGAAAAACTCCTAACCCGAATGTATTATATGAATTAGGTTACGCTTCAGCTATACTAGGTTGGGAAAGAATTATTATGATTCAAAATACTGCGTATGGTAATATCGAAGATTTGCCATTTGATCTTAGAGGTAGAAGAATTTTACAATACTCTTTAGACGAGACTATAGAAAGTAAAAAAGAAGAAAAAGATAAACTGAAAAATAATCTATTTAATACTTTTAAAACAGCATTAAAACATTATAGTTCAGAATATATCGCAAAAGAGAAAAATATTTGGTGGGGAGAATGGGAAAACGAATCAAAGGCAAAAATGAAAAATGGTACTTTAAAAAATTTTTAGAGTTGCTTCTGATTCCTTTTTCTTTAATATAGATATTTATGATGGAGCAAGAACAGGTGATATTTTTAGAAAAGCTAAAATTTTAACACCAAATTCCGCTTATGCAAAAATTAATAGTTTTGATGATCAATGTTGTGAATTAATTTTTAAGCGTAGACTTGAAGGTGAATCATGGTATATAGAGATCGAAGAAAGTAATGCTTGCAAAGAATTTCACGGATTTGGTACTACTTTTTCAGGAAATTATAAACATCAGAGTGAGCTTGTTGTAGATTTAAATTTCATTGACGAAATTGATTTAAATGAAATAACCAGATTAACTGGAAAATATTTAGATACTTTTTTAAATAACTTTCAACAATTTGGAGAATCACAAAATTTTGATGATGATGACTTTTATGTTATTAGTGGTGGTGTTAAGGGATTTTATACAATAATGGAATCAATTTTAATAACTGATCAGAAGGGAAATATTTGGTGTGCTTTTATAGATGTAGATATTGATGCTATAAGATATTTTTCTAATAATAGTAAGGAAACCAAAACTATGGCGAAGTGGATTGAAAATCTAGGCAATAAAAATATAGTGAAAAATAAAGATAATAATCAATATGATGAGTGTAGTTATTAATTAAAAGCAATTTATTATATAAAATATTAATTGGAATGGAGTTAGTTAGCCAGATTATAAATAATTTAATAGATGACACGTCATCATTACAAAATGCACTATTAAAAACTAAGGTATTAGCAAAAAGAATAGGAAACGATAGCTTATTGGAATGGACAAATTCAGAGTTAGCAGGATATAAAAATGAGACTCTTCTTCCTGATTATAGAAGAAATATATGGAATGAGTTAAAAGGAACTATGATCAATGGAAATTATAAATATACTGATATTGCAATTCCAACAGTAGGGCTGAGTAAAAAATTCAATTATAGTTTAACTCATACAAATTTTACAGATAGTATTTCATCACTTGAAAATTTGATAAAAGAAAAAGGGACTCTAGGATCTCCATTAAACGCAGAAACGACTTCATTAATTGAAGCTAATTGGCGAAATATGGGAAACCCTTATTTAAGCCTTATATCATGTCGAAAAATAATATCTAAAGCAAGTATTGTTGAAATAATTACAAATGTTAGAAGTAAGCTCCTTGATTTTATGCTATTAATAGAAAAAGAATTTGATACTTTTACGGAAATAAAAGAGCTTATATCTAAGAATAAAGAAATTACAAGTATAATGAATCAAACAATAATTAATAATTCAGGTAATGGGAACTCTATTAACACTGGAGACAATAATGATATTGTTGTAAATAATAATATCTTGAAATCCAATATAAAGTACTTAACAAAAGTATTAGAAGAAAACAATGTATCAAGTGAAGATATTAGAGAGATTGAAGATGCAATATTAAATGATAATCATGATTATGATAATAAAACATTTGGTGACAAAACAAAAAAATGGCTTACAAAAATGTTAGGAAAATCAGTTGATGGTTCATGGAATATTGCAATTGGAACAGCAGGAAATCTATTAGCAGATCTTCTAAATAAATTTATAGGTTTCTAATATTACTAAATTTTTTTATATCAATAATATGTCTTTATTTCTCGAGCAACTTTATGCTGGCTTAGCTACATTTATTATATCAATATTTCTTCCAAAGCATTTTACTACTTTTATTAGAGAATTACTTAAATTCATATTTAAATCTATAATAAAGTATTGGTATATATTGTTTTTTATAATTGTATTTACTTTATTACTAAATTACAAGTTACTTGATATATCTATCATAACTATTCTCATTAGTATAATTATACTTGATGCTATAATAGTTTCAAGTATAAATTTATATATTCAATTTAATCAAAAATATAATTTGTATAATGTAGCTTTTTATGGTTGTTTTAGTGTTAAGAAAAATGAATACCTAACAATTGACATAGATTCTGAGAATTTAACAGAGCGATTTGAAAGAAAAATTGAAGAAATTCATAAAAACCATTATAGTTACAGGAATAAAGTTTTAGAAAATAATATTATTAAAATACCTAAATTTATTTGTATTATTTTAGGACTGCAAAAGCTTAATGCATTTATTCAAAAAAGAATTATATTACAAAAGCATATAGCATCTATTCATTTTATTAGAAATATTAATAATCAAGAATTAAATGTCATTATCAATTTTGATAGAAACAATATTACTAATACATCTATTATTGATAACGCGGAAAATTTACTTTCAAGCCTATCTTCTGATTCAAATATTAATAATTTCAAAATCATTGATATAAGTGCCTTAATTTACTTTCTCATTTTTGGTCAATTATTTAACGACATGATGATTGAACAGAAAAAATTTAAAGAAGTTCATTATATATTAGATGATTCAGAAAAAATAATTTCTAACTTAATTTCTTTATCTAACGAAATTCCAAAGAAAGATTTAGTTATTGAATTTTGTAATTATTGGATGGGGTACATTGAGAGATATAGAGCAGTTCTTTTAATGGAGCAGGAATCCTATAGTGGTGCAATCCAGCATATAATTAAATCTATTAATTATAATCCATACTTTCCATATTCTGATTATGCCACATTGAAACAAGATTTTACTAAAAAGTATGGAATAGAATTAGTACCAAACTATAATAATTTAAATAACGAGATAAATTATGAAGTTGATCTAGACTTTAATTCTGTGAAAAATGATTTAGAACAACAGATTAATTTCATTGAAGTTTCATTTCATTATTCTGTTATTAAAGAAATTTTACAAAAAAACAACACCCAAGAAATTATAGATGAGTTAGATAGCTCGTTTTATAAATTAGATCAAACCAATCCTTTTGTGTTATTAATAATTTCAGAAATTAAAAAACATATGGAAAAAGGATCACAAAAATATAATGAGATATATATTGATAGAATTGATGAAACAGTTACTCTATTGAAGAAAGTTCTAGAAATAGATAATGATTTTCCTTTAATTCATACAAAAATTGGTACACTAATGTGTATAAAAGGATTTCATTATGATAATAAAAAAATTATAGAGGAAGGATTTAAAGAATACAATAAAGGTATACATATTATGAGTAGATTAGGTTTTACAAAATAATTTAATTATATATCTTTACATAAGAATCAAATGATTCCAATCATAGTCAAAAACTTTCCGAATAAGGTGCTCACCACAATTCAAAAAAGTGAACGCCCCTATTTATAAAGCATACGAAGTAAAAGAGGCTAACCCTCTTTCTCCGCAAAGAAAACCGATAACTCTCGTTATCGGTTTTCTTTGTGTCAATTTACCTTGTTTGGGGATATGCAATCCCTCTATTATTGAAAGCTCGCTTTGAGGGTACTTTTTAGAAAATAAAAAAAACACTAAAAAAGTTGAAACACTACAAAGTAAAAAATACTGTGTTTGAAAACAACTAAATACCAATAACAGAGTTTTACCTCAACATAAACGCAAGACTATCTTCCTTAAATACGCCCTATTCTTTTTCATTGAAATCCCAGTTATCACAACTTTTATGTTAATTTAGCACGCTCAATGAACATACATATAAAAGAAGAAATAATAGGAATGAATACATTAAAACCCAACGGACAAAGAGCTAAAAATGCAGTTACCTTGATTTGGATTATGCTAATCCTTGAGATTGTCGCTCTAATTTCTGGATACTTTCAATACAATTTACTTCAAACTGTAGCTAACGGCGGTGAGATTACAATAGAAATGGCGAATGCGAATGACACAAGAGAACAGATCATTGGCATACTCTATATCGTCGCCTATATTATTTCGATTATAACCTTCATTCTGTGGTTCAGACGTGCGTATTACAATTTACACTTAAGAGTACGCAATTTATCTTTTTCTGAAGGTTGGGCTGTTGGTGGCTGGTTTGTTCCAATTCTTTCTTTATTTAGACCCTATCAGATCATGCGAGAACTATATATTGAAACAAAAGCCCTTTTAATCAAAAAAGGAATCACCTTCAATTTAAATCTCAGTACAAGTCTTTTAGGATCGTGGTGGTCCTTTTGGATTCTAAACAATTTAATTGGACAGTTTGTAATTCGCTATACACAACGTGCAGAATCAATCGACGAATTAACGATTAGTACCCTAGGGAGTATGGCCAGCCACATCATCGGAATTCCACTGGCGTTACTTACGATTAAGGTTATTGCTAACTATGCAAAAGTGGAGCCTTTGCTATTAAAAAATGAGGAAGAGCCCATAAACGATGAATACAACAGTACTCAAGTAAAAAGATAAAAACATCTATCAACAGTAGTTTGCAAAAGCAGCAAGTTTCGCGCTTAATTTAGCGTTGGTCTTACAGTTGCACAATCAACAAACATAAAACCCCAAATTATAATTCGAGGCATTCCAAACTGAATTGCAGTCTCTCCTCTATTTGTTTTTGTTTTGAGTTCTACACTTGTTTTTTTTTTTGATTTTACTGCGGAACCTTTAGGTTGATCGCATTCTTCTAAAACAAAGGCAGAATGAAGCAGTTGAGCGGCTTGAGCAGAGCCTTTTACTTTTTCTGCGCTTCGTGTGAACATAGCCGCTTCAAAGTCGTTTAATACAGTAGTTCTTAAACCATTTTCTCTCCATGATGTTGCTGCACATCCTTTAGTAATCATACGAGCTAAGAGTAAGGCATCTAATAATGCTTGGTTTGCCCCTTGTCCCTTAAATGGACTCATAGGGTGAGCTGCATCACCTAAAAGTGTAATAGCGTCTTTTTCCTTCCAGTTTTCAGGGGTTAATAATGCTCTGTCATATACAGGATAACCCGAAATTTTAGCAGGTAAAGTGGCTTGAATAATCTGGGGAATGGGATCATGCCGCGGGGTTCTTCTAGAAGCTTCTGCCAGGAGTGCTTCACTCCCCAATTGCGATAAGGCAATCGCTTCTTTTTCTTAACGAAAAAAATAGAGGACGTCTTGAACTTAAAAAATTACACAGCTTCATAGACGAAATAACAAAATAATAAAGCCTGAAGATAAGCCATACAGAACGGAATCCTGTGTGTTAGTGATGGGGCGAATTCTTTTAAGTAAAGTTGTTATTTGTAAAGTTGTAAGATTTATCGATTAAAGGGGGGATTTTTTTAATTAATTTCCCATAACCCTTCACCCATAACCATCTCTTATTTAAAAGACATAGTTTCAACTACCTTTATAACGCGTTTTTGTCTAGTTCTTTATGTTCAGCTCCCCAATTTCCTAAAGCCTTAATAATTGGAGCTAGTTTTAATCCAATAGACGTCAACTCATATTCAACGCGAGGCGGCACTTCAGGATAGACTGTTCTGAAGATAATATTATGCTCTTCTAGTTTGCGTAATTGAAGCGTTAAAACTCTTTCTGTAATATTGGGTAATACCTTTTTTATCTCTCCAAAACGCAGTACTATGCCAATCTTCTCCTTCATGCCAATAGCTCCAATGCGCGAGTTCAGAACCGCTAAATAGGCGCACTTGACGCATGTCTGTCTTTCCTTCAACACCAAACAACAACGGAATTTTCACTCCATTTTGTACAATAAAATGGCCTTGCCACACCTCATAACCATACTGCCCCGCATCTCGGGGTTCTAATTCATAGCTTTTCGTACACGATAAAAAAAGTAAAGGTAGGCTAGTCAACACAAACAGAAACACCGATTTTTTCATAAACAAAATGCAGTCAATTTGATTCAGATTGTCCTAATGTATTACAACGAAGGACTTGATTTAATTTTATCTAAAAATACGAAAAACAAACTTGCCGAACAATACGCAATCATTTAGGAACAAATGAAGAAAGAAGCGTTCAATTAATTTGTAAATTTAAGTTAATATGTTTTTTATTTGCTAGATAGGTACTACTTTTAAAATAGTGCAATTGTATTTCGACACGAAGGATTTAGACGATGAAATGCATCAATGAACATCGGGTGTAGCAGGATGAAAAATACAAGAACATCCATACATTTAATTGCACCAACGCCTAACACATAAATTCCAGCACCATGCAAAACAAAACCGTCGCAAAATCACTTATTTTAGGTTTTTTCTTACTCCTAAGTTTTTCTTTATTGGGGATTTTTATTTTTAAAGGACTAAAGACCTTTAGTGATAAGGATCGCATAGTAACCGTAAAAGGATTAGCTGAAATGAACATGATGGCAACTTCTGCAACTCTTGTGATTGATTTTGCTATTTCAGGGGATGATTTACAGCAAATAATCAAGCAAACAGAGGATAAGAAAAGCGCGATTATAGCTTATTTAACTACGCTGGGGTATGTTCAAAATGAAATTAAGATTGCTAATGTTGGAGTAAATGACCAAGAAAAATACCATGAACTCCGTTGGGAAGATGGGCGACAAGTATCTGTAAAAATTGACCGATACACGATTACCCAGCAACTGACCATTGAAGCCAAAGACATCAAAGAGGTAGAAAATAGAGCGGCTCAAATCAAACTAGATTTAATTAGCAAAGGGCTGACTTCAAACATAGAACCGATTTATTCGTTTCCGGAACTCAATTCAGTGAAGCCAGAATTAATAGCGGAAAGTACAAAAAATGCACGCATTGCTGGGGAGCAGTTTGCCAACGATTCTCAAGCAAAATTGGGCAAAATAAAAACAGCTTCTCAGGGGCAAATCACGATTGTAGGGAGGTATTATTATGATGAGGAAAATCCGAATAATGCGCTTGCAGAACCGTATATTCAAAAAGCTAGAGTAGTCAGTACCATTGTTTTCTTTTTAGAATAACAACAGTCCCAAACAAGTACATCAAGTTATTGTTTTTACGCTAAATAAATAAAAGATATAGGCTGATTTACAGTGCTTTATTTTTGGAAACATTAAATAGTTACAGCCGATACTTCCCTGTGAATGATCGGTTTTTTCTTTTTTAGATCGATGGAAAACAGACTATTAAAACAATTTCATATCCCCATCTTGAATCCAGTTTTTCTTTTTCATGACAGCATAAATCAAGTAAGATAAAAGCATCGGCAATATAATTTGTAAGCTTACAATCGCCAAGAGAATATAGGTGGTGGAATACGCGTCTTTCATCGCATTAAAAGTTCCGATTTGGCCTACTAATCCACAGCTTCCCATACCGGATTCTAAGGCTGTATTTTGCATGTCAAAAAACAAAATGGCTATGGGACCTAGTATAGCGGCTGTTACGGTTGGTGGAATCCAGATCTTCCAATTCTTGTAGATGTTAGGCATCTGCAACATACTCGTACCAAGGCCTTGGGCTAATAATCCCTTTATGCCATTGTCTTTGTAGCTAATGGTAGCAAATCCAATCATTTGTGCACAACAACCAATCGTAGCGGCTCCTGCTGCTAAACCATCCAATTGCAACATCAAACACAGGGCTGCGGAGGAGATGGGTAGGGTTAAAACCATTCCCACTACAACAGCTATGACCATTCCCATGATGAGGGGATTCGTGTCCGTAGCAAGGATAATTACTTGCCCAATCCATTGCATCACCTGATTGACACTAGGGCCAATTAATTGAGCTAAAGCCACACCAACTAAAACGGTGACGATGGGCGTAACGACAATATCGATCCTTGTTTCTCCTGCAACAGCTTTTCCAATTTCTACTGCAATAATAGTTGCTAGAAATACACCTAATGGGCCTCCCAATTGATAAGCTGCTATGCCCACGACAGCAGAAGAGAACAACACCAATTGGGGCGCTCTTAAGCTATAGGCGATCGCAAGTGCTATTGCCGGACCTGTCGCCTGATTTGCAAAAGGCCAAACCACTTCTTTTAAAAAGGGAATACTAAATTCTTCTCCAATGGTTTTTAGGATTGTCCCTACAAGCAACGTTGCAAATAATCCATAGGCCATGGCTCCCATAGCATCAATAAAGTATCGCTTACTTGAAATTTGGATGTCTTTTTTTTGAAGAAATGCTTGCATGAATCGGTTGATTTAATAAAAATAATAAGCCTCAATTCGTTGTTGATGAAACCGAGGCACAATAATTAATACGGATAGAAGTACTGAATTATTTTTAAATGCTAATATAGTTCGTAAATTAGTATTTTTATTCACAAATTTAAAAAATGAGGACCTCCCATACCACTATTAAATTAGTATTTTTACTACTCAGCACATTACTTCCTGCTGTTTTATTTGGTCAGTCTGCTGTTGTGTTAGATCAACTTACGACCTTAGAAAGTTACCAAAAAGTATACTATGCAAATTCATTTGATCACAGTAATCCATACTTTAGAAAAAATGATAAAGGACGTTGGAATGGGTTCTCAGTAGAGGAGGTTTATTTTAATGAAAATTACTTTTCTTGTTCGCTTGATGTTTCAACAAAAAATGCAGCGAATCAGTTTATTGCGTATCTCGAACAAACGTATCCTACTAATTTAAGCGTAGAACAGGAGTATTATGAACGCAAGTATACAGTTGCTACGCGTGCTTTTGACCTTGTGTTTACGGTAGAAGTAAGAGAAGATGCTGATATACAGGAAAATACAGAAGCTGAATTGGTAATGAAATTTGCAAGGGTAGTGAATCATCCCTTAGCCAATCTCTCAGAGGAATTAAAGACAAATGAAAACGGAATTACCTGTTTCTTGCAAGTATCATGCTATAATGTGGTTCCGACGATTCTGGTGGATGGTATTCCCATCTTACCTAAAAATAAAGAGGATGAATATTCTACGTATGGGTCCATTGCGTTGAATAAGTATATCCTAAATTCCGATACTCCAATTGATTTAGCTTTTCTCCTTACACCAGGTATTGATGATGAGGGAAAGATAATGCCCAAAATTCCAAAAAGTTCTTATGCATCGTTTTCGATTGAATATATAAACGGAAAAGGGGATGTGATACAAACGATTGATTTGTTTAACAATCGCGCCTATGTAACCGATACGATTGTCGAAAATGGGGATACAAGATACTATTCTTACCCTGGAAGCAATGATTATACCAAGAAAGACATTCGATTCAACTACCAGCTCAAAGCTCCTGTAACCTATAACGTAACGGGATGGACCAAGGGAAAAGATCTGCGTAAAGAAAAGAATTTAGAAGAGCAAATTAAACAGTTCTATCGAGCGTATGCCGCTTTGATTTTAGACAAAAATCTCAATGCAATGACGCAGCTCTTGTATGATTCTTTCCTAGAAAAATATACGTATAACTACAACAATACGGAACTAAAATCATACCATGAATATGACAATTTGGAGTATATGCTCGAAAGAACGTTCAAAGTAGTAACGGCAGAGCAAACGAAACTTCATATAAGTGCTAATGGGAAATTGGCTTACTTAGAAGCAGTAGACAAAACGGCCTATTTAAAAGCAGTTGGTCTAGATTACATCAAGAATATATCTTTTCTATTTTATATAGATAACAATACAAACGAATTAAAAATTATCCGATGAAAACGTATCTGCCTATCCTGTTGTTTCTTTTAATTAGCTCATTTGCACAAGCGCAAGTGGACCTCGATAAATACAGCAGTGCCACGACCAATGAAGAATACATTGATTTGCTTGAGGATGATTTAGAATCTTTAAAGGGTTTTGTACGTCTATTTGGTACGGATAATGATAAACCGAGAACACCGTCAGAAGTAGCGCCTTTAAAACTGGCGTTTAATCAAAAGGAGTATGAGGCTCAGATTGATGAAATTACAAAAACCAATATTCAGTTTACTGATGTGATGGCGGATGGTTTTGTTACCATACAATTGGTTAAGGATCCAGCAGTCTATCGTTCACTAGATGATATCAAAGCGCCTATTTATGTGAAGAAAGTGTATTATCACGATGGTAGCACGCAAACGATAGAGGATCAAACGAATATCAATACTTATTTTGCTGCAGGACTTGCATTGACCAAAGCGGTAGCTAAAATAGACATTGAAATGACTTTTTCAACGGTTAAAAAGTTAGACAGTCTTGTACTTCCTGTCAAATTACATCAAAAAACAAGATACCGTGGGGTAGATATTGAAGTGGTTGAGGTAACGGATAAAAGCGTATTACTCAAAACAGCAGCAGGCGATTTAGAATTTGATGAGATTCAAGCACTATTAAAAAATAAAAAACGAGTAAGTAGCTATCGATCGCAACGATCAGGTATGCACCCCGATCAATTTGATCTTTTCATAAAGGAATATTTGAAAGATATCGAGGAGGTTTTGGATTTTGCGGAGGATAATTTGGAGCTGGAACATACTGAATTCAAAGAGGCTATAGCGGGTAAACTAAGCAAATTAGAAGAGCTATGGTTAACCAAAGTTGATCAATCTGAAGAAGCGCGTTATTTGTATTATGAGTTTGGAGGGCCTATGGACCAACTTGTGCTGTATTTCAATAGTGAAACCTACGAGAAAAAGATTACAAAGACACTGTTGAATTACGAACCAAAATCTCGTTTTATTTCATACGAAGGGGATAAGACCTTGATATACAACGCGGATTTAAAGTTAATTAAAGAGTTTTCAGATCCCTATACGTCCCTCAATGACTACTTCTTTGCTACAGAAAGGCAATACTTTTATTTGAATGATAAACTCGAAATGCAACCACTGACCTATTATAGTGTAAGTAGCGTATTGAATAATTATGCGATAATTAAAGAGGATGACGAATCACCTCAGGTGCTGGTGGATGCAACGAATACCAAAATCATGCAGGTG
Source organism: Myroides gitamensis (assembly GCF_029894455.1). NCBI lineage: Bacteria > Pseudomonadati > Bacteroidota > Flavobacteriia > Flavobacteriales > Flavobacteriaceae > Myroides > Myroides gitamensis. The sequence continues at coordinate 820,783 of NZ_JARYHN010000001.1, forward strand.
GATCATGCTGAAGTAAACGAGGAATATCATTATGCGTTAATCGAATCGGGAGATTCTTATTATCTGTTAAACAACAAGAGTCTTACGCCTCAAAAAATGGCTCATGTAGATCAGGTTTCTGTTGCAAACAAAGGCTATTTTATCGTAAAGAAAAAGGATAAATACGGTTTTATGAATGCAGAAGGAAAAATCGTTGTCCCTATTCAGTATGAGCAAGCCAATGCTTTTTCTGATATGGTTGATTTATTACCTGCAGATGTGCTATTTGCTGTAAAACAGAACGGCAAATGGGGGTTTGTAGATGCAAATAATAAAACGGTTATTCCTTTTATGTATAGCGAGGTTAATGGCCCTTTTTCGTATGGACTTGCACCAGTCTATTTAGATGATGCTTTAGGTCTGATTAACTTGAAAAACGAAAAAGTATCGAAATTCGTCAATAGAAATTATGCACAATCCAGCAATTTCGGAAAACGAACGATGAGCTTAAGTGATGGTACGTACGACTATAAGGGAGAAAAAGAGAAGGAATAAGTAGTGGGGAAGGTTGGAGGTTATGGGGTATGGGTTATGGGTTGGAAGTTATGGGTTGGAGGTGATGAGAAGAGGTGGTGAGGTCATGTAAAGTCCCGTAGTGGCAAATGGCAATTTGCCAATGAACTAGATAAAACACACAACTTCGCAAAAAAACAAAAAACAAAAAAGCAACTTGGTGAGATAGATGGTGAGGTGGTGTCATGTAAAGCCCCGTAGTGGCAAATGGCAATTTGCCAAGTAACTAGATAAAACGCACAACTTTGCAAAAAAACAAAAAAGCAACTTGGTGAGACGATATAATGTAAAGTCCCGTAGTAGCAAATGGCAATTTGCCAAGTAACTAGATAAAACGCACAATTTCGCAAAAAAACAAAAAACAAAAAAGCAACTTTGCATATTCCTCATGTTTTAAATAATGTCGCCTTATTTCCTAGAAGCACCATGACAATTCCAAATAAGGAGAATAAGGCAAATGAGTATCGAAGGTCAAAAGACGAGGAGATAAAACCGATCACAGGAGGTCCTAGTAGAAAACCTAAAAAAGCAATAGAGGACACTAAGGTTAGCGCTGTTCCGGGGTGTACTTTCGGATGTTTACCCGCTATTCCATATAACGTAGGAACACTACAAGAACCCCCAAGTCCGACAAGCATAAAAGCAAAAGTAGTCAGCAACAAGTGAGGAAAGAAAACGGCAAGGAGTAAACCCGAACTCATCAAGATACCCGAATACTGAATGACCTTTTTATGTCCCAGTACCGTTACGAGTCGATCACCTAAAAATCGACCGATTGCCATCAGGAGAACAAAAGACGTATAACCGAGAATAATCAAGTGTTCTGGGGCTTGCACAATATCCTGAAAGTAGACACCACTCCAATCAAACATTGCCCCTTCAATCGCCATACTCAAGAAGCCAATAATCCCCAATTGAACGAGCGTTTTGTCTAATTGTTTGAAGATAGAACCCTTTTCTCGTTCTTTATTTGGCGTTGGATCAACCGTTATCAATCGCTTATAACTAAAGACCCACAGTAAAATAACAAGGAAGTAGACGAGTATAAAATGCGTGGCGGTAGAAAGGTGATAATGCAACATTCCTAACGCAAATAAAGCACCGATAAATCCAGAAATACTCCAAGCCCCATGAAAAGAAGACATCAGAGACTTGTTCAGCCTAGTTTCTAATTCTACGCCTTGTGTATTGATGGCGATATTGCATAGATTACCCAAAACACCAAAGAAGAACAAACCCAATGCTAATGTTACATAATGCGTCGCAAATCCGAGGAGAACCAACACCAGGGGATAAAGTAGGAAGCCATAGCGAACACTGCGTTGACTACCATAAGTACGGATTAGTTTTGCCGATAAAGGCATGGTACTTATCTGTCCAATAGGGAGGAGTAAAAGTAGCGTGCCAAGTTCAGCATCTGTCAGAGCAAGCTGTGTTTTTATACTCGGTATTCTACTGGCCCAAGAGGATAGAACAAGACCATGAGCAAAGAAAAAAAGAGAAATAGCAATGCGCGTGCCGTTGCTGTTTTTAGAAAAAATAAACCTCATACGTAATGGAATAAGTTGAATCGATGCGAAAGTAGGATTTACACGAGGGGTTGGGATATTCCATTTTAAAGATTTGATAAACGAAGACTAAGATTTAACAACCACACTCGTTTAGGTTTTATATTTTTACAAAAAAAACGACGATGCATCTTTTAAAAATTTCGGAGCTCAATACTCGATATCAGGTATTTTATCCTTTTTTAATGGAAGAATTTTTCCTTGTAGAAGCACAAGATGAAACAAAGTTGTCTTTCTTTGAATGGAGTTATCAGTTTAGAGGGCTTGTCCTGTTATGTTGTACGCAAGGTTCCTTGTTGATAAAAATTAATAAAATAGAATATCGCGTAGAAGAAGAGGCTATACTTACCATCTTATCAGAGATGACGGTGGAACCCTTGTCTTTTAGTGAAGATTTTAGGGCGACTGTTTTCCTGATGTCTTATGACTTCATAGAGAAATTTACTATTCTGCCAGAGCTAATCAGCAATACGGAGGTTTTGAATTCCCCATTGTTATATGCTGCGGCACAAGATAAAGAAAGACTGGAAGAACTTGCGGCATTAATCGTGAAGTATTATGGGCAACCTAAGACTGTTTTGTTGAATCAGATGATACAATATCTCGCTTTTTCACTTATTACAGGCGTAGCGAAGTCGTACCAATCCTTAACCCAAAAAGAGAATTTACAAAAAAATAGAATCAATCAAATTACCGATTCTTTTTTCGAATTATTGCAGCAACATGGCGAATTGCAACGACAAGTTTCTTTTTATGCAGAGCAATTGCATTTAACTCCCCAGCACCTGAGTTCATTAATTAAAAAAAGAACCGAAAAATCAATCAAGTCTTGGATTGGTTTTGTCGTCATTAATAAAGCAAAGGAGTATTTGAATATGACTTCCTTATCCATTAAGGAGATTAGTGATAAAATGGAGTTTGCAGATGCCTCTCTTTTTTGTCGCTATTTTAAAAGATACATTGGGCAAACACCTAATGCTTATCGAAATCAATAAAGAATAAGAACGAGGAGAAAAAGGGATGATCGTGCCCTATTTCATTGACTCTTGTTTGGGGTTTGTTCGGTGCACCTTCGGTAAAAAGGGGTTTTACCCAAGTAAACCCGAAGATGACCCGAACAAACCCCGAACAACACCAGTTTCTTTTGATACGAGAAGGGTTTCCTAATCTAGAAAAAAAATAGCATCGTCATACTATATGTATAAAATTAGTTAGCGCTGTGTCCCCTTTGATGTTTTTCAATCGTTAAGTAGTAAAATGAAAATACTTTAAAATTGATGAAGACCATTTTACACCTTACCTCAAGTGCAAGAGGAGAACAGTCGCATAGCACGAACTTAGGATTAGCTATTATCAAGCGTTTAGAAGAACAAGAACAAGTAATTGCCATAGAAACGTGGGATTTGGTACAGAATCCACCACCTTTATACAGCAGTGAGATGATTCAGAGCTTCTATGTTGCACCAGACCAACCCAACTATGATTCGATTCCAACGTTAGCCTATGCCAATAGAGTCGTTGACAAAGTGAAGGAAGCAGATATCATCGTAATCAGTACACCAACTTACAATTTTACTGTTTCGGCTCATTTAAAAGCATGGGTAGATCAATTGGTTCGCATGGGCGTAACGTATACGTATGACGAAAAGGGGAGTCGAGTAGGACTGATTACGCAGAAAAAAGTCTATTTGGCTATTGCTTCCGGTGGAATACAACCAGCGGGAATCGTTCAGGATTATTTAGCGGATTACTTGAAAGCAGTTTTGAAGGCCTATGTTGGGATTACAGCCGTAGTGACCTATCGAATAGAAGGAACCGCTTTTCCTAATTTCTCACCTGACTATGCAGGCATCGTGGAAAATTTTCAATAGTATAAGAGATTATAAAACTAAGAGCTATCGCCTTTTCGGCTGTAGCTCTTGTTTATTTTTCGTTTTGCTGTGTGGTTAGTTCAGCTATTTTTTTGTGTAGGATATTTTGCTCTGCAGGCGATTGAGTCAGCGCTAACGCTTGTTGAAAGAAGTGAATTGCTTTTTGTGGATGTACCGGGGTATAGAGATAACCCAAGAGCTCAAAATAAAAGCGGTTATGGAGAAGCTCTAGTTTTTCAGCCTCTTTTATTCCTGCTTCAACCCCGTAGACTTGCGCAAAAGCAAAGGTGCGATTTAAAGCTGTTATCGGCGAGTATTCGACTAAGATTAACTGATTGTACAAATCCAAAATAGACATCCATTTCGCCGAGTTTTGCGTTGTATGCCAATAGGCAATAGCGGCTTCCAAATGATATTTTGATGTTTCCTCCTGATTGGTTGTTTGTACGAGATAATAATTTCCTTTGTCTATCAGGGCAGTATCCCAATCTTCCGTTTTTTGTTGGTCAAATAAAACAAGTTCCCCCTGATGGTCGACTCTTGCATCCAGACGCGAACTTTGATAGCAGAGTAACGCAAGCAAAGCGTTTGTTTCTGCCGTATTAGTCTTGTCGTTGGCCGTTAGCATAACCGTTAATCGGAGGGCTTCATAACACAACTCTTTTCGAATCACTTGATTGTGATTGGTAGAAAAATAACCCTCATTAAAAAAGAGGTATAAGGTTTTATGAACCTGTGGCAATCGCTGGTTAATTTGAGTTGGCAAGAGTGCTTGAATCTCAAAATTACTGGCTCTTAACTGTTCTTTTGCCCTGAACAGTCGCTTCTTAATCGTTTCTTTTTTAGTGAGTAGTGCATTGGAGATTTCATCTATACTAAATCCACATAGAATTTGCAGCGCTAAACAAAGTTGCCCTTCCACCGGGATAATGGGATCACAAATAGCAAAAATCATCGCCAGTTGACTATCCGTACTAACTGTCGAATCTAGTTCAATCGGCAAATCCTCTTGGTCTGTGTGTGGGCTAATTTCGCTTTTCACTTTTTGATCAAACACCGCCTGATGTTTAAAGTAATCTTTGTTTTTGTTTTTAGCAACGGTATACAACCAAGCTTCTGGATATTGAGGTATCCCCTCTATAGTCCATCGTTCCGTTGCTTTTAAGAAAGTATCACTCACAATATCTTCGGCTAGTTCAATATGCGCTAAGCCAAAATGACGGCATAGTACAGCCGTCATCTTTGCATATTGTTCTCGAAACAGATTCGGAATTACTTCCTGAACTTTTGTTGAATGATCCAAATTAGTTGCGTTTTAAAATTTCTCGTACTTCAATACTTCCCCCAATTTTGAAAATAGGGTTTTGTTTGGCAATTTCAACCGCTTCTTCGATGGTTTCCGTTCGGATGACGATATAACCGCTTAAGAACTCTTTAATCTCCGTATAAGGCCCATCAGATACAATTTGGTTTGCACGGATGTGTTTTGCACTTTCTTTCGTAGGTAAAAGCGTATTGCCTTTATCTACCAATTTATTTTGTGCCGCAATACTGGCGAGCCAATTCATGCGTTCTTGCACTTGTTCTGGAGAAGGTTGAGCATCAGCTACATCTTGTAATCTGAAAATAAGCATAAAATCTTTCATGGTCTTTCTATTTTATTATTTACTCTAAGACGATTGAATCTTCCTAAAGGGGACACTTATTTTTTTCTAAACACTAATTTAATGAAAAATCGAAGATATAGCTGTTTTTTCCAAGGATAAAAAGGATGAAAAACAACGTATAGTCCGCAAACTATACGTTGTGACAACTACTAACATATATATGGACTTTGTCAGTTATCTTAGGGTGATGGCAAAGGTTTCAGACAGCGCCATTCGAATGGCTTCTTGGATGGCGTTAATCTCTTCGTTGAGTAAGGTTCTTTCGTTTGATCGATAAGCAATACGGTACGCCAAAGAGGTCTTGCCTGCTTGTGAATACGTATCCACCAAGGTGATGCTTTCAACTAAGTCATGTCCTTTTTCTCGTATAATCTCACATAGATTGTTGTACTCAATCCAATTTTCTTCTCGGTTTGTCGCATAATCATGAACCCAAAACGAGATATCTTTGAATACAGGAGGGAATTTAGAATACGCTTTAAATTCTACCAATCCATTTTTAAATTGAGAGAGAAAGCGATCATCTTCACTCCAAAAATAGCGAATGTCAGGGATACTACAGAAAGACATGACTAAACGGTCCAAGCCTAAACCAAAAGCCCAACCCGTCGCTTGGATGTTACACTGCTTTAAAATATCGGCATGTATGACTCCTGCACCTAGTACTTCCATCCATTCTCCATTTTCCATCACTTCTATTTGCAAAGAAGGGGAGGTAAAAGGGAAGTAATCGTCCAAGAAGCGATAGGCTTTTCCGGGATATAAAAACTGGATTAAACCAATTAGAGTTTGCTTTAAATCGGCTAAAGCATCTGTTCCATGAGGGAGTATTTTCACTACTTCCATCTGGTGAAAAACAGGGTAATGGGTTTTATCAATGGTATCTTTTCGATATACATCCCCCGTCACAATGAACTGATGATACCCTTGGGTTAATAGCTGATTTTGGTGGGCTGAAGTTTGTGTTCGCAGGACAAAATTTTCATTGACGTAATAGGTATCATGTGTAGAACGCGCCGGATGATCCTGTGGAACCAGTAGCTTATCAAAATTGTCTTGTATAGATACAACTTCTTCCAAGTGATCAAACACGGTAAAATCGCTGAAGAAAGATTGAATCTTTTGCTTTAATAAGTAAATGGGATGCGACGGATTGTTGTGAAGCTTCTTACTTCTTTTCTCGTGAATAGGATTTGAAATATTGTTCATATACATTGAATTTGAGTGTCAAATACAGGCAAACTGTATGGACTATTACAAGACACAAAAGTAGAGGCATTGAAACGATTATACTGTTCATTTATTTGGTTGTTATGTTCATTTTTTACGTTTTTAAGGCTAAATGTAAGTCGTAAATGCATTTTATGTGCTTTTATTTAGATATTTGTATATGACATTATTTTTAAATTTAGATCAACTCTATGCGTTACATGAGCTAGATTCCGCTTTGCAAGGGGAGGGAATATTCATGGTAGACCATACGGATGTACCCGTTCAACAATACGCTTACAGCAGACATCAATTTGATGGTTTGTTGCTCTGTTTTGTCCTAAAGGGAAGCATGTACGCACAAGTTCACTTTACGGAATATGAGGTGAACCAAGGAGATGTAATACTCGCTTTGCCTCATTTACTCATTGATGTCAAATCGGAAAGTGAGGATATAGAGGCTATTACGATTGGACTATCCATTGATCTTATTAGTTCCATTCCTCAGTTATGGGAATTTATCAATAGTGATCCAGTGCGTTCCAATCCGTTGCTTCATTTTCATTCGGAGAAACAAGCCTTACAAAGGGAGTTCCTCTTATATCTCCAGCAGTTTTATCACACTGCGTCCAGTGCGCAAAAGAATACAATCATCAGGTATCATCTGCTGGCCTTGATGCACATGATTATGGAAGCACATGAAGGGGTGAGTAGTAGAGTAGACGTAGTAAAGGATCGCAGTACGACTATTATAGAGGAGTTCTACGCCTTGGTTTCTAAACATGCAGTAGCACACAGGGACCTCCATTTTTATGCAGAAAAGTTGAACTTGACGCCTCCTTATTTAACGACCTTATTGCGCAAAAAGACAGGGAAATCTGCCTTGAAATGGATCAATCATATTGTCATGCTACAAGCAAAATCCTTACTAAAAACATCAGATTTATCAGTCAAAGAGGTGAGTAATCAACTCAATTTTCAGGATCCAAGCTTGTTTTGTCGCTATTTTAAACAGCATACGGGCTTGTCGCCTAATGGTTTTAGAAAGCAGGGGGAATGAGGGGATTTGGAAAGTGGGTGGAAATGCAGGAGGAGGTTGTGTATAATTAATTGAAACACACTACTCGAAGTGTAAAAAAAAAGTAAAAACGTATATTTTATATTTTCCAATTGTTTGTACTCTTTATATGCTTTAAAAGTCTATTTAGTGCGCTCTTTGTCTTAGGAAACTTTAGTTGTAGTAAAGCTTCAAAAGAAAAAAAGTAAAGTTTAAATAGGAACAAAAAAGAGTAAGGAATGAAAAAAATTAAAGAATTAATACGTGTTTGTTTGATTATAGGTTCAATGATTAGCTTAGGAAGCTGCAGTATGGATAGCAACAGTAGAAACGAGGAAGGTATGGAGCAAAAAGAGATTAATGCCGCTGCGATTACAAAAAAATGGATTGTGACTCATTTTGCATTTACAACTGCATGCAACAAAGCAGATAAATTGAAGTATCAATTGTCGTCCATTCATTTAGATTTAGATCAAGACAGCTATACGGCTATCGATCAGTATTCGTTGAAAGAAGACAAAGGAAGTTGGAAACTTGATGGAAATACGATAACGTTAAGCTCTGATACTGGTTTTGTTTATTTAAAAATGAAGATTAATAAACTTTCAAAACGTGAAATGGAAGCTGAAGTAATAGAACACCGCGATATCGTTGGGGTTGAATTAATAACAGCACCTTAGTTTCCCGTTTTACTAGATGATTGATTCCACTAATAGTAGTCAAAACAAATAGCGCTCACCAAGGTGAGCGCTATTTGTTTTTTGTATCATGTACTCATATTTCATCTAGTTTATTCGTCTTTGATAGAAAAGAAAAGGAGATCCTTTTTAGAAGCGGAGCACAACTTGTTTAAAGTGAATTTGTTCCATAATGAAACGTTTTTTATACCCTATGGAAATACATTTTTAACATAAAGTACTTATACACAGAAAGTTGTTTGTAATGACAAATGTATCATTGACGGATTGACCAAAGTATTGTACGATTTTGCAATTGTTTCTTTTGAAATCCTTGTTTTTTTGTAGGTGAAAATAGTACAGCTTTTAATTATACAATAATGGCGGTTTTAGGAGTATTTAATTTTAATTGATATAAGTAATGAGAAAACAGGTATTAAGTTTTATTTTTTGTAGTATAGTTTTTTCGGGGCTAGCACAAAATAGAGTAGGAATCGGTAGTAAAACACCTACTTCTACACTTACAGTTGAAGGATCAATAGCAGGGGGATATAGAGAAATTACTACGTTTAGTACTCCTGTAATACTAGAAGAAACAGATCACTATGTTACATTTAATGCCAATGGAGATGGACAAATCATTCTACCTGTTGTAGAAATGGAAAATAGTTCATTAAAGGGGCGAATGTATAAAATAAAAAATATTTCAAAATATACGGTTACTATAACTCCAGCATTGGGCGAAAAGTTCAGAAATTTCGGAAATGACATGAAGCATATTGAACTAAAGTCAGGACAATATGTAGAAGTTGTGTGTAATGGACAGCACTTAGGATCTTCTACCTGGGATATTTCCTCTATTAATTTGGGAATTCCAGAAGAGTCTTCTGTTGCACCCGGAGGGAAATCGACTTGGCAATTTGATTCATTTTATGATTATATAGCGACTTCTCCACAAGAAGTACGCAGCAGTGGAATTGATTTGAATGGTTTTTCAAAAACAATTGTTATTCCTCCAAATAAAGAGGCTAAAATTGTATTAACCTACAGTATTCCAGTAGGAAGTGAATCGATATATGGGTATTATGGCATTACTTTAAAAAAAGATAATCAGGAAGTACAAGCTGGTTCAAGAAAGGTAACTATTGGTCCTCATAATGCTAGAGCACCTTATAGTCTGACGACAATTTCAGCGACTGTTTCTGATACTATAGCTGCTTCTAGTTCAGAGAAAAAGGTAACATATTCCCTACAAACCTTTGCACAAGATCATGATAAAAGCATTGTGTATTTGATGTTGTTTGGCGGCGGGGTTGATGATTATAACTATAACTGGGGAAAAGGGTATTGGTCTATTACCGTTTACTTTAAATAAGGTAGTTGTTTTTACTTGACAAGATGAAATAAATCTTGAAATAGAGCGAGAATTTTCCATATAAATTGTTGTAAGGAAAGGATAATGAATAAAATATAGGGTATGGGAAGTATAGGGAAAACAAAGCCTCATCTTACAAAAGGTGGGGTTTTGTTTTTTTAGCTTTTTAGACCGCCTCTTTTTTTTGTAGCAGGTAGCCTTATTTCACCCAGTTCATTCGTCTTTGATAGGAAAGAAAAGATATCCTTTTTTACAAGATAAGTACGACTTGTTCAGAGCAAATGAGTTTTATAATGCAGTGTTTTTTATACCCTATGGGAATATAGTTTTTATAAAATACTTAGATACAGTTAGTTGTTTGTAATGGTAAAAGTATCATTTACGGATTGACCGAAGTATTGTACAAATTATCAATTGTTTCTTTTGAAATCCTTGTTTGTTTGTAATTGAAAAGAGAATACGCTTTTTATTATACAATAATGGCTGTCTTAGAAGTATTTAATTTAAATGATATAATTAATGAGAAAACATGTATTAAGTTTTGTTTTGTGTAGTATCGCTTTTTCAGGGTTAGCACAAGATAAAGTTGGAATTGGTAGTAAAACTCCAACCTCTACGCTTACAGTCGAAGGATCGATAGCAGGAGGGTATAGAGAAATTACAACGTTTAATACTCCTGTAAAATTAGAAGAAACAGATCACTATGTTACGTTTAATGCCAATGGAAATGGACAAATCGTTCTACCTGCTGTAGGAATGGGAGATAGTTCTTTAAAGGGACGAATCTATAAAATAAAAAATATCTCAAACTATACAGTGACTATAACTCCTGCCTTAGATGAGAAATTCAGAAACTTTGGGCAAGACACGCAAAATATTGATCTGAAACCTGGGCAATATGCAGAAATTGTTTGCAATGGAAAAATGCTTGGAACCTCTACTTGGGATGTTTCTTCTATTAGCTCGGGAATACCCGAAGAACCACCAGTAATACAGTTACCTGAGAATGAACCGATCTGGCAATTTATCAATATCTACGATTATGCTGCAATTGATTCTCAGCTAGTTACTGTATCAGGAACTGAATTAATAGGATTTTCAAAAACAATTGTTGTTCCAGCAAATAAAGAGGCTAAAATTGTAGTATCCTATAGCATTCCTCTAGGAAGTATTTCTATTCAATATGGTTATTATGGTGTTAGCTTAAGAAAGAATAATCGAGAATTAGAAGCTGGTTCAAGAAGAGGAACAACTGGGAATTCAGCTTCTACAGCAGCTATGGTCATGACATCAATATCTGCAGCTATTGCTGATAATATTACTGCTTCTCCTTCTGATCAAAGAATAACCTATTCACTTCATAGCTATCTAGATGGTGTAAGAGAATTAAAATATGGTATGTATTCAGCTACTGGTGAGAATTATAACTGGGGAAGAGGGTATTGGTCTATTATGGTCTATTTAAAATAAGGTCGTTCGTTTTACTTGATAGGAAGAAGTAAATCATAAATAGAGAGTGAGGACTTACATACAAAACGTTGTAAGATATTGAGAAGAAATAAAACAGAGATGGTTCCTAAATGGAGCCATCTCTGTTTTGCTATATACTAGCGTTTACTTTTTTGTGTTAGTTGGCTCGCCTATTTAAAATCCTTTACGCTCTTGTTTACTTGATGTTATACACATCTTCTCTTGTTGAGGAAATAGGATATTGTGAAATATAGGGAGGAATAAAACAATAGCAGGACTGGAGTGATGATTATTTGAATCAAAGAGGTGGAATCCTATTTTTATTTGAACTCCGAAATGAAATCAATAAAAGGATTTTATAATGTGAGGATGTATAATATCAATAAAAATAAAAAAATAATCCAGGGGAAAGTAAACTAATTTACAACGGGTAAAATATTCTTTATTTATCTTTTTTAATGTTTAAAATGTTGATTTTTAGTTGTTTGTATTTTTATTCAAAATGTACATTCTTTGTTTTTTTACTTTTCCAACACATCTATGATATTTTGACTCTTACATTTTTACCAATTATACAGATGGGGTCTAATCTTCTTACTCTCTTTGCATTGTAGAAGAATAGAAAATCCTTTCGGGGAGATTTTTTTAGTTCAAGAGATTAAAATCAACGGGCTAAAAAATATTCAAATATACAACAACGATTTTGTATGCTGTTTTTTATTCCGTTGTAGCGCCACGGCTTCTTATTCTTTATCGTGAAACATAAAGTTGTCATAATCTAAGGTATGCAATACGCTACAAGTACATTGTAAATGAATAATAATTAAATATAAAAAAAAATGAAGAGAATTTTATTTTATGCTTGTTTCTTAACTATTGGTTATACAGCTCATGCTCAGGTGGGAATTGGAACACCAGATCCTAAAAGTTCGGCTATGTTAGATGTTGATGCTATAGATAAAGGTATTTTGATTCCAAGAGTTGTTTTAACAAGCCCAACTGTTTTTGCGCCTATTACAGGAGAGCAAGTGGAAGGTTTATTGGTTTATAACTTGGGTGATACGGGTATGGCTCCTCCTTTGGTTCAACCAGGATTTTACTATTGGAGTAATAATAAATGGAATCAGGTAATAAATGAGGCAAACCTTCAAGACATTGTTACTAATATCGAAGAAAATCTGATAAACAATGTTATTGGTGATATGTCCCATTTACAAAAAGCAATCGATCATTTGTTGCCAACGAATCCTAAAAGTGGAGATAAATCCATCCCTCATTCAACTTTAGTGTATGACCCTGCAACGAGCAAAATGTATATTGCTACGTATGATGCAACAGAAGAAAAATACATCAATACAGAGGTTAATTTAGAAAATCTTATACAAGGGCTTGAGAGTGAAACTTTGTTTAAAAGAGCGAAAGTTGATGTAGATGGACAATTGAATTGGGTGGATACAGCAGCTGTTATCCCTGCAGATACTAAAAAAGGGGAAATCTATTACCAATATACCGGAGAGAATGGACGTATTGATTACCTCAATCTTACCGAAGATATTTTAAATGTGTTTAGTGAAAACGAAAGCATTAAAAATGAAATTGTAAACATTATTAACGAAGGAGGAGGAAATGTTTACTATACGAATGTAGAACTTACTGCTGATGGAATTCCTGCTAATAGTTTATATCAAGTAGATCCGGTATCGAAGGAAAAGAAAATTATTGATATTGAGTCTAATATTAAAAATTTCTTTGAAGAGAAATTTGACTTTATTAAACAAGAGATTGGGGATAAAGTAACAAATAATACAGTGATCAATACAGGAAATAAAATTGATGGTGATGATGTGTATTTATTTAAAAATGCAGCAAGATTTACGAATACTGGAGCCAAAATTGATGAAATCACGGTAACAATGCCTGAAAATACAACAGCAATTGATCGAGTGGTATCAATCAAACTATTTAAAGATAAAAAAATTATCTCTACATCAGTAACGGGTCTTGTGATAACGGGGGCAACGCTTAACTTTTATATGGGAGAAGGGTCAATGTATTACCCTCAAGCAGCTGGCAACAACTATGAAGTTATCATTGAGTTTACAGCAAGATAAATTTTAATCTAGGAGGAGGTTTCCTCCTAGATTATTTTCTTTCGCTTTTGAATGTAAAGTGTTATTAAAAGTAGTTGGAGTGTACCAATTATTTAAGTCATAGTATTGAAAAAGAACTAAAAAAAAATGAAAAAGAACTATTTACATACTAGTTGTATTTTGGGCTACTTACTCCTACTTAGTTTTGGGAGTAAGGCACAAAATACTGTTTTTCTAAATAAAGGAATACTTCAAATTAAGAATCAAACAATACTGAGTTCTTATTCCAACTTTATTAACGATACAAAAGGATACTTGATTAATGATGGGGAACTCTATTATCACGAGACATTTACCAATGAAGGGATATTTAGTTTTACAAAGAGATTGACTTCAGGTAAAGTGTCTTTTTTATTGGAAAATGCTAAAAATCAGGTGATTCAAGGGAATTCGAGTGTTGAGTTTAACCATATTCTATTTAAAAGCCAGCAACCCAAAGACTATTTTTTCGACTTGAAATCCAATATTGAGATTTGGGGAGAACTAGATTTTAACCAGGGGATTATAAAAGTAGATTCAACGGCTAATGATGAGACAAAGCTTACAAAAGGCATGATTAGTTTTATGGAAAATTCAAGTCATACGAACGCTAGTGATTTGGGTTTTATTGAAGGCCAGGTGGAAAAAATAGGAGCAAAGGAATTTGTTTTTCCTATTGGAGACAAGGGAATCTTAAGACCCGTAAAAATAGGAGCCTCTGGTGTAAATGACAATATATTTCAAGCGAAGTATACGTTAGATGACAACGAGTTTTTTACAAAAAATGCAGCAACATCAGGGGTTATCAATCAAGTGAATAATCGAGAATATTGGATTGTATTAAGAGGAAAAGGAAAGGCAGAAAAAGATATAAAACTTACTTTAAGTTGGGATGACAACACAACGCCAGCAGCGTTGCTGAAGGACCCAGAAATGGAGTTGCATATTGTTCGTTGGGATGAAAAGCAACAATTATGGGTAGATGAAGGAGGAGTTGTGGATATGTCTACGAAAGAAGTGACAACAATTTCAACAGTAAAGAACTATGGATATTTTACGTTGGCAACCGTCAAGAAAGATTGGATTCTGGATGGGAACATCGTGATTTATAATCTTGTGACACCGAATGGAGATGGCAAAAATGATTATTTTATCATTGATAATATCAATAGATATCCCAATAATCGGGTAGAAATCTACAACCGTTGGGGTGTGCGAGTATACGAAACTACAAACTATGATTCGCTTGGAGATGGAAGCTCGAATGTTTTTACAGGGTATGCAGAAGGAAAAGTAAAAATGGACAAGGGAAAGAAATTGCCCAGTGGAACCTATTATTATGTTATTACTTATGAATATAAGGATGATAACGGTAGTCGCATGATTAAAAAGGCGGCTAATTTACACTTAGAGACCAATTAAATCAGAAGTACATGCGATTAAATAATAAAATACAAACGATCTTATTGGGTAGTTTTGCTTTGCTTTGTATGCTACAAAGTTATGGACAGCAAGATCCCCAATACACTCAATATATGTATAACCACTCCATGATTAATCCTGCTTATGCTGGGAGTCAGGATGGCTTGAATATTTTTGGTTTATACCGAGCACAATGGGTTGGACTTGAAGGAGCACCAAAAACAGCTACCCTATCAATCAATACCCCTTTAAGTCAATCGGGTTTAGGATTAGGAGTAAATTTTACCAATGATAATTTAGGCGTAATGGATGAGAATACGTTGTCCGTTGATTTGTCCTATGCCATTGATTTAAATTATCAGTATAAATTAGCTTTTGGATTAAAAGGTTCTGCCAATATATTAGATGTAAATTATAGTAAATTAAGTATTTATAATCCTACAGATCCCGTAGTAGTAGAAGATATTAAAAATAAATTTACACCCAATATAGGCGCAGGCCTTTTTTTATACGCTGATCGAGCCTATGCCGGAGTATCTGTTCCCAATTTATTTACAAGATATCGTTATAATGATGATGCAGTAAAAACGATGAACCAAGAGCTCCATGTTTATTTAACTGGAGGGTATGTGTTTGATGTAAACCCAAATTTACAATTTAAGCCTGCTACCTTGATCAAAATAGAGCAAGGTTCTCCAATGCAAGTAGATTTGTCAGCCAATTTCTTGTTTGCTGAAAAATTAACTGTTGGTGCAGCTTATCGCTGGGATGCTTCTATAAGTGGACTTATTGGTTTTCAGCTATCAAAGCAAATATTTATCGGGTATAGCTATGATGCAGAGACGACCAAATTAGCAAATTACCAAAATGGATCTCATGAAATCTTCATGCAATTTAAATTGTTTAATGTATTCAAACGCGTTACTCCGCCGAGGTTCTTCTAAATTCAATACGCATGATGAAAAAAATTATATCATTAGGGTTCCTGTGTTTATCTATGAGCTTTTCGACCTTGGGATATAGCCAGATAGCCAGAGAAAAAAAAGCGACCAAGAGCTTTAATCGATGGGCTTATTTCGATGCCATTAAGATTTATGAGCGCATGGCTGAAAAAGGGTATATCAATACCTTGATTCTGAAAAATTTGGCAGATTCTTATTATTTCAATAGCCGATTTGTGGAAGCCAATCAATGGTATACCTTGTTGTTTGAGGCAGAGTACGAAAAAAAGAATTTGACAGAATTGCCTTCTGAATACTATTATCGGTATGCACAAACGCTGAAATCAGTTGGTGATTATAAGAAATCTCAACAGCTGATGGAGGGCTTTATTGAGAAAGAGCAAGAAGATTCTCGCGCAGCTTTGTACTTAGCGAATCCTTACTTCTTGGCCTATATTGAAAATCACTCGAATCGATATGATATTCAGGCTTTTGATTTCAATAGCATGCATTCAGATTATGGGGGAACAATCGTAGATCAACAATTCGTTTTTACTTCTACACGAACAACAAAAAGAAAAAGTAGGAGAAAACGCAATGCCTGGACGAATGAGGGGTATTCTAAGCTATATGCAGCGCGGATAAATCAATTGGGAATGGAGGAGCCTGTTCTTTTTGCTCCAAAATTAAGTTCAAAGGTGAATGATGCGACTGCTGTTTTTACTCAAGATGGACAAACCATGTATTTTACGCGAAATAACTCCAATGCTAGAGGAAAGAGCAAACAAAATAGAAAAGAAGTATCGGTTTTAAAAATATATAGGGTTGTTAAGGAAAAGGATGGGCGTTGGGGGCATGTAGAAGAATTACCAATAAATTCGGATAATTTTAATACTGCTCATCCTGCTTTAACACCCGATGATAAGTGGCTTTACTTTTCTTCAGATCGAAATGGAACCGTAGGTCAATCGGATTTATTTCGCGTTCCTTTATATGAAAGCGGAACTTTAGGAAAGGTAGAGAACCTAGGTAAAACAATTAATACAGCTGGGAAAGAGACGTTTCCATTTATTTCTTCTGATTATCACTTGTATTTTTCTTCTGATGGTCATCCTGGATTAGGAGGCTTAGATGTATATGCAACCAAGATTTATGCGGATGGAAGTCTAGGACCTGTACTGAATATGGGAGAACCCATCAATAGTAATAGGGATGATTTTGGTTTTTATTTAAATCCTGTATTAGGTAAAGGTTTTGTGAGTTCGAATCGAATAGGTGGGAAAGGATCCGATGATATCTATTTTATAGCTCATAAACCGTGTAGACAGCGAGTAAGAGGAAAGATATATGATAAAGAGACTCAAGAGGCTTTAGTTGATGCTTTAATTATAGTATCAGATTTAAATTTTCAGAAAATGGATACCCTGCATACTAATTCAGAGGGATATTATCTGTCAAAGCTCTTAAATTGTACGCATAAATATCGTTTTAAAGTAGAGAAATCGGGATATAATACAGTTGAAATAGCCAGTACGATAAAGAATGAAGCAGGACTTCAAACCCTTGATATTGGACTGGGAAAAGCATTAAAAGAGCTGCAAGTAGATGATAATTTAGCAGATCGATTAAAATTAGAACCCATCTATTTTGATTTTGATGAAGCTAGTATTCGTAAAGATGCTGCAATTGAACTGATGAAAATAGTGGAGTTGATGAAGGAGTATCCAACGATTAAAATCGATATACGTTCCCATACGGATAGTAGAGGAGAGGAGGAGTATAATTTTAGGCTTTCGGACCAACGAGTAAAAGAAACAATGAAATGGATGGTTGTGCAAGGTATTGATCCTGTACGTTTAACAGGGAGAGGGTATGGTGAAACCAACCTACTTAATCACTGTAGTAAAGGGGTTTCTTGTACAGAAACGGAACATCAAGTAAATAGGCGCTGTGATTTCATCATACAAGAAATATAATGTGTTTTTGAGTAAAGAGGATGACAAATATTTGATTTGTTATCCTCTTTTTTTGCCAAAAAACAAGAGCTTAGCTAGCAGAACGTTGATCTTGATTTTTATAATATTGAGACTCTGTTCGTTTAAAACTCTCAAAACTTGTAAAACCACTAGCTAAAATAAGATCTACCTCTGATTCTTTGGATAAATCAGTAGACTTTTTTAATTCCAAGTATTCGTTGTAGCGATACTTATTGATAAACTGAGAAAAATTCATTTTATACGTTGTATTAATAAAAGAAGATAAATACGTTCGATTCGTCATGAGATCAGTTAAAAGATCCGTAATTTTTAGCTGTGGATTCAAGTAAGGTTTGTGCTTTTTGAGATAATGCTCAAACTCAGCTTTGTTAATAGGGGCTTCTTTTTTATGATCAAATGTTTTTTTATCTTCTATGATATCCTCATAAACAAGGGTGAAATTTTGGCTAAAAATGTTGTAGCATAAACTAATGCTGAAAAACATAAATAAAAAATTAGGGATAAGTTGACCAAAGATTAAACTGTGTTTGATATCGGGTAGAGCATAAAAAAATATGGGCCCTGGATACAGAAGAAAAACCAGAATAAAAATGGCATATAACCATCGTAAAGACTTGCGGCTTTCATCTGATGAATAGTGGCTAATATTCCTTCTATATCGAACTAATCGATAAAGTGCAAATCCCAAATAAAAAGTATTGAACATCATTTTAGCAAGAATTCTTCCGTTATCAAAAAAGAACATATTCTTCAGGTCATTTTCTGAGCTTGCAGGGGAGTCTAAAGGGAATATAATTTCAGCATATATAAAATAAAAGAGCCCAACTAAAAAACAAACAAGATAATGTTGATACTTGAATAGCTCATCCTTTTTCAATCTTGAAAGTTTAAAAATAATATGATAGAATAACACAGGAAGCAACAAGGCTAATTGAAAATTCACGCCTCTAAACCCTTTGTATAGTTTGAAATCAAAAACATAAAATAACAAGGTTGTATTGTATGAAATGCTAATGAAATAAAAGATAATCAATAACGTAGATAGTCTTTTAGAAAAAAAATCTAGACGGCTATAGATTAATTTTAATGCGATTAAAACTAAACAAAATAGGGCTGAAAATATAGATGCTGAAAATGATAATACTAAAAAAAGATAGTCAAAATTCATGGTTTTTGATTTTTTTGTTCGAAACTCTGTTTGGCTCTTAGGTAATGACGTAAATTCGAAAATCCCGCCATTAGGACTAAGTCTTCTAAAGGCAGTTCTCCTTTAGTTTTGTGTAATTCTTCAACTTCTTTGATTCTCCATTGATTGATATATTGACTTACATTTGAATGAAAGGTAACATTCACAAATTTTGAGATATAAGAGCGATTAACCCCAAACAGTTTGACCAAATCATCTAGTTTAAAATCTTTATTTAAATAGGGCTTTTTAGTTGAAAAATAGACAAGAAAATCGTGTTGAGAGAGTAAACCACTTGCTCCAATTTCTTGCGCATAGTAAGAAGCATTGACCGATACATTTTCAACTAACCCCTTGTTGTCTACCGATATAATTTGTCCGGATGACACTAGAATATTAGTCTTATATTCTGCTTTTATTTTCTCCAAAATGTCTTTTTGCAAAATATTAAATACCATGACAAGTTGTTGAATGGCGATGAGAAGCACAATGAACGTATCAAGAAGAACGATTCGATGATGATTAAAGATAAAGAGCACAGAAAATAGTGTCTTCAAGATCAATAAGGCTGATACCCAACTAAATCTGATTTTCTTAAATTGCATTTTGTACTTTTTCTCGCTTGTATGTATAAAGTCTAATCCAACAAAGTGTAGTATAATACATCATATTTAGCGAAGTGTAGATATATAAATATTGATAGAAGAAGGCACTAATACTAAAACCTGCAGTTGTATCAAGCGTATATAGAACATAAACTAAAATAGAAGCCATGATAAAGATGGCAACTGTAATCTTATAGTAAAAAGAATTAAAAAGTGCTTTCGTTGGAACGATATAACAGATAAAATGATAAAATACGACCTGGGTTAAGTGAATCAATAAAAAGAAAAACGGAACCAGTACTAACATTCCTTTGTTGTTTTCTATTGAAATGTTGGTAATGAACCACAGTAAAGTCATTAAAATATAATAACTACCTAGTGTTTGTCTAATTTTATTCTTTGTTATAGATAGGCTTTTAGGAAATACTACAATAAATATAATTCCACAGGTCATGGATGAAATTAAGGGAATGGAAATCAATATATATTTATAGAGATCTAGGGCTGTTAATTGATTGATCATGAGCGTTGATTTAGTTAGGTAATAGCATATGAAATGCTTTCAAAAGATAATTTACATCTAGTGAATTGGTTTTGGCAGAAAGTGAAAATCCTAGTGATTGAATAGGTTTGAGCTTGTATTATCTATCTTTAAAAAAGCCTTTGCATAAAAATGTTTCTAAAATATTCTTGGTATTTACAAGTATAACTTTAGAACCATCCACTTCTAGTTTAACAACATCAGTTGCAAGATTCAGGGCCACTACTTTGGTGTAAACAAACCCTCTATCTTTTATAATTAAGATGTAGTTTTCCCCAATAGTAAGGTTGATAGGGTCGACTCTTTTACAGAAAGTGAAAAGGAGTTTACTTTTTAGTTCTATTTTACTTTCTGTTGTAATCTGGATGATGATATCAAAATCTACATTTGCTGGAAAAGAAGCACTAGGTAACAGGGCCGTATTTTTAAAAGTGGGATCAAAATAATAATCCCAATAATTATTAATATATAAGATAGGAACCTGTACCTGATGCTCATCAGGCTTATTTTTTGGATAGTTATCTAAAAACAAATCATTCAAATCAATATCATGTTTGATGCAGATACCTAATATATGATGATAGGGGATTGAATCTCTCATTATCCAAGAAGATAAAGTATTGGGTTTTACACCAATAAAGTTGGCAAGTTCATAGCTTCTTTTTATTCCTAAATGAAGTTTAAGTTTATTTAATAGATCAGCTGGGGTTGTTAATTCAACTTTTTTCATTTTTTACAAATTTTATTTTTCTAGTTCGTACTGAATAAAACACGTTTCAATACTCTTTTTTGAGTTTAAGCGTAAAAGAAGGAGCAGATGATTGCAGTTCATCTCATATTCTAGAAGGGATATTGATACTTCTTATTTGATTATCCTTGGTTAACTAAGAGCGTTTTAATTTGCCCTCATTTAGTTTATAATCCCTCTTATTATTTACGCATATTGAGATTATTACGGTTTTACAAGGCAAAGAAATTGATGATTTGTCAAAATGAATTTGTAATAGGTAAAAAAGTATGGACGATTCTTGTATTTATCTTTTTAATTTGTAAAAAAATGGAAAAAAGATAAAATGTATGTTTTATCTTTTTTGTAAGTTATTTATTATCAGCTTGTTATTTGTTTTATCATTTTTTATATCAAAAATAAAGCATACGGTGTTCTTTGTGAGGAGGGATGAAATAGACGCGTTTTTATTTTTAGGTCGTTACTATTTTTAGATGTATTTTCTTTTGAATATTCACGTTTGGAAAGAAAAATGGACATACAATCAGGGAAAGTATGTCCATTTTTTTTCGGTAAACTAAGTAGCATTGAGTGTAAGGGGTTTTATCTAAATAATGAAATCCTATGCCTCTTCAAGTTTATTGTTTCCTTTCTCAAGAAGAAAGGGAAAGAACTATTCATTCTTTTTGTTGTGATTCTGTTGTGTCCTTTTGAAACTATCATAGCTTCGGAATCCACTGGCAAGTATCAAATCTTCTTCAGTTAAGTCATTATCAGTATTAGATTTTCTTAATTCTATATATTCATTATACCTGCATTGATTGATAAATTGAGAAAAATTCATGCTATAGGTCGTATTGATAAAGGAAGATAAATAGGTTCTATTGGTTAGTAAATCTCGCATTAGATCCGTAATTTTTAATTGAGGATCTAAGTACGGTTTTTTTGTTTGGATAAATGCCTCAAAAGTCGTTTTGTCAATTGGCGTTTCTTTATTCTTTTTATTGTCTATTTCCTGGTCATCTTCTGTAATATCCTCATAGACTAACGTAAAGTTTTGACTAAAAATATTATAGCAAAGACTGATATTAAAAAACATGAAAAGGAAATTGGGAATGAGCTGCCCATACAAGAGACTATTTTTCATATCAGGAAGCGAATAAAATAGTATAGGTCCTGGAAATAAGAGTAAAGCAATAATAAAAATATGGTATAGCCACTTCAAGG
Source organism: Myroides gitamensis (assembly GCF_029894455.1). Classification (NCBI taxonomy): domain Bacteria; kingdom Pseudomonadati; phylum Bacteroidota; class Flavobacteriia; order Flavobacteriales; family Flavobacteriaceae; genus Myroides; species Myroides gitamensis. The sequence goes on from NZ_JARYHN010000001.1 coordinate 843,004, forward strand.
AGTCTTGACTTTCATCGGATGAATAATGGATAATATGTTTTCTGTATTGTAAAAGTCGTTGAAAAGCAAGTAGTAAGTAGACGCTATTGAAAACAATGCGTGCTAGAATTCGCCCATCATTGAAAAACAGGGAGTTCTTGAGTTCTTCTTTTGGAAAGGATAAGGCCGTTTGATCCATTAAAAATTCAGCATAAACGAAATAAAATCCTCCTACCAAAAGACAAACAATATAATGCGTATACTTGAATCGCTCTTCTTTTTTTAATCGGGTAAGTTTAAAAACGATGTGGTAGAATAGGACTGGAATCAATAAAACAGATTGAAAATTCAAGGCTTTAAACCACCAAAAGAGCGGAAGATTAAAAACATATAAAAAGATGGTAATATAGAAAGTAATACTGACAAGATAAAAACAAAGCAGAACAAGAGATAATCTTTTGATAAAGAAATCTAATGGATTCAATGCTAGTTTTAACGCAATTAAAACGAAGCAAAATAAGGCCGAGAATAGTGAGGCAGAGAATGAAACTGTCGCAAATAAATATTCGAAATCCATAGATTTTAAGGTTTAATTCGTTTTTTTTCTTGTTCAAAACGTTCTTTAGCTCTTAGGTAATGGCGGTAGTTTGAAAACCCAGCCTGAAGAATAATTTCTTCAATTTCATGCGTAGGGTGAGCCTTCTTTAATTCTTCTACCTCTTTTAATCGATATGAATTAATAAATTGACTTAGATTAGAATTGAAGGTAATATTGATAAATTTAGAAACATAGGTTCGATTTAAACCGAAATGAGTCACCAAATCATCTAACTTATATTGCTTATTTAGATAAGGTTTTTCCTTCGTAAAGTACGCTAAAAAGTCTTGTTCCGTTAATAAGCTGGAAGTTTCTAGGTTTGTTTTAGCCGTTGATTCAACTAAGGTAACATTTTCAATAATCCCTTGATGATCAACTGAAACAATCTGTCCAGAAGGAAGCATAACATTGGTCTTGTTTTCTAATTTAGGTTTTTTCTCCAATATTGCGTTGTAAAATATTATAGGTAAGGATGATATGTTGTATGGCAATGATGAATACTAAGATGAGGTAAACGGAAAATACCCTATGATTGTTGAAAATAAATAAAATTAAAAAAAGCACTTTCAAAAGGAGGAGATAATGGATCCAATTCAAGCTTAATGGGCTTTGTTTTGAATGAGATTGTTCGAGATGAGCTTTGTATACTCGAAACAAGCAAAGTCCTGTATAACACAGCATATTTAATGTAGCATATACATAGAGGTATTCAAAGAAAAAGTAATTTAAGTCAAGTGTATTAAAACCAGTTGTTCGATGTAAGATATAAACTAAGGCACCTGTCATGATAAAAATAATACCAGCTATCTTATAATGAAGCGTATTAAATTTGTCTTTAGTAGGGACAAGGTGACAGAAGAAATGATAAAAGACAACGTGTGTAAGTTGTATAAGTAAGAATAAAAAGGGAATAAAATAGAGTTTATGATGACCATAATCAAGAGCAATATTTACAGTTAACCATAAGACAATCATAAGTAAATAATAACCCCCAAGGGTTTGTCTAATCTTATTTTCCCTAATAGACAGACTTTTGTGAAAAATCACAAGAAATATAATGCCACAAGTCATGGCAGATATCATGGGGATTGATATTAGTATATTTTTAAAAAGACCCATTGTTTAAATAGGATTAATCAATTAATTTACTTCGAATTTAATGATTAACTATCTTTTTATAAAATAAAATAGAAGAATTTTAACGCGTTGTTTTATATTTTTTTTCTTGTTTCATTTTGGGGTATACAAGGTGTCTGGTATCAAGGAAGTTAAAGATATAAAAGAACAGGCTAATTTCGTTCTAGATCCGACTCCTACTTGAATGAAACTTGGAGAGATAGTAGGTAACTCTCCAAGTTTTGGAAAAAAAATTGCTGTAAACTAAACAATGTAAAAGTAGCGATGTTAAAACATCCTTTTACATGTCTAAAATGTAACTCATACTATTCACTTCTTCAATAGCATTCGTTGAGTACAAATAAACAGCTGATTATTTTTAAATGGGTTTTAAAGTGTACAAAAAATGGATTGATAGTTTATACTTCGTTTTAAAAGGTAAAAATAGAATTGTAAATACTTGGTATAGTTTTGATTGTTAATAAGATATGCTTTAAAAAAGAAGTATTGATGATTTAACTGTAGTGCCTTTATTTGAGCTGTTGGAATTATAATGTAGGGGATTCTTCTAATTTTTTAAAAAAGAATGGGAGTTAAAGTTTAAAATGGGTACTGATATATCGGAAGTATTGTACCCTTGCCAATTTTAAGAAACTAGAACAATAAAATTTATTACGAATTTACCTTGGAATTGTATCATTTATTCTGAATTGCGTCTAAACCTAATCAATTTTGTACCATCTAAAATTAGAAAAGAAAGAGTATGAAAAGAATAGTAGGATTGACTCAGTTTTTTATTTACACCTTTATAGGTATTGGGTATGCTCAGATTGGGATTAATACTCCTAAGCCAGATTTATCTGCAGCTTTAGATATTGTTTCAGATAATCAAGGGTTTTTACCTCCCAGAATAGCATTGAAAAGTACCAATGATACGGAAACCATTTTGAAACCAGCTCCTGGATTATTGATTTATAATACGGCGTTAGTTGCAAAGGATAAAGAATCTGTAAGTCCTGGATATTATTACTACACTGGAGGACAATGGGCCAAATTGGCTGATGCATCAAATGGATGGGATACACAAGGAAACTATGGAATCGGTGGGCAAAATAGTTTTATCGGTACGTTAGATGATAGTGATCTTGTATTTAAAAGAAACAATATAGCAGTTGGACTCATTGGTGCGACGAATTATGCGCTTGGACATGAATCATTACTTAAATTAACAACAGGTCACAATAATATTGGAATTGGTTTGATTGCACTAGCCAAAAATAAAACAGGCTCATTCAATACCGCTGTTGGTAGTGGTGCGTTATCACAAAATTTAGCCTCCTTTAATACTGCAGTTGGAAGCTATGCTCTAGCGCGTACAGAGAGTGGAGAGGGGAATACAGCAGTTGGGAGAGGGTCTTCAGAAAATGTGGATAGAGGGAAGTATAATACGACGATGGGGTATAACGCACAACAATATGGTTTTACAGCAAGTTATAATACTTTAATTGGTAGTTATGCTGGGTATCAAAATCGCGCTGGAGTCCATAATACTGCTTTGGGATTTGAAGCACTTTACAATAGTAGTGATAGTTATAATACGGCTATTGGTAAAGGGGCGCTGTATAACCTAAAACCAACTTATCCTAATACGGGAAATCTTAATGTTGCTTTAGGGTTCCAAGCAGGAGATAATTTAATTTCGGGGGGATCTAATATTTTCATTGGTGCTAATGCGAAGGCGATGGACCCAACTGGGGCCAATCAATTAAATATCGGAAATAGTATATATGGTATCAATATTAATGCAGGAAATAACGCTAGAATTGGAATTAATACTTCAGAACCGAATGAATCCGCTATTCTCGATTTAAGTAGTACAAATCGCGGGTTTTTACCTCCTCGAATTGAACTAAAAGGAGTAGACGATCAAACAACAATAGAAAATCCAGCGCAAGGATTATTGGTGTACAATCCTGCCAACGTTGAAACTCAAACGCTAAAGGCTGGTTACTATTATTTTACTGGTCAACAATGGGAGGTATTTAATACAGGAACTTTAATAAAAGAGCAGTTTTATGCACCCGCACTTGTTTTGCCTACAATGAAAGACAACCTTTCTACATCTTCAGTAGATGATATCTTCTATGATGTCAATAGTCAGTTTTTTACGGTGAAATTATATGCTATTTATCAAAAGCAATTTGGTATGGTAGGTGATGTAGATGGTCCTACTAGATCTGCTGTGAAAAGCAATCCTACAGGTGTGTTGACAACATATAGCATGTCAGAATTGGATTATTTCGTCACTTATTTTGATCATACCGTATTTGATCCTAATTCCGTAAAAATTGATGCAAATGGAGTATTGACTTATAAGATTATTCCAGAAGGTGAGATCTCCGAGAAAACATATATGAATATTGTGTTTAAAGTAAAATAAATAGCAAATAGGCTTTTTTTTTAAAATTAAAAGGAAGAAAATGAATAGGTATAAAATAGTAGTCTTTTGTTTAATTTGTATCCTAAGTTCAGTATCTACTTTTGGAGCAAGTTACTATTGGGTGGGAGGATCGGGAGATTGGTCTGATATCAATCACTGGCGAACAAGTTCTGGTGGAACAGCAATACCAGGTGTAATTCCCGGACCTAGCGATGATGTATTCTTTGATGATAATGCTGGTTTTTCCAGTTCAAATTATACCATAACGTTGAATGTAGCTGCTAATTGTCGCAATATTACTGTTGCAGGTACAAGGAAGGCACCAAGAATTAGTGGTAGCGCTAGTTTAAATATATATGGATCGTCTGTTTGGCAGTCGGGAATGAGTATAACTACGTCCATTTATTATCAAGATGCTGGACAGGCGAAAACGATAACGAGTAATGGGGTTGTATTGACAACGGATGTGTATCTGAATGAAACAACTGCTGTTGCACTAAGCGATGATTTTAGTACTACTACGCTTTATGTTAATGCAGGAGTTTTTGATACCAAGAATCACCGAATGGATATCGGTTCTTTATTGATGAATGAAGGAACAGCACCAAGAGAGCTGATTCTAGGAAATTCGGAAGTCTATATTGGAAAAGATTTTTATGATGGTGTTTTTGTTATCCTTCATTCAGGTACTTCTACTATTTATATGGAAAAAATTGGGGCTAATTTTATAGGAAGTCCTGGTCATCAGTATAATCATGTCTTTTTTCAAAAGAGTGGAGCAACGATTTCTGGAGGTACCGCAACGGATAATTTGACTTTTAATCGCGTTGATTTTTTAGAGGGTTCTAGTTCAATAAAAGGAGAAAACACTTTTAAAGAATTATTTTTTGCACCAGGAGTAGGGGGTAGTATCGAATCAGGAGCAACACAAACGATTACGCATGCTTTGATTGCCAAATCAGATTGTAGTGCTATACCTACATTTGCAACAACTAATAATACAACAGGTTTCATATCGATGCCATCATCAGCTCTTGTAGATGTATCTGCTGTGAAACTTCAAAATATCACCGCAATAGGTGGAGCTATTTTTAATGCCGTTAATGCAATCGACTTTATTGGAAATACAGGCTGGACCTTTACGTATGAAAGTACCTCAACGATCTATTGGGTAGGAGGAAGTGGTAATTGGGGAGATAAAAATCATTGGTCTTTCACTTCAGGTGGACCTGGTGGTGCTTGTATACCAACTATTGGTACGAATGTGATTTTTGATGAAAATTCTAGATTTACGACTACATCAAACAAAGTATATATAAGTACGGTTGCTTATTGCAACAATATCACTTTTTCGGGTGCTGAGGTTGCTCCCAATTTAGAAGCTAATGCAGATTTAAATATTTACGGCTCCTCTGTCTGGCAAACTGGTATGACAATTAGTATGAGCGTGATGAATACGTTAACTTATAGAAGTACAGGACAACCCAAGACGTTGACAAGCCATGGAGTTAAACTTCAAATAGGGAAGGTTAACTTTGACGGAACCGATTCTTTTTCTTTACTAGACGATTTTAATATGGATGGTGTAGTATCCATTCTGTCAGGTACTTGGAATACCAATGGACATCGTGTTGATATTAACAATTTAGTTTTAAATCGCAGTACAGCACCGAAAACCCTTCAATTAGGAAATTCGGAGTTGTATATTAAAAGTGGCTTTTATGATAGTCCTTACGCAACCATAGATGCAGGGACCTCTCATATTTATTTAATAGAAAAAAATGCTTATTTCACAGGGTACCAAGGACATCGTTATTACAATCTAACGTTTTTAAATCCAGATTCCACTAGTGTAAAATTACAGGGCACAGCAGAGGAACATGCTTATTTTAATACAGTAACGTTTAAAGGAGGAGGATATATTAGTTCTAGTTCCACTATAAGAGATTTAATGCTAACTCCAGGTAAAACGTATTATTTCTATGCTCAAGCTTTAGTCGTTACGAATACGTTGGAGGCCACTGCTGAATGCGATCAATCCATTGAACTACAAGGAGGGAGTTTGAACACACTATATTTACCTCCAGCTGCTAATGTAAAGGTCTCAAATGCAATTCTTACTAATGTTAATGCAAGTGGAGGAGAATATTTAGCAGTGAATTCTGTTGATAATGGAGGAAATACAGGATGGATATTCTCAGATGCACCTTTTGATTTATATTGGGTTGGGGGAGCTGGTGATTGGAATGATACCAATCATTGGGCTTTTACCTCTGGTGGAATAGGCGGAGCTTGCGCCCCTGGGTTGAGCTCAAATGTATTTTTTGATGCTAATTCTGGTTTTACACCTGAGTCTAAAACCATAACAATCAAAGAACATGCAGTTTGTCGTGATATCACCTTTGCAGGTAGTGAAGTTGCCCCATCCTTACTAGCTTTACCAGGTTATATTCTGCTAGATGTTTATGGTTCATCGGTATGGCAGAGAGGAATGAGTATAGATTTGAATTACTTGTATTATAAAAATTTGAATCAACCTAAAACAATTACGAGTAATGGTGTTCACATCAATACCACCAATAACGTGACAATCGAAGAGCGCTCTTCTGTTTCGCTACTAGATGATTTAGATATTACTACTGATTTAAAGATTAATGCTGGTGTTTTTAATACGAATGATTTTCCTGTTGTCGTTGGACGAGATTTTTATGCAGGTGATAATTTCGGAATTAGTAAAGTAACAGTGAATCTCGGTAGTTCCAAATTGTATATGAAAGGAAAGTTTTATCATAGTAAGACATGTATAATAAATGCGGGCACTTCACATATTTATATGGAAGGCGGGGGATGGTTTTATGGTTACTCGAATGGGAACTATTATGATGTAACTTTTCTGGATGAAGGAGGTAGGCTTGACATTAAGGGATCTAGTCCGAATGGGAATGATTATAAAGCTACATTTAATCGGGTAACATTTAAAAAAGATGGTATGATTGGAGCTGGATATTGTACTTTTAATGAATTAGCTTTTACAGCGGGCTATAAGTACAATCTAGGTAATCGATTACAACATACAGTAAAAAGTAAATTCACAGCTTTGGCTGATTGTAAGGAAGCAATTCAATTCACAGCGTCTAATAGTGCAATTTTAGCTATGCCTGCTACGGCGACAGTAGAGGTTTCTAATGTTGTTATATCCAATATTCAAGCAACGGGAGGTGCTGCGTTTACTGCTGTAAATTCCAGTGATAATGGAGGCAATAGTGGATGGAATTTTACGAGTGATACGATAGATTTGTTTTGGGTCGGTGGTTCAGGGGATTGGAATGATCGCAATCATTGGTCTTTTACCTCTGGGGGTGAAGGAGGCGACTGCGTGCCTTCATTTAATTCAAATGTATTTTTTGATGAGCAGTCAGGCTTTACAAGTGATGCGGATACCATCTCGTTGAGTAGTGATGCCTTTTGTAATAATATCCAATTTGAAGGTACTGTAGTTGCTCCAAAATTAACACCCAACACCTCAATGATTCATTTAAACATTTATGGTTCATCTACCTGGCAAGCAGGTATGACAGTACATACTTCTGTTTTTTTTCAGAACTCAAATAAGCCAAAAACAATTAAAAGTAATGGAGTTTCTATACAAGGAAATGTGAGATTGTATGAGCATACTTCAGTTACTTTTTTAGATGATTTTGCAGCTGAATATTTAGCTCTACATGCAGGACAGCTCAATACCGCAAATAATAAAGTAAAACTTGTTACGGCGTTGTATGCTTATGGCTATGGTAATGGGAGACCCATTCTTAATTTGGGACATTCAGAAATTTATGTTGGAAATAGTTTTGATGTTTCTAATAACAGTGTGACCCTATTAGAACATACCTCAACTATTTATCTTAGTGATGGGAATGCACAATTTAAAGGAGGCGAAAAGCAATATAATAAGGTGGTTTTTACCAATACTACTGATGCGCTATCAATGGCAATTATAGGCTCAACTCAAGCTAATCCAACACGTTTTAATCAGGTAGAATTTTATGGAGGTGGTAGTTTAGCTGGATATAATGTAATGAAAGATTTATTCCTCGCTCCTGGTAAAAGGTACACCATTGAGGCAAATGCTACTCAGACCGTCACAGGTTCGTTACAAGCCCAAGCCCAATGTCAAAAACAAATCTATATCCTATCATCTGATATTTTTCAAATGGCTTATTTATCCATGCCAGCGGAGGCTGAAGTGCATGTTTCCAATGTTTATCTATCTAGTATTTCAGCTATAGGGGGAGCGGAATTTAAAGCGATTAATTCAGAAGACGGAAGAGGAAATGAAGGATGGAGTTTTGTTACCCGTCCATTTGACTTGTTTTGGGTAGGGGGAGATGGCAATTGGGGAGATCGAAATCACTGGTCCTTTACTTCAGGTGGGGCAGGTGGTGCATGTGTACCTTCATCTAATAGTAATGTTTTTTTTGATGAAAATTCAGGCGCATCTCTAATAATTATTGATAACCTTGTTGCTAACTGTCGAGATATTTCTTTTTCTGGTCCCTTGGCACCTGTGGTACGAAGCTATACTACAACTGCAACAAATAATTATGGTTTAAGAATTTATGGATCTTCGGTATGGCAAAGAGGTATGGTGCTGAATGTGAATTATATAAACTACAGCAATACAGGAAGACCCAAAACGATTACGAGTAATGGTGTGAAGACAGGAAGAAATGCGGCAAGTGTCACTTTTTATGAAACTACATCAATCTCATTGGTTGACGATTTTATTTTCCCTGCTTATCTGTACATCAACGCTGGTACTTTTAACTCTAATAATTTTCAAATCAAAGGGGGCTATTTTTATGTAATTAATACTCCGGATGTAGCTAGAACAATCAATTTAGGCCGTTCAGATCTATATTTATCTAATGCTTTTTATGCAGGAATAGAAACGGTAACTGTCCATGCAGGTGAATCACACATCCATTTGACAGGTTCGTCAAATTCACTTACTGCTTATGTAGGACAAGAGTACGGAGATGTAACTTTTGAAGCATCGATTGCTACAAATGCAGCAATAACTACTTCTGGAACATCCGATGAATACGCAGGTTTCTTTAATCGAGTGGAATTTAAAGGTGGTATAGGAAGTTTAAAAGGAAACCATATTTTTAAGGAATTGATTTTTCCTACACAAGGTACCTTTACACTTCAAGCAGGAGACATGCAAATGGTTGAAAGCAAGTTGATCATGTCTGGAAATGTTTGTGATTTATTATCGATCAAAAGTAGTGAAACAGGAAAACGAGCAAAATTAATGTTAAAAGAGGGCCGTAATGCGTTCAATTTTGTTTTCATGAGAGATATAGATGCGCGCGGTGGACTTGAATTAGTTTTTGGTGATAAAAGTACAGTCGCAAGTCAAAACAACCTGAATATCTCCTATGAAACATATAACCCCGGAGCATTTGATGGTTTTAAAAATGTACATTCTTGCTTTTTTGTGCATTCAGATCAGCCGGAGCATTATATACTGAGTGGAGATGGGTTTTATGGAAATCAGTCAACCCAGTATAGTTGGACAAAAGTAGAGGATCCGAATTTTAATACCGTAATTGGAACGGAATCCTCCATTGATATTCGAGGTTTTGGTTATGGAACGTATCAACTAGAAGTAAAGTATAGAGAAGGATGTTCCCTTATAGGGAGATATACGGTAGAAAAAGGAACGGATGAGGTTCGTGTTGGTACAGAATCTCAAACCGTAACAATATGTGAAAAGAAAGTCAATACATTAGATGACCTGAATGTAATAGGAGAAGATATAAAATGGTATGCAACAGCAGATGGAACAGTGTCTTTTACTAATACAACCATTCAAAATGGAGAAACTTACTATGTAACCCAAACTAGAGATGGATGTGAAAGTTTACGCGTTCCTGTAACCATTAGAATTAAGGATTGTTCAGCTATTTATATCAATCCCAATATAAGAATGCGTACTAAAAAATAAGGGTATAAGGTCTTGATCATCGTATTCTAGTTTGTTTTTTTATACTTTTTTGAGCCCTAACAGCCGTGTGAATTCTCTTTTTTTTTTAATCCTTTTTCAAGAAGTACCCGATCGTTTTTGGTTGGGTGCTTCTATTTATGGTGTTCCTAACCAAAAGGTAAAATATATTTTTTACGAATTTACACGTGATTTTTATCTTTTTTCCTGCTAAAAACACAGACTTAGTCAACTTTGCATACTAAATAGTAGAAAAGAAGTTATGAGAAAAATACAATACATAGTTCAATTTTTAGCGTATCTATTTCTCGTTAGTAGCTATGCTCAAATCGGGATTAACACCCCTATGCCAGATTTATCTGCTGCGTTGGACATTACGGCTACTGATAAAGGTTTTTTACCACCGAGAATCGCCTTAAAAGGAATAAAAGATACTACAACCATTGCAAAACCTGCATCGGGCTTGTTCATTTACAATATAGCAACAACAACGAATGGGCAAGAGGCTGTAACTCCAGGATATTACTATTTTTCAGGTGCGACGACATGGGTTAGAATTGGAGATACGGGAAATACGTGGAGTACACAAGGTAATTTGGGTATTAATGCTAGTAATCAATTTATCGGTACACTAGATGATGCGGATCTTGTTTTTAAGCGAAATAAAGTAAACATGGGGTTTCTGGCATCTGAAAATATAGCCTTGGGGCGTGAGGCACTTATGGTTTTAACAACAGGGAGATATAATGTTGGCCTTGGATTTTCTACCTTGACTAAAAATACAACCGGTTCATTCAATACCGCGGTAGGAAATGGAACTTTAAGCCAAAACCTAACGTCTTATAATACGGCTATTGGTAATAATGCATTATCGAATCTTTCTTCAGGTGATGCGAATACAGCTGTAGGAAATGGTGCGGCTCAAAATTCGAGAAATGGCCGAATGAATACTACCATGGGGCATAATGCCTATTATAATGGATTTGCAGGCGGACATAATACCATGTTGGGCAGTTATGCCGGATTTAATAATTATTATGGCAACTACAATACTGTAGTAGGAGCAGAAGCGATGTACAACAATCAACACGGAAACTACAATGCTGTTTTAGGAAAAGGGGCTTTGTATCAACTAAAGCCATCAGCAGCCAATCAAGGAGATGCTAATGTGGCGGTAGGAAACGATGCTGGACTTAATTTAACTAAGGGAAATCAAAATATTTTTCTCGGTGCTCAAACGGTAGCTAGTGACCCAACAGGAGACAATCAATTGAATATCGGAAATAGCATCTATGGGGTAGATATCAATAGAGGCAATACGGCAAGGATTGGAGTTAATACGGCTCAACCGGATGTGTCTGCTGTTTTAGATTTGAAAAGCACAAATCGCGGGTTTTTACCTCCTCGAATTGCGCTAAAAGGAACGGATGATCAAGTGACAATAAAAACACCTGCGCAAGGATTATTGATTTACAATACTGCACAAGTAGAGAAAGGGGGACTTTCTGTTTCGGCAGGATACTATTATTTCGACGGACTTCTTTGGGTTCCTTTTCGTTCAGAACAACAAGGGTGGGGAACGAGAGGAAATTCGGATACTGATGCAGAACAGGATTTCATGGGTACAGTTGACAATCAGGATGTCGTATTTAAAAGAGGCAATATAAGAGCGGGATTATTGAGTTCGGCTAATACCTATAACACCTCTTTTGGAGTTAATACGTATAAGGGAACACCTAAGGGAAGTTATATAGGGCGATGGAATACCGCTATTGGGTATGGTGCTTTATCCGGAAACAATGATGCCGGACTAGTGACGGGGCATGATAATACTGCAGTAGGAGCAAATAGTTTAAGTATAAACAACAAGGGGCAAAACAATACCGCTGTTGGTTCAGAAGTGTTGAAATCCAATATGACGGGTAATGATAATACCGCCCTTGGTTTTCAGGCGATGATTTCCAACCGCATTGGAGAGGAAAATGTGGCTGTTGGCCGAAGTGCTTTAAGTGGAAATAGCGAGGGAAGCCAAAATACTGCCGTGGGGTTTCACGCATTGAATCAAAATATTTCAGGGAAGTTTAATACCGCAGTTGGGTATTTGTCAGGAGTAGAAAATGGCTTTGGAATTTTACACAATACAACAGCAATCGGAAGTCAGGCTAAAGTATACCGTTCCAATGTTATTCGCTTGGGAAATAAAGAAATTACCACTATTTACGGCCAAGTGCCTTTTGCGAGTGTTGCTGATGCGCGATCCATGCGCGAAAGTAAGCCCTTGGATTTAGGGTTGAATTTCATCAAACAATTAAAACCTGTAGAATATACCCGATCCACCCCTACAACGGGGAAAAAAGAATGGGGAGTCATCGCGCAAGAGGTACAAGGAACTTTAGACACAATGGGGTATACCCATGCTGCACTCATCGAATCTGAAGGAAGCTCTGAGCAACTCTTGCTCCTGCGATACAGTGAGTTAATAGCACCCATGATTAAAGCTATTCAAGAGCTCTCGGAAGAAAATAAACAATTAACGAGACGATTGAAAGCTTTAGAAACACAACCTTGATTCTTTAGTCGTACATGGGGTGATTTTTGTTGCAAGGAGTTAGACTATTCTTAAAAAAAAGAGGGGGAGAATGTAAATTTACATTGTTTGCTGTAGGCATAAAAATAGCGCTAAAGTATTTTAACTTTAGCGCTATTTATACTTCTAAAAGATAGGGATTATCTTTTATTCTTCCGCATGTAAACCTATTTTATTTCCTTCACTATCTAAAATCATCGCGATATAGCCTACAGGGCCAAATAGCTGTTTGGGCTCTATAATTTGACCTCCAGCAGCTTCTACCTTATCGAGTACAAGTTGAATACTTGGGCTCGCATTGAGGTAGACAATTGTTCCGTGTTGAGAAGGTAGTGTAGTGGATTTTGCTAATACTCCCGTTACTCTTCCAGATGTAGCTTGAACAACGGTTGGATTAAAAGGAAAGAAAACACCTTCATTAGCTCCATCCCCTTGTTTGACCATGTCTATAGCCAAAATGGTTTCATAGAATTGTTGTGCTCGATCAAGATCTGTAACTGGAATTTCAAACCAAGTCAGTACATTGGTTTGTGAGTCAATTTTTTTTAGTTTCTGCATGTTGAATCATTTTTCAACAAAATAACACCATAGCAAGTAGATATACCTGTGACTAATGTCACATAATTCTGCGTTTTCTTATACGACTTAATGTTTCTCTTTTTACACCTAAAAAAGAAGCAAGCTGAGAAAGAGGGACTCGTTTTAAAAGCTCGGGTTTGGTCCTTTCTAAGTAAGCTAATCGCTCTTCAGTGGAATACAATTGGAAAACAGTAGATAATTCTTCTTGCTTGATGGCATACAAACGAATACAACATCTTCCTAGGGCTTCAATGGCTAAGGAATGTTTGGCAATGTTAAACAATTTTTCTTTATCAAAAATGATTACGGTTAAGGGCTCAGTAGCAATAATATTAAAATTTGATTTTTGACCTGAGCCGAAACTACTGAGGTTGGTTGCTATTTCATCTTCAAAGTAAAAGAAGGTGTTTTTAATTTCCCCATCGATTTCATAATAGCTTTTGCATGAACCACTTTCAATATAAAATAAAGAATTACATACTTCTTCTTCTTTTAATAAGAATTCATTTTTCTTAAATACCTTTTTACTTAATGCAGGTTGAAGTAATTCCCAGTTTTCAGCAGTAAAGGGAGTTAGTGAACGAATGAAAGTTAAAACCTTAAGCATGGGGGTGTTTTTATTAGATAGAAACAAATGTCTTTTATTTATTTTACTAATCAAGCGTTTGCTTTCTCTTTTTTAAAATAAGTTCCATTTCCTGATGTATAGAGGAGATTCAAATCGTGATTCAACAATTCAGTATAGTATTGTTTTATACCTTTTATTCGTGGATATATAGGAAAAATAATAAAAGACCTAATTATCTTTGTTAGTAAGAACAAGTAAATAAATAATTGATTTACTTGTTAGAATCCTTTTTTGAAAGAATAAAGTCATATTCGGTATTAGATAAATAGTGGGGACTACTAATAATGAAATTTCGTTTTCAGTATTAGCAAAAAATCTTAAAAACACGCTGGCTCTATAGCATCAAAAAAGGAAACAACAAACAATTATTTTTTATTCCTGCTGTTAGATATACAATCAAACAGCAAACAAGTAGCTCAAAAGGCGCTCTTTTTTTAAAGAGTGCTTTTTGCATTCCTAAGGGATGTTAAGGATAGGTATAGGAAGGAAAACGCTGTGTGTGGATTGTGGAAAAAAGAAGGGTGATTTTTTGTATTCACAGAAAAATCACCCAGTCTGTTTAGTATTCTAGTAAAAGCGAGAAAAATTATTCTGCCTTTAGTGTTGCAAGTACTTCACCCTTTTCATTTTTAAGTAGTAAAGTAGTTGCTTTAATTTCAAAAGAGGTACTATTAGTTAGTACTTCAATAAACTTTTGTTCGATTTCAAGGTTTGGACATGCCATTTGTGTAGAAGCTATTTGTTTAATAGTAAGTGTATTATTCTTACTTTCATAGCTTGCTCCAAAACCATTACATCCCAAATTTCCATTTACACTGTGATCTGGATTAAACGTTAATTGAGGCTCCTTAGGAAAATCTTTATCTAATGTGATAGCCTGGTTGTTTACTTCCGTTAATTTCCACACCGTTCCTACAAGTGCAGCGTTGGTAGCAGCAACTTGTTCTGTTGTCGTTTGATCTTGTGGTGTAGCTGTTTCTTTTTTACTGTTACAAGACACAGTAGCGATTGCTAAAGCAACGATTAAAGTGATTTTTTTCATATTTTTTTTACTAATGTACATATAATCGAGATTATTTAAGAATTATATGTGTTATTTTGACTGCAAAATTCATAAAAAAACACCTAGCCAAACAATATATATATGCGAATTTTTATTACATATTATAAATGAGGGTAGGAAGGCTTTTTCTGTCTGTATTTAAAATTTTGTTATAATATTCTTTTTATTATGCTAATTGTTTTGTATTATTACTATTGTTTTTGTGTTATTGTTGTAGTTTTGTAATTTATAATCCGAATGGATGAATAGCGCTTCATCAGCTGCTTGTTTTAATAGGTTAGGTAAGAGACAATTAGAGGTTTTGAATATGGATAAATTAATAGTAGAAGAATTTCACCATAGTGCGAATACTAGTTTATATATTAATTGTAGGAATCTTCATGAGTTAATAGAAGAGCGAACAGATACTATTTTTAGCCCGCATAAATTAAACTTCTTTTGTATTCAGTTGTATGTACATGGAGCGGGAACCTATACGGTCGATTTTAATCCCATAGAGATTCGTGCAAAACATGTGTTAGTAATCGCCAAAAATCAAATGGGGCAATTTATCAAACCCGTAGACTATGAGGCTAAAGTGCTCATATTTACGGAAGATTTTTTCTGTATTGATGAACTTCATTTTCAATTTTTTTATAGCACAAACCTCTTTACGTTAGCGGAGCGCTTGGCACTTTTAGATGTGAGTGAACATTTCGATGAATTAGTGATACTGTTTGATTTGATTCGAAGTGAGTTAGATAAAAAGAATTATTTAAAGAAGCGACAAGTTCTCAATAATTACCTCTTTAATATTCTGTTGCTCCTGGAAGAATGCATCGACCAGATGGAGTTAGAAAAGCTGACAATCTGCAATGAAAGATACATTGTATCTACATTTAAAGCCTTAGTGAATAAAAAATTGGACAAGAGCATGAGCGTAAAAGACTATGCTGCTGAGCTCAACTTAAATGTTAGAACCATCCAATATGCTTTTAAACATGTAGAAAACAGAACGCCTTATGATTGGATTTGTGAGCGAATTGTAATGGAAATCAAGCGATGCCTACTCTATAAGAACATAACAGTTAATGAGATCTCCATTTTCTTAGGATTTAAAGAACCCAATCACTTAACGGTATTTTTTAAAAAACAAACGGGAATAACGCCCATTAAGTTTAAGCATAATTTCAAAAATTAGTTTTGATATCTTGTAGAGCTAAGGGATATTTTCACGGGAATATGTACAGGCAATTCTTCCAAATTTTGTTTTTAAAAATTTAAAAAAATGACGCCTTATTTTTAAAAGTACACTTCTTCTTTCCGTACTTAAAGAGATGAAAAAGGCACCATTCACCTTGTATATTCTTTTTTTAATACTGGGTTCATCCTGTGTTCATTCTGCGTTCATCTACCTTTTCATTATCCAAATAATCGTAATGATTCCCTAACAATTCAATAACCTTAAATTCTAGGTGTAAAATCAATTATTTCACTCCTTTACTAAACCAAACTTCTGATTAGTTTTGAGTGAACAAGAATTAAATAAGCGCCGATGTATTCAGTATCTCACTAGAGAACATACTGAAGAAGAACGAATTACCTTCGAAATAGATTTGCTTTTTGATGAAGAGCTAAAAAGCACCTATGAAACGTACTGTTTGTTGTGGAAAGCTTATCCGACCAATGGTGAAATTTGGCAAGAAGCCAAACAGCAATCAAAAAGAAAAAAACAGGTGAACACTTGGTATATCCGAGTAGCTTGTACGATTTTGGTGCTGATTGGCAGTTTTATGATGACGTATTTGCTGGTTCAACCTACTGTGAATCCAGCGCATTCCGAATACCGTATCTACACTAATTTACCAGGGGTGCGTAAACAAGTAACCTTAGAAGACGGGAGCGTTGTTGTGCTTAATGGACAAGCGCGTTTGCAATACACGCAAAATGATTCTATGCGCTTAGCTTGGCTAGAAGGGGAAGCCTTTTTTGATGTAGTCAAAAATGTAAACAAGAAATTCCTAGTCAAACACGAAGATTTAGAAATTGAAGTAGTGGGGACTCAATTCAGCGTCAATACCCTCGGGCAAGAAAAACGAGTAGCCTTGCTTTCAGGAAAAGTATTGGCCAAATTAGGCAACGGCGAACAACTATACCTCAAACCCAATGAGCAATTAGTGTGGAATACAAGCTTAGGGGAAGTCAAGCGATTCAAAACTAACGCAGAACAGCAAATGAGTTGGCGCAATGAAAAGCTCATCTTTGACAACACCCCTTTAGCACAAGCTTTAACTCAAATCAATCAATTTTACGGGGTCACTTTTGTGATTCAAGATCCTGTTTTTGCACAAAAGCGAATCACAGGAGTATTTGATCAAGTAACCCTAGATGAATTTATACAAGCACTCGCTTTTGTGGCCAACTGCACCATCACCTTAAACAATACCAACTATTTAATCGAACCTTATGCCCAATATCCTCTATCAAAAAAGCAGCCCTAGGCCAGAAGATGATCTGGTGTTGTTTCAAGAAATAGCTCAGGGAAATAGACTCGCTTTTGAACGGTTTTATGTCAAGTATTACCAGTATTTATGCCGTTTTGCCTTGAGTTATGAAAAAGACCTATACCTCGTTGAAGAAAAAGTATCGGATGTTTTTTACTATATCTGGCAGAAGAAAGAAGAGTTAAGTAAGATTGAAAATCCCAAGGTTTATGTTTTTACGATGACCAAGAATATGCTGTTTCAACAGAAGAAAATCACCAGAAAAACAATGCTAGACTTGGAATTTGAAAGCGTAGAACACAAGCATTATGTCTCCACCATTGAAGACGATATCATACAGTCTGAACAAGAGGCCGACTTGCGACAAGCACTCTTGCGTATTATAGATAAGATTCCGCCTAAATCAAGACGCATCTTTGAGATGAGTCGAATTGACGGATTGAAATACCAACAGATTGCAGACATTTTAGATCTATCCGTTAAGACAATTGAAAGTCACATGCACATTGCTCTGAAGACGATCGCCCTAGCACTAACCCCAAACAAATAAAACTAAATAACCTACACCATGATGAAAAAAAGCGTCTTGCTAGCCACCTTAACTTTAGCTAGTATAGCAACACAAGCCTCCTCCTTATCTGCCGTCCCAAACGAGCAATTACAGGGGCAAGTAAAGAAAACGTCTAAATTAAAATTAACCCAAAATCAAGCAACACTCAAACAGGTATTTGAGCAAGTAGAAGCGCAAACCCAGCAACACTTTGTCTATATTGCTGCCGATATTCCGGTTAGTAAAAGCTATGAATTTACAACAGAATACGATTCGTTAGAAACGTTACTTCACCATATTGCTGCTAAGGCCAATGTATCCTTTCAGGCTCAAGGCAATCAGATTCTTGTGAAACCCAATACACAAGTACAAGAGCGCATCCTTGAATTCAAAGGAAAAGTAGTCGATCAAGATGGCCTGCCTATTATTGGCGCCAATGTACGCGATAAAGACAATGAATTCATTGCAGTAACCGATCTAGATGGACAGTTTACGCTGACGGTAACCAAAGCGCCCATTACGCTTTCTTTCTCCTTTATGGGATATAAAACCAAAGATTTGAGTTTTTCGAAAAACAACCTGAATATTTTAGTGAAGTTGGAAGAAGACAATCAAATGTTAAGTGAAATTGTTGTGACGGGACAAGGAGCCGATGTACAGAAAAAGCGTTTAGCCAATAATGTAACCGTGATCAAAGCGAGTGAGTTAGAAAAAATTCCAGCACAGCGAGTAGATCAATTATTGGCAACGAAACTTCCCAATGCACAAATCAACCTAACAGGAGGACAAGCGGGATCTACTTCATTGATTCGCTCTCGTGGTGTGAATTCGGCTTTTTTAAGTAGTACGCCCATTATTTATGTGGATGGAGTACGCTTGGATAACAACAATACCCGTGCTTCTCTTGGTGGAAGTGCACAAGGAGCTTCGATGAGTTCGATTGCAGATATTCCCATGGATAACATCGAAAAGATTGAGTTTATCAATGGAGGAGCAGCCACAACGTTATACGGATCTGATGCAGCCAATGGGGTAATCCAAATCTTTACCAAAAAGAGAGGAATGCCTGGAACCTATGTCAATGTATTTACAGAAATGGGAGTAGAAACACCAACGACAGATTTCTTGTATTTTGACCGCACAAAAGACTTGTTGTTTGAAAATGGATTTTATCAAAAATATCGCTTAAACCTCAATGGAGAATCAGATAGTGGTTTCGGTTATAATTTCTCAACAAGCTACCAAAACTCATCAGGGGTACAAATACACAAGCAAAATGAAAATCAAAAATTTGATTTAAGCTCAGGATTTCATGCTAAGCTTTCAGAAGATGTAACCTATGAAAGTTCATTCATGTATGTTCACAATGCCTATAAACGAAACCGAAATGGAAACCAAGGCGGGTATACGGGATTGTGGTTTGCAGAAGATGGGGCTTCTAAAATAACAGGACCAGGTTTTAAAAATCGCCTAAATGAACTGACGGATGAGGAATTTGCCGTGATGAAAGAGTTTGTGAATAATGCAGAGCGATTACAAGACAACAACATTACAGTGAATCGATTTACAACTTCACAACAATTCAAGTACAATCCTTTGGAGAACCTATCCTTTAAATTAGTAGGAGGATTAGATTATCGTATTCAAGATCAAGAGAATATAGAGACCAATGAGTACTTGACAGCCACGAAAGGGCAATTGATTAAAGATCAGGGGAGTATTCAGAAAATACAGCGTAAATATTTAGGATTGACCGTAGAGTTCAACGGGCAACACAATATTAATGTTGGAGATTTCTCTTTCATTACAACCGTAGGAGGACAATTGTTTAGAAATTCAGATAATCAAACGTTGATTGAAGGGCGCAATATCCGAGATGGAGCCTATTCAATCTCAGAAGCTGCTATTCGCACCAGTGATGAATACATCAGTGAAGTATTGAACTATGGATTTTATCTTTCGGAAAACGTAGGATATAAAGATAAGTTGTTTTTGGATGTGGGGGTACGTGGGGACCGTAACCCTTCATTCGGAAAGAATATTGGGGTACAGTACTATCCTAAAGTAGGGGTATCGTATATGATGTCGCAAGAAAGTTGGTTTGCCAATCCACTGGTGAATACCTTGCGATTGAGGGGAAGTTATGGGGTAGCGGGTAATTTACCTCCTGCTTATGCCAATGAAAAAACAGTCGCTTTTGATGGATACCTTGGTGAACAAGCTACGCGTTTTAGCCAACCAGGTAATGATGACTTACGCCCAGAGAAAACACATACATGGGAAACGGGAATTGACGCTTCATTTTGGAATAACCGCTTGACTTTATCTGTGGGGTATTATTACTCTAAAACCAAAGACGCCTTGTTCTATGTACCACCAGCACCTTCTAGTGGATATACGAAAAGCCAATTGTACAACATAGGAGAAATTGAGAACAAAGGATTTGAGATGAACTTTGCGTTGGAAGTTGTACAGACACAAGACTGGAATGTTTCGCTTACAGGATCTGTCAATACGTTAAAAAACAAAGTGTTAAGTACAGGTGGTGCGCCTGCTTTTAATATCAATGGATTCAGTTCTAGAACATTACAAACAGTAGTGGAAGAAGGAAGACCCGTTGGATTTATCCGTGGAAACTATGGAGTAATAGGAGAGGATGGAACGTTAAAAGAAACTATTCCACAAGCGTATTTAGGAAGTACAATTCCAGAAGTATTTGGTAATATTGGTTTGAATTTACGCTATAAAAACTGGAGTTTATTTGCAAATGCCAATTACCAAACGGGAGGATATGCTGCCAATTGGGATGCCCAGTTTAGATACAATTACGGAGCATCGGATGATTTTGTACCAAAAGAAGAAATCGATAAAAACGGAAGAACCAATTGGTTGAACTTAACCAATCGCTTTGTAGAAAAAACAGATTACCTCAAAATTAGAACCATCGGATTATCCTACTATTTAAGACCAGCGAATCCGAGTTTATATCAATCCATCACCTTTGGATTTACTGTTGCAAATCCATTCAATTTTACTGCTTCATCTTTTGATCCTGAAGCAACCATCAGTGGTGCTGCTCAAGGACAAGGCGGGGCATCAACAGGAGGAATTGCCTATGCAACGTACTCCGCACCAAGACAGTTTTTAGGATCTATTAAAATTAATTTCTAAGTCGACCATCATGAAAAAAATAAGTATCGCTTTAAGTGTTGTTTTTACTCTAGCTCTAACAACGGTAAGTTGTGTGGATAATCCCTATGTAACGGAAGACAACTATCTAAATAAACCCAATGCAGGACAGAGCTGGGTGATTGGATTGCAAAAACAAATGGCCTTAACCACTAATATTATCGTCATTAATGCAGAAATCACCTCTGACAATTACTTCAATAATTACACCCAATATTCGAAAGTATTTGATCAACCTCAAATTGATTATTTTGATCCTGACGTCAATAATTTACAAGCGAGTATCCAAGCGTTGCGCGAAATGGCTACTTATGGATTGGAAGTTGTTTTACCAAAAGATCCAACCTTGACCGAAACGGATATTGCCTATATGAATTTCTGTAAGGGGTATGCCAATCTATTAGGGGGAGAGCTATTTCTGGGGTTACCTGAATCGAACTTAGGTCCTGTTATTACAGCCCAAGACATGTTGAAAAAAGCCGTTGAACATTTTACAAAGGCGTATGAATTAGAAACTAAAGCAGACAGTAAAAATGCCTACGCCTTGTTTATTGCACGTGCCAATTACCGCTTGGGCAATAAAGCACAAGCTAAACAATATGCAGAGATGGCTATCGCTACGCCAAACTTACTGTACAACATTCAGTTTGACGGTAAAAACAGCGTGCCAAATGAAATGCAAAATGCAACGTATGATGCCTTGCCGAATCGCTTAGCTCCATTGCCTCGTTTAGATTACCTCGATCCGAAGTTTTTCTCGGTGGGAACCCCACAAAATGATCAGAAATCACTAGCACTGGCTAAAGGAGAGGAAGGATATTTAATATTAGCTGAAATTGCTTTAGCAACCCAAGATATAGCAGGAAGTAAACACCAGTTGTACCAGCTGTTGGACTTGGTTGCTTCTCGACCAACGGAATTAGTAGATGACAAAAGAGAAACGAGAAATGGAGGAATCCGCCCAGATTATCCGTTGAAAGAAGTAAAGGTTCGCTTTGATGTAAACGCACCGGAAAAAGAAGGATATGTACTGGATCGTCAAAAAGGAAAAGTACTGGTGAGTAAAGTATCGGGAACCAAGGTAACAAAAGCTGATATTGAATCAATCACTACCGCAGATGAGTTGCTGTATACGATTTATTTGTTGCGCCAAGAAATCTTCATCAGTGAGGGACGTCGTTTGGCCGATTTGGGAATCAAATTTCCTATTTCGCAAATTGAAGCGGGAAACAATGCCCATGTTTCTGCGGAATATACCAAAGCGTTGATTCCTGATTTTATTCCGGCAAAGGCTGGGATGGATGATTTTACAACGGATACAACAACGGGAACTGTAACGATGAAATACGACATGAATAAGGTATTGGTTACGCATAAGAATAGCCCATACATCATGCCTTTATTTAAATAATAAGTGAACAATGAGAAAAGTAATTTTAAGTATAGGCTTGAGCTGTGTATGGGTATGCACCAGCTGGGCACAGGAAATTAAACACGTCATCTTAGTGAGTATTGATGGATTCCGTCCTGAATTTTACCAAGAAGAACAATGGGGAACGCCCAATTTAAAACAAATGGCAAAAAAAGGAGTATCGGCGAATGGGGTGCGTACTATTTTTCCTTCTGTTACCTATCCTTCCCATACAACCTTGTCAACAGGAACGCTCCCACATAAGCACGGCGTATACTACAATACAACCGTAGGCGAAAATGGTCAACCTGGGGAATGGATTTACGATAGTAAAGACATTAAAGTACCCACAATTTGGGAAAAAGCAAAAGCAAAGGGACTGATTACGGCTTCGGTTTCTTGGCCAATTACGTTACACAATACGTTTATTGATTATAATCTACCAGAAATATGGGATTTTGAACGTCCAATGGATCGCATTACACCAACCAAATTATACGCCACACCGAAAGGGTTGTTTGATGAGGTGATGACGCAGGCATTGGGGCAAATTCACTACAATCAATTGAATTTAAGTAGTCTAGCAATGGATGAAAATCTAGGACGTAGTGCTGCTTACCTCATCAAAACGTATAAACCCAATTTGCTAACGCTACATTTGCCAAATACTGACGGTGCACAACACAGTGAAGGTAGAGAAGGAGAAGAAGTAGTTCGTGCAATTGCTGGTGCGGATAAAGCAATAGGAAATATTTGGGATGCAGTGGTTCAGGCCGGATTAGAGAAGGAAACGCTCTTACTTGTAACGGGAGATCACGGATTTGTATCTACAGATTTTAGTATTGCACCCAATATCTGGCTTAAAGAAGCGGGACTATTGGATCGTGCTTTTTTCTTTTCAACAGGAGGAAGTGCAGTATTGCAAGTGAAAAACCCCAAGGATCAAAAGATTGTAGAAGAGGTGAGTCAACTCATTCGCAAACTGCCAGAACGCTATCAGGCCATGTTTGAACGTATTGATGAATCTTTGATTCGCGCTAGAGGAGGAGAAACAAAGGCGAAGTTGGCCTTATCAGGAAAATTAGGTTATGCGTTTTCGAATCAATCAACGGGAGAAATCGTTACCCCAAGTAAAGGTGGAAAACACGGATATTATCCGAATTTCCATGAGATTTACACCGGTTTTGTGGCTTATGGTCCAGGTCTGAAAGCGGGATTAGTAATTGATGAACTGAATTTAGAAGATATTCCCGTACTCATTAGCAAGGTATTGCAATTTGAAATGGAAGAAGCGGAAGGCATGTACCTGCCTCTTTTTGAATCAAAAAAAAATGAATCAAAAAAATAAGGGAAGTAATTGTATTTTAACTGGAAAAGAGTGGAGCAGTAATCTTCACTCTTTTTTTATTTTCAGCTGTTTGTATACCCACTTATAGGGTAGTTCGAACTTGAGGAAGAAGCGAGGAAGAAGTGATGAGGAAATAAGGGAAGAGTGAGGAAGATGTGAGAAAAAGAATTGACGATAGATTCGTGGAAGGGGGAAAATAATTCCATCATTTATTTTATACCTTTAGCCTATTCTTATTAAACAAAGCAAATGGCACTACAGAAAATTTTAGTGGTCGATGATGAAGAGAAATTGCGCAAGTTATTATCTCGTATTATTGAGTTGGAGGGATTTGAGGTTCACCAAGCAGAAAATCTAAAAGTTGCTGCTAAGAAATTGGCCCAACTGCCAATTGATGTGGTATTATGCGATGTGAAGTTACCTGATGGGAATGGTGTTGCTTTTGTCGAACAAGTAAAGGTAACGCATCCAACGGTAGAGATTATTTTATTGACCGCTTATGGCAATATTCCAGATGGCGTACAAGCAATGAAGAATGGAGCCTTTGATTATATCACAAAAGGGGATGATAACAATAAAATACTTCCCTTGTTGTATCGCGCCTTAGAGCGAGTGGCTGTCAATCGCAGTTTGGAGCAAAATAAAGTAGATCGTATCGAAGAAACCACAGGATTTGATCAAGTGATTGGCAAATCTCAAGCGTTTATGGGGGCGATTCATTTGGCAAAGCGCGTAGCTCCAACGAATGCAACAGTATTGTTGACAGGAGAAACAGGAACAGGAAAAGAGGTGTTTGCCCAAGGGATACATCAAGCAAGTACAAGAGCAAACCATAATTTTGTCGCCATTAACTGCTCCGCGTTTAGCAAAGATTTATTGGAAAGTGAACTATTTGGACATAAATCAGGATCTTTTACCAATGCGACAAAAGATCAAAAAGGATTATTTGAAGAAGCGCATCAAGGAACAATCTTCCTCGATGAAATAGGAGAGATGCCCATCGAGCTTCAAGCAAAATTACTTCGCGTGGTAGAAACGGGAGAGTTTTTAAAAATTGGAGAAACAAAACCAACGAAAGTAGAAGTACGCATTATTGCGGCTACCAATAGAGATTTAGAAAAAGAAATAAAAGAAGGGCACTTTAGAGAAGATCTGTACTATCGTGTTTCTGTATTTGAGATTAGCCTGCCTGCTTTAAGAGAACGCGAAGAGGATATTCCCTTGTTAGCGATGCGCTTTTGCAAACAATTTGCAGCCGCACAGCACAGTATGGTGCAAACCATCTCAAATGAAGCCTTAGAAGCAATGAAACGATATACCTGGCCAGGTAATATTCGAGAATTGCGCAATGCCATGGAACGCGCCGTTATTCTGTGTACACATACGGCCCTACAACTGGATGACTTGCCTTATGAGGTGCAACAAAAATCCCAAACAGCAGGAGAAGGCCTTGTTGCTTTAGATTTGGCTACGGTAGAAAAACTGCATATTCAAAAAGTATTGCAACACACCAAGGGCAATAAAACCAAAACAGCAGAATTTGTTGGGCATTGCCCTAACAACCTTATACCGTAAAATGACAGAATACAACTTGATGTAAGATTGAAATAATACTAGAAAAGCTCCCAATACGGGAGCTTTTTTCGTTTATACCTCAACTTCACCCTATCGTTTTGATAGGGTTGAACGACACAAACCCTATCAAAACGATAGGGTTTATTTTGTGCCAGTTGCTACCTTTTTTTATAAGATGTTGATTTATATGTAGTTAGGTTTTTGGTGTAAAAGCTGGTACGGCATTCGCTTATACCTAGGCAAAATAATACATCATGAAAGCACAATATGCAGTACAAAGCAGGCGTAGTCCAAAGCGACTACACAACACAGAATGCGCACTTCACGTAATCAATCACAAGTTTACTCTAATTTAAAAACAAATCCATGACCATTTTAGCGTGTATCCTTTTAGGCGTTGTGTGCTTTGTCTTGTTTTACAAAGCCATTCAATTTTTTGATAATCTATAATTTATTAGCCCCATGATTTTATTGTTCCTTATTGCGTTGGCAGTATTTGCTTATTTGTGCTATGTCCTACTCAAGCCCGAAAAGTTTTAAAAATAGCTTGAAAGAGACTGTGAAAGAAGTAGGTCTAACCCTACTAATCTTTACGATGGTATACGGTATGGTATACCTCATTCATCAGATTTTATTATTAATTGATTAATTAAAATGAATACAGAAATAATCGGAATCCTTGTCACCTTTTTAGTGGCCATCGGAATCTCCTTTCCCTTAGGGAAATATATAGCAAAGGTTTATGCAGGACAGCCAACCTTTTTAGATACAATCATGTCACCCTTAGAGCAGTTCTGCTATAAGAGTAGTCGAATTAATCCAGAAGAAGGGATGAACTGGAAGCGACATTTAGTCGCTTTATTGACGCTGAATGCCGTGTGGTTTGTCGTGGCCTTTATTTTGCTACTGACGCAAGGATCATTACCCCTCAATCCAGACCAGAATCCGAGTATGTCGCCTGATTTAGCGTTTAATACCGCCATCTCTTTCCTCGTCAACTGTAACTTACAACACTATGCAGGAGAAACAGGAGTAACGTATTTGGCTCAATTGGCGTTGATGTTTTTGCAATTTGTGAGTGCGGCCACAGGTATGGCAGCAGCAGTAGCTTTATTTGAAGCATTTAGAAACAAAACCACCACTTTGTTGGGGAATTTTTATGTGTACTTTGTGAAGTCAATTACGCGTATTTTATTGCCCTTGAGTGTGATTGTAGCCGCTATCTTGATCTTTCAAGGTACTCCTATGACATTTGAAGGGAAAGATACCATCACCACCTTAGAAGGACAGCAAGTAGAAGTATCCCGCGGTCCTGCAGCTGCATTCATCGCTATCAAACACTTGGGGACAAATGGAGGCGGTTTCTTCGGAACAAATTCAGCACACCCTTTTGAAAATCCGACTTACTTGACCAATATGGTGGAGATGATTGCACAGTTGATTATTCCCTTAGCCATGATCTTTGCTTTTGGTTATTACATCAACCGCAAGCGATTTTCTTGGATGATGTTTGGGGTAATGACACTAGGGTTTTTGTGTTTGGCGATTCCAAACGTGGTAATGGAAGCCAATGGAAACCCCAATATTACAGCCATGGGAATTGACAATAGCCTAGGAGCAATGGAAGGAAAAGAAGTGCGAATCGGTGCCGCAGCTTCGGGGTTTTGGAGCATTGTAACAACAGTAATCTCGACCGGATCTGTCAACTCAATGCACGATAGTACCATGCCGTTATCGGGAATGAATCAATTGCTCGCCATGATGATTAATGCCTTTTATGGCGGGGTAGGTGTTGGCATCTTAAATTTCTTTGTTTTTATCGTATTAGCAGTATTTATCAGTGGATTAATGGTCGGCAGAACGCCAGAACTATTTGGTAAAAAGATTGAAGCAAAAGAAATGAAAATTGCGATGGTTATCGCTTTAATACACCCTTTCTTAATTTTAAGTAGTACCGCTTTAGGTGCGGCTTTCCCCGAATTTACAAAGGATACTTTAAACAACCCTTCCTTCCATGGATTCAGTGAAATACTCTATGAGTATACGTCCTCAGCCGCAAACAATGGAAGTGGATTTGAAGGATTAGGAGACAATACGCCTTGGTGGAACTTCTCTACGGGGATTATATTGCTGTTGGGGCGTTTCTTACCCATCATTGGACCAGTAGCTTTAGCGGGTTGCCTAGCACAAAAACGCTATGTACCAGAAAGTGCAGGAACGCTAGCCACAGATACAACAACATTTGGAATGATTGTATTCACTGTTATTTTAATTGTAGCGGCGCTAGCTTTCTTCCCCGTGTTAACATTAGGCCCTATTGCAGATTACTTTACAATACTAAGTTTATAAAAAATGGCAATTCAACATAATCAAGCTCTTTTTCAAAAAGAGGTCGTACTAAAAGCAAGTAAAGAAGCTTTTAAGAAATTAGATCCAAGAACCTTGTTTCGAAACCCCGTGATGTTTACCGTAGAAATCGGAACGATTATTATGCTTGGCGTTTGTATCTGGATTTTATTTGGAGAAGAAAGTCAAGGGAGTTTGGGATACAATGTGATTTTATTCTTCTTGTTATTTATCACCCTATTGTTCGCCAATTTTGCAGAAGCAATTGCGGAAGCAAGAGGAAAAGCACAAGCAGATAGTTTGCGCAAAACCAGAGAGGAAACTCCTGCTACATTAGAAGATGGAACAAAAGTATCTTCATCAACCCTTTTAAAAGGCATGGTGTATAGCTGCGTGGCAGGAGATATAATTCCAGCAGATGGTGAAATTATCGAAGGCTTGGCAACGATTGATGAAAGCGCCATAACAGGAGAAAGCGCACCCGTCATCAGAGAGGCAGGAGGAGATAAAAGTGCGGTAACTGGCGGAACAAAGGTATTGTCTGATCGCATTAAAGTACGAGTAACCGCACAAGCAGGAGAGAGCTTCTTAGATAAAATGATTGCTTTAGTAGAAGGAGCCAACAGACAAAAATCGCCCAATGAAATCGCGCTAACTATTTTATTAGCTGGTTTTACCTTGGTGTTTACTATTGTGATTATCACGTTAAAACCCTTTGCTGATTTTGCCAATGTTGCGCTTAGTATTGGAGCATTGATTTCACTTTATGTGTGTTTAATTCCCACAACGATTGGGGGGTTACTATCGGCGATTGGTATTGCAGGAATGGACAGAGCCTTGAGAGCGAATGTAATTACCAAAAGCGGTAAAGCAGTTGAAACGGCAGGAGACATTGATGTTTTACTATTAGATAAAACAGGAACCATTACGATTGGAAACCGAAAAGCAACGCATTTTCATCCCGCTCCAGATGTAGATAAAAGTGTATTGATCAAAGCAGCAGTATTGAGTTCCCTTCGTGATGCTACACCAGAAGGAAAGTCTATTATTGAATTGGCTCGTGTAGACCCAACGGATTTTACAGTAAACAACCCGCGTTTTATTTCCTTTACTGCCGAAACAAGAAGCTCTGGTATTGATTATGATGAGGTACGCATTCGAAAAGGTGCTGTAGATGCCATCAAAAGCATTTGTATACAGGCAGGAAATGAATTTCCTTCAGCGGTTGCAGATTGTGTCCGCAAGGTTGCAGAAAATGGAGGTACGCCTTTGGTTGTGGCTCAAAATGAGCAAGTACTGGGCGTTGTAGAATTGCAAGACGTTATTAAACCGGGAATTCAAGAGCGTTTTGCGCGATTGAGAAAAATGGGAATCAAAACGGTAATGGTAACAGGGGATAATCCCATGACCGCAAAATACATTGCAACAGCTGCAGGGGTAGACGATTTTATCGCGGAAGCAAAACCCGAAGACAAGATGAACTACATCAAACGCGAACAAGCAGAAGGTAGATTGGTGGCGATGATGGGGGATGGGACCAATGATGCTCCAGCCTTAGCACAAGCAAATGTTGGGGTAGCAATGAATAGCGGAACACAAGCAGCAAAAGAAGCGGGTAATATGGTGGATCTCGACAATGACCCAACCAAACTCATCGAAGTGGTAGAAATTGGTAAGCAATTGTTGATGACTCGCGGTACCTTGACTACGTTTAGTATTGCCAATGACGTAGCGAAGTATTTTGCCATTATCCCCGCCTTATTCATTACGGCAATTCCCGCTTTGCAAGGATTAAACATTATGCATTTATACAGCCCTGAGAGTGCCATACTATCTGCTGTGATTTTTAATGCTATCATTATTCCATGCTTAATTCCACTGGCTTTAAGAGGAGTCGCTTATAAACCTATTGGAGCCAGCGCTTTATTGCGTCGCAACTTATTAATTTATGGCTTAGGTGGTGTAATTGTACCCTTTATCGGGATCAAACTCATCGACCTTTTTGTCTCACTATTTATGTACTAAACAAATGAAAAAAACGCTTATACCCTCTATTATATTAACAACCGTTTTATTCGTGTTGTTAGGAGGAATTTACCCCTTAGTTTTATGGGGAATTGCTCAAGTTGCCCCAAATGCGGGAGAAGGATTTATTGTGGAATCAAACAAAGGAAAACAGTATACCAATATTGGGCAATCCTTTACGACAGAGGCGTATTTCTGGTCGCGTCCTTCTGCTGTCGATTACAATGCAGCAGGTTCTGGAGCAAGTAATAAAGCCGCTACGAATGCAGCATATCTTGCAGAAGTAGAGCAACGCATAGCGGATTTTAGTAGACTGAATCCAACCGTTCAAAAAGAAGAGATTCCCGTGGATTTAGTTACCGCTAGTGGTAGTGGATTAGACCCCCATATTTCAGTTCAAGCTGCACGTGTGCAAATAGCGCGTGTTGCGGTACATAGAGGGATAGAAGCTAGTCGTTTGGAACAATTGGTTACAGCGCAAACACAGCATCCGTTGTTAGGTGTATTCGGGCCACAAACGGTCAATGTTTTAGCACTGAATATGGCATTAGATGCTTTACAATAACATGAAAAAGAGATTTTCTTTGGTGGGTGCGCTAGTCATCGGCGCACTTGCTTTTTCATCCGTACAAGCACAAGAACGCAAATGGATGGACGACATCCAGGTACAAGCTTATGGCGAATTGTATTATATGTACGACTTCAATCAATCCCAATCGGGGCAGTTGAACAATTTTTTGTATTCCTATAATCGACATAATGAGGTGAACTTGAATTTTGGCATGGCCAAATTGAGCTATACCAAAGAAAGGGTGAGAGCCAACTTAGCTTTGATGGCGGGAACCTATGTGAAATCAAATCTAGCCAACGAACCCGAAGGATTAAAAAATATATATGAAGCCAATGTAGGGGTGAAGTTATCCCCGACACAAGCGCTGTGGTTGGACGTTGGTATTATGCCTTCCCATATTGGATTTGAAAGCAATATAGGAGCGGATATCATGACGATGACCCGCAGTATGATGGCGGAGAATTCGCCCTATTTCTCATCGGCTGTAAAATTGTCGTATAGTACACCCAATCAAAAGTGGATGCTAGCGGTAAACGTTATGAATGGGTGGCAACGTATACAGCGCCCAGAAGGCAATTCAACACTAGCCATAGGACACCAATTGACTTACACACCCAATGCCGCATGGACCTTAAATAGTAGTTCTTTTATTGGCAGTGATACCCCCGATGTGGAGCGCAAGATGCGTTATTTTCACAACTTATATGTTGCGTATCAGTTCAACGAACAGTTGAAGTTACTTGCCGGTTTTGATATAGGCATGCAACAAAAGGAAAAACACAGTAAGGCCTATAACACGTGGTATGCCCCATTGATTATGGGGCAGTATAAAATCAGTGATGCTTGGCGTGTGGCGGCAAGAGTAGAATACTACGGAGATAAAGAAGGGGTAATTATACCAACGGATACAGCGCATGGTTTTCAAACTTGGGGGTATTCAGTTAATGTGGATTATCAAATTACAAAAGAGGTATTATGGAGAATAGAAGCCCGATCGTTTAACAGTAAAGATGCAGTGTTTAGTAGAAATGATCACGCCGTATCGGGACAAACGGTTATAGGAAGTAGTATCGCAATTCATTTATAGATGGAAAGAGAAACGCGTCAAAGTGCAGAAGATTTTTTAGCGCTTATTCGTCGTGCTAAACGAGGAAAGTTTAAGGTATATATTGGGATGAGTGCCGGTGTAGGTAAAACCTATCGCATGCTGATGGAAGCGAGAGATTTACAACGCAATGGCATCGATGTCAAGTTGGGATTCATCGAA
This sequence comes from Myroides gitamensis, assembly GCF_029894455.1. NCBI lineage: Bacteria > Pseudomonadati > Bacteroidota > Flavobacteriia > Flavobacteriales > Flavobacteriaceae > Myroides > Myroides gitamensis. The sequence continues at coordinate 874,766 of NZ_JARYHN010000001.1, forward strand.
ACACACAACCGCCAAGAGACTCATGCGCTTTTAGAAGGATTGCCTCTTATTCCTCGAAAAGAGGTCTTTTATAAAGGGAAAATGGTAGAAGAATTAGACTTGGAAGCCATTTTAAAAGAACATCCTGAAATCGTTATTATTGATGAATTGGCGCATTCCAACATTGCAGGAAGTAAAAATGCAAAACGCTGGCAAGATGTAATGGAAATATTAGAGGCAGGAATCAATGTGATATCTGCCTTAAATATCCAACATATTGAAAGTTTAAATAATGCAGTGAAAGACATTACGTTCATAGATGTGATGGAACGCGTCCCGGATAAGGTCCTACAAGAGGCGGATGAGGTTGTTAATATCGACCTTACCGCAGATGATTTGATTGAGCGATTAAAAGAAGGAAAGATTTACCCTCCCGCTAAAGTACCGGCAGCTTTGCAAAATTTCTTTACATCATCGAATATTCTTCAATTGCGCGAGCTAGCTTTAAAAGAAGTAGCCTCTCATGTGGAGAATAAAGTAGCTTCCGAGGTGAGTATGTCCGTATCGGCCAAACCAAGTCGATTTATGGCTTGCATCAGCTCGAACGATAAACACGCCAAAAATGTAATTCGAAAAACAGCACGCTTAGCCAGTTACCTCAATTCAAAATGGTATGTGCTCTATGTACAAACGCCCAAAGAGCACCCAGATAAAATTGCCCTAGACAAGCAGCGACATTTGATTAATAATTTTAAATTAGCTACTGAATTAGGCGCGGGAAATTATTAAAAGTGAGCATCCTAATATTGCTAAGGCTATTATGGTACAGGTAGAACAACGGCAGGTCACAACAATCTGTATTGGAAAACCTCGATTGCGTTTATACCAGATTATTTTAGCCACTAATGTATTCAATCAGTTGTTGAAGAAGTTGACTTCTTTACCCATTGATATTATAATTTTTTCGAAATGAGAATTAAAACAAAACTAACGTTAGGTTTAGGCCTTTTATTCACGCTAATTATTTTTTTAGGGGGAATAGGAGCGGTATACATTCACTTTTTAAAGCTTGATACACGCAATATCCTACACGACAATTACAATTCACTGTTATATGCCAAAAGTATGTTACGTGCATTAGATAAGTCGGGGGATGGTCGTTTGGCTCAGTTTGAAGAACAATTGAAAAATCAAGAAGGGAATGCAACTGAAGTTGGTGAAAAGGAAATGAATAGTACGTTGCGCAACTATTTTGAAACCTATAAGAAAAACGGACAACGTCAGGAGGATGTTGTGCAAATTAGGGAATGGTTGATTGAAGTGATGGAGATGAATATGCAGGCAATTGCGCTGAAGAGTGAGTTGGCCAATAAAACAGCGGTGCAAGCAACCATCTGGATTGCTATTGCAGGGACTGCCTGTTTTGTCATTGCTTTAGGCTTGTTGATTAACCTGCCTTCCAATATTGCAGATCCCATTCAGAAGCTGACCGCCAGTATTAAACAAATTGCCAGTAGCAATTATAAAGAACGCGTTTTTTTAGATAAAGATGACGAGTTTGGAGCCTTGGCTCAATCCTTTAATACCATGGCTCAAAAGTTAGAAGAATACAACAGCAGTCATTTGGCTAAATTGATGCGTCAGAAAAAGAGAATTGAAGCTTTAATCAACAATATGTCCGACGTTGTCATCGGTTTAGATGAGAATATGCAAGTGATATTTGTCAATGAAGAAGCTTGTAAAGTGCTAGGATTAGGAGAGGATGAAATGGTTGGGAAAAACAGTAAGGATCTCGCGTTGTACAATGATTTAATGCGATTATTACTGAAGGAGATGAGTCTAGAACAAGTCGAAAAAGAACCACTCAAAATTATCCACAACGACAAAGAAAACTATTTTGACAAGCAATTCTTGCCCATTGAAATTACCCCAACAGGAGAAGAACACAAAGAGCTGGTAGGGCATGTTATTATCTTGAAAAATATTACCGAATTTAAAGAACTTGATGCAGCAAAGACTCGATTTATCGCCACAGTTTCTCATGAGTTTAAAACGCCTATATCTTCGATGAAAATGAGTTTGCAATTGTTGAAAAATGAGCGAATAGGTGCATTGAATGAAGAGCAGAATACGCTGATTGACAGTATTCAGGATGATGCAGGACGATTGTTGAAAATTACTTCGGAGTTGTTGAATCTGACGCAAATAGAAAGTGGTAAGATTGCGATGAATAAGCAATCGTGTTTAGTTAGTGAGATGGTACAAGACGCCGTAGAAGCTAATCACAGTCAAGCCGAACAAAAAAGAATTACACTCGAAGTGAATCTTCCCGAAGTTTTGCAACCTGTCGAAGTAGATGGAGAAAAAACAACCTGGGTATTGACCAACCTGATTGCCAATGCCATTAATTACTCCCATGAATCGTCAGTAGTACAAATCACTGTAGAACAACAGGAACAAGGAACCACAATTAAGGTGAAAGACGAAGGAATGGGGATTCCGCCCGAATATTTAAACAAGGTATTTGATCGTTACTTTAGAGTACCAGGCACCCATAAAGAAGGTACAGGGTTAGGTTTAGCTATTAGCAAAGAAATTATAGAAGCACAGCAAGGGACTATCACAGTACATAGTGAGTATGGCGTGGGAAGTGAATTCGTTTTATTGTTGTACTAGTAAAAGAGGTGAGAAAATAGCTAAATAATAAGAAAAGATGTAAAATTTATGCCTTTGAATAGTGTATATTTAAAAGATGAAAAATAAAATACAGGTAGCCTTAGCTTTTTTAGTACTTGCCCTCGCTGGAGGTGCTGTTGTGCTGTATCAAAGATGGAATGCAGTAGCGGATGTAACTGTAACCAAACAGGTCGAAAATGATAAACAGCCAAAGAAAAAAGAGAAGAGCCCGTCTTTTATAGCGTTAAGTCAATTAGTCGATCAATATGCTGCTAATGCATTACAACAAGGAAATATAAATGCGTTGGCAATTGCTGTATATAGAGATGGAGAAGTCTATCAACAATATTATGGCGCACTGGATTCAGTAACCAACCAAAAACCAACACCCCATACACTCTATGAAATTGCCTCCATATCGAAGGTCTTTTTGGGATCAATGGTAGCAAAGGCTGTGGTGGAGAAAAAGCTAAATCTACAGGATGATATCAGGCTCTATTTGCCAGGGGATTATGCTAATCTGCAATATGAAGGAACGCCCATTACCATTAAAAATTTATTGACTCATACGTTGGGATTTCAAAAGAAAGCACCGCCAAAATTAGATCAGATTTATCAGGGCGTACGAAAGGGAGATTATCAAGATAAAACCTTTGATTATACCATGACTGATTTACTGCAAGAATTACAAACCGCAAAGCTAAATAAGAAACCAGGAACAGTCTATGAATACAATTCGGTTGGTCCTGAATTGATGGCGTACATTATGGAACAGGTTTATCAAAAACCATATAAAGAAATACTCCAGGATTTTTTAGATACGCTTGATTTGCAGCATACTTATCTGTATGAATACGAGAAACATAAAAAAGATCTAGCTGTTAGCTTTGATGAAGAAGGCAAAGTTGCACCTTGGTTGAAAAATCCATTATTGGGAGGGTCTCATGGGATGATTAGTACGTTACCTGATTTGAGTACTTTCATGCAATTTCAACTAGAAAGCAATCATCCGCTTATTGGAGAATCTTCTCGTTTACTATTTAAAGAGGAAGAAGAAGGAGATGATAAAGGCTACTTATGGGATGTGGGATATGGTCAGAAGGAAGGAGCTTACCACGGCAAAACAGGAACATCAAATGGCGTGCAAAGTGGAATTTTAATCTGTCAAGATTCCAACTACGGTATGATTATCATTATGAATAATACCGCAGAAGCAGCTCAAGAGGATTGGATGAATCTATATAATCAAATAGAAACCGCCTTAATCGTATATCCCAAGCTGAATTAACGATAACAAAACCATGTTATTCTAACGGTAAACGGTTATTTCTATTGGAAATGACCAATAAGGAATGTATTTTTAGCATGAAAAACCAAGCATTTTGACTGATACTGTTAAGATTCAAAACTATAGTCACGCAAGTGAATTAGATCCTATAAGGCATCCTTATTACGATATCTTGTTACTCGATGGAGACTTTGCGTTTACCCTTGATGAGAAGCAATATCGCTGTCAAGGAAAGACGATTTTATTTATGTCGCCTTTTCAGCAGTTGGAGTGGTTGGAAGTTAATTCACATCAGGCAATCGTCTTGCGCTTTCACGGCGACTTTTACTGTATTGAATACCATAAAGAAGAAGTAGCGTGCAATGGAATTCTATTCAATAACATCTATCACGCTCCTTTTGTTCGTGTTTCTGATTCGTTTTTCGACGAAATTCGCTCCTTATATACTAAAATTGAAGAAGTCGAAGATAGCAGTCAATCGTATAATGTATCCATTTTAAAATCTTATCTACAGCTAATTTTAGCCTTGGTGAATAGAGAAAAACAGCTCGAATTACATCAATGGGATTATCAATTGGAAGAAGATCAACTTCAATTCAAGCATCAGTTGGAACAATCTTTTGCCCAACATAAATCGGTGGTATACTACGCGGAATTAAATGGTATTTCCCTCGCTAGTTTTAGCAAGAAAATTAAAAAAATATACGGCAAAACACCAACGCAATTGATTCAAGAGCGAATCGTATTGGAGGCGAAAAAACTCCTGCATTTGACAACAAAATCCATGAAGGAAATTGCCGCTGCTTTGGGGTTTGAAGATGAATTTTATTTTAGTCGGTATTTTAAAAAAGCAGTGGGATTATCCCCCAGCCAATTTCGCAAAGAAGTAGGCCTTTCTATCGTAGCAAAAAAGTCTAGGTAATAGGCTATTTTGTCCATGTTGTCAGCGAAATTACCCGCGTATTTTTGGATAAAAAAACAAGATGAACATACTTCAAGTTGCTGCAGATTTACAAAAACAATTTTTTAATGTATTGAGAATCGCTATCTGTCTCGTTATGGTGTGGATTGGCGGTTTAAAAGGCTTTCAGTATGAAGCGGATGGCATTGTGCCCTTTGTCGCTAATAGCCCTTTGATGAGTTTCTTCTACCAACACGCCAATGATCGGGTATTGACAGAGGAAGGAAAGGAAGTAGCCGCCTATACGTTGCATAAAAACCCAGAGGGAAAAACAGTAAAACAAAATGTAGATTGGCATACACAAAATGGAACCTATCTTTTTTCATATGGATTGGGGATTGTTATTTGTGCGATTGGTATTTTGGTGTTCTTAGGAATATGGTCACCCAAAATAGGGTTACTAGGTGCTATATTAACGGTAGGGATGTCTTTGGTGACACTTACTTTTCTTTTAACGACCCCAGAAGTCTATGTCCCTAATTTAGGAGGCGATTTTCCTACACCAAATTTTGGTTTCCCTTATTTATCCGGTGCAGGCCGATTGGTGCTTAAGGATGTTATCATGCTCACTGGTGGTTTATTGCTAGTTTCGGATGGAGCAAGTAGAATGCTGAAAGACAAACAGAAGGGTAAATAATAAAAAAAACGAAGCTGATGGCTTCGTTTTTTTGTTGTTGGTTAAGTTAAATTAGGTAATTGTTATTAAGTGGAATAATAATCGCACAATATGATTTTGATAGGAATAAATTAAAGTATATTTGAATATATAGGTAAAAGAAGGAATTGTTTTACCTAGGTAATTTAAAATAAAACATTTGATAGGATGAAACTTTATATATCCCTTTTCTTCTTTTTCTTTTTAGCGAATGGCTTGGCGCAGGATCTTACGATGAAAGGACATGTCGTTAAAACTACCGCAAGTAAGAAAGAATATCAAGTATATGTTTCTTTACCTTCGAGTTACACCAAAGAAGACCAAACGCGTTATCCTGTGCTGTTTGTATTAGATGCCTATTATGCTTATCCTTTAGTATCTTCTTTTTCAAAACTATTAGAAGCTAGTCAAGAAATTGAAGACGTTATTATTGTTGCAATAGGAGATAGAGACCAAACACAATCCACTTGGTATAAAAGTAGAATGGTTGATTTTAGTCCATCCAATGATCCTCAAGTAGATCAAGAAATAGCAAATGGATTAGGTGTTTCTATCGGTGAGGTTACAACAGGTAAAGCCAACGAATTTTTACAGGGGATGCGAGAGGATATCCTTCCGTTTATTGATCGCACGTATAAAACAACGGCGGATAGAGGTATAGTAGGCCATTCGGTTGGCGGGCTTTTTGTTGTTTATAGTCTCATTCATGGGCAAGATTTATTTAATAAATATGGGGTAAATAGCCCTTCGTTATTTTGGAATAACAACGAGTTAATAAAAGATGTGGAGCTTGCTTTTCAAGCCAATAAAGATGTAAAAGCGAATGTATTTGTTTCGTATGGGGCTTTAGAGCCAGAACTCATCATCTCATCAACACAGTCCTTTTTAAAGGTTATTGAACGCTATCGAATGGAAAATCCAAAGATGTTGATTACAACCAAAGTATTTGACGAAGAAACACATACTTCTGTCATTGGGGCATCGTTAACCCGAACATTGAAAACATTGTATGGCAAGAAATAGAAGGAAAGACTAGGCCGTACTCTTTTAGTCTGATTTTTAGTATCCAGAAACACGACACATTTCATTTGAAGAAAATAGTATGAGTAAGGTGAACTTTCCACTTTTTGTTATTTATATACTCCACTATATTTAATTTTTATATTTTACAAATAGTAAACTTTTTTAACTAAAGGTTTTATTTTAACTCTTTGTAATACTTTGTGTTTTCCTGAATTTCCTCTGTTTTATCTTTAAGATACTGTTTTATAACAATTTAGTCATGTTGTGGGCTTTTTTACTGATTTTATTTATGAATAGATAAAATTTTGTTAATGTAAAATAGTGACAAATAGTAAAAATTATTTTCAGTTTTGTATCGTTAATTACTAAAAATAAAACGATACTATGAATACAAAGTTTACCCTATGTCTAATTTTATCTTTGAGCGCAGTGGTGATATTCGCTCAGAATAAGACACTAAAAGGAAGAGTAGTAGATGGAACCGAACCTTTGCCGGGTGTTGTTGTGGCACTCGTAGAGGAGAATAAACATACGGCTACAGATTTGAATGGTTATTTCTCCTTTCAGGATTTGGATGCAAAACAGTATGAAGTTCTACTTAAGTATTTTAGTTACAACGATAAGCACGAAGTAGTCGATTTGATACAACAAGAGAACTATACCTTTCAAATGAATGCGTCTAGTGGTAATTTGGAGGAAATTGTGATTACGTCTGCAAAGCGATTAAGTGAAGCAAAAGCAATCAACATGCAGAAGAATTCCATTAACTTGGTTAATGTCGTTGCTTCGGATGGGATTGGAAAACTGCCAGATCGAAATGCAGCGGAGACAGTGCAGCGTATTCCTGGGGTTTCTATTGAACGCGATCAAGGGGAAGGACGTTATGTTGCTGTTCGCGGTTTACCTGCAGAGTGGAATTCTACTACGATGAATGGACATCGACTGCCTACAGCAGCGGATGAAGGAGCAAGTAGAGCAACTGCTTTTGATTTTTTTCCTACAGAAATTATTGGTTATGTTGAGGTTTTTAAGGCATTAACTCCTGATATTGATGGCGATGCTTTAGGTGGAAGTGTGAATTTCATCACTAAAACAGCTCCAGCTAGTTTTACGTTACATGCTTCGGCCGGAATGGGGTATAATCAACTGGCGGATAAAGGCGTGTATAGTGGAAGTTTTACAGTAGGTGATCGTTCAAAAAATGGCAAGTTTGGCTACATTGTCAATGCATCGCGATGGAATCGAAATTGGGCCACCGATAACTTTGAAGCTAGGCGCTCAGGAGATGAAGGGGTATATCGTTTGGAATTAAGAGATTATACTGGAGAACGTCAAACCACGGGGTTCAATACGGGATTGGAGTATAAGCTCAGTGAAAATTCAAAATTATTTGCTCGTTTGAATTATGGAAAATTGCTAGATAAAGAGTTGCACTATAAAAGACGCATTCGATTTGATAAATTTAATGCAGCAACAAATACAGGTCGCATCGAGTTACAAAATATTGTCAATGATTTGAATTTTGATTTTTATGGAGGAGAAGTGGGAGGAGAGCATCAAGGGACGAAAGGTAAAATGGATTGGAGTTTAGGGCATTACCGTACAGAGTTTTACTATGGTAATATTCCGGATAAAGCGAATCACAGTTACTTAGCAATGATGTATACCCAGGATCAAGTTCCTTTTAATGCCGATTTGTTAGAAGATAGAGGAAATGGGATGCGTGCGTATTGGGGGGCGGATCAAGGAGCTTTGAATGAGCATAATGTTTTTGACTATCTAGGAGATACTGCTTTTGTGGAGGATCCTACTAAAATGAAATTCACAAACTTTCAACTCTACAAAGTAGGGGTGAAAGAAAGGGATAATATCGTTGCTTCAGTAAATTACGAGTGGGAATCTGCCAATCAGTTGAAATGGAAGTTCGGGGCTAAATTCGTAGATAAAGAAAGATCTGCGGTGTTCGCTGATGAATTTTACGGATGGGCAGGCACACAAAGCACTCCTGTTTTAGCCGATCAGCAGCCGTATTTGGTTGGTCAACCTGGGGCTGCAGACTACTTAAAGCCGATAAATACAACTATTGGTAGTAGCTTCGGACCAGTTTTGTCTAAAGAAGGGATGAAAGATTTTTACTACAATCACTTCTTTAATGGTGATTTAGCTCTACTGAAAGGAGACTCGGAAATACTAGCTGCAGGACGCGGACTGGGGCGTAATTTTACAGTAAGAGAGCAACATACGTCAGCTTATGGAATGGTGACTTATCAAATCAATGAACAGTTAACGTTCTTGGGGGGATTAAGAGCAACGCATACGAATACAACGATTGAAGGGTATAATTACCAACAAGAAGAAGGGCAAACAGAGGGTGAGCTTACAAAAGTAAAGGATCGAAAGAAATATTTGTCTTTGTTGCCGATGTTGCACTTGAAATACACCATGGACGACAATACTAATTTGCGTTTAGCCATGACTCGAACATTTACACGTCCTGATTTTGGATATTTGGCGCCTGGAGGAACGTATTTGGCAGCAGATAATCAATACATAGGAGGGAATCCATCAGTAAATCCTACTTATGCGTATAATTTTGATGTAATGGCAGAACACTATTTTGGGGAATTAGATGTAATCGCTGGTGGGGTATTTTACAAGCAAATTACAGATCCTATTTTTGTCAATGCTGAACAAGGAACGTATAACGGAATCAGTGGGGTTGAAATGGCTCAGCCTAGAAATGGAGATAATGCTTGGTTATTGGGAGCAGAAATTAGTGGAAATAAGAGATTTGATTTCTTGCCTGGTTTTTGGAGTGGATTTGGAATACAAGCAAATTATACTTTTACAAAATCAGAAATGAAAATTCCTTCCAGAGCAGGAGTTACCGCTCTACCGCGTCAAGCGAAACACTTGTTTAACGCTCAATTGTATTACGAAAAAGGAGGGTTAAATGTGCGTGCTGCTTATAATTTTAAAGGAAAATATATTACAGAACACGGAGCGAGTGGCTTGTCAAGAGATGATGTGTATTATGGCAATTACGCAACATTAGATGCCAATATTACCTATAAATTAAGTAAGAATTTTACTGTTTTTGTGGAAGCAAATAACCTGTTAAATTCTAAATTAGAATATTATTACGGTGATTCAAGTCGCCCTTTACAAGTGGAATACTACGGGGTGAAAGGAATGCTGGGCTTGAAATGGGAATTGTAAATGAAACAAGAAAAGAATAAGAAAAGAATAAAAAAGGAATAAAAAAGGAATAAGAAAAAGACCTGATTCACTAGTGAATCAGGTCTTTTTTTAATGGGAAGTGGGAGTAATACCAACCCTGTAATGCTCTCCTGCGGAAGCTGTTTCAAAGGCATCTGCTAAATCTTTGAGTTGAAATTCAGCACTGACCAAGTCTTCAAAAGGAAAACGGGTGTGATAGCGGGTTAAAAATTGAATGGCTGTGGCTAAATCCTCAGGAATATAATTGTGTAATCCTTTGATGGTTAATAGTTTTCGAACAACCATTTCTGCGTTAATAGAAGTTGGCGGTTGATTGAACACTGCGCCTATCCATACACTTATTCCACCAATAGAAAGAAGCTCAATGCCTTCTTCCATTACTGCGGGAATACCTGTTGTGTCAATGACAACATCAAGGGATAGGTTGGATTCCAAAAGTATTTGCTTCTTTTCTACCGTTGTTAATTGACTGTCTAGAATGAGGTCTGCTCCAAATTTTTTTGCTAACACAAGTCGCTCTCTATTTAGGTCACAAAGAATGACTTGCTTGGCACCTAAAGTTGATATCATGGCAGCAGCAGAAAGGCCTAACATGCCTGCGCCGTAAATCAGTACGGTTTGGTTGATTAAAGAACCCGCTAGTCGAATACCACCTGCAATAGTAGCATGGGTGCAGTTCAGCGGAGCAATTTCCTTTAGGCTTAATCGGGGATCTAGTTTGAAGATGGCAGTCCCTTTTTTTAGGACGCAATGTGTAGCAAAACCACCGTTTAGCTCCTGATGATGAAAAGGATGATGTCCATATTTGTAAAGGGAAGTGGATTTTTGAGGATAACCTTTCTGAACCATAGGATCATCTGCTTCATAAGCATATACACACCAAGTAACCCAATCACCAAGGGCGAGTTCTTGATTTGTGTAGTCTTTGGTATTCGTTGTAGGCAGATGTACAATTTTTCCGACAATCTCGTGGCCTAAGATAGTAGGAGAGTCCAAAGGTCTTCTGCCACAATACGTGTGTAAATCACTGGTGCAGATGGTTGTATACAGAATAGCGACGACTGTTTCTCCTTCTTCCGCTTTTTCGAGTGCGACCGCTTTGGATTCAAATGTTTTTGATGTACTATCAAAAACGAGGGCTGTTGCATTTTTTAGTATCATAATTTTACTATTTGTAAATATTTTTATTTTTGGAATGAGCGTAAAAACACTTTGTTCGTTAAAGGAGGCTAGTTAAATTAGAACCCTTTATTTTGATGTGTTTACTACTGTTGTAAAGGTAATTCCTTTGATTATAGGTTGTTGTTTGGTTTTTGAATGGTAACATAAAGTTTACGATTCCGTAATATGCCCTTGTTTTCTTTGAATTACATTTGTTTATAAATAATAAAACAATAGCCTGATGGAGTTATTTAAGTTTACAAAGAGTAAAAATGTAGAAACATGGTTTTTATTGATCTCTGTTTTTATTTGTTACACCGGAATGTACGCGGTGCGCAAGTCTTTTCTAGCTGGACAATATGAAGATATGCAGGTGTTCTTGAATATGGATCCGAAGGTTTTACTTGTTATTAGTCAAGTATTGGGGTATATGATTTCCAAGTTTGTGGGCATTAAAATTGTCTCAGAAATGTCAAAAAGTAGTCGACTGTATTGGTTGATTGGTGCGACAACTTTCGGCTTAGCCATGTTGGGATTGTTTGCAATTTTACCTTCGCAATGGAAATTTATAGCCTTGTTTTTAAATGGTTTGCCTTTAGGGATGATTTTCGGAATCGTCTTCTCTTATATTGAAGGACGCAAGAATACAGAGTTGTTAGCAGCTGCTTTAAGTGCAACTTTTATCTTTTCAACAGGATTTGTGAAAACGATTGGTTTAGTATTGATTGCCAATTTTGGGGTGAATGAATATGACATGCCTTTTTTTACAGGTTTACTGTTTTTTCCTTTGTTTCTCTTGTGTTCGTTTCTTATGAATGCCTGTAAAGGCCCTTCGCAACATGATATTGAGGCTCGTAGTGAGCGCAAACCCATGTATAAGAAAGATCGCAAAGCATTTTTGAAAGCAAATGGTTTAGGTTATTTGGGGCTAGTGCTCATCTATGTTATCCTGACCATTGTTCGAGACTTTAGAGATAATTTCGTGGTTGAGTTTTGGGAGGAACAAGGAACATCTGGTGCTCCGAAGCTAATTACCTTAACCGAAATTCCCGTAGCACTTATTGTGTTAGTCATTGCTGCTTGTTGCGTTTTAATTAAAGACAATCGCAAGGCGTTTAATATTGGCATTTACTTAACGGTTGTAGGGGCATTGGCCATGATGGGAACAACCATACTCTTCAAAGAAGGACAAGTGTCTGCCGTGGTATGGATGGTTGTTTCAGGAATTGGTGTATACCTTCCTTATATTCTGTTTCATTGCCTGATTTTTGAGCGATTAGTGGCTCTATTGAGCTTCAAAGGAAATGTAGGTTTCTTGTTCTATTTCGCCGATTCATTGGGTTATTTTGGAAGTGTGATTGTATTGCTGTTGCGAGAGGTTATTGGTTTTGAACAACGATGGACGGATTTCTTTATCCGATTAAATGTAGAATCTGCCCTAGTTATATTAATCGTAGCTCTTGGAGTGGTGTGGTTCTTTAAGAAGCAAATTGAAAAAAAACCGATTTTAAATAATGTAACAGCATAAGTGTACTAAGAAGTAGAAGATATGAATAGTAAATATGATTTAATAGTAGTTGGTGGTGGGGTTTTAGGAACCTTCCATGCTTATCACGCCGCACAAAAGGGATTGCGCGTGGCAGTAATCGAAAAAGACAAGCAACCAGTGAGTGCTACCGTTCGCAACTTTGGGCAAGTGGTTCCTTCAGGAATGAATACCAAATGGCAGAATTACGGAAGAGAAAGTTTGCAATTGTACAAGGAAATTCAAAGTAAATTCGATATATCGGTTCGAAATAATGGTTCCGTTTACTTGGCATCTAATGAAGAAGAGTTGACTTTGTTAGAAGAATTACATGCAATAAATAAAGGGAATGAATACGAGTCGATGCTATTGACAAAACAAGCATGTCTAGAGCGATACGATGGAGTGAAGGAATCGTATGTAAAAGGAGGGCTGTACTTTCCACAAGAGGTAACGGTAGAACCAAGAGTGATGATTCACCGTTTACATCACTATATGCAGGAGCATTTAGGTGTTTCGTTTAAGTATCAAATGCAGGTGATTCACTGTGAGGAACAGCTGGATGGCGTAGCGATAACAACCGCAGGTGGACAAGTACTTCACGCTACTAAAGTTGTGATTTGTTGTGGTTCAGAGTTTAAAACCTTATTTCATTCTTTATTTGAACAAAGTGATATGGAAGTAACGAAGTTGCAAATGATGCAAACGGTAGTACAGCCAAACACGTATCAATTACGTGGGTCTATATTGACCGGATTGTCTATTCGTCGCTATGAAGCTTTTTATGAATGCCCCTCTTTTCAAGCAATCAAAGCGAGGGAAAGCAAAGATAGTTTAGAAAAGAAATGGGGCGTGCATATTTTGTTTAAGCAAGCTACTGATGGATCCATTATCATTGGAGATTCACACGAATATGCAGATGCAGCAAACAAAGATGATTTGGGATTTGACATCAAACAAGAAATCAATGCATTTATGATAGAAGAAGCCAAGAAAATAATCCATTTACCGAGTTATGAGATTAGAGATACGTGGTTTGGTGTTTATGCACAATGCAAAAATGCAGATATCTTTAATGAAACAATTGGTCAAAATATACATATTGTGACAGGTATTGGCGGAAAAGGGATGACAGGAAGTGCAGGATATGCAAAAGAAAATATTAATAGATTATTTAAATAAAAATGAAAAATATAGCATTGGTAGTTTTCGATATGGCGGGAACTACGGTAGACGAAGATAATGTAGTGTACAAAACGGTATGTAAGGCTATTTGTGAAGAAGGATACGACGTAAATTTGGAGCAAACTTTAATCCATGGGGCAGGAAAAGAAAAGCTACAGGCGATTAAAGATATTCTTCAGGCTTGTACAACGGAGAAAGAAGTGGATCAGCAGGCAAATTTGATCTTTAAAAACTTTAAAAAACACTTAGAAGATGCGTATACTATTTTTCCAGTGAAAACGTTTGATGGAATGGAAGACTTTTTTAAAGTGTTGAGAAATCACGATATCAAAGTCGTTCTAAATACAGGATATGATGCCAAAACGGCAAATAAACTGTTAGATAAATTGAATTGGCGCGTCGGAATTACCATTGATGGTTTAATTACTGCTGATGATGTAAAAGAGGGAAGACCTTCACCAGCGATGATAGAACTGGCGATGAAACAGTTTAATATTGAAGATGCTCAACAAGTACTCAAAGCAGGTGATTCTATTATTGATATTCAAGAAGGGAAAAATGCAAACTGCGGTATGGTAGTTGGGGTATTAACAGGAGCTCAAAATAGAGCTTTACTTGAAACAGCAGAGCCAACGATGATTGTGGAAACACTCGTTGAGCTACAAGATGTGTTAGTGTAGGAAGTGATTATAGCAAAAAAGGGATAGCATTTTTAAGTAAAGCTATCCCTTTTTGAATTATAAGATTGAATCATTTTTGTCATAAAAAAAGTAAACGACCAACATCAAACAATTTTCTTGCGTTTGATTGATAGGTACGTGCGGAATTCTACCGTCAAATAAAATGGAATCTCCCGTTTGAACAAGTACTTCCTCTTCACCAATTACATACGTACATTCGCCTTTAATCATATACTTAAACTCAAAAGCATCGGTTTCAACTTTGTCTCTCTTGGAATTTGGTTTGATCTCCAAGAGAACTGTTTCGAATCCACAAGAATTTAGTTGCTTGGAAAAAATGGAGCGATACTCAAAACCAACGGCCATCTCTTCTTTTTCAATCACCGTATAATCCGCTTGTTTGCACAAAACAAAATTTCCCTTTTCTGCTAATGTGATGTGTTTAAAAAACTCACCAACCTCCACATCAAGTGCTTGTATTAAATGCAATAGAACAGGGAGGGAAGGTATCGTTCTACCATTTTCAATTTTTGAAATTAATCCATTGCTCACCTCTGCTTTAGTTGCAACTTGAGTAATGGTGTATTTATTGCGCTTTCTAATTTCTTTAATTCTCTTGCCGATACCGATGAGATAATTATCCATGCTGTTGTTCGTGTTTAATAACAAATATAGTAAACTTTTAGCTAGTTCATCTGCTTTTGAAAACAAGAAAACCTTGCGTTTTTATGATGTTTAGCGTTAAGATGTATTCGTGGTTTATTTAATATTTGTTTAAGACTTCTTTAGTGAAATCAAATTCATTATAAGAGTTAAATTTGTCGCTTTTAAATTGAACTAAACGTATAATGAATTAAAAATGGAAATAATAAAATCGAAATACAGTTTGAAGTTTTTCTTTTTATATCCACTATTTTTCTTTTTGAATCTTGTGTTTTTAGGTGGACTTATTTATAATCTCTTTACTTATTCAGGAATCGTTTTTAAAGGATATTTTGAAAGAGAGCTATATGATGTGGTTGCAATAGTTTTTCTCTTAGTACTTTTTTTTGCTATGCAATATTATTTGATTTCAAATTGTAAAAGTATAGCGATTTCCGATACGGGAATCAAAATGGAAAGATTGTTAAGTAAATCAATTTATATAGCTAAACATGATGTGATAATTCAGGAAGGACACGATAATATTGGACATAATCCTCATACAAAAACATTCACGGTAATAAGTAAACAAACAAATAAAAAGTTTAAATTTAGAGCGTTTGAATACAAAAATTACGACAAACTTATTGCTTTCTTAAAGACCGAGGGATATGTTTTTTGTTAAGTATTGATATTAAATAGATGAGAAATAAAGGACGAACTAAAGATGAACGTCGTTGATGTAATAATGCGATCAAATCTAGGATTACACAGCTCAAATCAATATTTTTGCCCCCTTTTTAAATTAAAATAAATACTATGAAATTACGATTTTTAGCTTTTTTGCTAACGATTATGACCTTCATCAGTTGTGATGATCCGTTTAAAAGACAAGACTTTTATTTATCTAACCCAACAGCGCAAGAAATAAAAGTGTCAATTGATGACAAGGCGTATGTTCTTGATCCTCAGAGTTATGAAGTACTGAAGTTAGATGGAGGAATACACGAATTGACGTATAACAATCAAAAAACTTCATTCAACGTATTCAAGCAAAATTCAGGAGGTATTATTAACCCAACACTAGAGCCTCACTATATTTATTCGATGGTGTATGCGACTGAAGGGAACTTTGATAAGTTTGGTGCTACGAGGAGAGAAGTATGGATTGACGGGGTGAGTTATGAAGATAATATCAAATCAACCAATGCACTATTCATCGATAATAACTTGTATAGATGTACTTATTTCTTAGGAGAGGAGTATCCTGAAGAGCAAATTACGTATGATAAAAAAGCCGTTGGAAATTTCTTCAATAAGTTTTTTACTAAGGCTGAATTTATTGCGTTTTATGAAGAGATGCTAGTGGAAGAAGAAAAAGGTTTTTATCAGCAAAACCGCATTGAAGACGGGGAATGCACCATTACAGAACCTGATGGACTAGCGTTAGTATTACCTGATGTGGATCAAGCAGATGTTATTGCCTCATATAAAAAAGAGATGGAATTGGTGCAAGAATTCAAGACCTCAACGGATGCAAGTAGACAAAAAGCAATTCAAAAAGAATTGTTTGATTTAGCTATGAGTCGTTCAAAATTAGATATCAATTACAGCAAATTGACAACAGCACAAAATGAATCGATGAATGATTTCGTACACGCAAGTGGTAGAATCTCTGGAGCTGGAATTATTCAGTTGTAAAATACGAGTATAAAGGAATCAGTAAGGTTCCAGTTGAAGTAGTATAAAAAAGCAGGTTTTAGGAATGAAACCTGCTTTTTTTATGATTTTAAAGATGGTGAAATTATTCTTTAAGGTCAAATATATTACTTTTGTTGTGGAATAGATGCAGTTCAACGCTTATAAATAGGAGAAACCATGGGGAGAAATACACCTGCAAATCGCAAAGTAGTTAAAGATAAAATCGCGAAAAAGAAACAAAAAGAACAAGAGGCTGCCACAAAGCGAAAAGCACTGTTAAAGGAAATTGTCAATCAAATGACAATTAAGAAATAACCTTGTTATTTTTAAAAAAATAATATAGAAGCAAGCGTATTTTATTAGGAACCGATTGGTTCTAAAAAAAGAACTTCATTTAGTAGAAAAATGACTGTGTAAAGGGTATCTTATATTGATGGAGTAGGAGATGAAGCGAATTACATGTACACTAAAATTTTAAAAATAAATAGACCAATATTATGCGAGTTATATTTTTCCTAGCACTATTTCTTGTAGCAACTTTTAGCTATAGTCAAAATACAATTGAAATGGATCAAGATCGAATAATTGAACTTTTTTTTAAGAATCGAACAGCTCCTGTAGCAGGAAGTAGATTAGATTCAATTTTTCAATTACCGAAAAAAATAGTTCGTATTAAGTCACGAAATGGAACCTATACTTGGAAAGATACGTTTGAATTTCGACGTGTATTTACCAATATAGTTACAAAGGAAGAATTGGTGTTTGAAATTCAATCGAAAGGAATAGAAGAAATAGTAACGCTTGATGAAGTAAAACAATTAAAACCTATAGTAGCTATTGATTGCTCTCCTATAAGCATTGAGTGGGTGGAAGATCAACAGTATTTTGAAAAATCGTTGGGGTGTAATCGAGAAATAGGAGTAAGATTAAGTCAGATTTACTCCCGTATTATTTCGGATGAAATACAGCTCTTTAT
This sequence comes from Myroides gitamensis, assembly GCF_029894455.1. Classification (NCBI taxonomy): domain Bacteria; kingdom Pseudomonadati; phylum Bacteroidota; class Flavobacteriia; order Flavobacteriales; family Flavobacteriaceae; genus Myroides; species Myroides gitamensis. The sequence continues at coordinate 892,458 of NZ_JARYHN010000001.1, forward strand.
ACTGCAACTACCTTCGGGTGCTTACTACAATGGGATGCAAAATCTTATCGTGGATCAACCGATTAGAGAGGAAGCTCAAAAATCGAAGGTGTATATAAAAATTGAGGCAGAGTTCCATAAAAATGGAATAGAGCTTAGCAATCCTTTGGAACAACCCCTCGTGATCATTGATGATAAAAGGGTATATTTAGAGGAACTTAATCAACTCGAAGAGCAGGAATTTTTGTCTTCCGTTGTCTTAAAAGGAACCCAAGCTACTGCTATTTATGGTTCAAATGCAAGGAATGGCGTAATGATACTGCAAACAGCGTCTCGTGTAAATTAGAAAATAGATAAGGCCATAGGCGTATCGTAAATACTACAAATAAGCGCTATTTTACCAAACACAACTATAATTTATACTATAAAAACAGCCTATAACACAGTGTTTTCTTGCGGTTGTGTCTCCCAATACAAACACGAGGAACACCGTGAAATAGGCATAAGTAGTCTGTACGCTCGCTGTGTTCTACAGCAACTGCGTATGTTGAAAAAAGAGTTGTTTCTACTGTCTCAAGTATATATTATATAATCGTATTGTAAATATTTGACACGGTTTATTCGTGAATTATGACTGATTGTATAGCTAAAAAACGTCAAATTATCTGAGATTGAGACAGTGTATGTTTCTTAATTTTAAAAGAACTAATATAAAGGGGGTTAAACATTATTTTCTTGGATGGGATGTTGGTTAAACCTGCCCAAAAACAGATGTTCTGAGCAGGGCTAAACAAACAAAAAACGAGATATTTAATCTCTTTACATTCCTATCATCTTGTGTATTTAGTGATAAATATCGTAGGATTCCTTTATCTAACAGGCGTATCAGGGCAATTCCTTCGCTATTGATACTAAACAAGCAACAAAAACGTATTTAAAAAAAATTACATTGAATGAGATAAAAAAGAAAATGTGAACTGCATTTGAGCGCAATTTTCTCTTTTTATGTTGTATTATCTTAGTTTGTTGGGAGATAAAAACTAAGTTTATGGTAAACGCAATAGTATATATTGCGAGTTTTGGTTGTGTGGATAGTTCAGTTTATAAGCTGAACTATCGCAATACGTCCCTCTTTAACAAATATCCTTGGTTTAAGCGGTTTTCTTTTGGAAAAAAACAAGAAAGTCTTTATTTTTAGAGTGCAAAATCATGTAAAATAAGATATCAAGTTCATAAACCTTGAGGCTTTTGTCTTAAGAGGAGCTGCATAAGAGGATATGACCCTTTTTGCAGTGATACAGAATAATCTGCTTTTACGCAATCAATACGCGTAGTAAACGAACAGTTAACCTAAAGCCCATTTTTAGGTAGCTGCTGTTTCAAACGTTTGGGCTAATGGAGTTAAATAAACAACAAGGTTTATATAAACAGACCTAAAAATACTTTGTGGTATACGTGTAACTAAAAATAAGTGAAGTTTAGGTATGGTCTATAAATCACCACGAATGAGAACAACCAAGTCTGTATTGATTATCGTTTTGCTAAGATACAAAAAAAAATAAAACTCGGAATGTTTTCCGAAAAAAAAGGTATAAAAATTTACTATGCACAATAAGAATAGAAAAATCGTCGAGTTTATCAGAGACGAATGGTTAATCAAACATTCCAATAATAGTCAGTTTGCACGAGATCATGGCATTGATGAAAAAATTGTACGTTTGATTAAAGATGACGATACCTATGCGATTAGTTTAAACACATTAATTAAAATTTGTAACGCCAGAGCTTTGTCACTTCAAGAATTTTGTGGTCTAGCTCAAGTATAAGACAGCATCTCAAGCCTAATAAAAAAGCCTTCTATGACGAAGGCTTTTTATTTTATGCGAGATTATTTTCTTTTGTATGTTACAGTAACAGGAAGTTTATCTCCTCTCATACTGATATCATATACTACGGTTAACTTTTGTTCTGTAACCGCTTGTATTTTTCTCGGTGTATGTCTAGGATCTTCACTAGTGAATGTAATTAGTTGATCTTTAATTACGCCTTGAACTTCTGGACTTACAGCGCCTTTGCGCGTAGTCTCTACTAGTGTTGCTTTGTCTTCTGTCAAAGTCATTACATCCTCAGTAACTGCATTTTCTCCACCAGGCATGTCTGAAAATTTATGTTTCATAGATGGACCATTAGGAATAGAATAGAATAAACTATCCGTTACCCATGTTCCTTCATAATCGCTTTTTTTGCGGATCACTGAGTTATCATCACTTGAACAACTGCTGATGGCAAATGGCAAAGCCAAAAAAGCACAAATAGCTACTAATTTTTTCATTTTGTCGAGTTATTAATTTTTTATTTTTGTTGGGTTAAAAGCCTTTGACGCTTTTATTGTATAGGTTGTCTTTCTCTTCGGTTGTCAGATTGCGCTTGTATTCTAACAAAGCAGATTCCCAATCTCCATATCCTGTATTTGGTAAAACAATGAATCGCTTGCCAAATAACGCTTGGTTATTTTTTACATTTTGCAAGCGCTCTGCTTGTGTTTTTTTATCAAAAGCAGTAGAGAAATCAGAAAGGTTGTCACCAAGAAGCATTACAATTTCGTGTGTTTCACTTAATTTTTGTCTTCTTGTTTCTTTGCTAGATTCTGTCGTGCGAACAATTACATGTTGATCATCAGCAAAAGGGTAGTTGTATTTTTTTAAATTCTTCATCGTACCCGCTTTGTCATTTTGCGTACGATTCGTAATATAGTACACTTCGATTCCTTTAGAAGCTGCGTAGTTGAAAAATTCTAAACTACCTAATAGTGGTAATGCTTCTCCTTTAGAAGTCCAAGCATTCCACGTTTCTTCGCTGAATACTTTTCCTTGACGTGCCATCTCAACGGCATAAGGGGAGTTGTCTAAAAACGTTTCGTCAATATCGGTCACAATAGCCAATGGTTTGTCGAATTGTTGTGTTAAGATTTCATCCACTCTCAAGGTCGCTATATTGAAGGCTTGTGCAGCTAAGGCTTGATGTTCAGCAGCATTTTGTTGAAATACCGCCGCGTATAGTTTGCCATTTACTTCAATATGGTGTAAAGGATTGGTTGTTGAAGTAACTTGACTTGAAGGAGTTGTTTTACATGCGGATAAAACAAGAAGTCCTGCAAGGAGGAAAGTTCTTTTTAACATATTCTAGTTTTACTGTTTATTATACTGCAAAAATACAACATAAAATTAGAATAGAAGGAATTATGTAGTGGAAGGTAAAGTTGCCTCCATAAAAAAACCTTTCTACTTTGAGGTAGAAAGGTTTTAGCTATATTAGTTGCAAGGCTTACTCTTTGTATTCAGCCGCTTTTTCGTCAAATAAATCATCAACAGACCAATAGCGTTCTCCTGTGTCATAGTTGAACGTTAAAATCGTAGCTCCTGCTTCAATCTCAGGTAGTTTTTGTGCGATAGCAGCCAACGATGTTCCCGTTGAAATACCCGCTAAGATTCCTTCTTCTTTTGCAACGCGATTAGTATATTCAAAAGCTTCTTCTTTGTCAATGGTAATAATCCCATCAAAAATAGCGGTATTTACCACCTTAGGAACAAATCCAGCTCCAATACCTTGTAATGGGTGAGGACCTGGTTGTCCACCACTTAATACAGGTGAGTTCTTAGGTTCAACGGCGTATACTTTTAGTTTTGGAAATTTCTCTTTTAAGACTTCAGCTACTCCTGTAATATGTCCTCCAGTTCCAACGCCTGTAATAAAATAATCAATACCTTCTGGGAAATCATTGATAATTTCTAAAGCGGTCGTTTTACGGTGAATTTCAGGATTTGAAAAATTATTAAATTGCTGTGGAACCCATGCATTTTCCATTTGTTCTGCCAATTCCGTAGCTTTTGCAACAGATCCTGCTGTTCCTAATTCTCTTGGTGTTAAAACGAATTTCGCCCCAAAAGCAGCCATTAATTTTCTGCGTTCAATACTCATGGATTCTGGCATAACCAAAATCAATTGGTAGCCTTTAACAGCGCAGACCATCGCTAATCCAACTCCCGTGTTTCCTGAAGTAGGTTCAATAATCGTCGTGTCTTTATTAATTAATCCTTTTGCCTCTGCATCTTCAATCATCGCTAAGGCAATGCGATCTTTTAAACTTCCTCCCGGATTTTGTTTTTCTAACTTCATCCATACATTAAGGTTTGAAGGGAAAAGTTTATTGATTTTTACATGTGGGGTACGCCCAATAGTGTCTAAAATGTTTTGTGCTTTCATAACTATTTTTTTGTGTCGTTATATAATAAAATTGATAGGTTCTGGATATTTGTCTGTATACTTTGAATAGACTTTACTTTTGCTGTAAATAATAGAATTGGGATCTACACTTTTGGTTAACCAAACGTTACCTCCAATGACAGAATCATGACCAATGATGGTATCTCCGCCCAATATAGTTGCCCCTGAGTAAATAACTACATTGTCTTCAATAAAGGGGTGTCGACGTGTATTGGCTTTATCTTTGGAAACAGATATCGCCCCTAATGTCACTCCTTGATATATCTTTACATTGGTTCTAATAACGCAAGTTTCTCCAATTACAATACCTGTTCCGTGGTCAATGCAAAAGTGCGAACCAATCGAAGCGGCAGGGTGGATGTCAATACCAGTTTTATTGTGGGCATATTCCGTCCAAATACGGGGAAGTAATCGCACGTTTTGTCGCTGCAATTGATGCGCAAAGCGGTAGATGGCAATCGCGTAAAATCCAGGATAAGCAATGTGTACTTCTTGTAAGCATGTTGCTGCAGGGTCATTTTCTAAAATAGCCGTTGCATCCGTGTTTAACAATTGATATATATTAGGAAGAGCTTCAAAAAAGTCATGCGCAATCTGATGTGAGCGGTCTTCTTGATTATTAATACTAAATAAAATGGAAATCATTTCATTCTTTAATGTATTTAATCGAATATTAATGGCTTGTTCAGAGTGATATCTCTTATCTTCTAATTGAAATAAAAAATGAAAAAGTGTATCTGTAAACTGTTCCATTCTTTTTTTATCTAGAAAAGCATTGGTGCTTTCATTTTTATGCAGTAATTCTTGAATAAAATCCATTAGATATTAGATATTGATGGTTAAGAAATGATTGATTTCATGTTTGTTTTCAGCCGTGAGCTGGGTTGCTTTTACGGGAAGTTCATTGGCTCCCCAACCTGAAAGCGCTTCTAAAACGGGACGTAAGGATTGGCCTTTAGCACTCAATTGATATTCAATGGTTACAGGTGTTTCTGTAATGATGCGTTCAATAAGGTTCAATTGTTCCAATATCTTCAATTCTGAAGTGAGCATTTTACTTCCAATTTTTGGTAAATACTGCTGTATGCTAGAATAACGAGCCTTATCCAAGTGAAATAAAGCGATCAATATTGGAATTCTCCACTTGCCACTAATGCAATGGAGGGTATGTTGAATCGTATGAAGATCTAAGGTTGCCATTTTTAAGTTTCTTTTAGGAAAGTTACTTCCTTTATAGAAAGCTAATGTAAGCAAAAGTGCACAATTCACAAGGTGGTTAACGTTTATTTAGTATATTTTTCTACTAAATGTGGCGAAAATTAGTTTTTATAGTGTAATAAATATACTCATTGCGAACAATGGGTATCTTTTTGGGATAATAATTGTTAAAAGCGAAGTCAAGGATGCAAGGTTTCAGTAAATTAATCTGTATCTTTGATTTAAGAAAAGTGAGGAGCGTTAGTTTAAACGCTCTGTAAAGAATGCATAGTTCTTTGTATGTTTGTTTTGAAATAGATTTATTTTTAAGATTTCTTTTGAGCGGCTACTTGTAAGGAATTTGGTTTTGTTGTTTTGTTGTTCTATTTCAATGGTAAGTAACAAATACAAAGATACTATAATACAAGAGAGTGCCCCCAAAATGGCACTCTCTATTATTTCTACCTTAACTCATGAACTGTATCTCAAAGGCAGAAACTGAGTTCTTATTTTCGAAAGGTTAACAATGCTATATTACGTTTCGCGCAAAAGCTCTATAATTAGTCCCCAACTTTTGCGCTTGATGCGTAAAATTGGTTAACGGTTTATGGTTTACAGTTAACGGTTTACTGTAGATAGTTTGTACGAAAAAAAAGGCTTATAGCTGACAGTCAACCATCTACTGTAGATAGTCTAAAATAAGAAACATATACAACCATACCCCATAACGGTGAGACATTCTTCTTTAACCGAAGAAATTATCAAAAAAGCCTTTAGTAAAAAAATAAAAAAGCAATACTTTAATCAGTTGCTCCGCTCTGTATGTCTCCCTGACGAAGGAAGGGTCGCATCCCGCGCTCACGCTAGGCTGTGAGGTTTGTGCTTTGTGAAATCGTGGGTTTTATCGATTAAAGATGAAATCAGACTATACCCATCACCTCCCCCTCATAACCACAACCTTTAACTCATAACCTTTAACTCATAACCCATAACCCATAACCATAACCCATAACCCATAACCATAACCCATAACCATAACCCATAACCATAACCTTTAACCCATAACCGATAACCCTTAGTACCACTGTACAATTAATTCCTTATATTCTTTCCGTTTAATTAATTGAAAGTGATTTCAAGTTATTTCGATAAGCTTCTAACATATCCGCTTTTAAGATATAACCAAAATAAGCTTTATCCTTTTGCACCAATAAAAAGTCAGACTTTCTTAGGTCAAAGCGATTGATTATGTGCTTGGTACTGTCATCGTAAGAAACCGTAATCGGTTGCTCAATCAAATCAGACAAGGGAGTAAATTTCGTTTGAAACGTACTAAATACAATAGGACGCACGTGATTGAGGTTAATAACTCCTACAAGCGTTTGATTGTCATCCACAACAGGAATAAATTCCTGCTGGGTTTGTGTGAATATAGTTACCGCATCTTGTGTCGTTTGTGTTGACTTTAAAATGTGGATATCATTGCGAATGAAATCATGTGCATTAATTGTCGATAAAATATTCGCGTCTTTATCAGAGGTGAAAACCATCCCTGTTTCCGCAATAGATTTAATATCCATCGAGTACTTTTCCATGTGTTTTGCAATGGCAAAACTGATAGAAGAAACAATCAATAGCGGCACCATTAAACCATAACCTCCCGTAATTTCCGCAATTAAGAAGATTCCAGTAAGGGGAGCGTGAAACAAACCACTGATTACACCCGCCATTCCAACGACGGTAAAGTTGTGAATGGGCATGTCTTTTACACCTAAAAGGGATAAGAATTTAGCTACTGTAAAACCGAGGTAAGAACCAACAAATAGAGAAGGAGCAAAGTTTCCTCCATTTCCTCCACTTCCCATGGTCAATCCAACAGCGAATGTTTTAACTAAGGCAGCACCTGCAACAAAAAGGAGAAGAACCCATTCATTGGTTGCGAAATTTTTTAATAAGGTATTGTTGAGTATCGCTTCAGGTTGATCACCTGCTAGTATTTTTATACTTTCATATCCCTCACCAAAAAGGGTGGGAAAGAGGAAGATTAAAACAGCTAACATGGTTGCACCTATCAGTGCTTTTTTATAGACGTGATTCGTAAACTTAGAAATATAGGCTTCTGTTTTTCGAAACATACGCGCGTGGTACACGCAGAATAATCCGGCAAGAACCCCTAAAATAACGTAATATCCCGTATTGAACGTATCGAATACCAGCTGTTTCTTAAAGGAAAGTAATATATCTTCTTTGATAATTAAATCAGTGACAATCGTTCCTGTTGCAGAGGCAATCATAATCGGAATAAAAGCAGAAACCGTAATATCCGCTAATACAATCTCAATGGCAAAAAGGACACCTGCAATAGGTGCATTAAAAGCAGCAGAAATACCCGCAGCTACACCACAACCTAAAAGTAAAATACGATCCTTATAGCTGAGCTTGTAATTTTGTGCAAAATTAGATCCAAAGGCAGCTCCTGTAATAGCAATTGGCGATTCTAATCCGAGTGATCCTCCCATACCCACCGTCAAGGAACTCGTAACAATCTGAGAGTACATTTGCTTTTTAGGCATGACTCCAGAATGTTTTGCGACAGCAATCATAATTTGATACGTTCCTTTTTCAATGCTGCCATTTAAAAATTTACGCACCACAAATACCGTCAATAGAATACCGATAATAGGTAAAATACTATTGGTGTAGGGCAGGTGAGAAATATTGTCAATATAGGTGGCAAATTTGAAAACAGCATGGGCAAATGACTTTAAAATGGTCACTGCTATTGCACTGGAAGCCCCTACTAATACACAGGATAAATACAAAAATTGGCGATCCGAAAGAATCGATTTTAAAAAAAATAAAATACCTTCAGCATACCGAAAGGTTTGCTTAAAATAGTACGCAATACGTTTTTTATTCCAGATTTTCATCTTGCAAAAATAGCCTAAATAGTCGATATAAGTAATCCGCTTCTCAATATTTTTTTATATAAAAAACAGATTAAATATCCGTAAAACGGGAAGTTTGTTGAATGGAAATAACGTGGTTTTCTAATTCTTTAAAAAATTGAGTAAAATCAGTTTCTAATACAGCATAGTGTTCGATTAGTTCTCTTGTCGCCTGAGACATTTTCGAAATTCCCTTGGTTCGTCTATCCATTTGAGAGAGAATATAGCCTAATCCTTCCACCGTTTCATAACACATAAACCAATTTTCTCGAATCATAATGGGTAAAAAGTTCTGAATCTTTGCAGGAAGTAAATCAAAATTGCGCGCTAAGGTATCGTAAAAATTAGCAGTATATGTAGCTAAAGGCACCTCGTGATACATGGTCCAATTCTTGGCCAGAAAATGATCGTAATACATATCGATAATCACTGCCGCATAATGATTGTAAGTTGGAACTAATATTTTTTTGTCCTTGCGCCAAATGGAATGGTTATCTGTATAGGTGTCAATCTCGCGATGCAAGAGGATTCCATGCTGAATGCCTTTTGGAAAATCTAAATATTGCTTGCCGCGAACACTGTCCGCAATAAAATTGCCAATGGCTTTTTGCTCGTCTTGTCCCGACAAATAAACATGTGCTAAAAAATTCATCTGATTGCTTTGAACTCAAATTTACAATTTTACCTTAGTATTTGAAAGTATAAGCGATTGAATTGTTTTATATTTGTTGGTAAGAAAAAAAATAGAAATATGACATTGATAAAATCAATTTCAGGAATACGAGGTACAATAGGAGGTAAGGTAGGTTTTAATTTAACTCCCATTGATGCAGTTAAATTTGCTTCTGCTTACGGAACATTCTTGAAAAATAATAGTGGTAAAGACCAATTGAAAGTAGTTATTGGTCGTGATGCACGTCTATCAGGCCCTATGATTCACAATTTGGTGATGCATACATTAGTTGGCTTGGGGATTGATGTAATTGACTTAGGTCTGTCTACAACACCAACAGTAGAAGTAGCTGTTCCGATGGAAGGTGCAGATGGTGGAATTATCCTAACGGCTTCACATAACCCGAAACAGTGGAATGCTTTAAAATTATTAAACGATAAAGGAGAGTTTTTAAGCGGTGCTGAAGGGGAAATCATTTTGGAAATTGCAGATCAAGATGCTTATGTTTTTGCAGAAGTAGATCGTTTGGGAAGCATTACCACAAGAAATGATTATATGGATATTCACATCGAAGAAATTTTAAAATTAAAATTAGTTGATGTAGAAGCAATCAAAAAACGTAAGTTTAAAGTAGTTGTAGATGGTGTTAACTCTTCGGGAGGGATTATTATTCCAGACTTGTTGCGAAAACTTGGCGTTGAAGTAGTGGAGTTATATTGTGATCCAACAGGACATTTTCCACATAATCCAGAACCATTAAAAGAACACTTACAAGATATTTGTGCTTTAGTAAAAGCAGAAAAAGCAGATTTGGGAATCGTTGTGGATCCAGATGTAGATCGTTTGGCTTTTATCTCAAATGATGGTGAAATGTTTGGGGAAGAATATACGTTAGTAGCGGTAGCGGATTACGTATTGAGTAAAACCCCAGGAAATACCGTTTCAAATCTATCGTCGTCTCGTGCTTTACGTGATGTAACAGTAAATAGAGGAGGAAATTATGGAGCTGCAGCAGTAGGAGAGGTGAATGTGGTAGAATTGATGAAAGCAACAAATGCTGTAATCGGTGGTGAAGGAAATGGAGGGATTATTTATCCTGAAATCCACTACGGACGCGATGCTTTAGTTGGAGTCGCTTTATTCTTAACTCATTTAGCAAATCAAACGTTATCTGTAGCTGAATTAAGAGCAACGTATCCTCAATATTATATGAGTAAAAATAAAATCGAATTGACACCTAAATTGAATGTTGATATGATTTTAGAACTAATTGCTGAAAATTATAAAAATCAAGAAGTTAGCACAATCGATGGAGTGAAAATTGACTTTCCAACGAGTTGGGTACACTTGAGAAAATCCAATACAGAACCAATTATCCGTATTTATACAGAAGCCCCTTCTCAAGAGGAAGCGGATGGTTTAGCTGCTCGTATGATGGAAGAATTACGCGTAATTGCTGGAATCTAATTGATAAAGAAAACGAAGAAAAGAAGAGCGATATAGCCATTAAATGTACATAATGGGCAAAAATCAATCAGATATAAATGAATAAAAAAGCGAAAGAAGATTCTTTCGCTTTTTTTTATAGATTAAATTTTTAATTTCTCATCATCTCACCATCTATCTCATGGGTTTATAATTGTTTTCGTATTCGATGAATATATCACACCGAGTTGCTATTTTGTTTTGGTGTTCGATGAATCTACACTTCGTTCCGATTTTCACTTCGTTTCGATTTCACCGCCTCTCAGCCTCACCAATCTCATCACCTCAACCTCTCATCGCCTCACCATCTCACCAATCTCATCACCTCACCAATCTCATCACCTCACCAATCTCACCCATTTATTGAACAACAGCAGGTTGAATCGGTGTAGTACTATGAACAACAACAAACGTAGAAATAGCATAGAATGCTTTATTTTCAGGGTTGTTCGCTGTCCAAGGTTCTAATTTATAATTGAAATTCAAGGTTTTGTTTTTCAAATCCCCCGTAAGGTTATTGATATAAGGAGGAACTACCATACCTGGACACCAACCCGCGCGATCAGGTTTCCAGTTTCCAGGTGCTTGATTGTTGATTGGATTATTGGCACAACCAATAGGCCCCATATAATGTTCAAAGGCGTTGCTTCCTTCTAATTGAATATGATGAGTTCTATAGCACCATTCTGCACATCCTCTACCACCAGCATCGTTTGGCGTTGCATGTCCCCAACCTGAAATGGTTGTTCTGAAATAAGCCAGTTCAGTATTAGCAGGTAGCTTAATACTTCTTGCTAAATCCGTTGTTTGTGCTGTTCCATACGGAACGCCGTCAATAGACGATTGATTGTATTGGAACAAAGGAACAACAGCAGAATATTGATAAGCCGTTTCTCCATAGATGAAATCAAAATCAACGCTGTATACACGTCCTTTAGCTAACCAAGTTTCTGTATATATTTTTAACTCTACATCTCCTGTTAATAGTGATTTGAAATCAGTTACGTCAAATTCCCATCCTCTAGGTAACTTTTCAGAACCTACCCAATATGGAGTGATAAAACGACCAATTTCATACCATTCGTTGGTTTTTTTATTTTTTACATACACATTGGCAAAGCGATCCCATTCATCACATTCTTTATTTTGACATGGGTTTTGTACATACATCTTAATGGTTTGCACTTTTTCTATATCGGTTGGAAAAGTAAAGGTTCCTTCAGCACTTTGAGATAAACCATCACCAAAACCTACTTTGACATCTTTAAATGTAGTATAGTTAAAAGTTCCTGTTTTGGCTGGTTCTTCAATTACTGGACCATCATCATCAGGATTTGGTTTTTCTTTTTTTGGCGAAGAATCATCCGAAGAACAAGCGGTGCCTAGTAGTAAACCGCAAACTAAAAAACTAAGTAATAAAATTTTTTTGCTCATTGTTTTTTGTTAAGTGTTATAAAAGTGTGAATATAGTTAAAAAAAACAAAAAATAATACAGATGGGTAAAATATATTTATAGGATTTGAAGGAATTAATCGGTTGTGAATTGTTATTTTTTATAACTTTAAACCTTACGTTTTAATGATTTCTATATGACTTCGAATCCAAAACCGTTAATTCCCAATTCTATTTTAGTACAGTTGGGATTTCTAGTTTTAATCTTGTTTGTATTTTACTTGTTGGCAAGTAATCTCGTTTTTTTTCTGCCTGGTTTTTTAGGAGCTTTGTGCTTGACTGTGTTACTCTTACCTCCTTATCGTTGGATGACACAGAAAAAAGGGTGGAACAAGAATTTATCTATTATAGCTTTGATGCTAGGAAGTAGCATGTTGGTTCTTGCTCCCTTGTATTTGTTAATTCAAACAATCACCCAAAAGGTCTTGGTGGTTCTACAAGACAAAGATAAAATTCAAGCCGGAATTGAATCGACGGTTCGCAGTTTACGAGAGAGTTATAATATCGATATTTTCAATGAAAATACAATTAGCAAAGCAACAGAGTTGGGAACACAAGCTTTTCAAGCTATTGTGAATACTTCCGTAAATAGCGTCGTGGAAATTGGAGTGGCGTATTTGATGCTGTATTTTCTATTGAAGGAATATCAACAAATTCAAGCTTGGTTAACGCGCTATTTACCTATGCAGGCCAATAACATGGATGAGTTGAAAGTAGACATGAAACGCTTGGTTGTTTCCAATAGTGTAGGAGTACCGCTAACTGCTTTTATTCAAGGTATTGTTGCGTTTATAGGGTATTTAATCTTTGGGGTAGAAGATGCTTTTGTGTTTTTTATTCTTACGGCTTTTGCCTCTTTGTTGCCTGTTGTTGGAGCAGCAGTGATTTACATTCCTTTAATCGTTATGATGTTGGCAAATGGTCAGCAGGGAAGTGCTATCGGTTTATTAATCTATTGCTTAGTGGTAGTGGGAACTTCAGATAACTTAATTCGATTTTTACTGCAAAAGAAAATGGCAGATGTCCATCCTCTAATTACTATTTTTGGAGTGATTGTTGGGGTGAATGTGTTTGGATTCATCGGAATTATATTCGGACCAATTTTATTTTCTCTTTTCATGTGGTTAATAAAGATATACTACAGAGAATTTGTGGAGGCCAATAAGGCTAAAATTATTGAAAAATAGATAGCATGCAGTTGATTTATATTCATGGATATGGCTCTAATAGGGAGTCAAGAAAGTATGTATTGGTAGAAAAATATTTCGCTATTTATCAAGCGAGTTGTGTAGAATGGACACCAGAAACGGATTTTAGTACGTGGTTGATGCAAGGGCATCCAGCGGTTGAACAGGAAGAAACACTACTCCTTATTGGAGATTCAACAGGGGCTAATTTTGCTTATCAATGGAAGGAAAAACGCAAAGCACAAGGGCTTCAAACCATTCTTATTTTGTTGAGTCCGTTGTTGAGTTATTCTCATCGATTAAATAAAGATTTAGTCTTTACCCCCAATTTAAAAAATAGCCTACTCGATATTCCTACGCCAGAAGATGCTTTTCTTCTGATTGGAAAACAAGATGAAACTTTAGACTTACAAGCGTTGAATCCGTATCAATGTGCAAATAGTGAGGTTCTCTATATAGAGGATTCTCATCGATTGCCTTTATTTGAACAATATCTACCGCTTCTTGCAGATTATGTGGAACGTCAACGACTGATTTTAGCGAAATAAAAGAAAGAAACGATTGGTTTGAAGTATCTTTGTTTGGCTCAATTAAATGATAGTATTGGATTATGAATGGAAATACCTTTGGCAACTATTTTAGCCTAACGACTTTTGGGGAATCACATGGCGAAGCTTTGGGAGGCATTATTGATGGATGTCCTGCTGGAGTAGTGCTCGATATGCGGGCAATTCAACAGGAAATGGACAGACGAAAGCCTGGGCAATCTACCTTGGTCACCCAGCGCAAAGAGGCTGATGAAGTTCGTTTTTTATCGGGTATTTTTGAGGGAATCACAACTGGAACTCCCATTGGTTTTACTATTGAAAATACCAATTCAAAATCCAAGGATTACGAGCATATTAAACACGCTTATCGACCGAGTCATGCGGACTATGTATACGATCAAAAATACGGAATACGCGATTATAGAGGGGGAGGAAGAAGCTCGGCTCGTGAAACTGCTTGTAGGGTAGTAGGCGGAGCAATTGCCAAACAAATTCTAGCTCCTATGCAAATTACAGCTTATGTGTCTGCTGTAGGAGATATTCGCGTAGAACAACCGTATACGGCGTTAGATTTCAATGAGATAGAATCCAATGCTGTGCGTTGCCCTGATCCAAAAGTGGCACAAGCAATGGAGGAACTAATTCGACAAGTAAAGAAAGAAGGGGACTCAGTAGGAGGGGTGATTACTTGTGTAATACAACAGGTTCCCGTTGGTTTAGGGGCTCCAGTTTTTGATAAATTAGATGCAGCATTAGCCAAAGCCATGTTGAGCATCAATGCCGTAAAAGGCGTAGAGTTTGGCAGTGGGTTTGCTGGAACACAACTAAGAGGAAGCCAACACAATGATATCTTATTGCCGAATGGTATCACTGCAACAAATAATGCGGGAGGAATTGTTGGAGGCATTAGCAACGGAATGGATATCTTTTTCAATGTTGCATTTAAACCAACTGCAACAATCATGAGAGATCAACCATCTATCAATGCGGCTAATGAAGTGGTAACGGTAGAGGGAAAAGGACGCCACGATGCCTGTGTATTACCTAGAGCTGTACCTATCGTAGAATCTATGGCTGCTTTGGTATTACTGGATATGCTTATTGAGCAATATGGCAGACAGGGATGGAAAAACTTCCAAGATCAAAAATAATTTTAATTAGTTGGTTCTTTGTGAAAGCGTTGGCTGTAAAATTGTTTGAATTATCTTTTAACAATCGATTTTCTTTTAATACAACGGATTACATACGCTGCAATTTTGTGAAGTTGTAGGTTGTGAAGTTGTAGGTTGTGAAGTTGTTTAAAATTCTCTTGCAGCAAGTCATTCTCTTTTATATAAAGGATAAAAATGCACTAAAGATTGAAGAATTGAACAAAAAAACAACTTCACAAAAAACAAAAAAACTATTCTTGGAGCATATACCCCGTTCCTTTGATGGTGTGAATTAATTTACCTTGTGTTTCGTCTATTTTATTTCGAATGTACGAAATGTACACATCTACCACATTGGTATTGGTATCATATTGAATGCCCCAAACTTGTTCCAAAATTTGTGTTCGTGAAATCACACGTCCTTTATTTTCCAGTAAATACAACAGTAATTTGTATTCTTTTGGAGATAAATCAATGATTTTTCCCGCTTGGGTAACCACGTGTTTTTCGGGATCCAATTGTAGATCTCCACAATTGTAAGACTTATTTTTATTTTCGTAGTTGAATTTAGTTCGACGGGTTAAGGCATTGATACGTGATAACAATTCACTGAAGTGAAAAGGTTTTGTTAGATAATCATCAGCTCCACCATCTAAAGCATCAATCTTATCTGTGGTATCACTAAGGGCACTCAGCATTAAAATAGGAGTATAATCCTTTTTAAAACGAATCATTTTCGTAAGCTGAATGCCATCAATACCCGGAAGCATTATATCCATGAGGATTAAATCCCAATCGCCATTGAGGACGAGTTTTCTCGCCTCATCCCCAGAAGATGCCAATTGTACATGCATTCCTTTTTCCTCTAATCCTTTGACTATGAATTCGCTAATTCGTTTGTCGTCTTCAACTAATAATATATTCACTACTTTGGGCTATTTGAATTTGATTTCATAAAATCAGAGACAAGATACGCTATTAATTTACCAACTACATGATTATTGGTCGGATAATCTAAAGAAGGAGCGCCTTCGCAAATATGCAAGTAAGCCACATTGGTCGATTCTGCAAAGAAATGCAAGAATTGACGGGTGCGTTCTGCAGAAAAACCAGTAGGAGTAATTGCACTACTAGCTACTTGCGGAATCGCGTCTAAATCAATTTCAATTCCGTAAAATCCTCCATCAATGTGTTTCTTTGCGAGTAGTAATTCATTGCTAAATGACTTTTCTTTGCGGATGTTAATCTGCTCATACGTATTGTATTTTACACGATCTGCATGCAATTTGATAGAACTGAAAACACCTTTGGATGTGTAGTTTTCATGCAATCCAAAAACAAAGTAGTTTTTTAAAAATCCTTCTTCAAAAGCATAAGAAAATCCATTACCGCTATGTCTCCCTTCTAAAGGTCTAAAATCCGTATGGGCATCAAAGTTAATGGCATTGATTGCTTTACCTTTGGCCAAAGCAGTTCCTTTGATATTTCCATAAGCATTGTTATGACCACCGCCAATGACAATGGGGATTTTACCTGCCTTTACGATTTTAGCAATCAGGTGAGAAACCTCTTTATCAATCAGCTGCACAAGTTCAAAAAGGCGTTTGCGATCCGCTTTGTTTGTTGGGTCTAACTGTTGAGCTTCTGCTACTTCAGCAGCAAAATTAAGATGGCCAAGAATGGTAACCCAATATCCCTTGTTGAATCTATTGTGTTGAATATTCAAAAAAGTAGCAATAAATTTTTCCCAAGCACTAGCCGTTCCCATACGACCAAAATTAGCTTTTACCCCAATGTCTTCCGGAATACCTAAAACAACGTATTTGCTTTCATTTTGAGCGAGTTCTTTTTCCCAATCTAAAGGCTGTTGAATCACGTGAACGCGTTCGCCCAATTTTATTTCTCCATTTCTTAAACTCGTCAATTCAAGTAGGTTGTCTCTTGTAAAAAGCGTTAGTTTAGTTTGTGTCATGTCGCGGTATTTTAAAGCTGCGTTTAATTAGTTTTTATAAGGTTGAATTTGCCCATTTAAGATGACAGTACCGATAGGGTTACTAGCAAATGCATAGGGTATTTCATAAAAAGAATGCAAAGGTTTAGTGATAATTACACTTGCTTTTTTTCCTTTAGTAATACTACCATGTGTTGCACTAACGCCCATCGCATAAGCGCCATTGATCGTTGCTGCATTGATTGCTTCTTCTGGGGTTAACTTCATTTTAATACAAGCCGTTGCTACTACAAAGTTCATATTACCTGAAGGTGTTGTCCCAGGATTGGAATCAGAAGCCAAAGCCAAAGGCAATCCAGCGGCTAACATTTTTTTTGCGGGTGTATAAGGAATAGAAATGAAGAAAGAGCAAGTAGGTAAAGCAACAGGCATGGTTTTGCTGTTTTTTAATACTTCAATATCTTCATCTGTTACAATTTCTAAGTGATCTACAGAAAGGGCATCGTGTTTTACACAAGCGGCAATACCATTGATAGCCGTAAATTGATTGACGTGAATTTTTGCACGTAAACCATATTGTTTTCCTGCCTCCATGATGCGCTCTGTTTCTTCCACAGAGAAATAACCCGTTTCTAAAAAGGCATCAATGTACTCTGCTAAGTTTTCTTTAGCAATTGCCGGAATCATTTCATTGACAATGAGGTCAATATAAGCTGTATGGTTGTCTTTGTATTCACTTGGAAAAGCATGCGCACCTAAAAAAGTCGCCTTAATGGCAATGGGATAGTTTTCTTTCAAGCGTTTAATCACGCGTAACATCTTTAATTCTGCTTCAACTGTCAACCCATAACCCGATTTGATTTCAACCGCGCCCGTTCCTTGTGCAATTACTTCTTCTACACGAACTTTTGATTGCTCGTATAAATCAGCTTCACTCGTTTCTTGTAGTTTTTTGGCTGAATTTAAAATCCCTCCACCGCGATTGAAAATTTCTTCATAGCTCAAACCATTGATGCGATCAACAAATTCCAAAGTTCGATTACCTGCATATACCAAATGCGTGTGACTGTCAACCCAAGTTGGTAACACAACGCAACCTTGGGCATCAATTACTTCTTGGATGCTATCATCTTCTTTTGGACAATCCGCCATTGAGCCATAATCCAAAATAAGTTCATCTTCAATCAGTAAAAAAGCATCGTCTATTTTAGGTAAGATTTTCATGTCACTACCTGAAATCATGTCGATAGAAGTTGCTCTTGTTTGTAGTAATTCTTTTATGTTTTTTATTAAAATTTTCATGGTTGTTCTTTAATTTTTTTATGTAGCTCTAAAAGTACAGTTTAAAAATGTCATATATTTAAACAAATTTACGAATGTGAGACGAGTTAAATATAGTAAAATAAGAAAACTTCAGCCAAATACTTTGGAATATTCTGGTTCTTTTCCAGATGTGCCTATTTCTATGCAGTTATTTATCTATACAGAAGATCAATTTGAAGAGTATAATGATTTAAGCCTGAAGGAAATAGAAGAAGTTTTGAAGAATTCTAGTGCAGATTCCATCAAGTGGTTCAATTTGCACGGTTTACACGATATTGAACTCTTACAAGAAATAGGGGAGTTCTTTCAAATTCAATCGTATATCATGGCCGAGATTTTAAACTTTGGCCGAAGAACAAGGGTTGAAGATTTAGACGATACACTTTTTTTTAGTTTAAAAGCATTATTGCCCTACCAAGATGCAAACCAAAATATCGAAATAGAACAAATTAGCTTTATTTTAAAGTCCAATATACTCCTGTCTTTTCAAGAGAAGAGAGGTGATTTTTTTCATATCATTCGAGAGCGAATTCGCAAGAAAATTGGACAGGTTCGCAAAAGGGATACGGGTTATTTGTTGTATTTGTTGATTGATTCTCTCATGGATAGCTTTTTTGTGACATTGGATGTCGTAGAGGATAATGTCGAGCAAATATTATTGGATGCAAGAGCGAAGTATCATCGAGATACACTCATTGGCATTGAGGAGTATACGCAGGAATTAAACGATGTAAAACGCGCAGTGATGCCAATGCGGGAGATTTTAAACAATGTAGGAACCTTGCATGATAAAAAACACGCCCACATGATTATCAGTAAAGATAGCTTGATTTTTTATGATCGATTGCAATATAAAAGCATTGAAATCTTGGATCAAATTGAATACAACCTCAATAAATTAGATAGTGCAACCAACTATTACTTTTCATCTCAAAGCAATCGAATGAATGAAATTATGAAGGTGTTGACTATTGTATCGGTTATCTTTATTCCGCTGACATTTATTGTTGGAGTGTATGGGATGAATTTTGAGAATATGCCAGAGCTCAAAATGGAGAATGGATATTTTATTACCTTGGTCGGGATGTTTTTACTTGTCTTGGTTATGATTGCTTATTTTAAGTGGAAAAGATGGTTTTAAACGCTATAAAATTAAAACAAAAGCCCAACGACTCTCGTTGGGCTTTTGCATAGGAAACAACATATAACTTAGATAAAGTATAAAACTTTATATAGTTCAATTTTGATAGAATAAAAAATACCGAAGCAGTTGATTCTACTAGCGCTAAGCTGTATACTCCTTCGCTTGTATTTTTCTTTCTCGAACAAATGTAGATAACCTTCTTCAGTTGAACTAATTTATTTTCTTAAAAAGTAATTAAAGATATGATAAATGTAGGGGGTAATAGTTAAAAATAAAGGATGCTTTGCTTTGAAATGTTGGATTATTTTTATTTAAACTATGTATTTATTGTTTTTATTTTAATTATTAACTATAATGATTTTTGGATAAATGAAAAATATGATAAATAAATACAGAAGACTTATTTATGCTAAATATTAAGACTTTCTGCGGAAAACCTGGATCAGACTGGGATTTGACAAGTAAAAACAAGAAGTAAAGAAATACAACAAGAAGCTTTTTTTGTGCTAAAATAGAGGCCATTCAAGTTATACGCTTATTTTTGCATAGGTCGAAAAAAGACGAGGACAATTTGAGAAGGTATAAAGAATTCGAAAGAAGAATGCGGTAGTTAAGAAGATATCCTTACTAGAAGATGCTAATAAAAGTGTTTTCTTTTTAAAAGAGTGAAAAATAAAAAGTAAATGTATTTTATTTTTAATTATATTTGATTTGTTTATGTTAAAAAATGACAGAAGTGAATAAGAGTTTCTGTTTTTGTAAAAAAAGAGTATTATGAAGAAAATCTATTTTTTAGTTTTGGGGTTGTCTTTACTTGGCACTCAACAGTTTTATGCCCAAAGTATCCGCGGAACATTCTATAATAAAGAAAACAATCAGGTGATAGCTGAAGGAAGAGTGTCTTTTTATAATGATAAAGGACAAAAAGTCATCGATATGTTGGTGGATCAAGAAGGAAATTTCGAAATCAACAGTAAAAATATAGACAAGGTTCAGAAAATTGTGGGTACAGCAGAAGGTTATAATTCAGCTGAAGTTGTGGTAAACAATATTCTAGACGATTTAGAAGTAAATTTCAACCTGACTAAAGAAATAGGGTATCCTAGAAAATCACAAGAAATAGGCGGACAAGGGACAACTTTATCGGCTGCTACAGCTAAGAATATGTTGCCGTTCTTTATTCAATATGATTTCAATAGTTCTTATTTTAACGATGACAATAGAGCTGCTGCAGATGAATTGTTGCGCTATATGCAAAAAAATACGACACAAGCAGTTGTGATTCGCTCGTATGTAGAAACAAGAAACAACGCCCAATACAACACCTGGATGGGAGAACGCAGAGCACAACGCGTGATTGATTATTTAGTAGAACAGGGAGTAAGCCCAAGTCGCTTAATAAAAGATGTAGTGCACTTGTCTCAAAATGCAAAAAATAGAGAAGGATCAACAGGAACAGCTAAAGATTTTAGACGATGTGATTTCTTGATTCAATAAAACATAAAACCGATGGATGTAATATCGGTTTTTTTTTGAGGTAGAGCGAATTTAGAAATTGAAAATAGCGGGATATGTCGTAGTTTTTCTTATTTTTGGGGCCTAAATAACAACACACACTATGGAATTAAAGTACCAAGGAAAGACAAAGGATGTTTATAGCTTAGGTAATCATCAAGTACTTCTAAAATTTAAAGACGATGTAACAGGAACAGATGGCGTTTTTGACCCAGGAGCCAATACAGTAGGATTGACAATTGAAGGAGCGGGTAGAAGTGGATTGAAAATGACCAAATACTTCTTCGAATTAGCAAATGCTAACAATATTCCAACGCATTATGTTACTGCTGATTTAGACGAGGTTTCTATGGTTGTTAAAGAAGCAGTTCCTTTCGGAAAAGGATTAGAAGTAATCTGTAGATACCGTGCGGTAGGAAGTTTTTTCAGAAGATATAACGATTATTGTACAGAAGGACAAGCATTAGATAGCTTTGTTGAAATTACAATCAAAGATGATGAAAAAGGAGATCCAGTAATTTCAGAAGACGCTTTGGCTATGTTGGGTATTTTATCACATGAGGAATACAACACATTGAAAGAGTTGACTAAAACAATTTGTTGGATGGTGAAAGAAGAGTTAGCCAAAAAAGAGTTGGAACTTTACGATATTAAATTAGAATTTGGTAGAGATAAAGCGACAAATGAAATCATTTTGATTGACGAAATTTCAGGAGGTAATATGAGAGTATACCAAGCAGGCCAATATGTTGCACCATTAGATTTAGAGAAACTTTTTTTAAGTAACTTATAAGAAACAAAAAGGAGAAGCGAAAGCTTCTCCTTTTTTTATGTAATTACTTTTTTCTCTACATAATCTGAATTCATCAATCGAAGGATTCCCATATAATCCATATGGAAGGAAATCGTATCACCTACTTTGAGTTTTTCTGGATTAGCATCCAAGTCGATGACCATCATATCTGAACTAGAACCGACCAATTGGTGTTTGGTATTAACAGGAAAGAAGTGATCCGTATCAATATCTAGTAGCCCTAAATCAATAATCGCTCTGAATTTGGTTACATCTTCCCATTCTGGGTTAAATTCAATTTTTTCGCCCGTCATATTGATGCCTGTTTCTCCACTAGGCATCATTGGTTTTTCATGCAGCTCAATAATTTCAGCATGCAGTTTAAAAATATGCTGTTCATATTCTTCGTATTGACTACCATCATAAGCATTAGTTCCCATAAAGAGCGTTTCACCAATTCGAAAGTGATTGATGGCTTTCGGTAGTTGATGATTGACAATTAAGGGAAGCGTAACAGAAGCCCCACCTGAAATAAAGGGCAGCTTTTTGTTGAATTTCAGCTCTAAAAGCTCTTTATAGAGGCTCAGCTGAATTAATTTATCATTGTTGGGCAAAATCCCATACATACAGGTTAAGTTCGTTCCTAGGCCTATAATTTCGATATGAGGTAGGCTGAAGACTTTCTCATAAAAAGAAATCAAATCTTCGCGTAAAACACCTTCTCGGAGTTCTCCTAGCTCAACCATGATCACAATTTTGTGTATTTTATCCTGCTTTACCGCTTCTTTTGACAGTAGTTTAATCGTTTCTAACTCTGTATTGAAACTAATATCAGCATATTCAACAATCTCATCGATACTCCCATTAGGAGCAGGTTTGATGTAAATGGTTTCAATGTCGGGATCAATGAGCTTGATGCTCTTGAGGTTAGAAACACGAGAATCACAAATTTGCTTGGGCTTTAATTCCAATACTTGTTCTAGGAATAACGAGTTACCACAAAGCAATTTACCTACCACAGCCCAAGTAATACCTTCCGTATCAAATAGGTTCTCAAGCAGATCAAAATTGTGCTTTAGTTTCGTTTTATTTAAGGTTAAAAAGGCCATTACTTGTTGTTTAATCTCATTTCTATATACTTCTTCTCAAATCCTTTTCGCTCGTATAAATGTTGAGCAGGGTTGTTAAAGTCAACGTGTAAGGCAATGGATCCTGTTAGGTCTTCTTTTAGGGAATCAATTAACTGTCCGCCAATACCTTTTCCTCTTTGTGATTGGTCTGTGGCAATATAGACTAAAATATGTTCAGGGATAAATCCTCCCATCAAGGTATTCAACACAACAGTCATCCCTACGATGCGTTCTTCCTCTTTTGCAATGAGAATCACGCCGCCTGGTTTGTTGTCTTGACCTAGTGCATAAGCAAGAGCTTTGGCAATATCTTCTTTTGCATCTCCATATTGTTCGAGATGTTGAAATAAGAAGTTGGTGTATTGTTCTACTTCTGCTTGACTGACGGGACTGTCTGAATTCTTTTTTTCTATTTGAATCATAATGTGTGTTTTTACAACTTAGTAGTCGTACGCAGGTAAAAACCATTTCCATTATAAAAAATCAGCGGTAAAAAATAAAAACTGATGTATCGGATTGATGCGCTTATTGGCACATGCAATTAGGGTAGATGTACTTCTCCTGACGTACTACTTACAATAGTTGAAAATTGTAAAATAAAATGTTTAAACCATAAAATTACAAAAAAAGAGGGCTTCTTGCAAATTTTTCAGAATTAATCTTCGTTTTATTTGTTTTAAATTGAGAATTATTCAAAAAAAATAAGCCTATTAAAAACAAGCGGAACACTTGGTTTTAATAGGCTTAGTACAGGTTAAGAATAATCTTAAATATCTTTGCGGTACGTTTTGCGCTCTTTGTGAATTTCAGGGTTGAAATGTTTCCATAATTGTTGAATTTTTACATTTTCAACAAGTAAAGGATTCGTTTCAATATGTTTGATTTTATGCTGTGTAAAACAAGCGTAAATCTCTTCAAATATAATGGCTGTAATTCCTTTATTTCTATAGTCTGGATCAATACCAATCAAATAGAATTCCGCGCGATTATTGTGTTTCATTGCTTGTAGCAAGTGAATGAATCCGAACGGGAATAATTTTCCTTTTGTCTTTTGAAAGGCTTTTGAGAATGAAGGCATCGTAATAGCAAAAGCAATCATCTTGTTGTTTTCATCCATGACACAAGATATAAAATCGGGATGAATGAACTGCAAGTATTTCTTTTTGTAATGTTCAATCTGAAAAGGTTCAATGGGAACAAAACTCTGCAAATCGGCATAGGTCTTATTGAGTAGGGCAAACATTTCATCTACATAAGGCATAAGCTCTTTGATGGTATTGAACACAAGGGGTTTAACCCCATAACGCTGTTGAATCATCTGCGACATTTTGGCGATTTTCTCTTGATCAAAATTAGAGATGTCAAGGCTGTATTCCATCCATTCTGCTTCTGGTTTAAAACCCAGTTGATTGAGGTGCTTTGGATAGTATTCATAGTTATACAATCCAATCATAGTCGCAATGCGATCGAAACCTTTAGTTAGCATTCCCGCCTTATCCATATTGGAAAATCCCATAGGACCTTCCATGTAGTGCATTTTGTTGGCTTTTCCGAATTTTTCAACTTCAGCTAGTAAGGCCTCGCTCACTGCTACATCATCAATGAAATCAAACCATCCAAAGCGAACTTTGGGCTTGTCCAAATCGTTAACTTCCGTCCAATTGATGCAACAGGCAATACGCCCCGCCAGCTTATTGTTTTTATATGCAAGAAAAAAACGAACATCTACAGTTTTAAATATATCATTGGAAGGATCAAAACTTTTTACCTCTTCTTTGATAATTGAAGGTACCCAATAAGGATTGTCTTTGTATAGGGTGAAGGGAAACTGGACAAACTCCTTCATCTCTTTTCGAGTACTCGCTTGTTTAACTTCGATCATTGTTTTTGAGTTAAAATCTAAAATGGGGATAAAAATACTAAATATTAGTCCGGCATTCCCTCTTTAAGGAGAATAAAATTTGAGAAGAGCATGAGGTTATTTGACGTTTTGCTTTGAAAACTTATACAAAAGATAAAATCTGCTGGTGTAAAAGAGAAACTGATGTATTACTGAACAAAATAAATCAAAATACAATCCACACAATCTATTCTATTAGTGAATAAAAAGATTAAGCTAATCGTTTAATTGTGATAATACTATTGTGTTCTAAGGTCGTTGGCATAAAACGAACAGAGAAATGAGTGGCATCAAATAATGCCTTGAAGGCTTGATTGCGCTGTTCATCTTCTGGTGTGAGGACAATCGTATTGAAAATAATAAAACCATCAAGGGCCAATAATTGTTTGAGATGATCAACAAAAAATAATGCTCAAATAAGAAAGAAGGCATATGACTATCTTGAAAAATATCAATGACAATGAGATCGTATTGTTCTTGACAAGTTAAGACATATTCAAAAGCATCCATTTGAATGATTTGATGGTTTGCTTGATAGCGGTCGAGATTAAAGTATTTGCGGGCAACATAGATAATCGCTTCATCGAGTTCAATACTCGTCATCGAACCTGTAAAATTGATGTCATTGCGAAGTAAATGAACAGTACTACCAGCACCTAACCCCAAGTTTAGTACTTGTTGCATGGGTTTAATTTTAGGATAGCCAATGAATTTAAACGCCTTTTTAAATACTTGTTCTAATTGACCATACGAATAATTGGTGTTCTTTGTATCTAATACCAATTGCCCGTTTTGCCAGGTTATTTCTAACTTATGGTTGATTTTCGAAGTGATTTTCTTTACGGGAATAGGTGTTACGTAACTTAACCATTTTTTTAGCATATACTTTCACATCAATAAAAACAAAGATAAAGGAAAATATAGAGTGCTTTGTATTTTTATACAAATAGAATTAAAACTTTAAAGAATATAAAAAAAGCCCAAGTTCGTCTTGGGCTATTTGTTGTTTATTTAGTCTTGTTTTGTGACTTCGTACTGGTAAACAATTAACATATAGTGCTTGTCTCTTACTTTGGAACCTCGATATATTTTAGTATGTGTAATATAGTTATCCTCATTATATGTATGTTCAAATATGAAGGGAGATTCTTCTGTTGAAAGGGTATAACTTGCTAAAGTGTTTGCAAATTTATAGGTAAGAGGAACAAAGTAAATATTGTCTAAAATGAGAGTGGTTAAATCAAATGGTAAAGCGTCAAACGGATTTTTACCTGTATCATAGCTAAAGTCAATCTCATTGTTTCCATCTGTGAGATTTATTAATTGATTGGCTGAGTTGTAGGTATAGGCTAACTCCATTGTTCGAGGTTCATTTTCTATTGTTTGAACGGTTGCCTGGTTAAATTGCTTTAAGTTGTTGTACACCAAGTGTTGATTATATGAAATACGAGCATTATCTAGGACTTGTAAGTTTTTTACTAGCTCATTTTCATAAGAAAACGAATATTCACTCGTTGTGTGTGCCTCTGAACTAACCGTTAACGTCTCCATCTGTTGAAAAGTGTTGTATTTAGGTTTAAGCGTATAAGAATGACGAGCAACAAGTAGGCCATTTTCGTACATGTCTTTTTTTAGAAGTAGTTCTTTTACTTGCTTGTCGTTATCATAGGTCAAGTCAAATAACGCTATAAATTCAGGCTCGCGATATTCCGGAGTGTAGTTTAAAGTGAAATCACCAGTTTGAATAGGGGCGGATGGGTAGGCAGTATAATTGACTCTTGTTAGTAGATAATTTTTTTTGCCTGTTGGTTCTTCCTTTTGGTTATCATCAGAAGTACAGCTGATAAATAGAAATAATAAGCTGAAAATTGCAGTTAATTTTAAGGTGTTGTTCATGTTTTTTTGATTTTATGCTAATGTATGTTGTTTTTTTAAGATAAGACAGTGTTAATTTTTGGCCGTCTGTAGTAATACAGAAAATAGTTCAGCGAAGGGCAAAAGAAACCTATAGTTGTAAGTGCTAGTCCAAGTAAAAAGTAAATTTTATATAAATTACGGTATTCAAATCAAATGTGTTCGAATAGTTAGGTTTTATATGCATTTACTTCGAATTACTAAGGCTTTCTGATTTTTGAGGAAAGCTGTTGAAAATATGAGAATTGAGAAAGGGCTATTTAAAGAAAACAAACCGAGAATAGTTTTTTCAACTCCTTCAAGTTTTATATATTTGCTCTTATTTAATTTTATTCTAAATAAAAATAACGCTTTTTTATGATAAGAATTACCTTAGTTCTTATACTGATAGTACTCTCTTTTTTATCCATTTTCGTGGGCGTAAAAGATATTTCGATTTTTGATTTGCACCAATTGTCGAAAGATGAATTGCTGGTTATTGTTGTCAGTCGTATACCTCGAACCATTGCGGTGTTGATTGCGGGTGTAGGAATGAGTATCTCCGGTTTAATTGTACAACAAATTTCCTTGAACAAATTTGTCTCTCCAACCACAATGGGTACATTAGATGCTTGTAAAATGGGAATTTTATTTAGTATGATTCTCTTTCCCAATGGAGGGATTGTGTTTAAAACGGTATTGTCTTTTACCATTGCTTTAGCAGCTAGTATTGTTTTTCTGCGTTTAGCTAGTAAAATCAAAGTGCAAAATGTAATTTTTATTCCTTTAATAGGAATTGTATTCGGAAATATCCTTAGCGCGATTGCTACTTTTTTCGCTTTCCGTTATAATCTCGTTCAGAATATGGACGGTTGGATGATGGGAGATTTCTCATCTATCTTAAAAGGAAATTACGAAATTTTATATCTCGGTGTATTGGTGGTTATTTTATGTTACCTCTACGCCAATAAGTTCACTATTGTTGGATTAGGAGAAGACGCGGCAACAAGTTTAGGGCTAAATCCCAAACGCATCATGTATTTAGGTTTGGTGTTCGTTTCTATTACTTCAACTGTAGTTGTACTGACGGCAGGAGTAATTCCTTTTTTAGGCTTGATTGTTCCCAACATTGTCAGTTTAATTTTTGGTGATAACCTCCGTAAAACGATTAGTTATACGGCTTTGGTCGGTGCCATCTTTTTGTTAGTTTGTGATTTACTTAGCCGCACAATCATTGCCCCGTATGAGGTGCCTATTGGATTGACGGTTAGTATTGTTGGGGGAGTGGTGTTTTTATATCTAATCTTAAAAAAGACAAAACATGCCTAAAAATAAGTTAATCACGATATTACTCGTTTCGCTACTAATCAGCATCGCTATTTATATGTTCACGTTTACAGGAACGAAGCTAGATTACGTCTTGCCTCGAAGAGGATTTAAAGTATTGGCGATGTTGTTGGTGTCTTTTGCTATTGGTTATTCCTCTGTCATTTTTCAAACGATTACAGCCAATCGAATTTTAACTCCATCTATCATGGGTTTTGATTCTTTTTTCTTGCTGTTGCAGTCGCTGATTGTTTTATGGTATGGAGATCGCACATTTCAAGTACTAGGATCGGAGTGGAATTTTGCCTTGTCTGTCGTCTTGATGATGGTGTTTGCCATGGTCATGTATTTCGCTGTCTTTAAGAGAGAAAGTAAGGGATTGTATACCTTGCTTTTAGTCGGACTTTTAATCGGGACGCTATTTAAGAGTGGGGCTTCATTTATTATGTTGCTAATTGATCCTAATGAGTTTAGTATCATTCAAAATGCCATGTTTGCTTCATTTGAGCGCATTAATTTGAAAATTTTAAGTATTGCTGCTGTGATTTTAGTGGCAACGATGTTATATGGAATCCGTTATTTCAAACAGTTAGATGTAATTAGTTTAGGTCGTGATCACGCCATTAGTCTTGGTGTGAACTACCACAAAGTAGTGCGATCCAATCTAATCTTTATCTCTATTATGGTGGCTGTTTCCACAGCGTTAGTAGGACCGATTACATTTTTAGGTTTATTGGTTGCCAACTTAACCTACGAATTGGTGAAGAAAAACAACCACGCTTTAATCGTCTTTACCTGTTGTTTACTGACCTCCGTAACCGTTATTGGGGCGCAGTATTTGGTAGAGCATTTATTTAATATGACAACAACAGTAAGTATCATTATCAACTTCGTAGGAGGGGTGTATTTTATTTACTTGCTGTTAAAAAGTAATAAAGTATGATTCAAGTCAATCAAGTATCAAAATCATATGGTGAGAAACTGATTTTAAATCAGGTATGTGTAAGTTTCCCCAAAGGAAAGATTTCCTGTTTTATTGGCGGAAACGGTACGGGAAAAAGTACACTTCTATCAATCATTAGTCGTTTAGTTTCCCGAGATAAAGGAGAAATCAATTTGTTGAATAAAGAAGTATTAAGCTATACAAATGAAGATTTCGCTAAGCGTTTAGCGATCTTAAAACAAAGTAATAGCCCAAATATTCGATTGACAGTAAAAGAGTTAGTTTCTTTTGGTCGTTTTCCCCATTCTAAGGGAAGACTCAAAAAAGAGGATCATCAGAAGATTGAGGAAAGTATTGCTTTCATGGGATTGAAAGATATTGAGAATCAATTTATTGATGAATTGAGTGGAGGACAGCGTCAACGTGCTTTTCTCGCTATGGTATTGGCGCAAGACACGGAGTATATCTTATTGGATGAACCGTTGAATAATTTAGACATGAAACACTCGGTCGAAATTATGAAAACCCTGCGTGAATTGGCAGATAAATACCAAAAAACCATTGTTATTGTTGTGCACGATATCAATTATGCCGCAGCGTATGCAGATTACATCGCTGCTGTAAAAAACCATCAAATTCTGTATTTCGGACCAACCAACGAAGTAATTACAGAAGAAAAAATGAAAGATGTCTTTGATATCGATATGAAAATTATCGACAACGGAGACCACAAAATTTGTGTCTATTTTAAATAATTTATAAAAACATCGTTATGAGTAAATTTATGATTAGCTGCTTAGCAGCATCCGTTTTTTTATTTGTTTCTTGTAAAGAAACAAAAAATGAAGAACAAAGTTCAGCTACTGAAACAGCAGTACTTACCGTGGATCACCTATCGGGTACTTCTGAGGTAAAAGTAAACCCTAAAAACCCTGTAGTATTGAGCTACGGTATTTTAGATACGTTTGATGAATTGGGAATTCCAGTGAAAGGAGTACCAGGATCAAACTTACCAGTTTATTTAGAGAAATACAGCGCAGCGGAATATGATAATGTTGGGGGAATTAAAGAACCTAATGCAGAAAAAGTAAACGCAGCAGATACAGAATTAATCATTATTGCAGGTCGTACAGCAGCAATGTATGATGAGTTCAAAAAAATTGCACCAACCATCAATCTTGATGTAGATGCTAAAGATTATATGAATTCATTCAAAAACAATCAACGCATTATTGGTAAATTGTTTGGAAAAGAAGAACAAGTAGAACAAGAATTGAAAGACATCGATGCGCGTATTGCTAAGATTAAGAGTATCACGGAGAATTCAGATAAAAAAGGATTAATCGTTTTAGCAAACGAAGGTCGTATGAGCTCATACGGAAAAGGATCTCGTTTTGGTATTATCCATGATGTTTTTGGTCTAAAACCAGCAGATGAAAACATCGAAGTTGCAACGCATGGTCAAGTGATCTCTAATGAATTAATCAAAGAATTAAACCCAGATTATATCTTTGTGATTGACCGTGGAGCAGCAATTAAAAGAGCTACCTTAAGCAAAGAAGAATTTGCAAATGCACTCGTACAACAAACGAATGCATATAAAAATGATAAAATCATTTTCTTAAACCCTGAAACATGGTATTTATCAGGTGGAGGACTAAAATCAATCAAAATGATGATTGACGAAGTAGAAAATGCTGTGACGAAATAAGTAAAGTTGTTGTTAATTTCAAACAAGTAACAAACGAGTGGGTACATAATAGTACTCGCTCGTTTTTTTTGCTCCTATTTTATCTAAATGAAATGTTAAAGGGTGTCGTTTTTTATTTAAATTAGCAACTAAAATCAGCGGGTATTAACTTCTTTCTTTGCTACTTTATCTTATGGACAATCAATTTTCAAACACCATTTTCAAGCGTTTATTTAAAGATGTACAAACGCTTTTAGCGATTGCCTATCTAGTTGCTGTCGCTATTGGAATGCTTTTCAACTACAAGAAGTTTATCTTATTCGATGTAAATATTTTCGATTATGCAGGTTTGTTTGATTTTTTAATTGCCCCTTTTGGCGATTTTACCATTACCTTGTTTACACTTGGAACGATTCTCCTGACAATCTTGATTTATCAACTCGATCTTTTTTGGCGTAAAAAACATCCCGCTTCCTATGCGAAAATGATGTTTAATATGGATCAAACCAAATGGTATACGAGTCAAAAGTATAGTTTAGGATTACTTCTTTTTGTTTTGTATATGTTTTTAGGAGCAGATGTTTATGCAAAGCGCAATAAACGCGCAGTTGTTCAAGAAAATCCCATTGCTATAACGTATGCAGACAATACACAAATACAAGGAATTTTAATCGGCAAAACAACGGATTATATCTTTTTGTTGCAGCAAGAAGAAGTAAAAGTAATTCCAATGAATGCGCTGATTAAGGAAATCAAATTGAAATAAGAGTTAAGAGATTGAGGGAATCTACCTAATTCTAGTGATTTTTTTATTTTTTATGCTCCAGTTGTTTTTTGCGAGATAGGTTCGCTTTATTTTTGACTGAAAATAAAGCTATGGCACATCGTATTTACCTCTACAATATAGACAGTGAAACCCATCAAGTAGTTGAAGGAAATTTAGGAGAATGGAATTACGTAATTCCGGATCTATTGTTGCCCCTTTTATCGGCAAATGTACGAGCGAAAGGAAAGGCGTTGTATTTCGACAAAGAAGAAGGACTCAATCGATTGACGAATTTCTATGATTTGTTGACCGAAACTTATCAACTGCAAAATAAACAAGCATTTACGGAAGCTGTCACGGTTATGTTTGAATTTTTGTCTGATTTGCCTTATGATGCGTTTTATATGGATGCAAGTGATGTGTATACCATGAACGAAGAGAAACCGAAAGAACAGGCCAAACAATGGGTAGAAGAAATCCAACAAAAATGGACGTTGTATCAAAAAGCCATAGAGACAAAAGACTTACGTGTATTAGATGATTTAATTCGCGCCTCAGGCTATACTTCCTTTCTGGAAGCTTTAGAACACGATTGGGTACAATATGGCTTGGGATATTGGGAGGAAAGTAGCGTAAAACAAACGCGTAGTGTTGTCTTTCAGGAAGGTGAATTACAGGGGTTAAAAGACAAAAATGGAGTAATTATCGCTCCTGCAATATACGATGTTATTTACGCATTTAGTGAGGCCTATGTCGCTGTAGTTGAAAAGTCAGGTAAATTCGGCTATATCAATGATCGAGGTAAATTGCTAGTACCGCTGGAATACGTGGATGCTTTTGATGGGTATCTTGTTGATCAAACCAAAGTGGGAATTGTTTGTGTAAACGGAAAAACAGGGCTTCTTCATCTTGATACACATCAGTGGGGGATTCCACCCGAATATGAAGAAATAGAGCAGTTGTACGGTCCTTATTACAATGTTGTACAAGACGGACAGTATCAATTACTCGATTATACAGGAAAGCACATCATTGAAGAAACAAGTGCGACGGCATTTGAACTCGACTATCCCATTAAGTTTTTTGCAAAACAACCCCAAACATCAAAACGAAAATACTATACTGTAACGGGACAATACCTTGGGGACTATCCCGAAGATGTATTGGAAGAATTGCCCTTGGGGTACTATTGGATTAAACCGAATAAGTATCAAAAAAAGAATAGTGTAATCAATCCCATGGGGGAAACCATACTGACGGATATTGACCAACTTATGCTATTTCCAGGATACACTTCTTTTGCCTATAAAGTAGAGAAGCAATGGATGCTATTTGATTGCCAAGAACAAAAGAACATACTAACTAATGAGGTAATTGCTAAAATTCATGCTAATTATTTGTGTAATTACATGCACGATGCCTATGTGATTCAAACGGAAGAGGGGTATGGGTTTTACCATACCACATCCTATCGTTGGCTAATTGAACCCCAGCAGGATAATCTAAAAATAGAACATGTAAACCAGTTGTTGCTGCAAGTGACCCAAAAGCAAGGAATGCGTTATTTTGATTATCAGACACATACCTTAAGTGAATTGTATACGTATCTATGCGAACCCATTGATTATCATACGCAGCGTTTGTGCTTATTTCAAGGAACGACAATGTATGAGCTAGATCTTGAAGGAAATCGCCAAGAAATTAGCAACGAGCAAATGGGGCAATTATACGAACAACGCTATAATTTACGCGGTAAAGATTTAGCTTTTTTTACTTCGTTTTACGAAGCTTGGACGCAGCGAATGGGCGATCAGTATGAGGCGTATTTTGATGTAGATACGTTATATCGACGCGGAATTGCCGCCAGAGATGAGGAGGATTGGATTTCAGCCATCAAGTATTTTACAATCGGAGCGGAGCGCAAAGACCCGCGTATGTTGTATGAGTTGGGCGTGATTTATACCGATGAAAATGCATGGACGGCAATAGCGAACGGAATTGCTTATTTAGAAGAAGCTGCGGAACAAGACTATGCTGATGCGTGGAATACCATTGGGTATTTGTATCAAAATGGCATTGGATATGCGTATGATTTTGAAGCGATGATTCAAGCGTATGAAAAAGCCGTTGAATTGGGATGTGTTTGGGCCAATAACAATTTAGGCGACTTGTATTTCTATGGACAACACGTGGTACAAGATTATGATAAAGCCTTGTCTTATTATGTATTATCGGAAAAATATTATGGAAGTTATGCCCAAAATCTGATCGAGATTTACTATCAGAAGAAGTGATTTTGATCAAGTATTAAAATACTTGAAGCGCAACAAATACCAACCGTATATTCACATTTATTACGGTATTCTATACGATCATGGGTATGGCGTCAAACAAAGCGAAAAGAAGGCGGTTGAGCACTATGAGCACGCAATAGAACATTCAAGCTATTTTTATGCCGTAGAACGCCTCTTATACTATTATAAAGAGCATCCTAAATTTCAAGATGCAACGCAGTATCAACGAATTGTAGATTATGCGCGAATAAATGAAATAGAAATACCCTAAATACAAAAAGAAAAGAGGATGCCAAAGCATCCTCTTTTTATATGATAAACCTTAGAACTGGCGAACCGTTTGTCTAATGGCAACTAATTTAGTCATCAAGTCTTCGAAGTAATCCAAGTGCAACATATTCGCACCATCACTTTTCGCTTCTGCTGGGTTGAAGTGTGTTTCTAAGAAAATTCCATCCACACCCACTGCGATTCCCGCTTTCGCTACAGTTTCAATTAAATCTGGACGTCCACCTGTTACACCGCTCGATTGATTCGGTTGTTGTAAAGAGTGCGTAATATCCAATACTGTTGAAGCAAATTGTTGCATAGCAGGAATTCCTCTGTAATCAACAATCATATCTTGGTAGCCGAACATAGTTCCACGATCCGTAACCATCACGTTTTCATTGTGGCAATCCAATACTTTCTGTACTGCGTGTTTCATGCTCTCTGGACTCATAAATTGTCCTTTCTTCAAGTTAACCACTTTACCTGTATTTGCTGCTGCAACTACTAAATCAGTTTGGCGAACTAAGAAAGCAGGAATCTGTAAAATATCTACATATTCAGCTGCTAAAGCGGCATCAGAAGATTCGTGTATATCTGTAACAGTTGGTACACCAAATTCTTTTCCAACTTTTGCTAGTATTTTTAATGCTTTTTCATCACCAATCCCTGTGAAACTATCAATTCTCGAACGGTTTGCCTTTTTAAAAGACCCTTTAAATACGTAAGGAATTTGTAATTTATCTGTAACTTTTATGATGTGTTCTGCAATGCGCATAGCCATTTCTTCACTTTCAATGGCACATGGTCCAGCTAATAAAAAGAAATTATCAGCTTCTGTATTTTTTATTTGAGGTATATTTCTGATATCCATAGTGTTCTTGTATTAGAATTATTTTCGTTTTGTTTTGCCTTTTTGCTTTTTCACTTTAACCATTTCTGGCTTTTGTGCAGCGGCCTTTATTTGGTCGTAATTCTTTGTTTTTAAAAAGTAAGCAATTATAGTAGTAAAGATAATACCAAATGAGAGATTATTCATCACACCATTTCTTAAAAATAAGTCAAAAGAAGCATTCTTCTGGGCTTCTTCCACACTCATTTTAGCATCGTGAATCAATGCTTGTTCGAGTGTTTCCATGAAATGTGGACTTACCTGATTGAAGGTAATGAATTGAACAATAGGGAAGAACAAGGTAATCATGATACACATAACTAACCCCGTTAGAAAGGCTTGTTGCCATTGCATCACGTTGTCAAAATACTCTTTCTTCTTTTGTCGGATCCCCAACCAGTAAAAAATAAAGAGTAAAAAACTAAATAACATCTCATGTAGTACCTCAAAACGCACCTTTTCAGTGTGGAATCCCATCGACTTTCCTATAAACATCCAAATTAATGCAGCCAAGGTGGCCAAAGCAGCCCATTTGAATTCAATAGAGAATTTTTTCATTGTATTAGCTTAAAATATAATACTTCAAAAGTAAAGTTTTTATTTTATAGCTTAAAATATATTTTTTTCTAATTTTTTTTCTTAGATTTAATAGGAAGTATGAAAAAACAAAATAAAATAACCACTATTTTGTAAATTAATATAGTAAAAAAAACAATTAGTTATGAAAACGCTTATTTTAATTCGACATGCAAAATCGTGTTGGGAGGCTATTACGGAAGATAAGAATAGACCAATCTCAAAAGATCGTGGGGTGCAGGATGCGCTTTTAGTTTCTCAGGCAATTGCTTCACTTTTACCGGATCGTTTTATTGTTTGGACAAGTACGGCACAACGAGCCAAACAAACAGCCGCTCTTTTTTGTCAAAACTTAGATATCAATCCAACTTATGTCATTGAAAAAGAAGATATTTATACTTTCGACGTCAAGAAACTGGCGCGAACGATAAAAAAATGTGAAAATACACACAATGCGCTGATTATTTTCGGACATAATGATGCTATCACGGATTTTGTTAATAAATTTGGTATGGTTTCGATTGATAATGTGCCAACATCAGGAGTGGTTGTGATGGACTTCCCTCAAGAGGATTGGAAAGAAATTAAAAACGGAACTGTAATAAGTAAAGTTTTTCCTAGAGATTTAAAATAAGCAATGAATACAACTACTGCAACACCTAAATATTATTATGTTGATCGTGAGAAAAGCTGGTTGGCTTTTAACGAAAGAGTTTTACAAGAAGCCGGAGATATCACAGTCCCTTTACTTGAGCGCTTGCGTTTCATTGGGATTTTCTCTAATAATTTAGATGAGTTTTTCAGGGTGCGTTATGCAACGATTCGCCGGATGGTTTTAACGGGCGAAAGTAATCGTCGACTGGGAAGTGGAGTAGTAGTCAAAGATTTGTTGACGCAAATTACCAATCGCGTAATCGTCTTGCAAAGTGAGAGCTTGCGTATCCTTGCGGAAATTGAAAAGCAATTAGAAGCAGAGAAAATTTTTATACTCAATGAAAATACTATCAATGACAAGCAAAAAGCCTTTGTCAAAGATTATTTTTTACATACCCTATCACATGATTTAGTCACAGTTATTTTGAGTGACTTGGCTCCGTTTCCCTTGTTGAGAGATACACATGGGTACTTAGCCGTAAAGCTTGAGGTAGATGAAGCTTTGCGAAGCCAGAGAAGTAAAGCAAATAAACGCGAAAAAGGAACGCGTTATGCTATTATTGAAATCCCCAATATTGTCAATCGATTTGTTGAGTTACCCTCAGAAGATGATAAAAAATACATCATCCTAATTGACGATATTATTCGAGATAATCTAGCGTCTATCTTTGGTATTTTCGATTATAAAGCGGAAAAAGCTTTTATGATTAAAATTACACGTGATGCGGAATTAGGGGTAGATACGGATTTACATAAGTCTTTTGTCGAAAAAATCTCTAGTGGAGTGAGAGACCGAAAGGAAGGTGAAATTGTTCGTTTCGTTTACGATCAAGAAATGGATCAAGATCTATTGGATTTTTTACTTAAAAATGTAGAGATTGAAATGAACGATAGTATCATCCCTGGTGGACGATACCACAACCGACGTGATTATATGAGTTTCCCAACAATGGGAAGATCGGATTTAACCTATCCTAAACAAATACCGGCAGCCGTGCGCGATTTGGATATGGAAGACAGTATCATTCAGCAATTGCAAAAGAAAGATTACTTGATCTATACGCCTTATCAGTCGTTCTCTTACTTGGTTCGACTCTTGCGTGAAGCGGCATTGGATCCACAAGTCTTGTCTATTAAAATTACCTTGTACCGCTTGGCTAAGAACTCTCAGATTATTAGTTCTTTAATCAATGCCGTGAAAAATGGAAAAAAGGTAATTGCACAAATTGAATTACAAGCGCGTTTTGATGAGGCTAGTAATATTTATTACTCTGAATTGATGCAATCGGAAGGAGTGCAACTGATTTTTGGAGTAAAAGGACTCAAAGTACACAGTAAAATCTGTGTGATTGAGCGATTAGAAAATAAGAAAATTAAGCGATACGGCTTTGTTTCTACCGGAAACTTCAACGAAAGTTCAGCGAAAATATATACGGATGTTACCTTGTTGACCGCTCATAATCAGATTATGAAAGACGTGTCTAAGGTATTTGAATTTTTACAAGTGAATTACCGTGTACACAAGTATAAGCATTTACTGGTATCGCCCCATTATACCCGATCAGGATTCTATAAATTAATTGATCGAGAGATTCGCAATGCAAAGAATGGATTGCCCGCTTATATCCGACTAAAAATGAATAGTTTATCGGATTTGAGAATGGTGGATCGCCTGTATGAAGCGAGTAATGTAGGAGTAAAAATACAATTAAACATTCGCGGGATTTGCTGCCTAGTACCGGGTATCCCAGGGATGAGTGAGAACATTGAAGCCATTAGTGTGGTGGATCGTTTCTTAGAGCATTCGCGTATTTATATTTTTGGCAATAACAACAACCCTGAAGTATACATCTCTTCTGCGGATTTTATGACGCGAAATCTAGATGAACGCGTGGAAGTGACCTGTCCTATTTACGATGAACGAATCAAACAGGAATTGATTGAAACGTTTGAAATTGGCTGGAAAGGAAATGTAAAAACGCGTATTCAATCGGGTGATTTATCTAACAAATACAGGGATAAAAATGGAAAAGAAGACTTCCAATCTCAAAAAGAAATGTATCGTTATTACAAAGACAAACTAAAAGGATAATTCATGTTGAAGATAAAGAAATATGCAGCAATCGACATCGGTTCCAATGCGATGCGTTTGTTGATTATGAATATTGTGGAAGCGAAAGGGAAAGACCCCGTTTTTAATAAGAGTTCACTGATTCGCGTTCCTATTCGATTGGGACAAGATGTATTTACGCAAGGTGAAATTAGCAGTGAATCCAAGCAACGCATGATAGAAGCGATGCAAGCCTTTTATTTGTTGATGCGCGTGAATAAAGTCGAGCGTTTTATGGCTTGTGCTACCAGTGCTATGCGCGAAGCGGACAATGGACAAGAAGTAGCAGAAGCTGTTTTTGCTGCATCCAAGATTAAAATCAATATCATTGATGGCGAAAAAGAAGCGATGATTATTGCTTCTACGGATTTGAAAAATTACATCAATCAGACGAAGAATGTGATGTTTGTTGATGTAGGTGGGGGGAGTTCTGAATTTACAATTTTCAAAGAAGGAGTGCCCTTGGCTTCTAAATCATTTCGCAACGGTACTGTCCGTTTGTTAAACGATATGGTGTCTAAAAGTGTGTGGAATGACATCCAAAATTGGGTTAGAGAAGAAACCAAAGACCTGCATGATTTGATTGTTATCGGTTCAGGAGGAAATATCAATAAAGCCTTTAAGATGTCTGGTAAAAGCCAGGATAAACCTTTGTCTTATAGTTATTTGAACCAACAATTGACAAAATTGACAGAAATGACCTATGACGAACGTATTGCAATATTGGGATTAAATCCCGATCGTGCGGATGTAATCATTCCTGCGTTGCGAATTTATACGTTTGCCATGAGATCAAGTGGAGCAAAACAGATTTACGTACCAAAAATTGGAGTTTCTGATGGAATTGTAAAAGCCATTTACTTTGGTAAAATCCCATTGGAATACCAAACGATCACGTATTAATACAGGTAAGTGCTTTTTCAAAAAAGCCCAAAAATAAAAATGACGCAAAGCTTTCTTTTTTAAGAAACTTTGCGTCATTTTTATTTTTTCTATAACAGTACTTTTACTTCCAGAGACAACGTAGCTTTCGGTTGATAGTTATCCAAAGATTTAAACATCAAAGCGTTGATTAAACAATTTTTGCATATAGTCTTGAAGGATTAGCGCATGTGTATGTTCCGTGTCACGTGCAGCATAAACAAACGTAATAACTGGGTATTCTTCCCATTTTTCAAGGTATGTAGGAATTAATTCATTGTGTTTGAGTTCTTGTAGATATTGATAGGTAAAAGTTGGCCAATTTTCAACGATATGTCCATAGGCTTTTCGAATTTCAGTAGTAGGAGTAATGTCTTTGGCCCATTCCTCAATTGCTGCATGTTCTTTGGAAATACCCCGCGGCCATAAACGATCGACCAAAACGCGATAGCCATCCGCTGCAGAAGGTTCTTCGTAAATTCGTTTGATTTTTATTTGCGGTATCATGTTGAAATTGATTTAATTGCGCGATTAAGTCCTACCTTCTAAGATACAATTATTCTTTGGGAAATTCTTTTTTAAGATGCAGAATACTACTACATATTTTTTATACACCAACTTTCTATTGTGTTTTTTACATTAAAATCATCAAATGTGTTTTCAATTACTCTTTGCCTTCTCTTTTTATTTTTAGGGATATTATAATATTCACCTTTATAATACACTACTATATTATATGTATCAATTATAGCAGTATCAAAAGTTAAGTAATTATCATAGATAATAATATTGTCATCCTGCCATAACGCTCTATACAAACTCTCTTTTTTAGGAAATATTCTAAAAAGGTCTAGTTTTTGACCTTCTGTATTAGAAAACGATACTTGCTTTAATTTAGTACTACGCAAACTATATTCTAGGTTGTTTAGTTTATCGCTAAGAATATTGTTTCGAATATAAAAAGAATCAAGTTTAATTAGTTGGTTATTATACAACATTTCACCTTTCAAAAACCCTTGATAAGAAATAGTTGTTCTACTATTTTTGGCGTAATTTCCAATATACAAGGGACTTCCAGGCTTAACGAAACTCGAGAAGTCGTAATTTTGAGCATAATTACAGCAATAAATAAGTAATATCAGAGTAGTTACTAGTTTGTGTATCATAATTTAAAGATAGAAAAAAATAGTAATATTTTTTGCTTTCCATTTAAATTTAAATGACAAGCGTATTGAAACGGTTTATAACTCTTTTATAGTAGATAATAATAGCTTAACTTATTAGGAGATACGCCTTTCCAAATACCAAAATCTACGCCGGCATTGTCGTTTGTAACCATTCATCTCAAGTACATATAGAACTGAATACTTAAAAGGATATAGATAAAAGTTAGGATATTAAAAAAATAATATTTTAAAATAGATTTTATTTTTGTTAAAATTAACATATATTTATAGATTGCCTATTAAATCAGAAACTTATGAGATATTTTGCTTGCGTTGTTGTTTTCTTTTGTTTTTATATGAATGCCTTATACGGACAACAAAACCTAGTACTCAATCCCAGTTTTGAGAAGGTGAATGAGGAGGCTTTACTTTGTAGAGGTTATTTACCGAATGGAGAATTGGAAATGGCAATAGAAAATTGGAAATCAGTAATAGGATCTGCAGATATCTATCATATGAGTGTTGATGTAAATTGTCAGTCACATCCTTTAAATACTTCCTTTGTTCTAAATAATTTTCTACCACCTAGAACAGGAAAAAGTATGGTTGCATTCGGAATAGGACTTGAGGCGATACAAGGGGAATTACAATCTCCTTTAATTGCAGGAAATAAGTATAAAATAAAATTTTATACTTCGTTGGCTAATAATAGTGGAATAGCAATAAATAATTTTGGAGTCAAATTTTTACAAGAACCTTATGATCAAGTACGTGATGGTTATAATCTAGTTCCTGATGTTAATTACTTAGAAGTAATTAGAGAAACGGAAGGTTGGTATCTAGTAGAATTGGAATTCACTCCTCAAATTTCTGGACAAAAATATTTTGTTATAAATAATTTTTTTCCTTCGTCTGAAACGAGAATTGAACCTAATTTAAACAGATTAACTCATTTTACTGCATTAGATAATGTAACATATTATTATTTTGATGATTTTTATATTATAGACTTAATACCATCCTTTCAGCCCATAGGTCCCTTTTGTAAAGGGATTATTTTTACTTTACCAGAAGTATCAGAGAATGGTTGGACAGGGAGTTGGTCCCCAACCATTAATAACCAAGAAACAACAACCTATACGTTTACTCCTGATGATGCTGAAGCTGAATCTGTAACATTAACCGTTGAAATTATTGAACCCCATATAAAACCTATTTTTGATATAGTAACAACAAGATGTAAAGGAACGACAATTACTTTATCAAGTGTTTCAGAAAATGGAATAGTAGGCAGTTGGTCTCCTGAGATTAATAATCAAACAACAACGACGTATACGTTTACACCAGAAGCCGGTTCTTGTGCATTAGAAACTTCTGTTACAATAGAAATAGTCGATATAGTAACCCCTGAATTTACCCTTCCTTCTTTTATCTGTGAAGGAAGTATGTTGGTTTTACCAGAAGTATCGAATAACAGTATTCGAGGTGTTTGGGCGCCCACTATTGACAACCAGCAAACAACGACATACACCTTTACACCCGTAGGGCATGATTGTGCTGTACCTGTAAAAGTAACAGTAGAAGTTAAACGAATAGACACTCCTTTATTGAATTCTTATTGTACCAAAAATGAGCTTTATGTAGAAGTGTTAAACCCAGAATTAGAACATCAATTCCAATGGCAGATTAATGGCATAGCAATTGATGAATCGTCTCCAACGATTCAGTTGTCGAAATATGCTAATCTACTACATGATAATCAAAATATAGTAACGGTAAGTATGACTAATAC
Source organism: Myroides gitamensis (assembly GCF_029894455.1). Classification (NCBI taxonomy): domain Bacteria; kingdom Pseudomonadati; phylum Bacteroidota; class Flavobacteriia; order Flavobacteriales; family Flavobacteriaceae; genus Myroides; species Myroides gitamensis. The sequence continues at coordinate 934,408 of NZ_JARYHN010000001.1, forward strand.
TTTAGGTTGTGTTAGCACCAATACGATCGAAATCGAAAATAAAAACCTTTGTTTTATTCCCAAAGGTATTTCCCCTCAAGGCGATGGATTAAATGATACCTTTGATCTCAGCCATTTTGGAGGAGTTTCTCTTCAGATTTTCAATCGCTATGGGATGAAAGTGTATGACAAGAAAAACTACAAGAACGAATGGTTTGGGCAAACGAATTCCAGTACTACGCTATTACCTAGTGGAACGTATTTTTATAAGATTGTAACGAATAAGGGAGAAACGCTTTCGGGTTGGGTTCAGTTGATGTATTAGGAGGTTTGTTTTTTGTGAGGTTTGCTCTTTGCTCGGTTTGTCTTTTGGTAGATTATTTTTATTATAAATTTTCTTGTATAAGGGCAAATTGCCATTTGCTTCTACGTTCACCCATAACCATAATCTCATAACCCATTTCCCATAACTAAAAAATCAAAACTTCTCAATCGCGCCCAATCCAAACAACGCAAAATCGTATTTCACGGGATCAACAGGATCTAATTCACGCAAAGCCGTATCCAATTCCAATAGCGCTTTGGCATCATTTTGTGTGCGTTTTAAAATGCCCAGTTTACGGGCCATATTCCCTGAATGTACATCTAACGGACAAGACAACTCACTAGGAGATACGCCTTTCCATAACCCGAAATCAACACCAGCATTGTCTTGGCGCACCATCCAACGGAGATACATATTAATGCGTTTTGCAGCCGATCCTTTTAATGGATCAGAGATGTGCTTTTGCGTACGTTGTTGATGTTGAATTTCAAAAAATAAAGTTTTAAATTTTGAAATACGCTCCTGTAGAGGCAGGGAAGAATCGCTAAATACTCCTTCTAAACCTCCATGATGGCGGTAGATATGCTGTAAAGCCTGAATAAAAGTAGCGAAGTCCATACTGTTAAAGGTACGGTGAACAAATCCAGCTAAAGCATCTAGATGATCTTCGTTGTGATTCATGACGAAATCATAGGGAGAATTGCCCATCAGTTCCATCATTTTATGCGCATTTTTGATGATCATTTTGCGATTCCCCCAAGCAATGGTTGCACTTAGAAAACCTCCAATTTCAATATCTTCTTTTTGCGTATATAAATGTGGAATTTGTACAGGATCATCCACTATAAAAGAGGGATTGTTGTACAACAGTACTTTCTCGTCTAAAAATTCTTTGAGTTCAGCTTTATTCATCTAACAAAGGTAGGAATTAAACCTAAAGAAAACCGTTGTTTTAAAGCGAATTCAAAAAGGATAATAGATCTTCTCTTTCCTTTTTGGACAACTGTTTGAATTTATCTTTAGCGCGTTGTGCTTCACCACCATGCCAAAGAATAGCTTCCGTTAAATTGGCTGCTCGACCATCGTGTAAGAACTGCGTATGTCCGTTGACTAAATACTGAAAACCAATGCCCCAAAGAGGTCTCGTTTTCCATTCTCTGCCCGTTGCCATAAAGTCCGGTCGACCATCGGCTAAATCTTCCCCCATATCGTGCAACAACATATCCGTATATGGATAAATGGTTTGATGTGCTAAGGCTTTGATTGGACTAGGTCCAGTTTTTTGTTTCGGAACATGGCATTTTGCACAATCAATTTCTTCAAAGATACGCGCGCCATTGCGGACATTTTGATTGTCGTGAAAGCGAGAAGCTGGGACTGCCAAGGTTTGGGTATAAAAAGTGACCGCATCAACAAGAGCATTGGATACTTCTAGTCCAGCCTTCAAGCCATCATCTCCATTGGTCTGTCCATATCCCGTTTCATAAGGAAATACATAGTTGGTAATTCCCATGTCATTGTTGAAAGCAGCTGCACATTGCTCTAGGAGTGAGGCCGTATTGGCTTTCCATCCAAAGCGTCCTAATTTTGTTTGTTTGGAAATCACATCGTATACATAATTAGCCTTTCCATAAATGCCATCTTGATTGGCATCGTTTGCATCAATTTGAGCAAGAATGTCTGCTTCAGGAATAGCTTCTAGTAAGCCTAAACCAAATACTGGAGAACCAATACGCGGAGATAACAAGATATTAGCGGGAATGGGAATATAAGATTCGACCAAACTATAGTGCGGTTTACGCAAAGTTACTTTCGTTCCGTCTGCTAATTCTTCTACGATAGTGGAATAAGTAACCTGAAATTGAGCCTCTGGTTCCACACCAAATACCGCCTGATTTTGTATTTGTAATCCAAAACCGGGAACAGGAACGGGGCCTCCGTTATCCGCGATGCCTGGTATACTTACGCGCATGAAAAAACCACTTCTTGCATTGAGGTTAGTAGGGAAGGGAGCCCTGCCATCTTTGGGATGACAAGAGATGCAGGAAGAATTATTAAAAATTGGACCTAAACCACCGTTTACTTTATTCGGAGGAGTCACATAAACCGATTCAAAAGTCAAGTCTCCTGTTAGATGTAAGGCTAGGTCAGCTCCTGATAAATTAGGAGCAGGAGTACCATACGCATTACTGGTATTGATAAAAATAGTAGTGGCTCCACCCGCCAATTGACGATCCAACAAAGAAGGAAGTTCTTCATAAGGCGTAGCATCATCACTAGAACAAGAGATAAAAAAAGAAGAAAAAAGAAGTACGGTAAGAAGTGAAATGTATTTCATTATAAATGGAAATCAGAGGGTGTTCTATGGAAAAAGAATACACCTTTTGGGGTGTATTCTTTTATAGGTTGGGTTAGTAAGATGAATTAAAGACTATTGATATAAGGTTTCAATTTAGACTCTAATAAAGTAGATAAATCATTAACAATGTTTTGCGCTTTGATTACTTCTGGTCTATGGCTATAAATAGCTTCTGTAAAGGTTCCAGGAATTGCTTCAATAGCTGTAATTGCCGCGGTGATTGCTGTTTTGATTTCCGTATCTAAGGCTTTGTTATCTCCAGCAACAATTTCAGATAATCCTTTAACCGATTTATTGTATTTGCCTAAATAGATATTTTCAATACTTCTCATGTTGTCTGCGAAGTCTCTTTTAGAATTGTTACTAAAACGAGATTCTTCTTTTTCTGGATAAGGAGTACTTCCTTCTGAGTTTAATGGATCTTCAATTTTACCTGTTCCTACTTCATCGGCAATGGTAATTAATCCATCGACAATTTCTTCTAATGCTGCTGCTTTTGAAGGGTATTTTGTCGAGTTTATTCCCGCTGAATTGAAGACTGCAGCGTAATTTCCACCATCAACTTTCCATTGATCATAAAGCAATTGCGTATTTTGTTGTAAGTCTTCTGTAGCAGCTTTCAAGTATTCTTTTTGTCTAGTAGTAATATCTGCCGCTTTTTTTGAACCTGTTTCTCCCCATAATAGGAACTCAATTAAGTGAAAACCACGTGCTTCGTTATTCGAACTAATTAAAGAAGCAGTGATTACTTGATTACTTCTCAAGATGTTGTTCATCGCTTCTACATCCACAGGCCAAGTGTCCATAGCAGGGTCGATTCCCTCTGTATCTACAGGGCCATATAAGAACCCTTCTGATTGCTCCCAAGGTTTTCTCGTTTCAATCCACGCTTGTTTAGCTAATTCTAAATTCGCATCTGTTGCGTTAGCTGTAAAGTTGCTGATCGCTTTTCTCAAGGCATTGGCCTTGTCATTTAGATCGCGATAGGTTTCTGTAACAACACTTCCTGTTAAATCTGAAATTACAGTTGCGTATAAATCATCCTTTTTGGTGTCTGTCGAGGAGTCATCATTATTACTACAGTTCATCATCATGAAAGAAGTAGCAACCAATCCTAAAGCTAAAAATTTGTTTCTCATTATTTTATACTATTTGTTTTTTATAATTAAAAAGTAAATCCAATTCCTGCAGAGAACGTATTCTCTTTCTGTTTGTTTCCTGTATTTAAAGAAGTCACCGGATCAAAGTGGTCTGAGCCTAGTCGTCTTGTTGCATAATGCGCCTTAACTACGATCTGTGGGTGAACAAACCAGTTGATTCCGCTGGTCCAAACACTTCTTTCCCAACGTGGTTTTCGAACTACAGCACCTTCTGTTTCATGCATGGTGTCATAGTATTCGTAACGCACAAAAGGATAGAGTTTTTGCGTTGTTGTATTGTTGAAAAAGTGGAGCACCTCATACCCAATATCCCCTGAAAAACCAATCATATTTTTCCCTACAGGTGTGCGTTTAACCCCTAGGTTATTGGAAAGATTGGCATTTTTTCGGCTGACAATGTTAGAGTTCTCTACATTTCCATATAAGAATACAGAACTAAATTTTAGGTAGTTCTCATCATAACTCACATGGGCTTCTAGGATGCTGACATAAGCAGAAACATCCATGTCATTTTTAGGTCTATTAGCCGCTGCATCGTTGATGTAGGCTGAAACTCCTGCAAATGTGTTTTTATTGGTACCAAATTTGTAATCAAGTCTAGCAGCGTACGCTAAACTATTGCCAACAGCCATTTCAAATCGGGTTTGATGCCCTCTTTTTATCCAATTTCTCGAGCTAAATCCAGTAGCATCCAATCCATTGGTAATGGAAAATTCATAGCTGAATCTATTTTTTAAGAATGTACCGTAGAATTGAATTCCGTTCTCATACCACCCCAGAGGAAGCATTTCATTCTCCATTTCTTGTCGATATGTTGTGAAATACTGTGTTGGACGATCGAGATTTTGAGCCAAACTCAGGTGTAGTTTCATGCGTCCAACGCGAACATTGAAGTAGGGGCGAATTTTGAAATCAATGTGAATTTGCTCTAATTTTACTTCTCCTCCTGATTCAATTTCTTTCTCATACTCACCGAATTCCTCCTGTGTATCAAGCTCTATGGTAGAACCCGTTCCGCCATGTTCATATTCGATTTCCGTTTTTAAGCTAATCCAATCATTGAAGCGATAGCCTAAATACAAATTCAATCGTTCCGCATCAAATTTATTTTTGATGTTTGGATCTGTATCATAACGGCCATAGTTGTAATAATTAACAGCGCCATAGCCACTTAGTGTAAAGTTGTTTAAGCTGACTAATTTTTTCTTGTCCTCTTTAAGCTCTTCGAGGATTTCTTTTTTTAATTCTTCTTTGAGTTGTTGAAGCGGAATAGCGTCTTTGTCTTGGGCTTGCGTAAGGAAGCATTGTAAGGCCAAACAAACCAGTAATCTTGTTTTCATAAAGTGGTTATGAGGTGAATAAATTCAGTAAATTTTGACGCAAATATATGTTTATTTAGATTTATTAAAAATAAAATATAAGATTTTTTTAACTTTGTACAAGAATTAAGAATTGCTGTTTGGTAGGGGTATGTCTGATTTTTAGGTTAAACGTTGATTATATTCATTTGTTTTTAAGAAATAAATTTAATATATGTAAAAAATGGTAAATTATTTTTTGAATTTGATTTAAATTTTGTGCTAAAAAATGAATTTTCATGGAGTAAAATGGAATAGAAAAGAGCATTATTGGTTTTTTGAAGTAAAATTTTAACTTATTTGTTTTTATTTGGTCTAAATAAATATATATTTGCCCTCGAAATTAGCATATACTTCACGAGGTATTGACTTATAATTAACAAATAAAGATTAGGATATTTTCTTGTTTTCTTTTCGCCAAAGGGGACGAATTTGAGTTTCGTTTTCTCAGGATGAAAGAAGGGAAGTAGCTGAATAAAAGTTGAAAAAGGCAATAGCGAATGAAGAAGGATTAAAAATATAACCCCAAAGAAATATGAAAAAATTATATGTACTCTGTGCCTTTGTAGTAACCAATTTTTGCGTAGGCCAAACATTTAACGAAGCTCTAAAAAAGGCAACTGCAGAAGACAAACCTGTTATGTTAGTTTTTGCTGGCTCAGATTGGTGTGCTCCTTGTATCAAATTAGAAAAGGAAATTTTTCAATCTGCTCTTTTTGAAGCAGAAAAGAAGAATTGGGTGTTGTACAAGGCTGATTTTTTAAAGAAATCAAAGTTACCTGCTGAGGTTAAGAAAGAGAATGGTCAATTGGCTGATCAGTACAACCAAGAAGGGTATTTTCCTTTGGTTGTGGTATTAAATTCTACGGGAAAAGTACTAGGAAAATTGAGTTATTCGAAAGATACTCCTGCAGCCTATATCAAAAAACTACGTGAATTTATTCAATAAAATAAAAACGGTTTAGCATCCATTTTTCTTCATTCCCTTTACTATGTCTTCCATTTTTAGTCGAGCGTTTTTCCTCATGGGATGTAATTTCGATGTTACTATAGTCGCTGATCAGTTAGAAGTAGCTCAAGCTTTAATTGATGGGGCCATAGCCGAAATGAAACGCATAGAGTATCTACTTTCAGAGTGGATGCCTGATACCCCTGTTTCTATTGTCAACGCTCATGCTGGTATGCAGCCTGTGCAAGTTCCTGAAGAGCTTTTGGAACTAACTGCTCGCGCGTTGAATTTTTCCAAACTTACCGAGGGTGCTTTTGACATTACCATGGCGGGTTTGAATCAAATTTGGACCTATGATGGGACCATGAAAAAGCTTCCTTCTTTTGCTGAATTAAAAGTGGCTATTCAACATGTGGGCTATCAAAAGATTCAATTGGATCGAGCAAATCAAACGCTTTTTTTAGCGCAAAAAAAGATGAAAATAGGTTTTGGTTCTATCGGAAAAGCCTATGCAGCGGATTGTGCAAAAGCTTTTTTAATGCAACACGGCGTGCGGGCAGGAATCGTTAATGCTTCAGGGGATATGGCAGCTTGGGGAACTCAACCTGATGGAAAACCTTGGTCGGTTGGCATCGTAAATCCCCTAAATAAAGCAAAGGTTTTCGCTACGTTTCCTTTAGAAAATAGCGCTGTTGTCACTTCGGGAACGTATGAAAAATACGCGGTCATCGGCGATAAAAAATACTCACATATTATTGATCCTCGCACTGGGATGCCCACAACAGAAATAGCAAGTGTTACTGTTTTTGCTCCTAAAGCAGAATTGGCTAACGGAATCTCAACATCTATTGCCGTGATGGGAATTGAAACGGGCTTGCACCTCATCAACCAGATTCCCAGTGCTAGTTGTGTTATTGTCGATCATAAAGCCAATTTATTCACCTCAAATAACATTAAAACCAATACGATTTAACAATGAGAAAACTATTTTACATGGGATGTTTGGTCTTGCTTCTCCCGTCCTGTCAGACGGTCAAAGAATACGAGAAGCAATACATCAATGATCCCGATATGGTACTAAGTGCGCATACATGCGAACGCTATGAAACTAATTTTCAGGTGTACAGAGAAGGGGCTTCGGGCGCCAATGGAGGTAAAACGGGTGGAGGTTGTGGATGCAATTAAATAAAAAACAATGAAAAAACGACTCATTACTTTAATGTCTTTAACCTGTGTATCAGGATTGCTATCTGCACAAGAACATAACTCGACCCCGCCCAGCTATAAAAAGAAAGTCTTGGAAACAACAGAACTTGACTTTTTAGGTAGTTATTATGATCAAAAAGGAAAGCATTCGGCTGTAAATGGCGGAATGGGAACGGAAGAACTGGATAATTACGCCGGAAATATGATTTTGTCTATTCCAGTGCGTTTGGATGGAGTATTGTCTTTTGATGTGGGATTTTCAGCTTATACTTCAGCGTCTTCAAGTAATATCAACCCTTTTATGAGTAGACAGATTACGCAAGTAAATGCTACGGGGGCTTCTACAGGTGCTACTTCGGTTGAAAGTACTAAAACACTGCAATATGGTAGCCCTTGGTATGCCTCAACAGGGCCTTCTCGCAAAGATGTCTTGTACAATTTGGGGGCGAATTACAGCCACAGTTCGGATGATAGAAACACCATTCTTACGGTTAATGCTGCTGTTGCAAGAGAGTTTGATTATGAATCCATCGGCGTAGGCATTGGTGTAACAAAGCTCTTCAATGAAAAGAATACGGAAGTTGGGCTAAAAGCTAATGCTTATTTTGATACGTGGAAGCCTTTCTATCCTACTGAATTAGATGAATATCATACCTATGGGACCAATTTCCAAAATGCAGGCTATTTTGCTAATGTGGAAATTTATGACCAAAACGGAAATGTATCTACTAAATATTTACCTGATCGATTTGTCGCTTTTGATGATTATAAACGCAATTCATACGCGGTTTCATTATTCGCCACACAAATTGTAACAGAAAAAATGCAACTCGCTGTATTTGCGGATGTTTTATATCAAAAGGGATTGCTATCAACGCCTTATCACCGCATCTATTTTGCAGATAAACCCGCTTACTATATAGGTACGCCGAATTATATTCCACTCTATGATTCTCCGCAAAATACAGAAGTGTATCGCTTAGCAGATGACATCGAACGCCTACCTGATACGCGTTTTAAATTACCGATTGGTATGCGTCTGAATTATTACGTCAACAATTGGTTAACTCTACGCAGCTATTACCGTTTTTATACGGATGACTGGGAACTGCGATCACATACTTTTAGTTTGGAATTGCCTGTAAAAATATCAGAACGCATTACACTATTTCTGATGTATCGTTTCTATACCCAAAGTGAAACTAAATACTTTGCTCCCTTTGGTCAACATACAACCAAGCAAAAATATTACACTTCTGATTATGACTTATCCGCCTTTGATAGTCATCAGTATGGAGGTGGTTTGGTTTACAACAATCCTTTTAGCAAAGCAGCAATTGGCGGTTTCTCCTTGAAAAATTTTGAAATCAGGTATAACTACTATGATCGAAACGATGGGTTAAGTGCGAATATCGTAAGTGTTGGATTAAAATTTGTACAATAAATTTAGAAGAGATGAAAAGAGCAGGAAGTTTAGCTGTCATAGGCCTATTCCTTTTGTTACTAGGATGTAATAAAAATGACGATTCCTCAGATACGCCTAAAGAAGACCTCGTTGGGATTTGGAGATTGAGAGAAAGAATAGAAAATGATCGTTTGATAACGTTGGGAATCTGTGATCTCAAAGAAGTTTATGTATTCGGAAAGGATCAGTATTCCCATGAAACCTATAGCCAGGAGCGCGTGAAATACAAAGCCGCAGGTGAGCCAAGTAAAAGCGCAGGAATTAGCATTTTTGGAAGTGATGATGACTATTATACTGAAATTGATAATACGATTAACTGCAAATCCAATGGAGTAGTCTTAGGAACCTGGACGAAAATAGGAGGAGATAAGTATCAACTGAAAGGAACAAATACAACTGAAAATAAAACAGTTGAGCTTTTTTTCAGTGCAGATAAAAAAACCTTTTATCTAGAGCAAGAAACCCGTTTAGCAGGCAAAACGCATAGCAGTTATTCAGTCTATAAGAAACAGTAAAATAGCCCAATAATCACAAGAATATAAAGGAATTCAAAGGGTTGAATCCAAAGTTGTATCAATAGTGCTAAGTAGCACACATAATTATAATTATTTTAAACACACACACTATGAGTTTTAAAAAAGCAGGATTATTGAATGTCCTAATGTTACTATTTATTATGGTAACTAGTTGTAGTAAAGGAGATGATAATACAGTAGATCCAGATACTACACCCACAACCAAATTGCCTACTTTGAGGTTAACGGCTAGCCCGAAGGACGCTTTTGTAAATGAAGATATCTCGTTTAAAGTTGTCGATGAAAAGGGAAATGTCGTGACAGATGCGAAGCTTTTTGTCAATGAACAAGCCTTAAATGCTACTACTTTTTCTTCAAAAACAGCAGCCAGTTTTAAAGTTTATGCCCAAAAGGCAGGGTTTAAAACCAGTAATACGGTTGAGATCCGCTTCATGGACAAAGAGGATGTTGATGCAGTAGTAACCGGAAAATGGAAGTTTATTCCGTCTACAGTAGAAACTATTTTCGAATTTAAAAAAGACATGAACTTTACTTATACACAAGGAGGAGAAGAGAAAAAAGGAACCTATACCGTAAAGGGAAATAGAGTACAGTTAACTTTAGTCGAAGGGAGTTCTCAAGACGGTGACTATGGAGTAATTAATATTTCGAACTATACGGCCAATTTACTAGATGTTGATATGATTATCAAAGATGGTTTTAAAAATGGTAAAACAGGACAATTGGAACGCGTAGTAGATGTGGATCCAGGAACTGGTGGAGGAGACGATGATGACGACAATCACGTGAATATCAATTTACAAATGTTCTATGGTGAATGGAGAGGATATGAAGATAATAACACTGAGTATGTGATCAAAATGAAGTTCAAATCAGAAAAGATGGAAGCGGAAGCTAAGAATATGGGCAAATACAATCCGGTATTGTACCTTGTTGATGAAATGCGTTATTACAGTTTGTATAATTCAAGTACCTTGCTTCTTGAGGATAAGCACTCAACAATCAAGTATTACTTTAAAGTATCGAGCTATACCAATAGAGAAATTGTTGGAACCTTATACTTAGATAGCATGATTCCAAGTAACGGTATCAAATTGACGTTGCAAAAGAAATAAACAGCTTTGTAAGTGGATACAAAAAAGGGTAACTCATTTGAGCTACCCTTTTTTATTTTATATCAAGGCTATGAATTACTAGTCATCAAACCATCGGTCATGATGAGTTTGCGGTCAGCCATATCAGCTAGTTCTTCATTATGTGTTACTATAACAAAAGTTTGACCAAATTCTTCTCTCAATTGGAAGAAGAGATTATGTAAGTTCTCTGCCGTTTTTGTATCTAAATTACCCGATGGTTCATCAGCGAAGATTACTTTGGGTTTATTAATTAAGGCTCTAGCAACGGCAACACGCTGTTGTTCTCCTCCAGATAGTTCGGAAGGAAAATGGTGTGATCGATGTGAAACACCTAAATAGTCCAATAGTCTTTTAGCTTCTTGTTCCGTTTCTTTTTTCTCTCTTCCTGCAATAAAGGCTGGAATACATACATTTTCTAAGGCATTAAACTCCGGAAGTAGTTGATGAAATTGAAAAATAAATCCCAAGTTGAGATTTCGGAAGGTAGAAATTTCTTTGTCTTTCAACTGTAAAACATCCGTATTATTGATGACAAGAGAGCTATTTGGTTGAATAGTAGGTTTGTCCAATGTCCCTAAAATTTGAAGTAAGGTTGTTTTCCCAGCACCAGATGCACCCACAATAGAGATGATTTCTCGCTCTTTGATGTGGATATCAACTCCTTTTAAAACTTCTAACTGGTCATAGGATTTTCTAATATTCGTCGCTCGTATCATAATACTGTCTTTGATCGATTACAAAATAACAATGTTTTACTTCAATTAAAAATTAAAAAAGGAAAAATATTTCAAATGATTGTTGACTTCCAATGATAATTAATAACTTAGACCTAGTAAAAAGAAGTAGTAAAGTATAGAATAAATGAAAAAAGCAATAGTAGCAGGGGGATGTTTCTGGTGTACAGAAGCGGTATTTAAAAGTTTAAAAGGTGTAATCGACGCAGTTCCAGGGTATATTGGAGGAGCGAAGGCGAATCCTACTTATGAAGAAGTTTGTACTGGAGAAACAGGGCACGCAGAAGCCATTGAGATCACCTATAATGAACATGAGATTAGTTATACTGAATTATTGGAAATCTTTTTTGCGACACACAATCCAACGACGTTAAATCGACAAGGAGAGGATGTGGGGACACAATATAGAAGTGAAATTTTCTATGTAGATGAAGGACAAAAACAAGCTGCTTTAGAATATATCGGAATTTTAAATGACGAAAAGGTTTTTGATCAACCTATAGTTACACAAGTAAGTCCCGCTTCAACCTTTTATGTAGCAGAAGAGTATCACAAAAACTACTTTGAACGCAAAGGAACAGAAAACCCGTATTGTCAGATGGTGGTAAAACCAAAAGTCGAAAAATTTAAAAAGAATTACACTTCTAAATTAAAATAAACCGACCCATGCAAGAGCAACAAACACAAACAAATTCACTCAAAACAAGACAGTTGATTATTGGTCTATTCCTTGATTTATTAGGGATGGCAAGCTATTTGATTCCTGGCTTAGGAGAATTTAGCGACGTGATTTGGGCCCCGATATCGGCTTTTATCTTAGCCAAAATGTACCCTGGGAAAGTAGGGAAAGTAGGAGCATTAGTCAATTTTGTGGAAGAGCTATCTCCAGGATTGGATATCATTCCAACCCTTTACCTTAACCTGGGTGTATACCTATTATTTTCAGAAGAAAAGTTTCTAATAAATATTGTTTTTTATTTTGTTAAAATCATAAATTTTTCTTAACTTTAAAGTGCTTCCAACAATAAGCTTGGAGGTGGGAAAGCATTGATTAACTATAAACCATAATTTTTATGAGAAACTTATTTGTGATTATTTGTAGCGTTTTTCTATTCGTTAGTTGTAAAGAAACAAAAAACAGTAGAGCGTTGGGGGATGAGAATGCAGGAAAAACTTTAATAGGTTGGTATTACTATAATTTAGGAGAAGAAAAGTATGACGATTTGAAACAATATCTCGACCAAGATTTTTTTAAAACAACGACAGAAGCGGAGTTTTATGCTAAATTAAAGGAGAGACAAGCAGAACTCGGACATATCGTTAAAGCTGTTTTTAGAGAAGGCGATATGACAGAGGAAAACAAAAAAGAAAAAATTAAAGAATTCGAATTTGAATACGATGTTCAATACGATAAAACGGCAGCAGTTGAGAAATTTCATTTAATCAAAAGAGGAGATGAATTCAAGATTGCTAAGATCGATTTCTAGAATTAGCACAACATATTATAACTCATGTTTGGGTGTAAAAAGAGAAGTTTAAAATGAACTTCTCTTTTTTTGTTTTGTACAAGGAATATTAAATATTCCAATCGAAGGAAAGAGTATATACAGAGAAAACTGTACATTTGTTAGCAATACTAGAGCGTAAACCGCTGAAATATTCAACTGATTCGACTAAACCGTATTGCCATAATCCTCATAAGGAAGAGCCACACGGTAGAAATTCGCAGTTGAAAAATAGTAGCTAAAAGAGCAGAGCATGAAGTATTTATATCTTTTTATCATCTTGTTGTTATTGATTATCGTTGGGATCTTGTTGTACTTTTTATTACAATACAACAAGCAGCGCGTTGCTTTTGAAAAAGAAAAGGATTTATTTGATACTAAAATCAAATATCTGCAATTAGAGAACTTAGAATCGAGGTTGGACCCTCATTTGTTCAAAAATATTTTAAATTCCATTCAATCTCATGCTTACCAGACGTATTATGCCTTGGATAAGATGGCAGGTGTACTGGATTATATCTTATATGATAGTCAACGTAAACTAGTAACGTTAAAAGAAGAACACGAATTTGCCTTGCGTTTGATTGATATTAATAAGATTAAGTTGAATCCTCTTTTTCGCTTGGATGTTCGCTCGAATATTGGAGAAGTAGAGGCACTGTACGGAGAAGATTTAGTTGCGCCTTTAATTTGTGTCGAGTTGATTGAAAATGCCTTTAAGCACGCAGATTTAACAGGAAATGATGCCTTTATTACCATTCTGTTTAAATTAAAAAATGGACAGTTTGATTTAGTTGTTTCTAATAAGAAATCTTCCAAAGGTTCGCTTAGAAAAGAAAAAGGAGGATATGGTTTATCCGCATTGCGTGAGCGTTTGCATTTGATTTACGGTCCTTACTATAAATTAGAAAAATCAGAAGACGAGCAAGTACACTCGATGCATTTAAAAATTAATTTGTATGATTTCAAAGCTAAAATGTATACTCTTAGATGATGAGTTGTTGGGGTTAAAATACTTGAAGATGTTATGTGAACAAATTCCCGAAATTGAAGTCGTGAAAGTATTTGATGATCCCACACAATTTTTAGAAGAAGCCCCTTCTTTGGATTTTGAATTGGCGATTCTCGATATCAATATGCCTGGTATGGATGGATTGAGTGTTGCTCAATTGCTGACCAACAAAGGAATTGTATTTGTTACTGCTTATAAAGAATATGCCCTAGAAGCCTTTGAAGTAGATGCAATCGATTACATCGCTAAACCCATAAAAAAAGAGCGATTGCAACGCGCGATTCAAAAGGCAATGCGCCAGTTGAAACCCATCGAACAAAATACATCGTTGACCATCAATTCCAACAAAGGGAAAGCCATTTTGCAGTTTGATGATATTCTCTATATCAAAACGTGTGAAAATGACGGCCGCGATAAAGAAATTATTCTAGAAGGTGAACAGCATTTAATTGCTAAGAATATTGCATTAGATAAATTAGTAGAGGTATTACCTGCTCATAAGTTTTGTCGCATCAATAAACGCGAAATTATAGCGTTGAAGATTGTGCGCTTTTTTGGGCATGATTTGATCACTACCCAGCTATTTACAGAGCAAGGAAAGCCCCTCGAATTGACCTTAGGGGTTACTTTTAAAACAGATTTCCTAGATAAGATATAATTTCATTACAAGAATTTCGCGTTTCATTACAAGAAAGCTTGGTTTGAACTCAAGGCATGGTTTTTGAACCTATAAATTTCAGAGTTTTGCCTCTGAAATCGAAAACCTTAATCATGATGTCAAAATATAGGAATACCCTACTTTACGTTTCAATTATTGGTGGATGTACGGCTCTTATTTATTGGGTAGTTACACAAGGATCAAAATTGGAAGTAAATACAAAAGCCATTGTTTCCGACAATACGGCTTGGGAAAATTTTCTTCAAACCTTAGTACACAATTTAGAAAGTCCCTTAGCTTTACTTTTAGCTCAAATTGTAACCATCGTTTTAGTTGCAAGGGTGTTTGGATGGATTTGTAAAAAAATTGGACAACCTTCCGTTATTGGTGAGATTATCGCCGGTATTGCTTTAGGACCCTCCTTGGTCGGAACTTATTTTCCGGAGTTCTCAGCTGTTATGTTCCCTACGCAATCTTTGGGGAATTTAAGTTTTTTGAGTCAAATTGGATTAATTCTCTTCATGTTTGTGATTGGAATGGAACTAGATCTCAAGATATTAAAGAATAAAGCACATGATGCTGTTTTAATTAGCCACGCGAGTATTGTGATCCCATTTGCTTTGGGAATGGCGTTGGCCTACTATATATTCGAATCGTTTGCACCTGATGGTGTTGATTTCCTTTCCTTTGGGCTCTTTTTGGGGATTTCCATGAGTATTACGGCCTTTCCCGTATTGGCGCGGATTGTGCAAGAAAGGGGATTACAGAAAACGCGAATAGGAACCATTGTAATTACCTGTGCAGCAGCGGATGATATCACCGCTTGGTGTTTGTTAGCAGCAGTAATTGCTATTGTACAAGCAGGAAGTTTCGTGAGCTCTCTTTATATCATTGCATTGGCTATTGTCTATGTAATCGTCATGTTAAAGCTGGTTCGTCCTTTCTTGGCGCGAATTGCAAAATATCAAGGGAATAGTAAGTTGCTATCGAAAGGAACTGTTGCTATCTTTTTATTGACGTTAATTATCTCTGCCTATTGTACAGAAGTAATCGGTATTCACGCTTTATTTGGTGCATTTATGACGGGTGCTATCATGCCAGATAATATGAAGTTTAGAACAATATTCATCGAAAAAGTAGAAGATGTAGCTGTTGTTTTATTCTTGCCTTTGTTCTTTGTTTATACGGGATTACGTACAGAAATAGGGTTGCTAAATGAACCTTACCTATGGGAAATAACAGGGTTAATCATTCTTGTGGCTACAGTCGGTAAGTTTGTTGGAAGTGCCATAACAGCCAAGTTCGTCGGGATTAATTGGCGGGATAGCTTGACGATTGGTGCTTTGATGAATACCCGAGGTTTGATGGAACTAATTGTCTTGAATATTGGTTTTGACCTCGGAGTAATGACAGGAGAGGTATTTGCCATGATGGTGATTATGGCGTTAGCAACAACCTTTATGACTGGACCTTTATTGGATTTAATTGCTAAAATATTCGGTCCGCTTGGAGATGAACCACAACACAAAGGGGTGATTATTGGTAAGTATCAAGTGTTCTTGTTCTTTGAAAATAAACTAAGTTTAGCTCCGTTGATGAAGTTGGCCAATGCCTTTACAGGTAAATCAAGTGTAGATACGCGTATTACTGCGATGCACATGATTGATAGCCAGGAATTAAACTCCTTTAATACGCAAGATTATGAAGAGGAGATATTTGAGGCAGTACAAGAACAAGCGACAGAAATGGACCAAGAAGTTCAAACGTATTATAAGGTATCCAATGACATTGAAAGTGATGTCGTAGGTATGGTTCACCAAGAAACTTGTGATTTACTCCTGATTGAAATGGGATATTCGATTTATCGCGGATCTGTATTGGGAAATATCCTTGGTTTTACAACGCGTATCATCAATCCAGATGTATTGCTAAACAAAGTAACAGGTAGAGAAAAATTGTTTGAAAATTCGTGGTTTAATGCACGTACGCAGCAAATAATGAATCGAACAAAAGTGCCACTAGGAATCTTGATTAACAAGGATTTTCAAAAATTAGAGCATGTATTCTTGCCTATTTTTAGCAAAGGAGATTTAAAACTATTGTCGTATGCGCAGAAGATGATTCGTAATAATGACGTACAAGTTTCGATTTTAGATGCTACAGGAGAGCTAGAAAATCATACTGAGTTTAAAGAAAATATCAGGCTTATTGAACAGTATAAGCCAAATCACATACGCATCGTAAGTAACAAGGTAGTGTCGAAGGAATTCATTGAGGAATTTGACTTGATGCTCATTACGTTAGATAGTTGGAAAAAATTGATTGAAACGAGAAGTATCTGGTTGAATCACGCTCCATCTATGCTTTTGATGCAATCGCTATAACTATTTAGTTATGTTGTTTTATATTAATTTGCAGAACCTCAAGCTGAAAAGCTTGAGGTTTATTTTTTGGTAGTATTATAATCCTGTGTACCAGATAAACTAGCCCCATCATTTTTATTGAGTTTCATAAAAACAGCGCTCGATAAAATGGTCAAAATACCCATGACTAAAAAGGTATAATTAAATACCGCTGTAGGGTGATTGGGTGTATCAATCGTACTCCCTTGAAAGAGTTGTAAAAACATAGCCGAAATGGAAATTCCCAAACTAATAGCCAATTGTTGTGTAACTGATAGTAAACTATTTCCATCACTTGATGTTGAATTGTCTAAATCTGCGAGGGAAATGGTATTCATAGAGGTGAATTGTACCGCGTTAAAAGCACCGTTAAATACCATCAATAAAATAATGACAAAGAACGGAGTATCTTGCTTGACAAAGAAAAACATACTGATGAGCACACCCGTTGCAATCGTATTAAATACCAAGGTTTTTTTGTAGCCATAGCGCTTCACAATGGGAATGACAAAGTTTCGAGATATTAAATTGGACAACGCTTGTGGAATCATCATCAAACCAGCATAAAAAGCAGAGTATCCAAAACCTAATTGCAGAAGTAATGGAATCATTAATGGCATTCCACCAATACCGAATCGCGTCACTAAGTTACCAATCAACCCAATATTTAAGGTTTTGATTTTAAATAAATCTAACTTTATGAGTGGGTGACTACTGCGTTTGGCATAGAAAATATACGCTACGATAAGCAATAAGGCTAAGACCAATAAACCGACCAATTGGAAAACAGATATAGTAGGCGAGTTCCAGCGTTCAATAGCCAAGGTTAATAAGGTCAATCCACCGCTGAAAAAGATCCATCCAATCACATCGAATCGCTCAACCTTGTTGGTGAAGTTGGGAATAATAGAGCGAGCGAGAATGATGGCAATAATTCCTACGGGTAAGTTGATCAAGAAAATCCAGTGCCAGGATAATTTTTCTACTAGAAATCCCCCCGCAGTAGGGCCTAACATCGGACCAATTAAGGCGGGAATCGTAATGAAATTAATGATCTTTAAAAGCTGATCTTTGGGATAGGCATAGAGGAGGGTTAATCGGGCTACAGGAACCATCATAGAACCCCCAATAGCCTGAAATATACGGGCAAAGATTAATTCATTTAACGTATTAGATAAAGCACAAAACAGGGAACCCAACGTGAATAAAGCAACGGCTAATATAAAAATACGCTTGGTTCCAAATCGATCGGCAAGCCAACCACTTAGAGGAATCAACAACGCTACCGTTAGGGTATAGGAAACAATAATACTTTGCATCTCAAGAGGTGATTCTCCTAAACTTTTAGCGATAGAAGGAAGACCTGTATTTAGAATTGTACCATCTAATGCTTGCATAAAAATAGCTAAAGCGCCTAAATAGGGAAGATATTTCTGAACCTTAGGATCTTGTATTATTCCAGCTTTCATCTAAAAAATTTGTTTAACCTATAAAACCTTGAATTTACCATTTTCAATTTAGCCTGACAATATTTTTTAGAAGTTTTATGATTTAAGCACAATTCATCCACGCCGAAAATCTAGTAAAGAAGGTGTCAACTCTTAGGTAAAATAAGCTAAAAAAATAACCAATAGGATGTTGTTATTGTTCAATCCAATTGGCAAGCATTTGCCTACCCGCTGGAGTCATATAGGATTCAGGGTGGAATTGAATCCCTCTGACGTTTTTTGTTTTATGCGCAAAAGCCATGATAATCTGATCATTGCTCATTGCTGTGATCTCCAGCGTTTCTGGGAAGTTTTGTGGAGACAATGCCCAAGAATGATATAATCCAATGGGAGTTTGGTCAGGGATATTATTAAAAAGCAAATCAGGGGTAAGGAGCTGTAAAAAACGCGTTTGCCCATGAAATACTTGTGCGATATTATACAGTTCTGCTCCATAGTATTCTCCAATAGCCTGATGACCTAAACAAACACCAAGGATGGGTTTTGAATGCTCATAACGCGCAATAATATCGAAGAGAATAGGATAGGCGCGAGGTACATCTGGACCTGGCGATAAAACCAACTGATCATAGGCCGCTAAATCGTCAAGTTGTACTTGATCACTCTGTACAATATGGATATTGCAAAGGGGATGCTCATCAAAAATTTGATACAAATTGTAAGTAAACGAATCTCGATTATCGATAATTATAATTTCCTTCTTTTGGCTCATAAACAATTTGTACTTTTGACCTTCAATTTAGATTAGACTATGGGCATCAAAGATACAATTATCTCAAGTATGAATGCATTGGGAAAGGAGAGAAAACCTTTTTTATTTTTTGTGGATTACAAAGGAGAAAAAGGGCAAGTCATTCCTTTAGATGAGGTTGATGCTGAGGAAATTTTATTTGCTTTTAATGGAGTAACCAATCAAGAGGCTCAACCAGCGTATAAAGCAGTTGAACTTCGCGCTTATCCTCTTTCTTTTGAAACCTATCAAGGTCGATTTAATCAAGTAATTGAACAAATTCAGAAGGGAAATACCTATCTGATGAATTTAACGGTTTCTACCCCTATTGAAATAGATGGAAGCTTACAAGATGTTTTTTATGCAAGTAAAGCTAAATACAAGCTTTGGGTAAAAGATCAAATGATCTGTTTTTCTCCTGAAATCTTCATTCAAATCAAAGAAAATCGCATCTATTCTTTTCCGATGAAAGGAACCATTGACGCTACAATTCCACAAGCAGAAACCTTAATTCTCCAAGATGAAAAGGAAACGGCGGAACATTATACGATTGTCGATTTAATTCGCAATGATTTAAATATTGTAGCCAAACATGTGGGAGTTGATCGCTTTCGCTATTTGGATAAGCTCCAAACCACCAAGGGGGAGTTATTGCAAATGAGTTCGCAAATCAGCGGTGATTTAGAAGCAGGATGGCAAGATAAAATAGGCGATATTTTAAATCAGCTGTTACCTGCAGGGTCTATTACAGGATCTCCTAAAGAAAAAACGGTAGCTATTATTGAAGCAGTAGAGGAATATGACCGGGAGTATTATACCGGTGTTTGTGGACTTTTTACTGGGGATTCACTAGATACGGCTGTGATGATTCGCTTTATTGAACAACAAGGGCAACAGCTGTATTATAAAAGTGGAGGAGGGATTACCTTTAGTAGTGAGGCTCAGAAAGAATACCAAGAGATTTTGCAAAAAATATACATTCCTACTTAGGAGAGTCCAAAGAAGAAAAACCTGCACCGTAACGAAGTATTGTACAGGTTTGTGTTATAGGGAATTAATTGTTGAATATAGCTTGTTTAAATTACTCAATGTCCAATGTGGAAAAAAATTGCTGTAAGTGTTTAACAACGGATGCATCTAGTACCAAATTGTATTTTTTTTCTTGTTTATTTTGAACGGTATAAGCAAATACATGCGGATGCAAGACATCATATAAAGACTTTAATTTAGGGGCTTGTTTGTCTTTAGCATACAAGGCTAAATGAACCAAAGTATGAATGCTATTGGTTTGGGGCAAATAGCGTAAGCGATGCAGAATGTAAATTTGTAATTTAACGATTAAACAAGTATGCAGATGATGTGTTGTAATAAACGTATCGCCTTGCGGATTTTTAAAATTGTGTTGAATCGTTTGATTGATTTGCGCTAAATGCCCTTGATAACGTTGCATGAAATCACTGTAATCTTTCATCTGGCTCTTATACCAATGAATAGTAGGATAATAGTCACTAGCATAAACCCTATTTTTGGATTGGACCACTGTGTTGAAAAAATCAAAAAATTCATATACATACTCTTGAATATAAAAGCGAGAATGAGCCAGTAGAGTAAAGCGAATCTCCTCTTTTTTTGCTTCAATTTCTTGTAGGATTTTTTTTATTTCTTTGGATGGATCTTCTTTGGTAATCACCAGTAAATAAATGTGTTTTTGCTGTTTTGTTTGCTGTAAATAAAGAATTTTATGAAATTGATAAATCTCCTCAACTTGATTGGTCCTTAGTAGGGGAGCTAGTTTTTCTTGGTACGTAAAAGGTTTCTTTTTTTGCTTTCCTCCTTTGCGTTTGCGTGGTATTCGTGTTGGTGATGCATTCATTTGTTCTAACACAAAAAGAACAATACGGTGGAGTTTCTTTTGAATTTTTTGAAGGGCTATATTCCACATCGTATATGGAACATCTTCTAGCTCTTGTGCCAAATCGTCTAAAATATAGTACGCTTCCGCTTCACGTTTGACAAATAGTGTTTTCATTTTAGGTATAAGTTGTTCCAAAAGCAAGAGTCGTTGGGTTAAAGTTGCTGCTGTTTGCGGTACACCTAGTAAAACAGTTTCCAAGACATCAATATCATAAGTCAATGACTTGAGCAATGCGTGGCTACTTCCGCGATAATTTTGTGCAACAAAATCACTACAATAGGAAGATAATAAAGCGTGTTTGTCTTGATAGAGCGCAATAAAGTTTTCAAGGGATTTAGGGACTTGTTGAGGGGGAGGAATTGCCGTTGTTTGATACATGATACGACTGGGAAGTAAGCTAGTTTTGAATAGGGTATTACCTATCGTCTGGTGATAGTTTAAATCCGCAGCGTCAAGTATAACAACAAGGAGCTGTTCTTCCTCTAGTAGTGTTTGTCTGTATGCAGCAGAAAATCGAAGATTTGTTTGAGTTTTATCTTGTACATACATCCATAATCCACGAAGGCTTGAAGATTCCCAAATGGGGCCAAACCAAAGGGTGAATAATTGTTTTTCTTGAATAGAAACGCTTAACTGCTGAAGGAGTTCTTGCGAAAAATCTTGTTGGGATATGTTTTGCCAATTGGTTCTCATAATAGTTTATTTTTTGGATGGATTTATATTTGAATTTTGTAATAAAAATGATTTATATTTGAATTATTGTAAATATAATTGATTATTTGTTGTTGATTTTTCTGTATTTTTGCTATTTAAGTGTAAAATCAAATGTACGAACAAAGTTTTTTTCTACCATGAAAAATTACGTATAACGTTCGTGTATTTTTAGTAAATTATTTAGATATGGATAAAATTGAACGCCTCAATGAGGCAGTTAAGTGGATTATTTTTGAAGGGTTGGCTAAAAATCATACCGACCTTGCTCAAAAATTGGGGTATAAGAAATCTTCTTTTTCCCAAATTGTCAATGGGAAAGTGAATATCAGTACAAGCTTTATTAATCGATTGGTCACATTTGCTCCTATATTAAATCGCAAGTGGCTAGCAAATGGGGAAGGGAGTTTATTTATTTCACAACCCAAAACGATGCACGATGAAGCGTTGAAAGGCCAGAAAAGGGGGATACATGTGTTATTTGAAAGTGAAGCGACGTATTTGACCAAAAGCCAGGTGCCTGAAATTTTTTATAACAAGCGAGGAAATATTTTTACTTTTTACTCGGGGCGGAAAATAGATATGGAGGTTCTTAAAATTCCATTTACAGCACATACGGCCTATATTGAAAAGTATCAAGATGTTCATTTGCTTCAAGATCACTTTGTGCGAGCAGAGTTTAGTGTGGATTATTTTGAACTTGGTTATTATCAAGCATTTGAAGTAGTAGGGGACACGATGAACGGAGGTAATATTGAAGATACACCAAATGGAGCAGAAATTCTAGCGAAAGAAATTCCTAAGAATCTATGGGAGGGAGGTTTTAAAGCTACAAAGTACGGTTTTGTATTAGTGACCAAAGACCATATTCTTCATAAGGATATTACAGATTACAATCCGCAAAGTCGAAAATTGATCTTGTCTAGCCGCAATACCAGTTATGCAATTATGGAATGTGCTATGGATGATGTTGTTCAAATTTTTCACGTGATTAAACGTTTTTTTTAAAGGGTAAACTTATGATACAAAACATGAACGCAGTTCGTGTTTTGTAGTTATAGGGAGACAGGGAAAGGTCTACAAGTGTAGGTAATATTATAGTAATTTGTTGACAATTGAATAGCGAATGGCCTCAGCTATGGTATGCACCCGTAATTTATCTAAAATCTTTTTGCGGTGAAATTTAATTGTATCGGAGGTTAGATAAAGGCAAGAAGCTATTTCGTGTATCTTATAGCCCCTGATAGCATACTGTAAAATTTCCAACTCTCTAGGAGAAAGTTTAGGCTTGATCTCGGTTTCCCAAGTGTTGTGGCTTAAATCATACCTCCAAGTAGATGTGCTGTTTAACTTAAATATCTTACTATTTCCCATTTGATATGCAGTCGATAGCGAGACAATACAAATAGATTTCCACAATTTTCCTGTTGTTGTTAAACAAAGTGGGGTTATCTCATGGTGAATCAAAAGGAGGGGAATTTGCTTGTGTTTCAGATGAAAATCACACGCTAAGGTATATTGTGTTCGTTCTTCCATGGGAATAGCATACAAAAAATGAAATCCCGCTTCCGCTATTTTAATTAACATATTTCGATCCTGATCAGGAATGCATTGGGTATAAAAGTCAAATCCCATTTTTTGTACTTCATAAACGGAATATCCACAGAGAAAAAGAGGGTTATCCGAAACATAATCAAATACTTTCTTTTGATGATCAATGATGTAAATGCTTTTATACGTCATTCTAGCTAACGCTTGTACAGCTTCTAGGTAGTTGGGAGCGCTTGCTTCCATTTCTTTCTGTTTTACTTCCATTTTTTTGTTTTTCTATAATTGATTAAAGGGGCTTTACTTTAAAAATAATAGAAAAGAATAGATGTAGAGCAATGATGTTTCTTAGTTGTACGTAATAGGAATGAAATATTTGAATCGTGATAGGAATAAAGACATGTAGGTATCTATACCGACGCTTATTGCAGGAAAGATACCTAATCTTTTGGCTACTCCTAGGGGTAGTTTTTTGGTGCTGAGCTAAAAACTACCCTTAGGAGTAGTTACTATTTAGACTCCCTTCTTTAATTTAGATTTTATTAATTAATGCACTGATTAATAGTGTTTTGTTTTTTAAAATTTAAATTAAAAATAGTTGGATTATGTATAATTTATCGCCTTGTTATTTTGTTTTTTTACTAATTCCTTGTTTGAGCTATGGTCAATCTTTTCAGCTACAAGGGCAAGTGGTGAATTCAAAACAACAACCTGTTGAATTCATGGATGTTTATCTTACCAGTAGTACAAATTCAAATACGCCTCATGCGTATACGGATAGTTTAGGGAATTTTACTTTACAGGTGTTACATGGAAACTACACCTTACTGTTAATTGAATTCGGTAAGCAAAAATATAGCCAGGATTTGGTAGTTGAACAAGATATGAATTTAGGAAAGATTCAAGTAGATGAAGGTGTTTTATTGGATAGCATTACCATTACAGCCAAGAAAAAATTAATCGAGCGCAAGGTGGATCGCTTGGTCTTTAACGTAGAAAATTCGGTTTCTGCGAGCGGTGGTGATGCATTGGATGCACTGAAAGTAACGCCTAGTGTTCAAGTGAAGAATGATAAAATTGCTGTAGCTGGGAAATCTAATGTTTCAATTTTGGTTGATGATAAATATATTATACTAGCTGGAGATGAATTAATTCAATTTTTAAAAGGAATTACTAGTGATAATATTAAAAGTATTGAAGTAATAACAGTCCCTCCTGCTAAATACAGTGCTGAAGGAGAAGGCGGATTGATTAATATAAAATTAAAAAAATCAGCACCACATAGTTGGAGTAACACAAGCAGAACATCTTATACCCAAGGAACTTATCCTTTGTTTTCTTTGGGAAATAATTTCAACTATCAACAAGGAAAATGGAGCTTTTTAGTTGATGTTTCCAAGCTGCAAAATAAGACAATTTACACCAATGATATGCAGTATTATTATCCAAGGGCCTATTGGAAGAATATGGTTTATAACCGAGTACACTACAATGGCTTTTCAAGTATAGTTAATATGGGATATGCCATCAGTGATAAGCGAAAAATCAATGTGCAATATATGGGTAATAGTGCAACACCGAAGATTGATGGAGAGGGAAATACACTGATTTACCAGCAAGAAAATGGGAGGTTAATAAACAGATTGCCTTCCGTTAGTCAAACAAAGAATAAGAATTACAACCATGCTTTTTCGGCATCCTTGGTTACCCAATTAGATACGTTGGGCAAAAAGTATACCCTAGACGCAGCTTATTTTGTGTACTTTACTGATAAAAAAAGTAAACAAACTAATCAAACACGGACAGGAGATAATGCGCTTATTAACACCACTTGGTTGAATAATAATAGTACACAACGGATTGAAAATTGGGCAACGCAATTGGATTTTGAG
This sequence comes from Myroides gitamensis, assembly GCF_029894455.1. Lineage (NCBI taxonomy): Bacteria > Pseudomonadati > Bacteroidota > Flavobacteriia > Flavobacteriales > Flavobacteriaceae > Myroides > Myroides gitamensis. The sequence goes on from NZ_JARYHN010000001.1 coordinate 959,496, forward strand.
CTTCCCTATACTTGGGCAACTTTAGAATTTGGTGCAAAACTGAGTTTGACTAAAACGAATAGCGCTCTTGCTATTACTATGGTTGAGGATCTACAACCTCTCAATCAACAAGTAGACCAATTTACTTATTGGGAAAATACACAAGCCTTATATTTCTCAGGTACTAAGTCCTTTGGAGAAAAATGGCAAGTCAAGGCAGGGTTACGCGCTGAGGCGACCCAAAATAAAGGCGATTCGTTTAGTATGGATCAAGTCCATAGAAATAAGTATAGTAAATTATTCCCAACCGTGTATGTTTCCTATCAACTAATTAGTAATCATGATCTTACGCTGAAATATAGCAAGCGAATAGCACGTCCACCTTATGGAAATTTGAATCCAGCTCGATGGTATCTCAATACGACGTCTTATGAAGAGGGAAATCCTTTTTTACAGCCCGCTTTCAATACAAATGTCGAATTGTCTCATTCTTATAAAAAACAATTTACTACAACCTTGTCTTATACCCATACAACCAATGGATTCGGTCAATTAACCATTCACAATGAGGAACAGAATTTTCAGAAATTCGTTCGGCTAAACTATTATTCTGCTGCTATTGCCAACCTAAACTTCTACACCAGTATAGATGTAGTTCCGTGGTGGACCAATACATTGGAATTCAACACTTTTTATACGGAAACAAATATGCATACAATATACTTAAAACCGAAGTATAGCGGCTGGGGTGCTTATTTTATGAGTACAAGTAGTTTTACCCTCAATGCTGCCAAAACACTAACCGCTGAAATTAGTTATGAACAAGATTTTGCCTCCGAATATGCAGGAAATAAGGCAGGTGCAAATGCTAATGTAACCGCAGGAATCAAGTTGTCTCTATTAGACAAGAAGTTACAATGTGTATTAAATGCCAATAATATCTTGGGGACGGATCGAATGTTACTTTCAAATACCACTCAAAATGTATTTCAAACTTTCAAACAATATTATGACACACAATATGTCCGATTCTCTATGTCTTATTCTTTTGGGAACAAAAATATTGCAGTAAAAAAACAAAATAGTAGTAATGAAGAGGAAAAAGGGAGAGCGAATTAAGGGAATAAGTGGTTGTGATGAAATGAAGGGATATGAATACCTGCTACCTTCTGCTAAACGCATTGATTATTACTATTATAAAAGCTTTTTTTGCTATACATGAACGAATATGAATTATAAAATTATACAATATGATTAAATCACTCAGCTACTTCATTCTTTTTGTACTTTTTTTTAGTTGTAAAAAAGGAGATGATAAAGAAAATTACATCAAGGACAAAATACCTATGCTTTACACAAACTTAAATCATGTAGAACTTGATTCATTTAAAAATAGGATGCTATTAAAAGATGAAAAACTTCTTTCATTTGATATGAACTTATTAAGAAAGGGAACTAAAAATGATTTTGATAGCATCCTGGTTAATATAACAAGGGATTTAGGAGGCAATATAGAAAAGATAATACTGACTGATTCAGTTGGAAAGGAAACAAAAATAAATAGCGAAAAATTTATCCTAACAGCTTTAAAAGGAGAACACTATATTCTAAGTGATTTTAATAATGACAAAACATATATTATAATGATTTCTACATCTTGTGGATTCTGTTTACAATCATTTAAAAAATTAAATGAAATAGTTGAAAATGATACGGAAAAGAAGAAAAAATATGTTGCTATTTTTCAAAATACTTTAGAAGAGGTAGAGAATTATAAAAAGGGATATTCCATTGATAATTTTGGTTTTTTGAATGATCGATGGATCAAATTCACAAAAGAAAATGACTTTTCCAAAAAATTAAATTTTTCATACGATCCATATGAAGATGGATATCCAACATTATTATATAAAAATAAAAATTCCCGAGAGAAGGTACATCAAAGTAAAGAGATATATCGAATATTAACCCTTTAAATAACTAGCTAAATGATTACTTAGCTAGTTTTTATGTATGATAGCTGTTTATTTCTTTCAAGTTTTTGCTATCATTTTGAAAGGTGTAATATTGTTTCGTATAGTAGTTATAGCATGATTAAACGTTCAATTAGGGAGTACATACTATAACCTAGTCAAGAATCAACTAGAATTAGGGAGTTAATAAGCCAAAAAAATGTGGTAGTTTTAACCTTTCAATTACAAGGTTTATTTGTACGATGCATATTGAATTTATACAAAAAGAAACGGTGACTGCAAACCAATGGTCAGGCGGGCAAACGAGAGAATATAGCATTCATCCTAAAACGGCGCTATATGCAGATCGAAAGTTTGCATTTCGCATTAGTAGTGCCACCATTGAAACGATTCCTTCTGAATTTACAAAATTTGAAGGATATCACCGCTATTTAGCGATGTTAGATGGCAAGCTAACCTTAACAATCAATGGCGTAGATCAGAACTATGAAAATCACGAGCTATTTACATTCAAATCAACGGATACTATTACTTCCTATTCAAAAGGAACGGATTTTAATCTGATGCTGCAGGATACGATTGTCGATGAGGTCGTTGCGGTGCGTCAAGAACCCTTTCAAACAAATCAACCGTTTATTATGCTATTTGCATTAGCAGCGGGAGAAGTTGTGATTAATACCCAATCTTTTGAAATGCAATTATGGGATTGTATCCTGATAACCAATGAGGAAGAGCAAACAGTAGAAGTGCAAGTAAATCAACCGACTATTGTAGGATATTGGTCGATGCCAAAAATAAAATAAAGAAGGAAAAGAAAAGTGGAGATACAACTAAATAGAATCAAAGAAAAATTAGCGAATATTGAACAATACGACGAAGATTTTGTTGTATTTGGTGCAGATTCGCATGAATATAAAGTAGGAGCGTGTGTCAATCTTCAGGAAGTAACAACTTTTGAACAAAAGTGTGGAATTAAACTACCCGAAGCTTATGTGGCATTTGTAACCCAAATAGGAAATGGAAATACAACAGAAAACGCCTATATGGGAAGTGCTGCTGGCCCCTATTATGGGATTTATCCTTTAGGGGATGGGCTAGAAGACCTCAATGCAGGGGATGTTAAGCGCTATTTGAGTTATCCTTGTCTATTGCATCCTGATATGACAGATAAGACTTGGACAACGTTAACGCAAGCCATGTATGATGAGGAGTTATCCGATGAAGCTTACGATGCAATTGTAGGACCTTTATTTGGTGGATTATTACCTATTGGCACGCAAGGATGTGCAATTACCACTTGTTTAATTTTAAATGGACCACATAAAGGTAGAATTGTTTACCTCAATGATGATTACAAACCTGCATTTGCTTATGAAGCTGATTTTTTAGCTTGGTATGAGCGTTGGCTAGATGAAATTATTGCTGGGGATTTACTCGCAGAACACGCTGGATGGTTTGGTTACAGAAGGGGAGGAACAAGTATCGACTTATGGGAGGCTTTTCAAATGGCTACCACAGAACAAGAGCAATTGGAATACTTGGATGGGTTAATTAGTAAAAAAGAAATAAGCGAACCTATTCTTCAAGAGATGATACAAACAATTCCTCAAGTAACAGTTACAGTAAGACAACATTTGATTTCGATTTTAGCGAAAACAACCTTTGATCGTGCTATCTCTTTTTTAGAAGAAGAAGTGGAAGCGAACTTGTTGTTTGTCTTGCAGCAAATTCACTGGTATGGAGCAAATGAGGCCTATTGGCTTCCTGTATTAGAAGCGTATAAGGATAAAATAGAAGAGGAAGAAACCTATCGTTTTTACAGCTATATCGTTTTAAAAGCAACAGATAATTATGCGTATTTAATTGTGCCTGGATTAACGTCAAAACAAGCTGAGATTCGCAGTCAAGCTATCTATACGCTGGGTAAATTGGAAAATAAAGAAGCCTATATTGTTTCTTTTAAAGAAGCATTACAAGATGAAAATGAAAATGTGGTGTTGTATAGTTTACAAGCACTAAGAGGCATAATAGATGAAAGTTTACTACCAGTATATCAAGCAGTGTACCACAAGTATAAAGACAGTGCGGAAGAGAATTACATCCTGACTAATCTAACGCATCGTTTAACAGAAATGAAATTAACCGTAGAAGATTTACAAGCCTAAATGGAAGAAGCTAGAAAGAAAAGTATAGGGAAATTTTTGTCTTTGATTTTGCGTCATGAACCTAGTAAAATAGGAATTCAACTGGATGCGAATGGCTGGGCGGATATTGATGAATTAATTCAAAAATGTGGCAAGCACCGCGTGTCCTTTACTCGAAAAGAATTAGATGAAATTGTAGCAACTAATACAAAGAAAAGATATGCCTTGAATGAGGATCAAACGAAAATACGCGCCAATCAAGGGCATTCGATTGTGGTGGATTTAGAATTTACTCCACAAGTGCCTCCAGTATACTTGTATCATGGAACAGCCAATCGTTTTTTGTCCTCCATTTACGAGGAAGGAATCAAAAAAATGAATCGCCAACATGTGCATTTGAGTCAAGATAAAGAAACCGCAATTGCCGTTGGTTCCCGTCATGGGCGAGTTGTTGTATTGACGATTTTAGCAGGGAAAATGCAAGAAGATGGCGTGTTGTTTTTCTGTTCTGTAAATGGTGTTTGGTTGACAGATTATATAGATAGCAAGTATATTTCTAAATAGGGGATGGTTTACGGTGCCCAGTTGTTTTTTTGCTCTTTGTGAGGTTTGTTCTTTGTGAGGTTTGTTCTTTGTGAGGTTTGCTCTTTGTGAGGTTTGCTCTTTGTGAGGTTTGCTCTTTGTGAGGTTTGCTCATCGCCTCATCCTCTCACCGTCTTTTTTTCATAATTTATCTTGTTACTTGGCAAATTGCCATTTGCCACTACGGGATTTTACATCTCACCCTCACACCGCCTCACCCTCTAATCCCCTCTCACTCATCGCAAAATAAAAATCAAAATATACGTAATAACCAATGACTTAAGGGAGAGGAAAGCAAAAGAATCTACCGATAGTTTTCGATTTATCACGCTAAATCCCAGGGCAATAGGAAGTGCGTATAACGCATAGTACATAGGAGTATACAAGTGATTATACACCCAAGTTGCCCATGGTCCCGTATGGGAACCCGTAATATAGGAAGCGCGAATAATCCACAGGATTAAATGAACAAAACAAAGGACGAAAATCGAAATATCAACGATTTTAGCCCATTTTATTCTATTTTTAGTTGAGTTGAGGTCTATTTGCTCCATTAGCTAATTTCCAAGCAGTTTCAAATATAAATTGCGTTCTTTTGGTTAGAATAGGAAAATCTATTTTATCAAAAGTATCAGAGGGTAGGTGATAGTCATCATGCGTACCATTGTAAAAAAAGATCGCCGGAATATTGTTTTTAGCAAAGTTGTAATGATCCGATCGATAGTAAATTCGCTGTGGATCATTATCGTCATTAAAGGTGTAATCCAACATTAATTGTACCGATTCCTCATTGGCTTTTTCTGCCGTATCATGTAAATCCTGACTTAATTTATCTGACCCCACTAAAAAGATATAATCATCTGTTGAAGGATGTTCAGGGCTTCGTCTTCCAATCATGTCAATGTTTAAATTGGCAATGGTGTTAGACAAGGGAATAGGTGGGTTTTCGGTGTAAAATTTAGAACCAAATAAACCAAATTCTTCCCCTGTAAGATGGAGAAATAAGATGGAGCGTTTAGGTCGAATCCCTTCCTTTACTAAAGATTGAAATACACGTGCAATTTCCATTACTGCAGAGGTACCTGAACCATTGTCATCTGCGCCATAGTAAATTTTGTTTAGCAAAATACCCATGTGATCAAAATGAGCAGAAAGCACCAAAACTTCTTCTGGTTTTTCACTTCCTTCAATAAACGCCCAAACATTTTCACTGTCTTTTAATCGCATTTGCCAATTGGTCATAAACGAGGCAGGAATAGGTTGAAAATAACTCGTAGTTTGTGGAGGCATTCCAATCCCTAGTTTTTTATAGTAATTCGCCAAGTATTGAGCGGCTTTCTTTTGACCAGGTTCACCTGTGCGACGTCCTTCTAAACTATCCGCCGTTAAAACCAATAAACTTTGCTGAATCGAATCAGAAGAGATGCGCTTAAAATAAGCTTCTTCCGTCAATGTAGGTGGGTTTTGTACCACGGTTTGTGGGGATTGACATTGAATGAAGGCCAACGACAAGGCACTAAGGGCAATTAGGATACTATATTTTTTCATAGGATATTCGATAGGATATGTATTGAATCACAAGTGATCAAAAATACTAATTATTTTCTGTTGTATAGGCATCTTCTGCGATTCCCTTTGATTTTAAAAGACGACTTCCAATTGTCTTTTTTATTAGTTGTGCTATATTTGTTGAAAACAAAGCAAAAACATGACGAAGGTAGTTTTTATTACAGGAGGATCATCCGGGATTGGTAAATCGATCGGTAACTTTTTACATGAAAAAGGATACAAAGTATATGGAACTAGTAGAAATCCAGAGCGCGTAACGACCTCTGTGTTTCCTTTAGTGCAATTAGATGTTCGCGATGAAGCTAGTATTGCGGAAGCTATTCGAACTGTAGTAGAGCAAGAAGGGCGTTTGGATATTCTAATTAACAATGCAGGTGTTGGAATTACCGGAGCCATTGAAGAAGTACCTACTGCTGAAATTGTCAATAATTTTCAAACCAATGTATTCGGACCTATTGCGGTTATCAAAGCAGCTTTACCAACCATGCGCAAGCAAAAGACCGGATTGATTATCAATGTAACATCTATCGCAGGGTATATGGGGTTGCCTTTCCGTGGCTATTATTCTTCCTCTAAAGGGGCACTAGAATTGATCACAGAATCTTTGCGTATGGAATTGAAACCATTTGGTATTGAGGTAACTAATGTAGCGCCTGGAGATTTTGCTACGAATATTGCAGCAGGACGTTATCATGCACCTGTAATTGAAAAATCACCTTATGAAGATGTGTATAAAATGTCGTTGGAGATGATGAATGAACATGTGGATGATGGGGGAGATCCGATTGAAATGGCGCAAGCGATTTACAAAATTATCCAAACGCCAAAACCGAAGGTGCGTTATGTGATTGGAGCACCGATGCAGAAGTTCTCTTTGTTTTTGAAAAAGATACTCCCTGGTAAAACCTACGAAAAGCTCTTGATGAACCACTATAAAATTAAAGGCTAAAAAAGAAGAGTGAGGATGCCGGAAACGGGAATTAATATTGTATTTTTGACACACAACATAACAAATTTTAAGTTTTAAAATTATGAAGTTTTTTATTGACACGGCTAACTTAGATCAAATTAAGGAAGCAGAAGCGCTGGGGGTATTAGATGGAGTGACTACCAATCCTTCACTAATGGCTAAAGAGGGAATTACAGGTGCAGCAAACATTTTAAACCACTACAAGTCGATTTGCGAAATTGTAGATGGTGATGTTAGTGCTGAGGTAATTTCAGTAGATTACGAAGGAATGATTAAAGAAGGGGAAGAGCTTGCAGCTTTACACCCACAAATCGTTGTAAAATTACCAATGACAAAAGAAGGAGTAAAAGCTTGTAAATACTTTTCATCAAAAGGTATTAAAACAAACGTTACTTTAGTATTCTCTGCTGGTCAAGCTTTATTAGCTGCTAAAGCAGGAGCTACTTACGTTTCTCCTTTTATTGGACGTTTGGATGATATTTCAACTGATGGGTTAGTGCTTATTGAAGAAATTCGCCAGATTTATGATAACTACGGATATGAAACACAAATTTTAGCTGCTTCAGTTCGTCATACGATGCACATCGTGAATTGTGCAAAAATCGGAGCTGATGTAATGACAGGTCCTTTATCTGCAATCTTAGGATTGTTGAAACATCCTTTAACAGATAACGGATTAGCTCAATTCTTAGCTGATTACGCAAAAGGGAATCAATAACCTTTACAATACAAAACTTATTTACAAACATACAAACTAAAAAAACCAACCTCAAAAGGGTTGGTTTTTTTGTTGATCTATTTTTGAGATTTCGATTTGTTCATTAAAAATAATACTCCAATAAGAATAAAACCAATCCCTGTGATTAAAGGAGGTTGCATACTTGCTTTAATTCCTAGGTAAATCATGTAGATTCCTAATAAGATAACGATAATAGCTAGAATACGATGCATAGAAATGTTTTTTTTGTGAGGGTTGTTCTTTGTGAGGTTTGCTCTTTGTGAGGTTTGTATTTTGTGAGGATTTCTTCGATTAAAGAAGAAATCCTCATCGTCTCATAATTCACACTCAGTATGTCACCCTGAGGAACGAAGGGTCGCATCCCGCGCTCACGCAACTGTGCTTTGTGAGGTTTGCTCTTCGTGAGGTTTGCTTACGCCTAACCTCTCATCATCTCACCGCCTCACCTTCTCATCATAACCCCTACGATATAAACGTCAAAAAGATATTCAAAATAAGTGCATTGATAATATCAATAAAGAAAGCTCCGACTAAAGGAATAATTAAAAATGCCTTATAAGAAGGACCAAAACGATTAGTTACGGCTTGGATATTAGCAACGGCCGTAGCTGTAGCACCTAATCCAAAGCCACAGTGTCCTGCGCTCAGTACAATGGCATCATAATCTTTCCCCATCCAGCGGTAAGTAACATAAGCAGCAAAAAAGAGCATCATTACTACTTGAATTAAGAGAATCAGTAAAATAGGCAAGGCTAAATCTACAATAAGCCATAATTTCAGTGACATCAAGGCACAAGCTAAAAAGATAGATAACCCTGTATTTCCGACAACATCGATATTCCTGCTGTGTACTTTATACTTAAAGATATACGTTAAACTATTTCGAATGAGTAATCCAATAAACAAACACCAAACAAAAGTGGGTAATTTGAAGGAATATTGCGCATTCCAATCCGCTAACCATTGCCCTAAAACCAAACAAATAGCCATCATGGTTACCGTATGCATCATGGTCGTATAGCTAATAGGAGAGAAGTTTTTAGATTTTGTAATATCCTGTGCTTCCTCTTGCTTTTCGATGGTTGCTGGATCAACTTCTTTGTAGTTATTTTTCTTCAATAGGCGGTATGCCAAAGGGCCTCCAATTGAACCACCGAAAATTAAACCGAATGTAGCACAAGCCATTCCGATTTCCTTTGCACCTAAAAGGGGATTTCCACTAACGGCAAAATCATCCGCCCATGCACCTGCGGTACCATGTCCTCCCGTAAGGGTAATTGATCCTGCAATCAAACCGAATCTCAAGTCCAAGTTAAGCACCTTCGCTAAAAGGACACCTAAAGTATTTTGACAAACGATAAATAAAGCAGCAATAACGAGGAAAATAACCAGTGATTTCCCGCCTTGTAATAGTTTAGAAAAATCAGCATTTAATCCAATAGAAGAGAAGAAGACAAGCATCATACTCTGTTGGATGGCCTCATTAAAGGTAAAATCAGTGCCTAAAAAAGAATGAGCACCCCAAGTAAATAAGGCAATAAGAAAACCACCTACTACGGGTTCCGGAATATTATACTTTTGTAGCCAGTTGACTTTTGATACAATAAAATGTCCTAATAAAAGAACAAAACAAGCTAACATTAAGGTTTCGTAAATTCCAAAATCCATATTGAGTATATTTAAGTTTTTTCCTCCTGTTCGTAAGGGAAACAGGGATACTTGATGCACAAATATAAGTAAAGATCAAGTGAGTTCGCACTATGTAAAATATTTTTTACGTGTTTTTTAAGTATTTTATTTACGGGAATGTGAAAATATTTAAGTCTTTCATTTTATTAGGGCAGAGTGTTGAGAATTTAGCAATAAAAAAAATGCAGTAAAACTTTTTTGTAGTCTGTGTGAAATATCTATTTTTGCATATGCAACACAATGTACTTATTTTAGATTTTGGTTCGCAATACACACAGTTAATTGCGAGAAGGGTTCGAGAATTAAATATATTCTGCGAGATCCTGCCTTATAATGGTTTACCCGAGGATTTATCAGCGTATAATGCGGTAATTTTATCAGGAAGTCCTTATTCTGTTCGTTCACAGGAAGCTTTACATCCAGACCTTGCTCAGATTAAAGGTAAAATGCCTTTATTAGCAGTGTGTTATGGTGCGCAGTATTTAGCTCATTTCTTCGGTGGGGAAGTAGCTCCATCAGATACACGTGAATACGGAAGAGCGAATCTTGCTTTTATTGCAGAGGATCCTTTCTTAAAAGATATTCCACAAAACAGTCAAGTGTGGATGAGCCACAGTGACACCATTAAAGTATTACCTACTAATGCAGTTTTATTGGCAAGTACTGCTGATGTTACAAATGCAGCTTATAAAATCGAAGGAGAGCAAACGTATGCGATTCAATTCCACCCAGAAGTATACCACTCAACAGATGGTGCTCAATTATTGAAAAACTTCTTAGTAGATATCGCTGGTGTAAAACAAGATTTTACTCCTGCTTCTTTCGTAGATGAGACTATTGCTGATTTACGTGCTAAAGTAGGAAATGAAAAAGTAGTTTTAGCTCTTTCTGGAGGTGTTGACTCTACCGTTGCTGCTGTTTTATTAAGTAAAGCAATCGGAGATAACCTACACTGTATTTTTGTAAATAACGGATTATTGCGTAAAAATGAGTTTGCTAACGTATTAACGCAATATGAAGGAATGGGACTAAACGTAAAAGGAGTAGATGCTTCTCAACGTTTTATGGATGCTTTAGCAGGACAAGAAGACCCAGAAACAAAACGCAAAACCATTGGACGTGTGTTCATCGAAGTATTTGATGATGAGTCAAAATTGATTCAAGATGCTACGTTCTTAGGACAAGGAACAATCTATCCAGACGTAATTGAATCAATCTCTGTAAAAGGACCTTCAGCTACGATTAAATCACACCACAATGTTGGTGGATTACCAGACTTCATGAAATTGAAAATAGTAGAGCCTTTGCGTATGCTATTCAAAGATGAAGTACGTCGAGTAGGAGCTTCTTTGGGAATTGACCCTGAGTTATTAGGTCGTCACCCGTTCCCAGGTCCAGGTTTAGCGATCCGTATCTTAGGAGATATCACACCAGAGAAAGTAAGTTTATTACAAGAAGTGGATGCGATCTTTATCAATGGATTAAAAGAACACGGATTATACAATTCAGTTTGGCAAGCAGGAGCAATCTTATTACCTGTAAACTCAGTAGGAGTTATGGGAGATGAAAGAACATACGAAAAAGTAGTAGCGCTACGTGCAGTTGCCTCTACAGATGGTATGACTGCAGATTGGGTACACTTACCATACGAGTTCTTAATGGAGATTTCAAATAAAATCATCAATAGAGTAAAAGGGGTAAACAGAGTGGTATATGATATCAGTTCGAAGCCACCTGCAACAATTGAATGGGAATAAAATTAGAAAAATAAATAAGTCGCTGTATATTTGTATAGCGACTTATTCGCTTTTATAAAACGACCAAGATGAAAAAGAGAATTGTTATAGCTATAGCAGCATTTATTTTTACCAGTGGATTAACGTTCGCTCAAGAGCAAAATTATACAACGTATCGCGTGAGTAAAGGCGAGACAATTAGTAAAATAGCAAGAGAGCATAAAATTTCGGTCAGTGAGATTTTAAGGCTAAATCCAGATGCAAAAACGGGAATTAAAGAAGGAGATGTCATCCAAGTTCCTGCAAATAAAACGCAAGCAAAATCTGCTGTAACGAGCAAACCTACAACAACACAAACGGCACAGCCAACCGATAGCAAACGAAAAACACACCTTGTGCAAGCAAAAGAGACGGTTTTTGGAATTAGTCGCCAATACAATGTGAGTGTACAGGATTTGTATCAATGGAACCCTGAATTGGAACGCAACGGATTAAAAGCCAATACGTATCTTTATATTTCTCCTTCTGCTACTTCTCCAACAACAGATCAATCTGCACAAGTGAATGTCGTACTAGCAGCAACAAAAGCTGATACGCCGATTGACAAAGCAAAAATAGGATACAAGGAAATTGAAATTGAACCCAAACAAACGCTGTATAGTTTAGCTGTAGAATATCAAACCAGTGTGCAGAAAATTATGGAGTTAAATCCAGAATTGAGCGAAGGCTTGAAAAGCGGACAGAAAATAAAAGTACCAACAATAGGTAAAGCAGCAGTTTCTACTACAACTACACCAGAGGTAAAACCGACAACTACGGGAACTACATCAAAGGAAACAGAACAATATAGTACAATTACTGTAGCACCTAAGCAAACCCTTTTTGGTCTTGCTAAAGAAAATAATATCTCTATTGAGGAGCTGATTGAACTCAATCCCGAATTGAGAAAAGGATTACAAGTGGGCATGGAAGTAAAAGTGCCTCATACAGGAGAAATAAAAACGACGGGTTCTACTACAGCACCCAAATGGAATATGGAGTCTTCAGGTTCTTTTGTAGACTTGACGCAGTCTCTTGATCGTTATACCGCAAAAGAATTAGTTTTGTTGTTGCCGTTTAATACTTCACGTGTTGGAGATAATGCAAGTGAACGCATGAAAACGGATGGGTTCTTAAATATGACGATGGATTTTTATTTAGGAGCTAAATTAGCCATCGATAAAGCAGTAGGTATGGGATTACCCCTTACAGTTAAAGTTTTTGATTCTAACGAAACAAAAAGCAGCTCAGATGTGACGCGAATCCTAGCTAGTGAAAACTTGGCGAAGACAGAAGTAGTCATTGGACCTTTTTTTCAAAGCAATGTAGACGATGCGGTAAAAGCATTAACCAATAGCGATATTGTCTTGGTGTCTCCTTTGTCTAATGAAAAAGCCAATCCGTCTTCTCAATTGGTGCAAACGATGCCCTATGGAGATGTATTAAAACAATCCTTGTTGGAGTACTTTATTCAAAAAGACAGTAAAATCACGGTTATTGTAGACGAAAAGAAAGCTTCTACGAAGCGTTTCATGCAACGTCACTATCCGAATATTAAATTGATCGAAACAAAAGAGTTAAAAGATATTGATAAAACCTTAGTCGCAGGGAAAAACAATGCGTTTATCCTAGATTCGAACAGCATTGAATCTGCGCTATTATTGACCGATAAATTAAAAAACAAAACAGATAAGTTCGATATTCAAGTTGCTTCTTTTGATAAAAGCGAGGTGTTTGACTATGGAGAAATTAAAATTGAAACCTTAGTTGCTTTACACTATACGTATCCTTCAGTAACCAGAGATAGTGAAACGAGTTTGGATACTGCTTTTGCAAGAGAGTATAAAGCACAGAATAATGTTGTACCGAATCGATTTGCAATTCGCGGATATGACGTAACCTTAGACGTTATTTTGCGTATGTTCCAAAAAGACGGATTTACAGGTGCCTTGGGATTGAAATCGACAGAAATCGAAAATAAATTCGTTTACAGCAAGAATCCAGAAGGAACCGTGCGAAATAGAGGAGTGTATATCCTACAATACAATGATGATTTAACCGTAAAAGTAGTAGAGTAATGCTGTCAAAAATAACATATTTAGGAGATTTAAGAACAGAATCGGTTCACTTGCAATCAGGTGAGCATATTATAACTGATGCACCAGTAGATAACCACGGAAAAGGGCAAGCTTTTTCCCCAACAGATATGGTGACGAATGCAGCAGGCTCTTGTGCGATGACCATCATGGGCATCAAAGCCAATGAACTAGGTGTAGATTTAGTGGGTTCAACCATCGAAGTGTACAAAGAAATGCAGGCAGACCCAAGGAGAATTAAGAAAATTACCTTGCACTTGTCCATGTTGAGTACGGCAAATGAAAAAGAGCGTATCATTTTAGAGCGTGTGGCGATGCATTGCCCCGTTTTGTTGAGTTTACATCCAGAAATTGAGAAAGAAGTAACCTTTAATTGGACGCAAAAATAATGCTAGACAATCAAAAAGAACTGATTGAATTGGCTAAAGCCAAAATGCCCTTCGGCAAATACGAAGGCAAATACTTAATTGATTTGCCTGAATATTATGTCGTATGGTATCACAACAAAGGTTTTCCTAAAGGGAAATTAGGGCAACAATTGGCCTTGGTATACGAATTAAAACTAAATGGTTTAGAACCGTTAATCCGAAATATCCGAAATAATTTTTAACGATAAAACTGACTCCTTTGGGTCAGTTTTTTTGTTGATAGGCCTTCCTGAAATAAGCTGTAATGCCCGTAAATAGGGCGAAGAGTGTTAATTTTTTCTTTAAATAAAAAATTAGGACAAATTAAAAAAGAGGAAGGTATTTTGCTTAATTTTTTTGAATCGTTAGTTTAACCTCCTTTTTTTAGTAATTGAATAGCAAATGCCTTTATTTTTTGTGTAGTAGATAAAATGATTGCTTGCGTTTCCTTCATTTGCCTAAACTGGAAACGCAAAACTTGATAAATAATCGTAAATTTGTAAGATAAAATAGTGCAGTTATGATGAATATTCCTACATCTAATCGTCCGAGAGTAGTAATTATTGGGGGAGGATTCGGTGGATTAGCATTAGCTAAGAAATTGAAAAATAAAAATTTTCAAGTTGTTTTATTAGATAAGCATAATTATCATACGTTCCAACCGTTACTTTATCAAGTCGCAACAGGTGGTCTTGAGTCAGGATCTATTGCGTTTCCTATTCGTAAGGTGGTTCAAAATTATGAGGGAATTTACTTTCGCGTAGCTCAAGTTCAACGCATCGATACGGAGAATAAAAAAGTAGTAGCTGATATTGGAACTATCTTTTTTGATTATTTAGTTATCGCAACAGGATCTAAAACTAACTTCTTTGGCAATACAGCTATTCAGCAGCACAGTATGGCGATGAAGACGATTCCACAATCGTTAAACATCCGAAGCTTAGTATTGGAAAATTTCGAAGAAGCACTATTGACCAATGATGAAAAGGAAAAAAGAGCGTTGATGAACTTTGTGATTGTTGGAGCAGGACCGACTGGAGTAGAACTAGCTGGTGCTTTAGCAGAAATGAAGAAACACGTTTTGCCTAAAGATTATCCCGATTTAGATATCAGACAAATGGAAATCAACGTGATCCAAGGTGGATCTAAAGTATTAGATGCCATGTCTGAAAAATCATCTCGACGCGCACAGGAATTCTTAGAAAAACTAGGCGTAAATGTTTGGGTAAATGAAATTGTAACCAATTTTGATGGTAAAACAGTACAAACTAAATCAGGATTAGAGTTTCAAACCGAAACGGTAATCTGGACAGCGGGAGTAATGGGAGCTGTGATTGATGGATTTGAAGCTTCGGTTATCCAACGTGGAAACCGCTTAAAAGTAAATGAATACAATCAAGTAGAAGGTTTTACTGATATTTTTGCTATTGGAGATGTGGCTGCCATGGTAACGGAAAATTTACCTATGGGACACCCTATGATGGCGCAACCTGCTATTCAACAAGGACAACTATTAGCAACGAATTTAATTCAGTTGAGAGATGGAAAACCATTGAAGAAGTTTGCTTATAATGACAAGGGATCAATGGCAACCATTGGTAGAAATAAAGCGGTAGTTGATTTACCTAAATTTCACTTTAGTGGATTCTTTGCTTGGTTCGTTTGGATGTTTGTCCACTTGATGTCGTTGATTGGATTCAGAAACAAATTCTTGGTGTTCTGGAACTGGGTATACAACTACTTGATGTTTGATCGTCAAGCGCGTTTAATCGTACGACCATACAAGAAAAAGAATGAAGAAAGTTTTACAAAAAATAATGAATAAACTAGAAAGAGCCTGTAAATACAGGCTCTTTTTTATTGTAGTGAATCAGTAGATCGATAAATTTATTATAGGAGCGAATGCCTTCTTTTTGATTATTTATCTTGAGGAAATTGCTATAAATGAACTTGAAAATCGAATCGGTTACCGTTTTGTACGATTGCCAAAAGAGCGTGTTTTCAATTAAATTAGTTTGCACTCCAGGGTGAATCTGCGCGTACAATGCTTGGAAATTAGCCTCTGTTTCTTCAGTTCCTAGCGCTTTTAGACAATAGCGCAAGGCGAATATGTTGGCAGAATATTGATAGCGGATATCCTGTTGTTTTTTGGTGGCGAGAAAACCAATAAAATTAGCCTCACTTTCTTTTGCATAGCCCACTTGATGTGCAATTTCATGAGAAGACGTAACGATAAGCGTAGAAGTTGGTATTTTGGTATTGACTTGTGCTTCTAAGGTAAACGGATTGACATAACCCGAAAAACCCATATACGTTAAAGGCAAACTATAGAGTGAGCCTTTGGCTTTTTGATTTCCATAGGTAAACCATTGTGTAGATTCGCTTAATCGCTGTACGCCAAATTGTGCATCCAGTCTAATTTGATCTTTGTCAGCGGGCAGCACAACTGCTTGTAATGAATCTTGGGTGATTGCCAATTGTAAGGCATTGGTTTGTTGAATCATAGCTTGCGTCAGTTCCAAAAGCTCTTGTTTGGTGTATCCTTGTTGTAAATCTAGCTGAGTGGCTAAGGGAATGCGATAGTTGTTGAATCCCCAAAAGAGATTAAAGGCAACGTAAAAAAGAAAACACCCTTTGATAAGTAAACGGGCATACGCGCGTATTCGTTGCTTTGTTTCTCTGTTCTTTTTCCAAAGCTGGCGAATTTTCCATAGGAGGAAGAGGCCTACTGCAAAGTAAAGGGCATCGCCAATAGAGAAGGGGAATAGATTAGTGCAAGCGGTAATTATACGCAGATAACCCGCATAAAAGCCGTGGGTGTAAAACCGTTCAACCCATTGAGGATTAGCGGTCAATATTGTTTTTAGTAGGAGGAACGCAACAAATCCTACCAGGTAATATCTCAATTTTATTGGGCGCATTTTAACTAAATTTTATTTAGAATAGATAAATATAACCATATATTTGCAGCAAACTTTGATCCAAATGAGTAAAGTTAAGAAAGGTGAGCGAACAATCTTCGTTTGCGATGGAAAAAAATGTTGCCGATACAATGAAGAAGCCAAAGCCTGCTTTGAGGACCTACTGGAAGAAAGTGGTCTTGGAGCAGATTACGCGTTGTGTAAAATGAAATGTCAAGGCATGTGTAAAAAGGCTCCTGTAGTCTACCTTTCTGAACACGATACCTATAAAAAAGAAGTGACAAAGAAAAAAGCGAAAAAAATATTCGAAAAATACGTCACAGCTGCCGTTTTATCTTCTTAAATTTAGTCTTTACTTCAAGACCAAATGACAATACAACTTTTTGAACCGCCTGCTGCTTTACAATGGATTGTAAAGGGATATTGGTATTCCGATGCAACGAGTTGGAAGCACGCCTCTTATCGTATCTATGCGGATGGTTATCCCGGGTTGATTTTTCAACATCGACAAGGACAATCGGGTTTATTTAGGGGAGATACTCCTTTGCCCTTGTGTTTTGTCTATGGGCAAAAGACCAAGGGATTTTGTTTGAATCAATGCGCAAATGGAACGCTATTTTTTGGTATTCAATTTCAACCCTACGCGTTGAAGCACATTTTTGGAATCGATACAGCCCAATTGACGGATCTTTGTATCGATGCTCGGGAATTGTTTAAAGGTATTGAACTGGATCAATTGTTGCACTTGACGAATGGGCAGCAGTTGCTCGATTATTTTACCACTTATTTGAGCCAATTGATCCAGCAAAGTGTTACTCAACCGTCTTATATTATACCTATTGCACATGCTTTTGAGCAATATGTCGGTTGTTCCAGCCTGCAAGTGGCACAAGAATGCCGCGTTTCTCCTCGTACTTTTCAGCGCGATTTTAAAGCACATGTCGGATTGAGTTTTGAAGCTTACAAGCAATTGATTAAATTTCAAATGGCTGTAGGTCAATTGCAGCAATTGAAAGAGGAGAAGCTCGTTGAGGTGGCTTACGACTTGAATTATGCTGATCAGGCGCACTTTGGGCGTGTATTCAAAAGTTATGCGGGTTATACCCCTAAAGCATTTGTGCAAAAAATAGGGCGCTGCGAAGAAGGGGAGCTTCTGCGTACCCAACGCTTGCGAATTGTAGCCAATTAATACTGTCGTTTTTGTTCTATTTTTTGTGAAGGAGATACCCGTAGTTTGTTTTCTTCATTTAAAATTTGAATACCGATGAAAATACACCACCTGAATTGTGTAGCCATTCAATCTCCTATAGGCGATAATGCTATTGGACATTGTGTACTAATTGAAATTGCAGAAGAATTAATTCTGCTTGATGCTGGAATCAGCAGTATTGATTTAGCTCAACCTTCTCTTCATTTTAGCGAGGAACTCATACAGCAAATTGGACTTGACTTTACCGAAATGCGTTCAGCAAAAGAACAAATCCTCGCTTTGGGATTGAATCCCAATCATGTAACAACCATAGTACTGACTCATCTCGATTTTGACCACAGCAGTGGATTACTCGATTTTCCACAAGCTACGGTGCACATAGGCGCAGAGGAATTGAACAGTTTTGTTCAAGGAAATCCACGGTACTTATCTTTTGTCTTGGAACATCAACCAAAAATAGAAGCGTATGCTGCTTCTCCTGCAAATTGGTTGGGGTTTGAGGCAAGGTATCTCTCGATTCATCCTGAGTTAAAAATAGCGCTAATTCCCCTCTTTGGCCATACGATTGGTCATTGTGGTATTGCTTTTGAAGTGGAGCAACAAGTGTATTTCTATATTGGAGATGCCTATTATCTACGCGCAGAATTAACAGATCCCCATCACCCTGTTCATGGGTTAACTACAGCTCGGGCGGTAGATAATGCTCAACGCGTTGAAACATTAGAGCGATTAATGACTTTTGTCAAAGACCATCCAGAAGTTTGTGTGTTTGGGTATCACGATGCAGCGGAGTTCTTGAGTTAGTAAGGTATCATGGTAATTCTATACTTCATTAATGATTCTGTTTTTTTATTGCTATTCGGTGCACTCTGTGAAGGAAGTACTTCGTATATTACCGATGTTTTTATCTCATTGATGATTTTATTTTATATTGGTATTCGATGCACGTTGTGAGGAACACCTGTACAATACATAGAGTACTTACCGTTTGGAGAAATCGAAACGCAGTGAAAATCAAAAGGTAGATTCATCGAATACCAAAGCCAATATAAAATAGGTGAGATATATTCACCGAGACCTTCAATAAATATAAACTAGGAGGTAAACAGTGTATTACTACTATGGAGCGCGATATTATGATCCAGGAGCGAGTATATTTCTGAGTGTGGATCCGTTAGCGGAGCAGTTCCCAGGATGGAATCCGTACCATTATGTACATAATAATCCGATTAATTTGATTGATCCTACAGGGATGAGTGCGGAGTGGATATCTGGAACATATGATAAAAGAATTGATTTTAAAATTGACAGTGAAACACAAAAGCCTATTTGGATATCTAATACTTCAGAAGAGTTTAAAGAAATAGCAAACATTATGTTAGAAACGACAATAGGTTCAGAAGCTTTAAGAGAAGCTTTGGATAGTAAAATGAAAATAGTGTTTTTTTTAGTATTGTTTTTTTTAAATACTGTATTATCAGTAGCTCAAACTAAGGATGATTTAATCATAAAGAATGTAATATATCATTTTATTTGTGAGGAGGATCAATTTAAAAGTCACTTGGATTGTAACGATATAGATGACCTCATTATTAATAATGTACTTGTAGTAATAGAAGAAATTAAACTGGCCGAAATAGAAAATATAAAGGTTTTCTTTTTTAGAAGAGGAGTATCACCTTCTAGAGCCTATTTATTAATAAAACAGAAGGAAAGGATATTAATCATAGGTCAAAATAAAAAAGATATGTTCGAAGAAATGAAAGAACTATATAGTTTTATTGATGGTTCCGAGGAGGAGAAGATAAGGTTTTTTAGTACTATTTCTAAAGAGATGTTTTTTATTTACGAGAATAATTTAGGCGTTAAAAATTATAATAGAATAAAGGTAAACGGCGAATATATTGATTGAAAAAAGAGTAGGCTGGACTTCTAGATGTCTGATTATAATAAGTGTATAAAAGAATTAGAAAAGATTTCTTTTAAAGATTTTGAAAATTAGCCACTTTGGAAACAAGAAGAGTTAGAATTAGGTACTTTAAATCTTCGAAGCAGTTGTAAAAATCAATAAAGTAGAAATTAAGTATGAAAAAGTGGATAATTAAAATAAGCGTTTTATTTGGTTTTACTTTTATAATTACATCTTGTGTAAAAAAGGAAATGAAAGATTATTTCATTAATCATAAGGATGAATATTGGATTGCCTATGAATTCGAGAGCTATGGCCCTTTAGCCAATCGTTTTCAATTTTATGATAACAACAAATATGACAGAATTAGAATAAATGATGAAGGAGAAAAAGTTCCACAATATCATGAAGGAGATTTAGTATTTGATAGTAGAGATTGGAGTGTATCTACTGATAGTATTTTGACCTGGGAAGGACATAAATTCGATATAGTAGTATGTACTGATGAATTTATTCTATTACTATTTGGTAAAGAACAAAGACGGATTTTTTTAGTAAAAGATAAATTAGTTGAGGATGTAAAAAGTGCCCAATACTATTTTGAAAAAAGGCAGAAGTATCCTGAAAAATATAGACCAATTTGGGAAGAATAGAATTTAATACGCCATTCCAACCTTTTAAGTAGGATTGTTGAAGAGCATTTTAATTGCTGTTTGGTAGTAGGAATGGTTCTGCCTTTGATGTTTCATATGCCACTATAGATTATAATACGGGTTTTCGTATTGTATTAGAACAATCAAGTAGTAAGACCAAATGGAAAGCAGTAAAAAGTTTAAAAACGTAATAGCTCATGAGATTATTAATGATAATACTGGCTTTTGTTTTTTGGATGTAATGGAGAAATTGAAATGCTGAATTTTTTAAATAGTATATTTTCCCTTTAATTGATAAATCTCACAATTTTACAAATAACAACTTCACTTAATAGAGATTCATCGAACACCAAAACTAATATAAAAAAGTCTAATTTTAATAGAAATAAATCTAGTTCGAGTTATCACGAAAGATCAAATCAAGCAAATTGATAGATATGAAAAATAAAATATTAATTGGAGGAATTCTACCGCTATTTTTTATGATTCTTGGATGTCAGAATAAAAAAATAACAGAATTTGATGGTTATGCATTATTGAATTATTATCGTTTTGAAGATAGGAAGCAAATAGAAGTAATTCCTTTATATAATTATGCTGTAACAACTTCTTTAGAATCATATCTTCTGAAAAAGGACACTCTAAGTCGATTGATAACTTATGTTTCCTCAAATAATCTTAGTTATGATAAAATAGTAGATACAAAATATGAGAAGGAAGATAATTCTGATATTTTGTATAGTTTAGTTAAAATTAAATATAGTTTGCTTAATATAGCATTAGAATGGAGTAAGGAAGAAATGGATACAGTACAAATTGGTGGAGTAAAAAAAATATCTAAAAATTATATTTTTACAGATTGGAATAATAAGAATATTTTGGTTTTAGATTCAATTGAATATTTACCATTACTTTCTGAAAAAAGTACCATTAAATAATATAGAGGGGGCCTATGATAGATACGCTTATGATGGAATCAGATAAATCCATAGATTATGGTAGAAGTAATTTAGATAGATCATTTTATCCTGGATATGATAAGTAGAGTTTTAGTATATATATTATTGTTGTTATGTGTTTATACAGTTATTTACACAATAATGAAAAAAGATTTTTGGGATAAAAATAGAACGCTTTATAGTAATTTATTTACTCTTAAATCTTTTATTATGGGAGTGATTTTTGGTTTAATTTTAATTTTATTGATCGCAAAAGACAATGGTTTAATATGAAGTATTAGCCCCCTTATTGCATGGATTTACAGTCCGTACGCATAAATTATAAAAGAAGAAGATAGTAGTAGATGATATTGTTAACTAAATTTAGTATGAAAGAAATTTATATAAAGAAGTACTGGGACGAAGAAAGTGCATTGTTTTATTTGCATTTTCAAGAGGATAAAGCAGTAAGACAAGTGGAAATAACTCCTACATCTAAAGTATTGCTTACTTTGGATAATCCAATGATAGGAGATGCTATGTTGTACGATCAATCACTTGAAGAATTGGAGCTAAAAGAGACTGATTTTATTACGGAAGCGGAGTTTAATGAAATTTGGGAGGAAAAATAGAGTAAAGAACAATTCTTTTTTACCCAGCAGATTTCTCTGATTCGTATGTCCTGAGGTAACGAAGGGTCGCATTTGTCACATCACAAAAAAGCACCTAGCAAAAAAACAAAAAAGCATTTCTCTGTGGATTTCTCCGATTTGTATGTCTTGAGGTAACGAAGGGTTACATTTGTCACATCACAAAAAAGCACCCAACAAAAAGACAAAAAAGCATTTCTCTGTGGATTTCTCCGATTCGTATGTCTTGAGCTCACGAAGGGTCGCATTTGTCACATCACAAAAAAGCACCTAGCAAAAAAACAAAAAAGCATTTCTCTAGAGTAGATCACAGTATAAGGATGTAAAAAATAGGATAATGAAAAAAATAATAGTTTTTGGTATTTTATTCCTCTGTGTATTGGGGTGTAAAAATAAGAATACAGAAGAAGAAACTGCACAGTTGCAAGAAGATTACGGTACGATATATTTTGTTCGATATATGGTTAATACAGAAATGGCAGTTAGTTGTAATAACTTTATGGACAGCTTAGGGTCTTTAAGTTCTTATTTTAAAATAGAGGATGAAAATTTCATAGATGAATTATTGTACGGCACTGAAGTAGATGAAATGGTAGGTGTAAATTATGGGATGGATGTTCGGTATCGAATTGAATTGGAAGATAAAATAATCTGTATTGATGATTTTGGTTATTATTCTATTAATAATAAATATAGTGGCAAACTAAGTAATTTTCAACTACTTTTAGACTATGTTGAAAAACATAGAGAACATAGTATAAAACTGGAAGAAGATTTTCCTTTTGTAGATTAAAAATAACAGGGTAGTTCACTCGGTCAAATTATAGTATCGTAAAAAAAGAAAATTATGCCTAAAATAACATGTAATTGTGGTGAACACATAAATCTAAGTGGTATACCTTCAATTCATCAATATCTATTTATATCAGATACTGACTTCGATCAATATCATGGTACAATTGATGCAGAAGACGTCTATGCAAAAATGAAAATTTGTGTACAATGTCCATCGTGCTTGCGCTTACATATTTATTTTGATGGTTTTGAAAAAGAACCCCTGATTTATACAGTAGAAAAGAATCCCTTACAATCACATTGAGTTGTTACCTGATACACAGGAGATCGTCCCTTCTAATAGAAGCAAAATCTCATTTTGCATAAAAGATAAAATAATGAGTGAAAAAGTTGTATTTAAATTGAATAAAAAAAATTAAACAAAATACTTTTTTTTTAATTTTTGTGAAGGATGAACGTAAGTACTTTAGAAATAGAAATTTATTAAAAAATATAAATGCATTTGGATATAGAAGTATGTATGGAACCTCGATTGTTATTGAAACAAAGAATTTACTTTGTTCTTTAGAAGAAGTAAAATCAAATTTAAATAAGTATGTTAGATTTAAATAGTTAGGTTTAATTTTTAGTATGGTATATACAAAGCGATTAGTAAGTAGCAAGGGTTTCGTTTGGGGTATCCTGTCTTTTTATTGAGCAGATTTCTCCGGTTCGTATGTCACCCTGAGGTAACGAAGGGTCGCATTTGTTACATCACAAAAAAGCACCTAGCAAAAAAACAAAATCACATATAGGAGCAACAGATGCGATGCTTCCTTCGTCAGCATGACATGCTGGGTGTATGGACTGGGTCTAGGATCAGGTGTAGGTATGGATACTCAAAAGAATAATTCTTTTTTTACCCGGCAGATTTCTCCGGTTCGTATGTCCTGAGGTAACGAAGGATCGCATTTGTCACATCACAAAAAAGCACCTAGCAAAAAAGCAAAAAAGCATTTCTCAGTGGATTTCTCCGATTCGTATGTCACCCTGAGGTAACGAAGGGTCGCATTTGTCACATCACAAAAAAGCACCTAGCAAAAAAACAAAATAACATATAGGAGCAACAGATGCGATGCTTCCTTCGTCAGCATGACATACTGGGTGTATGGACTGGGTCTAGGATCAGGTGCGAGAGTGGATACTCAAAAGAACAATTCTTTTTTACCCGGCAGATTTCTCCGGTTCGTATGTCACCCTGAGGTAACGAAGAGTCGCATTTGTCACCTCACAAAAAAGCACCTAGCAAAAAAACAAAAAAGCATTTCTCAGTGGATTTCTCCGGTTTGTAATCACCCTGAGGTAACGAAGGGTCGCATTTGTCACATCACAAAAAAGCACCCAACAAAAAGACAAAAAAGCATTTCTCAGTGGATTTCTCCGGTTCGTATGTCCTGAGGTAACGAAGGATCGCATTTGTCACATCACAAAAAAGCACCTAGCAAAAAAACAAAAAAGCATTTCTCCAAAAAGCATTTCCCCAAAAAGCACTCAACAAAAAAACAAAAAAAGCCTGCATAACAAGTATTATTTTTCTAAATCAAGAATTAAATTGTAGTTTTATCGAAATTAAATGTACACCCATTGAAAAAGAGTATTATCATTGTTGCAGTAGTTGTCATTGTTGCAATTCTTCAGTTTACTTATTTTATGAAGAATCAGCCTAGCACGGCAGAACAAAAAGAAGAAATTTATTTTGTTGTAGATCAAGTTGAGGTCGCACCTGATTCAACCTATTCTTTTTACGATGCAGAAGGAAATAAATTTACGAGCTATACGTTCCCTTCACCTACAACAATAACAAAAGGAGATATTATCGCTAAAGAAGCAAATTCAAGTGAAATTATTGTTTATCGATTTGACCAAAATGGCAAAAAAGAGATTTTTTTAAGAGTTAATAGATAGGAAAGAGGAGAAGGTAAATTCTTCGTTAATCGATAGGAAAAGGGATAGAGGAAAGAAGAAATTCTCTTTAATCGATAAATGGCACAAAAAAGCAAAAATACAAAAAAGCCTTCCCACAAATCACAAACCTCACCCCCTCATCGCCTTACAACCTCACAAAGCACGAACCTCACGAAAAGCAAACCTCACAAATCACAACCCTCACCTTTTCGTTTTAATCAATTGATTAACGCGATACATCAGCACAATACTCAAACAAGACACGCCTACAACAACATAACCCACGATATCATAATTCATTAACGGGCTATTTTTATGATCTTGGTACACGATTAAACCTGCAATAGCAGCGGCGATTCCACCTGCAATTTGCTGAATAGACGCGTTGATACTCATAAAAGCACCGCGATCTTTTCCTTCTGGAACAGCACTAGTTAATGCAGAAGAAGGCACCATGCGACTCATAATACCAAACATCATGAAGATATTGATCACCATAACCAACCAAAGTGGAATTTGTGCCATATTCGTATAAACTACACACACCAGCATCAACCAAATAGAAGCGATGCTGAATAATAAGTATTTGTTCATTCTATCGCTCAACTTTCCAATGAAAGGCATGAAAATAAGGGAAGTAACCCCAGAAACCATAAACAGCAAAGGCAGTTGATCCGGGTGAACCCCTAAGTTATTGACTGCGAATATCGTTCCGAAAGGCATCATCATGAAACCGCCCACCGATAAAAATGTAGTTGCGACAAAACCGATGCGGTATTCTTTATTCTTTAGGGTATTCCATAAGTGAGTTAATGGCTTATGATCCTGTTGCAAGGCTAGGTGTGCATTAACTGGACGGAGGTAGAACCCAATAAGGAGAGCGATGAGAATGGAGAGCACGACAATTAAAAAGAATGGCGCTTCCCAAACCCATTTATTTGCAATATATAGTCCTATAGGAATTCCCAATACCTGACTAGCTCCAAATCCCATTTGGATGAATCCCATAACACGTCCACGTTGTTGTAAGCTAAAAATATCTGTAATAATAGCCATAGAGATAGAGCCAATCACTCCACCAAAGAGTCCCGTAAAGATTCGAGCAGCAACCAATGTTTCATAAGAATAGGCTAAACCGCAGAATAAAGTTCCTACAATAAAACCGATATAGAAAAACAGCAATAATTTTTTGCGGTCAAATTTATCCGCAAATCCCGCTGTTAATAAACCAGAGGCACCCGCACTAAAGGCATAAGCGGATACTGCAATACCAAAATCTTGCGTATCCATAGCCAAACTTTTGAGTAGTAAATCCCCTAAAGGAGCCATGACCATAAAGTCTAGAATAACGGTAAACTGTGTAATAGCGAGTATAAAGATGACAAATTTCTCATACCTTGAAAAAGGCACTGTTGAAGTTGCTTCCATAATTGACAAATAAATAGGTTGAGCTTTTCTTGCGATGGACTGTTTTATCCCTGTTGCAAAAGCATGCAAAGATAACAGATTATTCCCTCTTTCACTGAGTTGTTCATCATGTAGTCAGCTATTTAGAATAAGATAAAATAGACGGGAGAGACAAGAGGGGCTTTGGGCCTTTTCTTTGTTGGTTAGGCTGTAAAAAAAATCGTCTGTAGTTCGAATAATAACAAGGAAAAAAATAAGAAGAAAAAAAGAACTACTATTTGCTACTTTAAGGATATATGAATAATTTAAATTTTGCCTAATAAACGTCAAAAAGTAGGGCAAATAGTAGTTCAAAACAAAAAAAAATGAGGAAGTGCTAACTTCTAGTTTGGTGATTGTGAAGGGAGAATTTAGTTCTTAACCAACGAAAAACTTGTAATTATACGATTACAATAAAATAAACTAAACTAAATCTTTCACCAATAACCATTAGCAAGCTTGCTTACCTTTTTATAGTAATTCAAAAAACATGCCGAGTTGCGCAAATAAAGCTTGATAGCACCGGGTAAATTTGAATATTGTATGAAATACCCGTGTTTTTTTTGATTTTAATTGAAAGTTGTATGTTTTGGGGTAGGTCAAGAATATTGTTGCCCTTTTGTCTAATTATAGCCTAGCATTTTGTAATTTGTACCCCATAAGATTGAAAGCATGGCCGAAACGTCTATACCAGAACCGAAAATCTATGAAGCACTTCGCATATATGACGAAGATACCATTTTTGAAACCGCAGCTTCAGGAAGGCCTTATCGCCCAAAACGTTCTTCTATTTTGTTTGTACTGAAAGGGCGTATCCGAATGAAGGAGCAAATTAATGAAATTGAAATTGTCGGCTATTCGTTTCTCCTCATCAATACCAAATATGTATATGAAATTCTAACCATAGATCCGCATACGGAATTGCGACTGTTGGGCTATGATCGGGCTTTTGTTGAAAATAGTACGTTCCAACTCAATAAAGTCAAAGTGTACAAAGACCTAAAGAATCAGTTGAAACGCACCTTTACCATCTCAGCTCCTGAATTTGCTGTCTTTTGGGAGAATCTTACCTTGATAGATTATTATACTCAACACTTTCAGACGACAACCTATGCAGAGCAAATTATTCAGAGTTATTTCAATATTCTGCTGTATCATTTGGTAGGAATCGTTGCTCCGTTGCATGAAGAACAATTAGCACATTTAAGTAGACAACAAAAATTGGCGTATGATTTTGTCAGTTTAGTTTCAGATCACTATTTACAGGCAAAAAACGTACAGTTTTATGCTGATGCATTGTCGATTTCGATTCGATATTTGAGTGCAGTTGTCAAAGACGTGGCTCAACGTACCCCCAATCAAATCATAAGCGAATTTATCGTGAATGAGGCCAAAGCCCAATTGACAGATTCGTCTATTTCCCTCAAAGAAATTGCAGCCAAACTCCATTTTAGCGATCAATATGCTTTTACCCACTTCTTTAAAAAACATCAAAATATGAGCCCTACGCAATATAGAGCGTTGTTGAATAAGAGTAAATAGTACTTTTGAACATCTTATCGGTCATTTTAATCATTGTTGTCCCTGAGTAAGCATCTTACCTTTGTAAGCATCAAACAAAGGAAAAATGAAAAGAAAATTGCGCACAATCCTTGGTGGTTTAGGTGCTTTATTGTTTTCAACTATAGGAAGTTACGCACAAGAAAAAACAAAGCAACTATCCGTAGAAGAACTCATTGAATTAGCGTTAGCCAATCATCAACAACTCAAAATAAGTGCCCAACAAAAAGAAATTGCAACCCAACAAACTCAAATTCTAAAACAACAACAATTACCGACAATTGGGGTGTCTGCAACAGCCGCTTATATCGGGGATGCCTTAATTCTCGATCGTGATTTTTCAAAGGTCATGACGAAAGATATGCCTCATTTTGGCAATTCGTATGCTATTCAAGCATCTGAATTACTGTACAAAGGCGGGGCAATTAAAAAGTCAATTGAACTTGCTGAAATCGGCGAACAGTTGGCGGAATTAGATTGGGTCAACGATCAACAAAGCATTAAGTTCTTAGTTATTTCCAACTATTTGGATCTCTACAAGTTGTTGAATCAACAAGAAGTGTATCAAAATAATAAGAAGTTAGGGCAGCTTCGCTTGGATAATGTCAAACAATTTTATAGTCAAGGAATGTTAACGCGAAACGAAGTGATTCGCGGAGAATTGGCGCTGCAAAATATTGATCAAGCGTTATTGATTGTAAATAACAATAGAAAGATTGTCAATTACAATTTGAATATTGCTTTGGGACTAGATGCGAATAATCAATTAATTCCTTCAGAAACTCTAGAAGAGAAAGAATTGATGGGAATGTATGACAGTTATTTAGCGTTGGCTTATGAGCATCATCCAACCTTGCAAATGACGCAAAAAGCAATAGAAGCAGCAGATAAAAAAATTGAATTGGCTAAGACAGATCAATATCCCGCTTTAGCTGCTATTGGTGGCTATACGATGAGTCGACCTATTACGACTTCCAATCCTGTGATGGATATGTATTCTAATACATGGCAAGTAGGAGTATCCTTGAGCTATAGCCTAGATAATCTGTACAAAACACCTAAAAAAGTCAAGTTAGAAGAACTCGAAAAAACAAAGGCTACGGATACGAAAGTGCTGGCGATGCAACAAATCGAAATGAGTGTACATGCAGCCTATGCCAAATATGAAGAATCCATTCAACAGGCGCATCTCTTAGAAAAAAGTCAGCAATTGGCTCAGGAGAATTACCGCATCATTGAGGCAAAATACTTAAATCAATTGGCCATTCAAGCAGAAATGACGGATGCTACCAATGCAAAGCTAGAAGCTGAATTGCAATTTGCCAATGCTCAAATCAACGTACTTTATCAATATTATAGTTTATTAAAAGCAACGGGAACGTTGTAAAAATTGCTACAATTACTATGGAACAAACAGACAAAACGACACATACGGAACCTCAAGCAGAACCTCAAGAAAAAAAGAGCGCACCAATAACGATTAACTACAAACAAGAAGTAAAAAAGAAACGCAAAATTATTCTAGTGAATACGTTGACTTTTTTAGTTGTTGCTTTTGCATTTTATTGGTTGCTAACTCAATATTTCCACATAGGGGATAAGGATTATACGGAATCTGCTCAGGTGGAAGAATATATTAATCCCATTAATACACGGGTATCTGCTTACATCAAGGAAATTAAATTTATTGAACATCAACAAGTTAAAAAAGGAGATACGTTAGTTGTATTGGATGATCGAGAGATACGCACTCAGCTGGAACAAGCGGAGGCAGCCTATTTGAGCGCATTAGCAGCAAAAGAGGTTACCCAATCTAGTATGCAAACGGCAAGCAATAATATTGGGGTATTTGATTCCAATATTCAAGGTGCTCAAGCGCGTTTGTGGAATGCAGAACAAAACCAAAAGCGCTATCAGAATTTACTTCAAGTAGAAGCGGTAACGCAACAGCAGTTTGATCAGGTGAATACAGAATATCAAGCTGCGAAGTCAGCCTATGAAGCATTGAAAAAACAACAAACAACGACGCGTTTATCAGTATCAGAAATACAAACACGTGTGGCGTTAAACGATGTGGATATCAAGCGTACAAAAGCGATGCTAGACATGGCTCAACTGAACTTGTCCTATACGGTGATTCAAGCACCTTATGACGGTACAATGGGAAGACGCTTAATTAATCCGGGGCAATTGCTGAACCCTAGTCAGCAGATTACGACCATTGTACGCGACGATGAGAAATGGGTAACGGCCAACTTTTTAGAATCTCAAATGCCAGATGTACAGGTAGGGACAATCCTAACGATGACAGCAGATGCTGTAAAAGGGGAGCGATTCGAGGGGGTGGTAACGGCTATTTCTGCAGCAACAGGAAATCGCTATTCGAGTATGCCAACGGATAACTCAACCGGTAATTTTGTAAAAGTACAACAGCGTATTCCAGTGCGTATTGAATTTACGGAGGCGAATGCACAAGAAGCAATTCACCGTCTAAAGGCAGGGATGAATATGAATGTACAATTAAAAAAATAAGGATAGAACCAACGAAAGATGAAATATAATCAAGGTTTATTTTACGCTTGGGTACCCAAGTCAGTCATGCTATTGCTCATTGTAGTGATTGCGCTGATTTTCTTTGGGGTAAGCGCCATTTACACCCCCAATATTACATATTTGGTAGGGAGTACGGGCGCCATGAGCGAATATTACTTATGGGCTAACTACGCCAGTGTCGTAGGGATGGGAGCGGTTATGCCTTTGATTGTTCGCATCAAAGCGCGTTTCCGAACCAAAGAAATCCTGGTTGGTAGTTTAACGGGAATTGCACTCTTGTTTATTGTCATGGGAACAACGCATCAGCCTCAGGTGATAATTGGCGCTTCTTTTTTGATTGGCCTTTTTAAAATGTTGGGGATGATGGAGGTCGTGTTGCCCTTGATGTTTATCCTCTCTAAAGATGGGAATCGCGGGCGTTTTTATAGTATTTTTTATACCGCTGTTTTACTTGTAACCCAAGTTTCAGGCTACTATATCACCAAAATATCGTACTATTCAAATTGGCAATTCGGTTATTTGGTTTATGCTTCCATTTGTTTAGTAGCCGCTTTGATTTGTCTGGTATTTCAACACAATCAGCGTTTTATGCGCAAGGTGCCCTTGTTCTATATCGATTGGCTCAGTGTACTGTTATATGTAAGTTCCTTTATGATTTTGGGCTATGTATTGGCTTTTGGAAAACAACAAAATTGGTTTGAATCCGATCAGATTAAATATGCAATTTTGACGTTTTTGCTCTTGGTATTTGCTTTTTTCTTGCGTCAACAATTGCTTACTCGTCCGTTCTTATCTTTAAAGGCTTTCAATAAAAATAATGTGCGCCATGGAATTGTGATGTTGCTTTGCTTGGGGATGTATTTGGCCACAACAAATTTACAGAACACGTTCGCTATGGGGGTTTTAGGCTATAATGCCTTAACGAATGCTTCACTCAATATTATGATGATTCCAGGGCTATTAGTCGGGGCTATCATCGCTTATAAGTGGTTCAATCGTTTAGTGCCTATTCGCTTATTGACCTTCTTGGGATTCGCTTCTTTTATGCTCTATACCGTGATGATGTATTTTTTCATGGTACCCGAATTAAACTACAACCTTTGGTTGTTGCCTCAATTCTTTAAAGGAATGGGAATGAGTATTTTGTTTATTGTGATCTGGTACTATACACTGGATAAATTGGATATTCCTAGTTTGTTGAGCCTTATTGGTTTCGTTTTACTTTGGCGTACCTTTATTTCTCTAGGTATTTTTAGTGCACTATTCACTTGGTTGCAATATAAATTACAACTGCAGAGTATGAGTAATTTAGCTGTGTATTTGGATGATGTATGGCTGATTCAGTCCGGAGGAAATGTCAACTTGAGCGCTATGCAACTCAATGCAATCTTAGCCGCAAATAAAATAATCTTCGGATTTATTAATATCCTAGGAATAGGGATTCTGTTGTATGTGTTATTCCATCACTATGGCCGAACAAAAGATGTATTAACGCGAATCCGTCTATCTAAAATTGGTCAGCTGTGGATTAGCAGTAAAGACCAAGAAAAAATTGAGGAAGAACTTGCGGAGTAAAGGCGATGAGAGGGTGAGATGATGAGAGGTAAGGCGATGAGAGGTAAGGCGATGAGAGGTAAGGCGATGAGAGGTAGGGCGATGAGGGGGTGAGATGATGAGGGTGAGATTGAGAAACAAAATTTTGGTATATAATTTGATTGAGTCAAAGAGACTTTTAACCTCAATATATTCCATGTATACATATTACTTTGAAAAATTAACCGTTTGGCAAAACGCTAGAAATGCAACTAAAGATATCTATTTACTTACAAGGGAATTTCCTTCTGAAGAGAAATTTGGCTTAGTTTCTCAATTAAGGCGAGCTATGGCAAGTGTTACAGCAAATATCGCTGAAGGGATATCTAGATTATCTACTAAAGATAAAAAACGAATGTTAAACATCTCATATTCCTCTGCAATTGAAGTAATTAATTTTTTAATACTATGCTTAGATTTAAATTTAATTACAGAAGAAGAATACCTTGACCTAAGAGAAAAGTTAGAATGTATCACAAATCAAATTCATAGTTTACAAAAAAATATGAAGGAGTAGTTTGTTTTTTTAGGTCTCATTATCTTATAAATTTCTAGACTATAACAAGAAAGGGTTAGGTTTTTTTAATTAAAACCTAACCCTAATTTATTTTTATGCATTTACACACTTTAAGAGATAGAGCCATTTATCACCCCCTCATCAATCTCATCGCCTCACCAATCTATCTCACCAAGTTGCTATTTTGTTTTGGTGTTCGATGAATATATCTCACCTACTTAATATTGATTTTGGTGTTCGATGAATCTACACTGCGTTTCGATTTTCACTACGTTCCGAGTTCACCGCCTCACGATCTATCTCATGGGTTTATACTTGTTTTCGTATTCGATGAATCTTCACTACGTTCCGATTTCACCGCCTCACCAATCTCACCACCTCACCAATCTACCTCACCAAGTTGCTGTTTTGTTTTGGTGTTCGATGAATATATCTCACCTATTTCATATTGGTTTTGGTGTTCGATGAATCTACACTGCGTTTCGATTTCCACTACGTTTCGATTTCACCGCCTCACCATCTCACCAATCTCACCACCTCACCAATCTACCTCACCAAGTTGCTATTTTGTTTTGGTGTTCGATGAATATATCTCACCTATTTCATATTGGTTTTGGTGTTCGATGAATCTACACTGCGTTTCGATTTTCACTATGTTCCGAGTTCACCGCCTCACGATCTATCTCATGGGTTTATACTTGTTTTCGTATTCGATGAATCTTCACTACGTTCCGATTTCACCGCCTCACCATCTATCTCATGGGTTTATATTTGTTTTCGTATTCGATGAATCTCCACTGCGTTCCGATTTCATCGCCTCACCAATCTATCTCACCGCCTCACCAATCTCACAACACAACCTCATATCCAAATCTAAAAATAGCAATCAACATAATAAACAAGAAAACATACCTCACCCATTGTTGTCCTTTTAGGATGGCCATTTTTGCACCGAAATACCCGCCAATTCCATTGCATACCGCCATGGGTAACGCTACAGACCAAAGGATTTGCCCTTTGATTAAGAATAGAATAATACTGCCTAAATTCGTAAATAAGTTGATGAGCTTCGCATAAGCAGATGCTTTAAAGAAGTCAAATCCAATGAGGAAGATAAATCCCATGATGAAGAAAGTACCCGTTGCAGGGCCAATAAATCCATCATAGAAACCGATTACGAGGGAAATAATAATCCCATAAGTGTATCTTTTTTGTTTGGTAATCTCCGTGAGGTGTTTTTTGGTAAAATCTTTCTTGAAATAGGTAAATACCCATAGTGCGATAAGGATAATCAGAAGCAGAGGCTTCATAAAATCATTATTGACGATGGTTAGTACATAAGATCCAAGAAAAGCACTTCCACAAGAAAGGAGTGCCAATAAAAGGAAGTAAGACCATTGGATGTTTGTTTGCTTCAAGTATTGTCTCACCGCAATAGCTGTTCCAGAGAAAGCGGGAATTTTAAGTGTTCCAATAACAGAGGAAACAGGGATATTCGGAAGTAGGGCCAAGCCTAGAGGCGTTTGAATTAATCCACCACCACCGGCAATAGCATCAATGAAACCTGCGCAAAAAGCAATGATACACAGGTAGAATATAATATCAAATTCCATACAGTGAAGAATAAAATAGTCGTTCGTTTGTTTGGGTGCAAAGGTAACTCATCTACGGTTTTAAATGTAGATATTCAAGGATAAATTCGACGCGTTCTTCAATAGCAGTACACGGAACTTCAACTAGCTGATAGCCAAATTCTTTATACGTTGCATACATCACTTCATACGTTTGAATGGCAAGGGCAAAATCTTGTTTGCGCTCCTTATCGTTGGTGTAGATAGCTTCCCAAGGCGGGAAGATAAATACAGGAGAAGCATAAAGCATTTGTTTGGCTATATACAGCTGATTGGGTTGTATGTCCAAGTGTTCCAAACGCGCATATCCAATACTGTCGAGTAAGCCCCGATCAAAGAATAGCGGTGTTTCACTAGTCTGCGATTGATAATCAAGAATGGACTGATTAAACATCGCCTCAAAAAAGCGTTGCTTATTTAGCCACGGCAGTGCATCGCCTTCTGTTTGCATTTGCTGTTGAATAATAGCGCGTCCTACTTCAGGTACAGTTGGATAAGCTAAACGAGCTAGGGCTTGGAGCACAGTAGACTTGCCGCTACCAGGACCTCCAGTAAAAATATAATATGGTTTCATATAGAATTAAATAGATAAAGGATTAGTATATGGGATTGAATGTGGTAGCGACAACGCATAAAAATTTGGTTGAAGACCAGATCAATCCCAAGAGAATTCATATTCGAATGTAAAAAAGGAGGATGTGGAAAGGTAAAATATAACTTGATTGGTGTACGAGACACACCTTGTAGAAAATTTCCTAAAAAAGTAGAAGATTGATGCAGTATTAAACGGTACTACATAAGGAATAAGTAAAGCAAAGATACTTATTTTTAGGATTATGTGTTTCAAAATGAGCTGTTTTTTGCAAAAAATATAATTTTTTGAATCGCTAAATCGTTTTTGGCACGAGTTTTGAACTAAACAAAGTACGATAATTGCAAACAACAATTAAACATAATACCCAAAAGTAGCCTGCATATCACATGCAAAAACAACAAGTCCTAAGTAACCTTTTCCCAAGAAAGAAAAGGTTACTTTTTTTGTATACCCATGTTTTGTTGATGTAGTAAAGAGAAACAGAACAAAAAATGATGCAATTGCATTGCAAATGAAGGAGTAGAGGTATGGAAATTAAAAAAGTCTTGCTATTTTTGTAGGGATGAAACATTATAAGCACATAGTATCTTTACTTTTAGCAATAACCATAGCGGTTATTTCTTTCTATCCATGTGCGGATAGATATGTTTCTCCTGTGGTGTCAACAGAGACGGTTGCAACTTCGGTTGTTGAAAAACAACACGCAGACCATGTAGCTGATGCTTGTTCTCCATTTTGTGCTTGTGTATGTTGTGCTGTTTCCGTGAATTTAACACTGCCAAATTACACTGTGCCACAAGTTGTACAACTTGTCGTTACTGAAAAAACACTTTTACCTTATCCTTTTGTTGAGCCTGTAGTATACAGCATCTGGCAACCACCTAAACTCGTATAGTTACTCCGTATTCTTGTCGTTGATCTCAAAGAGATTGATGCCTTTTTTCACGTTTTTAATTATACAGAGATGCTAGATAAAATCATTCAGTTTAGTATTCGTAACAAATTCATTGTAGGGCTTTTCGTACTGGGACTTATTGCAGTAGGGAGTTACTCGTTGATGAATTTACCTATGGATACCCAGCCTGATATTACGAATAATCAGGTACAAATTATTACAAGCTCGCCAACGCTAGCTACGCAAGAGGTAGAGCAATTTATTACTTATCCCATTGAACAAGCGGTTAAGCCCATCCCCAATATTACAGAACTCCGTTCGATTAGTCGTTTTGGATTAAGTGTGGTGACCGTTGTTTTTAGCGAAGACACCGATATTTATTGGGCTAGAAATCAGATTAATGAAAATCTGAAAGCCGCAGAAGAAGTTATTCCTAAAAATGTAGGTACGCCAGAGTTAGCTCCAGTGAGTACAGGGCTAGGTGAAATTTATCAATATGTAGTGTATGCCAAAGAGGGGTATGAGGAGCAATACAACAGTATGGAACTTCGTACCATTCAAGATTGGATTATTAAACCTCAATTGATTGGGGTAAAAGGAGTGGCTGAAGTTAACACCTTAGGCGGACACCTAAAGCAATATGAGGTGTCTGTACAGCCAGATCGCTTGAAAAGTATGAATACCTCCATCATCGAGATTTTCGATGCCTTAGAGCAAAATAACGAAAATACGGGTGGTGCTTATATTGATAAAAAACCCTATGCTTATTTTATTCGCAGTATTGGAATGGTGCAATCCATGGAAGATATTGAGAAAATTGTGGTTAAAACAGTAAACGGTACACCCATTTTAATTCGCGATGTAGCAGAGGTTAAAAT
Organism: Myroides gitamensis; assembly: GCF_029894455.1. Lineage (NCBI taxonomy): Bacteria > Pseudomonadati > Bacteroidota > Flavobacteriia > Flavobacteriales > Flavobacteriaceae > Myroides > Myroides gitamensis. The sequence goes on from NZ_JARYHN010000001.1 coordinate 996,107, forward strand.
TGGAAGTAGCATTCGCTATGGTGCCGTAACCAAAGATGGAAAAGGAGAGGATGTAAGTGGGATGGTGATGATGCTGAAAAATGCAAATACCCAGGAAGTAGTGAAATTGGTCAAAGAGAAAATGACGCAAATTGAAAAAACACTGCCAGAAGGGGTTGCGATTGAACCGTTTATTGATCGTACCAAGTTGATTGATAAAACAGTAAATACCATTCAAACAAACTTAATTGAGGGTGCCTTAATTGTAGTGTTTGTTTTGGTTTTACTACTTGGAAATTGGCGTGCAGGACTAATTGTAGCTTCTGTAATTCCGTTGTCCTTGCTATTTGCCATCAGTTTGATGAAGCTGTTTGGGGTCAGTGGAAACTTGATGAGTTTGGGAGCGATTGACTTTGGACTTATTGTCGATGGGGCTGTGATTATTGTGGAAGCCATTGTCCATCGACTGCATCTAGGAAAGAATAGGAAGCTCACCCAGCAAGAGATGAATGAGGAAGTGTATAGTGCGGCTTCAAAAATCAGAACGAGTGCTTCTTTTGGAGAGATTATCATTCTGATTGTTTACCTTCCAATCTTAGCCTTAACGGGAATTGAAGGAAAAATGTTCGGACCTATGGCGATGACGGTGTCTTTTGCTATTTTAGGTGCGTTTATTCTTTCTTTGACCTATGTTCCGATGGCTTCTTCTTTGTTCTTGAAGAAAGAAGCAGGTAAAACCAAACCAAACTTTAGTGATAAATTAATTGATAAACTCTATAGTATTTATAAACCAATTTTAGAAAAAGCATTCAAAATCAAGCGATTCGTTTTGGTTATTGCCTTTGGTTTATTCGCCTTAGCTTTAGTCGTGTTTAGTAAAATGGGAGGGGAGTTTATCCCTACCTTAGATGAAGGAGATTTAGCTACGCATATTATTATTTCTTCGGGAAGTTCGCTGTCACAAGAAATTGAAACAACAACCAAAGCGGAACAAATCTTGATGGAGAACTTTCCGGAAGTGAAAATGGTGATTTCCAAAATTGGAAGTGCGGAAATTCCTACCGATCCAATGCCGATGGAAGCAGCGGATATGATTATTGTCCTCAAGGAGAAAAAAGAGTGGACATCAGCTACAACAAAAGAGGAATTGATCGATAAAATGGAAGCCGCTCTGGAGCAGATTCCAGGTGTTACCACCGAGTTCTCTCAGCCGATTCAAATGCGTTTTAATGAATTAATGACGGGCGTGCGCAGTGACGTTGCCATCAAAGTATTTGGAGAAGATTTGGATCGTTTAGCAAGTATTGGTGATGAGATTAATGGTATGATTGCCAATGTTCCTGGAGTTTCAAGTCCAAAACTAGAACGCGTTACGGGTTTACCACAGATTTCGATTAAATATGACAAGGATAAATTGGCGCTTTACGGATTGAAAATCGCCGATATCAGCCAGATTATTCGCGCTGGATTTGCTGGTGAAACCACTGGATTGGTATATGAAGGAGAAAAGCGATTTGATTTGGTGGTGCGTTTGGATCAGGCATCGAGATCGGATATTGAAAACCTAAAGAATTTCTTTGTTCCTCTTGTAGATGGACAACAGATTCCGCTGAGTCAGCTAGCAGATATAGATTATGAGGATGGACCACAGCAAATTAGTCGTGAAGATGGAAGAAGACGCATTGTGTTGGGATTCAATGTAAAAGGACGCGATGTTAAGAGTGTTGTACACGATATTCAAGCTAAATTAGACGCTCAGTTAAAGTTACCTGATGGCTATTATCTTACCTATGGAGGGCAGTTTGAAAACTTGGTGGAAGCAACTAATCGCTTGATGATTGCCGTTCCTATTGCCTTAGCACTCATCTTTGTTTTGCTGTATTTTACCTTTAAATCAGTGAAGCAATCCTTAATTATTTTTACCGCAATTCCATTATCCGCTATTGGAGGTGTTGCAGCCCTGTGGTTGAGAGATATGCCTTTTAGTATTTCCGCAGGTGTTGGCTTCATTGCCTTATTCGGGGTGGCAGTACTAAATGGTATTGTATTGATTGGTCAGTTTAATCAACTAAAAGAACAAGGAATGGATTTATATGAACGAATTATAGAAGGAACCAAAATTCGCTTGCGCCCCGTATTGTTAACGGCTGCCGTTGCTTCTTTGGGATTCCTACCGATGGCATTGAGTACAAGTGCTGGTGCTGAGGTACAAAAACCGTTGGCGACAGTGGTAATTGGTGGGCTAATAACAGCGACGTTATTGACCTTGATTGTTTTACCGATTATTTATTATTACGAAGAAAGAGGATTTAAGAAACCAACAAAAATACAAACCCTTAGTTTGACTTTGCTTGCATTTTTAGCTGTAGGTGGAGCACAAGCACAAGAAGTAAAACGATTGTCACTAGATGAGGCTTTAGCATTAGCACGTGAGAATAACCAAAGCTTACAAGCTTCTAGAGCCAATGTATTGAGTCAGGAGCAACTCGTTAAAACGGCCTATGATATCCCTAAAACAGAGGTGTCCATGGGGTATGGTTATCTCAATGGAAAAGCACAACGAGACATGAGCTTAAATGTCTCTCAAGCCCTAAGTCCTTTTACCTACGGGAAAAAGAAAAATATCCTGCAAAAGGAGTATGAGAGCGCTGAAATTCAATTGCAAGGAAAAACGATTGCAGTCGAATTTGAAATAAAGCAAACCTGGGAAAATATCCTTTATGCGCAATCCAAAAAGAAATTGCTAGAACAACAGTTTACGCTGTTAAAAGCCTTCTCTAAATCTGCAAAATTGCGTTATGAAACGGGAGAAACAACGTTGATGGAAAGCAATGTAGCACAAGCCAAAGAGCAGGAAATTAGTGTTTTAATTACGCAGAATAATACGTTTTTACAAAACGAAAAGTCAAAAATCAAGACTTTTTTGAACTTAGAAACAGATTTTGAATTGAGTGAACGTGAATTGATATACGATGAACATGATCCGTGGGCTGATTTGAATTTAGAGGAAAATAATAGCTTGCAATTAGCCAATAAGGAGATAGAACGCGTAGAGGCTACACGTAAGTTAGAAAAATCCTTGCTCTTGCCTGATGTAACGCTAGGCTATTCGATTGAATCGGAAGCTGGACTAAGAGCAAATGGAACAAATTATGGACGAGAATTGCGTATTCCGAGTTATACGGTAGGACTGAGTATTCCAATCTTCTTTGGCAGTCAATCCAAAAAAATAAAAGCCATGAAGTATAGCTTGGAACAAGCCGAACTAGAAAAGAATTATTTGCACAAGCAGTTGAGCGAATCGGTTCAACAGCAGTTGGAAATTATCAATGCGCAACAATCTGTGATTGATTATTATAAAGAGAGTGCGTTATTGAATGCCTCCATCATCCAAGATCACGCGAATAAATCGTACAATAATGGAGATATCTCCTATGTGGAGTACATCCAATCGATGGAAACCGCATTGAACATACAGATTAATTACTTAGATGCTGTATTGCAATATAATTTGGGACACAATGCCCTTCATTATTTAGTTAACCAATAATTCGAATTTAAAATGAAAAGAATATATATAGCTTTATTTGTTTTTGGAACGATTTTCTTTACTAGTTGTCAAACTAAAACAACGACGGAAGAAACTGTTGTAACGCAAGAAGAAGAGCAGGAGGAAAATACAGGGAAAGAAGTTGAACTAAATAGCGCACAGAAAAAGGCCGCTGGTATTGTATTAGGGCAGTTGGAAGACAAGAACCTATCTGACGTAATTAAAGTCAATGGACAAACGGAATTACCACCTCAAAATCAGGCAGATGTTACTACTTTTTTAAGTGGAACCATTACGCAGATCCTCGTTAATATTGGCGATCGCGTGAATAAAGGACAGGTATTGGCCATTGCGGATAGTCCGGAGTACATCAAATTACAAGAGGACTACCAGATTTCAAAAAACAATTTGGAGTATTTAGACTTGGAATATAAACGACAACAAACACTTCGAGCAGAGAATGTCAATTCAGAAAAGACTTATCAGAAGACGAAATCAGAATTGAATATTGAGAAATCGCGTTATCAATCGCTGACCAATCAGCTGTCCTTAGTAGGAGCAGGTTCTTCTCGAACGTTAAAAATTGTCGCACCAATTAGTGGAAACGTATCCGCAATTCCGATTCGCATTGGAACGAATATAGTGAATGGACAAACGTTGTTTTCTTTAGTAGATAATTCTAAAATACATTTGGATTTAAAGATTTACGAAAAAGATTTGCCTTATGTACATGAAGGACAAAAGGTGTCTTTTAATTTGACGAATATCAACAAAGCGGAAGTAACGGCCACTATTTTTAGTATTGGGAAAGCATTCGAGCCAGGAACTAAAACGGTTATTGCTCACGCAAATATTGATCAAGTGCCAGATAATCTGATTCCAGGATTATATGTAAATGCCTTGATAGATGTTGGCGAAAAAACGGTAAAAGCCTTGCCTAATGAAGCCATTATCAAAGCAGATGGACGAGAATTTATCTTTATTGCTGATGCGACAGAAGAACATGAAGAACATTTTCACTACAAACGCGTAGAGGTGAAAACAGGCGTAAAGGAATTGGGATTCACCCAAGTCGATATCATCGAAGCTGTTCCTGATCAGTACAGTATTGTAACCCAAGGCGCGTATTATTTACAAAGCCATTTGATTAAGAATGAAGGTGGCGGCGGACATAGTCACTAAAAACAGGGATTGTTTTAAATAAGAGAAAGTCGGAAGTTTGTTCTTCTGACTTTTTTTATGCGAAAAAACGGCGGAAATTTCAGTAGAAAAACGAATAATAAATTTGTTGAAAGAAGGGAGTCGGCTGTGCCAAATGAGGGGAATATTCTATCTTTAACAACAAGTAAAAAATGCAATTAAATATACGATAGTAGTAAGCTATGGAAATAACACAAAATAAAATTGAGGAGCTTGCCCCCAATGCTGCTGCAGCAAAAAACGGGCGTGATCTTTTGAAGAAGAACAAATTTTCGAATTTGCAAATTTCAGCGGAACAGAACCTTATTTGGGGAGAATGCGCAGGAAGTGGTAAAAATCCGTATCGTTGTTCAGCAGATTATGTAGATGCGATGAACCCTGTATTTCGATGCACCTGTCCAAGTCGACAGTTTCCGTGTAAACACGCCCTTGGTTTACTGTATGCCTATGATGAAAAGAGTACGGCATTTGAAATTGCAGAAATACCAGAAGATATTGCTTCAAAACGCGATAAAATAGAAAAGAAACAAGAGAAAAAGGCACAACTTAAAGAATCAATCAAAGAAAAAGCAGAGAAACCTAAAAAAATCAATAAAGCAGCTTTTAGTAAAAAAGTAGAGGCTCAGTTGACAGGAATTGAATTGGCTCAAAAAATACTCAAAGACATTACATTAACGGGGTTATCTAGCTTGGATACTAAAATGAAAAGAGCGCTTGCTGTTCAAATTAAAGAGCTAGGGAACTATTATATCAATGGAATTCAAACAGCCTTTAATTATCTGTTATTAGAACTAGACGCAGTACGCGAAGAAGAATATACAGGTGTGATTGATCAGGTGAATTTCATTTCAGCTTTGCTGAAAAAAAGTACGGAATATTTAAATAAGCGCAAAGAAGATCCCGAAGCAACTCCTGATTTAGCATCCGCTATTGAAGAGCAAATAGGATATACTTGGACTTTAATTGAGTTGATGCAATATGGTCTGTATGAGGAGAATGCGAATTTGATTCAACTGTCTTTTACGAGCTTTGATCACTTTGCTCGTAGGGAATATGTAGATGAAGGAATATGGCTTAATCTAAAAACGGGAAAAATATACAAAACGAAAAATTATCGTCCATATCGTGCTACCAAATACATCAAAGAGGACAATAGTAATTTTGAGGTTTTACAACTCAATGAAATTTACCTCTACCCAGGGGATCAAAACCCACGTGTTCGTTGGGAAGCAGAAAACACCAACGCACGTGCATTAACTCAAGAAGACTTAGCCGTGATTCACGCTTTTGGTAGTATCAATTTTGCAGAAACGATTAAAGAGGTAAAAAACACCATTAAAAATCCGTTGATGGATAAGAATCCAGTGGTTCTTCTTGCACTAGAAAAAGCCTACGTAATGGGAGAGCATCTGGTCGTGGAAGATGCGCTAGGCAATAAGCTGACTTTGCAAGATCTACCAGGCGAAACAGGCCTGCCTTCTTCGAATTTAAAGTCAATCTTACCCGCAGCTGCCAAAGGGTATACCTTAACGGCCATGGTGAATAATGATGTACAACGTGGTTTGTTTTCTATTCAACCCTTGTCTTTGATTACCCCTAACAAAATTGTAAGACTATTGTATTAATACCTGAAACAAAATTAGCATGAGAATTCAACCCTTATATGACCTCCAACAAGAAATAAATCGCTTATTTATAGCGGGAAGTAAATTTGCTAAAGGCGATCCTCGTTTGCAAAAACACATCGCTGTATTGAGTAAATTAGGAGAAAAAGCTCCCGTTTTTAAAAAAATGGCTACAGATATTGAAGATTTAATTCAAGCAGATACGCAAGAATCCGTAGAAAAATTGATGAATCTTTCCAATTTACTGTATGCTGTATTGTATACACAAGGGGAATTTACTGTAGAGGAGGCAGAAGTAACAACACAGCAACCCAATTTAGCCATTGCGGAGATAAGTACCACGTATTCTTATCTACAGTTGAAGCCAGTAATAGAGGCTTTAACGATTTCTAATTCGGGTCGATTGGAAGTTTTAAAAGATGCCTTTGAGCGCAATCTATTTCAAGATTCACGTACTTTTCAATATTTAAATATAGCTTTGGCAGATAAGTATAGCGAACTGTGTGAATATGTTGAAGAAACGATTATTCCAAGTATTGGAAAACCAATGCTTTACTTTTTGGTCGAAGGATTTAAATACGAAGATAAAACCGAACAGGTTAGGCGATTGCGTTTACTTGCCCTATTGGAGTATAGCGATTTACAAACGGTGATAGACACTATTATGGCTGAATCTTTGCCTGCTTTACAGGCAGAAGCCATAACAATTTTAAGTGCAGATGCCAAACACGAGCCCCTTATTATCAGTTTAGCAGAGGACAAGAACAAATTAGTTCGAGAAGCGGTGTACCAAGCCTTGGCTGTACTAAATACCCAAAGTAGCCTTGAAAAACTGAAAGACGTTTACGTGAAAAATGCAAAAAATAAAACGAATCTTCAATTGGTTACCAAAGCATTATCCACTTCTTCCATGCCTTTCTTCTTTGCAGAAGTAATGGATCAAGTGGTGGGAGCTTTTGAAACGCTAATAGCCCTCGATCAAGAGACAGAAGATAAGAAAGTAGGAGAAGCTGTAGAGCGATTCATTCTCCATTTGGATGTGTTGAAAGAGAAAGGACATCCAGAAGTATTCGCTTTTTTAGCTCAAGTAATCACGAATAAACAATTGGGGATAGTATTAACAGCGAAAAAGGCCTTTCTAAATTACAGTGTTAGCAATTTATTCTTTGCCATTGAAGCGTGTTTAAAAACCTATGATAAGGCCCAGGTATTGGAGTTTTATGAACAGCACATCCACCGAGCGTTTAGTAGCGAATACCAATCGCGTTGGTGGTTTGATTATATGGAAGTGGCTGTACAATTTTATACTCCTGAAAAGGTGTATGATATATTCGGCCCACGATTTGGCAAAGACAAAGCCTTGATTACGCCAACTGCTCTTTTTCATGTGTATACCGATGTGTATGGCTATCATTATCAAAATACAGAAGCAATACAAGTTACAGGGGATAAAATAGATCGACGCTGGATCCCTTTGCTGTTTGGATACTTTGACGGTAAAATTCGCTGGGATAATACATATAACGAAGTGCTGTTGCTCTTGCATACAGTAGAGCCAATAAACAAAGAGTTGGACAAACTATTGAAGGAGTTAACACTTCAAATTGCGCCAGAAGAGCAAATTACCATTTTTGAATTGCTGATGGAGCGACAAGTAAAAGATCGCTTTGAAGTGATTTATAAAGCGATGGATCGCTTCCCGAAAAACTCGTATTATTATGCTCTTTATCGCTTGATGAATAACGGATTTTGGACGCAATTTCCCAAAGAGTATGCGCCTAAATTTAAGGAGATGTTCGAGAAGAAAAAGGTTGATATCTATAACCAAATTGCTGAAGAAATAGCAAAATAAGCTTAATTATTTATACGATAAAAAATGACAGATACAAAACAAGATATACTGAGATTACCAGCGGAGCAATTATATGCGCATGAGTTAGAAGCTTTAAGAGAGGAAGATAAAAATGTTGAAAAGCCTGTGGGCTGGCAGCTTTCACCCAAAGCAGTTTTAAAATTTATTGTTGGAGGAAAAGCAGGAAAAACGGAAATCACGCCTAAATATATTGGGCACAATCGCTTGGTGGAAATTGCCATTGCGACTTTGCTAACCGATCGTTCGCTTTTGTTAATTGGTGAGCCGGGAACAGCAAAATCATGGTTATCAGAGAATTTAACTGCAGCTATTTGTGGGGATTCTGCCAAAGTGGTACAGGGAACAGCGGGAACAAGCGAAGAACAAATTCGCTATTCTTGGAATTATGCTATGTTATTAGCCAATGGTCCATCCAATGAAGCGTTAATTAAAAGTCCGATTTACAGAGCGATGGAAACAGGATCTGTGGCGCGTTTTGAAGAAATTTCACGTTGTGCTTCTGAAGTGCAAGATGCTTTAATTTCAATTCTTTCAGAGAAGAACATCGCCATCCCTGAATTGGGAAATGAATTAGCAGCTCAGCGCGGGTTTTCAATTATAGCAACCGCAAATACAAGAGATAGAGGTGTAAACGATATGTCATCCGCCTTAAAACGCCGTTTTAATATCATCGTCTTGCCAGCTCCAGCAAATCTAGAAACCGAAGTATCCATTGTTACCAAACGCGTGGCTGAAATTTCCAATAGCTATCAATTGAAGGCTACTTTACCTAACCAAGAGGCCGTTGAGAAGATTGTTACGATTTTCCGTGAATTGCGTCAAGGAGCTACTTTAGATGAAAAACAAAAGTTGAAATCACCAAGTGGCGTTATTTCTACAGCAGAAGCCATTTCTTTGATTACAAATAGCATGGCTTTGGCAGCTAGTTTTGGCGATGGAACAATCACGGATGAGGATTTAGCAGCAGGCTTACAGGGAGCTGTAGTCAAAGATGAAGATAAAGACAAATTAGTCTGGAAAGAATATTTAGAAAATGTAATGAAAAAACGAGGCGCATCGTGGCGAGGTCTATACAATACTTGTAGTGAGATGAATGCTTAACCGAAGGTAAATGAATGCAAAAGTAAATATATTTGGTGTCAGACATCTTTCGCCTGGAGCATCTCATCATCTTTTAGCGTATCTAAAAGAGAAAAGAAACCGAAGTGTATTTTGATTGAAGGCCCTTCGGATGCTACCGCGATGATTGTTTCTATGGCCCAAAAAGAGGTAAAACCTCCGATTGCTTTATTGGCGTATACAACGGAATTACCCATTGAAACGGTACTTTATCCCTTTGCTTCTTATTCGCCCGAATATCAGGCAATTAATTGGGGAGTGAAAAACAAAAAGGAAGTGCGTTTTATTGATTTGCCTACGCCAATTATGTTGCGTTTACAACAAGAACGCAAGCGTGAAGTTGATGAAAAAGCACAAGCTTTTTATACTTTTCACAATGGTTTGTATGAGGCGATTGCCCATCATAGTGATGAAACGGATTATGAGAATTATTGGGAACGCGATTTTGAGCATAATTTAAATACAGATGCTTTTCGTGAGCGATTGATTTTTCAATCAGGAGAAATGCGTGAATTGGTGGTTAATCAAGAATATGAGGATGCACCGTATGATTTTTCTTACAATCTGATTCGAGAAGCACATATGCGTCGTGAAATTCAACGTGCAATTACAGAAGGGTTTAAACCCGAAGATATTGTTGTGATCGTTGGAGCGTATCACGTTTTGGGTATGGATTTAGACCTACCTGCATTGACAGATCAAGAGCTGAAAAATATTCCAACAGTAGACGCTCAATTGACGCTTATGCCGTACTCTTACCTGCGTCTCAGTAGTCGAATGGGATATGGAGCTGGGAATAGGGCACCTTATTATTTTGAGTTGATGTGGCAAGCAATGACGCAAAATAAATTAGAGGATTTAGCCGCTATTTACCTTTCTAAAGTAGCGAAAATGATGCGAGAGATGGGGAATAATGCTTCTTCTGCAAGCGTGATAGAAGCGGTGCGATTAGCACAAGCTTTGACAGCTATGCGCGGTGGAGCATTCCCTGTTTTAGAAGATTTGCACGATGCCGTAATTACTTGCTTTGGTAGAGGAGAACTTGCACCTGTAGCAGAAGCCATTAACCACATTGATATTGGAACGGCTATTGGTTTTTTACCAGAAGGGGTAAGCCAAACGCCAGTACAAGAAAACGTCAATCAAGAGTTGAAGCGATTAAAGTTAACCCAATATAAATCTGCGGTGGCGCAAGAATTGAGCTTAGATTTACGAGAAAACTTTAAGGTTAAATCAACAGAAGCAGCATATATTGATTTAAATCGCTCTACTTTTTTACATCGTTTAGCTGTCTTGGGTATTCACTTTGCTAAACCAATTCGCACCCATCAAGATAATGCGACTTGGTCTGAAAAGTGGGAATTACAATGGACGCCAGAAGTAGAAATAGAAATTGTTGAATCCAATCTAAAAGGAGAAACGCTTGAGATAGCAGCAGCTTATCAATTGAGGGAACAATTAGCAGACTGCACAGATCTTGCTTTGGCTGCTCAAATTATTCGCTTAGCGTGTGAATGTCAATTGACGCATATTTTTGAAAATGCATTGCGTACCTTACAAGGGCTTTTGGTTGAAGCAGTTGATTTTAAAGCGACAGCTTATGCTGCGCATGAATTAGCAGTATTGATTCAGTATGGTGATTTGCGTCAGTTCAATTTAGAGCCTTTAGTGCCAATTTTACAGCAGTTGTTCTTGCGTGCGGCTCTATTGGTACAAGAAGCGGTTTCTTGTGATGATAAGGCGGCGACAGAAATGATGAAGGCGATTAATGTGATGGAATTGATTACACAACAGCAGTACGAAATTGTCGATGTAGAATCTTGGCAAAAGGAACTCCATCAAGTGGCTTGGCGTGATGATTTGAATACCAAACTTTCGGGAGGAGCTTTTTCGATTCTATTGGAACACAATTTAGCAGATGAAGAAGATTGTGCAAAAGAAGTTTCGCGTCGCTTATCGCCAGGGGTTCCCGCAGATTTGGGTGCGGGTTGGTTTGAGGGGCTATCTGGACGAAATCGCTATGCGCTCTTGTCTAGAACAATGTTGTGGAGGGAACTCGATCAGTATGTCGCTCAGTTGGATGAGGAAGAGTTTTTGCGTTCTGTTGTTTTTTTACGCCGAGCTTTTGGAGCGTTTGAACCCAATCAAAAGAATAGTATTGCCGAATTACTTGGAGATATTTGGGGAACAGGCGAAGAACAGACTGCTGAAGCATTACAAGGTGAATTAACACAGGCAGAAGCAGAAAAACTGGATGAATTGAACGATTTTGACTTTGAGTTTTAATCGAAGTTTAGCTGTAGAAAAGAGAAAGCAATGGAACAAGAAAATAAAAATACAACGCGTTGGCGATTGATTTTAGGGGAAGATACAAAGGCTTTGCAACAAGTAGCGCTCGATGAAAAAGCATCAATTATGGATGCTGCTTTAGCGGCAATTTACAATCGTACTGAAGAAGGGAAAAGTGGTCGAAAAGGCGCAGGATTAGGTGCCTCAGCGCCTAATTTAGCCAAGTGGTTAACGGATGTACGTACTTTTTTTCCAGAAGATGTCGTTAGTGTGATTCAATCTGATGCTATTGAACGCAAAGGGTTGACAAAATTGTTGTTTGAACCTGAAACACTGAAAAATGTAAAACCAGATATGGCCATGGTGGGAACACTGTTGGCGCTAAAAGGTCAAATCCCTGAAAAATCAAAAGAAACAGCGCGAGAACTCGTGCGCAATGTCGTCGATGAAATCATGAAAAGAATGGAGCAAGATATGCGTCGTGCAGTTACGGGAGCTTTAAATAAAAAGGCTCATTCGCCCATCCCTAATTTTGCTTCAACGGATTGGAAAAGAACAATTAATCGCAATTTAAAAAATTACGATATTCAGACTAAGCGACTAATTCCTGAAAAGTTTTATTTCTTTGAACGTAGTCAAAAGCAAAAGAGCTGGACGGTTATTTTGGATATTGATCAAAGTGGATCCATGGCAGATTCGATTATTTATTCCTCTGTTATGGGATCTATCTTTGCGAGTATGCCAGCGCTTGATACGCATGTGGTTGCCTTTGATACGGAAGTGACCGATTTGACTGAATTATGCCGTCAAGATCCTGTGGATATGCTGTTTGGTGTGCAATTAGGTGGAGGGACCGATATCAATAAATCGGTTGCTTATTGCCAAACTTTGATTGAGAACCCGCGTAAAACTATTTTTATCTTGATTTCAGATTTATATGAAGGAGGGGTTCGCAAGGGATTACTACGCCGTTTGAATGAAATGCACCAAGATGGGGTTAAAGTGATTACTTTATTAGCCTTGACGGATCAAGGTAAACCAGATTATGATGAGAATTTAGGTAAGGAAATCAGTAAACTAGGTATTGCTTGCTTTGCTTGTACTCCTGATCGTCTGCCTGATTTAGTGGCATCCGCATTGAAAGGAAAAGATTTAATGGCTTTTGGAAAAGAGGATAAGTAAATCAGAACATGGACTTTTAGCAGTGTTTGTGTATAGGGAAAACCGTAAATAATATCAAAATAAATCTCGCCTAAAAAGACGAGGTTTATTTTTTATATCCCTCAATCCATAGCATTACAAGCGAAAAGACAAAAAGAATTGGGTTATCTCATAGCTAAAGCCCTAGAAATAATTAAATTTGTATTTCAATTTTTAAATAAGGAACCTATCATGCTTTCAAATCGCTTCAGATTAAATGAAATGTTGGTATTTGCATATCGACTTTTTTTAGCATTCTTTTTTTACTTTATAGCGCGAGTTTTATTCTATTTCTACAATAGTGATTTGCTTGCTGTTGATTCTGCTGGACAGTTTATGAAACTGGCTTATCACGGATTGACCTTTGATAGAATGGCTATTTTCTACGTTAACATTTTGTTCATTTTGTTGTCTATTGTACCAATCTTTAAAAGTACATCGAAAGGATATCAAAAGGTTGTTTTTTGGAGCTATATCATTCCCAATTTATTGGCCTTTGCAACCAATTTTATAGATTTTATTTATTACCGTTTTATATATGCTCGTACCACAATTGCTGTATTTGATAGCTTAGAACACGAATCAAATAAAGGACAGTTATTCTTGAACTTCTTGGTGAACTATTGGCATGTATTTGCTTTGTGTATTGCACTTTGTGTTTTATGGGTGTTTTTGTATAAGCGAGTAAAATTTACGCAAACACTAGAAGTAGAGAGCAAAAAGAATTACTTTATTTCAAGTGCTTGTATTATCGTTATTGTAGGGGTTGGATTTATTGCGGGTGTACGTGGAGACTTAAAGAAAACAACGCGTCCTTTGAATATCATTGATGCCAATCGCCACGTAGAAAAACCAGAACACGCCGATATCGTATTGAATACGCCTTTTGCTATTTTGCGCACCATCGGTAAAACGAGTTTCAAGAAAGTAGAGTATATGGATGAGGCGACATTGAATCGCTATGTTAGTGGAACAAAACAATACTATTCTACAGATCCATCAACACCGAATATCGTTTTGTTTATTACAGAAAGTTATGCGAGAGAATATATTGGCGCTTTTAATGAAGATATGAATATTCCCCAATTTTAAAAGCTATACTCCGTTTATTGATTCCTTAGCACAACACAGTTTGATTTTTCCGAATGCTTTTGCTAATGGATACAAGTCTATTCACGGTGTATCTTCTGTTATTGCGGGAATTCCTTCATTTAAAGATGCTTTTACATCTTCGCCATTTCCAAAACAAAATATCGAATCGTTGGTTTCTACGTTGAAATCAAAAGGATATGATACGTCTTTCTTCCATGGAGCGCCGAATGGTTCGATGGGATTCTTAGGATTTGGAAACATCTTGGGATATGACCATTATTACGGAAAAACAGAATACAACAACGACGATGATTTTGATGGAACTTGGGGAATTTGGGATGAACCTTTCTTCCAATTCATGCGCCAAACATTAAACGAGAAGAAAGGACCATTCTTTGCAACGTTATTTACGGTTTCTTCTCATGAACCTTTTCAAGTGCCTAGTCAATATGAAGGGAAATTTCCAAAAGGAAATCAGCAAATTCACCAAACTGTAGGGTATACTGATTATGCGTTTAAACGCTTCTTTGAAGAAAGCAGCAAAGAACCTTGGTTTAAGAATACAATTTTCGTAATCACAGCGGATCATACCAACCAGATTGATTATGATGAATATAGAAAATTAGTAAACCGTACAGCAGTTCCTATTTTATTCTATACGGCTGATGAGCGTTACAAAGGAGTAGATAAGTCCTTGGCACAACAAATTGATATTTATCCAACCCTATTAGATATGATTGGATATGATAAACCTTTTAGAAGTTGGGGAAGAAGCTTGTTAAACGATACGATCGTCAAACCTTTTACAATTAACTACGGAGGGAATGAATATACATACCAAGAAGGAAATTATATTGTTCGCTTTAATGGAAAAGAAGTAACGGGATTCTATGCTATCAATGACAAGGGGTTGGAGCACAATTTAATCCAAAACAAGAACAAAGAAATGGAAGAGTTAGAACTGAAGTGTAAGGCTTTTGTTCAGGATTATTTCAATCGAATTATTGATAAGCGTTTGGATCGGTAGGGAGAAGGTTAAGAGTGAAGGTAAAATCCCGTAGTGGCAAATGGTAATTTGCCAAGTAACAAGATAAATTATAAAAAAAAGAACGATGAGGAGGTGAAATCGAAACGCAGTGAAAATCGAAACGAAGTGTAGATTCATCGAACACCAAAACCAATATTAAGTAGGTGAGATATATTCATCGAACACCAAAATCAATATGAAATAGGTGAGATAGACGATGAGAAGGTAAGGCGATGAGAAGGTAAGGCGATGAGGAGGTAAGGCGATGAGGAGGTAAGGCGATGAGGAGGTGAAATCGAAACGCAGTGTAGATTCATCGAACACCAAAACAAAATAGCAACTCGGTGAGATAGATGATGAGTAGGTTAGGCGATGAGAATAATCAATTGCGTGGAATTAATTGAATTAAAAAAGGGCAATTAGATAAGATTTCATTTGCTAATCGCTTTATATAGAAACGAGTAAATTTTAAAGTTATTTTACGACTTTTAAAATTAGAAGAATAGCTGGAAATGTTGTATTTTTGCCAAGTTTTATTCTTTACAACACAACAAATAAATATAAATGAGACAAGCTAAGTATATTTTCGTAACAGGGGGCGTTACGTCATCCTTAGGAAAAGGAATTATAGCAGCATCGCTGGCAAAATTGTTGCAAGCGAGAGGTTATTCTACAACAATTCAAAAATTCGATCCGTATATTAATGTGGATCCAGGTACATTAAATCCGTATGAGCATGGAGAGTGTTTCGTAACGGATGATGGAGCAGAGACTGATTTAGATTTGGGTCACTATGAGCGATTTTTGAATGTTCCTACTTCTCAGGCAAACAATGTAACAACAGGACGTGTCTATTTATCTGTTATTGAAAAAGAGAGAAGAGGAGAGTTTTTAGGAAAAACAGTTCAAGTGGTTCCTCATATCACCAATGAAATTAAAGATCGCATGCAGTTACTTGGTAAAACAGGAGACTATGATATCGTAATTACAGAAATTGGGGGTACTGTAGGGGATATTGAATCTTTACCGTATATCGAATCTGTACGTCAATTGTTATGGGAATTAGGGGACAACAATGCTATTGTAGTTCACCTTACTTTAGTTCCATACTTGGCAGCAGCAGGGGAGTTGAAAACAAAACCGACACAACACTCTGTGAAAACATTGATGGAAAGCGGAATCAAAGCGGATATCTTAGTTTGTAGAACAGAACACAATTTAAGCGCTGAAATTCGTCAAAAATTAGCACAATTCTGTAATGTAAAACCAGAAGCGGTAATCCAATCTATTGATGCGGAAACAATTTATGACGTACCTAATTTGATGTTGCAAGAAGGGTTAGATAAAGTAGCTTTAAAACGCTTAGACTTACCAGAAAAACAAACACCAGATTTAGTAAAATGGAATGAGTTTATTCACCGTTTGAAATTTCCTAACCACGTAGTTAATATTGGTTTAGTAGGGAAATACGTTGAATTACAAGATTCATATAAATCAATTTTAGAAGCTTTAGTTCACGGTGGTGCACAAAACCAAGCCAAAGTAAATATCATCACGATTCAGTCTGATTTGATTACAGCAACGAATGTAAGTGAGAAATTGAAAAACTTAGATGCTATTTTAGTAGCTCCAGGGTTTGGATCACGTGGTATTGAAGGAAAAATTGAAACCGTAAAATACGCAAGAGAAAACAAAATTCCTTTCTTGGGAATTTGTTTAGGAATGCAGATGGCTGTAATTGAATATGCTAGAAACGTATTAGGATACCAAACAGCCAATACAACCGAAGTAAACGAGAGTACACAATATCCAGTAATTACTTTTATGGAAGACCAAAAAGATATTACAGATAAAGGAGGTACCATGCGTTTAGGAGGATGGGATTGTAAATTAAAAGAAGGTTCTAAAGTATTTGAAATCTATGGAGACAGTATGATCAATGAGCGTCACCGTCACCGTTATGAATTCAACAACCAATACTTAGAAGATTTCGAAAAAGCAGGATTAACCGCTTCAGGATGGAATCCAGAAACAGGATTAATCGAAATTGTTGAGTTGGATTCACATCCATTCTTCGTTGGAGTTCAATTCCACCCAGAGTACAAAAGTACGGTAGCGAAACCGCACCCACTTTTTGTTCATTTTGTAAAAGCAGCGATTGATTATAAAACAAACTAATCAATCTACCTTTTTATATCATAAATTTTATCACTTACAAACTAAGTAATGGAGAAAAAAAAATTAGATCGTAACAGTATTATAGGCTTTGTGATTATTGCAGGATTGCTGATTTGGATGATGTTGAATAACATCAACAAAGAGCAAGAGTCTATCAAGAAAGATACTGAATTAGCAGAGAAAGAAGTCGTTAAACAAGAACAATCCGCTACATTTGAGAAAGCACTTCAAGAACCAGTAGCTGGAGATTCTTTACAATCGGAACAAGTTCGCGCTACATTCGGTCCTTTTGCTTATAGTGCTATGTTACCAGCAGCTAAAGGAGGAACTACAACTTTAAAATCAGATTTACTTACACTTGAAGTTGATAATAAAGGAGGGAAATTATCTCATGTTGTTGTAAATGATTTCAAGAGATTTAGCAAAGATTCAAATGAAATCGTTGCTTTGATCAAAGATCAAAACGCGAATTTCAATTTACAATTACACACTACTGATAATCGAGTTTTCAATACAGAAGACTTGTATTTTGAACCTACTTTAACTAAAGAAGGTGAAAATCAAGTATTAACTATGCGTTTAAAAGCTTCTGAAACAGAGTTTTTAGAGTATCGTTATGTATTGAAACCGAATGATTATATGCTTGATTTCTCTATCCGTACACAAGGATTGAGCAAAATCGTTGATGCATCAAAAACACCAGAATTAAACTGGGAAATGAAAACATACCGCAATGAGAAAAGTATTGCGTATGAAAATAGATACGTTCGTTTATACTATGAACACGAAAAAGGAAAAGACAACAACTTAAGTGAGTCTAGTAAAGATGATACAAAGGAGTTGAAAGACGTTTCGTATATCGCGTATAAACAACACTTTTTTACTTCTGTTTTATTGACAAATAAGAACTTTGAAACAGCAACATTAAACACGAAAAATTTAGTGGCTGATGAAAAAGTAGATACGGTATTTACAAAACAATTTGCGAGTGTTATTCCGTTAAACTATAGTAATGGAGAGTTAAACTATGACATGAACTGGTATTTTGGACCATCAGATTTCAAAATATTAAAATCATACGATCGTAACTTAGATAATATTGTACCATTAGGATGGGGAATTTTTGGATGGATTAACCGTTTCTTATTTATCCCAGTATTTGGATTATTGACTAGTTTCTTACCTTACGGTATTGGTATTATTGTATTGACGATTTTAGTTCGTTTATTTACTTCACCGTTGACCTATAAGTCTTATGTTTCTCAAGCGAAAATGAAAATGATTCGCCCAGAGGTAAATGAATTGAATGAAAAGTTCAAGAATGATCCAATGAAGAAACAACAAGAAACAATGAAATTGTATTCTAAAGCAGGAGTGAATCCGATGGCAGGTTGTATTCCAGCCTTGTTACAGATTCCAATCTTCTACTCGTTGTTTCAATTCTTCCCGTCTTCATTTGATTTAAGACAAAAGAGCTTCTTATGGGCAGACGATTTATCATCGTATGACTCTGTGTTACAATTACCATTTAATATTCCTTTCTATGGTAATCACGTGAGTTTATTTCCATTATTAGCGTCAATTGCAATTTTCTTCTATATGAAGATGACTACAGGAGATCAACAAATGGCTCAACCAACACAAGAAGGGATGCCAGATATGAGTAAAATCATGAAGATCATGATTTACGTATCACCGATTATGATGTTATTCTTCTTTAATAACTACGCTTCAGGTTTATCGTTGTACTACTTCATCTCGAACTCCATTACAATTGGAATTATGTATGTAATTAAAAACCACATTGTAAAAGACGAAAAGATTTTAGCTACAATCGAAGAGAATAAAACGAAAAAGCGTCCGCAAGGAAAATGGCAAAGAAAAATGCAAGAAATGATGGAACAAGCACAAGAACAACAGCGCTTGAAAGATCAGAATAAAAAATAATACTTTGGTATAGATAAAAAACTCCTCTTAAACAAGAGGAGTTTTTTTGTTTTATATAGGCTGCCTACTCGACAGCTTTTTTTAGATATAACTTTTTCACTCCGCTATGTATGCCAAAGGAAGGCCTTTATCACACACGTATTTTTAAAAAGAGAGTTCCATAAAGTATAGCTATAAATACAGGTATATATTTTTTATAAAAAAGCATTTGATAACATATTATTGTTACTTTTGGTTAAATTTATATTTTATGAAAAAATTAATACTTTTTAGCTTTTTAGCCGCTGCGTCAGTGATGAATACGCCGATACATGCACAAGAAAAAGTGAAGTTTACAAAAGAACAGTTAAAAATGATGGATGATATGCTTTTTGATGAAGTATTCGTCAGCGTAAGTTCTAAAAAAAATTCAACCCTTATTCTTAAAGATGGAACCAAAAAAGTAGGATCTGTTTCTGGAGTAAATCGAAAAAAAGGTCAAATTACATCAATCAAAATGAAAGATGCGGCTGGTAAAAAAGTAGAATACCAAGCGGATGAAATTGAAGAGATGTATTTGCCTATTACAGGATTTGAAAAAGGAGCTAAAGTAGCTAACTATTTTGGCACATCAAAAAACTGGGGAAGCAAAAACTTAACTAACTCAACCAATCCGGATGAAGTTTATGTAAGAAACATTACAGCTTCTTTAAAAAACAAAAAAGCAGAAAAGGAATACTTAATGCAATTAATCAATCCAAGCTTCAGTAGTCAAATTGAAGTATATGCTGATCCAATGGCTTCTGAAACAACCTCTATTAGCTTTGGTGGAGGACCTGGTATCGGTGGAGGAGTAATCAAATCGTATTACATCAAAAAAGGAGAGGAAGTAATGTGGCTTAAAAAAGGAGAATTTGAAGAAAACTACAATTTCCTTTTTGGAGACAATCAAGAATTTCTACAAAAATTCCCATACAATTCAATTAAATGGGAACACTTAAGCTATTTAGTCGCTGAGTACACAAAGATGACAGAAGAAAAAAACGCGTAAATTAATAAGAAAAGGGTGTCCCAATAGGGCACCCTTTTTATTTTAAAAGAGTAAGGTAAAAGGTCTTGTTTTTTGTTCTCGACCTGAGATTTCTGCTGGGTATTGTTAGTAAATATCACCTTTTGTCCGATTTAAATAGAGGTGTTGTAGTTGCCTACTCGAAAAATAATAGAGGTATATGGTGTTGATTTTTAATTGTTTAAAACACTTTTTTTATTTGTCCACCCATTTGTCCACCCCTCATTTTGTCATTTTTTTAGAGGAAGGGGCTAATTTTACGAAGAATCAGGTGGTGTGATACACGATAATCTCATTCAAAAGCTAAAAACAAACTATTTTTTTCTTCCCTTATTTATGAAAAAAGTTCTACTCTTTTTCGTCTTCATTTTGCTATTTGTGCAGTCTTTTCTATTACATGCACAGCCTTATCAACCCCTAGCAATGGATGGTTTCAATGCTGATGTCATTGCCAATGGTGTTGGAACGGTTGGAAGTTCAACTACCCATGATATAGATAATTCAGGGCATTACCTACTTGCCGAAGATTGGAAGTTAGATGCAAATCAACTTTTGAGTGGAACAGGCTTACCGACGGATGGTAGTATTTCTTCTGCTCATACACCAGGGATGAAATTTCTCTTACAAAATTACAGTGCGAATAATTCGATTCGTTTAACTACCACTATATCTAGTGTTACATCTAACTTAGTACTCCCTGTAAAAGCGAGAAAACTTTTTGTTCTAACTACAGCCGGACTAGCAAGTACAGCGTTAGACGTAACGGTAATCTTTGAGGATGATACCACAGAAATATTTTCAAGTCGTGTACCCGATTGGTATAATGGAACTTCTTTACCTGTGGTTCATAAAAATTTTGGGCGATTAACAAGAGCAAGTGTTTTAGAAAAACCAACAGATAACCCTAGACTATATCAAGTTACTTTAAATATTAGCAAACAAAATCAGCTAAAGAAAGTCAAGCAAATTAAGTTTTTACGTCCTATTTCATTTGAAGGGGTTGTAAATATCTTTGCTGTTTCAACAGAATTGTTAGACAGTTGTCCGAGCCCTGAATTTGTTGAATTTAGCAAACTAACGATGAATAGCGTAGTTGCAGCAGTTGATTTACCTGCGTTACCAGCAACAACGTATCAGTATGAATTACGTACCTCAGGTTTGCCCGGGTCTGGGGATACCGGACTCGTTCAAAGGCAGGATTTTAGTGAAAGTAACAATCAGATTACTTTTACGAGTTTAGCTAATGCAACAACATTTTTTTTCTATGTCCGTTCGTTTTGCTCAGATACAAATCAAGGGTATTGGAAAGGCCCTTTTACTTTTACTACCTTATGCAATGCTGTGAATACACCATATAAGGTGCCGTTTGATACGGTAGATGTTCCAAATGCACCTGCTTGTACGACGATTTTAAATGCAAATGAAGATGATTATACTTGGATCACAGAAAGTAGTGCCATTGATTTTGAAGGTCCTGTTTTGAGATACCGTTATAATCCTACTCAAGCAGCAGATGATTGGTTTTTTGCCCGTGGAATTAATGTAACTAGAGGAGAAACGTATCGTTTGCGATTTAAGTATAGAGATAAAAGATTTAATGAAAAGCTAAGGATAAGCTTGGGTAAATTCGCTTATCCCGAAGCGATGACCACTGAAATTTTTAATGTAGATACAGGAGGAACGGATCAAGTAACAGATAAATTGATTGAGTTTACTGCGGATGAAACGGGTGTTTTGTATATTGGTTTTCAAGTATATTCTCTTGCCGATCAATTTTTATTTTACTTGGGTGATATTGAAGTAACACAGTCAAGTTGCCACAGATTACTTTGGGGGCTAAGTGGATGGGTGTGTGAAGGCGGGCCTGTAACCTTGGAGGCTCAGGCTAATTATGGCACACTCCGTTGGTATGACTCGCGAACGAGTACGGAAGTTTTAGGAGAAGGCTCAACTTTTGTAACCCCTCCCTTAACAGAATCAAAAAGTTACTATGTTAAATCCTATTTAGAAGATAGCAAAGGGGGTAAACAAAGTTTATCTACCAACTCCAACGATACCCAAACGAATGCAACTTGGGGAATTTCATTTGATCTACTCGATCCAGGCACGATTAAAAGTACCACAGTATATGCCAGTCAATCGGGAAGCATCCGCGTTGCGATTCTAAATTCAAGTGGAAGAGAGGTATATGTATCAAATGTTATAGCGATTAATGCCGCGGGTCCTACTGTACCAATCACTGTCCCTTTAAATGCTGAATTAAATGCAGGCAATGGGTATAAAATGATTTTGAAAGAGGTAAATAATGCGAAGCTTTTTATTGATCAAAAGGTTCTTTTTCCGATGTATGATAGCCAAAATAGTTTGCGGGTAACTTCTAGTCTAACACCTGTAGAGAATCGAGCTTTCTATGCCTATTTTTTTGAGCTGGTATACCAAAGAGCATGTACAACCTCAGGTGTTATGCTCGATGCTACAGTAGTTAAAGCAGTTGCACCTACAGTAGATCAGACGGTACAAACTTTTTGTAAAAGCTCAAATCCAACATTGGCAGATATAACAATCACAGGAACAAATATTCACTGGTATGCAAATGAAACTGGGGGAGTTGCATTGCCTAATACGACTCCTTTGGTACACAATAGAACCTATTATGCTTCTCAATTTCTCTATGCTTGTGAAAGTCCAAGGCGTACCGCAGTAAAAGTAGTCTTAGAAGAAACTCGCCTTCAGACATCAGGAATGAATGTGCATTATAATTATGGAACCGATTCCCAAACGGTTGGAACTAACATTTATAATGCACTAGGTTCAACAGAGTTGCAATGGTACACAGAGGAGACAGGTGGCTTACCTGTTGACACTCCAGCATTTTCTACCTTAGCTGTAGGAAATTATGACTATTGGGTGAGTGGAGTAGTAAATGGTTGTGAAAGTATAAGAAGTCGTATCGGTATGACTGTACGTCCTGTGTCTGTATGGGTGACTGCACAACCTACTAGAAAAGTGTATGGAGAGGAGGACCCTGCTTTGTTATATCGTGTTAGTGGGTTAGTCAATGATGATGAATTAACGGGTTCGTTGACTCGTGCTCCAGGAGAAGATGTAGATACTTATGTTATTAGCAGAGGAACCTTGGCAGCTTCGTCCAATTATATATTTAATGTGGATAATGCGAACTTTAGGATTCTTCCAGCAACATTAACGGTAACAGCAGCGGATAAAACCAAAGTGTATGGTGAGGAAGATCCAGCATTTACCTATACCGTTACTGGATTTAAACGTGGTGAAGAAGCTACTGCCATTTTAAGTGGAGCCTTAAATCGCGAGTTGGGTGAAGAGATGGGAACCTATGAAATCAGACAAGGAAGTTTGACTGCTACGCCCAATTATGAAATAGCGTATCACAAAGCTGATCTTGAAATTACGCCTACTGTTTTAACGGTAACAGCACAACCTTTGGGAAAAATATATGGAGATGTTGATCCACTCTTAACCTATACGGTTTCTGGGTTAAAACTTGGGGACTCAGCTGCTAGTGCTTTGCGTGGAAATTTAGCTCGTACAGGAGATGAAGCAGTTGGAAATTATACGATTACACAAGGAACTTTAGAAGCTAATTCCAATTATACGTTGGTGTTTGAAGGGGCCGATTTTACGATTACGCCAGCTACAATCACCGTAATGGCACATCCAAAAGCAAAAGTTTATGGTGCACAAGAACCGTTGTTAACCCATACGACAGCCGGTCTGAAAAGAGGGGAAAGTAGTGCAACCGTATTAACGGGTCATTTAACTCGTACAGGTACGGAAGATGTAGGAATTTATACGATTGAACCAGGAACTTTAGCAGCCAATTCAAATTATAGAATTGATTATGTATCAGCTGATTTTGAAATTACACCTGCAGAATTAACGATAACAGCTGAGGCTAAAACAAAAATATATGGCGATACGGATCCAGCATTAACTTATACAGTTACAGGATTACAAAGAAGTGAAGAGGCTTCAACCGTTTTGACGGGAAGTTTAACGCGTACCGGTACGGACGAGGTGGGAACCTATACCATTAATCAAGGAAGTTTAGCAGCAACTCCAAACTATATTCTAGTATATGAAGCAGCTGATTTTGAGATTACACCTGCAACATTAACGGTAACTGCAGATGCCAAAACCAAAATTTACGGTGAAATAGACCCAGCGTTAACCTATACAGTTTCAGGACTGAAACGAAATGATAAAACAGCAACAACACTAACAGGAAGTTTGGTTCGCAATGGCAGAGAAGATATTGGAACGTATGCTATTACGCAAGGAAGTTTAGTAGCAACGCCAAACTATAACCTAATATATGAAGGGGCAGATTTTACAATTACAGCTGCTGTATTAACGGTAACAGCCAATCCTCAAACGAAAATTTATGGGGATGCGGATCCTGTATTGGACTATACGGTTGCTGGATTAAGACCTTCAGATCAGTTAGCTACTGTCTTAACCGGAAATTTAGTCCGCAATATTGGCGAAGCAGTTGGAATTTATACTATCAACCAAGGAAGTTTAGCGGTATCACCAAATTATACATTAGTATACGAGGAAGCTGACTTCACAATTGAACAAGCGATATTAACTGTAACCGCTAATGCTCAAACGAAAACATATGGAGAACCAGATGCTGTATTGTCTTATACAGTGGCTGGATTAAAAAATAACGATCAAGAAACAAGTATTACAGGTGTACTAGTCCGTGATAATGGTGAAGAAGTGGGTTCATACACCATTCATCAAGGTACTATACAAGTATCTACCGATTATACTTTGGCTTTTCAATCTGCAAATCTTACGATTATCCCTGCTTTACTAACGATACAAGCAGAAGCGAAAACCAAAGTATACGGTGATGCCGACCCAGTGTTTACGTACACTGTATCTGGATTAAAGAACCACGATCAAGCGACGACTATCTTGACAGGTAGCTTATCGCGTGATAGCGGAGAACATGTGGATACTTATGGTATTCATCAAGGGACTTTACAAGCATCCACCAATTATACTTTGGATTTTCAACCTGCGAATCTTACGATTATCCCTGCTTTACTAACGATACAAGCAGAAGCGAAAACCAAAGTATACGGTGATGCCGACCCAGTGTTTACGTACACTGTATCTGGACTTAAAAACAACGACCAACCCAATATTCTTACAGGTATATTAACCCGCGATAATGGAGAAGATGTGGGCTTCTATTCTATTAATCAAGGTAATATACAAGCATCCACCAATTATACTTTGGATTTTCAACCTGCGAATCTTACGATTATCCCTGCTTTACTAACGATACAAGCAGAAGCGAAAACCAAAGTATACGGTGATGCCGATCCGGTGTTGACCTACACTGTATCTGGACTTAAAAACAATGACCAAACCAATATTCTTACAGGTATATTAACCCGCGATAATGGAGAAGATGTGGGCTTCTATTCTATTAATCAAGGTAATATACAAGCATCAACCAACTATACTTTGGATTTTCAATCTGCAAATCTTGCGATAACATCCGCCTTACTAACGGTTCAGGCAGAAGCGAAAACCAAAGTATACGGTGATGCTGATCCAGTATTAACGTACATTGTAGCTGGACTTAAAAACAACGATCAAGCGACGACTATCTTGACAGGTAATTTATCGCGTGATAGGGGAGAACATGTGGGAACGTATGGTATTCAACAAGGTAATTTACAAGCATCAACCAACTATACTTTGGATTTTCAATCGGCAAATTTAATTATTACGACTGCTTTACTAAAAATCCGTGCAGAGGAGAAAACCAAAGTATACGGTGATGCCGATCCTATATTGACGTATACGGTATCAGGGCTTAAAAATAACGATTTAGTACAAGCTACTGTCACAGGAAATCTTGTGCGCCAAAGGGGAGAAAATGGAGGTACGTATGCGATTCAACAAGGTGATTTACAAGTAGGAGCAAATTATACTTTTACTTTTGAAGAAGCGTTGTTTACAATTACTCCTGCTACATTGAACATCCATCCTGTTGCGGGGCAACAGAAAAGATATGGAGCAACAGATCCAATATTAGTCTTTACTGTTACAGGTTTCAAATTCAATGATGAAATAGGGACAGCTTTAACAGGTAGCTTGACAAGAGCTGCTGGAGAAAATGTCAATCGATATGCGTATCAAATTGGAAGCCTACAAGCTGTATTGGCCAATTATAGCTTAACCTTGGATAGTCAAGAAAAATTTGAAATTAAACCCGCTCCTTTACACCTTGTCGTGGAAGAAAATCAATTCAAGCAATTTGGGGAAGCTGATCCAGTATTGCGCTATCGTGCGGATGGATTACAACGCGGTGATTTTATTATTCAAGCGGTTACTGGTCAATTGACGCGTAGCGCTGGAGAAGCAGTGGGAGTCTATGCAATAGAACAAGGAAGCCTAACGGCAAGAGCGAATTATTATATCGATGCTTTTATTTCTGCATCTTTTGAAATCAAAAAAAATAGCATCAAAGGGTTGACTTTACCAGCGCAACGTTTTGTGTATGATGGTCAGGTGAAACAAGTACAAGTGCAAGGAAATATAGAACCTCAGGCAACGATTGTTTATACGAATAACAATCAAACACAAGTTGGACAATATACAGTTACATCTACGGTTGACTATGGTCCAAACTACGAGGTTTTACATTTACAAAGCATACTGACGATCGTAAAAGCGGATCAAGAGATAACGTGGAATCAAGTATCGGAAGTGGTACTAGAAGATACGCCTACCTTGCAATTAACCGCAAGAGCAAGTTCTAACTTACCTGTTTCTTATGCTATTGATGAGGCTGCTGACCGCGAAATAGCTGTAATAGAAGAAACGGGACTGCTGCGCTTTTTACAACCCGGTCTTGTAACGATAACAGCAAGCCAAGGAGGAAATGCTAATTTTAATGCGACAAAAACGGTATCTCATACTATTGCAGTAAGTAGTCGAGATGCTAGTATTTGGGATTTAGTTGTTGATGGTGTTTCCTATGGCAAAATTGCCAAAGAAGTACACGTGGTTTTAGGATGTGAAACCCAACAAGACGAAGTAACATTGGCTGTTCATACTCAAGTGGGTGCAGAGGTACAACCGTCCAATCATTTTACACTATCAGTGAAAGACTACGGGATATATGAACAAATCATTACCGTTCAATCCCCCAATAAAAAAGTGACGGAGACTTACAAAATTATAATTGATAAACGTATTCCGACAGAAAATCTAGTGATACAAAAGTATAATAATGTGCTGTTGGTAAACAATAACAAACAAACCAATGGAGGTTATGTTTTCCATGCGTATCGTTGGTTTAAGAATGGAGCATTAGTAGGGGAGAAACAAGCCTATTCTGCTGGAGATGAATATGGTGCAATTTTAGATCCAAATGCAACATATCAAGTGGAATTAACGCTGTATAACGGTAAGAAAATCAGAAGTTGTCCAATTGTTGTCAAAGGAAAAGCAGCCGCTAATTGGGCGGTATATCCAAATCCCGTACAGAAAAGCCAGTGGTTATATGTGCAGATGAAAGAAGAAAAACAAGGTGTGGTGCACTATATCATTTACAACCTGAAAGGACAGTTGATTAAACGAGGCGCTTTAGAAGGTGGTAACAAGGGAATAGAAATTCCAAGTACAGCAGCTTCTGGTTCCTATTTCCTTATTCTGAAAACAGAAGATACCCAAGAAGGAGTTCAATTCATTATCCAGTAGGGGGCGAATGATTATTCGCCCCATTCAGTTCGAATAATAGAAATTCAAAAAACAAACGACAAACGAGTTCAAACAATACATGAAGGTAAAGCTATATATCACGTTAATAGGAATGATAGGCAGTGGATGTTCTACCCTACAAGCACAATATAAACCCTATTACTACCCAGATCATGAGGTAGGGGTTACCCTAAAAACAGGTTTGAATCAAGCATATGGGAGCTTACCTCAAGGAATAGGAAGCAATAAGGCTTTTACTATGGCCTTCGGACTGCAATATGATTATTATGTAAGTCCCACTTGGAGTATAGGAATTGCTGGGCAATATGCAACGCAAACGACCAATTATACAGGAACGAATCTAAAAGGTCAACGCCAATATATCGATTCAGAAAATGAAGCTTTTATCTTTAGCTATCAGGGTAAAAACTACAAAGAAGAGTGGAAGGTAAATCAAGTGAACCTTCCGTTAACCGTGCAGTATGTAGGAAAAGCAGAAACAAGCCTATATGTTCGAACAGGTTTGCAGTTTTCGCTGGTGATGCAAACAAATACAACATTGACGTGGAATAACGTAGAAGCATCAGGGTATTTTCCACAATATAATGTTGTCTTGGACGAACCTTGGTTTGCAGGATTCGGGAACAAAGAAAAAATAGAAGCCAAACCAGCCCTTGATATCAAAAACAGATGGGCCTGGATTGCAGAAGTAGGCGTGAAGCACAACCTCAAAGCCAATCAGAATTTATACGTAGGTATTTATTTTGACTTAGGATTAAATAACCAAAAACCAGAGGTTTCTACCTCTAAAGAAGAGCTCATTGCCTATAAACCTGAACTAAATAAAACGATAGAACTCAACAGCATCCAACAAAGTTCGAAAGCGGTGTTCAAAAATTATAGCATCGGCGTTCAACTGCGTTATGGTATTGGTTTGTAAGTACCTTTTGCGATGTTTTTTTTTACCTTTTATTGTAAATTTTCTTGTATAAGGGCAAATTGCCATTTGCCCCTACGTTCACCCATAACCCCCAACCCATAACCTTCTTAATACAAATGTAAAATCCTGTGTGTTTCGCACAATTCTCCTTACCTTTGCAACTTAGTTTTTTAAATTATGAAAAGAGTAGTAGTAGGACTTTCAGGGGGGGTAGATTCAAGTGTTGCCGCCTACTTATTGAAAGAACAAGGATACGAAGTAATCGGATTATTCATGAAAAATTGGCATGATGATACCGTTACGATTTCGAATGAGTGTCCGTGGCTAGAAGATAGCAACGACGCTCTAATGGTTGCCGAAAAGTTAGGCATCCCTTTTCAAACCGTGGATTTAAGTGAACAATATAAGGAGAAGATTGTAGATTATATGTTTAAGGAGTACGAAAATGGTCGTACCCCAAATCCCGACGTATTGTGCAATAGAGAGATTAAGTTTGATGTATTCATGAAGATTGCTTTAGAATTAGGAGCAGATTATGTTGCAACAGGACACTATTGTAGAAAAGCGGAAGAAGAAGTAGTGTTAGAAGATGGCACTACACAAACAGTTTATAAATTAATGGCAGGTGTAGATCCTTCTAAGGATCAATCGTACTTCTTATGTCAATTGTCTCAAGAACAATTGGCTAAAGCTTTATTTCCCGTTGGAGAATTATATAAATCAAAAGTAAGAGAAATTGCTGCAGAAGCAGATTTAATTACAGCAGAGAAAAAAGACTCACAAGGGTTGTGCTTCATTGGAAAAGTTCGATTACCAGAATTTTTACAACAGCAATTAAAACCCAAAGATGGTTTTATCTATGAGATTTCCAAAGATGCACCTATTTTCTCAACGAGTGAAGCAGTAACCTATTCGTCATTGGAGGAGGAATTGTATGCAGAAGCTAAAGCGTTTCACTATACTCCTGAGATGGGTAAAAAAGTAGGAGATCACTATGGTGCGCATTATTTTACAACGGGTCAACGTAAAGGATTGAATGTAGGAGGAACAGTAGAGCCGTTGTTTGTTATTGCAACGGATGTAGAAACTAATACTATTTATACTGGTCAAGGTAATGCACACCCAGGATTATTCCATAAAACGCTATTTGTAAAAGAGCACGAAATCCATTGGATTCGCGAGGATTTGCAATTGCAACCAGGAGAAACGATGCGTATTAAAG
Organism: Myroides gitamensis; assembly: GCF_029894455.1. Lineage (NCBI taxonomy): Bacteria > Pseudomonadati > Bacteroidota > Flavobacteriia > Flavobacteriales > Flavobacteriaceae > Myroides > Myroides gitamensis. The sequence goes on from NZ_JARYHN010000001.1 coordinate 1,026,163, forward strand.
CGCGTATTCGTTACCGTCAACCGCTACAAGAAGCGACGTTGTACAAAATGGAAAAGGGGATGTATGTTCGTTTTGATGAACCACAATCTGCTATTACAGAAGGACAATTCGTATCTTGGCATATCGGAGAAGAATTAATCGGCTCTGGAGTCATATCCAAAGTAGAATAAATACCAAACAAAAACAGATGGCACAAAATAGAATAACTGCCCTTTTGGGCATACAATACCCTATAATACAAGGGGGAATGGTATGGAATAGTGGCTATAAACTCGCCAGTGCAGTAAGCAATGCGGGAGGATTAGGATTATTAGGGGCAGGGTCTATGTATCCAGAGGTTTTGAGAACCCACATTCAAAAGTGTAAACAAGCAACGGATAAACCTTTTGGGGTTAATGTTTCCTTGCTTTATCCAGATCTTCAAGAAGTAATGGATATCATCGTAGAAGAAGGCGTTAAAATTGTATTTACCTCGGCAGGTAATCCCAAAATATGGACTCCTTTTTTAAAAGCACATGGCATCACAGTAGTGCATGTAATCAGTTCCTCTAAGTTTGCGCTAAAAGCACAAGAAGCGGGAGTTGATGCTGTTGTAGCCGAAGGATTTGAAGCAGGAGGACATAACGGAAGAGAAGAAACGACAACATTGACTCTGATTCCGATGGTCACTGCTAAAGTGCAAATTCCTGTTATTGCCGCAGGAGGAATTGCAACGGGGCGTGCTATGTTAGCCACTATGATTCTCGGAGCGGAAGGTGTGCAAATGGGAACCCGTTTTATTGCATCTACCGAAAGTTCGGCACATGAAACTTTTAAAAACAGAGTGATTCAAGTCGAAGAAGGAGATACCATCGTTACGCTAAAAGAGTTGGCTCCTGTTCGCATGATTAAAAATGAATTTTATCAGGGAATTGAAGATCTGTATAAGAAGGGAGCAAATGTGGACGAATTAAGAGCCTATCTAAGTAAGGGACGTTCCAAAAAAGGAATGTTTGAAGGCGACTTAGTGGAAGGAGAGTTAGAAGCAGGACAAGTAGCGGGGTTAATCCGAAGCGTAGAACCTGTGGAACAAATTATCTCAACCATTATGGAGGAGTTCCGAGCAGCGCAACAAAAAAGTTTCGATTTTTAATCGATTACATCCAATAGATAAGACCCAATAACGCGTAAAAATGGAAGGGATCTTTTGTGATATTCTAAAAACCATGCGAATTTTAAATAAAAAGTTCGTATGGTTTTTTGCTATATACTAATAATCCTTTATTTTTATAGGAAGTAAAACAAAATAAAAAATCTACACACTACATATGAGTTATTATAAGATAGAAAACCTTGAACAGTATTTTAAACATTATAAAAAATCTGTACGAGAGCCAAGAAAGTTTTGGAGTAAGATTGCGGAGGAAAATTTCGTATGGTATCAGGTATGGGATAAGGTTTTTCAATTTGATATGGAAGAATCTAAATTTGAGTGGTTTGTCAACGCCAAATTAAATATCGTAAAAAACTGTGTCGATCGTCATTTAGCGAAAAGAGGAGAGAAACCGGCTATCATTTTTGAACCGAATAATCCGGAGGAATCCGCTCAAATTATTACGTATAATGATTTGTTTAATCGCGTTTGTAAAATGGCGAACGTATTAAAAGAACAAGGAGTTAAAAAGGGAGATCGCGTTTGCATCTATTTACCTATGATTCCAGAATTAGCAGTTGCGATGTTGGCTTGTGCTCGAATTGGAGCTATTCACAGTGTAATTTTTGCTGGATTTTCTTCTTCTGCTGTAAGTAAGCGAATCAACGATGCTGATTGTCATTATGTGATTACTTCTGATGGAAGTTTTAGAGGAAACAAGAGTATTCCTTTAAAACCAATTATTGATGAAGCATTAAAATCGTGTCCTTCTGTTGAAAGAGTATTAGTTGTACAACGTACAGAAGCAGATATTGAAATGATGGCGGGTAGAGATATTTACTTAAACCCGTTATTAGAAGCAGCTTCAACAAATCACGTGGCTCAAGTGATGGATGCAGAAGATCCGTTGTTTATTCTTTATACCTCAGGGTCTACAGGAATGCCAAAAGGAATGGTGCATACTACAGCAGGCTATATGGTACAAACGGCTTATTCATTTAAAAATATATTTGATTACAAAGACGATGATATTTTCTGGTGTACAGCCGATTGTGGATGGATTACAGGACACTCGTATATTGTGTACGGTCCGTTGTTAAACGGTGCTACTACTGTAATGTTTGAAGGAGTACCAACGTATCCGACTCCAAGTCGTTTCTGGGATATTATCGATAAATACAAAGTCACCCAATTCTATACGGCACCGACAGCTCTTCGTTCTTTAATGACAGAAGATTATAAATATGTGAATGAACATGATTTATCTAGCTTACGTGTAATTGGTTCAGTAGGAGAGCCTATTAATGAAGAAGCTTGGCACTGGTACAATGACCACGTAGGAAAGAAAAAATGTCCGATCGTAGATACATGGTGGCAAACAGAAACAGGAAGCATCTTAATTTCGCCATTACCTTTCATTACCCCAACGAAACCAACATATGCTACGTTGCCTTTACCAGGAATTCAAGCCGTATTGATGGATGAAAAGAGAAATGAAATCGAAGATAACCAAATTGATGGTTCCTTGTGTATTAAGTTTCCTTGGCCTTCTATGGCGAGAACAATTTGGGGAGATCACCAACGTTATAAAGACACTTATTTCAGTCAGTTTCCTGGAAAGTATTTCACAGGAGATGGTGCTTTGAGAGATGAGGTTGGGTATTACAGAATTACAGGACGTGCGGATGATGTGGTGATTGTATCTGGACATAATTTGGGTACTGCACCAATTGAAGATGCAATCAATGAACACCCAGCAGTTGCAGAAAGTGCTGTGGTAGGTTACAAACACGACATCAAAGGAAATGCATTATATGGTTTCATCACGCTAAAAGTGGAAGGGGAATACAGAGATCGTGAAAACGTGAAAAAGGAGATTAACCAATACATTAGCAGCCATATTGGTCCAATTGCGAAGCTGGATAAAATACAATTCGTTGATAGTTTGCCTAAAACTCGATCAGGGAAAATCATGCGTCGAATTTTGCGATCTATTGCGGATGGAGAAACCAAAGATTTTGGAGATGTATCTACATTAATCAATCCAGAAGTAATTGAAAAAATTCAGCAAGAAAAATTGTAAAATAAAGGAGATAAACCGGTCATTTAACGGGATTATTTTATAAAAAGACAGAGAAACAGGGGGGAAAACCCCTGTTTTTTTTTGTGCTTTTTTCACCCTTGGTATCGTTTTTTTGCTTGGTGTTTTTTCGCGAAAAGAGATTTTTTTAGAGGTAAAGTACCGTGTTTCTGCGATTTCCTGTTGTTTTTGGTTACTCACTTGTGCTTTTTTGGTTTATAATGATGTTATTTATTGGTGTTTTTGAATTTTTTCAGGGTGTTTTTTAGCTTTTAATTGTTAATTTCAACGAAACCACAATTTGTATTAATTACTTATTGTTTTTCTTTTTTACTTATTTGAGAACACCATTTTCTTGCTATTTATCGTTTTTTTGATGAAATCAGACTTTTATTTTTATAAGAAATATTTTTTTGAGAACATTTTATTGCGTATTAATCGCAAAAGAGGACTTTAAAATGGAGATAATTCAAAGTATCCTTTTGGTGTAATTATTGGTTATTTGGCTTTTTGGTGTTTTTGAGGTTTTAATTATGTTTAATTTTAATAAAATGTTGATTAAAATTTATTAAAAATTGTAATATGATTAGAAAAGTTATTCCATTGATGGCATTGTTTGCAACTGGTTTTGCAACTGCCCAAGTTGGTATAGGAACAGTAACTCCAGCTAATTCCAGTCAACTTGATATTGTCTCTGATAAGAAAGGGGTCTTATTTCCAAGAGTCAATTTAAAAGGTGAGAGAGATAAAGATCCTATTGTAGGTGATTTAACTGAAAGTTTATTTGTGTATAATTTAGGACATGGTGGACTACCTGCGGGTTTCTACTATTGGGACAAAGAAAAATGGGTTCGCCTGTTGAATACTCAATCCTACGTTAATACAACCAACGTAAGTTTTACTTTGATTAATGATGATTTAACGATTACAGATTCAGAGGGTAATACCGTTTCAATGGGAATAGATGAAATCGTTAATAATTCGAATTTCATCACAGAAATTATCAATAAACTACAAGGGAAATTTGGTAACGTATATTACAATACCGTAGACCATAAGTTTTATTATATCGATGAGAATGGTGCGCCAAATCTGATTACTTGGGAAGATTTAAATACAACCAACGTAAGTTTTACTTTAGAAAATGATTATTTAACGGTAACAGATTTAGATCGCAGTATAGTACAATTACACGTAGATGATATTGCGAACAACTTAACCTTCGTAACCAAATTAGCAGAAAATCAAAATTTCATTACTGAAATTATGAATAAGCTAAAAGGGAAATATGGTAATGTGGTGTACAATGCCACAGAAAATAAATACTACTATATTAAGGAAGATGGCACACAAGAGGAAATTGATTGGTCATCCATTAATACAACCAACGTAAGTTTTACGTTAGAAAATGATAAATTAACTGTAAAAGATTCAGATGGTAATAAAATACAATTAGACGTCAAAGACATCGCCAATAATACCGTATTTATTTCAGAACTTACGAATAATGAAGACTTCGTTACAACTATTGTAAACAAGCTGAAAGGCAAATACGGAAATGTATTCTATGATGTAACAAACAACAAATTCTACTACATTAAAGACGATGGAACCCAAGGCGAAATTGATTGGTCATCGATCAATACCACTAACGTTAGCTTCACTTTAGATGCTGATATGCTAACGGTTACCGATTCTGATGGAAACAAAGTTCAGTTGGATGTTAAGGAAATTGCAAACAATTCGACGTTCATTACAGAGTTAACGAACAATGAGGAATTTGTAACGGCAATTACCAACAATAATGAATTCATCACCGAGATCATAAACAAGCTGAAAGGCAAATACGGAAATGTATTCTATGATGTGACGAACAACAAATTCTACTACATCAAAGACGATGGAACTCAAGGAGAAATTGATTGGTCATCGATCAATACCACCAACGTAAGTTTTACGTTAGATGTAGATATGTTGACGATTACTGATTCAGATGGAAACAAAGTTCAGTTGGATGTTAAGGAAATTGCAAACAATTCGACGTTCATTACAGAGTTAACGAACAATGAGGAATTTGTAACGGCGATTACCAACAACAACGAATTCATCACCGAGATCATCAACAAGCTGAAAGGTAAATATGGAAACGTATTCTATGATGTAACGAACAACAAATTCTACTACATCAAAGACGACGGAACCCAAGGCGAAATTGATTGGTCATCAATCAACACAACCAACGTAAGTTTTACGTTAGATGCAGATATGCTAACGGTTACCGATTCTGATGGAAACAAAGTTCAGTTGGATGTGAAGGAAATTGCAAACAATTCGACGTTCATTACAGAGTTAACGAACAATGAGGAATTTGTAACGGCGATTACCAACAACAACGAATTCATCACCGAGATCATCAACAAGCTGAAAGGCAAATACGGAAATGTATTCTATGATGTGACGAACAACAAATTCTACTACATCAAAGACGATGGAACTCAAGGAGAAATTGATTGGTCATCGATCAATACCACCAACGTTAGTTTTACGTTGGACGCTGACATGCTAACGGTTACCGATTCTGATGGAAACAAAGTTCAGTTGGATGTTAAGGAAATTGCAAACAATTCTACTTTCATTACGGAGTTAACGAACAACGAGGAATTTGTAACGGCGATTACCAACAACAACGAATTCATCACAGAAATCATCAACAAGCTGAAAGGCAAATACGGAAACGTATTCTATGATGTAACGAACAACAAATTCTACTACATCAAAGACGATGGAACTCAAGGCGAAATCGACTGGTCATCGATCAATACCACCAACGTTAGCTTCACTTTAGATGCAGATATGCTAACGGTTACCGATTCTGATGGAAACAAAGTTCAGTTGGATGTGAAGGAAATCGCAAACAATTCTACCTTCATTACAGAATTAACTAGTAACGAGGAGTTTATCACAAACTTAACGAGTAACGAAACGTTGATTACTCATATTGTAAACAAGCTGAAAGGCAAATACGGAAATGTATTCTATGATGTGACGAACAACAAATTCTACTACATCAAAGACGATGGAACTCAAGGAGAAATTGATTGGTCATCGATCAATACCACCAACGTAAGTTTTACGTTAGATGTAGATATGTTGACGATTACTGATTCAGATGGAAACAAAGTTCAGTTGGATGTTAAGGAAATTGCAAACAATTCGACGTTCATTACCGAGTTAACGAACAATGAGGAATTTGTAACGGCGATTACCAACAACAATGAATTCATCACAGAAATCATCAACAAGCTGAAAGGTAAATACGGAAATGTATTCTATGATGTAACGAACAACAAATTCTACTACATCAAAGACGATGGAACCCAAGGCGAAATCGATTGGTCATCGATCAATACAACCAACGTAAGTTTTACGCTTGACGCTGATATGCTAACGGTTACCGATTCCGATGGAAACAAAGTTCAGTTGGATGTGAAGGAAATTGCGAACAACTCAACGTTTATTACGGAATTGACTAGCAACGAAGAGTTTATCACAAACTTAACGAGTAACGAAACGTTGATTACTCAGATTGTAAACAAGCTGAAAGGTAAATATGGAAACGTATTCTATGATGTAACGAACAACAAATTCTACTACATCAAAGACGACGGAACCCAAGGCGAAATCGATTGGTCATCAATCAATACCACCAACGTAAGTTTTACGTTAGATGCTGATATGTTGACGATTACTGATTCTGATGGAAATACAGTACAGTTAGACGTTAAGGAAATTGCGAACAATTCTACTTTCATTACGGAATTGACTAGTAACGAAGAGTTTATCACAAACTTGACGAGTAACGAAACGTTGATTACTCAGATTGTAAACAAGTTGAAAGGTAAATACGGAAATGTATTCTATGATGTGACGAACAACAAATTCTACTACATCAAAGACGACGGAACCCAAGGCGAAATCGATTGGTCATCAATCAATACCACCAACGTAAGTTTTACGCTGGATGCAGATATGCTAACGGTTACCGATTCCGATGGAAACAAAGTACAGTTAGACGTTAAGGAAATTGCGAACAATTCTACTTTCATTACGGAGTTAACGAACAATGAGGAATTTGTAACGGCGATTACCAACAACAATGAATTCATCACGGAGATCATTAACAAGCTGAAAGGAAAATACGGAAACGTATTCTACGATGTGACGAACAACAAGTTCTACTACATCAAAGATGACGGAACCCAAGGCGAAATTGATTGGTCATCAATCAACACAACCAACGTAAGTTTTACGTTAGATGCAGATATGCTAACGGTTACCGATTCTGATGGAAACAAAGTTCAGTTAGACGTGAAGGAAATTGCAAACAATTCTACTTTCATTACGGAGTTAACGAATAACGAGGAATTTGTAACGGCAATTACCAACAACAACGAATTCATCACAGAAATCATCAATAAGCTGAAAGGTAAATACGGAAATGTATTCTATGATGTAACGAATAACAAATTCTACTACATCAAAGACGACGGAACCCAAGGCGAAATCGATTGGTCATCAATCAATACCACCAACGTAAGTTTTACGTTGGACGCTGATATGCTAACGGTTACCGATTCCGATGGAAACAAAGTTCAGTTAGACGTGAAGGAAATTGCGAACAATTCTACTTTCATTACGGAATTGACAAGTAACGAAGAGTTTATCACAAACTTAACGAGTAACGAAACGTTGATTACTCAGATTGTAAACAAACTGAAAGGCAAATATGGAAACGTATTCTACGATGTAACCAATAATAAATTCTACTACATCAAAGACGATGGAACTCAAGGAGAAATTGATTGGTCATCAATCAATACCACCAACGTTAGTTTTACTTTAGTTGCTGATATGTTGACGATTACCGATTCTGATGGAAATACAGTACAGTTAGACGTGAAGGAAATTGCGAACAATTCAACGTTTATTACAGAATTGACTAGCAACGAAGAGTTTATCACAAACTTGACGAGTAACGAAACGTTGATTACTCAGATTGTAAACAAGCTGAAAGGTAAATACGGAAACGTATTCTATGATGTTACGAATAATAAATTCTACTACATCAAAGACGACGGAACCCAAGGAGAAATTGATTGGTCATCGATCAATACCACCAACGTAAGTTTTACGCTTGACGCTGATATGCTAACGATTACTGATTCAGATGGAAATACAGTACAGTTGGATGTTAAGGAAATTGCGAACAACTCAACGTTTGTTAATGAGTTGACGAATAATGAGGAGTTTGTAACAAATATCGTTAGTAAATTAAAAGGTAAATACGGAAATGTGTTCTATAATGTAACAGATAGCAAGTTTTACTATATCAAAGAAGACGGATCTAAAGAAGAAGTGGATTGGTCATCGATCAATACAACGAATACTAGTTTTACGTTGGATGCGAATATGTTGACGATTACTGATTCTGATGGAAATACAGTACAGTTGGACGTGAAGGAAATTGCTTCGAATACCACTTTTGTTACGGAAGTGATTAATCAATTAAAAGATCAATATGGAAATGTTTACTATGATGTAACCAACAACAAATATTACTACATCAAAGAAGACGGATCCAAAGAAGAAGTTGATTTAGGAAGCACAACCTTAGCTGGAGACGTAACTGGAGCAACTGGAGCAACAACTTTGTCTAAAATTCAGGGTAATCCTGTAAGTGCTGCGACAGTTGCAGATGGACAAGCTTTAGTGTTTGATGGAACATCTTGGGTACCTGGTACACCAGAAGTTGATGTTACTAAGATTACAGCAGGTAAAGAGTTAAAATCAGATGCGTCAATCACAGTAACAAATGGTACAGGAACGCTATTAAAAGAAGCGAGTATTAAGGTTGCAGATGATGGAATAACAACTGCACATATCAAGGATGGAACAATCCTACTAGAAGATATGGCTAGATCTCTTTCACCAAATCAAGTGTTAGTGACGAATGGAAGCAATATTCCTAGCTGGGCTGATCAATCTGTACTATCAGCTTCACCATGGTTGGTACAAGGTTCATCTACTATAGCGACATTGAATACACAAAATATTTACCAAACAGGTACGATTGCTATTGGAGCCAGTCAGATTCCTGCTACAGAAACGACAGCTAAACTATTTGTAGCTGGAGATGTCGTAACAACAGGGAAGTATTTTACAACCAATGCGGTATATGCGGATTACGTATTTGAAAAGTATTTTACAGGTAGCTCAGATATCAAACTGACATACAAATTTAATACACTAACCGATATTGCAAGATTCGTTAAAGAGAACCATCACTTACCAGGTGTTACACCAATCAGTGAGTTAAATAAAAACGAAAGCGGTTATGGATTTGATTTAACCAATCTTTCTGTTGAGTTATTAGAAAAAGTGGAAGAATTATTCCTACATACAATCGAACAACAAGACCAAATTGATCAATTGAAAAAAGAACAAGCGACAGTCTTAGAACGATTAGAAAAATTGGAGAAATTAATGGAGAAAAAATAAGCAACATCAGTAACAATATCCTTGCTGAAAGCGATTTCAGCAGGGATTTAAAAAAGAAAAATGTATGAAAAAAGTATATTTAATAATGTTTTTCCTATGTTCTATGTTGGTTATGGCTCAAACTCCAGGAGGAGTAACTGGAACAACCATAGAATATTGGTTAAAAGCAGATGAATTGGCAACTACACCGATACATGATGGGGATGATGTATCAATTTGGATGGATAAGTCTGGAAATTCAAGGCACTTTACAAATACCACAGGCTATTATCCTAGATTTATTAAATCGGCGATGAACTTTCATCCAGCTGTAGAGTTCTATAATGACGAAGATGCAACTACAGCCAATAATGAAAGACGAAGATTAGAATCGGTTGGGAATTTTCAGATGGATCCCAATAAATCCTATTTTGTCATTTGGATTTCTCGTTTAGAAAATGAATCTTTTTCAGGTTCATTAAAATATGCTCCTGTTTTTACGTTAAATACCGCATCTAGTGGTGATAACTACGGTTGGACAGCAGGTACGGGATCAACGGCTCAACGCTTGTGGCATGAAACGAGAGGAAGCTCCTATACCCACAGCAATGAGGGGAATATTTACGGTATTGGTATTGCAATGATGCCAAATAAAACAGCTACACCACAGAGTCAAATACTCAATGGGGTAGCGAGTACCTCAACCATGGCAGGGCGAACGATGGCAACGGGACAAACAAAAAGTATAATTGGAGGAGCGAGTTCAGGAACGACCAACCCCTATTACTACTATGGAGAGATCATGGAGGTTATTGTTTTGTCTAAACCAGCAGGAACTTCTGGAGCGGTTTTAACAACAGATGAATTGCGTAAAATTAATACCCATTTTGGTGTTAAATATGGGGTAAGTTTAGATGGTAACTATATTTTATCCAATGGAACTCCTATTTATAGTAGCGTTTTACCAGGGTATTATGATTATGCAAAAGATGTTTTTGGTATCGCAAGAGATGATCAAAGTGGATTGTATCAAAAGCAAGCCATGAGTACGGATAATCCTGCTTTAGCTGTTTCATTAGGAGATTTTCATGAGACTAACGCAGAAAATCCATCCATATTAGCAGATAAAAATGCCTTGATGTTTGGAGCAAATGGGTTAGAGGGAAATCAACCGTATGCACATTTAGCAGGCACGGCCTTTATGAATTACACCTTACAGGTGCACACAGATCCTGTAACAGGCGTGGTGAAGCAAGAAAAATTAACGACTTTATTTAACTATAAACTTAAGGCCAAAGCAACAGGACAAAGTTCTTATACGGTGAATGCTCGTATAGGAATTGGAACCTGGTTATTGGTAAGTGCCAATCCAAATTTCCCTCCAAGTCAATCGCGTATTTACAAAGTAGTAGATGGAGTGGCCAAAAACGTGGTCATTAACGATGGGGATTATATTGGATTTACTTCTGAATTTGTTGCTCCTGGTGGAGTAAGCAACGGACTGAGAATGTGGTTAAATGCGTCAAAGAAAAATACCATTACAGTAGATAATCGAGGAGAGGTGGTAAACTGGGTAGATCACTCGGGGATGGGAACAACGTATAGAAAAAGAGGTGCGAATGGATCAGCTCCTTTATACTTAGACGCTGAAGAGCAAACAAACTTCCACCCAACGCCTTATTTCCGTAAGTGGGAAGATTATTTGATTACGGATAAAGCGGCCATGTCGAAGGCTGTGCCTGAGGATGTTGCTTTTTATGCCGTAGTGAATCACGATTTTGAAAGTTCATCACGATCTTATTTTATTGGATTTGGTCAACAGACCATCGGAACCAATGCCAGAAGACCATCTTTTGGTGTATATAAAGGAGGTTCGAATAATGTCGATGGATTAGGACGTATCGGTTCTTCTGGATTGACCAATAGCCCGAGTCGATTGTTTAATACAGGAGCAACGACGATTGCTGGGTATCACTGGAAGGTAGGAACAAATGTTACCTTTGAGTTTGATGGTGGACATTCCGAAACAGTAAACCATAAATATACCAACGTGTTGATGAACGGACCTGGGATGTTAGGACTAGGGAGTTCCTCTAAAAGCTACACCTTAAAAGGGATGATGCCTGAGGTAATTTTATATGAAGGAGCATTAACGGCTAATGAAAAATCGAGAATCAACTCTTATTTAGGAATCAAATATGCCATTACAATCAAGTTAGGAACGTTTGGATCCGAGAATTTCAACTATTTACTTTCCGATAATACATCCATTTGGAATGGTAATGATGCATCACATAGAAATTTCCATCACAATGTGGCTTCGGTTGTACGTGATGACGATGCAGATTTATACAACTACCAGTCAAAATCAACCGATTTAGGGTCGATTGTCCACATGGGAGTAGGAACAAAGTTAGGGAATGATCCGATATTAGGCGTAATTAAAAAAGATAGAACGGCACTGACTTGGGGACATAATGATGGTGCATTAACGCGTTTCTCTTTCGCTGGAAATCAAACAATTTGTGGAGAAATGGATTCCAAATTAAGCGGTAGAATCTGGATGGTCGATAATACAGATTTCGATCAGAGTGTACTTGTACGTGTGGCAGATTCACAATTCCCTTTCAATGGACCCAACTGGCAAGTGTTTTTACTTGTTGCAGATTCTCCCGGTAAATTAACGGCTAACCAATGGGATCGCGTTATTCCAATGGAATACTTATACGATGGACACCAAGTGAATTATAAATTTCCGAAAGACCAATTCACCTATTTTACATTTGCAGCAAAAGCATTGCCAGGAATTTGTGAGTCTTGCGATTTTAGTGGCGTAAAACGATTAGAATTTACCAAGAATAGCTGGGCAAAAGGATCTACTGCACAAACGTTTAATTTAGGAGATGGATTTACAGCTGATGTAAAAGTAACAGTAGAGACACCTTCTTCTTTGAGAAGCCGTTACCCTCGACCTTCAACGTATCGCTCCTTAAGAGAATACAGAAGAAGAGGTTCAGGAGATAAGAAAATGGTGACCGAAGTTGTGCTCAAACAGAATGGTTCTTTAAAAGCAGCAGCGAGTTCATTTGAAATTTTTGAAGTTGATCGCTATGGCCATCGCTATAGTAATATCGAAGTATATGGAGTTTGTGGAGCGGGAATCGTCATGCCAAATCTAAGTTATGTTTCTGCTAAACCAACCTATAAAATTGAGGAAAATAGAGCAAAAGGAAATAAATCATCAAGTTATGCTTCTCCTAAAGGAAGAATGTATGTAGAATTTGATGTTCCTGTAGAGAAAATCTATGTTGTTCATACGTTTACAGGTAAAAATGGTGCCGGAAATATGCGCATGGGAATAGGCCCTATGGATTTCTATTGTTTACTTCCATTACCAGAACCAAATGAAGAAGGCTTAATCTTCACCAAACAAGGCCCACCAGAAATGTTACTATGCGAAGAAGCAACGTATACGTTCCGCATCGCAAATACAAACTGTGCGCCATACAAGGTGAATTTCTCTGATGTATTACCTGCAGGGATGAAATGGGTAGGTGAGTCGTTGTCAATTGATGATACTGCAGTTGCTCAAGCTACAATTAACGCGTATGCACAAAGCAGTACACTTGATATTCAAAACATAGAAGTACCAGGTACATCAACCCTGACCTTTAGAGCGAAGGCTATTTTTGACCTTGATGCACCGGCAGGAGTATATGAAAACAGAGGAAAACTGAGTTATCAACCGCTTGATGGGCCAGCTAGAACAGTAGAATTGCTGAGCTGTGATCGTTTGTCTACGGGATGTGAACCAACGCGTACGTTAGCAACAGGAGACCCAACAGCAAGACCTTTACCTATAGAAGTGGTAAGTGCATTAACAGATAAAGGATGTTATGTTGAAAATGATGTCGTTACGGTAGCTGTTAAAGTGAAAAATCCAAATGCGTTTAGCATTCAGGATATGATGTCAGAGTTCAACTTTAATGAAGAATTTACGTATGTAAATAATTCCTTGACTTCTGAATCCCTTAGTTTTGGAGGTTCAGTGATTGTGGATACTTCTGAATTGGGTAGTTTGATTATCGAAGATTTTGTACTCCCTCCAGGAGATCATACATTGACATTCAAAGTGAAAGCACCAAATCGTGCAGGAATCGTTATGGAAGATATTGATCCGCTTAATCCTGATTTAGGACAAAGAGAATCACCCTTGTATATTGATTTTGAATTGTTGAATGAATCGGATGATTTGTGTTTAAATAGTACAACATCAGAAGTATATGGGTCTTTAGAAGTAGAGTACTGTTCCGTTTGTTACTACGATCCAGTAGAAGGAGATAGTGGCAATATATTGGATTCATCAGGTTATTTGGCTATTACGACGCTAAACAGACCGGATAAAACGTGGATTCCGAATCGAGGAAATGCCTTCATGGTACTAGAATCAAAAACAAAAGGATTTGTTATTACGCGTTTGACTACGACTCAAATCGAAAGACTAAGTCCAGTGGAAGGAATGCTAGTATATGATACAACAATCAATTGTCTGAAGATGTATAACGGAACCAATTGGGGCTGTTTAGATCAAGGATGTGTGGATGAATAGTTAATCACTGTGGAAAGAGGAAGGAACACGTGTGAATTCCTTTTTCCACTACTCTAAATTTGAATTGCTATGACAAATATTATAAATAAATCATTCGTTTTCTTTATCCTCTGCTCTTGCTTGAGTATTACTTCAGCGATAGGACAAACGGCTATTGGAAAAAAAATGGTCGAAGGAAGCGATGTAATCCTCGATTTTAAAACCAATGATAATCGAGGTATCATCTTGCCTTGGGTAACCGGCGCACAACAAGTGACTACGCCTGTTGGAGGTACTTTAATTTTTGATTCAAGTGACAAAAAAGTAAAATACTATAAAGGAGGCACGGAGTCCACTTGGGTAGATCTGTCTATCCAAGAAGGGAATGTCGACCTAGGTATGCAGCAACCCTTTGCTGAAGATGCAACTGTGACGCCGTCTGTTTTAGGAAGCCGAACTTCAACCGCATCTGGGGTTCTTGTTTTAGAATCGAACAGTAAAGCGATGGTTTTACCAAAAATGGAAAGCCCACATTTGAATATTTTAAGCCCAAAAGCCGGAACGATGGCATTTGATACGGTGTCAAAAATGTTGTGCATTTTTAACGGAAAAGAATGGTCTTTTTGGAAAGTCAAATAAGGATATTCCCTTGTAAATTTGGTAAAAATAGCAAGCACAGTTTAAAATTCTAGAACATGAAAAAGACAAAGTATACAATAGGACTTGCCCTTAGCCTTTTGGCAGGAGGCATAGTTCAGGCACAAAATACAGTGCAACAGGTAATGGTCAATACAGGAGTAATATTTGTGGCATCTGATGAAACACTCGCAACTCGCTTTGACTTTACCAATACAGCGGAGGGCAAAGTAATTAACGATGGAACAGTTTACTTTTTTCGAAATTTTAATAACGATGGTCATTATGGTTATAGTGGCAGCAAAAGTAGAGCTACGAATAACAGTAGAGCCGTTTTTAAACGATATGAAGGCGAAGAAGGCATTCAACTGATTAGTGGTAATGCATTCTCTCAATTTTATAATGTCGAATTAGATAACAGTAAACCAGAGGTTGCTTTTGATCTTAAAAACAACATGGATGTTTTTGGTACATTGGAGTTTAAAGAGGGAATTGTAAAAGTAGATGAATCGTTCAATCCTATAACAAAAGGATCCTACGGTATGTTAACGTTCCATGAAGGAGCAATGGCTTCTAGTACAAGTGATCGTTCACATGCAGAAGGAAAGGTGGAAAAAATAGGCAATGAACGATTTGAATTTCCAATTGGCGATCAAACGTATTTTCGACAAGCAATTATTAGTGCTCCTAAGAGCACAACGGATGCTATTGTAGCAGAATATCGTTTCAATGATACGGCGTTCTTTGAAACGCATAAAACCGCGACAGGTGTTGTGAAAGAAGTGAACAACAGAGAATACTGGAAATTGGAAGGAAAGTCTAAAGAGGTAGAAACGGTTATTTTAAGCTTAAGCTGGGATGAACGAACCACCTTACCTTCTTTATTGACTGATGTGGAACGTGAGCTTCACATTCTTCGTTGGGATGATAAACAACAGCTCTGGGTAGATGAAGGCGGAGTAGTAGACATGTCTTCCAAGACTGTTTCTACACCAGCAAAAATTAAAAATTTTGGATACTTCACTTTAGGAACGGTAAAAGACGATTGGATTTTAGAAGGAGATGTAGTCATTTATAACTTAGTAACACCCGATGGGGATGGTAAAAATGATTATTTCATCATAGATAATATCCGTAAATATCCGAATAACCGAGTGGAAATTTACAACCGTTGGGGAGTGAAAGTATATGAAACAACCGGATATGATCCAAATGGAGATGGAAGTATGAATGTATTTAATGGATATTCAGAAGGTAAAATAACGGTTGATAAAAAGAAAAAATTACCGAGCGGAACGTACTACTATATTGTGACATACGAACATACCGATGCAAATGGTAGTCGCATGATTAAGAAAGCGGCTAACTTACATTTAGAGACCAATTAAACCACAAAAACATGAGACTAAAAAAGACAACACGTACCGTATTTCTTCTAAGCTTAGGTTTGGTTGGTATAACGCAAACGTATGCACAGCAAGATCCACAATATACCCAATACATGTATAATCATTCTAATATTAATCCTGCTTATGCAGGAAGCAGAGAAGGACTACAGATATTCGGATTGTATCGCACACAATGGGTAGGGCTAGAAGGTGCGCCTAAAACAGCCACCCTTTCTGTTAATACCCCGTTGGGAGATTCTGGACTGGGATTGGGAGTGAATTTTGTCAATGATCATTTGGGAGTTATGGATGATAATACGTTGTCCGTTGATTTATCCTATGCGATTGACTTGAATCACCAATATAAACTGGCCTTTGGTTTAAAGGGATCCGCGAACTTACTGGATGTAAATTACAGTAAATTACATATTTACAATCCAACGGATCCTGTGGCAGAAGACGATATTAAGAATGAATTTTCGCCTAATATTGGAGCAGGGTTATTCTTGTATTCCGATAAGGCTTATGTCGGATTGTCAGCGCCTCATCTCTTAACGAGATCGCGCTATGATGATAATGAGGTGAGAACACTTCGCCAAAAAATGCATATGTATCTAACAGGAGGCTATGTCTTTGACTTGAATCCCAATTTGAAATTCAAACCAGCTGCTATGGTGAAAATGGAACAAGGTTCCCCTTTGCAGATGGATGTCAGTGCCAACTTTATGTTCTTAGATAAGTTTACCCTTGGGGCAGCATATCGTTGGGATGCTGCAGTAAGTGGGCTCGTTGGGTTTCAGGTATCTGAGAATATTTTCGTTGGATACAGTTATGATGCTGAAACGAGTAAGTTAGCCCGATATAATTCAGGCTCACACGAAATATTTATGCGTTTTAGTTTGTTTAACAGCTACAAGCGCGTTGCTGCGCCGAGGTTCTTCTAAAAGAAAGTATTATGGTAAAACAAATCATACAAGTTGGCCTATTGACGCTTAGCTTAAGTCTTGGAAATTTAGGTTATGGTCAGATCAGAAAAGAAAAACAAGCCGATAAGAGCTTTGATCGAACGGCCTATATCGACGCTATTCAGATTTATGAACGCATGGCAGAAAAAGGCTATATCAATAGTTCTATCTTACAAAATTTAGCTGATGCGTACTATTTCAACGGAAAATTAACAGAAGCGAATAAATGGTATACGGAATTGTTTGAAGGACAATACGAGAATAAAAATGTAAGTGAACTTCCTTCGGAATATTATTATCGCTATAGCCAAACATTGAGAGCGATTAAGAATTACGAGAAATCTCAAGAATTGATGAATCAATTTGCACTCATTGAAAAACAAGATCAAAGAGTAGAAGAGTACAATAAAAATCGAGCTTATCTCGAGCATATTGAGAAGCATTCCAATCGCTATGATATTCAGTTGTTGCCTTTGAATAGTGCTTATTCTGATTATGGTGGGACGTTACTTGGCAATCAGTTTGTATTCACAACAGCTCGAGATACAGATCATCAAAGTAAAAGTAAGATTCACTCGTGGACGAATGAAAGCTATACGCGTTTGTATCAAGTAAAAATTGACGAAAATGGAATCGGTAATCCAGAGCGTTTTCCTCTGGACGAAGCAGCTTATGTCAATGACGCTACTGCTGTTTTTACCGCAGATGGGAACCACATGTTCTTTACCAGAAATAATGCAAAACCAAGTGGGAAAAGCAAGCAGAATAAAGCGCATAATTCTTCGTTGAAAATATACAGTGCTTTAAAGCAAACGGATGGGTCGTGGGGACAAGTATTGGAATTGCCAATTAATTCGGATAATTTCAATACTGCCCATCCTGCTTTAACTCCTGATGGGAAGTGGTTGTATTTTGCTTCGGACCGAAAAGGAACGTTGGGGCAATCAGATCTATATCGCGTTGCAGTGTATCAAAACAACGGTTATGGCCCAGTGGAAAATTTAGGAAAAGCAATCAATACAGAAGGTAGAGAAAGTTTTCCTTTTATTTCCTCCGATTACCAATTGTACTTTGCTTCAGATGGCCATCCTGGATTAGGAGGAATGGATGTTTTTGTTGCTAAAATGTATCCAGACGGTAGTTTTGGTCCTGTCGTTAATATGGGCGAGCCCATTAATAGCAGTCTCGATGATTTCGGATTGTATTTGGATCCAAAAGATGGGAAAGGTTTTGTAAGTTCCAATCGAGCAGGAGGTAAAGGAGCGGATGATATTTATCTATTCACAACAAAACCATGTAAACAAAGTATTGAAGGAACGGTTTATGACTTAGATACAAAAGAATTACTTGTCAATGCGTCTATTATCGTTTCAGATGCCTTGTATCAAAAAAGCGATACACTGTACACAAATAATCAAGGGCGCTATGTTATTTCAGATTTAAATTGTGGAGTGAAATACCGTATAAAAGCAGAAAAACAAGCTTATAATACGATCGAATTAGTTTTTACACTTAATCGTGACCCAGGAGTTAAGACGTTTGATATTGGTTTAGAACGCACAACGAAACCGCTAGAAGTTAACGATGATTTATTTAAGCGATTGCAATTGAAGCCGATCTATTTTGATTTTGATAAGGCTATTATCCGACAAGATGCAGCAATCGAATTGATGAAGATTGTAGAAGTAATGCGTGCGCATCCAACCATGAAAATTGATGTCCGTTCTCATACGGATAGTAGAGGAAATGACACCTATAATTTAAACCTATCTGATCGTCGAGTAAAAGCCACCATTCAGTGGATGAAAGACCAAGGAATAGAAGCCAGTCGTTTAACTGGACGTGGCTATGGAGAAACACAGTTGCTCAATTCTTGTAGCAATGGTGTACGTTGTACAGAAACTGAGCATCAAGTCAATAGACGCAGTGAATTCATCATTGTAGCCATGTAAGGCGTACAACATAAAAGCTCATAGTCGCAAGAAGGATCTTTTTAAAAAATCTAGTTTTAAAAAGAAAGAATATTCAGCTGTTCTATCCCGTGAACAGCTGAATAATTTTTTTGTTTCTCAACACAATTGAACCTCCTAGATTCATGAATAAATAGTTTATTTGCTTATGTTGAGAGTTTTATTTAACTTAAAAAGATTTAATATTTTTTAAATATTATTGATTTTTGTTGTTTATTTTTATAAATTTATGTAAAAAATTGCTTTATAATGAAAGATACTATTTTTGATAACTATGCTTTATATGATGCAAGCGGAAACAGACATGATTTTGTATTGATGGAAATAGATCAAGCCTTGCAATTAGGGACGACTAGTTTAACTATCCTAAATCAACAAGACTTCTTTAAGGTCATTTACATTACAGAAGGAGAAGGCGTATATTACGCCGATTGGCAGGCATTTGAGTTGAAGAAAGGGGACATTTGTTTTGTAGGTAATTTTGAACAGCAACGTTGGAGTGTAACCAAGAGTATTAAAGGATATATCATTAATTTTAAATCTGCTTTTTTGACCAAATTCATTACGAATCATTTATTTGTCCAAGAGCTAGCATTTTTTAATCGATTCACCACCCATAATTTATTAGAAAATAATGCAGTAGGAAATCGAGTAGAGCATGCGATTCAAAGTATTTTACATGAACTAAAACTTGAAATAAATAAGGATATTAATTTGATTCGTATCTATTTACTGGAAATACTTTTGATTTCTAAGCGAAAGATTGATCGGAAAAATCATATCAAACATGAAAGTGTTAATTCTAATATTCTTCTAGACCACTTTGAGGAGTTGATTGAAAATCATTTTTACGAATATAAGTTCCCTAAAGAATACGCAACTCACTTAAGGGTAACACCGAACTATTTGAATAGTATTTGTAGAAAGCTCAAAGGTAAATCTGCGGGTGATTTAATTCGAGATCGTATTTTATTAGAGAGTAAAAGGTTGTTGATGACCACGAATCTATCCGCTAGTGAAATTGCGTATCGGCTGAATTTTAAAGACAGTTCCTATTTTACGCGTTTCTTTAAAAAATATGTACGCCAAACACCAGATGAATACAGGCGAAATAATTAGTTAACCCTGGGTATGATAAGACAATGGAGTAGGGTTACAAAAAAACAAAGCGAAACGCATGTAATAGCTGTTCCGCTTTTAAGTATCAATTAATCTTCTTCTTCAGTTAAAAAATCAGTTATGATTTCTTGCATCTCTTCAATAGTCACAACTTGTGTATCGGGATGTTGTTTGAGCCAATTGGCATTTAGTAAAACTAGATCTTCCTGAGGGAAATTCTTATCCTCTAATACTTGACTTGTTTCTTTGCCTTGTTCGAAAGGTTGCTGTAAAAACTTAGTTAGTTTAATTTTACTAAAAAGCTTCATTTGGCGCATTTGCTTTTCAAAGTAAGTCAAATGTTCAACTGCATTCATGGCTGTTAATCCCGCTTGAATAATTTCAATCAAATCCAAATCCCACTGCGTTTTGTGTATAAATGCAGCTAACCCTTCATTTTTTACGGTATTGTAATAGTAGTCAACGCAATAGCTTGCGAAGGCATCCGGATGTAATTCATCATCACCTACTTCTGAATGACGTAAATAGTTAACAACCGAAATATTTGAATTTACAACTGCTAGGGCTGTATCATTTTCAATAGCATCTTTAGACAATAGAATAGAGGGAAATTCTCTCATGGTAAACAAAATTAAAAAACAAAGGTAAAGCAATTGAAAGTGAAAACACAAGGGAGAAGCATGGATTTAGTGTGAATTGTAGAATATTTCTACAGAAATTCCACAGCTTTAAAATGTAGGTTGTTAAAAGGTAAGGCTTGTATGGTTGATTAATAGGTGTTAAATGTTAAAAAATGTAAAAAATAGAGGAATAGTGTGATTCTTGTTTCATTATTAAGTAACTAAAAACAAAAACATTATGAAAAACACACTGAAAAGAATTGGAATGGTACTAGCAGGATGTAGTATTATCGCTTTTGTATCTCTATCATGTAGCAAGGATGATGATCCGACAGATAATGATCTATTTGTTGGGAAATATAAAGGACATATCACCTATACGGAAGGAGAAACGCATATTGATGCTGAGAATGGCAATGTAGAGGTTGTGAAGATTGGCAAGGATTATAATTTTATCTTTTCAGACAAGATTCCCAATCTAACAGGAGTTAAGTTTGAAAAAGACGGAGAAAATACGGTGATTAATATTGGTTCGGATGAAGCTCATCTCATTAAAATTGATGCAAATACGTTGATCATTGCCTATGCGAAAGATGGCAAAATTTGGTCAGCTAATTGCAGTAGATAGTTTGTAATTATATATAAATTGGTTTAAAGAGAGAATGTTTATTTGATAAGCATTCTCTTTTTTATGTTGCAATATAGGGGAAATCAACCAAGATAGGTAGGACTGCTGAATTGCTTCGAATAGAAAAACTTAGACCTTTCATAACCTCAGGATAATAGTAAGCTAATAGTAATTGTCTTGTTTTGCAGTTATAATTTAAATGGAATTATATGCAAAAAATAATAGGTATACTGCTGTGTTTGCATTCATTTTGTATGGGGGCGCAAACAGACAAAAAAGTAAAATATTACGAGATTCATCAACCTTTTGCTAGAGTAGATACGCTAAAATACAGAGAGTTACCAAAGGGGGTTAAGCAAACGGGCAGACACAGTGCAGGTTTGTTTGTTGACTTTAAAACCAGTGCTAAACAAATTAGCGCCAAATGGTGTGTTCAACCTTCGACGGTTTATGCCTATTTGAGTGAAGTAAATCGAAGAGGCTTGGACCTCTATGCGAAGGTAGGCACAACTTATCAATATGTTCGTTCTGGATTCCCTGATGCAAAAAGTGATTGTAGTGAGGCAATCATTATTGATCAACTAACAGGAGAAGATCGAGAATACCGCTTGTATTTTCCTGTGTATAGCGAGTTGGTTAATTTACAGCTAGGAGTAGAAGAGGAGGCAACTTTTAAAGCGATACAACCCACTTACGACAAGCGTATTTTGATTTATGGATCGAGTATTGCACAAGGAGCTTCCGCAAGTCGACCAGGTATGGCTTATCCAGCTCAATTGGAACGAAAATATGGGTATGAGTTTCTAAACTATGGTTTTGGAGGAAGCGCTAAGATGGAAGAGACAGTAGCTACACTTTTAGCTGATATTCCCAAAGTAGATTTATTTATTATGGACTGTGTACCCAATAGTTCTGTAGAGGAGATAAAACAACGTACAGCGGCGTTTGTCGCTTTGTATCGAAAGAAAAATCCAGATGTACCCATTGTTATGATTCCTTCTGTAATTCGAGAAGTGGGGTATTTCAATACAATCATAGGTCAACGAGTAATGGCACAGAATCAGCAGTTTAAAAAAGAGTATGAAGCCTTGATACAACAAGGTGTTCAAAACCTACACTATGTAGACGTCGAATATTTATTGGGCACCGATCATGAAGGTACTTCAGATGGGGTACATCCTACCGATCTTGGTTTTGCTCGATGGATCGAGGCTGTACAACCCCATATCGAAGTATTATTTCAGCGTTATTTTTAAATTATGTATAAATATCAGTTAAAAAACCAAGTATTAGGTTTGATTTGCTTCTCTTTTGCGTTTGTAAGTTGTAAAAGTGTACTCCCTAAAGAATCCTCCATTTTATTGCAAGACGATATGCAGTGGAAACAAGAACGCCTTGCGGATGATTTAATGCTTTATCGTTTAGTAGGTCAATATTATGAACCTTATGAGGCTTATCAAACTGTTCATGTGTTAGCATTGCCTAAAAAAAGTAAATCTTTGCAATTAGAACTGCTAGATATTAGGCCTGAAGATAGCTTGTCTCAAGCTGTAACGGTTGATCCCTCTATTGTTGCAGCAATCAATGGAACTTATTTTGAAAAGGGATTGACAAAAGGAAATTCAACGGCTTATTTGAAAATAAACCAGGTTTTGATTGACAGTGTTGAAGTAGATAAAAACCATCAGTTTGGTTGGAAACACGAAGGCGCATTAGCTTTTACAAAAGACCAAATGCGCATCTTAAGAGGAGACAATCAAATTTACGCGAAGGCCAAAGAAGAAAATATCATGTCAGGGGCACCCATTCTAATTGAAGCAGGAAAACCGGTGGGTGCTTATTTTGTAAAAACGCCTCATCGAGATTTGACACAATTACATTATGAAAATCCTGAACGACATCAAGGCGTTCGACATCCTCGAACTGCAGTTGCACTAACGGAAAAGGAAGTGTTATTGATTACAGTTGATGGGCGAAGTACGAAAGCTGAAGGAATGAGTGCTAAGGAATTGACTGAATTTATTCAAAAGTATTTTCCCGTGCAAGAAGCTTTGAATATAGATGGAGGAGGATCAACAACCATGTGGATATCAAGCGATACAGCCGCTCCTGTTCACGGGGTAATTAATTACCCTTCAGATAATCGAAAACAAGATCATTTCGGACAGCGACAACTGCGCAATGCCATAGTAATCAAAAAGATAAGATAATATGTTGTAAAAATAAAGGCGTGTTTCTTTTCGAAACACGCCTTTATTTTTATATCAAGCAGCAATTAAATTTTGCGTCTTTTCATTTCTGTTTCAATCAAATCCAATTCGCGGTTTGTTTGACCTTTTACCGATGTATTCTCTTGTGCTCGGCGAATTAAGTACGGAATTACGTCGCGTACTGGACCAAACGGAAGATACTTCGCTACATTGTAGTTTGCTTTAGCCAAGTTGAAACTGATGTTATCACTCATTCCATATAATTGACCAAAGAAAAGTCGTTTGTCATGATGTGCGATGTTGTGTTTCTCCATCAACTCCATCACCAATTTTGAACTATTTTCGTTATGCGTTCCTGCAAATAAAGCCATACAGTCCATGTTTTCTAACATGAAAGTAACCCCAGCATCATAATTGATATCTGTTGCTTGTTTGTCTACACAAATAGGCGATTTATATCCTTTTTGTCCAGCGCGTTCTCTTTCAATTTCCATGTAAGCTCCACGAACCACTTTCATTCCAATATGGAAACCTTCTGCTTTTGCAATAACGTGTAGATCTTTTAAGAACTGTAAACGATCCCAACGATACATTTGAGCCGTATTGTAAATCAATGCTTTTTCCTTGTTGTACTTGCGCATCATGTCCAATACAATCGCATCTGCTGCATCTTGCATCCAGCTGTGCTCTGCGTCAATTAATAAAAGAACATCATTGTCGTAAGCAAATTTACAAGCCATATTAAAACGGTACACAATGCGTTCCCATTCTTTCTCTTCCTCAGCTGTAAATGGTTTGCCTTCTCCTTTTTTAACGAACATATCGAAACGACCAAATCCAGTTGGTTTGAAAACTGCAAATGGAATAGCATCAGGTCTAGCCTTAGCAAATTCAATCGTTTTGATGGTCATATTTAAGGCTGCATCAAACTGTTCTTCTGTTTCTTTTCCTTCCACAGAATAGTCTAATACTGACGCAACACCTCCCTGATTGTACATTTTATCAACTACACTTAGACAATCTTCTTCGTTGATTCCCCCACAAAAATGGTCAAAAACCGTCGATCGTATTAATCCTGTTACAGGTAAATGAGTTTTGATGGCGAAATTAGCTAAAGAGGACCCCATTTTTACAAGTGCGGGTTTGCTAATCATTTTAAATAAAAAGTGAGCTCTTTTTAACTCCTTATTATTCTTAAGTGCAAAAGCTACTTCTGTATTGTTAAATAAATTTTTCATTATTTGCTAATAATAACTGTTGTGCAAATATAGCTACTCTTTTAGTTTTTATTCAAATATTTATACTTTACTTTGTGTAGAAAATGAATTTAAATGATAAAAGTAGAAACAGCTGATTATCCTATTTATTTTGGCGTAGAAAGTTATGCGATTTTAGGTGACTTTTTGAACGAAAAACAATACAGTAAGTTGCTGATTTTAACAGATTCAACCTGTAATGAACTTTGTTTGCCTCATTTTTTAGCGAACCTTCCGACAACAATTCCTTTTGAAATTATTGAAATTGAACCTGGTGAAACAGCCAAAGACTTAGCAACATGTGAGGGCGTTTGGTCTGCAATGCTCGATTTAGAACTGGATAGACACAGTGCGGTTATCGCAGTTGGAGGTGGAGTCGTTTCTGATTTAGGAGGCTTTGTGGCTTCTGTTTATATGAGAGGGATTGACTGCTTTCTGGTTCCAACGACGCTTTTGGCCATGGTTGATGCTTCTATTGGTGGGAAAACAGGCGTAGATGTACAAGGAGTGAAAAATGCGATTGGTACATTTACGATGCCTCAAATGGTCGTTATTGATGCTACTTATCTGGAAACTTTAGACCCAAGAGAACTGAAATCAGGCTATGCTGAGATGCTGAAACATGGACTTATCTATGATGAAGCTTATTTCAATCACTTGAAAAATATTGCCCAAGTCGATTTTGGCGATATTGAAACGCTGATTTATCATTCGGTAGTAATTAAGAACCAAGTGGTGCAAGAAGATCCTCAAGAAATAGGGTTGCGCAAAATATTGAATTTTGGACATACGATTGGACATGCGGTGGAAAGTTATTATTTGACAAATCCAACAAAAAATCGTATGTTGCACGGAGAGGCCATTGCTATTGGTATGGTTGTAGAAGCATATATCTCAACTGTTATTTTAGGGTTAAATAATACCACTTATCAAGAAATCAAAGAGTCTATACAATATATTTATGGGAAACAATTATTTACCCAAACAGACATTGCAGAAATAGTGGAATGGTTAAAGTTTGATAAGAAAAATAGGGCAGGAGAGATTCGAATGGTTTTACTAGCGAATATCGGGCAGTGTTCTTACAATAAAGAGGTGTCTAAGGATTTGATTGTGAAAGGGTTCGAGGATTATTTAAAATAGTCGCGATTTTAACCGCGTTTTTGGAAATTCGATTTAATATTTTGTTACATTTGCGCTCGTGAAAATGGATGTTTTATATATTAGATTATGTGTTTCATCTCGAAGGAACATTAAGCGTTTTGTCAGAAAACAAAAGGCTAATTTTGTATATACTATTATTAAATATTCAAAGGAAGCTCTGAACTCATTCCGTTTTAGAAACAAGCTTCCTATTGTATTTGCCAATATTAGAGTTTGAAAAGCGGTTGTAGTACCGTTTAAATTACAATAATTAATAACTTTTAAAATTGACTTTTCAAATGAATACAAAATATGTTGACTTAATCAACCAAACTTTTTACTTCCCGCAAGAGGAGTTCAAATTGAATAAAGATAATCTTCAATTTCACAATATCGATTTAATGGGGTTAGTTGAAAAATACGGAACACCATTAAAATTTACGTACTTGCCTAAAATTTCTGATAACATTGCAAAAGCAAAAGGAATTTTCAGAAAGGCAATGGAAAAAAACAAGTATAAAGGAAATTATTACTACTGTTATTGTACAAAAAGTTCTCATTTTTCTTATGTGTTAAATGAAGCGTTTAAAAATGATATTCACGTAGAAACTTCTTCTGCTTTTGACGTAAACATTGTAGAAAGATTATTGGATACAGGTAAAATCAACAAAGATACGTTCGTTATCTGTAATGGTTTCAAACGTTCACAGTACATTGATAATATTGCAAATCTGATTAATAACAAGCACGAAAAAACAATTCCAATCATTGATAATTACGAGGAATTAGAATTGTTGCAAGACCAAATTGAGAAGAAATTCAAAATTGGTATTCGTATTGCATCAGAAGAATCTCCTAAATTTGAGTTTTATACCTCTCGTTTAGGAATTGGATATAAAAGCATCTTGCCTTTCTACAGAAAGCAAATTGCAGAAAATCCAAAAGTAGAATTGAAAATGCTTCACTTCTTCATTAATACAGGAATCCGTGATACGGCGTACTACTGGAATGAATTAGTGAAATGTTTAAAAGTGTATATTACACTAAAAAAAGAATGTCCAACATTAGATAGTTTGAATATCGGTGGAGAGATTCCCAATTAAAGATTCATTGGCATTTGAATTTGATTACCAATACATGGTAGATGAAATCATCAATCAAATTAAAATTGTTTGTGAGGAAGCTGAAGTAGATGTGCCAAATATCTTTACAGAGTTTGGATCTTATACTGTTGGAGAAAGTGGTGGTGCGATCTATGAAATTTTGTACCAAAAACAACAAAATGACAGAGAGAAATGGAATATGATTGATTCCTCTTTCATTACAACATTACCTGATTCATGGGCAATTAACAAAAGATTCATTATGTTGCCAATTAACCGTTGGAACGATGCGTATGAGCGTATTTTGTTAGGTGGATTGACTTGTGATAGTGATGACTACTACAACTCAGAACAAAACTTGAACGCGATTTATTTGCCAAAATACAACAAAGAGAAACCATTGTATATCGGATTCTTTAATACAGGAGCGTATCAAGATACGATTGGAGGATTTGGTGGAATTCACCACTGTTTAATTCCACAACCAAAACACATCTTGATTGATAAGGATGAAAATGGAATCATTGCTTCTGAATTGTTCTCTGAACAACAAACGGCAGATGAAGTTTTAGAAATATTAGGTTACAACAAAAATAAATAAACAATAAAATATAAAAGATTAATAAAATGAGTAAAGGACCAATTAGTCAGTTTATTGAGCATCAATATAGACACTTTAATGCTGCTGCATTAGTAGATGCTGCAAAAGGATACGAATTGCATTTAGCAGAAGGTGGAAAAATGCTTATCTCTATGGGAGGAGCAATGAGTACTGCAGAATTAGGTATTTCATTAGCTGAAATGATCCGTCAAGATAAAGTTCACTTTATTTCTTGTACAGGAGCTAACTTAGAGGAAGACGTAATGAATTTAGTAGCGCACTCTCACTACAAAAGAGTACCAAACTATAGAGATTTAACGCCAGAGCAAGAAAGAGAATTATTAGACAATCACTATAACCGCGTTACAGATACTTGTATTCCAGAAGAAGAAGCATTCCGTCGTTTACAAAAACACTTAGAAGACGTATGGCATGCTGCTGAAGCAAAAGGAGAGCGTTATTTCCCGCATGAATTCTTATACCAAGTGGTAAATTCAGGAGTATTAGAACAATACTACGAAATTGACCCGAAAGATTCTTGGATTGTTGCTGCAGCAGAGAAAAACTTACCAATTGTTGTTCCTGGATGGGAAGATTCAACTTGTGGTAATATCTTTACTTCAAACGTAATCAAAGGTAAATTAAACGTACATACAGTAAAATCTGGAATCGAGTACATGATCTTCTTAACAGAGTGGTACCGTGCTAATTCTGGAGGTAAAGGAGTTGGATTCTTCCAAGTCGCTGGAGGTATCTCTGGAGATTTCCCTATCTGTGTTGTACCAATGATGTACCAAGATTTAGAATGGGAAGATGTTCCTTTCTGGGCGTATTTCTGTCAAATTTCTGACTCTACAACATCATACGGATCTTACTCTGGGGCTGTGCCTAACGAGAAGATTACATGGGGTAAATTAGATATTGATACACCGAAATACGTAATTGAATCAGATGCAACAATTGTGGCTCCATTAGTGTTTGCATACATTTTAGGTCATTAATGAATAGATAAAAAATCTTGATAAAATAATTGGCATTTTATTTGTTAATTAGGATTTAGCTATTACATTTGAAAACGAAATAAAGCAATAAATATAAAATGAAGAGAGTAATTGTTGATTACGCGAAATTAACAAACGAAATTTTGACACTATTAGTGGAAAAATTTCCTGATGGTTATGACGATTCAGATATTATTCGTTTTAAAAATATTAAAAACGAAACTGTTGAGGCTGTTGAAGTGAGAACAGAAGACACCATCTATCTAGTTAAAGTAAGTACTAAGTTAGCCGATCGTATTGAAAACTTCGATGACGAGGATGAAGATGATTTTGTAGATCCTGCAGATGATTCATTAGATGCATTAAAAGATTTAGAAATTGCTGACGAAGAAGATTAACAGTTTCAAATAATATAAAATTTAAAAGGCTATCGCATTGCGATAGCCTTTTTTTATGCTTTATAAAAAGTGGTAACGACTTTTTTCGCTCAAATAGTAGAATTAAGTAGTTCTGTTTATTTCGTTCTCGTACGTTGATTAAATAAAGCTATTTTAAGATCATTAGTCGATATAGCTCCAGCGGGCTATTCTTATTTCGCTCGGCTCTGGTATTTTTTTAAAATACTGTCAAAAGAGAGGCTTTTTTTAATTCTCAAGAGAATAATGGAATTGATGAGTATCGTGCTTCAATGTAATTTTAACAATTTGATATCACTTGCCAATTTATACTACGCTAAAAAGTAATGATTTTATAAAGGGAAAATGACAATTAGTCATTAAACTGATTTTTTTCTATTCTTACTCCTCTTTAATTTGCGATTTAGCTGCTTTCTGAAGCTGCTTTTTCTGCTAGTAAATCACAAAATATAACCTATATTTTACCTTGTTATATGTTGTTTACTTACTAAGTGAGATTTATCCTTATTTTTTTATTTTCTTTGTTTTTAACAATTTTATGTAGTTTTATTTGTTAAAAATCTAATATTGTTAAATAAAATTTAATTATTCCTGATATTTGTATGTGGTTTTTAAGTGTTTTACTATGAATATTAAGAATTGTAATATTAAAAAATAAAGAAATATGTTAAGAAAATTAATTCCGCTAGTAGCGCTTGTTTTAAGTGGCTCAGCAATGGCTCAAACGGGACTAGGGACTAAGACGCTTGCTGATTCAGCACAATTAGACGTTGTGGCATCAAATAAGGGGGTATTGTTACCTAGAATTGAGTTAGTAGCAATAGATGATCAATCGCCTATTGTTGGAGAAATGAGGGAGAGTTTGTTAGTTTATCACGTAGGGAACACTACTTTACCTTCAGGGTTTTATTATTGGAAAGGCAATAAATGGGTACGTTTATCGTCGGATGATAGTATAACGGATAGAATGAATAATAGCTTTACGATTGGTGCTAATCCCAATCTTAATGGGGAAGAATCGTTGATAATTACAGACACAAAGAATCATAGTATTTATTTAGCAATTTCATCCATTGCTAACAATGATGTATTTGTTACAAACTTAGTCGATAATCAAGCGTTTATTACTCAATTAGCCAGTAAAGAAGAATTCATTACCAATATTACTAATGAATTGAAAGACATCTATGGTAATGTTGTATATGAAAACGGAGCTTTTTATGTTGTTCGTGAAGTAAATGGTCAAATCATAAAAGAATTAATTGACTTAACTACAGTTTTACAAGAGGCTGGAGAGTCGTTGATGACAGATGGGGTTATTGGTGTTTTAGTCGGCGGTGTATTAGATACTGAAGTCGAAAAGGCAGTATTAAAATCATTAAAACTAACCTTAAATAATAATACGGTAACATCGGCTCATATTCAAGATGGTACAATTAAACCTATTGATATGGAAGAAGCCGAACCCAATAAGATTTTGATAACAGGTGTAGATAGAAAACCAGTATGGAAAGATCGCACTCAAGTTGCTCCTAATTTCTTCTATATGCCCGCTGTTATTTTTGACACTAGCGTTACAGGGACTGCAACTCGTGATCTATATCAAGAGTATGTAAATCAATTCACAGGAGGATCAAAAACTGTTGCTACAGCTGTTTCATATCCTATTTCACATGGTCCTGCGGGGACAGTACCGATGATATATAGTGGAGGAATTGTTGGTAGTAATGGAGCGCCAGCTGATATTTCAGTACTAAGTAAAGGGGATATGTATTATTATGTAACGTATTATGATGAAGAAGTATTTGAAAATCTCTCAATTAATGCAAATGGTAAATTAACCTATAAGGTTAAATCGAATGCTTCACCAAATTCTTATATGAATATTGTATTTGTTCTTAAATAGGGGGACTTATCTGAAAAATCTTATTCTGTAGTATAAGAAAGGAGATTCGAAAAAATGAGGTAGTAATAAATATTGAAAGAAAGATGATACAAAGAAAATATAATAGAATACGAAAATTACACATCTTGATGCTGGTGGTTTTTTGTGTGCTACTTGGTATGCAAAGTGTGTGGGCGGAAGGATCAAAAGATTTATATCCTGTAGGGGCAATTGGTGGAAGAGGTGTGTTGCATTTTCGACATTTTTCAGATGATAACGCAGTTCCATCTTTTATGCCTCATCCAAAGGGAGTGCATTATGCATATGCAGAAGAAGGAGAGCAAATTGCGATTGCAACAGCAACTGATGCACAACGAAATAGTAATCCTCGAATTTTCTTATTTGACCCAAGTGGAAATGAAATTTCTCTTTCCTTTGATGGGCAAAAAGGGAATATTCCGAATCGTATAGCTGAATTAGCGGGTTCAAAACTTCCTAATCAAGCTCCAGGAGGGAATTATTATGAACCAATATATGCAAACGGAGGAAGAGCATATCCTGAAAATGCGAATCATATTGTATTTCCCAATGGAACCTCAAGTCATGTCAACGGACGGATATTTGGAGTTAAGACAGATAGATTGAGACCAGCATTCGGATTTAATACAGCATTGGATACAGTGGCAATTCTTCGTTCTAGTAATGTAGAGGGTCCAGATGCAACGAATCAAAATAATGTTCTCTCAACTGATGCACATTATGAATGTGATAACAATAGATTAGCGATAGGGTGTAATAATATTAAAACAAATCAAGCGGTTGTATTTGGTACTGAGTCGTTGAGTTTTGTCAAAGATGGATTTCTGACGAATAGTAGTGCTGATGGTTTTGTGCAAATTGGAGAGACAATTACATATAAAATAAAACTTGTAAATAATGGAAGAATTAATTTGTATTCAATTGTACTAATCGATCCATTACTCGGGGGTACTATAACAGCAATGCCTCAAAAGAGTATCAATGCAGATAATGTTTTGGACGTAGGCGAAACTTGGACATATACACTAGAATATACCCTGACACAAGAAGATTTAAATCGAGGAGGT
Organism: Myroides gitamensis; assembly: GCF_029894455.1. Lineage (NCBI taxonomy): Bacteria > Pseudomonadati > Bacteroidota > Flavobacteriia > Flavobacteriales > Flavobacteriaceae > Myroides > Myroides gitamensis. The sequence goes on from NZ_JARYHN010000001.1 coordinate 1,058,547, forward strand.
GTTTATAATCAAGCCAAAGTTCGATTTAGAGAAACTTTGGGTGGTGTAATAATAAATAAAAATTCTCAGCCAACAATACCGCTTACTCCAACGGACATAGGATACGATCCAAATCTATTCAACTATACTTTTGTCTCTTTTGAGGTAAAAAGTTTATTGATAACCAATCCAATGATTCGACAGCGAGTTAAAAAGTAGAGTAATAAATAGGTTTATACAAGGATGTTGTTGAATATGATAAGTTCTTAAGCCATAAGATTGGTTTCGGAAGTTTCTGAATTACTTGTTGATGAAGGTTTTTTATGATATTTCATAGACTAAAAAAACAAAAAAATGGAGTTAGAGCATAAGTAAAATAAATAGATGTAAAATCAGGATTTCATAAAATTGTATATATTAAAAAGAGAGTGTTTATTCGAGATACTCTCTTTTTGATTTTTAATAGTTGTTTTAATTTATTTAAATATGTAATTGTAACATAACCATATCAATCATTTGCTTGCCATTTTCAAAAATAGGTTCAGGATAATGGTCGATAAAGAAGTTCTTGCGTTTGTCGTATTGCACAAACCCATTGCGTTCATAGAACCGAATCTGTGCCTCTCCTGTGTCGGAAGTTCCGACAACGAGGGTTTGATACTGCTGTTGGCGTGCAATTTCTTTAATCTTCTCAATTAAAAAGCTGCCAATATGTTGATTTTGGTAGGTTGTGCTAACGGCGATGTTTTTAATTTCTAAACAAGTTGTATCCTGGGGATACAAGCAAAAAACAGCCAATTCATCCTCATGATGCCAAACACTATAGACGCGGCTATCATACAAGTACTGTTCAATAGCCTCTACTGTTTCATCCGCAAGTAAAAGTAAATGCATGGGATAGGGCGGGGTATGAATCTCTTTAATTTGAAGGGTTTCAAGTAACATAGACGATAAATTGAATCAAACACAAAAGTACAATCTTTCTGCTATTGAAGGGAAACTTCAGCACTAAAAAGGGGTGGTTTGCGTTTTTAGAAGGTATTCTTCCTTTTAATGTAGCGGATTATAGAAGAATTTCTGTAAAATTTGAATATATTTGCAACCATTATAAAAAGATACTAAGTTACTAAAGATATGAAAGCAGGTATTGTAGGATTGCCTAATGTTGGAAAATCAACGCTATTCAATTGTTTATCAAATGCAAAAGCACAAAGCGCTAACTTCCCATTCTGTACGATTGAACCCAATGTAGGGGTTGTAAACGTTCCAGATCCACGTTTATTAAAATTAGAAGAATTGGTAAATCCAGAGCGCGTTTTGCCAGCAACAGTAGAAATCGTTGATATCGCTGGATTAGTTAAAGGAGCAAGTAAAGGTGAAGGATTAGGGAATCAATTCTTGGGAAACATTCGCGAGTGTAATGCGATCATTCACGTATTGCGTTGCTTCGATAACGATAATATTGTACACGTAGATGGAAAAGTAAACCCTATTCGCGACAAGGAAACAATTGATATCGAATTGCAATTGAAAGACCTTGATACAGTAGAAAAACGCTTAGATAAAGTAAAAAAAGCGGCTAAAACTGGAAATAAAGAAGCACAAGTAGAGGCAGATTTATTAGAGCGAATCAGAGAGACATTATTAGCTGGAAAATCGGCTCGTATAGTAGAAGCAAAAAATCAAGACGAAGAAGAATTGTTAGAAGCTTTCCAATTGATTACTACAAAACCAGTATTATACGTATGTAACGTAGATGAAGGAGCAGCGGTAAATGGAAATGCTTATGTTGAGCAAGTAAAAGAGTTAGTGAAAGACGAAAATGCAGAAGTAATTGTATTGGCTGTTGGAACTGAAGCAGATATTACAGAGCTAGAGACATTCGAAGAGCGTCAGATGTTCTTAGAAGATTTAGGTTTAGAAGAACCAGGTTCATCAAAATTAATCCGTTCAGCTTATCAGTTGTTGAAATTGCAAACGTATTTTACAGCAGGTGTAAAAGAAGTAAGAGCTTGGACGATTAATATTGGAGATACTGCACCACAAGCTGCAGGAGTAATTCACTCTGATTTTGAAAAAGGATTCATTCGCGCTGAAGTTATTGCTTATGATGACTATGTAGCGTTTGGTTCTGAAGCAAAAGTAAAAGAGGCTGGAAAGTTAAGAGTAGAAGGTAAAGAATATATTGTTAAGGATGGTGATGTAATGCATTTCCGCTTTAATGTATAACAATAATAGAAGAAGAATTGAAGAAAGAGAGGTTTACAAAACCTCTCTTTTTTTGTATATTTAGGTTTTGATTGTGTAGAATATGCTAAAAAAAATCGCACATTTTTTAAAAGTGTTTACCCTGTGTTTCTTTACATTTGTTGCGGTTTACGGGGCAGTTTTCTATGGATTGTCTTTCGTGCCTAGTACAGGGGGAAGCGAAAAAAGACAAGCAACGGAAGATGAAGTGACTATCTATTTGTCAACCAATGGTGTACATACCGATTTTGTCGTGCCAGTGGTTCATGAGGTCATCGATTGGCGTACAAAAGTGGAGCAACCGCTAAATCGAGCCAAGTGGTTGGCTTTCGGTTGGGGAGATAAAGGATTTTATATCGATACCCCTTCCTGGAGCGATTTGCGTATGACCACCGCTTTAAGTGCATTATCAGGTGTTGGGGAATCAGCTATGCACGTGACGGCTTATGGTGCATTTGTGCTAGATGAAAATACGGTAGAAGTAAAGCTGTCTACAACCGAATATCAAGCATTGGTGCATTATATTGATGCGAGCTTTGACAAAAAAGAAGGAGCATATCAACGCATTGAAGTGGAAGGATATCATCAGTCAGATGCGTTTTATGAAGCTAGGGGAAGCTATAGTTTATTCTATACTTGTAACACCTGGGTAAATCAAGGATTGAAACAAATTAACCAAAAAGCAGCTTTGTGGACCTTGCATGATCAAGGAATATTGAGGCACTATAAATAATATGATACATATACCCTTTAAGAAAATAGGAACTTTGTTGAAGGATTCAGTGATGGATTTTTTAGATGATAGAGCAACTAAGTTTAGTGCAGCACTATCCTATTATACCATTTTTGCCTTGCCTCCCTTGATTATTCTAATTATTTCAGCCTCAGGCTTTTTTATAGAAGAAAAAGACGTTTCTGCATTCTTTTACCAACAAGTATCAGATTTAGTCGGACCAAATACGGCAAGAGAAGTAGAAAATGCCATGAACAATGTAACCCTGAATCGATCAGGTGTTTTGCCTACTGTAATTGGAATAGCCATGTTGCTTTTTAGTGCTTCTGGAGTATTTGCAGAAATACAAAGTTCAATCAATTACATTTGGGGATTTGTTGCAAAACCTGAAAAAAGTGTCATTCGAATGATAAAAAATCGCTTGCTTTCCTTCGCTATGATTGCTTCTGTTGGTTTTTTATTGTTAGTGAGTTTACTCATCAATTCACTGGCTAGTATTTTATACGATTACTTGGCTGAGTTTTTTGCAGAATCAACAATTTATCTAGTTAAGGTTTTAAATAATGCCATTGTCTTTGTTTTGATCACCTTTTTATTTGCTCTTATTTTTAAAACATTGCCCAACGGTATTATACGGTTAAAAGATGCTTTTGTAGGCGCAGCTTTTACAGCGGTGTTGTTTATGATTGGAAAATGGGGGATTGGAATCTACCTAGGAACAACCGCTACTTCTTCTTTATATGGTGCTGCAGGGTCAATTATTGTAATGTTGATGTGGGTTTATTATTCTGCGATGATTTTGTATTTTGGGGCAGAATTTACCAAAAACTATGCATTGTTATTCGGTGAGCGAATCAGACCAGGGCAATTTTCTTTAGAAATTGATAAAAATGCTATCAAAACAGTTGAAGAACAGAAAGTTTAGGTAGCAAAAAAACGATAATTACAAATTTTTATCATTTTTATTTTAGTTTAAATAGTAGTATTTTAGCACAAATTCCAACAAATTATATGCAAAATCAAAATCAGTATACTGAAGACAATATTCGTTCTTTAGATTGGAAGGAACATATCCGTATGCGTCCGGGTATGTATATCGGTAAGCTTGGTGATGGATCGTCTCCAGATGATGGGATTTATATCCTAATCAAGGAGGTAATTGACAATAGTATTGATGAGTTTGTAATGGGCACAGGAAAAACTATTGAAGTTACATTAAAAGACAAAATGGTTACGGTTCGTGACTTTGGACGTGGTATTCCGTTAGGAAAGGTGATCGATGTAGTGTCGAAAATGAACACAGGAGGGAAATATGACTCGAAAGCGTTTAAAAAATCTGTTGGTCTAAATGGGGTAGGTACAAAAGCCGTGAATGCTCTATCTAATTATTTCCGCGTTGTTTCTGTTCGTGATAATCAACAAAAAGCAGCTGAATTCTCAGCAGGTGATTTGGTGAACGAAGAGGAATTAACGGAAACTACGAAACGCAAAGGAACGAAAGTATCGTTTATTGCGGACGAGAAAATTTTCAAAAACTACAAGTACCGCAAAGAATATATTGAGCGTATGCTCAAAAATTATTGCTATCTGAATAAAGGACTAACCATTATTTTCAATGGGGAAAAGTTTTATTCAGAAAATGGATTAATGGATTTGCTGAATGAAAATATCGATGCAGAAGATCAAGTTTATCCAATTATTCACTTAACAGGTGATGATATTGAAGTGGCTATTACCCATAGCAAAACACAATATTCAGAAGAGTACTACTCGTTTGTAAACGGACAAAATACAACGCAAGGAGGAACGCATTTAGGTGCATTCAGAGAGGCTTTGGTTCGTACATTAAAAGAGTTTTACAACAAAAACTTTGAAGCATCGGATATTCGTAAGTCTATCGTGGCTTCTATTTCAGTAAAAGTGGAAGAGCCTGTCTTTGAATCGCAAACCAAAACAAAATTAGGTTCAACGGATATGGGACCTGATTTGCCAACGGTAAGAACGTTTGTGAATGACTTCGTTAAAACGCAGTTAGATAATTACTTGCATAAAAATCCGGAAATTGCCGATGCGTTGTTGCGCAAAATCTTGCAAGCGGAACGCGAACGCAAGGAGTTATCTGGTATTCGAAAAATTGCCAAAGAACGCGCAAAAAAGGCAAGTTTACACAATCGTAAATTACGCGATTGCCGCGTGCATTTAACAGACATCAAGAACCCAAGATATTTAGAAAGTACTCTTTTTATTACGGAAGGGGATTCAGCTTCTGGATCGATTACCAAATCGAGAGATGTGAATACCCAAGCTGTATTTAGTTTACGTGGTAAACCACTAAACTCGTATGGAATGACCAAAAAGATTGTATACGAAAATGAGGAGTTCAACTTGCTTCAAGCAGCATTAGATATTGAAGAAGATTTCGAAAGCTTGCGCTACAACAACATCGTAATCGCAACGGATGCCGATGTCGATGGAATGCACATTCGCTTGCTATTAATTACATTCTTTTTGCAATTCTTCCCTGAATTAATCAAAGAAGGTCATTTGTATATTTTACAGACCCCTTTATTCCGTGTGAGAAATAGAAAGGAAACGATTTATTGTTACAGTGAGGAAGAGCGTGTAGCAGCTATCGAAAAGCTAAAACCTAAACCGGAAATCACGCGATTCAAAGGGTTAGGAGAGATTTCTCCGGATGAGTTTCAACACTTCATTGGGGAGAGTATCCGCTTAGATCCTGTGATGCTTGATAAATCGATGTCTATTGAAAAAATGTTAGAATTTTATATGGGTAAAAATACCCCGGATAGACAGGAGTTTATTATTGATAATTTGAAAGTTGAACTTGATGTTGTAGAAGAATAGACTATGAGTACTGAAGATAATTTGAATGAAGATATCCAACCAAATAACCTAGAAAATGGGGAGTTTGTAGAAGATCATACGGAATTACAAGAAGAAGAGGAAAAGGAAACGATTACCAAGGTTACGGGTATGTACAAGGAATGGTTCTTGGACTATGCTTCGTATGTTATTTTAGAACGTGCCGTACCTGCTATTGAGGATGGTTTTAAGCCTGTTCAGCGTCGTATCATGCATTCCATGAAGGAATTGGATGATGGACGATACAATAAAGTAGCTAATGTTGTTGGACATACGATGCAGTATCACCCACACGGGGATGCGAGTATTGGGGACGCTATGGTGCAATTAGGGCAAAAAGAATTGCTCATTGACATGCAAGGAAACTGGGGAAATATCCTGACAGGAGATGGAGCAGCAGCTTCGCGTTATATCGAAGCGCGTCTGAGTAAGTTTGCTTTAGAGGTACTTTATTCGCCTAAAATTACTGAATGGCAGTTGTCGTATGACGGTCGTCGTAATGAACCCGTGAATTTACCTGTAAAGTTCCCTTTGCTATTGGCACAAGGAGCGGAAGGAATTGCCGTAGGTTTATCGACGAAAGTATTGCCTCATAACTTCATCGAACTTATTGATGCTTCAGTCAAAATTTTAAAAGGAAAACCGTTTACCCTATATCCTGATTTTCCAACGGAGGGAATTGCCGATGTATCTAATTATAATGATGGATTGCGCGGAGGGCGTGTACGTGTACGTGCGCGTATCTCACAATTAGATAAGAATACCTTAGTTATTACGCAGATTCCTTTTTCAACAACTACGACTTCATTGATCGATAGTATATTGAAAGCCAATGAAAAAGGGAAATTAAAAATTAGAAAAATTGAAGACAATACAGCGGCAAATGTGGAAATCTTAATCCACTTGCCTCCTGGAACGTCTCCAGATAAAACAATTGATGCTCTATATGCCTTTACGGGCTGTGAAACATCTATTGCACCTTTAGCTTGTATCATTCAAGATAACAAACCACTGTTTATTGGGGTTTCAGATATGCTAAAACGTTCAACACATCAAACGGTTGATCTGTTAAAGCAAGAGCTGGAAATCGAATTAGGGGAGCTAGAAGAAAGATGGCACTTCTTATCCTTAGAGCGTATTTTCATTGAAAATAGAATTTATCGCGCAATTGAGGAAGAAGAAACATGGGAAGGGGTACTTTCGTCGATTGATGAAGGACTAAAACCTTTTGTAGTTCATCTGAAAAGAGCAGTTACACAGGAGGATATTATCCGATTGACCGAAATTCGAATCAAGCGTATTTCTCGTTTTGATATTGATAAAGCCAATCAACAAATTGAATCTTTAGAAGGAGAAATCGAACAAGTGAAATACAATTTAGCACACTTGATTGATTTCGCTATCAAGTACTTTACTAACTTGAAAGAGAAATACGGTAAAGGAAGAGAGCGTAAAACGGAATTGAGAAGCTTTGATACCATTGAAGCAACGAAAGTAGTTTTGAGAAATACGAAACTTTATGTCAATAGACAAGAAGGGTTCTTTGGAACTTCGTTGCGAAAAGATGAATATGTTTGCGATTGTTCGGATATTGATGATATTATCGTCTTTTTACGCGATGGATCGATGGTGATTTCAAAAGTGGAAGAGAAGCGTTTCGTAGGGAAAGATATCATTCATATTGATGTATTTGCCAAAAACGATAAGCGCACCATTTATAACTTGATTTACCGCGATGGAAAATCAGGTCCAACGTATATCAAGCGTTTTAACGTAATGAGCATTACCCGTGACAAAGTATACGATTTAACGCAAGGAAATACAGGTTCTCAAATCTTGTATTTCTCTGCCAATCCTAATGGGGAAGCGGAAGTCGTAACGATTTTGTTGCGTCAATTGAGTAATGTCAAGAAATTGAAATTCGATGTTGATTTTGCAGATCTATTGATTAAAGGACGTATTGCAAAAGGAAACTTGGTTACGAAATACGCCATCAAGAAAATTGAACTCAAAGAAAAGGGAATTTCTACCTTGCGTCCGCGCAAAATTTGGTATGATGATACGGTAAGAAGATTGAATGTAGAAGGAAGAGGAGATTTACTTGGAGAATTCAAACCAGAAGATCGCTTGTTGATCATCACTCAAAGCGGAAGAGTCAAAACAGTTGTTCCTGAATTGACTACGCATTTTGATGAGGATATGATTGTTTTGGAAAAATGGAAGCCAACGAAACCTATTTCTGCTATTTATTATGATGGTGAGAAAGCAAGATACTACGTGAAACGATTTGTAGTTGAAAATGAAAATAGAGATGATGTGTTTATTTCTGAACATGAGAATTCAAAATTGGAGTTGATTTCAACAGATTATCGCCCTGTAGTAGAAGTTGTTTTTGCTAAAGTAAAAGGAGTGCAGAAAGAAAGCTTAGTTCTTGATTTAGAGCAGTTTATAGCGATTAAAGGAATTAAAGCTTTAGGTAACCAATTAACGGCTGACAAAGTAAAACAAATCGATCATTTGGAGTCTTTACCTTATGAAGAAGTAGTTGAAGAGGAGGAAGTAATTACCTATGATGTAGAGAATTTACCAGATATTACCATTGATGAAGACGGGCAAAGTAGTTTGTTTTAACAAGGGAATGGCTTGAACGTAACATCGTACTAGAGTTAGATAGACAATAAAATTGAGTAGGAGATGATTAGGAAGAAAGGTAAAATAATAAGTTGGTGCATGGCGTTAGCCACGATAGGAAGTACTTATGGACAGGAACAAGAATCTGTCCGTGATAACCTATTTGGTGTGCCAGAATCACACTCGTTAACTGAGCGATGGGATTTAGCTCCTACTGCAAGGAGTAAAACGTTTACGATTTCTCCTTATAAACCGGTGTATTTGCTTCCTGCACGTTGGAGTAGTAAACCCAATGATCAGCCTTTTAGCTTTAGTGAGCACATGGGGCAACCAGATGCCATTGATTACAACCAGGTTGAAATACGCTTTCAATTGAGTTTTAAAACAAAAGTGATGGAAGGGCTCTTGTTTGGTAAAGGGGATATCTGGTTGGCATTTACGCAAACAGCGAACTGGCAAGCGTATAATGAGAAAGTATCTCGACCTTTTAGAGAGCTCAATTACGAACCAGAGGTTATTTTTAACTATCCACTAGATCTGTCCTTGTCAAATCTTAAATTCAAGATGGCAGGAATAGCTTTTAATCATCAATCCAATGGGAAAAGTCAACCGAGTTCTCGAAGTTGGAATCGTTTAATTTTTCATTTGGGTATGGAATATAACGATTGGACATTCATGGTTAAACCTTGGATGCGATTGAAAGAAAAGAACAAAAGTGACGATAATGCAAGTATCACAGAATATGCAGGTAAAGGAGAAGTAACAGTTGCTTACCAACGAAATGGACAAGTCTTTACTTTTATGATGCGAAACAATATGCGTTTGAATTCACATTATAAAGGATTTCATGAATTTACCTATACCTATCCCATCAAAAATAACCTCAAAGCATTCTTTGTGATGAATAATGGTTATGGCGAATCCATGATTGATTACAACTGGAATCAAACCACCATTGGTATCGGAATTTCACTAGTAGAATGGTATTAAAATACAAACATCAAAATAAAAGGAGAGCGGTATCGTTCTCCTTTTTTTGTATTTATTCATTGATAAATGATGATTTTACTTTTGTTTTGGACGAATTCCACTAATTATAGCAGTAACTAACACAATAGAATAAGCCCACATCAACCAAGAACCAAAAGAAGCAGCTCTCGTTGCTGGCATATTGGGAAAGATTGCCTCAAAAAACTGAATGGCAAATGTATCGATAAGCATACCTGGTAATACCAAAAGAATTCCTGCTGCTGTTTTTTCAAATCCGTCTAAATTGAATTTCTTAAACGTGAATAAAGAAAGGAAAATCATGGAAGGAACGACAATTAGATACAGGATTGATAAAATTGTAGGAGACTCTGTGAGAAAGAAGAACTGTCCGGCTAAACGAAATGCTAAAGTGGCTAGAAGCCAAACTAAAAATCCGATAAAAAGAACAGGAAGGATAAACGAGGGTGTTACTTTGTTCATATTTGCTGTTTTGGTGCGACACAACATTAATTTCCAACTGTAGCTTTTTTTTTTATCTTCTTTTCTTGTGTTAAAAGAGTCTCTTTTAAGCCTAGTTAGGGGATATGTTTATCTCAATTTTACAGAACGAAAGTAAGAAAAAAACAAGAATAAATCCATTCGAATAAGGCTTGAAATAAAAAAAAAGACGATAAAAATAGGCTTTTATCGTCGTCTTGTTATTTTAGTAGTAACTCGTTTGTCATAAGGACAAAGAGCTACCTAAATTACTTACTTTCCTTTTTGTAAATCTTGTTGTTTTGCAGCCTTCTTCAATGAAAATATCAAATAGCAAAAGAAAACTAAAAAGGCTAAAAAGGAGAACCAATTGACTTGGATCGACCATAATTGATCGATATCCAATTGATAAATGCCATATACAAGTAGCAACAAAACAAGATAGGTGGTTATTTTTTCAATTCTTTTATTCATAGTATAGCTTAAATAGTCATAGAAAATAAAGCGCGTTCAGGTTTATTGCGTTGTAAGCGCAAATCCAACGCCATACAAATGTTGCGTACAAAGGCACGGCCTAATTTGTTGATGGTAATTACATTATTTTGAATGGTAATTAGCTGGTCATTTTCCATCTCTTTTAATTCCTCTAACATAGGAGTAAAATCAATCAAATGTAAATCGCTAGTTAAATCCGTTTGTAAATTACACATTAAATGTAGGATATGTTTTCTAATTATCAAATCTTCTTCATTTAAAATGTGTCCTTTGACTACTGGAATCTCATTATTAGCTAAAGCTTCGTAGTAGGCTCCTATATTTTTTTCATTTTGAGCGAAGGCAGTCCAACTATCACTAATAGAAGACACCCCTAAGCCAATCATCAAATCTGTTTTAGAAGAAGTATATCCCATAAAGTTTCGATGAATGCTATTGGTATTCATTGCTTTGTATAAAGAATCTGTTTTCAACGCAAAGTGATCCATACCAATTTCGATGTAACCTTTTTCTTCTAACAAGTTTTTACCAATTTCGTATAGCTTTTCTTTTTTCTTCATCTTTTGGTACATCCTCATCTTTGAATCCGCGTTGCCCATTTCCTTTAATCCAAGGCACATGCGCATAGCTGTAAAAAGCCAAACGATCAGGTGAGAGCGATTTCGTTTTCTCAATCGTATCAATTACGTGCTCAATTTGTTGAAAAGGCAGACCAAATATAATATCATGGGAAATAGAAGTATACCCCATTTCCTTGGCCCAAAGAGTTACTTTAGCGACATCGTGAAACGTTTGATTACGATTTATGGCCTTCTGTATCTCGCGATTATAATCTTGTACGCCAAAGCTAACTCTTCGAAAACCGAGGTTATATAAAGTTTGTAAATGTTCTCTTGTGGTATTATTAGGATGCCCTTCGAAACTAAATTCATAACCCTCTGCTTTGATTCCACGGGATAAGATACCTTCAATTAAAGTCTGCAAGTGCGCAGGAGCAAAGAAAGTAGGGGTTCCACCTCCAAGGTGAATTTCCTTGATGATGGGTTTGTCAACTAAAATATTACAATACAACTCCCATTCCTTTAATATGGCTTGGATATAAGGAACTTCAACTTCATGGCGTTTGGTAATGTGTTTATGGCAACCACAAAACGTACATAAACTCTCGCAATAAGGTAAGTGTATGTATAGACTAATACCTTCTTGTTCATTGGTTTGATCAAAGGTCTCCTTTACGCTTTTCAACCATTTATCACGGGAAAAACTTGTTTCGTCCCAGTAGGGTACAGTAGGATAACTCGTATAACGAGGTCCTGGTACGTTGTATTTTTGTATCAGAGGGGTAGCCATTTTTCGTATATTTGTAACAAATGTAACAGGAATCAAAAAGAATAATACTGATATTTGTCACTTGATTAAAAAATTTTTAGATTAAAAATAAGATGAAGAATATAATTTTAACAGCTATCTTACTAATGTTTTCATTTTTTAAGGTTAGTGCTCAGGAAGTTAAAGCGAAAGAATTAGTAAATCCAGTTGCTTTTGAATCGCAAATTGCGAATAAAAAAGTACAGCTAATCGATGTGCGTACACCAAAAGAATACAAAGAAGGTACGATTTTAAATGCCATCAATATTGATTTTTTAGACGAAGGTTTTTCAAAAAATATCAAACAATTGGATAAAAAACAACCTGTTTATATCTTTTGTCAATCCGGGAAGAGAAGTGCAGCTGCAGCTGAAAAAATGCAAGAAGCAGGATTTGATGTAATTGAATTAGCTGGAGGCTATAAAGCGTGGAAGGCTGAAAAAGACTAGGTTTAATTTATCAATTATTTAAGAATTGATGGCAGTAGATGATGGAAAAAAATGTTATTTTTGAAAAAAAAGGTAAAGTATGGATATAGCATCATTTGGAAGTTTTTTAAGAACCTTAGTCATCATTGTAGTGATTTATTATGCTTTTAAATTTGCGATGCGTTATTTATTTCCACTTTTTGTCTATAAAATGGCAAAAAAAGTAGAACGAAATTTTCAACAGCAACAGCAAGATTTTTATCAGCAAAATAATAGATCAACTCAAGAAGAACCTAATTATACGAATCAATCGTCAGACGGGAAGGACAAATTTCCACGTTCGACCAAAGTAGTTGGCGAGTATATTGATTTTGAAGAGATTGAAAAAAAATAATGTAAAGCTCCTTTTATAGGAGCTTTTTTTATGCTGTTTGTTAATGGGGGTTTCAAGTAGTATCAATAGGAGAGTGCCTCCTATTTAGATTCATGGATAAGGTATAGGAGTGGTTAGAGCTAGAAATAAGCTGTACTTTGTTTAACTTAACACTCTTTTGTCAATTAGTTGTATTGTTTAAAGTGTTTAAAGAGGACTGTTAATCGTCATTCTATCTATCTGCTCGATTACTTCTGACATATCTTCTCCAAAAAAGTCATGTGCCTCTGCTACTTCATATAGTTCAGGATAGTTTAGGGCAATACCAATAAAAGTGTAAGGAGAAATCTTCGTTTCGCTTGGCGGGAGATGTAGTTCTAAAAGAGAAGTATACACCCAAATCATGGCACGCTCTTCAGGTGTGTAAAAAGGCTCTCGTTCTGTCAAATAGTTATGTACTTCGCTGTAATCTGCAGCATATTCGTTTGGAATATACTTTGTTGTCATTTGAATAAAATAGTAATTCAAAGGCACTCGAATATAAGCTTCATCTTCTTTGGCTAATTCCACAGCCGCGGCTAACATTTTTTTCTTTACAATTAGTTTTCCGTCAAATCCGCGAGAAAAGAATAGACGATCATACATGCGATAATCCCAGCCTTCGCGTGAAAGTTCACTCATCTTTTTGTATTCCTCCATGTATTTTGTTTGGATTCTTTGGTATATATCATGGTACTCCTGAGAAAACCCTTCATAACCAAAATCTTTCACAAATTCATAAGGTAAAAAATCATATACTTGAATTAGTGCAGCTCGACTGTTATGAAAAATATAATTATTATATGCAAGGTCATAAGAATTTACGTTATATGCATAATACTTTTTGTCATAATCATCTAAATGTTTTTCTACATAACCAGGGCTAAAATTAAAGAAATATCTATGTTCTAAATCAAAAATATAATTTCCATAAGTAAAATACAGTAACGGAGCTTTATCATATTTATCTTGCATGTATACTTTAGGTGATAGTATTAGAAAATTGTCTATTTTTTTTATTTTGGAATTATTTGAATAATCAGCATAGATATCTACGTTAAAAATTTTCATAATCCGTTGAGCAAAAATTTGTTCACTTGGAAATTGAAAACCAAAAGATTTTAATCCCAAATAATATAGATGATTCATCAAGTTTATTTCTTCCATTCTATAATCTTCTTCAATAAATTCCTGACCTTCAGGTAAACCTAGAGTAAGATCATAAATACTTTCTAATAATTTTTGATTTTCTTCCGTTCGTCCTTCCATAACTTCAATGATTCCTTCTACTTTGTATTGAGGCATATGCAGCCAATCCCTTTTAGGTTGTATTAATATTTTTTCTTGTGCTATTAGTTCTTGATTTTGTTTTTTGCAATTCAGTAATGAATAACAAATGAGCAGCCATAGGGGGAAGAATTATGTATTTCATAATAAAAATATTACAATGTTTTTATGTAGTTAATAGGTCTAAAATATCCAAACCAACTGTCATGTGTATTGAGAGCTCCTCCTGTGCGTTTGTAGTAAGCTACCCTTGTTTTTTTTGTGTGTACTTTAGATTCCTTAATTTTTTTTGTTTTATTGTTGTCAAATATTCCTGTAACATATTTTAAATGCGTGTCTTCATCACCGCTTCCTAATGCATCTATAGCTTCTAATATTATCACTAAATCATCTTTTTGATTATACTTATATATAATTCCTGTATGACCTCGAACTTTACCTGTTTTCTTATTAAGACCCCGCCATACGAATATATCCCCTCGTTTCGGAATGAAATCTGCTTTTTCACTCCCTATAACATGTTCAATATTACTATTCCCAATGGCCTTTTGAAATTCTCTTTCTGTAGTCATCACGCCTGTATTTAGTTGCATGGGTTCTTGAATGATATCTAAATGATATAAATACAAGGCTACAACTTCTGAGCAATCAACTTCTTTAATATCCTTGTATTTTAATCCTTTCCGCGACCCTAGTTGACTATAAGGCCATCCTTTTTCTACATATCGTTTCATCATTTCCAATACACCATCTCCGTAATCTGGAAAATAAGTAAAGGTGCAAGTATCGGTTTGAAATAAGGGAGCTGTTTCCATATCAAATACCTTTTTCTTTTCTGGCCATGCAACATTAGCACCTATTAAGATTGATATCTTATCTGTTTCTTCTTCCATATTTGAGAGATGATGGAGTCCTGTATTTTTCCAATGTGCCATAGAAAATGCAGTGATGAGATATGCATTGGCATCCAAAAGCGCAACAATTTGATCTGCTTCTTTTTGAATTCCCAATTGTAAGCCTTTAAATGCTGGGTGATCTTTAATGCGATCATATGCATCACTATGATTAGCTCTACCTGTAATTTGACAAAGTCCCCTGCCTTTAAAACGCCATCCTTCTCCTGGGACATCTTTGTTATTTCCCAATCGATTACCATAGACAAAATTGGCAATTAACTGTTCTTTTTCTCTATTTACCCCATTGGTAGCTACTCGAATTTCTTCATATTTATTATAAATTTCTTCAGATTTAAATACTCTGTTTTCTTCATCTTTCCAGGTTGCGCTGGAATCTTTTTCCGATACCCATTTGTTGTTTATTTTTTTTCCTTTAAAAAAAACCGAACAAAATAAATCCAAGAAGTATTTCCTTTTTGTTGCTGTACTGAAATCATAAGCAAATGATTCTCCTCTTTTTATATTGATTTTTCTCCCTGATTCAATGATAGCTTGAGCAAAAAAATGCGCTTTATTTCAACAGGTATTCATGTCAAACGTTACCATATAATCGGTATAGGCTTTTGCGATGGCTTCTAGGGTTACGAGATCCGATTCAGGAAATAGCTGCAGGAGCTGTTCGCTTGTAACAGGGGCTTTACACCTTGGGCAATCAGAATGGGAATCAGGCACTATCTCTTGTTTATTTTTTGATTTACGCTCTACCTTAATTGGTATACTGTGTTCCTTAAAAGTTTGATTAAACACAAACTCTTGAACCAGTTTGAGCTGATGCAGGTAGAGGTAGCCCAGTTTGTTGTCTTTGCGATAGACAGCTAGACGACGTAGATTGTCTTTCACTCGTTTTTGAGTCTCCGTATGGAGTAATTCTTCTTCTATTTCGGATTTAAAGGGTTGCATCAACAAGTGATCATTGGCCCAATTTCGCTCATATCCCTTAGGAAATAGTACTTCCACTGCTGTTTTCTGTACGGTATATGGATTTTCGTTATATAATGGACCTTTGGTTTGGGCTTCATAGCTAATTCCTAAGTAAAATACACGGGGATTACTAGCTAATCCCTTGTCTTTTGTGTGGGTATTTCCCTTATAGATGACGCAATCACTTGTATCTAAAGGGTGATAAATCGTATTTTGTCCCTTGCTAAAGACAAGAGGAATTGCAGTAGCCTCTCGGTCCTTAAATTTCAACTTTAAAAAACTTTGGTTTGTGTTTTCATATAAAATTACCGTCACAGCATCAGGTAGAATTTCATCCTGATCATAGCGACCCAATAGGCGTACTACTTCAATTTCAATGGGTTCCTTGTATAGAATGGGACGAATTAGACGGTGATGGTTAGCCGTATTAAAATAGGCCTCAATGCGGTATTTCTTCAGAATATAAGCATAGGTATTTAGGGTATCCAAGGGAAAAACATGACCAAAAAGAGCTTCTTTTTTCTTAAACAATTCTCTTTTGACATTTGATAGACCAATTTCTTCCGAAAGGGTAAAGAAGATGGCGTATTCTTCCCCTTTTCCTTCGGGAACTTGATGAGCGAAAGTTTTCCAAAAATTAGAAAAGCTTTTGATCAGATGCGTACATTTCCCTTGGCTGTCAAAATGAACTGTATCGCGAAACAATTCGAATAGGTCTCGCTCTCGATTGCGGGAATCGTACCAGTAACAAATGGTAGCTGATTTATTTTCAAACCCTGTAATTTCCACTGTAGTTGCAAAGTCTTCATTAAAACTCAAGGTTGGTTGATACTGATCCAAGGTATTGACAAATTCCCATCGGTTGACTGTTCCTTCCATACACTCAATTTCATACGTATAGATTTGATCATTGAATAGCACCTCCAATTGATACAGCCCAACTTCTTCTAATTGAAAATCAAAAGTAGCTAGATTGGATCGCAAGACGATGCCCTCTGTTTGGGTGCGAGCAGTATAGATTTTAATAGTTTCTAAGGATTGATTACCGAGTGTATCAGTTGGTTCAGTCAGTTCCAATTCTTGTAAATCGAGTTGAATAGCTTGCTGGAGTTCTGGATTGGCATAATAGATAGACAAGTCAAAACCCGCATGCTTTTTAGGCCCTTTGACATAAGTCAGCGTATAACTTATTTCATGATCAACATTGGTGTGTATAGTAGGAGTTGATTGATTTTCTTTTTCAGGGAAAACATAGTGAATCAACTTTTGAAATACATTTGGTTGGTGAAGCTCTTTAGCTTCCACATAGACATCCGCTATAAGAGATTGATAACCTAAGGTTGTCTCTAATGTAAGCGTTATAATATCTTGACTATAAATCGTATAGGTTTGTTTTGGAGTAGTTTGTGAAGGAACAAGGCTTGGATGTAATGTCAACTTTTCAAGTTGATTAGCCATGACCTGAATGGTTTGTGTTGCTTTTTCTTTTCTTGTCCAAAAATTATCATATACACACGCAATAACATAGGTTCCTTCCTTCGTAAAATCTAAAGTAACTGTTGTATGACGTATAAAGTGCTGCTGAAATTGCTTATTACCAGGAGATTGTATCAACCATTTAACCTTTGTTGGATTGATAGCCTTCTTGTTTTGAAGTTCAGCCGTAAATACAACCCGACTGCCAAGGCGAATTCGCTCTATATTAGGAGAAATAGAGAGTACTGTATTGGAAGATATCTGAAAATATTGAACTGGAATCGCTAAATTAAGTTTTGAATTTTCATACACTTCCACTTGATAAGTATGGGCATTGGTAGAGGTATAAACTGCTTGAATAGTATTGTTTGCTTGGGTAAAAGGATACCTCCCTTTTGAAGAGAAAACAACAGCGGTTTGGGTATGTGAGTCTCCCTCTTTTACGCGAACTTTGATCCGCAGTTGATCAACTTGTTCTGGTGATAAGCGAATGGTGCTATGCAGGGTAATCTTTACTTCATCTCCCACAACCCGCGTTGGTGTATGGGGTTGATTTAATTCCAATAAGGTAAGAACAGCTTGATCTACTACTTCGATATAGTAGTAAAAATTACCATAATACGTCTTGGTCGATTCCTCCTTTGGTGTTCTTGCAGCAGATATAATATAAATTCCCGACTGAGTAGGTTTCCAACTAAAAGCGCGATGGGTAGTGGGATACGCTTGGTAATCGACTGTTTCGGCAGTTGTTTCGACGTGAAATGTCTGACCCATTTTTCCCGCTTCGAAGAGGCTCGAATCATCGCAAAGCTGTGTGACACTCCAACTGATGTACTGCTTTTCTTCTCTTGGAGGGGTGTTTGCTTTAAATATCAATGCCTCGCTAATGCCTACACGTAAGGCACGAGGATTTCTTGGTGTAAGAACACCCCAATAAAGACTGTCTAAATTTACAAGTGTTACACTATTGACATTGGAAACATAGAGGAGCGCTTGGGGTACAACTTCAGTTGGAGTTTCCTCGGCTAACGCCACGCAGCTATCTTCCTCTTGAGTTTTTTCTGTTTCTTGTTCTTCCTCTACCGTAACAACTTGACCGTGATAATGAATAGAAATTGTACCACCCATAGCACGTTGTAGTTTTCCTGTTTCGGTTAAGATATCTCGCTGTCCAATAGAAGGGAAATGTGCGTTATCTTCGACCTTCCAAAAGCCAAGAGGTTGATACAAGCAACTCTTGTCGTATCCCTTTTTGTGTTTGCACGTTTTAAAAGGGGAAGGTCCTTCAATAAATTGGGTATCTTCAATGGTAGCAATGAGTTTATCCACCGCATTGGCATAGTACTTTTGATGGGTACTAATGCGCAATTCAGGGAAGAGAGATGGATTTCCTGTACATGTACACTGAGCTCCTGAACAAACAATAAATTCAGAGCTAAGAGATGAAGAAGGGGAAGAGTCTTGTTGGTTCATGCTTTTTGATACACCACAACAAGAATCAAACCGAAATAATGAAACAAGATTCTTCAACTTTGTTTTCAATATGTAATCGTCTATTTATATACGTTTTTTTATATAAATAATTCGATTTGCTTACGAAAAGCATTACCAATCCAAGGATTATATATGAAGTAGCGAACGCAATTCCTTTGGGAGAAGTTAGGTAATAAATAAAGCAATAATAGGAGATGGGCTGACAACCTATAAAAAGCGACTCGTAAAAAAACAAAAAAGCCAAAAACAAAACCATCTAATCTTAAAATTACTTACTTTAGCTAATTGAACAGAATTCAAACCTCGCAAAGTAATTTTATAGCATGAATGCAGTAAAAAAGTATGTACCACATCTTTTGGTGTTGGTCGGTTTTATCGTAGTAGCTTTACTCTATTTTTCCCCAGTATTGCAAAATAAAGTCATATATCAGTCTGATATTGTGCAATATACTGGAATGGCTAAAGAACAGAATAATTTCAGAGCCGAATTTAATGAAGAACCTTATTGGACCAATAGCGCATTTGGTGGAATGCCAACCTATCAGTTGGGCGCCAAGTATCCTTATAACTTCGTTAAGCATTTAGATACAGCGATTCGATTTTTACCACGTCCTGCAGACTATTTATTTCTTTACTTCATCGGATTTTACGCTTTAATGATGGCCTTAGGGGTTCGTCCGTTAAAAGCTTTTATAGGATCTTTAGCGTTTGGATTTTCTACTTACTTAATCATTATCCTAGGTGTGGGACACAATGCCAAAGCACATGCCATTGCTTATATGCCAATGGTTGTTGCAGGGGTTTTGCTCGTATTTAGAAAGAAATATGTTGCTGGAGGAATCTTAACTGTCCTCGCCGCGGCGCTGGAAATCAGTGCCAATCACTTCCAAATGACCTATTATTTGCTGTTGTTCCTTCTGGTAGTAGCCATCGCTTATACCTATGAATATAGCAAAGCCAAAGATTGGAAAGGCTTAGGTATCGCGTATGGTATTCTTGTAGGGGCAGCGGTATTGAGTATTGGAGCAAATGCAACCAATATTATGGCCACTGCGGAATACACGAAGTTTAGTACACGAAGTTCAAGTGAATTGACGTATGAACCCGATGGTTCTCCTAAAACGTCTTTTAATGCAATGAGTTACGATTATATTACAGAATATAGTTATGGTGTTTTCGAGAGTTTAAATCTAATTGCACCTCGATTAACGGGTGGAGCAAATAATGAAGCCCTTGAAAAAGACAATGCGGTATATCGCTATTTCACGTCTATTGGAGCTAATCCACAGCAAGCGCAAGACATGAGTAAACAAGCACCAACGTATTGGGGAGATCAGCCTATTGTTGCTGCGCCAGCTTATATTGGAGCTGTTGTGTTCTTCTTATTTGTCTTGGGTATGTTTACAGAAAAACGCAAATTAAAGTATATTTTCTTTGTTGGAGCGTTGATGGCACTAATCTTATCTTGGGGTAAAAACTTTGCGGTGGTTACAAATCTATTCATTGATTTTGTACCGATGTACAACAAGTTTAGAGCCGTATCTTCTATTCAGGTTATCTTGGAAATGTGTATTCCTGTACTAGCTGTATTAGGACTTTATAACTTCTTTAAACTAGAGCAAAAGCAGCAAATTGATGCACTGAAGAAATCTGGTTTTATTGCAGGTGGAATCTTGGTATTCTTGTTTGCAATTAAAGGAACACTTTCATTTACGGGGTTAAATGACGACTATTACCGCATGGCCTATGGAGAAGTAGGACCTGGGTTTATTCGCGCCTTGATTGAAGAGCGAAAAGCAATGTATACGAGTGATTTGATTCGTTCGTTCTTGTTGATTTTAGCTACAGCTGCCATTTTATTTTTATTTGCAAAAGACAAAATGAAAGAAATGTATGCTTTGGTTATTATCGGGTGTTTATTGGTGGGAGATTTAGTGATGGTGGATCGCAAATACGTAAATGATGAATCATTTGTAGCGGCAAGAAAAATGCAAGAACCTTTTGATATCACACAAGCAGATAAACAAATTTTAAATGATCCAACACACTTTAGAGTATTTGATACGCAAGGGGGATTAAATAGTGCAAAAGCGTCTTATTTCCATCAATCTTTGGGAGGATATCATGCTGCTAAACCAAGAAGAATTCAACAGTTAGCAGATTACCAAATGAGTAAAAATCCGATGCCAGTATTTAATATGATGAATGTTAAATATGTGATTCAAGCAGATGAAGAAGGACGTAGTGTAGCGATGTTAAACAACGAAGCAAATGGAAATGCTTGGTTTGTTTCAACTGTTCAAAAAGTAACTACTCCAGATCAGGAGATGAAAGCGTTGAGCGATCTCAACACAAAAACAACAGCAGTATTGAACACGAATGCGTTTACACAAGCAGTAAAAGATACGTATACTGTTGATTCTTTAGCTTCTATTAAGCTTGTGTCTTATAAGGCTAATCAATTAGTGTATGAAGCAGAAAATGCAAATGAAGGTTTGGCTGTGTTTTCAGAGGTTTATTATCCGCAGGGATGGATAGCCAAAGTTGACGGACAGGAAGTACCTATTTTAGCTGTAGATTATGTCTTGCGTGCAATTGAATTACCTCAAGGAAAACATACGGTCGAATTTGCGTTTGAGCCTCAGGTAGTCAAAACGGGAAGTCGAATTGCCTTAGCTAGTGTGCTATTGATTTTACTAGCCTCTGCTGGAGCAATAGGTTGGTCAATGAAGAAAAAAAGAAAAGAAGAATAAATTAGGATGTAGGAGATAAAATGGAAATGAAAAAAGAAAAGAAGAAAGTATTAATTATCTGTTATTATTGGCCTCCAGCAGGTGGCCCAGGGGTACAACGTTGGCTGAAATTTGTCAAATATCTCCCTGATTTTAATATAGAACCTATTGTGTATGTACCAGATGGAGCTAATTATCCGTTGATTGATACACAGCT
Organism: Myroides gitamensis; assembly: GCF_029894455.1. Taxonomy (NCBI): domain Bacteria; kingdom Pseudomonadati; phylum Bacteroidota; class Flavobacteriia; order Flavobacteriales; family Flavobacteriaceae; genus Myroides; species Myroides gitamensis. The sequence goes on from NZ_JARYHN010000001.1 coordinate 1,080,273, forward strand.
AGAACAAGAAGTAGATCCTTCGATTACGATTCTTCGACATAAAATCAAAGAACCTTACGGACTGGCAAAGAAATTGGCGGGACAACGAGCACAAACAATGAGCTCAGGTATGATTCCCCAAGTTCGCAATCAATCCAAATGGGATAAATTGCTGTTGTGGATTAGAGGAAATATGTTTATTCCAGATGCGCGTATTGGTTGGGTTAAGCCTTCAGTGGCGTATCTCAAAGACTATTTAAAACAGCATCCTGATATTGATACCATCATTACGACAGGACCTCCACATAGTGTACACTTGATTGGATTGGCTCTGAAGAAGAAATTGCATGTTAAATGGTTTGCTGATTTTAGAGATCCTTGGACAACAATAGGTTATCATAAGGAACTTAAACTATCAGATCAAGCAAAAGAAAAGCATATTGCCCTAGAACGCGAAGTGTTGAATACGGCCGATCAGCTGATTGTAACCAGTAAAACGACGCGTAAAGAGTTTGAAACCAAAACAGATAAACCGATTGCCATTATCACCAATGGCTATGATGTGGTTCATTTAGGAAAAATTCCACTGGATGAAAAATTTACCTTGGCCCATATTGGATCTTTTCTTTCGAATCGAAACCCAAGAGTGTTGTGGAAAGCCATCAGTGAGTTGAGAAGAGAAAACCAAGCCTTCAAAGAAGCCTTTGAGCTGAAGTTAATAGGGAAAATAAGTGAGGATATTCTGCATACTTTAGAAGAGTTCAAGCTACTAGAATGTACGGATAATAGGGGATATGTTGAGAACCAAGAAGCATTGAGACAAATGCGTGCTTCTCAGGTTTTGTTACTCGTTGAGATTGATTCTGATGATACGAGAGCGATTATTCCTGGTAAGTTATTCGAATATATGGCAGCAGAACGTCCAATTCTTGCAATTGGTCCAGAAGAATCGGATTTCTTTGAAATCATTCAACAAACCAATGTAGGACGAAATGCCTTGTATAGTGAGAAAGATAAAATACGTGAAATCTTAATGCAGTATTTTGAACAATATCAGAATAAGCAATTACAAGTACACGCTATGGGCTTACAGTATTTTGGTCGAAAACGCTTGACGGAACGCTTGGTGAGTGTTTTAGAAGGAAAATAAGTAAAGATGAATGAGTAAATAGAAATAGTTTGTGAAGGATGATAATACGCTCCATCACTAGATTTATAACATTTCAACTAGATAAAAAAAAGGAGCCAGCGGCTCCTTTTTTTATTTCAATTTATTTTTCAAGTATTGTCCTGTGCTAGATTCAGCACATTGTACCACTTCCTCTGGTGTTCCAAAAGCAATCAACTGACCGCCATTTTCTCCTCCTTCAGGGCCGATATCCACGATGTAATCAGCACATTTGATTAAATCCAAATTGTGTTCAATAACGAGAATCGAATGTCCTTTATCAATCAAAGCATTAAAGGCAGTCAATAATTTTTTAATGTCGTGAAAATGCAATCCAGTTGTCGGCTCATCAAAGACAAAAAGTACCTTTTCTCTTGTTGATCCTGCCAGTAAGAAGGAAGCTAATTTAATACGTTGTGCCTCACCACCCGAAAGTGTAGAAGACGATTGCCCCAATTGAACATATCCCAATCCTACATCTTGTAACGGCTGCAAACGCGTAGCAATTTTGGTTTGGTTGTATTGTTTGAAAAAGGCTAAAGCATCATCAATCGTCATACATAAGATATCGTCGATGTTCTTTCCTTCAAAGTTTACCTCAAGTACTTCTTTCTTAAAGCGTTTTCCATGACAAGCTTCACATTCCAAATGAACGTCTGCCATAAATTGCATTTCTACCGTTACATTTCCTTCCCCTTTACATACTTCACATCGACCACCATCGACGTTAAAAGAGAAGTGTTTCGGTTGGTATCCTCTTAATTTAGAAGTATTTTGTTTGGCGTATAAATCTCGAATCTCATCATACGCTTTAATATAAGTTACTGGATTAGAACGCGAACTTCTACCAATTGGATTTTGATCCACATATTCAATCTGTTTGATGTGGTCAAATTTACCCTCTAAAGCAGTGAATTGCCCTGGTTTATCACTTAAACCTGTTAGTTTTTTCTGTAAAGCAGGAAATAGAATACGCTTAACTAACGTACTTTTTCCACTTCCAGATACTCCCGTAATGACGGTTAAGCAATCCAAAGGGAAACGAACGTCAATATTTTTTAAGTTGTGTTCTCTTGCTCCAATAATATCAATATAATGCTTGTAGCTTCTTCGTTTTTTAGGCACTTCAATCGCCATTGTTCCATTGAGGTATTGCGCTGTTAAGGAATCCGATTTCAAAATCTCGGCTAGTGTTCCTTGCGCCACTAATTCACCACCAAAAGTACCCGCTTCAGGTCCGATATCGATAATTTGATCTGCTGCTTGCATAATCTCTTCATCGTGCTCTACAATGATAACTGTATTTCCTAATGCTTGAAGTTGCTTCAAGACATGAATCAATTTCTCTCCATCCTTCGGGTGTAATCCAATACTAGGTTCATCCAGAATATACATAGAACCGACTAAACTACTTCCTAAAGAGGTAGCTAAATTAATACGTTGAGATTCCCCTCCGGATAAGGTAGATGAATTTCGATTCAGCGTTAAATATGCCAATCCAACATTCAATAGAAAACCTAAACGGTTATTGATTTCAATCAACAAGCGTTTGGCTACTTGTTGTTCATATTCATTTAGTTGTAAGTCCTTAAAGAACCCCAATAATTTTTCAATCGGCATATCCACTAAGTCAGAAACAGTTTTTCCACCAATTTTGACATAATTAGCCTCAATTCTCAAGCGTTTTCCCTTACAAGTCGGACATTTTGTTTTTCCTCTATATCTCGATAGCAAGACGCGGTTCTGAATCTTATAATTTTTCTCTTCAAGTTCTTGAAAAAAGGCATTTAAACCGGTAAAGTATTCATTTCCTTCCCATAGTAACGCCATTTCTTCTGCAGTAAGCTGAAAGATAGGACGATGAATAGGGAAGTCGAATTTATAGGCGTGTTGTACCAATTGATCGCGATACCATCCCATGGATTCTCCACGCCAAGGGAATACGGCATTCTCATAAACCGATAATCCGGTATTAGGGAAAACCAGTTCTTCATCAATACCAATCACATTTCCATAGCCATCACACGTTGGGCAAGCACCATAAGGATTATTAAAGCTAAATAAATGAATATTAGGCTCTAAAAAAGTCAGTCCATCAAGTTCAAAGCGATTGCTAAATTCATGTTGGGTAGTACCTTCCAAAGCGCGAACATAACAGGTTCCTTTGCCTTCAAAAAAGGCAGTTTCAATAGCATCTCCCAAGCGATTGAAAAATTCATCGGTATCTTTAACTACAATACGATCCACAATAAGCAATACATCCGTAATGGCAAATTGATTAATCAACTCTTCTTCTAGTTGTAAAAATTCGTCTAATCGAACCGTTTCTCCTTTTACCAATAAACGCGCATATCCCTGTTTCAATAAAACAGCTAGATGCGCTGCTAAGGAGCGACCTTCTTCAAAAAGTAAAGGAGCCAATAAGAGCCATTTACTCTCTAAGGGCAACGATTGAATCAACCGAATAACATCTGTTACGGTATCTTTTTTTACCTCTTGACCAGAAATAGGAGAGTAGGTGCGTCCAATTCGCGCAAATAACAATTTAATATAATCGTAGATCTCGGTGGATGTTCCCACTGTTGATCGCGCATTGGTCGTATTGACTTTCTGTTCAATAGCAATGGCAGGGGCAATCCCTTTGATGTATTCCACCTTAGGCTTATCAATACGGCCTAAGAACTGACGCGCATAAGAAGATAAACTCTCTACATAGCGGCGTTGTCCTTCAGCATAAAGCGTATCAAAGGCCAAAGATGATTTTCCAGAGCCAGAAAGCCCTGTGATAACCACCATCTGATTTCTCGGGATGACAACATCTATATGCTTTAAATTATGCAGATGTGCTCCTTTAATTATAATATTGTGTTTAGGATCTAGTTTAGAAAAATCTATTTTAGACATAGGAGATTCGTGTATTTGAAACACAAAAATACGCTTTTATCTTTGTTTATGAAATGCTTTTGGCAGTAAAGAATAAGCGGTGCGTTTAACAATTTTTTAAAACTATTGTTTTTAACAAAATATTTTATATATATTTGTAGCACTTAACCGATAAATACAAGTGCCTATATAACAGAAATACTTTTTTAGAAATGAATAAAACAGCTATAAAAGAATTTTGTTATGGAATTAATTCAATTACCAGATGCAACTTTAGTGCATCACTATGTAGGAGGCAATGAGCAGGCGCTTGAAATTTTAATCAAAAGACATCAAGCTAAAATTTTTGGATTTATTTTCAGTAAGTTAGATGATGTTGAACTAACCAATGATATTTTTCAAGATACCTTTATCAAGGTTATTAATACCCTCAAAACAGGAAAGTATAACGAAGAAGGAAAGTTTATTTCTTGGGTAATGCGTATTGCACACAACTTGATTATGGATCACTATCGCAAAGAAAAACGAGTGATTATCCACAATGATAGTGCACAAACACCATTTTTTACTTTTTTAAAAGATGATAGTGAAACTATAGAAGAAACATTAATCAGCCATCAAATCACGGAAGACTTACAACAGTTAATTTTGGAATTACCCGAAGATCAGCAAGAAGTAATTCGCATGCGCTTGTATCAAGATTTGAGTTTCAAAGAAATTGCTGAAGTAACGGATGTTAGTATTAATACAGCCTTAGGAAGAATGCGTTATGCCATTATCAATTTGAGAAGATTAATGGAAAAAAAACAAATTTCACTAAGCCTATAATAAAATCTCAGTTTGTGCGTTTTTAAAAGTGGAAGCTAACAGATTTTATATGGAAAAAAATTACAAATCCCTTTTAAAAGCGAAAGAAGCTAAGTTACCTAAGACTGAAATAATTGAGAAATTATTGACGTATTCTAAGTTTTGGTCTCATTTAGCACTGAGCGATTTTATGGAGTCTAATTTAAAGACTTCAAAAGCGAACTAAAAAAAAAGCATCGAATTTATTTCGATGCTTTTTTTTCTTGTTTCTTATAGTATTCGTTGAGTACCGTTTTACGACCAATTACACTTGTAATAATATCCAGTTCTAATTTCCACGCTCTCGCTGGAGAATACTGACGTCCATACCATACCAATTGAAGGTGGAGTTTATTCCAATGCTCTTTAGGAAATAAACGCTTGGCGTCTTTTTCCGTTTGTTGTACACTTTTTCCATTTGAAAATCCCCAACGATAAAGCAAACGATGGATGTGCGTGTCAACGGGAAAAGCAGGAATATCAAAAGCCTGAGCCATAACAACAGAAGCTGTTTTGTGTCCAACAGCCGGTAAGCGCTCTAAGGCTTCGATATCAGCTGGTACTTCCCCTTGATGCTCTTCAATTAAAATCTTCGATAATCCATAGATCCCTTTACTCTTCATAGGAGATAACCCACAGGGACGAATGATGTCTTGAATTTCTTCAACCGTCATCTTAACCATGTCATAAGGATTATCTGCTTTAGCAAAGAGGAGAGGCGTGATTTTATTTACGCGTTCATCGGTACATTGAGCCGATAGTAACACTGCAATGAGTAACGTATAAGCATCCTTGTGATCTAAAGGAACTGGTATTTCAGGATACAAAGCATCTAATGTTTCAAGAACAAAGTTTACTTTTTCAGTTTTAGTCATGATTCAATAGTCAAAATTATAAATAAATCCTTCTTGGATAGGCATACAAATATCGCGAAAAAAGATGACATCCCTCAAGGAGTATCATAGATTTCAGTACTAGTGCGATTGACTATTTTTAAATCAATTTATTGTCTTGTATTATTTTAGTATTTTAACTTATTTTAATACTGAATTGTTTTATTATTTTTACTTTTAGTCTTTTATGGTATAAAGTTATTTATTTTTATTGCTATTTATTTAATAGTTTTGATTTTTAATTGAATCAAATTGTTATGAAAAAAAGAATTCAAATGATGGCTGTTTCGGCTATGTTACTAAGTGGTATGGGAATTATTTCTTGTAGTAGTGATGATAGTAGTCCTACACCTCCGCCACCGATCGAAGAGTTGAAAGTTCCAACGGCTACTAACTTTAGAGAATTAAGAGAAGCGGTTTTATCTGATCAAAAGCAAGAATTTGTTGCCAAAATCAATGAAGAAGGTGGATTTCGTTTTGTCAGTAAAAAAGGGGTAGAAGTAGAGGTAAGTAACTTGGGAACTGAAGAGTATTGGGGTGAAACAGGAGATGAAGTGACTTGTACCTTTATTGAATTGTATGATAAGGGAGTGATGGCGCTCGTTAATCGACCTACTACGGGAATTTACCCGAATCGAGATGAATCGGGTTATTTTGACGTGACTAAAGATGAGTATGGTCGTATAGCGGCGGAAGGATATCGTGGGTTTATTATTACAGGAGGAGAGTTTTATTTTGATATCAAAGTAAAAGGACAACAAGTAACCAATTACGGGATTCACATGGTGGTACCTGCTAAGAATACGGGGGGACTTCAAGATGATATGTTGCTTTGGCAAGGGAATGTTAATGAAAAAGATGATCTAACCTTTACTGAAATTCCAGTACAAACCGAAATGGGATTCTTGCATGGAGATGAAGAAAACGACAGTTATGTTCTAAACTTAAATGGTTGGAGCAATTTACCCGCAGAAATAGGATGGTCTAATATTGATAAATATGCAGGATTTGAAGGAGAGCAAACGCAGTTTTTCGTAAAAGTTCCTTCAGGGTATAATTACGAAAACTCAGCGATTTACCTGGGCGTTAAAGGGGAAGAAGGTTTAGCACATTTGGATGTATTTCTTACACATCCTGAATTAGGTGATGTTTTTACCGAGCATTATGGTTGGGTTCCCGTTGGATTAGAAGGTTATGTATTCTTTATTTCAGTGGATCCAGATACTAACAAAGTTGTGTATGCAATCAAGGATATTAAGGTGAGTAAAAATCAAATGGTGGAAATTAAATCGGAAGATTTAAAAACGGGAACCACAGAAGAAGTCATTCAGATTTTAAATGGATTAAAGTAACCGTAATAGTAGAAAAAAATAAAAGGATAGTAGTTTAAGGGGAATATTATTTTTAGTAAAAAGAGCTCTTTTGTTGATTCAAAGAGCTCTTTTTTAGTTGATATACAAGATGAATTAAATGTTGATAGCAGGGTGGCCATAGGCCATTCGATAGGCGTCTTTTAAAACTTCCGCAAAGGTAGGATGAGCATAAGAAATGGAGAACATATCTTGAGCAGTTACTTCATATTCTAAGGCCACCACGGCTTGTGCAATTAAATCTGCCGCACGAGCTCCAATGATGTGCACCCCCAGAACCTCGCCGTATTTTGGATCAACCAATACTTTGGCAAAACCATCCGTATCCATCGATGCACGCGCACGCGCATTGGCTGAAAATGGAAATTTACCTACGTTATACTCTGTATTTTGCTGTTTTAATTCTTGTTCTGTAGCTCCAACAGAAGCAACTTCAGGCCAGGTATAAACGACGTTGGGAATGCGGTTATAGTGAATGTGGGGTTTTTGTCCGTTGATGGTTTCCACAACATATACAGCTTCTTCCTCCGCTTTATGTGCCAGCATGGCACCACCAATGACATCGCCAATAGCATAAATGTTTGGAGCATTTGTCTGTAATTTTTCGTTGGTTTCAATAAAACCACGCGCATTCAAGGTAACAGCCGTATGTTCTAAGCCTAATCCTTCCGTATAAGGACGTCTTCCAACGGCCATTAAAACATAATCTGCTTGGAGTTCAAAATCTTCCCCTTGCTTATTTTTGAATTTTACACGTGCTTGTTCTCCTAGATTATCTACCTGATAGACGGATTGCTCAAGTTGGATTGCTATGCCCTCTTTCTTGAGTATTTTGTGTAAAGTCTTTCCAAGTTCTGTATCCATTGTGGAGATAAGGTTACTTGCATATTCTAATATCGTAACCTGAGTTCCCATACGGTGATAAATAGAAGCCATTTCTACACCAATTACACCACCACCTACAATGATGATGCTGTTCGGTTTTTGTGTTAAGGATAACGCTTCTGTCGAGCTAATGATGCGTTTCTTATCTAGGGTAATCCCTGGTAGCGTGGCGGGTTTAGAACCTGTTGCAATAATGAATCGATCAGCTTCCACCTGTATACGCTCTCCTTTTGAGGAAGTTACAGTGATAGTGGTGTTGTTTTGAAAACTCGCTGTACCGTGTAATCGCGTAATCTTGTTTTTTTGCATCAAAAAGTCCAAGCCTTGGGTGTTTTTCAGAATCACTTCATCTTTGCGTTGAAACATCTGACCGAAATTCAATTGAATATCTTGAATTTCAATTCCGTATGATTTGAATTTATGTCGTGCATCTGCATAGTGATGGGTACTGTCTAACAAGGCCTTGGTTGGAATACAACCTACATGCGTACAAGTTCCACCCAACCCTTCATATTTTTCTACAATAGCTGTTTTATATCCCAATTGGGAGGCTCGTATAGCTGCTACATAACCACCAGGTCCTGAGCCAATAACGATAAGATCAAATTTTTCCATTTTTTGTTGTATTTGATTATAATTTCTCAATAATTAAAGCCGTTGCGCCGCCACCGCCGTTGCAAATTGCCGCCAAACCATATCGTTTGTTCTCCTGTTGGAGGGCATGCGTTAAGGTAACTAAAATACGCGCACCAGAAGCACCAATAGGATGCCCTAGAGCAACTGCACCTCCACGTATATTGATGCGATCGAGTGGAACATCTAGGAGTTTAGCAATCGATAAAGGAACAGAGGCATAGGCTTCATTAATCTCAAAGAGATCAATGGCATCTAGGTCTAAATTAGCTCTTTCCAAGGCTTTTGGAATTGCTAGAGCAGGAGCTGTCGTAAACCAAAGCGGATCTTGTGCAGCATCTGCATAAGAAACAATACGAGCCAAAGGCTGGAGCCCATGTTTTTGTACAGCTTCCGCTGAAGCAAGTAGTAGTAGAGCTGCTCCGTCATTTAAATTGCTTGAATTTGCTGCTGTTAACGCACCACCTTCTTCAAAAACAGGACGCAATTGCGGCAGTTTTTCAGGAATGATTTTATAAATATCCTCATCTGTATCCATCATTTCTTTTTGCTTGGGTAGGGCAATAGGAATGATTTCTGCCTTAAATTTCCCTTCTTCTGTTGCTTTTTGAGCTTTTGTATAGGAGTTTAATGCATATTGATCGAGTTCTTCTCTTGTAAAAGCAAAATGACGAATGCCTATTTCAGCTGCATTTCCCATGTGACACTGTGCGTAAGCATCTGTTAATCCATCTTTTAAAAGTCCATCAATCGTTTGAATATGACCTAATTTATGGGCTTGACGATGAGAAGAATAAAAAGGAACATTACTCATGCTTTCTATACCACCAGCTAAAACAAGGTGCTCTTGCCCCAATTGAATTTGTTGGGCAGCTAGCGATACGGCTTTTAGTCCAGAGGAACATACTTTATTGATGGTTGTTGCTTCTGTATCTGGAGATAAGCCCGAAAGAATACCTACCTGTCTAGCAGGAGATTGCCCCAGACCCGCACTTAATCCATTGCCAATATACAGGGAATCAATAGCCGTAGCTGGTACGTTCAATTCTTTTCTGATTTCTTGTGCTACTAAACTTCCTAGTTCTGTAGCAGTAAAAGCCTGTAAACTACCCAAAAATCCTCCGGTGGGGGTGCGTTTAGCGGCTACAATAAATACATCTTTCATATTTTTCATTTTTCTAGTTATAATTATATACCAATTGGTATATTTTAGTTTTAAAAAAAATCATTGCGTTTGATGACCCAATGATTTCGGGGATTAAGAGGCCATTTCGGTTGTAATCATGCGTTCAATTTGGTCCAAGGCGATATCCAAATGTCTTTTGTTGGCCAAAGTACGCGAAAGTAAAACGCCTCCTTCTACTAGCATAACCATCAAAGCAGCGAGGTCTTCTGCTGCAATTTCAGGCTTAAAATACCCTTGTACTTGTCCTGCTTTAATTACCTCAACCAAGCGATCTTCCCAAGCTTTAAAATTGAGCTGAACACTTTCTTTTAAAAAGAAAAGATGATCATCTGCTTCTGTTGCGGCATTGAGTAAAACACATCCTCCCGTTTGAACTAAGTATTCCCAATGGTTGCGGTAAAAAGCCACAAAGCTTAATAGGGCTTCCTTTGGATTGTCTCCTTGGTTTAAGGCACCGCCAATTTTCTTTCGCAAAAGGGAAACATTGTATTTAAACGCTTCGATAATAACCTCATCTTTATTGCTGAAATTGCCGTAAATACTTCCTTTCGTTAAGCCTGTTATCGCTGTGATATCTGACAACGAAGTAGCAGCATACCCTTTGGTATTAAATAAAGGGGCTGTTTTTTCAATAATAAATTGTTTGGTTTTTTCGGCTTTACTCATGATGTTGTACTGTATTCGAACACCAAAGGTATAATAAAAATACCAATCGGTATATTAAAAAAATGCAAAGTTTTTACAAGATTGGACGTAAAGAAACTAGGGTAGAGTGAATGGTATTTGCCTTTTTATTTTACTTGAGTAGGTAGTTGTCCATAGTATTTTTTAAAAGCAGCAGTAAAATGATGACTGTGTTTATATCCTACAAATTCCGCAATCTCATAAATTGTATACGTTTGACTTTGAATCATTTCTAACGCTTTCTTCATGCGCAAATCGTGGATGTATTTGAAGGTAGTAGTCCCAAACAAAGACTTGAATCCTTTCTTTAATTTAGTTTGGTTAATTCCCACTTGATGAGCGAGTTCGAGTAGGGTAAAACTTTTGTTGTAATGTGAATTAATGAAGTGTTTGACCTCATGTAAAGCTTCTTCGTCCTTTTTGTGAAGGGAGGGATGTTTTTGCTCTTTCTGATAGGACCAATTGGCGTATTGCAAGAGGTGAAGTTCTTCAATTTTATTGTCCAAGTAATGTTGTGCTAATTTACCTTGGAAGGGATTCGCAATCAATTGCTGGAGAACTTGCAACGTGGTTAAATTTAAATCAAAACTAAGTTTTGGTGATTGCTTTTCTAAAAGCTCAGCCAGGTAATCTCTTTCTTCTTCAAATAAAGAGGCAATAAATCGCCTCTCAACTGCAATTTCTAAGAATTCTCCTTTTTTGTTTTGATCTGTTTTCATCAGGTGCTCATAAGGAACAGCTTGTTCTTGAAATAAGAGCGAACCTTGTTCTTGTATATTGAGATTCTCGTGATTCAACGTTAAACTACTGCCTTGTATACAGCTACAAGTCAAAATAGATTCTTTGGTGGGTACTACGGTATGATAAAAATCGTGTTCTGCGGTATAAATCCCGTGTTTAATTACGGCAATAGGCGTCTGAATAATGGTTATATCCATTTGATATTCCTTTCCTTCCTGATGGTGCTTGTCAATGGAAAAGGACTGTTGAGGTATGGATTGTAACATAATAAAATGGATTTGATGGTACAAAAATACGTATTTATATTGATTTTAAATAAGATAGAAACGAGAAGCAGTTTAGTTTGAAGGAATATTTCTCTTAGCGTTGTTTTATGACCGTATTGCGTGGTCTATTAGCTTTTCGAATATAAGACTTTTGCATTTTACTATTTAAAATGAATTTAAATAAAGAAAATGAAAACGTCATGAAAAAATCAGTTATCCGTTTATCTCTTCTTTTTTTGCTCCAAGGGTCCGTAGCATGGGCACAAGAAGCACAAGATAGTTTAGCAATTTCCACTCGTCAATTGGATCAGGTTGTCATCACTTTAGACGAAAATCCATGGGTGAAAACGAAACCTTCAACATCGCTGCGTTTAAATCAAGCGATTATTAATATTCCTCAAAACATTCAGGTCCTTTCGTCTGAATTAATAGCGGCTCGTCAGATTACAACACTGACAGATGGAATTATTCGAAATGTAAGTGGAGCCGTGCGTTTAGAGGAATGGGGCGATGTATATGCCCGTATTAATATGCGAGGTTCAAGAGCTTCTGCATTTCGCAACGGGATGAATGTATCTTCTACCTATGGTCCAATGGCGGAGGATATGAGTATGGTAGAGCGCATTGAATTTGTCAAAGGACCTGCGGGCTTTATGATGTCCAATGGAGAACCTTCGGGTATTTACAATGTTGTCACGAAAACACCAACAGAGCAAACGCGCCAAAAACTCGAACTCAATTATGGGAGTTATGATTTTATGCGAGCTAGTGCCGATATAGAAGGAAAACTAACTCCCGTTACGGAGCAGGTTTTTTATCGTTTAAACCTAATGGGAAGTAGTAAAAATGGATATAGAGATTATCAGGAGAACCAACGTTTGGCTTTTGCTCCTTCCTTTTTATTTAAACTAAGTGATAAAACTTCGCTAACAGCAGCATATAGTTATCAGCGTTTAAAACTGTCTGATTTTGGAGCGGATTATTTATTTTCTAAAGCAGGGTTTGCTACTTTACCGAGAAAGCGAACGTTTGGAGATCCAGGTTTTGAGCCTTCTATTATGAATGACCATAGTTTGAATGCACATCTGAAGACCCAATTGGATACTAGATGGACGTTACAAGCACAAGTGGGGTATTTTAAGTTCAATCAAGAAGGGCAATATATGTGGGTAACTCATATTGATGATGCAGGGGATTTTGTGCGAACTAGCAATTTGTGGGATGCGGAGAACAAAGCATTAGTTGGCCAGGTTTTCGTTACGGGTGAATGGAAAACAGGAAAAATCAAACACAATATTTTAGGTGGATTAGATCTTGGACATAAGCGCTATTTAGTGGATTGGAGCCAAAAGTTTGATTATGATTCCATCGGGAGTTTTAATATTTACAATACGGCTTATCAAAAACCTATTTACGGGTATCCAAACTTTGATCGAAGTCAACCTTTAAAACAACGAGTGGCTCAATTTGGTATTGGACAAGCAGATGTTGGGCAAAGTTATACAGGAATTTACATCCAAGATGAACTCGCTTTTTTTGATGATAAGCTGTTTATTACCCTTGCTGGACGTTATACAACTGTCAAAGAGAATGCCAATCGCGAGACACGAGAAGATCACAAATTCACACCGCGAATAGGAATAAGCTATAAGGTTGGTTATCAAATGAATGTATATGCCTTGTATGACAAGACGTTTGTCCCTCAATCGGGTATAAAGCGAGATGGAGCTACTGTAACGCCGCTAACAGGAAATAATATCGAAGTAGGGATAAAGAATAATTGGTGGAACAAGCGCTTTCAGTCTACAGTAGCGGTGTATCGCATCACAAAAAACAACCATTTATCTGCAGACCCTATGAATGCTCCGGGGGAGAATTATGTCTTGCAACTAGGACAAACCCGTACACAAGGTGTAGAAGTGGATATGAGTGGAAAAATAGCTCCTGGGTTGCAAGTCAATGCCAATTATGCTTATACAGATTCAGAAGTAACTAAAGAAACCAAAGGAGGAGTGAAAGGTAGTCGAGTAAGTGGTTATGCTAAACATGTGGCAAATGTGTGGTTAGATTATACTTTTGAGGCAGGACTTCTACGCGATTTCTCGTTGATGGCTGGAATTACCTTTATGGGAGATCGTCAAACATGGGCCTTTGGCGGTGGTGAACCACTTCCAGATTATACTCGTGTAGATGCAGGTGCAAGCTGGAAAAAGGATGATTTGAAAATTTCATTGCTCGTGAATAATCTTTTTGACCGCTATTTATACAATGGAGCATACTACAATTCTAGAGGAGGATTTTATTACTGGAGACCGGAAGATCCGATGAATTTAAAGTTGAGTTTAACCTATAGTTTTTAAGGATGAGAACGTGTGGTGTATTCCTTTTTGGAACTTTTCTTCTTTGCCTTGTCGGTTATAGTCAAACGGCAGATCGGGTGGTTTTATTTGGTCAACCTGCTTTAGAGATGGTGAAGCGCTTTGGCGGAAAAGAAAACGTTGTGGGGGTGGGTTATTTGGATCGTAAGATTAAAAAAGGAGAGGAGGTGGGTTGGCCTATTTTGACTTCCTTATGGCCTTCTATTGAATCGATTATTCAAACTCGTCCTACTCATCTTTTTGGAATGGAATCTGCGTTTAAGGATAAACGCAGTGGAAGTCCTTCTTTTTGGCAAGAGAAAAAGATAAAAGTAATACCTGTTTTTGATTTCAATCAGCCTCGAACGTTATCTGTATTCTTTCGCGATTTAGAAGCTTTTGGTACCGTTTTTCACAAGGAGAAAGAAGTAAAGCAATTTATTGAACAAGAGACTCATAAAATCACTCAACTCAAAGCAAAAGTCGCAAAAACCTCAAAAGAAAAAGAAAAACGCGTCCTTTTTTTAGCCAACGTTCGATCGAGTGATATTTTTTATTGTTACACCCAAGATAAATGTATCATCGGATCGTTATTAGAAGATTTCAACGTAACGTTTTTAACAAGTGAGACGATGGTGATTCCCATCTCTTTAGAATATTTAATTCGGTTAAATCCAGACTATTTGATTCTGTCTAGTTTTCAGGCGAATAGCTTACCTGAATTACTTCGTTATTTTCAAGAACATCCCGTACTCAAACGCTTGGATGCAGTAAAAAATAAACGACTCATTGCTGTTGATTATTCTAATGCAGTGAGTGGAGGACTAGAATTTGTGGCTTTATATGAACAATTAATCCATTTATTACACCCTGAATGAGTATGAAACAAAGAAAAAGAAAATACAGTTATTTGGTTTGCCTGCTTTTCGCCGTTGGTAGTATGGCGCTTTGGGCTGTATTATCGGGGCAGATTGCCATTACCACTCAAGATGTATGGGCGATTTTAGTTGCAGAATCACCAGCGAAGTTAGTTTCACAAGAAGGCATTCAATTGGATATTATTCAAGAAGTATTGTGGACGATGCGCATGCCTAGAGTGGCTATGGCTATTGTTGTAGGAGCGGCTTTATCCATCGGAGGGGTTGTGATGCAATCAACCGTACAGAATCCATTGGCGGATCCTTTTTTATTGGGGATTTCTTCTGGTGCTTCTTTAGGAGCAACCGTCGCTATTGTTTTAGGATGGGGCATCAGTAGCTTTTGGGGAATCCCCTTGATGGCTTTTCTTGGTGCGTGTGGAGCAACCTTATTTATTTTTGCACTGAGTCTCCAAAATCGAGGCGTATCAACCTTGTATTTGATTCTCGCAGGAACGGTAATCAATGCATTCTGTGCCGCACTTTCCAACGCTCTAGTTTATGTTGCGGAAGATAGTGAAAAGGTGAGAGCTGTTGCTTTTTGGAGTATGGGCAGTTTAGCACAAGTAAGTTGGCTCGAAGTGGGAATTATCTTCATAGCGCTTCTTGTGATATTGGGTTATTTCTTATTACATGCCAAAGAGTTAGATGCCATGATGATGGGAAATGAATCGGCCATTACTTTAGGAATTAACTCCAATAAACAACGCCTTATATTGATTTTATTGGTTACGCTACTAACTAGTTTAGTCGTTTCTTTTTGCGGCGTGATTGGGTTCGTTGGCTTGACCATTCCTCATATTGTGCGAAATCTAGTTGGTAGTAAACACCATTGGACGCTGTTGTTTAGTGCAGTACTAGGCGCTTTATTTTTAGTGGGTGCCGATTGGTTATCGCGTGTTTTAATTCCTCAAAGCGAAGTTGCCATTGGTATTGTAACCGCATTTAATCGGTTGTCCAATATTTGCCTTAATCCTTGTAACGAATAAAAAGAAAGCATCATGAGTGAAAAGCTATTAGAAGTGCAGAATATTTCATTTCATTATCCATCAAGAGCGATTTTAAACGACGTTAGTATTCAAGTCCAACCCCAACAATTTGTAGGAATCGTTGGGAGTAATGGCTGTGGAAAATCTACTTTGTTGAAAATTGTATATCGCGTATTGAAGGCCAAAGAAGGTCGCGTTTTCTATAAGGGTATTCCCATGCAACAGTATAGCTTAAAGCAAATGGCACGAAAAATTGCCGTAGTTGGACAATTTAACGATATCCCTTTTGATGCAACTGTTTTAGACGTGGTTTTAATGGGGCGAATTCCTTTTAAATCAAAATGGCAAGCCTTCAATGAAGAGGATTATCAATTGGCTTTAGCAAGTTTAGAAAAAGTGGATATGCTAGCGTATCAAAATACGGCTTTATCCATGTTGTCGGGAGGAGAAAAACAACGTGTTTTCTTAGCAAGAGCCCTGACACAACAACCCGAGTTAATCATCCTAGATGAACCAACCAATCACTTGGATATTCGCTTTCAATTGGAAATTTTAAAAATTGTCAAATCCCTTCGTATTGGTGTCTTAGCAACCATGCACGATTTGTCGTTGATCGCTAATTTTTGCGATTATATCTATGCTTTGAAAGATACTCAAGTATACTGTAGTGGAAAACCTGTTGACTTGTTGACACCGGAACAGATTCAATCTATTTTTGGTGTGAATTGCAACGTAATTCGAACAGAGAAGAACGAATTGTTTTTTAGCTATTATTAAATGATTAACACTAAAAACTCATCTTGCGTATTTTATGCTTCTTCAAGCGTTATGTGCATGTTCTCAAGCTTTCAGACTTTTGTATTAACGTAAAAAGAACGCAAAGTATAACGTGTTTTTTTATAAAAAAAGAAGAGTATGATGTTTAAAAACAAATGGTTTCTGTTGTTTATTTTATTACTAGCAACGATTTTATCTCCCTTAGATTTTTATATTGTCAATTTAGCCTTGCCTGCGATACAACAATCCCTCCAAGCAACTAATAGTGAACTGCAGATGATTGTTTCCTTTTATACCTGTGCTTATGCCATATTTCAAATATCGGGAGGGCGATTGGGTGATATTTATGGGCGAAAAAATGTGTTTATACTGGGGCTTTTTGGATTTATCTTTTTTTCAGCCCTCTGCGGATGTGCTCAATCCTCGACGATGATGATTGTTGGACGTATTGGTCAAGGAGTTTCTGGTGCGATTATGATCCCACAAGTACTCGCAATTGTACAGGGGATATTCAATGAAAAAGAAAAGCGATTGGTCATGGCTTTGTATAGTTTTACTTTCGGTATTGCTGCGGCCTTGGGGCAATATTTAGGCGCTTTGCTCATCGAATGGAATCTATTTGATTTGGGATGGCGTATCATCTTTCTCGTCAATCTTCCTGTAGGAATTTTGGCCTTGCTCTTAGCACTTGTCGCTTTACCTAAACAAGAAATAAAAACAGGAGAGACTATTGATTACCAAGGAACCTTATTCTTGACTTTAGGTTTAATGAGTTTTATCTATCCTTTAACGACTAGTATTGAAGATGGAATCACCTTACACACGATAGGGTATTTACTCAGTGCAATTGTTTTTATTTATCTGTTTGTTCGACTTGAAAAAAAGAGAAAAAGAGAGGGGAAAAGTGTATTAGTCGATTTTGATATT
The DNA here is from genome assembly GCF_029894455.1 of Myroides gitamensis. Taxonomy (NCBI): domain Bacteria; kingdom Pseudomonadati; phylum Bacteroidota; class Flavobacteriia; order Flavobacteriales; family Flavobacteriaceae; genus Myroides; species Myroides gitamensis. The sequence goes on from NZ_JARYHN010000001.1 coordinate 1,097,774, forward strand.
TTTCAATACAGAAATTTAAAATTGGGAGTAATCATTAGTTTTCTGTATTATGCAAGTGGGGTGTTTTATTTGGTTTTTGGGATCTATTTACAAAAAGAATGGCATTGGAGCAGTATGGAAGCAGGAAAAGCCATTATCCCTTTTGGTGTAGGATTTATTGTCATGTCTTTGTGTTCTTCTATACTCAGCAAATACCTCAAAGAGGCACTTTTATCCGTAGGATTAATGCTGTATATGTTGGGGTTTATTCTTTTGATGATTACGTTATATCAATATCACCCTGTGGTATTTAAAGTAAATTTATTTGTAATCGGTTGTGGGATGGGGCTAACCTTAGCCTCTGTCGTTCGCCTTAGTTTAAGCAATATACCTATTCAATTTGCTGGCTTAGCTTCCGGTGCAGTTAATTGTGGACTGCAAATCGGTTCTGCCTTTGGAGTGGCAGCTTTGGGAAGTGTTTTTTTTGCTCTAACTGAAATAAAAAATTACACCTTTGCTTTTGCCTTCGTTTTAGGATTGATTTGCCTGTTATTGCTGATTGCTTTTTACTTGAGCCTTAGGATGAGGAAAGGTAGGGGCGAATGATATTTGCTTTTTTGCAACAAACCTCTTTAATCGATAAATTTTGCAAATTCACAACTTCACCCCACCGCGTCTTACGCAAACTTCTTACTTGCAGCAACACATAAAACCACCCCTAAGGTAACGCCAATCATCCCAATTGAGATATATTCTTTTAAGAAAAAGGCAGCTAAGGCTAAACCGAAAAAGGGCTGTAATAGTTGCAATTGTCCTACTGTTGCAATTCCCCCTTGTGCGAGTCCTTTATACCAAAAAATGAACCCAGTAAACATGCTCATTGTCCCTAGATAAAGTAGACTTACCCAAGTATCCATTTGTATCGTTTCTAGAGAAGCTGGAATAAAGAAGAAAAAAGTAGGAACTAAAACAGGTAAGGCAAAAATAATCGCCCAAGAGATCACTTGACTTCCTCCCATGGTTTTTGTCAGTACCGCTCCTTCTGCATAAGCTAATCCGCATAACACAATAGCAGCGAGCATTAATAGATCTCCCATCAAGGAACTTGTCGCATGTTGCATATAAGCAAATCCTACTACGAGTGTACTACCCAAAAAAGCAAAAAGCCAGAATAAAGGTTTAGGGCGTTCTTTTCCTCGTAAGACCGCAAAAATAGCGGTACTCAAAGGCAAAGTTCCCACAAAAACTAAAGACCTCGCTGCGGTCATATGTTGTAAAGCCAAAGAAGATAAAAGAGGAAAACCGATAACTGCACCTGCAGATACCAATAAAAGCGATTGTGATTCTTGCTTGCTTGGCCAAGTTGCTTTTGTATAGAACAAGAAAAGCGCAGCAAGTATAGCAGCGATTAATGCGCGTACAAGGGTTACAAAAACGGGATCTAAGCTCAATACAGCAACCTTTGTTGCAGGCATGGATCCACTAAATAAAAGTACGCCAATTAATCCGTTCATCCATCCATTCGAAGCAGTGGCAGTTACTGTTGTTTTCATTAGTTTGTTATTTTTTTCAAAAGTAAGAGGATTTTATAGACAAACACAGTCGCAGTTTTGTATATTTGGATGGATACAGTTGGTGATATGAATCAGAAATATATTTACGTAGACTTAGCAGATCAATTAGCCCATCAAATTCGAAAAGGGGTACTCAAAGAAGGCGATCGAATGCCTTCAATTCGCACGTTGTGTAAAACGCACAACATTAGTATGAATACAGCAAAACGAGTCTATCTGGAATTGGAATCGGAATCACTGGTACAGTCTATTCCCCAATCGGGCTATTTTGTTAGTCATGTCAACTATACCCACTTTCCTTTACCTCAAGCGAGTAATCCCACGCCTTTAGCGGATAGCACAATTCCAAAGGACATTATTAATAAAGTTTATGCCAATATGGGGAATGAAGCGCTGACTTTATTTTCGTTTAATTCACTCTATGGCGAGTTTCTCCCTAGTGCACAAATGAAAAAGGAAATTGTACAAGCGAGTAAAACCTTAACCTATGGCGGAATTGATTACGAATCTGTGCAGGGAAACCTCAATTTACGCCGTATGATTGCTTCGCGTTCCATGAGTTGGGGCGGGAATCTAACGGAAGATGATATTGTAACAACCAATGGGAGTATCAATGCCATCTCGCTTTGTCTTTTGTCTTTAGGAAAACCCGGAGATACGGTAGCGATTGAAAGCCCTTGCTACCCAGGTATTTTTCAACTGGCTCTTGATTTGGGATTTAAAGTGGTAGAATTACCCACGGATCCTGTTACAGGAGTGAACATAGAAGCACTAGAGCAAGCTTGTTCAACCATCGATATTTGCTTGTTGGTATCCAATTATAGCACCCCTTTTGGCAGCTGTATGCCTACTGAACACAAAAAGAAAATTGTAGCCTTACTAGAGGCACATCAAATACCATTAATTGAAGATGATGTCTATGGGGATTTAAACTTCAATGGCAAACGCCCAATGTGTTGTAAGGCTTTTGATACCACAGGGAATGTATTGTTGTGTAGTTCTATATCAAAAACACTAGCTCCAGGTTATCGTGTGGGTTGGCTAAGTGCAGGAAAATACCAAGATAAAATAATCCACCAAAAGTTAATTCACGCTATTTCCTCTCCAGCCATTGTACAAGAAGCTGTCGCTAATTTTATTAAATCAGGCAAATACGAGAAACACTTGCGCAAGTTGAGACAAAGTGTCTTTGCAAATTACCAGAAGATACTAGCTGTTATTTTGGAAGATTTCCCGAGTGGAACGAAAGTTAGTCGCCCAGAGGGAGGATTGTCGTTGTGGGTGGAGTTTGACCAAAGAGTGAATACACTGAAGCTATATGATCTATGCATCAAAGAAGGGATTAGTATTGCTCCGGGGCGAATGTTTACTGTACAACACCAATTTCAAAACTGTATCCGAATTAGTATTGGATTACCTTGGTCTGAAGAGATAGAGCAGCAACTCAAGCGAGTAGGAGCATTGAGTTTACAAACCTTTTAGTCTAGGGTGTTGGTACTCTGATGCTTGGTTATTCTCTTACACAAGACAGATGCTAAATTTTTTTGTATCAAAAAAAAACGTCAACTTTGTGCCCTGAAAGGGGTGCTGCATCATTGTGCGGCTGAGATGATACCCTGGAACTTGTTTCCACACCTGACCTAGGTAATGCTAGCGTAGGGATTTACAATTTATCATCTCATCATTTACCTTAGTTAAGTTAATATGATGCAGGACATTTTACTACAAACAACGTGGGCCGAATGGCTCGGTGTGCTATTTTCTATGATTCAAGTTGTACTTGCATCGCGAAATAATTCCAACAACTATCTTTTCGGTATTGCGGGTATATCCTTGACGCTTTACGTCATGATTGCCGCAAAGCTCTATGGCGAATTTACGCTCAATTTATACTACTTGGTGATGAGTATTTATGGTTGGTTGTATTGGAAATACGGTAAACAAAAAGAAGAAACCAAGATTTCAACGACAAACGGGAAGGAAAAGCTTATTACCGTAGGCATTGTCAGTTTTACTTTTGGGTTATTCTGGTTTTTCCTTACGCACTATACGGATTCAGATGTGCCTATTTGGGATTCTTTAGTTTCTGCTTTTGCTTGGGCAGGGATGTGGTTGATGGCAAAACGCAAGGTGGAAAATTGGGTTTTATTGAATATTAGCAATTTGATTTCGGTGCCTTTGATGATTCACAAGGACTTATACCTCTACGCGGGATTGACTGTTTTCTTGTTTATTGTAGCTGTATTGGGGTATATCAAATGGAGTAAAATTTTAAAAGAACAAGCGTATGTTAAATGCTAGTACATTGAGAGTAGCCATGCAGGGAGCAACTGCTATTCCGGAGGAGGTTATTGCGCATATTTACAAACAACGATGGTTGCAAATATGGGTGCCTCAATCGTATGGCGGTTTAGGATGTGATTTTCAAACAGGTTTAACCCATTTATACGAATGGGCAAAAATGGACGGAAGTTTAGGTTGGATGTTGACGTTGTGTTCTGGTGCGAATTATTTTGCTCGCAATATGCTTCCTGAAACTGCAAATAGATTATTCGCAAAAGAAAATACTTGCTTTGGCGGAAGTGGCATGGTGGGAGGTACTGCGGATGAACAAGAAGATGGTACGTATGTTCTGGATGGACTTTGGCATTATGCAACGGGAGCACCTTATTTGAGCCATTTTACCCTTAATGCGAAATTGCTGAAACAAGGGAAACCTTGTTTGGATGCGGAAGGAAATCCTTGTATTCGTTCTTTTATTGTAGAACAAAATAAGGTAAAAATCATTCCAAATTGGAAATCCATGGGAATGAAAGCAACAGGAACCTTCTCTTTTGAGGTGAATCAAGCGGTGATTCCGGCGGATTACTACTTTGAATATGATACGTTTTACACAGATGATGTGGTAACCAAAATTCCTTTTCGAGTTTTTGCTGATTTAACGCTTCTCGTGAACTATTTAGGAATTGCGTATCACTTTATGGACGAAGCTGCTATACTGCTTCCTACTGCGACTTTAAGGGCTTATCAGGCAAATATTACGGCAACTTTTGAAAGAGTAGTAGAATACGCCAAGCAATTGGAAGACAATTTGGCGAAGAACGCTACGATAACCATGGCGAAACAAGAGGAAATACATGCGTTTGGTACACAGATTGTCGCGCAATTGATTGAACAGGTGATTCAGGTGCATGTACAATTGGGGATTAAAGGAACACAAGTTGATCAACCGATACATCAAATCTTCTGTGATTTCTTTACTGCAACGCAACATGCCAATTTTAGGGCAGAGTAAAAGAATAGGGCGATTTAATTCGGTTTTCTTCTAAAATAAAAAGATTGTTTCCATTGTGAGACTTCTCATGAAGCACTACTTTTGCACCAAATTTGAACTTTATGCTTGAAGAAGGATAAAGTTTATTTTTTTTAATTATTTGAAATGAGTGAAAAAAGAACTGCTATTTCAGCCGCTTTGACTTCTATAATGTGTGTGCAAGGTGGTGCGTCTTTAGCAAAAAGGCTGTTTCCTGTTTTAGGACCAGCAGGTGCAAGCTCCTTGCGCATTGGTTTATCCGCTATCTTGTTATTACTTATCAATAGACCTAATTTTAAAGCATTAACCAAACAACAATGGTTGTGCTGCTTAGGGTATGGAGTAAGCATTGGAGGAATGAACTTACTGTTTTATTTTGCAATTGAACGAGTACCCTTAGGCTTGGGTGTGACCGTAGAATTTGTAGGTCCATTGCTTTTAGCCTTGTTTTTATCGAGAAAAGTACTCGATGTGCTTTGGGCCTTGCTCGCTTGTGCAGGAATCTTGTTGATTGTGCCGTGGAAGAGTAATAATGTGGATTTAATCGGACTGGGTATGGCGTTTACAGCGGGGATGTTTTGGGTCGGTTATATTGTCATGGGAAGCAAGGTGTCTAAATTGATTGATGGACGAACTGCGGTTACTATTGGAACTCTATTTGCAGCAATGATTATCGTTCCTGTAGGGATTGCCTCTGGAGGATTGGTTCATCTGACACTTAATCTTTTTTTATTGGGATTGGCCGTAGCTATTTTATCTAGTGCACTTCCTTTTACGTTGGACTTAGTAGCCATGAAGCGCATGCCTGCAAAGAGCTTTAGTATTTTAACTAGTTTACATCCTGCATTTGCCGCTTTGAGCGGTTTATTGTTCTTAGGAGAAGCACTGAGCTTGATTCAGTGGTTGTCCGTGGCTTGTGTTTTTTTTGCAAGTATAGGAACAACAATTACTTCATCTAAAGTTAGTTAGGGTTTGTTGATTAAACTCTTACTTTAGTATTTTTGAATAGTAAGGAAAAGGGAACCGAACAAAATAAAAGGAAGTATCTCATTTTTAAAGAGAATAGTTTACCTTTGAGGAACAAGGAATAATAAGAATCTATATTGAAATTATGAACCAAGAAATAAGAAACTTAGAACCTAAACAAGTATGGAATAAGTTTGCTGATTTAAATGCAGTGCCACGTCCTTCTAAAAAAGAAGAACGCGTGATTGCGTTTATGGTAGACTTTGGAAAGTCACTAGGATTAGAAACAATCCAAGATGAGGTAGGAAATGTTATCATTAAGAAACCTGCAACTGCGGGAATGGAGAACAGAAAAACCATTGTGATGCAATCGCATTTGGATATGGTTCACCAAAAAAATAACGATACAGATTTTGATTTCGATACACAAGGAATCGAAATGTATGTGGAAGAGGGATGGGTACGTGCTAAAGGAACTACTTTAGGAGCGGATAACGGACTAGGAGTTGCTACGATTATGGCAATTTTGGAAAGTTCAGATATTCCACACCCTGCAATTGAAGCGCTTTTCACAATTGATGAGGAGACAGGAATGACAGGGGCAAAAGGATTAAAAGGCGGTTTATTAGAAGGGGAAATCCTTTTAAACTTAGATACAGAAGAAGACGATGAAATTGATATCGGATGTGCTGGAGGTATTGACGTAACTGCAGCAGCAGAGTACGATGAAGAAGATACACCAGAAAATTCGGTGGGATACCGCATTACAATTAAAGGATTAAACGGAGGACATTCAGGAATGGATATCCACAAAGGACTGGGGAATGCAAATAAAATCATGAACCGTTTGTTGTTTGATGCTTTTGATAATTTTGGTTTACAAATTGCTACTATTAAAGGTGGAAGTTTGCGTAACGCTATTCCACGTGAAAGTGTTGCAACTGTAATTATTGCTCAAATGTATGATGAGGCTTTCGTTTATGATATGACGCAAATTGTTGAGGATATCAAAGCGGAATTACATACCGTAGATCCAGGATTTGAAGTTGTTTTCGAAAAATTAGACGAGGCAGAAACACCGAAAAAAGTAATGCCTTCTATGGCACAATACTTCTTCGTTCGTTCTATGTATGCGGCGCATAATGGAGTATTCCGTATGAGTCCAGACTTTGATGATTTAGTAGAAGCATCGAATAATATTGCTAAAGTTGAGGTAGGGAATGGACAGTTAACCGTAAAATGTTTAACGCGTTCATCTGTAGAATCTTCTAAAATGGACGTAGCGAATGGCTTGCGTTCTGCTTTTGAATTAATGGGATGTGAAGTAGAGTTTTCAGGTTCATACCCAGGATGGAGTCCAAATCCAGATTCAGCAATTTTAGATGTGTTAGTTGATATTTACGAAAAACAACACAACGAAAAACCAAATGTGGTGGCTTGTCATGCTGGATTGGAATGTGGAATCTTAGGAACACATTATCCGGATATGGATATGATTTCGTTTGGTCCAACCATTAAAGGAGCTCACTCTCCTGCAGAGCGTGCAAATATTGAGTCACTTCAAAAATTCTGGAACTTTGTTTTAGAGATTTTAAAACAAATCCCAGAGAGAAAATAAAAAATATAAATACTCGATACAGAATAGCAGCAAACTAAAGTTTGCTGCTATTTTTTTTTGAGTAAATAAGAGAGGTAGAATCGTTTTGGTACTTGATATTTTATTGAGAAGGTAAATTATTAATTAAGTTATATTTAAGAAAATTAAGTTTTAATTATGATTTAACGTAAAAATTCTTATTTTTACTTGATAACTAAATAAATTATTTATGCTGAAGACGACTTACTTTACCTTACTAACGTTATTTTTTACAACCTTCCTCATGGCTCAAGACGTTAAATTCAAAAATAAAATAGTAACAATAGACAATAAGGAAGTTCTTACTTATGAACAGCCTTTTATGTCTGATAATATGACTTTTTTTAAGCTTAATTCTAAAGAAGAAATCCTTTATCTTCAACATACGAATGATCCACATAGTCGTCATGCTGATGTATTGTATTATACGATTGCCTTTGTACAGCAAAAAGTTTCTTTCGAAACACAAAAATTTAATCAACATGGGCTTAAAAAAGTCTTTAAAAAAATGGTAAAAGAAGGAATTGTTTTACCTGATGGGACAATTGACGTTGAGGCGATGGAACGTTTCAAAGTAAAGTATGAAGACAATATATCGAAGTTTTTAGTTCGTTAAGGGGCATCAAAACCGCCATAATTATTTAAGGAAATTTTAATTTTTGGGCACCGCAAATTGTGGATTGCTTTTTGTACATTAGTAGCTTCAAGAAAACAAAACTCAAAAGCATTATGAAAAAATCAATCTTAGCACTAGCTTTAGTAAGCATGGTAGCTATTTCATGTGGAGATAAAAAATCAACAGATACAACTGCACCAGAAGCAGTAGAGCAAACAACAGAAGCGCCTAAACAAAAGGAGTTGACTTACTCTATTGAGTGGACAGCTTTTAAAACACCTGCAAAAGTAGGAGTAAAAGGAACTTTTGACGAAGTGAAATTATCAGAAGTTAACCAAGAAGCGGCAACTTTAGCAGAAGGTTTAAAAGGAGCGCAATTCTCAATTGTTACTAGCTCTGCAAGTACAGGAGATCCAGCAAGAGATGAAACATTGCGTTTAAACTTCTTCAGCAAATTAGTAGGTAATATCAATGGGTTCTTTGGTGAGTTTAAAGACGGTAAAGTGTTGGTGAACTTAACAATGAATGGAATTACCAAAGAAAAAGAATTCACATACGAAGCAACAGAAGCTGGAGTAAAATTGAATGGATCAATTGATATTCTTACAGATTTTACAGCTCAAGACGCATTCAACGCTTTACATGAGGCTTGTAATGCCCTACACGAAGGGAAAACATGGTCTGATGTAGAGATTGCTGTAGAGATTAAAAAATAAAAGCAATAAAATAAACGAAATGAAGAGGAATATGCGGATATATTCCTCTTTTTTTTTACCTTTGCATTCCAATTAAATTATCTCTTTTCAAGATATGATAGATAGATTACAAATTATAAAACAGCGTTTTGATGAAATCTCTGATTTGATTATCCAACCGGATGTTATTTCAGATCAGAAACGATATGTTCAATTAAACAAAGAATATAAAGATTTAAAACAGTTGGTTGAAAAACGTGCTGAATATTTAAATCTTACAGCAAATATAGCGGAAGCAAATGAAATCTTAGCAGACGGAAGTGATGCTGAAATGGTTGATATGGCCAAAATGCAACTAGAAGAAGCAAAAGATCGTTTGCCAGAATTAGAAGATGAAATTAAATTCCTTTTAATTCCAAAAGATCCAGAAGACGCGAAAAACGTAATGGTGGAAGTGCGTGCTGGAACAGGAGGAGATGAAGCGAGTATTTTTGCTGGAGATTTGTTCAGAATGTATACCAAATATTGTGAATCTAGAGGTTGGAGAACATCTGTAGTGGATGTGAATGAAGGAACTTCTGGAGGATACAAAGAGGTTATCTTTGAAGTAACTGGAGAAGATGTATACGGAACGTTGAAGTTTGAAGCAGGTGTACACCGTGTACAACGTGTTCCTCAAACGGAAACGCAAGGTCGTGTTCACACGTCTGCGGCAACAGTAATGGTATTGCCAGAAGCAGAAGAATTCGATGTACACATTGATATGAATGATGTTCGTATTGACTTATTCTGTTCATCAGGGCCTGGAGGACAGTCTGTAAATACAACGAAATCTGCTGTGCGTATGACGCATATCCCAACAGGATTAGTGGCGCAATGTCAGGATGAGAAATCACAACACAAGAATAAAGATAAAGCATTATCTGTATTGCGTTCTCGTTTATACGAAATGGAATTAGCGAAGAAACAAGAAGAAGATGCTAAAAAACGTAACTCTCAGGTAAGTAGTGGTGACCGTTCTGCGAAAATTAGAACGTACAACTACCCACAAGGACGTGTTACTGATCACCGTATCGGATTGACATTATACGATCTAGATGGTGTAATGAATGGAGGTATTCAGAAAATTATTGATGAGTTACAATTAGTAAGTAATACGGAGAAATTAAAAGAAAGCGAAGTTTATTAATACGCAAGATAAAGAGAAACCACACTAAGCAGTGTGGTTTTTTTTAAAAGTACTAGAGCATGACAACACAACAACTCATAAAGGAAATTAAACGTAAAAACTCATTCTTATGTGTAGGATTAGACGTTGATTTAACTAAGATTCCTGCATTTTTACTCGAAGAGGAAGATCCTATTTTTAGTTTTAATAAGGCGATTATTGATGCTACCCATGATTTAGCAGTAGCTTATAAACCCAATATTGCTTTTTTTGAAGCTTATGGATTGAAAGGATGGGAGTCTTTGAAAAAGACAATTGCGTATATCAAGGAACAATATCCAACATTGTATACAATTGCAGATGCAAAAAGAGGAGATATTGGCAATACTGCATCGATGTATGCCAAGGCTTTTTTTGAAGATATGGCCTTTGATAGCGTAACAGTTGCTCCTTATATGGGGAAAGATTCAGTAGAACCTTTCTTGGCTTTTGATAATAAACACACCATTTTATTAGCCTTAACTTCGAATGAAGGGGCTTTTGATTTTCAAACGCAATTGATCGATGGAGAACCTTTGTATAAAAAGGTAATCCGAACATCACAACAATATAAAAATGCTGAAAACCTAATGTATGTGGTTGGAGCAACGAAGGCGGAGTACTTTAAAGATATTCGCCAAGTGGCACCAACTAGCTTTTTACTTGTTCCAGGTGTTGGAGCACAAGGAGGAAGTTTACAAGACGTATGTCAGTATGGATTAGCAGAAAATGTAGGCTTGTTAATCAACTCGTCAAGAGGGATTATTTATGCATCCAACCAAGCAGACTTTGCAACAAGAGCAAGAGAAGAAGCATTGAAAATGCAACAGGAAATGCAAGAGATATTAAAGAATAGATTATGATCGTAGGAAAGGACCAACTTGGTCGTGAGCATCGTTTTGAGCAAATGCCAAAACGCATTGTTTCACTTGTGCCAGCGCTAACAGAAATACTTTTTGACCTTGGGTTAGAAGATGAATTAGTGGGAATTACAACTGCTTGTATGCATCCTTATCACCTGAGAGTAACGAAGGCAACAATAGGAGAAGTAAACAAAGTAGAGGTAGAGCAGATTAAGTTGTTGCAACCTGATATTATTATTGCAAGTCCAGCAGAAAATACGTTGGAGGAAATTGAACGCTTAAAAGGGATTTGTCCGATTTGGCTGGTAGATGTGAGAACGATGGACCAGAATATTCAACTAATTGAAGCTTTAGGTCAATTGTTTAATAAACGAACAGAAGCGCGTAAATGGATTGATAAACTACAATTTGGACAAAAGGACTTGATGGACTTTGTTCGTGATAAGCCAGGCTTTAAAGTTGCTTATTTTGTAGGAAAAGATCCGTTTGTTGTAGCTGGAGAAGGAACTTTTGTACAAGAGCTTTTAACGCTAAATAAGTTTGAGAATGTCTATGCAGTACGAACAGAACAGTATCCAGAAGTAGAGATAAGAAAAATTCGAATCCAAGGCGATCCTGAACTGGTTTTTCTATCTTCTATTCCGTATGCCTTTCAAGAAGAAGATGCATTTGAGATTGGACGATTTACACACCATGGGAAAACCATTTTTGTGGAAGGAGAAATGTTCAGTTGGTACGGAACAAGGGTAAGTAAAGCCTTTGATTATTTTAAACAGATACATCATCGATTGGAATAAAAAAAATCTCACCAAAAGGTGGGATTTTTTTATTGTAGGTTGTGAGGTTTGTTCTTTGTGAGGTTGTTGGAAATCATCCGGTTATTTGGCAAATTGCCATTTGCCACTACGAGATTTTACATCTCACCACCTCATCATCTATCTCATGGGTTTATATTTGTTTTCGTATTCGATGAATCTACACTTCGTTCCGATTTCACCACCTCAACGCCTCACCATCAAAGGGTACAGCCTCATCTTAAAAGTGGCTTATTTCCGCCTTAAAATGACTCTATTTCGATTGGAGGAATAAAAAAATTAGAAAAACACTAAAAAAATGAATTTTTCATGGCTCTAGAGTATGGAAAAACGCTATAAAAACTGTATATTAGCACGTTTAATAATGACAATTTAAATTTAATATACTTATGTCTGAAGGAGAAAAGTTGATTCCTATTAACATTGAGGAACAGATGAAATCAGCCTACATTGATTATTCAATGTCCGTGATTGTATCTCGAGCGCTTCCTGATGTTAGAGATGGCTTAAAACCTGTGCATCGTAGAGTGTTATTTGGTATGTACGAGTTAGGCGTGATGTCTAATAGAGCACATAAAAAGTCTGCCAGAATTGTAGGGGAAGTTTTAGGTAAATACCACCCACACGGGGATAGTTCTGTATATGACGCCATGGTGCGTATGGCTCAAGATTGGAGTATGCGTTACTTGCTTGTAGATGGACAAGGTAACTTTGGATCTGTAGATGGAGATAGCCCTGCTGCAATGCGTTATACAGAGGCTAGAATGAAGAAGATATCTGAAGAAATTCTTGCCGATATTGATAAAGAAACCGTTGATTTCCAGTTAAACTTTGATGATACCTTAGAAGAGCCAAAGGTAATGCCTACGCGTATTCCTACCTTATTGGTTAATGGTGCTTCAGGTATTGCTGTAGGTATGGCGACGAATATGGCGCCACATAATCTTTCAGAAGTTATTGATGGAACATTAGCCTATATCGATAATAACGATATCGAAATTGATGAATTGATGAACCACATCAAGGCACCTGATTTCCCTACCGGAGGAGTTATCTATGGTTATGAAGGAGTAAGAGAAGCTTTCAAAACGGGACGTGGACGTGTAGTAATGCGTGCAAAGGCCAATTTTGAAGAAGTGGATGGTAGAGAGTGTATCGTGGTAACGGAAATTCCGTTCCAGGTGAACAAAGCCGAGATGATTAAGAAAACGGCTGAAGCTGTTAACGATAAGAAAATCGAAGGTATTGCTACTATTCGCGATGAATCGGATCGTAAAGGGATGCGTATTGTATACGTATTGAAACGCGATGCTATTCCAAACATTGTATTAAATACGTTATATAAATATACGCAGTTGCAATCGTCTTTCAGTGTTAATAATATCGCATTGGTTGATGGACGTCCGCAAACGTTGAATTTAAAAGAGTTAATCTACCACTTCGTAGAACACAGACACGATGTAGTAGTTAGACGTACGCAATATGAATTGAGAAAAGCAGAAGAGCGTGCGCATATTTTAGAAGGATTAATTATTGCATCAGATAATATCGATGAAGTAATTGCTTTAATTCGTTCTTCTAGCAATGCTGATGAAGCAAGAGCTAAATTAATTGAGCGTTTCGCTTTATCTGAAATTCAAGCCCGTGCAATTGTAGAAATGCGTTTACGTCAGTTAACTGGACTAGAGCAAGATAAACTACGTGCGGAGTATGAAGAGATTATGAAGTTAATTAATCATTTAAGAGAGTTATTAGCAAGCAAAGAAATGCGAATGAACTTGATTAAAGAGGAATTAAACGAAGTAAAAGAAAGATTTGGTGATGAGCGTCGTTCGGTTATTGAATACGCTGGAGGAGATGTAAGTATTACGGACCTTATCGCAGATGAGCAAGTAGTAATTACGATTTCTCACGCGGGATATATTAAACGTACACCACTTTCAGAATATAAAACACAAAATAGAGGAGGAGTAGGACAAAAATCGGCTGGAACAAGAGATCAAGATTTCTTGGAACATATGTATGTTGCTACAAACCACCAATACATGTTGTTCTTTACTCAAAAAGGAAAATGTTTTTGGATGAGAGTTTACGAAATTCCAGAAGGAACGAAAGTAAGCAAAGGTCGTGCAATTCAAAACTTGATTAATATTGAGAATGACGACAAAGTGAAAGCGTTTATTTGTACTCAAGATTTAAAAGATGAAGAGTACATCAACAATCACTATGTAATCATGGCGACCAAACAAGGTCAAGTGAAGAAAACACCATTAGAGCAGTATTCTCGTCCGAGACAAAATGGTATCAATGCCATTACGATTAAAGAAGATGATGAATTACTAGAAGCAAAATTAACAGACGGTAAGAGTAAAGTATTAATTGCTGTGAAATCTGGAAAATTAGTTCGCTTTGATGAGGAGAAAACTCGTCCAATGGGAAGAACGGCTTCTGGAGTTCGCGGTATCACATTAGCAGATGACAAAGACGAAGTAATCGGAATGGTATCTGTAAGTGATTTAAACAGCGAAATCTTAGTAGTTTCTGAAAATGGATATGGTAAGCGTTCTGCTTTAGAAGAATATAGAGAAACAAACCGTGGAGGTAAAGGAGTTAAAACTATGAATATCAGTGAGAAAACTGGATTACTAGTTTCAATTAACGTGGTTACTGATGCGGATGATTTAATGATTATCAATAAATCAGGATTAACGATTCGTATGCGAATCTCGGATCTTCGTGTGATGGGACGTGCAACTCAAGGGGTTCGTTTGATTAACATCAAAGGAAATGATTCAATTGCAGCTGTTTGTAAAGTAATGAAAGAGGACGATGAGGACGATCAAGATCAAGAGTTTGTAGAAATTGATGGAACAGTATTAGATGTCGTAGAAGATTTAGATGAACAAGTAGAAGATGATCAACTAGACGAAGAAGACCAAGATCAAGAATAAATCAATAAAAACAACAGAGTTATGAATAAAAAATTTGTTTATTTAGCAGCTGCCCTAATGATTTCAGGGCTTTCAATGGCTCAAAAGAAAGAGTTGAAAGATGCTGAGAAAGCAGTTAAAAAAGGAAATGTTGCAGAAGCTAATGCAGCATTAAAAGCAGTTGAAGGTGTTTTAGGTCAAGCAACGAATGACCAAAAAATTCAATTTTACTATTTAAAATCGAATTTAGCTTTCCAACAAATTGAGAAAAACCAAGATTTCGATGCAAATGTTGATCGAATGGTAGAAGCTTATAAAGAAATTGAGGCAATTGATAAAAACAACAAATTTGCAAAACAAGCAAATGAGGAGTTAGGAACAGTAGCTTCTAAAGTTATTAATAAAGCAATTGAAGATAATAACTCTTCAAACTATAAAGGAGCGACTAAAAAGTTTAAGCAAGCATTTGATATTAATCCAAAAGATACATTATATCTATACTACGCTGCTTCAACAGCAATTACGTCTAAAGATTATCCGACAGCAACAGCTTACTATAAGCAATTGATTGATTTAGGATACAAAGGAAATGAATCGTACTATACTGCAGTTGAAAAAGCTACAGGTGAAGTTCAAAATTTTGGTCAAGATTCAAAAATGAGAGATGTATTAGTGAAACAAGGAACACATACAGATCCAAAATTAGTAAAAGAAGAGTCTAAACGTCCAGAGATTGTTAAGAATTTAGCGTTAATCTATTACCAAGAAGGACAATACGATCAAGCGGAAAAAGCAATTGTTGAGGCAAGAAAATCAAACCCAGATGATACAAACTTGATGTTAACGCAGATGGATTTGTATTTGAAATCAAACAATATGGGTAAATATGAAGAAATTGCAAAAGAAGCATTGGCTAAAAACCCAAATGATGATTTATTGTTGTATAATCTAGGAGTTACAAGTTACCAAGCTGGTAAAATTGAAGACGCTAGAAAATACTATGAGCAAGCAATTCGCATTAATCCTAAAAATGAAAATGCTTACTTAAATATGGCGTTCATTAAGTTACAACCAGATGAAGAGTTGACAAATAAAATGAATAGCTTAGGAATGTCTGCTGCAGATAATAAAAAATACGAGCAGTTACAAAAAGAGAAGAAAGCGATTTATCGTGATGCTATGAATGACTTAGAGAAAGTGTTAGCAATTAACCCTACTAATGAAGAAGCTATTCAAACGCTAAAAAACATTTACCGCGCATTGGAAATGAATGATAAATTAAAAGCTTTAGAGGCGAAATAAGCCTTATTAAGTATTTTAATCGTACAAATAAAAAGAGTCTAATCCACAAGGATTAGACTCTTTTTTTGTTTGTATCAGTTTGGTATGAAATCGAGGAGTGAGAAATAGTATAAAAAGATACCTAAAACCTATTTAATTTTAAGATTAAAATGGATATAAAAGGGAGTTTATTTTTGAATATCTACTGTTGAATGTCGTGATTGAGTAGCTTATCTTATAAAAAAACCTTCTTAACCCAATGTGAAAAATGAAATTATAATTTTTTCTTAAAAAAACTGCAATTCGCGATTTATTTATTTTTTAAGACACGGTATTTTTTACTTATTCCTATCGTTTGTTTTTAGTTCTTTTTTTATTCGCTTTACGAGAATAAATGGTTCTATTTTATTTTATTTAAAGTTGTTTAATTTGCTGAAATTAACAGCAATTTTGTCGCTATTTTTTGATTTAATTGATTTATTTTGTAAAAATTATGATTTATTATAAAATAATAATCATTGGTTGTAAATTTGTTACCATATAAGATTTAAGTGTTATATAACAAAACAAAAACAAAAAATATGATAAAAAGAGTAATTCCCCTAGTAGCACTTATGCTAAGCGGTTCGGCAATAGCTCAAGTAGGTATCGGCACGAAAGTAGCAGCTAAATCAGCACAGCTAGATATCGTATCTACGAACAAAGGTGTTTTAATCCCCAGAGTTGAACTAGTTGCTTTAGATTTAACGGATCCTATAAAAGGTATACCAGATGAGAGTTTACTGGTTTACCATACTGGTAATCTGAGTTTAGAAGCAGGGTTCTATTATTGGAAATCTAATGCATGGACTCCTTTACTTTCTGGAGAAACACTAATTGATAGAATGAATAATAGCTTTACTATAGGTACAAATCCTACAAATAGTGAAGAGTCGCTAATTATTACAGACACAGAAAATCACAGGGTGTATTTAGCTGTAAAAGAAATCGCAAACAACAGTACGTTTATTACGAATTTAGTTGAGAACAGTGAATTTATCACGCAACTGGGTGATAATATTGAGTTTATCAATCAGATTACAAATAACAACGAGTTTATTGAAAATATCATTAACGAGTTAAAAGGTAAATATGGTAATGTAAATTACAATCCTACTACTAATTCATTCGTTTACTACGATGCGCAAGGTGTAGAGCACAATATTGATTGGTCTTCCTTAAATACCGTAAACTTTAGCTTCACTTTAGATCAAGATCACTTAGTAGTGACTGATTCAGCAGGTGATTCAGTTCGATTGGCTGTATCAGAAATCGCAAACAATAGTACGTTTATTACGAATTTGGTTGAAAATAAAGAGTTTATTACGCAATTGGGTGATAATATTGACTTCATTGAACAGATTACCAACAACAATGAGTTTATTGAAAATATCATTAATGAGTTAAAAGGGAAATATGGTAATGTAAATTACAATCCTACTACTAATTCATTCGTTTACTACGATGCGCAAGGTGTAGAACACAATATTGATTGGTCTTCCTTAAATACAGTAAACTTTAGTTTCACTTTAGATCAAGATCACTTAGTGGTGACCGATTCAGCAGGTGATTCAGTTCGATTGGCTGTAGCAGAAATCGCAAACAACAGTACGTTTATTACGAATTTAGTTGAAAATCAAGAGTTTATTACGCAATTGGGTGACAATATTGATTTTATCAACCAGATTACCAACAACAACGAGTTTATTGAAAATATCATTAATGAGTTGAAAGGGAAATACGGTAATGTAAATTACAATCCTACTACTAATTCATTCGTTTACTACGATGCGCAAGGTGTAGAACACAATATTGATTGGTCTTCCTTAAATACCGTAAACTTTAGCTTCACTTTAGATCAAGATCACTTAGTAGTGACTGATTCAGCAGGTGATTCAGTTCGATTGGCTGTAGCAGAAATTGCAAACAATAGTACGTTTATTACGAATTTGGTTGAAAATAAAGAGTTTATTACGCAATTGGGTGACAATATTGATTTTATCAACCAGATTACCAATAACAATGAGTTTATTGAAAATATCATTAACGAGTTGAAAGGGAAATACGGTAATGTAAATTACAATCCTACTACTAATTCATTCGTTTACTACGATGCGCAAGGTGTAGAACACAATATCGATTGGTCTTCCTTAAATACCGTAAACTTTAGCTTCACTTTAGATCAAGATCACTTAGTAGTGACTGATTCAGCAGGTGATTCAGTTCGATTGGCTGTAGCAGAAATTGCAAACAATAGTACGTTTATTACGAATTTGGTTGAAAATAAAGAGTTTATTACGCAATTGGGTGACAATATTGATTTTATCAACCAGATTACCAATAACAATGAGTTTATTGAAAATATCATTAACGAGTTGAAAGGGAAATACGGTAATGTAAATTACAATCCTACTACTAATTCATTCGTTTACTACGATGCGCAAGGTGTAGAACACAATATCGATTGGTCTTCCTTAAATACAGTAAACTTTAGCTTCACTTTAGATCAAGATCACTTAGTAGTGACCGATTCAGCTGGTGATTCAGTTCGATTGGCTGTATCCGAAATCGCAAATAACAGTACGTTTATTACCAACTTAGTAGATAATCATGATTTTGTTACAAAGTTAGGTAATAAAACAGAATTTCTTGAAGAGATTACAAATAATAGTGAATTCATGACGAACATTTTCAATAACCTAAAAGGGAAATATGGAAATGTAGGATATGATGAAGTGACGAAAAAATTCTATTATTATGATGCACAGGAGGTCAAACATACAATAAACTTAGAAGAAGAAATAAAGTTATACGAAACGTTAACTACACTTGAAAATGTTGTGACGAGAGAAACGGATGATGATGGACAGGAAATCGATGTTTACACACTGACCTATACCGATGAGAAGAATATTGCTCATCCGATTGATTTAAATGTATTGGTGAAGGGAAATGAAACAGTAACTACTCTTGTATATGATCCTATTGATCACGTTTTAATTTATACCAATGAAAAAGGGGAAAGTACAAATCTGAAGTTGAGAGACTTAATTGATGGTGTTGAAACCTTGACTAAATTGGAATTTGATGCTGCTACGAATTCACTTCTTTTTACGGATGAAAGTAGAACACTACATACGCTTGATTTGGATTCGATCAACCAACATCCTTGGTATGATGATACAACACAAAAACCTGCTACTAGTAATACAGCTAATATCTATACCAAAGGTTGGGTAGGTATTGGTTATACTGAACCTTCAGGAGCACCGAATGAAAGATTGCGTGTGAATGGTAGTATTACAGCAGTGAATAGTTACTATGCGGATTATGTATTTGAAAGTTATTTTGATGGATATTCTTCACTTAAATATGACTATGATTTTAAAAACTTAGATGTTGTAGAAGATTACATCAAAGAAAATCGTCATTTACCAGGTATTACGCCAATCCATGAACTAACAAAAATGGAGGAAGGATATGCTTTCAATGTATCAGAATTGTCTATTCAATTGTTAGAAAAAACAGAAGAATTGTATCTGCATATTATTGATCAGAAGAAAGCTTTAGGAGAAAAAGAAGAAAAAATTAAAGAGTTAGAACAAAGCAATTTGGAAAATCAGAAACAAATGAAAGAACAAAATGCGGCACTGTCTCAACGAATTGAGCAGTTAGAGCAACTATTGTTTGACTTTATGCAAAAAAACTAACTACTTAAATGGAACAAATTATGTCTTATACAAATACAAAATATAAAGGGATGAAATCGGCGATTTCATTGCTATTGATACTTTTTGTTGGGCTTTTTTCAGGTCTAGCCCAAACAAATATGACTAAAATTAAAGATGGTACGATATCAGGAAGTACGGCAGTACCAAGTTTAGGAGCCATTCTTGAGCTAGAAAGTGTGAATAAAGGGTTTTTAACTCCTCGATTAACTTCACAAGAACGCGACGCAATTACTCCAGCAAATCGCACTGATGGTTTATTGATTTTTAATAAAACAACGGGATGTTTTAACTATTGGAGTGCTGCTCAAGATAATTGGTTGAGCATGTGTGGTACACCACCACCTGCGGTATTTGATATTAGTACTATACAATGTGATGCAATGACAACGGAGGGTGTTTTTAGACAAGGAGAGTTCCTAACAGGAGCCAATTACTTGACTATTCCTGTTACAGTAACACAAGCAGGTACCTATGAAATTTTAGCTACTACAGCAAATGGATACTATTTTTCAACAAAAGGAACTTTTCCATCAGCAGGAAACTACACCCTTATTTTAGAAGGAGTAGGAACACCTAATATTGGGTATAATACAGAAGAACTAGGAGATAAGTTGACTATTACGTTAAATGGTAAACCATCGAATTGTTTAAATAAATATGTATTTGTAAATAAAGCAGCTGTAGATTTTACATTGAATTGTTCGACAGTGCGTATAGAAGGTGATTATTTTGTTGGTAGAGATTTAACCAGTACAAATAAAGTTTTAATCGAAGTAAATGTAAATGCAACAGGTTATTGGAGTATTTCAACCAATACAGTAAATGGATATGCATTTAATGGTTCAGGAACATTTACTACTAATGGCGTTCAAGTAATTGAATTACTGGGAACAGGAAGACCAACCGCTTCAGGTACAGATTTGTTTAATATTTCATCAAACTCTGATACACCAAGTACATGTTCTGTAATTCCAGTGACTGTAAAAGCGATTGAATTTACAGTGGATTGTAGTCAAACGACTGTATCAGGATCTTTCCAACAAGATGAACCTGTAACTTCATCTCATACGGTTACGTTGAAAGTAAACGTTGCTGCAACTGGTCAGACTTCTATTCAAACGAATACAGTTGGAGGTATTTATTTCTCTTCAGGACCACTTTCATTTGATACGATTGGCCCTCGTGATGTTGTGTTAAGTGCCGTTGGTACTCCAACAATTCCAGGAGTAAATACTTTTACCTTGAATACTGCAACTGGTTTAGTTAGCCCATGTTCTTTCGATATCACAGTTGGTAAACAACCAGTGGCTTATAGCTTACTTTGTAATTCTATTGCAGTGAGTGGAAATTATGCGCCAAATATCCCAATGAATGCGTCTAATACTATTACATTAAATGCAAGTGTAGGATATGTTGGAGATTATACTATTTCAACGAATACGATTAATGGAGTGTCATTTAGTGCTAGTGGAACCTTTACTAATACAGGATTACAAGAGGTAGTATTGAGAGGAAATGGAACTCCTTTAAATGGAGGTGTTCACCGATTTACGATTACAACAAACAGTAGTACTGGTGGAAATAGTTGTAATGTAAACATTGAATTTGTGTACCGTAGAATGAATGTTTTAGGTCTTGGTGGAGGAACATACCAACCAGGTACTGCTTCTAATACCCAATCTTCAAGAGCAATACTTCAAGCTGCTGGAAACTTCGGTCCTAATGGAAAAGTGAAGACAGATGGTTTGACTATTGTAAATGGTGGTACGAATCAAGGTACAGCATTGAAGAACCTAATTAATAATAATAAGATTGATATCATTGTTCTGGGGTATAACTATATACCAAATGCTGCAACAACTGCAATTTTACAAGAGTTTGTGAAGAATAAAAAAGGAGTGTTAATTCATTCTCAAGAAAATACTCCATCTTCAGTAGCGGGTGTTATTAATGCAATGACAAATTCGTCAAGTGCAACTGCATCTGGAACAGGGGGAACTTATATTAACCCAATTGTTAATTTGGATGATCCTATTTTGAATGGACCTTTTGGTGATGTTCGTGGAAAAGATGCAGGAAGTGATGTAAACAACTCCTACTATATTACAGGTTACTCCAATGAGTATGTTAGTTTATCTTACCAAGGAGGAAATCCATCTCGTTCTTGGTTCTTGAAACACAGAACATTAGGGTATGTTTATGTTGGAGATGGTGGTTGGACTTCAGGAGATGCATCGAATAGTTCTCTGACTATTTGGCCAGCATTAATAACTGCCGAAGGAGGAGTACCAATCGCTAAGCGTTATTATGGTGGAGCAACAGTTTATAACAGTATTTTATATGCGAATACCATTACTTGGGCGATTAAATATGCACAAGAAAATACAGATGTAAACTATACTTTACGATAGTTTTTTAAGAGCAATGAGTTTAGCTTAAGCTAAACTCATTGTCTTATCAAAAGGATTAAAATGCAATTCGTGTTTTAATTGAGTATTAATTTTATTCACTTAAACAGATGAAAATTAAAATAATACAAACGAGCCTATTGTTTTTAATAGGAAACGTTATATATAGCCAAGAACCTTTATCCATCGTCAATTCAGGAACATTATCCATTGCTCCGGAAAGTTTTATCTCTTTTAATGGAACCTTCGAAAATCAAGTATCTGGAGATGTCACCAATGATGGAACTGTGATGTATTATCACGATTTTATCAATGATGGAGGCTATGGTTTGACTAAGGGAAGCACCACTTCGAACACTATTTTTACAGTTGAAGGTCTGCCAACAACAGCTAAACAAATCGCGGGGAATGAGATTGCCTCATTTTACAATGTGATTTTTGATAGTCCAGTGAGTAAAGTAGCCTTTGATTTAAAGAATAATATAGATGCCTCAGGTTTAGTTGATTTTCAAAATGGAATCATTTTGGTTGATTCCACCTACAATCCAGTAACGAAGGTTTCCCACGGGATGTTTACCTTTAAAAAAGGCGGAAAAGCGCAGTCTATGGGGGATGCTTCTCATATTCAAGGCGCGGTAGAAAAGATTGGAAACGAAGTTTTTATCTATCCAATAGGCGATAGCGAGCGATATCGTCCTGCTCGTATTTCAGCTTCTAAAGCGGATGGCGATGTTTTTTTAGGACAATACGTGTATAATGATGCTGCTTTTTTCAAGGCTCGTACCAATACGGTAGGGGTTATCAAGGCAATCAATGACCAAGAATATTGGATTATCGACAAAGGGAACAACGAGCAAAGTGATGTGTTGTTGACTCTAACTTGGGATGAATCTACTACAGCTGCCGCTGTGTTAACCAATCCAGAGGAAGAATTGCACATTGTTCGCTGGGATGCCAAACAGCAAATTTGGGTTGATGAAGGTGGAGTTGTGGATATGTCTACCAAAGAAGTAACAACCATTGGTACGGTAAAAGGCTATGGTTTTTTCACTTTAGGTACAGTTAATAAAGACTGGGTGTTAGACGGAGATATTGTAATCTACAACTTAGTTACTCCAGATGGAGATGGGAAAAACGACTACTTTATCATTGATAACATCAAGAACTATCCCAACAATAAGGTTGAGATCTTCAATCGTTGGGGCGCTCGCGTTTATGAGACTAGAGGGTATGACCCGCATGGGGATGGAAGTACCAATGTTTTCAGGGGTTATTCTGAAGGTAAGGTTACTGTAGATAAAGGAACCAAACTCAGCAGTGGAACGTATTATTACGTGATTACGTATGAGTACACCGATTCCAATGGAAGTCGCATGATTAAAAAAGCGGCGAATTTACACCTTGAAACCAATTAACACCGGAAGCAATGAAAAGAAAAAACACAATCAAGCAGGTTTTGCTGAGCTGTTTAGGTTTGATGAGTATGTATCCAGCCTTGGCTCAACAAGATCCGCAATACACACAATACATGTATAATCCCGCAACGATCAACCCGGCTTATGCTGGAAGTGTAGATCACTTGCAACTCTTCGGATTATACCGCACCCAATGGGTGGGCTTAGAGGGAGCGCCTAAAACGGCTTACCTCTCGGGAACAACACCTTTGACTGATAACGGTTTGGGTATGGGCTTTCACTTTAAGAATGACCATTTAGGTGTGATGGACGAAAACAGCTTATCGATTGATTTAGCGTACACCGTCAATCTGAATTACCACTATAAATTGGCCTTTGGATTAAAAGCCAGTGGATCACTCTTGGATGTGAATTATGATAAATTACACATCTATGACGGAACAGATCCAATTGCGGAAAACAATATCAGCAATAAATTTTCAGGTAATATAGGCGCAGGGGTTTATTTATATTCCGATAAAGCGTATGTAGGGTTGTCGGCTCCTATGATTTTGTCTAATAGTATTTACAACGACAACGACTATAAAGTGATGAAAGAGAAAGCTCACTTTTATGCGATGGGGGGGTATGTATTTGATATCAATCACGACATTCAGTTCAAACCAGCCGCTTTGGTAAAAGTGGCTACAGGATCGCCTTTACAGGTAGATGTGACGGCAAACTTTTTGTTCTACAATAAGTTTACCTTGGGAGCAGCGTATCGTTGGGATGCTTCTGTTAGTGGATTGGCAGGATTCCAAGTGACTGAAGGCCTATTTGTAGGATATACCTATGACGCAGATACCAGCAAGCTCTCCAACTACCATTCGGGTTCTCATGAGATCTTTATGAAATTTGAATTATTTAATAACAACAGAAGAAAAGTGGCTCCTCGCTTCTTCTAAAGACAAGCATATATGGTTAGAAAATATATAGTTAATGGCGTCCTGCTTTGTTTACTATTTTCAAGTATAAGTAGCTTGGGACAAAATAGAAAAGAGCGCAAAGCTGATCGCAACTTTGATACGTATGCCTATATTGATGCAATTAAGGTATATGAAACGATGGTTGAGAAAGGCGAGGCAAACGCCTCTGTTTTGAGTAAACTCGGCGATTCCTATTACTTCAATGGCAAGTTTGCTGAAGCATTTAAGTGGTATGACGAATTGTTTCAAGGTTCTTATGCCGATAAGAATGTAAGTGCTTTAGACAAAGAATATTACTATCGCTATGGGCAAACACTAACAAGCGATGAATTATACCGAACAGGCCGATAAAGTGTTGCAAGAGTTTGCGAAGCTTCAGTCTTCGGATTCTCGCGCCCAGTTATTCATTTCCCACGAAGAATTAGTAGATCAAACCCTACCATCGTCTCGTTTTACCTTGGTTAATCTGTCTACCAATAGCGAGCATTCGGATTATGGGGCTACACTTTTAGACAATCGATTGATTTTTACTTCTTCTCGCGAGAGTGATGAAATGAAAAACAAGGTTCACAGTTGGACCAATCAACAATATACCAAGTTGTATTCCACGACCATTGGCCAAGACGGTAGCTTTAGCGATCCTGTTTTATTCGCCAAGGAGATTGCTTCCAAAGAGCTAAATATGGGAACGGCTATCTTTACAAAAGATGGGAATACGATGTATTTTACTAGTAATAATGGTTCAGTACGCGGGGGCAAACGCGCCCAATACAACGAGGAAGAATCGTCTTTGTTGAAGATTTACAAATCTCGCAAACAAAGCGATGGAAGTTGGGGGACAGTGGAGGAATTGCCTTTCAACGTAGCGGATTATAACACGGCTCACCCAGCATTAACTCCAGACGAGAAATGGATGTATTTTGTTTCGGATCGCCAGGGAAGCTTAGGTCAATCGGATTTATTCCGCGTGAGTATCTATGAAACAGGTCGATTTGGACCAATTGAACATTTGGGTCACGAGGTGAATACGGCAGGACGTGAGACTTTCCCTTTTATCTCGAGTGATTATATGTTGTATTTTTCCAGTGATGGCCACCCCGGATTTGGAGGATTGGACTTGTACAAATCCAAGATCAATCCCGATGGGAAGATGGGAGTACCAGTTAACTTAGGACCGGATATCAACAGTTCTTTTGACGATTTCAGTTTGTATATTGACACTGCTTCGAAGAAAGGGTTTGTTACTTCTAATAAAGCAGGCGGACATGGAGCCGATGACGTGTATTTATTTGTAGAAAAACCATGTTATCAAATCATGGACGGTGTGGTATCGGATCTCGAATCCCATGGCGGTATTCAAGGGGTAGAAATCACGGTATACGACCAGCAGAATAAAGTCGTTGAAAAGGTATATAGCGATGAGCAAGGATACTATAGCGCTGAGAAGTTATTCTGTGGTCAGCAGTATCGCGTTCAAGTTCATAAAGAAGGATATTTTTCTAAGGAATTTGAAGTAGATACCAACCGCGATGCGCAGCAACGCGTGAACATTCAAATAGAATTGATTGAGAAAGGGCATGATTTATTCA
Source organism: Myroides gitamensis (assembly GCF_029894455.1). NCBI lineage: Bacteria > Pseudomonadati > Bacteroidota > Flavobacteriia > Flavobacteriales > Flavobacteriaceae > Myroides > Myroides gitamensis. Next base: position 1,123,796 of record NZ_JARYHN010000001.1, read on the forward strand.
AGAAATTGAAATTATCACCGATTCACTTTGATTTTGACTCTGCAGTGATTCGTCCGGATGCACAAGTTGAATTGCAAAAGGTTGTTGACGTCATGCTTGAACATCCAAAACTGGAGATTGACGTACGTTCGCATACCGATAGCCGCGGAAATGACGCGTATAACATGGCTTTATCTGAGCGTCGTGCGCAAGCTACGATTCAATGGATGATCAGCCAGGGTGTAGCAGCAAAACGCTTGACAGGTAAAGGATATGGCGAGAGTCAATTGGTGAATACATGTAGCAATGGTGTAGAATGTACCGACGAACAACACCAAGAAAATAGACGAAGTGAATTTATCATTGTGAACTTGTAAGTAATGTAACATAAGTAATTTAATTTTTTCATAAACCTTCTTTGTTCATAATAAAAACAGAGGTTAGTTTACCCCAGCGGATGTTGTAAAAGACATCCGCTTTTTTTCTTTATAGCCTTTCAATAGTCGGTTAAATAATGGAAATAAAATAGAGTATTGCCATTTTTTGCTGTTAGATTTACTTTTTCAATCCATTAATTCACAGAAACACCACCAAATTTTGTCTTTTTAAAAATATAGCTGACCTTTGTAAGGTGAAAATAGCCACTCTCATATTATCCTTATTTATGTTTTTCAAACCAGTCTTACCGGTTGTGGAATATGTAGTGCTATATGATTATATCAAAAATGAATTGTGTGTCAATAAAGACAAACCAGAACTGGAATGTAATGGAAAATGTCACCTAAAAAAGGAGATGGCACATGCTTCTGATACCAAAACAGAAAAAAATAAAGTAAACTTTGCTTCAGCCGAATTACAAATCATGTATTATCAGGCACTTGAAACGATAAGTGCTGTTGATTTTAATCCGTATCGCATTAAAAATGATCGAGCTGTAACCAGTTTATATTCTTTTTCCTTCTCTAATTTACTGTTCAGACCTCCCGTTTTCTAAATTAAAAATAAGATGAGGAATTACGTTTGAGTATACTAGGTTTTGCGCATTTTTATCGCTTGCCTTAGTATAGTCAGCATATGGTATTCCATTCCATCTATCGTATTTTTAATTGAGTTCTCAACCCTAGATAGTATTCAAATACTATCTCTAAAGGCTCATTGGATGGTAACGAAAAGTTGATGCAGTTGATGCATACAGCAACCCAGCGCTTTACTTTGTTTTTTAATAAAGAAATAAGCCTATAGTCAACCTATTATAGTTACTAGAGCCATTATTGAAAACAATGAAAAATTTTATTTATTTGCTAACAGCACTTTTTGTTGTTACCGCTTGTACTATGGAAAAAACAGATTATGAGTCTGAAACGAATACTGTAGTACCAGATCATCGTGAATTTAAGGAGGTTTTTTCCGTAACCAAGTCTGCCTACAAAATAAGTGTAGAGGCTCTTCAAGGGCATTGGTATGAAGGATATAATGAGGTGCGTGTGCGAGTTGTTCAGACATCGAATAATCAGGTTGTTGAAGATGCCCAAACTACTTTCTTTCCCCTTTTAACTACAACAGAGGGACAAAAAGAATCAACTCCTAATTTGTATAAATTGGTGTATCAAAAACAAGAACACTATTACAAAGGATATACTGTATTCACCAAACAAAGTACAGCTGGGGATTGGCACGTATCAATCGAAGTGAATATTCAAGGTCAAAAGATTGAAATAACCCAACCAATTTTAGTGGAAAAACAAACCAATAAGAACTTGAGTATGACTTCTTTTACAGGAGAAGATCAAGAAGAATATTTGATTGCGCTTGTTGCACCCATTCAACCCAAAGTAGCTGAAAATGCTTTGATAGCAAGTATTTTTAAAAAGAATAAATCCGCTACAACCTTACAAGAGACCTATCAAATCGCTGATGGTTATTTGTTGTATTTAGATCCTAGAATGCCAGAACCTTCAATGGGAAATCATTCTTCACCCAATAACAAAGATTTAATCCAAGAAGAAGATGGTTTCTATCATGGAGTGGTTAATTATACGATGACGGGGAATTGGACGTTGAATTTTATTCTCCAAAATAACCAAGGTCGTATAGTAAAAGGAACCAAAGTACCTTTGGATTTTACTCCTGGTATAGAAGGAGTGAAGAGTGAATTACATCTTGATATACTTTTTTAAGTTATGCGTAGTTTATCATTTTTATTGTTCTTCGGATCAATAGGAGCTTTCGCTCAACACCCAGGTGTAGAACAAGATAGTATTACTGTACTAGATGAAATTGCGGTAATGACTCAAGCCAAAGCCAAAATTAAAACGGATTTAAAAATGGCGGTTTCTGTGGACGAGTATTTAGCTTCTTCAGAACAGATTAGTTTTATTAAACGCGGAGCCTATGCATGGGAGCCGTTATTGAATAATATGAGTACCGAACGATCAACGCTTACGATCGATGGGATGCATATTTTTGGGGCTTGTACAGATAAGATGGACCCAATTACATCTTATGTAGAAAGTAACAACTTAGCCGCTGTTGATATCCAATCCGGACAAGAAGGAGGGATGCACGGTTCAACTATTGCGGGTAGTATTGACTTAAAAAGAAAAAGTACGGGTTTTAGTCCCTATAATCAATGGACAGGAGGGTATCAAAGTGGATTTGAATTCAACAACAAGCAATTTTACAATCTTGGGAATATTTCCTTTTCCACAAAAAAGTGGGCCACTGATGCCAGTATCGCTTACCGTACCGCTCAAAATTACGAGGATGGAAAGAACCAAGAAGTCAATCACTCTCAGTATAAAAAATTCAATACTTCCTTAGGTATTGCGCATAAAACTAGTGAATTGTCTTCTGTACGAGTGGATGCTATTTTTGATGTGGCTAAAGATGTTGGATTTCCAGCATTGCCAATGGATTTATGGCTTTCACGTGCCATTATTACATCCATAAGTTACAAGCAATTATTTGAAGATCGATTTATTAAAGCTTGGGATTCTAAAGCGTATTTCAATGCAATTGAACATTATATGGATGATACCACCCGCCCAGAGAATTTAGTTCACATGGATATGCCTGGTTGGAGTACTACGTATGGTTTGGTATCGAAAGCAGATTTTAAAAAGGGAATCTACGCTTCTGAATTACAGTTGAATGTGTACAATAACCTTTCGATTGCAGAGATGCGCATGTACCCACAAGATCGCGCCAAACAAAGTATGTTTGCTTATACTTGGCCTTGGGTAACAACTACTTATGGAGGGATATCGTTAAATAATACAATCACCTTTTCACCCATTAGCCAATTGCATGTTGGTGGGGGGCTAGGTGTGAATTACAACAAATCCAAATACGTTGAATTCAACTGGATTTTCCATCCAGGAGCAGATCAAGAAAAAACAAGAGTCTTGCCTAGTTTACATGCAAGCTATGAAGTCACTTTAGATGCGTTTACTTTTGCTCTAGGAGCGGGATATGGTCATAGAGCACCTTCTGTTTCAGAAGCTTATGGATACTACATTTACAACAGCTATGATCGATACGATTACATTGGAAATCCCGATTTGAAAAATGAAGTTTCCCATGAATTAAATGCCAGTGTAGGGTATAAAGGAAAGCGTTTTGGACTACAAGCGAAAGCAAATTACTTCTACATCAAGGATTATATCATTGGACGTATTTTGAGCTTGGGTAGCCCGATGAATTATCAATCTGTCGGTGTAAAAGGCTATACGTCTTTGGATTATGCTACGTTGTTCAACTTTTCATTAACAGGGTCGTACAATCTAACCGATCACTTGCACTGGAAAGGAACGTTGACGTATGCGAAAGGACAAGATGATGATAAAGGCAATTTGCCTTTCATTCGACCATTAAGCTATCAAACGACATTGCATTATAGTTATGGAGATTTTGGTATGCAGACTTCGGTTCATGGAGATGCCAAACAACGCGATTATAGTCCGGAGTATGGGGAAAGTCAAACGCCTTCCTATGCCATTTGGAATGCTTCTGTTGATTATTCTTTTTATGTAAAAGATGTCAAAGCAGTTTTTCAAATTGGAGCCGAAAATCTCCTCAATGAATACTATTCCACTTATGCCGATTGGGGCAATATTCCAAGGATGGGACGCAATATCTTCACTTCCTTAAAACTTAATTTTTAAACAAAACACAATAAATAATACACCAATGAAAAACGTAAAAAAATACTTCGCTTTAGCTACTCTTACCTTAGCTATGGTCTCTTGTTCAAGTGATGATAATAGTACAGCTGCCAATAAAATCACGTTATCTTTCACGAATACCTTTGGAGATAAAACGATTGTTTTAGGGGATGCTACGTCAACTACAGCAACAGTTAATACCTCTGTTGAAGGACAAGTACACCATTTCAACGAGTTGAAATATGTAATTAGCAACATTCGCCTAATCAAGAATGATGGAAAAGAAATTCCTTATTTTATCAATGATTTGGACCAAGGAGCTGCAGTTATTGATCAAGCGAAAGCAAGTAGTTTGAGCTATGTTTTACGCGATATTCCAAAAGGAGAATACAAACAGATCAAGTTTGGTTTGGGTGTGCGAAGTGATTTAAATGTATTGAATGAAGTGAGATTCCCTAATTTTTATGCAGCGGCAGGAGCCAATGATACCCAAATGATGTGGGAATGGGGCACAGGATATCGTTTCACGAAGATTGAAGGTTTTTATGAAGCAGATCACCAACCTTTATCGATTCACACAGGAAGTACACTAGAAAATGGAGAAAAAGAAGATTTAAAACAAGGAGTAGATGCTTATCGCGATATTACGTTAGACTTGCCTGTTTTTGCGCAAGTAGGAAAATCATCACCTGAAATTTTGATTAAAGCTGATTTTAATGCTTTATTAAGCGGCAAATCAAATACGATTATGCTGAAGTCTGGTACAGACTCAGAGAGCAATGCAACACCAAATGTGCACACAGCAGTTCAAATGGTCAAATTTGTTGATAATCTAGGCGGAAATGGACGCAGTGACGTAAGCGGAATGTTTTCTGTTCTTCAGGTAAAAAATTAAATTAAATCTGAGCCGTTGGTCTCAACGGCTCTTTTGTTTTTGCAATGAAAAATAAAATAAAGAAAATCAGTGTATTGCTATTCCTTTTAGGTCTTGTTTCTTGTAGTTCAGATGATGCGTATGAACCAATCACAGACAATCCCGTATTGGATTTGACGATTCCAACAGGTTTTCCTGAATTAAATGCTGCTTTTTTTTAAAAACCAACCGACCAAGTACGGTGTTATTTTAGGGGAAAAGCTTTTTACAGATCCACGATTAAGTAGAGATAATACGGTGTCTTGTGCAACTTGCCACATACAAGCGAACGCTTACGCAGATCATCAAAAACAAGCGATTGGAATAGAAGGGAAGGTAGGCTTGCGCAATGTTCCGCCAATTCAAAATTTGGCTTTTATGCAATATTACAATTGGGATGGCAGTAAGCGTCAATTGGAAGGCCAGGTCATCGTGCCTATTATCATGCCCGAAGAGATGCATTCCTCTGTGGTAGAGGTGATTGGCAAAATAAAGAACGATCCTGATTATCAAAAGTTGTTTTTCCAGACTTTTGGAGATCGTGAGATTACCGATCAAAGAATTTATAAAAGTATAGTTCAATATGAATATACCTTAATTTCAGCCAACAGTAAATACGATCAGGTTCAACGTAAAGAAGCTCAATTTACAGCTCAAGAACAAGAAGGATATCATTTGTTTCAGCAGCACTGTGCTAGTTGTCATAGTGGAGCATTATTTACGGATCAGACGTTTAGAAACATTGGTTTTCCCCTCAATAGTGATTCAAACGAAGCGGGTAGAGCCCGTGTAACAGGAGATTTAAATGACTATATGAGTTTTCGCGTTCCTTCCTTGCGCAATATCGCCTATACAGCACCTTATGGGAGTTTTGGACAATTCGAAACCCTACAAGCAGTATTGGATTATATGGACCAAGGCGTATTAGATGCTGCTAATTTAGATCCTATTTTTAAAGATAACGAGAATCGATTGCCTTTAACGGAGACAGAAAAAGAAGTCTTGATTGCGTTTATGAATACTTTGAGTGATGAGAAATTTAGTGGAAAATAGAGCCGATAAAGTATTCATTTTTTTAAGAAGACGATAATTCGCTGGAGATTCAGTGAAAATTAGTACAAAAGATGTAAATTACGCTTTAATTTATATCCCAATAGATAAGAAATGAAAAGAAATCTTTTACTTCTCGTTAGTTTTGTTGTTTTATCGTCTTTTACTTGGCAAGATACTTTTAAAGACCGCATGCGGACTGCAGTAACTCCCTATGTAGAAGCTGAGTTAGGGATTGATTTGAAGAAAAAGGAAAATATCTTAACCATTGTTGGCATAGATACCTTAACAGAGAAAAATCGACTGTACATCAAAGGACAAGATCTACTTGAAGAATTACAAGTAGGCTATTTACCCTTTATTGAATTGCAGCGTCATGCCGTAAATCAATACATGTTGTTGTACAAAATTCACCCTGTAGCAAATGTGCGAACGGAAATCGATAAAGCAGTACGGGAGTATAGCGAAATAGAAGCGAAAGCAGCACCTTTAATTAAAGAATTAGAAGAAGTGATTGCCAAGGAAAAAACAGCGGATGACAAGCAATTTGTAGCCTATAAAGTAAGTGCCTTATTGCATATTCGAAACCAAGATCGCATCATTAAAACCGATACATTGGGCATTATTGTCAGTAAGGATTTACAAGTAATTAAACGGAAAGATTTTATAAAAAATTAAGCAGTAAAACCACGCAATGCGTGGTTTTTTTATTTTTTTTTGTAAGTATTGGATAGAATATAGCGGTAAAAGTGTAAATATTATTGATTTTTTCGTACATTTAATTTAAAATTTTGTTAAAGGTTGGGGGTATGAAAATGAAAAGAATACTGTTTTTATGTGTAGTTCTTGTGGGTTTGAGCTGCAATAAAGAAAAAGAAATAAAAGAGAATCAATTCATGCCCGTTGTGCAATATTATATTGCAAATGAAATCGGATTAGATTTAAGTAAACAAGGAACCAGTGTAGCTATTATTCAAATAGATACGTTAACGGAAAAAGACCGTTTAGCAACAAAGACCAGTGATTTAGTAAGACGTTTAAAAGAAAAGCAACAAGAACTAAATCAAACGAATCCACTAGAAAATCAGATTACCATAACGTCAACAGCAGATCTTGAGGATACAAGCCAAGAAACTGCTGGAATTGTTTTAGGCGAATACCAGAGGCTACGAAATGAAATGGATTTGCTTACAGAAGAATTACGCGCATTAGAAGCAAATTATCAAACAGCAGATTCCGTTCAATTTATCGCATACAATGTACAAGCGGTACTGAAATACTTAACCAAAGCGCATATTGAAAAAGCTAAACAGATTACAGTTATTGTGGATGGGAATTTAAATGCAATATCAGCAGAAGAATTTATTAAATAAGGGTATAGCGATAGCTGGGAGATATTGAATCAACATACAAGAAACCACGGTTCTACTCTTAATTATATATTTATATTATAATTAATATTATGTAAAATAGAAAATTTAAACTCCTCCTCGTATTGGCTACATTCCTAGAATTTCTATTTTTGTAGCCACTATAGCATTTATCATGATCTATTTACTTTGTAGTATTCTTGGAAGCGTTTCTGTGGGTGTATTTTTCAAATACATAAAAAAGTACGCCATCAATATTTTTGAAATCATTATCGTCAATTACGTCATCACTTCGTTATTGGCCTTTTTTATTTTTGAAGTTGATTTTACGCAAATCTCAGCGACAATGCCTTTTGGAATTATTGCTGCTTTGGGAATTTTATTGCCGACAATCTTTGTGGTTCAATTTTACTCTATTAAGCACGCCGGTTTAATTAAAACGGATATTGCCCAACGATTATCCCTATTGATTCCTATTTTAGCTGCCATTTTTATCTTTCATGAAGCGCTAAATACATTGAGGTACATTGCTTTAGGTGTTGGATTGGTTTCTGTTTATTTTATTTTGAATAAAGGAAATACAGCAAAAAATATGGGTTCTAATACGAGTTCATTCTATCTCTTAGGAACCTTTTTAGGTTTTGGTGTCATTGATATTTGCTTTAAAAAATTAGCGCTGTATTCGGCAATTCCCTATACGCAAAGTTTGTTTTATGTTTTTGCTACAGCCTTGATTTTGAGTCTAGTTGCCTATACGATTGGAACAAAGAAAAATATTTTTAAGCTAGCTAAACTCAACCTGGCTTCAGGTGTTTTTATTGGAGGATTGAATTTTGTCAATATCATTTTTTACATGAAAGCCCATCAACACTTCTCCTCCAACCCCACCATTGTGTTTGCAGGAATGAATTTTGGAGTCATTTTCTTGGGTACACTCTTGGGATATACCTTATTTAATGAGAAACTAAATCGAAAAAACATCATTGGATTGATACTAGCCGCTTTAGCTATTACACTCTTGGTTATTTCCCTAAATTAAATTGAAATTTTAACGTATTTCTACATACCAAAACTAGAAATCATCCGTTAGTATAGTAGATAAATATTGTTTTTTATTGTATTATTTACTGAAAGGGATTTCTGTTTTATAGAAATCCCTTTTTTATAGCGTATACTTATCTCGTTTTGATTTCAATCTTATCGTTATCAACGAGTAAGACTTGTTTATTGCTTAGTAAGACTAAAGGAAGCCTATCTTTATAGGTTTGATAGATTTGCTCTCCAACTTCTACAAATGGAAAATCTTGATAATGAACCAAAGGATATTGATCAATTAGATGCAACCCTTTATAATCCTGTAATACATGAGCCTTAGACTTGTCATCCATAGCTTCAACATAAGTAATATCAGGTGCCATTATCATACTTCCTGCAGATGTACCAATATAGACCTTTCCTTTTGCTATTTCAGCTTGAATAAGAGCATCAGCCCCGGATTGGCGAAGTTGTTCGAGTAAATAGAAAGTGTTTCCGCCAGACACAAAAATACAATCATTGGTGGTTAGTTTTGTATTGATTTCCTCCGGACTTGCCACACTTAACTCTACTACATCTACAGTCATACCTAGACGCAAAAAAGCATTTTTGTCATTTTCTACATGGCCTTTATATTCTTCGACTAGACTTGCTGTTGGGATAAAAGTTACTGTTTTAGTTTGTAATTTTTCTCCTACAAAGGTTTCTAATAGATCCGCTACATCACAGAAGGATGAAGCTAAAAACATTTTTTTCATTCTTATTCTAATGCTAAAGTCAATTGTTCCGTTTGATTATATTCCTTGTTTTCGAGTTCCAATAGAAATTTTTTACGCCAAACTCCCCCTCTGTATCCTGTTAGACTTCCGTCTGTCCCGATAATGCGGTGACAAGGAATAACAAGAGCAATTCGATTTTTTCCATTGGCATTGGCTACAGCTCGAATACTCTTTGGAATCTGTAAAAGTTCAGATTGCTGTTTGTAGGATTTGGTTTCACCATAAGGAATTAATTGTAATCCCAGCCAAATGCTTTTTTGAAAGTCCGTACCGATAAGATCTAAAGGAACTGTAAACGCTTTTAATTCTCCTTTAAAATAAGCATCCAATTCACTTTTAAGTTGTTCGATTAAATCAGAGGAAGCTTCTATAATTTGTGCTTGTTTCTCTTTACAGATTTGTTGGTATTCTCGTTCTAAATCTTGAATATCCGCAAATTCGACCAAACAAATTCCCTTCTCACTCGCACAAATAACAAGCGTTCCAATTGGAGATTCTATTTTTTGTAAATGAATGATAGATAAGGAGTTGTTTTGTTTCATTTGAATGTAAAGTTTATGTTTTAAATGTCGTCAAAATTAATAATCTTCTGCTGAAGGTTCAATCACTTTAACTTCATAATAGGGAACAAAAGCATCTAAAGCTTGTTGATATTCACTCTTGCGAATCGATAACTCAATTTCGCACGTCATTTCTAATTTCTGTTGCACTAATTGTAAGTTGCGTTCTTTGATGACGCGCATCACATTATTCATGTCTTTATAATCAAAGCGAACTTTAAATTTTTTATCAATCGTACATTCGATAATATCCGCTTCTTCCAGTGCCATCTGTGCTGCCGCGCGATAAGCCGTTATAAGTCCGCCAACGCCCAGTTTTACGCCTCCAAAATAACGAACAACAACGATTAAGATATCCGTTAAGTCAAAGGATTGTATCTGACCATAAATAGGCGCTCCAGCCGTATTACTCGGTTCTCCATCATCATTGGCACGATAATAAACGGGATCAGTCCCCAGTTGAAAAGCATAGCACCAATGGCGCGCATTGTAATGCACTTTCTTAATCTGATCGAGTATTTCTTTTACCTGCTCTTCCTTTTTGATTGGAAAGGCATATCCAAAGAATTTGCTGTTTTTTTCTTTGTATAATACTTCTTCTGTAGGTTGACTGATGGTTTTATAAAAATCTTTTTCTTCCGTCATTATTTGGCGTGTAAAATATGTAATTCATTATTCGCGATGGTATAGCGTTCGCTTGCACCAGCGGTTGGTAATTCAGGAGCTGGAATACCTTCTCCTAATCGTACATCACTCGTAAAAATACGAGCTTCATCCCAAAGATTGGCCGTGATAAAATGTTCAATGGTTTGCGTTCCCCCTTCAATAACGACCGACATGATTTGTAGGTCGTACAAGATGGTACAAATTTGCTGTACTAAGTCTTGATCAAAATCGGCATAATAGTATTGCGTATGTGCTGTAGATTGCAGCGCTCGATTAGCTGTAATACAAATAGCGGGTTCTTCTTGCTGGTTAATAGCAAAAGAAGGGCTGATCTTTCCTTGTCGATCCAAATAAATGCGAATGGGATTCTTGCCATACCACGTTCTCGTGGTGAGTGACGGATTATCGTCCAATACGGTGTTTGTACCCACTAAAAAAGCCATTTCTTCACTTCTCCATTGATGAACCAACTGTTTTGCATACGCGTTGGATAACCAAACAGGAGCTTGTTCATTTCGGTGTAAAGGGGCAATAAAACCATCTTGACTTGCGGCCCATTTTAGAATAATATACGGGCGTTTCTTTTGGTGAAAGGTAAAGAAACGTTGGTTGCTTTGTTGACATGCTTGTTCTAGTACACCAACAACGACTTCAATTCCAGCGTCTTTCATCCTTTGAATTCCCATTCCACAAACCTTAGCAAAAGGATCAATCGTTCCAACCACTACACGGGGAATTTGTTTGGCAATGACCAAATCAGAACAAGGCGGTGTTTTGCCAAAGTGACTACAAGGCTCTAAACTAACGTACAATGTACTTTCTTTGAGTAATGCTTGATTTTTTACACTGGCAATTGCATTAACTTCTGCATGAGCACCTCCGTATGCAGTAGTAAACCCCTCTCCTATAATCTGATTGTCATGTACAATAACGGCTCCAACCGAAGGATTAGGCATTGCTGCAAAAGTTCCTTGTTTGGCTAATTGTAAACATCGAGAAATATAGTATTCGTCTTTTTCCAACATTGATAAAACTGTATCTTTGAACAAATTTAATTCTTTTTAGCTAAACTCATAGGTTTTAGCTTTTAAACTATGTTGATAAAATTACTTCAAGACCAGTTTGTCACTGAGCTCACTCCGATTTACGACGAGTTAGAAGCTCAGCAATTGTTTCTATTCTGTTTGGAAGAACTCGAAGAGAAAACGCGCATTGATTTGGTGATGCATCCGGATTTAGTAACTGTGAATCCTGAAAAATGGGCACATACATTGGAAGAACTTCGCAATCAAAAGCCTATTCAGCATATTTTTGGCAAGGCTTATTTTTACGGATATACCTTTCAGGTGAATGAACATACGTTAATTCCTCGTCCAGAAACAGAAGAATTAGTAGAATGGATCTTAGCGAGTGTTCCTGCTGATCAACCCATACGTATCTTGGATATTGGAACTGGTAGTGGTTGCATTGGACTTACCTTGGCGAAAGAATTGCCACAAAGTCAAGTTACCCTCTTGGATATCGCTGCAGAAGCTTTGCAAGTAGCACAACAAAATGCAACAAATTTAGGTGTACAAGTTAATTTTATACAACAAGACATTTTAGCTTTATCCCAATTGGCTACCACATTCGATGTAATTGTTTCAAATCCACCCTACATTCGTCAATTGGAAAAGGTAGAAATAAAGAAAAATGTCATGGATTATGAACCGCATACAGCGTTATTTGTAACAGATCAAGATCCTCTTATCTTTTACCGTAAAATTGCAGCATTAGCCTTTGATAATTTACAAACCGGTGGACAATTATTTTATGAAATCAATCAATATTTAGGTCAAGAAATGGTTGAGTTATTGACGTCTATAGGGTTTAAAAACACGGAATTACGCCGTGATTTACTACAGAACGATCGCATGACTAAATCCGTTGTTTAGATATGTTTAATTCACTAATATTATGTGTTTTACATAATATTAATTAAAGTAAAACTTTAAGTAAAAAAAGCCTCAAATATACGAATGTATTTGAGGCTTTTTCATGTTTGATACTAGGCGATTTATTTCAAGAAATCTTTATCTAAATACGCTGGATTCGGATAAGTATAAAATCCTTCACCAGTTCCTACACCTAATTTATTTTTATCAATAAATTCCTTTTTAAGGTATTCCACCGTTTTAATTTTTAGTGGATCTTGTGTTGCATCAGCAGCCATTTTATTGATGTTATAAGCCGTTGTGATTCCCACAATATCCAAGATACCAAAAGGACCCGTTGGTGCCCCTGTTGCAGCCATCCACGTCTTATCAATCGTATGCGCATCGGATACCTCATTGACTAGAAGATTCGTAGCCGCATCTAAAAAAGGAACGAGTAAGGAATTTAAAATGTAACCCGGTTGTTCTTTGTGTAAGGGCAAAGTAATCATTCCAATTGCTTTTGCAAAGGCTACAACTTGATCAAAAATTTGAGGATCAGTTTGCGGATGCCCCATAATCTCTGCGGTATTATGCGTCCATATTTCATTGGCAAAATGCAATGCCAAGAACTGTTTGGGTCTTTGAGTTGCTTCTGCAAATTGGCTAGGTAATAAAGTAGAAGAATTTGTAGCAAAAATAGTATGTGCAGGTGCTACTTCAGCTAATTCATGGTAGAAACTCACTTTAATTTTCAGGCTTTCAGGAACGGCTTCAATAACTAAATCAGCCGAAGCTGTAGCTGCTTTTAAATCGCTTGAGTACGATAAGTTTGCCTTTGTCTTTTCGATTTGTGCATCAGTTGCACCTAAGTCCTCTTTATAGCGTTCACTCAACGGATCAAACTTCGCCTTAGCCTTGTTAATCGCTTCTTCATTGATATCATAAACTGTAACATTAAATCCGTGAAAAGCAGTTTGAAATGCAATTTGATATCCTAAAACACCGCTACCAGCAACGGTTACATTTTTTATATTCATAATTTTTTTGATAAAATAGGTTGTCCTTTAAAAATACGAATACTAGATTTAATTAACTAATTTTGGAAGCCAATTCTTAGTTATTTTAATTTTTTAAATGATAAGCTATTTTGGAGATTACTGCTCCATTGGGATTAGGAATACTTGAAAGAAGTTCAAACAAAAAAAGCTACTGTTTGCAAACAGTAGCTTTTTTTGTTTTTATTTGAAGAAACTTAAAACATTTCAATTTCATCCATTACAGGTACTGGACGTTTGCTTTCGTTAATCGCAACTAAAGTAAAATTACCAGAGATTGCCTTTTCACGACCCTCTCTATACATGCTTTCTACAAATACGTCTACCCTAACATCTAAACTTGTACGTCCTACACGTACCACTGTTCCAATTAATTCAACCAAAGTTCCTACAGGAATCGGTTGATTGAAATCGATTTTATCACTTGAAACAGTAACAATTGGTTTACGGCAAAAGCGAGTAGCGGTCATAAAGGCGATTTCATCCATAATGGCTAAAACAGCACCCCCAAACATGGTACCATGGTGATTGGTTTGTCCTGGGAAAACAGTTCTAAAAACGTGAGTTTCTGAATCTTTAATCTTTTTTTGAATACGCAGCTCCTTGCTTGTTAATTCACCTTCCATAGTTTTATCTTGAACAATTAAATAATAGACTTGTTGTTTGGAAAAATACATGCTCTTTGAAAGACAACTATCCGTATTGTTTGGATTGAGCGGCTCTTTTTATTACTTATTTAGAAATAAAAAGGCTCAATTTGTAACAATTTTAAAGCATCTTCTGCCAATCGCTACACAATTGTTAGTTTGTTCTTTTTTGAGATTGTAAATTTCGCAACAAATATACGGAGTAAAACTATTTTTTTAGGAATTTTTCAAATAATATTTGTTTTTGGCATACTCTTAACAATTTAAAGTCCCAAGTACGCCAAAAACGATATTTCTATTTACCGTCTACGTAGTCTTGTAGATAAGTAAAGCGCTCTGTCAGATGACCGTCTTGTGTAACGGTTGCACGCGCTAAGATTTGATCTTTATCATTGTTGAAAAAAGCAGGTAGGGTTGCGTTTAAGAAAACGTCTCCAAAACCTTCACTTGCATCTTTAGGTAATTCGCAAGGTAGGTTGTCAATCGCCATAACAGTTATCGCTGCTGGATGATCAAATGCTACTTCTTCATTTTTACCTGGGTGATAGCCATACAGCGGATCTGCAATTGTAGAGGCTCTTAGTGTACTTTCGATAGGTCCGTGATCTACATCACAAGACACATCCCCTACTACTTGAATCTTGTTGTCAATTGCATTCAACATTGCTCTAGTTAGGATCTTCGGCGAACCATGTTTAAAGAAATGCCCTGTAATTAATACATCCGTCACTTTTGTAAAACGCTCGAAATTACTTTCGTATTGTTCTGGATTAGCGTAGAAATCAGCTTTTGTAGCCTCTCCTCCATCTTTGCGCTTGTAGTAATCCATTACCTCTAATTGCGTATAAACCGGAATATCGTATTTCTGTGTTAAGAAATGTTCAATCGAAACTTTTTTGGCTTTCATGCCATTTAAAATCTCCATGATTCCATGACTTACTTTTCCATTTCCTGTAACGGCAATCTTGATTGGTGGGAAATATTGCTTTTTTAGTTGTGCAATTAAATCTTCTGTATGTAGCATTTGCTCCGCTTTTTTCAGCGTAAATAGCTCATATTTCAATCCAAAAGCACGAAGGGTGTTGTATGCCCCTACGATTCCTGCATAACGCCCAAAACCTATTAATCGCTTGTTGTTTTCGTCCACTAAAGTTTCGTGATCGATTAAGCGAATATTCTTTGCCAAACAAGTTTGTAAAATACCTCTATTGTATTCTTGTTCTTTAATGGTATGGGAGAAGAAAAAGTAGGTTTTATTGGGTATTAAATCCTCTACGGGAACCTCCTTTACGCCTATTAAAACATCGCAATCGGATAGATCATCACTAAGGGGGATGTTTTTGTCAGCATACGCTTGGTCAGGAAAGATTCTGATAGGCGAAGGTTCTACGACTGCTTCTAGGGTATCAAACGTTTGCAACGCCTTTGCTAGAATTTCAGGTGTAAACACAACACGTCTATCAGGAGGACTTTTTCGTTCCTTAATAATGCCAATTTTCATAATATGTATAATAAATTAGTTGTTTCGTTTTTTTGAGGGTGGTTCTGGCAAATATAGCTGTATTTCTCTGTTATTCCAAAAATCTAAACTTTTTTCAGCCTTAAAGGTTGTATTCTTTATTTTAAAATTGTAATTTTGCAATCTCTTAAAAACTTATTCTATAAGGGGTCGATCGGTTTTGACAGCGAGTGGAATTAGTCAGTAAGCACGTCGAGCGTTGTTGTTTTGCTCGTAAATATCAGACAACGAACTTTTTAAACGGCGAAAATAATTACGCTTTAGCTGCATAATCTGAATTATAGTAAGATTGCCTTAGTTTCCACTAGGTGGAAGAGCTAGATTCCCCTTAAGAGCCTTGGTTTGTGGCGCTTTGTTGAGGGGAACCGTAAAATAAACCTAGGAAGGTTAGTGTCTCGGACATCTTCCGAAATCTTAGAGGCTAAGTCAGTAGTGGTTGTTTCAAACCAAGCTGCTGATCGAAAATTTAAGTTGAAACTAAGCGTGTAGAAAGCTCTCTGATTGCTTGTTTGGACCCGAGTTCGATTCTCGGCGACTCCACAGATAAAAAAGCCTAACTATTGATTTTTAAATAGTTAGGCTTTTTTTATGTCCAAATCTGTACGCTTTTTGTACGCTTTTATTTTTTAGATTCTTTTAGATACTTCTTTCTATGTTGTCTTATCTTTACTTTTTTGTTTAAAAAGCAATGTTTTTACCGTGTTTTTTGATTAAGTATTATTAATCGAATAAGTTAAAAAAATAATTATGCCGTAAAAGTTATATTTGAGGTGTTTCTTCTTAAAAGATCCTTAGTAATAGCATTTAAAATAAGTTATTTTTATTATTGAGTGATATATCAAAAAAAGAGATAAAACCTATAATTTAGGATTTATCTCTTTTTCTATATCTTATTTATCCTCTTAGATCAAAAGTATTAAAGAGGGATTTACCCCCTACTCCATATATCTTATAAATTACGGCTTTCAGGCTTTTGAATTTTTGTGTGCCATGAAATAGCCGAGCTTTTAAATCGATGATTTTTTAGTGTATTAACACAATCTCAAATATAGAAATTTTATCTATAATAATCAACACTAATATACCTGTTTTGTTATTCATTTTTACTTAATAAAACAGCTTGAATTAATTTAAATCAATAAAAAAAGAGATAGAGCTCCTAATTATATCTATAAGGAATTAATTCACCATAAAAATTATTATCCACCCTGTAGATATGATTTCTCTTATCTTTTTCACATTTACCTATAATACCATAATTTTTATCAGTATATAAATAAACTCTACCGCAACACCCTACTTTTAAACAATTAGCAGTCCTTCTTCGAAAAGTAAACCTCCAAAGAGAATCTCTATAAATTGAATAGAACGATTTTCTATCAAACAGAACCTCGTTACCTACTTTTAATTTACCACTAAAAATTAAGCACAAAATTCTTATAGGAAACTTAGTCTTCATAATACGTTCTTTATTAAAATGTACAAACGTCATGATTGAACAAAAACAAAATACAAAAAATGTTAAACGCATTACTTCATTTCTAGAAAAAACAAATGAAACTGTAAATATTACAATAGGAAAAAATTATCAGAACTATATAGTAAAACTTAGAATCTATAAAGGATTGTTTTATGCTGAATGATTCTCGTTTTAATTCATCTTCATCAAAAAATATTGTACGCTGAACTGGAAAATTTATTTTTCTATTAAGCACAAACTCAATATCTCTTTCTGACATTTTCATAATATCTTTTGCGATATTTTTATAGGTTAATACCTTTATTCTAATATTTGGATATTCATCTTTCAACTTCTTAACTATCTCCAAATCTCTTACTGTTTCAACCCTATTGGTTATAAATGTAAACTTTTCAACATCATCATTTTTCATTAAACAATTTCTCAAATCGGATTCAAGTTTTTTATTTACTTCCTTATTTGAAGAAATTGCAAAATATTCTTTGGTATTAACACAGTAACCGTCCTTTCCTCCATCTCCATCTCTTCCATTTGTAGCCACGTGTTTAAAATCATTATACTTTAAACTTAAGTATCTCTCACAATACTCTTGAAATTCAAACCTTTCCTTACCTCGTAAAACTGTCTCTATATAATCTATTTCCATTAATATATTAAAAAGTAATTTTTATGATATCATCCTATAAAAAAAGAAATTCCCCACTTTGCTTTTCTTCTAAATATTTCTCATTCCTAAATCCCATTGTCTTGTAATACTGTTTATCAAATATATCAGCTAAATCTGGAGTTGTTACTAAACCATCTAAATACTTCAATTTTTTTCTATTTATTTTTTTACTAAGAAATGCTCCACAAACCTCTAATTCATCAGCACAAAATAATTTCCCGTGCAAAGACTCTCTCATTAATAAAAAATCAACTAATTTCTCAGGTCTTTCCTTATAAGCAATTAGTGTTAATAGAAAAACTTCTAAATCATCATATTTAATAGCCCAAGGAAAAACGTCTTCCGCATTTTCTAAATGAATTAATGAAGATAAATCACATTGAATTTGTCCAAATGTTTTAAGGTTGACTATAATTGAAAAATCATTTTTGAATTTTGTTGTATCAATCTCTTCAACAATATTCCCATTTTTATCGGTAATTTTTAAAGGCTCTCCATTAATAAACTTTTGTTCTACTCTTCTAGTCTGCTTATAAGCATAACCAATACAATTATCAAAATCATCCTTGATTCGAACAAATGCTTTATTTGGATCCCTAAAAGGTTCTCTAATGGAATAACCTTTTGCTTCTATTATAAATGCATATTCTTTCCATAAGAATAAAATATCCTGTTCACAACCATCAACATAATAACCAGTATATAATTTATAATCAGAATCTAAAAAACGAGAAAATATTTCGACAATATTTTTTTCTAATAATTTTCCTTTCGAATCTATAAATTTCTTTTTGTTAACTTCTATATTAGTTACTATTTTTTCAAGTAATAATTCTATAGCATGCATAATTTGCTTTACCTCAAAAACCTGATACATCTTTCCATCAATAGACAGTATAGGTTTTTCGTACAATAGATTTCCTGGCCTAGTTTCTGTATAGTATAAAAAATTTCTTTCTTCTCGTTTTACAGATAATAAATTCAATATTTTTTGAACTTTCTGAATTGTTAAAGTATCTGAAATAAGTTCTTCTGCATAAAATCGATCCATTATTCCGTGATCAGCCATAAAAGTATAAAGATGCATATCTTTATCACCCATTTCTCTTATAAAATCAGGCACATGTTCAACTATGCCAACTTCAACTTTTGCATATTCTTTCCAATTCGGCCTTAACAACTCTTTATTAGTTGAAAATGCTTGAAAGTTTTTTTGAATTAAATTATCAATACTTTCATAAAATTCAATAAAATCCTCTGTTACTAGATTAGTTTCCAAATAAATAATATCATTCATTGGAATAAATAAATCTCTTACCCAATTCAATACTTGTTCTTCATAATTTAATGGACCTTGATTAAAATATGATAAGAAAGATGGCATCGAAATTTGTCTAACTCTTTTCCATTCTTCTGTAATTTCTCCTAAATCTTCAGTAGAAAATAAATTATAATATTCTAACTCAATCTCATTTAACAAGATAATTATCTGCTGCCATTTTTCATTATCATACTGAATATCAGTTCCATTTTCATTATTTGAAGAAATATTTAAACCTACTAAATAATACAATTGTCTAAGAGGTGACGATAAATGTCCTATCTGATCGTGAGCTCGACTTATATTCTTCATTAAAAATGATATATCACCGAGAAACCATTCTGTGTTGTAAGTTGAAACTAATTCTTTTAATGCTTTTGATTTTAATTCTAAACTCATAATTCAAATACGATATATTTATAAATAAATTAATACAATTATCAATACCCTTTATATTTATTAATATACCTCTCATAAAGCAATATTATAAAAACATTCCAATTTTCTGTACATATTTTTAACCTTTCCGTCCAACTGAAAATAATTTCCATGTTGATTTTGAACTGGAAACCTCCTTCACTTTCTACTGATTCAGGAAATATATGATCTTTAATATTCATCAATGCATCAAAATATTGCCTTTCTTCTTCATTTTGAAGATAATTATCCTTATCAAAAGGAAATATACTTAGCCATTCTGTTAAAGAGTTAATTACCTTCTGAAGAGATATTTGTATCTCTAAACTTACTTTTTGTAAGTAATTTTCTAAATTAATTTGATCATATTCTGCCAATTGGAATTCTTCTAATAATCTTAAATCATAAAAATGATCTGTTAAAAGAAGTATTTTTCCGTATGCTTCTGTAGTTCTAATTATATCATTAAATTCTGGATATAAATTCGTCCATCCCTCAATATTTAGATTTTCAATAATTTCTGTTTCAATCGGTTGTGTCATAGAATTTGTCAAAGATAAATCTTCAAACAACGTCTCTTTTATGCTGTACAATCTAACTTCATTCCATTGATTGTTTAAGCTCTTTTTGTGAATGGTCTGGATAAAATAAAAATTAGTAAACCAGAGTTCTAGCATTAAAAATTTTAAGCTGGTGTATTCAGAATTATCTATTATTTGTTGTATAATTTGATAAGCTTCTTTATATCCCATTAATGCCCAATAAACATTTTCTCCATCAACTAAAACAATAGGTTTATAATTTGTTGTCTTATTATTAATATACTTGATTGAGAAAGAATTGAATTTTGAAGTTTGTTTAAATTCGTTTATTATTTTTCCTTCGAAATCTGATTTTAGCTTCAAAATTCGTCTTTCAGATCGAACTCCTTTACTATTATTATTCAAAAAGTCTTTCCATATTGAAGCTGTAGTAAATAGGCTATTCATTTCGATTTTTGAATAGTGTTTATTAGCAATGTTACCTAAAACATTGTTGTATTGACTATTATAAACTTGAAGCTTTTCAATTGCACTATAAAGGTTGATTTGAGATAAACGTTCAATATTTTCATCATGTATATGCTCCTCATCGGTGTTTAATTTAACTTTTGAATATAATGTACTTGCTGACTGTTGAATAAAGTTCTCTATATCTATTCTAAAGTTTGAAACACTTTTAAAGAATAATTCATATTTTGTTTGTAACTTTTTGTTGCGTTGTTCTCTTTCATTTTCATTAATTTTCCCTCTTTTATTACCACCATAAATACCTAATGGATCTGTAATTGATTTGGGTTCTTTGATCACTTCTGACCTTTCAAAAGCCATGTTCTGCATAATAGGAACAACAGGCATATAATTTATACTACCTTTAAGCAATTTCTCAAATGAGGTATTAAACTCGCTAATTTTATCTTTGATAATTACTTCCCAATCATTTAGTTGGCTTATATATTCAGTCCAGTCTTCTGGTCTTAATTGATATTCATATAGTCTAACGATTGAAGAATTGATGTCTACCCATTCTTCTAAAGGAATATTTTCGATAGATATTGTTTTGCGTGTATCATCATAATCTATACCTAAAGTATGTAAACGATGACCATATCCTTGAGAATTAAATTGTTTTTTATCTGGAATAGCGGTTCTGATAATATCTAAAACAGATACAATAAAATCATTAGTTGACCTCTCTATATTATTCTTTAGAATATCAATAATGAAATGTACATTTACTTCGTTGTCATCTATAGATAAGTGGATTATATCAAATTCTTTTTTTATTTGTTCAATGAAGACGTCAACATACTTTTTACGTATCGTATCCAATTCTACTGAATAAGAATACATACCTAACATTAATTTAGATAAGCTTCTGCTATCCATCATTTTGAATGCAGATTCATACACATTTTCTTCAAATAGTAATAATTTTCCTTTTTGATTAGATATATTTTTAAGCCAGAATAAGGTTTCTCCGTAAGATTTCCATCCAAAGATACTTGAAGGTATCACTTCTGGGAAATCAAGTTTATGGATGACTTCAGTTGCTAGATTGAATACATATTGGTTAGATGTTAATCTATGATTGATATCATTTATTTTTTGTCTGCGTTCGTCATCCACATTAAGCACATCTAGCATTATATCTTTATTATAATTGCTTTCAAACATAAAATCTGTAAACATTGCCCAAGAACTACCACAAATAGTTCTACATTCATCTATAACTTCACGATTAGTCTCAACATAATTTTTAGTTCCCTGCCAAATAAATGATTTTAAAATAGAAGCATATATAGACCAATTACTTACGCTAATTTTAATATTTAAATCAGTAATAAATTGATTAGGTTTTAGTATTTCAAGATGGAACATTTGTAATAAGAATAAATACAAATCTTTCTCATCTATCAACGGAATAGATTTATAGGCATATTCTTCTTTATATGTTGTAAATTCATCAAAAAGTATTTCAACTAATTTCTGTGAACGGATTAAATGTAATCCTTGAATATATTTTCCATTCAAGGATTTTTTAACTAAATATTCATTTTCTAACTTTTCGATTATATATTGATAATCAATGCTTGAACTCAATTTAGATACATCAATCTTAGCACCTAAAGAGTCAACAAGACTAACAATTCTTAAAAACTCAATTTCAAGATTACTACCATGATTATTTTCGCTACGTAATTGCTGAACTTGTTGTTTCAACTTGTTTTGTAACGAGGTTCCTTGAGTAATAGAATACACAAATTCTAATAGTGGAGCATCATCACCAATTTGAATCCAAACCTGTTCAAAGTCAGTAAAATTTGTATTTTTATTACGCTCATTTAATTTAGAATATATACTTTCAGCTTCTTCCTTAGATAAGGATAAGTCTATTTCTTTATGTCCAAATTCTACTCCGATTGCCGATGCTCTGTACCAGTCTTCATTCCTTATGGCTACTAAAAACCTAATATGATTTAAATGGGCAGATTCCTTTATGATCTGGATCCACTCTGTTGAATTGGGGGTTACATTAATGACAAGTATGGTTGGAATTTCTAATTTCTTACTTATAACATCAATAGCTTGAATTGATTGTTGTGTTATAATAGGATCTTGCTGTATATTTAGTTCGTAAGAAAGCCAATCAGTGGCATAGTTACGTATATAACTATAGAGTAAAGTTGTTTTTCCTTGGCCAGACGCTCCTTTTACTATGATAATGTTATGCTCTTTTAATTCATCATGTATTTTTTCAAGATACTTTTCTCTTTTAACATCTAAACTCAATAAAATATGCTCGTATCTTGTTAAAGTAGCATTGTAGAACTCCTTTTCTAAAAGTGTTAGATTTGTATTCTCTATAGAAACCTTATGTAATGGTTTCAAGACCACTCCATATTGATTGTGAATAGCAATCCTTTCTGATAAGTATAAGGCAAAATCTTGAATCTTATTATAAAAAACTTTCGTTGAAATAGGTTGTTGTTTCTCAGCAATAAATTGTAACCAATTCAACAGAAATCCAATAGTAGGGATAGGATCAACTTCAGGAAAATGACTTTTTAATAGTTTTTCTATTTCTCCAGCGGTTTCTTCCTCATTAATCTCTATAAATTGAGTTTTACTTTTAACTAATATCCATTCATCTTTTGTTATATTATATTTTCTTAACGTTGGCTTCTCTTTTACAGAAATAGTATCTTTATGATTTATCCAATTTTTTAATTCATGACTTATTTCCCCATAAGAAACTAATATTGGAATTCCGTCTGAGTATTTAGATAAAAACCTCTTAATAAATGAAGTTTTTTTGACAGATAAAATATCAGATAATGTAATTGGTTTTCCCAAATTCTTTAATTGTATTGCATATAAAAGTTGACCGTTGCTATCCAATATATCTAAATCTTCTTCTCCTTCTAATCTAAATATAAGATCTTCTGATAAAGAGGTTAAGATATAATACAATGAATATAAAAACTGGGTTCGATAACCACGTAAAGCTGCTATTGCTGACATTAAAAACTCTATTTTAATTATTATAAAAACTCTTTGTTCTATTAAATATTTTCCTTCAATTCTATATTATTCAGAAATTGCAATGTTTCTTCTATAGAATAATAAGCATCTACAAGCAAACTAACTTGCTGATTAATGGGTAAGTATTTCCCCCATTTACTAAAATCTATAATATTTGGGTTTTCTTCTATAACATACTTTAGATATGACTTAATCTCCTTTGAGTCAATATTAAACTTAGAAAATAACTTATATAGATCTTGAGCTGTTGTTAGCTTTAGTATTATACTATTTTCTAAATCGTTATAGTCATTTTTGATTCCGTTAAAATCGAGAAATAAGCAAATTGTTCTATTTATCTTTGACGAAGCAAAGGTGTATAGTTCAGTCTTATTTACATCGTGTTTTAGTGGTCGATCTATTTTGTAGTTTATTAGTTTGTAAACAGCAAACTCATCTCTAAGCAACTTTAAAGCATCTGTTGATGGTTGGTCTAAGTAATCAAATTCTTGTTTGCTAATTAGAATTTCTATCATCTTCTCTTTTATGATATGACTAATATCTACAGGTCCTCCATAAAAAGTAGGCTTATCTCCTGAATTTGCAGGCTGAACCACAATCTTCTTACTATCATTTTCAATGAGTATTACTTTCCATACTCTTGAAGCCAATAAAAACTTACTCTCTTCACTAAGCATAGGATTTAAAGGAAGTTCACCAATAACAATATTTTGATGAATTACTTTATACATTTGTTCACTCTCGAAAACACTATAAAAGTCTTTTGAATTAACGATGTATTCCCCATCAAGGCTTATCAATAATTCTTGGCCTGTTTGTTCTACAATTTGCTTTTCCAACAGCGATTGTATAGTCTGTTCTATTTGAATAGCTGTAACATGCTCAAAAGAATAATTTTGTTCAAAATAGTTTATCAACTCATTTTGAGTAATTCCATTTCTACTTTTAATTACAGAAAGTATTTGATGAACTAAAATATCAAATGGACATACAGCATTCGTTTTACTATCTATGACTCCTTGTTGATATAGCTCGCAAATAGCAAGACTTTGTAATAAAAACCAGCTATTTGTATTATACAGGACTACTTTACTTTCTTGTCCATCTTTTCTACCACTTCTTCCAATTCTTTGAACTAGCGAAGCAATATTAAATGTGGAATCAATTTGAACAACTTTGTCTACTGAACCGATATCAATACCAAGTTCTAAAGTAGAGGTACAACAAATTGAAAATGGTGAATAAGTATTTGTTTTGGCAAAATTCTCAATGTATTCTCGAAGTGATTTATCGACTGAAGAATGATGAGCAAAAAAATTGGTGTGTAAATTTCCTTGTTTACTGATCTTTAAAAGATAATGTGTAATTTCTTCAACCTTACCTCGACTATTAGGAAATATTAAAACCTTATTATTATAAACTTCTTTAAATAGATCTTTAATCAAATCAAGATTATAGTTATTCCCTCCTTTATTTTCAAAATATTTAAAAGAAATTCTTGTTGGTTTACTTGAAGAATCTTTTAACACCTTCGTATCTGATGGACGTCCACCAAATTTTTTAATCGATTCTAAATCACCTATTGTAGCAGAAAGACCAATTAATCTGAAATTGGAATTTGCCCTTTTCTGGATTCTATATAGCAATGAATTTAATTGGACTCCCCTATTTGAACCATCAAAATAATGTATCTCATCTATTACAACATATTTTAAATTGCTAAAAAGATGCGGTATCTCGTGTGATCGATTACAAAACATAGCTTCTAAAGATTCCGGAGTTATTAAAACAATTCCATTTGGATTTTTAATAAGCTTCTTTTTAGCTGATTGACTAGCCTCTCCATGCCATTTGGTAATCACTATATCTAAATGTTCGCAAAGCTCTTCAATACGCTTAAACTGATCATTAATAAGAGCAATTAAAGGAGAGATATAAAGAACTTGTACTCCGCTTTCAGAAAAATCAACATCCGTTAGAATAGGCAAAAAAGCAGCTTCAGTTTTACCCGAAGCTGTTTTTGCTGATAGAATATAATTATCCGTTGTTGTTAATATTCTTTGTATTGCAGCATTTTGAATAGGACGTAGTTCAGACCAGTTCTGCTCTGCAACATATTTTCTAATGGGTTCTGAAAGTAAATTGTAACTGCTCATACTTTTTATAGTTCTTCAATGGTATCTAAATACGATAAATCCATATCATGGCGTTCATCTAAAACATTAACTTCTTTAAACAAAGAGTCCTTGTTTAACGTTGGGTTCTGTCTTAATAGATTCAATATATTTAAAAAATCACGTGTAACTTGTCTTGGAGTCAAGAATTCTTGTGCGCCTGGTTTATTATAAATCTCTTCCATAAAATTTTTAATATCTTGATCATCAACCTGAGATTCAATTTGATAATTCTGATTAAAAATAGTTTGCAGATTTTTAAGTAGTACATAAATCTCATTGTGATTAAGTGGTCTAAGTTTAATCACAGGTTGAGCAAAATCACGAATTTCTTGCGTTTCAAATCTATTGGTTTGAAGTCTAGTTTTTAAAGCATTATAACTAAAAAGACCTCTTCTTTCGTTTTCTAAAAAGTCTTTTGTCCCCGCTATATTAAAGAATAAGTTCTCTACTTTACCTTGTAAACAATCGTTATAGATTGTTAGTATTTTTTCATAGTTTTTTTCCCTTGTACCTGAATTTTGAATTTTATAGAGATTAATTGCTTCATCTAAGTTTATCATAAGTCCACTGTATCCAATACTTGTAAATAACTTACAGAAGTTTTTAAGCATGTCATAGTAATTATGATCATCAATAATTTCTCTAATACCCAATTCTGATCTTGACTCTGTTTTTGTCTTATACTCGCCTTTCAACCATTTCAGCGCATATTTTTTTAGGTTTTCATCATTCTGAATATATCCTTGGTAATACTTCATAATTACAGATCCAAAATCAAATGCTCCTACATCAGATAGTTCATTAATCGTAGTCATAATTTGTGTTTCAACAAGTGGAAGATTTTGTTCTTGTGTAATCTCAGTAAGTGGAATTTGATTATCCTTAGAAACTTTCATTAAAACACTCTCAATCCACTTTTGCAGTAAGATAGGCAGTGCCCCTCCTTCAGGTTTAGTTTGAATAGCTAGGTTATTCATAATAGCAGAATAAAGAAGTACTGCTTTACCATCGTTGCTGTATAATCGATTCTCAGGAGTAAAATCTGCATTAGCAATTACAAATTTTTGCTTTAATGCTACTGTATTTAATAAATGAAGCATAAAAGATTTTCCTGACCCAAAATCTCCTATCCAAAACTTCATTATACTATGGCCATTCTTAACATCTTCTAAAGCGCTAATAAAGGCATTTACTTCTTCATTTCTTCCTACTGCAATATGAGAAACTCCTATCTTAGGTACTACACCTCCAATAAGAGAATTAATTATAGCTGTTGCTTCTTTTGGCTTGATATTAGTTGTCATTACTTTAGTATATTTTGATAATATTGTTCTTCAATTGTATAAGTATCCTCTTGTTCTTCGATTAAATTGTCATCAATAAGTTCATAGGTCTTTTCATTAATATTGTTGATTAATGAATCTACAAACACCCCATTCTCACTTGCAAACTCTTCTACTAATTCACGCGTAATTTCATTATTAAAATTCTGAATCATCTGTAAAAGTTCAATTTCATGTGTGTTATATCCTAACTCTTCATTAAACAAACTTTCTTGTTTTGGTTTTGTTGCCAATTGTTCTAATAACGAAGTATCTAATTCTGATTCTACATCCTCATCTTCTAAATATTCATTTAAAAGCTCAACAGTTTCATTTAGTTGCTTTTTTACATCACTTATCTTTTCAAAATCAAGCTTAATTTCTTTTCGCTTAACTTCATAAATGCCTTTAAGCTCCTTTACTGCACGCTCAAAATCCTTTGTTTTTAAAAAATTATCCAAAATAACATTGAACTGATCTAATTGCTGCTGATTCTTAAATAATACTTTAAGTGTGGTTTTATTCAGTGGTTTATTATTTATAGTTGCAGAATCTAAATCTGCTTGGATGTATTTTAAATAATATTCTAAAGCCAATAATTGATCCTGCTTTGCAATGTGCTTACTGGCATCAAAATAGATATTTTCTATGGAAGGGTTATACTTATTAAACTCAGCTAACTGATCAATCTCTTTTTTAAACTCTACTGCATTTTGAATATTTTTTACAATTTGCTCAAATGCAATTTTCCATCTTGTTGTGTTTTGTTTATTTAAAACAAGTTCTGATTCTAAATTTGCAGGTTCACATAACAAAATCTCCTTTTCCAATGCTTCTTCAAAAACTCTTTGCAAATCTTCAAATAGGTCAATTATTTCAGGTTTTGTGTGTAGAGCATCTACATTTAACTTGCGTTTGTGATTATAAAATTCACGGACTTTATTCTCTGTAAGCTTAAAAAAGTATCTATAAATTTCTTGTTTATAGGATTTTAAACTCGATCCTTCAGAATAATACTGAGCATAGTATGGATTTGAATCATGCTTTTTTAGTAGAGCTGCTATTTCATCAATTCTAACAGATAAAGTTGTATTATTCTTCTTACAGTACTTTTCTAAAGCATCTATTACTCTACAATATACCAGCCCCTGTTGATTAAAGCAAAATTCAGCTTGATTAAAAACTGTCTCATGATAAATACCAATTCTATTTAAATATCTAATCTGTTTTGGAGTTAAATCAAACTTTTCCTTAATATAATTCCCTACATAATAATCCTGCTCATTATAATTAATATAACTACCATGAGAATTATTTTGGATCAGGTCTCCATAATTATTTGATAACGTGTTTGAATTATATTTCTTTAATATACTCGCAGTATATTTACTTATTTTTGGATACAACTCATCAAGTACACGATAATACGATTCTAATTTCAAATAGTCTTTATTTTCTTGATGTTCCTGTTCTAAATCAAACATTAAAGTAAAAGCATAACCTAAATTATCTTGCTCTAATTTTATATATGATTTACTTTTAAAGTCCTGTTTAAACTTATTATAAAAGTTTTTTATTTCCCTTTCAGCATACTTAATGGCAGTAACTGAATAAATGTATCCACTATTCCAATATGGGACCTGAGTTATTTGTTCATTACTTTCTTTTTGAATAGATTCACTCTCTGTTACAACTTCTGTAGCAATATTTATTGTATTAACTGCATTTCTTTTTTCTAATATCTGTTCACAATAAATTCTAGTTCTTGGATAATGTTTAACAAGAATATTATAATTAGATTTTAACTTCTCATAATCATTAGTAATCAAAAACTCTCTTTCAAAATCAAATAAAAGCACGAAAGCATAATTTATTTCATCTTTTGTCAGTGGCAAAAACACATGAGTTAAAAAATTTTTTTTAAATTGATTATAAAATTTTCTAACATCACTATTCGCTGTCTTAATATCATTATATGAATAAACAGAATTAAGTCCCCAATAGGGAACCTCAATTTTTTGTTGATCCATAATTTGCTCTCTTCTTTCTGCCTTTTCCTTTATTAATTGTAGTACTTGAATTACCCCTAAATTGCGTTGAATATTACCTGTTTTTCGCTCTATTGTTTTTATTTCTTCTTTTATCAGAGGTATTTGAGTTGTACTTAAGTTATCTTGAGTATTGAATATATTTTGTTCTTTTTTTTCTATCTCCTCTTTTATAGATGATATTTGATTTACAATCGATTTATGCTGAGTATTAACTATCTTTTGCTCTGTTGGTTTTACTTGTTCTTTTCTTGGAAGTAATTGATCTCTGTTTGGCTCTTTATGCATTGTATTATTTTTTAATTGTTGTACTAAAAGTAAAAACAATGGTATTTCTGCTTTGTAGTTTAATACGTCGACTACTTTCTGCTTTTGTACTTCAATAAAGTAAATGCAATATCATTCTTTGCTTCAAACATTGGTTTTAATGCAGTAAATCCTTCGTACAATCGATTTACTTTGTTTTAATGAATCAATTGCTATGTTGCAAAAATAAATACATACAATCTTTTGATTTTCATTTGGCTGTTTTTATTCTTTTCAATGGTAGTCTTTAGTTCAATGTAAAAAAGTAGTATTTCAAACCACAATTGTTTATCCTCACTGTCGTAGCCTTCGACTCACTTCGTTCCTCTTTACTACTCCACTGACGATAAACTACTTTTAAATACATTGCTACAACCATTTAATTTTATTGCAATAGATAACTTACAGCAAAACACTTTTTAAATCAATTGTACGCCTTTAAATTGTAGTGTACATTGTAATTGTTTGCTATTATATAAACCACTGCCCAAAACCCAACTACTCTTTTTACTACTCCACTGTTGCTTTTTTGTAGTCTATGGCTGTACTTTACCTTTTTGAAACACTTCTACCATTGTCGTTGGTTAAAGTCGAAGCCTTTTTTAATAGTGTAATGGTGGTAGGGTGTTTCTTTTTATCCACTAAACAATACCCCCTAAAATAACAAAACCCCAACGATCCGTTTTGGAAGGTTGGGGTGAGTTTTTATTTGTTACTTTAATATAGTTAGTATCTCTCTTTCAATTAACAATAAATCTCTTTTTCTATTCTTTATTAAATAACTGAAAGTATTTTGAGGAACTCCATTATAATAGTAATCTAAATACTTTAAATAAACTCCATCTTCATTCTGTACATCATCTATTCCTAAAAGTAAATCAATTCTTTCCAACAAATCATCATTTTTTATATATGAATTCATTTTACTTAATATTATTTTACTTTTCTCTAAAAAAATTAAACCTTCACTGTTCAATTGCCCTTCGGTAAAGAATTCATTTCTTTGATTAATACTACTAATAGAGTCCACATAAGTCAAATAATCATAATACTGTTTAAATTCACTATTTATTTGGCTACCAATATTATATTTTTCATTATTTTCTTTTAAAACTGACAAATCCTTAATAATTAACTGTTCTAACAATAAACAATCTTTATCTACATTTTTTCCTAATTCGTAAAACATAGCATCTAATTGAATATCAAATGAATTATAACTGTCCTTTTTAGTGTAGTCACAGGAAAAATTCATAAAACAAAAAATTAAACTACCATATATTATTAATCTACTTTTTATCATCTTCTTCAACTTTTTGATTCTTTAATTTATATCCTTTCATACTAACGCCCATTGGATTTTTTGTTTTCACCCAAATAGTATCATTAGTTTCTCTCACAGCTTTATCTTTATCATTTGTAAAATCACTAATAGCACTACTAAAATATTGAATTAACCCTAAAATGCTATTTTTTTTAGTAACCGCTCCACCTGCTCCTTTACCTCCAAAATCATCAGCATTAACAACTTTAGGAATTCCTTTAATACTTCCTCTCTTACGACCATTATCATCACTTCCGCCTCCATACATATGATATCCTCCTAAATTTCCACTTAAATCTTTATCATTTCCATCTCCAATCCTAAAATCGTGATGACATGATACACAATTTTCACTTCCCGAATCAATTGGTTGATGTGTTCCATCAGCATTATAAATTGTTTTATCTCCAATTATTGCGTCTCCATAGTACCATCCATCAGGTGTATTCGTTCCATCATAACTTTCACTAAATTTTGCTTCACCTGATTTTTCATTAATAATCCATCCATCAGCTGCCATACCCGTTGGGTCAATCAAATTAATCGGGTTATTGTGTACATAATGGTATGGTATCCATGCAGGAAACTCTTCCGCCAACGGATCCACACTCAAAAATATACTCGTACCTGGATCGTAATATCGCGCTCCGTAATAGTAATACCCTGTTTGCGTATCTAATTCCTTACCATTGAATTTATACACATTCTCCAAGAGGTTGTTGGTGCTTTGTTCCACCATCACTTCTCCAAACGGTAAATACTCCACGTACTGTACAGGTGTTCCTAAAACATCGGTAATATACGACGTACTGCCCAAATGGTCGCTATGATACCACCAAACAGGACCGTGTTGTTCCAATGGATTGGCTTCAATTGGTCTACTTTCCTGACGATCATCCTGCCATTCTTCTTCTTCGCCTTCTCCTATCTCTTCCGCTGGGAACTCAGGTTCGGGTTCGGGTTGCGGATCGGGATCTCGTGGAAGTGGCGGAACAACTAATGTACAAAAATTAATTATATAAGTCACACCATCTTCATGCAAAGTCACACCTGGTAAATAAGCACAGTCTTCGCATTTAGTACAACGTAAACACATGTAATACCTAAGAAGCTCATAATAGCTTTGTGGTTTATCATCTATTTCTTCATAATAATGGATATAATCCAACAAGAGATTATAACACTCCAATTGCAATCGTCGACGTCTTGCTTCTTCTTCGTCTTTAACTAGTCCTAAATCAATTGGTTTCTTGGTAATTGGATCATACGGAATTCCTGTAAGCGGATCGTAAATATACCCCGTTTCTGGATCGATAATCAACCCATCGTCGGTATATTTCACACAGCCCGTAGCATTGATTTTTTCTAAAGCCAAGCAGTAATCCACACCAACAGCTACCCGTTCATAACGCAAACAGGGTTGGTTCGGATTGGACGAAGGCTCTACACAACGCGTTTCATAGCGTGTAAATTCTTCTATAATAGCTAATAATTGTCTTCTACAATACTCCTTCTCAGGTGTATTATATAGGCTATTTAGTAAGAAGTCAATCTGATTTCTACAGATGGTCTCTGACATTTGACTGCCATTTCCATTAACATCTCTCAATCCATTTGTTCTCGATGAGCCACTTGTTGGGCCACTTACACTGCGAATGCTTGTCCTTTTTCCTCGATTTGTTGACGATAACGATAAATCAGGACGATTCGGACCGGTCGTTGAAAACTCTTCTTCATTGAAATCTTCGCGTTCAAAATATAAAATATCATCAGAATTTCCAATACGAGAGGCTATGCGTTTGGCATTGGCATAATAATGTTTGGTATACATTCTGTCGGTATATACCAAATTACCACTTGGATACAAGACCTCATCTGTGCCATACATCCCATCTTGCATGTGTTCTCCATTGATATTCAGATTATTTCCTCCACTCAAACGCTTAATCACGCGTTCTCCTTTTCCATCATACAAATACGTACTGGTTATTCCGGTATTTTCTTTAATTTTTATGATGTTATTATTACCATCCCAATCTATTATACGTTTTTGATATTCTAGTGCATCAGGAATATTCCCAGAAGATTCAATCTCATTGATATTCCCATTCGCCATGTACTTAAATTTTTGATAAAACCCGATTCCATCCGCATGGCTTCCTTCAATAGCCGTTAATTGAGGTACACTAGCATCACCATATTGATAATTTCTAGTTAAAGCATTTTCTGTATTTCTCGTTTGTTGGCTATTTCGATCATACACGCGATGGCTTTGCTTTTTCACAGCAATAGAATGATCCTTGTTATACTTCATCTCTAAATTATAACTATGCACTTCAAACTTTCCATCCCATTGTCCATAAGCATCAGCCAAACGATTGAAGGCATCATATTTATAGTTCTTCTTATACCTTCCTCCTATATTGAGTCGTTCCTCTTGACTATATTCATTATACACATCTGAAATATTGTTATTTCTATCATACCTATATACATTTCTAGAAAATATACCCAAGTGATTATTTCCTTGCCTTGTTCCAAATTGTGCTGCACGTAGGCGTTCCAAGCTATCAAATTCTTGAACCATTTCTACCTTATTTCCATACTGAATAAAATACGGTTGATCAAAATAAGTATACTTCACGTTAGTTAAATACTCAAAATTATCTTGATTCACCATAGAGATCAATTGTCCTACGCTGTTGTATCTGTAAAACACTTTTTCTCTATCTGGATAAATGATTTGCAGGATTCTACCCCATGAATCGTACTTGTATTTGGTTTTAAAGTAACGCTGCGTTCCATTTTTATCTCGAATCATCTTCAGATCCTCAACTACTTCTCCTAGCTTACCATATTTAAATGCATGTGTCCCTGTATTATCATCCATTAAAGCTAAGCGTCCTCCTTGTTCATATCTAAACTTTGTAGATATCTCATGTCCACTTACCCTTATTAAGCGATTAAAGTCATATTCATAATTAATAATTAAATCATTCCCATCTATTTTCTCAACAACTTGCCCTAATTCATCATATTTATATGAAGTTCTTCCAGCAGCTGAGGTCTCCTTTTGCTTCACTCTCCCCAGTAAATCGTATTCATATCTAGTAAAATGATTAGCTGCATTGGCTACTTCCTTCACTTGTCCCAAATTGTCATACGCAAAGATTGTACTCAATGTTTGCCCATTACCCAATTGGTTTTGAATTACCGTTTGCCCAAATTTATCAAAATAACTAACCGTTGTATTTCCTTCTGGCAACACAACCTTATGCGTCATCCATTGATTTTCGAAACTATACGTATTTTCTGTCAGGGAATTAGAGCTGTTAACCAACTGTTTCAATACACGGTCTTGATCATCATAGGTTGTTGTAATTTTACGTCTATCTTCATCCGTTGTTGGATAATACGTAGTTAAAATCGTTTCAAACACCTCTTGTGGACTCAGGTTATTGAATCCCATAGCATCCAAATCCAATGGACTACAATACAGCTCTTCTTCCGAAAGATAATTCGTCACCACACGCCCAAACTCATCATATACATTTTTACCAGACACCGCAAGTCGCAGGGCTACATTACCACTCTCGCAACCTTCGTATTCTGTATCATTTTCCAACTGCTTTTTCACCTGAATCACACGTCCTAGTCCATCGGTAAACATACTGGTATGCAAAATGAACCCATCGCCCAGATTGTGTTGAGTCATAGACTTTCTATTACTCAAATATTTGTTTCGGATCGTCCATTCCTCTTCATAAGGTCCTTTCACTTCTAATAGACGATTGAATGCATCGTATTTATACTGAATTTGTTCTCCGTATGTATCAACAGATATTACAGGTGCTCCAAAAGCATTAGGATAAATTCGCGTTATATTACCAAACGAATCTACTATTCTCGTAGGTACAAGATTAAAATAATCTCCGGTGTATGCTTGAGGATTCATTCTTATATGATCATCATATTTATAATAATATTCAAACGCATACCCTCCTGGCAAAATTTTAGCGGTTATATTTCCAACAGCATTGTATTTAAAACTAACCGTTACCGCTTCTGTATTTGACAAATGCTTACTCACACTCGAATACTTGGTTCCATTTGACACAAGTGTTGCTTTGGTCAAGCGCAACTGTTGATTGGTTGCGGTCAGACTCACTTTATGGCTAATCGGCATGGTTTTACGTCCCAAATTATACGTGATATCTACCGTTAGTCCGCGGTCTACATCCTGATACTTCTTGACATTCCCCTTCTTATCATACAACAGGAATTTTTGTTGCATTTGATTCACTAATGCATTCGTTCCCGTTTCCTCTTGATAAATCCATTGCTTGGTTTGCATATTGGTCACCAAAGGCAATACGGATAATTTCTCCGTAAATACATTTACCTCCGTATTCGAAGTTGTTACTGTATTAATATCTCCTGTTATACGACGACTATCATAGTATTTATAGTCATAAGTCGTTTCGGTTAAGAGCCTTCTTCTCTTATCTAAGGTATAGGTCTTTTTCGGTAATCCCTTTTTATAAATGTATTGTTTAAGATCCGAACTTGTTCCTGGCATATACAATTCATTATCGCGCATACCATCCTGTACATATTCCGTTATATCGGTACGGAAAGGAACCCCATTAGCATGTAAAAGATGTGATTTTGTTTTTCCAAACCCGAAAAAGTTACGCTCTTTACGATCCTTATACCCATTGTAATACTCATACGCGTACTGGGTAGTATTTTTACCATCTCCTTCAAAACCGTCATAAACCGATACTTTGGTCAAAGCCCATTTCTTATACGGCATTTTGTACGTTGTTCCGATGGTTGTTCCGTCAATTGGATTTTTCACATCATAATCCAAACTAATAGTAGCTCCCGTAGCTTGGGTTACTTTCTTCAATAAATTCGTGCGTTTAATACGCGATTTATATACGGTTACACTTTCATTTCTAGAGGAAGTAACATAATCCATAAATCCATCCCCATCAAAATCCATATAACGTCCTTGTTCACTCGAAACATTTCGTCCTGCAGCAGCTCCAAAAGAAAAACAAAACTTCGGTCCCGTAAAAATAATAGGAATTGGAAAATAAATACAAATTGTTATATTTCCATTCAACCCTCCTTCAACTGATTTCTGTGCTTGATTTCCTGGTACAGGATATCCTGAAGATTCAAAACCAATACCTCTATTGATGTAATACTTCCCATCATCAATTTTTTCAGGTAATCCATCCCCATTTAAGTCCATATAAAACACTTGATCTCGAGATGTACTTTCTGAGAAACTCATACCTAGAGAAATATCCATATTAGATATTGCTGAGAAACCGCCGCCGCCGCCGCCATTTTTAGTTTCTGTAATATTTTTTTGAAAAGGAATACTACCCCAAGTAGTACTTCTTCTAAATACGCCTCCATAGTTTAATAATACACTGCCATCATCTTGCACAATATCTACCAATCCATCTCCATTGATATCTACATAAAAGCGTTTCGTGGTATTGGTGGTGCTAAAGCGACTACGGCTGGCCGAGGCGCTTCCTTGATTTCCGACTACTAAATTCAATTTACCATCATTCGCTGCTCCTGAAGTAGCACCGCTGCGAACACCAGCATATGACCCTCCCAATAAAGATCCGGTTCCTCTAATGGAAGTAGAGATTGTGAAATTAGCCTCAACAATACGATTAGAAAGTCCTCCTCGTTTCGCTGTTAGTTGAACGCGTTCACCAATAATATCAGGAAAACCATCGCCATTGACATCCATAAACTCATTCAACAATTCACTCGATCCATCAACTTTGGTATCGCCAATGGAAAGCATACCAAACCCTAACGATCTGTTTTTACTCTTATTCTTTACAGCAGAATATTTATTAATTCCCGCAGCTCCATAATTACCTACTGGCACTGTTGGTGGGCGTAAATCTGGAATTTCATCCGTTAAGAATCGCGTATAGGGGCTAACTCCTGAACGAGAAACATACAAATGCTCATGGCTTTCCCAGCGTTCTTTTTGCTTGTTTGGCAAGAGCATAGCAAAGGATTCTGTCATATTACCAGCCATCCCTCGGATATCCTCTATATTCATTTCCACTTGATCTAAAGTCGTGTTGGGATTCCCTAAAATATCTTCTGCTGTTGCTCCTGTACTCGTGGTACTCGAAGAATTAAAAGGGTGTATATTTTTACCCACAATAGCTTCATACGGTTGCCCAACATCCGCTCCTTTGTAAGCAAATTGCCCCCAATTTCGGAACATCGGCCCCCAAGCAGTATTTTGTTCTGAAGTGTAAACGTTGGCTTTTACCTTACCTGTACTGTCTACCCCTTTCATATAAGTATAAGGGGCAGGACTGCCTCCTGTTACCTTAATTAACGGAGTTGCTGTACTGTTTTGATACGCATCCAACAATTCTCCTATTTTATATTCTGTGGTATAATATTCAAAAAAGAATCTTTCACCAATACTCGTAGTTAAATTAATATTATTACTATCATCTAAATTTTGGTAAACATAATTTTCATTTAAACGTTGCTTTTGTACAATATTACCCGCTGCATTAAATTTATAACGAAATTTAGTATACCCTGAAGGAGCACCTGAACTAGAGTTCACCAAAGGAACAATTTGTCCATTAGAATAACGGGCTACTAAATACACATAACGATCTCGGCAAACGGCCTCTGTGCAAGCAGGTAAAGAAAAATTATTTTTTATTGTTACACGAACATTAGGTCCCGAAGCAATGAATTGTAAAGGTGTATAACTTGTATGTACCTTGCTGTAATTGCCATAATAAGGCGTTAAGTAAACATCCGTATTCTCGCGGTTTAGAGAGACTAATTTGGGTTTGAATTTTCGATCTAGTTGCCCCCAATTAATTTCAGAATCACTCAACACTTCTACCTTAACATAAAGAAAACTGCTCGGTACACTGGTAATCGAACTCATGTCTAAGTCTAGATTAGGTGAATTAAAGCTCGTATACTCACGTATATTACTTGTTTTCTCATAAATCACTACATTATTTCCTACTACAGGTAGGTTTCCTCCGCCATCGGTTCCTTTTTTGAAAAAAGAAACGCGAATAGTCACTCGATCCTCATCGTAATTGCTAAAATTAGGCCACTCCAAGCGGTACTTTCCTTTAGTATTGAAAGTATGTTCTAAGTTAGTTCCTACTAAAACCCCCTCATCATAAGATGATTCATGACGAGAAGCCGCTTGAATTGGATCAGGATTTTCGCCTGTATATTCAACACGAGGATTCCACTTCACTCCCAATTCTTCAAAAGGAGTTTGATTGGTATGTGCTCTAAAAAACAACAAATCTCCTTTGACTACGGTCAAGGTATGATTGTGACTCTCACGCGTAGATAGCATTAAATTAGGCCCTAAAACATAAGTTGCATTGCCCATATTGGTTTCATGCATACGCTCGATTGAAAACTTCACTCCATTCTCTAAATCCACATGTTGTTTGGTAATGGTTCCTGATACCCTTACTTGTCCTGGTTTTGGCGCACGCCAAACCATAACGATATCCATCGGGCCATTAGTCATATCTACCTGAGGTATTGGATTCAATATAGGCGCTACATCCTCTTCTTTTAGAATAATTACAGGCGTAATCGAACTATCTAAACTATACGAAGGTGCTTTGGTTCTCGGATCAATATACCCAAAATACACGCGTTCATTATCCACAACATCCAAGAGTCCATCGGCATTCACATCCGTCATATAGGTCGTTGTTTTAGATGCGCTTTTTGCGTCCGATTCTGTATAATTTCCAACCATGATATTCGCACTAAACCCCATATCACTGTTCGTATTTCTAGAGTAACTTAGGTTAGGAAGATCTTTAATCGGGAAAACTTCTGACGAAAACTTATCACCTAAATTCTTACGGTAGAAAAACTTACTCCCATCCTTGAATACTTTATCTGGTAATCCATCGCCATCAATATCCGCCATCATTACCTTCGTTTCGGAATTCGAAGATCCTCCTCCGAAATTTGCTCCAAAGGTAGCAGCCCAACTAAATGGAATCCAAGAACTAGGGAAAACTGGGGTAACAATACCAATAGATCCACCACCACTAAAGTTCGTCGATTTTCCTTCTGTTCCACCCAATGCCGAAATATAAATTTTAAAATCATCATAATCCGTCGCATAATCCTTAAACGTATTATAGGTTTTTCCACTTGTTTCAAATAAAGAACCACTTCCTATATCATCGTGATAATCAAAAGTATATTCTTCGATTACAGGCTGTGTCGTATTAAAATTATGATCATAATTATTATTGCTATTCTTATTGATTATCTTATATAGCAAGCTTCGTCCAAATTGACCTGCTTTATACTTAAACTCATATTCATTAGACATATGACCAAAGGATACAAATTCATTCTCTGGTGTATAATAATACCAAGATTTACCTGTTAAACTAATCACTATTTTATCGATCAAATCCACACTTTTGGATTCCTCTCCTGAGCGATTGTTTACTTTCACATCACGACGAGGGCCTGATGGGGAATCAATCGTCGTTTTTCGATGAATTTCAATTTCAAATTGGCTAAAATCAGAAAACGTAGTTGTATTCGATTCCTGTATATTATACATAATTTTACTCAATTGATAATCACCACTGGCATTTCTTCCATACTCATATCGCATTGCATTTTTGTAAGCATCACTTACCCTGGACAGATACCACTTTCCTTTTGCATACGTTTTATATTCATAAATCCATCCCGTAGCATAATCAGTCACTTCCCAGGTATAGTTATTAGCAGATCCCAAGCGTTTGATGACCTGATTGGGGTTGTGCTGTGCTTTTTGAAAAGTAGCATCTGCTACACGGTTAATCAAACGATCTTTATGAGGTGCATATAAGATATTATCACTTTGTACCAAAAGCAATTCCTCCCCATTGTAGAGGTAAGACTCCGTTTCCTTTCCATTGTCATACAACGGAACTCCCCACCGAGTATCTACGGATATCGTGGGCACAGATAAACTCCATCCCAATCCAAAATCCCCTTCATCTGCACTACTGTTGTAATTCACCGAGATATCAGGAGTCATCCCGTGGATTCCCTTAGGTAATATCAATGGAAATTGCAACGCTGCATCTCCTTTATCATTAATTTGAGGCACACTAACCATCGGAATACTCTCCGTTGGATTCACAGCTTGTATTCCGCTAATAGTCGTTGGGGCAAAAGCATCTCCATCAGGACTCTCTGGTTCTTCAATCACGCCTGCTAAATAATCTGTGAAGTGATTGGTCAATGCCACAACTTGTTGTGTTTCTTCTAATACATCAATTACCTTTACTTTGGTCCACTGCTTACTATCCGTATCAAAGTAAAATACCTGAATATCTTTGGCACTATATCCACGAGGAATTGCCGTTACATCATACGGTATTTTTACTGTAACATCTTTGTCAAACTGAATCCCATCTGGTAAAAAACGATAAGCTCCATTGTTTGCTGTTACATTGACCAATGCCATACCCGTTGGAGCATAATCACTTGCACGAAGTTCTTGCATGGACAATACGAAATCTTTCTTAAAGCTACCTTGAGGAAATTCAAGAGCCACTTGACCGAAACCAAAAACAGAAGCTTCTTCAATTTTTTGTACCTCAAAGTGATGACGATCATACGCTTTAGTTACCGCTTTCGTTTGAGCGAATGCTTTACTTGTCTCTACTGGTATAACTTGGGTATAAACCACTTGTCCTTTTTCCTTGAGTTCTACAACCAAGGGCTCTGCTACTGCTTGTTCTGCTTGGGCGACATACTCAAATGTATGATGAGTGATCGGAATCTGCTGTCCTGAAATAAATAGTTCCATTTGTTGATGTGGCGGAACTACTCCCGACACATACACTTTGCCTGTTAAACTATCACGCACCACATCATTAACCTGAATCTTATCTCCTTGTGGTTGATTTACGCGTTTTTCAAGCTGTAAATTGCGAACCAAATAGTATTTAGTCTGTGAATCTGCAGTAAATAAAATAGTATTGAGGCCTTGTTTTAAATTAGCAGGTGATACAAATTCCTCTACGCGGGTCCACTGATTGTTTTGACTAGTCAGGTATCCACCCACACTCGTTGTGGTGTTAATACTCTTCGCCACTTCAATCGCACTAGAAGCGCCAAACAATTCATACGAGAGCACATAAGTAGCTGCAGGATCAACCGCATCAGCGAGTTGTATTTTAAATAAGTTATCACTTGGATCATCATACAGTAGGTGTTCATTGTGACCAATCACCCCATACGGTATATCTGCCGCATATAGTGTAGAAGATCCCTCCATTCTTGGAGCCATTCTAGCCTCCGTTGCAGTTCTAGTAACTGAAACTTGAGGTGTAGGTGTTTCTTCTTTCTTCTTTTACTTCTTCTTTTCCTTCTTCAACCGTAAACAAATCCTCAGGATTCAGGGTATACACGCCCTCTTGTTCATCCAGTACTTCGTTGTCGTATTTCTCTTCTTCCGTTAACACAGGAGAAGTTCCATAAAAATACGCGCGTTCAGCAATAGGAATTGGTTTTGCATAAGCTGTAAAAACCTCAAATACAAAGCTTTGTAGTAAGCTTATCAAAATAAAAGTAGAAATCTCTCTTTGATATCGTTTAAAAAATTGCATCATAGTAAGGTTATTTAACAATTAAGGTTTGAAAAGATGTTTTGTTGTTGATGATAGAAACTAGCAAATACGTTGTTCTACCCGCTAAGCGATAGGTGTATGTTCCTCCTTCAATGAGGCCTAGTTTTTTGCGTTGAATGAATTTCCCTTCTAGGGTATAGATATAAAAATCAACCTGTTTAGCGGATTCAAAATCATAGTGTACCGTGAATTCCTCTCCTGCTACCACCGGATTAGGAGTGACCAACCACTGCTCCTCTATACCATCAGCTGTTTTAATTTGCTTGTCAACCGTAAATCCAAAACGCTGTGATTTACCTCGTACATCCGTTACCTCCAACGAGAAACTACCTGGGTAGTTTACCCGTAGAACTGGAGCTGTAGAAATAAGCTTATCCTCTAAATACCAACGGTATCCGTATTGTTTGTTTTTACTCTTAATTTGAGGTTTAATTTCGATCAAATCACGTCCTTGTAATGCCCAAGTAGAAGCTAGGCTCAGCTGATCTGCCTCAGAGAAATCCAAAACAACAGATGCAATATCCGCTTGTTGCCCTTGGGTATCTTGCACGCTCAAAGCATACGTAGCGCTAGGTAACCCTACTAAAGGAAAGGATGTACTTTCACTGATAAAAGCATGGATTTGTTTGGTTTGTACATCCGTTACCTGAATGTAAAAAGGAGGCTCCCCTACTTCATTCATTCCCAACTTATAACTGCGATTGATTCCTAAACTATCTTGTTCAATATCAATAGCAAATGGTTTTACTCTGCCAATAGACAAATAGGTACTAGACTGTGGATGTACTGTGATAGCTGCAAAGCGCAACTTTACAGTATCTGTAACATCATGGGCAATCTCGCCCCCTTGTGAAGTATATAAAAAATAAGTATTCTCTTTCTCTGGTTGAACGGCAACCTCCAGATCAAAGGTCAGGGCGTGTTCTCCTTTATTTTGAACCAACCACTGGCGCTTAAAGCGATTGTTCTGAGCGTCAAACGTTTTTTCCTTGCCATTATCGCCAATCAACACATAGGTTTGGTCTTCTAACTTGGTGGTGGCATCCGTTTTTTTGAATACAACAGCCGGCTCTACATTACTCTTGGTAGCGGTTTGATTCAAACCAAAATACTGATCCTTTGCTAAACCAATGATGTGGTTATTGAAAGAAGAATCCTGCTTTTCATCCCAAACCTTGACTGCTTTACTACTCCAATACTTGGATTTATCACCCAATGTAATTCCATACTTCAACGCCAAATAAGTATCAATTTGATTGCGCTTTAAAGACTCAGAGCAGTCGTTACAAATCAAAACCTCGTACAAGGCAGTTGTCGTCTTATCATACGTATTATCTAAATACATAATTCCCTTAGACTTTCCCTTTTTAAAATTTTTATTGTAAAAATTAAAATTGACAACAGCCCCTTGATTCAAGTAGGACAAATCAACCTTTACTTCCGAATTGGTTTTGATTACATCAGTATAAAACGTATGCAACTCATCCGAATCATAGAGTGAGAATAATTTCTCTCCCCCTTTTGTCGTCTTTACTACATAAAAAACATAGCTAAAGGTCGAAGAAGTAAATTTCTTATTGAGCACTGGAAATTCACCACTAAATGCAATAGGCGCATGATAATTAAATCCAGTATGGCTATTAGGCGTATCTACACCTTTCACCCAAAACAATTGATGACTGTCTTTAAACGTTTTTTGTCCGAAACAACTTAGTGTGCCTGAACATAAAATAACAAGGGAATAGAGTAAGGTTTTGTACATATGCTAAGATTTAAATGCAACGATTGAAAGCAAAGAACAGAACAATAAGATTTACTGTAAAGTGCTCTAGGTAGTGCTAGGCTGAAATTCAATGCTTCATTGCCATTAAAAATTAATTATTCAAACAATAATTTGATTTAACATTAAGAAAATATCAAAAAATCAAATTCAAAAACTTTTATAAAACAGTATTATATATGATAATTTAAAATACAAAAATTATATTTTATACTTAATCGCAATCAATCTAGAAATAATCAACAAGTATAGTAATTTTTTTATTAACTTAAAATTAACCTAACAATAATTATATATATTTTATAAAATAGAAAAAACACTAACTATAAGAACAATATTTAAGTTAATAAATAGTAATAAAATTAAAATAAAGAATAAACAACAATATTAAACACATAAAATATTATCAGAAAATATATGCAGTCTAAAACATAAAAAAGTCATGCTAAACCTTTTTACTTTTTCAGCTGAATTTATAAGTGAAGAGGCTTTTAAAGAACAACGCGACAAATTAGGGATTACTTATCAAAGATATGGACATGATTAAGTTTACAATATTTATCATACTGTTTGAAATAAATCAAATTGATCTGGAAACAAAACATCTAATTCTTCTTCTGTCTGTACAATACTCTTTTATCTGTTAAAAAAAATGTAGTTGATTTTCCTTTGAATTACTTTGAAAAAAGTGTTACACAAAAATACAAAAATTGGGGATAAACCCCTATGAATGCTAGGATCTTATTTATTGTATCGCGAGGTATAAAATTTTACTCGATGAAACGATTAAAAAAAGCAAAATACACTCCTATCTATCATCAGATAAACAATTATCTCTTTTGCTTGTGTAAAACTTATCATCATTCAAAAATAC
Source organism: Myroides gitamensis (assembly GCF_029894455.1). Classification (NCBI taxonomy): domain Bacteria; kingdom Pseudomonadati; phylum Bacteroidota; class Flavobacteriia; order Flavobacteriales; family Flavobacteriaceae; genus Myroides; species Myroides gitamensis. The sequence continues at coordinate 1,167,964 of NZ_JARYHN010000001.1, forward strand.
CAAGAAATAGGAAGGGATTATAAAAAAAAGTAGTTAGAGGTCATATTAGGCATCAAATATGCTTATTTATAGCACTAAAATTTGGACATCCTTAGGTCAATCGCTCTTCTAATAGGCCTTTCCAACTAATAAAACCTTTGTTGTCATTTGAATAATCATGGACAATTCTTGAAAAATTAATAGGATTAGTATCTTAATGGACCATTTGAAGGAAAAACACGTTCTATTTAATTCATAAAATACCACCTATCGGATATAAAACATTAAATTTAACACAAACTATACCTGAAAGGGTATTATTTCATTTTTTTACATTTATACCTGAAAAGGTATAGATATGGATTCAATACAAGTATTTGTAAAACAAAAGCGAAAAGAATTAAAGCTTACGCAAGAGGATTTAGCACTATAATGATTTATTTAATACAAAAAAAAATAAGCTTGATTAAATCAAGCTTATTTTTTTAATTGTTCTTCATTATATCCACTATGGAACTATATAATCTACATTTGTATTCTCTTGTACATATTGGATAGCCCAAGTCATAATATTAGCGTATAAAATACTATTATAAACCAAAGTACCTCCATTATATGCTTTAGAGATTGGCAATCCTCCTGCTGTCATAGCAGCTGGCCAAATAGTTGTCGAACTATTAGTAGCATCACCAGAGGTCCATCCAGAATCACCAACATAAATATATCCTAGTGTATTGTGCTTAATCAACCAAGAACGAGAAGTATTACCTTGTTGATGAGAAAAGCTAGTATATTCATTCGAAAAACCTGTTACGTAATAAGAATTATTCACATCACTTCCTCCTGCTTTATTTCGAATGTCTCCAAAAGGCCCATTTAGCAATATATTATCCATATTTAAAATTGGATTAATATAGGTGGTTCCAGTTCCTGATACAGCAGTAGTTGCAGAATTTGCTATTGCATTAATTAAATCTCTAGCCCCTGTAGCATCATTCTCTTGAGAGTGAATCAATACACCTTTCTTATTTTTAACAAAGTCTTCTAAAATGGCAATCGATGCTGCTGATGGTAAGTAATTATAACCAATTACAATTACGTCTATTTTATTATTATTGATGTTATTTCTCAATGTAGCTCCTTGTCCTGTACCTCCATTAACAATCGTAATACCATCTACTTGAACTTTTCCTGTAGGTCCAAAATTCGCAGGTGATTGTAATATAGCTCTTGTACTTTGCGTATTACTAGCCGTTCCAGGTTGATAGGTACCACCTCCTAATCCAAGGACATTTATTTTGCGATAAACAAACTCTACATTTTTATTACATGTATTACTTCCTAAACTACTATTTGATGTAATTGTAAATCGATGAGTACCTCCTGTTAGACCTGTACCTGAAGCTTGTAATGTTACATCTTGTGTACCGGTCAAAGTAAATGTACCGCTTGCTGAGAACGTCACTCCATTTACTGTATTGGTAGATATAGTATAAGCACCTGGATATTGAACGTTTACACTTAATGTCATTGTATTCGTAGCATTCATGGCTATATTAGGAGCATACGTTCCATTTACCACTATAGTAGAACAAGTTAAACTATAAGCTACAGGTTGTCCTGTTATTGTAACATCAAATCCACAAGTAGCAACCATACCTGGTGATGCATCTAAAGTAAAGGTATTTACACCCGGAGTAGTTGGTGTTCCAACAGCTGTTAATACAACATCCCTCTCACCTAGTGAATCAAAAGAAAGTGGCCCTGAAGTGAAATAAATACCGCCCACAGTATTTGTACGAATTGTGGTTTCACCGGTTGCTTGTACATTAGCCTTTATCGTTACTGTATTAGAAGCTGTCATGGCTTCATCTTGTTTATACACCCCAGCAACAATTGCTTGAGAACAATCTACGGTATACTTAATAGCTTGTACTACAACTTGAACACCCGTACAACTTGTACTTGTACCAGCATCAGAATTTGAAGTCAAATTAAATGAATTTGAGCCTGAAACTATTGGTGTTCCAGTTCCCAATAATTCTATGGTTTGAGGACCTCCAATTTGCGTAAATGTCCCAGATCCTCTAAATGAATAACCATTGACTGTATTAGTTGATATACTCCAATATCCTACTGATTGCACGTCAACCTCTAAAATAATCTTATTATTCCCATCTAACGATCTACCGATCATATAGTCACCTTGAACTATTGCACCATTACAATCTATTTCATAGCTAACACTTGCTTTGTCTACAAAAACATACTTAGTGACACATGTACTAAGCTTATTATTTAATGAGATAGTCAATAAATCTCCATTCTCACCAACATTATAGCCCACATTAGGAGTTCCTACTCCTTCTGCAATCAAAGTATATGTTCCTGAGGTTGGGAAAGTTCCTTTAGTTGAAAAATAATAACCATTATTTGTTGCAGCTAAAATATCATAGGTACCTGCTTGTGTTACTGTTACAGGTATAGTCAAATAATTTGAAGGTTTCAAATATTCTCCTTGTTTAAATGTTCCATTTACCGTTATCTCTGAACATTGTATTGCACTAATTTCAAATACAGCAGGAGGCGGCGTACCACATAAACTCAACCAGGTATCTTGTACTTCACTCCAATAGTTAAAACAGCCTGTTGTTTTATTGTAAATCAATAAACCATCAGTTCTATTGGCAACTGCAATTGCATCTCTTTGTTGTGTGGTCAATCTTGGAGTCAAAAATCCTTTATTAACACTTTCTAATTCAAGTATTACTCCCAAACCAGGTACAGCAGCGGATCCAGAAATAGTGCCATCTTTAATTTTAGTCATATTAGTTTGGGCCATACTTGAAAAGATACCTATAAAAAGGATCAATAGTAATGAAATTATATCTTTCATTCCCTTGTATATCGTATTATTATAACGCATAATTAATAATTTTAAAAAGTTAGTTTTTGTGCATGAAGTCTAGAAGCATTTTCTCTAATTGCTCTACTTTTTGTTGAACATTTTGGTTAACTTGCTCTAATTGCTCTACTTTTTGCTGAACATTTTGGTTAACTTGCTCTAATTCTTTAATTCTTGACTCCTTTTCCTCTAATTCTTTATTTTGCTCAATAATATGCAAATACAATTCTTCTGTTTTTTCTAAAAGTTGAATTGATAATTCTGAAACATTAAAAGAATAGCCGTCCTCTGATTTACTCAATTCATGAATAGGCGTTATCCCAGGTAAGTGACGATTTTCTTTAATAAAGTCTTCAACAACATCTAAGCTTTTAAACTTATAATCATATTTTAAGGATGAATACCCATCAAAATACTTTTCAAATACATAATCTGCATAGTAACTATTTACAGCTGTGATACTTCCATTAACTCTTAACTTCTCATTAGGAGCGCCAGATGGTTCAGTAAACCCAATTCCAACCCATCCTTTAGTATAAATATCAGCTGTACTACTAGTAGCGACATTATGTGTTGAGGAATCCAACCAAGGATGTTTATTAATTGATTCGATTTCAATCGTATGAATAATTCCATCCTCATCTGTATATAATAAAGAATTGGTCGCTGCATCAAATTCCAACTTAGTTAACGATTCTCCATCACCAACTAAATCTGTTAATTTTAAGTTAGTAACTTCCCCTTTTTCATTTTTATAGGTTAATACATGCTCCATTGGATCATAAACCAAGGTAGTTACTGTCTCTGTTCCTTTCACTAACACTTTAATATCGATTGGATGTAGATCTCCCGCTTCATCTTTGTAGGTTAGCGTATAAATATCAACAATTTCTCCACTCTCCTCGCTCTCTTGCGTTACTATATTTTCAAGAACCGTTAACGTTTCACTAGACTTAACTAAAGCAGGAATATCTACTACTACTGGGACATTAGCCTCATTCGTATACGTCAGAACTCCATTTGCATTTGCTAGGGTTGTTACTGTTTCATTAGCCTTAATGATTGTAGACATATCCAAGGTAACTGTATCTCCATCTTCATTGACATACGTAAAGGAATTTCCGTCATAATGTACGTTACCCGCATTCTCTGTAAGGTATTGATTTAAAATTTCTTGAACATTCGTATTATTAATAATGTCTTCGAAGTTGTTGATCACATCAGCCTGAACATCAATTACTACAGCTACACCCGCCTCATTGGTATAGGTGTATTGTCCGTTACCTGATGGATCTTTTACTAAAGTAGTGATAGTTTCATTCGCCTTGATAATCGTGGACATATCCAAGGTAACCGTATCTCCATCTTCATTGACATACGTAAAGGAATTTCCGTCATAGTGTACGTTTCCACCTACGTTTTTAATGATGTTGTTGATGATTTCCTGTACATCTGTTTGGTTGATTATATCTTCAAAGTTGTTGATCACATCTGCTTGTACATCTATCACAACTGCTACACCCGCCTCATTGGTATAGGTATATTGTCCGTTACCTGATGGATCTTTTACTAAAGTAGTGATAGTTTCATTCGCCTTGATAATCGTTGACATATCCAAGGTAACCGTATCTCCATCTTCATTGACATACGTAAAGGAATTTCCGTCATAGTGAACATTTCCTCCTACGTTTTTAATGATGTTGTTGATGATTTCCTGTACATCGGTTTGGTTAATGATATCTTCAAAGTTATTGATCACATCAGCCTGAACATCAATCACAACTGCTACACCTGCCTCATTGGTATAGGTGTATTGTCCGTTGCCTGATGGATCCTTAACTAAGGTAGTAATAGTTTCATTCGCCTTAATAATTGTTGACATATCCAAGGTAACTGTATCTCCATCTTCATTGACATACGTAAAGGAATTTCCGTCATAGTGAACATTTCCTCCTACGTTTTTAATGATGTTGTTGATGATTTCCTGTACATCGGTTTGGTTAATGATATCTTCAAAGTTATTGATCACATCAGCCTGAACATCAATTAATACAGCTACACCTGATTCATTGGTATAGGTGTATTGTCCGTTACCTGATGGATCCTTAACTAAGGTGGTAATAGTTTCATTAGCTTTGATAATCGTTGACATATCCAAGGTTACTGTATCTCCATCTTCATTGACATACGTAAAGGAATTTCCGTCATAGTGAACGTTTCCTCCTACGTTTTTAATAATGTTGTTGATGATTTCCTGTACATCGGTTTGGTTGATGATGTCTTCAAAGTTGTTGATCACATCTGCTTGTACATCTATCACAACTGCTACACCTGCTTCATTGGTATAGGTATATTGTCCGTTGCCTGATGGATCTTTTACTAAAGTAGTGATAGTTTCATTCGCCTTGATAATCGTTGACATATCCAAGGTTACCGTATCTCCATCTTCATTGACATACGTAAAGGAATTTCCGTCATAATGTACGTTACCCGCATTCTCTGTAAGGTATTGATTTAAAATTTCTTGAACATTCGTATTATTAATAATGTCTTCGAAGTTGTTGATCACATCAGCCTGAACATCAATTACTACAGCTACACCCGCCTCATTGGTATAGGTGTATTGTCCGTTACCTGATGGATCCTTAACTAAGGTGGTAATAGTTTCATTAGCCTTAATGATTGTAGACATATCCAAGGTTACCGTATCTCCATCTTCATTAACATACGTAAAGGAATTTCCGTCATAGTGTACGTTTCCTCCTACGTTTTTAATGATATTGTTGATGATTTCCTGTACATCGGTTTGGTTGATGATATCTTCAAAGTTGTTGATCACATCAGCCTGAACATCTATCACAACTGCTACACCCGCCTCATTGGTATAGGTGTATTGTCCGTTACCTGATGGATCTTTTACTAAAGTAGTGATAGTTTCATTCGCCTTGATAATCGTGGACATATCCAAGGTAACCGTATCTCCATCTTCATTGACATACGTAAAGGAATTTCCGTCATAGTGAACATTTCCTCCTACGTTTTTAATGATATTGTTGATGATTTCCTGGACGTCAGTTTGGTTGATGATATCTTCAAAATTGTTGATCACATCCGCTTGTACGTCAATCACAACTGCTACACCTGCTTCATTGGTATAAGTGTATTGTCCGTTGCCTGATGGGTCCTTAACTAAAGTAGTAATAGTTTCATTAGCCTTAATGATTGTAGACATATCCAAGGTAACTGTATCTCCATCTTCATTGACATACGTAAAGGAATTTCCGTCATAGTGAACGTTACCTCCTACGTTTTTAATGATATTATTGATGATTTCCTGTACATCGGTTTGGTTGATGATATCTTCAAAGTTGTTGATCACATCAGCCTGAACATCTATCACAACTGCTACACCCGCTTCATTGGTATAGGTGTATTGTCCGTTACCTGATGGATCTTTTACTAAAGTAGTGATAGTTTCATTCGCCTTGATAATCGTGGACATATCCAAGGTAACCGTATCTCCATCTTCATTGACATACGTAAAGGAATTTCCGTCATAGTGAACATTTCCTCCTACGTTTTTAATGATATTGTTGATGATTTCCTGGACGTCAGTTTGGTTGATGATATCTTCAAAATTGTTGATCACATCCGCTTGTACGTCAATCACAACTGCTACACCTGCTTCATTGGTATAAGTGTATTGTCCGTTGCCTGATGGGTCCTTAACTAAAGTAGTAATAGTTTCATTAGCCTTAATGATTGTAGACATATCCAAGGTAACTGTATCTCCATCTTCATTGACATACGTAAAGGAATTTCCGTCATAGTGAACGTTACCTCCTACGTTTTTAATGATATTATTGATGATTTCCTGTACATCGGTTTGGTTGATGATATCTTCAAAGTTGTTGATCACATCAGCCTGAACATCTATCACAACTGCTACACCCGCTTCATTGGTATAGGTGTATTGTCCGTTACCTGATGGATCTTTTACTAAAGTAGTGATAGTTTCATTCGCCTTGATAATCGTGGACATATCCAAGGTAACCGTATCTCCATCTTCATTGACATACGTAAAGGAATTTCCGTCATAGTGAACATTTCCTCCTACGTTTTTAATAATGTTGTTGATGATTTCCTGTACATCGGTTTGGTTGATGATGTCTTCAAAGTTGTTGATCACATCTGCTTGTACATCTATCACAACTGCTACACCCGCCTCATTGGTATAGGTGTATTGTCCGTTGCCTGATGGATCTTTTACTAAAGTAGTGATGGTTTCGTTAGCTTTGATAATCGTTGACATATCCAAGGTTACTGTATCTCCATCTTCATTGACATACGTAAAGGAATTTCCGTCATAGTGAACGTTTCCTCCTACGTTTTTAATAATGTTGTTGATGATTTCCTGTACATCGGTTTGGTTGATGATGTCTTCAAAGTTGTTGATCACATCTGCTTGTACATCTATCACAACTGCTACACCTGCTTCATTGGTATAGGTATATTGTCCGTTGCCTGATGGATCTTTTACTAAAGTAGTGATAGTTTCATTCGCCTTAATGATTGTGGACATATCCAAGGTAACCGTATCTCCATCTTCATTGACATACGTAAAGGAATTTCCGTCATAGTGAACATTTCCCGCATTCTCTGTAAGGTATTGATTTAAAATTTCTTGAACATTCGTATTATTGATAATGTCTTCGAAGTTGTTGATCACATCAGCCTGAACATCAATCATGACTTCCGTCCCTGCCTCATTTTTATACGTATACTTTCCATTACCTGATGAATCTTTAACTAACGTGGTAACGATATTTAAACTTTGAAGATCTATAAAAATAACATCATCATTTTCATCATATAGTTTAAGTAAATCATCTTCAACTACAAAACTTTTATTTTTTGCATTACTCCATTCTTTACCATCTAATTCTGTTAAAAATCGATTCCAATTATTTCCTTTCCAAAAATAATATCCTGGTTGTAAATCTCCTGAATCTGTTACGTTATAAACCAATAAACTTTCAACATTTCCATTGGTAATCGTACCATTGTCAGTAAGACTTTTCAATTCAACTCGGGGGATTAGAACCCCTCTTTTATCAGAAGTTATTTCAAGTTGAGAAGAAGGATTAGGGTTAGCCGTACCTATTCCAACTTGAGCGTAACTTATTGCCCCAGTACAAAAAGCACCGAGTAAAATCCATCTCTTTTTCATGTGATTAGTTGTTTAAATTATGTTTCCTGCGTATTAAATTTCTTTAATAATAAATTCACTGCGTCTATTTTCTTGGTGTTCCGAAGTCGTACACGGTACACCATTGCTACATTTGTTTAGCAACTGACTTTCTCCATATCCTCGTCCAGTCAAGCGACTTGGATCGATTCCTTGTTCAATCATCCATTTAATAGTTGATTTCACACGACGATCGGATAAACTCATGTTGTATACATCATTTCCTCTACTATCTGTATGAGAGCGAACATCAATTTTTATGGAAGGGTATTCTTTCAATACCTCGACTACTTTCATCAACTCAATCGCAGCATCTCTGCGAATATTCGATTTATCAAAATCAAAGTAGATCGGTTGTAAATTGAGTCTTTTAAATAAATCATCATTTAAGCCTAGCGGTTTCTCTGCTTTTTCTAAGCCAATATTTACTGTTTTTACCCCAGGTTCTCGATTTACATTAAAAGCAACTTCAACGGTATTATAGGATTCTTTTTCTGCTTTAATGCGGTACTTATATCCACAATCTAAAAGTGAAGTGATATAATATCCTTTCGCATTGGTGTAAAGTGTATCTGATTTTTGATAAAGCGCATCTGAAATAACAATCAAGGCATTTGCAACGATTTCATTGGTGTCTTTGTCGTATACTGTTCCTTCAATCGTTTGCTTACACGGTTTTTCAGCAAGGAAATAAATATCATCTGATCCTTGTCCATCAGCGCGGTTTGAACTAACAAATCCTTTATTTTGTTTGGGATCCAAGTAGAACCCAAAATCATCCATGCTACTATTAATAGGGGTTCCCATATTCACGACAGGACCAAAACTTCCATTAGGATAAATCTTAGCGGTAAATATGTCCAATCCCCCTAAACCTAGATGCCCATCAGAAGAGAAATACAACTGATAATCAGAAGCTATAAAAGGAAAATTTTCTCTACCTTCTGTATTGATGGAGGAACCTAAATTTTCAACTGGTCCATATCCTTCATGTTCATATAAAGCCACGCGAAACAAATCGGATTGTCCTCTTGTACCTTGTCGATCAGAAGCAAAGTACAACCACTTATCGTCTGGTGTTAATGCAGGATGGGCGGTATTAAAATTATCCGAATTAAAAGGCAATTCTTCTACTTGTCCCCACTTTCCATCCGCTTGTTTTACTGCTTTGTATAATTTCAATAAAGAAGTTTTCTCTTTATTTTGTTTGCTTTTTCCGCTCGCTTTGGAATTATTACGCGTGAAATACATGGTATTGCCATCTTGCGTAAAAACAGCTGTTGCATCATTGACCTCAGAATCAATTTCTGGTGCAAAAAGTACCGGTTCTCCAAAACCACTTTGACCAATCGTTGAACGATATAAACTGGTATAACTTTCATTTGTCCAAGCATGGATTTTACTATCCTTTTGCTGATCGGTAGCTCGTGCTGACGTAAATATAAATTGATCCCCAAGCAGGGTTCCGCCATAATCTGAATAGGCTGTATTAAAATCTAAGCGTTTAATATCATAGCGATCCGATCGATTTTCAATATGAGCCAAATAATCGCGGTTCTTGCTATATAGCTCTACCCTAGAATCTCGCTGTTCTAATACTGCAAACTGATCCATCATTTGTTTCGATTTTGTATAATCTTCCACTGACTTTAAAGTTTGTGCATAGCGATAGTAATATTCTGAAGGTAATTTGGCCAATTCTTTATCTTCATAATTCCCTTCAAAGAGCTCCGTATACCATGTATTCGCCTCTACTAATTTCCCATTAAAATAGTAGGCATCAGCGAGGTTTTGCAGAATAGAGGTATTGACATACCCTTGATTTGCCATGCGTTCATACACTTTAATGGCATCAACATAGGCCAATCGATCAAAGCTTTTATCAGCCTGTTTTTCCTTTTTAATTTGACTATAACCTGTTGTGCTTAAGCCCAAGGCTATACTTAATATTCCAAGTTGTATTATCTGTTTCACCATACTTGTACCCATTAGAAGAACCTTGGCGCAGCAACGCGCTTGTAGCTATTAAACAAAGTGAATCGCATAAAGATTTCATGAGATCCCGAATTATATCGAGCCAATTTGGAAGTTTCAGCATCATAGCTATAACCAACCATAATCTGATCTGACACTTGAAAACCAACTAAGCCACTCACGGCAGCATCCCATCGGTAAGCAACTCCTGCGGTAAACTTATCTACAAACATAAAGTTGGCTGATACATCCATTTGCAGCGGAGATCCTTGTTCCATTTTTACCATAGCAGCCGGTTTAAACTTGATGTTTGTATTCAGGTCAAACACATACCCCCCTGTCACATACAAGTGCATCTTTTCACGCATTGTTTTGACATTATTATCGTCATAGCGTGAACGAGTTAGTAATGTGGGTACCGAAACACCTACATAAGCCCGGTCCGAATACAAGAATAATCCCGCCCCTATATTGGCATTAAATTCATTCTTAATATCATCTTCTGCTACAGGATCTGTCGGGTTGTAAATATGCAGCTTACTGTAATTGACATCTAGTAAATTTGCAGACCCTTTCAATCCAAAAGCTAACTTATAATTGTAGTTCAGATTCACAGCATAAGATAAATCAACCGCTAAGGTATTATCGTCCATCACACCTAAATGATCATTGACAAAACTCACCCCTAATCCCAATCCTGATTCACCCAAAGGAGTATTGACAGACAAAGTTGCTGTTTTAGGAGCCCCTTCTAACCCCACCCATTGGGTGCGATACAAACCAAAAATATTCAACCCTTCTCTACTTCCCGCATAAGCAGGGTTGATGTTCGAGTGGTTATACATATACTGCGTATATTGTGGATCTTGTTGTGCATAGGATTGTTCCATACAAAACAAGCCTACCCCTCCAAGAACAAAAGTCTTTATTGTGTTTTTTAGTCTCATCTATTTTGGGATTTAATTGGTCTCTACATGTAAATTGGCGGCTTTCTTAATCATACGACTACCATTAGCATCTTTGTATTCATAAGTCACTACGTAGTAATACGTTCCACTTGGTAATTTTTTATTTTTATCCACTGTAATCTTACCGTCTGAATAGCCTCTAAATACATTTACACTTCCATCTCCTTTTGGATCATATCCCGTAGTTTCATATACTTTTACCCCCCAACGGTTGTAAATTTCTACGCGGTTATTGGGATATTTGTTGATATTATCAATGATGAAGTAATCATTTTTACCATCTCCATCAGGTGTGACTAAATTGTAAATCACGACATCACCTTCAATAAGCCAATCTTTTTTTACTGTAGCTAGCGTGAAATAACCAAAATCTTTAATTTCTGCGACTGTTGTTACCCTATTAAGAGACATATCCACAACTCCTCCTTCATCCACCCATAGCTGTTCTTTGGCATCCCAACGGACAATATGCAATTCCTCTTCTGGATTTTTAAGTAATTCCGGAGGCGTAGTTTCCTCATTCCAATCCAAACTCAAGACAACCATATTCGGTTGTGTTAAATTCCCTTCCAATCGCCAATATTCTTTCTCGTTTAACACCTTAATTACCCCTGCTGTTTTTTTGTGTGCTGCAAAAAACGGAGCATCTTCTAAATAATATTGCCCGACAATAGTGGCTAAAATGTCATCTGGTGCACTTATCACTGCTGGACGAAAATATTTTTTATATCCAATAGGGTATTCAAAGCGATCATTTCCTTTCTTTTCTACTGCTCCTTCAATAAAGCTGTGATTGCCAACATTCTCATGTCGAGCCCCTGCAAGGAAAGTAACCATACCATTAGAAACTGAAGTACTAGCATTTTTTGTTGGATCTACTTGTACAATACCATTTTTAAAATGAGCCAAACCTGAAATATCAATATTGTTCTTTAAGTCAAAAGCAATCCCATTTAGTTCGCTGTCAAATTCAATATTGTAGAAAGAAGCCAAACTATTGCCACTGATTCGCTTTGCTAGGGTAGAATTAGATAAAATAAAAAAAGTAGAAGAGCTCTTCAGCGAAGAAGAAATCCCATAATAACCATCATTCGTAAAATCCTTATAATAATACACACTCCCATCATTCACAAAAGTACCAGAAGCTGTATTTGTAAAATCGGACCGAGTAGATAATATGGTTTCTGGGCGGACACTGAACAAACCTGTATTCACTAGTTGAATATGCTCCGATTCGTCTTGCCCATAAGATAAGGTATGCACACAAACAAGAAGCAAGGAGGTTAATTTGAAATAATTCTGACTCATATAAGTTTTATTTAATGGTTGGTATTCCTTTCTATTGCCCAGTATCACTATACTACCCAATATATTGAATCACTAAAACATATCTTAATTTTAATACACATATATTAAAATTCACATAAATTTAAACAAAAAAATAAATCAAAACCAAATTTAAACCAAATTTAAACTAAAGTTAATTTAGCAATAACATTAAAAAAAGATTATTTATTTAATAAAAAAACAATCAAATAAAACAAAACAAATGTTTTTAAATGAATTTATTAATATTTCTGTTTAAAATTTGATTTTATAATAATTTTATTTTTATTAAAACAAATCAAATACATTTATTCTAAAATATAGAGCCATCAACACTATTTATTTAAATTAAATTATTAAAAATTTGAAAATGATTCTCGTTTAAAGTAGTTTAAAAAAAGTGTTATAAAAACAACTAGTAACAGGTTTACCTCACATTTGGGTGCAAGTATTTAATTTACTGCATCAAAAAAACATTTCACTAAATATCAGCAACTTATATTTTCAAAACCAACAACTCTTGTCAAATAATAAGAATCAATCGTATCCTTTATTGAGTTAATCGCATTGGAAGATAAAACCAGTATAGAACACAATTTATAAGTGAGATTAGAACAAGATAAAAACAAGTAAATTCGAGTAAATTTATTGTGATTACAATACAAGACAAATCAATTCCTTACAAGATTATATCGATAAAAGCATTGCTTTAGTAAGATTAATTCACTAAAATATGATTTCCATACAGGAACTATCTAGGGTTATTCTACTAAAATTATAGCTTTTATAGTATCCTAAATTCGTGTTTATTTTCCTATTACCAGACTTGTTACTTAATACAATAAATTAAAGAATTAACAAAGAGAAAATAAATAAAATTTATAGGTCGAAACCAAGGGGAAATTAATGCTAGCATAAAAAAAAACAGGCAATAGAAATCTTCACACTATTGCCTGTTTTTTTGTTATCTAATGCTCCTTAAAAAGTTATACTAAATTCTTCTTTTAATGGTTGTGCTTTTTTCATTGCAGTAATCCAATCATATTTTACTTCGGCAGAACCTCTATATTTTAATTAAATATTATCACAATCGTGAAAAACAATATATAAATCTAAAAACATATTGTCAAACTTAGACCAATCTTCTCCTTTTATCTTTATAAGATATTTATACTACTTTCAATAAAGCTTCACAGTAATTACAAAATGACCATATTCAATTTTATGATTACTATCAATAATAGTACAAACAAACAAATAACTATCTTTAGATACTTGTCGGTAATGGACTAGCGAGCTTAATTCTCTATAGATTGGAGTAGCTGTATTTAGAAATGTTTCTAAATTATCTACAACTAATTTTTTACTTTGGAGATCCTCTGCTTGAAGCTTAAAGAATTTTTCAATTCCCTCTAATAATCGATCCATTATAAAAACACCTGGCACCATAGGATAATTATCAAAATGTCCCTTACATTGTTCAATTGTAAAAGCGGGAATTTGAATTTTAAAACAAAATGGTTCGATTAAATTCACCAGTAAGTCCTCATTTATTGGAGCACTTTCTGCAGGAATTTTCTCTGTATAAAAACTGCTAAAAACCTCGTTAAAAGCATTTTCATCGAAAATAACATATTCTAGTTCAGAGGTATAAAACAATTGATTTTGATTATTCAAAACGTCTACTAAAACTTTTCCTTTACGCTTTGAAAATGAAAAAGGCTTAGTACAATACTTTAACCCATCCTCTACAATCGTACTATTGATTTTCCTTATCCTTATTTTTTCAGCTAAAAAAAATGTTTTAGAAGAGATATCCATGGCTGTCAATAAAGAGATACTTCCTAATGATGCAACTGTTTGTCCTATTGCTTTAAGTCCTCTCAATTGACTATCTGAGCGACTTGTCGTACTATACTCTACTGTAGATTCCTTCATTACCAAATTATCCATTGGAAATAAATAAGGATAATTCTCCCCGATGTAATTATACAAATGTTTCATCTTACAAATTATTTTGTTTAATAATATAAGTACAGTCTATATTTGAATTTTCGTCATAGAAAGATTGGGACACTTGTATTTCTATATTACTTAATTGAAGATAATCTTTGATTCCATCTAAAAAAGCTATTAAAGTGGGAAAAGTTAGATACTGATCAATTTTATATTGTTTAGCAGCTCTATGATAACGATCAACACCTTTCAAATGAATCACAGCATAATCTGACATATATTCTTGCACATCAAACTTGAACTCCGGACTCGAAGTGTAAATAGCAGAAATAGCAACCATAACCATTGATCTGCAATCTCGAACCATAGTAGTATCTTTAATTAATGCTTGCTCTGCTTTTGCTTTGCCAAGATTGTAAAATAGTTTATCGGAGTGCAAACGTATTTTATCTACTCCATACTGCTCTCCTATTGACTGTAATTGCAAAGCATAGAATTGGGAAGTAATATTGGATAAATTAATCGCTAAGTCTGATACAGTCGAAGGAAGATATAAATCAATTAATTTCTCTTTAATCTGCTGTGAAGGATATTGATCATCCCCTCTTAAAAGACGTAATTCTTCAAATAAACTATTTTTTTCTTTCATTGTCACATATTTTATTATTCTACTTTTTAAGTTAAAAAAAACAATACTTGTAAAAATATAATTAAATTAATTTTTTCTTAAATCAGTTATTTAGGATTAGAAAACCGTTTAAATCTTAGTGTAAGCTACTGTTTAAAAAGAGCTATGCTTTATTAACATTTAAATACCCTTTTATTAGAAGATAATAGTTAGTTTTACTTGTATTTTTTAATTAAATAACGTTGAATACATCTATTAAAATAAAAAATAAACTTGAGACAAGAACACTAATAAAAGTTGCTCCTTTTAGACAAGAAATTCGAAAAACTAATCCTCATAAACACAATAATTACTTCGAAATTATTTATTTAAGCGAGGGAACAGGCTTTCATACAATTGATCAAACTGTATTTTCGATAACTACTCCTACAGTTTTTTTTATACAAAAGGAGCAAGTACACTTTTGGGATATTACAAGTATACCTAAAGGCTTTGTACTTCTATTAAAAAAAGAGTTCTTACAAGCCTCATTAGATTATAAGTTAAGAGATCTCCTGTCCCAATTAAGTCATTTTACTTGCTTAAAAATAAATGATACCCAAAATATTGATGCATTATTTCATCTACTTGTATCAGAGAAGGATTTTACGGTAACAGAAGGTCTACTAAAAGCTTTATTGGCTAAGATAATAGCAAGATCTACTTCTTTTTCTACTTCCGTAAATAAAAGCGATACGATCGCCTTGTTTCAGGATTTTTTAAAGCAAACAAATAACTTACATAATAGTGTTGCCTATTATGCTCAAAGATTAAAAATTTCACCACAAAAGCTAAATGCCATCTGTCGCAAAACACTCCAACAGTCAGCATCCGAAATATTAGCAGAACATATTATTGATGAAGCAAAAAGACAATTACTATACTCTGAAAACAGTGTTAGTGAAATTGCTTACAACCTAAACTTTAGTGACTCTTCTTACTTTATAAAATACTTCAAGCGCTATATGGGTATTACTCCTAAAGCATTTCGGGAAATTTAAAGTACCATTCTTTTTTCAAATTCACCCTATTTTAAGTTCTAATTGTGACATATTTGTATGATTAAAAAGTCTTAAGATATGAATACCAAACAAGGTGAAGTAAGTCTCAAAGAAATAATCAAGGTCTTTACAAAATTAGGGATTATTGGTTTTGGAGGTCCTGCGGCTCATATTGCAATGATGAGAGAGGAAGTAGTTGTAAAAAGAAAATGGATGGATGAACAACACTTTCTAGATCTACTTGGTGCTACTAATTTAATTCCTGGCCCTAACAGTACAGAAATGGCCATTCACATTGGTTATGATAAAGCGGGCTGGAAAGGTCTTATAATTGCAGGGCTTTGTTTTATTCTTCCTGCGGTTTTACTTACAGGTGTATTGGCTTATTTTTATAAAAATTATGGAGAATTACCCCAAATTCAACCCTTTATCTATGGAATTAAACCTGCC
Source organism: Myroides gitamensis (assembly GCF_029894455.1). Lineage (NCBI taxonomy): Bacteria > Pseudomonadati > Bacteroidota > Flavobacteriia > Flavobacteriales > Flavobacteriaceae > Myroides > Myroides gitamensis. Next base: position 1,184,438 of record NZ_JARYHN010000001.1, read on the forward strand.
ATTATTGCTATTATCCTTGGAGCCGTATTTCCACTAGCCAAAAAATCCATTAAATCCTTATTCTTAGCCTTTATAGGACTTATTGTCTTAGTAGCTTCTTTATTTGGGACTAATGAGATCATTTTAATGTTTGGAGCTGGATTTTTAGCTTATGTAGTTTTTTATATTAATACTACAAAGCGAAGTACCTTACAAAGTTTTCTTCCATTCCCCTTCTTACTTAGTATACAAAATACTCTTTTCACCAATACCAATATGCAGCTATTTTGGATTTTTCTTAAAATAGGGGCTATACTGTACGGTAGTGGCTATGTATTATTTGCTTTTTTAGATACAGAACTCGTGCAAACAGGTTTACTCACCAAAGAGCAACTTATAGATTCTATTGCTGTAGGACAATTCACACCAGGACCTGTTTTCTCTTCCGTTACTTTTATTGGTTTTCAAATTAATGGTTTATCTGGAGCAATTCTTTCAACTGTTGCAATTTTTTTACCATCCTTTATTCTAGTAGCCTTACTAAACCCATTGATGAAAAAACTTCGCAACTCAAAAGGATTATCTGTCTTTTTAGATGCAGTAAATGTTGCCTCTGTTGCCTTGATTATCGCTGTTTGTATAACGATGACACGAGATGTGTTGCTGAACTGGCAAACCCTTGTTATTACCCTACTTAGTGGTATACTCGTTTTTAAATTTAAAAAAGTAAATAGTGCTTTTATTGTTTTAACAGGAGCTTTTTTGGGGTATCTTCTCTTTTAATTACTCGCTTTTCTTGTATTTATTTAAACTTTATTACCGACATATCTTCCTTGTCATGTTCAACCCAAATCAAACGAGATACATCATAACCAATTTCATTAGCTAGTGTCAAGTATTGTTGTTTAATAGCTTCAGGGATACTTTTTTCTCGAGATAAAACCCATAAATAATCAAGATTTTTTCCTGCTATTAGAGCATACTTATAATCTGAATCTAATGCAATGACATTATAACCCGAATAAAAAGGACCAAAAAAGCTAACTTTAAGTGCCCCTATATTTTTCTCTGCTCTGAACTTAGCTATTCCTTCTGCTTGTTTCCATTCTTTGGTTTTAACATTAAAACCTCGATTTAAAACCTTGAGATTTCCTTTCTCGTCCAAACTATAGTAAGCTGTGGTATTATTTAAATCTCTTTCAAAATAAAAATCAAACCGAGCAATTTCATACCATGTTCCCAAATAACGATTTACATCAAAATTTTCAACGGGTTTAGCTTTTTCTGGTATTGTACTTGTATTACATGACACAAACAAAAAAGATAGAATAGCAAAAAAACTTATTCTATAAAACACTTGTAAATTCATAAAAAATTAGTTTATCTCAAAAATAAAAAAATAAATGATGAATTGATTTATTCTAGTGATTAATTTAATAGAAACGATTTAAAAACAACTATATTTTATCACTTTGCATAATATTTCTTTTTCATCCACAAACTCACTCGTACCAGAAGAATCAACACAGGAACTTCAACTAAAGGTCCGATAACCCCCACAAAAGCTTGAGGCGAGTGAATTCCAAATACGGCAATGGCAACAGCAATAGCTAGTTCAAAATTGTTACCTGCTGCTGTAAAAGAAATAGCCGCATTTTTATCATAATCCACATGCATTGATTTATTTACGAAGAAGCTGACAAAGAACATCAAGACAAAATAAATAACTAGTGGGATAGCAACCTGAACTACCTGCATCGGTAATTGAACAATCTGCTCTCCTTTTAAGCTAAACATAAGCACAATGGTAAACAGTAAAGCATATAAAGTAAAGGGTGAAATAAAAGGGATAAACTTGCGCTTAAACCAATCTTGTCCTTTGATTTTAATTAAGTACTTATGACTTAAAAAACCTGCTAAAAATGGAATCCCTAAATAAATAAGCACACTTTGTACAACATCGCTCATCTTAATTGAAATAGCATAATCAGCAAATCCAAAATAAGAAGGTAATACGTTGATAAAAAGCCAAACAAAGAAGCTATAAAACAGCACTTGAAAAACACTATTTAATGCAATCAGTAAGGCTGCATATTCTCTATTACCTTTTGCTAAATCATTCCATACAATCACCATTGCAATACATCTGGCTAAACCAATTAAAATTAACCCTACCATATAATCAGGCTCATCACGCATGAAAATAATAGCCAGAACAAACATTAAAACAGGTCCTACAATGCAGTTTAAGAAAAGAGATAAGCTTAAGACTTTTGTATCCCTAAAAGCCAATGGTAATAGATTATAATCAACCTTAGCCAGTGGAGGATACATCATGATGATAAGTCCTATAGCCAACGGAATATTGGTCGTTCCAATAGACAGTTTATCCATCACATTAGAAACACTTGGAAATACATTTCCTAAGAGAACACCAATTCCCATAGCCAAGAAAATCCAAAGGGTTAAGTATCGATCTAAAAATTTCATTCTAACTTGCATAACTTACTTTTTAATTTGTGATACGATGTAAAACATTTCACTTGCAATTTCAAGGCTTCGATTAAAATATCCTTCTTGCTGGTTTTCTGTTTCATCAAACATTTTAGGGTCCTCAAATGTAATCGGGATTCTTCGTTCAGCACCCGCTATAAAGGGACAGCCCCCATCAGCTTGTGAACAAGTCATAACAGCTGCAAAATCACTACTTGGATTAAAAACTGCATCGTACTTCTTAGAAAAACCAATAATAGGAATTTCATTATCACCATACTTTATCGCATAAATAGGATTCTCTCCTTCCGAAATTTTAAATACGTTAAATCCCTGTTCTTCTAAAACTGTAGCAACTATTGGATACATAGCTGTTTGTTCAGTCCCTCCTGAATAACAAATAACATCTGAAATACCATAATAAGTTGCTGCTACTTGCATCCAAATCTGAGCCAAATGACTTCTTCTTGAATTATGCGTACAAATAAAATTGATTCGAATTGGAGATTTTGAATCAACCTTAGCTTGAATGTATGCCAGTAAAGGAGCTAAAACTTCTTTTCTATGATCAGTTATCACTCTTGATTCAAGCATAATGCTAATTGTAGTTGATAATGTTTTATACATCTTTTACCTTTTTTAAGATTAACAACATCCAGCGTTAAAATCGAAACAACTAGTTTGATTTACCTGATTACTTGGTGTAATTCCACAAGCATCTTCAGCTAAACAAGCAGTCAATGTATTTTTTAATAGAAAGTGAGTTCCATTAAATTCTAAGAAATACTTTCCTATTGTTTCTTTACCTTGAACTTCTACTTCAATATCCGCATCAACAATACCTAATTTTGTTTCTGATAATCGAATAATATTAAGCAATTTACCAGCTTTTAAACGGTGTTCATAATCATCTGCATTCCACAATTGAAAGCTTACTTTAACCTCTTCTCTTATTGTTCCTCCGCAGTCGATAAATTTCTTTGTCACTTGACCTACTTCTGTTACATGGAAGTGTTCTGCTACAAACGTCCCATCTTCAAATTGAAAATCTACTCGATCTAATTTTTCTAACACTACTTTTACTTCTGATAATTTCATATTTTATCTGTTTTAAATTATTTTAATATCGCAATATTACGATGATGTTGAATAAGAATATTAACAGCAATCCTTTGATTGTATTTTTTGAGCAAAGAAGAATTCAAACTCCCTGAAGAATTCATTCCAAACTACATCGTCAATACAATAACAAACGGATTTACCATCAATTGTTCCTTTTATAAGTCCACTATTCTTAAGCTCTTTTAAGTGCTGTGAAATAGTCGCTTGAGCCAATCCAAGTTCTTCTACCAAATCATTACAAATGCAAGCATCTTGATTGATAATATACTGAAGAATGGCAAGTCTTGCTGGATGCCCTAAAACCTTAAACATAAGCGATAATCTATTCTTTTTATCACTAAATAATTCTGATTTTGTTACTCCCATTGTTTTATACTTAAATATACATCGTAATATTACGATGTATATTTAAACTATGCAAGTTTAATTAATTTTTATAGCAAATACGATAATATATTATTCTGTAATGTGATTAGACTTCATAAACTTTGAAAAGAAAATACTCACTTCATACAATAAAACTAATGGTATAACCAAAATAACTTGACTCAATACATCTGGAGGGGTAATAATTGCTGATGCAACTAAAATCAAAACATAAGCATATCTGCGATACCCTTTGAGTGTATCTGTTGATAAAATTCCCATCTTGTATAATACTAGAATGACAACTGGCAAAACAAACACAATACCTGATGCTAGTATAGTGGTTCTAACAAGAGAAATATATGAAGTAAGATCGATTTGATTAGCAACAATACTACTAATCTCTATATTCATAAAAAAATGAATAGATAACGGAACTATAATAAAATATCCAAACAAGACACCTATAAAAAATAAAAGACTTGTGATTGTTACAAATACAATACTATATCTTGTCTTACTATTATATAATTTAGGTTGTACAAGTTTCCAAATTTGATACAAAATCCAAGGAAATGAAGTTATTAGTCCAAAGGTAAAACTAGTCCAAATCATAATCTTTAACTGACCATCCATTTTTCGATTTTGAATATCAAAATCAATCCCTTCCATATACAATGATGAACTCAAATTAAAAAAATCTATCAAAGAACGATGCCAAATATAAATAGGAAAATTAGGGTTCTTAGGAGCAAATAATATTTGCTCAAAAATAAAGTTAGTATATAAAAACGCTATGCTACTACATAAAACAATTCCAATAAAACACTTGATTAAAAAACTTCTTAAAAGTCCAACAAAATTCAAAAATGTCTTTTTCTTAATATCTATATCCATATCTTATTATAAGATGCTAAACTACTGCTATTTTAATTATTTAATATCCAAATTAGGGCTTAGTTTTTAGTTGCTCTAAATATAGTTGTATGCGCTTGATTTAGCTCATCCACATAGTTCCACTCTAAAGCTTTATTTTCATTTTCTGCAAAAATAGTAGCTAACTTATTTGTATAGGGAGAAATATCAGAGACATACTATTCTACAAACCAAAACGTTATCCTTACTGACTAATTCACCTAGATCAGCGTTAATATTATCAGTAAATGGTGATTATTTTACTAAATTCAAGAGACAAATGCTAAATAATTAGCAAACTATTCTAGTTCTAAAAAAAAAATACTTAAAAAAATCTGAATAAGATTTCTCTTGTAGTGCTTTTTTACCTACTTAGTGATATATCTTTGATTTTTTACTTCAATAATTCTTCTTTTAAAAAACTTATAAAGTTACATTCTTTACTTGTAATAATATTAAAAAATAAATTTATAACAATTAAAAAATCATTAGATTTATAATTCTAAAACTAGTTCTCCTTATTTACTAGTTGTCTTTAAAAAGAGAAAGTCCTAGGGCTTTCTCTTTTTTCTATTTAGTTACAATTTAAACTTCGTCTATAAAGTAACGTAAACTCCGCTTATTACCAAAAATATTATATCTACTTTTTGTCTTTACCTCCTAACAGACCTTAATGAAGATAACTATTTTTACTTTATCTGGTTATTCCCTTTCTCCTGTATAGGATTATTTCCTTGAACAAGTAAAATGGTATCTGCCTTTAATCGAGTCTTTAACCAATTATTAAGTAGCTTACCATCTACTGCCTTTGTTTTTTCTTTTTGATTAAAAAGAAAAAACCAATTCATTGTAATACTATCAGTTTTTATATATCGCTCTACTTTCCCAATGGATACTTCTTCTATATTAGGAAAAAGTACATTAATTTCATTTATCAAATTAGGTTCATCCACTTTATACTTAGACAGTTCTTTTTTTAAGTCATTGATTATAATATCTTTCTCTGCATATGATCGATCTTGCTTACTGAGTTCATTTAAAATTTCTGATTTAATATCCTTTTCATCTTGTTTAAATGTCAGCTCTACATTGTCTAGACCTCTTTCCTTTAATAACCTGTTGTAGAGTAAAATATTTTCTTCAGTTAATTTCTTATCCAAAAAAGCAAGTTCTACTTTTTTGGGCTTAGTATTATAATTAATCTTTTTATAAATCACAGTATACCCTCTATCATTAAACTCAGAATCAATGAACTCCTCGACAGTTTTTGTGAATTTCTTTTCTTCAAATAACGTATAAGCCAAGTAGAAACTAGGTACAATCATCACAACAATCAACATACTAATACCATATCTTATACGTCTTTCTTTCTGGGTATCTAAAGTAGATGATGTTGGATATTTCAAGTACTTAATAACAAAAAAAGTAGCAATACAAATAAAAAAACAGTTAATAGTATACAGGTAAAAAGCTCCCAAAAAGTAACTTATATTAAATGTAGCTAACCCATATCCTGCTGTACATAAAGGGGGCATTAATGCAGTAGCAATAGCAACTCCTGGTATAGGATTTCCTTTTTCAACCCTAGTAATAGAGATAACTCCAACAAGACCTCCAAAAAAAGCAATCAAAACATCATAAATTGTTGGGGAAGTACGAGCTAATAACTCAGATTGAACATCCTTAAAAGGACTAACGTAGAAATAAATAGCAGAAACTAATAAACTAACAATAGTAGCAATGATTAAGTTTTTTATTGCGATTTTTAGCAATAAAAAATTATAAGTTCCTAATGCAAAGCCTGCACCTACAATTGGTCCCATCAATGGAGAAATTAACATGGCACCTATAATTACTGCTGTTGAATTTACATTTAACCCAACAGATGCAATGATAATGGCACACGCTAAAATCCATAGATTAGCTCCCTTAAAGGCAATATTAGCTCTAATGTTTTCTAGAACTTTTTCCCCTTTCTCTTCTCCTTTATGCAGATTAATGTAATCAAAAAACTTATTTGTCATCTGCTCTTATTTTTATTGTTATTTTTTTTCTCTACTCAAAACATAATATCCAATCACTCCCCCAATTATAGAAGCGACAAAGATTCCTATCTTAGCTTGAGTCATATATTCCTCACTTGTAAAAGCTAATGAAGTTACGAATAAAGACATGGTAAAACCAATAGCTGCAAGAAGGCTCAGTCCAAAAAGATTTTTAATATTCATCCCCTCAGGGAAAGGAGCTACTTTTAATTTTACCAAAACAACTGTAAAACCTACTACTCCTATTACCTTTCCAACCAATAAACCAAGTGCTACACCTAGAGCTACATTTGTACTAAACAAATGATCAAAATCAATAGCTAAAGATACACCAGCATTGGCTAAAGCGAAAATAGGAATAATTAGAAAAGTAACCATCGGATGCATCATGTGCTCTAAACGCTGTAAAGGCGGTGTTGCACAGGCACTACTGTTTTCTATCTGCTCTAAAATATGTAATTGTTCATTAGTTAAAGTAGATTTAGTATTATCGGGATCTATTGCTTTGAACTTATCTAAAAGTACTTGTATTTTTTCACTAAATACTTTTTCACTAATTCTAACATTGGCAGGAATTGTAAACGCTGCTAAAACTGCAGCAATAGTGGCGTGAACGCCAGATAATAAAAACGCTGTCCATACCCCTCCAATTCCTAAAATAGCATAAAAAAGTATATTTCTAACTCCTATTCTATTACCCAAATACATAATAACTAATATAGAAGCCCCAACTAATAAATGCAAAGTCGAAATCTCTGAAGTATAAAAGAAAGCTATAACAAGTACAGCTCCTAAATCATCAACAATAGCTAATGCCGTTAGAAACACTTTTAATGTTAAAGGGATTCTACTTCCTAATAAATAAAGAACCCCCAAAGCAAATGCGATATCGGTCGCCATAGGAATTCCCCAACCATTAGACATCTCTCCACTTGGATTTAAGGCAAAGTAAATAACAGCAGGAACAACCATACCTCCTAATGCCGCTCCAATAGGTAACATTGCTTTTCTAGGATTAGATAACTCGCCTGCTACAATTTCTCTTTTCAGTTCTAGCCCAACAACAAAGAAGAAAATAGCCATCAATCCATCATTAATCCAATGGTGTAAACTATATTCAAAAAAACTATTTCCTGCCCATTGAAAACCAAACTTATATTCCAAGATATGATGATAATGCTCTTTTAACGAGGAATTAGCTAATACAAGTGCAATAATTACACTTATCCCTAATACTATACCACCTGACTTCTCTTGTTTAATAAATCGTTGTATGGGGGATACCATCCTCTCAATAGGGGTCTGATTTAACTGGTTCATAAAAATATTTCTTCTTGTTTTAATGTTATAAATAGTTTACAATTTCAAAAATAGAAAATTAATTTTGTTAGTTAATAAAAAACACGTATTTACATGAATTATCCCTTACATTTAACTTTTACAAGATTTTTATTGCAATTATAGCTAAAGTAGATTACAAATTATTCTTATTGGACTATCTACTTTATTTATATTGGTTAATTTTTATACGCTATAAACATTTAAATTTGCTTAGATAATAGCTTTCCTTGACATTGACATTAAATCCTTGAAAACAAAAAAAAATAAAAACATAGTAATTAAGAAAGTAACTCTAAACGATATTCAAGAGTTACAAACAATCAGTAGGCAAACTTTTTTTGAAACCTTTTCAGAAACAAACAGTCAGGAAAACATGACCAAATATCTTGAGGATAGTTTTTCAATTAAGACACTAACTAAAGAATTAACTGATATTTATTCTGACTTTTATTTTGCAATTTTATCACATCAAATAATTGGCTATCTTAAATTAAACTATGGAGTTTCTCAAACAGAAATAAAAGATTCCAACAGCATAGAAATAGAAAGGATCTATGTTTTACAAGAATATCATGGGCAAAAGGTTGGGCAAATATTATATGAAAAAGCTTTACAAGTAGCATATATTAAAAAAGTCAACTATTTGTGGTTAGGTGTTTGGGAAGAAAACCCAAAAGCTATTCGTTTCTATCAAAAAAAAATAGATTTATAGCATTTGATAAACATATTTTTCTACCAGCAGATGATAAGCAAAGCGATATAATGATGAAGAAAACATTAGTATAGGATTTTTTTAAACAATACAACCAAATCATGTTAACCTTAGAGGTTTTTGACTGGCTATAATCTAACATGTTGAATTTCCATATATAAAAATTCTTCTATTAATTTTATAGAAAAACAGCTCAATTTAGGTTTGTTTTTCATTTGAAAATCCACCATCGGTTCATATTTGCATATTCAAAATCTTGTTTATAGCGATCGGGAATATTCCCTTCGAGTAAAAATCCCACTTTTAAAGAAGGAAAAATTTCTTCATACGTCAACATCTCATTCAATGAAACACGTCTGTAAATATGGGTACGCGTGATGTTTTTCATGTCATCTAGTCCAGAAGCTCCTAATAACTCAACGAAGCTCTCTACTGTTCCTTTATGGTAATTGGCCATACGTACTTTTTTGTCTGCAACGTCTAAACCTATGGTTAGTTTAGGGTCTTGCGTAGCAATTCCAGTAGGACAACGGTTGGTATTACACAAAAGTGCTTGGATACAACCTATGGCAATCATCATGGCACGAGCGGCATTACACGTATCTGCACCTAAAGCCATAGCACGAGCAATATGAAACGACGAAGTTACTTTTCCAGAAGCAATGATCTTAATGTGCTTGCGAATTCCCATTCCCATTAAAATATTATGTACAAAAGCCAGTCCATCCAACATAGGGGCTCCTACATAATTCGAGAACTCTTGCGGTGCAGCCCCCGTACCACCTTCGCCACCATCTACAGAGATAAAATCCGGATACGTATCTAAATGAACCATCGCCTTACAAATAGAAATAAACTCTGCTTTGTGTCCGATACACAGTTTAAACCCAATCGGTTTCCCCTCTGATAGAGTTCGCAATTCCTTAATAAACGAAACTAATTCTAATGGTGAATTAAAAGCCGAGTGATAAGGCGGTGAAGCCACAACCGTATGCGGTTTTACGTGTCTGATTTCCGCAATTTCCACTGTATTTTTAGACGCAGGAAGTATTCCCCCATGCCCTGGTTTAGCTCCTTGTGAGATTTTTAACTCGATCATTTTTACATTCGGTAATTTCGCTTTTTCCGCAAATAAGGTAGGATCAAATTTTCCATGCTCATCTCTACATCCAAAGTATCCCGTACCAATTTGCCAAATTAAGTCCCCTCCACCTTTTAAATGATACGGACTTATTCCTCCTTCACCTGTATTATGCGCAAACCCTCCTAATTTTGCACCACCACTCATGGCTTCTATAGCTTGAGCGCTTAGTGAACCAAAACTCATGGCTGAAATATTGAGGATACTGGCTGAATACGGTTGTTTACAGTCTTTATTACCAAATAGTACACGCGGATTGTGATCTAGTTTATCAAAGGCTTTTGGAGCAATTGAGTGACACATCCATTCGTAACCCTCTGCATAAACGTCTAATTGCGTTCCAAATGGAATTGTTTCCAATTCTTTTTTAGCACGTTGATAGATGGTTGCACGGTCGATACGACTAATTGGTTTACCGTCGGTATCGGATTCAATAAAATATTGATACATTTTTGGTCGAAGTTCTTCCATCACATAGCGAAGTCGACCAAAGATTGGATAAATACGCCTCAGTGTATGTTTCTTTTGATACATATCCTGATATCCCATAATCACAAAGATGAGAATAACTACAAAAAAGATGCCCCAATTCTTATTTAAAAAGAGAGTAAGTAGAAGCATTACAATCAAAAGTAATGTTGAAAAAACGACAAATTGTTTACGCATAAGTTTGACTTGTTTTTAACCTTCACTATATTATAAGAATAATAAATTAGGTTTACTGTTAAATATCTATCTCTATATTCTAGATAAATTAAACCACTCTTCAGAGAAAATATACCAATTAAACTAACGATTCGATTATAAATAATCCTGTACTGATAGTATAAAATTTATTTTTCTTGTTCTTAGAAACTTTTATTTAACACAATTCTTGATAAAGTTAGAGTATTATCTTACTATCAAAATCAGTTAAAAAGTATTCTATTTATCATTTTCAAGATAGGACTCAATAAGATTGATGGCATTGGATACTACATCACTTAAGGCAACTATATAATTTCCTTCTTTAGCAATAGATAAAACATGTTTAAGGGCTTCAGCTTCTTTTGGGATTATTTCATAAGTAACCTGTTTATTAATACTAGTTATTCCTATTAATATCAATTGTATTATTTCTTCTTCAGTCCTTCCTCGTAGATGGTTTTCTTGTCGAATAATAATATGATCAAACATTCGTGCAGCGATTTTACCACATTTAATAATATCCTGATCTCGTCGATCTCCTACTGCTGCTATTATACCAATTTTCCTAGAGGCTTCAATAAACGTTAAATAGTCTTCAATGGCTAAATATCCTGCTGGATTATGGGCGAAATCAATCATGATTTTAAATTTTTTAAATTCAAAAACATTCATTCTCCCTGGAGTTTGAGTGGGACTAGGAATAAAACTTTGCAAGGACATTCTGATGTTTGCTGGTTCAAATCCATACAGATAACTGGCCAGAGTAGCTGCCAATACATTTTGCACCATAAATTTTGCTTTTCCCTGCATAGTAAGAGGAACATTAATAACTTTTTCAATTCTAATGTTCCAATGCTCTTTTTTAATGGTTATATATCCATTTTCATAAACAGCTACTATTTCACCTCTTTTCAAGCATGCTTCTACAATAGAGCTATTTACATCTAACGAAAAATATGCAACTTGACAGTCTAGTTTTTGTGAAATCTTCATACAATAGGGATCATCTGCATTTAAAATAGCCCAGCCATCTGTTTTTACACTCTCAACTACAACAGCTTTGACTTTTGCCAAATCAGCCAACGTATGAATATCATCTAAATCTAAGTGATCTTCCTTAATATTGGTAATAATAGCAATATCACAACTAGTGAATCCTAATCCTGCGCGCAAAATACCTCCTCTAGCTGTCTCTAATATAGCGATTTCAACACTTGGATCTCGCAGCACATAATGAGCACTAACAGGACCTGTGGTATCTCCTTTTTCCATTAGTTGATGATCGATATATATGCCATCAGATGTTGTAAAACCTACTTTAAAGCCATGATTTTTTGCAATATGAGCCAGTAAACGAGTTGTTGTTGTTTTACCATTTGTTCCTGTTATTGCTAGTATAGGAATTCTAGATTCTTTTCCTGGAGGATATAACATATCCAAAACAGGTACAGCTACATTACGCGAAATCCCTTCGCTAGGCGCTAAATGCATTCTAAATCCTGGTGCTGCATTTACTTCTAACACCACACCCTCATTTTCTTTTAAAGCAGTCGTAAGGTTAACAGCCATGATATCAATTCCACAAATATCCAATCCGATAACTCTTGCAATCCTTTCTGCTAATAAAATGTTTTCTGGATGGATTTGATCCGTTACATCAATTGCCGTTCCTCCTGTGCTTAAATTAGCAGTAGATTTTAAATTAACAATCATATTATCTTCGACAATAGAATCCAGTTGAAGCTCTCTTTTAGACAAAAGACTCAGGGTATCTCGATCGATTTCTATCTTAGTTAAAACATTCTCATGACCATTTCCGCGTAAAGGATCTTTATTTGTTAATTCAATTAATTCTCTTATTGTTCGAACTCCATCGCCAATAATATGAGCAGCAACCCTTTTTGAAGCCGCTACGACTTTATTATTGATGACCAAAACTCTAAAATCATAGCCCCTAATAAATTTTTCAACGATGACTCTTTCACTATATTTTTGTGCATGTATTAAAGCTTGTTTAGCTGTTTCAAAGTCGAGAACTTTAATAGACACACCTTTTCCCTGATTTCCATCTAATGGCTTTATCACTATAGGATATCCTACTTTATCAATGAGTTGTTTAAGTTGATCTTGGTTTATACAAACACCACCTTCTGCAACAGGTATGGAGCATTGTTTGAGTATCATTTTTGTCTTCTCTTTATCACATGCTAAATCTACAGCGATATGACTAGTTTCACATGTGATGGTTGCTTGAATGCGCATTTGATTAACTCCATAACCTAACTGAATAAAAGATTGATTGTCCAATGGTATCCATGGAATTTTTCTATTTTTTGCTTCCTTTACAATACTAAGTGTAGAAGGTCCTAAAATAAAACGTCGATAAATTTGCTTTAACTTTTGAATTGTCGAGTCCAAGTCATAAGCAACTCCATCAACTAGTGCTTGGGCAATTTCTACTGCTGATTTTGCAGCAAATACACCTGCATTTTCTTCCTCATAATCAAACACAACATGATAGGTCCCTGAAACTTTTGTTTCTCTGGTTCTTCCGAATCCCGATTGCATACCAGCTAAAGATTGGATTTCAATAGATATATGCTCCACCACATGTCCCATCCAAGTGCCAGTGCTTACTCTACTGAAAAAACCTCCAGGACTTCCTTCAGAACATCGATGACTGTATAATGATGGTAATAATACTTTTATTCGTTGTAAAAACCCATCAATTACATCTGTGGGTCTTTGTTCTAGCTCTTCTATATTTAATCGCATTTGAATGAGCTTCACTCTTGTATTACTCCAAATATTAGGACCTCGTAAAATTGATATTTTTTCTATAATCATATACCTTACTTTTATATTTATCAAGATACTATTAAATAAGGACTACAACTATTTTAATTAAAAATATTACCAATAAATTAAGACAATTATTTAATGATTTAATGATTTAATTTAATTAAATTACAAAATCAATAATTTTAAACATGAGTATTAAAGGAAAATTAATTATCGTTGGTGGAGGAATAGATGTAGGAAATTCTATCGCCAGTGAAACAGAAATAAAACAAATAAACAGTAATTACTTTTACAATTGTGGTATTCTAAAGAACATAATAGACGAGTCGAAAAACAAGGAAGAATCCCGAATTGAAATTATAACCACTGCCTCTAAAATGCCAGAAGAGGTAAGTCAAACATATATACATGCTTTTAAACTTCTCGGAGCCACAAACGTTGGACACTTGCCAATCAATAGTAGATTAGAAGCTAATGATCCTGATAATTTACAGCGGCTCACCCAAGCAAATACTGTGCTATTTACTGGAGGAGATCAATTGCGTTTAACTTCTGTGATAGGAGGAACTCCGTTTCAACAAATGTTATTGGATAAATATCATCATGAAGAGTTTTTATATGCAGGTACCTCTGCGGGTGCTGCAGCAGTATCATCTAGTATGATTTATCAAGGTAACAGCTCCGATGCTTTATTAAAAGGTTTGGTAGAAATAAATAGTGGTTTAAGCCTGATTGATTCCATCATTGTTGATACTCATTTTATACAACGAGGTAGAATTGGCCGATTATTTCAAGTTGTTGTTGGAAATCCCATGAAAATAGGTATAGGTCTAGGCGAGGATACCGGATTAATAATTACTGATAACAATGACACCATGATTGCAATTGGTTCAGGTAGTATTATACTTGTAGACGGACGACAAATTACAGATACCAATCTAACTCAAATAGACATTGGGAAACCTATTTCTATTAGTCACTTAATTACCCATGTTATGACTCAAAATGATATTTTTTTCTTTAAAGAAAACAAAATAATTATAAAGGATTCTCAGTATAATAACTAATAAATATAAGTAGTATGAAATTAATTATACATGGTGGTTTTCTCTCAGAATCCCATACCAATGACAAAACAAGAAATAAAAAACAAGAGGCGTTAAAACGTATTATTCTTCAAGGTTTTCAATACTTAAAAATGAATACTTCTATTCAGACAGTTGCCTATGTTGTTAGTCTTTTAGAAAATGATCCTCTTTTTAATGCTGGGACAGGTTCTCAGATACAATCTGATGGGATTATAAGAATGAGTGCTGCATTAATGGATGGAAGTACTTTAAGAATGGCCGGTGTGATTAATATTGAGAATGTAAAAAATCCAATTTTAGTAGCAGAAAAATTAATGTCTTATGAAGATAAAATACTTGGTGGAATTGGAGCTATTGAATTTGCAAGAGCGCATCATTTCATCTTTTTTAATCCTCAAATTAAACAACGCAAAGACGAATATGATAAAAAAAAGCAAAACAAAGATAAAAACACATTAAAAACAAGTACTGTAGGATGCGTTTGTATAGACAATTCTGGTAAAATTGCAACAGCCACTTCTACTGGAGGTAAAGGATTTGAAATACCTGGAAGAATCTCTGATTCTGCAACAGTGGCAGGAAATTATGCTAATACCTATTGTGGAGTAAGTTTAACTGGTATTGGCGAGGATATTGTAAGTCTTGCTATGGCAGCCAAAATTGCAACACGAGTGAGTGATGGCATGACCTTAGCTGAGGCATTTGAAAAAAGTTTTCAAGATCTGAAACAAATACAAGGATTGGCGGGAGCTATAGCAATCGATTATAAGGGCAATATATATCATCAAGAATCACATCCAACAATGGTATATGCTAGTTATGATGGAATTAAATTGGATATTTTCTAAAAAAATTCAATAGCCTTTCACTTCTTTGTCAAGCATATCAAGAGAAACAACAAATGTAAACTTAATTCAAAAACCACCTGACAATAAATATCAAGTGGTTTTAGAAAGAAGCAACAAATTATTAATAAAGTTTTTTTATTTTGGTAAATGAATTAATAATATTATAATCTGTCTTTTTTTTATTTTGTTTAAAGTCTATTACTAATTGCTTTCTTTGTACAGACTTTTTGTACAGACTTGTATCTTTGTGTTACTTTATACAGCTTTTCAACCAATCAATATTTATAACACTTACCAGTATTTAGATGGTATTTAATGCCGATTCTAAATTAAACGTAAGTAGTTTGGTGATGATTTTTAATTGGTTTTTATGGGGGCATAACTAACACCACATTACTACCTTACAAAGGTTGTTTTTATTAATTGACAAAGTATTATATAAAAAACATAAGAGATTACATAATTCACACATCTTCCCTGCTACTTTTTCTAGGCGTGAATCTATTATATTGATAAGGTAAATTGACTTCTCTAAAGCAATTAAATCTATACAAAATCTCAAATAAACTTAATTCATCATACTTCAGATTTGAATCTTACAAACGATATTAAATTATTCTATCGTATTTTGTGGTAAATTATTCAATATATAAGCTTGAGTTCTCATTTTTGTTAAAACGTAGTCCAATCTGAATTCATCTCGTAATCTAAAATGGGATTTACATCATTTTGTATATTAAATTGACCATAAAAAGCAGCCAAATCTGAAAGAAGACTTTGACGTGTGATTTCTATAAGTTGCGTATTAAAACCATCCAGTTGCAAGACGAATTGAAAGCTTATAACTCGAGCTATCATTTTACCTATAAGTATTAAATTGCGTTGTTTTAACGTACTATCAATACTTAAATCTAATTGAGACACAAAATATTCAGCACTCAAACTCGTGCGCTCATACTCTTTTAAAAAACCATATAGATTCGTTTTTTTTGCTTTTCTCATCAATTTTAGTATCCCCTCCGCAATTTGGGTATACAACATTTCGTTTGATCCTTCAAAAATTTGAAAAGGTCTACAATCAACCAAGGATCTTCCAGCAATATGGTCTAATCGATATCCATTAGCCCCAGCTAATTGTAAACTAATTTGGGCTGATTCTTGCATTAAATCTGTAACTAAAGCTTTCAGTACATTAGCCTCAATACTCATTAAGGCCAAGTTTTTGTCAATTCCGCTTATATCAACGCTAAAAAAACACATACCAGAACACAAAGTGTAAGCGGCCTGTATCTTTGCAATTTGATTTTTGACTGAATCAATTGTCAACAAAGGCGTACCTCCTACTTGTCTTTCTTGGCAATGTGTTAAGGACTCATCTAAAAGCCTTTTAATAAAACCTAATCCCATACCAGGGAATTGAAGCCTGCTGCGATGAAGCGTATCAAGCATTAATTTAATTCCTGTGGTTTCATTGAGTAATTTTTGCTCCTTAGGAACAATTATATCAATTTCATTAATACCATAAGCAATAGCATACAAACCCAAGTTATTATATCGATGAGTCATAGGAATATATTGATGTTCTTTATTATTTTCACAAACAAAAAAATCAATATCTCTTGCTAATTCTCCATTTGGTCTAGTCTCTCTGGCCGTTACAATCCAAAAATCAGCTGTACCACTTAATCCTTGCCAGTGTTTTTGTCCTTTAATATGATACATATTTTGCTTTTGCTCAAAAGCTGTTTTCATATTCAAAGCGTCACTCCCGTGAGCTTTTTCAGTAATCATTAATCCACCCATCGCTTTGTTTTCTATAAACTCTTTAAAAACCCTTTGCTGAACAGCAGCTTGTCCATATTTAGCCAAAGGTTCCAAAAAAAGAGCGATATTAATCCCAAAAATCAATGAAAGAGGTAAAGATTCATAAGAGGCTGCTGAGAGAATTTGCAAGCATTCTTTTACTTTCATTCCCCTGCCTCCATACCTCTGAGGGATAGCTACAGACAAGGGGGTTTGATCCATAATTTCATCCACTAATTCAGCAGGAAAATCACGGGTAAGTCCCAAAGCATTATAATTATATTTTTCTCGAAACAGATATTTCAATCGCTTCTTAAATTCTTCAATATAAATACTAAAATCCATATTTTCTACTAATGCATTCATCTCTATTATCTTTTATAAATTAAAACTTCTTGATTGTCCGAGAATTTATAACCTTGGCATAGCAATAATATTTGCTGGAATTTAATTTTTATTAATAATAAAAAAAACCACCTGACGACAACAAATATCAAGTGGTTTTTAAAGAAGTAACAAATTATTAATTAAGTTTTATTTATTTCGGTTAAGAATTAATAGTATTAAAATTTGATATTCTGTTTACTTCTAATTAAAGTCTAGTACGCATCTTTTTGCCAGTTTCACTGATTGCTTTTTCGGTACAGGCTTGTGCCTTAGTATTACATTCTACAGCTTTTTCAACCAATCCATCCTCATAATGTTTAGCAGCATCTAAATGATATTTTACAGCTGATTCTAAATGACCAGCCGCTTCACGATGATTCTTGATTTCATTTTGTGAACTACTAGCTAAGGCTTTGTTTTTTTCATCTTTCTTGTCCATATGTTTTGTGTTTTATTTTGTAGTTTAATTACTACAACACAAAGATGGAAATTACTGATTATAAAAGCATTACACAATAATCATTATCTATTATATCATTCACACATCTTCGCGATTTATCCTTTTCTTATCTTTGAGCTTTTTAAAAAAAGTTGGGGTCAAACCCGTGACTTTTTTAAATTGAGCAGATAAATGTGCTACACTACTATAGTTAAGCTTATAGGAAATCTCAGATAAATTTAATTCATCATAAATCAAAAGTTCTTTTACTCGTTCAATCTTGTGAACAATACCAAATTGTTCTATTGTAGTACCTGTAGATTCGGAAAATATGTTAGCCAGATAAGTATAGTCATAATTTAGCTGTTTACTTATGTAATCAGATTTTTTTATTTTTAAAACCTCTATATCACCATACACCATTTCAATTACTACTTTTTTAATTTTCTCAATCAAAATAGCTCGTTTACTCTCCATAAGTTCTAATCCTGTTTGAAGTAAAGCCATTTTTAATTGCGTAAACTCTTCATTGGTAAGTTCTTGTTTTAATTCTACTTCACCAAGATCTACACTACCATAAATGATTCCGAGTTTATCCAGCTCCATCCTCACTATCATCTTACAGCGAAAACTCACCATGTATTTTATGAAAATCTTCATACTTAAGAACTTTTATCTAAAGGTAATCTAAAGAATTGATTAACTGATGTTAATAGTCAAAAAAAGCGAATTGATATATAACCTAAAAAACAAAGAGGAAGATCTATATAGATCTTCCTCTTCTAGCAAAACGCTGTTTAGTTAAATCTCACAGCAGAGATTCCTTTAAAAAAATATTGATAAAAACCAAGGTAAGGATATCGAAAAAAATTACTTTTGGGCATTCAATACCAACGTCTGTTTTCTTACCCCGATTTTTATTCAACATTCATTAAACCCAATCATGAAATTATTATTCTATTTCGATAAATGTTTGTGCCCAATTTTTGAACTGTATTCCACCGCCTTATTCGTGCTATCTTGTGCTTTTGCATTGCACTCAATAGCTTTATCAATATCGCCATTTTCAAAATACCTAGATGCATCAAAATGATACTTTATAGCTAATTCTAAATGATTGATTGCTAAATTGTGATTCAGTATCTTTTGCTCCAAAATCTTTTGATCGTTTTGAGTTTTTATATCCATATTATTTACCTTCAATAACTACATTTACATAACCTAAAGGTCTGTTTTACTTATCTAAAAAGCATTATATAACAATTGATATAAATTATATTTTTCACACATTAAAACATACTATCAATAAGCTGCTTAAAGAAAAAAACTTTTTATATATTAAAATACCCTTTCTATAGACTATCGAATTAGGTCTCACTTTTTAATTGATTAAGCAAACCAGTTATATTACAACATCCTTATTTCAATTGTAGTAAAATCTACAATTAGATGTAGGTCAATGTAGTTTGAACAAACTAAATTTTAATTCAGACATCCAGATTTTAAGAAATAAAGTGCACTTACAGTTATATTAAAGCGTTTTATAACAAAATAATTACACTTTACTCTGTTTTTCGTATTTATTGATTAAATCAATCACCTCTGAGCGTTTTTTATTCATTTTCTTCTCAAGACGATTTAATAAATCATTCTCCCTTCCTACCTCATACTTCAAATCAACATCTGTCAATTGCGAAAATTGCTCTTTTAACTTTTTTGACGATTCATCCCAATTTGAAATTTTAACTACTTCTAATCTTTGATTATTATTCATAATAAAGAATTTTATTATAGCTTAATTGCTATTTAGTAAATGTAGCGTTTATAAACTCCTTAGGTTTATATAATAAAAAGTAATGTTTATATAATAAAGCTATTTTCCAAATTCTATCACTTAATTTTTTTACAATAAAAACTACCTAAATTTAATCACTATATTGCGTATGTTATTTATAATTAAGATTTTACATCTTGTATAAATAATACAATTCTAAACTGAATTATTGAAAATAATATCCGATATAACTTATGGCTGCTAACCAAGATAAAAATCACCCCCAATTGAAATTTGAAACTAAAAATAATACAGTAAATAAATTAATTACAGTAGCTTATTTTATTACTATAAAATACAATCCAGATTATTTTTTGACTATGTTTAAAAAATTATACAACAAAGATCAATTGTATCTTATTTATATCGATCATACTTGCTCTTTAGAGGTAAAAAACATGATTCAAACCTACGTAGTCCATTTATCAAATGTATACATATTAGATAGTTTCTATCTACAAACAGATAGTTATAATAAATACAAAATTCAATTAAATGCGATGCAATATTTATTAAATGTCAGCGCTAAATGGGACTATTACATCAATTTAACTGATGACCATTACCCCTTAAAATCTCAATATAGAATTTGTGAATACTTAAGTAATAATAAAGAGCATAATTATTTTATCTATTATGATAAAAGCAAGTATAATCTAGATACTTATAATAGTAATAAGCATAATTATAGTGGCTTAATTGCACTAAAAGACGCTGGTTTTAGTAAAAATACAATCATACCGTATATGAGTAATACATGGTTAATACTAACACGAGATTCATGTGCTTTTCTCTCTTACAGTAAACTAGTTGATCATTATATAGAATTATATACAAATTCATTATTGCCATCTAATTCATTCTTTGCCACTATCTTATTAAACTCTGATTACAAACGCATAATAATTAATCATGACCAAAGAATATTATTTTCAAAAAGCGAACCAGTTGAATTAATTCTAAAAAAAATAAAATCTAATAATCATTTTTTTGTAAGAAAAATGAATTTGACGTCTAATAGTATAATAGACAAATGCATTGAAGATAATTATCAATTATCCCTAATGGATAAAAAAGAAAATAAAAATGAACTAGGACTAAATAGTAATCAACAAAATTAAAATAATACTTGTTTGTAAAATATTTTACTGATATTAACTAAGTCCATTTTTTAAAATCTAAACTTAAAAACCCCGCCTTTAAAGCGAGGTTTTTTTTAGAAGTCTCTTATACTTCCTTATTGTAATACCGATAAACTATTTTCTTTTAACATTCACCGCTATTAAACCTTTTTGACTATGTTGTAGATCAAAAACAACATCATCATTTTCACAAATATTATCTAGTAGTCCTGTTGTATGTACAAAAATATCTCCACTTCCGTTTGTTTGTGCAATAAATCCAAAACCTTTGGATTCATTAAAAAATTTTACTTTACCTTCTTGCATATAGGTTTTTATTTTAATTGATTTATATTCACTTTTATACTTATCTTTTAAGTATAAGATTACATTTATATTTATTTAATTACAAAGATGAATTTAACTCGACATTACCGGAATAGTGAATCCAATGAGTTTTTCAATTTTCTTAAGATCCTTTAACTGATCTTCATCACAAAAAGAAACTGCGGTGCCTTGAACACCTGCACGCCCTGTTCTACCAATTCTATGAACATAACTCTCAGGTTCATTAGGTAATTCATAATTTAATACATGAGGTAGTTCAGCTATATCAATACCTCTTGCTGCAATATCCGTTGCTATAAGCACTCTAATGCGATTATTTTTAAAATCATTTAATGCTTTTAATCTTGCATTTTGTGATTTATTACCGTGAATAGCAGCTGTATAAATCCCCATACTCGCTAGCTTTTTCACTAATTTATCTGCCCCGTGTTTAGTCCTTGCAAACACTAAAGAACGCTTTATTGACTTATCCTTTAGAATAGTAAAAAGCAAATTCAACTTTTCTTCTTTTTCGACAAAGTAGATGGATTGCTTAATTGTTCTGGCTGTAGAAGAAATAGGAGTAACTGTAATCTCTATTGGATTTCTCACAATTTGTAAAGCCAATTTTTTTATTTCGATAGGCATAGTAGCCGAGAAAAACAACGTTTGTCGTTTAGAAGGTATCTTTGTAAGTATTTTTTTTACATCCTTTACAAACCCCATATCAAGCATGCGGTCCGCCTCATCAAGTACTACAATCTCAACATGACTAAAATCTAAACAATGTTGATTTAACAAATCCAACAAGCGTCCTGGAGTAGCAATTAATATATCAACGCCACGATTTAGTTGAGCTACTTGCTTTTTTTGTGGCACCCCTCCAAAAACAGCTAAATGTCTTAATCTTAGAAACTCACCATATGTTTTAAAATTCTCATTAATCTGAATAGCTAATTCTCTTGTTGGAGTTAAAATAAGAGAACGGATTACTTTTTTCGAACTGCTTTTTTGATTTAAAAGCTGTAAAATAGGTATTGCAAATGAAGCTGTTTTACCAGTTCCTGTTTGTGCACACCCAATTAAATCTCTCCCTTGTAATATATGCGGAATTGTTTGCTCTTGTATAGCTGTAGGCGTCTGATATCCCACTTTATTAATTGCCTCTAGTATGGGTTGAATTATATTTAATTTTTTAAAACTCATCTTGGTTTGACTGGAATTACCAGTATTTATTTAACTCCTATATATAGTTTTAAATAATCTGGAGTAGTTAGATTATAAAAAACAAAGCTTCTTATCTGAAAAAAATAGGTAGTTAAATTATAAGACCATCTAATATTTAAAGAAAATTAAATTTAAAACCTCTTATTACTTTTATTTTAGTTGTTATAAAAATTAGTATAATCAAAATCCATTTAAAAAATGTATTAATAATTTTTAACTTTTACAAAAAGTTACTAACATTATATATTTAGCAACAAATAAAATGTACTTTTTTACGAAAGTAATTGTAACTAAGACAACTGAAAGCAAAAACTGAGAAAGAAAAAATGCTTTTGACTATTTTCAGATAAGGCAGAAGGCAGAAGCCTGTTTATAAATTCTGGACAAAGATAGATCAATTTATTTGAATTACATTAAAATAAATTGATCTGGACAATAAAACAGTTTTTTAAACTTAATTGATAATCTCATTAATTGGTAAAAAGAAAATATTTATTGAATCAAATTTTACTCTTTTAATTAACTATATAATTTTATATTATCATTTTTTGTACTAAATTAAGGATAGATAATATTATCATTGTACCTTTTAACAAACTACTTAAAATATGTCAGAGGCTATATCAAAAGAAAAAGTCAAGCTACAAATTATTAAGACATTACATATAATTTCAGCCTTTATGCTAATTGTATTAGGAGTAAGTATTTCTATTGATACCTTTAGTAATATTTCTTATTTAACTGGGGATACTTATATGAAAATTCAATTGTGGATTTGTATTTATTTTTTACTAAGTCTATTCATTGAATTTATTCTATCAAAGAAGAAATCAAAATTCTTTTGGAATAATATAATTTTTATTCTAATTTCCATTCCTTATCTCAATATATTTCAAGCCTTAGAAATTAATTTCTCTGCTGAAGTAAAATATTTCTTTCGATTTATTCCCTTAATTAGAGGAGGATATGCACTTGGTTTTGTAATTATCATGTTAAGTAGAAAGAAAATTTCGGGTTTGTTTTTCTCTTATATACTAATTTTACTATCGCTAATATATTTTTATAGTCTTATTTTTTATGTCTTTGAACATGAGATAAATCCAGATGTAAATTCTTATTTTGATGCTCTTTGGTGGGCGGCTATGGGAGCTACTACAACTGGCTCTAACATTATTGCAATTACTCCAGTTGGTAAAATATTATCTGTTATAACAGCTATTTCTGGCATTACTATGTTTCCTTTTTTTACAGTATACGTCACTTCTTTAGTACAGCGAAAAGTTGCTTTTCAAGGAAAAAAAGTTAAAAGTAAAATTGAGTAATCTAATTTATCACAGGTGAAATATTATCTCAATGCTATTTATATTTACTTATTACTTTTTTCTAGAAAGTAAAAAAATCCGTTTTAGAATATTATCTTATACAGATTTTTTCATGTTATTCTTTTATTGTTTTATAAATAAGAAAGTTATAGCAAAACATTAATTATCTATCATTACAAAAGTTAATAAAAAAACAAATACAACGATAAGCTACATTAAAAATGAATACTTTTATCTAATTATAACAAAACAATATTCTATAATTCCAAAAATAATAAATTTACTTCTGAGATTAAATTGATGCTCAGCTTCTGTACAATACACACCATTACTACATGAATTTAGTAATTGAGTCTCCCCATCACCACGTCCAGATAAACGGTCTGCTTCAATACCTTGCTTTATTATTTTCTTCATAAAGGATTACTTTCTAGGAAGATCAGGTCTAGGCATTTTATAATAACTTCCTGATAGAGATTCAAGAAAAGCAACTATCGCTTTTATTTCTTGTTCATTGAGCTCAAGAGATTTCATCAAGGTATCTGTTGTTGGGAATAAAGGATCGAGCCTTTTTTCTTCTTCTGTAGGATTTATCATATTCATTCCACTATTATACAAATTGACAATACCTTCTAAGTCATCCATCAAACCATTGTGCATCCAGGGTCTAGTTACAGCTAGATCACGAAGTGAGGGAGTTTTAAACTTTCCAACATCTTCTGCTCTTTTTGTATACCAATAGCGCCCTAAATCTTCATATTCTCTCTTGTAATAGGTAAGACCAATATTGTGAAAAGATTCATCAGTTAGGTATTTTCCATGATGACAATTCATACATCCCGCCTTCGTTCGAAACAAATGCATACCGTAAATTTCTTGGTCTGTTAAATACTGGTATTCCCCTTGAATAAACTTATCCAATCGGCTTGGTTGACTTTTAATTGTTTTTTGAAATGTTGCAATTGCACTTATAATCCGATCATAGGTTATCTTTTCTTCACCAAAAGCAGCTTTAAATAAGGGTTTGTATTCTTTAATAGCACGAATCTTAGCAGGAAGTGATTTAATATCCGTATCCATTTCGTGATGAGCAGATAAAGGTCCTACCATTTGTTGTTCTAGTGTTTCTGCCCTTCCATCCCAAAAATATGAAGTACGCGCTGCTATATTATATAGCGACGGCGTATTGCGCTTACCCAATAAGTGGTCATTTCCTAGAGATACTTGTCTATGATCTGTCCATCCCATTTCTGGATCATGACATGAACTACAGGATATTTGGTTAGACTTAGACAATTTAGGATCGAAAAACAAGGTTTTACCCAATACGACTTCAGGCATTTCTTGAGTTTCGTAATACAGTGTATCCATATCTAAGGCTTCGAATTCTCTCCATGCTACACCTTTATCCACCACAGGAGAAGGCCACTGCTCTATCGGTTTTTTATACTGAGCTACAATAACAGCATAAGTTTCATTTTCTTTGAGCATAAAATTAGCATAAACAACAAAAAGGAGTAATCCTCCAAGTATAGCACCTATATTTTTTCTCATTTTTTTCTCATTTTTTCTTATTAAAAGGTAATTCCCAAACTAACTAGCGTAGTGGAATTATTTCCGTGATGTTGAATATTTTGATACTGATATTCTCCTAGAACAAAAACATCCAAAGCTCGAGCTACAGTAAAATCGTAGCGTACTTTAAAGTTTCCCTTCCAATAATCGGCAATTTGGAGGGCATAATTGGATAAGAGCATTTGATTTATGAGCTGACTATTTCCATAGGAAAAATTAGCCTGTTCTTTTGTATTTCGTTTTAAAGACCAGAGTGACTCTACTGTTACTAAACCTTTGTTTTCAAATTTATGCATCCATTGTCCTTGAAAACCCAACTGCATAGAAGCAATTGTTGTTTGACTAAACGGTTGCGTATATCGTTCGGTTTGCTTTAAAAAGGTAACAAAAGGCAAAAGACTATAGTCATTTCTATTGGTCGAATAGTTCAAAACACTGCGAAAATGAAGTTGACTCTCTTCAAAACGATACCGTTCTTCTTGCCCTATTTTGATAAAATTATTTGTTGTAGCATTGATAAATAAGTTTTCAGTACCTTTTCGTATTTGCTTTGTTCCTTGAATAACAAATCCGATTTGCATAGGTTGTATATCAAACAACTTTCCTGCTGTTAGCACATAACTGAGATCCTTTGCTTTTGATGCCTGTACATCATAAAACTCAGGGAGTAACTTTTCAAATCTAAAATGAGTTACACCTCCCGTTACAAACCAAGTTTTAGCTTGACTTTCATAAATCTGAATAGCAGTACCATAGGCCCAACCATCATAAAAAGCTTCTCTACGTTTTCCCTTAAGCATATTATTGAAATTTCCCATCCCGTTCATTTCATAAATCACTGGGAAACCTGTAGGGCTATAAAAGCTCATCTTGTGCTTTTGGGTATACTTTTCGATATTAGCTTGTATCCCAATGGTTAAATACGAATTAAAATCTCTGCTTACTCCTAGTGTTCCTCCCACTTGTGTTGCTAAATTTTTAGGACGTGGGTCTATATTTCTGTATTCCATTCGGGCTTTATAGAAACCTGAAATACCTAAATTGTACTTTCCTATTTGTTGAACATATCCTCCTTCAACCACATAATGCTCATACTTGATATCACCACCTATACTATCCGCTACCACATAGGGGTATATTAGAGCGTAATCTGCACTTTCATTCCAATATACTTCTTTATTTCTTCCTTGACGATACGATGCTCCTCCCCATACAGCACTGTTTTCATCTAATCGATTAAAGGCATCTGCTTGTAAGAGCATACTTTTTTTATCCTTTCCTTCTTGTGCAAGTGTAGCTGCTTCCTTATTTGAAATA
Organism: Myroides gitamensis; assembly: GCF_029894455.1. NCBI lineage: Bacteria > Pseudomonadati > Bacteroidota > Flavobacteriia > Flavobacteriales > Flavobacteriaceae > Myroides > Myroides gitamensis. The sequence continues at coordinate 1,211,329 of NZ_JARYHN010000001.1, forward strand.
GTAGCTATTGAAAAAGACGTTAGGTTGTACTTTCTATAATTCAAACGTGCAGCAGGATTACTCCAGATTGACTCTTGAAAGGAATAGATTACATCTTGCTTATCTTTTATTTTAAGCACCAATGAATCGACCTGTTGACTATAGGTATACATCCAGGTTACATTAACAAAGAAAAAAAGAATGACTTTGAAGTGAAAGTGCTTCATACACATGGATATTTTATTTAAATAACGAAGGTTTTACTGCAGGTTTAAAATCTACGGTAGAATTATTCGTATCCTTTAAGATGTTTAATCCTTGTTTATTTTGTCCTACGACATTTCTTCTAACTGCTTTTCCATAGCGCGCTTCATCTCCAGAATGCTGCGTAATATAGGTATATCCCATATCTAAAGCTGGAGAAGTTACATTCCACAAGTATTCTGAAGCTACTCCAAGATTTACGACATCCATTACCCAAGCATTAGGGATTCTTATAGCTGATTCCGCCATGGGATAAACTTCTCCACCAAAAACAAAATCAAAGGTATAATCGTATAAATTATCCACTACTAATTGCTTGGTAGTCATTCCTTCCGGCAATTGAATCAAAGCATAAGCATAGTTTCCTTGAATATTAATAACCAATTCATCGTACACATTGATCATATTTTGAGCTTTCAATCCAACTACTTCATGTACATCCTCTCTATAATTTTGGAAATTGGCTTGAGTTAAGTCAATAGAATTTGAGTTATACTCTTTGTGATTAATTGCGTTTTCAGCAAAAATTACGGATTTACCTGGCTCTACAGCAAAGTCTTTTCCTTTACCAGGAAATTGGACGATTGCACCAACTGAAAATGCTTCTTCCATAAGATTCGGTGTATACTCTTGTTTTTCATTGGTCATAAATTTTGATTGTGCAAATAATAAACCATCGAGATATAAAATTTCCTCTGAATTATTGGTAATCTTGAAATACTGATCTGCCGTATATTGATTTCCTTCTGGTGTTTTACTTCCTGCAAAATAAATTTCTTCAATTACAAAGCCCGTACTACTCCCTTTAAATACTAAATCAATTGGTTGAGTCATTTCCATCCCATTAATTACGATTCCTTTAATGAAATTACTTACTTTACTCACTTCCAATACACCATTCACTTGATGTGTAATAACTCCTTCCACACTAATGTCATAGGTTCCTGTAGGCAATGCTTGTTTCATCGCTCTATTACCAGAATATACCAGCTCTGTTTTTGTATTGGAGTTCAGTTCTACTACTTGAAGAGTTAATTCTTTAATATCTTCTATTTTAGTGTCTTTAGGATCATTGATCCAAAATGTAACAAATGTTTGTTTATTTACTTGGCTATTGTCATCAGAAGAACAAGCATTAAGGCCTAGAACCACGAGTAATAAACCCAATAACTGTAATAATCTTGTTTTCATTTTTTTTAAATATTTATAGATTAAAATTAATTTCCATTCCAAAATAAGGGTCTTGCAATCCCTTTCGGTTGATCTTTTCACCATTTACCTCATAAGGGGCATAATAAGTAAATAGTTTATTAGCGAACATGGATACCCTAATTTGTTTATTTTTAAAACTCTTTGACAGTTTCAGGTTTATATCCATAAGCATTGGTGTTCGATATAATTTATTTGCACTATTATTTTGAGGAATAACCAATTGTTCTAATAAGGTACCTTTCGCTTGTTCTATATCAAACACAACCAAATTTCCTTCTGTATCAACATAGTGAGAAGGTATTCCATTCAATGCTTCATTCTTTCTTAAATAATACCAATTGAATTGAAAAGAAGTAGAAAATTGCAAATCTAATTTAGGTATATAGGTATCTAGTAATAGATTGGTATTGAGTTGTTCATATTTATTTTTGGGTTCCATTTCCGAATAAAGTCCTAGATATGGATATGGTTTTCCGTTGATATTGGCATCTGATTTTCCACGTCTATAAGTACCTAAACTACTGCTATACTCCGTTCTAAACCAAGCGCCATTAATTGTAATTCGCGTATGAATAGATGGAATTCTATTAGAGCTATACTGAAATTCAATCCCTTCTTTATCTGTTCTACTTCCATTACGCGATACTTGATATAAGAAATTCTCTTGAAATTCACGATAAGGTAAATCTTCTTTGTTAGGAACAGTTGTAATTTCATCATGAGCAATTCCCGAACTATCATATTTTTTATAGTTTAAAAAACCGTATTGATTCATTGTACGAAACCCATTGTCCATCTTTTCTTTAAAGACAGTAAAGGTCAATTGATGAAATCCCCAGTTTATATCTACTCTAGCTTCAAGTTTTTTATTTAATGCAGGTGTCAACTCTTTATTTTGTGGATCAAATATGGTTGTTTTATAATTTACCGTACGATAAGCAGGATTAGGATGAAAATAATTTAACTGTTGGATATCCTTGTAATACAATTCTGGATAAAGTAAGTTCAAATCAGGAAATAGACGTTGTTGTCCCCATCCAAGAGTCAAATCAACTGTTGTCTTTTTCGAAAATAGGGTAAATTTGGGTAAGCCCCACTGCAAATTAATACGTGGATCTACATAGATTTTTCCCTGCATTTCGAACTGTGAATCTAAGTTTTGCAGTACCGATCCCCTTGCTCCAACAACCAATGTTAGTTTGTGCTGACCCAAAGTACGGGTAGCCATATGCTCTGCAAATAGTGCTGTTGTTACATAGGCAGGAATATCTTTATATGCCCTATTTCTATATGTAGCAGTTGGATCAAGAGGCTTATAGCGATCATATACTTGTCCTTTTCCGTTATTCTTGCTATACTGCCAATCTATCCCTAAACGAAAATCAGCTAAAAAGCGTAATTTTTCATAGTGAAAAGAACTGATCAATTTAAGAAAAACATCTAGCGGTTTACCATCTACCGTTCCTTGTGCAACATAGTTTGCAGCTGGGTAAAACCCGTCAAATTCTCCTTCTATTCTAGATAAAGGTAGTGCTGTTGCTGCATCAAGTTGAACAAACTTTGTTTCGCTAATCTTATCAAATCTCTGATTAATTGTTGTTTGTAATTCAATATCTCTGAAAAATGATTTTGTATTACTTTCATAAGTAAAGCTATTGTTCAAGCTGTAAAACTGATTATCAACTTTATAGCTATTAACTCCCGTTAAATCAATATCTGGATCAGATTTAGCTTCATCAATAGAAGCGGTATAGTTTAAATTAGATACCCATGAAAAATAACCTCCATTTTCAAAGTATTTTTCTTTACTTAAACGCAATGCTCCTGTTATTCTTTTGTAATTATCCAAATCATTGCGCGGTTCTGGTGTGGCATTCAAATAGTCAAGCCCAAGATTTACTTTAAAAGAAGTATCTTTTGATTCAAACCCTTTGTTTAAGGCAAATAACTTACTGTATCCATCAGCTTTAAATCTAGCTTGCCAAACAGAGTATCCCTTTTTCTTAGTTATTTTGACTACCCCAGAAGTTAGATTTCCGTATTCAACAGATGGGATTCCACGAATGATTTCGACCTGTTCAATTTGATCCGTTGATATGGTGCGCATATCAACTCCTGAGCTTACATGAATACTTCTGTTGATTACATTACCTACATTATCCAAGTAATTATAAGTATATTGTAAATTTGCATTAGAATTAAGTTGAGCCCCATCTACTACAAATAACGTTCCCAAAGATGACGTATCATAGTTTCTACTACCAACTCCTCCAGTACTTAACTCCACACGGCTAACTTCTCGAAGTTGAATCTTATTTACTCCACTTAAATAAGGATCCTGCGCCCTTCCACCGGGAACTAATTCCATTAAATCTGAAAAACTAGATGGTTGCAAGTGTTGCATAGCCCGTTGATTAATTACAGATGTGCTAGTTAACCCAGTACCTTCTTTAGATGTAATGACTACTTCATCAAGTTGATTGGCTTGAGATTTTAATACTACAAATAGAGTTTGATCCTTTAGGACATTCAATGATTGAATATGCCCCACATAGCTAATATGTTGAATGGCTACAACATATTGATCCGGTACTACATGTACGGCAATCTTTCCTCTATCATCGGTCAATTCTAAATAAGTTCTACTTGAGCTTTTTAAAGTTACTATGGCAGCAACAATATCAGCCCCCTGTTCATCTGCTACTTGGATAGAGACAAAAGATGTAACTTGCTGAGCGTAACCATAGCTAAACAACAAAAAAGTAAATAAAATAGTAGTTAAATGGGTTGGTTGTGTGAATTGTGTAAAATATTTAAACATCACAACGGTTTTGTTTTAATTGGACTGCAAATATATTATTTAAAACGATTCTAAACAACATTGTCTAGAAATATTTTCATACATTAAACAAAGTGAACACTAATATATTTTGAAACGATTTATTGTTTAGCTTAGAAAAATTTATACAAATAACTTTTTCCAATAAGTCTCCTATAAATTTATTTTAAACAAAAACCACCTAAACAAAACAAGTGATAGGTATTTTTTGTTTAAATCACCTAATTATTGATAAAATTTTATTTATTTCAATTACGAAATAATAGTATTGAAACTTGTTATTCTGTTTACTTCTAATTAAGGCCTATAAATCAAAAAGAAGTGAGGACTCTTCTCTAATTGTCTTTGTTTCTACTTTTTCAATTTTAACCACATCTTCCTTTTGAATAAGTTTTAAAAACCTATTCTACCTTTTGTTGATCCTCTCATTTCTCATTTGAGAGTGATTTAAATAGCACCTCTTCTTGATGGGTAAGTTCTAGTTAATAATACAGCTTCTTTGTAAATGAAGTATGCTCTATATAGTTTGTCAAATTATTTTATTCTATTTAAAAGTATAAAAAAAGTCCGATTTGCTCAAGAACAATCATGCTTTATCCACAACGTTTTAACTTTCAACGCAGTAATAAATATCAAGTATTGCGTATAGTATAACTTACTATTTTTTTCAAAAAACAACCCAATCAAATAAATACAAGCAAGTAATTTGTTACATCACAAAGCATCACCTAGCTACAATTAGAGAAGAATTAACCATGCTCAAATGTGAGATTAGTAAACAAAAATAGACTATCCAAATTTGGATAGTCTATATATAAATCAAGCACTTATATTGATTCAAAAAACAAAATATTACTGGGCTTATTTTTAAGTTCAGTGAATACATGGCGCTAATAGAAACAAATAAGAACTCAATTGAGCGGCTTATCTATTAAGAACCTCCTTATACAGGTTACCAATTTTTTCTAATTTTCTGTTTGTGATTTTGGATATTTTCTTTCAGATTTTTTCGTTGTGAGTTTTATCAAAATTTTTTCCAATACCAATCATATCATTTTTTATTCTAATATTCTTGTAAGCCGTAATACCATTGATTTATTCATATATACATATTTTGCTTAATAACTCTTATTTATTTCCACGTCTACTTTTACATGAGGGTAATATCCTTTACTAAATTTTGTTCCATTACTTTTCAAGAACTCATATACTTTCTTTTTTTCTTCAGAAAATTGATCAATAGATGTCAACTCAAATTCAACTATATGATAAATCAAATCAAACATTAATGTTTCCATTATCATATCCAACTCTTCTTGGCTAATTTCGTGTTTCATAGAAATCTGTAATAAAGATTATTCTAATACTTTCTTCTTATTAATCTTTTTCATTCTCCTGTCAACAATGTCTATATGTTGTAATTCATTCGTTCTGTTATCTTTTAAAAAATTATATGAATCCTGGATATCTTTTGTCATCTCTGAAACAGAACCTATATTATGCTCTAAAATATACATCAATATAGTATGAAGCATAATATTCATTACTGAATTAAGTTGGCTTTTATCTCTAAAGTTTACTTCCATTGTTTTTTATTATTGATTAAGCAGTGTAAAATGACTCTCTAAAATTAAGACAGTCATTAACAATAAGATGTAAGATATATAGCTCCTTACACAACGGTAATTATAAAATACGATATTACTAAAAATATAGAATTCACAAAAAGCTGCCTTAAATAATTAAGACAGCTGGACGCAATTTTTTATACGATTTAAGCTCCCTAGGCCCACGTACTATAATGCTAATATAAATAAAAAAATCACATTAAAACAAATTATATTAAAATTTAATTATTTATTGTTAATTTCAATTATACAAATACAAATCCTTTGATTTTTAAGCAAAAAGCAATATTTTTTTTAATTCAATATATCTATACTTATAAAAAATATCTTAGTATTTATTTAGTAAAATTATTATCAACTATAGATATAATACATTTAATTAAATTTTATTAGTAGATGAAATATATGATATCTATTTTTAACTAAATATACCACTCACTCAATAAAATGACTGTTTCACTAAATTCAAAATATACTGTTCTAGTAACAAAAAAGCCCCAATTAAGGGGCTTTCCTGTTTATATAAATATATTTTTATTTAAAAATAACGATTTATAAGATCTTGAATAATATCTCTAAAAGTGAAATGTCTAGGATAATGATATTCTCCTTCATAAATATCCCACACCCCTCTATTTCTATCATAGATTCCAACATATAAAGTAAAAGAACCCCCATAATTTGAAGAAGAAGGTGAAATTCTTTGGCCCTCTTCTAAAATAGCTTTAACAGCATCTTTGCTTATTGAACGTTCAAATTGATATTCAAGAACCTCTCCGCTTCTTACATCTTTAAATTGCGCTCTGGTCTGAGCTTGGACTGCGGTATTTACTCCAAATACCAATAAAAATAACATAATAAAATTCTTCATAGTTTCTGATTTTAAATTATTAAAAATAACGGTTAACCATATCAAATATAATAAAAAAATATAAAAATTAATTTATTTTTTAATAAAAGTTAATTTATATACTTTTTTTATCAAAAAATTATGTTTAAAAAAAACAAAAAATTCAGGTTTTTCAAACACTCAAGACTAGAATAAAAAAGCCCCTTAATTGTTTTTTTTTATTTAAGCATATTATATAAGACATAAGATATAACACTTATTTATCGTCAAATTTTATAAATCTTGTAAACATAATAGATAGACTCTACAAACGGAACGAGTTTTATATAGCAAGTAAATATCTTCTTGGAGAAATCATTATAAATCAAACAGGGAAAACACCAACTTCAAGATGAACTTTTTTACAAAAACGATATAACTTAACTGTTAGTTTACCTATCCAAAAATGGAAACTTAAAGTTGAATTTGAGCCTTTATTTTAAATGAAAGATTTTACCCAAATACCACAAGAACGATTTTTATATAAAGATGATTACTTTTTGATAATTAAAGATATTTTTCCAGTTAGTCCTAATCATTTACTTATCAGAATACTGTAAGATAGGATTACCTATAATATGATTGATTATCATTTTCGAGTCATAATCACACATATGATTAATATTTATCAAAAAGTATGGAATGATTTTAAAATCAAAGATTTCATAGATTCTCCAAATGATTAATTTGAAGTAAAATAAGACATGTAAAAAAATCGCCAATTCGCTACTAAAATCCCCCATTCCTTCTAATAAATCTGTTAAAATTCATCAGTTGATTTTCCTTTGAATTACTTTGAAAAAAGTGTTGTACAAAAATACAAAAATTGGGGATAAACCCTTATGAATGCTAGGATCTTATTTATTGTATCGGTATATTTTTATTTTCCATATATCTAATAATCTAAACATTAATCAATAGAAAAAGAAGTTTAATCTATCTGATTTCTATTTACTAAAAATTGAGCCTTCCTTCCTAAGAAGAAAAACTCAATCTTTATATTTGAATACTTATATGATAGTTGATATTATTGAGGTCTACTTGTAAATACCAACCAATTTACACATGCCAAAATACAAGTATTAGCGATTCCTAAATAAACAATAGGCCAACTAAATCCAAACATATATATTATCGGAATCCAATAAGTAAAAACGCTCCATATAGAAGACATACATATTGGACATTGTATGATTGGCTTTCTAAAGTATTTATTAATCTTAAAAAAAACATATTCCTTATGAAATTGAATACCTGTATCATGAAGAGTAATTATTATTTTTGAATCGATCCGTTTAATACGTTCATTGAGTAAATTCATAAAAGTAATAAAATCTTTGTCTGACCTCGTAATTAATATCTGTTTATTAGAGAAATTAAAATCAAACTCAGGTAATTGTACTTTTATTTTTTCTATAAGATCATAAAAGAAGTTATCTTGAAATACAATTGTTTCCTTACGAGATTTCATTAAATATTTCTTCAAAGGAAAAAGGATCATTTCACTATCATAGTCTTTCCCATTTGGCATTTTTTCCGTTTCACCTTTTGCTGAAATCCATACGCCTATCATAAAAAAAGACTCTAAAATCACATAAATTAAAACTGACGCTACTGTATAAAAAATTGTACTTGCCTCCATGGTTTGTGTGTAATTAATTCAAATTGATTATTTTTTTTATTATTCCTCTACAAATGCCAAAAAACGTTCAGCATCTAGAGCTGCCATACAACCGGTACCTGCTGCTGTTATAGCCTGTCTGTAAATACTATCTTGTACATCTCCACATGCAAAAACACCTGCTATATTTGTTCTTGCAGTACCTGGTATTGTTTTTATATATCCATTTTCATCTAAATTGATTATTCCTTCAAATATTTTTGTATTAGGTTGATGTCCTATTGCAATAAAAACACCCTGAACATCAAGTATAAACTCTTCAGATGTACTATTACTTTGCACAAGAGCACCTGTCACGGCATTGTCTTTGCCTATTATTTCTTTTAATTCTGTATGATATAGAATTTCAACATTATTCAAAGAATTAATTCTGTGTTGCATTACCTTAGAAGCTCTAAGCTCATCCCGTCTTACCAATACATATACTTTCTTACATAGTTTTGCAAGATATGAGGCCTCTTCAACTGCTGTATCTCCTCCTCCAACGACTATTACATCTTGGTTTTTATAGAAAAATCCGTCGCAGACAGCACAAGCTGAAACCCCATATCCATTATATGTCTTTTCAGAAGGAAGACCTAACCATTTGGCCGAAGCGCCTGTTGCTATAATAATTGTATCTGCAATTATACTTTTTGTACCATCAATTTCTACTTGAAATGGCCTAATAGCAAGATTAACTTGAGATACAATACCATACCTAATATCCGCGTTAAAGCGTTCTGCTTGTTCCTTAAGATCATCCATCATCATAGGTCCATTAACGCCCTTGGGATATCCTGGAAAATTATCGACCTCCGTAGTGGTTGTTAACTGCCCACCAGGTTCCATCCCCGTATAAAGTACAGGATTCAAATTTGCCCTTGCTGCATAAATTGCAGCAGTATAACCCGCTGGTCCAGATCCTATAATCAAACATGAAACATGCTCTATATCTTTGTTATCCATCATTATATTAGTTTTAAATCAAAATCATTTTTTAATAAGCTTTTTATACATCATAGGATATTTTACCAGTTGACAATTAAACAGCTGAGCCTGTTTTACAACATAGCCTGTCAAAGAATGAACTTCAGTTATTGGTTTTCCTGCTAAATAATCAGCATGCATTGAAGTGGTTGCTTCAGGAGAAAGAGCGATAAAATTTTGCCATATTCTCTCCTTTATATCAGTAGATAAATTGATGTTCTTCTGTTTTGCTATAAGATTACACTCATCGACAAGTTGAAATAAATCATTACAATAAACTTCAGATTTTTTAATTTCTCCAAAAGTTATATTATAGTAAGAAGTAATGGTTGCTATGGCAGATATAAAAATAAATTTCTCCCAAATTTTGGCAGCTATATCTGTTGTAAGAATTGATTCTATTCCTGCGTCATTGAATAACTTATGCAAAAAATTTAAACGTGCATCTTCCAAATCTTGTAATCCAAAAGTAATACTTTGATTATTTCCTAAATTTTCAACTTGACCAGGTGCAACTAATCTGGAAATAATATATGCACAACCATCTGCAACCAAATTGTGAGGATACATTTTTTTGATTTTTTCTACACTATCAACTCCATTTAATAGAGGCAAAAAAACAGTATCAGCTTTAACACAACTTCGGAGCTTTTCTACTGTTTGCTCAATATCATAACTCTTAGTACAAAGAATAATATAATCTACTTCTTGAAAATCTAACGGATTATCAGAAGCTATAGTAGGATAAGTTGTAAATCGACTCTCGTCTTTTATTACTAATAAACCATTTTGCTTAATTGCTTCTAAATTGTCTCCTCTTACCATAAAGCAAATAGAAACATTTTTATTATCATAGAATTGTTTAGCAAGTAACCCTCCAAAATACCCTCCTACTCCACCAATCCCCACAATTAATACTTTCTTTGCCATATCGTTTTTCTTTTATTTAAGATCCTTGACGATTTTATATTGATCGATAGACAAAGATCCAAGGTATACTTGTTTTACATACTGCCTAAATAAGAAAAGAAATGGTACTTATAAGAGAGTTGTATGTTCTTTCTAAAACTTTTTAAGCGATTTTCTACGATTTATCATGTAGAATACCAAGCTAAATAATGCAACTAAGAGTAAAGGAATAATAGCTAAGTTAACTCCTTTCCACCCCCAATATTTAAGAAGAGCTCCTGCAGAAAAACTAGATGTACTCATAACTGCAAAAACCAGAAAATCATGAAAAGCTTGTGTTTTTTCTTTTTCTTCTATGTGGTAAACTTGAGTTAATAAAGTAGAACCGCCGATATACATAAAGTTCCACCCTACACCAAGAAAAATTAACCCAGAGATAAAATGCATAAAATCACTTCCCGTTAAAACAAAAGCTAAATGCACAAAAAAGATAATAATCCCCAATAATATAATATTGTGTACTCCATACTTTTTAATCAATACTCCTGTAAAAAAGGAAGGAACAAACATAGCTAAAAGATGCCACTGAATAACTGTGGCAGAAGCGTCATCAGTATGTCCAATATGATGCATCGCTATTGGAGTAGCCGTCATTACCATAGTCATTACAGAATATCCTACAGCTGATGATATTAGAGCAATAATCGTATCTTTCTTTTTGATGATCTCTTTTAGTGGTCTACCTGAATTTTTTGCTTCTTTACTTTGGATAGCTGTTTTTGTAAATCCCAACTTTAATAACGATATAACAATCAAAGCAATTATGCTTAAGAATGTTATTGATAAAAAGGAATAAGCAAACATTGCATTTCCTATATGTTGTGTATACTTAGCTAAATTGGGGCCTAAAATTGCAGCAGCCACACCAGCAGCCATCACAAAAGATATAGCTTTTCCTTTACTCACAGCGGGTACTGTATCGGCTGCAGCAAAACGATAATATTGAGCAAATCCTTGATAACAACCAATCAGCATTGTTCCGAGTACAAAAGCAGAAAATGATCTATTTATAATTCCATAAAAAGACAATACTCCAGCTAATATTCCAAACAATGTACCAAACATAAATGTCCTGCGCTGACCTATTTTCTTCATAATAAATGAAGCAGGTATCATCATTGCTGCCGTACCAAGTGATACAACAGAAACAGGTAAGGTCGCTAAACTCTCGCTAGGAGCTAACTCCATACCTACTAAAGCTGATAGTGTAGACCCTATAAAAGAACTTGTCTGATAAAGGGCTTGGGAAGTTGATAACAGAAATACATTATTCCATTTTGTTTTAATTGCCATACGATATAAAGAATACAAAAAAGCCATATCTTTCTTAAATAGAAATATGGCTTTTACTAATTAATTTTCTAATTGATATGCATTTAATTGGTATACTATAAATACACACTCATTAAACACTTTTAAAATGTAATTCTAATATTCTTATTTATTAAATACTGAATATATTCTTACATCTGGTGATGCTTGTAGATAAGGTTTCAGGCTTTCTACTACATCCTTTTGAAAAAGATCTGATTTTAAATATGCTTCTGCATCCTCTACCGTTTTAAAGCCATGAAGTACCTGTACATCGTCAGTTCTAATTAATAGTTCTTTAGATACTGCTCCACTGATATCCTTTAAAAATGGCGTTTTGTATTTCAAATAAACTCCTGCTGCAGCTTCGCGATCAGCATCATTTACTTTAAGGGTTATTTCTAAGTAGGCACCTTTTATTACTCCCTTACTTTTTTGTGCAAAAGTAGTTGTTGTAAATGCGAATAAAATCGCTAATAATGCAAAAATGATTTTTTTACCTTTTCCCATGTTAACTGAGTTAAATTAATACTATACAAATATCCTTTTAAAGCTAGATGTAAGCACTGGCCAAATAGGAAAAGAGATGGTAATTTCAGGAAGTGATACAAAGTGATTTGTACATTTATCCAATCACAAGGTTATATATAAAGCCTTTTAAGAAATCTACTAGTTTTATTAAGTTTCCTTACCGAAGGTGAGTTAACCGAAATAATCTGAAAGGATGAATATATTTAAAGAGTAAAATAGGAAACCTGGTTCGATACCCGGGCTCACCGCATAAAGAAAGGTTAGCAAATAGCTAACCTTGTTACACTTTGAGAAGAATCTTAATTCTTCTATTTTTCAATTTTCTTCAAAGTATAATTCTGAGTTTTTTCCTTTATAGAATCTCCACTTAATGATTTGTTTTTAATCAACCATTGGTCAATTTCAGATTTCTGAAAGTATAGCAATTTACCATTCGGCTTTGAGAATGGGATGGCATTGGTGTGTACAAGTTTGTAGATATAGGATTTTTTAAATCCTGTATATTCCTGTAAATCATCAATGTTTAAAACCTCTTTAATTCCAGTGATTACTCTACTCTCTAGTAAGCTTAGAATGTAATCTAGTTTCTTTACTATTTCTTTGCTTTTTTTCATAATATTATAATTTTGTGGTTAATAATATTGCAATATCCAAAATCATCTTTTTCATTAAGTTTATTGTCTGTATATAGTACTAGATGGCGTTATGTGTCAATATTATTATAGCGTATCTATATACTTAAAAGCAGAAATGGCACTTTCTAATTTATTTTTTCCTATATACGTTAATAGCATTGCTTCGGTTGAATGTCCTGTTAAATCTTTAAGTAAAGAGGTAGGCATTTTTCCATAATAAAGTGTAGCGAATGTTCTTCTCCCAATATGCGTAGTTACAAATTTATATTTCTCTGCTTTAACTAGTTTTTCTTCTATATCCATGCTTAGTTTGAACACTCATACCTCCGTCTACTATATCATTAATACCAATAAGCTCTGTTAATTCTTTAATTTGTTTATTGTATTCTTGATCGACAAGTGGGGTAGGAAATTCTCCATTTCTTAAGGCTAGTATTTTCTCAATTTCAGCATGTAGTGGGACACTAATGTATTTCTTTGTCTTTTTTTGTTGGATTTGTAGAATTTTCCGTCCTTCTATTTTCATAATCATCTCGCTTTTGAATCGCATAAAATCAGATACTCGCTGTCCTGTATAACAACTAATAACAAGCCAATCTCTAGCTGTTTCTAAATATTTGAATTCATCTTCAAATTCATAGCAACTAATTTTATCAAGCTCTTCTTTTGTAAAAAAAATAATATTCTCGTTTCGATACTTTTTAAAGGTTAAAGTATCATATAACATATTAGTATGGACGCCTAAACTTCTAGCATGATTACATAGCGTTTTGATACTCACAAATTCACGTTGAAGCGTATTTTGAGCATACTCATTTTCTCTATAGTATGCTTCAAATTTCTTTCTAAACTTTTCATTTATTGTATTGAAATGGATCTGTTCATCAAAAGCTTTTTCTAAGCTTCTGAGTTTATTCTTAAGTGTAGCATATTTCTTTACATGACAATTTGATAACTCATGTTTACGATATTCTAAATAATAGTCTATATACTTAATGATTCGCGTAGGGATTTTTTGCTCAATAGTGGGATTATAAAATAGTTTAATCTTTTTATCTAACCATTTCTTGTTTATACGTTTAGCCTCTATCTCCTCTACTTCTCTTAGTATAAAATCTTGAATTTGGAAAAGGTATTGTTCTAAAATAAGCTTTTCGTTTTTTTTATTAATATCGCGAATGTTAGTTTTTGTATGAATATTCTCCCAATACTCTCTAGTAACTTCAACTTTTGAATCACTATCTAAAGTATATTTTATATTTTTATAGGTATACCTTAATCTTAGAATTAAGTTTGCCCTATCTTTGGAAGAACGATATAGAAAAGAAATTCCTGCCATGATGAACTATTTTTAAGATTAATAATAATTTTGTTATTATTAAATAACTAGGTCCATCAAGGATGACGTAAATATAGATAACAATACTAATAAAGCAAAAAGCACAGAGCGCAATAAGAGACCTTTTGATGTCAAGACTTTAAAATATTATCAAAGAAATAACCGTTATATTGAATTAAAGCAAATCTTACAGCTCTATCAATTTAACATCTCAATCAAGTCTGATTTTCATAGTAAAACTTGTACGCTTTTTGTACGCTAAGTGAAAATTATCTGAAACTAAAAGATCTTTAAAAAAATATAAATAGCTACAAATCAATATATTAAACAACTTGTTTTTCGCTTAATTGGAGATGATTTGAAGTCTAATCATTTCGGCGACTCCACAGAAATAAAAGCCTAACTATTGATAATTAAATAGTTAGGCTTTTTTTGTTTCGTTATTTGTAGACTTTTTGTAGACATTGGTGTTTTAATTTTTTTTAATAGACTAAAGGAATGTCTTATTTTTTGATTTTTATATAATTAAATTCCATCTTCTCCACTTAACAAAAACGCAATCAGCTTGTAATTAATTGATTGCGTTTTTTATTTGGTATAACTTGTATAGAGTTTAAATTTAACACCTACTATCATTTTTCAACTTTTCTATATGTTTATCTATCTCTAATGAAAATACTTCATATTTCTCAATCGAATTAGATTTTTCGATCTCCCTCGATTTTAAATTAATAACAATCTGAAATATAATACTATTAGAGCTGCACTCATTAAACAAATTAAAAAAGCTTAATGGAGTATTTTATATCACTAAATCTAATTCACAATGCACTTTAACAAGAAGATCTGAATAATTTTTTTTGAAAATTTAATTATTTTCATGATATCCAGCCGATCGAATTAGGTTTTGTTTTAAACTTAAAAACAAAACAACTAATTATAAATGACTTAATAATCAATTGTGAAATAAAATAACAATTAAAAGTTATTTTTTGCTAATTATAAAATTAATCAATATGTTTGAAAAATTAATTAACAAAAAATATTATATCATGAAAAAATCACTTGCAACATTTCTTGGATTATTTATATTTGTATCTTGTTCCTCAGATCAAAACATTTCTAAAGGAGATGAAGCACAATTAAATTCAAAAAACATCGAATTTAATTTAAATTATATTGGCGAAGAACACAATAAAGGTCTAAATTATATCTACAATAAAATATCTTCAAGTAACTACACTTTTGACATTGAAGACTATTCAAAATCGTATTATGACATCAACAATGTCACTGAAGAATATTTAAATTATTCAAACATTGATAAATCTAAGAAAGTTTACTTTTACAACAAAAAAGACATTGATGTTTTTTTATTACAAAAAATAAACTTTAGCTCAAATGCAAAAAAAATCTTAAACGACTATAATATCCTTTTTGATAGTGATGATAATTTAGATGTTGTAAACCAGAAAATGAAGGATCTAAATAAGGAGTTAGATTTTTCATATAGTAAAAAACTTCTTTTCGACAAAGAATACTTAATATTAAAATCTTATATGATTACTGGACAATATTCTTTAGATTATTGGGGAAAAAATATAGATAACTGGATTACAAATATTGATAGAAATATAGAGAAAAGCAAAACATCTAATAAATATCAAACTAAAAGTTGGGACTGGGATAGATTCAAAAGAGCTGCTAAGAATATGGCTAAAGCTGACGCAAGAGGAGCTGCTGTAGGAGCTGTAGGAGGTTTGATATTTGGAAGTGCAGCTGGCCCAGGTGGTACAGTGCTTGGAGCAGCTGGAGGAGCAGTAGCTTTTGGAATGAATGGAAGTGCAGTAGCAGGTGCGGTAGAATTATACAATGGGTATGTGGTTGTAGACCAAAATCTTAATTTTCCTATATTTGCAAATAATTTAAATTTAAATGATGAATTATTTTTATCAGATTTTAATAAAAACATAGCTACACCTGTCTTACTTAAATAGATACTAATGAAAAAAAAGCTAATCTTTTTATTTTCATTCTTAGGAATGACTTTTGTATTCTACTACATTTATAAAGACATTCTATTATCTATATTGGCAGGTTTAATTACTTCATTAATAAGCATATGGGGGATTTTTAGATTAAAAAAGTAATATACAAAAAAAGTAAGCCGACTAAAACAGTCGGCTTACTTTTTTCAATGGTTTTCTGAATATATAAATTAAAAAAACAACTATCACCAATGGTACAATAACCACACTTAACCAACTAAACTGCTTCCGTTCCACTTTCCTCCTATCCTCCTCTTCAGTTTTCTTTTCATCCTGATCAAAACTCAACTGAGCATTTTCCTCTTTTACTTTCGTAGATTCCAATTCCTCACCAGCTTATTTGTTCTTCAAATCAATTATTGGGTGATAATAGAAAAACCCTCGTTTTAAAAAGATGAGGGTTTATTTTGTTAGGCTTTTATAAATAATTTCGTTTTATAACGATCGTTTCTTTATGGTTCTGCCTATAATAGAACCAATTATTAAAGATAAAATTGAAATAGGTATAATATATTCTCTAGGGATTTTAGGTAAAAGATCAAGTTCTTTTAAAACAAAATTAAGTAGTAAAACCCCTAGTATTATCAATAGATATATAATTATTTTTTTCATATTATTTATTTAAAAAGCACAATAAACTCCGATTCCTGCAACTCCTGCCATATAGCCTAAAAAAGAAGAGCCTCCTGAAGGTACGGCAGCAGCGGCGGCACCTGCTAACAATACTTGATTTAAAGGATCAGACATTCTCTCTTCCATGCAACTATACCATCCACCTCTAGTGCTAATTAAATTGTTACTTTTGCTCTGATTTATATGGTTGTAAATCTCTATCGTTTTAATGTTTAAATTATTACTAGCATCATAAAGCATTGCTATTTTTTGAAGTTTGACATTGTTTTCATTTAAAACAAAAAATTCATTTTCAGCTATTTTCTTTATGTAGTATACTAAACTTGTTTCCTTAAATGAAATTGTAAACAAATCAATTCCATCATATTCAACTAAAGCAGTCCTTATTTCACCAAAAGAGTCTATAAATTTATTTTCTAAAAAAATACTTCTTTGATTTTATTAGCATCGCATTTTCATGAGAAGGAACAAAATTTGTTTGAACATCTAAATTCACTTTTGAAATATTATCTTTTAATACAAAAGCATTGTGATTATAAGTTAATTCATCTTTTTTCATTTTAGCGTCATCAGAAGAACAAGAAATAATTAGTGAAGCTCCTAACAATGTAAATAATAGTTTTTTCAAAATTTTAATTTTTAATTTAACAAAGTGCAATTTTATCCCATATTTAACATAATTAAAATACCATGTGTATGGTATTTTAGCTCATATATGACTAATTCTTAAAACACAACTTAGCGCTATAATTAGCTTGCAATCAAAACATTCTATGGAAATACCTGAAAAAAGAAAGTAATACAGAGATATATGATTTGTTATTAATAGCCTGGAAAACTAAAAAACTACAAATAAAAAAGACCTTAAGTTTAATTTACTAGGACGGTTTATGGTTGTTCTTTACGCAAAATCATTATTACTTACCTTTTTAGATACATCAGTACCTTGTGACTGATTTATCTACCTATGCAAATATGATTATACATACAAAGAAACTTTATAAACCAGCTGAATCTGATTTATGAAGTTTTGTGGTAATACTTGGCATTTTAGTGTCAAATAACGGGTGATTTCTTAAAATGAAATCACTTTAGATTTTACGTTGTAAAATTGGTGGAATTACTAATCGAAAGATTAGAGCAAGTTATGTTTTGAGGCACTCGAAATTGAGATTCGAGCTTTCAAAACTACTTGCTTTTGCAGAGAACTGGAAAACTACTCCAAAGTCGTTAGTTTTGTGTAAAATAGTAGATAGACTCAAAATATTGAGTGGTTTACGGATTTACGTAATAGAATTAGAAAAGTTATACTATGTTTGAAAGTAAAATTATTTCACTATACATTTAAAAAGATAGTTTTAGTTTTGATAGTCTCCTTATCAACAATTAGATAGTTTACTAAAAAACTAATTATATTAGTAATTTGTTATATGAGAAAAGTGTATAAATTGAGAATTTTACACAACTATGCCTATTTCATATTGTAAAGAAAAAGTGTAAGTGGCTATATTATCTAAAAAACATATTATTATATTTAAACCTATGATTCAAAAGCAAAAAGCATATAATTTGGAGGAAGTTTTTACGCCAAGTAAACCTGCTGATTTAGCCTTTGTTGAAAGAAATGAAATTAATCGTAGAATTGATCGTGCAATTAGAACCAGTGGAAAACAAATTATAATTTATGGATTTTCTGGTGTTGGTAAGACTACACTATTATCTAAAAAATTAAAAGAATTTGAAATAAATTCTATAAAAACAAGTTGTATATCAGGAATGACAATTCAAGATATTGTAATTGATGCTTTTAATCAACTTGCTGTATATTATCCTTTTGATAGAATAATATTTCCTTTTGAAAAACTCTTTAAAAAACTACATACAGATGACATCTACCCAAAACGCAAAAGTGAGTTAGAAATTCATTTAGATTATTACTTTAATAATGAAGAAAAAATAATTTATGAAAAGCATTTTAGAAAATGGATTAAAGAATTAAATGTTCCAATTTATACTTTTCCAGAAACTAAAGTTGAAGGTTTTCTTCGAAATAATGAGAATCACAAAAGTTGGGAGTCTGAGAACCATTCAAAATGGAAGTTTATATTTGAAGAACAATGGTCATCATTAGAAAATCAATCTTTAATTATTATCAAGCTTCCAACCAAAATGAACTCATATCATGATTTTTCTGAAACATCACTATATGAATTTGATAAAATTGATAATATTATAAAAAGAAATCAAAAACTAAGTTTTAAGGTAGATTTAAATGGAAATAAAGAATCTTTAATAGAGTTGTCCAAAAGAATAGAAAAGAACTGTACAAGAATTTGGGATGGAACAAGGAATTTACCACTTACAAATTTTGAAATATATAAAATCATCATAGACTACATTTTTTTCGAATATTATGAATATAATTTTAAGAAAGTTTATTCTATTAATAATGAGGAATTAATTACTATTGAACTAACAAATAAATATCATAATGTAACAAGATGTTATGTAAGAAAAGACAAAATAAAAAACGCTTTTAGAGATGATATTAAACATATTTTAAATGAAAAATATAGCAAAAATATTAATTCGTTCATCTTATTAAATGTAAGTATTCCTCAAATTATTTTTGGCTTTGAAAAACTTTTATCCTTGTTCAAAGAAGAAATGATTGCTTATCAAGTTGTTTATAATAGTGAAAAAATAAATCCTGTTATATTCTATTCACCAGTTGAATTAAACAGACTTGGATATAAATAAAAAACTTACACCTATGTCTAGTATTTACCTGATGGATATTTAATATGTTGTAAATAGATTACGAAATTTTTATATTTAAACAGTTAATTATGAAGTCAATATGACTTCGGTATGAGAATAGATTATTCTATTTAATCTTAAATTTACTATAATACAAAAACAATAAAAGATAAAACTAATTTTTAAATGATAACAATTGAAAGTCTAATAGGAATATTAAAATTAGGTCTTGAAAACCTTAACGCATTAAATAAAAAAAACAAGAATATCAATGTTCGAGATATTTTAGTAATAAATGAAGATACTTTATGCTGTAATTTTTACCCAGATGCTGAAAAATCAATGGATGTCAAATTGGAAATCGCTACTATTATGAGTTTTTTTAATGGTTTTTTTAGTAATGATGGATATGAAGGAATTTGTTTTTCCCATTACACAGTTAGAGCATTTGATAAAAATAACGTAGAAGTAATTTATGCTATCTCTTCAAAAACTACAGCTGCATTAATTGCTAATGGTAACTCAATTGATTGGTTAAAGTCAACTCTTTTTCAAGAAAACACATCAGATTATAGACTTTCACAAGCAAAAACAATAATATCGGAAATAGAAAACTGTTTACGGGAGCTTATTAAAGTTAAACTCAATGCAAAATACGGAGAGAATTGGTGGGATATTTCTTTGGATAATAAATTAGGAAAATCAGTTAAGGATACATACTCTAATCAATTCGGTGTTGAATGTAATGATGGGGATATATTGATTTTATATACATTCACACTTCAATTGAAAAAAATCATTACAGCTAACTTTAATATGTTTAAAACGTATTTTGATGATCTTTCTAGTTTTAATAATCAAATGGATAACCTTAATTTAATTAGACGTGAAGAGGCACATAATAGAGAAATTACTGAAAGTCATTTAATCCAACTAAACAACTTACATGAAAGGTTATTATCTAAGGTATTGGTTGAGTTAACAGGATTTCAATCAATTTATTTAACGGAGAATTGGAAATTAAAAATAAAAAAAATATTTATAGAAAAGCCTTTTAAATCTATTTATAGTGAACAAGATGTTTTAAATGAAGAAAACTTAATAAGCAAAATACAAAAATCTAAGAAGAATACAGAACATTTAATTTCTTATTTAAACGAAACTATTATCAAATTAAAATCTATTTCTGCTCCTATTCATAAAAAAACAACACATAGGGATTTAGTAAAAAATCTTGCAGTTTTTAGAGAATTACAAGATGAATTACTTTTAGCACATTCAAAATTCGACAAAGATAATTTAAACTCTATTGTAATAAGAATTAATACTCATAAAAAAGTAATGGATGACTTTGTTTATAATTATTTACTTAATGAGAGTTAAAATTACTTTAAGTTTTATAATACTAGCTTAGCGAACTTATGAAAATGATATACAACAAAGACAACATTTAGGTATCTCAGATTATATAAATTATAAAAATAAAAACTAGGTATAATATAGACTAATATGCTTAACGTAAGTTAAAATCAAGGTTTAAATTCACTTGACGCTGAATAGAGAAATGTTTTTCCAATTTTTATTAATAAAAACCAAGTTCAAAATGTTATGTGACAAATTATCAAAACAAGAAGTTTTCAATAATAAAATACAAAAATGAATATATAAGTTCTGAAAAAAATCTTCAGAAACAATTGAGAATCTGTATTATGATTTACTTGTAAAGTATAATTTTTACAATCCTATTTGGTGAAATTAAATATATATCTTAATAAAGCAGATTTTTAGAATATAAAAAATACAAAAACATAATGAATAATAAATATAAGTGGTCTAATAAAGATACTATTACATTAAAACTTTGTCTTATATTAATAATTGTATTTATATCCTTTGAATCTAAAATAATGGGTATTTATAACAAAGAAATACTATCTGTCCTTTCTGAAGTCGAAGAAAATGTACTTCCATTTGTTCTTATACTAATTACTTCAATCGCATACTGCATTTTCAAATTCAGTAATTGGCATACAAACAAAGTTTTTACCCCCTACAGATACTTAATAAGTGTAGGATGTTTTGTTATAACTTATATATATTACCGTTGGATTACTAAACAATATATAGCTTACCCGAATTATTGCGGTATAGGTTTAAGTGATTTACTTGTGTTTTTACTAATAGTAATAACAGTTTATCGTGGTTACATAAATCTTAAACAAGTACTTATACCTAATAGTAATGTTGAAAAGTCAAATATTGATTACTGCCCAGATTTTTCTATTCAAGAACAAAAGTATGATTTACTGAAACTTGATCAAAAGATAAAGCAAGTAAAGTTACGCATTGATAATCTTAGTGTGGAATCGCATGGTTCTACAAGTATTGGAATAATTGGAAAGTGGGGCCAAGGAAAAAGTTCTTTTTTAAATCTATTAAAAGAACAATATGACAAAGACGGTAATGAAAATGTAATAATCAACTTTAATCCAAGATATTCTAAAGACTTAAAGAGCATCCCATTTGACTTCTTTGAACTATTGATATCAAAATTAAAAACATATAATATTGAATTTTCAAACACTTTTAAAGAATATCTTAATGCTATTAAAGTAATTGATAAAACAAGAATACTTGAGGCTCTTACTAGTAGTCCAGTGTTTCTTGACAAGGAACTAACAAAAGATAATCTTAATACTGAATTTAGAAAAATAGGAAAGAAAATTATAGTTTTTATAGACGATTTAGATAGACTTCAAGCTGATGAAATAATTGAAATTTTTAAAATTCTCGATTACACAGCTTCTTTTAGTAATGTTGTTTTTATAACAGCCTATGATAAGGATTATGTAAACGGTATACTTGATACTCGATATCATAAAGCGGAAAGTTTTTTTTCAGATAAATTTTTTAATAAAGAAATATTCTTACCTCCTATAGGTAAAGATATTATTTATAAATACTTGAATGAAAAAATAGAGCAGAGTTTTGATAAAAGTACAGATGAGTTCGAAAAAATCATGAATACACTATACATCCGCGAAAACATTATACATAAAGTATTTCTTTCTCTGCGAGATGTTAAACGATTTTTAAATATTTTTATTTATAGATATCATAAATTAAAAGGTTACTTAGATTTCAATGATTTGTTTTTATTATTTATACTGAAGAGTAAATGGTATGATTTCTACCTATTTGTATATAGAGAGTATTTCAATATATATGATGAATGGATACTTGATAAAGCAACAGCTAATCAAAAATCAGAACCTTTAGAGAACAGAATAATTAAAAATTATCTCGCTCTTGATACAAACGAGAGTAACGCATTAAAAAAACATAAAGATTTAGTTGAATCAATTTTAAAAGAAATTAATTTTTTAGAAACTAGCCGCAACAATCAGAAAGTATTATTTGAAAATTATTTTCAAGAATATGAAGAAGATAATGATTACAAACTTACCTATAAGTACATTGAACGTTTTGTAAATAAAGAGTTTAGTTCCATTAAACTAGAAATTGATTGGTATTTTGATAAAAAAAAGTATAATGAATTATGCAAGTTTGTTGGGCATTTTGATTTAAATAATATTACTAGTAAAAGTAATTTAGAAAACTACCTCGATTTATTAATTTATATAAATACAAGGTCAAATAATGAACAAGGCACATATTTTCAATTATTAAAATTTTTCGATAAAAAAGATTCTAATGTTATTTCTTTTAAACAAAATTTCGAGATTAGTGATGATAATTACAAGTCATTAATACTTGAAAAGTTATATATAGGATATCCTCATTATCCGATAAAATTTATTCGAAATCTAATCTCTAAGCTTTTTCCATCCGAACAACTTGAGGGAGAAATTACGATTACTCAAGTTGTTGAAAATCATGAAATTCTAACACTTTCTAAAAGGTATTTTGAAGATTACTTAAAAGAGAACCCTATATTTAAAAAAGGACATTTAGATATATTATATGTTTGTATAGAAGATATAAGACGAGACTTTCATAGAAATATTAAACTTGACGAAGAAATTTGTGCTAAAGTGGAAAAACTAATCAGATATAACCCATCTGAATATTTCAAAATAGCTTTGAGTTATCTGCATAATGAAGTATATATAGAACCATTCTACACTCAATTATTTAAATCTAATGAAAATTTTGAACGTTTTATAAGTGATAAAATGTATGATAATATTGAGAATGCTAACTTAGTGCGAAATTACTGGTTGTTATACAAAAACAATGAATACAAGTCGGTATCTTTTAATGGTTTTGAAAGCATGGAACAAAAAATAAACAAAGAATTCAAAACTGAAATAAAACAGCTTGAGCAAATTTTAAAATTGAAAGAAAGATTCATTGAAATAGAAATAAACAACCTTAATGAATTTTTAAAAGAGGTTTCTGAAATCACGAAAGTTTCTAAATTTTTTACACCATCTAATGCTAGAGAATTTTGTGTAAAAGCGACTACAAATGTAGAGAAAGTTTTGGATGGGCTTAAAAAGATAAAAGAATTAATCCTGGAGGCTCAAAGTACAAAATATAGTAATTTTATAAACATAGTTGTACTACAAGATCTAAAATATTATCAGGTTAGAAAGTTAAAACTTGATGGTATGGAGAATTTTGACGATATCATACAAACTGTTGAGAAGGTTAAGGAAGAGAAGAAAATTAGTATCGAAATTCTCGATAAGTTACAAACCTCAGTTGAATTTGTATCACTTTGTTACAATAATCTAGAGCCAAGTTTAAATAGAATTGATGAGGCTTCATTTAGTATTGATTTTCAAGATTTAGTAATTAATATTGGCGATAATTCTTTTGATTTCTACGGTGGAAAATTTGATGTGATAGGAGGGCTTGATTCTGACATAAATGATAAACCAATTAGGGTAAAAGTAAAAGTTACTGGTAGTGGTAATTATAAATTGAATGAAAATGGAAATGTTAAAGAAGTATATAATTTAGAAATTGACAAATCATCTCTAATGGACATGAAAAACTAAGCTAAAATTCACTATATTCGATTTAGAATCAAACGTTTCTAATCTAGTTAAAAACTTTAGTAATAAGGTGCTCACCACAATCCAAAAAAGTGAACCTTCCTATTTATAAAGCATACGGCATAAAAGAGACTAACCCTCTTTCTCCACAACATTAACTGAATGATTGTCTTATAAGGGCTCAAAACATAACAAAAGCCTGCTAATTGATTCATTTTGCAGGCTTTTATATTTGATTTAGATACGTATTTGTTTTAAAAACACTCAAAATATGAATATCTAATTCGGTGCATATACATTATAGTGTTTTCTTACGGATTCTTTCCAATTTTTTGATGATGATTTAAGGAAAAAACAACTTTCTTATTTAACTAAACATAGCCTATTTGTTTATAATAATCTTATTTGGTTCCTGAGAAATCTACATCTGCATTGATCACCATAGGTCCCCATTGGCTATTCGCTACAAAATTTAATTGCATTGTATAACTAGTGCCATTTTTGGTAATCGTTGCATCCACATCAATATTTGAATATACCCCTAGAACGCTGAATCCATCAATTTGAGTTCCTTGAAAATGGATTGTATTCCCGCTTTCTGTATAAGGGATATTATCCATGTCAATATTAATATTAGCGGGCATTTTTCCAACCTTAAATGGCTCAATTTCTAATCCTATCGTTTGTGCAGCTTCGTTTACTGTAATTGTAATGGTTTTATTTTGTACATCTGCATAATCACCAGGCCCCGATCCTGCAAGCATACTATTGATTACATACGTTCCCGTATAAACTCCTGCATAATCACCCGCAGCAAAAGTTGCAAAACGACTATCACTCTTCACTCCATCCGCATGGAATAAATCATAGAAAAACGTCTTGTTTGCTACTTGTTGATCTTGTGCTTGTATTTCATTATCCTCTGTACTACAAGAAGTAAATAGCAATACGCCCAAAAGCGAAAATGCCGAAATAAATTTGAAATTTTTCATAATAATATAGTTTTAAAGTGGTTAATAAAGGCTATGTTTAGTTTTAAATTTTTATCGATTTCCTACATTTATTCTAAGTTTTAACCCTTGAACGAAGTGAATTTCCATGTCTGTCAATCGGAGTTTAGCATAATCATAAGAGTCTCCAAGCCAATCTGTAGAGCTCCAAGTACCAGTAAGGGCTCCCCCATCAATTTTATTTTGTCCTTCTATACTTACATAGGCGATTTTTGGTTGGTCACTTTGTAATAATTTGGTGTGTATAGGAGTCTTCCAAGTTGGATAAATGGGTGGATCAGGATTAAACAAAAACTGAATATCTCCTTCAAAAGCAAGAGTATATTTTTTACCAGCCAGCTCAAAATCAACAGGCCCAATTTTACCATGTGTCTGTTTAGGATTATTCGGATCATAACTAAAAGTGAGTGGAATATCCAGATTGATGCTGTTGTTTTCTTTATCTGTCAGTACCCCGTTAAACATTTGATTTGAAAAATTGAACATCTTATTTCGAACTTTATCAATCTGACGGTGCGTATCATAATAGCCATCTAGGAGCACTAAATATTGATCTAATGGATGTGCATCAAAGGTTTGGTCTGGAGAAATAGAAGTTACGCTCATGAGTTTAAAATTGATATCCATAAAAATCTCATTGGTATCGGGATTGTAATAACCATTTACTTCTGCACTAGGACTTGAATCATATTGGATTCGTTCTCCTTGTTCATTGTAGATGTACGAACCCGCTGTTGCTTTATTCGAACGCGTACCGAAATAAATCCAGTTTTTCTTTTCTGGATATGCGTCTACATATTTGTTTATGATGTCTAGTTTTCCACTGATTGTTGCCGCTAAGGGCATATTGCCAAACTGAAATTCAGGCATTTCGAAATAAAGTTTATTCGGATCATTTTTGTCATAATCAAACTTAAATTTCACGGGCATTCCCTTTTCTCCAACAGTTCTCTCTCCATTGGAACGAAAAGCTCGAGTATAAATAATTACCTCTTTATTTTTAAACTTTTGTTCAAAAAGATTTTCTTTAGCTTCTTCTAATTCCACTTCAGATTCTGTGGTGCTACATCCACCAAGAAACGCAAATACAGCTAAAAGAAAAATAATATATACGGTTTGTTTCATTGCTTATTGGGATTATAAAATGTTTCCATTTTTATCTATTTTTTGCGTATTGCCCCATTTACCTGTTGCATCTAGTCCGCTATAATAGAACTCGGCTTTAGGTGCGGCAGTTTCTACTTTATGCATTAATTCTATGCTTTTTTCTTTGTGAACTGTAAGCATTACTTTGTCAAAAGCGAGTTTGAGTTTATGGTCAACTGCTGTTAGTGTTTTTGGAAATTGAACATTCCAAACAGGTAAACCTTTAAAATACGAAGAACCCCAAAAAGCATGTAAATGTGAAAAATCAGCTTTTTGCAATTTAGGTAAGTACATCAATTGAAGTTGGCCAGCTTGCATATCGGGTAACTTACTCTTTGGAACTATAATTTCTTCCAAATCAGGGCAATTAGCAAGAACCAAATCAGACATGGTTAAAGATCCACCGACAAACCAATCAGCACTGCTACTTAAATCGAGCGTTTTAAAACCAGAGATAAACTCAAATTTTAAGCGCTTCAGAGAAGTACTGGTAATTTTTACGCCTTTAGCGATGTGAAAATTGCGCATCCAAATCCAAGTCACTCCATTATCGGGAATTTTCAAATACTCGATAGTTGTATTTTTCGCTTGGTGATTGTTATTGATATCCACCCAACTAGCACCGTAATCCTTATGCTGAAGTACATATTGAATTCCTTCGTAGTTTTCAATTTTAGATGTTACATATTGCGCATCTGTCTTTTCTAAATACAAATAGGTATTGTCATACGTAATTGGATCTATAGCTTTATCATAATTCGGGTCTTTTGTCGCACTTACATTAAAGTATTGTCCCAAATGGAATTCTGCTGTATTTTCTGGTATACGCATGGGAGTGGCTATGTCTAACTTATCTCCTGCATTGGGAAATAAAGAAGGAAATGTCTCTTGCATATAAGTTCTCAAGATGGGATCTGGAATTTCTCTTAAGGTAGTGTAGGTTTTTAATTCCCCTTTTTCCAACATTTTCATCTCTAGTGTCCCCTTCTCCACTGCTTCTTTGTTTTCTTTGTAAAAAGTGAGGATTTCCTCCATATTAAATTTAGCTTGTTCAGGTAGGTATAATTTTTGAATTTTAAGCGCATTCATATTGTAAAATTCATATAATGTATTGCCTTGTAATTCAATAGCTGTTACTTTGGTAGGTAAAGCCGTGAAGTCAAACTCCATATCGAACTTGTTATCTGCTAATTTTATTTCCTCCAAGTGTTCAAAAGCTTTGATTCCTTCCAGATCACTAATTTGCTTAGCTGTTAAATTCAAACTTTTAGTATCTAGGACTTTTTGGTCTATTTTTAAAGCATTCCCTTCAAAATCATACCCTTGTTCTTTCAAGGCAGAGATAAGATTATCATCTTTGATAACACGGGTATCAACGGGGTTATCAGGATCGACAATAATCACTGAGTCGTCATTTGAGGAACAAGAAACAAGCTGTGTCACTAAAAGGACAAGCGTTGTAAAACGTAAAATTCTTTGATTCATGATTGTTAATTATTAGTTTAAAAGATTTCATCACATTTATAGCTGATTAATCCTCCGCTTTCTCCTATCTCTAGTTCTGGATTATACCAGCTTATAATAAGTAGTTTAAAAAATCGAGTTCCTTCTGCACTTCTGATGATATACACGTGAAAGGACGGTTGATAAGATGGAGGTGGTCCAGAGAACCGCAAGGCGTTTGCTAATAGTAAATTGGCGGTAGATTTCATTTGTTTAGGACCATTATTAGGATCAAACCAAGGGTCTGTATTACCTGTTTTACTGCTCTCTAAAATCCACTGTTCTTGACTCATGGTAATACTCATTACAGTATCTGTTACAAATAGGGCTTGTTTGGGTATTTGGCTAATGGATGTAATACTTTCATAAGAAACAGCTCCCATATCATAGGCTCCTCCCTGTCCATTTCCACTTAAACCACTATTGGTTCGAATATTAAAGCGATTAAAAGCAATATCCCAGTCAAAACGGTCTTTTTGCTCTCCTTCGACAATTGAGCGATCCGCAGATCGAAAAAGTGAATCTCCAGAAGAAAAGGGATTTAAAAACTTATCTTCTCTAAGGTTATAGTATAACCAATCGTTGCTATATTCTGTAAGTCGCGGTAGGTTTTTGCCATCATAAGGCAACGCATCATACTCCACACAGCTTATAGGAACAA
This sequence comes from Myroides gitamensis, assembly GCF_029894455.1. Classification (NCBI taxonomy): domain Bacteria; kingdom Pseudomonadati; phylum Bacteroidota; class Flavobacteriia; order Flavobacteriales; family Flavobacteriaceae; genus Myroides; species Myroides gitamensis. Next base: position 1,240,360 of record NZ_JARYHN010000001.1, read on the forward strand.
AAACAAGTGTTAGAAATAAAACGATTGGCGTAATTGGATCTAAATACTTTTTCATGGCTTTAAAATTTGTATTCTACTTGTACAAACCATCTTCTTCCTGGTGTTGCTGGAATATTAAACATGGCTACACCTGCCCCTAGTAAGGAGGGTTTATAATTGAAAATATTATCTACTCCAAGCGTTAATTTATAATGCTTGTAAAAGGTTTGATTAACAACTAAATTGGTCATCGAATACGTTGGAAGATCCACTTCAAAGTAGGCATCTTGAGCTTTGCCATCAATCATCAGTTTATCTTGTACATTGAACTTTTTAGCCCCAATAATATTGGTATTTATACCAGCTCTTAAATCATAGTTGAGTCGTGAAAAATTGTATTCGATCTGAATATTGGCATTATGTGGAGAGGCGGTATTGAGTTGAACGCCTTTTGTTTTGCTAACCTGTACATAAGAGTAAGACCAATTTACATTGAAATTAGTGTTGATTTTAAGCTTTCCTAAAACATCAAACCCTCTAAGGTTACTCGTATTCAAATTTTGATATTCAAAATTGTATTGAAACTCAAATACACGCCACACTCCCTCTATTTTATCCTTAAAATAATTGGCATAGGCATTAAAGTTGACAAATAAGCTACTGTTTTGAAACTCAGTAGAAAAAGAAAAATAGGTATTCTTTTCTGGTTTTAAATCTGGATTACCTACGATTTGAAACATACCGAGATGATCCCAATCAAAAAACTTCTCTTTAATTGTGGGTATACGATAACCATTGGCGTAAGTAAATCTAAAAGAGAATTGCTCTTTTAAATCATACTTAACCGAAAATTTAGGTGAAACATTGGTTCCAAATAGTTCATTGTAAGAGGATCGAACACCGAAGGCTATTTTAGTGCGTTCGATACCTGAATACTCCTCTTGAACAAAAGCTTCAATTTCTTTTGATTCTCTTTCTGTTAGGGTTCCTTCTCGACCAAATCTATCGCTAATTAGTTTTTCTGCATTTTGTTCGACACCAACCGTTAGTTCATGTTGATCAAAATAATTGGACACAAATTTTAATCTTGGTTGCACTAATTTAGAATCATATAGCTTTTTTCTTTGATCAATGCGTTCATGTCTTTTAAATCGCTTGTAATTATCGGCATGTATACTCGCAGACAGCTCCCCTATATTTTTAATTTTATATTTCACTTTCAATCCACCTGAAAAATCCTCTGTTTGATTGAAGATCAAGTCTTGAATTAGATCATATGAATTCATAAAAAAATACGTCCCATACGCCTGAAAGTGGAGATTGTCATTTACGTCATAATAAACTTTCTGAGAAACATTTACGAACTCATCCCCTTCTATTCCCAAAGGAGGACGCTCAATAAAACTCGTAATTACCGTATCGCGAAGTAAACCTATTGCAGGGTTTTTGCGGAATGTCTTTTTATCATACCCTGATTGAAATAAATAGTACGCATCCATACTCGTATATTGAACATCTGTTTGCAGCGTTATTTTTCCTAGTTTACTCCCCATAGACAACCATCCTTGTAGGTTAGGTTTATCTACATTTTTTTCATACATGTATAAAAAATCAGATTTTTTTGGATTTTTGTAGTTCCTTTGATTCCACTCCCCATAACGAACACCGGCTGTAAGTGCAAACTTTTGATCTGTTTTTTTGGTAATTAAATTGATAACAGCTCCTGAAGCCATGGAGCCATATAAGATTGAAGAAGCTCCTTTTATAATTTCAATATGATCCACGGAGTGAATATTAAATCGCTGATAATCAAGATTACCTGCCATTTCACCTGTTAGTTTTTCTCCATCAATGAGAAATAAAATATTCCTAGCGTCTAGTCCACCTACATTTACATCAGTTCCAAAACCTACTTTTTGAAAATTCATTCCGGGAATCTCGCTCATTAAAGCATCTTGTATTCCCGTAAAACCAGATTCAGAAAGTTTTGCTCCTGAAATAACCTGCACTAATACCGAAGAATCTTTAGTTCTTTTAAGTGCTGTATTTGAAGTGGTTATTAAAATATCTTCCATCAATTCATTCCCCGCTTTTAGTTGAACCAACTTAAAATCTTGATTGGACGCTAAAGCTGTTGTGGTAAATTGATATTGAAAAGCCTCAATGTACAATGTGATGTCTCCTTTTTCCGTTAGTAAAACTTCTCCCTTTTCGTTTGAATAAAAAATTTGATCCCCTTTATTTAGTACAACAACTTTTGCAGCTGGAATGACAGCACTTGTTTGTTCATCTACAAGTTGAATAACTCTTTGTTGTGCATAGACATTAAATCCCATGCATAACATACATGTAAACAATAAAAGTCTTAGATTAATCCTAAACATAGTCTTACTTATAATTGATAATCAAAAAATTAACTGACACAAATATATTTTTATTATTTGTATTTAATCTAAATAAATATAATTTATATGTAGATTGGAATTATTTAACATTTAAGTTAATTTTCAAATTACCTAAACTAACATTATTGTGTGTTTTTATTTTTTTTATCTTAAATTATATGTATTAAATATTATTTTATACTAAAAAATACTAACAAATTGAGTAGTTCTGCTTTTTTTAGCAGTTAACATTCACTTGTGTTTACAGGTCAAATAGAGGTGAATTCTAGATTAATTTCTACTTATTTGATTTAATAACACCCTGTTTAATCTTAGATTCCTCCTTTTATGAGGCCCATTTATATTGCTATCAGTTTAGTCAATTTTTTCATAGTCTAATCATTTAGGCGACTCCACGGAAATAAAAAACCACCACCTGATAATCAGGTGGTGGTTTTTTATAAGTGGTTTTGTATAGTTTCTTTTTTTAGAAGATTTAAATACTCAATTTCTCACCAGTATCTTTACTCTTCAAATCAATTTCATCCCTATGGGGCGGTCTTGGTAGTAAAATGAATTATCGGGTGTCTCCATGATGGCGCCTCCCATTCCATGTAAACTCAAGTAACAGGCGATTTTTTCATCTAAGAATAAAAATTTTCGATCCACCTCTACTTTATATGTTAACTCTAATGAATTCATTATTCTTGTATGCTATATTTTTAAGTTGTCCTTTGAAAGCAAAGGATAGCCATTACTTGGTTGATTCTGATTTATTGTTTAATGGGATAGCCATTGGAAAATTAAAAACCTGATGGGGATCATATTCTCTTTTTATCTGTTGAAGTGATGGATAATCAGTTCCATAATACTCATTTAACTGAATATCCGAATCTTGAAAATTGATAAAGGCTCCTTTAATAAAGGGTTCTAATGCACTTCTAAAATTTGAAACCCATGCTCGGCAAATAGGGGCATCCTCTTTTTCTAACCACCAAGACTGAATCTGAACAAGAATCGTCTTATTTGTATAAGCCAAAACATTGTTTCCATTCTTTGTTTCCCCTCCTATAGCATGAAGCGTAATGATGTTAAAAGCACCTTTTACTTTATTTGCTTTTATAAATGTTTCGATACAAGAAATAAATGGACGAGGACATTGACTAAATTCCTCTTTTAAAAAGGCAGAAGTAACTTTATGCGCTACGGGTTCTTTACATTTATAGCTTGCCTTTGCTGATGCACGACTACTTAATAATGCAGATATTTCAAAAGGTAATCTAAAATCCATCGTCTTCAATTCATTTGTAAAGAGTTGATTTCCATTTGTTAATGCTTGTAATGTTGGAATATGTGGCTCATGTTTGTGAGCAATAGCCTGTATCGTTTTTTCGTAAATTTCACTTTGATTCCCAAAATAGGTTAGCAACTCCTCTTTGATTGATTTATCCTTTTCGAAAAATATAAAATACCCTCCAAAATTCACACCTAGTGAATCTTGAATTGTTAGGTAGGATGTGATAGTATTATCCGTTGTGTGTTGTTTGAGAATCCAATTTTCAAGATTTGCTGTAAAGTCCATTCCTTTTTTATAAGCTCCCATAAAACTCCAGATCTGATCGGTGTCATATAACTTCATTAAAAAACGCGTTACAATTCCAAAGTTTCCTCCTCCGGATCCTTTTAAGGCTTTAAATAAATCGGGAAGATGCTGTTCTGAAACGATTTCAATACGTCCATCAGCTAAGACAAGTTCTACAGCTAATAAAGAGTCGCACGCCCATCCGTATTTTCTGCCTAATAAATTCCATCCACCACCTAAAATATATCCACCTAAACTGACTTGAGAGCACGAACCGATGGGAATAATTTTCTTCAGTATTCCGTTTTCTGATAGCTCTGGTAGGTTTAATACTTCTTCATTCGTTAAATTAGAAGGTAACCAAGCGGCAAATTTAGCTTGATATGTTTCTTGTCTATTTTCTAGCAAAAATGGTTTACAAGCGTCTGAGGTTAAAACCTCAACCTTGAGTTTCAGACGTGATAAATCTAATACGTGGCCTTGGTCTAAGGTACACATCGCCTCGTGATGATGCCCTCCAGAACGAATTGAAAATTGGTTTCCGTCCCTCTTTTTTAAATAATCTGAAATATCAGCTACTACCTCAGCATATATGACTTTAGCAGGTGTGTAATTATAGGCGATGTTATGGTGTTGATCATACTTTTTCATATCTCTCTACTTAATACACTCCAATTGGAGGCCAGTTTATATTTGTAATTTCATCTTCACCAGATAGCTTGTTTTTATCGCGATTTTTAAATTTCAATCGTGTTGCCTTTGGTACATCTGTACTAGGAATATGTACTTCCACTAAATAGTGCTGAGTTGGATGATGTTCAATATGCACAAGTGCCTTTTCTAATTCTTCAAGTGTGTCGACGCGTATTCCTTGTCCACCTAATGACTCATTGAATTTGACATAATTCCACTTGGGTAGAATATTGTAATCATGAAATTTATCTTTTGAATCGATAAATGGCAATGGATCTACAATTTCTTGTTCTATTCCATATATTCCATTGACAAGGACAAAAATCACATTCTTTTGTCCGAGTGTAATTTGATCGGATATCGCTTGGCAAGTTTCTTGAAATGCTCCATCTCCGACGATACACACACAGCGTTTGTCCGAATAAGCCATGGCAACACCTGTTAAGGCACCTACAGAATATCCAATAGACAACCAAGAAGCTTGTGCAATAAAGTGTGAGGGCTGATGAATTTGTAATGATTGTGCACCGATAAGTGGAAAACCGGCATCCACTACTAAGGGTTTGTCCTGAATAAATGGCTGAATCGTTTCAAAAAAGGAATCATATCCCAATGCTGTGTCTTGCTTTCCTTCCAATAAATTTGATAAATTTAAAGCTAATGGCTCTAACTCAAGGATTGGATTTCTTCCATTTGAAAGCCAGGATCCCGCGGTGGTATGTTCATTCGTTAAGTGAGCAATATCGATACCAAATACCTTTTTGAATTGATCGTTAAATAACGAAAGAATATGTTTAAGCTGGTTATTCTCAGTTATTAATAGATTTTTTAAGAATGCTTTTGTAAATTCAATGATAAGCTCGCGTAAATCTATTAGCGGAAAAAAAAGCGCTCCAACCCAAAGTCCGTTGTGAGAAGCAAGTATGGTTTGGTTACTTCTAATATTCTGATTTCCATTATCTTTTCCGATGGTCCAAGCGCCAAAACCGAGCAGACATCCATCATCTCCAAGAAAATGTTCTACTTTCGATTTATTCAAGGTCACACATCCATTATCTTCAAAAAAAGAATGTTCTTCGCTCAATACAGACTTGCTCAAAGGAGTTGTAATAAATTTTATTGGCTCTTGATTTTTCAATGCTCTTCCTTCATTGATTACCTTCAACATCAACTCAAATTCAGCGGTCAAATTATACCGTTGTAATTCTATTCCAGCCCAGAAAATCATTTTTTTGTGCATATTGAGGTTTTTAAAAATGGCTTCAATCGCTTCTTCTCTATTACTTTTTGTAATATAGTCCCCTTTACCAGAGGTAAGTTTAGGTAATTTATCGATTTCGACCTCAATTTCTTTTCGCCAAACATCTTCTGTTATCTCCAAATAAACTGGGCGGTTATAGGTAATCATTGCGGTTAAAGCAGAATCAATTTGAAAAGGAGCTTGTCTAGCATTGATAATTCGCTCAGCTGCAACTGTAATATTTCGATACATTTCAATATCCGGTACCATATCACCAGTGGTATGCGCATAGGTAAGTCCAGCATTTCTTTCAATGCTATATTCTTTATTGGTTGGCGCACCATTAATTAGTAGAATAGGTACTTTTTCTGTATACGAACCAGCAATTGCATTGATTGCACTAAAAGCTCCAACACTGTAGGTCACGTACACTGCACTAGCCCCTTTTAATCGCGCATAACCATCTGCAGCAAATCCTGCCACTTGCTCATTTGTATTTCTAATTACTTGAATTCTACTCCCTTTTTCACCTAGTATATTGAGTAATGGTGCGGTGTAATTTCCTGCTACCCCAAACATCTGTTTAATGCCAACCTGCTCCATACGAGCAATTAGGTATTCTGCAATCGTCATTGTCATCGTTTATACATTTAAATTTTTAAGATACGTTGCTCTAACAAACACAAGGAGTTCCTCCTCATTTGAATAGTCTTTACCTCCGTCTAATGTTGATCGTATTCCCAACTTTTCCAAAACTAAATTTGTAGATCGCAGGGATCCTTCAACCCACCCTTGAAAATCAGAATAGGCTTCCCCACAGGTATAAATTGGTAAGTCCTCAAAAGGTTTAACCATCTTTTGTATCACTTCCTCGTCATTTGTGCCTACTCCCCATTGGTGGACACCATAGCCAAAATCACCATAAGCATCTGTTTTTAACGATTGAGATCCTTCCCAGATTCGCACACTTGTCGCTAGAGGTTTTGGTATCCTATTAGTTTGAAATAGCAGTTGAAAATAGTCTGTAATTGCGGCAACCATTTGTTTTGAAGCGGGGGTAATATACTCTGGTTTGATAAGATCTGTCTGACTCTCTAAAGGAACCTTTCGGTTCAGCTCAACAATTTGTCTGATGCTGTCACTTTGTGGGTACCAATTATCTTCATTTGCTATTTTTGCAAACCCTTGCCAGAAGTTAATGTTTTGATAGTCACAATAAATGGTAAGTGCTGCTGGTTTAGTATAAACCGTTTTCATGCTTTCTTTCAGCTGGTTTTCCAAGTGCTGTAAGTTCGCTAGGTCTTCTGGTTTAGTTTCTTGCTTCTCTTCTTCAGCTAACTTAACGCGTAGGAGTTGAAGATTTCCTGCAATTTTATTATTCTTGGCATCGTCTGAATAAAAAGGATATACACTCCCTAAAGGTAAATCCGTAAAGTTAGCGCCAAAAGTTATGTCTGCGTTAGGTGTATATTCACCATTCCACCAAGCATGTGGATAGTATAAATTGATTTTTGCTAAGGGTTGATTCGTTGTAGATTCTAAGGTTTCCCAAAGTTTTTTTTCATTTTCAATAGGGAAATGACATGCATTGATTAGCTTTTCTATAGCAACCCTAGGAAGAGCTAATATTGTAGTAGAAGCTTGAATTGCTTTATATAGTTCTTCGTTTTTTAAATTCTTATATGCATTTAGTATTGCAACTATTTTGGTTGCATACCTCGGATCATACTCGCCAATAGGTTTGTAAATACGTTCGAGAAAAACAATACAAGTATCCAGCTCTAGATTATTTAAGCGTTTGAATGCTGTAATTTCCTTGTTTATTGCATCAACCTCATGATAATTCTTAATTATTCTACTAACTATTCTTTGTATTTCATCTAGTACATCCTCAAGGTTTGGAGCTTTAATGCAAATTCGGTTATTTTCTTTTATTTCTAACACTTTTGTATTCAAGGCAATATCTACTTAGCAATGGTCTGTGTTTAACTCGCTTATTCTATCAATTAAGACATTTGTCAATTGACTAAAACCGTAACGTAAAGACTTAAAATCTGGTTCCGTCGGAAACTCCATCAAGAGTTGAAATGCTTCTCCAGCATTCATGGTTGAGAAATACGTACCATTAAAACCAGATACTTTTGCCATCATCTGGATACACTCATTTGAGTAGCCCATATCAGCCAATAAAGCCCACAACGTCCATTTATTTAATCCTATTCCCTTCCATTTAAATGCTAAACGGAAAAACTGCCAAATTCCAGGAGCTGAAACTTCAATATGCTTGGTTGTACTTTCTGCATGATCTCCATAAATGGCTTGTATTTCCTTCTGACTTAGTACGATTGTTTTATCATACGCTGCGCCACTCAAATATTTTTTATGCGCTGTGTTTAAACGATCTAATACTTGCCTAGCAACTGTATTTTCGTCGGCAAAAACTTGATCGTCGTGTGTGCTGTTAATAATTTTGGTATAAACGTATTTCGGAATAATTTCAGTTGGATTTATTCCTTTTTCCCCATTCTTTAGTTCGTATAAATCGCGCCAAATTTTGTAGTTGTTGTGTTTACTCTCTCTGCGACTGAATGTTTTTCCTCTGTAGAACATGCGATTATTATCATCTAAGTGCATCGGAAATGGAACGATATCATCAGTTAAACCTAACTCAACAAGCAGATTTAGCAACTGAGGCATATCTTCAAATGTGAAACGCATTCCCCCTTCTTCTTCTTTTAGCACGTTATCATTCATAATAAACAAATCGGTATCTAATCTTCCACCTGTTCGCTTCGACTGCTCCAGAATCAGAATCTGTATTTTTTCATTCGCATCTTTTTTGCTTTTTAAAATTTTATATGCTGCGTATAAACCCGCTATTCCTCCTCCTACAATGAGGACATCATAAGAATCCTTTAGTACTGTTTTGCTTATAAATATTGGGAGATCTCTTTCTGGGGTAGATGTAATTAAATCTTGTAATGAATCGAATTCTCTATCTATGTTGTTTATACTGTAATGTGCCATGATTATTGGTTTTTAGAATGATAAACGGACATTTCGTTAGGTCGGTAGCATTTAGGTCCGTATTTGCTTTAATTTTTTGTTTGGCTGCTTCCAAAGCTGGTACGATAAACTGCTCCTTGGCCAATGCTTTCGAATAGCAATTTAAATCCTTAAATTGTCTCAATGTATTAACTTGAATATGTGGCCAGCTAGTCGTTCCTCCACCATCGCCAAAGCCAAATTCAAAGAATACAATTTGCTCATATTGCAACTGCAAAACTTCTTTAAACTCATGGGTCTCCGGATCTTTTTCGACAATGGTTTCCAACCACATATCCATTTTCATAGAGACTGCAGGAACAAACCGATTGACGAAAGGAATATTAATAACCCCACCTTGAGCGCCTTCCGCCTTGTGTGAAAACATCTCAATCTTAATGTGGTTTTTTACGTTTTGATTCTTGACCGTATCTCGTAGTCTCAAATCAGGTCTGACAGCGTATGGATATAAATGGTGAAGAAAGAGTTGTTGTGAATAAACTAAATTTTCTCCATTGTCGTTTTCAATAGTTAAATCTTCAACAGCTGTAAAGGGTAAACTAGGAGGATTGTATAAATCAAAAGGCCTTGATTGATCACTTGGACTTGTACCACCTCCCATTGTTGGAGAAACAGCAAGATGATTATAATCCCAGGTTCCTATTGCGGGATTGACAAACATCGGTTCGCCCTTGATTAAAAAACTACCGCTTTCGCGTTTTAAGTCCCCAAGTAACGTAATGGTGCTTCCATGTGGAATTACTCCGCTGCGAGAAATAGAATAATCAGGTACAAATGTTGGTCGGTTTATTCCTTCACCAGGTTGAAGCTCTTTTTGGGGGACAACGCTTATAACACTGCTTGGATCATTTGGTAATTCAGTTACATAGTGTGGTTCTCTTATTGTACCAAGGTTATAAAGCGAAACATCTAAAAATGGATGTCGTTGTATAATGGATTTAAAATTGGTAAATTCCTCTTCATTAGGTTTAGAGGGATACAATCTCTCTACCAATTCTTTGATTCCTTTTTCATTATCCCAATTGTGAACCCCTCTGTCTTTTTTAATCGAGTCTGTTGTCGCAGGATTCTTATATAAATCAGATAACCATAAATACATTCCATTTTCTTCGTGAATTCCAGCAAACACTTTTTTTTCATCTTTTGTGTTTATACTTTTTATTGCTTGTTCATACTTCACCGCTCCACAAAACTGTTCATTTGCCCCTCCTCTGTTTCGAACACCTCCAGGTACTAAATCGAAAGATAATTGCTCAATATATTCTTCACATTCAAAAGAAAATTTCCCCGGAATATTGTTTTGTGTTGTACCAGGAGAAGGCATAATCGTGGTGTGAATCCCAGAACCAATATTGCTCTTAAACTTGCCTTTTTTCTCATTGCTCACTCGTTGTGACTGATCTTCAATATAGCTATACCAATCACCTTGCAACAATTCTAAAATTCCATATTCTACTTTTGTCTCTTTGCTTTTTAAAATCTCCTCCGTAAAAATTTGAAAAGGCTGATCAATAGTAACTGTACTGAAACCTTGCATAAATTTTTCAAGAATATCTTTTTCGCTTTGTTCAATTTCCTTTAGATTAAGAGAAGAGTTTTCCTGAATATTAGGCTCTTTCTGAATATCTCCATTTTCTTTAGACAACCCCTTTGGTTCTTGACTAAAACCTAAATTTGATTTTAACATATTCTAATTCCATATCCTACTCGTTTGGCTTTTCGGTTTACGCCTCGTTTTTGAATGGTTTCTGATCTCCATTTATTTTTAATGTAAATTAAATTTAACAAAATATGATTTTAAAATTATATTTACAGATGATGATTAATTTTAATTTATGCAAAAAGACAAAGTATATTAAAAATTAAAACACAAAAGCTTAGTAAATATTTATATTTTGTTATTTTATTATTAAATCAAAATTGAACCCATTGTATAGGCGTTTTGTAATAATTTCTCAATGGATTTTGAGCCAAAAAAAAGTGAATCTCCTCCTAGCCTTAAAGTTTGCTACTACTAATACTAATTGATTAAATCCGCATTCTTTCCTTCTGTATAGCGTAGAAGCATAAAAAATGCCATAAAAACCTATTTTAAAGCTTTTATGGCATTTTTACTGACGTATTAATTTAATGGATTTTATAGCTATTCATTTATACAGACAATGCTTATCTTATAACAATGCTATTTCTAGCAAACAAATATTCTCCATTCACTTAGTAAACCCAATATTTGAAAATAAAGTATTAAATTTAGCCTACATGGATAAGTTAGATGAAATACAGTAATAGAAACAAACAAGATGAATAACTCAAATTTTAACGACCCCTCTAATTGGAAATGGGGCATGTTTTATTTTAACACCAAAGATCAACGACTAATCGTACCGAAACGAATAGCTAGTATGGGTATCACAATTAATTTTGCCAATCCTTGGTCTATTTTATTTGTGGTTGTTTTGATTTTACTAATCACAGTCCTTGTAACTTCTCAGTAAAATTTCTCAATTAATTATAGCGCTTAAACTAGGACTAGTTCCATGTGATGTCTTTTAAACTTTTCCTTATATAACTCAAGAACATCATTTTTGTGTTAGGCCCTTCTCTGTCCTTCCATGAAGTTTTGCTTTTAATTCATTTTGTGCAATAATCACAAATGGTTTGATATAAATACAGGAGTTTTTGATTTCGTTCAATACAGTAAAACTGTATACTTTGTTAAGTATTAAGATTTTATTTTTAATAGATATTAACTTTCTATACATTTAGAACAACCAATTTTTAAATATTTATTATGAAAATTTTTTTATTAGGATTAGCATTTATGCTATCAATGGGAGCATTTGCTCAGACACCTATTGGGCCACCTACAAATCCAGGACAACTATGTGTCTTTATTGCTGGATTTGTTCCTGAATGTAACTTTTCATCACCTACCATAAAAGGAAGTTATATACTAAAAGTTTGTGGTGTATCCATGTCTGATTCTACCCCTCTTTGGGAAGCTAGAATTCAGAAATTCATATGTGAGAATGGTTTCTTTCCTGATTACGTAAAAGTTCATGCTTTTAATCCTGATCTACTTTATGAAAAGGCAGAATCAATATTAATAAATAATTAAACTTTAAAAAGCATTCTAAATTTTTAGGATGCTTTTTTAAAACGGTCTATCATCATCTCTAAAAGCTTCAGCAGCACTCACTATAGGAACATAAGCTTCCGAATTACCAGTTGTGCTACAACACAAATGGTTTGATATAAATACAGGAGTTTTTGGTCTCGTTCAATACAGTGAAACTGCATACTTTGTTAATTATCAAGGTTTTATTTTTAATAGCCATTAACATTCTATACATTTAGAATAACCAATTAAAAATATTTATTATGAAAAATTTACTTTTAGTAGTAGCTTTTATGTTATCAATTGGAGCTTTTGCTCAGAATCAAACATACCCAAGAGATCCCGATTTGATATTATGTGAACAAATGCCCAATTTCATACCAGAATGTCACATAAGACAAGGTAATGTATACACCCTTCCAGGAGAATACGTTTTAGAGATATGTCTTAAAGAATCTTTACCTCGAGATGTTATAAAGGAAATGATTCAAGAATATATTTGTGAATACAATAAATTTCCAGATTATGTAAGAGTACTTAGAGTAGATTATAAAACCACTCCATACCCTGGAGGGGTACGATTGTAAATTGTAAAGCATTCTTAATTAGTTAAGGATGCTTTTTTTAAAACGGTGTATTATCATCTCCAAAAGCTGCAACGGCACTCATTGTTGGAACATAGGCTTCCGCATTATTATACACAGTCGACTCTTTCGGATTACTTCCACATTACTTCCTCTAATTTTATACCTAGACAAAAAGAATTAGTGTATAATTCAACTAAGAATTACTCCGTCATCTTCTCGGTTAAATAGCTTAGCTTATTTGTTATCTTTTCTATATCCCAGTTCCACCACTGCATTTCTAGTAATTCTTGTATTTTTTCTTCAGAAAATCGCTTTTTTAATTCCTTTGCAGGGTTACCGCCCACTACGCTATAAGGAGCTACATCCTTAACAACTGTAGCATTAGCAGCAATAATAGCTCCATCTCCTATATGTACGCCGGGCATAATTGTTACATTCGTTCCGATCCATACATCATTGCCAATTACAGTATCGCCTTTATAAGGCAACTCCGCCAAGGTAGGTTCCACTTTTTTCCAATCTTTGCCAAAAATATTAAACGGATAAGCCGTAATACCATCCATCTTATGATTAGCGCCATTCATGATAAAAGTTAGACCCGAGGCTAGCATACAGAATTTACCAATGATCAACTTATCGCCAATAAAATCAAAGTGATACTTTACATTTTTCTCAAAGTTTTCTACGCTTTCGAAATCGTCATAATAGGTATAATCCCCTACGATGATATTTGGATTCTTTATGATGTTTTTTAAAAAACACAATCGATTATAAGGCGCTAAAGGAAAGGTATCATTACAATCTGGTATATTCATAATTCTGTTTTATTTTTAAATGTCTCCTATTAACGAGTAACTGTTCGTGTACAGGCGTATGCTTTCACCGTAGTATCAACGGTTGTCTTGTATCGTGTTGGTGCCTTTGGTCAAGTGTCAAAGGACACTTACAAAGTTAAAGTATAAACCAATTCATTATCTTTTTCAACTCCAGTAAATCTGAACCCACATGATTCATACAATGTTATTGCAGCTTTATTACTTTCATGTAATCCTAAAAAAATCTGATTCACCACCTTTTTATTTCTCATTTGTTCAATAAACGCTAAAAATGATTGCTTACCATATCCTTTTCCCTGAAACTTATAATCAATCATAAATCTAAGAATCCAATAATTATAATTATCATTTTCATAAGGCCCTGACATTATAAAACCAATAGGCTGATTATCTAGGTAGATCCCTTGAGGTAAAAGTTCAGGATAAAATTTAGATTCTGCTATTGAAACTGTATTCGCACAAATATATTCTTCATCGAAGGTAGGCATCCCACTAGCATTAGTAGTCAACAGCCCGACTTCAAAGAAATTGTCTTTTGTAATCTTTCTTAATTCAATTGCCATATTAGATTTTTTTTAAATCATTAGAACAAAAATAGAAATATCTTTCTGCTCTATTTCACTTGCAAATTATATAAATGACGAATTGCCTTTAGCATCTTCTATAAGCAATTAATTCATAGCAGAGATTGATACGAAATAAGGGGGGACCGCTATCACTAGACATGGGTAATTCGCCAATCAACTTGGCCTAATTTTTTGAGGTTCTTGCATTTTCCTTTCTTAGAAGCCTATGTAATAATAAATCGCACATTGTTTGTAACAAATGCAACAATAGTGCAAATAGTGGTAATAAAATAGATAAATCCTATCTTTTTATGGTTTATTAGTATATTTGTATGGTGAAGATTTTACAAAATATAGCCTCCCTAATTATGCTAGTTCTAACATTAGCCTTATCTCAGTACGCTTGTATGGATCGCTATGTTGTGTCTCATTCTACTCTTGAAAACAGCATCGCTGAACAAAGTGAAACTAGTATGGAACTAGATTTGTGTTCTCCTTTTTGTGTATGCGATTGTTGTGCAGTACTAGATACTGTGACAATTTTTAATACACCCTTTGCCACTCGTTTAGATTTAATCATTCGTGCTGTTCCTCAATATTGTACTCCAATATTTCAAGGTATCTATTTTTCTATCTGGCAACCTCCTCAACTTGGATTTTAATTTTATCGGATTTATAACTTATAGCTTTTTAAAAGCAACAGACGTATAATACGAATAAATTTTAAGTACATCTATTTTATAAAGTTCACAACACAAGATCCTATTTACAGCAACGTATGGATTGCGTATTTAGAATAGGAATACGTTTAATAAAATAAATTTAGTATGAGGATAAGACAACTTTTGTTGCATGTAGTTCTTTTATTTACTGTGTTTCAGGCCAGTGCTTATCAGCAAAAGCTTGATTTTGATGACAAAAAGAACAATGCCTTTTATACCGTATCCGATTCAATTTTTCCAAAGTCAATTTGGAAAAATGAAACGATTAAAATGACTTTTGTTCCAACGATTTTCTTTGGGGCTACTGCTGTAACTTGGAACAGTAGAGAACACATTCTCGAGACGAGAAATAAGTATATTCCTGAGTTTGCCAATACGTTTGATGATTACCTCCAATATGCTCCAGGAGCCTTGGCTTTCGGTTTGAAAGCAGCTGGAGTAAAAGGTAGAAATAACATGAAGCGAAGTATGTACAATTATGCTGGAAGTATGTTATTTACAGGCATCTTTGTAAACAGCTTAAAATATTCAACCAAAGTCATGCGACCTGATGGAAGTACAGCTAATTCATGGCCTTCGGGCCATGCGGCAACAGCGTTTACCAATGCTGCGTTTTTAGATAAAGAATACGGATTGGTTAATCCTGCTTATTCCATTTCGGGTTATGGAATGGCAATCATGACAGGTGTAGGTCGCAGTATGAATAATAGGCACTGGTCTCCTGATATTTTAGCTGGGGCCGGATTTGGTATTTTATCCACAAATCTAGCTTATTTTTTTATTGATAAAATATATGGAAATCAAGGAGATAATCTCAGTATTTTATCCAAATTTGAGGGCAATGAAAATCCTTCTTTCCTGGCGATTAAATTAGGGGCTAGTTTTAATAGCAATAATTTACTTGAATTCCATAAAGATGGACCCGAAGCTAAAATTGGTTGGGAAGCTGGGTTCGAAGGGGCTTATTTTTTTACAAAATCTATGGGGATTGGTGGAGAATTTACAGTATCAGGGTATCCCCTATCATTGAGTAGTATTAAAAATCTAGAGCAATCAGAAGCTTTTGAACAATACAATCTTACTTACCAAAGTTCTGCTCTTGGATTTATGAATGTGGGTGTAGGGCCTTATTATGCTTTCCACTTTTCCTCAGATTTTAATCTAATGCTTAAAGCTACAGCAGGCTATTCTTTTGGAGCCATTGGAAAAATTGAAGCGAAACAAAGGGATACAAATCTTTTTTTACCCGCTAGTATTCAAGATAATATGACTGTGAGTTCTTATAAACCACACAGTTCGTTTCGGTGGTCAGCAGGTACCGCTTTTACATATAATATAACTGATCAATTGGGATTGTCCTTGTATATTGATTACTCTAGTACCAAACCTATGGTACGTTATACACCAGAAAATCCGTTGTTAAATGGTCCAAGTGCCAAACCTAGTGCTACAAAAGCAGATCTGCATTATGTAGCAACAGGAATAAGATTAACGGCCTATTTTTAGGTTATACTTAGGTAAGTAAGACTTAAATAATCGAAAGATAGTTGATTGTGCATAACTTAAATCCCTACCTCATTGATGATAATGATTTAGGGAGGACTTTATTCTATGCTATTGAACAAAATGCTAAAACTAATGGATCAAATTTTATGTAGTTAAACTATGTATTTTGTTAATTTCTAGTGTTTTAGTTTTTATCTGGATTGACATTCTTTATATTTAAGATAATCAATTTTAAAATATTTATTATGAAAAATTTACTTTTAGTATTAGCATTCATGCTATCAATAGGAGTATTCGCTCAAGATGTATCCCGTTTAGATTCAGAGCCTTCTATTGGTATTTCTAGGTGTTATCTATTAGGGTATGAAGTAAGTCCTATACAATCAGCTTTTTGTTATTATCAAAAGCCGGGAAATTACACCTTAGAATTATGTCCACCCTTTTTTAGCGAATTTCTTACTGCTGATTGGGGGAAAATGGTAAGAGAATATTGGTGTGAGCATGGTGAATTCCCTGAAGGAGTGCGTATTAAATCTTATTATCCAAATCATCCTCTAGAGTGGATGCCTTAAATAAAAAAAAGTTGCTTTTTTAAGCAACTTTTTTTTATTTTAATGTAGTTATTTTTAAAAACTAATATAGTTACTAGAATAACTGCTTCGCTTCCGTTGTCTTTATAGTACAACAATAATAAAAAGTATGTACTTCTATACCTTGTAAATAACTATTTGCAAGAAAGTTTTTAACTTGTATAATCTATCTCTTAATTGGTTTGTTTTACCTTCATGATTTTATTAATGACAAATAAACCAGCATTAGGATAATAAGTAGGTGAATCTGCAAAAGAAACACTAATCTTTTTAGTTTGCGCATTATAGGATAAGGTATGCCCCGATGTGGCTGTACAACCCGTTGCTTTGGCTAAAGTTTCTAGTGAGGTGCCAAAAATACTTGCTGTTGAAGTAAGTGTTACGACATCATATTTAGTCTCTCTTGAGGTAGAAATACCATGTAATTCAGCCCCAATATAAGTGGTCCCTATAAAATAGATAGTAAACTTAATCATGACACCATAACAAGCTCCAATTCCAAAACCTTCTAAGGTTGTAATATACCCATTTTCCAAAGTAAAAGGAAGTTCTTCCCTATGCGTCGGAGCCATAGGTGCAAAGCCTAAATAAGTAGAATAAGAGGTTATATCCTTAGACAGTGAAACTATTTTATTGTTTTGATCATGTCCAATGGCATAAAAGGCTTCTTTTTCTTTGACAACAGGAAGATCTCGAACTATTAAATCACCATTTACCTCTAAAGTTGCTTGTGGATTAGTTGTATTAATTCCTGTTTTAGGCTGAGCCAAAAGTAGATTGGACAACAGCAAGAACAGCAAGATATAACCCTGTTTTTTCATTTTCATTGAGATTTAAGTTAACGCTCTAAGTTTGGACTGGATTATAATTTGAGTAAAGAAAGACTAAAACCAGGGGTGTTATAAGCACTTTGGATGGATACCCCAGTAATCGCAGCTCCTTGCACGCCTCCACCTGTATATTGGCTTCGTTCAAAATAGAACTGAAGCTGGGTTCCTCTTTCTAGATAGGTATTAATTGTTGGTAAAATAATCGGAGTATTTTGATTCGCTAATGTCATTCGAATAATTGGTCTAGTACCTAATAAGGTTTCCCAACTCGATGTAGTACTCGCTCTTTTTCGAATCCCCATCATCACAAAGATTTCAACTCCTGCATTGGCAGTTAGAAAATAAGTATTTACAGATGAGGCGATGGTATAAATTCCCGACTCTCCAATTTCATACGTACCGCCTACTACCTTTACCCCAATCTTGTTGTATTTTATATCTTCTGTTTTAAAAACAATATAATTTGTATTTCCAGCATTAAAAGCAGTTGTTTGGCCGGCATTCGTCGATACAATATTGGTAACTTCTCCTTGTGCATAAAATATAGGTGTTGATATTGTTGTGGTATTCGTAGGCAATACACCTACTAATCCATTCGAATCGATATATAAAGATTTCGTGTTTGTAGCGTTTAAAACTTCAGGCGTTCGAACAATTAAGTTTCCATTTACATCTAAAGTTGCTTGTGGATCAGTTGTATTAATACCTGTTTTCGCCTGTGCAAAAAGTAAAGTAGGCAAGAAAATCAGGAATATAAGGGTAAAATTCACGATATAATTTTTCATATCTTTCTATTTGGAATTAAAGGGGTTTTTAAAAAATAGACTAAAAACAAGTAGAATAAATAACGAGTTAGAAGACCAAAATCGAAATGTTTAATGAAGAGTAATCTCCTCTACTGAATGGATTATTAATTACCCGTAAATCTTCATCACCAATGGAAGCATTGCTATAATTAGAGCGGGCTTTGATTTCATACTTAACTTGAACTTCTTGTGCTGTTGCATCTATGAATTCGATATAAGTCAAAGGAATAATAATGAACTCCTCAACAAAACCAGAAGAGTGAATAATTTGAGAGGTATTTGAAATAAGAATCGCATTATTCTTAAAAATACCCGATGAAACACCTGCTAAGTTAAGTATGTTTTTGGTTTGTTGTACACAAATCTGCGAGACCAAAGTAACCATCGCCTTTTTGCCTTTGGGAATAGTTATCGTTTTGGTTAAATTGGGTACAGTTAACCAGGGTTTATTGAATCCTGAAGGTAGAAAAATGCTATTGGTTTGTTGAACTTGATAAACACTAGGCGATAGTATATTATCTAGATTGGTCCATTGGGGGCTATTCCCTGCGCCTTTTGATACTAAGACTTCACCAGTGTTCCCAGCACTTCCTTTTGCAGTTGCAGTTGCTCCTACGTGAATGGAAGAGGCTATACTAACATCCCCATTGACATGTAAATCTGAAAGGGGGTCTGTTGTGCCAATTCCTGTTTTTTGTGCATAACTCAATAAAGAGATTAAAAACAGGCCGATAATCATGTTGTATTTTAAATCCATATCTATTCTTTTTTAAGAAAATCAAGACTAGTCTCTTTGACCAGTTGATTTTAGGTTTGTACTAATTGTTCTGCTCTTTTCGGATGTTTTTCCTTTAAAAGAAACGAGGGGCATTAATTCTACTACCGCGTTTGAATAGTTCAAATCGCAAGAAGACTTCATGTGATCCGGAATTGTAATGACGGAGTTGGGTGGTTTCAAAATCATAAGCATAGCCTACAAATAAGTCTTTGGTTACTTGAAATCCAGCTAGTGCACTTACGGAAGCATCCCAACGATAAGCCGCTCCGAGTGTGAATTTTTCATAGAATAAAAAGTTCGCTGTTGCGTCCACTTGTAAAGGCGAGCCACTAATTGCTTTGGCCAACACAGCGGGTTTGAATTGTACGTCTCTTCCTAATTCAAATACATAACCTCCCATCAGGTAAAAATGAGCCTTTTGACGCATTGTATTGACTTCATTATCATCATAACGATCTTGTGTTAAGAAGTTGGGAACTGAAATTCCCAAATAAGCTCGATCAGAATAAAGGTATAGTCCAGCTCCTATATTGGGATTAAACTTGTTGCTAATATTTTCTTGAGCAACAGGATCTGTAGGATGATAAATCGTTAATTTGGTGTAATCTACGTTGAGCAAATTAGCCGTTCCTTTTAATCCGAAGGCCAACTTATAGTTGTAGCTTATATTGATTGCATACGCCAAATCCACAGCGATATTATTTTCTTCCATAGCGCCTAATCGGTCATTCATAAAGTTAACCCCTAACCCCAATCCACTATCTCCTAAGGGCGTGGATATCGATATATTCGCTGTTTTAGGAGCTCCTTCTAAACCCACCCATTGCGTGCGATACATCCCAAATACATTCAGTGTTCCTCTACTTCCTGCATACGCTGGATTAATCATCGTGGTATTGTACATATATTGTGTATACTGAGGGTCTTGCTGTGCGTAAAGGGGAGGAACAAAGCCTACACCTAGTAGGCTTAATCCCCAAATTATAATTCTCTTTTTCAATTCCATAACCTTAATTCGTTTCTAAATGTAAATACCCAGATTTCTTAACCTTACGAGAACCACTTGAATCCTCATATTCATAGGTGATGACATAAAAATAGGTTCCACTTGGTAGTTGCTCTCCTTTTTTCAGGGTAACTCGCCCATCCGAATATCCTTTGAATACATTACCCGTACTATCATAATTTGTTGTATCAAATACTTTTATTCCCCATCGATTGTAAATCTCTACGGTATTATTGGGAAAACGATTGATATTGTCAATCAAGAAATAGTCGTTCTTGCCATCTCCATTGGTGGATACAAAATTGTAAATCACGAGATCTCCTTCTAGGATCAGATTCGTTTTTACGGACGCTAAAGTAAAATACCCGTACCCTTTAACTTGGGTTGCTGTAGTAATAGTGCGTCTGGACATATCAACGACACCTCCTTCATCCACCCACAATTGTTGCTTTTCATCCCATCGAACGATATGTAATTCCTTCTCTGGATCTTTTAACAACGCAAGATCAGTAGTACGTTCGTCCCAACTCAAAGTCAATAATACATCCTTCGTTTTGTTATCCGAACGGGTTAATTCCCAGTATTCTTTGGTATTTAGTGTTTGAATAACACCTGCTAGGTTGGTTTTTTTCTCAAAGAAATCACCAGTAGCTAAGTGGTATCGACTCACAAATACATCCATTTCTTCTTCTGGAGCTGAAATGGCAGCAGGACGATGATATCCACCATCTCCTATGGGAAAATCAAAAGCTTGTGAACCTTGTTTTTCTACTGGTCCATTCACATGGCTGAGGTCTGAAGCATTGATCGCTGTCGATTTGGATAGAAAAGTAAACATCCCTCTCTCCTCCTCTACTTGAATAATACCTGAAACGAAGTTCGACTCTCCTTTGACTGAAATTTCATTCGATAAGCTAAAACCCAGGTCTGAAAATGCATGATCAAATTCTACATTTTGGAATTCAGTGAGTTTATTTCCACTAATTTGGATTGTTTTTTTAGCATCCTTAGGTGAAAAAAAGACTTTAGCATTTTTAGTTAAAGTTCCTGGATAGAATAAATTATCATTTTGAAAATCATTGTAATAATAAATTTGACCGTGGTTTTCAAAATTCCCCAAAGCGCTATTTTCAAAGGCATAGTCACTACTGAGAATTGTACCTTCGGCAACTACTAATTCACCTATATTTACAAAGTGATTGGACTGGTTTTCTTGGGCCAGAACAACTGAACTGCAGAGGGTGAAAAAGGTTAGTTTTATATAAGCTTTTTTCATAATTAACTGTTTAAAAAATGAATATGCAATGGTAAATGCGACTAAAAGTCAATGAATAAGTAGATTTTATTTGCTCTATTCTTACTTTTTTCATCTACTTTCTAATGCATTAAGCCTATTTTCTAGTTCGTTATTCTTCTCTAGTAAGAGTTGAATTTTATCTTCTTTTTCATTTAAAGCCTCTTTAAATTCAATCAGATGTAAAAACAACTCCTCTATTTTTTCAAGCTGTTGAATTGATAATTCAGACAAATCAAATTGGTAGCCATTTTCATTTCTCTCCAAATCGCTAATTGGTGTTACCCCTGGTAAGTGGTAGTTGGTGGAAATGAAGGATTTAATATCATCGAGGCTTGAAAATTCATAATTCGATTTAATTGACGAATCCCCTAAGAAATATTTTTCAAAAACGTAATCGGCGTATACTGAACTAGTAGTGAAAAATTTACCTTTTGTTTGAATATTCCCTTCTACATATAAAGCAACATTGTCCTTCAATGTAGGTTCTGTCGTTGAAGAGTCTAATCCAATATATACTTTCCCTGTACGGTATATATTTTCATTTTGAGCAAATGAAGGATCCTCAGATAAGGTTTTATTCCAGGTGCTTTTTTGTGGACTACCAGAAAAACTTACTCCTGTTGCTGTTGGTAGTAAAGTACCTGTAGCATCGTAGTCCTTTTCATTGTAATAGGTATAAGTTCCGTCTGTATTAGCTACTAAATTAGTAACAGTTTCATTGGCTTTTACGAGTTGGTTTAGGTTGATGACTTGATCATCACCGTTACCGTCTTTGTATACCAAATCTGTTCCATTATAGGTAACATTGCCTTCAATGTCTTTGGCAACTTTTTCGATGATCTCTTTTACCTTTTCTGGATTGGTATTGACAATCGTTTCGAAATTATTCGCTACCGAAGCAGGGATATCGATGATGGTTTCCGTTCCATTCTCTGATTTATACGTATAGGTACCATCCGTATTGGCAAGTAAAGTTGTAACGGTTTCATTGGCTTTTACCAATTGATCTAGGTTGATGATTTGATCATCTCCGTTTCCATCTTTGTACACTAATTCCGTTCCGTTATAGGTAACATTGCCTTCTACGTCTTTGGCCACTTTTTCGATGATCTCTTTTACTTTTTCTGGATTGTTGTTGACTATTGTTTCGAAATTATTCGCTACCGAAGCAGGAATATCGATGATGGTTTCAGTACCATTTTCTGATTTATAGGTATAGGTTCCATCTGTATTAGCAAGTAAAGTTGTAACGGTTTCATTGGCTTTTACCAATTGATCTAGGTTGATGATTTGATCATCTCCGTTTCCATCTTTGTATACCAAATCCGTTCCGTTATAGGTAACATTGCCTTCTACGTCTTTCGCTACTTTTTCAATAATCTCTTTTACTTTTTCTGGATTGTTGTTGACTATTGTTTCGAAGTTATTGGCTACCGAAGCAGGGATATCGATAATAGTTTCAGTTCCATTTTCTGATTTGTAGGTATAGGTTCCGTCTGTATTAGCCAGTAAAGTTGTAACAGTCTCATTGGCTTTAACCAATTGATCAAGGTTGATGATTTGATCATCTCCGTTTCCATCTTTGTACACTAATTCCGTTCCGTTATAGGTAACATTTCCTTCCACATCTTTGGCTACTTTTTCGATAATCTCTTTTACTTTCTCTGGATTGTTGTTGACTATTGTTTCGAAGTTATTGGCTACAGAAGCTGGAATATCGATAATAGTTTCGGTACCATTCTCTGATTTATACGTATAAGTACCGTCTGTATTGGCAAGCAAAGTCGTAACGGTTTCATTGGCTTTTACCAATTGATCTAGATTAATCACTTGATCATCGCCATTTCCATCTTTGTAGACTAAGTCTGTTCCATTATAGGTAACATTGCCTTCCACGTCTTTCGCAACTTTTTCGATAATTTCTTTTACCTTTTCTGGATTGGTATTGACAATCGTTTCGAAGTTGTTGGCTACTGAAGCTGGAATATCGATAATAGTTTCGGTTCCATTTTCTGATTTATACGTATAGGTTCCATCCGTATTGGTAAGCAAAGTCGTAACAGTCTCATTAGCTTTTACCAACTGATCTAAGTTGATGACTTGATCATCTCCATTTCCATCTTTATACACTAACTCTGTTCCGTTATACGTCACATTACCTTCCACGTCTTTGGCAACTTTTTCGATAATTTCTTTTACCTTTTCTGGATTGGTATTGACAATCGTTTCGAAGTTGTTCGCTACTGAGGCTGGAATATCGATAATGGTTTCCGTACCATTTTCGGATTTGTAGGTATAGGTTCCATCTGTATTGGCAAGCAAAGTCGTAACAGTCTCATTGGCTTTTACCAGTTGGTCAAGGTTGATGACTTGATCATCGCCGTTTCCGTCTTTGTATACCAACTCCGTTCCGTTATAGGTAACATTGCCTTCAACGTCTTTCGCTACTTTTTCAATAATCTCTTTTACTTTCTCCGGATTGGTATTGACAATTGTTTCGAAGTTGTTCGCTACTGAGGCTGGAATATCGATGATGGTTTCCGTACCATTTTCGGATTTGTAGGTATAGGTTCCATCCGTATTGGCAAGCAAAGTTGTTACCGTTTCATTGGCTTTAACCAGTTGGTCTAGATTAATCACTTGATCATCTCCGTTACCGTCTTTGTACACTAACTCTGTTCCATTATAGGTAACATTGCCTTCTACGTCTTTGGCAACTTTTTCGATAATTTCTTTTACTTTCTCTGGATTGTTGTTGACAATCGTTTCGAAGTTGTTGGCTACAGAAGCTGGAATATCGATAATAGTTTCCGTACCATTTTCGGATTTATACGTATAAGTTCCGTCTGTATTGGCAAGTAAAGTCGTTACGGTTTCGTTTGCTTTAACGAGTTGGTCTAGATTAATCACTTGATCATCTCCATTTCCATCTTTATATACCAACTCTGTTCCATTATAGGTAACATTGCCTTCTACGTCTTTGGCAACTTTTTCGATAATTTCTTTTACTTTCTCTGGATTGTTGTTGACAATCGTTTCGAAGTTATTAGCTACTGAGGCTGGAATATCGATAATGGTTTCCGTACCATTTTCGGATTTGTAGGTATAGGTTCCATCGGTATTGGCAAGTAAAGTTGTTACGGTCTCGTTGGCTTTAACCAGTTGGTCAAGGTTGATCACTTGATCATCTCCGTTTCCGTCTTTATATACCAAATCCGTTCCGTTGTACGTCACATTGCCTTCAACATCTTTCGCAACTTTTTCGATAATCTCTTTTACTTTCTCTGGATTGTTGTTTACAATCGTTTCGAAGTTGTTCGCTACTGATGCTGGAATATCGATGATGGTTTCAGTACCATTTTCCGATTTATAAGTATAGGTTCCGTCTGTATTGGCAAGTAAAGTTGTTACGGTCTCATTGGCTTTTACGAGTTGATCTAAGTTGATCACTTGATCATCTCCGTTACCGTCTTTGTACACTAATTCCGTTCCGTTGTAGATTACGTTTCCTTCTACCTCTTTCGCTACTTTTTCAATAATCTCTTTTACTTTTTCTGGATTGTTGTTTACAATTGTTTCGAAATTGTTCGCTACAGAAGCTGGAATATCGATAATAGTTTCCGTTCCATTCTCTGATTTATAGGTATAGGTACCATCGGTATTGGCAAGTAAAGTCGTTACGGTTTCATTGGCTTTAACCAATTGATCTAGATTAATCACTTGATCATCGCCGTTTCCATCTTTGTAGACTAACTCTGTTCCATTATAGATTACGTTTCCTTCCACATCTTTGGCAACTTTTTCGATAATTTCTTTTACTTTCTCCGGATTGTTGTTTACAATTGTTTCGAAATTGTTCGCTACAGAAGCTGGAATATCGATAATAGTTTCCGTTCCATTCTCTGATTTATAGGTATAGGTACCATCGGTATTGGCAAGTAAAGTCGTTACGGTTTCATTGGCTTTAACCAATTGATCTAGATTAATCACTTGATCATCGCCGTTTCCATCTTTGTAAACTAAATCCGTTCCGTTGTACGTAACGTTTCCTTCCACATCTTTGGCAACTTTTTCGATAATTTCTTTTACTTTCTCTGGATTGTTGTTTACAATCGTTTCGAAGTTGTTGGCTACTGAGGCTGGAATATCGATAATGGTTTCAGTACCATTTTCGGATTTGTAGGTATAGGTTCCATCTGTATTAGCAAGTAAAGTCGTAACGGTCTCATTGGCTTTTACCAATTGATCTAAGTTGATGACTTGATCATCTCCATTTCCATCTTTGTATACCAACTCTGTTCCGTTGTACGTCACATTTCCTTCTACGTCTTTGGCAACTTTTTCGATAATCTCTTTTACTTTCTCCGGATTGTTGTTTACAATCGTTTCGAAGTTGTTCGCTACTGAGGCTGGAATATCGATAATGGTTTCAGTACCATTTTCGGATTTGTAGGTATAGGTTCCATCGGTATTGGCAAGTAAAGTTGTTACAGTCTCATTGGCTTTTACCAATTGATCTAGATTAATCACTTGATCATCGCCGTTTCCGTCTTTATATACCAATTCTGTTCCATTATAGATTACGTTTCCTTCAACATCTTTGGCCACTTTTTCGATAATCTCTTTTACTTTCTCTGGATTGGTATTGACAATCGTTTCGAAGTTATTGGCTACAGAAGCGGGAATATCGATGATGGTTTCGGTTCCATTCTCCGATTTATAGGTATAGGTTCCATCGGTATTCGAAAGTAAAGTAGTTACGGTTTCATTGGCTTTTACGAGTTGGTCGAGATTAATCACTTGATCATCTCCATTCCCATCTTTGTATACCAATTCTGTTCCATTATAGATTACGTTTCCTTCAACATCTTTAGCTACTTTTTCGATGATTTCTTTTACCTTTTCTGGATTGTTGTTTACAATCGTTTCGAAGTTGTTCGCTACTGAGGCTGGAATATCGATAATGGTTTCCGTTCCATTTTCTGATTTATAGATATAGGTTCCATCGGTATTGGCAAGTAATGTGGTAACGGTTTCATTAGCTTTAACGAGTTGGTCTAGATTAATCACTTGATCATCTCCGTTTCCGTCTTTGTATACCAACTCCGTTCCGTTATAGGTAACATTGCCTTCCACATCTTTGGCAACTTTTTCGATAATCTCTTTTACCTTTTCTGGATTGTTATTGACAATCGTTTCGAAATTGTTCGCCACTGATGCTGGAATATCGATAATAGTTTCCGTTCCATTTTCGGATTTATAGGTATAGGTTCCGTCTGTATTGGCAAGTAAAGTTGTTACGGTTTCATTGGCTTTTACCAGTTGGTCTAGATTAATCACTTGATCATCTCCGTTGCCGTCTTTGTATACTAAGTCTGTTCCATTGTAAGTCACATTGCCTTCTACCTCTTTGGCCACTTTTTCAATAATCTCTTTTACTTTCTCTGGATTGGTATTGACAATCGTTTCGAAGTTGTTCGCTACTGAGGCTGGAATATCGATAATGGTTTCAGTACCATTTTCGGATTTATAGGTATAGGTACCGTCTGTATTAGCTACTAAAGTTGTTACCGTTTCATTGGCTTTTACGATAGTGGATAAAAGCAATTCGATTTTTGAACCTGAGCGATCGAGGTATTCAAATCGTGTACCATCATAAAATACATTTCCTCCTGTTTTATTTATAAGATTTTGAACCGTCTCATTTTTGACAATTTCTTCAAAATTCTTAATTACTAAATCACTAATATCCACATCGGATACGATTCGTACCCATTTTGTGGCGTTCCAATAATAAAAACCAGGAAGAATATCTCCTTGTTTTTTACTGGCATACACTACTAGACTCTCTACATTTCCATTGGAAATTGTTTGGGTATCACCTGTACTTTCTAATGTTATACTTGGAATAAGTAAACCTTTATCTTTAGAAATAATCGTAAGCTCTGCAGATTTGTTTGGTGTTCTTGTACCAATACCTACTTGAGCTTTTAGGGACAACACAAATAAAAAAGCTGCCACACAAAGTAATTGTCTTTTCATAATTCGTTGATTTATACAAACGAATGTCACCACAATTACCTCAAAAAGAGTTTACATTTGTTATTCTTTAGCGCAAGTTAACAAAATTAAAACACTTTGTTAATGCCTTCATTTAGCACCCTAACAATTCGATATCCTCTCGCTTAGCCCCCTATTTATAAGGGATGAGAAAAGGAACAATTCTATTTTTGCATTTATCGTTTCCTTCAATTTTTTTGTCCTAGTTCTCTTGTTCTGAAATAAGATAAACGAACAGAATAATATCAAATGGGGTAGTTTATGTTGGGAGAAATAAATGAAAATAGAATGATAAGAAACGATAGAAACAAAAAAAGAGAGAACTTTATGGGTTCTCTCTCTTTCCTCAAGCAGTTCAACTGTATTTTTACATCTTACAGCAGGATGGTGAAAAAAAATATTTCAATAGCTAACCTAAACATTCTTTTTTTTAATGAAGGGACTTGGTTGAACGAAGTCCCTTTCATAAACAACATCTGACTTTAGATAAGTCAAGATTCAAATCAATGTAATGTATGTAATACTAAAAATGACTCTTATTGGTTGTAAATTAAAGAGGGAAACTAATGAATGTTCCCTCTTTTTTGGCTACCTGTAAATTTTAGATCCTACAGCAGGATCGTAGGAAAAAAATAGTTGTTTTGAAATTTATTATTTTAATAAAACAAAGGGTTTACACGCTGTTTTATAGTAAGTTTCTTACAAAATGTATTCAAAAAATAGTTTTACTTTCCAGTCATTGCCTGGTGTGCCAATTTTTAATTCAACTTCCTTTGCAATCAAAAAAGAATTTGTCAAACCGAATAGTTCTTCTTCTTTTTTTAAAACGACACAATACCTTACTAGTTTATCCGGAAGTTCTTTATTTAAAAGAGACAACACCAGCTAAATAAAGCCCTTTTAACCTCCAAAAACTTCAAGGTATTGTTGTCATTACAGTAATCCCCATACAAATTTGACGTAATTTGTCTTTTTCCATTACTCCCTCAATAAAAATTGAAGCCAGTAAAATTATATCCCAATGGTCTAAATGAAATTTATTTAAGTTAAACAATACCTCTTTGGTTTATCGAAAGTTCTTACTAAAAGGAACAACACGATCTGCAAAAAAATCCTTTTCCTTTCAACACCTCAAGGTATTGTTTTCACCATTTCAACTATGACCTTATTTTTCGATTCTTTTAAACGTTAGATTACTAGTTTTATTAGATAAAGCAAAACAGAACAATACTTTGATCGTTGTTTAGAAAGCCCTTTTTTATCAGGGCGCAACACAAAATTTAAGCCCATTTATTTCAACCTACTTCAAAGTATTGCTGTTTTACTTTCATTCAACATTCATTTTATTTATGTAATCTAGTAGTTTACTGTAAATCAATAGAATTTCGAGCTTTATTTATCTATTTAGAATGATAAACTCACTGCGTCTATTTACTTGGTGTTCTTTTGCTGAACAAGGGACTCCATTACTACATGAATTGAGTAATTGAGTTTCACCATATCCTTTTCCGGTGATGCGTTTAGCCTCTATTCCTTGGTTAATTATCCAACGGACAGTTGCTTTTGCTCTACGATCCGACAAACTTAAATTATACGCATCTTTTCCTCTACTATCTGTATGAGCGCGTACCTCTACTTTTAGGGTTGGATGCGCTTTCATCACTTCTACTATTTTCATTAATTCAATTTGTGCATCAGGGCGGATGGCTGACTGATCAAAATCAAAATAAATAGGGTTTAGTTTTAAACTTTTAACTAAATCATCCGTTGGATTCATTGTTGCTTGGATAGGTACTAATCCAATATTGTGTTTAGAACGTTCTTGATGTTTGGCCTCTAGTACAAGTACTTCCTCTGAGGTATTATACTGTGCCGCTTCTGCTTTAATGCGGTACTTTTTATGACAGAGCAAATCCGCTATTTTATACTCCCCTTTTTCATTTGAAACTTGGGTAGCAATCACGTGATATTCATTATCATAAATGGTGATTTTAGCTTGATTTAGTACATTTTTAGTTTCTGAATTAAAAACTATCCCTTCTAAAGTAGTCTGACATATTTTTTCGATAAAAGAATAGATGTCGTCTCCCCCGCTACCACCTGCTCGATTCGAGCTTATGAAACCTTTATTTGCTTGAGGATCGAGATAAATACTAAAATCATCAAATGGACTATTAAACGGAGTTCCCATATTGCTGACAGGTCCTACCTGGCCATCATCCGTAAGTTTAGCAACGAATATATCAAGTCCTCCTAATCCTGGATGACCATCAGAAGCAAAAAATAAATACTGATCATTTGAAATGAAGGGAAATGATTCTCTCCCTGCGGTATTAATTTTATCGCCCAAATTTTCAATTACTCCATATTCACCCGTTGAAGAAATGGATACTCTGAAAATATCTGATTGTCCAAGTGTGCCCTGGCGATCGGAAGAAAAATAAAGCCATTTATCATCAGGAGTTAAACTAGGATGGGCTGTATTAAAATCATCTGAGTTAAAAGGCAATTCGATTACTTCTCCCCATACGCTATCCTTGTTTTTGGTTGCTTTATATAATTTCAACAAGGAAGATTGATCCGTATTATTTTTTTGTTTTCCTTTTTTATTGGAATTGTTACGCGTAAAATACATTGTATTGCCATCCTTTGTAAAAACAGCCGTCGCATCATTTACTTTAGAATTGATTTCTTTTGCAAATAGTTTTGGCGTCGAGAAAGCACCATCAGCTTTTATTTCTGCAGCATACAAACTAGTGAAGTGTTCATCTGTCCATTCGTGAACAGGCTTCGTTGTCTGTTCAGTTCGGGCTGATGTAAAAATCAGTTGTTGATTCAATACCGTTGCTCCATAGTCTGAATAGGTGGAATTCAAAGCCAAAGGCTTCATTTCATATCGCTCCTCTTTATGCTCAATCTCAGATAAGAAATTCTTATGTAAATTAAAGAGCTTAGCTCTTGAATCAGCTGCTTCCAAACGGGTGAACGCTTCCATCATTTTGCTCGACTTTTCATAGTTCCCGACTGATTTTAAAGTTTGTGCATAGCGATAGAAATATTCTGATGGAATATCTTCTTTCCCTTTATCTTCATACTCCCCTTCAAAAAGTTCTTGGTACCACGTATTAGCTTCAGCTAATTTCCCATTAAAATAATAGGAATTAGCTAGTTTTTGTAACAAGTCCGCATTGCTATATCCTTTTGTAGTAAGGCGTTCATAGCTTTTAATGGCCTCACTATAAGCTTGGATATTATATTCTTTATCCGCTTTTTTTTCCGTTATTCGTTGGGCATGCATATTGACCCCAGCCAAAAAAAATAGGCTTAATACACTTATTCTTAGTAGTTGTTTTTTCATAATCTGTCCATTTATACCAACGAATTTCAAAGTATTTGCTTTAAATTGAGTCTATTTTTGTTATTCCTACGAACAACTTAACAAAACTAAAATAGCCGCTGTTGTTTTGTTTTTATCGGCTAACAATTAAATACTGCCTAGCATCCTTTTGGAATACTTCTTTAAAATATGCATTTATTTTAATTCAATTGTAGATTCTCTTTTCTTTCATGTTCTCCTTGTGGACTTAAAATTTCATCGTTAAGCCTTTTTCTTTACGAAATAAAAGAAAGGATAGAATGTGTTTTTGACTTGTCTTTTTGACTCTTCCTTTTTCCAACAATTAAAAAAATGAACCTACTTATTTTACCGTTTAATACTAGTTGTTTTACTATCTGTCTTATGCTTAAATCAAAACTCATGATAAAGTCAAAAGGATAGGTATTATTTTGTTATAATCGAGTACGTTTAAGCTAAGAAGACAAAAAAATAAAAGTATCCTAACAAAAATGAACTTGTAAAGTGTTGAAAAATAGTGTGTTTTGTGTTTTTTATTTTTTCTCTAATTGATGAAATATTTTAAAAATATTATGTTGTGCAATTATAAAAATGAAACAAAAACTTACTTCTACTTGTGCTATTTTGATTTAAGAAGGTAGGAATCACTACTAGAAGTTCGCTCTTCGCTTTTTTGCATCTAATAAAAGTGCTAGAGCTAAATTATACTATTAAAAAAGCCACTAGCAGTTAAACTGTAGTGGCTTTTTACTAATAGTAGTAAAGTTGTATATAAAACAAACTAGATCAGCTTGATATATTCAAAAGGAGTCATCCCTGTAACTTGTTTAAAACTCTTAAAGAAAGAGGCTTTGGAGTTAAAGGCACTTTGATAAAATAGTTCATTTGCTGTAAATTGCTTTTTATCTTCATGACTGTTAATCGTTTCTAATATTACATTAATTCTAAGTGAATTGATATACTCTCTAAAACTCATTTGGTGAATATAGGTAAAGTACTGAGCTAAATAATAACGTGAAATTTTGGTTTTATGTGCTAATTCACTAATCTTGAAATCTGCATTTAAATACGCTTTTTCCTTTAAGATTACTTGCCTTACCTTGATATCAATTTGAGCTAATGTTTCATCGCTCAATTTGACTTTCTCATATTTTCCATCATATGGATCTTTATTCTCCTCTTCTGGCTTATTTGCTTCTTCAGCTTTTACTAAATGGAGTGCAAGTTCAACTTCATTGTAATCCAATCCCCTATTGTTTGCTTCATATTGGAAAAAAAACGAAGTTGAAATGCGATAGCGAAGTAAAAGAACTGTAAAATAAAAGCAAATTAAACTAAGTAGTATAGCGATGAAAAATACAATAGGATCATTATTATACACGAGTGAAATAACAGTGAT
Source organism: Myroides gitamensis (assembly GCF_029894455.1). Taxonomy (NCBI): domain Bacteria; kingdom Pseudomonadati; phylum Bacteroidota; class Flavobacteriia; order Flavobacteriales; family Flavobacteriaceae; genus Myroides; species Myroides gitamensis. Next base: position 1,272,760 of record NZ_JARYHN010000001.1, read on the forward strand.
ACTAGAAAAAATAATCAGAAAACTAATTAAATATGATAGAAATTTAATCAGTTTAAAATTATCCAAAGGAGTTTGATTCAAGAGATTGTTTTCCTCCTTGAGGATAAAAAAGCTTTTGATTGCATAAAATAAGAGGTAGACAATAATGAATACGTACAAAAAATAATGTAGCGTATTTTGATCAATTGCGATATTTCCCTCTGATAGAAAAAAGATGCAGAAAAAGACCGTAAAAAATGAAATAGCGAGATAATAGTAATCTTTAAAATAATTTCTAAACAGTGGTTGTTTTTCCTTATATCGATAATAAGAGAGTAATAAAAATACATGTGGCCCATAGAAAATGAAGATAGAGATCCATAGCGGATGAACTTCAAAATTCTTAACCATTAAAAATTGTCCCAGTACGAATAAGATCTGAATAAAAATCAAATAACTTAATATACTTAAAAGTCGAAAAGCATCATAATCAATAAGCGAATTTTTAGCTTTTGTATAACGTCTATATTCTTGAATTCCAGCTAGTAGAATAAGAATACCAAGAAAAGTGATTAGAATATACATATCTATAATTTGTAAAGAATTAAACATAAATTAAGCAAAGACAAGATGTTTAACACTAAAATTATATTAATACAATATCAAATTTAATAAATTTTCGGACTTATTCAATAATAAAATCGCAAAATTCGACTTTTTATGAATATTGGTACCTTAAAAGGATATCCATATTTATTTAAAGCCTTATCTTTAAATAAAAAAAATGTTAAATACCAAAGCTAACACCTCCTTAAAGAAGAAACTTTTCTTATGTCTCATTATACTTTTAATCGGGATTAAGCTAAGTATAAACATGAAGTACTCGTATGCGGATGTTTATTTTTACCTTATCGTACAACTTATTCTAATACTCATTAATATTAGTAGTTATAGATTTTATTTTCTTTTAATTGCTTTAGAAGTTAGTACGATTCTGTTATTCAAACAGCAATTTATAACTAGCAATGCCTATTATCTCATTTCTTTTGGTCTTACCTTACTAGGGATCCTGTACTTCCTAAAACCCAGTAATATCAACCAATATCGCTATCAGCCGATTCATTTATATTTGCACCATACTTCTATTGCTACGCTATTTTTAGTGCTTATCAACGTATTAATAAATGTACAGTATGGGTTAAGTGAAGTAAATCCGTTTCTGGAATTTACCTCTATTTTAATCCAAATTTACATACTCGTCTATTCTGTGTTAACTCTGATTAATTATCTAAAACACAATCTATTCCAAACACTGATGATTGATTTCATTAAAGAAAAAGAATATTCAGAGATAACAAAACAAATCCTTCACTTTTTTGAAACGAGTACACCAGTGTACCTAAATCCAAGCTTTAATATTGATACTTTAAGTCAGGAAATTGGTGTTCCCGTGCATGAAATATCAAAGAAAATAAACAATGAGTTGAATACCAACTACTATAATTTAGTCGCTTTTTATCGAATTCAACAAGCGACAAAGCGAATGAAAGAAAAACCAAATCATAAAATTGAAGTGATTGCTGAGGATTGTGGTTTTAATTCAAGAGGTACGTTTACCAAGTATTTTAAACAATTTTTAAAATGTACCCCAACGGAGTATCGCAATAAAATGGAGCGTTAAGCTCCATATGTAGACTCTTTTCATTTATGGGGTTTTAAAAGTAAAATCGATTTGATTTTGTACTAGTTTGCTTATGAATTAAAATGTTAAATTAGCCTCTGATTTTAGCAAGTTCATCGAACTTACTATAAGTCTGAAAAAGAAAGATCAATGATACGCTTTTGTATCAGGACTGACTAGAAGCTCATTGTTTTTTTCTGTTTTGACTAATTTAAAATTAATATACTATTATAATCGATGAAAAAACTTTTAACTATGCTTGTGCTAATCTGTTCTTGTAGTTCATTTGCACAAATTATCATGTTTGATGAAACGGATGAATTTACGGGAACGCGTGCGATATCAATACGAAACAGTGAAAGTAAAGAAATATCTTTGACTGATGATACAATTATTATAGATTCTACGGATCATATATTTCTTATGATGGACCTCAATGTGAGCAAAGACAAAAAAGAATCCCTTATCCGCTTTATTTTAGGTATTGTATCAACCGAACCTAAATGCTATAAAAAAAGTGATTTATCGATTTTGTTTGAGTCAGGCGAAGTGAAAACAATCAAACAAGAAAGTCCATCTACTTGTGATGTAGTAGCAGCCGTTGGATATTCTCTATCAGATAAAGATTTAATCTTTCTTCAAAACAACAAAATAAAAAAGATTAGAGTTACGAATGAGAAAGGGCAAGAGGACTACACCATCAATCCAGAGAAACAAAAAAGTATACAAGAAACATGTAAACTTGCCTATACTAAGTTACAAGAGATGAGAAAATAGGTATTGTTTTAAGCTATAAAAATAAAAGGCAATCAAAATACATTTGATTTTGCATAACTTAAAATCCCTAACTGGTTTGTAATCCCAAGTTAGGGATTTCTTATTTTATACTATAGAGCCAAGTAGGGTAAAAAATGAATCAAATGTTGTGTAGTTAAACTGTGAATCATCATCCAAAAAATTAACCAAACTCCTTGTCAAAAGATAGGTTTATGTATTACTTCACACATTTAAACCCTTGTTATTACGTCAATTTGAACCTGTCATGTGGAATATATCTTCGTGTATTATCACAATCCTACCCTACTCTATGTGGTGTTAAGTGTACTGGTTATGGGGAGTATCTTTTACGTAAAAAAATGATTCGGTAGCTAGTTCTCTTTTTTGAAAATGGATAGTTTGGCCTGGTATTAATGGGTTTTGAATAAAAAACAGAAGAATGAAATGAGGTTTATTCCTATTTATCTACCTTCGTAAAAAGAGGAAAATAATTTATGATACGACAAGTAGCAGTAAGTGATGTAAATCAAATAGTTGAAGTACTTCATCAAGTGAAACAAGATATGTTTTCCAAAGATATTGATCAATGGGATGAGCATTATCCGAATGAAAAGACCATACAAGAAGATTTAGATAAAAAACAAGCCTATATCTACAGTGAAAATGGAGAAGTTTTGGCTTATATGGTCTTAAATCAAGAATATGATATAGAGTATAATGATTTAAATTGGAGTACCCCTACGCCTTTTGTTGTGATGCATCGTCTTTTTGTAAAACCTACAGCTCAAGGGAAAGGGATATCTAGCCAGATGATTCAATATGCAGAACAATATGCAACAGAAAATAACTTTGCTTCCATTCGCTTTGATGCTTATGCTTTAAATAATACAGCTAATGCTGTGTATCTTAAAAAAGGATACGCATTTGTTGGTACCGTACAGTTTAGAAAAGGGGTTTTTAACTGTTATGAAAAAGGATTAAAACCAAGCAGTTAGGCATATATGTCTATTTATAAAATCGGTATAAAACCATCCCTAGGGATGGTTTTATACTTTAAAATAACGCATCGGTAAGTTCTTTTACAACTATCGCTCCGGCCATTGATCCACTAGCAACAGCTGCAGCGATCGATCTGAACAAAGTTGTATTATCTCCACAAGCATAGACACCTTCTATTGTCGTTTTTTGAAAAGCATCTACCTTGATGTGCCCCGATTCAGTTTGTTCACAACCTAAATCAAACGGAATACCACAATGTTGCTCAAAGGGCACTGCTGCGTAAACTGCTTCAACAGCTAGTTTTGAATGATCTTGAAAGACTATGGATTGCACATAACCGTTATCATGTTCCACTCCAATCACTTTCTCTTCTATAATTGCAATATTATTTTGTTCCAGTTTAATCCGTTGTTCTTGTGTAAAGGCAGTTCCTCCATGAGTGGCAATTGTAATATTCGGAGTTAAGTTCTTCACCAAAGAAGCCAAATGTAAGGCTTTATCGGAATGCGCTAAAATAGCTGTTCGTTTGTTTTGAAACTCATAACCATGACAATACGGGCAATGAATAACAGAAATCCCCCAACACATTGATAACCCTGTTATAGCAGGTAACTTATCTTTAATCCCTGTAGCAAAAATTAGCTTCTTACTGCTAAAAACGTCTTGTGTTGCGGTTGTAATTTCAAATCCTTCTGGTGTCTGTCGACCTGAAAGTGCTAATCCCTGGTAAAAAGACACCGTTTTGTATGCCAATACTTGTTTTTTTGCTTTAGTTGAAATTGCCGCAGGTGTTTGTCCATCTTGGGTAATGAAATTATGCGAATAAGGTGTTTGTCTATTACAAGGCAAACCGCTATCAAGAAGTAAAACAGATTTTAATAAACGGCCTAAAGCCATTGCTGCTGAAAGTCCAGCATAACTTCCTCCAACAATAATTACATCGTATTTCTCTTTGTACGTCATGATTTTTATTTTTATTAATGCAATTTAGTTGCAATAATAATGATTAAATTTGTAACTGCAACATTGTTGCATTACTATTTTAAATGATGAAACAAACTAGAAATACACTAGCTAAGACTGAGATATTAAAGCTTATTGAAACTTCAGAGGTCGCTTTATCCCCTGCGGAAATCCTCGCTATACTACATGGGGTATGTGATAGAGTTACGATTTATAGAGTATTGAATCGCTTAACGGAAGAAGGAATTATTCATAAAATAGCTACGATAGAAGGCGTTATTAAATATGCTATTTGTCAAAATTGTACCTTAGAAAAACACAACCACAATCACCTTCATTTTACTTGCGAGCGTTGTCAGACAACGACTTGTATTACAACAGTTGAGCCTTCTTTTACCCTACCTGAAAAGTACAAGATCAAAAGCTTAAATTTTACTATTTCAGGGATTTGCCCAGAGTGTAATTAAGATTGTGCAAAAAGAGAGTACGGAGTTTTTCTATTTATTCTTAATTTTTGCTCTGTGTTTTAAACCAAATTCAATAAGAGACGTTAGTACAGGATAGCTTTCTTGTGCATGTGCAGTTAGTTGGTAAGAGACCGTGATTGGTTTGGTCTTGTTGACTGTTCTTGTGATGAACAGGTTATCTTCCAATGCTTGTAACTCATTAGACAAGACTTTAGGCGAGATTCCCTGCGCTTTTTCTTGTAAGTCTTTAAACCTCATTTCTCCCTTCGTATGAAGATGATGAAGAATACAAAATTTCCATTTTCCACTTAATAATTCCAAGGCATCTCGTAAAGCCAAAATCGTTTCTGTGGGTACTTGATCGTTTTTTATTGCTGTCATACTGTTAGTTACTAACCTCAAAGTAAGTCATAGCAAAGATAAAAGAAGTGCGTCTTACTTTTGTATAGAACCTAATAATTATACAATGAAAGTAACCTTAATCGCTAATATTTCAATCAATGGCAGAATCTTAGTATCCGATAATCCGGCGCATCAATTGCCAGAAGAAGCCTTCGCTTTTTACCTGAAACTCGCCCATCAAGTGGGAAATCTAGTCATAGGTAGACAAACCTTTCAAAATTTCCAAGAATTCCCACAAGCAGTTAAAGACCTTTTCAAGGGCATTGAAATCTTAGTGCTATCTAATACCACCCAAGTAGTAGAAGGGTATACTTATGTAAATTCACCCGAACATGCGATAGCTTATATGGCTGAAAAAGGAATAAACGAAATTGCAATTGGTGGCGGGACAGGAACATTCAATGCATTTATAGCAAAAGATTTGGTAACCGACCTCTATTTGAATGTAAGTCCAATACTCACAGGAGAAGGAGATTTCTTAGGTCGAAATAATCAATTGCATGCTGCATTTGAACTCGTAACCCACAAAGTAAAACAAGGCTTACTTCAGTTACACTTAGCTAAGACTAGAAATTAAAATGGCAATTGTTGAGGCGTTGTGTTTTCAACAACTAAAAAAACAAGTATTGAAAATAAGGGTCTTGATTTTCAATACTTGTAGTAGTTAGATCTTGCTATTTATGGCGCATTGATATCTCTCAATCTGTTTTATTCAATTAGAACGGAGATACCGTTCTAGATTTTAAATACACCCAAGTTTTACTTAGATAGGGAGTAAAAATGACTAAAAGGATAATGATGATTAACATCCAACACATAAGTTCATAATAATCCATCGCATACCTCAATTCAACTTGCTTGTTTACATCGGTAAGCAAGAGTTTGGTACTTGCCTGTTCTGCTGGTGTATGTAAGAGTCCCCTAGCCTCTAATTTACGCATTCCATGCGTTAATTTTTGTTGAAGCCATGGATTGGCATAATTTAAATAATCCGAAAAACGACTTTGATGAAGATTGCTACTATAGAGATTATAGTAATTCATTACGGCAATACTCGTTGTATAACCCAAATAACGAATGGCTAAACAAATCGCAGCAGCTGAAGCTCCTAATTCCACTGGAACTGATGCAATACAATAGATAATCGTTGGCACCATCAATAGTCCCACTCCAAATCCTTGGCAAAACAATAAGACATAGTAAGTATCCGTATTGGCTGTAGGAACAAACAGGAAGTACATCCCCAAATGATAAACAAATAGAAAAAGGAACCCCAAACTCCAAATCAAGCGCATGGACCATCGTTTTAACAGCCAAATACAAACAACTACAACACCTATTACTAATCCGATCAGGTTATAGATATTGAGATAAGACAAATGTCGAGGATCTAAGTGAAGGGAAGTAATGAAGTGGGTATTGGTTATACCTGAGGCAAAACGACAGAGGTATAAGATAAAGAGTAAAAATAGTCCGATCTTAAAATTTCTATAGTTCCATACGTTCCAATTGATATAAGGTCTTTTTAAGTATTTCTGGCGAATGATAAAAATAACTAGTGCAAGTAGGATGCCCAATCCAGCCCAACGAATCGTTTCATCTTCAAACCAGTAATACTGTTGACCATAAATTGTAATGTATCCAAAGAGTACAATCGCAACAGCATAGAGTACAAAACTCTCCCAGTCTAAACAATACAAAGGCAACTTGCGATTCAGTCGTACGTGATTCATCGTGAGCATAATCAGAAGTAATCCCGGAATAAAAGAAAAGGCAGCGGCTTGGTATAAAAAAGAATAGTCGTACTGATCAATTAAATCTGAAGTAATGAGCTGATTAAAAGGGGTTGCACAGATTAAAATACCGTAAAAACAAGAGAAAGAGATCTCTCTTGCCTTAGAACTTTCGAGGCGTATATACAGCGTCGAAATGCACAGATTTACGGTGCTAGCAAACAGCATACCTTGTAAAAAACGAATGGGAAATACGATACACCACGCTTGTACATGATACAATACAACGCAGCCCAAGAGTTGTAAAACATTAAAGATGATAAAGTATTCTTTCGTTGCGAGATACGTAAAAAAACGTCGTTCTAGGCTATAAAAAGAGACAAAACCAGCATACAGTAAGGAAACTGAAAATTGAATATCTCGAGGATCACATCCAAAATAACCTGCTGCTGCAGTAGCATTAGCAGCAGGTAGAAAAAAGAGCACAATACTCGGCATCAAAAGTACAAAAAGGATGACGCGTACGGCCCATTCTGGGATCCAATCAACGAATAATGCTGTTGGTTCGCTATTTTGCATGGACTTGTTTTTTTGAAATCAGCACCTGAACATTCATTCCCGCTTTCAGGAGTTCTTCTGAATCACGAGGGGCTGTAATCTCGATACGCACAGGGATTCGTTGAACAATCTTAACGAAGTTCCCTGTAGCATTATCGGGTGGTAATAATGAGAAGCTAGACCCTGTAGCCGGTGCAATAGAGATTACCTTTCCTGTAAATGGAGTATCAGGATAAGCATCTACTGTTAGGACTGCTTCATCACCTACCTGGATATTTCTAATCTGTGTTTCCTTAAAGTTGGCTACAATCCATTTCGGTGTTTCATCATTGACCATATAGGTTAAAACTTGACCTGGTGTAATCATCTGCCCTAAATCTATACTTCGCTTGCCCATTCTCCCGCGATAGGGAGCGGTAATAACAGTATAGCCGACCGTCAGGTCTTTGTAATTCTGAAGCTGTTCCAATCTAGCGATTTCTTTTTCTAGCACTTTCTTTTGTGCTTCGATGTCAGCAATACTCGATTTAGCTGCTTGTGCATGTTCTACACTACTTTGCCAATCACTGCGATCAAGATCAAGTTGGGCGCGTTTCTCTTCTAGTTGTTGGGCAGTAGCTGCATCCGCTTGATAGAGTTGGTGATATCGGTTGTAATCTAATTCCTGTTGATTGTATTTGGATGCGCGTCCTTGGATTTGACTCTGAGCCGCAGCCGCAGTTAACGATAAAGTATATTGACGGGCTTCTAATTCTTTTAATTGCGCATATTGTTTTGCAATATCAGCGTTTGTTTCTGCCTGTGCATAAATATACTCTCTGTTATCTACGATGAGTAAGGTATCTCCCTGAGCAACGAGCTCATTCTCCTCAAAGCGAACTTCCGTGAGGTAACCCCCTACTCTTGCTATAACAGGATTAATATACTCTTGTACTTGCGCATCATTGGTTTGTTCGTATTTCCAATACGTCCAAAGGGTGTTCAGCCCCCAAATGCAACCAAAAAATAAAACAATTAATGCGATATAACGAGTTACACGCGTAATAAAGCGATCTGTAATTCTAATACGTGTCTTTGTATCCATTATAATAATCCTTTGACTTGTTGGAGGGTATAATACTTGTAAAGGCTATCTAGCTTAGCCGCTTCTAATTCAAATTGCGTTTGTAAATGCTGTAAATTCGCATCTAATAAATCCGTAAGTAAGGCTAACTTATTAAAATAGGTTTGCTTGATGATACGGGCATTTTCAGCTGCTTGGGCACTGTTCTTGGTACAGACTTCTATTTGTACTAAAGATTCCGTATAGCGCAAGTAAGCTTCTTGTACCTCTTGTTTTATCTGGTCTTGAACATAGTGATGTTGGATTTCTTCTTTTTCATGTTCTAATGCACGACTGCGAACTTTATGGGTATTGTGATACAGGGAGGAAATAGGAATGGATACCTGCACGCCAATGGTTCCTAAACTATACCAACTGGGATTATAAGGATATAAAAAGATTTGCGGATTGGCCATGGTGAAGTTTCCTATTAATCCTATACTGGGTTTGTTTTGTGCTTTTACTTTCTTTTGTTCAATCGCACTAAGAGCTAAATCGGTGGTTGAAAGTAATTGTTTATGTGCATAAACAGAGGCAATCTCTAGCGCCTCTTCATAGGGTTCTAAAGGCATCGCAGCAGTTGAGTATGCTTCTGGCTTAATAAAATCTGAATCCTTACGGCCCAGCAATAGAACTAATTTTTGATTTTCAATTAGAATATCATTTTCTATCTGTACCAATGTCATTTCTCGTTTCGATACTTCCATTGTAGCACGCAATACATCGCTTTTGAGAATAACACCATGTTCGTAGAGCTTTTCTACTTCGGCCAATTGCTCTTGTTGATCGGCAATATCGTGTTGAATCACGGTTCTAAAGCGCAATACTTTGGCCAGTGTCAAATAACACTTCGCTGTTTCTAGGCGAACTTCTGACTGTGATAATTCGGCTATAATCGCTGTTTTTTGTTCTTCGGTTTTGCGTGCTGCGATTTCTAAATTCTGGCGATTTCCACTGTAGAGGTTGAGATACATCGAAACTCCTGTATGATAAAGCGTATGAATTACATCATGCTGTTCGGGCTTGTTGAATATACCATCCGAATACACGGGAATATTACTGGCCTGTTCTACTTTCGCTATTCCATTGAACACAGGGTATCTACCCATTTCAGCATCTTTCGTATTTTCTCTACTAATTTGCTGCGCTTTGGTATGGAGTAAGGCTTGCTTGCTTTGGACATCTGTTTGCTGCCAAACGTCCGTTAAAGTCAGGTGGATGGTATCTTTTTGAACCATCAACACAGGAGTGGTTTGACTATAGCCTATCAGGGCAATACTAGCAAACACAGGGAGTAGAAAGTGACTTCCGAGATTCATATACAATTTTTAACGGCGCAAAATTAAAGGGAGTACAGTATATCTTGTACTTCGAAAATAGTCAACTTTTTATTGAAACCAGACAAAAATCATTCCTACTTTTGTATTCCAAAATAAGTAGTAGATCCCATGAGAATCATCGATTCCTTAGACTTTATAGATACCGTTCAAGACGGCGTATTTGTAACACATGAAAAATCAGATAAACGCTATCCCCTACACCAACATGAGAAAGGGCAATTAACCTATGTAGAGGGGGGAATTACGTATGTTACGGTCGATACTAAAACCTATGTGGTTCCGGCTAAATATTTCTTTTGGATCCCCAAGGGTGTACCTCATATTCTGAAACTTAGTCACTCGGCTACTGTATTGCGTTCCTTATATTTTTATACCCAAGATGATGCTAAACATCCTTTTTACGCTGAACTTGGCATCTATGCAGCTTCTGATTTGGTTGTAGAAATGATTGCCTATACCGAATGCTGGCACAATCAGATGGTGAACCCTCAAACCCCAAATTTTGAGTTTCTACAAGCCTTAAAAAATATACTGCCTTCTTCCATCAATAAGAATATGCAGTTACAGTTGCCTTTCAGTGATCATCCCCGTATCATTAAAATAACAGATTACCTGGACATCCATTTTGGTCAGCAATTAACTTTAGCAGCCATTAGTGATAAGTTTAACCTTAGTGAACGTTCGGTTTCACGCCTATTTCAGGCAGAACTTCAAATTTCGTTCTTACAATACTTGAAAACAGTACGCATCGTAAAAGCCATTGAGTTATTGGTCAAAACAGAGCATTCAATCAGTGAAATAGCTAATACAGTTGGCTATGTAACGCTGGGGTCATTCAGCAATGCCTTCTATGAGTATACGGGAATACGCCCTCTTGAAATGAGACAAAAAAGGTAAGAGTTCTCTTCATTCTTATCCCTCGACCTCCATTCATTAGTTGGTATGGAGTGATAAATTTATTCTTGCAGCTCAATTGAATTACTTATTTTCTTCCTTCAATCTCTTTATTCTAATTAACAGTAAATTTTAACGCTTATAAAAGTGAATAAATGTCAAGTAATATAGAGGGTAATTTCGCACAAAGCGAATTATAAATTAAATATTGGTAAAGTTTATATAATTGGCATTTTTTTAGGTTATTTTCTCTTTTATTCATTGTAACTTATAGGTTATTAACATGTTGGATAGGTGGTTTTATTACTTATAAAGAGCTTGTTTGTAGCTCAATTAGCTGTATAATTTTAAAAAATGAAGAGATGAATATTAGACTAGAAAATGTATTAAAAGAGAGAAAAACAACAGTAGAAGAAGCCTTTAAATTATTTGATGAATTAGAACCTGCAACGCTGGATTTTATGATTGGGCGTTGGAAGGGAATTTCGATTAATTCAGGGCATCGATTGGATGGGAAATTAGAACATAGTGGTTGGTACGGAAAAGTGTTTTTTAACTTGGAAGAAGTACATCCGCTGCTGTATTTTACTGAAGATAAAACAGCTATTTATTCTGTTGAACCTACAAGTCTGTTTGGACGTACGGAGCATACAGAAAAAGAAGAAGCTACACGCGTTTTTGAAAAAACAAAAGAGGCAAAAGCACGGCTTAGAAATACAGAATATAGAGGAAGATCTTGTGCAACGATGGTCTATGATGAATTACCGATATTGGATGTCTTTGTTAAGATTGACGACACAAAAGTTTTAGGGGTTATGGACTTAAAAGGAGATCCAGAGCCTTTTTTCTTTGTCCTAGAACGAGATAATCAATCAACGATACATTTAGATGTTTAATAGCAACAGAAAAATCACCCTTTAAATTAATCAAGATGAAAATAAAAGCAGCCGTTCTTCAAGAACCTAAAAGTAAATATACCATAAAAGATGTGCAATTGGATGAGCCAAGACCAGATGAAATTCTAGTTAAAATAGTAGCTACAGGAATTTGTCACACCGATATTGCCGTTACAAATCAACAAATCCCTTTTCCAATTCCAGGGATTTTAGGTCATGAGGGAGCTGGAATTGTGGAAAAAGTAGGAGCAAATATTCAGAAAGTAGCTGTTGGAGATCACGTGGTCTTAGCACCAGGTGCGTGTGGTACATGTGAACAATGTATTGCTGGGCATCCCTCCTATTGTTTTAATTTCCACAAATTAAATCTAAGTGGGAAAAGAGCAGATGGAAGTTGTGCGTATCACGATGGAAACCAGGAATTAGGTGGATTCTTTTTTAATCAATCGTCGTTTGCAACGTATACATTGACCAATGAGAGTAGTGTGGTGAAAGTAACCAAAGAAATAGATTTAGCGCTTTTAGGTCCATTGGGATGTGGAATTCAAAACAGGTGCTGGAACCGTATTTAATGTAGCTAAACCTCAAGCAGGCGACATTATAGCTATTTCAGGTGTTGGCCCCGTAGGATTAGCCGCTATTATGGCGGCAAAAGTAGCAGGATGTACTAAAATTATTGCGATTGACATCCATGAGGAACGATTGACTTTTGCTAAAGAATTAGGTGCCACTCATACCATTAATAGTAAGAATATTGTTGAGGTAAGCCAATACATCCGCGAAAATTTAGCTCCTAATGGATTGAATCATACCATAGATACTACAGCCATTAATTCTGTTATCAATGAATTGGTTAAAGCCATGCGAAGCAATACTACTGTTTATACCTTAGGGGTAATGAAAGCTGGAGGTAAATTAGAAATTGATTATTCTCCTTTTTCATTTGGTGTAGCTGTTAGATCAGTTATTGAAGGAGATAGTATTCCTGATTTATTTATCCCACGATTGATTCAATTGCATTTAGATGGTGTATTTCCCTTTGATAAGATGATTACTTTTTATGAATTGGATGAAATTAATCAAGCAGTTGAAGATTCAGGAAAAGGAATTGTAATAAAACCAATTATTCGAATGCCTCATCAAGCGTAAGAGATGGACGTTATGAGGTTGTAATTACCTAAAAAGGCGTTAGTTATAAAAACTAACGCCTTTTTGAATTTTTTTATCAAGGTTAAAGGGTTCTGGAAGGCCTTGATAGTCAATGTTTATACTATATTGGAGTATCTTCTATCCTTTAGGATCAATCTGTTCCGTCTGTTCCAATATAAAATTGGCTATATCCGAAAGCACAGTTGCTGTATATGCTTTGCGTCCCATACCGACAAATAGCCCTTTCTTCCAGGTTGGCCATTGTGAAGTCAATTGGTAATTAAAATAAGCAGCCTTTAGTAAACCATGTGTACTTTGAGGATATATTTTGATTTCTGAATGATAATTCTTTCTCCCTTTTGCAATTTCACGGTATTTTTGAGCATTATCTTCCGCAGGAACATTGAGATCATCTTCTCCCCATAAGGCCAATAAAGGGCCTTTCATAGTTAGAATATCCTGAGTTGCATCTGCTTTTAGATTTCGAGCAATAAATAAAAAACGATCTTTTTCTATGCCCGATTGTTCAATATCATTCGCATTGAAATCAGTAAATAAGGCGATATCGTTTCTTCTTATTGAATCGAGTTTTTTAGCGATAAGGTCTTGGGAAAACCCTTCTTTTTCGAGGCGTATTTTAGTCAAGTAATTGCCCTGATCCAACCAGTTTACGGCCCCTCCGATGATAATTGAAAAAGCGGGATCCGTTAGGGTACTTGCCTTGGGGATAACCCAACCTGCTTGTGAAAAGCCTAAATATCCTATTTTATCCACAGCAAAACCAACCTGAGTAGATAAAAAATTAAAAGCGTCTTTCGCTTCTACTGCTCTATCTTCAATAGATTGATTGAGCCAATTCCCCTTACTCATTCCTATTCCTTTTTTATCCCAAGAAAATACGGCAATTCCTTGCTCCACTAGGTAATTAATCAAAGGAAGATATCCCTTAGCTGATGTACGGTCTTGAGGGCCATCGCCATGAATCAGTAACGCTACAGGCGTTTGCTTACTAATACCGCGCTCAGGTATAAATAAAGTAGCGGAGAGTTCTTCTCCTTTTGAAACAAATACATAATCTCGATGTTGCATGTTGTCAATTTCAAAATCATTGCTGCCAACAATAAAGAAGTAACCGATAATTACGAATAAAATTAGAATAAGTAAAGAGCCAATTTTCCAACGCATACTAAAAAACTTTAAACCTTTTGCTAGGGATATTAAAAGTAGAAATTATTTTTTGAAAATAGGTTCTAGTGAATAAAAAAGCAGAACGCATGTGGTGCCTATTCTCAACAAATAATTTTAGGGCTATAGATTTTAATAGCTGATTGAGTAAGACAAAAAAACAATACAGATTTAACACCCATGTTTTCCTGTTTTTTATACTTTTGCAACGATTTCTTATAAAAGTGGTTTATATCCACTTCTGCCCGTTCTGTAGTAAGGATAGACAGCTAAAACTAGACTACAATTATATTTAGTGTAAATGAAAAGACAGCAAATTACCAATCAGCATGTATTTAAATTAATTCTAGCTTCTGCTCTTGTAAGTATAAGCAGTTTACTCTTAGTTTTTATTACCCAACAACTAACGGAAAAGGCAGAACACTTTATTTTTGAAACGGTATCTGAGACGCAAAAATTACTTTTTATCCTGCTTCCTACCCTTGGAATAACGGCAATTTATTTTTTGCGAAAGTTAGTATTTAAAGGACGTAAGAATAAGGGTATTACCGAGATATACAAAACACTAGATCAACGCAAAGATCACCTTCCTGCTTTTAAAATACCTTCCCATTTAATCAATGGTTTTTTAACGGTATCTACAGGAGGATCTACTGGTATAGAAGTCTCTTCTGTAGTGGCTACTGCAACTGTCGGAAATATGGTTCATACAAAGCATTTCTCTGCAAATAAGTATAAAAAGGAATTGATTTGTGCTGGAGTTACAGCGGGTGTCGCTTTACTATTCGGTAGCCCTTTGGCAGGTCTGCTTTTTGCTTTGGAAGTGATTGCAAGAAAGACAAGTAAAACGTTATTCATTAGTTGTGGTACATCAGCGTTGTTGTCTTTAGCCTTCATCTTATTCTTTAACTACGAGCCTCTATTACCTTTTAAAATAACAACTTGGAATGAATATGCTATTCCGTTATTTTTGATATTAAGCTTGTTATGTGGATTGTTGTCGGTTTATTTTACCTTGTTGGTTACCCGTATGAAAAAGCTGTTTGGAAATATTAATAACAATTTCCTACGTGTAAATTTAGGGGCTATTTCTGTCGGACTTTTTATTCTTTTATTTCCGGTATTATACGGAGATAGTTATCACGGGTTAAAAGAGATTCTCAATCCAACGCATGTTATCACATTATATAGTTTAGCCTTTTTAATGCTACTAAAACCTTTAGCTGCCGCATTAACTTTGGGTGCAGGTGGAGATGGTGGTGTATTTGCTCCTAGTATTGTAGCTGGAGCTTTCTTAGGTGTTTTATTTGCTCATATTTGCAATGCTCAATTCGGACTAGCACTCATCCCACTTAATTTTGCTTTAGTAGGTGCTGCAGCAACTTTATCGGCTTCTATTTATGCGCCCTTAACCGCTTTAATTTTGGTGTGTAACTTAGTTCCGAATGGATATCAACTGTTCATTCCCTTGTTATTGGGAAGTTTTACAGCTAAATATTTTGCAAAACGCATCTTGCCGTATAATGTTTATACGTATGATTTTTATCTAGCCAAAAAAGAAGCGGATTTAGCTGCTAAATAGGCCTTTATTAGCGTCTTTTTCTTCGTCTTACTTTATGTAGTAAAATAAACGATCGAACAGGGTATTGTCGTTTGTGCGGAATATTGTTGAAAATAAGTGCTGCAATAAACAAAATCGTAACACCTGTAATCACAGGTGAAACCACATATTCATACCCGAGGTTGGTAATACTACTCCCTCCTGTAACAGCAATCAAAGCTGTTGCGCCTCCAGGAGGATGGAGTGCTTTGGCCATTTGCATACCAATAATAGATAAGGAAACAGCTAAAGGAGCCGCTACCCAAATATATTGACCTAATAATTTATAAATGGTCACCCCAATCAGGGCTGAAATAATATGGCCTAAGAATAAGTTTTTGGGCTGCGCTAAAGGACTTCCAATTGCCCCGTAGATCAAGACACAACTCGCCCCAAAAGAACCAATGAGCAACGTTAAATCATACTGTGAAAAAGCTTCATAATGAAGGTAACAAATGGTTCCTAAACCAATAAATGAGCCTATAAAAGCCCAAAAGTGTTCTTTAAAATCAACTAGTGTTTCTTTGTACAGCAAATAACGAGTTCTGCGGTACATTTTGTTTTTTTTTATGGACATTTTGCTCTACCTCTGTTGGATTGCAAATATATTACATCTGATAGAGATAAGATTCTAGTTTTAACTTTAATTTGAATGAAAAATTGTACAACCTACTTCTCTAGTAGTGGCTGTACAATTTTATCTGATTCATATCTATTTGCTGTATAACGATACTGTTGCGCTTTCTTTATCAGGCCTGATTATTTAGTTTTTGGAGATTAGAATAACAAATAGCACTATAAGGATAATTGCAAGGACAGTAGCACATCCAATTTTCCAAGCACTATAAGGTTGTTCGCCTGTAATTTTACCCGTTACTCCATTGACATAATACGTATATTGCTTGTTTCTATAAGAAAACGAACTGACGTATAAGGGCAAAAGAATATGCTTAAAAGTAATTTGCGACAAATCCGTGTTGACTTGATGGATGCGTTGTTGATCTCCTCCAATGTGTCTGCGTACACGTTCTCTTTCCTCTTCATAGACGATACGCTTCGCCAAGTCATAGGCTTCTTTGATATCAATTTGATATTTTTCTGTAATAAACCCTTTAAGGTAATCGGCTTTAATCGGTTGTATCGCTTTAGGATTCCAACTAGAAGATAAGGATTGTAATAAGTTAGGTTTTAGTGTCTTATTTCCAGAAATGAGAATATCATCGTAAAAATGGGTTACCGTCCCCCTCACATGAGTCCACGAAATACGGCGTTCTTTTCTTTTGTTTTCTCCACTCCCCACAGTTACATAATAAGCGTCTCCACGCTCGCCTTTATACTGGGTATAGGTTTGCATATCATAGGTCCAGAAAGGAACATAGACGCCGCTTAAATGTTCCGCGGCAAATAAACCTCGCTGTATTTTATTTGGAGCAAACCAAAGTCCTTTAATCCAACCTTGTAATAATCCTGCAACTTGATTTTTATCTACGACAAAAGGAGCAATATACTCGGGTTGAATATACCGTTCTTCATGTATGTTTCGTTCCACAAATGGCGTAGAGCAATAAGGACATCGGATGGATTTTACTTGTTCGTTTACAGTAGATTGCGCATGACAAGTATTACATTCGATAACTTTAGTCATTGTAAAGTTCTCTTTCTCATAGTTTTGCATAAAACCTAAGAAATCGCGCTCCTGTATTAGATTGCTGCCTTTTTCAATACTCTTTTTGCTACCACAATATTCACATACCAGTGCATTTGAACTGGGTTGATACGTCATTGGCGCACCACATGTACCACAAGAGGTGGATTCAGCTGTATTGCGTTTTATTTCTTCTGATGTCACTACAATAGGAATTAAAAAATATTTAGTTCAGGTTCTATCGCATGGGATTTGACCTGTTTATAGATGAGTTAGTCCATCTATTATGAAAGAATCTACTAAAGATTGTTGAATCCAATCTTTAGTAGATTTATATTGTTTATACCTGAGGTAAAGGGGGGGGCGTTTGTGACCATAAGACATTCAAATCGCTTTGATTTCCAGCCTTATCCCACGCACTCATTCCATTTTTCCAAACTAAGGTTTCGCGGTTTACCTGTCCTTGAAGTGCCATTTGTTTTAAATTTTCTAAATCAATTGGACCTGTTTGTTGACCGTTGATGGCTACAAAATATTGAACAGGTACTGCTTGTGGTATTGGCGGAGGAGTACTGGCTTGAGGTGCTTGTGCAGCCGCCTGATTTTGCGCCATCGCTTGCCCAAACTGATTCGCCATGGCAAAACCAGCGCCCATTCCTACTCCTGCTCCTGCTACTCCTGAAGGATTATTCGCGGCAGCTTCCATCGCTTTAGCCGCTTTCATTTGAGTTAATTTATTTAAATCAATATGGTTTAATCGACTGAGTTCAAAGATTTCCTTCTTCACTTCTTCCGGCATCGACACATTCTCAATCAAGAATTTTGTTACATCCATTCCATAGACATAAAAATCATCTTTCATGTAAGAGAAAATCGCAGTAGATAACTCGTTAAGATTTGCGGCATAATTTTCAATCGGAAGATTCGCTTCTCCTATAGAATCAGTAAAACGCGTAACAATAACACTTCTCAATTGATCTGTTATATGTTCTGTTGTAAATGTTCCCGTTGTTCCGACAATTTCGCGAATAAATTGACCCGCATCTGCGATTTTAAACGTGTAAGTTCCAAAAGCACGTACTTCAATCATTCCAAAGCGATTGTCGTTCAATATGATGGGGTTTTTTGTTCCCCAACGTTGATCAATAAACGTTTTGGTATTAACAAAGTAAACTTCTGCCTTAAATGGACTATTAAAACCGTATTTCCAACCTTTTAACGTAGCTAAAATGGGTAAGTTTTGTGTATTTAATGTATAAGTACCTGGACGAAAAACATCGGCTAATTGCCCTTCATTGATAAATACCGCCATTTGTCCTTCGCGAACAACAAGCTTTGCATTGTTCTTAATTTCATTTTGAAAACGCTCAAAACGGTGTACAATTGTATTTTGCGTCGGATCTAAGAATTCAATGATATCAATGAATTCATTCGTTAGTCTTTTAAAAAAGTTCATATCTTCTCTTTTTCTGCGATTCATTTATTGAGTAAATATAACAGATTTCTGCCAATTTATAAACGAAGTAATCTCCAAAACGAAATTTTAAGATAGGCTGCAAGAGTTCACTAGGCCTATAATTATAAAAAAGCTTATTACTAAAGTAGAGTAAGCTTTTCTTTTACTGCTATAAGCGAAGTAGTTTAGTGAGGACTGCAATTTTTAGCCTATAGTCTTGTAATCTCAATTCAATTAGCAAGAATAATGGACATAAAATATATTATACATAAATAAAACAAAAATCTATTTCTATTTATTAAATTATTCAACTATTATTATTTATTTCTACTTTAAAATGGTTATACTAAATAATATTTCTTTAATTTTAAGTAAATATTACTAATAAAACCCAAAAATGAAAGTAGACACACAAAAGTTTGATAAGATACTAGAGACTTCCTCTAAGTATGGACATGTAAATCAGGCTCCTAATGGCAACACAGAGCCTCCCGTTAATACCGCTCAACGTTCAATGCCCTTTGCTGATGAACCCGGTAATTATCAACGCAATAAAGGTATTCCTTCGAAAGATTTTTCTCAAAGTAAAGTCTATATTGTAGGTAGTGGAATCGCAGGTATGGCAGCAGCTTATTATTTTATACGCGATGGTCGTATTCCTGCAGCTAATATTACCTTTCTAGAGCAATTATCCATTGATGGTGGTTCTTTAGATGGTGCAGGTAATGCGCAAGAAGGCTATATTGTTCGCGGAGGAAGAGAGATGGATATGACGTATGAAAACCTTTGGGACATCTTTCAGGATATACCTGCTTTAGAGCTTCCTAAACCTTATAGTGTATTAGATGAATATCGCTTGATTAATGACAATGATCCGAATTATTCTAAATCTAGATTCATACATCAATTAGGAGAAATTAAAGATTTTAGCCAATTTGGACTAGCTAAGAAAGATCAAATGGCTTTAATCAAATTGCTATTAAAAAGGAAAGAAGAACTCGATGATATTACGATAGAACAATACTTCAATTCCACTTTTCTGGAGAGTAATTTCTGGACGTTTTGGAGAACTATGTTTGCCTTTGAAAACTGGCATAGTCTACTAGAGTTTAAATTGTATATGCATCGTTTCTTACATGATATTGATGGACTAAAAGATTTATCTGCGCTTGTCTTTCCGCGATATAATCAATATGATACGTTTGTTGTACCGCTTCGAAATCACCTTACTGAATTAGGCGTACAAATCCGATTGGATACGTTGGTGCATGATGTGGATTTACACAGTACTACAGCAGGTAAACTCGTAAAGGGATTGTTAGTGAATCAAGGAGGACTCGAAACGCGTATTGAGATGAATGAACAAGATTTTGTTGTCATTACAACAGGTTCAATGACAGAAGATACATCGTATGGAAATAACACAACAGTACCAATACCCAAAGTAGATAATACAACAAGTGGTAAAAGCCCAGGCTGGAGCTTGTGGAAAAATTTAGCTGCAAAATCACCTGTTTTTGGGCATCCTGAAAAATTCTGTTCCAATATTGAAAAATCGTCTTGGGAATCTGCAACCTTAACGTGTAAACCTTCTCCACTAATTGATAAGTTAAAGGGATATGCGGTAAATGATCCGTATTCTGGAAAAACAGTTACTGGTGGTATTATTACAATAACAGATTCCAACTGGTTGATGAGTTTTACATGTAATCGCCAACCCCACTTCCCTACGCAACCCGATGATATTTTGGTACTTTGGGTGTATGCTTTGTTTATGGATAAAGAAGGAAATTACATAAAAAAAACAATGCCTGCTTGTACGGGAAATGAAATTTTAGCTGAACTATGTTATCATTTAGGAATTATTGATTCACTGAATCAAGTAGTTGAAAATACAATTGTTCGCACTGCTTATATGCCTTATATTACTTCTATGTTTATGCCACGCGCTCAAGGGGATAGACCTCAAGTTGTGCCTGAAGGTTGTCAAAACCTAGCGTTAATTGGGCAATTTGTTGAGACGCATAATGATGTAGTCTTTACTATGGAAAGTTCAGTGCGCACGGGTCGACAAGCGGTATATCAACTGCTTAATTTAAATAAACAAGTACCCGATATTTTCCCTCTACAGTATGATATTCGCCATTTACTCAAAGCAGCTCATGCATTAAATGATGATCAACCTATTGTCGGTGAAGCTCTATTGCGCAAATTCTTGCAAGGAACTTATTATGAGCATATTTTACCAACAGTTGAAAAGAGAAAAGACGATCAAGAATCTTTCTTTGTTGAACAATATGAAAAAGCAAAAGACTGGTTTAAAAAAGTGATTGGATAACTTGATATAAATTCAAATTAGATAAAGTATAAACACTGCAATACGGGAGAAATAAAAGTTCTTATTGCAGTGTCCTCTTTTCTTTTTTAAACGCAAGAATAGAGTACTCTAGTCTATGTTTTCTATTGGAAATAGTAGGATGTTTGAAAAGATTAAGTTCTTCTTTTCTTTTTGTTCAATTGATAGGCATAGAAAAATCCAACTAAGGTACCAATTAAATGTCCTTGCCAAGAAACGTCAGCCCCAACCAAATGAGGAAAAATAGCATAAATTAATCCTCCGTATAAAACGGCAACAAGTATAGAAACTAAGATTAATGCCATTTGACGCAAAAAGATTCCACTAAAACAAAGAAAAGTCGCAAGCATATAAATTAAACCACTAGCTCCAATATGACAACTGTGAACCTGATGTTGCAAATAACTAAAATCAGGTAAAAGCCACAACAATACACCAGAAAGAATCCATCCAGAAATGAGGACGCTATACGCCAGCTTTTTATAAAATAAAAAGAGTAGAACGCTTAAAATAAATAAAGGTATCGTATTGCTGCTAAGATGACTCAGGTTTCCGTGAAATAAGGGGCTTAAAAAAATCCCTTTAATTCCTTCTATACGCCAAGGTATTACACCATAACAACGTTGAAAAAAACCGATTTGTTGCAAGATGAATATAATCCACAGGATAAGAATTAGGGTTATAGCAGGATAAAAATCTTCTTTTTTTAATTGTAACACTCTTTTTTTCAAAATAACAAGGCTATTGATGAGTTGTAAATATACAATTTACTTTTTCTTTAGGTTTACTTTTTGATGTAGCTCATTTATTGACCTAAATCTTCTATTTAAAAGAACGGTTTTTAAAAGAATGGAGAAAGAATAATATTGTTTTATAAAAGGGAAAATGGAAGTGATTTATGAATCCCTTTCCCTTTCTTGATTTATACCTAAAACTTCTAATCTACAGTAAATCAAAAACTTGAAATTACATTAAATCTATTTAATATCTTTGATTAGTGAATTAAAATCATTTTGTTTGAAAAAAAATGAATAAAATGTAAAAACTAATTAAACGTTTGTTTAATTTTGTGCCAGATAAAAATGAGATCATGGCATTAAATGACAAACAAAAAGAGATTTTATTAGTTGCAGAAGAATTGTTTTCTCAAAAGGGAATTGACGGAACAAGCATACGTGATATTTCTAAAGCGGCTGGAATTAATGTGGCCATGATTAATTATTATTTTGGTTCAAAAAGTGCCATGGTAAGTGCTCTTTTTGAAATACGCTTAACTCGTACTAGAGAAAAACTAATCGATTTAACGGATAATACGCTTCTAAATTCCTTTGAGAAGCTATTAGCTTTTGTAGAGCATCTTATGGCTGTACAATTGAATAATGCCGATTTTCATCTGATTTTGATGAATCAATTGGCCAAGAAACAAAATGTACCTGAGATTTCGGAAGGTATTGTTTTATTAAAGCGTGATATCATGCAACATATCAATCGCTTTATCGAAGAGGGATATGAAAGTGGTTTATTTCAAGCCAAACCAGATCCCATCACATTTGTCATTTTCTCTATGGGGGTAACAACCTATTTGATTCATCACGAGCACATGCTTTATGAATATTGGAATCTGACCAATCACGACGAATTTAGTTTACATATCAAACAACAGATATATCCCCATTTAATTCAATCCTTTAAATCAATACTAATCTACAATGAACAGAAGTAATTACGTCTTACTTGCTTCATTATTTATTGCCCAAGTTTTCGCTCAAACCCCTACTCCAATCACCTTAGAGGAGGCTATTGCATTGAGTTTAAAAAACGGCAAGGAAATAAAAAAAGTAAAAGCAAGTACAGAAGCCTCTAGACTTCAGATTCACAGTGCGCAAAATATGCGTTATCCTGAATTAGAAGTATCTGGAACCTACAACCGTCTTTTTAATGGTACAGACATCAACCTAAAAGTACCTTTACCTGCTTCTTCTGAAGACAAGCAAATGCCTGACGTACAACCTAAGCATTTGATGATCGGCCAAGCAAAAGCCAATATTCCCGTGTTTAGTGGTTTTAAAATTACCAACGCGGTTACACAAAGCAAACAATATTATTCTCTTGCTCAATTAAATGAAGCATCCACAACAGAAAATGTTGTTTACCAAACGATTAATTTATACTTCGCGCTGTACAAAACACAACAGTCGATTGCTTTATTAACGGAGAATTTAAAACGCGCCCACCAACGTACCCTTGATTTTGAACAATTCTTAGCTGAAGGAATCATCGCTAAAAATGATTATCTGAGAACGCAATTACAAGAGGCTAATGTGGAGCTTTCGCTAGAAGAAACCAAGAATACGCAAAAAAATATTACTACCCGATTGAAAGTCTTACTTGACCTTGAGGAAGGAGAAACTATTTTGGCCGAAAAAGTACAACCTGTAGCTATTTTTCCGACCAAAGCAGATGATCTCTCTTCTCGTAAGGATGTACAAAGTGCACAAAAGATGGAAGAGATTGCGCAAACGGGAATCAAAATTGCAAGAGGAAACTTCTTCCCTTCTATTGGTTTAACTGCGGGATATTCAGCGATCCAATTAGATCAAGTCGTAGATATTACCAATGCAACAAGCGTAGGTGTTGGGTTGAAATATGATTTGACGCAGTTGTTCAAAAACCGAACAGAAGTCAATAAAGCAAAAGTCAAAAAAATCGAGGTAGATTATCAAGCGCAACTCGTTGAAGATTTAGCCAAAGTAGAAATTGATGAGGCATTTAATGCGTATGAATTAGCCTTAAAAAGGAATGCTGTACTAGCAAAAGCATTGGTACAAGCCAACGAAAACTACCGTATTGTCAAAGATAAATATGACAATGGATTGACGGATACAGATCATCTATTAGAAGCGGATGTACAACAGTTACAAGCGCAAATTGATACGATGTTAGGTGAAGCAGATGAAACCTTGACGCTTTATCAATATGCGTACAAGACAGGTAAATTAATTGACAACTTACAAGTAAAAAACTAAATGGAAACAAATAATACAGCCACTAAAAAACCACTAAACAAGAAATTTATCGTTGCTTTAGGTGCAATCGTTCTATTCGGAGGAGGATATGGAATTTATAAATATATACATTCATTGGCACATGAGAGTACTGATGATGCTCAAATTGAAACGAAAATAACGCCTATCGTATCTAAAATTCCAGGGTATATTAAAACAATCTACATTCAGGACAATCAGGTTGTTAAAAAAGGTGATACGTTGATTCGTTTGGATGATACAGAATACGCGATTCAAGTAGAACAAGCAAAAGCAAACTATCAAGCTGCTTTGAGTCAGCTGCAAGTGGCAGAAGCAGGAGAACATACAAGCCAATCAACTGTGCTTTCTTCTCAGGCGGGAGCTTCTACTGCTCAAGCCAATGTAGCTACAGCTCAAGCCAATATCGATGCTGCTAAAACGCAATTGTGGAGA
This sequence comes from Myroides gitamensis, assembly GCF_029894455.1. Lineage (NCBI taxonomy): Bacteria > Pseudomonadati > Bacteroidota > Flavobacteriia > Flavobacteriales > Flavobacteriaceae > Myroides > Myroides gitamensis. The sequence continues at coordinate 1,297,421 of NZ_JARYHN010000001.1, forward strand.
GCGTCGAATGACTATGATCGTTACAATCGTTTATATCAAAGTCAGTCTATTACTAAACAACAATATGAACAGGCTTTAGCAGCAAAAGAAACCGCAGAAAAACAAGTTGTTGTTTTACAAGAACAACTAAAAGCAGTTGAAAAACAAGCTCAGGCAGTTGCACAGCAAGTGAATATTAGCAAATCTCAAGCGGTTGCGTCAACGTCTCAGATTGATGCGGCGAAAGCAGTTGTTGATCAAGCCAAAGCAAATTTAGATCACGCAGCTTTGTATTTGTCTTATACGGTGATTACAGCAAAAGAAGATGGACAAGTTTCAAAAATCAACTTACAAGCGGGACAATTAATTCAACCTGGACAAGGGCTGTTTAACACTGTACAAAAAGGTAATATTTGGGTAGTAGCCAACTTTAAAGAAACACAAATGGAATATATACGTGAAGGACAAGCTGTGAATATTAAAGTAGATGCTTTTCCCAAACATAAATTTGAAGGCGTAATCAATTCGATGTCTCCTGCTACTGGAGCTAAATTTGCTCTATTACCACCAGATAATGCTTCAGGTAACTTCGTGAAAACGGTACAACGTATTCCAGTAAAAATTACGTTTACTAACCCAGAAGACGAGATGTTGGTATACGTTAAACCAGGAATGAATGTTGATATTGATGTGAATATTAAAAGCGGACGATAAACGAGACAACTATGAGTGAAGAAAGCCTAGTAGAGCATGGCTATCGTCGAATTATCATTACCATTACAGCTATTCTTTGTGCACTATTGGAAATTGTAGATACAACAATTGTCAATGTAGCCATGAATGACATGAAAGGGAGTATCGGTGTTTCTTTAACCGATATTGCTTGGGTGGTCACAGCGTATGCTATCGCCAATGTAATTGTAGTGCCAATGACTAGCTGGCTCTCACAACAGTTTGGAAGACGCAATTATTTTGCTGCTTCTATTATTATCTTTACCGTCGCTTCTTTTTTATGTGGAAATTCTACTACATTATGGGAGATTATACTTTTTCGTTTTATTCAAGGATTAGGTGGAGGAGCTTTATTGGTGACTTCCCAAACTATTATAACAGAAAGTTATCCCGTTGAAAAACGAGGAGTGGCGCAAGCCATTTACGGTATGGGCGTAATTGTAGGTCCTACACTAGGACCACCTTTAGGAGGGTATATCATTGATAATTATTCGTGGCCTTTTATTTTTTATATTAATGTACCACTGGGAATTTTAGCAACGGTATTAGCGCTACTTTATGTGAAGAGCCCAAAATATGCAGAAAAAAGTAAATTGAATGAAGTCGATTTCTTGGGAATTATATTACTCGCCATTGCGGTTGGATCTTTACAATATGTACTAGAACATGGACAGCAAGATGACTGGTTTGAAAACTCCACCATCCTGACGTTGTCGATTACTTCTGTATTGGGATTCTTTTTCTTTATCTGGAGGGAATTAACTTGTGAAAAGCCGATTGTCAATTTAAGAGTATTGAAGGATTCTAATCTAGCTATTGGTACCGTATTATCGTTTATTTTAGGTTTTGGACTTTATGGTTCGACCTTTATTATCCCGATTTATACGCAATCAATTCTAGGATGGACAGCTACAGATGCCGGAATGTTATTAGTACCTAGTTCTTTGATGACGGCCTTGATGATGCCTTTTATTGCTAGAATGTTACAACGAGGTGTTCCTCCTAAGTATTTAGTAGCTACTGGATTTTTAGTCTTTTTTATCTACAGTTTCTGTGCACATAATATTTTAACTCCAGATACAGGTAGTGAGCATTTCTTTTGGCCTTTAGTTATACGCGGAGTAGGTTTAGGTTTATTATTTGTACCCATTACAACGCTTTCTTTGTCTAATTTGAGAAACAAACAGATTGGTGAAGGTGCTGCATTTACAGGAATGATGCGTCAATTAGGAGGTTCTTTTGGGATTGCCTTAATTACTACTTTTATTTCTCGTTGGACCGTCAACCATCGATTGGCCTTAGTGAGCCATTTAGATACCGCTTCACTAGAAGTCCAAAATCGCGTGCTAGCTTTACAACAAAGTTTTATAGCCAAAGGTTTTACAGCTGATGAAGCTTTGCAAAAAGCCTATACCCTACTTGATTTAGGAGTAACGAAACAAGCAACTGTACTGACGTATATGGATGTCTTTATGTTCTTGGGCGTTTTATTCTTAATCTGTATTCCTTTTATTCTTATTCTAATTAAAAAAGGAGCTGGAAAAATTATTGCTGGTGCGGGGCATTAGTTGGTTATGGGGTGTGAGATGGTGTGATGTAAAAAACCCGTAGTGGCAAATGGCAATTTGCCAAGTAACTAGATAAAAAACAAAAAAGCGGGTATTCTTTTAGAATACCCGCTTTTTTTATTTTTTCTCTTCCTTAAGTCTTTTTTTTTTCATTTTTATACTGCGCTTTTCTTTTGTTTTTTTCTCTTTTTAGCGCATTTTTATCTCTACTATAGGTTTGTTCCATTCGCTTGATATCTTGTTCATATTCTTTTTCTAAACGATCAATTTTAGCTTCAATCTCATCATTTAAAGCATCATATTCATAATAATCTCCTTTGTATTTCTGCTGATTATAATTGGACCATTTAAGGTATTGTTCTTCATATAAGATGGCGCGTATGTCATCTTCAATCTCTTGGGAAAGCGCTCGTTTCTTCACCCCTTTCTCATACCCTGACAAACTCCTATCTTTTCCAATAGCGGCATATTCTTTACCTATTTTTTTCTTACGTGCAACTAACTGTTCTTTTTGTTTTGCACTTAGTCTATATTCCTCTCCTCTATCTAACAAATCTGAAATATCGTTGTTATTCTGATTGGGTTCGTTTACATGTTGGGCTTGAATTGTAGTAACAAGTAAACAGGCAACTAATACAATATATTTTTTCATAGCAATTATATGTTTCTTTTTATAACCTGCAAAGTAAGTGTTATTTAGATATACCTAAAGTAAATAAAGATAATTAGCAAAAATTAACAGTTAAATGAAGTAAAGTAGTTACCCTAAGCATTTTGAAATTTTTAAAAAGTGCGTTGGATTCTATTGCGCAAGAACTGACTAAAATGCTTAGTGAATTAGAATAAGCTAGATTAGTAATATGAGCAGTATATACTGAAGCTTCTCTAAATGTACTCCAAAAGGAATTCATTTCTCTATTTTAGAAGTTTTAGATGGATGAGATAAAGAGCAATAAAAGTTTCTACTAGATATAGTATTATGTCAAAACGGTATACATTTATATATAGGAGGGTTAATTCGCAAAAACACCCCCTTTTTATGCTTTATTTTAATTTTTATGTCAAAAAATTAGGTTTTTACAAAAAAAATTAAGTACCTTTAACTTGATTTTGATTGGTATTTAAGAGGTAGAAAGTGAATTTAAACTCAATTTAGGGAGATTAACCAATTATGTTCTCCAGTATTATCTGTTTATTTTTAACCGATACACTACTTCGTCAAAAATAATACCCCCTCTTTCTTTTCAATAGGACCAAACCACTTGAGGGAAATGACAACATCTAGCGATTGTCAGTACAAATCAAAGGATTATATGGTGAAGGCATTGCTATTCGACATGTAATGGTGTAGAATACATTTACTTTTTAATTAAGAATTAGTTTTAGTAGTTTTTCTATTTTAAGACGAACAGTAAGATTATGCTGTTTAATTAAATATGAAATACAAAAACACACTACGCCTATTTAGTTTGATCAATATTTTAACCGAAAGCAAGTTTACTACCGTTTTGTTCTTTCTTTAACTAGTTCAATGTAATCCGATTTTCTTACATCTACCTTTGAGGTATCAAAATAGAATAATAATGGAACTAAGAAATTTTTTGAAAAAAGGTTTATTAGGGACAGGAATGTTCGCCGCTACGGCAGCGCTAGGAAATATACTGAAAAATGAAATTGATGAACTCGAACCTTTAGAAGTTTTAGGTTTTAATCATATACCGAATACTACGTCTAAAATTAAAGACAATTCTGTTTTTCATCCAGCGAGTTCAAGAGGATTAGTTAATCACGGGTGGCTAATTAGTCACCATACCTTTAGTTTCGCAAACTATCACAATCCTGAACGCATGCACTTTGGAGTACTTCGCGTATTAAATGATGATCAAGTAGCTGCAGGTAAAGGATTTGGTATACATCCACATGACAATATGGAAATTATTAGTATCCCCTTAGAAGGTGATTTAAAACATGAGGATAGTATAGGAAACACTTCTATTATAAAAGAAGGTGATATTCAAGTAATGAGCGCTGGAACTGGTATTATGCATAGTGAATACAATAAAAATCAAGACCGTGAGGTCCAATTTTTACAGATTTGGGTCTATCCAAACAAGCGCAATGTATCCCCTAGATATGACTCAATAACCTTAGATAAGACAAAACGAAAAAATAAGTTTCAACAAATACTTTCGCCAAATCCCGAAGACGAAGGGGTATGGATTCACCAAGAGGCTTGGTTTCATCTAGGCCTATTTGACAATCAAATGCAGGTGAATTATACCATAAAAAAACCAGGAAATGGAGTTTACATCTTCCTTATAAAAGGAAGTGCAACAATAGAAGATCAAAAAATAGAAGCACGAGATGGATTGGGAATTTGGGATATTACAAATCTTACTATCCAAACAACGTCACCAGAAACAGAAATTTTAGTTATGGATGTTCCTATGACACTCGCTTAACAACACAATAAAATATAACACAACATTAAAAATCAAATCAATTATGACAAAATCAATTTGGGCAATTGATCCAACACATTCAGAAATTGGATTTAAAGTAAAACACATGATGTTTACTAATGTATCTGGAAAATTTACCAATATACAAGCCGTGATAGAAAATGAAAATGACAATTTTGAAACATCTAAAATTTCATTTACAGCAGAAGTTAACTCTATTGATACCAATAATGAAGATAGAGATAAACATTTAAGAAGTGCTGATTTTTTCGATGTTGAAAATTATCCAAAACTTTCTTTTACATCAACAAAGGTTGAGAAAAATAAGGAGGGTAACTATACAATATATGGAGATTTAACCATTAAAGATAACACACAAAGTATTGCACTAGATACTGCATATAGCGGATTAATGAAAGACCCGTGGGGGAATACCAAAGCAGGTATTTCACTTACTGGAAAAATTAATCGAAAAGAGTTTGGGTTGACCTGGAACTCAGCGCTAGAAACAGGTGGAGTATTAGTAGGTGAAGATATCCAATTGATATCGGAGATACAAATAATGAGAAAATAATAACTAACTAATTAAAATTTTAAAAAGATGAAAAAAGTATTTTTAACGTTCGTTTTAGGTTTAGTAACAGTGACAGCATTTGGGCAAAAACCAAGTCCAGAATTATTGAGTCCAACCAATCACTCTTTAGTATTGATTGACCATGAAGGACAAATGGCTTTTGCTACGCATAGTATTTCTATGAATGAATTAAGGCAAAACACTGCTATTGTAGCGGGAGCATCTAAAATATTCAATGTACCAACAGTAATTACTACAGTAGCAGAGAAATCATTTAGTGGACCTGTTTTCCCGGAAGTGATGGAATTTTATCCTCAAGCTACTTCAAACTATGTTGATCGAACTAGTATGAATACCTGGGAAGATGTAAATGCGTATAAAGCAATTACGGGAAAAGGGAAAAAGAAAGTAGTTATGGCAGGATTGTGGACCAGTGTATGTATTGTTGGACCAGCATTATCTGCGCTAAATGATGGATATGATGTTTATGTAATTAGTGACGCATCTGGAGATATTACACAAGAAGCACATGATCAAGCGATGACTAGAATGATTCAAGCTGGTGCAAAACCAATGACTTCAATTCAATATTTATTGGAGTTACAACGAGATTGGGCACGCCAGGAAACATATCAAGCAGTGAATGATTTGATTGTGAAGTATGGAGGATCTTATGGTATAGGTATCCAATATTCTAGAGAAATGTTGACACATTAATCTTACAGCGGATACGTTAACTCGTATCCGCTTTTTTTTAAATTTAAAATTAGAGTTATGAAAAAAATATATACTGTTTTAGTATTTAGTATGATCACAGTTTTTTCATTGTATGCGCAAAAAGCAGATATTATTATTTCAAATGGAAAGATTACGACTCTCAATGATACAAAACAAGAAGTAGAAGCAATTGCAATAGCAGGCAACAAAATATTGGATATTGGTTCAAATAAAGATATTTTAAAGCTTAAAGGAAAACACACAAAACTAATTGATGCCAAAGGAAAACGCGTAATACCAGGGCTATTTGATAGCCATTTACACGTTATTCGCGGCGGTAGATTCTATAATTTAGAATTGCGTTGGGATGGTGTTACTTCGGTAAAAACGGCTTTAGGAATGCTGAAAGAACAAGCCGCTCGTACGCCAAAAGGACAATGGATTCGAGTTGTTGGTGGTTGGAATGAATATCAGTTTGAAGAAAAAAGATTACCAACCCTAGAGGAAATCAACGAAGCTACAGGTGATGTGCCAACTTTTATCTTATATCTATATGGAAAGGCCTGGTTAAATAAAGCTGGAATTCAAGCTTTAAACATTACGGGGGATACACCAAATCCAGCAGAAGGTCTTATTCAAAAAGATGAACAGGGAAATCCTACAGGATTACTCGTTGCAGAACCGAATGCTTTTATCCTATACTCTACTCTAGCTAAACTTCCGAATATGACTCGCGAAGAAGAGGTGAATTCAACCCTGCAATATATGACAGAGTTAAATCGCCTAGGGGTTACTGCAGTTATGGATGCTGGGGGTGGTTTTCAAAACTTCCCTGATGATTATACGATTACCGATGAATTAAATAAACAGGGGAAAATTACGGTTAGACTACCTTATTTCTTATTTGCTCAAAATGAGGGATCGGAATTGAAAGATTATACTCAATGGTTGGGTATGGTTAATATAGATGAACACGCACCTAATGGCCATAATGATATTGATTATTATGTAGGAGGTGCTGGTGAAAATTTAGTGGGTGATGCTGGAGATTTTGAAAACTTTCTATTTCCACGCCCTATACTTCCAAATGCAATGGAAGACAATTTAAAATCAGTAATTAGTCTTTTAGTTCAAAATAGATGGCCTTTCCGCTTACACGCTACTTATAATGAGAGTATTGAGCGATTTTTAACGGTAATCGAAGAGGTAAACAAAGAGACTCCACTGGATGGACTTGTTTGGTTTTTTGACCATGCGGAGACAGTAAGTGAAGAAAGTTTGCAAAGAATTAAAGCATTGGGTGGTGGTATTGCGATTCAACACCGCATGGCCTACCAAGGAGAAAGCTTTATAAAACGCTATGGTAAAACTCCAGCATTAGCCTCTCCTCCTATTAAGCGAATGCTAGAATTAGATATTCCTGTTGGACTTGGAACTGATGGAACGCGTGTAGCATCATATAACCCATGGATTGCTTTGTATTGGATAACAACAGGTAAAACAGTTGGAGGCAATCAAGTTATGGCTAAAAGCAATGCTATTAATCGTATAGATGCCTTGCGATTAGTAACACACAAAGGATATGAGTTAATAAAAGAAGAAAAGAAAGGGAAAATTGAAAAAGGATATTATGCGGATGTCGTGATATTAGATCAGGATTACCTGACTATACCTGAACAGGATATTAAAAATGTTACAAGTGAACTAACTATAGTAGACGGAAAAATCGTGTATGGAAATAAAGAATTTAAAACATTTACTCCTGCTCTACTGCCTGTAATTCCTACTTGGAGCCCTGTAAAATACTTTGGTGGATATCAACATAAATAGTGATAAAAACACATCATTTACCTAGATTTTAATCTAAATGTACTCCCCCTTATAGGCTCAATAAAAAAATATAAATCAGATGAAAACACTCAACTTTCTAGTAATCGGAAAAAACACAGCGATTTTGATGACGTTAAAACGAATCATTGAAGCGAATAAAGGATGGTACGCCACTGTAACAGAAGATGAAAACGCATTAGAATCTTTTTTAAATGAAAACAAAGTGGATATCATTCTATTAAGTGCTGGTTTAGATGAACTAATCGAAATAGGGATAAAAGCCTATGCCCTCTCTATTGATCCAAATATCAAAGTTATTCAGCATTTTGGTGGTGGAAGTGGGCTTTTGAAAAACGAAGTTTATAGTGTATTTCCTGATTTGAATCATTCAAAAAACTAAAATAGATGTATGCCAGTATAATTAATAATGTAGGTAAATCCATGAAATTTACTACTGAAGAGGAATTTTTTTTTACTAATCTTCTAAAGAAGGAGTCTTATCCGGCTAAAACAAAGCTTTTACGAGAAGGCGAAATATGTCAATTTGAAGGGTATGTACAAAAAGGTTGTATTCGCATTTATTATGTTAATGAAGATGGTTTTGAAGTTACCATTTCCTTTGCGATAGAAGATTGGTGGGTGAGCGACATTGCTTCATTTCACGAACAAATTCCATCGGACTTGTTTATTGAAACTTTAGAGGACACAGAGCTCTATTTACTTACGCCACAAACAAAAGAAGAACTATTACAGGCAATTCCAAAATTTGAACGAGTATTTAGAATGCTCGTTCAAAGAAATCTAACTAGTGTACAAAATCGTCTAATTAATACGATTTCAAAAAAAGCAGCTGATCGATACCTCGAATTTATCTCGTTGTATCCAACTATTCCTCAACGAGTGGCACAATATTATATTGCCTCTTATCTAGGTGTAACGGCTGAATTTGTAAGTACAATTAGAAAGCGATTGCTCACAGAATAAATAAAGGGACCGTCTCAAAAGACAGTCCCTTTTTGTTTTTGAACACAATTTATAAATATAATATCAACATTACTTTCTCCCCGAATTTTAATAGGGAGTACTAAAGAAAGCCTTACTTATATGATTTATTCGATTTTATAGCGGGACAGTATCAAAATTGACCATCCAATTTACGCCAAATTTATCCGTTGCCATACCAAAATAAGCTCCCCAAAACATGTGATCCATCGGCATAATAATTTGCCCTCCTGCGGAAATAGCAGTAAATAATTGATCCGCTTCTTCTATACTTTCTGTATTAATTGAAATAGAAAAATTATTCCCTTGTAAAAATGTAGGTGCACAGTCTCCTCCTGTATCACTACCCATCAACACCGTATTACCAATAGGTAAACTCACGTGCATTATTTTATTTTTATCTGCTTCAGAAACTGTAAATCCTTCTTGCGGAGGCATTTCACCCAGTTTTCCTATATAAGTGAATTCCCCACCGAAAACGGATTTATAGAAGTTAAATGCTTCTTCGCAATTGCCGTCAAAATTTAAATAAGTGTGTATTGTAGCCATAATTTGATTGGATTTAATGGTTTATAAGATAGGATTGTAACATGAGGATAGAAACTTCGTTTAATTATCAGGAATTGTAGGTTCAACTAGCTTCTTTAATTTATCTAAGCTTTCCTGCCAGCCCAAATAACACATTTCTACGGGAATAGCATCCGGAATCCCTTCTTGTGTAGCCGTGATTTCCGTACCACATAAAACCTTTTTTAAAAGGATGGTGGTTATCATTTCTCCTGGTAACTTTGGATCATTAAAGCGATCCGTATACTTGATTAGTTCATTGTCTATAATCTCGATATATTGTCCACCAAAAGCATGACTACTTCCTGTTGTAAAATTAGTAAAGGACATTTCGTACGTCCCTCCTACCTTAAACTCCATGTGGTGAAGTTTGGCTGTAAATCCATAGGGAGGTAACCACGAAACAAGCGCATCAGCATCAGCAAATGCCTTGAAGACTTTAGCTGGGCTTGCCGTAAATACGCGATGTAAAGTTACTTTGTTCGACATAAACAGTAGATTAAGGTTACTTTTTCAGTTTACTTTCATACAAATCAACCCACTGCTGTACGCTCATCTTTTGCATCAATTCTCCAATCAGTTGGTAGGGAATTTCTTCCATTTTCTTAAATCGGATACAACTTTTTCCCATATCCAATTTTTGTTTGCTGTGCTTGGGATATGCTGTTACAAACCATTCTAATAAAGTTGGATCAGAATAAATTCCCATATGATAAAAATTAATCGAATTCTTTTGAGAAGCAAGGCCTGCAAAAGGCAAAGCTTCGATAGGCTTACAGTGATATCCTGCTGGATAAAGGCTGTGTGGAACAACATAGCCCAATCCTCCATAACTAATTGCAGCTTCAAAACCCGAAGGCAAATGAGCTACGATAGTCTGATGTAGCTTGTTAAAAGCCTCTGCTCGTTCTGCTGGTATATGTAATAAAATTTCGTCTACTGTACTTCCTACTGCTTTCATGCGAATGGGTAATTTCTTCTGTGAATTAATTTAAGATTAAGATGTCGTTTGGACAACAGTTATCTCAATATCTATTCCATTTTCTTTCCTTTGGCTAGTTCGTCAACTAATTTATCGAGATACCTAACCTTTTTGGTCAATGGATTTTGAATTTCTTCAATTTTATAGCCACAAATAACGCCTTTAATCTCTTCCGCTTTTGGATTTAATTGAGCTCTCTCGAAAAAGGCTTCAAAAGAAACTTTTTCATCCACCAATTTATCTAGCTTTTCTGGATTAAAACCCGTGAGCCATTCAATAACTTGATGCAGCTCTTCGATGGTTCTTCCTTTACGTTCTACTTTCGCAATATAATGGGGATAAACAGAGGCAAATGTCAGCGTAGCCATACGAAGATTATGTTGTTCTGTTTCTTTCATCTTATTTTTTATTAGGTACTCTGCAAAGTTAAAATAGCAACTGACGGATAAGTAATTTTCTTTACACTTTATCGTTCTACTAAGGTAGTAAAAATAAGAATATGAAGTATTTATAACCTATATTTATATGAAATCAGTATTTATTTAACATAATACAATTGAAATAAAAACAATATATTTTTTGTTTCCTACTATATTTATCTTAAATAATACTTTATTGTGATAGGGCTATTCTGTCGCTAAGAATCGACAAAAAAAAGCAACTTAATCTAATATAAGTTGCTTTATAATATAAATTTATGACGGCGATAGTCGCTTGGTGAATATCCCGTCACCTTTTTAAATAACCGCGTAAAATAAGAAGGCGAATTGTATTTTAATTCAAAGGCTATACCTGCAATATCTCTACTTTTATCCTGTAACAGGATTTGACTGTGTAAGATACTAATCTCATTAATCCATTGCTTAGGTGGCTTATTTGTAGCTTCTTTGACACATTTGTTTAAATAATTTTCTGAAATATGAAGTAAGTTAGCGTAGAATAAAACATTCTTGTGATCAATATGGAATTTTTGAACCATTTCTCGGAAGCGAAAGGCAATATCCAACTGTCGGCTCATCGGTGTTTTCTTTTCCATATCTACACGGATTACCTTCATTAGGACCGTTTCCAATAACGTAATGCAAATTTCCACATCGCGTTGTTCGCTAATGCTTTCTTCCTCCAACAAATCAAGCGTCCTTCCTACCCAATTGGCATTCACTTCATTTAATTTGACATACGGATTCATGGTAAAAAATTTCAAGTCGTTTGCACCTAATGAAATATCCGTAATCACTTCATTTTCATACACAACGAAGTACCCCTGAATATCATCTGAAATAGATAAAGTCGCCGTAATATTGCCATTTTTCACATTGATGATTTCATTTTTGGATAAGGTATAGGCCCCACTATCTAAATATTGTGTCATCTCTCCCTTCGTCAATAAAATCAAAAAATTGAACGTTGTACGATAAGGAATGACAGGCATTAAAATACCTCGTAAATAGTCTTCCAAACGATAGACTTGTATTTTACTATCGTTTTTTAAATAACTATCACTCAAATGAGGCAAAAACAACTTTTTATATTGATAGTTGTTTAAAATTTCAATAGAAGGTTTCGACATGCTTAATCCAAAAAATAAAACAAAGTTTATAAAATAAATGTAACATTATACGTAATAAAGAATTAATTTTTTATTCTTTCTAATGAAATAGTTCGTTCCATATTCTATTTACTCCTAGTTCTTCTAGTTTTAAGACAATCCATTTGTCTAATCGCTTGATAGGATACATGACCCACATCGCAAATACAAAAGGAAAGGTTAAGGTAGTCCATCCGTATTGAATCATAAAGATATCAAAATACGTGGAGATAATCACACTAATTAGCACATACATTCCTGCCCGTACTTTATCTTCTCCCATAGCTATTCCACAGAGCACAGCATTAAAACTGAAAACCCCTTCGTTAATTAAGGCATTGGAAGCGTGATTGCTGTGTGAGATATAAACGCTGACAATAACCGCTACAAATCCATATAAGGCTTGTATAGGGCGACTAATAAAAACGCCTAAGAAAAAAACAACTCCTGCTACAAAACTCCCTTGAAATAACACTTGTCCGAAAGCGTGCCCTTGGATTAAAAAATCATCGAGTTCTTGAATATCGACAAAGTGTTCTGGAACAGAGCGAATCGCTAAATCGGGAATACTCAAAATAAACAAAGAAATCCACGTAAAAAATAATAAAGGGGAAGGTATAGGCTGGCAATTCGCGTTTCATAGCCCAATGCATAAGTATGGTTGAAGCAATCGATGAGGCGATCATCAAAAGATACACCCATAAACTAGGCTGAAAGTAAAACATTAGCGCTATAGCAATCAAACAAGGATTAAAACCATACAATCCATCTTCAATTTCTTGCTCATCGTACTTTAATAGTTTAGCCGTTAAGATGGCAACAACATTACTCAAGGAAGCCGCCAAAGCCATATCCGTTGAATCATAATAGATTGCGGCTAAGAATAAAATCCCCGTTAGCGCATTAGCTTGTAACATAATCTGTCCAAACCCTTTAAAAAAGGCATTAAAACAATGGATTAGTAGTGCTTTCATTTGTTTTCTTTTTAGTATTTGTCGGGGTTTGTTTTTATTTAGGGTAACATCAGGTCATCCCAGAGTTTCTGTTGAATGGCTTGAAAAATGGTAAAGAGTTTCTCTGCTCCTTGTCCTAAAATTCGGACCATAAAACCATCTCCTTCCACCGCACTAATTCCAAAGGCAATGGCCTCCATTTCTCCATATTGCTCATAAAAAAAGTCGATGTATGCTTGTACGCTTATTTTAGCTGTATTAGAATAAATCAACGTTCCTTGATGCGTATACCCTTCTAAAATACCCAATCCTTGCAGGGGTATTAACCCCGGTTGCAACAAGACATTATCCTTCAATTGGAGCTTTCCTTCATAGTAGATTTCGGTGAGATTTTGAAAATGATCATATTCAAATTCTTCTCCCGAAAGTTTTCTACCACAAGTAATGATATCAGACAGTAAAAAATGACAATCCGCCTTTAGTTCTACCCTATTTCGACTAATAAACGTAGAAGCGCGTTGAGGAACCACTGGATGTGGAACATAAGCAAATGCACTTCCTTTTTCCATTTGAATCGTCGTTGTTTGTGTCGACTTGTTTTTCATGTGAAAAAGACGCTGGTATGCCTGTGTTTGCAATTGCAACTTGGTATTTGGTGCAAGATTAATGCTGATCTGATGCTCATCATTATCTAATAATCCAGGGGATGAACTCATAATCATCAAATACGCCGCCTTGTCTTTTTTGTATTGCCCTACAGGTACAATGCGGAAAGGTTGTGTAACGTAAGCATCTTTTAAATAAGATAAGCCTTCGCGTTGTTCAATTTGAACTGCTAAAGAAGAAACCATATTATCGCACTAAATTCGGTTCATCAATGTCTTCTAGTAAGGCATATTTTTTGATCCATCCAACAATCTCTTCTAATCCTTCCCCTGTTTTTAAATTAGAGAAAAGAAAAGGAGCTCCTTTTCGCATGCGTCTTGCATCGCTTTCCATCACACTTAAATCTGCACCAACATAGGGAGCTAAATCGATTTTATTTATAAGTAATAAATCAGAACGCGTAATAGCTGGTCCACCTTTTCTCGGTATTTTTTCTCCCTCTGCTACATCAATTACAAAGATGGTAATATCCGCTAAATCAGGACTATAAGTTGAAGAAAGGTTGTCTCCCCCACTTTCAATGAGGATTAATTCCAAATCGGGAAAGCGATTAGCCAATTCTTCTACTGCTTCTAGGTTCATACTAGCATCTTCGCGAATAGCAGTATGGGGACAACCTCCTGTTTCTACTCCAATGATTCTGTCTCGATCCAATAAGCTGTTTTTAGCCATGAATTCAGCATCCTCTTTGGTATAAATATCATTCGTAATAACAGCTAAGTCATATTCGTTTAATAAACGGCGACTTAAGCGTTCTAATAAAGCTGTTTTTCCTGATCCAACAGGTCCTCCAACTCCAATTTTTACATATTTTCTAGTTTCCATGATTATTTTATCTTTTTAATTCGTGATTTAGGATAGGTATAGTCTTGAATACAATCGCTCGTGTTGCATCGAGCGAATGTCAAAACCGATGGTACATAATCCTATTAAATTGCGGTCCATTTGCAGGGATTCTTCACTCAATTGAAGCAAGTCATCGTGTAAGTAATACAGAATATCTTGTCCGTCTAATTGCCCTAAAGGCACTAATTTAACGGCATTGGTTACCATACCAATGGCCGCATTATAGTAATAGGCATGCATCGCCTCAACTAAGGGAATTTGCATAATTGCAGCAAATAAACCATATAGAATACAATAGTGATTGTATACCGTTTTATTTTGTATATAGGTTCCCCATGCTTGTACTAGGGGGTGTTCTTGATGGTATCGACTAAATATTTTATACAACCGCAAACCTAATTTCTGACTGGCTACTCTCGTTTCCATTGGTGCCTTTAGCGCATTGCATTCCTGATCGAGAAGGATCAATTCTTCCAGATTAGCTTGTTGCGTTGCATCATAGGCTAATTTCATCAAGGCAGCATCATTGTATTTTAAATTATACCACAAATAATGTCGGACATACTGATCTGCCGTGGTCTTATCACAGACACCTCCATTCTGTACATAGGTTTCTAATCCATTAGAATGGGTAATATCCTCCTATGGGCAAAGTTGGATCTGCTAAATGCAATAGTCGACCTAAAAATGAATCTTGCATGAGTTAAATCTTTAGTACTAAACCGCCCTGAGGTAGTTTAAATGATATTTTTTTATGTTGTTCGTAATCCACATTGGCATTCAACGGATTACTCAATTTTTTTTGCTCTACTTTGGGCTCATATCCTTTGCTCGTTAACCAATCTTGCATGGGACGCTCATAAGGCATATACAAACAGGTTCCTTCTACAAAAAGAGGAACGTGTTTGTTGCCAATTTCATACGCCAACCAACTTAGTTGAATCCAGTGATCTGTAGTAACAACAAGCGCCTCGCAGGGTAAAATAGAGACCATAATAACCTTAGATTCATCTTCATATAAAATATCTCCCTCACTTAACCGTTGATTTTTGCCTAAAAATCGAATGGCAATTGCTTGTCCATCAGCTGTGGTAAGTCGTTGGATGCGTTTGCTTGTTTGGTACCAAGCGATAAACAAATAATCAATCTGCTTTTCTACTTCTTGAGGAAGGCAATTGCATAAGGCTTGTGTTATAATCATTGTTAGACGAAAAAGTGAGAATACAAGGCCACTTTGTGATCCTTGTATTCTCGAGTTGAATTGGGCTATGTTTGTTGTTTCTCTACTGAATTAAAATAAGAAGTAACGCTGTCCTAAAGCAACTTCATCTATGGGCTGACAGGTGATTTTTTTACCGTCAATGCTTACCTCATAATTTTCTGGATTGACAATAATCTCAGGTGTAGCGTGGTTGTGAATCATATCTGCTTTGGAGATATTTCTACAATTGACTACAGGAAGTAAAGTGCGTTCAATTCCGTATTCTTCTTGAATTCCTTTGGTTAAAGAAACTTGAGAAACAAAGTTGAAACACGTTTGCGTTACGGCCTTACCTAAACCACCGTACATGGTACGTAGTATAATTGGCTGTGGGGTTGGAATTGAAGCATTTGCATCTCCCATTTTCGAGGCAGCAATCATTCCACCTTTGATTATCATCTCCGGTTTTGCACCAAATAAAGCAGGTTTCCAAATGACTAAATCCGCTATTTTTCCGGGCTCAATTGATCCGATATACTGAGAAACTCCATGTGCAATTGCTGGGTTGATGGTGTACTTAGCCACGTAGCGTTTGGCGCGGAAATTATCATTATCATTTCCTTCATCTTCTGCTAATGGACCAAGTTGTTTCTTCATCTTATCTGCCGTTTGCCAAGTTCTAGTGACAACTTCTCCTACGCGTCCCATGGCTTGCGAATCTGAACTCATAATACTAAATACGCCTTGATCTTGCAGGATATCTTCAGCAGCTATGGTTTCTGGGCGAATGCGCGAATCAGCAAAAGCAACATCTTCCGGAATATCTTTACTCAAGTGGTGACAAACCATTAACATATCGAGGTGTTCATCAATTGTATTCTTAGTAAAAGGGCGAGTTGGGTTTGTTGATGCAGGTAATACATTAGGATACATGGCAGATTTAATAATATCTGGTGCATGTCCACCACCAGCTCCTTCGGTATGGAAGGTGTGAATTACTCGGCCATTAATCGCTTGCATGGTATCTTCCAAGAAACCTCCTTCATTCAACGTATCTGTATGGATAGCCACTTGGACATCGTATTGATCTGCAACAGTCAACGCTCTATCGATTGTAGCTGGTGTAGCTCCCCAATCTTCGTGTATTTTAACCCCTAAAGCTCCTGCTTCAATTTGTTCAATAATTGGGGCTTCCGTACCAACATTTCCTTTTCCGAAGAAACCAAAGTTCATCGGCAAGTGATCAACAGCTTGCATCATGCGTTTTAAGCTCCATTTTCCGGGTGTTACAGTTGTTGCATTTGTTCCGTCTGCAGGACCTGTTCCTCCGCCAATCATGGTGGTAATACCACTGTATAAAGCCGTTTCTATTTGAGTTGGACTAATATAATGGATATGGGTATCGATCCCTCCAGCAGTTACAATATAACCTGCACCACCGTGTACTTCTGTTGAAGCTCCAATAATCATATTAGGGGTTACATCATCCATCGTATCAGGATTTCCTGCACGTCCTACACCGACAATTTTGCCATCTTTAATTCCAATATCTCCTTTGACAATTCCCCAATGGTCAATGACAATGGCACCCGTGATCACCATATCAAGTACACCTTCGTGGCTCAAGTGATTGGACGATTGCATCATTCCATCGCGTACTGTTTTTCCACCACCAAATTTGCTTTCATCACCATAACTTGCAAAATCTTTTTCCACTTCGATGATGATAGCTGTATCTCCTAAACGCACACGATCACCAACTGTGGGACCAAAAATTGCGTTATAGTTTGCTCTACTAACTTTTAAACTCATACACTTTTGTTTTTAAAGTATTGTTTTTCCACTTTTTTCATCGCTGCTATTTTAGCTTCTTCCGAATGAGTTTCTCCGTTAACCAAATCATTGTGCCCGTATATCTTACGTGCTCCGGCATAAACAACTAGTTCAACTTCTTTTTCTTCTCCGGGCTCAAAACGAACAGCTGTACTTGCAATAATATTGAGGCGTTTTCCAAAAGCCGCAGCTCGATCAAACTCCATCATTTTATTAACTTCAAAAAAGTGATAATGTGAGCCAACCTGAATTGGTCGATCTCCTTTATTTACTACAGTAATTGTAGTTATAGCTCTACCTTCATTACAGATAATAGCTTCTTCTTTTCTAAAATATTCTCCTGGAACCATGGTATTACTGTCTGAATTAACGTATAGGATTATGCACCGTTACCAACTTTGTTCCATCAGGAAACGTCGCTTCAATTTGAACGTCGTGAATCATTTCAGGAATTCCCTCCATAACATCCTCACGCGTTAATAAGGTCGCACCATATTGCATGAGTTCAGCCACAGTTCTTCCATCACGTGCAGCTTCTAAGAGCTCACTGCTGATATAAGCAATCGATTCAGGGTAGTTTAATTTTACCCCTCTCGCCTTGCGTTTTTTAGCCAGTTCCCCAGCTAGATGCAAAAGCAATTTTTCCGTCTCTCTCGGTAATAAATGCATAACTATTTTTTAATTAAAAATTGAACAATAGATGAGTAGCTACCCTATTTTAAACTAGGTAGGTACGATAAAAAATAACTTACTTTTGTAATAAAGGTGGTATCACTTTTAGGAAGCGATCTCATCTGAATCGTTTAGGCTAAACGATGAGGAATCTTAATAGATTGATATAACAAGTACTTCGCTCGATGCTGTTGCAAAACGATAGCAACTTGTTGTGCTCCTACAAGAGGTTTAGTCCAAGCTAACTCAAAAACAGAAGTCATAAAAAAATAAAACGCATCGCTTAAGTCGACGGTTTGAATAGGAAGATCTTGGTTCTCAACGGAAGTAATAAGTTCTAGATTTACTTCAATCTGACAAAAGTCGACGCTACTTTCTTTTTTAGGGGTTGAATTGGATATAAAAGTCTGATCCAAGACGACAGCATGAGACTCTACTTTTGCATGTTGATGGGCAAAGCCCAAGCCAAAACGCAAAAGAAAAAAACACAAAACGAATAGTCGAAATAATGCTTTCATAATAGTCTTACACCTTGTTTTTAATTACGCAACAAAGATAAGTTCAATCGGGGTTGATAAATAGCACAAATCTTGACTAAGCTAGGATAAAATAGGCAATTCTGGTGCCTTTTACAGCTAATGGATCAAATAACCTTCCTAATTATCTTCGTTCTATTCACATAAAGTAGCTATAACTTTTAAAAAGAGCCATCGTTTAGTATTTGCCATCCCATTTGTTTGAAATTGAAGGCTAGCTGTTACCCTTTTTTTAGCATTTTGTGATTTTTAAATTAAAAAGCGCCATTTTCTAGAATAAACTTATATTTTTCAACTTGTTCTTGCTGGATAGAAGAAATTGCACGATAAATTAATTCTTCTAAACTTTGGGCAACTACCATACGGGTCCAGGCTTCATTTTGCAGTTCAATAATTTGTCCATACCCCCCTGTTTGACTTGGATCGGTATCGAACAATAAATAATCGCCATTTCGTCCTTCTGCGAAGGGAATCCATCCTTTATTCGCATAACTGTTACATTTCAGTTTAGCATCAAACTGATCTTTTGTTTCTTCCTCTATCTCTTCCTCCTCATCAAAAAGTTCCTGTATCATCTCCCACTCATGAGGAATACGGTCAAAAGGTAGTAGATCATAATCCCAACCATTTACGTGTATACTAAAAGCAGAAGTTACAGCATCCCATTTTACATTTCCCGCTTTATAGAAATTAACTAAATGTAATGGTAACTTTATTTCTTCAAGCTCTGCTTCCACTTGAGTCAATTGCTCTTGTGTAAGGCCATGAGTCAGGTTGTAATAGCGATTATCCGAATCAATAACTTGTTCAATTGCTGTTTTCCAATCCTGCCAAACTACGTGTAAATAGGCGAAATTATCCTCTAAAGGCAAGATCTCAATGGACTCGACTACGGGTTCTTCATATGCACTTAAAGAAAGGGAATGTAGGATTGTATCGCGAATGGAATACCAAACGGATACATCCTGAAACACAAATGCGCCCGATGAATCACTGTCCCATAGTTTCACGCGTTCTTTTTTATGTGTATCATAATAAACACGAGGATCTGATTCTCCATGCATAGTAAATAAACCACTAAAACTAGAACGGACTGCACTCGCATACTCCTCCACTTTATAGGTAACCTCTAGGGTTTCAATGCCAATGCTGTCTTTTGAAAACCCTCGTAATCCCAAATCATGCCAAATATAAATCTCATTGTATTCACTCAAAAAAACAACCGGAGGTCCAAATAGCTCAACTAGAGTTTCTTTTTTTAGAGGAAAGCTATACTCTTTCCCATTGATTTGAAGTCCTTTAGAAGTACACTCAAAATGTATCATATCGATGCAGTTTAAAGGCGCAAGATACTCTTTTTTAGGGCTGTTTTTAGTGCAAAATTATGTTGAATAGAAAAAAAGACAATAAAACGGAAGGAAATTAAGCGAGCGCTTCCGTGATATAAAACTTAGCACAAAGTGAATCTATAATGGCCTCGAATAGCGTTTTTAAAGCAATTAGTTCATGTTCTTCTAATCGTGTAGACTCTACGTAAATAGCTACTTCATACTGACTGCCAAGTAAGGGATCTCCCCAGATTCCGTCTTGCGTATCTATAAACAAACCTTCTACATTGAGATCCAATAAGCTTCGTCTAATAGCTGGAGATAAGAAAACACAAGTATTGGGATTTGTCGCATGTACATGATAATGACGATCAAATTCAGCATCTAGTGTTCGATATAAATTACCTGTAAATATATTAATTAGACGATTTAAAAAACTCGCTTTTTCTATTCGAATTTTTAAAGATTGAGGGTAATTAAATTTACAGTAAACACGAGTAATAAAAGACTCGTAACTTCTAGTGCCCACTGTACTAGTAAAATAGTAATTATCAAAAACAATAGAAAAACCTTTGTAAGTATAAATTGCTTTTGGAGAATACCAATATTGTCGTTCTACAAACTCGGCTTGAATAGTATCACTAAATGCTTTCCAATATACATTGTCCTTTTCTGTAAACATAAGTTTTAATTTGAGTCAATAAATATAAATTTAATATAAAATATTTGATTTTTTATAGAAAAGGAGCTAAATCCTTTTTCTAGCTAACAAATTCTGAGTTACTAAATAAGTCTATTTATTTTTGCTCCATGGTTTCACTTATCCTGACATTCAATAGCATTAAAAAACCCTCAAGGAATTTTACTTCCTTTGAGGGTTAAAAGTAACTCAAGTAAAATAATTAATTTGTTTCTATAATGGGGCTAAAAATTATAGCTTAAGGCTACCATCACATTGCGAGGAGCTCCAGCAAATACACGTGTATAATCAAAACCACCTAAGAAATAATATTTGTCAAATATATTATTCATATTTACGGCTAGTTTAAACTTATCTAGGTGATAATATACCGCTGCATTAGCAGTAGTATAAGCCGGAAGATACCCCCATGTTGCATTTCCAGCGGCATCTTTGCCTACACTTTCGCTCAATCGTCTTTGATCAACATAATAAGCCCCTACACCAAATCCTAAGCCTTTCAAAGCGGTATCAGAGAAGACATATTTCAACCAAACACTAGCAGAGTTTTTTGGTGCTCCAGGTAATAGTTCTTCTTTTTCTGAAGGGATAGCCGATTCCTTAATTTGTGTATCATTAAAGGTATAATTGGCCATGATTTGGAATTCCTTGGTAATTTGTCCACGTACATCTAACTCTACCCCTTGAGAAATAACCTTTCCTGATTGTCTGTAAACAGGTAATCCTGCTTCAGTGAGTTGTCCTGTTCCAAGAAGCATATCTTTTCGTTCAATGCGGAATAGCGATAAATCCATTTGCAATTGATTCGCAAAGAAACCTGTTTTTAAACCTGTTTCTATTTGAAAACTACGTTCTGATTTGAAGGCGCTGTCTGCACCATAATCTTTATAATTCGATACAAAGTTAGCTGCAATTGGTACATAACCTTGCGAGTAGCTTGCAAAGTAATTGATTTTATCATTGATGAGATACGTCAATCCTACACGAGGTAACCATACATTTTGCGTAGCTTTAAATGTCTCTTTCGGATCTGTTGTTTCTGATTGATAGCTTTCATGTCTTAACCCGAGTACCATTTTTAATTTTTCACCAACTGAAATTTGATCCTGAATATAGATTCCTGTACTCTTGTAAGGGCTCATAAAAGGATATTGCGTATTCGAACGCCAAACGTAGTTGTTGATATCAGCTCCTTGGTATACGGGATTATTCATGTCAAAGGTCAAGGCTACTGTTTCTCCATTTTCTTTTTTACTACGCGCTTCTCGTTGGTAGCTATTTTTATCCCCTTTGTATTGAGCATAATCTATTCCCACTACAACATGATGATCCAAATACTTGCCATAGGTATCCCATTTTAAATAAGACACAAAGTTATCGGTATACTCTTTCCCATGGCGATCAAAAAAGCGCAAATTGACAATTGTGTTTTCTGGATTAGCATACGTATTAAGTGTGCGGTGTTCATTTAAATCCTCTTCATAGATGGACTTCATATAGTTGACATGTAGATTTAAATTATCTACAATACGCTGAGTTAAACGCCCGCTGATCGTTGTGGTTTTTGTTTTAAAATAATCCGAAGGCTGACTTAACGTAAAAGTAAAAGTACGCGGTAAACCATATAAATCCCCGCCTTTAGTACTCATTCCACGATCCAAATACCCGTTGAATTGGTCAAAGACTAAATCAACATCTAACGTAGTTCCTTCAACCGGTTTAAACGTAAATGAAGGCGCTACAGCAAAGTTCTTGCGGTTGTTGATATCTCTAAACGTTTTTGAGGTTTCATACCCCGCATTCAAACGATATAAGATTTTCTTTTCTTTGTCTAATGGACCACCTACATCAATAGTTGTACGAAGTGTTTCAAAACTTCCTGCAGAAAAAGAAAGGATTCCCTTGTGTTCTTCTCGCGTTTTTTTGGTTACCATATTAATGGTTCCCCCAGGTGCAATATCTCCAAATAAAGAAGCTCCAGGGCCTTTTAACACCTCAATGCTCTCAAAATTAATCGTCATCGGCGAACGGTAATAGCTCTCACCAAAGCCATAAGCCGAACGCATTCCATTAATCAATCGAATCCCATTGTCATACCCACTTTTAAAGCCGCGGATAACAAATTCATCGTAAACAGATGCTTGTGTAACCCCAGCTAAATCTGGAATAACATCAGCCACTTGAAATACTTGCTTATCTTCCATTAACTCACTAGATACAATAGAAATCGATTGAGGTAAATCTTTAATTCGACCATTGTATTTTCCACCTAAAACGGTAGAATTCGTTAAATAAGAATTATCTCGTCTTGAGGTTACCACAATTTCCTCCAATTGATTCGTATCCTCCTCCAATTGAACTACAAAACCCGCTTTGTAATTGGCTTCTGTTAAGGTTACTTGCTTGGATTTATACCCTGGGGCATGAATCTGAATGACCAATGGAAAAGCCAATGTAGTTGCACTTTCAAATGCCCCTTCTCTGTTGCTTTGTTCAATATTATGCTGATCTAAAATTACCGTTGCTGCAACAATAGGATTGTTTTTCTCACCTAAAATACGCCCCGCAATACGCTGTGAGCTTTGTGCCATAAGCACAGCAGGAAATAAAAGCAATAACGCCCCTATTCCTAGTTGTTGTATCTGTTTTTTCATTGTTTTAAATTATATAGTAGCTAACCGTCAACCGTCCGCCGTAAACTGTTAACCATTAAACCATCCTATCCATATGCCAGGTCGTAAATCCACCGTCTATGGAAGTTGTACGATGTTGAAAACCCTGTTTTTGCCAATACTCAAAAGCACCTGTCAAAAAAGGATGAGTATGCAAGTACAAGCATTCAATCTCTTTTTCTTTGGCTACTTCAATTAAAGCTTGAAATAGTTGAGTTGCTAATCCCGTTCTTCGATAAATAGGTTCAACAAAAAGACGAGCCACTTCTACCGTTCGTTGATGCTTATAATCGAGGTAATCAAAACGGTCATCATAAGGCATCATGCCAATTACGCCAATTAATTCTCCTTTTTCATTATTCGCTTGTAGAAAACACCCATGAGGATGATCCAAATAAGTTGCTTTAAAATGAAGTAAATCATTGGGAACCTTTGTGCTGTCAAGCATAGGAAATAAATTCTTTCGAAATGCTTTGACATACGCAAGTATGGTTTCCATTTGATTTTCATCCACCTTTTTTATCTTAATTTCAAACATATTAAACTTCAATTAAGGGCATAAACATCAATTTACCTTGATTATCAAGAGGATGTAAAGGCAATTGATAGGTTTCTTCTAACAATTGATGTACTTCCTTGTTTTCGAGCGATTGAATATCAATCAATTGGTTGTTTTGCATCAAGTAAAAGCGATCCCCAAACATAAAAGCTAAATTGGGATCGTGCATCACACAAAGAATAGTTGTTCCTTCATCAGCCAATTGTTTAATGCATTTCAAAACCGCCACCTGATAGTGTAAATCGAGGTGATTCGTTGGTTCATCGAGCATTAATACGGCTGGTTTTTGAACCAAAACACGACAAAGTAAAACCAATTGTCGTTCTCCACCTGAAAGCGCAGTATAAGGCTTATCAATCAGATGAGTTAACTGAAAGCGCGCTACAATCTCTTCCACTTCCCGATGATCTTCTGCAGAAGGCTTAAAAGAGGAAAAGGAAGCACGTCCGGTTAAGATGACTTCTCTTACTGTAAAGGGAAAAGTCGTTTGATGGAACTGATTTAAAAAACCCAAACGAATGGGATGTTTATTTCCTTTTCGCTCGATGCCGTCAAAGAAAACTTGGCCTTGATATTTCTTTTCTAATCCTGCCAAGATGTTGAACATGGTGGACTTTCCACTGCCATTTCGACCTAAAATGACAGATAATTTCCCTTTTTCAAAAGAAGCATTGATTTGATTCAAGACCAATTGCTTCTCATAAGCAAAGGATACATGCTGTAATTGAATAAACTGTTTCATGCATTCCACTGCGTTAGACTTTTCTTCATGAGGTAAATAAAAATTGGCGCTCCGATTAACATGGTAAACACACCAACAGGAATTTCAAAAGGCATTACAGCACGAGAAAAATCATCAATAACTAATAAAAATGAACCACCGATGCTGATATTCGCCCAAACACCGATGGTGTTGTTCGGGCCAAAGATCATCCTACTGATATGAGGAACAATCAAACCAAATAAACTGATGACTCCCACAGCTGCTACAGCTGAAGTTGTAATCATGGTGGCTACGCCAATTAATAACAGCTTTAAATATTTTGGATTTACACCCACCGCTAATGCTTCATGATCTCCTAGAGCTAAAAGATTCAACTTCCAGCGCAAGAGTAAAATAAGTAACAAACCAATTAAAATGGGTGCAAAAGCAGTTTGTACTTTCGCCCAAGAAGCGGTATGTAGATTTCCCATCGTCCATTGTACAATCGCTTGTAATTTATACGGATCACTTAAATATTGCAACAAGGTTAGTAATGCCGTAAAAATACCCGAGACAATTATTCCCGATAAAACCATACTCACAATGGATGTTCGTTGACCAGCATAAGAGACCATATAGGTTAAAAGAACCGCCAAAACCCCAAATACAAAAGCAGAAAAATTGACTGAAATAAAGGGAAATAACATCGCTAATGCCGCGCCAAATGCCGCGCCAGAAGAAATACCTAGGGTAAAAGGATCTACAATCGGATTTCTAAATATAGCCTGTAATACTCCCCCCGATACAGCTAAAGCTGCCCCAACTAAAAAAGTTAAGATAATTCGAGGTAAACGCACTTTCCACAAAATCGTTTCAATAGGATCCGTTGTATCTCCTGTGTGATGTAAAGCTTGACCAATATAATGCACTAATTCTACAGGCGAAAGATTCGTTGTTGTTCCCAACAACAGTGAACCAATCAGCAATAGAATGGGCACAATTCCCAATAGAATAAGACTAAAACGACCTTTCATATACCAAGTAAATCTCTATTTTTTAATAGCATACAAAATGTGCATGGCCTCCATTAAATCAGCTTGCAAAGCCTCTTCTGTATAGGTTGGATAACTCCACTGTCTCACTTGTTTAGCAAATAATAAAAATTTTACGGTATGTGGATCAAATAAGAATGACGGTTGCATAACTTTCACCTGTTTGTTAACAACCGCAGGTAAATTGGCTAATTCACTTAGGTCATACACATCACTTTCATTTGAATTCCATAATAAAATAAGATCTGGATTCCATTTGTATAACATTTCTGCCCCAATATTAGGCGCTTGCATTTCAAGCGGACAAGCATTGACTGCTCCTGAAAGCGTAATGGCCATATCCATTAATGTTCCCTTTCCCGAAGTAGAAAGAACACGTCCTTTGGACCAAGCATAATAGACTTTCTTTTGGTTGTCAATTTTAGTTGCTTCCATCTCCTTAATTTCCTTTTGGATATAGGCCGTAATATTTTTTGCGCGCTCTTCTTTACCAACTAAAGTTCCTATTCCCTCTAGTTCTTTGATAATACCTTCTTTATTTTCACTAGCAATCGTATAAACAGCAATACCTAGATTTTCTAGTTGAGCCACAACTTCTTTATCTTGATCAAAAGTAAGTACAAGGTCTGGTTGTAAGCCAACTAGAGCTTCCACATTAGAAGATCCACCTCCAAAAGTAGGTGTAGCAATTTCCTTTTTAGCCATACGACTATCTAAGGTTGAAAAAAAAGCAAAAGCATCTTCGTTTAGATACGTCTGCTGTGGTATACCCACTAGTTTATCTTGAGCATCTAGCATGAAAACATCATCAACTAGTGCTTCATATAAAGCTACAACACGGGTAGCTGCTTTTGGTAATTTAACCTCTTTACCTCTACTGTCAATAGCGTGCACTGTAGTGTCTGTATCAATAGTAGAAAGGGCTTTCGTTTCTTGTTTACAAGCTTGTACTAAACTTAAAACAACCAATAAAGGAAAGAAAAATAATTTTCTCATGGATTTATACTTGTGTCTGTTGTTGAGTCAAAAGCATTGTAGCATGCAATGGCTGTTTGACTAAGGTGATATAGGTTGGAAACTTTGCTATTACTTGTTCATATAACTGGCCATCATAGGGCACTAATAATTGATTCGTTTCCTTTTCAATAAAAATAGGCAGGTGTCTATTGCCGATATAATAAGTAAAATCTGCAATTGGCGCACCATTTGTTACTGAAAATTGAATGGTCAAGGTTGGTTTGATTACAACTTGAGCAAGTAATCGTCCGTTGCAATATAAAACGTCTCCTTGCTGCCAGATGTGTCCTTGCTTTCTCTCGATATGAAGTTCAATACCCTGTTTTGTTGTTCGCTTGAACAAGTGCTTTTGTGTTTCAAACCATTCGATTTCAAACCAATCGACTCTTTCAATAAGCGTCTCTTGGAATTGAACTTCATTAATATAAATAGGCTCTTGCATGAAGGAGTTATTCCGCTATTTGCGCTTTTTTAGCTTCTACACGAGCTTGTAACCATTCACACCAAGCATCTATTCCCTCTCCATTCAATGTGCTGATAGTCAGGATCTCAATATTAGGGTTTACCTCTCTCGCATCTTGCGTTACATTTTCAACCGTAAAAGGAACGTAGGGTAATAAATCGGCTTTAGAAACCAACATTAATTCGCTCGTTAAAAACATACGAGGATACTTTTTCGGCTTGTCATCGCCTTCTGTTGTCGCTAACAAAGTAACGCGATAATCTTCACCTAAGTCAAAAGCAGAAGGACACAATAGATTTCCAACATTCTCAATAAATAATAGATCAAGGTTTTCTAAATCGATATGATCTAAGGCTTGGAGAATCATTTGTGCTTCAATATGACACATTCCTCCAGTAACAATCTGAAGGGCATTCAAACCCACTTCTTTCATGCGTACCGCATCGCGATCTGTTTCAGGATCTCCAACCAAAACGGCAATATTTAGATCTTTCCCTAAGCGTTTTCCCGTTTCTTGCATTAATGTAGTTTTACCAGAACCGGGTGAAGAACAGACATTGATTACACATACATTTTTTAGACGTTGTCTAATTGCATTGGCCACAAAGTCATTAGCCTTTAATAGATGTAATGTCGTATTATCACATTGTAATGAACCGACGCGATTTCCCAAACTTTTTGGATTTGATGCCATAAAAATAATTTATTAGGATTGTTTGACGATAACTTTTGAAATATACAATTCATTGCCTTGTACAATGTTAGTGGAGGGTGTACCACAAGAACAGACAAAACGATGATATTCTACTTTAAAATCTTTATTACAGGTCTGGCAATGGGCTATGATATCTTGTACAACAACCTCCAGTTCCATGTGTTTATAGTTATGATGCTCTGTAATAAAAGCATCAAACGCATTTTGTATCAAAACAGGTTGTACATTTGATAGTAATCCTGCTACAATTTCTATTTTTTGGATATCTTCTACTCTAGCCTCATAATGCTCTTCCAATGTAGAAAAGATATCTTTCACGATTGACAATTCATGCATCGCTTTACTCTTTAATTCACTATATACATTCAACTAAAACAAATAAAGGTACCTAGACTTAAGGTCCTTTTGATTCGACTACTAGCTTCAAGTCCTACACTAAAGTCAAATTTTATTCTCAGTCTTACTTCCTGGTGAAATAGTATCTTCTACCTTTTTGAATGGAGTTAAGACTTTAACTTTTCTTTACTAAATACTTGATATAGGATAGAGTTAGAAAAGTTGTTGTTTATCTAGTTAAACGCCTATGTATAGGCGGTAATGATTAGATTAACGAGGCAAATGTAGTAACTGTTTCGATGTCAAAATAGCACAAATCTTGACTATACTACCATTAAATAGGGATTTTATACTGCTAAAAGATAAATTGCTTTTTAGAAGTATGGTTTTCCCTTCATTTATCTATGCGTTACAAGTAAAATAAAAAATGATTATGGCTAAATTTAGTCTTCCCGTTTTAAAAAATACAGAATTGTTAAAGATATTAACACGAGGGATAGCTTTTATTTTAAAACAACTAAATCAAATATAATATTTTAAAATACTGAAATATAAATATTAATTTAACATAATTAATTTAAAATTATATTATTATGAAAAAAGGTTTATTCTTAGCTGCAGCTCTATTCTTATTAGGAGCAAGCACAATGGTAGCAAGTACAGTTGTACCAGCTACAACAATTGAAAAATCAGTTGAAGAGCATAATGATGATGTGGAAAGATCGGTATATCGTATCCGAATTTATGACAATCATACGGGAGAATTAATTCAAACCGAAGTAGGATGTTTTACGGGTGAGGAAGTAGTTCAATTTGCTGAAGACCTTATTGCTGGTTATGGTGGTTATGACGAAGCATACGCTTTGGTAGCGCTTTTAGGAGATTGCTAAAAACAACAAAGAATTAAATACGAAAAAAGAGCTAGTTCATCCTTTTGAACTAGCTCTTTTTGTTTCTGTTTATTATTCTTGGTTCTCTTGTTTTTAAGTAAAAATCTAAAACAGGGGATTTATTTGATTACATAAGAAGAAATTGTCTGCTGATTCTGCATAAACAAGGGTGTAAAATTATTATTTTTATAGAAACCTAAAATCATGAAGCACCTAACAATTCAAACCGATCGATTGTTGTTAAATCAACCGCAAGAAATGGATATTCCTCTTTTACTTGAGATTATGAAGAATCCAATCTACAATAAAAATACAACCAATATTCCCTTTCCCTATACAGAAGGAAGTGCTCGTTTTTGGATAGAATTAGCTGAACAAGGTTGGAACCAAGAAACAGCTTATATTTTTGCCATTCGATTAAAAGATCAACCCCATATTATTGGAGGGATTGGTTTAGGTATCAATAAAGCAAATAACAATGCAGAGCTCGGCTATTGGTTAGATGAATCACATTGGAATAAGGGCTATGTAACAGAAGCGGCTCAGGCATTGTTGTTCTTTGGATTTAATGAGCTTAACTTGAAACGAATTTTTGCTTCTTACTTTAGTTTTAATGAAGCTTCTGGTAGAATTATGGAGAAAATAGGGATGCAAAAAGAAGGACTTTTAAAAGCGTATACCTATAAAAACGGTGAGTATATTGACCATGTGCTCTACGCAAGTATCAATCCTAAATAATAAAATAAAGAATATTTTTATTAAGAATATAGCTAGTAATACTGTATTATTTACTAAATTTTAATATAAAAATAGGTTGTTTTACAAAAAATACATACCTTATTTATGTTAATTTAAAACTATATACTTGTGAGAAATTTATTGTTAGCTTTTGCTTTTTTGCTATCGTTAGGTGCGTTTGCACAAATTCCTGGACAAACAAATCATCCTTTAGATTTAGAAGGATGGTTTACAAGAGATGTTTATACTTGTGATGACTATGGAAATGAGATAACTAGTCGAATGAATTCAAAATATAAAAAATATACGATTAGTATACATATTTATATTCCTCATGGTGGACGTGGTTCTAATGAAATTTTAAATGATCGATTAGTTCCAATAAAAAACTATGTGTGTCAAAATGGAGAACTAGGCCTTTGGCCAGGAATGAAATTGATTAGTACTGAATATTCTTATTTTCATCTTATTAAACGATACCCTGGTGATGAATTAATTAGACCTCTTCCTCCTATATTTGTAGGATCTTCTTTCTAATAAAGAATAAAATTAAAAAAGAACAAGATTGAGTATATCTTGCATACTCGATCTTGTTCTTTTTATTATTCCGTATCTGTTATAAGAACCAACCGTTGTCCACTTGGTAAAGGTAAATTCCACACCTTTTCTATCTTTTGCCAAGGATGAGAAACAGAATGAAGAGTAAGTCCACCCTTAGCCGCTAATTCAAAAGCCTCTGGTGCCAATACAGTAAAAAAATACTGCATTTCCTCAGCTGTCCAACTCCCTATACCAGAACCTAATAAGCTAATATCGGTTCCTCTTAAAATAGAAGAAGATAACTCTATTCGGTCCCCCGCCATGGCACCAACATTAATAAATCTCGTTTTATGTTGGTAGGTTCCTTTTCCTTTTAATGCAGCTAGGATAGCAGAAGCACTTGGTCCCCATAAATAATCAATAATGATGTCTATAGGTGATTCTCGATGTATTTGTTGTAGAGTAGCAATTAATTCTTCTTGACTTTGATGCAAAGGAACAAGAATATCTGCACCTAGGTTTTTTAATTCTTCTAGACTTGTAGCATTACGTCCTGTTACAATGATTTTACGCGCTCCATAGTATCGAGCAAGTTGTATCGCTAATTGTCCCGTTACCCCAGTTGCTCCATTGATTAAAACCACTTCGCCTTGCTGTAACTTCGCACGCACAACTAAGGCCATAGCAGATCCCAACAAAGCATTAGGCAAGGCAGCAGCTAAAGCCAGATCTATTCCCTCAGGTAAAGGAACGAGTTGATTTTTTGGGACAACCGCATACTCACTAAGCATTCCTTCTGTGCCAAATCCATAAACCAATTGCCCATCCTCCAACTCCCCTACACCATCTGTTCCAATCACAAAGGGAGAAAAAGGTTTAGTGGCAACAGAATAATGCACTCCACTGGCAATCGCTCGATCTAAATTTTTAATTGAAACTGCTTTAACACGCATCAAAACCGATGTGGTAGAATCAGCATTTGGCGTCTTAAAATCAGAAACATAAATCGGATCTTGTCCTTTTTCTTTTACAATAACAGCTTTCATTTTATGCCTTTTAAGTTGAGTCAAAAGTAAAAACAAAAGCTACGCTTAGGCGATAACAAATGTTATCAAATTATCGTTTGAGTTGTTTACTTTTAATTCGACTCAAATGCACTTTAGAAATGCCAATATAAGAAGCAATATAGTGCTGTGGAATTCGTTGAATCAATTCAGGTCGGGTCTCAAATAGCTTGAGATAGCGTTCTTCTGGAGTTGATTGTATAAAAGAAAGGCTGTGGTTTACATAGTCAAATGTACGTTGAAAAATCACATCAATAAATAAATCCCTATATTCAGGATGGGTCAAAGAATCTTCTAAAAGAGGTTGAATATCCTCTTTATCTGCGACCAAAACTACCGTGGGTTCAATCGTTTCTAAAGTAAATTTACTCGCTTGCCCTTTCCAAAAACTTTCAATGGAAGAAACCATACTATTTTCTAAAAAAAACTGAAAAGTAACCTCCTGACCTTCATGATTTAACCAAACCCGCATACCACCCTTTTTAATCCAAAAAACTTTAGTTGCAACTTGTCCTTCCTCTAGTAAAATAGTTTTGGCAGGATAGCTTTCCTCTCTAAAATAAGGCCCATAGGCTGCGATAAAAGTTTGACTTAAAGTGGATGTACGATCAAAATTTTTCAAACATAAATAAAATTTTAATGAAACATAGTGAAGATTACTATCTAAACTAAAGTACACTATTTTATTCAAAGAGAAAGTAAAGAGCTACATCTATGATCTATAGCGTACTTAAATTTTATTGTTTTGGTATATATTTTTATTTGTTAATTAATTTAACATATTATGAATTTAACATTCATAATATTAAAAAATAGAATTAATTATTCCATTTTAAATTAAAATAACAATATTTTAGTAATTCAATTCAAATAATAGAATTTTATGAAAAGAAATTTTTTATTGCTTGCTACTCTAATGATATTAGGGACTGGTACAATGATGGCTAAAACGTTAACAACAAACGAAAGCTCAGTTTTAACGATTCAAACTGAAGAGGTTACGAATCAATATACGATTACATTCTACGACATTGTTACGGATGAATTAGTTTATGAAGAAGTAGCTTGTGTTACTGGACAAGAAGCATTAGATATGGCAGATGCAATTGCTGAAGACCTTGGAGGTTACGACAAAGTTTATGGGTATGTTAGACTAGATGGAGCGTGTGAACTATAATTCTAGACTCATTAGTTTTTAAAAAAAGGCTATTTCAAATTATTTGAGATAGCCTTTTTTTCGTGTGGATTGAACAAAGGAAAGACTATGATTGACATAGTCAAACGTACGTTGAAAAAGTAGCTGTTTTCTAATAAAAATTGAAATGTAATTTCTTGCCCATCTTTATTCAACCGAATGCGCATACATCCTTTTTTAAGCCAAAATATTTTATGGGTTACTGTCCCCTCTTCTAACAGGACTGTTTTAGCTGGATAGGATTGCTCTCTAAAATAAGGAAGATAGGTATCAATAAAGGCTTGACTAACAGCAGATTTTTTATCAACACGTTCAAACATAAGGAATAAAAAGATAATTAATTGGACTATAAACCAAAATACGATTTTATAAGTAATCTAAAACAAAAAAGGAAAAGTCCTTTTTTGTTTTTTAATATTTTTATTTTTATGTTAAAACATAAAATAAGATTATTTTAAATAAAAATGGAATTATTTTGTCTTTTCATAACTAAAATTTTTAAATATAAGCCATAAATACAATCTCAACAGCCGCTCTATATTAATTCTTATTTTTCATTTAACTAAAGTGCACTTTTGTTGTACACTCTGTTATAAATGAGTTAGTTATGTACTACTTTACATTT
Source organism: Myroides gitamensis (assembly GCF_029894455.1). Taxonomy (NCBI): domain Bacteria; kingdom Pseudomonadati; phylum Bacteroidota; class Flavobacteriia; order Flavobacteriales; family Flavobacteriaceae; genus Myroides; species Myroides gitamensis. Next base: position 1,330,726 of record NZ_JARYHN010000001.1, read on the forward strand.
AGTATTATTAATTTTATCTTAATTAACTTTAAAACTAACATATTATGAAGCAAAAATTATTTTTACTTTTCGTTTTATTCATAGTAGGCGGAAGTATTGGAATTTCGAAAGTAGCAGTAGATCGAGTTTCTTCTACTGAAAAGATCGAAATAGATGGTAATACGCGTTTGTATTTTATTTTCGTTCGAGATACATGGAATAATGACTTACTTATCTATAGAGAAGAAGTTTGTGGTGTAAACAACGCTTTTGATAGAGCAGATGTTTTATTAGAACAATTTAATGTAATTTATCAAGAAAATAGAATCAATATCACTTTATCTCCAACAAACCAAGAGTGTCAACCCTAAATCTTAAAATAAAACAAAAGCGCGCAAATCTTTGCGCGCTTTTGTTTTATTTTACACTCTTAATATCCAATAGTAAAACGTTCTTGGTGATGTTGTGGATGTTCCAATTCATCTAACATTGCTTTTGCATAGTCTTCAACTGAAATATGACTTGCTCCATTTTGATCCACTAACAAGTCATCTTTACCTAAGCGATATACACCTGTGCGTTGTCCTGGTTCTAAATGAGCTGCTGGAGAGAAGAAAACCCAATCTATATTTTTTTCTTGCATTAGCGTATTTAAATAAAACTCGCCTAGTGATTGAACTCCTCCCATAATGGCCTCTGGTATAGCACCAGAATCTACAACACGTAAACCAGGCTGAACAAATAAAGTTCCTGCCCCCCCTACAAGAAGCAAACGATTTACACCTGCTTGTTTTACACCTTCTAAAATAAGAGGATATACTCTTAACGTCTCTTCGTATATATTGGGATTAGACCAACCTGGGTTATAAGCACTGATTACAGCGTCTTTTCCTTTACTCCATGCGGTTACTTGTGCTGCAGTTTCGATTACTCCTTCTACAACAGTTAGATTTGGGTGTTGAATGGTTAACTTCGCTGGATTTCGAACTACAGCTGTTACTTGGATATCGCGTTGTAAAGCCTCTTTTAAAAGTGCCGTTCCAACAAATCCACTTGCTCCTAGTAATACAATATTTTTCATCTTTTATTTTTTTAAATTTTACTAAAACAAAGGTAACGGCGTGCACAGCAAAAGAAATAATACATGAACGCCAAAAGAGGGTAAATTAGCGCTGATTCTTTTTCCGTTGATTATCTCGAAATGCTTGGGGAGTTAAATTAGTGTGTTTGCGGAAATATTTAATAAAATTGGTCGGTTCATCAAAACCTAGTGTGAAACTCAATTCTTTGCTAGATAAAACACTATAGCTCAATAAGCGTTTGGCCTCCAAAATTACACGAGCATCCAAACAAACTTTTGGGGTTAAACCCGTCGAATGCTTCACTTCTTGGGTTAGTTTTTTCTCTGATACCCCAAGTAGTTCAGCATAATAGTTGATATTTCTATTTTCCTTGAAATAGGTTTCAATAGCCTTATAAAAATCTTGAGTGATTGTATTGGTTGTAAGTGTAGGAGCAGGTTTCACTTGTCTTTCTGCTTCTAACAATACAATTCTCAAATAGTTTTGTGCAATAGCCAATTGGAAAGAATCCGTTTTATTTGCTAATTCTTTTTCAAGTAAAACAAAAAGGTGTTCAATGATACAGGCTGAAACAGATACAATCTTATTTGTTGAAACAAGACTTAGTATTTCGGCTGTATGCAAAAAATTAGCATCTTCTTCTGTACGTGTAAAAAAAGAAGATGTAAATAAAACTAATTGGCCAGTATAGGTACTTGTAACATCAAACTCACAAATTTGACCTGCTGCAATAATGAGCAATTGATTTGCGTCTATAGTGATAGGTTCAAAATCAATATAACAAGTAAGGCTACCTGTTTTAACCCATATAATTTGATAGAACTGAGCCTTATGCGGTTGTCCTACTATATGTGGGACTTGACGAATAAAAGCAAGATCCTTCACCTCTATCTCTACAGGTAAAGGATTGAATGCGTAGGTCTTGATTTCTTCTATTGGATTCATCGATACAAAGTACAATTTGTAACGAAATAATCTTCATTTTAGGTGCTAAAAAATAAAAAAAGGATAACTTCTTAAATTATCCTTTTTTTATTTATTTTCTTACATATTCAAAATAAACTTTTTTAATATTTTCATATGGATCTACTTCTTTTCCAAATGTTCCAATTATTGGCATATCTTCATCCGTTATTATTTCACCAACGATAACTAATTTAGTTGCTGTTAATTCAATAATTTCTGTGCTTTCTTTTGTTTCATTACTATAAAGCATGTTTCCTTTGATGGAGTAGGTTATTTTTAATTCTTCTTTGTCACAACCTGTTTCATCCATAAAGAAAGATCTAGAAATCAAATCCTTACCTTTAAATTCTAATTCATTTAAGCCACAACCTTCATCATAAGCTTCATCTTCATCAATTACCTTATCGTTTTTGTCTAAATAAAGTGTTCTTGATTCTTTCCAAACACCTTGAATAGCTGTATCAAAGTTCGATGAACTATTATCATCGCTTGAGCATCCAACTGAAGCCAATCCTAAAACTGCAACAACAGCTACTAAAAATAATTTTCTCATAATTTTTGTTAGTAAATTAATGCGCGAAAATACTTTATTTTTTCTTTAAACAAAGAATTATTTGAAAAATAAATAATACATCCTTTTAATTTGCTAATCATCTTATAAAAAATGCAATTTATATGCTAGAAATTAGAGGCAAATAAAAAAGAGTAGCCGTTAGACTACTCTTTGCTCTAAATATTTAGATCGTTTTATTTCTTGCTATATTCTACTCTAATATAAACAGTCCCATCTTCAAATTCCTCCTCAGTATCGCTAGATTCAAGGACTAATTTTGTTTTTGTAAGTTCTACGATTTCAATTTTATTTTCTATACGTTCATCTTCATCAAAGTAAACAGAAGTAATCATTTTTCCTGAAATTGTATACGTATCTTCCTCCATATCTACTTTACATTCTTTGGTATCGTAGGTTTTGAATGGAAACTTGAATAAAATGGTATTGCTTTTAAACTCAATTTCATCTACACCACATCCATCATTTGTATCAGCCATCACCTCATCTACTACTTTTCTATCTTTATCTAGATAAGTAGTTTTTACTTCTTTCCATTCGCCTAAAATATCATTTTGATAGTTAGGAGATGAATTGTCATCACTTGAACATGCTACTGTTCCTAAACCCAATGCTGCCACAACAACAAATAAGAAAATCTTTTTCATAAAAATCGATTATCATTTATTATTTGTTTATTTAGTAAAAAACAAAAAAGTGTAATTTTATAAAAAAACAGGAGATATCTCCTGTTTTTTTATTCGTTCTACTCTTAAAGAGGAACTTTTTTACTGTGTTTTGTTTGAATGTATTTTACTTCATCTGGAAAATCACCATCTATATCTGAAGATTCAATGGTCAATGTAGAAGCACTTACTTCAATAATTGTACTTTTTATTTCTTCAATTTCTTCTTCTCCTTGAATTTGTACGGTCATAATTCTACCTGATAAAGTAAATTCAATTTCTTCAGTCTCTACTCGGCAGTCCGCTCCTTCTTCTAATCTAAAAGGTGATTTACTGATTAATATATTTCCTTTAAATTCAACTTCATCAAATCCACATCCTTCATTATCTGTGGCTATTTCTTCAGCAATTACTTTTCTATCTCTATCTAAAAAGAGTGTTTTTACTTCCACCCATTCGCCTTGAATTTCATTGTGATATTGCTTTGATGAACTATCATCGCTAGAACAACCCACGGCCCCTAGACCTAACACAGCTAGGGCTGCAAATAGTAGTGTTTTTTTCATTTCTAATTAATTTGATACTAATTTGTATTATTTTCATCGCTATTTTAAAAAAAGCAGGGTTCTCAAAAAGAACCCTACTTTTTTGAAAGTAAGTTTTTTATTCTCTTACGATAAACTGAACATTTTGCTGTCCATTATCTGTTTTTAACACTAAGAAATAAGAACCTGAAGCTACTGTTACAGGAAGATCAATACTTGAATTTCCACGTTGTAACTCTCCTCTTTGAATCATTTGTCCTTTTAAATCATAGATCACATAACTTGACGTTTCTTGGATGGTTTGATCAAATTGAACCTGTAAACGTTGATTTCGCTTCACTGGATTCGGATAAACCGCTAATTCACTACTAGTTGGCGCTTCAATGTAAATAGGACAACTTGTTATTTTCTTGCCATTATGTAAAGTCAATTCCACATGATAGGTCGCACCAACTTCTAAAGCATCACCATAATTAGTACCAGCTGAATACGATTGTCCTGTTCCAATACCTTCTCCATTTTTAAACCACTGATAGGCTGTGAATACATAGCCCGTGTTCGTTTGTTTATTGTTATTTACTAACAAGACATTGTTGTATTTCTGATAGACAATCTTATCTGTAGGAATGCGCTTGTCAATAATTACCTTATAGGTTTCACTTGTTCCGTAGGCCGATTGTACTTTAATCATTTGCTCATATTGTCCATACTCAGGAACTTCAACTACAATGTGTTTTCCAGGTGTTACTATTGTACCATCTAGCGTTTCAACTTCAATTAGTACACTTTTTTGTTGTGATTCACATCCGATTGTTACCACCACCTCTTTTTCAATTCTGCCATAAGATACTCCATCAACGATTAGATTTAGAATATCTGTATTTTTACTCACTACTTCGATCGTACGAGAAACTGCTACTGCTGCATTGTAGTTTTCATTTCCTACTTGTCTAGCTGTAACAGTTACAAATCCAGAACGTAAGAATGTAATTAATCCTGATTCAGTAACGGTTGCAATGTCTCTATCTTCTGCATAATCGATGCTAAATGAAACAGGTAAAGAGGAACTAGCAGTAGCTACAAGTTGTAACGTTGGAGTATCTTCTAATAATACTTCTACTGGTGGTTCAAAAGCAATGACTTGATCAGCTTTAACGATTGTTAATACTGCTTGTAAAGTAAGTCGATCATAATTCGGACCAAAATCAATATGTGCAGTTACGTTATAGACTCCAACTTGTACTTGGTTGTTATTTATATAAGTAATAACTGCATCTTCAGGTACATTTCCTTGTACTTCTAGTGATTTTGCAGTTCCATCATAGACAACAGTACGTGATGGTAAAGACAAACCTGTAATCGTTCCACTGACAATTTCAAAATCTGCTGATACAAATGTTTCGATGTTATAGTTATTTCTTGGTGCTAACGTTCCTTGTTCAATTGGATAAAGCCCGATAGCTTCACCCGCCTGACGTGCTAAACGACCTGACATGACTTGAGACTGTTGCTCGCCACGTTGTAATCCTTCTACTGTATAAGTTAAAAGTGGATCTGCTTGTCCAAATGTTTTTTGTTGATTCTCATTTGCGCGAACGGTTATTGGTGCAGGTTTAATTTCAAATTTACTATCATTTAGGATAATAAAGGTATAATTACCTAAAGCTGAGCTTAAACTACCTTGTTCGTAAGCGTATAGCCCAACATTTTCACCCACTACTCTTTCAATACCTCCATTCAAGGTAGTCTCCTGTGTATCGTTAAATTTAAAGCCTGTAGCTATAAATGTAAATACAGGATCTACTGCGCCATATGTTTTGAATAGGCCTGCTGTTGGGTTAATAGTTAAGATTGCTGGATTAATACGGAATTGATTTTCCTCATAAACCAAAACATAATTTGGATTTGTTACGTGTAAACCACCTTGATTAATGGTGTATGTACCTACATTCTCCCCTGTTTCACGTGCTAATTGACCTGCAACAATTTGATCATCATTAAACCTTGCTCCTGCAACAGTATAAGTTAACACAGGATCTGCATCACCGTATAATTTAGTTAAAGCATCTGCGGATACGCTTAAAGTTGCTTTTGTAATTTCAAAAGTAGCTCCAACAAAGGTAATAGTATAGTTCGGCCCTCCTTGTAGATTTCCTTGTGTGATTGGATAAATTCCAAGATTCTCTCCTGGATTTCTACTCAAACTGTTTAGAAGAACACCTTGATCATCTTCATATTTAAATCCTTCCACAGTATAGGTTAGAGTTGGATCCGTTTCTCCATATTCTTTTTGTTGATCACTGTCTGCAGTAACCGTTAACATCGCCTTGTTTACTGTTAAGGTAAAGATTACATCTTCGGCAGGTAAATATTGCGAATCACCTTCTTGACTCACTGTAACTCGAGTTGTTCCTGCTCCTTTAATTACCAATTCTCCATTTTCAACCACAGCTATATTTTCATTTTCAATCGTATAGGATAGAGGCAATCCACTATCGGATTCTCCATGAGTAAAGGCTTCATCCCCATAGTTTTTAACTACGTCTGTTGCTGTAATAATTTGCGTATCTGTTGCCTCCTCTGTTGTAAATGTCACAGGACCATACCAAATACCGCAAGGTAGTGCTTGTACATACACATCATAAGTTGTATGTGCACGTAAACTGCTGAATACATACGGATGTTCTATATCAGATACGCTAGTACCTTCTCCTCTTTCAAAACCAGTCAATCCATATTCTATAGCAAACAACTCAGCTGTTGAAGCAATATGTAAGGTTGATCCTTCTGCTGCTGTTGGATCGACTACTGCGCTCGTAATAATTTGAGGTTCTATTACTGTAACCACCACTTCTTCTCTTGAAGATTTACATGGAGTTTCAAAAAGCCAGTTGTAATAGCCCATATAATAAGAAGATAGGAATCCATTGCCTGTAATAGAAGCTACTTCTGAGCTATAAGGATAGGACGCGCCACTAGTATTTCTTAGAAGTCCACTTGATGGTAAACGGGTCGTTATTGCATAGGTTCCAGGTGCTAATTGAATATTTATAGGAACTAATTGTTTTTCAGTTCTTCCTTCGCCAACTGTAGTATAATTAATTGTCCCAATTGTAGCGGAACCTGTCGCCCCTCTTTGTTTAAATGTCATACTACCTGTTTGACCTGCAGTAGTAGGATAAATATCAATACTTCTTAATGTTGTTGCTTTTAAAACGGTAAAATAAACATCATATTCACTCGCCCAATTGCCTGAGGACGTACTTACTGCTTCGGCATTTAAAGGACCTGTTGGAATTGTAGTTGTTGTTTCCTCTGAAACAACTTCATACCAAAAGGAAGAAGTTGCTGAAACCGTAGCTGTGTAGGTATTTCCTGTATGTATAGGTGTCGTTGATGTTTCTGAATTATACCAATTCACAATTCCTTGTGTGTCTACTGTTAAAGTAACCTCACGAGAACCACAGAAAGATAAATCTGTGGCACTTGTTGTTAATTCATAATCAGGATGCTCACATAACGTAGTAAAAGATATTCTACTCCAAGTACTTTCATCTGTTGCAGCACAAAGCGATTGAACATAGATAAGATATTCTGTTTCAACACTTAAACCTGTTAGGGTTTCTGATAAATTAGTAGTAGTTAGGGTGCGAACTAGTCCTGTAGCATCACCTGGACGTCCACTGGTTCTTACTTCAATTTTATAGCCTAAAGCAGGTGGAGTTCCCAGTATAGGCGCATCCCAAACGACTTGTACTGAATTTTTAGTAATCCTTTTTGCCTTTATATTCAAAGGCGGAAAACAAGTAGGTGCTGGTATAATTTGAACCGCATAATCTTCAGTTTCACCAAACGTAGAAGTTAATCTACAAGGATCTAAATCAGCACCTCCTTTAAGGTAGTGATATTGTACTCTTAATCGGTATATGCCTGGTTGTACAGTTGCAGGAACAGTAAAACTAGGAAAATTGGCAGTAGTACTAGGGGTAATAGTACTGGCAATGACACTAACTTTTTCATTCGCTTCGAAAATAAGATTATTATTATAGTCAATCCAAATCGCAGCTCCATGATTTCCAGTTCCAGTTCCACTAGTCAAAGAAGCAATATAAGCCTCTCCTATTTCTAGTATTGCTGGTTCAACTGTTCCTGAATAATCTTTATATCCATCTGTTCCTTCAGAGGCGTTTGAATTGTTATTTAAATTTGATAATTTAAAGTTTCTAATCTCATCTCCATTATTTCCAGCTCCGGTAGGTATACAATATCCTGTTCTAAATTGAAAAGGACCTGCCCAGGCACTTACTCCATCTACAGCACCACAATCACGGCGTACATAATAGTCGTAATCCATATCTGCAGTTAAACCAGAAAGTGTTCCTTCATTGGCAAAACCAGTGACTAACGTTCCAGCTGTAGCAACGTTAAAACCTCTTTGCCCCCATTTAATATCAAACGTATTTCCTGCGCTTGTCCAAGTTAAATCTACACTTGTTGCAGCCAAATTTTGAATACCTAAGTTCTCTGGTTTAAAACAAGTTGGTGTAATTTCACCAGATAAAGCAAAAATATGCAAAAATCCACTAGTTGAACTGGTTTTAGTAAGCGCAACTTGTTGAATAATCTTATTTTGATTATCTGAACTAATATCAATAGCTACTTGAAATAGTTTTGGGTTAGTCGTATTGTTATCTGGGTTTTGAGTTCCAGTACGAGGTACTCTTCCAATTCCTCGAATTGTAATTGCTGGTGTACCTTGGTCGTACCAATCTGGAACAGACTGAGAAGTAAATGTTTGCGTTGTTGCATCTGTAAAAGTAATGGTCCCTGTAAACGTTGACGGCGAACTTCCAGAAGTAGCTAATAAATATAATTTAATTAACTTATTTGTTGTTTGAACCGCTAAAGTACCTGTTCCATTATTTGCATTAATCTTTAAACTGTTATTTTGATTATATGGCGCTAGCTGAAAGGTCAATCCCGGTGTGCCTGTTGCAATAGAAGTAATTAACCCATTCGCAGGAAGTCCTACTGTTGCATTGGGGTAATTCGTACTCATAAAAGCATTATTTGCACCAGAGCTTGTTGCATCAACGGCCGAGGTGGTATAGGTAGATGCAGGGCTATCCTCTGCAATAACATCTTCATTAAAACCGGAAGTTATAACTAAGGGAGTATAGTTTTGTCCTTTAGTTAGCTGTGCCGATAAAAAGAGGAAAATTAAAAAGAATTTTAAAAGTAGTTTTTTAGTCATAATCCTTCATTTGGTTAAGTTGGTTAGCTGGTTGTACGAGGGTAATACCCCCCCTATTTTTCTATAGTTAAGTGTTAATTTTTACGTAAATAATTTTAAATTATTTGGCAAATATTACTTGTTTTTACTTTTTGTGAATTTTGATTTTTTTACATATAGGTACTAATATAGCAATTATAATAAAATTACATTATTTTTTTATGTGAATATTTAAAATAAACATCAATAAAAAATAGGATAAAAAATACAAAAATCTATTTTATGTTAATTAAATCACAACACACAATCCCTTACTGTCCATTTACCATCCTTTAAAAACTGCGTTTTGTCCACTATCTACTGCTTTTATTCTCTTACTTTACATTCTTTTTTGTTTTAAATTTGAAAGAAAAAGAAATGATATCAAATAGTGTTAGAAGAATATTGGACTTTCTAGGTATAGCCCCAGTTAAAGTTCCTGAAGCAGAAATAGTCGATATCGATAATTTATCCCCTTCCATCAAGCGAATTCGCATCAAGGGACAATTTGAAAAACTTCAATTTACAAGTGGATCTTATGTAAGTTTCAAGCTCAATTATACCCAAACTAGAAAATATACTGTATCTTCTTTGGATAAAGCAAAGGGATGTTTGGAGTTTATTGTCTATTTACACAAACAAAAAGGAAGTGGAGAAGCATTTATGAGTCAATTAGCTATAGGGAATAAAATTAGCATGAACAGCTTGCGCTCAAATAGTAATTATCTCGATTTACCTAGTACTAAATTTGTTTTTTTTGGTGATGAAACGTCTTTGGGATTGGGCTTATCTTTATTGCAAAAGTGGAAGCAAATGAATAGTGAATTTCTCTTTCTGTTTGAACTAGATGAGGAAAATAAACATATACCCGAAAAACTGGGATTTGAACAGGCTGTAGTGTATCCTAAAAATAAAGTATTCAGAAATGAGCGAACCATTGGACAGTTAGCGCCCATCGAGTCTCAAGAATGGAAAGATGCCATTTTCTTATTAACAGGAAATGCTAAATCAATACAGATTTTCAGAAAAGTAATTAAAGATAAAACGACGAGTAAAGTATATACAAGAGGATACTGGATTGAAGGAATCGAAGGATTATAAGGTAACAGCGAACTAGACCTAGATCTAGTTCGTTGTTACTAGATTAGGATTATAAATCCAAGCTCATTTTAAGAATAGGATAAGGTTTTCCTTGCCCATCTAATGCTGCTCTACTTTTTATTTGGAAGCCCATATGCTGATAAAAACCAACAGCTTGCTCATTTTGTTCATTTACTTCTACTTGCGTTATTCCTTCATTTTGGATTGCATAGTCAAGTAACTTCTTGCCAATTCCTTGCCCACGAATCGCAGCATCAATAAATAGCATTTCTAAATTATTTTCTGCTAACCCCATAAACCCAACCAATTGTCCTTGGTATTCATAACCCCAAAGGGATACAAAAGAAAAATAAGTGGGTAGGTTTTCTTTATAATAAGCAAAGTCTTCTTCTTTTAAAAAATTATGCGTAGCTAAAACAGCACTTTCCCAAATCTCTAGTAAACGTGGGTAGTCTGTGGGAGTAAGTTGTCGTATCATATTTAATTTATTTAGAGGTACAAAATTCGATCCTTTGGAAATAAAAACACTGAACTTGGGTTAAAAAATTCGCTTGCGTATTCTGCTTAATGCTTGTGGAGTAATCCCCAAAAATGAAGCAATATCTTTAAGGGGGATAAAGTTAATTAAGGCCCCATAAGAAGTAACTAACTCTAAATAGTACTGCTCTGGTGAATATTTAATCATATATACTTGACGTTCTAGTAGTCGATTGAGCAAGATTGCAGTTAAATTATCAAAGACAGCCTTCAACGAAGGAATCGTTTGATACAACTGTTCTACTTGTATTCGATCAATATAGTAAACCTCACAATCCATCACGGCTTGTACATGAAAAGTTGCACTTTGATTGAGCGTAAAAGAAATATTAGACATCGAAAATGTACCCGGTTTACAAAACCAAAAGGTTTGCTCTACTCCTTTTTGATCCAATACCCAACAACGAAGAATACCTTGATAAATAAAGTAACTATACTTTTCTACTTCTCCTTCTCGAACTAAAAAAGCATTCTTTTTGATCTTTCTTTTTTCAAAAAAAGTATCAAATAAATCGTATTCCTTAGATGTAAAGGTCTCTAATGGAAGAGCATATTCTTGTAATAGTTTTTCTAAAAGCATAATAGCAGGACTATGTATTGTAAAATTACTTACTTCCGAGTGATAAAACTAAAAAAAACACATCATTCAAGAAGAAAGAAATATATTTCTTGAATGAGTTAGAATAATGCGCTAAATTGTCGATGAAATGATAAAATAAGCTACATGAATCAATCAAACCCTATACATAGTGATACTTTATACCAAGATGCTAGTCTCGTACAGTTTTATGATTATGATAACCCTTGGTCTGAGGGTTTTACAACCCTATCGCATCAAGTCAAAAAAACAGATATTGTACTTGATTTAGGTTGTGGAACTGGAACGTTAACAGCAGAACTAGCAAAAAAGTGTCAAAAAGTCTATGGTATTGATCTTGCCGCAGAAATGCTAGAGATAGCTCAAACCAAATCTTCAACCGTTAGTTGGATGAAAGTAAATATTTGCACTTTCTCCTTAGACCAACAATTTGATGTTATTTTATTGTCTGGCCATAGCTTTCAAACATTACAATCGGATGCTGATCGATTGGCACTTTTTCAAAAGATTAAGCAACATTTAAAACCTACAGGATTTTTTATTTTTGACAGTAGAAATCCAATAGTAGAAGAATGGAAAACTTGGACCCCTCAAGCCTCTATCCGCTATTTTAAACACCCCACCTACGGCGTAGTCAAAGCTTGGAATGATTGGGAAAAACAAAATCATTTACTTTGTTACCATACCTATTACCAAACCATTGATGCAACTCAACTCTGGCAAGCATCTTCTCTTATTGATTTTCCATCACAAGATTCCATTGTAGCTCTTTTAGAAGAAGCGGGATTAACTGTTGAAAATCTATTTGGAGATTGGGAACTTAATCCTTTTACTCCTACTAGTGAAGAAATGATTTTCAAAGGAACACATCTATAAAAATAAAAGAGGATGCGGTTACCGTCATCCTCTCTTCTTTATATTACTTCTATATCATCTAAATGAACCGTAAGTTTAATTCCACCTAAAGCAACAAGGACTTTCTTCCCTCTTATTTCGAGGACTTCACCTACTTTAGCGTTAGATTTTATTACTACTGAAATACCGATGTCCAATTGTTTGATGGGTACAGGAATTTCTACTTTTTCACTTACTTTTTTTATTTCTTTAGACTCCACTATGCTTACTACAACATCTGAACTTAGTCGTTCGGGTTGATGTTTTAATACCGCTACTTTTTCTGCTATTACGCGTTGTAATTCTTCTTCAATCACAAGATAGTTGGCATCAATTTTTTGCGAAGCATTAGAGAGAATTGCTTCAGCTAATCCGATTCTACGTGCAACATCTAAAGCATATGAACTTCCTGGATGTCCTTGAGATAGCTGATATAAGGGTTTCATTTCCTTAAAATCATATAACATGGCGCCATTTTCTAATCCTTGGGTGCGTTGTGCAAACCCTTTTAAATTATAAAAGTGAGTCGTGATTAATCCAAAGCATCTCTGCTCATTGAGTTGTTCTAAAATGCTTTCAGCAATAGCACCTCCCAATTCAGGTTCTGTACCTCCACCAAATTCATCAATGAGAATCAGCGTTTGTGCATGCGCATGTGTTAAGAAGAACTGCATGGTAGTCAAATGAGAGGTATAGGTACTCAAATTGTTCTCCATACTTTGTCCATCGCCAATATCCAAAAACAAATGTTCAAATAACCCTGCGGTTGAAGTAGGATCAACTGGAATTAATAACCCACATTGCAACATATATTGTAAAAGTGCAACAGTCTTTAAAGTTACTGATTTCCCGCCTGAATTTGCTCCTGAAACCACCAAAATGCGGTGGTCTTCTGCCAAACTAATGGTTAATGGATGAAGAACTTGACCAGCTTCTCGTAAACGCAGCGCTAATATCGGATGATACGCTTGTTTCCAGTCTACTACGGGTTGATTGACCATAATAGGCTTAATCCCTCCTATCTTTTGGGCAAGCAAAGCTTTGGCACGAATAAAATCCAATGTGCCAATCAAGGTATACAACTGGTATAATCGCGTTTCACTTTGTCTAACAGCACGAGTCAATTCAACGAGTAAACGTACAATCTCTCTTCTTTCTTCTTGTTCTAAAACAAAGAGTCGGGTATTTTCGCTAACTAATTCTTCCGGCTCAATGAAAACAGTTTTTCCAGAACGAGATTCATCGTGTATCACCCCTTTAAATCTGCGTTTAAACGAGGCTGTTATCGGAATGACCATACGTCCATCTCTCATACTGGATGGTGTTTCCTGATCAATTAATCCTGCTGCTTGTGCTTTGCGCCATAGGGAATCAAACTTCTTTTGAATCGTCTGTTTAACCTGTATTTTTTCTTTGCGAATAGAGGCTAATTCCTTGGATGCGCTATCGCGAACCTGGCCTTGTTGATCAACAACTTGACTAATTGCATCAGCTAATTCGTCTAAAGGTTCGTAGTTTTTAGCCAAAAGTGCCATTTTTTGGTATACATGTCGATCGCCTTCTTGTTGGGTAACCACTTCATATAACTGTTTCCCACTGATTAACGTTTGTTGAATCGCTAATATATCTTCTATCGTTAACCAGCTTGTAGCATCTGCTATGACTTGTTGAACTGTAGAACGTGTATCGCTATAATCCGTTAATGGAAAACGACGCTCCCTTTCTAGTAACATCATCATTTCTTCTACTTGTTCTACTAGATGAACAAGCTGTTCAAAATTTGTATGAATAGTTAATTCATCTACTTTTTCAATGCCTAAAGAACCTAAACATAAATCCTTGAGCATTTCGCGAATGGATGTAAATCCGCATTTTTCTTCATAATTAGATGGAAATATCATCTTTCTATATTTATTTTATTCAACCATTTCTCTAAAGCAAGGGTAAATAAAAAGCAATTTTTATAGAGGAAAACTCACAGCAATACGAAAACGATTGATATAAGTTTTCCCTTTTTTTTATTGTCTCGCTTGCCAATCACTTCTATTTAAACGGCTGATGTGTTCTACACGGTAGTCGTTCATAAATTGATTGTATTGATTTTCAACAATGTGTGAATGTTGAAAACCACATTTCTCTTGTGCTTTTTTGGATTTTTCATTTCCTTCAAAAAAGCCACACCAAAGCGTCTCTAATTCAAGGTTTTCAAAACTATGTTGGATAATTGTTTCAAGTGCTTCTGGTATCAATCCTTGTCCCCAAAATGGAACACCAAGCCAATACGCTACCTCTCCTTCTTGTTCACTAATAGGAAAATTACTATCCTTGCCAATCAATAATCCAATACACCCAATAGCGCGATTGTTTTCTTTTATTGCTACAGCGTATATCTCTGGTTTAGAAAATACTCCTTCAATAATACTTCTACTTTCTTCTACACTAGTATGTGCAGGCCATCCTGCAACTGGTCCAATGTTTTCATCTTTAGCATAACGAAATAAATCTTCTGCATCTGTTACTTCCCAAGGTCTGAGAATTAAACGGTCTGTTGTAAATTTCATCTTTTTACTTCTATTAATTTCTAGGGCAAAAGTAGTAGGTATAAACGGGTTACGATATACCAAAATTTAAGCACTTTCGGTACTTTTGAAAACAAATTAAATATTTTAATGAGATAAAAACGTATATTTACGTCATAATCAAAACTAACATGCAAACTTCTAGCTTTCAAACTTCATCCATTGGAATGCGCTTCGGGACAACAACCTGGGAAAACCAATTGGGATATCCTTTGAAGCTTTCCTATTTAGTTGTACTAATTGGATTAGAAGGAGAAGCTACCATCACCCTTAATTTTAAAGACTATACGCTCTCTAAAGATACGCTAACGGTACTGTCTAGTGATACAATAGCCATTATGCAGCAAAAATCAGCTGATTTTAAAGTTTATGGTTATCTGATTGATCGAAGTTTAGCTAGTGAAATAGCCTATCAGCTTCCCAACCAATTGTTTGGTTTTATTCATGATTACCCATTATATCAGTTAAGTAAGCGAGAGAAACAACAAGTAGTATACTGGAACAAACAACTGTTGTATATACTGGAGAACAATGCCTCTCATGTACAGCAAATGGTTTGCAATCACTTTGAAAATCTATTCCTGCGTCTAGCAGAATATATGAATGAGCAAGGGACCTTCAAACAGCGAAAATTTAGTAGACAAGAAGAATTCTGCTGGAAATTTTGGGATCTTATTGGACAATATGCTAAAACACATCGAGAAGTGGCTTTTTATGCAGAAAAATTACATATCACTCCCTTCTATCTTGCTCAAATTTCAAAAAAACACTTAAACGATCAACCAAAAGATTTAATCAATCGCCAAGTTGTACTAGAACTTAAAACACTACTTCGAACAACAGATAAGAGTATTGGGGAAATTGCAGAAGAACTTCATTTTGTAGATCCTTCTTATATGGGGCGATTTTTTAAAAGAGAAACCGGATTTTCTTTGAGCGCATATCGAAAGTAAAATGACACTGATAGACTTAAAAAGTGAATCGAGTCACATAAAGCTACATGACTCGATTCGTTGAATAAGATAAGAAAATTAAACAATTGCCACGTGTGACGTGACTGCATAATCTTTTGTAAATACACAGTTTGTTGTAGTGTAAACAGAGAACATGCATTTGTTACAATGAATACACACCCCTGCTTTATTTGGATTCTCTTTGATTTTTTGAATCATATCGGGTTCGCGTAATAATGCTCTTCCTATTGCAACTACTGGGAATCCCTCTTCCACAGCGGTTGAGATATGTTCAAAAGTATTTATCCCTCCTAACAAAATTAGTTTAGCTTTTTGTACAACTTGTTGAAACTGACGAGCAGATTCAAGCATATATAAATTTTGATACGGATACTCTCCTAAAATTCGCCTTCCGAACCATTTAACTCCTAGTTTCATAATTCCTTTTTGAGTTGCGGCCATGCCGTCGATATCTGTTGCACCTCTAAACAAATACATCTGATTGGAAACGGACGATCCCATCGTTAATTCAAAAGCATCTACCGCTCCTGTTTCATCTAATATTCGCGCTGTCTCCGTAGACTCATCTAACCAAATTGAACCTTTGATGCCATCATCCATAGAGAGCTTAACAATAATAGCTAATTGATCCCCTACACGTGCTTTGACAGCTAATAAAATTTCCTTGGCAAAACGGGTTCTATTTTCAATAGATCCTCCGTATTTATCGGTTCTTTTATTAATCCACGGACTAAAGAAAGAGGATACCAAATACAGATGTCCAAAATGAAGTTCGATCGCATCAAAACCTGCTTCTACAGCAACTGCCGCCGCATCTGCAAACTGTTCCTTGATTTCTTCCATTTCCTTAAGTGTAATCGCTCGGCAAGTTTGTAAACTTGTCAAGTTAAAAAAACGAGAAGGTGCAATTGGGCGAACGCCTGTGATTTTTTTTGTTGCAACAGGTCCAGCGTGCCCTAGCTGTGCAGAGGCTTTACCTCCGGCTTTATGCATCGCTTCAGTGAACTTTTTTAGCCCGACAATATTTTCTTTTACCATTAAAATTTCACCTGGTGCAGCAAATCCTGCTTTAGAAATCGCGCAGTAAGCTAAAGTTGTCATAGCAATTCCTCCTTCAATAAATCCGCGATGAAAATCAATTAAAGCTTGCGTTACTTTTCCTTCAGGGCTTCGCCCTTCACTTGTTGCTGCTTTGATTACAGGATTGCGCAAAGTAAGCGAACCTATTTGTACAGGTTGAAAGATAGTAGCTACAGTTGCTTGATTATTTGGGGTCTTCATAAGCATCAATTTAGGTCTTTATTTCCTTTAAACTACAAAATATTATTAAAAAATCAAATAATTTTAACTTTTTAACTTAATTTTATTAATAAATAACACATAGCAACACAAATAGAGAATAAAAAACACAAACTACCCTAATTATGAGAAATGAAAAAATATATTCTTTGCCCATCTAATAAATGAAAATGAGGAACTTAATTTTATTTCTTCTTTTTTTGCCCTTTCATTGGATAGGTTTTAGATTTAAGATACCTTTGTATTCTTATGCAGCAATAATTAAAATAACCTTTAGAAGAGCTTAGCTCTTAATTTCTCATTTATGTTATCCTATTTCTTTTTAGGGTACGGTTATTTTATATTATTATCTATGACTTTTAAAAACAAAACTAAAATTGTAATTTTTATTACAATTACTTTAGTATTAGATACCGCTGGGTTCGGAATTATATTTCCTATTTTACCCGATTTACTAAAAGAATTACTGCATGAAGATTTAAGTCACGCAGCCAAATTTGCAGGGATTCTTGCCTTAGCCTATGCACTAATGCAATTTATTTTTGCCCCCATCATTGGCTATATCAGTGACCAGTATGGAAGACGTCGGGTTCTTCTTTTTTCTTTGCTAGGCTTTTCTCTTGATTGCTTTTTTATGGCCTTTGCCTCTACCTATGAATTACTAGTAGTTGGTCGTATTATTGCTGGAATTACTGGGGCTACTTTTGCTGTTGCTTCGGCTGCGATTGTTGATATTTCAACGGAAGATGAACGAACCAAATATTTCGGTTATCTACATGCAGCCTTTGCCCTAGGGTTTATTCTAGGACCAATTATGGGCGGAATATTAGGGGAATACAACCTCCGATTGCCTTTTGTGTTTACTGGATGCTTAACGCTAATAAATATGTGCTTTGGGTATCTCTATTTTCCAGAAACAAACCAAAATCAAGGAAAAACTCCTTTTGCGTTTACAATTCCATTCAAACAATGGAAAGACATGCAATCCATTGAAAATTTAGGTATCCTTTTAGTTGTATTTTTCTTTTTAGCTTTAGCTTCTCATAGTATGGAAAGTACATGGTCCTTTTATACACTTGGAAAATATGATTGGAGCAAACAGCAAGTTGGATTATCCCTCACCGTTATTGGAATTTTAACCTTTTTGATTCAAACTTACTTCATTCAATTTGTTTCGAAATACTTAACGGATCAACAGCTCATTACTTGGGGCATTGTATTCAGTATTGGCGGCTTACTACTCATTAGTTTTAGCTCTAGCCCTTTTATTTTATGGATGGGCATGATACTTTATTTAATCGGAAGTATTCAACAAACAGGATTTCAATCGCTGCTTTCTAAGATGGTTCAAGAAAATAAGCAAGGTATTTTACAAGGTATACTCAGCAGTATCAATGGCTTAACAACGCTCCTTGGTCCTCTTCTTTTTACCTATTTATTTTATGCCTTTTCAAAGCCTGAAAATACTTTTATCTTTCATGGGATCTCTTTTTTTGTAGCAGCTGTATTTTGCTTCTTAGCTCTTATCGTATTTAAAAAACAAAGCAGATAAAACCACAACCTCTTTGGTATATTCCTATACCAAAGAGGTTGTATTTAATAAAATAGAATTCCCAAAAAAGCTGCCCCAAATAGAATTAAAATGGGATGCACCTTAAAGCGGATAGAACAAACCAAAGCTCCTATAAATAAAACGGGACTAAAATAGTCCGGAAAACTTTCCTTATTAGTTAAAGACAAAGCAGCTAAAGCAATTAAGGATATACCTAAGGGTTTTATTCCAGAGATAGCATAAGCAAAGAATTTATTCGACCTAAATTTGAAATAAAAATAAGAAATCAAACCAATCATAAGAAATGCTGGCAGACATAGGGCAATGGTGGTTAAAGCAGACCCCAATATGGCAATATAAACGGGATACCCCTCATTAATTAAAGCTGCATAACCCACATACGTGGCTGTGTTGATTCCAATAGGCCCTGGTGTCATTTGCGAAACAGCAACCAAATTAGTAAACTCACTTTTCGAAATCCATTGGTGATGATCGACTACTTCTTCTTGAATAAGAGAAAGCATCGCATAGCCTCCGCCAAAACCAAAAGTTCCGATTTTAATAAATACCCAAAACAATTGATAAAAAATCATAACTTAGAAATAGATTTATTACGCAAACTGTGATAAACTATTCCTCCGATGCAACCAGCTAAAATAATCCAAACAGGAGATACATTGGCTCCCCACATCAAGCCCAAAGCAAGTAGTGGTAGCAGTAAGGTTTTTATTGACATTTTATTGATTTGTATGGCGGTATAACAAGGGGCTGCAATTAAGGCTACAACAACAGGTCTCAATCCTTTAAAAGCCTTGACTACATAAATATTATCCTGAAATCGATTGAAAAACACCGCTAATAACAGTACAATAACGAAAGGTGCTATAATGGTGCCCAATGCTGCTAAAATACCTCCTTTTATCCCTCCTATTTTGAAACCCACCAAAGCCGCAATATTCGTTGCAAAAACGCCAGGTAGTGATTCTGTTATCGCTAAAAGTTCATAAAATTCATCATGAGCCAACCAAGAACGACTGATGATTTCTTTTTCAATTAAGGGAATTACGGCATACCCGCCACCAATAGTAAAAATGCCAATTTTGGTGAAGAGAAAAAAGAGTTTAACTAACATGCTTTTTTGTTGATTTTGAATGTTTTTAGTAGAACTAGCAAGATACGTATTTTGCTTTTTTTAAACGAATAAACGGGCGATTAATTCGCCTGAAATACACCTTTTTAACACCATAAATCTAGCGTCTATTTTCACCTCTCAATTCACATTTGATAAAGTAAATCAATAGAAATAATTCGGCGCTGAACAGCCCAAAGAACCAAACCAACAATGGTCTTGGTTCCTGTTTTTACAAATAAGGTATTCTTGTAGTTTTCTACTGTTTTGGGAGCAATAAATAAGCGTTCTCCAATTTCCTTAGCCGAGCACTGTTGCGCAAGCAAATAGATAATATCTAATTCTCGCTTTGAAATATTGTATTTTTTTATGGCCAGCTCTCCTGAACTATCATAAATAGATTCCTTTATATATGGAAATTGCTCCTTACTGATGTAATGCCCTTTGTCAAGCACTTCTTTCATAATCGTTACAAATTCCATTAATCGAATATATTTAGGTATATAACAAGCAATCCCTAATTTAAGCATATAGCCAATGAGGGATTGATTGTAATGAGAGGTTAATACTAAGATTGGAATATCGGTCTTTTCCAATTGGAACAGGGCTACCAATTGTTCAGCTAGAATATCACCCAATTGAAAGTCCATAACAATTAAATCTGTATTCTTACAAACAGCAGAAAAAGAAGAATAAAAACTCGAAAAATCTTCAAAGGAATAGTTTACCTCAAAATAATCTGAAGCATTTAAAAAATCCTTAATTAATTCAAGAAGTAAGGTGTCTTTTTCCATGAGCGTAATTTTATATTTCATGCTGTAAGAATAAAATGAGGTTGATACTAGACATCCCCTAGTCCCCTGTTTAGGGAATTCCAAATAAAAGGCAATCAACTATAGGGTGTTTGGACAACTTTGTCAGTGTAAAGTAGTATGGGAGACTCTAGTGTGTATCAGCAAGAAATAAATAGATCTTTTTAGCTCTTTAATAAAGTGCACAGGTGTGAATATACTAGTTATAAAACAGCCTCAATACGAATCCTCGAAGCGGTATTAATGTTCCAATAGTAATCTACTTACATATATTTATATCAAACAAATAGTAAGCCATAACGGGTAGAAATACGTTAGATAGAGCGAGGAAGCGATGTTTTTAAGATAAAAGGGTATTTTCTCTTTACTTCTAAGGGATTTCACCCTATAAAAAAGAATTTGAGGCCTGTACTTTTATTAAAATTTAAAAAATAATAATTATGAGTGCAGATCTAGTATCAATTGCGCAGCAATTCACGGGATTACCCATGGATGCATTAATTGGAGGACCATTAAATGCCGCTGCAGACGCCAATGCCAAAATGGCTATTTCACAAACCAAGTTTATCTTAGATACTTGCTTTGTGCGTAAAGGGGAAGGAACTGAGGTTTCGTATCAACCCATTTTAATCAAAATGGAATTGGAACGCACCTTTGTTCAAGAAGATGAAAGTATTGAAAAAGTTACGACTACTTTTCATTTACCATTATTAACCATTATGCCTATTAACTCTTTGGGAGTTGATTCGGTTGATGTCGATTTCGAAATGGAGGTAAAATCAAGTTTTAGTGAAGAAAGCTCTCAAGCAAAAAAAGAAAAATTAGCTGCTGAAGCTGAACTAGAAGCAAAAATTGGTTTTGGTGTATTTTCTGCAACCATCAAAGGTAAAGTAAGTTATGACAGTAGTAATTCTAGTAAAGCAAGTCAACATTATTCAAAGAGTAATTCTGCTAAGTACAATCTGAAAGTACATGCAGGTCAACTTCCTTTACCAACTGGAGTAACCACCATCATTGATGTCTTCTCTAAATCTATTGATCCTGTTGCTACATCCAAAAAGGAGTAACAACTAAAAGCTAAAGCTTTAATTTTTAGTACTAACAAATGGATTCTAACTTAGTTAGAATCCATTTATAAACAGGTAAAAAGATGAATCAAAAGAATAAAGTACTCCCCTACATTAGAGATCAAGATTCTGAACTTAACATTGAATCCATTATCTCAGCTCCTTTAATAGCCTTATCGAAAGCGAATACGATGATTTTAAATGGACAAACTACTTCTATACTCGATCAATATTTTACTAAAACAAAAAGAAAAACTAGAGGAGATACAATCAAGGCTAAATACCTCTATCAACCAAAAATGATTAATATGGTATTGACGAAATTCATGAAAGTAGATGGCGAAACAAAACCCTATGATGTTGTTTTTCAAGTTCCTTTAATTTCCATTGCCCCTTTGAATTCTATCGCTATTCAAAAAATGAATATTGCCTTCAACTTAGATATTACTTCAACAACAAGTTATATCAATCAATCCAATACCATCATAGAGCGAAAAGCGCAATTAAATGGTAAAATATCAAATACAAATCAGGAAAATAATACAGTTCCTAACTATTCAAAATCCAATCAACGCATGCTCAAAATTAATATTCAAGCGGGTCCGCTTCCGCTTCCTTTGGGCGTTTTAAATATTTTGGAATTATACAGTAAAAATATTCAACCTTTTAATATCAAATAAAGATGAAAACAAAAACCGT
Source organism: Myroides gitamensis (assembly GCF_029894455.1). Taxonomy (NCBI): domain Bacteria; kingdom Pseudomonadati; phylum Bacteroidota; class Flavobacteriia; order Flavobacteriales; family Flavobacteriaceae; genus Myroides; species Myroides gitamensis. The sequence goes on from NZ_JARYHN010000001.1 coordinate 1,353,047, forward strand.
AACCCTTGCATGTCCAGCATGTAATACCCCCGTATTTATCGAAGTTTCGCAATTAATACTTGGAACTAGATTTACTTGTTCCAATTGTCAAGCAGCGATAGGCTTAGCACAGAATAGTAAAAGTATCGTAGAAGAAGCTGTTCAATCATACACCTCATTAACATCAACCCCTAAAAAATAAAATATGGCCCCTATTAGTTTTAAAAAATTCATTCAAGTCCTTCACACAGCTATTTTGCTTTCTAGTGAACAAATAGTCGAAAAGAATTTAATGTTATTAGACAAATATTTTGAAGAACATGAATCAAAAATATTAGATGAAGGTGGAAATGAAATAATCAAAAAAACGTTGGTTCCCAAAACAGTCACGCTTATTTATCCGCACAAAGTACAGACGGGAAGTAGTGCAAATCCAGACAATTTTACTTCTATTCAAGAACCCGTAGAAGTACCTTTAATTTCCATGGTTCCGATGGAAATGTGCGGAATTAAGAAAGCTACGTTCACCACGGAGTTTGAAATGGAAGTCATACAAGATGAATTGCAGATTTACTTTGGAAAACCAGATGCTTCGTTACTTAAAAAGAGTGCCAAAACCAATCTTGGGAAACTAGAAATAACATTAACCCCTCAAGAAACGACTGAAGGCTTGCGTATTATTACTGAAGGATATGAAAATTTTCTAAAACGACAAATTACCTAATCAACAGCCTAGTACAGAATGAATATAGAGCTTATTAAACCCCAGACACAAACGCCGTTGATTATTCAATGGAAAGAGTTTCAACATCAATTAGGAAGGTATAACGGCTCCTTTGATGATTGGTATGACACTTCCTTTATCCAAGTGATACAAGAATACCAAAAAGAAAAAAACCTCCTAGTAGATGGCTATATTGGTACCAATACGTGGTATGCTGCTTATCAAGAAGGGATGAGTTTTACCCTGAACCAAAAGAAGAGTTTTCCCACTTCCACCCAATTTTGGTCCCATAGGAACTACGCAACAATTAATAGGCCTATTTGGAGAAATTCAGTTTACACCAAATCCAATAGCACAAAACCCAGAGCAGATTGCAATCAAGAATAATTTTGCGACTGAAAATATTATCGCAGTTGATATTCCCCAATTAAAAAAGATTCCACAAGGCGCAACATCGACAATTTACTTTCATCGAAAAGGCGCAGAACAGCTCCGTGGGTTCTTTGATGCAATTGAGCAAAACGGTTTATTACCCTTACTTTTAAGTTATGGCGGAAGCTACGTCCCTCGATTGATTCGAGGATCTAAAACAAAGCTATCGAATCATGCTTATGGTACTGCATTTGATCTAAACATACAATGGAATTCACTAAATACTGACCCAGCGCCCTTAGGAGCCCCTGGTTCTGTGCGTGAACTCGTTCCTTTAGCTTATCAATACGGATTTTATTGGGGTGGTCATTTTAAGCGAAAAGATGGAATGCATTTTGAACTTGCCAAAATACTTTAACCCTGCACTATTTCAAGGTTATATTGGTCTTGAAATAGCGCAGGGTTAGGGTTAATCGCCTAGCTTATCGCGCGGCAAGTTGTTCTACTTTCTTTAGCCATTTTGCTCGTTGAGCCGCTGTTGAGTTTCGAACAATTCCAATGTAGGTTACTTTAACCTTGGATACACCACAGAACTGAAGGGTTGATTTTTTTAATTGATTCACACTAGGTCTCCCGTACATCAAACGATAATACCAACCGGGTTGATCAAGTGTAGTAATGATATGAGCTGATTTTCCTTTTAGCAACTTATCCCACAACATACTATTCTCGCGATATTGATAGGTAATTCCAGGTAAAAAAGTACGGTCAATAAAGCCTTTTAATAAAGCAGGCAACCCACCCCACCAAACAGGATGAATCCACACCAGATGATCCGCCCATTGAATGGTTTGAATAGCATCCAACAAATCAGGTTCTAGCTCCATTCGCTTCTGGTAACCAAAGCGCAAATTAGAATCAAAAGTAAGATCAGCGATGGTGATCGTTTTGATCTCTACTCCTTTTGTTTTTGCCCCTTTCTCATACGCTTCCACCAATCCCTTAGTAAAAGAAGCGGGATTAGGATGTCCATTTAGAATTACTATTTTTTTCATTATATTCCTTTGTTCTACTGCATTATCATTCAATCCTGCAGAAATTAGTTCAACAAAGGTACTAGGCCACTTAGCCTAAAATCCTAGACAAATGTCTAAAAAGTAATCTCTTTTCGAATTCTACTTAAATGGCGTTGTGTAATACCTAAATAGGAAGCTAAGTATTGCAAGGGAATAGATTGAATGAAATTAGGGTGATTCAATACTAAGTTTTTATAGCGCTGTTGAGCGGTTTCGCGCTGCAATTGCATCACGCGTTGTTCGAGTTCCAAATACTGTTGTTCAGCTATTACTTTTAAGAAAACGGTCCATTGGGGCAATTGATTGGCTAAAAGAGCAAGATCTTTTTGCTTAATAACCCAAAGTACGGCAGGTTCAATAGCTTGAATATTTTCTACACTTTTTCCTTGGGTGATAAAAGCAGAATAGGCTCCTATTAAATCATTGGGAAAGCGAAAACAATAGGTCAATTCATTTCCGGTATCCGTCGTATAAAAAGAGCGGAAAAGCCCAGATTCAACAAAGGCAATCTCCTCACAGTAATCCCCTTCTCGGATTAAAAAGCTGTGTTTAGTTAAATGACGTGGTTGAAATAAAGCAACAATAGTAGCTATTTCCGCTGCGGTAAATAAATTAAATCGATCAAAAAATGTAGGAAGCATAAAAAACTCGTTCTATTGTAAAAATACACTTAATTTATCTATTTCTAAATGACAGCGTATAAAAATGGGCAAAGAATCCCTTTGCCCATTTGTACTTATTTATACATCATTTACTTTTTGCTCAATTCTAAAGCTAAATTTAGTTCCGGATCCTGAACAGTTTGTAATCCTTTTTGAAACTGATCTGCTGAAATAGTAAAATGAGGCAATACTCCCCTACAAGCAGCATCTTTATTCGCAACGGTGTTGAAAAAGATTTCAGATCGCGGTAAAACAACAATAGAAGCGGTATGTGGTAATTTATAGTTTAAAAACCAAGCGGCTGTTGTAAAGTTACTGCAACTTTGTGTTTCTTGACCTGCCATTGGACCTCTTTCATTCAATTCAAACATATAAGCAAAATAGGCTGCAGCAGAAAGTGTATTGTTGTTTTGTAAAAGAATCACATTTCCTGTAAAAGCATTTTTATCTTGTGGGTAGTTTTCTACATAAGATTCATCCAAACGATTATTGCCATAATAAAATCCATCACTTTCATTTTTATCAAAACGCTGTTGCATGAAATTGTCGTACGCTATAATATCCGTGTTATTTAATAACTTACTATTCTCATCAATCAAGTTTTCTCTAACATTAATGGTTGGCACTTTCGTTGCGTATTTATATACATTTTTAAAGTGCTTTTCTTTACTGATAAAAGAATAAAATAAAGGTATATTAGACAGCGCACCACCGGCATTATCTCGAATATCAATAATCACCTGTTTGATGTTCTTCGCCTTAATATCCGTAAAAATAGTATTTAAAATATAATAAGCATATTCTTCAGATAGGTTAAATGCCTTAATAGAAAGGAGATACGTATCTTTATCTACTTGAGATCCATAAATACCTGTATCATACGCTAGTAGGTTCAAAGGCAAAATAGCCTTTCTCCCATTGTAATTATAGCGCTCATAATCAACGGACTTTACTTCTACTGTTTTTAAACTTCCGTTAGCTTCTTCTTTATACACTAATGTAAAAGAGGTTGCTTTTGGAAATCGAAAAGAAAGATATTGACTAAATTCTTTCTGTGTACTCGCTTGAATATCACCATCTACTCTATTGGGAATTTGATTGAGGATATCCCCTACTTTTATTTGATTGACAGTAATCAGCTCTGCACCTTCGGGTATTTCCTTTGTATATTGATTAATAAACACTCTATTGTCATATACGGTTGTTTTAAAAGGAAAGAAGGACATGTTTTTAAGCACCTGATCAAACAAAGTTGGATCTGGAACAAGACTTGCATGTGCATCTCGTATTAAGCTTAACGGTTCAGATAAATAAAAATTTTCTATTGTCGGCTCTTTTTCAATCTTCTTTCGCAAGACAGTCGCTTTTTGATCAAACTCCTTTTCTGTAATAAAGCGAAAGGGATTAGGATGTTGCTCTTTAATTACTTTTACCATAAAGTCAAAATCAGTAAGAAGTCCCTCTTTGGTCAATTTATCGTAATCTTGTTGCGCAAATGCACAGAAGTGACAGAAAAAGCCTAGAATAAGTGCTGTTTTTATTTTTTTCATCTGTTTGAATTAAATTTTACCCGACAAAAATAAGAATCCAAAATGATTTAATCATATTTTGACTTAAATAAATGATTATAACTTAACTAAATTTAAAATATCGAAATAAAACAACAAGTAAATTATTGGATATGTATTTTTAATATAATTCTAAACACAATATGTAATTACACCAGAAGTAAAAAAGACAATTAAATAGCATTTTCTTTAAAAAACGTAATAAACTTTCGTTAAACACTTTATTTTATACGAATAAATTTGAAGTTTATAATTTATTTTACATCCAATAAAAACCTTATCAATGAAATTAAATGTAAAATTTATGCTAGCAGTTAGTCTGTTGCTAGTCACAATGAGTTGTACTACAGAAGACAGTATTGTTGCCAAAAATGATCAAGTACGTATCCAATACCTCAAACCAACGTACGATGGAACAAATACCAATTTTGTTTTCAATGTACAATCACAAGAAAGTAGTATAAACTATATTTTTGTTGAAGCTATAACCAGTGAAAACAAAAAATTAACGTCTGATAAAATACTACTACACAAAGGAGAATCTAAAGAAATTATCATTCAAAATTCAGGTCTACACCTTGCAGAAGGCTATATTAAAAGTTATGAAGTTCGCGTTATTCCTTTTTATTTTCCTGAGAATCCTAAATTCCCTCCGTTTCAACCTCTACCACGTCCTGATGTTCGTTATTAAATAAAAAATAAACGAGGATAAGGCAGTCTGCTTATTTTAATTTGAAAAAGAAATTAAAATAAGCTAATTTCCAAATCTATCTAAAGTTTTGTCTATTTTTGGCCCCTTTGAACCCCATGTAGGGGTATGGTTAAAATAACAGATATGACACACGAAACAACCCCTATTCGCATAGGTATTGTAGGATATGGAAATTTAGGAAGAGGCGTTGAACACGCAATTGCTCAAAATACAGATTTAGAACTAGTTGCTATTTTTACTAGACGTTCACCTGAATCGTTACCAACAACATCGAAAGTAGTTGCTTTAGATCAAGTATTGGAGTATAAAGCTAAAATTGACGTGATGATTTTATGCGGTGGATCTTCTACCGATTTACCTGAACAAGTCATCCAATTGGCAACTCATTTTAATACAGTAGATAGTTTTGATAATCATGGTGAAATACCCGCTTATTTTGCTAAAGTAGAACAATGTACAAAGGCTAATCAAACCTTGAGTCTAATCTCAACTGGTTGGGATCCAGGTTTATTTTCTATGTTGCGCTTATTAGGAGAGAGCGTTCTACCACAAGGAGAAACCTATACCTTTTGGGGTAAAGGATTAAGTCAAGGCCACTCTGACGCTATTCGCCGTTTAGCAGGTGTTAAAAATGGTGTACAATACACACTTCCAATTGAAACAGCATTAGAAGAAGTACGCGCAGGTCAAAATCCAACATTTACTGCAGCTCAGAAACACCAAAGGGTGTGTTATGTGGTAGCTGAAGAAGGTGCAGATCAACAGCAAATTGCACAAGAGATTCAAACGATGCCCAATTACTTCGAGCCTTACCATACAACGGTTCACTTTATTTCGGAAGAAGAATTAAAACTGAATCACAGTGCGATGCCTCATGGCGGATTTGTTTTGCGATCAGGCGAAACAGGAAATGGAAATCAACAGCATATGGAATTTGGTTTAAAACTAGAGAGTAATCCAGAATTTACTGCTTCTGTTTTAGTAGCCTTTACCCGTGCGATTGCCAAAATGACAAAAGAAGGACATATTGGAGCGAAAACAGTATTCGATATTCCATTAGGCTATTTATCGCCTAAATCACCCGAGCAATTACGCGCTGCCCTTTTATAAGGAAAGCGGCTATAAATACAAAGGGCGTACGATGAATCGTACGCCCTTATTTTATTTCTTTTACTTGGTATTAATTTCCTTTAAAATTAGGTTTTCTCTTTTCAACAAAAGCCCCTATTCCCTCTTTTTGGTCTGCGGTATGAAACAATTCGCCAAATAACGCCCCTTCTTGTTTTAATCCGTCTGCTAAAGACAAATCAAAACCGGTATGCATTGACTCTTTTGCTTTTGCTACTGCAATTGGTCCTCTAGAAGCAATCGTTTGAGCCATAGCAGATGCTTGGTTCAACAACTCTTCTGGAGCAATTACGCGATTAACAAAGCCCATCGCCTCACAAGCTGCCGCAGAATAGAAATCGCCCGTAAAGACCATTTCTTTTGCTTTATAAAGTCCAATAGCACGAGGTAAACGCTGTGTTCCACCAAAGCAAGGCAATAAACCTAATGTAGATTCTGGTAAACCAAATTTAGCCTTTTCACTAGCCAAAATGATATCACAAGATAAGGCTAATTCACAACCTCCACCTAAAGCAAAACCATTGACTGCTGCAATAACTGCAAAAGGCAAAGCTTCAATCGCATTAAAAGCAGCTTGTGCCGTATAGGAAAATTCCGTTGCCTCTGTTGCTGTCATACTTTGCATCGCTTTGATATCCGCTCCTGCCACAAAAGCCTTTTCTCCAGAACCCGTAATGACCAAAACGCGAAGATCGCTTTTGCTTTTTGCTTGTTCTGCAAATGATTTTAATTCTGCTAATACCGTATTGTTCAATGCATTTAACGCATCTGGGCGATTAATCGTCAAGGTGCCTACATATCCTTCTTGTTGGTATTGTAACGTCTCAAAATTCATAACTATTGCTGGTTTAAAAATTTAATAATACTAGAAAAATCGAACTTGCCATTTCCTGCTTCACTCCACATTCTATACAAGTTAAGTGCTGTACTACCTAATGGAGTTGAGCTCTTTGTATCTAAACTAGCCTCTGCAGCTAATCCTAAATCTTTCGTCATTAAATCCACAGCAAAACCACCGGCATATCCTTTTGATGCTGGCGTATTCTCAGCCACACCTGGATAAGGGTTATAAACTTCCAAAGACCAGTTTCTACCTGAGCTTTTTTGCATAATCTCGCTCAATACTTTAGGGTTTAATCCATGACGTACGCCCAAGTTAATTGCTTCTGAAGTACCAATCATGTGAATAGCCAACAACATATTATTGCAAATCTTAGCTACTTGTCCTGCTCCTGATTCGCCAGCATAAAAAATGTTTTGCCCCATTCCTTCTAAGATGGGTTTTGCTCTATCGAAATCACCTGCGGCTCCTCCAACAATAAAAGTTAAAGTACCTGCTTGTGCTCCTGCAGTTCCTCCAGATACTGGAGCATCAATCATTGCATGTCCTTGTGCAACCGCTAAAGCCGCAACAGAACGAGCCGTAACAGCATCAATTGTACTACTGTCAATTAATACAGCATGCGGTTGCAATTGAGCCATAAATTCCACCGTATACAAATCTGCAACGTGTTTACCAGAAGGCAACATAGAAACAACTACTTCTGCCCCTTTTGCTACTTCTAAAGCTGATTTTGCAACTTTTCCTCCTTGAGCAACCAATTGATTTAAAGCTACTTCACTTAAATCAAATCCCGTTACTTCGTGTCCTTTTTTTACTAGGTTGGCAGCCATTGGACCACCCATATTTCCTAAGCCTATAAAAGCTATTTTTGCCATACTTTTTCGTTTTAGTTTGTACCTAAATCCTTTAAAACGCAATTCTCTTTCGTCCAAAGAGGCTTAAAGTAACCCTCCACCCAACCAGACGTAACACCTTCTAAAGTAGCAGGTTGCCATTTAGGAGATTGATCTTTATCTACCAATAAAGCACGTACACCTTCTGCAAAATCAGGATGAATACAACATTGACAAGCTAAGTTTAATTCCGTTTGGAAAACTTGAGCTAAGCTGTAATCTTTTCCGTCTTGTAGCTGTTTGAAAATAATATGTGCTGAACTTGGTGAGCCTTTTTCAAAACTCTGTACCCCCGTTTCAATCCAACTATCTTTGTCTTTGTAATTCATCAAAATAGCGCGGAATTCTTCCAGCGTATTGACTGACTCAAATTGTTGAATAAACGATTGATGCGCTTCAGCTTGTGATGCACCAATTGTATACGGTTGTGCTAATGTGGTTAACATCTCGTCTACTTGTGCTTCTACATTTTCAGACCAAGTAGCTTGAATTAAAGCATCAACCACCGCTTGTTTGGCGGTTGATTCCATATAATAATCAGCTAGGCCTAAGAATCTACAATCAGCAGCATCTAAACGAGCGCCTGTTAATCCTAAGTATACTCCATACGCAGAAGGCATGCGGTTTAAAAACCATGTCGCTCCTACATCTGGAAATAATCCAATGGTAATTTCAGGCATCGCTAATTTGCTTCGCTCCGTTACAATACGGTGAGAAGCGCCTACCATGACACCAATACCACCACCCATTACGATACCATGTCCCCATACGATAATAGGTTTTGGATACGTGTGAATGGCGTAATTTAAAGCATATTCTTTTGCAAAGAAATCAAAGCAACCTTGAGGCACTTGCGTTGCATCTACCTCACGTTGTGCAAGAATATTGTCATACAATTGTCTAACATCTCCTCCAGCACATAGCGCTTTTTCTCCCGCTCCTTGAATAAAGATACAAGCAACCTCACTTGAATTTTTCCATGATGCTAACGCAACTGTTAGTGCTTCAATCATTTCTAAATTCAGTGAGTTCAACGTCGCTTCTGAATTCAACGTAATAAAACCTACTTTATTCTTTATTTCTGTTAGTATTAAACTCATGATTGATTAACGTATTTCAACAGTTGCTCCTTCTTCTAATATCTTTCTTGATATCACCAATTTCATAATTTCATTGGTTCCTTCCACAATTTGATGTACTCTAGCATCACGCATTAAACGCTCTACAGGGAAATCTTGCGTACATCCATAACCCCCTAATAGCTGTAAGGCATCATTACATACCGTAAAACTATTATCTGTAGCTAAGCGTTTCGCCATGGCACAATACGTTGTTGCGTTTACATCTTTAGAATCTAGCTTAAAAGCAGCTAAATAAACCATTTGACGTGCTGCAACCAGCTCTGTTACCATATCTGCGATTTTAAACTGTAGTGCTTGGAATTGAGCTAATGCTTTGCCAAACTGCATGCGTTCATGCATATAACGTTGAGCTAAATTCAGGGATCCTTGAGCTGCTCCAACAGAACAGATAGCTACGTTGATACGTCCTCCATCTAAACCTTTTAAAGCAATCTTGAAACCATCTCCTTCATTTCCTAATAGGTTTTCAGCAGGAATTTCTACTTGATCTAAAAAGATAAAACGCGTCGGTTGTGTATTCCATCCTAGTTTCTTTTCTTTTTCGCCAAAACTAATTCCTTTTGCATCCGCAGGGACAACAAAGGCACTAATTCCTCTTGCTCCTGCTTCTCCAGTACGAGCCATTACAACAAGGTAATCACTCTCTCCAGCTCCTGAAATAAAGGCTTTTGTTCCATTCAAGATATAGGTATCGCCTTGTTTTACTGCCGTTGTTTTCAAACTAGCAGCATCCGAACCTGAATCAGGCTCGGTTAAACAATAAGATCCCAATTTTATTCCTGACGCCAATGCTGGACAAATCGCTTGTCTTACTTGCTCTTTACCATATTGGTCAATCATCCACGTTACCATGTTGTGAATGGTAATATAAGCGGTTGTAGACGGACAAGCCGCTGCTAATTCTTCAAAAATAATAGCAGCATCTAATCTTGAAAACCCTAATCCTCCTACATCTTCTCGGGTATAAACCCCACAGAATCCTTGTTCTCCCGCTTTTAGAATTGCTTCACGTGGAAATATTTTATTTGCATCCCAATCTGAGGCATAGGGTGCTAATTCTTTTTCTGCAAAACTCCTTGCCGCATCTTGAAAAGCTAATTGATTTTCATCTAAATTAAATTGCATAATACTCTTTCCCCCTTATTTAAGATTAATCGTCATATTTACATTTCCTCCAGGTACATCTTCCTCAAACCAACGTGCTGTGATTGTTTTGGTCTCTGTATAAAAGCGAACCCCTTGTTTTCCATACGAGTGTAAATCTCCGAAGAACGACTTACGCCACCCTGTAAAAGAGAAGAACGGTAATGGCACTGGAATTGGAAGGTTTACTCCAATTTGTCCTACTTGAATCTCGTGTTGGAATTTACGAGCTGCTGCTCCTGAATTAGTGAAAATTGACGTACCATTTCCATAAGGGTTGTTATTGATGATTTGAATGGCTTCATCTAAAGTATCAGCTGTTACTAATAATAAGGCAGGTCCAAAGATTTCTTCTTTATAGATATCCATATCCGTTGTTACTTTATTAAACAACGTTGGCCCTACGAAGTAACCTTTTTCATAACCTGGTACAACACAGTCACTTCCGTCTAATAAAACTTCTGCTCCTTGGTCATAACCACTCTTAATCAAACGCAATACTTTTTCTTTTGCTTGCTTGTTGATTAGCGGTCCATAAGCTGCTGCATCGTCCGACCAAACACCTGGTTTGATTGTACTTAATGCATTTTTAATATCATTTACCCAATTTTGTGCTTCTCCTACTAGTACAGCTACGCTAATAGCCATACAACGCTGACCTGCAGCGCCACAAGAAGCTCCAACTAAGTTATTGATTACTTGTTGTTTATTTGCATCTGGCATAACAACCATGTGGTTTTTTGCTCCACCAAATGCTTGTACGCGTTTTAAATTATGCGTTCCTGTACGGTAAACATGTTCCGCTACTGGTACAGATCCTACAAATGAAATAGCGCGAATATCCTCGTGATTTAAAATGTGATTCACTTGGTCTTTCGATCCGTGAACAATGTTTAAAACACCTTTAGGGAATCCTGCTTGTTGGAATAACTCAGCTAATTTCATAGCCGTCATAGGCGCTTGCTCAGACGGTTTTAAAATAAAAGTATTACCACAGGCAATTGCCATTGGGAACATCCATAAAGGAATCATCGCTGGGAAGTTAAAGGGTGTGATTCCCGCACAAACCCCTAACGGTTGAATATAGCTATACGTATCTACTGCACGAGCCACATTCTCAACAGTTTCGCCCATCATTAAGGTAGGGATTGAACAAGCGTGTTCTACTACTTCAATTCCTCTCCATACATCTCCCATCGCATCAGCAAATGTTTTTCCATTCTCTGTTGCTAAAATCTCTGCGATTTCTTTTTGATGTTCTTTTAGTAAATGTTGGTATTTCAAAAATAATCTAGCGCGCTCTGGTGTAGCAACTTCTTTCCAAGTTTTAAATGCCTCACCGGCTAAAGCAATCGCCTGATCAATTTCTTTTAATTCCGTTAACGGCACTTCTGCGATAATTTCTTGTGTTGCTGGGTTTTCAACTGGTAAATAGGCTGTAGCAGTACTTGCTGTAAATGCACCGTTTATGTATAAGTTTATTTTTTGTGTCATAGTTGTTATAATTTATTGGGGTTGGTTGGTGGTTACTTAAGGAACAAGAGTTGATTTTTCAATCAACTCTTGTGTAAGTATAAGCTTAGATAACTAGTAAGTCAACAAACTCGTTTACATTTAGATTAATCAAAGTATCATAATCTAAAGAGTTTTCCATTACTACTCTTTGTTGTTTTTCTGGGTAAACGCGAGCTAAGTTAATTTTGTATTTTTTAATTAACTCAGGAATTCCTTCTTCTCTTCTGCGTTTGTGTCCGATTGGGTATTCAACAACTACTTCATCAATTGATGATCCATCGTTAAATGTAATCGTCAATGCGTTAGCAATTGAACGTTTTTCTGGATCAAAATAATCTTTTGTAAATTGAACATCTTCTACACATTCCATTTTATCGCGTAATACGTCGATTCTTGCATCAGAAGCAATATTATCTTCATAATCTGCAGCTGTTAATCTTCCGTGGATTAATGGAACAGCAATCATGTATTGAATACAGTGGTCACGGTCAGCTGGGTTGTCTAATGGACCTTTTTTGTCGATAATACGGATAGCCGCTTCGTGTGTACGAATCGTGATTTTCTTGATATCTTCTGTAGATTTTCCTAATTCTTTTAATTTCCCGTGTAAAGTCATTGCTGCTTCAACTGCTGTTTGCGAGTGGAACTCAGCTGGGAAAGAAATTTTGAATAATACATTCTCCATTACGTATGAAGAGTAATCTCTTTGGAATTTAAACGCATTTCCTTTGAAAGAAACGTCATAGAATCCCCATGTTTTAGCTGTTAATACAGATGGGTATCCCATTTCTCCTGTTTTAGCCATTAAAGCTAAGCGCACTGCACGAGATGTTGCATCTCCAGCAGCCCAAGATTTACGGCTTCCTGTATTTGGTGCATGACGGTACGTTCTCAACGCTTGTCCATCAACGAAAGCTAAAGAAATAGCATTGATTAACTCATCACGTGTTAAGCCAATTAACTTTCCTACAACTGCTGTAGATGCTAATTTTACTAATAATACGTGGTCTAATCCAACGCGGTTAAACGAGTTCTCTAAAGCCATAACTCCTTGCACTTCGTGTGCCATGATCATTGCTTCTAAAACTTGTTTCATTTTTAAAGGTGCTTTTCCTTCTGCGATGTTTGTTCTTGACAACCAATCTGCAGTAGCTAAAATACCTCCTAAGTTATCTGAAGGGTGTCCCCACTCTGCTGCTAACCAAGTATCATTAAAGTCCAACCAACGCACGATTGTTCCAATGTTGAAAGCCGCTTGAATTGGATCTAATTGAAATTGTGTTCCTGGAACTTTTGCTCCATTTGGAACGATTGTTCCTTTTACAACAGGTCCTAATAATTTAGTACATGCTGGGTATGTTAGCGCTTCCAAACCACATCCAATCGTGTCTAATAGACAGTAGTGTGCTGTTTTCCAAGCTAAATCATTCTTAATCTCATAGTTTAATACGTAATCCGCAATGTCAACTAATACTTGATCTGGTTGTGGTCGTTCGTTTGAAATGTGTAATGACATTTTAAATTCTTATTTTTTAGTTATTAAATTATTTTCTGTTTTTGATCGATACAAAAGATTTGTTCTCTGGTCCAACATAATTAGCACTTGGACGGATAATTTTTCCATCCTGGCGTTGTTCCATGATATGTGCACTCCATCCTGTAATACGAGAAACTACAAAAAGAGGCGTAAACATTAAAGTAGGTACCCCCATTTGGTGGTAAGATACTGCCGAGAACCAATCTAAGTTCGGAAACATCTTTTTCTCGTCCCACATCACAGTTTCTAAACGCTCTGCGATATCGTATAAAAGCATATCACCCGCTTCTTTAGACAATTCTTCTGCTACTTTTTTAATCACTTCATTTCTTGGATCTGAAATCGTGTAAACTGGGTGTCCGAAACCAATGATTACTTCTTTGTTCTCTACGCGTTTTCTGATATCTGCTTCTGCTTCATCAGGTGAATTGTAACGGCTTTGAATTTCAAAAGCAACCTCATTAGCTCCTCCATGTTTTGGTCCACGTAAAGCACCAATAGCTCCAGTTACACAAGAATAGAAATCTGAATTTGTTCCTGCAATTACGCGACTTGTAAAAGTAGAAGCATTAAATTCATGCTCTGCATACAAGATTAAAGATACTTGCATGGCTTTTACCCAAGATTCTGAAGGTTTCTCTCCGTGTAACAAATGTAAAAAGTGACCACCAATTGTGTCGTCATCTGTTTCTACTTCGATTTCTTTTCCGTTATGTGTATAGTGATACCAATACAATAATCCTGAATTAAAAGAGGCTAATAATTTATCAGCAATATCTCTAGCTCCAGCAGTATTATGGTCGTCTTTTTCTGGTTGAATCGTTCCGATAGCAGATACCATAGAACGCATTACATCCATAGGATGTGCTGCTGCTGGGATATTTTTTAAAATGCTACGCACTGATTTTGGTAAACCACGCAACGATTTTAATTTCGCTTTGTAGTTTCTCAACTGTGCTTCATTCGGTAAATGACCATAAATTAATAGGTAAGCCACTTCTTCGAATTCTGCATTTGCTGCTAAATCTAATATATTATATCCTCTGTAGTATAAATCATTTCCGCTTTTTCCAACGCTACATAATGCTGTATTACCAGCTGCAACCCCAGATAGCGCAACACTTTTCTTTGGTTTGAAGCTTGTTTCGTTATTTGACATGCTTATTGTTTTTTAAATAGGGTGTTTAATTTTTGTTCATAATCGTGGTAGTTGATACTGCTGTATAACTCTTCACGTGTTTGCATCGTATCTAATACATTAGCTTGTGTACCTTCTTGGCGAATGTGGTTGTATACGTTCAAAGCCGCTTTATTTGCTGCGCGGAAAGCAGAAAGTGGATAAAGAACAAGTCCTACTCCAGCTGCTTTTAACTCTTCTACTGTATACATTTTAATCATTCCAAATTCAGTAATATTCGCTAATACTGGAATACCTGTTGCATCAACAAATTTTTGGTAAAAACTCAAATCTGGCACTGCTTCAGCAAAGATGAAGTCTGCACCAGCTTCTTTATAAGCAATAGCGCGTTCTAATGTACTTTCTAATCCTTCATTAGCGAAGGCATCAGTACGTGCGCCAATAACGAAATACTCGTCTGTACGGGCGTCAACAGCAGATTTAATACGATCTACCATTTCTTGCTTGCTCACCACTTCTTTTCCTGGACGGTGACCACAGCGTTTTGCTCCTACTTGATCTTCTATGTGTAAAGCTGCTGCTCCTGCTTTAATTAATGATTTTACAGTTCTTGCTACGTTAAATGCTGATGGACCAAATCCAGTGTCAACATCTACCATCAACGGTAAATCACATATATTAGTAATACGTTGTACATCGATTAAAACGTCTTCTAAGGTTGTAATTCCTAAATCGGGTACACCTAATGATCCTGCTGCAACACCACCACCTGATAAATAAATAGCATTAAATCCTGCTTGTTGTGCTAATAAAGCGTGATTGGCATTAATTGCACCTACAATTTGGAGGGGACTTTCCTTTTGCATTGCCTCCCTAAAAAGTAATCCGGGAGATTTGAAATTGTTTGTTTTGTTCATTCTTATGGTTGTTAATAATCTACATTTTGAGTGTAAGAAGTAATTCATCACAATGCACACATCTTCTAAAGGGCCGAATAGCCACAGCCTTTCTAGCCTCAGCGGCAAACGAACTACTTATATTTGATAAATATATGAATATTTTTATTGAAAATTTTTTTATATCTAAATTTCTATAAAATAAAATCAGCCAAATAAAAGTTAAATACTGTCGATTAGACAAAACGGGGTTTAAATTAACCCTTTATTAAGAAGAAATGACAATCTACAAGGGCTAAAACTGCGGATTTTCAATAAAAAAAATATTTCGGAAACGTATCCTAACCTAAAGAAAACTGTTTTTACATTATATCAACAGATACTCCTTATAAAGAAGTAAGAGGAAAGCAATAAATAGCAACCTTCTCCCTTTCTTTTACCGAACTCCAATATACTGATTTTTATTTTATTATAAACCGATCACTTAAAATTTTAATGTTAAATCATTCAAGTTCTGCGAAATTAATTTAAACCAACTTGTAATCATACAAAGTTAGATGATCCGTTTTTATCGCCTTGCAATGAACAAAAGAAGACTTTATTCAAGGCTTTAAAGGAGTCTTATATTGAGAAATAAGACTTAAAGTTAATCTTTAATACAAACAAAAAAAGCACTTGATTTTCAAGTGCTTCTATTTTTTTATCCGTTTACTAAAACTATTCCTTTACTAAGTAAATTCCCTTTTCTGTTAACGTGATTTTTTTATCTTTATATAATCCACCAATGGCTTTCTTAAACATCTTTTTACTCATGTTAAGCACGGTGCGAATATCTTCTGGGTGACTGCTATCTGACAATCCTAAGAATCCATTATTTTCCACTAACGCAGCTAAAACTTGTTCTGCTCCATCAGAAATAGCCTCTACTCCTACGCGTGTTCTCGATACATCAATTTTTCCATCTGGACGAATATTCTTAATATAACCCACAATACGGTCACCCGTACGCAAATCTTCAAAGACTTCATTTTTATACATCAATCCTTTGTGCTTCTCATTGATGATAACGTTAATCCCTAGATCTGTAATATGAGAAACCATTAATTCTACTTCATCTCCAATAGCAACAGTAATTGTATCATTATCCAAGAATTGGTTTAAACGACTTGACCCAACAAGACGATTCGATTTTTCATCCAATTGCATGTATACCAAGTAGTAATTCCCCTCTTTCATTGGGCGTGCTTGTTCTGCAAATGGAACGAATAAATCTTTTTCCAATCCCATATCCAAAAAGGCTCCAAACTGATTGGTAAAACTCACCTTTAACAAAGCAAATTCATTGATATAAATATAAGGTTCTAACGTAGTTGCTACTGGTCTTTCTTCTTGATCCAAATAGACAAAAACAACGATTTCATCCTCAACTTCTATATTTTTAGGTACGTATTTATTTGGCAATAGAATATCCGTTTCTCCATCAGTTAAATACAAACCAATGCTCGTCTTTCTAGCTACTTTTAGCGTATTGTCATTTCCAATTTTAATCATAACGATTAGATTTTACTAGTATTTAAATTCTAGATCAAAGATTTCTTTCATATACTGCATCGCAGGATTTAGTTCGATAAAACGAACTAATTTATCATCTTTATCTAGTACTCTTTTTTGAATTTTAACTTCCTCATTTACTGTGATTTCAATTTCTAAATCATAATTACTTAGCTTTTTACGCAAATAATTAACCAAGTCAAACTTATTCTCGTCAAAGCTTAATTTCGATCCTTCATTAGGCATCACTAAGGAAACGGATGTTCCACGTAATACCGGAGGAACCATTCCCATCAACGATGACATTAACATAAATCCTGATCGAGCTAATTTATCTGCATATTTGTTCCATTCCTCCATAAATTGTTCTGCAGTAAAAGGCTCTTTAGGTAAATCATCTGGATTGACTACCTTTTTCTCTAAAGAGGATTCCATCTCTTTACGAGCACGGATACTAGATAGTGAAAGTGCCGAAACCTTTTTTTCAACAGTTGCAGCTGGTTCAATCGGATCAACAGCAAATAACGCTGGTGATTCTGCAGGATTATCACCTACAGGTGCTGTAGCTATAGGTTCTGCTTGAGGTGAAGTTGTAGTATTAACTTCCTGACTCTGTGCTTTATATTCTGGTACATCTTCTTCCACTACAGCAGGCACTACTTGCGGACTTACTGGTTCTGTTACTAGTATTTCAACAGGAGCAAGTTCAACAGGTTGTACAGCTTGTTCGGGTAATTGCGTTACAACAGCTGCCACAGGAGCTGTTGGTAATTCAATCGGCGCTAACGGCTCAATAGCAGTTAGTGCCTGAGCAGGAATTATGAAAGATTTATCTTTTTTTTTTCGCCTTCGTAAGATAAAGACGCTAATTTCATTAAACACAACTCAACAAGTAATCGTTGATTTTGACTTGCTTTATACTTCAGATCCGCTTCGTTTGCCAAATCGATTGCATCAAGCAACAAAGCAACACTAGCCTTATTTGCTTGTTCCGTAAACAATTGTCTACCATGCTCTCCTACTTCTAAAAGAGCAGCTGTTTCTGGTGTTTTACAAACCATTAAGTTTCTAAAGTGAGAAGCTAAACCAGCGATAAAATGCTGTGCATCAAATCCTTTTGCCAATATAGAGTCAAATGAAGTCAATAAGGCAGGAATATTATTTGCTAAGATTAAATCCGTTACGCGAATATAGTACTCAAAATCAAGTACATTTAAGTTTTCCGCAACGGCTTGTCTAGTTAAATTTTTTCCACAATACGAAACTACGCGGTCAAAAATAGACAACGCATCGCGCATTGCTCCATCTGCCTTTTGCGCAATAATACGCAAAGCATCGCTTTCATAAGCAATCCCTTGGCTATTGGCTACTAGAGCCAAATGATCCGCAGCATCAGCAATGGTAATTCTCTTGAAATCAAATATTTGACAACGCGATAAAATCGTTGGTATAATTTTGTGTTTCTCTGTAGTTGCTAAAATAAAGATAGCATGACGAGGCGGTTCTTCTAACGTTTTTAAAAACGCATTAAATGCTGCTGTTGACAACATGTGAACCTCGTCTATAATATATACTTTGTATTTTCCTGTTTTGGGGAGGTATACGTACTTGATCAATTAAATTTCGAATATCATCCACGGAGTTATTTGATGCAGCATCCAATTCAAATACATTGAATGTGAAATCCTCCGTAGGATCATCATAGCCTACTTGATTAATCTTACGAGCCAAAATACGCGCACAAGTTGTTTTTCCAACTCCCCTCGGACCTGTAAACAACAATGCCTGCGCTAGATGATTGCTCTCTATAGCATTTACTAAAGTATTGGTAATGGCTTGCTGTCCTACAACTTCTTGAAAAGTTTGTGGTCTATATTTTCTTGCTGATACGATAAATTGTTCCATAAAATCACTATTACTGCAAAGGTAGCTTAATTTTTATAAAGCCAAAACTATTCCCTTAATTCAAGTGGAAAAAACTCTTCTTCTGAAATTTTTATTTCCCACATTTTTCTCAACGCATTAAAATTAATTTTTTCCTTACCTGCACTGCGCTCTAATTGATACGTATAGAATAAGAATTGCAATTGCGTCTCCAAATAAAAATCTTGTAAATCACTGTCAGGATGATATTCTGACTTCAAATCCAAGCTAAAGGTCTTCGCTGTAGTATTGGACCAAAAAGCCGTCCAGCCGCTTCTAAATTCCTTAATTAGGGTAAACGTAGTCTCCCCCGTCTCGCGGTGAATTAATTTCAGTAAAACCTTTCCATCCTTACGCGATAATTTTTTCAATTTATCTTTAAACTGACTCTCAAGGTACTTCTGAGAGCGTTTTATGTACTGTCTTTTCTGCTTATTGGTCTCTAATTTTTCTAAATTATCATTTAGTATCATTAGATTTTCAGCGGTTGCACGGGCATAAGGATATACTCTGCGAATGCGATTACGCAAGATATTCATGTCCTGGCGATACTGATCTTCTTTTGTATTTGAACCAATATAAATCTCTGGAATACTATACTTTAGCGTATCATCTTCTATTTCAACCATCGGCACTAAACTAGGCACTGGTTTTAACTCCTCTTCCTGCGCTTGAGCAGAGGCCATACTGAAGAAGACGAAAAAATAAAAATACAGTTTTTTCATATGTTAAAAATATAACCAAATGTAAAGAATTAGATTGAGTATTTCCAAGCGAATCAGTACATTCGTGTAAAAAATAATCATGGATAAAAATACAATATTAAATCAGGACTCCCTGCATTTTTTAGAGGCCTATTTAAATAATGCTTCTCCTACAGGTCATGAACATGTGGGACAAAAACTTTGGATGAGTTATTTAGAACCTTATGTAGATACTTTTATCACGGATACGTATGGCAATGCGGTCGGCGTAATTAACCCTGATGCAGCGTATAAAGTGGTTATTGAAGGACATGCGGATGAGATTTCATGGTATGTGAAGCACATTACAGAAGATGGATTCATCCACGTTGTACGCAATGGAGGAAGTGATCACATGATTGCTCCATCAAAACGCGTAAATATCCACACAGCTAAGGGAATTATAGAAGGTGTATTTGGTTGGCCTGCGATTCACATTAGAAATAGAGCTGGAAAAGAGGAATCTCCAAAAATCGAAACTAATTTTATCGATGTTGGATGTGATAGCAAACAAGAAGTTTTAAACTTAGGCATCCACATTGGATGTGTAATTACTTACCCTGATACCTTTACGGTATTAAATGGCAAACGCTGGGTTTGTAGAGCTTTAGATAATCGCATTGGCGGTTTTATGATTGCTGAAATCGCGCGTTTATTAAAAGAAAACAAGAAAGAATTACCTTTTGGACTATATATTGTCAATGCGGTTCAAGAAGAAGTTGGTTTACGTGGTGCAGAAATGATTACACAAACCATCAAACCCAATGTAGCAATCGTAACTGACGTTTGTCACGATTCAAACACGCCGATGGTAGACAAAAATATCGAAGGAGATAATACGATTGGGAAAGGTCCAGTTATTGCGTATGCACCTGCGGTACAAAATAATTTACGCGCATTAATTGAACAAACAGCTGAAAAAAATCAGATTCCGTTTCAACGCAATGCACTATCTCGCGTAACGGGAACAGATACCGATGCATTCGCTTATAGCAATGGCGGTGTGGCTTCTGCTTTAATTTCATTGCCTTTGCGCTATATGCACACAACGGTAGAAATGATTCACCGTCAGGATGTAGAACATACAATTCAGTTGATTTACCATACACTTTTACAAATAGAAAACGGAGAAACTTTTTCGTATTTTAAATAAGTGAGGGTTGTTTTTGTGAGGTTTGTGAGGTTTGCTCTTCGTGAGGTTTGCTCACCCCCTCACCAACTTCACAAAAAACCCCTTTCCCATAAAAGGCTCACTCACCCCCTATCTCATGGGTTTACATTTATTTTTGTATTCGATGAATCTACACTTCGTTTCGATTTCACCAACTTCACAAAAAAACCTCTTTACCATAAAGGTTGGCTCACCCCCTCACCTCCTCACCAACTTCACAAAAACCCCTTTCCCTTTTCCCCTTTCCATAAAAAAACCTACTTTTGCAGATTCTTTAATTTTTAAATTATATGCCACAGAATAATAAGAATAGTTTTTTCTTTTTAGTGTATTTAGCAGGTTTGAGTATCATTGGTTTCTTAGCTACAGATATGTACCTTCCTGCCTTTGAACAAATGCGTGTCGATTTAGACACAACCAAAAGCAGTATTAGCGCAACCTTAAGTCTATTTTTAGCAGGTTATGCGATAGCTCAATTACTTTGGGGCCCTATTTCCGATAAAATAGGAAAGCCTAAAACCATCAACATCGGATTACTTATTTTTACGTTATCCTCTTTAGCGATCTTTTTTACGGAAAGTGTTACAGCCTTTTTAATTTTGCGTTTGGTACAAGCCATCGGTGTTTGTGCTGCAGCAGTTAGCTGGCAAGCTCTCGTAATAGAACGTTACCCGAAAGAACAAACCAATCGCGTTTTTGCTACAATCATGCCTTTAGTTGCTTTATCTCCAGCATTAGCTCCCTTATTAGGGGTTTATTTATTGGAGCACTTTGGATGGCGATCAATCTTTATTACCTTGGCTGGTATAGCCGTATTGCTAATTCTCTACACTTTTACAGTGAAAAACACCAAGTCTGATGCAACGGATCTTGAGTCAAGTGAACCAGCTGAAGAAAAGCAAAAATCTTATTGGAGCATGCTACAATCTAAACCATATGTAGGTAATGTAATGATTTACGCTTTTTGTTCCGCCGCGTTTTTTGCGTGGTTAACAGGTTCTCCTTTCTTTTTGAAAGAAATGGGATATAGTGAGGGAGAAATCGGTTTTAGTTTTGTGCCACAGACCATTGCCTTTCTTATTGGTGGTTTTGGTTATCGAACACTTTCAGCTAGAATAGATGGTACAAAATTAATCGCTTACTTTGTTACCTTATTTGCCTTGGCTATTGCTGTTACAGCCTTTTTAGCCATCTTTACTACACCTACGCTAACGAGTTTATTAATTCCATTTTGTTTTATGGCTTTAGCAAATGGAGCCTGTTACCCTATTGTCGTAGCAGAAGCACTTAAGTTGTTTCCGCATCAATCAGGTAAAGCGGCAGCCTTACAAAACACCATTCAATTAGGAATGTGTTTTGTTGCTAGTGCAATTGTGTCTTTGTTTTCTAAAGATGCACTATTATCTACTGCTTTAGTTATGGTTGGAACGATTCCATTTTCTTTTTGGGCTTATACCTGGACAAAAAAAGTTAAATAATAAAAACAGTTCACAGTTTATAATAATAAAAGGGCGTTTCTAATTAGAAACGCCCTTTTATTATTATCTCTTCTTTTTTAATTTAGTAAGAACAAAAAGGGCTGGCCCTAGTAATAACAAAAACAGCGGGTTTTAACTGCTTGTTATATACGCATAAATAAAAATGCTTCCGATAAGTATAAGAGTAGAAATTTTCATCTGTTGCTTTTTTGAGTGTTGTAATCATGTTTTTTAGCTAAAACAGACATCATTTGATACAAACAAGCACAAAAATAAAGCCAAACTTGAATCTATAAGCTACCTATTGCCCCTTCACTTATTTTAAAATTATTCAATCAAAAATCGAATATCTTTATTATACTTTTTATCTACAACCAGAATCGTATAGGGATATATCGCTTGGGCTAATTCTTTTTCTTCTTCTTGCAGACAGTAAGTAAGCTCAATGAAATCCTCTTTTTCTTTCAAGCTAATAATCGAAAAAGCCGTTTCCAACGTACTAGGAATACCGACTAAAGCCAGAACAAACGATTTAGAGAAGTCAATATTTTGTTGATCTACGAGCGTTTGATTGGGGTCAAATAAATTAGCAAACTGAGTTTGATTGGTGATTTTTACATGGCGTACTCCTTGTTTCGGTTGTTGTTTTTTCAATACATATCCCCCATTCTTTTCATACGGCACTGTTGTTATCTTATACAATTTGATTTCATCATTTTGAATCTTCTCCGCTACTTTGTCCTCTTTCTTTTCTTGTTTACATTGTACGAATGTAAAACTTACTCCCATCAACAATATATATAGTATTCTTCTCATTTTTTTCTTTCTAACTATAACGCTTGAAACAAGTCAAAACGTATACTTTAATTTCTTTTTCTCTATTTTTAATTAAATTTCACTTAATTATGTTAACAAATGTAACTAAAATTAATTTTAAAACAACTTTACAAGACATTTTTTATTCAAATACCGTTTACATCTATTTAAATTTATTAATAAAAGTAAAAATGAAGAATAATTAGCGATAATTCATTGCTTTTACTAGTTTTGTTTAGAAAAAAGAACTGTTTTTAAAATTTAAGGGAAATAAATCGCCCAAACAACTGAAAAAATATGTGTAGATATGCTATGACAGCCTATAAACCGCATTATGCGTGTTTTGATTGTCAAAAAACGTTCAAACGCCGGCTGTGGGTTGATATTAGAAAAGGAACTAATGTAGATACCGCAGCAAAATGCCCGCAATGTGGGAATATCATGGCGAATATGGGAAAAGATTTTGAAGCACCTAAAAAAGGAGACAACAAAGCTTGGCAACACATCAAAGATTTATTTGTTGTCGGTATTACCTGGCATTCTTGTGGCTGTAGTGGCCCTGGATATATTCCGAAAGATAAAACCGCATTGCTCCTCTACTTTGAAGAGATCATCCAGAACTATCAAAAGGAGTTACTTTTTTGGCGATCCCGTATAGAACCAGAAACAAAACAAGATAAAATAAAGGACGAACAACGCAACTGGCAGAAACTCTATACCGTAAAACCCAATCGAAAAAAAGAAATGGTAACCAACCAGGAAGGAATCGATTACTGGATTGGAAAGATTAAAGATGTTGAAGTGGTTATACTGAAGATTAAAGAAGGGAAGTGAGTTTTGTGAAGTCGGTGAGACGATGTGATGTAAAAACCCTGTAGTGGCAAATGGCAATTTGCCAAGTAACTAGATAAAAAAAACTCGAAACTTAAGTTTCGAGTTTTTTTTATATTATGCATTTGATACATCCACTGTTGTTTCAGCAGCAATGCGTTTATACGTTCCATTTTCTAGCTTTTCGCGAATTGCTTCATAAGCTGATAATGTTTCTTGGATATCTTCCATTGTATGTGTTGCTGTAGGAATCATTCTCAATAAAATAATTCCTTTTGGAATCACTGGATAAACAACAATTGACAAGAAAATATTGTAATTTTCACGTAAATCGTTCACCATCACCATAGCTTCAGGAATACTTCCTTCTAGGTAAACCGGTGTAACACAAGTGTTCGTATCTCCGATATTGAATCCTCTGTCTTTTAATCCATTTTGTAAAGCATCCACATTTTCCCATAACTTCGCTTTAAGCTCTGGTTGTGTACGCAATAAATCCAAACGTTTCAATGCTCCTTTTGTAAAAATCATTGGCAATGATTTTGCGAACATTTGAGAACGAAGGTTGTATTTCAAATAATCGATAATATCTTTATCCGCAGCAACGAATGCTCCGATACTAGCCATTGATTTAGCGAAAGTAGAGAAATAAACATCAATTCCATCTTGACATCCTTGCTCTTCTCCAGCTCCAGCTCCTGTAGCACCTAAAGTACCAAAACCATGAGCATCGTCAACTAGCAATCTAAAGTTATATTTTTCTTTTAAAGCAACGATTTCTTTCAACTTTCCTTGTTGCCCACGCATTCCAAATACACCTTCTGTGATTACTAAAATACCTCCACCTGTTGTTTCAGCCATTTTAGTAGCACGCTCTAAGTTTTTCTCAAAACTCTCGATGTCATTGTGTTTATACGTAAAGCGTTTTCCCATATGTAAACGCACACCATCAATAATACAAGCGTGTGAATCAACATCATAAACAATTACGTCATTCTTCGTTACTAAAGCATCAATGATAGACACCATTCCTTGGTAACCGAAGTTTAGTAAATAAGCAGCTTCTTTTTGTACAAAAGCAGCCAACTCATCTTGAAGTTGTTCGTGTACTGTAGTATGCCCTGACATCATACGAGCTCCCATTGGGTAAGCCGCACCATATTCAGCAGCTGCTTCCGCATCTACCTTTCTTACTTCTGGATGATTTGACAACCCTAAATAATCATTGATACTCCAATTGATTACTTCTTTTCCATGAAACATCATACGATTCGATAAAGGTCCTTCTAGTTTAGGAAAAACATAATATCCCTCTGCTTGAGATGCCCACTTCCCTAAAGGTCCTTTATTCTTCTGTATTCTGTCAAATAAATCATTTACCATAATATAACTATGTTTAAAAAAACAATTGCAAAATTACTCATATTTTGTATGCTTTCATAATAAATTCAGGAGAATTTATTCAATTCTTGATTATTTTCTACTCGCTTTTTCTCTAAAACTACAAGAATTTTATAATATACAAAGTAAAAAAATAGTTTATAAACACACAATTTATAAATTAAAATTATCAAATAAGCAAAAACCTCTCAATTTGAGAGGTTTTTGCTTTATTTTTAATACAGTTTAGGAAACTTTGTTGGGTTTACTTCATGCATTAATTCATATACTTTTTCGAATACATCTTCTACCGATGGCTTACTGAAATAATCTCCATCCGTTCCATAAGCAGGTCTATGTTCTTTAGAAGCGAGTGTTTGTGGTTCACTATCTAAATAACGGTATCCTTTTTGTACTTCTAAAATTTGCTGTAGTAAGTAAGCAGATGCTCCACCTGGTACATCTTCATCTACTACTAACAAGCGATTTGTTTTAGCTAAACTCTTCACTACATCGTGCTGAATATCAAATGGCAATAAAGACTGTGCATCAATAATTTCAACATCAATACCAATTTCTAGCAATTCTTTTGCCGCTTGTTCTACAATACGCAACGTAGATCCATAAGACACAATCGTCAAATCACTACCTGTTTTGATTGTTTCCACTACTCCAATAGGCGTTTTAAATTGCCCAATATTGTTTGGCATTTTCTCTTTTAAACGGTAACCATTTAAACACTCAATCAACAATGCAGGCTCATCGCTCTCTAATAAAGTATTATAGAAACCAGCTGCTTTTGTCATATCTCTTGGAACCAATACATGCATTCCTCGGATTGCATTGATAATCATTCCCATTGGAGATCCTGAATGCCAGATTCCCTCTAAACGGTGTCCGCGTGTTCTTACGATTAAGGGTGCTTTTTGACGACCTACTGTTCTATATTGTAACGTAGCTAAATCATCACTCATGATTTGAATCGCATACAATAAATAGTCTAAGTATTGAATTTCAGCAATTGGACGTAAACCGCGCATCGCCATACCAATTCCTTGTCCTAAGATTGTTGCTTCACGAATTCCAGTATCTGTAACACGTTCTTCTCCGTGTTTCTCTTGTAATCCTTCTAATCCTTGATTTACGTCTCCGATATTACCTGAATCTTCTCCAAAAACCGTTACGTTTTTATTGTTTGCTAAGATATAATCGAAGTTATCTCTTAAAATAACACGTGCATCAACCTCTTCTGCATTATCATCATACGTTGGCGCAACAGCTTGAATATTTTGTGCTTTTTGATCTGAAACAGAAAATAAATGAGAGCTGTATTTTGGTTGTACGCTTGCGTAATATTTCTCAATGAATTGAATCAAGATTGTTTTACTGCTTTCTTGGATAATCAAACGCAATACTTTACGTGCTGCAGTTAATACATCACGGCGGATTGGTTCTTTTGACCCTTGTAAATCAGCAATATGTTTTTCAATAAATACTTTATTTGGACTTGAAGCAGCTACTTGTTGTAAAACAGCAACTAATTCATCTCTTTCAGCGATGATTGGATCTAAGTAGTTTCTCCACGCTTCTTTTTTACCGTCTAATACTTGTTTTTTCAAGTCTTTATCTAGTACGTCTAACTCTTCTGCAGTTGCGATATTGGCTTCGATCATCCAATTTCTCATCTGCAAGATACAGTCTTGCTCTGCTTCCCAAGCTAAGCGCTCTTTGCTTTTGTAACGCTCATGTGATCCTGAAGTTGAATGCCCTTGTGGTTGCGTCAATTCTTGTACGTGAATCAATACAGGAACGTGCTCTTCTCTAGCAATTTGCGCCGCTTTTGTATACGTTTCTACTAAAGCAGGATAATCCCATCCTTTTACTCGTAAAATTTCATATCCATTTCCTTGTTCATCACGTTGGAAACCTTTTAAAATTTCAGAGATATTTTCTTTGGTTGTTTGATATTTTGCATGTACTGAGATACCATATTGATCATCCCAAACACTCATTACCATCGGTACTTGTAATACTCCAGCCGCGTTAATTGTTTCAAAAAACAATCCTTCCGAAGTAGAAGCATTTCCAATTGTTCCCCAAGCTACCTCATTTCCACTGATTGAAAATTGTTGGTCTTTATCTGCATCTGGAATGGCTCTGTAGTATTTTGAAGCTTGTGCTAATCCTAGTAAACGCGGCATTTGACCTGCTGTAGGAGAAATATCACCACTTGAATTTTTTTGTGCTGTTAGCTTCTTCCAATTTCCGTTTTCATCCAAACTATGTGTAGCAAAGTGCCCACCCATTTGACGTCCACCAGACATAGGATCATTTTCAATATTGGCATCACCGAATAAACCAGCAAAAAACTGTTGGATATTTAACTGACCAATTGCCATCATGAAGGTTTGATCACGATAGTATCCCGATCTAAAATCTCCATTCTGAAAAGCTTTAGCCATGGCTAATTGCGGTACTTCTTTTCCATCTCCAAATATCCCAAACTTCGCCTTACCTGTTAAAACTTCACGACGACCTAGTAAACTACATTCTCTACTGATCTTTGCAATTGTATAATCTTGAATAACCTCTTTCTTAAAATCTTCAAAAGAAAGTGCTGTGTTTTTTTTATTTTGACTCATCGCGTAATCTAATATTTTACAGGATACAAATATAAAATAATCCAAACAAAAAAGCTAATTTAAACCTAAGGATTATTGTGAATTAGCACACCAATACTTTAAACTTTACGAACTAAAAGCGCAAAAAACATGTGAATTTAAAAATCATATCTTAAAAAAAAGCTTTTGATTACTAAATCCTCAACGCAATACCATAAAAAAAGCCCTTGTCTAGTGTGACAAGGGCTTTTTTTTATTTTATTCTATTACTGTAAGCATTGATTCTAAAGCAAATCGAACCTTCTTCATTGGCATTAACCAATCATTTTCAGGATCTCTTTCTCCTAAGGCTAAAATCGTAACACTTTTCAAGCCTTTTTTATCTAATCCTAAGAAGGCATCCATCTGATCATTGTAGAAGCCCTCCATTGGAGAAGCGTCAATTTTCAATTCAGCAGCTGCAGCAATGGCCATTCCGAAAGCGATATATGCTTGTCGAGCGGCATGTTGGAACTGTTGCTCAGGTGTTTGATCTTTAAAATTATTTTTAATGCTGTTTTTGAAATCATTCATCTCTCCTTTTGGCAATGCTCTGATTGCTTCCATATTATCAAAAACAGAATCAATTCTTTCATCCGTATAGCTATCCCACGCAGCAAAAATCAAAAGATGTGAACATTCTTTGATTTGCATTTGATTCATTGCAATAGGAAATAATTGCTCCTTTACTTCTTGATTTTTAACCAAAATCATTTCAAAAGGTTGTAACCCTGAAGAAGTTGGTGCTAAACGAGCAGCCTCGATAATTTGCATTACCTTTTCATCTTCTAGTTTTACCGCGCTATTATAACGCTTCGTAGCATAACGCCACTTTAAATTATCTAATAACTTCATGTGAATTCACTTTTTAAATTGTAGCTAAAAAAGCCAATACATTTGTTTCAATTCGTTGATTAATATCTTGAACATCTGCCTTTACAAAAGGTTCGCCTAAGATATGTTCGTACAACTCAATATAACGCTCAGAGATTGTTTGAATATATTCGTCTGACATTTCAGGAACTTGTTGTCCTTCTTTTCCTTGAAAGCCATGACTAATTAACCATTGGCGTACGAATTCTTTTGATAATTGCTTCTGAGGTTCTTCTTTCGCTTGACGTTCTTCGTACCCTTCTGCATAAAAATAACGAGAAGAATCAGGCGTGTGAATTTCATCAATCAATACAATTTTTCCTTCTTTCGTTTTACCAAATTCGTATTTTGTATCTACTAAGATCAATCCTCTTTCAGCAGCAATTTCACTCCCTTTTTGATACAAAGCTCTTGTATACGCTTCTAAAACAAGGTAATCTTCTTCTGATACAATACCACGTGCGAGAATATCTTCTCTTGAAATATCTTCATCGTGCAAACCTAAATCTTCCTTCGTTGAAGGAGTGATAATAGGTTGAGGCAAGCGATCGTTTTCTTTCAATCCTTCTGCTAAGGCAACACCACACAATACTCGTTTCCCTGCTGCATATTCTCTAGCGGCATGTCCAGCTAAATAGCCTCGGATAACCATCTCCACTTTAAAAGGTTCACAAATATGTCCTACTGCAACATTAGGATCCGGACTTGCAATCAGCCAGTTTGGCACAATATCTTCCGTCATCTGCATGAATCGCGTTGCAATTTGATTCAAAATTTGTCCTTTGTAAGGAATCCCTTTCGGCATGATCACGTCAAAAGCAGATAAACGATCCGTTGCTACCATAACTAAAACTTGGTCAGCGATGGTGTAAACTTCTCTTACTTTTCCGTGATATACACTTTTTTGGTTTGGAAATTTAAAATTAGTCTGTGTGATTGTGTTACTCATATATTTCTGTTGTGTAGTTCTTTCTATTTAGTACGCTAATAAATCTAAGAGCGCTTCCTCAAATCTACCTTTTGGTAAATATTGATCTTCTAAAGCTTTCACAAATGGGATTGCTGTTTCAATACTCGCTACTCGTTTTACAGGAGCATCTAAATATTCAAAACAGTTTTCCATAATCATTGCTGATAGGTCACTTGCAATACCTCCAAACATGGAATCTTCTTGCAAAATTATAACTTTATTTGTTTTCTTTACTGATTTGAAGATAGTTTCTTCATCTAATGGCTGTAAAGTACGCAAGTCAATTAAATCTGCTTGAATTTCTGGGTGTTTATCTAGTGTTTCCAATGCCCAATGTACTCCAGCTCCAAATGATATAATCGTTACATCTGATCCTTCTTTAAGCAAAGCAGCTTGACCAAATGGGATTGTATAATAATTGCTTGGTACATCTTGATAGATACTTCTGTACAATTGCTTGTGTTCGAAGAAAACAACTGGGTTTGGATCATTAATAGCGGTATTCATTAATCCTTTTGCATCTACTGGGAATGCTGGATAAACTACTTTTAATCCTGGTGTTTTAGTAAACCAGGCTTCATTGGTTTGCGAGTGGAATGGTCCAGCTTGTGTACCACCACCACATGGCATACGTACCACAACATCTGCTTTTTCATTCCAACGGTAGTGTACTTTTGCTAAGTAGTTTACAATCGGGTTAAAACCAGTAGATACGAAGTCTGCAAACTGCATCTCCATAATGGCTTTTCCTCCATTGATTGAATACCCCATAGCTGCAGAAACAATTGCACTCTCACAAATTGGCGTATTTCGGATGCGACCTTTACCAAACTGCTCTACAAATCCGTCTGTTACTTTAAAAGCACCTCCGTATTCAGCAATATCTTGTCCCATGATGATTAATTCTGGGTGTTTTTCAAAAGATTGTTTCAACCCTTCTGATATCGCATCAATTAAACGGATATTTTTCATTTCACCACTTGGTTCAACGTGCTCATACGTAAATGGCGCATACATATCGTTTAATTCCGTTTCTAAACTCGCTTGAATTGGCTCCTCTTCTTGGGTGCGTTTCCAATCCGTATCGATTTCTTTTTTGAAAGCAGCTCTGATTTCTTCATCTAAAGTCTCCGTTAAAACTCCAATTTCTTTTAAATAAGCACGGTAGTTTTCAACTGGATCTTTCTTCTCCCACATATCCATTAACTCTTGTGGAACGTATTTTGTACCACTCGCCTCTTCGTGTCCTCTTCTTCTGAAAGTCAAGAACTCCACTAAAACTGGACGTGGGTTTTCACGCATCGATTTTGCTAATGCATCGATTTTAGTATAAACTTCTAAGATATCATTTCCATCGATAATGTGACTCTCCATTCCATATCCAATTCCACGATCAGCTAAATGCTCACAACGGTATTGTTCGTTTGTTGGAGTTGATAAACCATATCCGTTATTCTCGATAACGAACAACACAGGTAAATCCCATACAGAAGCTACGTTTAATGCTTCGTGAAAATCCCCTTCCGAAGTTGCGCCTTCTCCTGTAAATACAGCAGTGATTTTCTTTTCTTCACGCAATTTATGTGCAAGGGCAATTCCATCAGCTACACCTAATTGTGGACCTAAATGCGAAATCATCCCTACGATATTAAACTCTTGTGTACCGAAGTGGAACGAGCGATCTCTTCCTTTTGTAAAACCTTCTCCTTTTCCTTGCCATTGTGAAAATAAACGGTACAACGGAATATCTCTAGAGGTAAAAACACTTAAATTACGGTGCATTGGCAACACATACTCATCGTTCTCTAAAGCAGCTACAATACCCACCGATATTGCTTCTTGCCCAATTCCAGAAAACCATTTCGACACTTTTCCTTGACGGATTAAAATAAGCATCTTTTCTTCAATCATTCTTGGTTTCAACAGCCTTTTATACAGCTCAACTAGCGTTTGATCTGATAGGTCTTTTCGGTTATAATCTATATGTTTCATAATTGGTTTTAAAGGGCACTAAAATAACGCTTAAATAGGAACTCTACAAACTAATTTGCACAACATTTTAGGTCAAAAAGAACAGGGGTTTTCAATTGCTGTTCTTTTGTCTTTTTCACCTCCTTTCTTCTTTTCTTTCAATTGCTTTTTTACCGCTTAAAAAGACTGATTCTTATCCTTTTAACTTCTATAAATTTATTTATTGCGTTAAAATTCGTATCTTGGGGAAACGAATGTTAAACTTTAATTTTTTATTATGGGAAAAGGAGATTTAAAAACAAGAAGAGGTAAGATAGTAAATAAATCATATGGTCGCAGAAGACCTAGAAAGACAAACAAACCTACTTCATCTAAAGGTTAAAATATAAAAAGGAATAGAGGCAATTGCCTCTATTCCTTTTTATATTTTAAACGTTTTGCCCATTAGTATCATACTGAATTTCTTGCTACTTCCATTTAACAAGCTTTGTAAGGAATTACATTGTCACTTTCTTTTTCTGCGTCTTTTTTCCATTAAAAACGTTTAAGCCTATTTGAGGACGTTCATCTCACCCTCTATCTCACCGAGTTGTTATTTTGTTTTGGTGTTCGATGAATATATTTCACCTATTTTATATTGGTTTTAATGTTCGATGAATCTACACTGCGTTCCGATTTCACCTTCTCACCACCTCACCCTCTCACAGACCTATACAAATATCATCCTTCCTACTTTCCAAAAAAAAAGGACGACTACTTGTCATCCTTTTTGTTATCTATTACTAGTTTGGACCAAATTTGAAAGCTCAAATTCTCAACCAACTGAATCATATCATCCATTGAACTATTAGCGAATACGATTACACCTTCTTTCCGTTCAGGGCTAAAGCTTATAAAATTGGAATAAGCGACATCAATACCTCGATGAAAATACAGGGATTCTGAAGGGCTAAAAAAGTTCAAACGCCATCCCAAACTAATCCAATCATCTGGAGTGATCATAGAAGTCGGTTTTTGCATCAGCGCTAATTCGGGGTGTTTTGGGTCAAAATACGCTTGAATATACGTAGCCATATCCTCTATCGTTGAATATCCTTGCGTAGATGGCAAGAAAATATCCATATAACTAGCTTTATTATCTAAACCTAAATCGATCTTACCAATAGCACCCACTACTTTTGCTCGTTTGGGTTTAATCAAATGGGTAGAAGTTAAGTGGTATTGATCAACAATATACGTTTGAAAAAGAGATGTATACGGTTTATTGTATACACGAGCTAAGGCATCCCCTAATACACTACTTCCAAAAATCGAGAAACGCCCTCTTACTTTCAGTGTATCTAATTCGATATCATGCGCTAAATAGTTAGCAATAGACGCATTTCCAATCACGGGTTCTTTTCCTTTTTTATTCTTTTTATTAGAAATTAGATCTTCTCCAACTAACGTTATTTTTGGAAAAAACGGCAGTAAAGCTGTTCCATTCGCTAAAGAGGAAAAAGAAAAGGATAGGGTATCTTTAAACGGTTCTGGATAGTAAGCATTAATATCCTCCCATACTTTCACTTTCCCTTGAACATCAGCTTGTGCTAAGATGTTGTTGGTAAAAATAGAAGTAAAAGTTCCCAATCCGAATAATCCATTTTTGTTGTCAATATCGCGAATTAATTTAGCTTTCTTTTTCAACCCATAGAAATGCACCTGATCACCTTTAATAATCGCTAAGGCTATTTCTCCTTGTTCAGGTAAATGATTGGCATTATCAAGAATAATATCCTCTAATGATTTTTCTGCTAATCCTTGCTTTAAATCTTCCTGGTTGACATAATCTAAAATGCGAAACCCAACAATATTCGCTTCTTCATCAAAAGCGAAATTGACAATGGCTGTTTCTTTTTCAAATTGTGTCTTAAATAAAGGCGTTTGATCGTCGTTTACCCCGTAGTATTCGATTGTAACAATCGATCCTAAGTTTTGTTTCATCTCATCAAAAAAGGCCTCTACGGTATTAAAAGGCACCCTACTTTGAAGAGACTCAGAAAAACGGTGGTAAAATTTATCGTAATTACTGGTATTGTAGTCTTCCATGAAGATTTCCATGACCTGCTCTACTCGATTCTGTGCTTGTACATTCAACAAACCTCCTAATAAACAAAAAAGCAATAGCAAACGCTTAATTATCATATCTTTTTACTTTATAAAAACTAAAGGTAGTCATTTCGAAATGAAACCCTGATACTTTTAACAAAATGAAAGCTATTTTCACGATAATTACGAAATAGCTCTTCGCTTTTTATTTGTAGGCTTCATTTTATAGCAAGGAGTTCTTCCTGCCCTTGAAATTGCAGTCTAAGGCTTCCGTCCTATCTTCTCCACATTAACCTATTCTCATTTATTCCTTACGCTCATCTTACGCAATCCACTGATTTTTTCTATACTGTTCCGGAGTCTGATTGGTTGCTTTCTTAAATATAGTTACAAAATAAGAGGCGTGTTCAAATCCTAGCTCATTGGCAATTTCACTGATTGAATGCGTGGTATAACTCAATAATCGCTTGGCCTCCAATATAATGTGTTGCTTAATTAAATTCCCCGAAGTTTGCCCTAGAATATTACGGCATATTTTATTCAGATAATTCGTGCTAATATGCAACATATCAGCATATTCAGAAGGCATTTTATGGGTTTTAAAATGTTGTTCGATTAAGGTTTGGTACTTCTGTATCTTTTCATGTACTGCATTGTGTACTTTCACCGTATGTACAGGAATATACATGCGATCTAACTCAATCAATAGGATGTTCAAATAAGAGCGCAATACTTTTTGAGAGGCTTTTTTGTTCATTTTAAATTCATCCAACATCTGCCACAACAAGAATCTCATGCTTTTTACATGGTCCTGAGGAACGTGAAAAACAGTTTGGTTTCCTTCATTAAAATAAGGAAATTGATGTAATACATTGGTGTTGTATCGCAAGGAAAAGAACTCTGTAGTGAAGCCTATAATGGTTCCTGTTGTTCCTTCTTGCAAGGTCATGGTGTTGATACAATTGGGTTTAATAATCAATACTTGAGCCGCTCCAAGGCGAATCTTATCTTGGTCTACAACGAGTTCACCCCCTCCTTGTTCAATGCACAAAAGCAAATAAAAGGCATTGGTATGAGGTGTAGATAATACAGGGTATTGTTGAAGCAACCCTTCCAGGCTGTCCATCCAAAGATCATGTTTAGTATTGAATAAACCAATTGTGCAAACGGGTACTTTAGTCGCTTGCATAATTTTATGTTTTCTGGTTTAACTTCTTCTCCCTGTTTTTGTTCGACTTAAAACACAGCAAACCTTGATTTTATCGCATTCACCACGTAATAATCTACAAAAAACAGATTCATTCACAGGTATTTACACCCGTTCAGGAGGTTGAAAAACAGCATAGATAAAATGGGTTACTACTAAAGTATCAATATAATTGGGATAGGGTATATTTTCTAAGGGAATAGTAGGAGCTATATAAGTTTCATAGGCCATGGATTGGCTAAATAAAGGCTGTACTTCCTTCGTTTTGAACATTGGCAGTTCTGCTTTTTTCTCTGAATCTTCGGATAATTCACTTTGAAGATAGCAACTTCCATAACACATGGGAATTGCATCAAAGCGATTGATACAAATATTTTCAGCAATATAACTTTGATTGATATAAAATGAGGTTAGTATCCAAAAACTTGAGGTGTTTTGGTAGATAAAGGAAAGCAATAAGAGAAGTAAAATCTGCTTTTTCATTACTTTATTTCTTCAACAACAATTTAATATCTTGAATTAATCGATCCACATCAGCGGAATTGGTTCCATCATACACGCCGCGAATATGCTGTTGGCCATCAATCAACAGAAATCCACCACTATGCGCATAGCCTCCTGGAGCATTTGTCTCTTGATAAGCTTGCATAAAATAACCTTGGGCTAACTGATGTATAACCTGTTCATCTCCATATAGGAAGTGCCATTTTAAAGGATCTACCCCTAAAGATTCACTGTATGTTTTTAAAACGGGAATTGTATCATGTTTGGGATCAATGGTATGGGACACAAATAAAACGTCTTCTTCTGTTTGATAGGCATCATATACCCTTTTCATTTCTATATTCATCTTGGGGCAAATGGTTGGGCATTGTAGGAAAATAAAATCAGCTACATATACTTTTCCAGCCAAGGTTTGATTAGAGACAAGGAGACTATCCTGATTGAGCAATGAAAATTGTGGAATTTCATAATATTTTTCGACTTTCCCTCCCTCTTCTGTATGATTACCTAAATAAGGCAATTCATTCACCTCTTTGCCACAAGCAATGAAGAAAGGAATAAGCAAGTAAAAAAATAGTCGATTCATACTACAAAAGTACGAAAAAATATGGAGGTAAACGGATAAAAAACAGGATTGAAGAGGTGATTTCTGTATAGAGAATCGGTCCAAAAATGGTTGAGCAGATAAAATAGGCCCATATAAACCCAAAAAAGCACTGTTTATTTTTAAAACAGTGCCTCTCGTATCATAGTAAGGACAAGAAATATTCTCTCCTATTTTTTTACAATTTTTTCTGTGGTTTTAATCCCATTAGTAAATGCAATGGAAAAGATATAACTACCTGCACTCAACGTTTGGCAATTAATCGTTGGTGTGTTTTTTGTTTCTAATACTTTGCTTCCACTCATATCATATACTACAACAGTTTGTACCTCTTGTTCTGACTGAATATAAACAGCATCTGTGGTTGGATTTGGATAAATCTGATAGCTCACTTTTTCAAACTTTTCTGTGGCTAACACTCCATTGATTCCCTTCGCAAAAAAGAAAAGAGACAAAGGAAAATCACCCTGACCATCTACAAAACGGGCATCAGGAACCGTAACTTTAAATTCATGTTTCCCCTTTTGCAGGTCTGCTATTTTAAAAATTCTATTGGGGATCACATCACCAGGACACCAGTTATTCCAACTCGTCCAATCTGCTTCCGTTTTAGGTCGCGATCCATAAATACCATTGCCTTGCGTATTATACTTACGATAAGGTTCGCATGATTTTCCGCCAGGTTTATACGTTTCTATCAAATCTCCATCCAAATACACTTGATGTGTACGACGAACATACTCCTCTCCTCCTTGGTTTGCACCGTGATTAGATGTAATCAAATGAAAATACGATTCACTAATTGCATCGTCTAACGTAAACTGATAAATTTTTGTTGTTGTACCTGCAACATCTGTTGCGTTGTAATTATTAAAAGAATCTCTACTAGCCAAAGGCAGTAAAAAGAAGGTATCATATGGATTTCCGGTATCTTCTGATTTTATTTTCAACGTTCCTTCGAACACATCACTTCGACCTGCACAACCTGAAACTTCATTATTCGCTGCATAAGGCACGCCAAATACATTAAATTCAATCCAAAAATCATAAGCAGCAAAGGATTGATCTTTAAACATAGGAACCAAATGGTTCAAATCAAACACATAAGGAACTTCTGTAGGTTGGCGATTTTTATTCATAAAAGGAGTGATAAAACGACCAATTTCTATGGTCTTTTTATTTTGATCTGTCATAGGTTGACCTTGAGGAACCAAAGAAAGAAAAACACCGCCAATACGATCATAATTATCACAAAGTGCACCGATGGTTACTTCTACTTCCATCGTAGACAAAATGGATTGACGCTCTGCTGTTGTCATCTTTTTAGCATAAAGAGCATTGTTTAATCGCACAACACCTGGAGGAACAGCTTCTTCTGAATTCGACGCATAACCATCGTAAAACACAATTTTATCAAAGATTGTCGTTGTACGGGTATTCTCTTGTGCAAAACTAAAGTGACCGAATAAACAAGCAGCCATTAAGCTCAGCAAGGGTAGTTTTTTTTTCATTGATTTATAAATTAATAGATATGTTTCAGCTTCATCCTACTTATTTCAGGTTTTATCTTCTACCATAATCTACAAACACACCTCTTCTCTTTCTGTTCTTCATCCTTTACTATCCCAATATTTTAAGCCAAATACAAGCAAAAGAACAAACAAGCAAAAATGTTTATGGTAAAACAAAAGCAAACCTTAAATAATTAACTTAAAATTATACTAAAACAAAAGAATAACCAAACATTTAGCACACTTTATTTTCCCCTCCTCTTCTAGCTCTTTTAAATAAGTTTAATCCAACAAAAAGCCCACAAAAGCAATGGGCTTCTTGTGGGCTTTTTTTATTCTCTTACTTCGCTATTATATACCTAAGTTATATTTCATCCAAACATTGGGCTCTATATAAGTACCTCTGTTATTCTCTAAATCAATTTCAATAGGATTTAAGGCAAAATCAATAACATAGTGTCCAGACGTTTGAAAGGAGCGATTGGTCCATTGCTCCCATTCTTGGACATTGCCTTCTACATACATCGCTTTAGCGCATACCTTAATCACTGTAGCTCCATTTTTTTCGTGTGTTCGGATCCAAGGATCAAATGCCTGTCCTTTTTCATTTTTCCACGTCACATAGTCTTCCATCTTTTGAAGAGGATAACGATGCTTTAGAGTCGGTCGAATTGGCAAAATAAAATCATCCATCTGCTGTTCCTTCGCCAAGGCTTTCATAAAACGCACCAAATATTGACTAATGCCCTTTCCTTGATAAGCTGGATTCACTCCTATTTGTAATGCGCATAAGGTGTTGGGTTTTTTATCTGCTTGTTGATCTAAAAAAGCGCGTTCTAATGCCCAATCCCATCCTTCATCAGGCAATTGAGCTAATTCTTCTTTAGTTAAACTCAACGGAACACAGTTGCCATTTCCTACAACTTCTTGTCCGTCCATCATGAAAAACTGGTACATGGGGAACTCCACATACAACTCTTCCCAATAGTCAAGGTTTACCTGATCCTGCAAAATAAACTCGGGCCATACACTGTAAGCATAAACTTTTTCTAATAGTACATCATATTGCGGTAAATAGGTTTTTGATGTTCGTATAAAAGAAAAGTGGCTGGTATCTCTGTTCATGATTTTAAAATTGCATATTACTAATCCGATTTAAATTTGGCAGCTCAAAGATAGTCTTTCTTCCCAAATTCATTGTGCTTTTCCTTCTTTTCTCCCCGCAATGAAAAGCTTACTCTATTTTATTTTTCTTAACCAAAGCTTAAAGTTTTATCCTTTTCTATATTAAAATAATTCACTAATTTAGAAGAACTTAAATACTTTAGGCATTCTTTTAAAGAAGTAAAAGGGCAACTTTTTTAAAAAAATCCACCTAATAGTATGCGTGCATATTATTTTTTTCTTATATTTGAGTTTAACCAACTTGAAATGAAGGACAAAACAATAGACTATACTTTAAGAGCAACTTGGCAAGCAGTAGCGAGGATGTACAACGAAGAAGCTGCCAAATATGACGCAACCATGTCTTTAGCTTTTGCTCTGTTGAGTATTGATAAGAATGGTACACCTTCTACTCTATTAGGCCCTAATATGGGAATGGAAGCGACGAGTTTGACTCGTACCTTAAAGAAAATGGAGGAAAAAGGATTAATCACAAGAGAAAAAAACCCTCATGATGGTCGAGGGGTTATCATAAAACTTACTCCTTTAGGTCTTGAGAAACGAGAACTTTCCAAAGAAAAGGTCAAGCGATTCAACGAGGCGATACGCAAACACCTTACAGAGGAGCAGATTGCCAATTTCATTGCAGTTACAGAAACGGTAAATCAACTGATTGCGGATAAAGCCATATTTGATACCAAAAAGTAACCCAATAAAACAATAGAATAAGTATTAACCATAGGAATTATATAAACATATGAAAAGAAGAATTAAAAAAGTGGCTGTAATTGGTTCAGGAGTTATGGGATCAGCTATTGCATGTCATTTTGCCAATATTGGTGTTGAGGTATTGTTAATGGATATTGTTCCCAATGCTTTAACTCCAGAGGAAGAGAAAAAGGGCTTAACTTTAAATGATCGTGCCGTTCGAAATAAAATTGCACAAACTCATTTAACCAATGCACTAAAATCAAAACCCGCTCCTATTTATACGCCTCGCTTTGCCGATCGTATTACAGTAGGAAATCTTGAGGATGATTTATCGAAAATCAAAACAGTAGATTGGATTATCGAAGTTGTTATTGAACGATTAGATATTAAGAAATCTGTTTTTGAAAACATCGAAAAATATAGAAAACCAGGCACTTTAATTACTTCAAATACATCTGGAATTCCTATGAAATTGCTTGTTGAAGGACGTTCAGAGGATTTTCAACAGCATTTTTGCGGTACACACTTCTTTAACCCACCGCGTTATTTACCTTTATTTGAAATTATTCCTGGACCACATACGTCAGCTGAAGTTATTTCATTTTTCCAAAACTACGCTCGTGTATACTTAGGTAAAACTCCAGTTTTATGTAAAGACACACCTGGTTTCATTGGAAATAGAATTGGCGTATATTCTATGGCCATGGTGATGCAACTTACCCAAGAGATTGGATTAACGATTGAAGAAGCAGATACCTTAACAGGGGCTTTCCTTGGTCGTCCAAAAACAGGAACCTTTAAATTGGGGGATTTAGTTGGTCTAGATACGGCAATTAACGTAACACTTGGACTAAAACAAAACTGTCCGGATGACGCGATGATTCAAGAAGTAAAAGACAATCAAGCGTTGAATTTCTTACTTGAAAATAAATTCTTAGGAGACAAAACGAAAAAAGGATTTTACTATAAAGAAGTAGATAAAGAAGGTAAAACAAATCGTTTTGCCCTAGATTTAAATACATTAAGTTACAGACCTTTAGAGCGTGCTAAGATTGAAGCTATTGAAACGGCTAACCAAGCGGGAGGCACAAAAGCAAAATGGTCTGTATTATTAGCTGATCCAGGAAAAGCAGGAACCTTAATCCGCAAGCACTTTGCTTCTTTATTTGCGTATGTTTCACAACGCGTTCCTGAAATTACAGATACCTTATTCTCTATCGATGATGCCATGCGTACAGGATATGCTTGGAAATATGGTCCATTTGAAACTTGGGATGTCCTTGGTTTACAAAAGGGAATTGACTTAGTAGAAAAAGAAGGCTATCAAGTTGCTCAATGGGTCAAAGACTTAGCAGCTACAGGTGCTACAAGTTTCTATAAAATTGAAAATGGCAAAAAACTATTTTACAACCAACAAACCCAAACGTATGATGCAATTCCTGGACAGGATGCATTTATCATCTTAAACAACATTCGCACGACCAATAAAGTATGGGGAAATAGCGAAGCTACCCTACTCGACCTAGGTGATGGTATTGTAAACTTAGAGTTCCACTCTAAAATGAATACGATTGGCGGTGGTGTTTTAGCAGGATTAAATAAGGCTGTTGAGATTGCAGAACAAGATTTTGATGGTTTAGTTGTTGGAAATCAAGGGTCGAACTTCTCTGTTGGAGCGAATTTGATGATGATTTTCATGATGGCTGCTGAACAAGATTGGGATGAATTGAATATCGCAATTAAAATGTTCCAAGATACCATGATGAAAATGCGCTATTCTGCTATTCCAGTAGTTGCTGCACCACACGGGATGACTTTTGGTGGTGGATGTGAGTTGAGCTTACATGCTGACAAAGTTGTTGCTGCTGCAGAAACCTATATTGGTTTAGTTGAATTTGGTGTAGGATTAATCCCTGGTGGTGGTGGTTCTAAAGAGATGACTGTTAGAGCGTCTGATTTATACCGCAAAAACGATGTGGAATTAAATACCTTACAAGAGCATTTCTTAACCATTGGAATGGCCAAAGTAGCTACATCTGCCGAAGAAGCTTATGACTACAACATTCTACAACGCGGTAAAGATATTGTCGTAGTAAACAAAGATTTACAAATTGCACAAGCCAAACGCGAAGCATTGGTTATGGCTCAAGCTGGCTATACACAACCTGTTAAACGAAAAGACATCAAAGTATTAGGTCGTCAGGCATTAGGGATGTTCTATGTAGGAACAGACAGTATGATGGCAGGAAAGTATATTTCAGAACACGATCATAAAATTGCCAATAAACTTGCCTATGTGATGGCTGGTGGAGATTTATCTGAGGCAACTTTAGTCTCTGAACAGTACTTACTTGACTTAGAAAGAGAGGCTTTCCTATCGCTATGTGGAGAACGCAAAACATTAGAGCGTATTCAACATATGCTGAAAACAGGTAAACCTTTGAGAAACTAATTAACCAACTAATTACAGAAACATGAAAACTGCATATATAGTAAAAGGATATAGAACAGCTGTAGGTAAAGCTCCTCGCGGTGTTTTTCGCTTTAAAAGACCCGATGAGTTAGCAGCAGAAACCATAGAATATTTAATGAACGCTCTTCCTGAATTTGACAAAACGCGTATTGACGATGTCATGGTAGGAAACGCAATGCCAGAAGCTGAACAAGGGCTTAATATGGGGCGTTTAATCTCTTTAATGGGATTAAAAGTAGATGATGTACCTGGGGTTACCGTAAACCGATACTGTGCTTCTGGTATTGAAACCATCGGAATGGCCGTAGCAAAAATTCAGGCAGGAATGGCGGATTGTATCATCGCTGGTGGAGCGGAAAGCATGAGTTATATTCCTATGGGTGGATATAAACCATCGCCAGATTATGGAGTGGCAAAAGCGGGACATGAAGATTACTACTGGGGAATGGGACTTACTGCTGAAGCAGTAGCCAATGACTATAAAGTATCTAGAGCAGATCAAGATGAATTCGCTTACCAATCACACATGAAAGCGTTAAAAGCTATTGCTGATGGAAAATTTGCGGATCAGATTGTACCAATTACCGTAGACGAGGTATTTGTCAACGAAAAAGGAAAAAGAGAAAGCAAATCCTACACGGTTACACAAGATGAAGGTCCGCGTATGGGAACTTCCGTTGAGGCTTTGTCTAAATTGAGACCTGTATTTGCCGCTGATGGATCTGTTACCGCAGGAAACTCTTCTCAAATGAGTGATGGTGCTGCTTTTGTTATGGTCATGTCTGAAGAAATGGTCAAAGAGCTTAACATTGAACCGATTGCACGCATGGTCAATTATGCAGCAGCAGGTGTTGAGCCTCGAATTATGGGAATTGGTCCGATTAAAGCTATTCCTAAAGCACTTAAACAAGCTGGATTACAATTAAAAGACATTGATTTAATTGAATTGAATGAAGCTTTTGCTTCTCAATCACTAGCTGTTATTAGAGAATTGGGAATTAATCCCGATATCGTTAACGTCAATGGTGGAGCAATCGCTTTAGGACATCCATTAGGGTGTACAGGAGCAAAATTATCTGTTCAACTATTTGATGAAATGAAACGCAGAGGCTCTAAATACGGTATGGTTACCATGTGTGTGGGAACTGGTCAAGGAGCAGCTGGAATTTACGAATTGCTATAATCTACTATTAACCATAAAAAAATTAACCATGAATACAGCTATAACAAGAGGAGGTCAATACTTAATAAAAGAAACAAAAAGTGAGAATATCTTTACTCCTGAAGATTTCTCAGAAGAGCAACTGATGATGCGTGATTCGGTAAAGGAATTTATCGATAAAGAAGTATGGCCTTATAAATATCGCTTTGAAAATAAAGATTATGCCTTCACAAAAGAATGCATGCAAAAAGCAGGGGAACTTGGCCTTTTAGGGGTTGCTGTTCCTGAAGCTTACGGAGGATTGGAAATGGGATTTGTTTCAACCATGCTTGTTTGTGATTATATATCAGGAGCAACAGGTTCTTTCTCTACTGCTTTTGGAGCACATACGGGAATTGGAACAATGCCGATTACACTATACGGAAACGAAGAACAAAAGAAAAAATACGTTCCTAAATTAGCCAGTGGTGAATGGTTTGGGGCTTA
This sequence comes from Myroides gitamensis, assembly GCF_029894455.1. Lineage (NCBI taxonomy): Bacteria > Pseudomonadati > Bacteroidota > Flavobacteriia > Flavobacteriales > Flavobacteriaceae > Myroides > Myroides gitamensis. Next base: position 1,396,653 of record NZ_JARYHN010000001.1, read on the forward strand.
CTGTTTAACAGAGCCTGATGCTGGTTCTGATGCAAACTCAGGTAAAACAAAAGCTGTTTTATCAGATGATGGTAAGTATTACAACATCACAGGACAAAAAATGTGGATTTCCAATGCTGGATTCTGTAATGTATTTATCGTATTCGCTCGTATTGAAGACGACAAAAATATTACGGGGTTTATTGTAGAAAATGATCCTTCTAATGGAATTTCTCTTGGAGAAGAAGAACACAAATTGGGAATTAGAGCCTCTTCTACTCGTCAGGTATTCTTTACTAATACAAAAGTACCTGTTGAGAATATGCTTTCTGAGCGTGGAAATGGGTTTAAAATTGCAATGAATGCCTTAAACGTGGGACGTATCAAACTAGCTGCTGCTTGTTTAGATTCTCAACGTCGCTTAATTACGGAAGCAATTAAATATGCGAATGAGCGCATTCAGTTCAAAGTACCTATTTCTTCTTTTGGTGCCATCCGCACGAAAATTGCTGAAATGGTGACAAATGCTTATGTAGGGGAATCTGCTTCATATCGTGCTGCTGGTAGTATTGAAAAACGCATCAATCAACGTATTGAAGAAGGAAATACACACCAAGAAGCAGAACTAAAAGGAGTTGAAGAATTTGCTATTGAATGTTCAATCTTGAAAGTAGCGGTTTCTGAGGATGTACAATCTTGTACAGATGAGGGAATCCAAATCTTTGGTGGAATGGGATTCTCTGAAGATACTCCAATGGAAAGCGCGTGGAGAGATGCTCGTATTTCTCGTATTTATGAAGGAACGAACGAAATCAACCGCATGTTGGCTGTAGGGATGTTAATCAAAAAAGCAATGAAAGGGCATGTAGATTTACTAACTCCTGCTATGCAAGTTGCGGATGAATTGATGAGTATTCCAAGTTTCGATACCCCTGATTATTCAGAACTGTTTACCGAAGAAAAAGAAATGATTGAAAAGCTTAAAAAAGCCTTTTTAATGGTTGCTGGTAGTGCGGTGCAAAAATTTGGTCCTGACTTAGAAAAACACCAAGCATTAATGATGGCTGCTGCAGATATGATGATTGAAATCTACATGGCAGAAAGTGCAATTCTAAGAACTGAAAAATTAGCAAAAAGCAAGGGTGAGCAAAACATCAAAGAGGAAATCGCGATGGCCCAATTATATCTATACCATGCTGTTGACATTGTGGCTCAAAAAGGAAAAGAAGGAATTGCTTCTTTTGCAGAAGGAGATGAACAACGCATCATGTTAATGGGATTAAGAAGATTTACAAAATATGTAAATCTACCGAATGTAAATGCATTACGCGAATCTATTGCTAAAAAAGCAATAGAAGCTAACGAATATGTTTTCTAGCGAAAACAAACGATTGGTTTAGTTTGTTAAAAAAAAGACCGCTTCTTTCGTTCAATCGAAAGGGCGGTCTTTTTGATTTCATATAAAATACATATAAAAAATACTTTACCCATATACTAATCAAATATTCAATTCATATCATTACCCCTCATTTCGTATGATTTTTATAAATAAATACTAAAATAACTAATAAAATCATTTATTAAAAACAATAAATATATCTTTATCGTATGATTTAAAATAGATAAAATGTATAATGGGAATTTAAATAAGCAAGTATTATCTGATAGTAGAGGAGAGCGAAGAGAATTCATCGCCATGAAATTACAACACGCCTTACGGCTCGAAAATAGTTATACCATTCCCATGCAGAAGAATGACTTTTTTCAAATTATACTCATCACAGCAGGAACTGGAATTCAATATATCGATTTACAGGCCTATGAGGTCAAAGCGGGTGATATTGTTTTTATAAATACCTGGCAGCAATATCGATGGAGTTTTAATGCATCCACACAAGGCTATTTGTTGAGTTTTACCCCTAGTTTCATTACCCAATTCGTTTCTGACCACCTATTTGTTCACGATCTCCCTTTCTTCAAGCGCTTTACTAGTCACCATCTCGTTGAACTAGGAGATGAACTAAAAGACATCCTGTTAATTGCAATGGAGCGTATACTGAAAGAATATGAAACTGAAGACGGCGAATACATTAATTTAATTCGAACATACCTTTTAGAAATATTGCTCTTATGTAAAAAAGAGATTGATCAAACTTCTTTGACTAGTCTGACTTCCATAAAATCCAACGATTTAATCAAATCATTTGAATCCTTGATTGATAAGCACTTTTATGAATATCGCTTTCCAAAAGAATACGCCAAGGTATTGCTGGTTACCCCCAACTACTTGAATGCCATGTGCCAAAAAGTAAAGCAAAAATCCGCAGGAGACATGATTCGCGATCGCATCTTAATTGAATGCAAACGACTACTTCTACATACAAACTTATCCGCTAGCGAAATTGCCTATCAATTAAATTTTAAAGATAACTCCTACTTCTCCCGGTTTTTTAAGAAACACATTGGCATTGCACCAGATGAATTTAGAAGAAGATAAGTTATGGGAGGGTGAGATGGTGAAATCGGAACGAAGTGTAGATTCATCGAATACGAAAACAAATATAAACCCATGAGATAGATGGTGAGGCGATGAGATTGGTGAGATTGGTGAGGCGATGAGATGTAAAATCTCGTAGTGGCAAATGGCAATTTGCCAAGTAACTGGATAATTTGTTTGATTAAGAGTAAATCAAAAAGAATTTCTTGAATCAGAGTGAGGTTTGTGAGGCGATGAGATTGGTGAGGGGGTGAGATTTGTCGATTATAGATGATTGTAGCAAAAAAACATTATGTGAGCGCTGGATGCGACCCTTCGTTGCCTCAGGGTGACAACCTCTACGGACTTCACAAAAAAAGGTTCAATCTTGCATAAAGATTGAACCTTTTTTTGAATATATCTAGAAATAGGTGTAATCTCCTAACCCATAACCCATAACTCCTAACCTAACTCACAACCCATTCCCCATCTCCATTATACCACAACTGTCCGTTTCTAACTTCCAAAGGAGAATCAAAATTATTAGTGTATAAAGCACCTGTTCCCAATCCTTGTGGCATCGGGTTATTTAATGTAAAGGTCCATTGCGCAATCGCATTAAGTCCGATATTGCTTTCTAATGCGGAAGTAATCCACCATTGAATTTGCAATTGCTCTGCGATTTCAATCCACTCTTGACTTCCTTTGAAGCCACCAACTAAGCTGGGTTTTAAAATAATATATTGCGGGCGAATCGCTGTTAGTAAAGCGACTTTGTCTGCATAGGCTGTTACCCCAATTAATTCTTCATCTAAAGCTATGGGCAAAGCCGTTGTTTGACAAAGGGTTGCCATTTCTTGAATTTGATGCTGTTTAATGGGTTGTTCAATGCTGTGAATATGCAGCTGTGCTAATTGCTTTAGTTTCGCTGGTGCATCCGCTACGGAGAACCCTCCATTGGCATCCACTCTCAATTCAATCTGATCGACGCTATAATGTTGTCGAATGTAGTGCAAGAGATTTATTTCTGCATCAAAGTCAATCGCGCCGATTTTTAGCTTCACACAAGTAAATCCCTGGGCTAACTTTTCATCGATTTGCTCTTTCATAAAGGTTTCTTCTCCCATCCAAATCAAACCATTGATTGGAATCGCTTGATGTCCTTCGACAAAAGCAGAAGGAAACAGAATAAAAGGATCAGCGCTTGCTAAAGATAAAAAGGCTTGTTCTACTCCAAATTGAATAGAGGGCCAATCGCGCAAAACTTCCCACAAGGCTTCCTTTCCTAAATGGATATGTTCCACCACCCATTGCAACTTGGCTTCATAGTCGGGACGATCATCAAAACTAAGAGAGCGCAGTATCCCGCACTCTCCTATTCCGATTTTATCGTTTTCCTCTATTTTAAGCAACCAAGTTTCCTTTTCTGTCATAACACCCCTAGAAGTTCCAGAAGGTCTCTTAAATTGAAGAATATGCTTGCTGTATGTTGCTTTCATGTTTTTATAAGGTTAAGCTTTCTCCAATAGCTAAAAGCATTAAGTCTTTTCCTTTTTCAAAGAATTTGCGTTTTGCCTCCTCATGGTCAATTTCGATATAACCAAAGGTATCAAAGTGATACCCTAGTACTTTATCACATTGAACAAAATCTGCGGCAATTACAGCCTCATCAACTCCCATCGTGAAATTACTTCCGATAGGTAGAATTGCTAAATCTAATGCAGTAAACATCGGAATTATTTTCATATCCATGGTTAATGAAGTATCCCCTGCGATATAGATATTCTTGTTTTTACTCTCGATGACAAATCCACCTGGTTGTCCTCCATAACTACCATCAGGAAATGAACTAGAGTGAATCGCTGGCGTGTATTTTACTTTACCAAAATCAAACTGCCAACTTCCACCGTGATTCATAGGATGTGCATTAAACCCTTTTGCTTCATAATGTCCTGCAATCTCCGCATTAGAAACGATAATCGCATCAGGATTATTTTTTGCGATCAATTCAACATCTGCAATGTGATCCCCATGTGCATGCGTTAATAGAATATAATCTGCTTTTATTTCATTGACGTTAATCTCCTTTGCAGCTGGTAACGGATTTCCCGTAATAAAAGGATCAACAATCACATTAATATCTTCAATCTGGATCCCTAAACAGGCATGTCCATAATAGGTTATTTTCATAATTATAATTTTATAAGATTAAAGCTAAGGAAAAAAGTACAGAAACCAAAAAAGTACTTAACGCTACAATTTTCATTTGGCTATCCAGTTCTCTAGGATTGGTATTATTTTTAACAAAGACCAAGTGTTTTACAAAAGGAAAATAAGCGAGTACAAAGGCAAAATTGATTAGAGGTTTTGCGCTATAAATAGCATATACAACAAATGCGACCAAGGCAAATGCAATAATGAAATAATGATAATACTTGGCATTTTGACGCCCTAATTTAACCGCCAGTGTATTTTTACCTACGACTTTATCCGCATCTAAATCGCGCATATTATTAATATTCAATACAGCGATGCTCAGATTACCTACAGCAACAGCGGGTAAAATAATCCAAGGATCTATAGTTTGTCCATACAAGTAAAAACTCCCCATTACGCTGACTAAACCAAAGAAGATAAAAACAAACAAATCTCCAAGGCCTCGATAGCCATAAGCCGATTGTCCAACGGTATATTTAATGGCTGCTGCTACACAACTAATTCCCAAAACAAAAAAGAACAAAGACGTAAAAAAATGATCACGTCCAAAGGAGAGGTAAATTAAAATCAACGCTGAGACTAAAGATAAACCAGCCGTAAAAATAATTCCTCTTTTCAATTCTTCTTTGGTCAATAAACCACTTTGTAAAGCCCGTTGAGGTCCTACTCTATTTTCGTTATCCGTTCCTTTTACACCATCGCCATAATCATTAGCGAAGTTGGATAATATTTGGAACAATAACGTTGTGACGATAGCAAAGAAAAAGATCAGGTAAAAATTTGCATGGTTGGCATAATAAGGAAATGCACAAGCGGTTCCAACAATAATTCCTGATATTGATAAAGGTAACGTGCGCAAGCGTGCTGCAGAAACCCATGTTTTTGTTTTAGACATACGTATAAACTTTCAACGGACAAATACCTTCATTTATCCACTCGCGCAAAATTAAGGATAAAACCAAGTAAATACAACTTAGCATTCAGTTTTACTTCTTCCTTTATTTCTCTTTTTTAACCCTCATTCCTTTCTAAAAAAACAAACGGTTAAACTCCTCTATTTCTATTCATAAATTCAGCACAACAGTAAGACTCCATAGCAACTCAAAAAAATAAAAAGTGTCTCACTAAAAGAGCGATTCTTTTCAAAATGCATTTTAAAACAACTTAAAGTTATGGTTTAAATAAAAGCATATAATTCATTTTAAACAAAACAAAATACAGATAAGGGCATAAAATGCACTTTTCGAAAACGACTTAAAGCGCTTCAGATTCAACATAAATTAAAACTTCATTCAAACACACACAATACTTTAAAAACAAACAAGTTAACTTTATTTTTTACAACCCATAACAAAAAGTTATATACAAAATAAGTCTTAAAAATGCCGAATACTCCTAAAGAGAACCTATCCAACCTATCCTAAGCCAAGTAAAGTTACGTAAAATACAAATAGATTTTTAAGGTAGCGCTATCTGAACTTACTGCTATTATTTATCACTCATTTTTCATCACTTTTATTTCTAAAAAGAGGTCTCCTAGTACACTCCTACTGTTCCTTTTTTTTAAATTCGACCTGTCTTTTCACTTCAAACTCCTGCTTTTTTTTTCTCTATTTACCACTTTAATTAAAGACTTTCCGCTACTCTTTTTTTACTCCTTAGCAACTAAAAGAAGTATCTTCTTCTTCGCTATACAACTTCTTTTGGGGCAGTATTCCATCCTTTTTTTACCTTTGCTTTTAAGGTTTATTTCCACTTACAGCCGGTTAAAATAAGCACAAAAAAAAGGATGAGAATTCGATTCTCATCCTTTTATAGTTAGATTTTTAAGTCTGTCTTATTGTTTTTTCAAACGATAATTTTCAGCTAAACTTCCTGTAATTTCATTCCCTTCTTGATCCAAAAGCAATAAACTTCCTTCGTGAACAGCTGCTTGTTTTGTACTTCCATCTTTCAATGTAAGTGTAATTTTATTCCCTGTTGCATCCCATTCATACTTCCCTTCTTCTTCAAAATGTCCGTCTTTTCTATCTTGATAATGGTCCACTAATTTGAATGTTCCATCCTCTTTAAGTTCAATCGTTTCATCGATTCCTGGACAATCAGCACATGGAATAGTTCCTGTATATGTTCCTGCCCAATCTAATGAAGTTTTTGAATTATCAGCCATTACTTCTGTTGGAGTTACTTCTTCAACTGCAGTTGGTTCTGTTGTTTCTTTAACTTCTTTTTTACAACTTGTAAGCGTTAAAACGCTCATTGCTACTACTGTTAATACAGCTAAATTTCTTCTTTTCATTGTGAGATTTTTTATTATTCTGTACATCAAATTTACAACTTATTTTCAATAATTGATCTTCTTTATCTCAATAAGAAGTAACTATTTCCTGCTATTGTAAAACTACTGTTGATGCTCTATTCTGTTATAATACCATGTAAGTAGATGACTTAATTTGGCGTCTTTTTGCCTAGTTTGACTTTTACATCCCACTGCTAAAATAGCCAAGGTAATCCCGCAGGGTCCGATTATTTTTTTCATCTGTCTGGCTTTATCGTCTATTCAATTCGCTCTAAATTCTCCGTATACAATCCAACTAAAACACTATTTCCGTTTTGATCTACACGAAGTCCTCCATATTTAGCTTGTTCATATAACGTATCTTTTCCTTCTTGAAAAAAGTAACTCTCTGCTCCAACAGCTAGACTAAATCCGTCCCAATTGAAGTATTTTACCGCTACTATTGCGTCTTCCTTCTCTAGTTTAGGCAAAGCTGTACTAATGGCTTTAAAAGTACCTCTATTTTGCTCATCGAGGGTTAGGATCACATATCCGCGTTTGTGTATCTCCTCTTTGTTGAGGGTTGTTTCGCGCAATTCGTCATTGATTGCGTAATTCAACTGCATGTAATCGCCTTGTATTAAGGAACGCGGATCCACTGGAGCCAAGCGCAATAATACTAGTTTCCCCTCTTGAATCGTTTCTTCTTTTTGCAGGATAGCACGCAGAAAAAAACCTGCGAATACCACTAAGGTAACTGCAATGACAATATTTCTTTTATTTTTCACGGTTCCATCGATTATAGATTACAAATAGCCCTAAGAAGAACAGACCACAGCCCATTAAAATTAGAGATTTAATAAGCAAGCTTACATTTAAATAGTAGTAATACGCACCTAGCGATAAAAGCAATGTGCAAATCGCCAGTACGATTCCTTTATAAAAACGAAACTGAAAAGACCACACCAACAAGAAAAAACTAATGACTAAAGGCATACCAAAACCATGCATTAAAAAGGCCATACCCAAGATGACAACACCTGATATTCCGGTAATAAGCATGGGTTGAGGTAGCGTTACCCTTTGTCCAATTTGCTTGATGGTCCAATAAGTTAAAGCAAGTAATACAATCCCAGCAAAGCCCAAATAAATACGGTGTCCCACCACATGATAATCGAAGAATCTAGAGCGGTTAATCCAATTCGAAGGATCAATCAAGGAGATATTATCCTGAATAATCTCAAAGAAAAAAATTAGAAATAAAGCATTTAGGATTGCATTATATCGCTGTGACCAGAATGAATATTTCGTTTTCAGCTCTACTTCTTTATCAAACATAAAGTAAAGACCAACCAAAAGCAGCCAAAATAAGAGTAATCCTCCATAGCCTAAATGTAGTAGACTGAGGTAATATACAAGACCATAATACAAACTAATTATGGATAAGAATTGGATAATCTTGCTTTTGAATAACATAAATCCACCAAAACTCAGTACAATCACACAAAGAAGATTGTTACTCTCTCTCCAGCCAAAATCAATACCAGCTGCAATTACGCAAACAAATGCACTGATATAGGTAGCGACAAACACGCCATCTCTCAAAGCGGGTTCTATCTTTTTATTCCCAATAAAACTCAACGCATACAGCACTACTGCAAAGAGCAGAAAACTAACGTACCCCAGTGAATCACCAATTGTAAGAAATAGAAAACCAAAGAAAAACCCCATGGCTAATAAACTACCTAAAATAGCGACCACTTTTAAAAATACATACTTAATGGAGTTTTCTTCCTCTATGCGACTGGCCAATTGCTCGTTAACCCTAACGCCTTGTTCTTCTACTTGAAGAAGCAAGTCTTTCCACGAACTACTTTTCATCCTTCCACGCTTTTGATTTATTCGACACTACTTTAATAATGAAGAAGATAGCTCCTATTGCATACAACATATAAACGAGTAGTCCTTCAGCTGCATCCTTAAATATCTTCATCCAAATCATTAATCCACAGCAAACTGCTGCAATTAAAGCGTAAGAAAATAAAAAAATCTGTTTTTGTATCCATCCCATCACTAGGCCGCCTCCAATCAGTATTAGAGCAAGCAATAAGGCAATTACATCTCCATCTAGTTCATTTTCTCTGTAATTTGCTTCATTGCTAAAAAGCCAGAGACAAAAACCTGTAGTTGCTAGTGTATAGATAGCGATGCATTGTACCTGTTTATACCAATTGCCAATTTGAAACTGAGGGTGTAGCCCTTTAATTTGCGGAAGAAGTAAAAGAGCAAAATTCGTTAGGATTAAAAAAATAATTCCAAAGAAAACAGAATCAATTTGCAACACTTGTACTAAGGCTAATATCAACGTTGTATTAGCTAAAATACTAAAGAACAGCCATTGATACGTAGACTGACTAACAAGCGTTAGTGGCGTAACTACAATCAGCCACATTAAAAACAGGTCATAAGCGTTAGCTCCTGTTTGATACGTTTGCCCAAAAACAGCCAGTAATACCCCTATTAATACGGAAGTAGCAACTAGGCTAATTTTATTAATCACCTCTTTGACACGTGTCGTTATTGCTCCATAGGCACTGATTAAGATGCCCAATCCAATAAGAGCGAACTTGACACTTACTGCCATCTGATCCCAATTAAAGGCAAAGAAGAACAATATACCACTAACCAAAAAACCAATACCACAAATGAGTAAAGCATAATACCCAAACTCTTTCCATTGTTGAGCAGAAGCTAAACCATAGGTTTGATACAGCGTTTTAAAGTGTTGTTCTTCTATTGATGAATGCTCTTGGAGCAAGAACAATTCATGCTTTGTTATTTTCTTTTCTTTTTCTTTCATATACAATTTATTATCCCCCAATAGTGCGTATAAACGCGCTTTGTTTTAGGATGCTAAGATTTGAGCCGCGTGATCTTTTGTTTTTACTTTGTCAATAATTTGACTAAGCACTCCCTCTTCATTGATTACAAAAGTCATACGGTGAATTCCATCATAGGTTCTACCCATAAACTTTTTAGGTCCCCAAACACCAAAAGCATGAAGTACTTCTTTACTTTCGTCTGCTAACAAAGGAAAAGGCAAGCTGTTTTTAGTTATAAACTTCTGTTGTCTCTCCGCCGAATCAGCACTTACGCCAAGTAATTCATACCCCTGTTCTTTTAGCACTTGGTAGTTATCTCTTAAATTACAAACCTCTGCTGTACAACCTGGTGTACTTGCCTTAGGGTAAAAAAAGACGACTAATTTCTTTCCTTTGTAATCATTTAATTGATGTTTTACTCCGGCTTGATCTATACCAACAAAATTTGGCGCTTGATCACCAACTTTTAAATGTGTCATTTTATTTTAATTTTTTGTGAATAGTAAAATTACTTTTTTTTTACTTAGGTCAATCATTTTAGATCATCTGTTCTTCTTTATCTTATTTTCAATGGGTATTTTTTCTTCTTGTGAACTACTATTTCTTTTGTAAAATCACTTACCCACATGATAATCATATCCTTATAAAAAAACCAAATATTTACTTAAAATCATTCTAAATAATTCTATATTTGCGAACTATGTATTTTATTTTTAATAAGTCTAAATAACAACATCAACGACTTTTAATTTATCTTAGTTTAGTTATGAATCGCATCTATATCGTTATGCTGTCTTGCTGTAGTTTGTCCATGTTTGCACAAACCGAAGCGCAGTTAGACAGTTTATATCAAACCCTACCCACCGATCTTGGTGAAGTTTTTATCCGCGTCAACAAGCCTGTTTTTCAACAGAAAGCAGATAAAATGGTATTTAATGTAGAAAACAGTACCCTATCTGAAGGCAGTACTATTTTAGAAGTACTTGGTCGTGCACCCGGTGTTGTTGTTTCACAAGAAGGGGAATTATCTCTTCGAGGAAAAAAAGGAGTGAGTGTGATGATCAATGGCAAATTGAGCTCCCTGTCTTCCAAAGAATTAGCCAATTTACTACGCTCTACCAACTCAAGTGCTGTAAAGAATATTGAAATCATTGCCAATCCCTCGGCCAAATACGACGCAACGGGTAATGCGGGTATCATCAATATTGTATTGAAGAAAAGTGTGCTTGAGGGATTGAATGGCAGTGTTTATACTAGTGTTGGACGAGGAAGGAAAAACCGCATGAACACGGGGATGAACATCAACTACAACCACAAAGGTTGGAGTGTATTTGCCGATTACAGCTATACTTTTAGAGGAGAAGAAGAACGCAAAACCTTTGATCAAGATTTTTTTGATGCTTCTTCCCTACTTACTCGACAAACCGTGCAACACTACAAAACGAGTGAGCCCTTGACATCCAATAATTTTAAATGGGGAACCGACTATCAATTCAACGCTAAAACGTCTATAGGAATTTTATTTGATGCTAAAATTGGTCGTTATGAAAACAAATCCAAAGGAATTAGCGATGTTTATGCCCCTGTTTCAACCTTGTATTCCTCCATTGCCACGGATAATTACAACGACGAACATTGGTATGACTATACCTATAGCGTACATGGAACGCATCAATTTGCAGAAGAAGGAACGCGTTTAGATTTTGACATTGAATACGAACAATCTAAATTTAGGTCACTCCAAACGCAGCTCCAAGAAACACTGGTAGCTACTGCAAATGCTTATCCCAACAGAAGAGGAAAAATCCCTTCCACGTTGCGCGTTTTCAATGGAAAATTAGACTTTACAATTCCTCTTTGGGACAATCATACGTTAGAAACGGGCTGGAAATCAACGGTAAAAACCAATGACAATCCTTCTGTCTATGAAATAGAGGAAAACAACCACTGGGCGATTGATCCGATTACGACCAATCACTACGATTACAAGGAGCAAATTCACGCCTTATATGCCAATTATAAAGCCACTTGGGATCATTGGCAAATTCAAGTCGGACTGCGCAATGAATATACCGATCGTACCATCAATCAAAAAACTACAGCGGAGCACCACCAAATGGATTACAATAAATTATTCCCTAGTGCCTCCATCAAATATGAAACTGATCAGGCGCATAGCTACTATGCTTCCTATAGTAAACGCATCAACCGACCGAGTCATTTTGATTTAAATCCTTTCCGTTTTTACAACGATCCTTTCAATTACTGGCAAGGAAATGTAAACGTCAGACCGGAAATTACACATGCCACAGAGATCGGATATAGCTGGAGTAAGTATTTGATTGCTTCGATTTATTTTAGCCAGACCAATGATGTCATGACGCAAGTATATTCCTATGAACAGAATCAAACTATTATGGTAAAAACGCTAGAGAATCTGAGCAAGTCTTACCATTATGGTGCTACTGTAACTGCCACTGCTAATCCCACAGATTTTTGGACGTTAAGCAGTATGTTTAACTTGTTTAACAACCAATACAAAGGGACTTACCAAGAAACAACGATTGACAGTAAGCAAGTTGCTTTTACACTCAATGCTCAAAATAGCTTTACTTTTTCAAAAGGAATAAAAGCCGAAATCAATGCACAGTATTTTTCTAAATCGAACATTGGGTTATATAAAAGAGATGCTTACTTCGATCTAACAATTGGAGCTTCTAAGAGCGTCTTCAAGGATAGGGGAAGTATTAAGTTAGCCTTGACTGACGTATTAAAAACCAATAACTTCACAATTATTGGCGATAACTTCGATTCGAAGGTGAAACAGAAATACGATCTAGATAGTAGAATTGCAACTTTGTCGTTTAACTATAAGTTTTAAATAAAAATTGAACATACATACACAACTACAGGAAAACTTCACAATCTGTTAATAAATAAATATATTTTTTTATAATGATTAATGTTTTGTATTTTAACATTAATTAATTTTAAATCTTTTTTTATGAAAAAATTAACATTAGGATTAGCGTTAGTCTTATCACTTGGCGTTTTCGCAAATAGTGGAGAAATTAGAGGAGAAGATAAATCAGAACAAGGTGTGATTGATTCAAAATGTTATCTCCTTAGCTTCGATGCTGTATATTACCACAATTTCAAAGCTGTTAGCGGCTCTATCGAGCATCATGAAAAGTATTTTTTTGGTACCTATGATGATGCTGTAACAGAATCATGGAATTTTAAAAACAGCTTCAATTACTATCCTATACTTAATTGGTCTGATGGAACTGGATGGAGTGTACCTGTAAACCAACCAACACAGATGTCATTAACCAAATGTTTCGTAATAAATCCTTAATCTATTTCGAGATTAGCTATACGTCGAAAATTGTTGAATGCACTACTTTTCGGTTTACCAATAAATGAAAAAGCCAACTCAATGAGTTGGCTTTTTTTACCATAAAATCTAGACGTGGCTACTTGTCTTATTTGATTTCCAACAGTGTTGTTGTTTATTTTTAAGATCCCTTTCTACCCTTCTTGTCCGAAGGCGTCTTCTTGAAGTGGGGAACTTGCGTTTTATTTTGAGTTGCAAAGTAGTTCAAATAATCTGATTGACAAAGTCTTAAAATAGTTTTACTAAAATATCTAAATAAAATAATACAAATCAGATTATAAACCTAACTTTAACACTATATCCATAGATTTTACTCAAAAAATCACAATAATCAGCAGGAACGCTATAAAGACAATAGCAAGAATTGTTCTATTAATTGAATAAATGCACCCTGTTCTGTTTGATTCTTTTTGACTAAACGCTCCCAAACCAATGCAGACACTTCTATTTTAGTGCTATTGCTATCTGTATACACGCGATTTCCTGTTAAATTTTTCGTCAAGGTAGCCGATTCATTACGTCCTTTAAACGTCATATCTCCAGAAAAATCGGTTCGAATATCCCAAGACTTTTGCTCGCCTTCATTTTTTACTTGAAGGATTCCAAAAATATCTTCTTTAGCAGTTAATTTTTTTCCACGATTATCTTCAATCGTCAACTTTCCTAAAATATCAATCCCATAGGTAGCTTCATACCCACTAATCTGCATATAATCTAGGATCAAATCTTGAAAAAACATAGACTTCACATCCAATTCATTGTAATTAGACCCCATCTTCTTTTGTAAATAGGCTTTATTAAACTTGAGGGTATTATGATTTGAATCTGTAAAGGTCAAATCATCAAAGACATTTTTCTTCAGTTTAGCATTATACTGATCTGCTTTATAGACTAAATCATTAAAAACATCTTGTTGAATGCGTTGTCCATAGGTAACGAAAGAACAAAGGATGAAGGCAATACTCATCCCCAAACTATACCAGTGATTTATTTTCTTCTTCATGGTTTACGTTTTTATTTTTGTGTCAACTTTTTTGCTTTTTCCCAATATACATCCATTTCCTCTAAGTTCATATCAGGCAAGGCTTTATGTTCTTCCTGAATTAATTGCTCCATCGTTTGAAAACGAGTCAAAAACTTGTGGTTTGTCTGGCTCAATGCATGTTCAGGATCTATACCTACAAAGCGTGCATAGTTCACTAAGGAAAATAAAATATCTCCAAATTCCTTCTCCATTAAAGCCTGGTTACCCGCCGCTTCTTCTGCTTTGAATTCTTGTATTTCTTCCTCTACTTTCGCCCATACATCCGTTTTATCGCTCCAATCGAAACCGATACCACTGGCTTTCTCCTGCATACGCAACGCTTTGATAATCGCTGGTAAGCTTGTAGGCACACCTTCTAATACTGATTTTCGTCCGGCTTTCAATTTGAGTTGCTCCCAATTTTGAAGCACTTCTTGTTCATTTTCTACTTTTGTATCTCCGTATATATGAGGATGTCTATAGATGAGTTTCTCACAAATGCCATCCGCAATTGTTTTCACATCAAATAATCCTTGTTCGCTTCCTATTTTAGCATAAAATACAATGTGCATTAGCAAATCTCCCAACTCTCCTTGCATTTCTACTGGGTCTCCAACCGAGATACTATCTGCTAATTCATAGACTTCTTCAATGGTCAAAGAACGCAACGATTCAAAGGTTTGTTTCTTATCCCATGGACATTCGACCCTTAACTCATCCATAATGGTTAACAAGCGTCCAATAGCTTCTAATTTTTCTTGTTGTGTATGCATAGCGAATTGTATTATTTTCCTTGTAAAAATAAAAAAGCTCGTTGTATAACGAGCTTTTTATCTATTCTTTTTTCTTATTTGCTTTCTTCAACTGCTTCTTGAAAAGCCTCTTGAATTAATCCTCTTTTTTGTACGATATTATACCAGTTCAATACTTTTTTAATATCAGAATTGTAAACGCGCTCTGAATCATAGTTTGGCAATACTTCTTGGAAGTAAGCTACTAATTCTGGATCAGAAGCTTTGTGAGAAATAGCCTCTCCATTGTTTTCTTTTGTTGCAATACTTTTAAATACGTCAAAAAGTTTAATTTCTCCTTCGTGCGTATATATTGAGATTTCAGATAATAAACTAACGTTGTTTTTTAATCCTACTGTACTTCTTTTCCCGTCAACTAATGATTCTGCAATAAATCCTGTGCGTGTTTGAACAATTAACTCAAATAATCCTGGCTTACCAGAAATAGCTAATACTTTTTCTAAACTCATTTTCTAAAATTTTTCTTTTGTAACAAATATCTTAATTACTTCTTAATTTCCAATTTTTTATCTACCTTTTTTAGCAGCAAATTTCATTTTATAGTCTGTAAACACTTTACCTTCCATAATATTCTTTAATCGCTTTGCTATTAATTTCTTTTTAAGGCTTGATAATTTATCTGTAAATAGAATTCCTTCAATGTGATCATACTCATGTTGAATTACACGTGCAGCTAATCCATTGATTGTTTCTGTATATTTCGTGAAATTCTCATCACAGTATTCAATTGTAATCTGTTCTTTACGTACAACTAGTTCGTGTACATCTGGAATACTTAAACATCCTTCATTAAACGCCCACTCTTCTCCTTCTTCCTTAATTATTTTAGCGTTGATGAAGGTTCTCTTATACTTAGTTAAAAATTCTTTTTCTTCTGGTGTATTATCTTCAATTTCTGCAAATGGAGCACAATCAACTACAAATAGACGAATAGGCAATCCCACTTGAGGAGCTGCTAATCCTACTCCACTAGCCGAATACATCGTATCGTACATATTAGCAATTAATTCATCTAGATTTGGATAATCTTTTGTTATGTCTTCTCCTACTTTACGTAAAACAGGATCTCCATAACCAACAATTGATAGTATCATAGTTGTTCTTTTGTAACTTTATTGATTAAAACGATTGCAAAATTAGTCAAATTTATAGTATTCTAGCAGACTACAAAACTTTTTTCGATTTAACTTTTTGCCTTATTGGTCTATTTTTCGGGCTTTTGAATAGGAATAGTACTCTTTAGAGCGATTGATATTTCAATTAATTTATTGATTACTAATTTCTTAAAGGATGGATTATCGTATTCACTTCTAATTTTAGCTTCTACTTCTCTTGTTTTACTCTTTTCTTAAAAAGTTCGATCCCTCGCCTACTTCTTTCTCTTTAGACAAAAGGATACAAAAAAAGCGTTCCAACTAGCAGGGTTTACCCCTATAGATCTTCTATTTCTTTGTCTTTTAAAAATGCAACGAGTTGACTAACCGCTTTTCCTCTGTGACTTACTGCATTTTTTTCTTCTAGGGTTAATTCTGCAAATGACTTAGTCATACCTGTAGCTTGAAACAAAGGATCATAGCCAAAACCACCTTCTCCTTGTGCTTCTTTTAGAATTTCACCTTCGATAATACCTGTAAACAAATGCTCTTCTCCATTGTAATGCAAGGCAATCACCGTTTTAAAATTTGCTTTTCTATCGTCCTTCGCTTCTAACTCGCTCAATAGTTTCGCATTATTCGCTTGATCATTTTTGTCTTCTCCAGCATATCGTGCTGAATATACACCTGGTGCACCTGCTAAAGCATCT
Organism: Myroides gitamensis; assembly: GCF_029894455.1. Lineage (NCBI taxonomy): Bacteria > Pseudomonadati > Bacteroidota > Flavobacteriia > Flavobacteriales > Flavobacteriaceae > Myroides > Myroides gitamensis. The sequence goes on from NZ_JARYHN010000001.1 coordinate 1,413,522, forward strand.
ACTTCTAATCCTGAATCATCAGCAAAACAGTTGAATCCATAGTGTCTTTTGATGTAATTTGCCTTTAATAAAGCATTTCCTTCTATGGTATCTGCTGTTTCTGGTATATCCACCATGCAGCCAATGTCTTCTAAACTCAATATTTCTATTGAATCTGGTACTTGATTTTTAATTTCTTTGATTTTGTTCTTATTGTTTGAAGCAAATATGAGTTTCATTCCACTTAGTTTAAGTTGAGTAGTCAAAATTACGAAATGAAAAGGAGAGTTTGTTCTTGAATTAACACAAAAAAAAAGAACAAACTCATTACGAGTTTGTTCTCCTCATTCACCTTATCAATTACTAACCTAGTAAAAGAAAATTTTACGTCTTATTTGTGTAAGAGACTCTGATAAAATTTTAACTCAACCATTTTATATCAAAAAATAGAATCTCACACGTATAAATAAGCGTTTGTTGTTTCCCTTCACAAGTTTTAACCTGATACAATAGTACTTCTAAATCAGTTTATCACAGCAAAAAGCATACTCAAACGGATGAAATTAGAACTCAACCGTTGATAGTGTTTACTCAATTGGTTTGGGGTTATGGGTTGGGAGTTATGGGTTGGGAGTTAGGGGTTGGGGAGTTAGGGGTTGGGGAGTTAGGGGTTGGGGAGTTAGGGGTTGGGGGTTATGAAAATAAAAAAGGAAGGAGTTGTATACAACTCCTTCCTTTTTTATTATGCTCGATGGTATGGTTGACAGTGAACAGTTGCCCAGACTTTATCTAGTTACTTGGCAAATTGCCATTTGCCACTACGGGGTTTTACATCAAATCGCCTCACCTTCTCACCTTCAATTATTTCTTATATTCTTTCACCACTTGATTGATGCGACCAAAGATTGTTTTTCCTTCTTTATCCATCATTTCAATTTCGATACGATCTCCAAATTGCATAAATGGTGTAGATGGTTTTCCGTCTTTAATTGTCTCTAAACAACGAACTTCTGCTAAACAGCTTGATCCTGTTGGGCTTCCTTGATTAGCTACAGTTCCTGATCCAATCACGGTTCCAGCCATTAGTGAACGTGTTTTTGCAGCATGTGCTACTAATTGTCCAAAATTGAAAGTCATATCTACTCCTGCATTTGGCGATCCTACTAATGTTCCGTTTAACGTTGAGTGTAAAGGCAAATGTAATTTTCCTTCTTTCCAATCGTCTCCTAATTCGTCTACTGTTACCATAACTGGTGCGAAAGTAGTCCACGGTTTAGATTGATAGAATCCGAATTGCTTCCCTAATTCTGCTGGAATTAAGTTTCTCAACGAAACATCATTCAATATCGTAACTAATTTGATGTGTTTCAATGCTGTTGCTACATCTACTCCTGGAGGAACATCATCCGTAATAACGGCTACTTCTGATTCAAAGTCAATTCCCCATTCTTCTTTTTCGATTAGAATATCATCAGTTGCTCCAATAAAAGCATCTGAAGCTCCCATATACATCAATGGATCTGTCCAGAATGATTCTGGCAATTCTGCATTTCTCGCTTTACGTACTAATTCAACGTGTGTTACATAAGCACTACCGTCTGCCCAGTGGTACGCTCTTGGAATTGGCGCCATTACCTTAGCAGTTGTAAAATCGATAATATTAGATAGTTTTCCTGCGTTTAAGTTGTCATACACCTCTTTTAAAAGTGCCTCTTTAGTTGCCCATTGATCTAATGCTGCTTGCATTGTAGCTGCAATTTCACTAACTACAACTGCTTTTGTCAAATCTTTTGAAACAACGACTAATTGACCATCTCTTGTGCCATTGTTGATACTAGCTAATTTCATGAATTTATATTTTTAGTTTTTATTGTTGGTTTACTTTTTTTCTATTCTTCGCTAAGCTTCAAAAAAGAAAAGCCGAAGGTATAAAAAAATAAGAGAATACTATAATTTCGTTTAGCTCCTCTTTCTTCTATTTTTTATGCTTTATAGGGCTTGATTTACAACTCGTTTAATGGTTTGGGCTACTCCATCTTGATCATTGGTTCCAATTTTATGCTGCGCCAATGCCAAGATTACAGGATGTGCATTACCCACCGCATAGGTATTGGCCTGTAATTCCAACATCCCTTTATCATTTAAGTTATCTCCAAAAAGATGTAAGTCTTTGCCTTGAATAGCGTAGTGTTCTTGTAAATATGCAATTGCGTTTTCTTTAGTTGCCTTGGCACTTGACACTTCCAATACAAATAGATCGGGAATATATTGATCCTGCATTAATAGACAAGTCAAATCATCTCCATACTGTTCTTGCAAATGTAGTTTTAATGGCACTAACGTATCATAATCTTCAATGAACATCATCACTAAACTTTGTGTCTCCCAAGTCGCAGCTGCTGTTGGCAATTGATCTACTGCTATAAACCGAGGGTCACTAGGGCGCATATTCATAAAATACTGCAAGCCCTTACTTGGATTCTCTTGGAAAAAAATCCCTTCCTCAAAGCTCTCATTCAAAGTAAAAACGAATGGAGAGATTCCCTTTTCTTCTCCTAACTTCAATACGATCTCTACATAAGCAGCCTCAATGCCTTTAATTTTTAAAATGCGTTGGGCTTGCCAATCGTAAATCACCGCACCATTATTAAGGACCACGGGGAAATTCCAAGAAACGTGTTGAATCACCTTAGCAGCACTAGTCAGTCCTCTTGCTGTGGCAAACCCTACTTTATGAAGGCTTCCGCTACTTACTTCTTGTAGTATTTGTTCACTTTCATAGCTTAAATATCCACTGCTATTCAGCAAGGTTCCATCTAAATCTGTTATAAATATTTGTTCCATTCTGTCTTATTCGTTTAACATAGCGATGAATACCTCCAACATCAATTCGTCTGTGGTCCAAGAGGTAATTAATCGAATAGTCGCATATTCTGCATTAATGGATTTCCATACATAAAAATCAAACTTCTCTTGTAAGCGATGAATCAGCGCAACAGGTAAAATAGGAAAAATTTGATTGCTAGACGGTTCGACTAAAAAAGAATAACCTTGGGCTTGAAAAGCTTCTGCTAATTTCATTGCCATATCATTGGCGTCTTTTGCTAATTTAAAATACAAATCATCTTGAAAAAGGGCTAAAAACTGAATACCTAGTACTCTTCCTTTAGCGAAAAGCGCTCCCCTTTGCTTGAGGTTATAATCGAAGTCAAGCGCTAAATTTGCTTGTGGAAACACAATAGCTTCCCCAAATAAAGCACCATTTTTGGTTGCTCCAATATAAAAAACATCAACCAGCTCTGCTATTCGCTCTAAGGTTAGATCATTGGTCGGCGCAGTTAAAGCATGTCCCAAACGAGCCCCATCCATCAAAAGAAGCAATCCCTCCGCTCTACAGCAATCCGATAACGCTTTCAATTCACGCTCACTATAAATCGTTCCAACTTCTGTCGTATTCGAAATGTACACTACTTTGGGTTTTACTACATGTGGACGCAATTGGAAAGAAGCTAAGGTTTGTTTAATTTGGGTAGCGGTAATCTTACCGTCTTTACTTTCGATGGGAATTACCTTGTGGCCCGTTGCCTCAATAGCTCCTGTTTCATTGGCGTAAATATGACCTGAATGCGCACTAATTACGGCTTCATGTGAACGCAAGAGAAATGAAATAACCAACAAATTGGCTTGTGTTCCTCCTGATACAAAATAAATTTCGGCCTCAGGTTTATTGAGTTTACTACGTAGTAAATCTTTTGCTTCTTGCGTATACTCGTCACTGCCGTATCCGTTTTGTTGTATGAAATTGGTTTCTACTAATTTATCTAATATTGCAGGGTGTGCCCCTTCTGCATAATCTATTTTGAGGTTGTACATGTCGTCATCTTTTGGTCAAGTAAAAATAGGGCTTTCTTCTTCAACGTACGATGATTAAAGGGAAAACTTTGATAAAAAAAGGGATTGTACTTCTTTTTTACGTTTAAAAAGTGTAATTTTAAATAAAATTCGAAAGATATGAATCACAAGAAATTATACGCAGGTAGCGAAGTTATGGTTTTAGCAGTGCGAAACTTATTAGAAGAACACAACATTGCTTACATTATTCGCGATGATATTGAAGCTGGACGCAGTGCTGGTTATGGTACTTTAGGAAAAGCTGTTCACGTATTTGTTGAAGAGCAAGATTTATCTCGAGCAGAGGCTTTATTGAAAGAAAGCAATATTGAAGAATAACCTTGCTATTTATACAGTTACACGTATAAAGGTATTGATATAGAAATCTCAATTTGTTCTCTACATAAAAATTATGTTAGAAAGAAAAAGGGGAAAAACCATGGTTTTTCCCCTTCTTTATTTAACCCAATTAACATGTAGGATTATTATCAAAATATTGCTTTTTTTAGTCGTTTTTTTGTTTTTTCGATTCTTTGTTTTTTTATCAGACTCTTCTTTACAGAACTAATTCGTTTCTTTACTTCAAATGAACAAATACATTATGTATTGAACCATTCAACAAAAAAGCAACCTACAAAAAAACAAATACCCTCATCTATTTTGCTTTAATGCGGCTCAACGTTTCTTGAGAAACGCCTAAATAAGAAGCAACAATTTTATTTGGTAATCGCTGTACAATCTGTGGACTTTGACATAGTAAATCCTGGTATCGCGTTGCGGCATCCATGGTAACCATAGCAAATAGTCTACTTGTATTATTGATATAAGCAAATTCTAAATACTTGCGATAGAACTTCTCCCATTGCGGAATCGTATCCAACAGTTCATAAAAATGATGGTGTGTAATCACATATACTTCACTTTCTTCTAATGCTTGCATGTATTCTTCAGCACTATCTCCTTGAATAAAACTAACTAAAGTAGTAGCGAACTGATTTTCAAAGGCAAAAAAACGCGTAGTATCTTGCCCTGCTTCATTGATATAAAAAATGCGCAAGCATCCTTTACAAACAAAATACAGTTTTTGCGTCTGTCCGACTCCAGCATTCAATTGGGCTCCTTTTTTTAATTTTTCGTATTTGAAATAAGAAAGAATCTGATCTAGTTCTGCCTCCGTCACTTCAATTCGATCTTGGATATAGGCTATTAATTGTTTCATTGCAATTATTTTTCACTAACAAAAGTACGATAATACACTACATCAGCAATCGTTAAGACCGTCATTTTATGTTCTAAAGCAAACGCAATCGCTTCAGGAAGACGCGCCATTGTTCCGTCGTCATTCATTAACTCACACAACACTGCTTCAGGGGGTAAACCCGCTAACTTCATCAAATCAACACTTCCTTCTGTATGTCCATTGCGTTCTAATACACCTCCATTTTTTGCACGTAACGGAAAGATATGTCCTGGTTTAGATAAATCTGCTGACGCCGCATTTTTATTGCTTGCCGCACGCACTGTTGTTAAACGATCTGCTGCTGATAATCCTGTGGTCACCCCTTTTGCTGCTTCAATCGTAATGGTAAAAGGCGTTTGAAATTGACTGGTGTTTTCTGTCACCATAAACGGTAATTCTAATGCATCTGCTTTGTCATTCGTCAAACATAAACAAATAACCCCACTACAGTATCGGATTAATAAAGCCATATCTTGCTCCGACATCAAATGGGCTGAAAAAATCACATCCGCCTCATTCTCTCTATCGTTATCGTCCAAAAGCAGCACTCCTTTTCCAACTTTTAAAAAGCTCAACGCTCGTTCTACTCTTTCTTGGCTTGTTTTTCCAAATTCTTGAAGTTTATCTTCCATTTTATTTTTTAATTAATTGTTCTGCGTATTTTCTAGCTCTTGGAATAATGATAAAAGCTGATCCATAAGCCACAGGAAGCATCACACTCCACGCTTTTAAAAACAGAAAAAACCATCCTTCCTGAAATCCATAATTTCGAATTAAACCTACAAATGCCATAATTAACGTCATCGGAATTACAACAAACAAGGTATTCACATACTTGTAATACTTCGTATTCATATTTTTTATTTTTTGATAGGACAAAGTTCTTGTTCTAGTAGACCAAAAGCATTGATATAGGTCAATAAATGGGGGTTGTGAGGGTTGTGCTTTGTGAGGTTTGTGCTTTGTGAAATCGTGAAGTTGTAAGATTTATCGATTAAAAGAAAATTTACAGGGTTAGAGGTTATGGGTTAAGAGTTATGGGTGAGACGGTGAGAGGTCAGGTGATGAGACGATGAGATTTGACATAATAAAATCTTCTTTACTAGAAAATAAACTTACTTAAAAGCAAAAAACATCTTTACAAAAGACAATTTACCTCCAACGTAAGGCAAATAAAGAGCGTCAAATGTTTGAAAAGGCTGTAAAAATAAAAGATGCTTGTGCTTTGTGAGGCGGTGAGGTTTGCTTTTTTGCGAGAGGCTTTTTTGCAAATCGCCTTTAATCGATAAACCCAACAACTTCACAAAAAACAAAAAAGCGACTTAGCAGAAAATAGAAAACTAATTTGACCTTTATTTGGGTTAGTTGAAGGGTTTTTTGTTTCTTTTTTACCCTTTAAAAAAGAAAGGATTACTCTTTGTGAGGTTTGTGCTTTGTGAGGTTTGCGCTTTGTGAAATCGTGAAGTTGTAAGATTTATCGATTAAAGGAAAATTTACAGAGTTAGAGGTTATGTTAAGGGGTGAGATGGTGAGAGGTCAGGTGATGAGACGATGAGCCCCCCTTTCTTTTTTACCCTTTAAAAAAGAAAGGGGGGCTCATCGCCTCATCGCCTCACCCTCTCACCGCCTCACCATCACACCGTTCACACCGCCTCACCGCCTCACCCTCTTTACCCATAACCTTTTTCCATAAAAAAAGACTATTCATCAAGGAATAGTCTTTTGAAAATAAGGATATTATGCTCTTATAGTTCATCGGCGTGTAATGTTTGTGAGATTTTTTCAAGATTCAAACTATTGGCCATGGCGGAGAAGATTTCATGATAGGTTTGTTTGTTGTCATACAAGACTTCATGAATTCCACTTTCTACGACTTGGCCTTTTTCCATTACGACAATATGATGTGCATCAATAATCTGCGAGATACTATGGGAGACAATAATAACGGTTCTATTTTCTTTAATGGCATCTAGGCTTCGTTTAATTTGTTCTGTTGCAATGGCATCTAAACTGGCCGTTGGTTCATCCAAGAAGATGATTGCAGGGTCTTTTAGGAACAAACGCGCAATAGCAATACGCTGTTGTTGTCCTCCAGATAGCAATCGAGCATCTGCATCATACCCTTGGGGTAAGTCCATGATTTGCTCATGAATATAGGCTTTTTTGGCAGCTTCCTTAACTTCTTCAAGGGAGGCTGTTTCATCGCCATATCGGATATTTTCTTCTATGCTTCCTTGGAAGATATGGTTCTTTTGTAATACTAAACCAATATGTTTGCGCAGTTCTTTCGTATCATATTCCCTCAAATCAACGCCATCCAATAGAATCTGCCCTTGATTGGGTTCATAAAACTTATCTAACAGATTGATCACAGTACTTTTTCCTGCTCCACTCAACCCAACCAATGCTGTTGTTTTATTGGGTTCAATTAGCATCGAGACATCCTTTAGTGCTTTTGTTCCATTGGGATAATTGAAGGACACGTTTTTCAATTCGATACGTCCTTCAATTTTTTGAGGAATATAAGTACCTGAAGATTCTTCTTCTTGCGCTTCTAATATTTCAAAGAAGCTTTCCGAATAAATCATCGCATCATTGACATCGTCATAAATTCGGTGTAATTGTCGAATAGGCGCTGTAACGTTATTAAAAAGCAAGACGTGAAACATAATGGCACCCACACTCATTTGTCCTTTCAATACAAAATAGGTGGTCAACAAAATAATTACAACCAATCCAAATTGCTCAATAAAGCTTTTTACTGAATCAAACACAAAGCTAGTTTTACGCGTATACAGTTGATTTTCTGTCATATCGTATTGAATTTCCTCGTGTTTTTTTGATTCCAAAGGCTCACGCACAAAAGATTTAATCACGGTAATGGAATTGATTAACGAGATAATACCATTGTTTTTATTTTCTCGATAACTTCTCATCTTACGTCTAAAGCCTTTGAGTTTTTTGGCTTGCAATTGACTTACATAGAAATAAAGCGGAATCATCGCTGTACTCACTAATCCGATATACACATTAGCCGAATAAATAAAAAACAAGGCTACAATTGCATTGGCAAATAGCGGCAAAATATCAATGAAGAAATTCTGTACCAAACGCGTAATACTACTAATCCCTTGATCAATACGGGTTTGTAGTTTTCCACTGTCATTCTCCTCCGAAGTATAAAATGCCATTTTGAAGGTCAAAATGCGCTCAACCACCAATTGTGAAATATCTCTTGACGTATAAATACGCAGTTTTTCCCCAAAATAGCGCTGTCCAAACTGTATGCAACTAAAGGCAATCTCTTTGACAATTAAAATGACACTGCTCCACAGCAATACTTGAAAACCCCAATCTAGCGTTTCTTCCTTATTCACTACGAGATTGAGTGCATCGACCAAATAACGCAGGACCAAGGCATTCGTTTGAACCGCAATAGATCCCACCGCAGTTAATACTAATGTGCCTATTACTAATCCTTTATAAGGGGCTATAAAAGGTTTTATTTTCTTTAATATCGTATATAAATTCATGCAACAAAGGTATTATTCTCTAGCCAGTTAATTCTTGACTTGTGTCAATAAATCAACTAGAAAACGTCCATGGTATTCTTATTTTTGCAGTACATTTAAAAATAAAATATACATCATGATTATTCGTCCTGCAGTTTTAGAAGATATGCCAGCACTTCAATTGCTTTATCAAAAACAATTTGCTGATTTACAACGTCATCAACCTTATTCTTTTAAGGCAGACCTCCCTGCTCTTTCCTTTCTACAAGAAACAATTGAAGAGGAAGACGGTGAATTTCTACTTGCCTTTGATCAAGATCAACTCGTTGGGATGACGGCTTTATTTATTGAACAAACCCTGCCATACGAATGCTTTGTCTCACATCGCTATCTCAATTTTGCAGATCTTTATGTTGAAGAAGCCTATCGAAACCAAGGAATTGGAAAACAACTGATTCAAGCTGTAAAAGATTGGGCAAAACAAAAACAAGTAGATTATATCGAACTGCTTGTACTGAAACAAAATTCAAAAGCGTTACAATTATATATAGAACAGGAATTTGAAATTGTACATACTACAATGCGTTACCGATTGGACCAAATTTTAAACTTTTAATTTATTTAGAATAAATATAAACAATTATCTTTGCCTTTTAAAATAATTCAAAAAAAGAATGAAATTATCGTTCCCGCATTTGGTAGGGCTTCTTGTGGTATTCTTGTCAACGTCCAATCTAGTAGCGCAAACACCTATTGTCATTGGCCAAGAGTATACCCTCGAATCTCAAATTTTACAAGAGCATCGAAAAATTCAAATCTATCTTCCTAAAACCTATACCGATAGTACTTTAACTCCACAACACTATCCTGTTGTTTATCTGTTGGATAGCGAAAGTAACTTCAATTATCTTACAGCCTATATTGAGAAACTGTCTAAGTATCCTTATCCTTCAATCCCGGAGATGATTGTCGTAGGTATTGTTAATACGAATCGCACCAGAGATTTAACTCCAACGGTGCGAAATGAAAATGTCATGACTGCGGAGCAAAAAGCAAAGATCAAAGGAGAATCAGGAGGGAATGACTTATTCTTTCAGTTTTTGGAAAAGGAAGTTAAACCATTTGTACAGCAGGAATTTAGAACGAATGCCTATGCTATTCTACTTGGGCATTCTTTTGGTGGTATCACCGCTTTAAACAACTTACTGAACTATACGAGTATGTTTCAAGCCTATATTGTGCATGATCCTAGTATTTGGTGGGATGATACCTATATCCTTCACTCTTATCAAGCAAATGCGACGAAAGATTTTCAACATCGAAAGCTATTTCTAACTCAGGTTGGTGATAGTGAAAACAAAGGTCATTTGGAAGATCACTATAGCGCTATTCAGGCATTTAATACGTATTTAACTCAGCATCAACCGAAACATCTAACCTATCGCTTTCAACAATATGAGGGCGAAAATCACGGGACTATTCCAATGAAAGGAAACTTAGACGGATTGCGTTACATTTTTGAGGATTATCCCTTAAATTTCAAAGCCATTCAACAAGATCCTGCTTTAGTTCGCACTACTTTTAAGCGTTTAAGTGAATCCTTACATTTCGAATTTCAGCCCAACGAAGCTTATCTGAGGTATATTATTTCGTACTACGCCAAACAAAAGAATACAGATCTAGTTGATTATTTTATTACCTATTGCTTGGAGCTATACCCAACAAGTAGTATTCGTCAAGATATGCAATCCAAAACTTAGAGGTAAATGATTCCCTCAAAGATTGAGAATCTTCACCCAATATTTGTTGTATGCTCTAACTATTATGATGTAATTTATCTTTTATATACAAGATACAGTAAGTCCCCACTACTGCTTATTTACATTTATGTTGTTTCTAATCTATAAGCAAAGTATCATAAAAACAAAAAGTCTACATTCCTGTAGACTTTTTTTGTTCTTTATTTTATAATCTCAACAATAATTTCTCTGTTTCAACTCCGTCAATTCCTTCATGAGAGGTATGAAAAACCACCTTTCCATCCGCAATAATCAACAATTGAGGAGATTCATGTTGTACTTGAAATCGATCAGCAATATCTAAAGAAACCAAGCGGTCCTTTTTTACATCTACCATATAACAAGCAACTTCTGTGGGATTTGTAAATGAGCGTTCAAAATTTCTCAACGCCATTTTACTAATGTAACAAGTCGTACTATTTTTAAAAATAATACAAGGTTTTGTTGATGTATTGGCAATTACTTCTGATAAAGCAGCAGTTTCTGTTAGTTCAATCCAGTTCATAAGACATTTTTTCAGTTAAATAGAATTATCCTTCCCTAATAAATGACGTTTTGTCACAATTATATACAAATATAGAAAATATTTTGGACAGAAAGTCGTAAATTTAAGATTGGAATACATCTTGTAAAAAGTATGATACAACACAAAAAAATTAGAATATGAACTTGAACAATTTTACAATAAAATCACAAGAAGCCTTGCAACGTGCACAGGTTATTGTGCAGGGATTAGGCCAACAACAAATCGAGAACGAACATTTATTCAAAGCTATTTTAGAAGTAGATGAAAATGTTACGCCCTTTATTTTAAAGAAATTAAACATCAACGTGAGTGCGTTTGAATCTGCATTAGATGCAACGATTCAACGTTTTTCTAAAGTAGAAGGTGGACAAATCGGTTTATCTCGAGATGCAGCTACTGCTTTAACAGAAGCACAAGCGATTGCGACGAAGATGAAAGATGAGTACGTATCGATTGAATATTTGTTGTTAGCGATATTCAAATCAAAAAGCACAGTAGCGCAGATGCTCAAAGATCAAGGCGCTACAGAAAAGCAATTGGAAGCGGCTATTCAAGAAATACGCAATGGAGCACGTGTAACTTCTGCTTCTGCAGAGGAAACTTATAATTCACTGAACAAATACGCCAATAACTTAACGAAATTGGCTTATGAGGGTAAATTAGACCCTGTTATTGGACGTGATGAAGAAATTAGACGTGTTTTGCAAATTTTGAGCCGTCGTACGAAAAACAACCCGATGTTAATTGGTGAACCTGGAGTGGGTAAAACAGCAATTGCAGAAGGTTTAGCGCATCGTATTGTTCAACAAGACGTACCAGAGAATTTGAAAGATAAACAGATTTTCTCTTTGGATATGGGAGCCCTAATTGCGGGTGCGAAATACAAAGGAGAGTTTGAAGAGCGATTAAAATCAGTCGTTAAAGAGGTGACCACTTCTGAGGGGCAGATTATCTTGTTTATTGATGAGATTCACACCTTAGTTGGTGCTGGTGGTGGTGAAGGTGCAATGGATGCTGCGAATATCTTAAAACCTGCCCTAGCGCGTGGAGAATTGCGTTCAATTGGTGCAACCACTTTGGATGAGTATCAAAAATACTTTGAAAAGGATAAAGCCTTAGAGCGTCGTTTCCAAAAGGTTATCGTTGATGAACCTGATACAGAGAGTGCAATTTCCATTCTACGTGGTATCAAAGAAAAATATGAGGCACACCACAAAGTACGCATCAAAGACGAAGCAATTATTGCGGCAGTTAATTTATCTGAGCGCTATATTACCAACCGTTTCTTACCCGATAAAGCCATTGACTTAATGGATGAGGCTGCGGCTAAGTTGCGTATGGAAATTAACTCTAAGCCAGAAGAATTGGACGTTTTAGATCGTAAAATCATGCAATTGGAAATTGAGATTGAAGCGATTAAACGCGAAAATGACGAAGATAAATTAAAATTGCTCGGCTTAGAAGTAGCCAACCTAAAAGAAGAGCGCAATGAGATTTTTGCGAAATGGCAATCTGAAAAAGAAGTTGTTGACCGCGTACAAACGTGTAAACAAGAGATTGAAACCTTTAAGTTAGAAGCGGAGAAAGCAGAACGTGAAGGCGATTATGGAAAAGTTGCGGAATTGCGTTATGGCAAAATAAAACAAGCACAGGAAGAGCTTGAAAAAGCACAAGCACAACTTGAAGAAAATCAAAAAGGGCATTCCTTAATCAAAGAGGAAGTAACGAGTGATGATATTGCAGAAGTAGTAGCCAAATGGACCGGAGTGCCAGTAACTAAAATGCTGCAAAGTGAAAGAGAAAAACTCTTACACTTGGAAGATGAGCTACACAAACGCGTAGTTGGACAAGAAGAAGCTATTGAAGCAATTAGTGATGCCGTACGTAGAAGTCGAGCTGGTTTACAAGATCCTAAAAAACCAATTGGTTCGTTCTTATTCTTGGGAACTACTGGGGTTGGTAAAACTGAATTAGCAAAGGCTCTAGCAACCTATCTCTTCGATGATGAAAATGCGATGACGCGTATTGATATGAGTGAATACTCTGAGCGCCATAGTGTGAGTCGTTTAGTTGGTGCGCCTCCAGGATATGTTGGATATGATGAAGGTGGGCAATTAACGGAAGCTGTGAGAAGAAAGCCATATTCTGTTGTGCTCTTAGATGAGATTGAAAAAGCGCATCCTGACACGTTTAACATTCTTCTTCAAGTATTGGATGAGGGACGTTTAACGGACAACAAGGGACGCTTGGCTGACTTTAAGAATACGATTATCATTATGACGTCCAACATGGGTAGTCACATTATTCAAGAGAAATTTGAGCAAATCAATGACCTTGAACAAGCATCTGAAGAGGCAAAAGAAGAGGTATTGAATGTGTTGAAACAATCGGTACGTCCGGAATTCTTGAACCGTATTGATGAAGTGGTCATGTTTACTCCTTTAACGCAAGACAACATCCTTCAAATTGTTGATATCCAACTCCAAGGAGTGATGAAAATGTTAAGTGAGCAAAACATTCACCTAGAAGCTACAAAAGAAGCGAAAGAATTCTTAGCTCGCAAAGGGTTTGACCCACAATTTGGTGCAAGACCTGTAAAACGAGTAGTTCAACGCGAGGTACTGAACAAGCTTTCGAAAGAAATTTTGGCTGGTAATGTCAAAGCAGAGAGTATGATTTTACTCGATTCATTTAACGATGAATTAGTTTTTAGAAATAAATAATATTTTTAGGGGGCGAATGAAATTCGCCCCCTAAACTATATTCAAAAAAAGAAAAATCTATGCTTCAGTACTAAACCTAATCCCTAACACTTATTTTTAAGTACATTTACGTGTAATAAAATTATTACTCATTGAAACTGGAATAGACCTTAATCACTAGTACTTTTTCTTATTTTTAAGTCGTCCTCAGTCTACGGCAACACGCAACATAAATATTTTTATAATCTTTTTCTAATAATTGGATTACACTTCCTATTGGCACCGGATGTTCTGTGCCAATTACTGCTACAGCATGTGGAAAACTATTGGGATGTTCATTCATAGCAGTACGAATACTATCTAGAGCTACCTCTTTAGAAGAATAATATTTCATTCCTGTCTCATGATTCTTCATAGGCAAGTATGGAGCAGTTAGTAGTTGATTAGGAATACTTGTATTTGGCATATAAAGATCTCTTATTAAACCTAAATCTTGCCTTCCTTTAAGCGTTCTTAGTAAGTCCATGCTATGTAATTCTCCTCTATTAGCATAAAAACCAACACTAGATGAAGATGTAAAGCTTCGTTCTTCTATTAAAGGGCCTCCATGTGCAAATAAAATAACTGTATTAGACTTTTCTATATCGTAATTCTCTGCAGTTAAAATATGTATTCTAGTTTCTTGCCCCCTCCTATTTATAGCGGTATAAATCTCTTCATTAGCAAAAGATCCTTCTGTGAAAGAATCGCTTAAAATATTTTGCTTACTCATCATCAGAGGTGCTCCTGTCTTCGGTTTAGAATAAGCTCCCGTTGCTGAACCCGCAATTCCCAATCCCAGCGAAGCCCAACCTAATTTAGCCGATAGCTCAGGATCACTATTGCCAACAGCAATACTAGCAATTCCTGTTGCCTCTGCAGCTAAACTAAGGGTCAGGGATATACTCGCCATCGCAACGCCCATTCCAGCCACAGAAGCACCAAAGGTTGCAACAGCACTAACAATTCCAATAATCCCTAAGGCAATTCCTCCGACTGCACCTAATTGGGCCAATCCCTGCGAAATTACCCCTCCAGAGAACAACCCCGCTGTTCCCATGGCACTGTGCCCCGAAGGATCAATGAAGTTAATCGGATCGCCAGCACAATAGGCGTAGGCGTTAATTCCACCTGCTCCAAACGGACTCATGCTATCGGGACAAGTAAAACGCATCAAGACTGGACTATACGAACGATATCCATTACCCAAGTGGTAATGCCCACTGATTGGATCTTTTCGCTCCCCATTAAAAGCAGGTAGATATTCTTCTGCTTCTCCCTGCCCGTACGCTCCATATTGGTGTAGTTCTCCTTGGGAATCACTGTTTTTCACCGACCACAACAAGCTCTCATTCTGCCCACTTGCCGTTAAGGTAACATCCTGATCATCGTTGACCGCCAAGCAGGTTGCTCCACTTTTAATCCAACGCACTTTCTTATTCTCTTCCACTAGTACTTGATTGACCAGTTCTCCTGCGCGGTAATACAGCTGGCAGTTCTGATCTCCTGCTACGGTTTGATTGACCAGTTGATTATTTGCATTGTATTGGTAAGTGCTATCTTGCGGCCCTTCTAGTTCAACAAGTCGTCCAAAAGCGTCATAGCTCAGGTTTCTACCTGCTTCATCCACTGTCATGCGTCCACAGGTGTCGTATTCCAATTCAATAGTTGCAGGATAAGATCCATGGGAATGCGTCACACTGGTCAACTGTGTCGGATCGGCATGATTCTCATAGTGATATTCCGCCACATCCACCTGATAATTTTCCAGTGTGGTTTCCACCGTTAGTAAATTATTCAACGCATCGTATTCATATATTTGTTTACGAAAAGCCTGTCCATAACCATCCTTTGGAAATTCACTCCCACTGATGCTATATTCCACCAGGCGATTGCGCACGTCATAGGCATAATCCTCTTCTTTAATGCTGTTGCCGTTTAACTTAGTTACTTGTCTGTTTAGCAATCCATTGGAAAGCCAACTTCGCTCTAAACGCAATTGTGTGCCTTTGCTGTCCTTGATGATTTCCACCAACGGCTGATCGAATTCATTGTATTCAAACTCCGTTTCGATTTTAGTGTAGGAATGGTTGTCTTCTACTATTTTCTTGTCCAGGCGTCCCAAGGCATCATAGAATAAATCAGCCGTTACATCCTGATCGACAATGCGACTCACACTGCCATGCTCATCGCGCTCATACTGCGTTTGTGCGCCTGTAATGTCGCTATGCGAAGCGGGTTCTCCTCTCAAGGTCCACTGGTAATCCATATCATAAGCATCGCCATTGACTGTTAGCGTTTCTGTTTCAAGTAACCCGTAGTCGTTCCAATAGTTCTGATTGGAGGCCATTCCATCTGCCGATTCGATTAATGCACCCGTTGTGCTATCGTATTCAAAGGCCTGGGTCAAATCATCCGCCTCAATTTGAGTAATGGCATTGCCTAGTTCCGCAATGTAGGCGTACTCAATGGTGGTTCCATCGGGTTGCGTCACGGTAGAAGGAACAGGGGAAGCATCCTCATAGTCGTACGAGGTGGTGCGACCACCGGTTTGTTGCTCAAGCAAGCGACCCAAACTGTCAAATTCTTGCTCGCCCAATACCCAATTTCCATCAGAACTGCTCACCTCAATTCGAGCGATTTCACTTCCTGTTAAATAGGGAACATACGTATATTCTAGCGTTGTTCCGTCTTGCAGGGTTTGGGTGAGTACGCGTCCATAAGCATCATAGGTGCGTTCTACGCTATGTCCTAGTTCATCAACTTCTTCTCGCAAACGCCCCAAGCCATCCCAAGCGTACAACTTAGTTCCAACAACCTGTCCTTGCAAATTGATGCGCTCTTCTTTTTCCAAGAGCTGACTCTTGTAGTGCATCGTTTTTTTCCACTGTCCGCTGCGCATGCTTCCTCCACTTTGCCAGCGCGAAGAAGTTAACCAAACGGGATTGTCTTCTTGATGGGCTTTTATCCCATTGGTAAACTGAAGCATCATCATTTGCCCCCAACCATCATAAGAGATGTTGGTGCGGATGGAATAAGTAACCTTTCGGTTATTGGAGGTTTGTACATCGCGAACCGTTTTTTGGCTGGATTGACCCGCTGCATTGTAATCCTGACTGAGAATTTCTTCCCATTGACCACTTCCCTTGCGATCTAAGCCGTATTTGCGCAGCTCGCGTCCTAAGCCATCAAAATACACTTTCGCCTGATTGTCCAAAGCATCGGTATAATGCGTAACAGGGCCACTAGAAGTCAGCTCATACTCCCAATATGTAGAACTTTCATAAGCCGTACCTTCCGCCTGAAGTGGAGCGCAAGATTCGACCCATCGAATCATAGCTATAAGAGCTCACAACCCCTTGTGCACTAATCTGGCTCAACACGCGGTGGGTAAAAGCACTAGAGGTAGTGCTAGTAGCGGCCTCACAGCCATCATGACCGGTAAAAATAGTCTCTTGTGTGATTTCATCGTCATCAACGGTAAACTCAAAGGCTTGATAGGAATCATAAGCCGTAGAATACGCCCCATCGGCATATAATTTATCGTGAATAAAAGTCATACGACCATAATCCAAACTACTGGAATCCTGCTCATACTCGAAAAAACGCGTTTGTAGCAATTCATCATCGCTGTATTTGGACAACTGTTCGGCGACAATCAAGTCAGAATCTCCCAAATTAGTATAGGTATAGGATTCCATTTGAATGGGGGTATCGTAGTCATCCTGATTGGGAATGGTGATGCTTTCTTTTAAAAAGCGCACAAAACCATGGGGTTCTGCCGGACAACCGCGTTCTCCATCGGCATCGTACCAAGTCATTGTCGTTTGACTGCCGTTGGGTTGAATCTCCAAGGTCGGATTCCCGTCTGTATCAAACTCAGTGAGGTGAACCTCTTGACGGGTTCCATTGGAATCTCGCCAGGTCGTGGTCTTTTCTTTGACCAATTGAAACTTATTGGGTTGATACTCAAAGGGAATTCCGATAATGGCGTAATACTCCAAATCTACCTGAATGCTCCTTGTTTGATTACCAAAATAAAAACTTGTTAATTCTCTGGTATTTAAATGAAAATTATTATACGTGCGTACTGTTTTAATAGTCAAATTGTCTTGCGTTTGTACTTCCTCAGAATCATAGAAATAATTGCTCATCACCGCATATAAATTATCGCGATTCGATTCAAATTCAACTCCACCAATCCCCTCCTGATACCCTAAGTAGTTATTCTGCGAACTATAATTAAATTTAAAACTAGAAACAAGATCGGGTTGTCCGTTCCCTGGAGAACGTCTGTGTTTAACAGCAGCGGGTAAAGCTGGATATACATTATCGGGAAAGCGAAAAACGTCAAACTGATAATCAATCGTTTCGATGAGTCCTGTGGGGTGTTTGATCTCCTTGATGAATCCCTGCGCTGTGTAGTAGAGAAACCAAGTGTAGTTTTCTTGCACTTGTTTCACTTCTTCCAATTTACCATTGCCAAGGGTAAATTGGATCTCGTAGGCTTCTTCCTCTCCAGGGAAAACGGAAACAACAGGAGCATTAAGATCAAAGTAACTAATCTCTACTAAAGTATGGTGATCATCAGCAATAGAAATTAAACGAGCATTGTCCCCCATCCATTTCAAGTAAACCGCATGACCTTCGTACGTCTGAATACTCACCGTATTCTTGATCGAATAAGAGGAAGATGGGCTATCTAAAATCTCAACTAATCCCGATTTATAGGTTACTTTATAATACCCTTCTTGATCATCATCCCCATTAAAGCGCTCAAAGATAAAGTTGTTTAACTTCTTTTGTTTCACAACAAGTTCGCCTTGATAATCATCGCTATCTTCCTCCACTAAATACTGCTCACCCGTGGAGAGTCGAAGCAGTTGATTTTGATAGTCATAGGTGGTAAAAGGAAGGCCAAAGCCAATACCAAAACCCTCATCCGCCTGATTTAATGAACTACTTGCTAAAGACAAGGAGACCTCAGGACCCATACCGTAATTCGCATTGAGCGTGGCTAAAGGTAAATTTAGCGTGAAAGCACCCGTTCTTGGATCGATTCCCGTCTGTTGTGAACCAATGAAATTCTGACTTTGTGTAAAAAAATCCTTCATAAGCATTTGTTTTTAAGGTTAAATCACTTCGTTTTTCCTACGCAAAACAGCAATCATCACATATACTCAACGATACAATTAAACTAAAAAACACCGCTGTATTTTCTAATTCGTCACCTCATTCATCTGCCTTTTTTCTTTCATCAAACATGTTAATAATCGCTATTATAGCATCATAAAACATTTTAAAAGTAAAAAGTTATTCTATCAACCCTTTCTTTACCCCTCTTAAACAAGAGATCAAAATCAAAGTAAATTAACAAATCAACATGTTTTAAAAAAACAGGATTTATATCAGAATTCAACTAAGTTTAGCATCAATAAAAACGTATTATTTGAAATTCTAAATCATTTTAGTCCAAAAAAAAAAGCAGTGAACAAAAGTTCACTGCTTTTTTTATATACTGATTTATCTGATTAAGATAAAGCTGCTTTTACTTGGTCTGCTGCTTCTTGGAAAGCTACAGCTGATAAGATTGGCATACCTGATTGATCGATCAATTCTTTTGCCAATTCAGCGTTTGTTCCTTGAAGACGTACAATGATAGGCACTTTAATATCGTCACCCATGTTTTTGTAAGCATCTACAACTCCTTGAGCAACACGGTCACAACGAACGATTCCTCCGAAGATGTTGATTAAAATAGCTTTTACGTTTGGATCTTTTAAGATGATACGGAAAGCGATTTCAACACGTTTAGCGTCTGCTGTTCCTCCTACGTCTAAGAAGTTTGCTGGTTCAAAACCTGCATATTTGATTAAGTCCATCGTAGCCATTGCTAAACCAGCACCGTTAACCATACATCCAACAGTTCCATCTAAATCAACATAGTTTAAACCTGCTTCTTTAGCTTCTACTTCGATTGGACGCTCTTCTGTGATATCTCTGTACTCAGCATATACTTTTTGTCTGTATAATGCGTTGTCATCGATTGTTACTTTAGCATCAACAGCTAAAATTTTATCATCAGATGTTTTTAATACTGGGTTAATTTCAAACATAGAAGAGTCACTTCCGATGTAAGCATTGTACAATGCATCAACGAATTTAACCATTTCTTTGAATGCATTACCTGATAAACCTAAGTTGAATGCAATTCTTCTTGCTTGGAAACCTTGTAATCCTACAGCAGGATCGATTTCTTCTTTGAAGATTAAGTGTGGCGTTTTCTCAGCAACTTCCTCGATGTCCATTCCTCCTTCAGTAGAATACATAATCATATTTCTACCTTTAGCACGGTCTAATAATACAGACATGTAGAACTCACTAACTTCGCTTTCACCTGGATAGTATACATCTTCAGCAACTAATACTCTATTTACTCTTTTTCCTTCTGGTGGAGTTTGTGGAGTAATTAAGTCCATTCCGATGATTTTTCCAGCTAGCTCTTTTACTTCATCTAAGTTTTTAGCTAACTTTACTCCTCCTCCTTTACCTCTTCCCCCAGCATGGATTTGAGCTTTTACTACATACCAACTTGTACCAGTTTCTTCTGTAAGTTGTTTTGCTTTTTCAACAGCTTCATCTGCGTTGTTAGCTACTAAACCACGTTGTACTCTAACTCCGTAGCTAGCTAATATTTCTTTACCTTGAAATTCATGTAAATTCATAGTGTAATACGTTTAGCTTTAAAAATAAACAGATACAAAAATAATAATTAGGTTTGAATTTCCCTAATTTAATTCTGCATATGTCCCATTTATTCTTGGATTTGACTTTATTAAATTTAAAAAATATTTGATTTTTGTTCCTCTAATTTAGAAAATATCAATTGATCCTTTTCCTTCTCTTATAATCTCAGGTTCAAATTCGGACAAATCAATAACGGTAGACGCTTGATTATCACCATATCCCCCATCAATAATTAAATCTACTTTATTGTCCCACTTTTCTAAGATCAATTCAGGATCTGTTGTATACTCTAAAATTTCATCTTCATCGTAAATAGAAGTAGAAACAATAGGATTTCCCAGTTTGCGTACGATTTCTCTCGCGATATTATTGTCAGGTACACGGATTCCCACCGTTTTCTTTTTTCTAAACTCTTTCGGCAGGTTATTATTTCCTGGAAGAATAAAGGTATACGGACCTGGTAGTGCCTTTTTGAGGATTTTAAATGTTGATGTATCAATCTGTTTGATGTAATCTGAGATATTACTCAAATCATGACACACAAAAGAAAAATTCGCCTTCTCTAATTTGATGCCTTTTAGGCGAGCAATTCGCTCTAATGCTTTTGTATTTGTTATATCACAACCTAATCCATATACGGTATCCGTTGGATAAATAATCAATCCTCCATTGCGTAGAACTTCTACCACCTTATTAATCTCCTTTTCACTTGGATTTTCTGGATAAATCTTCACAAACTGTGCCATATCGTTGATTTTTATTGTTTTATACAATTTACGCTAAAACTTGAAGCTTCGCAAATCGCAGTAGTAGTTTTTTTATTCCACCAACATCAAAATTGATTTCAGCTTTGCGGTCTGCTCCTACTCCATCCAGATTTAAGATTACTCCTTGTCCAAATCGTTCATGCATCACGCGTTGCCCTACTACAAGACCACTGTTGGAAGTATCTCCTCCTTTACTACTTGTTGAGGAAGTGGCATTAACGGGTTTCAATTTTCGGATATTTCGATCTAACGTAGGTTCTTCGTTATTTTTCAAGTAAGCCGGTGGTGTTCCATTAACTGGTTTCGCCAATCTCAACTTGCTTTTATCCACATCTCCGAAAATATCTGCGTCAATTTTAGGTGTATAGCGATAGTTCGTTTCTACAGGGGTCAAAAACTCTAAGTATTGATCATCAATTTCTTGAATAAAACGAGACGGATCACAGTCGATTAATTTTCCCCAGCGATATCTCGATTGTGCATAGGTCAAATACGCTTGATGTTCAGCACGCGTTAAAGCCACATAGAACAATCGTCGTTCCTCTTCTAACTCCGTTCTAGTATTACTACTCATAGCGCTAGGAAACAAATCCTCTTCCATTCCCACACAGAAAACGGTTGGAAACTCTAAACCTTTTGCCAAGTGAATCGTCATTAAAGCCACGCGATCATCATCTCCAGTATCTTTATCTAAATCAGTTGCCAAAGCTACATCTTCCAAAAACTCGGATAAAGCACCTCTAGCCCCATCAATTTCGCGTTGTCCTTCAATAAAGTCTTTGATACCATTGAGTAATTCCTCTATGTTTTCCATACGCGTAATTCCCTCTGGAGTGGTATCCTTGCGTAGCTCTTGTACTAATCCGGTCTTTTTCACTACATGTTCTACCATTTCATACGCGTCTTTCGTTTCCTCTAACGCCTGAAAAGCCTTTACCATGTTGACAAAATCAGTCAATTTATTTTTTGTTCCCGCTGTGATTTTCAAATCAATTTTATCGATATGCGTCATCACTTCAAAAATAGAACGCTTATAGTGGTTGGCTGCAATCGTCAATTTATCGAGGGTTGTAGCCCCAATTCCACGTGCAGGGTAATTGATTACACGCACTAAAGCTTCTTCATCTTTAGGGTTGATAATTAAGCGTAAATAGCTTAATACATCTTTAATTTCTTTGCGTTGATAGAAGGATAATCCTCCATAAATACGATATGGAATATCTCTTTTTCTCAAGGCATCCTCCATGGCACGAGATTGTGCATTGGTACGGTATAGAATAGCAAAATCACTGTTGTTTTTTTGATTTTGCATCTTTTCTTCAAAAATAGTTGAAGCGACGAAACGGCCTTCCTCTCCATCGGTTAAAGAACGGTGTACTTTAATCTTGGGGCCAAAGTCATTGTCTGTCCAAACGACCTTTTCTAGCTTCACTTTATTTTTATCTATAATGGTATTCGCTGCTTCTACAATATTTTTAGAAGAGCGATAGTTTTGTTCTAATCGATAGGTTTGAACATTGTCAAAATCCTTCTGGAAGTTTAGAATATTATTGATATTCGCTCCACGGAAGGCATAAATACTTTGAGCATCATCTCCTACTACACAGATATTTTGAAAGCGATCCGATAAAGCACGTACAATCAAGTACTGGGAGTTATTGGTATCTTGATACTCATCCACTAAGATATAGCGAAAGCGGTCTTGGTATTTAGCTAAAACATCAGGGAAACGAGTTAACAACTCATTGGTTTTTAACAATAAATCATCAAAATCCATCGCTCCAGCTTTGAAGCAACGCTCTACATAATGTTCATAAATTTCACCAATACGCGGTCGTTTGCTCATGGCATCCGCTTCTTGTAGCTCCTGGTCATTAAAATACGCTTTAACCGTTACCAAGTTGTTTTTATAAGTAGAAATACGACTTGCCACTTCTTTGGGTTTATATACGTCTTTATCTAACTGCAACTCCTTGATAATCTGCCCAATTAAGCGCTGAGTATCTTGAGAGTCATAAATAGAGAAGTTACTTGGGTATCCCAAATGATCTGCTTCTGCACGTAAAATACGGGCAAAAACGGAGTGGAATGTTCCCATCCAAAGGTTTCTGGCTTCACTATTCCCTACAATTTGAGCAATACGATTTTTCATTTCTCGTGCTGCTTTATTGGTAAAGGTTAGTGATAAAATATTAAAAGCGTCCACACCTAGATGCATCAAGTAGGCGATTCTCAAGGTTAATACCCTTGTTTTTCCTGAACCTGCTCCAGCAATCACAATCATGGGGCCATCTTTCTGTAATACAGGTGCTCTTTGAGCTTCATTAAGTTGATCGATATAACTTTGCATAGTGTCTAAAACCGTAAAAAGCCAAAATTACAACTACTATTAGTTTATAGCAAGTTTTGTTCGCATTAAAGCGTTTTTATCTTTCACAATAATTCTTACTTTTGTTCAAATTTATATTGTATGAATCTCAACTTTATACTTACTTCACTTCAGTATGTACTTCCGGCTCTAATTGTAGCGGGACTGGCTTATGTATTTTTTCAGAAGATCTTAGAAAAACAGGCCCAAAGAGATCGTTTTATCCTTGCACAGCTCTCTAATAAAGAGACGGGTATTGACACCAAGGCGCTTAAGTTACAAGCCTGTGAACGGCTAGTGATTTATGCGGAGCGAAGCGATTTAAAGAAATTAATTTTGAGAGTACAACCCTTAAGTACAGATACCCAATCGTATGCTCATTTGTTGGTTCAGCATTTAGAGCAGGAATATGAATACAATGTTACGCAACAGCTTTATGTTTCACCAGAACTATGGGCTATTGTTGTGCATACCAAAAACGCCCTTATTACAACCATTCAACAAACCTCGAAATTGCCAGAAGCAACTTCAGCGATGTTGTATCAAAACCTCTTACTCAATGAGTCGTTGAAAATCCAAAATAAAGTGGATATTCTACTTCGAGCAATTAAAGAAGAGACAGCAGCTAATTTATAGTAAATCAGTTCAATAACAAAACAAAAAAGGTATGAGAAGAATTTTAATAAGCGCATGCTTATTGGCAGGTGTTTTAGGAACCAATTATACGGTTCACGCACAAAGTAAATTGGGGAATGTATTGGGAAATTTATCCCAAGATCAAATTGGAAAAGGGCTTAAAGAAGCTTTAGATAAAGGAATTCAAGAACAAGTAAGTCAATTGGCAAAACCTGATGGATTCTTTAAGAATGAAATGGTAAAAATCATGTTACCAGAAGAGTTACAAAAAGTAGATAAAACACTTCGTTCTATGGGAATGGGTAGTGTAGCAGATCAAGGTTTACAGTTACTAAACAGAGCAGCGGAAGACGCAGTAAAAGAGGCTACTCCTATCTTTGTACAAGCCATTAAAGAATTGACATTTAACGATGCAAAAAACATCTTATTGGGAGGTCAATCATCTGCTACAACCTACTTAAAAGAAAAGACTTCTAAACAATTGGCAGGGAAATTTGCTCCTGTAATTGAAGAGTCTTTATCTCAAGTTGGTGCAACGAAAGTTTGGGAAGGTATTTTTACAAAATACAATAGCTTACCCTTAGTTTCACCTGTTGATCCCAATTTGACGAATTATGTAACGGAGAAAACGATGGATGGGGTATTTACGATGATTGCTGTAGAAGAAAATAAAATTAGAGGAAACGAAGATAATTCTCGTTCTACTACTTTATTAAAAGATGTATTTGGCAAACAAGATAACACGGCTAATACTTCTTCTAATTCCACTTCGACCAAGAAAAACACGAAGGACAACACGAAGAAAACGGAAACTTCCACAGAGAAAAAGAAAAGTATCTTGGATCTTTTTGGAAAGTAAACCTAAGTTTTGCTTTTTTGTTTATCAATCTTTAAAGAATTTTATTATACTAAGGATTAGATTGTTCACAACAAACAAATGAATAAAAAAGCAACATAAACATAACCTAGCCTTCATGTATCATTCACAATGAAATACGATATTTGCTTCATAAATAATTGATTTCATAAAAGAAATAGTTAAGGTTAGTTGATACAAAAAAAGCGCATTGAAAATCCAATGCGCTTTTTTCATTTCTTCACTATTCAAAAGATTCCTCCAACAATACGCTACACCATAGAGCAGAAATACATTCTTTAATAAACGTATGTCCTTTGTGAATCATTGATTCTTCAGTTTTGTTGTACTTAGTTGCCATAGTTACTTCATTTTTAAATTTTCTCCCCTCAAAACGTTGTCCTTTTTACTTATTCTCTTGTATCTCTTTTACTGTTCTTTTGCAATATTAACAACATAATTCTTTAAAAAGTTCATTTATAACTTGCCTTAAAAGCTATGTCTTCTATAAAATTTACTACAACATGCAACAACCACATTTTCATATTGCCTAGGGAATCCTCGCACTAAACCTTTTAGATTTACATACCGAATTGGAGTATTAATTGCAAAAAAGGTGTGAGGAAAATTATATTGTAATCTATTTTTATACAGTTCTATCGTTCTTTTTGAAGATACTGTCCCAAAATCAGGTCCCGATAACCTCAAATTAGGAACTTCTGAACCTGCTCTATATGTTACTGAATTAAAATTATGTGCCCCCCCTCCAAGATAGTCCTGAACTAATCCGTTATTTAAATTTGTATTTAGAGGAGCTAGAAAAGTGACATCTCTATCGGTAGTAAAAGTTCCTCCTCTTTGTTCACCATGTCCAACTACAAATAGGCTATTTTCTCCTAGAGGATTGCCATTTTTTAGATAAGTTCCTCCGAATCGCTTTCCTCCATCGAGTAGAAGACTAACATCTTCTTGTTCAATTTGTTGTGGTGGAAATGGAGAAGCTTCCGAGAGGCTTTCTCTCCTGCCTAAACCTTGAAGAGGTATCTCTTCAGATACAGAATTTGCTCTATTCCTTGTTATATTACTAGTCGCTGTTTTTTTCTTATAGCCCGTAATACCCGTTGCCGAACCTGCAATTCCCAATCCCAGCGAAGCCCAACCTAATTTAGCCGATAGCTCCGGGTTGTTATTACCAACAGCAATACTAGCGATTCCTGTTGCCTCTGCGGCTAAACTAAGGGTCAGGGATATACTCGCCATCGCAACGCCCATTCCAGCCACAGAAGCACCAAAGGTTGCAACAGCACTAACAATTCCAATAATCCCTAAGGCAATTCCTCCGACTGCACCTAATTGGGCCAATCCCTGCGAAATTACCCCTCCAGAGAACAACCCCGCTGTTCCCATGGCACTGTGCCCCGAAGGATCAATGAAGTTAATCGGATCGCCAGCACAATAGGCGTAGGCGTTAATTCCACCTGCTCCAAACGGACTCATGCTATCGGGACAAGTAAAACGCATCAAGACTGGACTATACGAACGATATCCATTACCCAAGTGGTAATGCCCACTGATTGGATCTTTTCGCTCCCCATTAAAAGCAGGTAGATATTCTTCTGCTTCTCCCTGCCCGTACGCTCCATATTGGTGTAGTTCTCCTTGGGAATCACTGTTTTTCACCGACCACAACAAGCTCTCATTCTGCCCACTTGCCGTTAAGGTAACATCCTGATCATCGTTGACCGCCAAGCAGGTTGCTCCACTTTTAATCCAACGCACTTTCTTATTCTCTTCCACTAGTACTTGATTGACCAGTTCTCCTGCGCGGTAATACAGCTGGCAGTTCTGATCTCCTGCTACGGTTTGATTGACCAGTTGATTATTTGCATTGTATTGGTAAGTGCTATCTTGCGGCCCTTCTAGTTCAACAAGTCGTCCAAAAGCGTCATAGCTCAGGTTTCTACCTGCTTCATCCACTGTCATGCGTCCACAGGTGTCGTATTCCAATTCAATAGTTGCAGGATAAGATCCATGGGAATGCGTCACACTGGTCAACTGTGTCGGATCGGCATGATTCTCATAGTGATATTCCGCCACATCCACCTGATAATTTTCCAGTGTGGTTTCCACCGTTAGTAAATTATTCAACGCATCGTATTCATATATTTGTTTACGAAAAGCCTGTCCATAACCATCCTTTGGAAATTCACTCCCACTGATGCTATATTCCACCAGGCGATTGCGCACGTCATAGGCATAATCCTCTTCTTTAATGCTGTTGCCGTTTAACTTAGTTACTTGTCTGTTTAGCAATCCATTGGAAAGCCAACTTCGCTCTAAACGCAATTGTGTGCCTTTGCTGTCCTTGATGATTTCCACCAACGGCTGATCGAATTCATTGTATTCAAACTCCGTTTCGATTTTAGTGTAGGAATGGTTGTCTTCTACTATTTTCTTGTCCAGGCGTCCCAAGGCATCATAGAATAAATCAGCCGTTACATCCTGATCGACAATGCGACTCACACTGCCATGCTCATCGCGCTCATACTGCGTTTGTGCGCCTGTAATGTCGCTATGCGAAGCGGGTTCTCCTCTCAAGGTCCACTGGTAATCCATATCATAAGCATCGCCATTGACTGTTAGCGTTTCTGTTTCAAGTAACCCGTAGTCGTTCCAATAGTTCTGATTGGAGGCCATTCCATCTGCCGATTCGATTAATGCACCCGTTGTGCTATCGTATTCAAAGGCCTGGGTCAAATCATCCGCCTCAATTTGAGTAATGGCATTGCCTAGTTCCGCAATGTAGGCGTACTCAATGGTGGTTCCATCGGGTTGCGTCACGGTAGAAGGAACAGGGGAAGCATCCTCATAGTCGTACGAGGTGGTGCGACCACCGGTTTGTTGCTCAAGCAAGCGACCCAAACTGTCAAATTCTTGCTCGCCCAATACCCAATTTCCATCAGAACTGCTCACCTCAATTCGAGCGATTTCACTTCCTGTTAAATAGGGAACATACGTATATTCTAGCGTTGTTCCGTCTTGCAGGGTTTGGGTGAGTACGCGTCCATAAGCATCATAGGTGCGTTCTACGCTATGTCCTAGTTCATCAACTTCTTCTCGCAAACGCCCCAAGCCATCCCAAGCGTACAACTTAGTTCCAACAACCTGTCCTTGCAAATTGATGCGCTCTTCTTTTTCCAAGAGCTGACTCTTGTAGTGCATCGTTTTTTTCCACTGTCCGCTGCGCATGCTTCCTCCACTTTGCCAGCGCGAAGAAGTTAACCAAACGGGATTGTCTTCTTGATGGGCTTTTATCCCATTGGTAAACTGAAGCATCATCATTTGCCCCCAACCATCATAAGAGATGTTGGTGCGGATGGAATAAGTAACCTTTCGGTTATTGGAGGTTTGTACATCGCGAACCGTTTTTTGGCTGGATTGACCCGCTGCATTGTAATCCTGACTGAGAATTTCTTCCCATTGACCACTTCCCTTGCGATCTAAGCCGTATTTGCGCAGCTCGCGTCCTAAGCCATCAAAATACACTTTCGCCTGATTGTCCAAAGCATCGGTATAATGCGTAACAGGGCCACTAGAAGTCAGCTCATACTCCCAATATGTAGAACTTTCATAAGCCGTACCTTCCGCCTGAGTGGAGCGCAAGATTCGACCCATCGAATCATAGCTATAAGAGCTCACAACCCCTTGTGCACTAATCTGGCTCAACACGCGGTGGGTAAAAGCACTAGAGGTAGTGCTAGTAGCGGCCTCACAGCCATCATGACCGGTAAAAATAGTCTCTTGTGTGATTTCATCGTCATCAACGGTAAACTCAAAGGCTTGATAGGAATCATAAGCCGTAGAATACGCCCCATCGGCATATAATTTATCGTGAATAAAAGTCATACGACCATAATCCAAACTACTGGAATCCTGCTCATACTCGAAAAAACGCGTTTGTAGCAATTCATCATCGCTGTATTTGGACAACTGTTCGGCGACAATCAAGTCAGAATCTCCCAAATTAGTATAGGTATAGGATTCCATTTGAATGGGGGTATCGTAGTCATCCTGATTGGGAATGGTGATGCTTTCTTTTAAAAAGCGCACAAAACCATGGGGTTCTGCCGGACAACCGCGTTCTCCATCGGCATCGTACCAAGTCATTGTCGTTTGACTGCCGTTGGGTTGAATCTCCAAGGTCGGATTCCCGTCTGTATCAAACTCAGTGAGGTGAACCTCTTGACGGGTTCCATTGGAATCTCGCCAGGTCGTGGTCTTTTCTTTGACCAATTGAAACTTATTGGGTTGATACTCAAAGGGAATTCCGATAATGGCGTAATACTCCAAATCTACCTGAATGCTCCTTGTTTGATTACCAAAATAAAAACTTGTTAATTCTCTGGTATTTAAATGAAAATTATTATACGTGCGTACTGTTTTAATAGTCAAATTGTCTTGCGTTTGTACTTCCTCAGAATCATAGAAATAATTGCTCATCACCGCATATAAATTATCGCGATTCGATTCAAATTCAACTCCACCAATCCCCTCCTGATACCCTAAGTAGTTATTCTGCGAACTATAATTAAATTTAAAACTAGAAACAAGATCGGGTTGTCCGTTCCCTGGAGAACGTCTGTGTTTAACAGCAGCGGGTAAAGCTGGATATACATTATCGGGAAAGCGAAAAACGTCAAACTGATAATCAATCGTTTCGATGAGTCCTGTGGGGTGTTTGATCTCCTTGATGAATCCCTGCGCTGTGTAGTAGAGAAACCAAGTGTAGTTTTCTTGCACTTGTTTCACTTCTTCCAATTTACCATTGCCAAGGGTAAATTGGATCTCGTAGGCTTCTTCCTCTCCAGGGAAAACGGAAACAACAGGAGCATTAAGATCAAAGTAACTAATCTCTACTAAAGTATGGTGATCATCAGCAATAGAAATTAAACGAGCATTGTCCCCCATCCATTTCAAGTAAACCGCATGACCTTCGTACGTCTGAATACTCACCGTATTCTTGATCGAATAAGAGGAAGATGGGCTATCTAAAATCTCAACTAATCCCGATTTATAGGTTACTTTATAATACCCTTCTTGATCATCATCCCCATTAAAGCGCTCAAAGATAAAGTTGTTTAACTTCTTTTGTTTCACAACAAGTTCGCCTTGATAATCATCGCTATCTTCCTCCACTAAATACTGCTCACCCGTGGAGAGTCGAAGCAGTTGATTTTGATAGTCATAGGTGGTAAAAGGAAGGCCAAAGCCAATACCAAAACCCTCATCCGCCTGATTTAATGAACTACTTGCTAAAGACAAGGAGACCTCAGGACCCATACCGTAATTCGCATTGAGAGTAGCTAAAGGTAAATTTAGCGTAAAAGCACCCGTTCTTGGATCGATTCCCGTTTGTTGTGAACCAATGAAATTCTGACTTTGTGTAAAAAAATCCTTCATAACATTATATTTTAGTATGTTATTAATCAAATAATAATAAGCGAACTATTAATTTTCTTTTCCCTTGATAAGACTGTCTGATTAGGCCATTTTATACTTAATGAATGTATATTTTACCATTGTTCTTCGTCGAATCTTCCTATTAAAAGAGCACTAATCAAATACATGTTCACTATTTTTTACTATGGTAGTACCATCAACAACTGCATGCCCATATACCCACGCATAATCTTTTACAACCGCCTGATCATATACCTTGGCTTCTTCAAATACTTGGGCGTAATTTTGAATCGTAGCTTGGCCATATACCTGAGCATTACCATATACACCTGCAAAATCACAAACTTTTGCTTTGCCATAAAGACGTCCATTATTTTTAATAACGACCATATCACCATC
This sequence comes from Myroides gitamensis, assembly GCF_029894455.1. Lineage (NCBI taxonomy): Bacteria > Pseudomonadati > Bacteroidota > Flavobacteriia > Flavobacteriales > Flavobacteriaceae > Myroides > Myroides gitamensis. The sequence goes on from NZ_JARYHN010000001.1 coordinate 1,444,443, forward strand.
CACTTGAGCATCTCCAAATACCTGAGCATTATCTACCACAAAAACGGTTCCTTGAAGCACTGCCTGATCAAATACTTCCGCATTATTAAGCATTGTTATATTACCAATTAATTGAGCATTTCCATACACTTGAGCAAAGTGTCCTAGCAAAACCACTCCTTTAATTCGGGCATCATCGTATATTTTACAATTCGAATTTATAGTCCCATAACCACCAACAAAAGCATTACCATATATTGTTGTATTTCCGGTTAAAAAAATGGACTCACATACACGAGCATTATCATATACTTTTACATCCCCTTGAATAACTGCAGATCCATATACTTGAGCTTTGCCATATACTTCAGCAAAATCAGAGACCGTAGCACTATCAAATAATTTTGCTTCATCATATACTTTACTATTCCCTTTTAGACTTACTCTACCTTGAATGATAGCATAATCTGTAACCATTACCTCATCACATAGCAAAACATATCCAGCTACTTGTGCATCGTCTACTATTATACTTCTCAGACTAACTCTAGCATTTCCATAAATTTTAGCATTATCACTTACTTTTGCATCATCATATACCTCTGCTTGATCCCTAATAATTGCATTATTTGAAATAACAGCATTTCCATATACTTTTGCTTCTCCCCAAATCATACAATTTCCATAATTACTTAGATTCTGTTCCTTTTCAATCCATCCTCCTTTTAATCCTGTACTATTCTCAACAATACGCCAAAGTGTATGTCCATTGTGAATCATTGATTCATCTGTAAGTCTGTATTTACTTGCCATATTTTTATTTTTTACTTATTACACTTGTCTTTTATACCACTTCAAATTGCAAAACTGCATCATTCAATGCTATTACTTCTATTTTAACATCATTTCCATATTGGTCATATAGCTTAAAGAACAAAGGCTCATTCCATTCATAGAAACTCCATAGTGCTCCATGCCATACACGGTAGGTCCACAAACAAAGACCAGGCATATCGTGATTTGTTGACGTTACAGTGATAGTCCAATTATTAGTAATACCAAATACTGCAGTAAATAAAGCTCCTGAATCTGCTTTTTCTACCGCACTATCTGTTGTTGTTGCAAAGGCCTTGTAGTTTCCTTTCTGTTTATAATGGAACCAATTGTCATCCGTATTTTCTACTTGGCTAATTGTAGCACCACTATTATCTGAAAAATCAATGTAGTATTTCATCAAGAGCGAATTATATGAGTCTGGTTTAACCAATTCAATGGTGTTGATACGAATGTCTTGTAAAGTAAAAACGCGTTTATCCAACACTTTTAATACTACATAATCAGGATCTACATTGCCATTATTGTTTAACACGGCTGTTGTATATTCTACTTCAGTTGGTACACCTTGAATAACTACATAAATCACACAACTCACGCATAGTTTTATTTCCCCCATTTCTTCTTCTGTAGCAAGATAAAAAAGCCCTCTAGAGCTTGTTCCATCCGCTGTAAAAGTAGAACTGTGTTGTCGAGTCGAAATAGCATATTCACCAGCTTCATCACTGTATTCAAATCGATTACCAAAGGGAATATTTTCATGATCCACAAACTGCATGTGATTGTAAATTTCTTGTTCATCCAGTTGAAAACTATTTCCATCTTCATCTATTGCTTCCAATATAACCTCAATTTCAACTTGCTGATTTCCATTAGCATAAATACTTTCTTGCTTTACATGGTTTTGGCTATTAGCGTATATTTTCAAAGATGTTATTGAAGCTATATCCTCCCACGTATAATTGTATTCATAGATATCTGCATCCCCACCAATTATTTCATTTCCCTTGATGATCGCATTTCCATGAATTTGAGCATTTCCCATAATAAAAGTACTACCTCCTACTTTAGCGTTTCCGTATACTTGTGCATTTTCAAATACAATTGCACGATCTCTAACAATAGCATTTTCATACACTTTGGCTTGACCTCTTATTGATGCCATACCTTGTATTTTGGCCTTTCCATATACTTGAGTATTATCCGTAACTATTGTAGTATTCCCAACTCTAGCCTCGTCATATACTTCCGCATTCCTATCTATTATTGCATAATCTTGAACTAAAGCATGACCATATACTTTAGCGGATCCTATTATGGAACAAAATCCTGATAATATAGCATCCCCATATACTTCCGCATTACCTAGAACAGAGACATGACCACTTACTGTTGCATTATCGGAAATAGTTGCATTTCCACTAATTGTAGCTTCGTTATCAATAAAAGCATTTCCATATACTTTAGCTTCTTCCCAAACCATACAACCTTCTTCTTGACTCAAGTTATTGTAACCTTCTAACCAGCCTCCCATTTCACCTGTTATCATATTTTGTATGCGCCAAAGGGTATGCCCTTTGTAATCCATAGATTCCTCTGTAAGTTGATATTTATTTGCCATAATTATATTTTTTTTAATTCGTTACTACTTTATCCTATTTTACTATATTAAATTTCAAAACTGCGTTATCTAATGTTTCTACCCTGATTTTAACATCATTACCATAGGGATCAAAAAGAGAAAATTGCATCGGTTTGTTCCATGCAGTATTACTCCAAAGCGCACCATGCCATACGCGATAGGTCCACAAACAAAGACCAGGCATATCGTGATTTGTTGAAGTTACTTCTATAGTCCAATTTTTTGTAATAGCAAAAACTGCAGTATATAGAGCGCTAGGATCTGTTTTTGTTTTACTATCTGTTGTTGTGGAAAATGCCTTATAATTACCTTTTTGTTTATAGTGAAACCACAGACTTTCTTCACACTCTGCATGATGGATAGAAGCGTTAGCTGTATCTTTAAATCGTATATAATGTTTTGTGAGGATTGAGTTATAGTTATCTGCTTTTTTTAATTCGATGGTCTGAATATCAATATCATGTAAATCAAAAGCACGTGGAGGCAACACAGATAAAATAATATAATTGGGTGTGGTGTTTCCATTATTATTTTCTTTTGCGGTTGTATATTCAACCTTTTTCTCTACAGGATTTCCGAAAGGGTCTATTTTTTGATCTACTACACATCTCACGCAGACATTTTCAACGACAAATTGTTTAGTTGTTGACAAATAAAAAACACCAAGACTAGCATTAGGTGCTTTCTCTTGTATTCTTTCAATAGGAAGGACATATTCACCCGGCTCAGCACTTACTTTGAGATCATTCCCATACGGTCTATTCAGCATATTGACAAATTCCATATGTTTAAAAACCTCATCTTCAGCTAGTATTAAAATTTTGTTATCCTTGTCTTTCGCTACTAGATTAACATGTACACCTACTTGGTGTCTTCCATTCGCATAGAGCCTATTTTCTCGTTGTCCTCCACTAAACACAATCTTTAAAGATTGAATGGAATTGACATCCTCCCAGGTATATTCTCTTTCAACTACACGTTGATTCCCTGTAAAAATTCGTTCTCCCCTAATACAAGCATCTCCATAAATCTCTGCAGCCCCTTGAATAATTGCTTTACCACAAACTTCTGCTCGATCATATACAAGCGCTACGCCCTCCACAATAGCTTCATCATAAACCCTTAGCCTCCCCATAGACTTGGCCTGTTTCTCTAATTTGTGCGCTTCCAAATATTTCTGCGTTTCCACTAATACAGGCATCATCTGATACACAAGCTTCCCCATATACTTTTGCCTCTTCAGCAATCCAAGCTCCTCCTTCTTGACTCAAATTCTGTTCCTCTTGAATCCATCCCCCTTTTTCTTGTGTTGCTATATGTTGTATACGCCACAAAACGCACCCTTTATACGTCATTGACTCTTCTGTTATGTTGTACTTTTTCATTTTTCTTTATTCTTCTATTGTGTAACAATTATTAAATGTGATACTACTTATATCACGTTAACCTCTAATGTTGTTCTGTCTATCCTTGAAATTTGAATACTTAATTTTGCCTCATTCCCATAGATATCAAAAAGAGAACAAAACATTGGATAATTACGAAAAATAGTCGCCCCTTTTTTTATCGTCGATTGAAAAACCCAAAAGCATAATCCTGTATATTCATGATTTCGACTAGTAACAGTAAACTTTTCCCCTATCCATTTATCAAATGTAGTAGTGAACAAATCATCATTCACTTCAACCAAACTATCTGTAGAGCACGCTGAATAATATATTACTTTGCCAAGCTTTTGGACTTTACTATAATAAAAACTTGTATCGTCTATGCATTCTCCATTACGCAATCGATGTATACCGTTTGTATGGAATCGCACATAGTTAGCTCTCAAGGTATAAGTAGAATCTTCCTCCTTACTTTCAACGACTTCGATATCCTCATTTGAAAAGATGTATTGTGGAACAACTTGTAAAGTCACGGAATCAGGCATAGGTCTTCTACTATTATTTTCTAATGCTGTAGAATATTCTTCTACTGTAACTACCCCATTTTTAACTCTAGTAATCAAACAACTAACGCAAACTACAGTTTCTCCCATTGGCTCTACTGTGGAGAAATAAACGGATGCAGAAGAACTTTCTACAATGCGTGAACTCAAGTCATCCTGTAGTAATCGACTAGCACAATATTCACCAGGTGAATCACTATACTGAAATCGATTATCAAAAGGATCATTCCTATAATTGACGAACACTATATTTTGGAGAATTTCAGTTTCAGGGATTTGAATATATCTAGCCTCTTCATCTTTAGCTTCAAGTATTACCTCAACTTGTACTTGATGTCTACCGTTCGCATACAGCCTGGCATAATCACCACTAATTCCATCTTGAATGTATAGCCTCAACTTTGAAAATGTATTGATATCATCCCACGTATATTGTCCATCAAAAAGTTCTTCTTCTCCTTCAACAATAGTAGAATTCTTCACAATAACATGACCGTGAACTAATCCCTTATCTTTTACAACTGCACTATTTAAAACTTGGCTATATCCATAAACACGTGCATAATCTTGAATTTCTGCATTTCCACTAATTTTAGCATGCCCATAGACAACTGCATGTCCCATTATTTCAGCGAATCGTTCAACTTGAGCATAACCAAGTACTTGAGCCTTATTTTTCACAACAGCATCATTTGTTACTTCCGCATTTCCATAGATTTTAGCCTGATCAAAAACACTGACATACGCTGAAACAACCGCATTACCAAACACTTCGGCCTCATCATATACATTTGAAAAACCGCTTATTATAGCATTATCATATACTTTTGCATTTCCATACACCTTTGCTTCATCTAGAATCATACATCTTCCTGTGTGACTTAAATTGGATTCACTTTCAATCCACCCTCCTTTTTCACCACTTGCTATATCTTCGATACGCCAGAGGGTACGCCCTCTATAATTCATAGACTCATCCGTCAGTTTGTACTTTTTCATACTCTTATTTTTTTTAAATTTCTTGGATTCTATTTCTTTGGATTTCTTTTTTATTTATTTCCGAATTCATATAATGGAACTTTTTTCCTTTTTTTAAAATTTAGATTCTACTCTTTCATTCATTTGATTATTAGTCACTTTATTTAAAAAAATGACTTAGATAAAACTAGTGTGATTATCAACCAGAATCTCAATAAAGAAGTTAAATCAGCGATCAAAAACTACATTATGTTAACAAAATCGCACTTTTTAAAAAAAACAGAATTTATTTTATCAAAATAGAACACGCTTTTTTTTCTCCGTGATTTCTAAGTATCAGCAGCTAGAAATAGTAAAAAACATAGGGTATCAATCGTTGTCTCCCTATTGAGATTATTAGGAGTTTTCTTTTCTTGATAAGTGGGCTGTGATTTCATTTTGGAATTTCTCTTCTACTTGAAGTGTAAGTAGATTCATGCGTATCAAATCAATCGCATTCTATTTTATTGCCTTCTTTAAGATATGGGATAGTTTTTATATCCATTCAGTCCTATTTTGGCTTATTGATTTAAAACGACTTAAGCAATAGCGATACCTTTGGGGAGAATTTCGAATAGTAAATTCCCTTGTGAGTCGAATTCAAAGTGAGAAATTTCTTGCTTTACCTCCTTTTGATTATCCTTCCAAGTGATGGTTTTTCGTTTTAACATTTGAAACTCATTCATTTGTCGAGCGAAAGGCAAACCTACTAAATCATAATATTCTAACTCTGTCTGTATACTTGTTAATCCATTAAGCGAATGGAAAGAAATAATCTCGCTTACAAGAAGATGATAATTATTATATAATCGCTGTGTTTCTATCACGCCATGCTCCAATATCTGTGTTTCAACTGATCCGTATCGATAAGCCTTCAACACCTCATATAGATTATCTCGATTACATTGAAAGTCTACTCCACTAGAGAATCCCAAAAAATTGTTTTTTGTATAAGTAAAGGATGAAACTGAACGAAGTTGATTCCTTTTTGACGTGATTATATGATGAGTAGCAACAGGTAAAGCGGTATACACATCTTGAGGAAAACGAAGGTATTCAGATTGATATTCAATCGTCTCTATGACACCTGTTGGATGTTCTATATGCTGAAGTAATCCAGCGGTTGTATAATCAAAAAACCACATGCCTTCTGTGGTCTCTTGTTTCATCGCCACTAGATAATCATTCACTAAGGTTAATTCGAACTTGTCCTCTTCAACTGTATCTGGTAATAGGATAATAATAGGATGAAGTACATCCACATAATCAATTTGAACTAATTTTGTCTGTTCATCTGCTATTTCTACTAAATAATTAGCTTTGTTCAACGCCCATTTCAACACAACAAAATACCCTTGTTGGTTCTCTATTCGCAGCGTGTTTTTAATCTTCTTATCTGAAGCAGGACTATCTAGTATTTCAATCCATCCGGTTTCATACGTAATTTTATAACAATCGGTTAATCGTTCAAATACAAAACTAGTTTGCTTACTTTGCTTCACTTCAAAAAACACATCCTGGTCCTCCATTTGATATTGCTCTCCTGTGGCTAGTTTCAATATTTTATTTTCTTGATCATAGGTTGTGAAGGAAAAACTAAATCCAAGGCCCAACCCATGCTGTTGTGTATTTCGCGTTTGATGATGCAAGGTAAGATTCATGATAGGGCCTTTTCCTTGATTACTGTTAACCAAAGCTATAGGAATGCGCAAAGAAAATGCCCCAGTTCTAGGATCGATACCTGTATGCATTGTACTTACCAAGTTTTGGCTTTGTGAATAAAAATGACTCATAGCAAATTTAATTTTAGTTATTCTTGGTTTACTTCTTGCAATCGTACATGAAAATCCAATTGTCCATCTACTGTTACTTGTGCTTTTAGGTTGGCTTCATTACCATATTGATCATACAGTAAAAAATACATTTCACCTCCCCCTTCATAATAGGACCACAGTAGACCTTCCCATAGTTGATATACCCAAAAACAAAGGCCATCCGCCTCGTGATTTTTGGAGGTTATTACTTTATATTTACTGGAGGTATATTCAAACTTCATGGTAAAGAAAGCCGTATCATTTTTCACAAATGAACTATCTGTAGAAACACTACATCCTTTATAGATTCCCACCTGTCTATAATGAAACCAATTCTTCTCAATACAAGACGCCTGACGGGTTAGGATACCATCAAGTGGATCAAATTGAACATAGTATTTTGTCAAAATAGAATTCGGTATTCCATTAACATCCACTTCAGTAAAAATTTGTACAGCGAGATTGGATTGAGTAAACTGTCGTTTGGGAACAACTTGCACAGTCAAAAAATCTTCTTGCATTAGATCGTTGTTATTTTCAATTGCAGTGGCATATTCTATTCGTTTTGTTTTTTCCATGCCATTCGCTATAGACCACTGCTTAATTTTGCATTTCACACATAGTTTAAATACATTAATCACACGATCAATGGAGAAATAAAACAAGGCTGTTGATTTTGTTTCCTTATTTTTTGTTCTTGTTTTATCTAACAGTGGATAAACATAGATACTTGGAGTATCAGAATAGGTTATTCCATTCAGAATGGGCCTATTTTCTTCATCTACGAATTCAATATTTTCAAAAATTTCCTTCTCCGATATTTTAATTACATTCTTATTTCGATCTTTTGCTTCAAAGCTAACCTTGACCGCGACTTGATGTCGACCATTCGCATAGAGTTCTACTATTTTATTGTTATTCACATCGCTGATTTGCAAAAAAGATAACTCATTGATATCTTCCCAATTATATAAATTCTCACTTACTCGATCATTATTTAATACAACTGTATGCCTTTTAATTCGAGCTTCTTTAAAAATATGAGCGTAGTCTTTTACTTTGGCATGACCGTATACTTGCACATTATCATATACCTGTGCACAACCTTCAACTGAAGCATAATCATACACTTGTGCGTAAGCAGCTACAAGAGCATGTCCCGAAATGGTGGCATGTCCATAAATCTGGGCAGAGTCTTCTACTGTGGCATTATCATATACTTGCGCATAAGCCGTTACAACAGCATAATCAGAAACGATGGCATTATCATATACTTGTGCATCTGCTGTAATTTTTGCAGCTCCGAATACTTCGGCATTTCCACTCACTTTTGCATTATCAGAAATTGATGCGTCTCCATACACTTTGGCGTTGTCAGCAATCCACGCTTCACCAGATTGACTCAAATTCGTTTCATTTTGAATCCAACCTCCTTTCTTATGCGTTCGCAAACATTCGATACGCCACAGTTTATGCCCATTATAATCTATGGATTCATCAGTAATTCTATATTTATCCATTGTCCATCACTTTTATCCATTCTTTTTATTATCACCTTGATATTCTCATTTTTGTGACTTTCAAAATACGATTGCCTATACAGAAAGATTCTTTTATTTGAAATTGTATGCTAATGCTATCAGTCTATTAAATAGGATCTACATTTAAAGAATATTATAAAACTATCTGAAAATAAATCAACATTTTAATTCATTCTGTTAAAAATAATATCACAAACCCAAAACACTTAACAAAAATGAACTATTTCAAAAAAATGAACTCACTAAAAGAAGAAAACAAGTGCTGGTATTTTTCCTTCGCTTCTAGCATAAAAAAAGAGCATTGAATCATCAATGCTCTTTGCTATACTAAATACGGATACAAGACAAGTTGTACACGCTATACTTTGACTAGGTTAAACGGTTTTAAAAAGACCTGGATAATCCACAACTAAACCATCTTGATCAACTGTAATGGTAGCTTCAAAATCACTCCAAATATTTTTATAATGATAGGTATTGTCAGACAATTTAGTGTACTGTTGTTGTATCATTGTAAAATTTTCCTCTAAAGGATTAATATACAATACCGGAATTGTTTTTGACTCACCGATATTGAGCTTTAATCGATTAATAGGCAATGTGTTTGTAAAAGGAGTAACTGAAATATCAATATCCAAGCATTCTTTTAAATGAGGATATTCTTGTTCATCCAACATCCATTGTTCATTCAGTTTATGCCCGCTTAATTGATAATAGCGATGTCCTTCTTGGCAGCGAATATCAAAAAATCTAGTTTCCCAATTGGAAGTAGCTACTATTTGGTATTCCACCCCATAGATGCGATTATTTTTATTTCCTACGAGCTCTCCTTTACAATGATAGCTACCTTCTTTTTCAATACAGGTCAGATGCTCAACCGAAATTGTATCTATTCCTAACCACGTACGTTTTTTTTCCATATATTCAAGACTATGAGTTTTATAATTTTACACTTTGTGTTCCAATAAAGGTTGGAATAAAAGGGTCTATGGTGAAACGAGGATTGGGTTGCCATGCTTCATCGTATGCTGTAATGGCAAAACCAGCGCGTGTTTGTCCTCCGATTAAATCTTTCAAGCTATGACCAAACACCAAGGCTTCTCCTCTATCCATTTTTTGCTGTAATTCTTCTGGAGTTAAATCCACACGATCCGCATAAGGAATGGTGAAACGCGGGCGGATTAATCCTTTTTCTTTTAATTCAGCGTTTCTATCTTCTACAAAAACAATAGGATTGTAAAAACTACTGATGAGCTTTCCACCTACTTTTAGTACCCGATGGCATTCCTTCCAAACTTTGTTGACATCATCAACGTATAAATTCGAGATAGGGTGTACAATTAGATCAAAATACGCGTCCTCAAACAAAGATAAATCACACATATCTCCTTGTACAATACGCAGATTTAAGTCATCTCGTTGCGCCACCATTTGATCTTTATTCAGCTGTTCTTCTGATAAGTCATATACCACAACTTCTGCACCTAAAGCTGCTAATATAGGTCCTTGCTGTCCTCCTGCAGACGCGAGACACAATACTTTTTTTCCTTTTATATCGCCAATCCAATCTTTGTCTATTGGGGTTGGCAATATATACAACTCCCATATTCCCTTTTTGGCATTTTCTACTTGCTCACTAGTAACAGGCTGTGACCAAGCTACATTAGCCTTCGCTTGATTATCCCAAGCTTTTTGATTATGTATGATAAAATCTTTCAACTTTTTTGACGCATAAATCTCAGTTAATTCATTTCAACTGAAACTTAAAATTATCCTTTTTTCGTCTATAAATCAAATATTTTTAACATTTGCTTTTTCTTTCAAAGAAACTCCTCCTCCACAAAGGCAAATACCTTTCGTCAATACAACATTCCTATTTCCTTTTAAACAAACTGTTCCTACAAAAAGGCGAATATCATTCGCCATTACAACACAAAAAAAAAAGAGGGCGCCCTTTTAAGGCACCCTCTTGACTCTATTTTAAAAATGGATTAGGTTAACATTCCTCCATCCACGTTGATTACTTGTCCTGTAATATAAGCTGACATTTCTGAAGCCAAGAACACGCATGCATTTGCAATATCTTCTGGTTTTCCGCCGCGTTTTAATGGAATAGCATCTGTCCATCCTTTCACTACGTCTTCTGCTAATTTTCCAGTCATTTCTGTTTCGATAAATCCTGGTGCAATTACGTTACAACGGATATTTCTAGATCCTAATTCTAAAGCTACTGATTTAGAGAATCCAATTACCCCTGCTTTAGACGCCGCATAATTCGCTTGACCTGCATTTCCCTTTACTCCTACAACCGAACTCATATTAATAATAGAACCTTTTCTATTTTTTAACATGGTACGCTGTACAGCTTTTGTCATATTAAACACCGATTTCAAGTTTACTTCGATAACTGCATCAAAATCTTGTTCCGACATTCTCATTAATAAGTTATCTTTTGTAATACCTGCATTATTAATTAAAATATCAATATTACCAAAGTCTTTCAAAACCTCATCTACCAATTGTTCTGCTGCTGCATATTCAGCTGCATTTGATTGGTATCCTTTTGCTTGAACTCCTAAAGCTACTAATTCGCTTACTAATTCATCTGCTGCTTGTACAGATGAGCTATAAGTAAAAGCTACATTAGCCCCTTGCTCTGCAAACGCTATTGCTATACCTCTACCAATTCCACGTGTAGCACCAGTAATAATTGCTATCTTTCCTTCTAATAATTTCATGTATATTCAAATTTTGTTTTGACAAAGCGCAAATATAAACATTTTGTAATTCGGTATAACTATTTTAAGCGGTTTGTACCTCTTTTCTAAAGAACACCATGTAAAATACCGTCACTAAAAATAGAAAAGCAAAGTAGTATCCTTGAGAAACCAATTCAAGATACCCTAGTTTCTTATCTGTAAAGCTCAGTAAGATAAGGATTTGAGCCCCATATGGCAGAATTCCCTGTACAATACAAGCAAAAATATCCAACACGGAGGCTACATACGGACGATTCAGTTTGTATTCAGTTGCAACATCATTTGCTAAATTTCCTGCTACTAAAATAGAAACGGTGTTATTTGCCATACAAACTCCAATCCCTGAAACGAGAGAGGCAATACCAAAAACAGCCCCTTTACTGGTTCGAATTCGTTTTTGCATGCTTCTTAATATCCATACAATTCCTCCTTGTTGTTCAATCATACGGGCTAAACCACCTGTTAACATAGACAACAAGAAGATTTCTGTCATAGAAGTAAACCCATCATACGTATGATTCGCTAAACCGACCAAATCAAAATCCGCTTGTACTAAACCAATAATACCCGCCGATAGAATCCCTAAGAACAAAGCAACGAAAACCTGAATGCCCACCAAAGCCAATACAATCGTCAATACATAAGGAATCAACAATACATAATTGGCCTGTTCATCTATCGTCAAAGCAACATCTACGGCATCATTTTTCATAAAAACCAAAACGACAATCGTCAATAGTGCAGCTGGGATAGCGATTTTAAAGTTGGCTTTGAATTTATCTTTCATCTCACAGCCCATGGTTTGGGTTGCTGTAATCGTAGTATCTGAAATAATAGAAAGGTTATCTCCAAACATAGCTCCTCCTAATAGCGCACCACAAAGCAATCCCATCGAGCTACCTGTTTTTTCCGCTAATCCTACGACGATAGGCCCTAAGGCGACAATCGTTCCTACTGATGTTCCGATAGAAAGAGATAAGAAACAAGAGATTACAAAAATCCCCACACCTAGATAAGCCACTGGGATATACTGTAAACCGATGTTCACCATAGCATCAACCCCGCCAATTGCTTTAGTAATGGTTGCAAAAGCACCAGCTAGCAAATAAATCAAACACATGGTGATAATTTTACTATCCCCACAACCTTCAATAAGTGCGGTTATGCGATCGTTAATTGGCGTTTTATAAAAAAGCACAAAAGCCGTAATAATCCCTAAGCTAATTGCTATAGGCGATGGCAATTGATAAAAGTTGTCTAAAGCTATTCCACTACCTAAAAAGACAGCTACAAATACAAAAAACGGAATGAGGGTGTAGAATTTATTGTCTGACATAGTTCATTTTTTTCTATTCTAAAGTCAAGTAACAACGCGTACCGAACGAAAAAAAATACTACATAAATCATACCTAAGCGCGGTATATACAACATTTTTTCCATTACTGGCTTATCGTTTGCAGCACCTTGCTTGTTGTTGCAGGTTGCTATTTTTCTACTTGTTTTTAGAAAAATTCCTGATAATTAAGCGACAAAGATAAATCCTTTATTTAAAATTGACAACAAAAAAATGAATTTTATCACTTTAATTCATTTACACGTGCCTCTTTTATAATCCTCTTGGATTCCTTATTTTTGCACTCTTAAACTAAAAATTAAATAAGAAAATGAGAAAATTGCTGCTTTCAATTGGATTAGTTGGACTTGCTACTACGGCATCTTTTGCACAAAAAGGGCCTAAAAATGCTATTGGTTTGCGTTTTGGAGCAAATTCAGGACTAGGTACAGAGATTTCTTACCAAAGAGATTTAATGCGCAACAATCGATTAGAGGTTAACCTTGGTTTTAGAGACAACCATAACTACAATACAGTTAAGGTTACTGGATTGTACGAATGGGTTTGGAATATTGAGGGTAATCTGAATTGGTTTGCTGGTGCTGGTGCGGCTGTAGGAACCTATGACTACAAATACCATGATCATGGATATCGATACAAAGATGATGGAACTTTTGGTCTATTAACGGGAACAGTGGGATTGGAATACAATTTGGATATTCCGTTGCAAATTGCCATTGATGCACGTCCAGAATTGTACTTGAACAATTCATACAGAGATGGTTTATACCTAGACTTAGGTATTGCCGTGCGTTACAAATTCTAATGCACAGATCTTTCTCTTTTCTCTTATAACGATATAAAAATAGCGAGTAACCCTCGCTATTTTTTTTATCTCATTTGGACAAGTAAACGCAACTATTGCTGTTTCTTCTTCGTATTACAGTTGGAACAACTCTTTATTGTTTCTCCTTTACCGTTTTACTATAACGCAACATCTCCCTGTATTTATTCTTTAAAAGGGTAGGTTCTAGGATTAACTCCTTGTCGAATTGAAATCCCATATTCTCACACAAGGCTATACTTTTGTGATTCTCTTTTTCAACGGTATAAATGATTTCATTCGTCGGAATACTTTCTTCTATAATCGAAATTGCTTGATTGAGTAATTCTTTTCCATACCCTTTTCCTTGTTGGTCTTCACGCACCCACAATCCAATTTCGGCAGTATCTTGATTGATATCATTAAGGGTTAAACACCCAATAAACACTTCCGTTTCACGCTCAAAAGCCATCAGCACTAAACAAGTTCCCTGTTGCATTTCTGCTTGTGATTGTTGAATATAAGCTTGTACCAATACAGGATGATTTAAGGCATCTATACTCAAATACTTCCCTACTGCAGGTGTAAAATGGTTTTGCAGTAAGGTCTTATCTTCCTCTTGGATCTTTCTATATCTCAATCGAGAGGCTTCCCATGCTTCATTGTCTGCAAATATTTTTCGCTCTTGCGGAGCTAACATCGCTACAATCATACAAACCTCTTGTTTTATCCCTGCCTGAATCAAATTGTAGGTTGCCATTTGATTCAGGTCTTGCTGCGCATCTAAAAAGAGTTGCAACAAGTGAAACCAAACTTGCTTGGTTTGTTCCTCTGTTAGTATCTCTTCTGTTGGATTTTCAATTAACTGCTCTATCCAGGCTACTGTATTCGGTATAGCAACTGAACGATAGTTATTCCAGTGTTTTCCCATCTTTTGCAGCAATACCGCGAGAAGCCTTAGTTGCACTTCTCGTTCAATCAACGCCACTTCTTGATTTATGTTTCCCAATACAATAGAGAGGATACAAGGATGAACCACGGATAACTCCTCAGCTTCTTCTACTTGGAACAGTACATCTGACCAATTCGTTTCTCCTTGAAGCAAGGCTTGTAACAAGGTTATCAATTCGCGATCTACTTCCTCTAAAAAAGGAAGTTTAGCAAGATTTTCTGGCGTATAGGAGGATCTTTGTTTCATGTTTATTCGGGTTGTTATGCAAAAAAAGTTCAATTTTATTCTTTCGAATCAAACTGAACTTTCTTATCTCTTATTTTGAGTTGAATTTATTGCTTGGCTACATTAGCTTTGCGGTAATGCAACATATCCAATATTTTTTCTTCACTGATGTTGCGCTTGAAATCACTGTGGTACGCGTAACCTAATTTTTCTGCGATATTAATACTGCCAGCATTGTTTCGTTCTACATTGTAAATTAAGTAATCAACAGTTAAGTGATCAAAAACAAATTGCTCTAAGGCTTTCACGATTTCTTTTCCATATCCTTTTCCATTTGCACTTTCTTTAATCCAAAGCCCAATCGAAATAGATTCATCACAAATATCGTGGACTCCACAACATCCAATAAATTCTCCTGTCTGATTATCTATCGCTAGTAGAGTAATGTCTTGTTCTTTTTCTAATTGACCTAAGCTATACGCTACAAAGCCAAAAGTATCTTCTTTTTTTTGAGTAGGGATAAAAGGTAAGAACTTAGCCACTGTTGGGGTTAACTCTCTAAAGATGTCTTCTACGTATTGGTCATTTACAATAATAAACTTCAAGCGATCACTTGAAAAAGTTAGGGTTGTATCAAATTTCATAAATTGCTGCATTGATTTAGGCTAGAAATGCTTTTTTTTCTTCGCTCTATCTTTATTTCTGGCACAAAGATACGAGATAATTTAAATCAAACTCCTCTTCTTCCCTTTAAAATAGGGTGGTTTTGGAATAAAAGGCATGTAACCCTCTTCTTTTTTTATTTTTTTTTCAACCATATCCACCTCATACTTAATGGAGTAAAAAAAACCGTGTTATTTTCTTCTATTTTTGATTTAAAATTATTTGCATAAAATAAAAAGTAATGGTATGTTTGCTCCAGTAAAAATGAGGGATTCCTCAGTTTTCAGGAGAGGTGCCGGAGTGGTAACGGAGCAGATTGCTAATCTGTCGACTGGTAACGGTCGCCAGGGTTCGAGTCCCTGTCTCTCCGCTTCTTCGGGGTGTAGCGTAGCCCGGTCATCGCGCCTGGTTTGGGACCAGGAGGTCGCAGGTTCGAATCCTGCCACCCCGACAACACTAACACTAAGTGTTATCAGAAACCCGCAAATTCTATGGATTTGCGGGTTTTTTGTTTTATTTCATATCATAATCCGTCAATATATATCAATGTAAATGTGAGTAATTCGGTGAGTCTTTTTATTATTTAAATTCGCTCACGGAATTGTATTTAAATAATTAGTAATCAGATTGTTGATTCATTTATTTTGATGCTTTTTCATATTGTTTAACTCTTTTATGGTGAGTGATTGAATTTACTCAACTTCAGAACTGCCACAAAGCATTCCAGTTAAACACAAAGTAAATGGATATGAAGAAAATGAACACCTTTGGGATTCAATTTGTAATCAGATTACCCAAGCAACAAAAAAGTGAAATGGCAACTGTTTATGCCCGCATAACGGTTAATGGTCGCAGATCAGAGATTTCTTTGAAATCTAAAGTATCAGCTAAGGCTTGGGATGAAGCGAAAGGAAAAGCGAAAGGAAAACGAGAAGAAGTGATTAAACTGAATAATCATATTGAAAGAGTTCGTTCGCTTATTACAGATGCTTATCATCAACTCATTCAAGAACGTAAAACAGTCACGGTTAATGCTGTCAAATCCTTATATCTCGGTGAAGATGAACCAGAGGTTATGACGCTCATCAAGCTCTCGAAATATCATAAAGAGGTCGAAACTGGAAGACTAGCGCCAGGTACACTTAAAAATTATAGCACCACGGAGTCTTATTTAGAAAAATTCCTTAAGCAAAAATATAAGAAGAGTGATATTTCCTTGACAAGCCTTAACTACAAAACGATTTTAGATTTCGAAAATTTTCTGCATAATTATGAACCCACAGACCACCATAAACCGTTAAACAATAATGGTGTAATGAAGCATTTGGAACGACTTAAAAAGTTGGTCAATTTTGCTGTTAAGTTAGAATGGCTTGAAAAGGATCCGTTTATTAAATATAGATTGCATTTTGAAAAAGTTGAAAGAGGTCATCTTAGTAAAGAAGAGCTTTTTGTGTTAGCAAATAAACAATTTTCAATCGAGCGTTTACAGTCTGTATTGGATATGTTTCTTTTTAGTTGTTATACAGGACTTGCATATATTGATATTTCTAATCTTGCGCCTGAAAATATTGTACAAGGTATCGATGGTAAACAATGGTTGATGACTAGGAGGGAAAAAACAGATACTTTGGTAAAAGTTCCTCTATTACCCGAAGCAGAAATTCTTATTGATAATTATAAAAAACATCCTGTTGCTGTTGCCAATGGTACTGTATTCCCTGTGATATCTAACCAGCGGATGAATGGTTATCTTAAAGAAATTGCCGATATCTGTCATATCAAAAAAAATCTAACTTTTCACCTTGCACGTCATACGTTTGCAACTACGGTAACTCTAAGTAATGGTGTGCCGATAGAATCTGTAAGTGAAATGTTGGGACATACAACGATCCGAACAACACAGATCTATGCAAAAGTAGTAGAGCATAAATTAAGTGAGGATATGCAGAACTTACAATTAAAAATGGCTACCCTACAACAAAAAGCGATTACAAAGCTTCCTTTAGAAGCCAAGTAATGCCCTTGAACACTACTTTATATATAAGATCAATTAATTTGGATTCATTTGTATACATAATGGCTGAAAAACAATTAAAGCCATTGTGAAATAAAATTTTAATCGTTTAAAAAGTGTACAAATGAAAGTAGAATTGATAACAAAGGATGATCTAGAGGTTTTTAAACAAGAATTAATTGCAGAAATTCGAAGAAGTAGGCTTAATTTAAAAAACACCGACCACACACAAAAGGAATGGCTTAAAAGTTATGAGGTGCGAAAATTATTGGGAATTTCGGCAGGTACTCTTCAAAATCTTAGGTTAAACGAAACCCTACCCTATACTAAAATAGGCGGATTGATGTATTACCGTTATGAAGATATTCGCAAATTAATGGATGGAATTGATGGTAGTTAGATTGTTAACAATACAATTGAGCAGAGTTTAGCGACTCTGCTTTTTTACTTCCATATTTTTTATCCTCAAAGCACATTTATTTTTTCCATGCAAATCCACCGCACATAAAAGAGCTTTGAATGGATTTTTGATTAAGAGTGTTGAAGCAAATCCCTTCCTGTTTCCTTTTCATTATTTTCTTCAACACCCTTACTTTCGGTTCTTAAACCGATCAATTTAAGAAGGAGTACTAAGTTTGGTTTTAAGGGCTTATTTACTCAGTAACCGAAAGATAAGTTTCCACTTCCGCATCATTTCCGTGATAATATTTTTTGCCATGGATTGTAAAATCAGCTTTGTAAGCGCGTTTTGAATTTAATTCTTTATCAGCCCATATTTCCAGCCAAGTGTTTCCGACAGCTTCGGGCATCTTTCCTTTTGATACAAGTTTCTGGTACGTGCAAGTTTCTATTTCGAGACCGACAAATCCATCGGGAATTATAGCCAATGAACTTACAGGCAGACCAATAATGGTGGTGTAAGCACCAGTGAAATCAGTTTCATAATCTGTATAAACAGCATAAATTTCATCACTAATCACATTAGGTATTTGACTTTGAATTTCTTCCTTCCAGAATTTTTGCCATAATACTTCAATGTCAATTGCCGATTGTCCATTTGTATTAATTGTACGAGTTGAAATTCCAATGATCTGAAATTTTTGAATGGTTTGATTGTTCATTTTGTTCTATATTTTTAAATGCACTACAAAAATAAAACACAACTGTGACAACCCTATGGCAAGGGTTAATCACATTTTTTTAATGTCATTTCAATATATTCTTCAAACGTGATTTTATGTTTTTCAAAAGAATCAGTTAACACGAGTAAACTCTTAATACGATCGAGTCGAAATGACCTGTAATCCTTACGTAGACGACAAAATGCAATCAATAACCAATTCTCTTGCGTGGTATAAATAGCAAACGGTTCTATGGTTCGTTGGGTTGTTTCGTTATTATATGGTGAATAATATTGAATCTGAACAAGATTAAAATTCGTTAATGCCAGTTGTAAAATCGACAGATTATTACTGGTACGACTATTTTCTAAATTCTGCGCAGACAAAATTCTTTCCGAAAGCAAATTGGCTTTATCTTTTGTGTTATTCCGTAAGACAGCTTTTATCTTATGGATAGCATCTGTATAATCCTTCACCAATGAAGCATCTTTGTTCTTTCGTACCAATTGTTCGGCCGTAATTAAAGCATTGGCTTCGTTTTCAGTAAACATAACAGGAGGAATTCGGTATCCTTCCATTAAGGTGTAGCCTTTTCCTTCCTCCGTCAAGACCGGAACACCAGCTTGTTCCAAAGTTCTAATATCCCTATAAATGGTTCGTTTACTTATTTCGAATTTCTCTGCAAGTTCATTCGCCGTTAGAAGTCTTTTAGACTGTAATTGAATTAAAATGGAGGTTAATCTAGTTAGTCTTTTTGTATCCTTATCTGTCATTAATTGTTACGTGTTGAGAGCTCATTCTTTACTTCAAATTTACGAAATTATTCACTTGTGGGCTCTATGAAATAACATCGCTTATGATTGTTGTAAAGGAATAAATTTAAATCAAGTCAAAAGAGAAATAGCTGAGTTATGCAGGATTTAGAAATCCTGCTTTTTTTATGCCCCTATTTTTCCGTCCTAAAAGCACATTTATTCTTCCACTGTAAATTCATAGCGCATAAAGGAGCTTTTATTGGATATTTTGTTTTAAAAATATGTATTTGAATTATTTGTGAATGAAATGTATTTAAGGTAATAATAGCGTTTACAATTTATCAGTTGAAAAACTGCCTAAATTCCAAAGGTGTTTGCTTTGTTTTTTGTTTAAATAATTTACTAAAGGATTGTGGATGTTCAAATCCCAATTCGAATGCAATCTCACTCACTGACAAATTAGTTGTACTCAATTGCTGTTTGGCATAATCAATCAGTTTGTTTTGAATGTGCTGCTGGGTATTTTGTTTGGTGTGTAAGCGTAAAAGTGTTCCTAAATAATTAGGTGAAATGTTTAGTTTTTCAGCAAAATCAGCTACAGTAGGTATTCCTTTTTCTGCTAATTTGTTGCTTTCAAAATGCTCCGAAAGTAATGTTTCAAACCGCGCTAACAGTTCGTGGTTTGATTTTCTTCGGTTGATAAACTGACGTTCGTAAAAGCGTTCTGCATAAATGAGTAACATTTCGAGTTGAGTAACAATAAGTTCTTGACTATATTTATCCATATTGGATTGATATTCCTGTTCTATTTTCAAAAGAATATCAGCTATAATTTTCTCTTCTTTGTCTGATAGAAAAAGAGCTTCATTTACCGCATATTGAAAAAAATCAAAAGATTTTATTTTTTTTACCAAAGAGGTATTCCAAAGAAAATCGGGATGGATAAGCAATAACCAACCCGTTGGTTCTGCTATAATATCTTGATTGATTTCTAGATTCAAAAATTGAAGTGGTGAAATAAAAGACAAAACACCCGAATTGAAATCGTACTGTTGTTGTCCGTAATTGAATTTAGCATTGACATTCCGCTTTAATCCAATCGTATAAAAGTTCTGAATCCATTTTACATTTGTATCATCAAAGGGATAGGAAACCCTGCTGTAATCAATCAAACTAATCAACGGATGTTCTGGATTAGGTAGGTTACAGAATGAGTGAAACTGGGCTATTGAATCAAGGCGGAATGTTTTTTCCATAATGCTAATTTAGTTTTTTTCTTTATATAAAATCATCCCAGCGTGATATAAAATACCGTCTTTAAATACACCGTCTGCTGTAAATCCTGTGTCATCTTTGTAATCAATATGATTGCCAGAAATTTTATAATTACCCTGATAAGCACTTTTTTGGTTTCCACGTACTTCGTCATATCGGTTATTGGGTAGTAATTCGTGTCGAATATAACCATCTTTCGTTACCCACATACCGATATAATCTTTTGTTTCTTCTATTGTTTTATTTTGTTCCATTGGTATTTGTTTAATATTTATACAACCTATGATTAAGAAAATAATCGATATTAAAATGCCGTAGAAAGCGTGTGTTTTTTCCATTGTACAACATCGTTTGTCATGATTTCAATTTTTCTTTTCAGAATGTCGTAAGCATCATTGCCTAACAACAAGTGTAAAGGAGGATTTTTTTCTTGACTGATCGCAATCAATACATCCGCAGCTTTTTCGGGATCATTGGGCTGATTACCACTGATGCTTTCAAGATGTGCCTGTTCAGATTGTCGAGCAGTTTCATACTCCTGCATCGGCAAATCCGGTGTTTTTACAGAACCTTTAGAGAGAAAATCCGTTCTAAAATAACCCGGGTAAACTACTGTAGCGTTTATCCCAAATATTTTTGCCTCTTCGGCTAATGCTTCGGTAAATCCTGCAACAGCAAATTTTGTAGCACAATAAATACCCCAACCAGGAAAACCAGCAAAAACACCACCTACCGATGAAACATTAAAGATATGTCCTGATTTTTGCTTTCTTAAATAAGGCATTGCATTTCTAACAACATTCAACGTTCCAAAAACGTTAATCTCAAAGTTTCCTCTTGCTTCATCATCAGTCAGTTCTTCCAATGTTCCAATTTGACCATAACCAGCATTGTTCACAACGACATCAATTCTACCAAAATGCGCGATACTCTTTTCAATGGCAGTTTTTACATCATTGTTGTCCGCTAAATTGACCGCAAGCGGCAAAAAGAGAGCGGTGGTGCTTCCGATTTCTTTTTCTAGGAATTCTAGAGTACGTGTAGTAGCAACAACACGATAGCCATGTTGTAATAATTTCTTCGCTAAAATTAGGCCTAGTCCTTTTGATGCACCAGTTACAAACCATACTTTTTTTGCTTCCATTTTTTACTTGTTTTAGTTTATGATGCAAAATTGAATAATTGCGAAACGGCTATCGTAGCTAAATCAATGAATATTGTAGTTAAATCGTGTTTTTATATTATTTAATTGGTGTAAGTACATTCCACTTTTTAGGAAAAACCTTGGAAACAATCTCTACAAAAAAGCAGTAATCTTAACGGTCCTGATTCTTTTACCCCTATTTTTATCATCAAAGCACATTTATTTACCCTTTGCTAATCCCACCGCACATAAAATAGCTTTGATCGGATCTTTGGTCAAGGATATTGAGAAAATGCCAACCATATCCATTTCAATATTTTCTTCAATACCCTTTCCGTGGCTTTTGAAGCCACTTCTTTCTACAAGAAAAAAAACACGGTCAAACCAGTGAGCAGGTTGTGTAATCACATAGCCCATTTGCACAAAGTCATTTTCATTACTTCCAATTCATTTTTTTATTCAAGAGCCAGTATGCTGTTTTGTCCCATTTCAAGAGCAAAGGTATTTCCGTATTCTTATACACAGCAAAAAGGTCATGCCCTTCGGGTTTGCAAAATAATCTCCACCCATTCGGGGCGTATTTTTTTGCCAAAACCTTGTTGCTGCTAAACACGAAACTTTTATGCTCGTGAAACGAAACAAAGCATACTCCGGCTCTTTAAACGAATAAAAAAAATGTCAGAAATGGGAAAAATAAACATTGAAAATGGTAAAAAAGTGAAACAAAACTTCAGCACCACCAGTATTACACATTACCTTATGTTTTTCTAATCTCTTCACGATGCTCCGTTCCCCAATCTGAAAGACTTCGAATCACAGTTGTTAATTTTTTTCCATGGTCAGTTAGTTCATATAATATGGTAACAGGGCGTGTGTCAAGAACAGTTCTAGTAACAAGCTTATTTAATTCTAATTCTTTGAGTTCTTTACTCAACATTTTATTAGATATTCTATTCACGTCATTGAGTAAATCCGTGAATCTACGGTTTTGGTTAAAACAAAGAGACGCAAGAATTGAAATTTTCCATTTGCCACTCAGCACATACATAGCATCATTTACTGCTCGTACGTGTGCATCGCATTCGTTGTTTGGTGCTTTTATCGCTGTCATATGTTACTTGGTTACCGAAAGGTTACAGTTACTTTTTGATACTATGTTACAAATATAAATACGTTAACATTATCTTTGCAAAAGAATTCAAAAGAATTTCTATAATAAATAATTAAATCCCTTTACAATGGAAAAGTTTACTCTCGTAATTAAATTTACAGCAAAGACTGATAACTACGAAAAATTTAAAGAAGCACTTACAAATTTATTTAAAAAAATAGATGAGCAGGAGAATTTTATGCATGCAACAATTCATCAGAACATTCAGAAACCCGAAGAGTTTTTAGTTTATGAGGCTTGGAATGAAGATATCGAACATTTTAAGAATGTTACATTAAAGCAACCACATGTTTTGGAATGGGAACAACTGTTGGTTGACATGGAAATAGTTCGTGATTATGCTGTTTACCAGTCATTTGCGAAATTCAAAAAGTAATTCTATTCTATCAGAAATCAATAATTAGATAATGGTCATATTTTTTGATATCTAGCATCTATGTTTTAAACGTCATTAAACACAAATAGTCCGATTTAATCGGACTATTTGTGTTTAGCTAAACTATTTATTATTTCGCAAATAATGCAGATTTTAATACCGCTGATGCTTGAATAATGGATGTTTTAACTGCTGGTATATGTTCTAAGGGATTCAACATTCCATAATCGTGAATAAAACCTTTGTATTCAGTAATTGTTGTCGGTACGCCAGCTTCATCTAACTTACGGGCATAAGCTTCACCTTCGTCATGTAAAATGTCATTTTCTGCCACTTGTACTAATGCTGGAGGTAATCCTTTTAATTCTTCAAGACTCGCTTGCAATGGTGATGCGTATTTGTTTTTTCTTTTTTCTGCGTCAGGCAAATAATTATCCCACATCCATTGCATTAATGGTGTTGTAAGGAATCTTTCTTGTGCGAATTTATCATAAGAACGTCTGGTAAAATCGGCATCAGTTACTGGCCATAATAAAATTTGTTGTTGAATTGTCGGCCCATTTTTATCTTTTGCCATTAAAGCCACCACAGCAGCCATATTTCCTCCGACACTGTTTCCAACGACTGCTAATTTGCTGCCATCAACTCCAATCTCTTTCCCATTTTCTGCAACCCAAACTGTTGCTGCATATGCTTGATTAATCGCTACCGGAAACTGCGCTTCAGGTGACGGAGTATAATCAGGAAAAACTGCTACAGCTCCACTTTGTACTACTAAATCACGAACCAATCTTTTATGTGTAGGATAATCTCCTAATACCCAACCACCGCCGTGGAAGAACATAAAAACGGGTGAATCTTTCTTCGCATGAAGAGGTTTTACAATATGCAATGTTAGATCTTGTCCATTGTATCTAATTACTTTTTCGGACTCCTGAATATCAGAATAATCAAAATCTACAGATGCTTGAGCATCTACTAATACCTGTCTAGCATCTTTGGGTGCTAAAGTTTCCAATGGGGATCCGCCTCCTTGGTTTAATACATTTAAAAAATCTCTAGTTTCTTTAGAAATATTTAAATCATTTGCTGCTGGTTTACTTTGTTGTGCCATACTTAATGAATTTAGAGTTAATGCAATTGCGCTTGTTAATAATAATTTTTTCATCTTATGTACTTATTTAATTTTGATAGGACAAAGGTATTGTGGTTTACCATCTGAATCATTAGACGAATTTCATTAAGTATTGTACTTTTTTCTTTTTTATGGCGATAATTATAATTTTTTGGTTTTTATTGTTGGATTATTAGGTGTTTGTTGAGTTTTCGTTCCTGAAGTTCAAAGGTGATTGTCCCATTCTTTGCACAAAAAAACGATTAAAATAGGCAGGATCATCATATCCTAACGTATATGCAATTTCCTTAATACTTAATGAGGTGTATATTAATAATCTTTTTGCTTCTAATATAATACGATTCTTAATGTATTCATTTGGGTTTTCAAGATTTAATTTTTTAAATTTCGTTGTTAAGATCTTGGGAGAAGTTTCCAAAAGATCGGCATAATCACTGACCGAATGCTTTGAACGGTAATGTATTTCTATTAATTGACTAAAGTTTCTGAACAAATCTACGTCGAGAGGTATATTCGAACTGATTTTGTTTTCTAAATTTTGTTTTTTCCAAATACGAGTTGAAAATATAATTAATTTTTTTAGATAAATTCTTAACATTTCTTCAGTTGACGAATCTGCTAAGTCCATTTCATCTTGTATTTCTCTTAATGATTCTTTTACTTTATTAGATTCTTCAGTTGCTAATTGAATCATGGGTAACTGTAATACGTTACTGAATAATAAACCATCACAAGCAACTTCCTTATCATGTATCTGTATACAATAAAAATCTCTATTATAACCGATTATTTTATTAGATTCGCCTGTAATATGATCAATCCACACATATTGATTTACATTCACAAAAAACAAAGCATCATCCGAAAGATCATAAGTTTTAAAATCAATGGTGATGGTATTACCTTTCTCTAAAAAAATAACCTTAATTCGATCTTTAAGGAATTGCAAATTTGATAACAGTTGAGATTCCGATAGTGGATATAATGCTATCAATTTGTGGTTATCTTGGAAATATGATGTAGGAGACAAAGCCTGTGTAATTGACATAACTGTATCAAAATTAATAGTAAATATACCTAAATTTTAGTTTGGATATTTCAATTTACTATGGTGTTTTTTATATTGATCGAGAAGGTAGCGAAAAATTCATCATGTATCATTGGTAGTATAATTACCCAAAGCATATTACTCATGTTCTTTCGTTGAATTATTATAAAATATAGTCTTTAATTGCTATAGATAGCTTTTTTAAAGTGATCAGCATCACTACCAATTAGTAAATAGGTCGAAAAACCAATACCCAAAAGCTTCTTGCCAACTTTTTCATTGTCAATATCACTATGGGCAATAAGTTTAATTTGGGGATATTTCGTTCTGAATTCCTGAAGCTGCGCCAATATATTTTTGTCGTAAAAGTCGAGATCAAAAATACAAACGTTGGGCAGTTCTGTTAATGAAGATAATTGCGATAATCCTTCATCAATGTTTTCTGAACAGAAAAACACTTCAAATCCGGAAGCAATGAGTTCATTATAAATACAATCCAGAAAAGGACTTTTATCATTGATAAATGCGAGATTGATTTTTTGTTGTGCAGTACCAGTTTCCATATACAATATCTTTTAAAGGTTGATGTAGCTCTGCACAAAAAATAAAGCGCAGGCAACTACGCTTACACCGACATTGAGGCACTGATAGAATAAGCGAGCGCCCACGCCTATGGCATGAGCGTTCTTCCTTATTGTCCCGTTGTCTTAAAAATTACCAGTTTTCAATGTGGGACTTAAAGTAAAAACACTTTAAGATTTTTCTATATATTACTACAAAGATAGTAAAGTGCTTCCGATACGAAAATACAATCTTCATAAAATTTGCTTATATGTGAGTAGTATTATTGATATGGTTGATACCCTTAAAAAACATAAAATCGGAAAACTTTTAGGTTGTCCAATTTATTTTAAAGAGGTATTTATAAAAATTATTTACGTTGAACAGGTTGTTCGATAGTTGCTTTTTCCTTCTCTTTTTCTCACGAGAATAAGCCCATAACGCTAATAATCCGAAAATTATCATTGCGTAAGCTATCCATTTACCGATCCTTTCAAGAAGTTTAATAAAGACAGAACTCTCATAAGAAGAAAATCCTTCTGCGCCCATTGGACTACGTCTGTAAAACTTTCTTCTGTTAATCCAGTAACGAAGTGCCAATCCTCCAACCAAAAATAGTATTCCGATAACCAATGATGCAATCATAATAAAAGTTTTAAATCTACCTTTTAAAAATACGAAAAAATATGCGTTCAGCATTTCATAAAAAGAGGAAATCCTACTTTTTGGGCAGGATTTCTTTCTATCTTAATTAACGCTGTTAAACTGGAAATTCAATTGTTTTTCATTACCAAAGCTATCTGAAATCCAAATGTCAAAAGCTTGTGATATTGTTGAATTTGAAGTGTAATACAAGCGAAACTGTTCAGTGGGCAATGAGTAGAGATCATTTGGGAGATAAGGAGCATCATCGTAATATCGCAATGTTCCTTTTCCATCAAATTGGAAGTATCGTAAATAGTATTGTGTATTATGGTAATTGCCTGTACGCAGAATGGTAATGCGTATTTCTATGGTTTGTCCATCAGCAACCTCTTTAGGTACTGGCATTACATTGATTTCATAAGGAAAATTGTTTTGTATTTCAAGTTCGTCATCTATGCTACAAGATACCAGCGTAAAAGATGTTGAAAGGATTAGCAATAGTAATCCTGTTTTTAATTTATTAAATATTGCTGTCATGGTTTCTATTTTTAAAAATTAAATCGTAATCCAACGCCTGCCGATGGTCGGAACTGCTGTAAATCTGTACCCCACAAAACTTTTGTGCGACCTTGCAAGGTTAACACCAATCGATCTGATAGGTAGGTTTCAAGTGAAAGTCGTCCGCCAGCTCCGTAAACGAAGTTGTTGTCATTTAGTATTTTGGCTCCATCAAACAATATTGTCTCGTTGCGGTTGATGTTTTCATAACCGACTACGCCTGTTATTCCTGCATTTAGCGTGATGTTTTTTCTAGAATCACCTAACAGAAAGAAACTGTAACCTCCTTCAGCGGTATAGGTTTCTTGAGGAATGCGAATGCTCTTATACTTGTGGTATTGGTGCGTATATTCCAATGCCCAAAGCTGATAATTTCCATTTTTTCCATTGACTGTCATTGCGATATGGAGGTAATAATCATTTCCGATTTTGTCTTTGGAAAGGATGCCTGTGCTAATTTCCAATCCTTTTTGTTTAGGTAACATTCGCTGTGCTTGTGCGACCGTCATCGCTACAAAAAGCAGTACGACGGTATAGATATACTTTTTCATTCTAAATTGTTTTTAGGTTATTAAAATTTCAGATGCATATCGTTTACCAAACGAGCGTTGATTAAATTTGAATTTTCAACTTGAAGGACTTGATGTCTTCCTCCGTTTTTTTCGAAGATCTCAATCACGAGTACCTTGTCATTGGCAATGGTAAACTGATCTAACAGAAACACATTCTGCTCAGTAGCTTGTCCTGAAATTTCTGTAAGTGGTTTATAAGTTCGAAGCGGTATCATGGAGCGTTCTTGAATGACAGTTCGCTTGGCTACTTTTTTATCTACAACTTTGAAATTGATAAAGTCAATCTGAAAAGGAACGTTCGTTTTGTTTTTTACTTCTGTATGAAAGTAGTATTTGCCGTTGTGGATGTATATTCCTTTTAGAATAAATTGAATACCGAAGCTTTTAGCCCCAATGTGTTTGACTGTACGCTTGTCTTTTTTGTAAATAGTTTCTAAAAGCAATCCAGCCAATGAAGGTGAATTAGTTCCTAATTCTTCAAAAAGGACGTCATTACCACCCGCTTTGTCCACAGCTTTTTGCATCGTCAAAAGATCGTAATTCAATACCTCTGGGTAAGGACTGTAAAACACATTAAAACTGTAAAAACGACCGTCATTGGTAATTACAGAAAAATTAGTTTCGGTTTCAAAATCTCGTACCGATGCTTTTACACGCAACACGTTTTCCGCATCTTCTGCTTTTCCTGCAAGGAGGAATTCACTTCCCAAATCCACATAACGAATAGCGGTAGGAAAGATCAAATGCGATGTTTTATCGTAAGTAACTTCCATTTGATAAGGTTCGATTTTGCCTAATGCCAGTGGGGTTTTTATGCTATCTTGAGCATAAGAAGATACAGCAAAGCTGAATATAAGGGCGATAAACCAAAGGGTTTTTAAATTATTTTTCATCTTTTTTATTATTTGTGTTCAACATTATTTTTTAGAAACCAGAAAGACTTGATGACCTGCTTTTAAGGTTACTTTTGGTGTGCGTACTTTCTTGGCGAAATAGCCCGAAATACCTTGAACCACGCCCCGACTTAAATCTGCGGCAACTTGCTGCCCTGCATTTTGAGTCATCATAATGGAGGTACCGCCAGTCTGACTCATATTACCAGCCATTTCAGTTAGTGCATTCATCTCAGGATTGTACGGAACATACAAACCTTGTTGTCCATCTAAATCGTAAATAGTGATATCTACGGGAATAATATTTCCATCTAATTCTACCGAACTAATTTTTAGCTGTAAACGTCCGCCTTGAAATTTGGTATTGGCTGTTACGATGGTTCCTTTGGGAATTGTACGTTCGGGAGTTTGAGCAGCCTCTAATAAGCGCAATCTCACACCTGTTTCTCCAATTACCGTTTGTGCTTCGTGTACACAGGCTTTGATGCTGTTTTTTGGCTGTACGACTTGGGCAACCGATCCTGCGGTATAAAAACCACGGTTTCGAGTTTCGCTCCAATCTGCTAAAAAAGCACTGTCGGTAGGCTCACGATATAAGGCGGATACGGGGTTCTTTCTTGCAGATGTAAAGGATACAAAATGCTCTTTTTGACTCGTAGGTTTTGCGCTTGTACTTTCAATAGATGGAGTTGTAATGTTTTCCGTATTGGTACTAGAAGGAAGATACTTTGCAGCCATTTGATATGATTTTTCCATTAAAGCCAATTGATCGTCAACTGTTGCAACTTTTGGGACGTCTTTTTCGGCTAATTGTTCTTTTAAATCATCCAATTGTTTGCGGAGTTCAGCAGCTTCTGAATAATCATCTTGATAGAAAGAACCTAAAGTATTTTGCATGTTTCGGTAACTGTTCAATCCAGCATTATTGTTTCGTGATGCATTTCTATTTCCACCAAAACCGTAGCTTTCATCTTCGTTAGCGAATGATTCATTATTCAGGTTTTCTTGACTTTCTTCTGTATTCCAATACTCTGAAAGTGTAGCCAAGGCATTGCGTTTTTCTTGTTCTTTGTTTTCGAACATTTCCTGTTCATAAGCTTTGCCTTTATCATCGAGCATACCTGGCACTGTTGCTTGCGGTACAGCATCATTTAACCCAATGTTTTCTAATGCTTTTTTATCTTCTGACGGTTTAAAAAGGAGGTACATACAAGCTGTAAACACGATGCCCATTAAACCGAAAATTAAAGGTTTTTTGAGCTTGTCTTTAGCGTTTTGTGTCCTGCTTTGTAACAGATCAACTTGATCTTTCGGGATTCCCTCGGTTACCCGAACCACCGATTTTTTGTCTTCATTTTCTTTCATAATTCTTGTTTTTTAAATAGTAGTAAGGTGTCCTGTAGGCTTGTAGACGCTTTCTTTTTTTTAAGTACAGGGTTTTCAATATGCTTGATATCGATGGTTTTATACGACTTGCCTGCATCGTACCATATCTTCCAAATGACAATGGCTGTTAGTAGGAGATACCCTACAAAAAAGTACAGCGTGTATTGCTTTTGCTTTCTTAGCGGTAGTGCACTAAATCGATCATTCAGCTTGTCAAAATAATCCGTTATAGTTGCTCTTAATTTTTTCATATCCTGAATTTTAGCGTTCCATGACTTCCACATCTTTGTTTTCTATGACCGCAAACTTTTCGATATTAAATCCCTGAGGATTGTTATCAGATCGAACAGAGTTTAAGAGATAGCAAGAAGTAATCAGATTGCGTTTGGTGACGTTGCTGGAACGAATGATGAACTGTTTAGCATAGGTTTTCACCGAATAAGGATAGGTGTCGAAATTGCAAACAACGCTGTCAACTTCTATGCGTTGCTGTACGTTGCCCGAAATAATCCTGCTGTAATAACCTTTTTCGGATAAGTCTTTGTAATAATCAAAGGCACTTTTATCGGCAAGATTAAACGCACGTTTCATGTTGCTCTCAATTGCATTTTTGTCGGGAGCAAGTGTAAAAAAGAGTTCGTGAAATCGTTTTACGTGTTCTCTCGCTTCTACAGGTCTGTTGATACTTGCATCTTGCGATAAAGCAAGCATCAGAGATTTGCCATTGTCTAAGACATAAACTTTTTGGCGTTGTTGCTCCGCAAAGCGGTAGGATTGCCAAACGGCATATCCTACAACGCTTATACAGAGTACGGCAAATACAAGGGCGTACAGCCTAATTTGGCGAAAACTGTTTTCAATATTTCTTAATGTTTTAAATTCCATTTTCTTTCATGTTTGATTGTTCTTATTTTCCCATCAATTTGCCACCGATATTTCCTGCAGCTGAACCAGCTCCGGCTCCCGCAATATTTCCAGCTTTCATTGCCGATTGATTTACATTTCGAGTGAAGTTTCCTGCACCACCTGCCTGAATAATCCAGCCTGTTACTGTTGGAATCGTGAAATAACCCACAATACCGATGATCATAAAAATGATATAAACCGTATTGCTGGTATCAGGTATATAGGTCGGATCGGCTAGCATAGCGATGTCTCGTTCGAGTATCAGCGATTGAATTCGGGCAAGCATGGAACTGAATAGATCAGAGACAGGTAGCCAGAGATAAACGCTTATGTATCTTGTAATCCATTGGGTGAGGGTGGTCTGAAAACCATCCCAAACACTGATTGCAAACGCTATTGGTCCGAGTATGGATAGGACGATGAGAAAAAACGTTCGTATGGTATCAATCACCAAAGCGGCTGCTTGAAAAAGTATTTCCAATAAATTGCGAAACCAATCTTTTAGTGCTTTTTCTACCTGATAAGCTGTTCTATCCATATACATTCCTGCCATTGTTCCGATGTCCGAAGGTGACCAGCCTAATTCATCCAGTTTTTTGTCAAATTCTTCGTCTGAAACCATATAAGCTGTTTCTGGATTTCTGACCATTGCTTCGTATTCCAATCGGTCTTTCTGCTCTTGCAGCTTGTTTAGATCGAGTACTTGATGTTCGAGTATGTCATGCGTTCCTGTAACAATGGGACTTAATACGCCGTTAATAGTTCCTAAAACAATAGTTGGAAAAAACATGATACATAGTCCTAAAGCGAAAGGTCGAAGCAACGGAAATACATCAATGGGTTCGGCTCGACTTAATGCTTGCCAAACTTTTAATGCTACATAAAACAAGGCACCCAATCCTGCTAATCCTTTTGCTACTGCTGCCATATCACCTGCAAGAGGCATCATGTCATCGTAAAGCGATCGCAGAAGCTGGTGAAGATTATTCCATTCCATCTTTACCAATATTTTTGGTTAGCAGTTCCATATAGGTCAAGTACCCTTTTGGAATCATTCTTCTTTTTCGCTCTTAAATAGCTAACTGAAATGTTTTTATTGGTGTAGTAGCGTACCAAACTGTGGTATTCTTTCACTTCTTTATATACTCGGTCAATCACATCCATACGCTCTTTGTCATTCAGTGAAAGACTTGAAGAGGTTACAATTTGCTTTAGCTCTTTTAGTAGTTCCCCACTTTCATTGAGTAGTGCTGAATAACCATTACCGATAGCAACTAATTCCTGTGGAGAGAAATTGGGATCGTTCATCATTTTGCCAAAATTATTCACATACATTTCCGATACATCGCCTACTAGCAATACGGTTTGTTGAACCTTGCGTGCATCTTTTACTAGGTTGTTGATTGCTTTTAACTTGTCGTAATACTCTTTTCCTTGCTCATACACTTTTTTTACTTCGTTGAAGTTTTTAACGACATTACTTACGGTCGAAGAAGTTTGAAGGATTTCATTGGCAGAGTTAAGAATACCCGATGCTAGATTTGCTGGATCAGTAACTACAAATTGAGCTTTTGCTGATGGTGCTGCAATTAGCATGAATGCCATAGACAGCAGATAAATTACTTTTTTCATTTTATTTGATTTTAAATCAAGCTTTGTAAGCTTGTTGTTAGATAATTGATAATGATTATTGCTCTGAGTGGTTACGTCTTTGCATGGCGATATGTTTAATAGCGAGTTCTACGTTGCCACCTAGTTCGGAAGCCAATTGCATGACTTCCATTTTCTCCGTTTCTTCGGTGGTATAGGCTAAATATTCCTCCATACTCACTTCGGTCGCATATACGGCGGAATCTGTTCCTCCTAATCCAATCCAAACTTCTTTGTAAAGTCGGCTGGAATCGTTGTTCATGTTGATGGAAAGCACTTGTCCTTTTTCTTTGTCGGTCAATCCTAACATCGCCTGTATATCATCGAATTTGTTCATATACTTGCGCTGGTCTAAGAGGATTTTGCAATCAGAATTGTTAATGATACTTTCCTTTACAATGGGCGATTGAATGATGTCATCTACTTCCTGTGTTACCACGATGGCTTCTCCAAAAAACTTTCGAACGGTTTTAAAGAGATACTTTATGTATTCCGCCATTCCTTCTTTAGCGATGGCCTTCCAAGCCTCTTCAATCAAGATGAGTTTTCGAATCCCTTTAAGTCTTCTCATTTTATTGATAAAGACCTCCATAATGATGATGGTTACAATCGGAAAAAGAATTTTATGATGTAGGCTAAGCACCCAGCGCCTTATCATATTTCTATGGTAGGTTTCCAAATGCTCGCCCCCGAACCGCACGTACACCTTCCAGCGTATACGGCTCTCCATTAAAGTATCAGTCTTTCTTTCCCATATCAGTCAGTTTATGGCATCTAGGACAAAGGGCAATAGTTTTCCTATGCCTTGCAATCATATGTTTCTCCCAAGGTTTTTTGTTATCTAAACCTTTGAGTTTTCTTACATGATGCATATGTAAATTTCCATCCTTAGCTCCACACAATTCACACACATTAGCCTTAAGCCTATCAACTAGACTAGTTGTAGTGATGCTAAATGGTGATATGTTGTTATCTAACCATGACTGATGATTTGGGTTCTTGCGTTTAAAACCATCATTGTAAAAGACTCTGATTTTATTTTCGCCTTTCTTATTCTTAAAGTGTATAGTAAACACATTGTTTTGCTTGTACTTACGAGCAATCTTTACAACAGTTGTTCGGTATTTACGTGCTAATGTTTTATACATACTATACTCCATAATGTACTTAAAGGCACTCATCATCGAAACATTATTAGCTATTGAATAGTAATTGTAGAAACCTCTGATTTCTGAGTTATATCTATCTAAAATTTCAAGGTCATCATTGTTTATAAACTGAACTCGAGCTCTGGGTTTCCATTGCTCTTTTCCATTGTGTGTTTTAATTTCCAATGCTCCATATTCGAGCAACTTCTTTTTCATCACATCTGTAGTTAGTTTTAAATACACCTTTTTATTAAAGGCTCTTCTTATATGACCTACTTTATTTCTTTTAGTTAGATTAGATTTACGAACATAGATTTCATATCCGAGAAATTTGGCAGACTTTTCTGAATGGGTAATCAAGGTCTTTTCTTCTGATAACTCAAGTTTCAATTTAGATTCAAGAAAACTCTTGATGTCCTCTTTAATTCTTAGAGCATCTTGTTTACTCCCAATTATTCCAATTATAAAATCATCTGCATATCTCACATATTTCATTCTTCTGTAATCGCAATCCATTTCGTCTCCACATGAGATTAAGGACCTTCCCTTGTCAAAAGCTTTAATTTGTTTGATGATTATTTTTCTTTCGTCTTTGTCTATTACTTTTTTTAGTTTTACCACAGCAAGCCTTTTTCCGTACTCATATTCAATACGAGCTTTATTTGTTTTGCGCTTCTCCCCTTTATCAAACTTTTGGATGTATTCCATTACATACTTATCCAATTTATCTAGATAGATATTAGCTAGAATTGGACTAATAATTCCTCCTTGTGGTGTCCCACTTCGAGTTTTATGGAACTTCCAATCTTCAATGTATCCCGCATTTAAAAACTTTCTTATTAGGCGAATAAATCGTTCATCAGAGATGCGTTCTCTTAAAATATCAATCATAACTTGATGATTAATGTTATCAAAAAATCCTTTTATATCCCCTTCTACAAACCATTTCGCTCCATTGAATGTCTTTTGAATTTGCGCCAGAGCAGTATGACAACTTCGATTAGGTCTAAATCCATAGGAACAATTTTGAAATTGCCCTTCGTAAATAGCCTCTATAATCATCCTTATCACTTCCTGCACCAGTTTGTCATTAAAAGCTGGTATTCCTAGTGGACGTACTTTCCCATTTTTCTTTGGGATATAAATCCTTTTTGAAGGTTGGGGCTGATAACTCTCATCTTTCAATGATTGTATCAGTTTTTCAATTCGAACTAAGTTCATTCCATCAACAGTTTTTCCGTCAGAACCAGGTGTCATATTTCCCGGTTTTGCATAAATACGCTGATAAGCAACGTAGTACATTTGTTTGTTGAACAAAACACGATAAAGCCTTTCATACTTATAGGCTGATAGCTTGCTGTGTTTGGCAAGACTGTTTAATACTCCTTCTGAATTTCTCATAATGTCTCTCACATTTTTCGTTAATTGTATTAAAACTACTTTAACTGCTTCCCTTTGCCATGTACAGGTCGTTATCCTGCTCAGACTACTACGGAAGCTCCGTTACCACTCCAGATATTCAAGGGCAAAACCTATAGCCTTATAATCGGCATTCTGTTATAGGTAATCCCCGTTTGTATACATAAGAACAATTAGACTATATAGTCTATGGCACGACAGAGTGTCGGATACGACTTTCATCCTTTACTACATATTGTAGTTGCGCTGTGATTAGTTCTTGCACCTTCTCCTCAAGGACTGGAAAAAGTGAATCACAGTACGACGAGTATAGTTATCTTAACGTCGCAGGTACGCGTAAAACCGCTTGGATTATCGTTCAATCAATACAGACTTTATCCTCATAACTGTCTTTTCATCTGTCCATTCAGTCGCAACTTGATAACTAGTTGACTTATGGTCTTCTCGGCATGCTACACTCCCTGTCTGGTTAATTTCCCTTTCAGATAAGCCGAGTGATGATAGGTTTCTCAAAGAACACTTACCTAGTCCTTGCCAAAGGACATTTCTTATGCAACCTTGACGGGCGCACCCTTGATTGCATCAATTTCAAAAACAATAAAGCGTTTGGAAAGCAGGTCTAACTGCTTGTCGGAGTTGAGCAAATAATCGTATTCACCTCCTTTGTAATAAGGTTCCAATACATTGAGGAAATTGGCGATGTCAAAATCTTTTTCTCTGACTTGTTTTTCTTCCAGTACTTTGCGATAATCTCCCTTTACATATTCATAGAAACCGTTGAAAGATGGATTAACATTGCTCATTTTAATGTGTTCAATGTAACCGCTTACCGCATTGGAAAGAGCTACTTCTTCGGATCTAGTTGGCGGATCATCATCACGTTTCCATAAGGTTAATATCAGGGTTTTGATACTTTCCCGTTTCTCAATATCAAATACGCCATCATCGGTATAGAAAGGATTAAATGCAATCGGATTGTCTTCGGTATAGGTGAAATAAACGCCGTCTTCACCTTTGGTTTTCCCTTTAATGAGTTCACACAATCCCTGATAGGAATTTCCTGTATCTACTAACAATACGTGCGCACCTTGTTCGTAATATTGCCTGACCATGTGATTGGTAAAAAAGGATTTTCCTGAACCCGAAGGTCCCAAAATGAACTTGTTGCGGTTTGTAATTACCCCTCGTTTCATTGGTAAATCTGATATATCCAAGTGGATCGGCTTACCTGTTAATCGATCAGCCATCTTGATACCGAAAGGAGAGGGCGAATTGTGATAGTTGGTTTCTTCGGTAAAAAAACACAAAGCGGGTGCTATAAACGTATAGAAACTTTCTTCACTAGGAAAATCACCTGCATTTCCAGGCATTCCTGCCCAATACAAGGTCGCTACATCGGTTGTGTTGTGACGAGGTTTACATTCCATTAATGCCAATGCACTACCACAATCGTTTTTCAATTGTTTTAATTCTGAAGGATCTTCTGACCAAGCCATGATATTAAAATGGGCTCTAATCGAAGAAAGACCAAATGAATGGGCTTCATTCAGATACTTTTCAATCCACTCTTTGTTGATTTGGTTGGCACGACTATACCTTGCGAGCGAATGCATATTTCGTGCAGACTTCTCGAATTTTTGCAAGTTGTCTTCGCTGTTATCTAAAAACAAATATTGATTGTAGATGTGGTTGCAACTCAACAACAAACCCACTGGAGCGGCAAACGATAAACGACAATCACTGCGATCGGTTGATAGTTTTTTCAAAACGGGTATCTGCTGAAACCGTTGCGGGTAAGTCATCTGTATCCGACAAAGTATGCAAAGACAGTCTTTTGTTGCCAACACGAACTTCTTCGGCTCCAAGAGCGATGTCTTGCATCGGTGTTCCTGCTGTTCTTGAAAGCGTAAGGTATTGTTCCAGTACCCCCTGTTTTTCGTCTGTTCCAACGATATCGTCTTCGTTTAATCGTTTCAAACTCACAAAACCACTGTCATTGAGGATGCGCTCAAATTGAGCGACTGCTTCCATAAAATGCTGTATGGTTTCCTTGTTTCTGATTTCTTTTGGAATCAATGTGCCTTTACAAAGTGAACTAAAGTTGCTTTGCATACGCATTCTTTCTTTGGTCGTTTTGGTTAGAAATAGATAGCAATAATGATTCAAAAACGGACGTTCGTTGAAATGTCTTTGATAACTTTTGGACAGGAAACTTTGGTCTTCCTGTGTCAAATCGGGCGCATAGTTTTCTTTGATATACCAATCTTGTTTGTGAACGATTGTGAAATCAGGTAACGTCTTGATCGCCTTGTGCCAAGCGGAATGAATCGCCTCATATTCAGCAGAAGCTACGGTGAATAATTCGGGTAAGTGTACTTCAAAACAGGCGGTGATGTCTGCATCTTTGGAAAGAACACAGTTGTTTTCTACTGCTAAAAGCGGAAACTTGTTTTCTAAAGTGGTGGTTTTTGCTATATTTTTCATACGGCTTTCGATTTAGGTGGGAATTTCAAATAGCGGTAGATGGGTTTACGACAGATGATGTAACGAGGATGCTTTTTTCTGGCACCTACTTTCATGAGTCCGTGTTCACCGTATTTTCTGTTCAGGGAAAAGGTCTGCCAAATAATCATCGAGGCACCACCAGCTCCAAGAAGTAAACAGACGTATGAGTTTACACCTGCCATATACAAGATCATCACGAAAATGAGTGTACCCAACAATCCACCTGCAAATAGGAACAGATATTGTGCTTTAAGCCCTTTAAATTCTACTGTTCTACCAATACCCTTGTTAATATGATACTTCATAAGGCAAGGGATTAGAGGAAGAAGGAGCGCAAGATCGTAGCTGCCACAATTAAGAAGATACACGCACCAAACCAGCTTGCAGCTGTTTTACTGGTATCAGGATCTCCACTGCTAAATTTATTGTACACTTTAACTCCTCCGATTAATCCGACTACGGCTCCAATAGCGTAGATCAATTTGGTAGCGGGATCGAAATAAGAGGTTACCATTTGGGTAGCTTCGGTGATTCCAGCAGCTCCATTTCCTTGAGCGAATACACCAATTCCTGACAGCATTGCGACCGCTGCCAGCAAAATCTTTTTTCTTTGTTTTTTCATAATTGAAACACATTAATTTGTTATTGTATTCCCACTTCTTGTGGGCTTTGGAACAAAGGTGTTTCAGAAATCAATGCGAAGTATTAAAGTGGTTGTGAGTGGAATTGTTTGGCGGAGAGTGGCTTTTAAGAATAGAAAAGGTTAAGAAAATAACTTAGATGCTTGAAAGAGTTTTTGTAGTTGTTTTTTGGGTATCTTAGCAAAACTGGATAACAGAATTTTTTAAATAGGAACTGGTAACTTACGTGTATATATGAGTTATCTGTAATTTTTAACCAAAATAAGCTTTAGTTTGAAGAAAGTTGATTTACATATTCATACTGTACCTTCTATAAGTGACAGAGAATTCTTTTTTAGCCTCAATTCACTGAAAGATTATGTTGAGAAATTAGAAATTGATTGTATTGCAATTACTAATCATAATCTTTTTGACAAATCTCAATTTGAATATATAGCATCTGAGTTATCAATCAAAGTTTTTCCTGGAATAGAAATAGATCTAGAAGCTGGTCACATTCTTTTAATATCGGAAAATGAAGAATTAGATGATTTTGCATTAAAGTGCAAAAAAGTAACTGACTTAATTAAGACAAAATCTGATTATATTTCTTATGAACAATTGATTGAAATATTTCCATTATTGTCTAAATATTTATTGATACCACATTACGATAAAAAACCTAATATTAAAATTGAAACTCTAACCAAACTAGGGGAAAATATTTTTTGTGGAGAAGTAACAAGCATTCGAAAATTCAAAGCGTGCTTAACTGAAAGTGATAAACTAGTTCCTGTAATTTTTAGCGATTGTAGATTTGTTGAAGATATGCCGGTTTTTCCAACCCGTCAAACATTCATTGATGCAGCTGACGATTCTTTAACATCAATAAAGGGATGTTTATTTGATAAGAATAAAGTATACCTTTCTAAAGAAGAAGGTAATGAGTTTTTTCAAGCGACAGACGATGGAATTATATTATCTACTGGACTAAACGTTATTATTGGTGAACGTTCAACTGGTAAAACCTATAATTTAGAAAGGATAATAAATGGTTTTGAAAACGTAAAATACATTAGGCAATTTTCTTTATTACAAAATGATGAAGAAAAATTTAAAGAGTTGGTTACAACAAGACACAGTTTAGTTTCTGAGAATTATCTTAAGGAATTTAAAGATGTAATTTATGCGATTAACGAAGTTGATATTAAAACTAATAATCAAAATGTAGAAAAATATCTAGAATCGCTTAAAAAGTTTGCTTCAGAAAGTGACAAGCTTGATAGTT
Source organism: Myroides gitamensis (assembly GCF_029894455.1). Taxonomy (NCBI): domain Bacteria; kingdom Pseudomonadati; phylum Bacteroidota; class Flavobacteriia; order Flavobacteriales; family Flavobacteriaceae; genus Myroides; species Myroides gitamensis. Next base: position 1,484,169 of record NZ_JARYHN010000001.1, read on the forward strand.
TTTCAAAATGTAAGCTTTACAATGAAACTAAATTTGAACTAGATGATTTAGATAATTTAAAAGCCCTATTAAAAGCAACAAAATTATTACTAGATAATACAGAATACAGAAGTGTTATTAACAAACATATTCCAGACACTAATTTGAAAGACTTATTTTTCGAATTAACTGAGGTTTATAAAGAGAAACATATTAAAAATCTTGAAAAAAGTTTTGTAAACGATTTAGCTGAAAGAATAAAAGATGATTTGAGAATTAGATCATCTACTACATCTATTGAAGATGTCGATTTCCATAAAATCCAATTTGATAAAATGAAGGTTAATAAGTTTGATGAGATAACAAAAAAACTTCAAACTGAAAAAATTATTGATAGCAAGGAAATCAGAGGTTTTAAAGTTGTTGCTAAAACAAAGAGGTACACTGGTGCTAGTCAATTACAAAAGAAGAGTAAGTCTAAGTTAACATTCAGTGATGCTTTCAATAATTATGGTAATCCATATAAATTCTTAGTTTCATTAAGAAATGTAGCTATTGAAGAAACCGATTATTATAAATATTTCGTGGATATAGAATATAAAACCTTAAATAAACACGGATTTCCAGTTTCAGGTGGAGAAAGGTCTGAATTTAATCTTCTACACGAAATTAGTGATGCACTAAAACACGATATTTTACTAATCGATGAGCCAGAATCATCTTTTGATAATATATTCCTTAAAAACGAAGTTAACGAACTGATAAAAGAAATATCAAAAGAAATTCCTGTAATAGTCGTAACACATAACAGTACAATTGGAGCGTCTATAAAACCAGATTATTTGGTATATACAACCAAAATAATTGAAAGTGATGAGCTGATTTATAAAGTATATTTTGGTCACCCAATGAGTAAAATTTTAAAAAATTCAGATGGTGAGGAAATACAAAACATTGATATTTTATTTAATTGTCTAGAAGCAGGCGAAGAAGCCTACTATGAAAGAAAACTACAAGCTTATGAAATACTTAAAAATTGAAAACCATAAAGGTTATTTTATAAAAGATAAAAATCTACCAACAGACTGGACGGAAATTGACCAAATAGAAAAGGATGACTTACTCAAATTACTTGATATTGCAACTAATGAAGATTTTGAATTAGATCCTTATGAAGAAGATCTTTTACAAAACAAAGCACATCAAATAATCTATAAACATATTGCGGAAAAATTTACAACATTTTTAAGTAATAAGGGTAGATTTAAAGATGAGGCTGATAATTTGTTTAAGGCAGCTATAGAAAAATACCAATAAAAAACTAAAGCTTTCATTTGTCAAAATTAAAATAATATAGGGAGTTTGCTCACACAAACTCCCCAATATCAAAATCTTCTAAATTATTTTTCCGCAAGGTGGAAGAACCAGTTTCGATTTCAGATGAAAGTGTGCTATCCAAAAGCTCGGCAATTTTTTGAGAAGCACCTTCAATAGAATTTTCCAATAAGCTGAATAACTCCGTCCCATGCAATTTTTGAACTAGGGCAACTGCTGTTTCCTTTTGGGTATGTTCCAAATCATCTTTTTGGAGCAATGTCCTCACAGTGCTAAGTTCATTAAAGGTAACCCCTTGTGCAAGACTGTTATAGCTACCAGAGATTCCATACCTGTTCCATTCGTCTTCCTCTTCTTCAAAATCAGGCATATTACTGAAAACTTCGTCCAGCTCTTCCTGCGGAATTTGAATACTAACGATTTCATTTTCGTCGTATTCTATGTCTAAATTAGCTGGATTTATTTCTTGTTCCGTAATTTGGCTTTCATTGGACGCCTTTGGCAGATATTGGCTTTTTACAGGTTTAGGCTGCCCCATAATATCGGGTAAATCTGGATTCACTTTTTTCTGTATGCTGTGTTGTTCCGATCGTTTCTTAATGACAATTTTATCCTGTAAAAGCAGGTAAATGATGATCAGCAGGCATAATACAATTACTAATTCCATAACGAATGGTTTAAAAAATGGGTTTAAACTTTTGGTTAAAATCATCTGTAATTGCTTTCTCAAACAGTTCAAAATGATGTTCCAAGATATTGTCTAGATAAGCGTAAAGCGGAATCTCATCTTTGCCAATCACCTGTACAATTCGGGATAAACGTTCGTGATATTCCTGACGGATATATATACTTTTATCACCTCGTTTTGCCATTGAATGTGTTTTTAAAAAATGATCTCCATAACTTCCATCAAGACTTTTCTTGCTGCGGTTTTTCTCTCGTTGCACAGGTTTGTTACGGGGTAACTCTTCTTGTTTTTCATGATCTTCCGTCGGTTCAGAAGGAAGCTGTAAACCTTCTTTTTGTACTCCATCTACCATCAAGTTCATCATCAATTCCTCATCAATATTAGGCGTAATTTTTTTTCTGTTTGATTTTTCCATCGTGCTTACAATTGAGTGATTTTTAGAAATTCGGTGATAAATAGATCTAATTGACAAGCTTTCATCAGCCGTTCATCAGGTGGAATTAACGTAGAACGGAAAACGGTTTTACTATCGTTTTCACTTTCCTTACGAAAACGAGTGCTGTTTTTAACTTGACTTTGCATCAGACTTAATCCTAGTTGTGCTATAAGTTGATTGTACACATCGTATAAAGGCGTTCTTTCCCTGCCATCCACTTGATTCCAAAATAGGTTAATGGTTTTTATAGATGTTTCTCCTTTTTTCATAATGACATCCTGCAATAGCTGTGTAAAAATGAGGGTACTTTCCATGACCAATCGGTCGGCTGTAATAGGCGTGAAAATGTGATGCATTCCTGCTAATGCTTTCAGAATTCCTGGCGTATTAACGGTTCCTGGCAAGTCAAAGAATACGACGTCAATGGGAATGCCTGAGGAGTTTACGTATTCCTGCGCTCTTTCCAATACGCTGTCTGCTTTGTGTTGTACAATCTCGTATGCCTTTTTATTGATCGTCATAAATTGATTGTACGCTAGCTTCTTCAAATGTTCATTTTCCATTACCATTGCCAAGTCACGGACTTTCATTTTTGTTAAGCTGTGTTGTGGAAAATCCGTATCGAAGACAACGACGTTATAGCCTAATCGATAATGTAGCGTACTCGCAACAAGTGCTGTAAATGTACTTTTACCAACGCCGCCTTTTTGTGAAGAAAAGGCAATAAACAGAGGTTCCTTTTTTGTATTCATATCTATAAATTTTAAAATTCTAGTATTCTTGACCGTTTTTTTTCCTACTGGAATTACAGAGTGATAGCTTTCGTTCAGTTTGGCATTACTGCGTTCCTTCATGTTTCCTGTCAAGCAGGATTGATAACATTCATTCAGTCTATCATTCAAAACAGCAAGATGTTTAGAAAGCAAGCGATCCTGCGTTCTTGCCGTCTTGCACTCCTTAGATCAGGACTCCCTACAATCTTGCGTGTGTGCATTCTAGCCAACAAGCACCACGGACGGAAGGTCTTCTAGCCAACATTCAAATACAAAGAACTCATCATTTTGAATCGATTGATTAGCTACGGAAGCCTTTGGCGTTTATAAGTCGTGTTTGGCACTACTGTATAGTGCAACTCTTTTAAAAAGAGAGCTTTAATTTGTGTAGTGTTATTTTATTAACTGATTTATGCAAAAGGATTTTGACAAAATGAAGGTAACAGCAACGGCATGGAGCCGTTTTCCCCCTGTTACATTCAATTCCGATTCATCGGAATTATTGTGTTCACCAGAACACGGCAAGTTGTGTTTTGAGGCACTCGAAACCGAGTTTAGTGCCTCAAAACAACTTGCCCTTGCAGGGAGCAAGAAAAATCCTCCGAAGTCGGCTTTTCGTATAAATTATAAATGGATTAGTGATGAATGAGAGTAAAAACAACAAACACAATAAGGGCGGTCGCAAGCCAAAACTTAACCCCAGTACCAACCGCCACGTTTTCCGTTTGACAGATGAGGAAAATGCTAAACTTTTGGCGCTTTTTGAAGCATCAGGAATGTCGAATAAAGCCAAGTTTATCATATCTCAATTGTTCGGAAAAGAAATGAAATCGGTTAAAATTGATAAAGGAACCGTTGATTATTATATGCGATTGACTTCGTTTCATAGTCAATTTCGCGATATAGGAGTGAATTATAATCAAATTGTAAAGCTGTTATACCGTCATTTTTCGGAGAAAAAAGCAGCGGCTTTCCTTTATAAATTGGAAAAACAGACGGCTGAAATGGCAATATTATGTCAAAAAATCATCCAGTTAACCGAAGAATTTGAAGCTAAAAACCTTAAAAATGATAGCTAAAATTGGAAGAAGTGCAAATTTATACGGTGCATTGGCGTATAATAATCTGAAAGTAGAGAAAGAGAAAGTGGACAAATTTTGTTTGCTAATAAGATCATTGAAATGCCAAACGGAGCGTATTCTGTTGCTCAATTAACTCAATCTTTTGAGCCGTATTTGATTGCAAACCGAAATACAGAAAAACATACGTTGCATATTTCGCTTAATCCAGATCCTAAAGATCAAGTAACAGATGATAAATTTCGGGAAATGGCACAGGAATATATGCAGGAAATGGGTTATGGTGAACAGCCTTTTGTAGTCTTTAAACATACCGATATAGACCGCAGTCACATTCATATTGTATCGGTTTGTGTGGACGAAAACGGTAAAAAGATTTCGGATAAATTTGAGAAAATGCGATCGATGAACGTATGCCGAGAGTTGGAAAGAAAACATAATTTGATACCTGCAACAGACAAGGAACGTAAGCAGAAAGATAAGATTTTTCGTCCAGTGGATTATCGAGCAGGTGATGTGAAAAGTCAAGTCGCATCAGTCATTCGACACTTACCGAATTACTATCAGTTTCAGACTTTGGGAGAGTATAACGCTTTACTTTCTCTGTTCAATATTACCACCGAAAAAGTGGAAGGCAAATTGCATGGAAAGGCACAACATGGGTTATTGTACATACCGTTAAATGAGAAAGGTGAAAGAGCTGGACATCCGTTTAAGGCTTCGCTTTTTGGGAAGAATGCAGGACTTTCCGCTTTAGAACGCCACTTTTCGAAATGCAAAGAAAATCTGAAAAAAACGCCGACTAAACAAACCTTACAAGCAGTAGTTAACACTGCTTTGAAGTCTACCAACAACGAGCAGGCTTTTAAAAAGCAATTAGGAGAACAGGGCATTAACATCGTAGTCCGCAGGAATGACGCAGGTCGTATTTATGGAATGACTTTTATCGACCATAATTCTAAATCAGTTTGGAATGGTTCACGTTTGTCAAAGGAATTATCGGCAAATACTTTTAATGATTATTGGAACAAAAGTGTAAAACCTGACATTAAAGAGTCAGTTGAATTATCATCGAAGCTATCTAGAACTAATGATGTGGATCTTTCGCAAGAAGAACTTCATTCTTTATTTGATTTCCTAAATACAGAACCTCAACACGAATATGGTTTAATTGAATCTTTAGGAGGTCTGTTACCCGAAGCACAAGGTGAAGATTACGAGGAGTTGGATTTTGCTAATAAGATGAAGAGGAAGAAGAAAAGAATTGGTAAAGGATAGTTCACTCAGTTACCTCAAAAAACAAAACCTTCAATAAAATGAAGGTTTTTGAATTTTAATGCTATAATGGAAAAGTGAACATTATCAGTGTTTTACTTCAAGAAATCTCCCATTCCAAATGCTTTTATAGTTTTATTAAATTCAACTTGCACGGCATTATTTGCGGCATTGATATATTGTCCTGTAAAAGGATCAACATTAGTCCTTAGTGGACGTTCTCCTTTTGGTAAATTAATTAAATTCACAACGGCATCAGCAACATCTTGTGGGTTGGGATTTAAAGTTTCAAATGCTTTTCCAACAGCCGCCCCCATCTTATTAGGAAAATCTGCAATAGGTTCGTATGCGTCAACCACCGAAGTATCCGAACCAAAACTGAGTTTCTGCGACATCTCAGTCGGGAAAGCGCCTGGTTGTAGAATAGCAACGTCGACACCCAAGGGGCGTACTTCGTAGTGCAAACCCTCGCTAATGCCTTCTAATCCAAATTTTGAAGCACTGTACATAACTGCAAAAGGAAAGGAAACTCTTCCAAATCCGCTAGTGATATTGATGATTAAGCCTTCTGCTTGTTTACGCATATGCGGTAGTACCAATTTCATTAATCTCCAAGGTGCAATAACATTGATATCAAATATTTCTTGCACATCGGCTGTGGTAAAACTTTCAGCTATACCATTTCTGCTGAAGCCAGCATTATTTACTAAAATATCTATTGTTCCTTCCTTGGAAATGATAGTTTCGATGGCGTTCTGTACACTATCTTCATCTGTTAAGGCAACATCTAGTACAGTGATATTGTCTATCGCTGCAAGGGCTTGTGCTTTATCTAAATTTTTGCCCTTGGTATCTCTCATTGTAGCGTAAACGGTGTGCCCCAATGCAGCAACACTTTTTGCTGTAAGCCATCCAAATCCGCTATTTGTTCCTGTTATTAAAACTATTTTTTTGCTCATTATTTGTTGTTTTAAATTAATGACACAAAGTTCTTGATTTTAAAAAGGAAACTATTTACCATTTGGTAAAAAGCTATTTTAGCGGATGTTTTTTCTGATTCTACTTAACGATTGTTGGGTAATTCCCAAGTAAGAAGCGATATAAGAAAGGGGGACACGGTTGATAAGCATTGGGTATTTTTCAAGGAATGATAAATAACGGGTAGTGGCATCTTCTGAAACTAAAGGACTTCTTCTATCCATAGCGTCCATAAAACATTTTTGTACTATTTTTGCAGATATCTTGTCCCAATCAACGATTGTGTTTAAAATATCATCCCAATCCTTTTTAGAAAACACCAACATCTTACAGTCGGTAATGGCCTGTATATAATCAGTTGCAGCGGTTTGTGTATCAAATTTTTGCTGGTCTGATATAAAACTATTTTCATTAATAAAATAATACGTAATATCTTCTCCTTTATTATCATAATAGCAAAATCGAAGTACACCTTCTAAAACGAAACCAATGTAATTAGGGGATTTCCCTGCCTCGGAAAAATAGTCATCCTTTTTCAGTTCCAAGTATGTTGTTTTACTTTTGATAAAGTCGATTTGCTGTTGGTTTAAATTCCCAAACTGTAAAATATATTCAATTAATTTTTCCATTGTTGTAAAATTAGGAAACGGTTTTAACTAGGTAACTACCATTTGGTAAAAGTAATTTGGTGTCTTTTTTTACGCAAAATCATGGTGATAGATTGTCTAGATGATAAATATATACAAAAATAATGGATTGTGATTCCCTAAGACCTTCTTTGCATTTGTTGGATAGATTGGTGGTTGAAAGCTTTTCCTCTTAGCCAAATACCACCGTTCAACGCCATACATTGCCAGATTATTATATTCAGATTTCTTAGCCCTTAAATTCACGCCCGAACATTAAAAATTAAAACAATGCAGGGAGAAGACGATTTAAGAGGTTTAGCCAAGATAATGGCTTTTATGCGTGCAGTTAGTATTCTGTTGGTACTGATGCATCTTTATTGGTTCTGTTACGGTTTCTTTTTAGAACGCGGCTGGACATTAGAAATCATCAATAAAATATTAGGAAACTTTGATAGGACAGCTGGTCTTTTTGCTCATACACTTTATACCAAAGTATTTGCTTTAGTATTGCTGGCATTAAGCTGTTTGGGTACAAATGGCGTAAAGAATGAAAAGATAACATGGGCTAAGATTTATGTAGCTTTAGGAATTGGCTTTGTACTATTCTTTCTGAATACAGCATTATTAAAACTATCTCCTACGGTGGGCACTTTTCTATATATCCTTACAATCTCGTTAGGTTATATCGCTTTACTAATGGCAGGTGTATGGATGAGCCGATTACTTCGTACTAATCTAATGAACGATGTTTTCAATAATGAAAACGAGAGCTTCCAACAGGAAACTAAACTGATGCAAAACGAGTATTCTGTCAATCTACCCACGAAGTTTTATTATAAAGACAAATGGAATGAGGGGTGGATCAATGTTGTTAATCCATTTCGGGCAACCATCGTATTGGGAACACCGGGCTCTGGAAAGTCTTATGCTGTTGTAAATAATTATATCAAGCAGCATATCGAAAAGGGATTCAGTATGTATATCTACGATTTCAAGTTTGACGACCTTTCTACTATCGCTTACAATCACTTATTGAAGCATTCGGATAAGTATAAAATTCCACCTAAATTTTACGTGATAAACTTTGACGATCCACGGAAGAGTCATCGTTGCAATCCGCTCAATCCTGATTTTATGACGGATATATCTGATGCTTACGAAGCGGCTTACACCATTATGCTAAACTTGAATCGCAGTTGGATTCAGAAACAAGGAGATTTCTTTGTAGAATCTCCAATTATCTTACTTGCTGCAATCATCTGGTACCTTAAAATTTATGAAAACGGCAAGTATTGCACATTTCCACATGCGATCGAATTGCTAAACAAGAAATACGCAGATATATTTACCATTCTGACTACCTATCCCGATTTAGAAAACTATTTATCGCCTTTTATGGATGCATGGCAAAGTGGGGCTCAGGATCAATTGCAAGGGCAAATTGCATCTGCAAAAATCCCACTATCAAGAATGATTAGCCCGCAATTGTACTGGGTGATGACGGGAGATGATTTTACATTAGACATCAATAATCCTCAAGAACCAAAGATACTTTGTGTGGGTAACAATCCCGACCGCCAAAATATTTACTCGGCAGCGTTAGGCTTGTACAATTCAAGAATTGTAAAGCTTATTAATAAGAAAGGACAGCTTAAGAGTTCGGTAATTATAGACGAGTTGCCTACCATATACTTTCGTGGTCTGGATAACTTAATAGCAACAGCACGTAGTAATAAAGTTGCGGTTTGTTTGGGTTTTCAGGATTACTCTCAATTAATACGTGATTATGGAGATAAGGAAGCTAAAGTAATTCAGAATACTGTTGGAAATATTTTCTCTGGCCAGGTCGTGGGTGAAACCGCCAAAAACCTTTCGGAACGCTTTGGAAAAGTCTTACAAAAAAGACAGAGCATGACAATCAACCGAAATGATAAATCTACGTCAATCTCTACTCAATTGGACAGCCTGATACCAGCTTCCAAAATCTCTACACTTACACAGGGTATGTTTGTTGGAGCGATCTCCGATAATTTTGATGAACGCATCGAACAAAAAATATTTCACGCTGAAATTGTGGTCGATAACGAAAAGGTGGCTGCCGAAACCAAAGCCTACCAAAAGATACCACAGGTATTATCTTTTGTTGATGAAATCGGTGTTGATAATATGAAGCAAGAAGTCGAAGCTAATTACAAACAGATAAAACAAGATGTTATTCAGATAGTGGAAGTCGAAATGAACCGTATCCGAAATGATTCAAATTTACAACATCTAATCCAACAAATTGAAAAATGAAAATTACTTATTTAAAGCTGAGAAAATTAAAGCTGCTTTTTGGAAAAAAAATATTTCACAATATTAATTAATTATTTTTGTTCTGCTGATTGTTTTAAAAATTCCATTACTAGGAAAACTACTAGCGTCAAATTTATCGTAATCTTTACACCATTTATACAACATACTAACACGGATACCTAATTCTCTAGCTAGTTCAGTAATGTTCGAGCGTTCATTACTCAATTCTACAGCTTTTACTTTAAACGCTGGATCATAAATTTTTGTTTCTCTTGTTATAAGTTAAAATTAAGTGTTTTTCTCTTATCTTAAACTCCCAGCTAAATTAGTATATCCAGATGTGTCTGTAAGGTTAATTTATGAGTATAAACCTTTCTGAATAGTTGGTTTCTAAATTATTTAGAAAGGTTTAGTTTACTATTTATTAAGACGTATTAATGGAAGATCAGAAAGCATTTTCTTTAATCACATCTCTCTTTTTTGTTAATTTAAATAATTCGGTTAATTGCAATCAAATGAGTATAAAATGATAATATTTGAATACCTCATCTATCATATTATTTATTTTTATTTAAATAATCTACCCAAAGCTGAATATCTTCCTCATTAAAAAATATTTGTTGAGTACCAGTGAATCTAATGAGGTATTTCATCTTAGTATCATAATAGATGAATACTCCATACATACCTTTCATTGGGCCTGTAGTAACAGTTACGCCATCACCAATTTTATACTTCAGATTCTTATACATGCTTTTTTTTTTGTCTTTTTTTATCCGCTTAAGTTCTTTTTTTGTCAATAAAGAGTCTTGTTCAATCAATTTGAAAATTGATGAATTTTTCGTCTCTTGAATTGATGCCAAATTAGTTGTTGGTAAACTATTCTTTTCTTGTGTATTTGTAATATTATTAGATCCAATTAGCAAATAAATGCAAGTGAGTGTAGTGAATTTAAGAAACATAGTGATTAAAATATTGATTATTAATAATTGTAACCTTTCCGAATAGTTGTTTATTAATTATTTAGAAAGGTTTAGTTTGCTATTTATTTATACCTATTAACGGTAGGTCTGAAAGCATTTTTTTTAATGCAATTGCATCCCAAGGAAGATGTTCAGTAATACTTAAACCTACAACATCCACGTGTTCAGCCACCTCAGAAAGAAGATCTGTAACTTGTTTTAAGGTCATTCCACCAGAAGGCGATCCAACTATTTTAGGTATTGATGGATCAGGATTGGAGAATAAAAGTGAGCGAAATAATTTTGGATCAAGTACATCGAGATCAATGTGAATAGCTACGTTTCGAACCCCAATTTCTTTTAACCAATCGATGACAGGCTTACTATTTTGCGCTAATGTTTCAGGACTTACACTGCGAAGTTGAAAGCGTTCGAAAAATTTTTTTTCCATGTCACGTACTTCAGGTAGTTCCGGTAGCGTCTCACGTATTCCAGCAAACATAACATGACTCGATTTTACTGGTTGATGTACTAAATCTATAAAATCTTCATCACCCTCGCCCAATAGATTTCCCATAACCATAGCGTGACCATGTTGGAAAACTGATTTATTCATCACATCAGGGTGAGTGTCTACCCATAATATTGCTAAATCGCCATTATATTTCTCATTTAAGTAAGCAAAGGGAGATAATGTAACTAAGCAATCTCCACCTAGTACTACGATGCGTTCAGGATTATGTTTACCAATCAGTCTACGAGCATCATTTGCTTGGTCAAGCAATGCCTGTCTAGCTACAATCCCATCTTCTACAATTAACGGATCAGTAGTCGGTTCTTGGACATTGACTCTTTCAACAGGTCCATCGGTATTTGGAGCCAGCCATGCTAACATTTCTGAACCAAACATGTAAGATGCGTTGTTACCACCCTGCCATTGGGGAAATAAAAGACGGAGAGTAGAACTCTTATCTCCATCAGTAATTATTTCTCCTGAATTTAAATTTTTATTTATCATATCACTAATTTAATTTATAAACCAAAAGTTTATTAATGTATAATAGGAGATTATTTAATAACAGATAATCGCTATAACCAATCGTTCTAAAATTCTAATTACAATTATTTTGGAAGCGTTTTCATGAAATTCAATATATCAAGTCCTATTTCCTCTGCATGAGTCTCTAAAGCAAAATGACCGGTATTATAAAATTTAATAGTTGCATTAGGAATATCATTACGATAAGCTTCCGCACCAGCAGGTAAAAAATATGGATCTCTATTTCCCCAAACAATAAGAGCTTTGGGTTGATGTTTTCTAAAATATTCGTGAAATTGAGGATACATTTCTACATTATGTTGATAATCATATAACAAATCAAGTTGATTTTCATCCGAATCAGGGCGATCAAGAAAATGCTGATCTAAAGTATAAGCTTCAGGAGCAATCAATTCGGGATTATCTACGCCGGTAAAATATTGAAATCTTAGCTCTTCTTCCTTAACAAAACCTCTTAAGGCATCTCTGTCCACTTTTGAGTTGCTAATCCAATATCTTTTTACTGCGTCCCACGCGGAACCCAATCCTTCTTCATAAGCGTTACCATTCTGCGATATAAATCCTGTTATTTTTTCTGGGTTTGCCATCATCAGGCGATATCCAGTAGGTGCACCATAATCAAATACATATACTGCAAACCTTTTAAGCTCTAAAGTATCAATAAATGCTTGCATCACTTTAGTAAGGTTATCAAAGGTGTAATCGAAATTATCCCTTTTAGGAGAGTCTGAAAATCCAAATCCAGGAAGATCAGGAGCTATCACATGATACTTTTTATTCAAAATTGGAATAAGATTTCTAAACATATGTGATGATGTGGGGTAACCATGGAGAAGTAGGATTACAGGAGCGCTTTGCGGTCCAGACTCACGATAAAAAATATTATGTCCAGCTGCATTTATTGAGCGATAGTAAATCTTATGCTCTGTGCTTTCCATTTGTTTTTTTTGATTTTCTTTAGATTGTGCCATAATATTAGAATTTAGTATCAATGTTGACATGACAAGTATGATAGTCATAAAATAATTATTTGTTTTATTTTTCATACTGCAAATTTATATCCTATAATTGATTATTAAAAATGATTTATTATTATTATTACCATCATTAAAAGTGATTTTAAATTATTCGAGAAACTAGCTCGTCACGGTAGCTTTACAAAAGAAGCAGATGCAATGTTTACTGTACAATCGAATGTAAAGGCAAGAGTAAAAAGTTTAGCAGAAGAATTAGAGTCAACACTATTTTTGTGAACATCAGGTAAAGTTTAATTAACTTCCATGGCAGTTAATACCGTTTGAACATGATGTTGACTATCCACTCTTTAAGAACGGAAAAATGTGGCAATAATTCATCAATCGAAGTCGTATAAATGTTTAGTCACACTATACCTTCGCATGAGTAATCAGCCGTAGTGCTAACTTCTTCCAAATTAGGAATTGCTTGTTGAAGCTGCGATCGCATATCTTCTTTACTATATACCCCATTAGTATCAATTGCTGCTTACCCATAACCACATAATGTACTAGTAATATTTTTACTTCAACTGCTTGTACATAACTGCGTTCATTCTGCTATGTCCAAGGACTAAATTCTCTTTTTTCCATTTTTAATTATTTTTTATGTTTATTGTGTGCATAGGTAATTTCTTTTTGCACTTCATATATTATGTAAGTTGTTGTGTAGAGGTGTGGTTTTGAATGGATGTCCATTGAATCCCGATAAACCACTATTGAAAGATTACTTTTAGATGGGAAACGGATTACTTAATAGTAATAGCAAACTCTTGATTTGGGACTCTTACCTTTTTAAGGTTCGCTAAGAAATCTCTTTCTTGATCACGATACCCCAAGGCAAGCAATACTACACTCTTCAAATTTTTATCCTTTAATCCTAATAAGTTATCAAATTTATCAGCATCAAAGCCTTCCATAGGTGTGGCGTCTATCTTTAGGTTTGCGGCAGCAATTAGAGCAGTTCCAAGGCCAATATAAGCTTGCTTACTTGACCATGTGAAATTTTCTTCATCGCTACGAGGCAAAAGAATATTACGAATGGTGTGTTTAAGCTCTGCTAATTCCTTGACAGGCTGTTCTCTTTCATAGGCGACAAATTTAATGTAATCATCAATCGTCTCTTGGCTAATGGATCCGAAAGCGGCAAACACCAATAGATGAGAAGATTCACTTATTTGCGTATTAAAAGACCCCTCACCGAGCCTCTTCTTTAATGCTTGATCTTCGATCACAAAAATTCTGTATGTTTGCATTCCCAATGATGAAGCAGAAAGGTTGATGGCTTCAACTATAGTTTCTATATCTTCATTTGATACTTTTTTGCTGCCAAATTTTTTGGTGGAATACCGCCATTTTAAATCATCTAATAATCTCATTGTTTGTAAATTTTAAGTTGTTCTTTCAATTATTATGTTAAACCAACAGTAAAAGCTTTTTTATATCCTATACAGTGCATTGCTCGAGATGTAAAGTCAAAAAGAAGTAAAGGAGGACTCTTAATATGGTGAGTGCGCTGGCTAAGTGTTTTTACTATCAATAGGGTTACTAGCCAATAAAATCTCTTTTTTTAGTGTTCGATTAAGGTGCTCTATATATTGATTCTCATACTCTTCGAAGCGTTCCTTATCCATATTTTTAAGAACGTCATAAAAATGAAATCCTTTAAGCCTCGATAATCCCAAGAATTCCATTGCCCTATGAAAACCAAATAAAACACCATCATCTACCGAGGTTTGGTCCATGATTTCACCTTTAATTGTAAATGCTCCTTTCGGTGCATTCCAACTGGTTGTTATCAAATATTTTTTAGAATGAAGTAACCCACCTCTACCGTAATTTAACTGAGGATGGGTTCTTGTGCGACCATCGTTTTCATAAAGCCTCCCTTCTCCGTTTTTAAAAACCACATCCATATATTCTTTTAATCTATGTGGTAGTTGAAACCACCAAATAGGTACATGCCAAATGGTAATATCAGCCCAAAGGAAATTTTCGAGTTCTAGAAGTTCATCATATTCGTAGTTGATGTCAGAAGTACGAACATTAAAACCATTGCTACTCATGAAACTAGCTGTAATTTCGGCCAGTTTTTTGTTTAATTGACCATTTGAAGTTCCAAAAATTTGGCCTCCGTTAATAATAAATATGTTTAACATAGTAATGCTTTTAAAATCAGATATCGTTTTACTCCGTACTTTTCCTATTCAATTTATAGAAACTGCTATTTAAATATGTTTTCTTCTTTGCTTCATTTTAGCTTTCAGAGGAATTCTTTTTTTATTTTTAAATGCTTAGTACAAAGGTAGTTTTCAATTTTGACACTCTCTGTTGACCTAAATCACAATTATGAAGTGATGTATGTCACATGTAGAAGGGGTAGAGGGAATATTTTATGAGATAAAGAAAAATGGTAGGCTATATAGAGGGAATGAGTTGTGAGCTATCGGGAAGAGCTAATGGATTGGGTTTTAGAGCGAGATCCTGCTTAATGTTTCTCGAGAAACTCCTAGATAAGCCGCCAATTGAGATTTGGGTACCCGTTGGATTAAGTTAGGATATCCTTCGATCAGCTGACGATAACGCTCCGCAGTATTCAAGGTAAGGGCGGAAATAATTCGTTTTTGTGCGGCGATAAATCCAAAGTACACTTTTTCCAAAAAGAAATGTTCTATCTTGGGCAAAGCATTGCAGAGATGTTTGTAGTCATCATAGGTAATAAACAATACATCCGTATCTTCTAGACATATGAGCGACATGGTTGTTTTTTTCTGTGTATAAAATGCTTCAAAATCAGTTTCCCACCAATCCTCCATAGCAAAAGAAACAATATGTTCGCGCGCATCGAAATCATTATATACAAGTTTTACTAAGCCTTTACATACAAAGAAATTCTTAGTAAGATACTCTCCTTCGTGGAAGATGAACTGTCCTTTTTTATAGACTTTTGGAGTGAACAAAGAAGCTACAAATTCAAATTCGGAATCTGTAAGGGAAATAATTTTTTCGATATGGTTCTTCAGTATATCATACATTTTAAAAGATTTCATTATGTAAATAGACTAATAAACGCTTTGAGCACAGGAGAGGATACACTCTCTTTACGATAGATTAGGGCGTTTTTGACAGCTCCAATTTCTTTAGGTAAAGCATGTGTTTTAATTTTCCTTCCACTATAAAAGGTTGATACCATTTCTTCAGGTAGAAAGCTAAAACCAATTCCAGATTCTATGAAATTGACAACTCCTTCTATGGAGTTGATGACCGTCTTATGATAATTCATAATGTTATGACTGATAAGCCAAGCTTCCAATCGAGCTCTGAAAAAGCAGCCTTGATCGAACACAATTGCTTTCATAAGAGGTTGTTCTAGCAAATCTTCGAGGTTTTTAACAAAGATTGGTGTTACGGCGACAATTCGCTCGTCATTAACATGAATCTGTTCCAGCTCTTCGTTGTATACCGGCCCAGGTATAAATGCTGCGTCTAATTTGTAGTTTAACACGCTATCAATTAGCGTATCACGCATACTAGAAGTTAAATGAAGGTCAATCCTAGGAAATTTGTCAGCCATTTCGCGAACAATGCTAGGTCCTTTATGAGCCATTGTAGTTTCTAGAAAACCTACTTTAATTTGACCATTAACTATGTCGTTTTTTCCGATGGATATTTTTGCCTCTTCAATTAAGTTAATAATTTGCTTGGAATAATGTAGTAGTGTCTCACCCGCTGAGGTAAGTTCAACCTTTCTAGAAGTTCTCAAAAACAATTTCGTATCAAATTCTTCTTCCAGACTTTTTATTCTTGCTGTTACATTCGATTGTACAGTATAAGACGCTTCTGCAGCTTTGGTAAAATTACCATGAAAAGCAACCGCCATAAATAATTTCAGATCATTAATGTTCATAAATCATAAATTGTGATATTTAATATCGTGACAAATCATTTTTAATAATCAAATATAGCATATAAGTTTGCAGTATGCAAAAATAAAATAAATAAATTTTCTGTGACAATCATACTTGTCATATCAACCTTAATGGCTTGTCATCAACCGTTTGATTGCAGCAGGTTTGGGAGATGCAGAAGCGGTAGAATTATTGTTGTCGTCAGGAGCAAATGTTTTTGCTATCGACTCCTACATGGGTACAAGCGCATTGCATAAAGCTGTGTTATCAGGAAATACAGCTATAATCCAGATCCTAGCACTCAGTGAATATTCTTTATTTAAAAACACTTTGTAATTTTTTAAGTCAAGAAATTAAGTTAACGCTTAAAATATTATAGTGTTTTTTAGTGTCATACAGAATCAATATTTAAGTTTACTAAATGGATACATTCTTTAATAAAATGCTGAATAAGTTAGAAATGGAAATCCAATCATTAGAGATTGAGACCGACTATTCTTTGTTTCAGATAGAGGCTGTGATACATCTCATTGTTGAATGCTTATCCGAAACCAAAGCATACGTCTTAAAGAAAGGCTTTAGAAACAGTGATGAAGAAATCCGTTTTTTCAGATATCAGAAACCTGCCATTGTAGCAAAACTCATTTACTACAACGCTATTTACAAAATCGAAACAAAGAAACCCTACGGAGCAAAGCCTATTAGGAAATACCTCAACAAAGAACTTAAGAAGCTCAAAAAGTTTTTCGATAACAATATCGATTTTTACAAATATTACCGCAGTAATCACTCTTTTCTTGATGAAAAAATGTTTGTACGAGGTCAACATGACATCAAACTATGGTTAGATACCCATTATTTTCAATCTGACCACTCTTTCTCAACCTCACATAGCTATAAAGTTGCAAAAATAATTGCAAACGATTTGATTCAAGTTTATATTGAAGATCAAATAAATATAATTCATCAAAAAGGTAAGGCAGATACTTCTGTATTGACATGGACAGCTAGTAAAACCGCTTTGACAGAATTGATCTATGCGCTATATACAGAAGGTGTATTCAATTCCGGAAATACTGATATTAAACTTATAGCTAGAACATTTGAGGATACTTTTAATATTTGCTTAGGCGATTTTTATCACACTTTTATGGAACTAAAAGCACGTAAAATTAATCGCACGAAGTTTCTTGATAGCCTCAGTGAAACGCTAATAAAAAAAATGGATGAAAAAGACGAAAGGTAGTTTTATACCCCTCGTTTTATCTGATTACTTTTCTCTATTCTGGGATCAGAAAGTTCGGGCTTAATTTCATCAATATTATCAGCTTTTCCGTGTATTTCAGGAGTAATAGATAACTGTATTTTTCGCTCCACAGCAGCCAGTTCGATTTTGAGTTCGCTCAAACGTTCTTCTTTAGACCAAGTTCCATTCACTACATCTCTCAGAATTGGTAAATCTTTTTGAATTTCGGCTATTTTCTTTTGTTCTTGTTCAATATAGCTTGGCAGTTTTTCCAATGCGTTGAGGAAATTCATGGATGCCAATTTCTCATCCTTGGCAATGATACCGTTATTGTAGGTATATTTGATATTGCCTTCGCCCTGTATCAAGAAACGGTTTATGCTAAGATCTAAACCTTCTTTTTCCATCATTTCAGTTTTTACCAAAAGTTGAAAACCATATAGGTTTCCTATTTCTTCATAATCTCCACCAGTTTGGGTTTTATCTGCGAGTTGGTTGAGTTTTGCGCCGATTTGTTTAACGTCAGCATTGGGAGATAAACCGTCCAATTTAATAGGGTTTGCAATCGTTCCGTCTGATCGTTTTTGAAGGCGACTTTGTAGATTATTCCAGTCAAGGCTCATACGGTCATATCTAGACTGTGCTTTTTCTAATTCCGATGTGTAATCTTCCAATTTGTATTTTGAACTGAATTTGGAACGATTAAAGGCTTGTTTTTCACTTTCTAATCCGGCAATCTGTTTTTCTAATTTAGCTTTATCCAATAAATCGGTATTACCGGAAAGGATAGCTACATACTCCGAAAAATTCATACCTGATTTTTCGTCCATACTGCCTTCGTCAATAGTACGTTTACCCAGATTGTTGGTCTTTAACTGATCGATAAAAAGTTGTTTGTTGTACAGCAGGTTAAATTTGTAGCTATCTAGCGATTTCTCTACGGCATAGATAATCACATCTACATTATTGTTTGCAAAATGCTTGGCTATTTCATTTCCTTTTCGGACTGCTCTGCCATTCCGTTGGGCAAGATCGCTTGGTCGCCAAGGTGTATCTAAATGATGAACAGCTACCGCTCTTTTTTGTGCATTGACTCCTGTCCCTAACATATTTGTTGAACCAAATAGTATTCGAATTTTTCCTTCGTTCATTCCGTTGATAAGTTCTTTACGTTGTTTATCATTTTTTGCTTCTTGCATAAAACGGACTTCGTGAGCTGGGATGCCATGATCTTCTACTAATTTTCGTTTGATTTCGGAATACACATTCCAATCGTTCGGCTTGTATGTTCCTAAGTCAGAGAAAACGAATTGCGTTCCTTTTTGCGCATTGTATTGATTGTAATATTTAGCAATGTTTGTCGCACAATGCGAAGCTTTGTTGTCGGGATGGTCATCATATATACTACTAACCATTCGCATGTCAAGTGACATCTTCCGGGCATAATCAGTTGCAATCAACATTTTGGCTTTTTCTTCACTTTGTGACAACGCAGATCTACCTAATAATTCTGCATTTCCTGTTTTGGCAAACTCCATTAGCTTTTGGATGAATACAGTTTGGTCAGGTGTTGGTGGTATATTATAGAGTATTTCGTTCTTATTCGGTCGGTCGATGCCGATGTCTTTTGCAGTTCGATAGTCTGTGATTTCAGAGTAAAATTGAGCCAGTTCCGGTACTTTAATAAAATAACGGAACCGTTCCTTTGCAACGATATTATTCGCTACAGAGAACTCATAATCAGTTGTTTTTCTGGCATAAATAGCCGCCCACGCATCAAAGGAATGGATGCCCTGTTTTTCCATTGCCCGAGGTCGCAGGTATTTGAATAACAAGTACAATTCCGTTAAGGAATTGCTGATGGTAGTTCCCGATAGAAAGGTCGCACCCATATCGGCATTGGTACGGTCTTGTATCGTTCGAATAGCAAAGAGCAGGTTCATGGCTTTTTGACTTCCATCGATATTCCCCAGGCCAGCAACCCGTGAATGTCTTGTGTTGAACATTAGATTTTTGAACTCGTGACTTTCATCGACAAATAGATGATCGATCCCCATCATTTTAAAATCCACGACATCGTCTTTACGATGTTCAATATCGTGTTGCAGGGTTTTAAGTTTCACTTCAAGGTTTTCTTTGCGCTTGATGACACCAGCAAGCATTCCTCTAGTTACTTCCTTGCCTTGTGATTGCAATGCATCAAGGTTACGCTCTACGCTGTCCAATTCTAATTCAAGGATTTCCCTTTGTATTTCGGGAGATTGCGGTATCATTTTGAATTGATCGTGCGTTAGTATCACACAATCCCAATCGTTATTTTTAATGTCGCCAAAAATCCGTTGACGTTTTTGGGGTGTAAAATCCTCTTTTCCTGGGAATAGAATTTTCGCATGTGGATAAGCCGTTCGATAGGCTTCAGCAATTTCATGTACATTGCTTTTCAAACCGATAATCATTGGTTTATGTGCTAATGCCAAACGTTTCATTTCCTGAGCTGCGGTACACATCACGAGTGTTTTTCCAGCACCTACTTCGTGATCGCAGATTGCTCCGTTGTTTAGTTTTATCATCCATACCGTATCTTTTTGGCTGGAATATAAATCTTCAATACCCAGCGACTTACGGTCTAATCCCGGAAAATTCTGATGTGTTCCATCATAGTTCGGTCGAACAAAGCAATTAAATGTATCGTTGTATTGATCGGTCAAACAATCTTTAAAAGCATCATTTTGGGCATGCAGCCAATTGCTGAATTCGGTTCGTATTTCGTCAATTTTACTGTTTGCCATCTGTATAGCTTCCATATCTCGCACCTTAACTTCGTTATCACCTACTTTAATTTTCTTGGTAATATCCGGTGTTGTATTAACCAAGGCATGTTTCAGTAAGGCAATTCCGTCAAATGTTCGGCTTTCGGATTTTACGGCATATTTCTCCCAAATATTCATATTGCCCTGATGGGACTTTACGGAAAAATCATCGGAGCTTTCTGAGTAATGAATATGTACTTCCGTATTAAATAAATGGGAAGCAAAACGGGCGTAAATTCCTGTAGGGATCCATCGTTCACCAAGGTTGAAATCAAGCTCTTCAAATTCGATACGTCTTGGTCGGACTTCTTCCAAAATGGCTAAACTCTTTTTAGCTTCCATATTTTCGGAATCACTTTCGAGATAAGTTCTTATTTCGTTGGCTTTCTCTACGACGTTGCCCGAAATCCAGCGCTCGGCTATTTCATATTCCTTCTGTAAAGGATTGTAATAAATACGACCATGTAAAGCTTCTTTCAAAGCGTCATCACTCATACTACTGATTTCGGACATATATTTCAGATTCACACTTCCGTACTTGTTCAGTGAAGCAGCTAAGGCTTCTTCTGGATTGTCTGTTGCTATGGTTACAGTAGAAAAACTTACAGGGCGATGGAATATATCTGCTTTGTGTACAACACCACCAACAACACGCTCTAAATAAGGCATTTCTTTTCCAGCAGTATCCGTCTTGATCAATTTGATGTTATCGGCGTTGTTGAAATTTCCGAACCTTTTGACAAAGGCATCGTAAAGACGATTCAGGTTTTCCCGTTCGTCTGTCTGTTCCGACTGGAGTTCGGATTCTTTCGTGTAAAGTTGTTGGTAAACATCTCGAACTTCGATATAGGCTTCGGCTCTAGCTTTTTGTAGGGATGGTAATTGTAAGGGATGAAAAAATGCAGAATTATTTGATATATTAACCTCTTGCAAATGACCAACCCAACCCTTATCCACCACAAGACAATCATTTCTATGGAATGATCTTAGTTTACCATCAAATGGAGCGGGTTCTGGAATAATGTGGATTGGACTAGTCGGAATGGGTTGTATTTTCGCTTGACTGTTTCCGTTTAGTTCTGAAAACAAATCACCGATTGTTTCCGCATTTTTACTATTTATTTGTGCGGAGCCATTTGTAGTTTCATTGTTTTTTGGAGGTGTATAAGCTTGTTGCATCCCACCACTGAACAGGTTGGTTTGGATATTTAACGAACGGTTATTTTTCTTTTTTGTTGGTCTTTTGGTTTGTACCGTTCTCTTTGGCTGAACTGCCATCATTATAGGTTCATTCGCATTTTTAAACAAATCAAAGATGCTTAGTTGTTCGGCTGTTTGTTGATTTTCCCGATGGGTTACGGATTTTGATTCAATAGTTCTTTCTTGTTGAATGAATACTGGTTCAACGGTCGGTGTAATAGTTGACTTACTTGGAATACCGACCTTAGGCTTATTGATTGCGTTGTATAAATTCAAATTAAGATACTTGCCCAAATCTTCAGTAAGCATCTGCTTTAAGTCTTTAGCAATACCGTCCACGCCCTCTTTATGCGTGTAAATAATTGCAGGTTTTCCGTAGGGATCGGTATCAATTTTACGATCTGTATGGATTACTCTTGAACCATTCTGAAAAAATGCATTGTTTGGCGTTCCATATTTAGTCTGTTTGCTTTGAAAGAACAGCTCTTCCACTTCGGTCAGACCTTGCTTTGCTATATTCTTTTGAAGGATAATCAGATCACTTCCAACCTCTGTACCTGCATATTCGCTAAAAAGATTATTGGGTAATCGGACAACCGAAACCAAATTGTTATTTTCCATCAAAGTCCTTCGTATAGCTTCATTTTTTGGACTGTTTAAAATCCCTTGTGAAGTAATGAAAGCTTGTAAACCACCGTCACGCAACAGATCATTTCCTTTTAAAAAGAAATAATTATGAATACTTCGTGCAGCCTGTACTTTTGCAGGATTCTTACTACGTGAAAAGGAGAGGTCAAATATGGCGGTATCACCAAAGGGAATGTTACTTGCGACAATATCATAACTGTTTTGCTCCTTTTCAGGGATTTCCTCAAAACCACTTATGTGGATCGAATGATTTGGATAAAGTTGTTTTAAAACTTTACCAGTCAATAAATCTTTTTCATAAGCTGTAATAGTCGGGCTTTGATTTTCAGAAAACGATTGTATAAATGAGCCCGTACCTGCGGATGGTTCAAGAAAACGCTCGATAGTTATACCGCTTTGATGAAGTGTTCCTAAAATAGCATCTATAACCTGCGGTGGCGTATAAAAAGCTGTGAGTACAGAGCTTTTCATACTGTCTACATACCTCCGGTATTGTTTTTCGTCCTCCGAATTTTCTTTAAGTAACTTATGAAGTTCTTGTGTGAGTGGGAAAAGTTCTTGTTCGGTTTTTCTCCAATGATTGATATCCATATCATTTGTTATAGGGTTCAATACAAACTTTAGACCGCCAAATCCGCTGTATTGCATCATTAGCAGTCTTTCACCTACAGTAGCTTGTCGTTTCTCCTTTTCTAATGTAAAAGCAATCCGCAGGGCATCAATATTCTGTTGGAGATGTTGGCGTTTATTGAAGGCCATTTTCTTCAATCCAAATGGCGATGATTCCAGTTATTTCGGTATAAAGCTGGTCAAACTCATAACTGTAAGCGAAATCATCAGTTAGTTTGTAGTTGTCAAAAACAGATTCACAGATAGGAAACATTTTAAGAGCGAATGGACGGAGCTCCTCATCAGCCATTAGTGTGTCAAATTCATTACATACCACCTGAAAAATGGTATCAAACTTAGAAAAATGCAAACCACCAAAAAGGATGTAATTGGCAATTTCATTGCATTGCTCAATTGAATTTCCCGAACGGAGAAAGCACCGTCGTAAGCATTGGTAGCCCACGAAGAACGCTGGTTGATAAATTGTTGGTCGTGGGCTTTTTCTGGAAAGCTTGTGTTTAATAATTCTTGCAGTCGTAATCTGAAATACGACAAGTCTTTTTGCTGTGTATTCATACAATAAAATATTTATCTGATGGATAAATTTAGAGCAGGAATTAATCATTTTGGAAAAAGTGGTGGTGTTTGGCTTTAAAGGGGAATATTTGGCGCAAAAAGGAATAATTTAGAGCATTATATTTTGTAATATTGCAATTAATAGGTACAAACATACATCAATTGTACTCATACTTATTTTTTGTAAACCTGTGTAAATGAACAAGCAGTAATCCTCCAGACGTATGGAAACAATAATTGATTTAGGCGTAGAAAAAGATCATATAGAATCATTAACAAGAGCAAACGGAATAACTGCTCTTTCTGAGTTAATATGGAATTCTTTAGACGCTGATTCAACACAAATAAATATTGAGTATAAAGTTAATAGTATTGGAGGGTTTGAATCTATTGAAGTCATCGATGATGGCTTAGGTATTGAATATTTAAAAGCTAAAGAGGTCTTCGGTAGATTAGGGGGGTCAGAAAAGAAAAATACACATACTAGTCCAAGCGGAAGGCAATATCATGGAAAAGAAGGGAAAGGTAGATATAAAGCACTAGCTATAGGGGATTTAGTTGTCTTTACAAGTAGATATAAAAATGCTACAAGTTTTAAAGAATTTACAATTACTTTTGATAGAAACAACCTGTCTCACTCGAAATTTAGTAGCTTAAAAGTTGTAGATGAAGAAAGCCCTAAATCTGGATTCAATGTGCTGATTCAAAATATTAACCCTGATGTAGCGAGTCAAGCTTTTGATGAAAAAAACAGAAAAGATTTAGCTCAAAAATTCGCATCTTATTGGATAAACTATTCTAACTTTTCTATAACAATTAATGGGAAACTTTTAGAATTTGCCTCACTAATAAAAAGTTCTGATGAAACTGATTTTTTAACAGAGAAAGAAGGGATTACATATAGATTTAAGTTTAAAATTCTTGAATGGAATTTTGATATAAAAAAGAAAACTTATTTATGTAATACAAAAGGAATTCCATTTAGAGAAATGAATCTAGGAATTAGATCTAATATTCCAATCTCTATTTTTATACAATCCGTTTATATAGAAAGTTTACATAGGGAAAATAAAATTGATCTTCAAGAGCTTGATGATGTTATGACTTTAGCTATTGAAGAATCAAAAAAATTCGCGAGAGCATACATAAGAAAAAGATTACATCATTACTCAAAAGAATTTATATCTGATTTGAAAGAAAAAGGTATTTATCCTTATAAAGAAAAAGCAGAAAACATTGTAGAAGAGAGTAAAAGACAGGTTTTTGATATTGTAGCGCTTCAGGTCAATGAGTT
The DNA here is from genome assembly GCF_029894455.1 of Myroides gitamensis. NCBI lineage: Bacteria > Pseudomonadati > Bacteroidota > Flavobacteriia > Flavobacteriales > Flavobacteriaceae > Myroides > Myroides gitamensis. Next base: position 1,508,962 of record NZ_JARYHN010000001.1, read on the forward strand.
TTTGCCAGATTTTGAAACTCAAGATGTTAAAACTAAAAAGCTTACATTATCCTTGATTAAGGAGGCTTTAGAAAACGACTCAAGTTCCCTTCAAAAAATATTAGCAGAAGTTATTGAACTGCCAAAGGATAAACGCGAAGAGTTGGTAGAAATATTAGAAGAGTCGTCGCTTTCCTCTGTAATTGATACAATGACGGAGATTAAAAACAGATTAAGATTTATTAACGGACTCGAAGAACTCATTTATAATAAAGAATTAAATAAAAATGTATTAGAAAGGAAACATCTGCATAAAATACTTGTTAATGAAACTTGGTTGTTTGGAGATGAATTCACTTATGGAGTTGATGATGTAACTTTAAAAAATGTTCTGAAAGAGTATTTGAAAAATTTAGGGAGAACTGATTTTGAGGAAATCATAGAAAGTCAAGACAATTCAGATTTACAAATTATTCCAGATGTATGTTTATGGAGACAGTTTCCTCAAGGAACTCCTGGTCATAAGACTAATTTAATTATTGAATTAAAAAAACCAACTGTTGATGCTGGTGTGGAAGAACTGATGCAGATTAAGTTATATGCTTCTCGAATTAGTCAAGACAGAAGATTTCCAAAAGAGAAAACAAAATGGAAATTTTTATTAATAACAAAAGATATTAAATCTGATATTGAACCTGAATTAGATCAAAGTGATAGGAAATATGGACACGTAGTATCAACTGAATTATATGATGTTTATGTTTTGACTTGGGGGCACATATTAAATGAAGCAAAAACTAGGTATGAATTTATTAAAGAAAAATTAAATTTAAACCTTATGAACAATGATAAAAATTTAGAATATTTAAAGTCAAAATATTCTGAATATTTACCCAACAACTTTAATAATTAGAATATAATGAACGAACTAATTGAAAAAATCAATGCTAGCTTTGAAACATTAAAAGCGGATGCAGAATTACAAGTAGAAAAAGGAAATAAAGCTGCAGGAACAAGAGCTCGTAAAACTTCTTTAGAACTTGAAAAATTACTGAAAGAATTTAGAAAAGCGTCTTTGGAAGCTTCTAAAGCTTAACAATAACCCCTCCAATTTGGAGGGGTTATTGTTTATTCAAAATTTGAAGCATTCTGCCAACCTCAATATCCATTCGTGAAAAGGCAAACCATTTTTTACCCAAATCTTTGAGCGAAGCTCCGATATGGTATAGTTCCACATCATCGATAATCAAAAAACGATCGTGTGCATCGGAAAAAATCTTTATTTCGATAGGCGAATATTGCGTGTTGTACCGTTGTACATCCTGCCGCAACTGGTTGCTGACACTTTTGGTATAGATTATTGCGGTTGCATTTTCATTGCGTTTACCAAGCAAAGTTAGTACCGTATCATCTACGTAATTGTCAAGCAAGATAATGGAGCTTTTGGCACTTCGGATAATATCGGCAACGAAGGTATAAGCATCGAAAATTTGTCCGTTGTAGAAAATACCTTTTTCGCTATATAGTTTACCACTTTCAAGAGCTTTGAACAGCTCTTCAAATTTTTGGTCGGCTTGTAATTGTCTGGCTTCTATATGATCCAAACGCTGAAATAACGAAGCATGACAGGAAACTATTCTACGCATTTCTACAAAAGCATTCATGATTTTTATACTGACTTTTATTGCCACATTAGAACGGAGTACCGCACTCAACATAGCAATTCCTTGTTCGGTAAATACAAATGGCAAATAACGTCTACCACCGTAATTCAAACTTGAGGTCACAAATTGTGACCTCAAGTTGATCGTGTCAAATTCGTCTTGTGTCAATTGAAAACGAAAAATATCAGGAAAACGATCTACATTTCGTTTTACGGCTTGATTGAAAACTTTGGTTTCCACTTGGTAAATTTTTGCAAGATCACTATCCAGCATCACTTGTTTCTCACGTATGGTATAAATCAAGCTTTTAATTTCTTGAGGAACAATTGTCTGTTAATTTTCCATTGCGTTTGTAGCTTTTGTTTTTATCAAATTCAAAGGATGTTTTGAAATCGGCATCCAACACGATGTAAGCATCAAATGTCTTTCCTGCTTTGCTTTTCATATCTTTAATCAATAATGTTTTACCTTTATTGACAAGGTTTTCAATGTCGGAAATACTGATTTGAACTCCGCATACATTACGGAATTGCAACCAACCGCAAACCTCTTCAGGACATTTGACTATTTTATCACGGATAATCAGTTGTTTGCTTTTGCATTTTGGACAGGTAAGTTTTGGTAGATTGTTTTGAGTAATGGAAGTTTGTAGCAGTTCTTTTGTAATCACTGAAGCATACGTTTCCATTTCCTTTTGAAATGAAGTTGCATCAGTTTCATTATTTTCGATTTTCTGCAAAGCCAATTCCCATTCGGCAGTCATTGCCACATCTGCAATTTTCTGGTCTTTAACCAACTCATACACTTGTAATCCCTTTTCAGTAGGGATAAGAGATTTCTTATCTCTTTGGATATAATTTCGAGTAAACAGTGTTTCAATAATAGAAGCTCTTGTCGCTGGTGTACCAATACCAATATTTTGCAAAGCTTTCCGTTCTTCTACATTTTCGATTTCCTTACCTGCGGACTCCATTGCCGATAGCAATCCTGCTTCGGTATAAAGTACGGGAGGTTTGGTTTTCTTTTCCAACACGGCAGCTTCCTTGATTTTCAGTCCACTACCTTCTTTTAGCTCGGGTAGATCCTGTATAGGCTCCGTCTCATCATCCGAGAAATTACCTTTAATACCACGCCAACCTGCTTCCATTACTTTACAACCTTTCAACATAAAATCATAATGCGACGCTTCCAATGATACGTCCGTTATCTCTTTGATACAAGCTTGTGCAATTGCTTCGAGCAATCGAAAGGCAATGAAATCATAAATCGCATTTTCCTTTGCGTTTAGTGCCGAAGGAATTCTATCTGTAATCAATAATCCATGATGGTCAGTAACACGTAGGTCATTCACAATACGCTTATTGAAGCGTCCCCATTTCATTTTTGATACGGCTTGTTTGCACGTTTCCCTGTCTTGTAACGCTCGAACAAGATTTGGAATATCCGCCCAAACATCATCAGGAATATACTTACTTCCTGTACGTGGATAAGTGATAAATTTCTTTTCGTATAAACTTTGAGCTATGTTTAGGGTTTCTTCGGCAGAAAGATTAAGCTTTTTATTGGCTTCCTTTTGCAATCCAGTAAGGTCGAACAATAGCGGTGGTTGCTCTGTTATACTTTTAGTTGTTATCGATGTAACTGTAGCAGCACCAGTACGCTGAACGGATTTCAGTGTATCATCGGCAAGTTGTTGGTCTTCCCATTTACTTTTTGAAATGCTTTTGAATTCAATGCCTTCCTTTTGGTGTACTAACTGAATTTGCCAATACTTTTTGATGGAAAAATTCTTATTTTCGATGTATCGTTTACAAATTAAAGCCAGTGTTGGCGTTTGAACTCTACCTAATGAATAAACACCATCGCCAGCAGCGATACTCAATGCTTGTGTGGCGTTAATACCTACAAGCCAATCGGCACGGCTTCTGCCTTGTGCGGAATGATACAATCCATCAAACTCTTTTCCATTTTTAAGGTTATCAAAACCCTGTTTAATGGCTTTTTCAGTTAGCGAACTGATCCAAAGACGTTCAAAAGGTTTGCTACACTTTAGGTATTCATAGATGTACCTAAATATCAATTCGCCTTCACGACCAGCGTCGGTAGCGACTATAATACTATTGCTTTTATCAAATAATTCCTTGATGATTTTGAGTTGCTTTAATGCTCCAGTATCCGTGGAATAGCTTTTGTCTTTTTTTGCCTTACGAACAGTCAGAACAAAAGGATTTGGTAATATAGGTAACGATGCTTTATCAAAACCTGAAATTCCGTAATCTTCGGGCATTCCCAATCCGATTAAATGACCGAATGCCCAGGTAACAAAATAGCAGTTGCCCGTCAGGTAGCCATCCTTTTTATCGGACGCACCTAACAGGCTTGCTATTTCCCTTGCTACGCTTGGTTTCTCTGCGATTATTGTCTTCATAATTAACTTACTTTTCTACCTTTTGATTTAGCAGGTTCTTTTTGTTCTTGCTGTTGCTTTTCATTCTTAGGTCTTTGTTGTCCAGACTTTAAAGGTTCTTTGATCTTCTTGGTGGCTTCGTTAGTTTTTCCCAGAGAATTAACAGCAGTTTGGGTTTTGTGGGCTTCGGTGGGTTGTATTCTTTCCTTGTACTGATTTGGAAACTCAAAGCCAGTTTTTCCGGTGTCTTTGTTGAACGTGATGTAGCCGTTATACGTTTGTCCTTTTTTATCGACTAGACCTGCCATATAAATGGTTTGTCCAGATTTGAAATCTTTGTATTGTTCGTCCGTCAAGTCTTTGCCACGAAATGTTTTTGGTGCTTCCTGTGATTGATTTTGAGCATTGTTTTGTTGAACATTTTGTTTGTTGTTATTACTGCGATCAAACAAGAATTCGGTATAGCGCTTATCAGCATTGTACTGTACAGTTGCTGAAAACTCCGTTCCTTTCGCTGAAATCATACCATCTAATTGGAGTGGTTTGCCTTCCATTAAGGTCTGCTTTTGCTCTTCGTTCAGTGTAACACCTTTAATTTCATGTGGTATCTTAATAAAATCAGTTCGTAAAGCAATTACATCATTGGTCAACCTGTCAATACTGATAATGGAGGGCATTTGTTCACCTGTTTTAGAATTGGTCAGATTAACTACTCGTCCCATATTGCCAGTTTCGAGTAAGTTTTTCTTATCCTCATCTGTAAACTTATGTCCGAAAAATTCAAAGTGTAGATTTGGTTCTTTTTTAATACCGTGAATTGCCACGACTACATTTCCTTCTTCGTTTTGCTGTAAAGACAAGCGGGCATCTGTGCGAAGAATAGAGCTTCCAAGGTTAACACCTATTGGTATCAATTCGTTGGTTTTATAACCACGTAACAAAGGATCTAGCAAATTTCTTTTTTCAAGGTATTCTTTACTTAATCCAAGATTTTTCATGGTGTCCCAATCAATCTGCTCTGGTTTGTAACGGTATTCGTTTGCCGTTGCTGTTGTTTGTGTTGTTGCCATATCATTTTTATTTTCTTGTTTATTATTCTCTAATGCACTGGTCTTTATTTCATGTTCTTTCATCACTTTTTCGCCATTAGGAGTTGGGTTATCAACCTGTTTCTGCAATTCTTTTGCTTTGTCAAGGGCAATAGGTTCAGGTACTTTGAAAAAGGAAAAATTCGTTGGGTTCTTCAATTGGCTGAAGAAATTGGAGAAAAAATTGGAAAAGAAATCACCGTGTTTGTCCACACGTAAAAACTGATTTTGATTCTTTTTCGTAGGATCTACGGTTTTCATATTTCCGTTTTCGTCGATGCTCTTAACAGCCTGTATTTTCATTTTCTCTTTATCCAATACCAATAAAATATCCGAAAGCTGTTCAGGTAATTCCTGTTTATTTGTTGTTTCTTCACTCATAATTTTAAAAATTTAAAGTTTACAGGCGAAAGTATGACAAGTGTATTCTGTTATACCTAAAGTGGTAGTCAGAGGTTGCACTTGGTATTAAATGGCTTTATGTCTAGTTGAAGGTTGGTTAAAACTGTCTCGTATAAACTGATGCACGTCCGATAGTTTATAATAAAGTTTTCCACTTATCGTATAATAGGGGAGTTTCCCGGAGGAGCGATATCGTTGCAACGAACGACTGCTAATTTTTAGCATTTGTAACAAATCTTGATTATCCAATAATTCTTCACCGTCTATGTTGTTACGTTTCTTTTGTAAGTCGTCAATATTGTCGCCAAGTATGTCAAGTCGTCCCATAAGGCGCTCCATCCATGCTAAAAATTCTATTCTGTCAATATTCATAGTACAAGCTTTTAATATTACATCTACAAAATTCCTAAAGGATCAAGAGTTTATCCGCCAAGTCTTGCCAATTGGTTTTGATGTTTTTTGCTTTTTTTTATTCCTTGTAAATTGATTGCATAACAGGTGGTTGTATGCAGTTTCTCTGTTTTGTAGATATGATTAGGAAAGGTTTGCCAATTGGCACATATGGGTATAGAAAAAGCAGTACTGGTTTGGTACTGCTTTGATTGTAGAAGCTTCCTTTAAATTAAAGATCCCTATCCATATATTCTTCAAGTGAGGATTTAAGCTGATCTAAAAAAGCAGTTCGTGAGCCAGCTCTTGTTTTCATTCTGTGAAACGCATGGTGGACATCGTTTAATGGAGTTTGAAATACTATTTGAAAAATTAAGGCTAGTTTTTTTATACCTATTTTTCCATGTGATACAGAACATGATGCATAGAGAGCATAAATTAGTTCTATAAGTGCATTTTGTGAATTCGACCAAGCAATATCCTTATTAGCGTTTCCACTTATTAATGTAAAGTCTGAATTTCCCTCAGGACTTGTCTTCTCTAGAATGTATTTGTATAATAACTCGTTAGCAATTATATAGGCGGTCTTATTATCATAGTAGGTGGAAAAGCTTAAATCGATTTCGAATACACCACTTTTTAGTCCATCATGATAATTGACTTGACCGAGTCGAAAGTAAATGTTATCCTTATCTTTCCTGCCTGTACGATAATACCTGTAAAAATCTTCATTACAGATATTTTCTGAATAATCAGATTTAAGATTTTTTAAAAGCTTCTGAAAATAGATCTTATGTAGTTCACCGTTACTCACAGGACAATTGGTTTCAATCCGGAAAACTTTATTATAATAAATAAGTTTACCCAATACCTGTGGTTTGATATTTTTGAAGAAATCAATTTCTTGATCTTCATCATAAAACCCATTTTGCAAAACCATTATTTTTAATGAACCAAGCATCTCATTTAGGAACAAAGTCATTTGGTATGCTTCATCGGCCATTAGCATCGTTTGTGAAGATAACTTTTCTTCTTGTCGATGAATTTTTGATAAGATTTTACTCAATACGATTTCCATAGCATAGCCTTATTTTTAAGTTTTTACTATTTATTTCGGAGTTACAACTACAGTTGTAATCCCAAAATTTGGAATTTCAAATCAAACTATTTCCACATATTGTCCCCCAGTTGGGGAATTTTTATCATAATTATAGAAGAAAGATGATAAAAATAATCGCTGCAAATCAGCTTAAAGCGTGTTTAAACGCATTTTTTTAGACTTTAAAATTTTATTGTCGGAAATTTCGTGTTGTAAATTGTTGCGGTTCAGTATATTTGAATTTTATTGTTTTTTTAGCAATAAAAACCTCCAAAATGTATTGCTCATTTTGTTTAAGATAGCTATATTTGCATCATCGAATTACAAACTATATGTGAGTAAAACGGTGAGTAGTTCTTGAATAAGAAAGTCAATTTATTGATACATAGATATTTGAGTGATGGGATTTTCGTCCTGCCACCCCGACAACACGTACACTACGTGTTATCAGAAACCCGCAAATTCATAGAATTTGCGGGTTTTTTGTTTTATTTCGGATTACATTCCATCAAAAAAGCACCTCCAGCTATAGATGTTAAAACCTATAAATATATACTAAATCACAATTCAAATATGTATTATTGTTGTTCAAAATAGTTAACTTTAGCTAAATAATACAATTATGAATAAACCCAAATTTATTTTTTCAATACTAATTCTAGCTACTTTAATTTCATGTGGTGAGAATAAAAAGACAGTTCAGTACTTAGGTGAAGATATTTCGGATCAAGCAAGTATATGGAGAGATGCCAAAGATAAATCGGTCAGTCTTGAAATCAAACTCAACGAGCCTTGGCAACTTTATGCGGGACCATCGGTCGATAAAATAGACCTCGATAAACCTGTAGCCAACGACGATAAGGCTGGTGTGTACTCCATTGAATCAGACCCTACAAGACGTGCTTATTTCTTACTCGTTACGCCTACCGCTCAGACCATTCTATCGGAGCGCTTGCTTCCACTGGAGGGAGCCTACAATTTTAGAGATTTAGGCGGTATCAAAACTAAAAATGGTAAACATGTGCGTTGGAATAAGGTCTTCCGTGCTGGCGACTTAGCTAGCCTCACAGCAGCTGATCTCGGTTATTTGCAGCACTTACCCCTGACTACAGTCGTTGATTTCCGCACGAACGAGGAGGTTGCTGATGCTCCGGATCAGTTACCTTCCCTAACTAAATCGTACCACTATGGTATTGCTCCTGGTAATTTAGGTATAACTTCTATAGGCGATGTGGTTGATTTAAAGCGCGAAGAAATAAACAAAAAGATGATCGAAATGAACGAAACACTCGTATCAGACCCAACCATCATCGAACAATATCGCAAGTATTTTGCACTTTTACAAGACGAGAAAAATACACCGCTTATGTTCCATTGTTCAGCAGGTAAAGACCGTACAGGTATGGCAGCTGCCTTATTTCTATCGGCGTTAGGTGTTGATGAGGAAACTATCATGAGTAATTACCTACTATCTAACGTATACCTGGGCGATAAGTATACAGGCTTTCTTGCTGATTATCCTACGCTTGAAGGTTTGTTTGTCGTTCGTCCCGAATACATCCAAGCAGGACTCAACCGCATCAAGGCAGACCACGAATCGATAGATCACTATCTAACCCAAGTGTTAAACGTAGATTTAAAGAAAATACAAGCAATATACTTGGAGTAGTATTTTTCTACATCACTGATAATCAGACGATATACAATAAAAAATCCGTAAATAATTACTATTTACGGATTTTTGTTTTTAAGCGGATTTCAAAACCAAGCCTAATTAAGCTTGGTTTTCATTTGAAATCCCCCATCGGTTCATATTTGCATATTCAAAATCTTGTTTATATCGATCGGGAATATTCCCTTCCAATAAAGATCCTACTTTTAGAGAAGGAAAAATCTCTTCATACGTCAACATATCGTTTAATGACACACGTCTATAAATATGGGTACGCGTGATGTTTTTCATATCATCCAATCCAGAAGCTCCTAATAACTCAACAAAGCTCTCCACTGTTCCTTTATGGTAATTGGCCATACGTACTTTTTTGTCTGCAACGTCTAAACCTATGGTTAGTTTAGGGTCTTGCGTAGCAATTCCCGTAGGACAACGGTTGGTGTTACATAAAAGTGCTTGGATACAACCTATGGCAATCATCATGGCACGAGCGGCATTACACGTATCGGCACCTAAAGCCATCGCACGAGCAATATGAAACGACGAAGTTACTTTTCCTGAAGCAATAATCTTAATGTGCTTGCGAATTCCCATTCCCATTAAAATATTATGTACAAACGCTAATCCATCCAGCATCGGTGCTCCAATATAGTTCGAGAACTCTTGTGGCGCAGCTCCTGTTCCTCCCTCTCCACCATCTACGGTGATAAAATCAGGATACGTATCTAAATGAACCATCGCCTTACAAATAGAGATAAACTCTGCTTTGTGTCCAATACACAGTTTAAACCCAATCGGTTTTCCTTCTGATAGCGTTCGCAATTCCTTAATAAACGAAACTAATTCTAGTGGTGAATTAAAAGCCGAGTGATAAGGCGGTGAAGCCACAACCGTATGTGGTTTCACGTGTCTGATTTCCGCAATTTCCACTGTATTTTTAGACGCAGGAAGTATTCCCCCATGCCCTGGTTTAGCTCCTTGTGAGATTTTTAGCTCAATCATTTTTACATTCGGCAATTTCGCTTTTTCCGCAAATAAGGTAGGATCAAATTTTCCATGCTCATCTCTACATCCAAAGTATCCCGTACCAATTTGCCAAATTAAGTCTCCCCCACCTTTTAAATGATACGGACTTATTCCTCCTTCACCTGTATTATGCGCAAACCCTCCTAATTTTGCACCACCACTCATGGCTTCTATGGCTTGAGCACTTAGTGAACCAAAACTCATGGCTGAAATATTGAGGATACTGGCTGAATACGGCTGTTTACAGTCTTTATTACCAAATAGTACACGAGGATTGTGATCTAATTTATCAAAGGCTTTTGGAGCAATTGAGTGACACATCCATTCGTACCCCTCTGCATACACGTCTAATTGCGTTCCAAATGGAATTGTTTCCAATTCTTTTTTAGCACGTTGATAGATGGTTGCACGGTCGATACGACTAATTGGTTTACCGTCCGTATCGGATTCAATAAAATATTGATACATTTTAGGTCGAAGTTCTTCCATCACATAGCGAAGTCGACCAAAGATTGGATAAATACGCCTCAGTGTATGTTTCTTTTGATACATATCCTGATATCCCATAATCACAAATACGAGAAGAATTACAAAAAAGATGCCCCAATTCTTATTTAAAAAGAGAGTAAGTAGAAGCATTACAATCAAAAGTAATGTTGAAAAAACGACAAATTGTTTACGCATAGGTTTAACTGTTTTTTTTTTAATCCTCCTTTCTATTCAAAAAATAGAAGATCCGATTTATTACTAGACTTATCCAAAATAATATAATCAATTATTTAACCATAAATTTACAGATTTAAAATAAATAATAAAATATTAATTACAGTTTGATTCCCTATTCGTATTGATTTTAAGTAGTACTGTAAAATTCTATAAAACAAAACCCTCTATATCAGCTATAGAGGGTCTAAAATAAAGTAAAAAATAAACGACATGTTACTACTTGGCTCCGCCACCTAAAGCTCGATACAGTTTAATCGTCGATTGCCATTTTAATAACCAATCCTTTGTCTGCTGTATTTGAGCGTTTAAATACGCTTGCTCAGAGGTTAAAACATCCGTGTAATTTGTCGAAGAGTGATAGAGCAATAGCTTCTTCGTATAGTCAACAGCCAAGTGTAATTTTTCCACTTGCAGTGCTCGTTTCTCTTCCTGTTCGTTTGCTGTTTGATAGCTGTATAAAGCATCTGACACTTCTTGTCCCGCCACGAGTAAAGCTTTCTCGAAGTGATACACTTTCTCTTGATAGTTTGCCTTTGCTATTTCTAATCTCGTTTTATTTAGCCTTTTATTGAATAATGGTTGTACAAGACCTCCAGCAATATTCGCAAAAAAACCAGTGGTGCTAAACCATTGTTTAAATTCATACGTAGAATAGCCCGTTCCTCCAGTCAAGGTCAGTGCCGGATAAAATGCTCTTCGGGCAACGTGTACTTCTTCAAAATAAGAAGCCACTTCCATTTCAGCTGCTTTTACATCTGGTCGATTGGCTAAGAGTTGAACTGGTAAACCTACTGTTATAGGTTGCACTATCCTTTGGTTGTCAAAATTACCGCGTGGGATAACGGCTCCCGAACTGTCGATTAAGACCTGCAAAGCATGTTCAATTGTTCTTATTTGTCTTTTGACATTGGGCAAATCAGCTTGTGCAGCATAATAGTTTGCTTCACTTTGTACCACAGCAGCCCCTGTTACTACGCTTGATTCTTTCAAGCGTTGCATTGTTTTTACATCCTCCGCTCTATTTTCAATAGTCTGCTCCAGTATAACTTGTTGTCGATCTAAGGCTACCAATTGATAATAGTAATCCGCAATCTGAGCGATTAGTTGTGTTTTAACCGCTTGTTGCGTTTCATTGGTTTGCAATAACTTATAAAATGCCGCACGTTTACTACTCGCTAATTTTCCCCACACATCTACTTCCCATGACATGGTTGCAAATAGGTCATAAGTTGTTGCATTTTTCATCTGCCCAAAGCTCTGATTTTCTGACATTCTCGATTGTTTCATACCAGCGCCTACTGCTACACTAGGCAAGAATTTGGCTTTTGTTTGTTTGAGTAAGGCAGAAGCGCTATGCATTCGCTCCAGTCCTATTTTTAGATCTAAGTTGCGCGCTAGCCCAAGTTCTAGCAGTTCTTGTAAATGAACATCTGAGAAGAAATCTTGCCACGTTATTTGGGCAATACTCGCGCTATCTAAGGGAATATCACGATATAAGGCATTCGGAACCACTTTCACTGGTTCGTATGCTCTACTTGTTCCACAGGAGGTTAAAACTCCTGAGAGAAACAAAGTAAGGACTACTATAGTATGTATTTTCATTATCTTTAAAGGATTGCTTCTACTGAAGTTACATTGAAATAACCGCAGCAGAATTAGTATAATTATTGTATTGAATCCGCTGATGCATCTGCTATAAATGCTGGCTTTCCTCCTATTTTTTCTTGTAGCGATTGGAACACAATAAACAAAGCAGGGATAACCAGTACTCCTATAATCGTACCAATCAACATTCCTCCTACCGCTGCTGTACCAATGGATTTATTACTCAAAGCTCCAGCCCCCGTTGCAAGCATCAAAGGAATTAATCCGAAGATAAAAGCAAAAGAAGTCATTAAAATAGGACGCAATCTGAGTTTAGCCGCTTCAATAGCTGCTTTTTGTAAAGAAAGCCCTTGTAGCCTTTGTTGGAGTGCAAATTCAATAATTAAAATAGCGTTCTTCGCCAATAGTCCAATGAGCATAATCAAACTAATTTGCAAGAAGATATTGTTGTCAATCCCAAATAATTGCGCAAAGATAAAAGCACCAGCTAACCCTATCGGTAAAGAAAAGAGCACAGCCAAGGGTAAAATATAACTCTTGAATTGGACACTTAGTAAGAAATAAACAAAGACAATCGACAACACAAAAATAAGCATCGTTTGACTTCCACTTTTGCTTTCTTCCCTTGAAAGACCTGAATATTCAAATCCATATCCCTTAGGCAAGGTTTTAGCGGCTACTTCTTCAATTGCTTTAATTGCATCACCCGAACTATAACCTGCATGAGGTGCTCCACTTACCATGGCTGAATTAAAAAGATTGAAACGAGTTAAAAACTCAGGACTGTATACTTTCTTTAAGTCTATAAAAGTTGTGATTGGAGCCATAACCCCTTCAGCATTTTTTACATATAAGCTATTAATTGCTTCTTTATTTTCTCGAAAATTAGGAGCAGCCTGAATCATGACTTTGTATTGCTTACCAAAGCGATTAAAATTGGTAACATAGACACCTCCTAAATAACTTTGCAAGGTGTTTAATACTTCCGTAACGCTTATTCCAGCTTCTTTTGCTTTTACTACATTTACAGTTACTTCATATTGTGGAAAATTAGTATTGAATGAAGTGGTTGCAAACATAACCTCTGGGCGTTTATTTAATTCATTTACAAAATGAGTCATAACCTCTTCAAATTTTTTATAATCCCCTCCTGTCTTATCCTGCATTTGCAATTCAAAACCGGAGTTGTTACCAAAACCTTGTAGGGTTGGTGCAGCAAAAAACACAATCGTAGCTCCTTTTATATGCGCTGTTTTTTTAAATAATTCTTGAACGATACTTTCCGAATCATCTCCTTTGGATTTTCTTTCATTCCAATGTTTCAATTTTACATATTGCACCGCATAAGAACTTCCTTTTCCGCTAAAAAAATCACTTCCTACCCAACGAGCATTCATGTTGAGTTGGGGTATCGTAGCCGTAATACTATCGATCTGGTCTGCAATTCGAATAGATTCTTGTAAGGACGTCGTAGAAGGCATTATAACATTTCCATAAATAAACCCACTATCTTCATTGGGTACAAATCCTGTAGGCGTTGTTTTAGTAAGATATGCAAATATTCCAGCAAAGAGGAATACAGTACCTATCGCTATCCATAAACGTTTCGTCAAGAAATTTAAAACACTGACATAGCGCATGGTCATTCGATCAAAACTACTGTTGAAGGCCGATTTAAAACGAGGAACAAAACCTTGTTTCTGTTGCTGAGTACCTGATTCTGGTTTCAATAGAATGGCACATAAAGCAGGACTTAACGTCAAGGCATTCACGGCTGAAATTAAAATAGCCACAGCAAGTGTAATACCAAACTCTTTATAAAAGACACCTACAGATCCTTGAATAAATGTAACAGGCACAAATACGGCAGCCATGACCAATGTAATGGAGATAATCGCGGTCGTTAATTCATTCATTGCACTAATCGTTGCTTTTTTAGCTGTTTCAGCTCCTTCATAGAGCTTTGCATGTACTGCTTCGACCACAATGATGGCATCATCGACCACAATACCAATGGAAAGAATGAGGGCGAACAATGTCAATAAGTTAATCGTAAAGCCGAATAGGTTCAAAAAGAAAAACGTTCCTATGATGGCTACAGGTACGGCTATTGCCGGAATTAGCGTTGAACGCCAATCTTGTAAGAATACCAATACCACAATAAAAACAAGGACAAAAGCTTCAATCAGCGTATAAATCAACTTGTCAATAGAAGCAAGTAAGAAGTCATTTGAATTGGTATAGACAATTGATTTTACTCCTACAGGAAAATCTTTTTCTGCTTCTCTTAGTACTTCTTCACACGCTTTTATAATATCATAGGCATTTGAACCTGCTGTTTGATTTACTGCGACGTAGGTTCCTGGATAACCGAATGCGGTTTGGGCAGTTTCATAAGAAAATGCTCCTAGATCAATATCAGCAACGTCTTTTAAATATAGAACCTTTCCCTGACCATTCGCTCGTATCACAATATTGGCAAATTCATTCGGTGTTTCTAGTCTACCCGTATACTTCAAGGTATATTGAAAACTTTGTTTGCTATTTTCTCCAACTTTACCTGGTGCTGCTTCAACATTCTGTTCTTGTAAGGCGTTACTAATATCTGTTGGAGTTAACCCATAAGCGGCCATTACATTTGGCTTTAGCCAAATACGCATACTATATTCACTACTTCCTACACTAGCTACGTCTCCTACTCCTCCAATGCGTTTTAATTGAGGATTAAGATTAATGCGCGTATAATTCTCCAAAAACATCTCATCATATTCTGGAACTTCGCTATATAACATGAAACTAAAAACCTCTGTGGCTAGTCTTTTCGTAGTTGTAACCCCGCGCTTCACTACCTCTTCTGGTAATTGACTCATCGCTTGATTCACTCTATTTTGCACATTGACTGCTGCCATATCGGGATCTGCGCCTTGATTAAAGGTAATGGTAATCTCAGCTGAACCATCATTACTTGCCTTTGAGTTCATATAGGCCATCTGCTCTACCCCGTTGATTTGTTCTTCTAACGGAATAATGACACTTTTCATGACTGCTTCCGCATTGGCTCCTTGGTAATTTGCTGTAACTTTTACCGTAGGTGGGGCAATATCAGGATATTGCGTCATGGGCAACGTTGTCAATCCTAATATCCCTAGTATAACGATGATAATAGAGATTACTGTAGATAATACAGGGTTCTCAATAAATTTCTTTAACATAACCAACCTCCTCCTTATAATTTTATTTGTACCCCATCCTTCAGGTTTGCAATATCCCCGCTAACAATTCGATCTCCCTTTTGAAGCCCTTTGGTTACAATATAGGATTGACTAGACGGCTCCTGATCACTAATTTGAATCTCCTTACTTTTAACGATACCCTCTTTTCCAACCACATAGACAAAGCGTTTTCCTTGTAAATCATAAGTTGATTTTTGAGGAATCAAAATAGCATGATCTAGCTGTTCGTAGACTCTTACCCTAGCGCTATTTCCACTTCTTAACATTCCTGCATCATTATCAAAAACAGCTCTAAAATTGATACTACCTGTTAGAGGATCTAATTGCCCACTTACGGTGTTTATCCTTCCTTTCTTACTATATTCTTGTCCATTGGCAAGTATTAATCCTACTTCTGGTACCTGAGCAAGGCGTTCTTTTATAGTTATATTAGCCTCTTGCTTCATAAAATCAAAAAACTTCTTTTCATTCATCGCCAAATAAGTATGAATATCAGAAATATCCGATATAATTGTTAAAGGCTCTAGGGCATTACTATGTACTAATGCTCCTTCTTTGTAAGGAATTAACCCAATTACCCCATCAAATGGCGCTACAATTTGAGTATAACCCACATTCGCTTTTGTATTACTTAAATTAGCCTGAGCCTCAACTAACTGAGCTTCTTTGCTTTTTAAATTATATTGTGTTGATTCTAATTCATAAGCGCTAATTATATTTTGCTCCACTAAAGGTTGGGCTTTAGCTACTTTCATCTTCGCCTCTTTTAATTCTGCCTCAGCACGAGTTAAATTAGCACGTGCCGAAGTATTTTCCTCTTGATATTGGGGAGCATACAAACGAAATAACACTTGACCTTTCTTAACCTCTTGCCCTTCATCAACTAAGATAGAAGCAATAAAGCCCTCTATTTTTGGTCTTATTTCCACCTCTTTTTTACCTTCTAGTACTACGGGATAATCTTCATATACTGTAGTTTGTTCTTCTATGATAAGCATAGTGGGATAATCCGTTAACTCTTCCTTTGAAACCCCTTGAGGAATATCTTGACAGGAGAGCATAGAAATCCCTGTAAACAAGAATAACATTCTTTTTACTTGACTCATTTTTAAATACATTTAAATTGATATATAAAACAGAAGAAAGAAATAACCAGCATTTTCTTCTGTCGATTTAGTAGCACAAAACTAACGCAAGACCTTTATTGAATTGATTGATAAATTGCTGATAAAAGACCACAAATTGCAGTTTTACATGTGAAGCATGTCAAACTGCAATTCGTCCTATACTTTATTGATGCATTCAAGTCTTACTCCCTACTACGAGTTAAAAAGAAACTTGGTTTCGATGAACTCCACAACCCTTTGATGAGCCATTTCCACATTAGTATTATACACAACAGGATCATTTGCTTCTCCATCAATTGTTACAACTGTAATATCCTGAATTCCAATTACATTAAAAACGCGTTTTAAATAATTGGTTTGAAAGTCAATATTTTCATTATACCCACCCAATTCATATCCTTGAGAACCTCTTGTCAACAGCAATAAAACTTGCTTCCCTTCCAGTAAACCAATATAGGGATCTTGTCTATTTTCAGTATTTAATTTCCACGTTTCATTCACGCGTACTACTTGATCTATATAAGCTTTCAAACTACTCGGAATAGACCAATTATACATTGGGGTAGCTAATACGATAACATCCGCTTGTTTTAATTCTTCAATATACATATCGCTTATTGCTAATGCGTTTACCTCTTCTTCCGTTCGTTGTTCTTTAGGTTTAAACGCGGCGCTAATCCAAGCTTCATTGATATGAGGTACAGATTCTATGCCCAATTCTCTATACGCTATGGGAGAATCGAAGCATAAAATTTCCCAATGATTAACAAAGGTTTCTGCCAGTTTTCTACTTTGTGAACGTGTTGTTCTGGCGCTAGCATTTAAAACTAATACACGTGTTTGTTTATGAGGCTCTGAATACATAATTATTTTATTTTTAGCAAAAATAAGGGCTTATTGGGGTATATTTACATACCAATTAATATAAAACATACAGCCCAGATGTTACCCTATAAAACGCTAATTCAAGTAGACCGAAATGCTGCTATTCCGCTTTACATTCAAATATGTAATGCTTTTATTTCTTTGATTACAAATGCCACTTTGCAACCAGCAGAACCTCTTCCAAGTACACGTCATTTAGCAGAATTAATTGGAGTAAACAGAAATACGATTAAACTTGCTTACGAAGAGCTTATCAGTCAAGGTTGGACAGAATCTATACCACGAAAAGGAGTCTACGTTTTATCGAGTTTACCGATTTTAAAACAAGAAAAAGAAGAAAATGAAATCAGTAAAACGGATAAAGAAGAACCTTTCTATTGGAATAAGTCACTGAGTCAACGTGCACTTAGCAAGAACTTTCAAAAAGCGAACTTGGCTCTAGATGATGGTTTTCCCGATGTCAGATTAGCTCCTATAGACGAGTTAATGAGAGAGTATAGAAGTATTTCAAGAAAGTTTTATGGGCGTAGTTTTTTAAAGTATGGAGATGCTAAAGGATCAATCAATTTAAGACAGGCTATCGCTCATTCACTATCCACAACGCGCGGTTTAAATGCTCCAGTAGATGATTTACTCATTACTAAAGGCAGCCAAATGGGAATTTATCTAGCTGCTCAGTTACTTCTTGAACCTGGAGATATGATAGCGGTTGGTGTTTCAAATTACACTACTGCAGATGAAATTTTCAGACAAAGAGGAGCAAAACTCTTGCGAATTCCTGTGGATCAATATGGTATGGATGCAGATATACTAGAACAACAACTAAAAAAGACCAAGATAAAAGCACTCTACATTATACCTCATCATCACAGTCCAACAACTGTTACACTGAGTATGGAACGTAGGCTAAAGTTTTTAAAACTGGCCAAAACATATCGATTTGCTATTATAGAAGATGACTACGACTTTGATTTCCATTATACAAACAAACCTTTTTTACCCCTTGCAAGTATTGATCACAATCAGAACGTCATTTATCTAGGCTCTGTTACGAAGACATTTGCTCCTGCGTTGCGTATTGGTTTTATGACTGGGCCATCTAACTTTATTCATGCGGCTACAGCACTAAGAGAACTGATAGACAGACAAGGAGACACCGCATTGGAAGAGGCTTTTGCTTTATTATTTGAACAAGGTGAAATGAATCGTTATTACAGAAAAGCCCTTAAGATCTACAAACAACGTCGAGATACATTTTGTGAACTATTAGCTCAAAATTTCTCCAACGAAATAACGTTCAAAATCCCAGAAGGTGGATTAGCAGTATGGGCTATCTTTAATCCAGCTATTGATTTGGTTCAACTTTCAGAGCAAGCACTACAGCATGGGTTATATATGGACAATGGACTATTCTATAAAAATGAACATTTTACGACCAACGGAATTCGCATGGGATTCGCTTCCCTTGATGAAAAAGAGATGATAACGGCTATTGCGATTTTGAAGAAAATTATGCCTTAATATTTTTTCTGGGCTGTATAGTATTGATAAACTGGGATAGATAATTCCTAATCCACTGACTTAATTTTGCTTAAAAATAAGAAATATGGAACATACAGTTGAAATCAAATCTATTGAATCAAACCTAGAAGTTGAGAAATGCCTAGAAGTTGCTTTAGTATTAAGGCCTCATTTAAAAAAAGAATCTTGGCTAAGTACCATTCAAGAAATGATCGCTACTGAAAAGTACGCTATTAAAGGAATCTACGATAACGAAAAAGTAGTTTCTTTTATTGGTTATCGCATCATGACAACACTGCATAGTGGAAAGATGATTTACATTGATGATTTATGTACTTTAGAACAATATAGAGCCAAAGGGCTGGCTGGAAAGCTTCTTTCTCATGTAAAAGAAATAGCACTAACCCTGGAGCTAGATGCCGTTACTTTAGATACTGAATTCACAAATCATACGGCTCAAAAATTATACTTTAAAAATGATTTTAGATTCTCAGCAGTTCACTTACATTCCTTCTTAAAGTAATTGACTGTCAGATTATTTTCGTAAATTTCCTTACATAAAAAAAAACAAAATGAAAAAACGTATTGATTTATCTACTGTCGTATCGAGTGCTTATAAAAGAGTTATTGCATTGGATAGTTTTGTTCAGAATTCTGGGCTAAATAAAGCACATATTGAGCTAATAAAGATAAGAGCATCCCAAGTAAATGGTTGTGCTTACTGCTTAAATTTGCATACTCGAGATGCAATTAGCCAAGGAGAAAGTATGCAGCGAATTTTTCTGCTAAATGCTTGGAGAGAGACGGAACTTTTTACAGAAGAGGAACGTGTTATCTTAGCTATGACAGAAGAAATAACTTTAATTAGTCATGCGGGATTATCAGATCAAACCTATGAAATGGCAACTAAAGTGTTTAATGAAGAATATATTGGATTGATCATTATGGCTATCATTACAATTAACGCTTGGAATAGAATAGCGATAAGTACAAATAAACCCTTGGATTAATTCCTTTATATCAAACCAGCTATTTACTTGTAAAACAGGGATAGCAGTATAACTATAATTACATCAGCATGAACAAGTTAAAAGAACACATGCTATGTTTTAATACAATGAGCTCAGTATCTTACTGAGCTCATTTTTGCTTTTAACGACTTGTGTGTCTGCGTTTATCTTCGTCTATCTATACCTTACAAGTATTGTGTGTAGCACCTATTCTACTTGATTAACCCTTGTCCTTTAATTCTTTATGCTTAGCTCCCCATGTTTCCAATGATCTCCAAATCGGAATTAAATCTTTCGAAACATCCGATAATTCATAATCTACTCGAGGTGGAACTTCAGGATATACGGTTCTAATAATTAATCCATCTTGTTCAAGTTCTCTTAGCTTTAGCGTCAGCATTCGCTCTGTGATCTCTCCTATTTTATCTCGCAATTCACTATAACGCATTGTTCCCTTCTCCAAACTACACAAGATGATTAATTTCCAACGTCCTTCGAGTAAATGGATGGAATACGCTAAATCACATTCTATTATATATTTTTGATTCAAACTATTGGTTGAATTTTCCTTTCTTTTTCCCATAACATACAAAATTGTTCGTACCATACATTTAAATGCACAGCGTGCAAAAATAGAGCTTTCAAAGTAGTTTTGCTCCCAACTTTTATATAAACAAAATGAAAAAATACGCCATCATCGGAGCCATTGGGCTTCTAGCTATTATAACAACCGAATTTGGGATTGTCGGAATCCTACCACAAATTGCCACACATTATGCTATTACCATTGATCAAGCAGGTGTTCTACTTAGTGGATTTGCTTTAATTATTGCTTTAGCAGGGCCTGTACTAACTTTATTTACCGCTGGTTTTAATAAAAAGACGCTCATGTTAACGTCAATCTTTATCTTTTTGCTTACAGCTGTGGTCTCTGCCTTTGCTCCTCCTTTTTGGTTGCTTCTTGTTGTGCGGTTATTACCTGCTTTTTTACAACCTGTATTTATTGCAACGGCTTTATCCGTTTCGATTTCGCAAGCCCAAAAAGAAGATTACAATAAATTAATGAGTATTGTATTTAGCGGTATCACCTTAGCCATGATTACGACCATTCCCCTAGCTACCTATATGGCTAGTATCTTTACCTGGACCTACTCTTTTATGATTCAAGCCATAGTCAGTATTATTGCATTACTTCTGATTGTATTTGGCATGCCTTCATTACCCGTACAAACAAAGCAAACAAGAGGCAGTCAGATTAGTATACTCAAAAAACCGACCTTCATCCTAAGTGCTCTCATGAATTTCTTTATGATTTCGGCGTGGTTTTCCACGTATAGCTATTTTACGGCTTACCTCAATCAGGCCAAGAATATGGATGATACGATGGTTAGTTATATGCTTCTCTTATTCGGATTAGTGGGGTTGTTTTCCAATTTTATTGCAGGTAAACTCTTGAGTAGAAGCGTGACAAAAACGACATTGCTATTTTTAACAGGCACACTTATTGTTCCTTTTCTCTTATATTTTTCCGATACCAACTTTTGGCTAACGGTATTCGTTTTAATCCTTTGGGCCTTTGCTTATTCACCAAGCTTTTTAAATGCCTCCACCTATATGATTTCAACTGCCCCAGATTCACTAGAATTTGTCAATAGCCTAGCCACTTCTTTTGGAAATTTAGGCGTGGCGATGGGAACAACTTGTGGTGGTTTAGTCATCGCTTATTTTGGTGTTGAACATACAATTTGGCTCACCGTACTCTTTGGTTTTTTGGCTATGGTGATGATCTATATCCGCCAAAAAATAGAACAGAAAACCAATAGCTGTATTGCTCCGTGCCTTCAATAAACACGAAGAGCACCCCTAGAACAGGCTTACTTATCGTGAGGAACAAATTAAACCTTTTGAAGCCGCTCCACGCAAGGTAAGTATCTGGAAAGCTACTTTCGTACAAACGAAATAAAATATGGATTGTATAGCAATAATGTGATTAACCACCTATTTCCCTACGGTTTGTCCTTAGTGCAAACGAAAGTATTCTTTTACTTTTACTTTTGTTTTAGTCGTATAACTATCATTTTAAAAGCCTTGAAATAATCAATACATACTCGTATATTTTCAAGGTTTTTTACTTTGCGTTCTCTTTTCAAAGATGAATGGAATCATTCTCTCCTTTTTTATAAGTACTTAGTTCAATTAGATTTCCATCGGGATCTCGAAAATAAATAGATTGAATTTTACCCAAAGCTCCTGTTCTCTCGACAATTCCTTCGATAATTTCAATCTTTTTTAGTTCTAATTCTGCTGCTATATCTTCCATTTTATCTGCTACAATAAAACACAAATCCAAAGCTGCTACTGTTGGATAAAGTGCTTTAGGCTCAAATTCTTTCCCTTTTTGATGTAAGTTTATCTTCTGGTTCCCAAATTTCAGTGCTTTTCTGTTTTCTCCAAAAACGATTAGTTCCATACCCATGATCTCAGTATAAAACGCTACGGTTCTATCTATATCCAAAACAGTCATAACAAAATGATCTAAATGCTTTACTTTCATAACTTCTCTAATTTAATTAAACGGTTAGGGTAATGTAGAGTGGTACATCAAATTACAGTGACAATACCCGCTTTTGATGGAAGTTTAGATTAGCTTACTATCTCATCCTCTTTTCTATCGATATAAGTAATAACGTTACGGATAAATTGATCCAATATCTGTTTGGTACTTTCTTCAATTTCACCCGTTTCTTTATTTATTTTTCCCTTTGCTCCAACAATAAGCAAACTCGTCTCTGTCGTAAATTTAGCATCAAGCGTTCGCGTAATTAACTCCAATTCTTCATGTCCTTTTACGCCATTTGCTGCAGCTGTAATTAAACCTATCGGTTTATTGGTAAAAACAGTAGTTGAAACACACCATTCAAATGCGTTTTTCAATCCGCTGGGAATACTAAAAATATACTCGGGAGTTAAAATTAGAATTCCATCCGCCTCCTGAATTAACGTTCTAAATTCCAGGATGGCTTTGGGTGTATGTTCACTCGATAATTCAGGTACAAAATGAGGCAACTGTGTAAGTTCATCATAAAAAGTAACCTTAAAACGAGTTGCTATTTTCTCTTTTATATAGGTTGCAAATACATGATTGGCAGACGTATGACCTGCACTCCCCTTAATAATGACAATATGTTTCATTGGTATTTTACTTTATGCTTTTAATCATTCTAATATAAGATTATCCCCCTAATTCTCCCTCCTACATCTTGGAGATTTTAGGCTACTATTCACGGCACTCATTACGTAGATCTAACACGAGTTAAAAAATGAAGCATTCCTTCTACAAAGAGATTATTTGGAACATTAAACGCATCATGCCCAATAAATGGAACAATAAAAAGACTTGAATTAGTTATCTGTTGTGCTAATTTCAACGCACTTTCCGGAAGTAAAGCAGTGTCTTTTTCACCACACACAATTAAAACAGGACATTTTAGTTGTTTAGCAAGATCAAGAGGGAGATTTTCATTACTTCCATCACGCCACATCGCCACAACTAATTGAGCAACAAGCGTAAAATTCTGATCTGGATTCACGTCTTGATACAGGTTGTAGAACGCAGGAAAAAGAGCCTGACATTGAGCTGGGGTTAAATGATCTGTACCTTGTGTATCTTGATAACACCAGGTTCCTCCAATACTGATTAACCAATCCATTTTAATTTTTTGGCTATTTCCTAGATGATATCCCACAGTCCCCCCATCGCTAAAACCAATAAAACCCGCATGCTCAATTCCGAGTTTGACTAAGATACGTTCCACATCGTCCATTAATAAGGGATACGTAAGACGATCTATAGTTCCCAAGGAAGAACGTCCTTGTCCTCTAAAATCAATACCAATCAATTGATAATGCAGCGACAAATAGGGCGTAAAAGTATTAAAGTCACTAACTGTTGCAAGGCCTCCTGGCAAAAGGACAATACAAGGAGCGCCTTTTTTACCAATAACTTCGTAATATAGTTCTGCTTGGTGGAGGCCTAAAACGACCTCCCCTCCGTTAGATGTAAAGGTACTTTGAATCATAATAATAGTATATTGAATTAAAAAAGACTTAGTAAACTAAGTCTTTTTCGCATCACAAGTATAAATTTATTTAATTAAATACTCATCGATAAAATGAGTACCTGCATTCGCTTGGTTAAATTTTTCTGTATTGTAAGCCTGAGATTTATTTCTAGGAATAGAAAACGATTACTTCAATTGCATTTTCTATTAGCATTGCTAGAACAATCTTCACTATCCTTGCCTATTACAAATATAAAAGGCTTCTTCATTATCCAAATAGGACAAACAGCATGTAAACTACACCAAATTGCAGTTTTGTAAGATTGCTACACCTGAAGTTTTTACATCATTTTAGCTAAACGTCCCAATTCTTTTAACTTTGCTTCCAACTGATTGGTCCAAGGCAAACCAATACACAAGCGCATGCAATTGTGATATTGATCCTGAAGCGTAAAAATTCAACCAGGAGAAATACTGATTTTCTTTTTTATCGCCAGATTATACAACTCATTTGTATTAATATCTTTTGGAAACTCTACCCATAACGCGAGGCCTCCTTGTGGTCGACTTACTTTCGTTCCTTCTGGAAAATATTGCACAATACAATCTACATATCTTTGGTAATTTTCCTGTAGTTTCCTTCTTAACTGACGAAGATGGTATTCATATTTACCCGTTAATAGAAAATTCCCTACTGCCTCATTGATTAAAGCTGTAGAAGATACCGACTGAACAAGTTTTAATTTTAAGATTTTATCTTTGTATTTACCTGGTGCAACCCATCCCACTCGAAAGCCTGGAGCCAAGGTCTTTGATACTGAACCACACCACAGTACATTTCCTTCTGTATCGAATGATTTACATGATTTAGGTCTTTCTAAATCAAAATGCAAATCACCATACGTATCATCTTCAATTAAGGGTATATTGTTTTGAGCTAATAGCGCAACAATTTCTTGTTTGTTTTCATCTGGCATACAATACCCTAAAGGCGTATTAAAATTGGGAACTAACAGACAAACATCAATTTGAGGGAGCAATTGTTTTAACCCTTCAATATCAATGCCTGTTATCGGATGAGTTGCCACTTCTAAGGCCTTTAACCCCAAACTAACAGCTAGCTGAAGAATACCAGGATAACATGGACTTTCTAAAGCGATAGTATCGCCAGGTTTTGTAAGAGCCATTAAACATAGAACCAAGGCATTCATACAACCGTTTGTCGTAATAATATCATCTTCCACTAGATTACCGCCCCAAGCTAAAGAACGAGCAGCCACCATTCTGCGCAATTTTTCATTGCCCTGCAAAGGTTCATATTCTGTACCTCCTTCTTCTAGCGCTCGAGTTGCTAAAACAATTTCATGCTTTAATTTTGCCAAAGGCAGAAGATCTCCAGACGGTACACCAATAGAAAACAGCGTTAAATCGCGGTTTCCCATAGTAGAATACACCCCATTCATTAACTCACTAGGAGCCGCATTATTAGCTATCGGCATGGGTTGACTGATTTCTGGTAAGGGTAGTTTTAAATAATTTAAAGCACTTACATAGTATCCTTTTTTAGGTTTTGATTCGATTAATGACTGTGCTTCCAATTCTAGAAAAACCCTTTTTGCTGTATTTATACTCACACCGTGTTCTTCACTCAACATCCGTACAGAAGGAAGGCGTTCTCCAGTTTTTAGTACTCCCTTTTTTATCTTATTGGCGATATTATCTGCTAATTCATTGTATAAAAAATCCTTTTTCATGTCTAATCTAGAATAAAATCAATGGTATTACAAGGAGGATATGCACTCCCAATCTGTGTCCAATTTAAAACTAAAACTGTGACTGTACTTATTTTATTTTCTGTTTTATCCTTGTATCATCTAATACTTATAGTAAAATGAAAATTCACAATTTTAGCGGTGGTCCCGCAGTTTTACCTGATTTTGTATACAACCAAGCAGCTGATGCTATTAAAAACTATCAAGGTACGGGGCTTTCTTTACTTGAAATTTCCCATCGATCTCCAACTTTTGCAGCCATTTTAGAAGAAACGGAAGAACGTTTACGCAGGTTGCTCTCTATTCCTTCCAACTACGCTGTTTTATTTTTAGCTGGTGGTGCCAGTCAGCACTTTGCTCAAATACCGATGAATTTTTTAACGAATAAGACCGAAGCTGCCTACTTAGATAGTGGCGTTTGGGCCTCTCATGCAATTAATGAAGCCAAAAACTATGGAAACGTACAGGTTGTAGCAACGGGTAAAATGCAAGACTATACTGCAATTCCTGTAGATTATATCATTCCTGATGCTAGTGCTTATTTTCATTATACGTCAAACAATACCATCTATGGAACTGCTTTATACGAGGTTCCTAAAACTAATGTTCCTCTAATTTGTGATCGCTCTTCTGATATATTAAGTGCAAAAATAGAGATCTCTTCCTTTGATATGGTATACGCAAGTGTACAGAAAAATGCTGGTGCAGCAGGGGTTTCCATTGTTGTCATCAAAGAAGACTTATTAGCATGTGTCAATCCTCATATTCCAAATGTATTTAATTACAACGTGTTAGCAACACATAAATCGCTTTACAATACGCCTCCTGTTTTTGCTATCTATTCTACTCTTCTCAATTTACAATGGCTGGAATCGCAAGGTGGTGTTGAAGAAATAGAAAAATTAAATCAGATTAAGAGTGATTTGCTTTATCAAGAGATAGAGCGAAACAGTCTTTTTACAGGTAGAGTATGCAATATCAGTCAACGCAGTAAAATGAATGTAACCTTCTTGGCGAATCACCCCGAACATGAGCAAGAATTTCTAGATTTCGCTGCTCAACGTCAGGTGATTGGAATTAAACAATATGCAAATTATGGTGGGTTCAGAGCCTCGCTTTATAATGCATTAGATTTAGAAAGTGTAAAAGCCCTAATTTCCGTTATGCAAGAATTTGAAGTCTTTAAACATATAACTACTAAATAGATGAATTGTATTACACTCGATTTTCATGCGTTTCAAGTCATTTATAAACAACATCTACTAGCGGATTTTCCTCCAGCAGAAGTTAAACCGCTATCGCTTCTAGAGGTCGCCTTTAAAAATAATCAATATGCTGCTTATGCGCTAGTTGAAAATCAACAAATTAAAGCCTATGCTTCTTTTTGCTGGCAAAATAAAGATGTTGTATTGTTGGATTATTTTGCCGTAACCCAAGAAGCTGGACGAGGTAAGGGCATTGGATCTTTATTCATTCAAAAATTGATTTCCTTATTGTCAGCAAAAGTAATAATTCTAGAATGTGAAATTCCAGAAGAAGCAACGGATTCAGAAGAAAAAGAAATACGTCAAAAAAGAATTGCTTTTTACGAAAGAAATGGAGCAATCCTGACTACTGAAAAAATACAAGTTTTTGGTGTCAATTTTCAGTTATTATACCTTCCTATTCAACCTAGTTTTACTACCTTTAATCTCGCAACGGAATCAATTGCTATTTATCAGCATACAATACCAGAACGAGAGGTACAATTACTTTAGAAGCTGAGGGATTAATTACTGCTTTTTCAATTGCATGAAGTCAAGCAGGAATTAGTTGTAATGGAGTTGCCGCTTACTTTTATGACCTTGTTTTTGTACCTAAAAATTAGCTTACAAAAGCTATGGAAGTACTACAGAAACTGAGTTACGCTAAACTTAAAAACAAATACATGCACTTATGGTCACGTTACAACCCTATATATCCGAATATTATGATGATTTAACTACATATTGCTTAGACGAAGAGCAAACGCAATTTTCTATGGTTCCACAGCAAATCTTAAATAACCCAGAGGTTCTGGCTAAAGTTGAACGCACACAATACTGCATTTTATATCATGCTAAACCCGTAGGTTTCTTTTCGTTGGATACCTCAACTGATCGTTTGGTTTATACCTCAAATCAACATGCTATTTTACTACGCGCACTCAGTCTTAATCCTCAATATCAAGGAAAGGGCATTGCCAAACAAGCCATGCTATTATTACCTGATTTTGTGAAAACCCATTATCCATCGATTGATGAAATTGTTTTTGGTGTCAATTTTGAGAATGAACAAGCCTATCAATTGTATCTTAAAACACACTACCGAGATACGCAAAAGGTTTATCAAGGTGTCAAAGGACCTCAACGTGTCATGTCGCAAAAAATAAAATAAAAAAAGAGTGTTGCATGAACAACACTCTTTTTACATTTGAGCAGGCTACTAAAACAAATCTTCTGAAGTAAAACTCTTGTCGTGTTTGGTATAATCCACGGGGCGTTTGGCAAAAAAATCATCTAAAGTATTCGCAAATACCTCTTCCTCAAACCACTTCATTGGGGCATATTCTTCTGCTGTCACATGATATACTTTATCCAAACCAATTTTAAGCATACTTTCATCTACTCTAAACTTCATAAAGTTTAATAAATCTTCTTTTTTAATGGTTTCAATAACTTTCGCATCGAAAATCCAATCTAATATTTTACTTTCAATATCTATAGAATGATGAACCACTTCGTGTATATGATCAATTAATTCTTGGTCAAAGAAATCGGGGAATTCTTTGCGCACAATATTGATGATATAAATCCCTGCATTCGCATGTACTTGTTCATCTACTGAAGTCCAAGCAATAATGTTACTGATGTTTTTCATCAATCCTTTAAAACGAGTAAAAGATAAGATGATAGCAAATTGACTAAACAAGGATACATTTTCTATTAATAATGAAAATAGAATCAAAGAAACCACATACTTTTTACGATCAGTATGATTAGCATTTTCCAGTACTTTACTCAAATACTCAATGCGTTCTTTAATTACTGGAATTTCTAAAAGGGCATCAAATTCATCATTATATCCCAATACGTCCAATAATCTTGAATACGCTTCAGAATGTCTAAATTCGCACTCCGCAAACGTTGTGCCTAAGCCATTGAACTCTGGTTTTGGAAAATGTAGATACAGATTTCCCCAAAAAATTTTGATGGCCACTTCAATTTGAGCAATAGCTAGCAAGCTATTTTTAATGGCTAATTTTTCATCTGTGGTCAAATGCGAATGAAAATCTTGTGTATCTGCTGTAAAATCAACTTCACTTTGTACCCAAAACGATTTATTAATAGCATCTGTAAATTGATAAACCCCAGGATATTCAAAAGGTTTATAACTCACCCTTTTATCAAAAATAGACATAGTATATAGTTTTAAAATTATGTAGTAAACAAAAAAAGAAGGTGTAGGTTAT
This sequence comes from Myroides gitamensis, assembly GCF_029894455.1. NCBI lineage: Bacteria > Pseudomonadati > Bacteroidota > Flavobacteriia > Flavobacteriales > Flavobacteriaceae > Myroides > Myroides gitamensis. The sequence goes on from NZ_JARYHN010000001.1 coordinate 1,538,119, forward strand.
TTAGCAAATTTCTTGGTTCCTGCTACACAAAGAATAACAAAGAAGGTTACGATAATCATTCCGATACTCACTTCTTCTTTTAGGAGTAAACCTGCTAGGGCTAACCCAAATAAAGGCTGTAGCAATTGCAATTGACCGATCGTAGCAATTCCACCTTGTGCCAATCCTTTATACCAAAAAATAAAACCGATAAACATGCTAAATAAAGATACATAAGCTAGACTCACCCAAGCGCTAGTACTAATACCTTCGAGTGTGGAAGGCCAATACACCACAGACAATAGCAACATGAGTGGCAAAGAAAGTACTAAAGCCCAAGAAATAACTTGCCATCCACCTAGTGATTTAGATAATTTAGCGCCTTCTGCATAGCCTAATCCACATAGTAGAATGGCAGCAATCATCAATAGATCTCCAATTGGCGAAGCCGTTAAACCTTGAGCTACCGCATAACCAATAACTAAGTGGCTTCCAAGAATAGAAAAGAGCCAAAAAATAGGTTTTGGACGCTCCCCTCCTCTTATAATTCCAAATACAGCAGTCGCTACAGGCAAGATTCCCAAAAAGACAATAGAATGGGCAGAAGTAATGTATTGCAAAGCCAAAGCCGTTAGCAAAGGAAAACCAACCACCACACCTAACGAAACGATAAGCAAAGATCCTATTTGGCTTTTACTTGGTTTTTTTTCTTTAAAAATAAATAAGGTTACTACGGCCAAAATACCAGCAATCGTAGCGCGAACTACCGTTAAAAACACCAGATCTAGTTCTAAAACGGCAATCCTTGTAGCTGGCAATGAGCCACTAAACAGGATTACCCCGATTAAGCCATTAATCCAGCCTTGTGTCATATTCTCTTGTATTTTTGTCATACTTTTTTATTTGCAACAAAACTAAGCCGAACAAAAAAATAGATATAGACACAGGTTTTCAGAATTTAATGGACACAGGCTATTTGCCTATAAAAAGCTCCAAAAAAAAGAAGAGAAAAAAAAGCATCCTTGTACCTAAAGATGCTTTTTTTTAATTTATTGATTATTGGAAGTTAAATATACCTCAGCAGGTAGAACATTTGCATAAGCAAACCCCAAGGCAGATAGAAAAGCCGTATGCACATCCGAGGCCTTTACTGTTTTTCCTTGCAGTTCCAGATCTCTTGATGCACAAGCATCCGAAATAACCGTACAGTCAAAACCAAAATCCTTTGCTGCGCGCGTGGTTGCATCAATACACATATGAGTCATCATCCCCATAATCACTAAAGATGTAATTCCGTTTTCTTGTAAATATTCCAACAACTCCGTCTCTTTAAAGCTATTTGGATAATGCTTTGCAATGACCTTTTCCGAGGCTAAAGGTTTCACATTATCGTGTATTTCAACACCGGGTGTATTGGGCTTAAAGAATGGAAGTCCCTCTCCAACTGCAAAATGTTGAATATGGATAATGGGTAAATGCTCTTTTCTAAAATGGTGGAGTACTTTCTGTGCTTGTAAGCTTGCTGCTGTAGATCCTACTAATTCCCATGCTCCTTGCTCAAAATAGTCATTTTGAATATCGACGATTAACAATGCTTTTTTCATTTTATTGCGATTTTAAATTGAATGAATACACGTACCAACTATTTTGCGGTCTAATTGAAAAAACCGATTAGTGGACTAATCGGTTTTCTATATACAAGAACAAAAGTTCAAATTTCTCTGCTTGTACTTTCTTTTTAATCAAGAAAATAAACGAATAGATGGATGAACTAAGATACAAAAAATCTAAGTTCTATTTGATTCAATTGCCCAAAAGAACAATCCAACAAGCGGAAAAAGATTTATTCAATTTCCTTTTCTTACTGCACGCCCGACTCTAAAATAGCAAAGCGTTTTGCTTCCATATCCATTTCAGCCAATCGTCCATACGGCAAGGTAAACGTCGGGCAAGTATGACCGAAGTCCATCTGCATAATTACAGGTAAATCCGTCAATCCCTCTTCATCCAATACTTGTAAAATCGCTTGTTTATATTCCGCCGCATGCAGATTATCATACGGGCGTCCAATAATCAAGCCGTTTATTACGTCTAATATTCCCATGGCTGCATACCCGCGTAACCAATGTCTGATATAAAACGGTTCTGGTTTTTCTTCTGAGGTTTCCAAAAATAGAATAGTCCCTTTCCATACCTCCAATTCCGGCCATAATACCGTCCCTTTTATCATTTCCAGGACTTCCATGCAACCGCCAATCAGAGGCCCTTGTACCTTCCCTTTGCCCCTTGCGAAATCCCATCCTTCACTCGGAGTAAGTGCTCTTTTTATAGGCTGTAAAGAAGGATCAAACCAATCTAAAAACTCCGTGGTCCACCCTGTATTGGGTTGTATTTCTCCTCTCGGAGCTGTATCAAAAAAGGTGCGTTTGATATCTTCGATTTGATAGGAATGCATACCTCCATTTTCTGCAAAACCAACTAAAACCGAAGTTCCATAAAAAGAACCTAATCCAGCTTTTAAACACATAAAGTGCGTGACAGTTGTATCAGAAAACCCCAGAAATATCTTCGGGTTTTGGCGAATAACATCAAAATCAATATACTTCAAGAGACGAATACTTTCCTCTCCTCCAATAGTAGAAAAAATAGCTTTAATTGCTGGATTTTTAAACGCTTCCATTAAATCATTCGCTCTCGCTTCCGGATGCTCATAAATCCATTGCGCTGGTTGTAACGCATGTGCTGTTTCAACAACCTTCAATCCAAATTGTTCTTCGATTTGTTTTTTACCAGCTTGATAGCGGATAGGTAAATCACCTGCTCCACCCCAAGACAAGGAAATCGTGGCTACGGTATCTCCTTTTTGTAGGCGCTGTGGTTGTATTAATGTTTTCATTTATGTTGTTGATTGTACTATTTTGGCTAAAAGTGTTTGAAACACTTCTATTTCTTCTTTGGTTAATACTTCATGTGCTTTTTGAGTAAAACTCGCTCTAAAACTCTCGGAATGTGTAACAACGTCTTTGCCTTTTTTTGTCAGACTCATATAAAACGTTCGACGATCTGCTGTAGATTGGGTTTGTTGAATAAAATCATGCTCCAATAAAAACTTGATCTGTCGAGAAATTGCAGGTGCACTGATTTGAAAATCCTGGGCAATTTGTTTACCCGTACTAGCATCATTGTGATACAAGTACTCCAGAATAGTATAATGCGTAGCTGTAATACCATTTACACTACTTTTACTTGCATTGGCTAACACCGAACATTGAAGTTCCGTGAAAAGATTGTAAAACGCTTTCTCTTTGCTTTTCATTCCTCGTTTCCTTCCTTACTAATTAACAAAGTTAAATATTAATTTGAGACTACCATTTGTTTTTCTATCCAAAACAATGATTAACTTTGTTAAGTATTAACTAGGTTATATACTATGAAACACATTCGAATCACAAACGCAAGACAAAATAACCTCAAGAACCTATCCTTGACGATACCCAAAAACAAAATCACTGTTTTTACGGGTGTTTCTGGATCAGGTAAATCTTCTTTGGTATTTAAAACGATTGGAGCCGAGGCTCAGCGTCAATTCAATGAGACACAAGACAGTTTTACGCGCAATCGATTACAGCATTTGGGAATTCCCGATGTGGATAAAATAGAAAACTTAAATGTGCCCCTTTTAATCAACCAAAAGAAACTTGGAGGTAATGCCCGATCGACCGTAGGAACAGCAACAGATATTTACGCTTCTCTTCGTTTGTTATATGCTCGAATGGGAACGCCCTTTGTTGGTTATTCCAATGCTTTTTCTTTTAATAATCCGCTGGGGATGTGTACTACTTGTGAAGGACTGGGATTTACGCAAACAATTAATATCGACGCCCTACTAGACAAAAGTAAATCCTTGCATCAAGGAGCTATCTTATTTCCTACGTTTCAACCTGGAGGATGGAGATTAACCCGTTATACGTTATCGGGTTATTTTGATCCAGATAAGAAATTGGCCGATTACACGCCTGAAGAATGGGAGATGCTGTTGTATGCTCCAGCACACAAACCCTTAAATCCCAGTAAAGAATGGGGAAAAACAGTCCAATACGAAGGACTTATTCCTCGAATTGAACAAACGTTTTTAAAGAAGAATTCCAAAGAAAACAGCAGACGCAAAAAAGATTTACATCTTGTAACAACTACCGTAACCTGCCCGAGTTGTAACGGACAACGATTAAACGAAACCATTTTATCTTGTACGATAAATCAATTGAATATTGCCGATGCTACTGCCCTATCCATCGACGAATTACTGGATTTTATCCAATCGCTTCCATCTGATACATTTGAAGTTATTTTAGACGATTTAAAAGAAAAGCTTCAAAACTTACTTGCTATTGGATTGCCGTATTTAACGCTGGATCGACGAACAGAAACCCTATCAGGTGGGGAAAGTCAGCGAATTAAGATGGTGCGAAATCTAGGCAACAGCCTCACTGATTTGCTTTATATTTTTGATGAACCCAGTATCGGATTACATCCCAAAGACTTACACAATATTGCAAACATCATCAAGCAAATCCGCGATAAAGGCAATACGGTTCTAGTAGTAGAACACGATCCTGATTTAATTAAAATAGCGGATTGGGTTATTGATATGGGGCCTAAATCCGGTAAAGCTGGCGGAACCATCTGCTATGCGGGACCTTTTGATGCGTTGTCAACCTCTACAGGAGCAACAGGACGCTATTTTGCTACGCCCCCTACAAGCAATACAACACCAAGAAAAGCCACAGCGTATTTACCACTTGGTCCGACTACGTTGCACAATTTAAAAAACATAAGTGTAGCAATACCGCAAGATATACTAACAGTTGTTACAGGAGTCGCTGGTTCAGGGAAGAGTACCCTCATCAACCAGGTGCTTCCTCAATATTACCCCGCAGTTACCGTTATTGATCAATCGCCATTTACAGCGAATGTGCGATCCAATATGCTGACCTTTTTAGGTTTATCAGATGACCTAAGAAAGCGATTTGCAAAAGCCAATGCCGTTTCGGATAAATACTTCAGCCGCAATAGTGAAGGTGCTTGTGACAATTGTAAAGGATTGGGCACCGAGAAAATCGATTTGGCTTTTTTAGATGATATCGAACAACCTTGTGAAGTTTGTGGAGGATCTGGATTTAAGCCCGCGGTTTTACACTATACCTACCACAACAAGACCATTGTAGACCTTATGAATATGACCGTTGAAGAAGCTCTTGTTTTCTTTAAGGACGCTCCTAGTTACACATCCGTCTTTTCTATTCTCCTTCAATTGGGACTAGGTTATTTACCCCTTGGGCAACGCCTGGATTCTTTTTCTGGTGGGGAAAGACAACGCCTGAAATTAGCGAAAGAATTAAAACAAACCAATCAAATCATTGTGTTAGATGAACCTAGCACAGGACTTCATCCAAATGATACACAAAGACTCCTGGATTACATCCATATGCTTGTAGACAAAGGGAATACTGTTCTTGTGATTGAACACAACTTAGATGTTATTGCCCAAGCAGATTGGATTATTGACCTCGGTCCTGGTGCTGGAAAAAATGGAGGGACTCTTGTCTTTACAGGTACCGTAACGGATCTAATACAAGATACTACTTCTGTTACCGGTCAGTACCTAAAAGAACATCTCGCTCGAATGTAAGCAGCAAGCAATATCGTGTATTGCGTATACCCAATAAAGCAAACAAAAAGCGCGAACTGTGATTCGCGCTTTTTGTTTGGTATTACACTCTTTTACTGCGATTAGATTTTCGCTAATTCCGTATGAATGAATTGCAAATCTGCATCTGTCAAGTTAATATTTATCGCTTGAGCATTGGCGATGGCTTGTTCTGCATTACGAGAACCTGCTAATACCACTGAAATAGCGGGTTGCAAAGTGGTCCAACGCAATACCAACTGAGAAAGTGTAGCTCCTTTATCTTGTGCCAATGGCGTAATCGCTTGTAGAAACGCTTCTACTTTCGCTAAATCAAACTGTTGAAAATACCCCTTTCTGTGGTCATTGTCTTTTAGTTTTCCATCGTTAAAGTATTTTCCTGTTAATAATCCTCTTTCCATTGGACTATAAACAATAATACCCAAGTTGTGATCCAAGGCATAAGGAACTACATCTTGTTCTATTCCTCTATTTAACATGCTATATCCCACTTGATTACTCGCAATATTCAACGTTTGACGGGCTTCTTTTACTTGATCTACGCTGTAATTACTCACCCCTGCAGCGCGTATTTTTCCTTGTTGAAGTAGCAGTTCCATTGATTCCATGGTTTCTGCAATAGGCGTCGTTTGATCTGGCCAGTGAATTTGCAACAAGTCGATATAATCCGTTTGCAAGCGTTTTAAACTCTCTTCTACTTCTTTGATTACATTGGCTTTAGAAGCATATTTATATATCGGAATTTGCTTTCCTCCTTCTCCAGCATCAAAGAAGAATTCTCCTTTGCCGTTATTGCTTCCGTCCCATACTAAACCAAATTTGCTAAGCAATTGAATTTTACTTCGGTCATACCCTTTGATGGCTTGACCAATCATTTCCTCACTTAATCCAAACCCATAGAAAGGTGCTGTATCTAACGTGGTTACCCCGTGATCAATGGATGCTTTAACGGAGGCTATAGAATCTTTTTGTTCATTACCGCCCCACATCGTTCCTCCAATTGCAAATGCACCATAGGTGATTGCGGATAATTCTAAATCTGTACTTCCTAATTTTCTGTATTCCATGATATTATATTTTTTTTGTGATAAATAATTGTGGTTGTTCTTGTAATTGAGTTCCAATTAAGGCGCCAAATTCTTGGATGTAAGCTTGTTGATTGTGCTGGTCTAATCCTTGTTGATCACGCCAAATTTCATAAAAAACAAACGTACACGCATCGGATTGGTCTTGATGTAAATCGTATTGCAAACAAGCCGCTTCTTGACGACTTTGTTCGACCATCTGAAGCAATACAGCCAAAACTTCCGCTCGATATTCAGGTTTGGCTTTAATAATAGCAGTTATACTAATGTTCATGATACTCCTATAAAGTTAGTGAATTGTTTTTTTAAGTGTGCAACATAGTCCTGATGATACGCTTGTAATCTCGCTGCTGTGCAATTTTTTTCTAAATCGTGAAAGTGAAATCCTTCCAACTTAGTTAAACCAATAAATTGATTCATTTTGTGGAAGCCAAACAAAACCCCCTCGTCTTCCGAATGTTCATCAAAAAACTCCCCTGCTAATGTAAAGGCTGTTTGAGGCGCATTCCATGAACTCGTCACCATATAGTGTTTCCCCTGCATTAATCCCCCAGTACCATAGTTGATGTCTGGATTTTTTCTACTTCTTCCATCATTGGCGTAAATACCGTTGTTATGTCCTGCCGTAAATACTTCATCAATGTACTTTTTTAACCCATTCGGCACTTGGAACCACCAGATAGGTGTATGGTAAATGATGACATCCGCCCATTTGTAATTTTCAGCTTCTTCTGCTGGCGTATAAGGATTATTTATATTGGTGATGCGTACTTCATGACCTAATTCACGAAGCGTATCTGCTGTCCAATTGGTTACGGTATTATTGAATAAACCTCCGGAATGTGCAAACGTCTGCCCTCCATTAATAATAAATATATTTTTCATAGGTATTATTTTAATTATTGATAAGGCAAAGTTCTATCATTTATATGTATTACAAAAATAACTTATATGATAACAAACTATTATAATTATAATAGTTAACAATCGATTCCATACCACCTAATACGCGTTCACCTCCAATAAAATAAGGCATTTTCACTTTTTCAGTCAACAATCACTCAAGGGCATAACTTCCCTCTTTTACAGCACTACCCTCGATTTGCAACAGCTTCAATGTACTATTGTAATGAATTAAATCTTACTTTTGTATTATAAATATTATACCTTATGCGTTGGAATCTAGAATGGATCAGAACCTTTAAAGCGATTTACGAAACGGGCACACTATCTGCTGCTGCTCAAGAATTGTTTATCTCCCAACCTGGAGTAAGTTTACATCTAAACTCCCTAGAGGCTTATACGGGATATAAACTTTTTGATCGTTCTGCTAGGAAAATGGTTCCTACAGAAAAAGGAAAAATACTGTATAACTTTGTATTAGAATCGCTCAATAAATTAGAAGTTGCAGAGCAACATTTTCACAAACGCGCCCAAACAGATCGCACAACAATTAGCGTGGGCATGTGTTTTGAAACCTTTCAATACACACTGGAAGAACATATTGCTACGCTTCCCTTTAATTTAATTATTAAGTTTGGCGAATATCCACAAATGCAACAGGATCTAGATCATGGATTACTGGACTTAATTATTACCCCACAAAAAGGAAATCAACAGAACCTGGAGTACACCGCTTTCTCTAAAGAGCGATTGGTACTTATTGCAGGTAACCAAACCGATACGCAAGAAATTGAACAACACTTAGCCAATCAACAAATCACGGCAGTAAGCGAGTTGCTTAAACAACAGCTGTGGTACAGTACTGCAGCAGATATGGAGCACTTAAAGAATTTCTGGTTGGCCCATTTTAAACAACACCCTGATTTTAGTCCGAATTACATCGTTCCTAATATCAGTTCTATTATTCGTTGTTTAAGTGATGGTGTCGGATTTGCTATTGTACCCGATTTCCTATGTCAGGATAGCATCCAATCGGGTAAGATTAAATTGGTATGGGAAGGAATCCAACCGTTAGAAAACACCTTGTACTTCGGCACAAGAAAGAAAACCATGTATGCGGCAGAAATCGGTCAATTGGAAGAACTGCTGAAAGAGAAATGGAGTGTATGAGAGGGGGGTGAGGTTTGTGCTTTGTGAGGTTTATCGATTAAAGAAGAATTTTTCATCATCTCATAATCCACACCCAGTATGTAATCACCCTGAGGAACGAAGGGTCGCATCCCGCGCTGACACAATGCTGTGGGGCTGTGTGGAGTGACTGATTAGAGCAATAGATGCGACTCTTCCTACGTCAGGGTGACATACAGAGCGGAGTTACTGGACGGATACTGATTAGCGTATTGTTTTTTTGTTTTTTTGCAAATCCTCTATAATCGATAAACCTACAAACTCACAAACCTCACAAAGAACAAACCTCCCCTCTTAATATTTCCACGCCAACATGCGGCTAATTTTATTGCCTTGTTCCATGTGGATAACGCGTACTTCAGCCACCTCAGATCGTTTCAGTAACGCCTGTAGTGGTTTTAGGTTGTCTTTATTTGAAACTAGCGTCGTAAACCAAACCGCTTGTCTTTTGAAGTGTTTACTCTCGTAAATATAGTTTGTAATGAATGCTTTTTCTCCACCTTCACACCACAATTCATTATTCTGACCGCTGAAATTCTGTACGGGTTTTCCGATTACCTCTTTCCCTAAATTTCTAAGCTTTTGGGTTGTTTTAGCCAATACTTCTTCTCTCGATGAAAAGAAAGGTGGATTGCAAATAACGACATCGAAGTATTCTTTTTCTCCAATGATATTTTTTAAGATATTTCGCTTGCTCTTTTGCTGGCGAATCGTCACTTTATTTTTTAAATGCGGATTATTGTCCACAATGTGACTTGCTGTTTGAATCGATACTACATCAACTTCAGAACCGACAAATTCCCAGCCATATTCAGCCACCCCGATAATGGGATAAATCACATTGGCACCAATACCCAAATCCAACACCTTCACTCCTCCTCCGGTAGGAACCTTCCCTCCGTTATCTTCCGCCATTAAATCCGCGATATAGTGAATGTAGTCTGCACGTCCTGGGATTGGTGGACAAAGATTCGTCTTAGGCATTTCCCAAAACGTTATCTTATAGTCTTGCATCAAGATTGCTTTGTTGAGCAGTACAACAGCTTCAGGAAGAGCAAAATCAATCGTATCCCTTCCCGATGGATTCTTTATAATAAAAGCTTCTAATTCAGGAACCACCAATTTCAATTGATTAAAATCATATCCATGTTGGTGTTTATTGCGTTCGTGTAATTTCTTTTGTACTTTTTTAGCGTCTTTCATTATCTTGATCTTTGGTGCAAAATTAGACTATTTCCATGGTTTTCCTATGACTTCACTCTTTTTTAATTCCCGTAACACTAGGCTTCCTTTTAACCATTCTGTTGCTACAAAAACAGACAAACTCCCCTTTTTGTTAAAATGATTCAGATGATATACCAAAAACTTTCTTAACTTTACGTATTCTATTCATTCCCTATGAGAGACCAAGTGCTTGTATACTTCCTTGTGTTATTGGCTGTTTTTAGCCTGACGCATTGTACCAAGAAGCAGTTTACCACAGCAACAGATATTGATCAATTGTATGCGGTACAATATGATACTTCCTATAAGGATAGTCTCGCCAAAGAACTCTCCAGTTCCGTCACTCATGCATTAAGCTTATCCAATAATGCCTATAACCGAAGCGTAATTGACAGCACCCTGCGTTTACTTCGTTGGACGTTAGATTCCGTCAACTTTCAAAAACTAGCCAAAAAAAGCGTCTCGTTTGCCTTGAGCAAAAACGATTTGCCTCATTTAGCTAGCACTTATAACAATATGGGGATGTACTATCACGACAGCTATCAGTTGGACAGTACCTTCTATTACTATATCAAAACAGCCAATGTTTATAGAGAATTACACGATTCTGTCAAAATAGGAGAAACTAAGTTCTACCAAGCTCGTTTATTGTTTGAAATGGGACTGCATATGGAAAGTGAATCTAAAGTTTCTCAAGCACTTTCTTTACTCAGTGCATACCCCCGTAATCCCGTTAATTTTGAAGCAAATCAGCTGATGGGATTGTGTTTAATGGAACGCAAAAACAATAAAGAAGCAGAGGCCTACTTTAAAATAGCCGTGAAGCAAATTCTACTTGATATTGCGAAATATAACGTACTCGATGCCAAGCGAGCCAAAATGGCCATTGGGAATGCCTATGGGAACTTAGCTGAAGCGTGTTACAATCAAAATAAATTTGAAGAAGCTCGATCGTATGTACTAGAAGGGCAAAAATATTTAGAGAAGGACACCCCTATTATGCTGGTCTCTTTTTTGAGAAATACCTTAGCACAATGTAATTATCGCTTAACTCAAAACAGCGATTATATTCAAGAAGTCCGCAAAAGCTTCAGTGATGATTCTATTCTAGGCAATGCTTTTCGCATGCATTATACGGCTATGAATCTGGCAAATCTATATCTCTTAGACAAGAAACTGAATAAAGCTAATCATTGGGCGGAGATAGCCTACAACAATGCGACAACACACAACGTATTACCACAACGCGTACAGGCCTTGGAGTTTTTATTAACCCATGGCGACTATCACATGCAAGGTCAGGTTAAAACATTAATCCACTTGAGACAGGCGCTCACCTCACAAGAGAATCAAACCAGAAATACCTTTGCCCGTATCGCCTATGAAACAGAAACCATTGAGAAAGAAAATAATATACTCAAAGATCGCATCTATATCATCATAATTTTTGGATCAGCCTTATTATTGCTATTGATTATCAGCGCCTTACGCTATCAATTAAAAATAAAAAACAAAGAGCTTCTGCTCGTTAAAGCACAGCGAAAAGCGAATGAAAGTATCAACGAACTAATTGTTGAGCGTAATTTAATGTCTTTGGATATTAAGAAATCGGAACGCAATCGAATCGCTAAAAACTTACATGATGCGGTGGTCAATACTATTTTTGGTATTCGCTTTCACATGCAACTCCTAGAAACTCCGAATGAAGAAGCCAAAACAATCTTGATTGATGAGCTGGAAAAATTAGAAAACAACACCCGAGATATCTCTCATGCTTTATTAGACAATACCTTGTTTAATGAAAATCAGTTTGAGCAGTTGGTCACGGATTTAGTTTCCTTTCAGGTAAATGCATGGAAAACGCAATTTACGGTTACTTTTGATCCAGATATCAACTTTGAATTAGTAGAAGCCAATACAAAGGTAAATTTATACTATATCTTACGCGAAGCCATTCAAAATACCAATAAATATTCTAAAGCGGCTAATTGTGATATCACATTTACAAGAGAAGCACAAAGAATAAAACTTACGATCCAAGATAATGGAATTGGTTTCGAGAAAACGGATACGAAAGGTATGGGGCTTTCCAATATGCGCGAGCGTGCAGAACAAGTAAACGCAACGATAACAATTACTTCCAAATTGAATAAAGGAACAACCATTACCCTTTGGATTCCCTTATACTCTAACAGCTAATTTTACAATAAAACCCAGTATATCATCCCGACGAAGGAGAAATCGGAACGAAGTGAAAATCGGAACGAAGTGTAGATTCATCGAACACCAAAGCCAATAAGAAATAGGTGAGATATATTCATCGAACGCCAAAACAAAATGTAAATGCTGTGCGATAAATCGCATCCGTTACTCAACGCTTGTTACTCTAACCAGTCGCTCCACACAGTACCCATCCAGCATTGCGTCAGCGCGGGATGCGACCCTTCGTTCCTCAGGGGGACATACTGAGTGGTTACTGGGGGTGAATACAATACTCGTTACGCTGCACCTCTCACCACCTTATCATCTCATTGGAAATTATCCTGTTACTTGGCAAATTGCCATTTGCCACTACGGGATTTTAAATCACACCGCCTCATCACCTCACCCCCTCACCCCTACTTCCTTATACTTCATTTTTCTTGAATCAATATATTGCTATTAATCAAATTAATGCCTTGCTATTAATTACAATAAATAGAAAAAAAGAAGATACAATTCAAATAAAAAAACTAAAATACGTAGATATAATACACACCTAATACTCATATTGTGTACTATATACCCATATTACTCATTTTACATAAACATCATGTATAAAAATATAATAAAATCACAAAAAACAATAACGCACTAAAAATCAATGCATTACATATTAAAAATTAACAAACCAAGATTATAAAAAACAGTTTAACATAAAAAAATAAACTAACTACTATAATTATATATTTTAGTTTTTAATACACATATTTTTAATAAAAAATATATATTATTCTTTTTTATATTAAAAATTACACAACTAACATTCAATCCCTTATTGAGACTAGAATAGCTGTTGTAATTTATTTTTTTAACACTATCTATAAACACATTAGCAAAATTATCTTTAAATAACATTATTTCTTTTTGTGCATAGAAATTGAACGTTTACTAGCAACTGTGAAATTTTTTATGACAGCTAGTATCACAGTTCATATTAACCCTTTAAAAAAGAAATTATGAATCACCAAAATTCAAGACACAGTCAGTCTCAAAGTAGTAGACAATCACATCTCTACCACATGGCAGAAGAAATTTACCAATTAGGTTACGAACATGGATATGACGACGGAGCAGATGATGAGCGTTACGATGACGAAATGGATCAAGAAGACATGGAATACTTCTTTGACGACGAAGACTTTGATTATGACGGAGAAGATGACTATGGTTATGATCACCGTTCTAACTTTGACGAAGGAGACCATCCTCGTGATGCACAAGGACGATTTATATCCAAATCAAGACGAGGTAGATCTCAAGGATCTGGAAGTTCATCAAGCTACAACAATACGAACTATGGTTCTTCTTCTGGAAGAAGATCATCAGGTTCATCCAACCACATGGGCCAAGGTTCTGGAAGAAGATCTTATAATTCTACTTCTCAGAGTGGTCAATCTTCAACAGGAAGAGGATCGTATAATTCAAACACAAACCGCTCGAATTCATCTAGTGGTTCAAATAGAGGTGCTGGTCGTCGAGGTTTCGCAGCAATGAGCAAAGCGAAGAGAACTGAAATAGCGAGAATGGGTGGTCGTGCATCCCATGGTGGCGGACGTTCAACAAGCAATGCTAGAAGATAATCGACCGCTAGGCCAATATCAATTAAAAGAAGGAGTCTTTGCTCCTTCTTTTATAAAAAAAAGAAAATATGAAAAATTCGAATTATACATCCCAGGCAAGCACTGAATTCAAAAAACTGTTTATCACCTTGTTAAAAGGTATTTATAACACAGAACATGCGATCATAGAAGCTTTGCCTACCCTGATAAAAGCAGCTACTACACAGGAGTTGAAAGACACCCTTCAAGACCATGAAATTGTCACGCGTAGACAAATCATGCGCTTAGAGCGAATCTTCAGAAAGCTAGACATAACACCCGAAAAGCAGCCGTGTAGTGTCATGGAAACTTTTGAGGCTATTACAAAGAAAATAATCCAGGTGACTCCCGAAGGTAGTATGGTACGAGATGCAGGACTCATCGTAGTTGCTCAACAAATTGAACACTATGAGATTGCTACCTACGGCGGATTAATCCAATTTGCCTTAGCCATTGATGCTTATGAAATAGCTGATTTATTAGAACAAACCCTTGAAGAAGAAGAAGAAACGGATTTCGAACTTACACAAATAGGAGAATGTCACATAAACCTAGAAGCAAGTGAAGACGAACATTCGCAGAAAGAAGAAAATGAAGAGGACGATGAAAGTGAAGATGAAATAGAGCAAAGAAGTTCTTCAAGCAGTACCAAACGAAACAGCGCAAGCGCTACAAAAGATAAAGGAGCAAAGCAAAAATAACTTAGTTTCAGCTCAATAAAATTGCTAGAATTGAAAATCAAGTGGCTTACACAAGGTAATTTCCATAGTTACTCATACCATAATAACAACATCCTTGGTAAGCCACTTTTATTCACTTAAACACACATACCTATGGGAGTATCATTAAATTACAAACTATTTGTTATCCTCTTTACTTTCTTGTTTTTTATCTTTTTGTTTCTTACCTCTTGTAAAAACAAATCTAATTCAGAGCAATATTTATATAAAGAAGAGAGTGATCCAAAACCAGTGCATACAGAACCTTTTTCTTATGAAACGAACTATGATACCACCGATCAAGAGGTTTTAGAGCAACGTTTTAGCAATCTATTAAGTACACAATTACACTATACCAAAATCGCAATCAGTCAAAGTCAACATCCAAAGATTAAAGAATTTGCAGAACAAATCTTGCTGGAATATGAACATACCCTCAAGGAAATGGAAAACTTGATTAGCAAGGAAAAACAAAATGAAATCTTATTTCGAACCGATACTCGATTCACAATCAACACATTGGAATCACCAAATCTCAACAGCTATGATCGCGATTTTTTGGACGAAACCATCAAACTGCAATTTAGCATTCGAGAAGTACTATGGGATTTAAAACAGAACACCAAAAATTCCGATTTACAAACGTTCTACAGCAAACTAATACAAGAGATTGAATTGCGCATCGATCAAGGAGTTAACTTATTAGATCATGTTTAACCAAAATTTATAACTATGAAATTACATACAAAAACCCTGTTTTCAGCCTTTTTTATGCTTGTACTTTTAGCTTCATGCAAAGACCGACCAAATGCAAAAGAACCTGAAAAAATAGCGAAAGAGCAAAACAAAGCCAATCAACAACATACAGTTGAGCAAAAAAATGCAGATTATTCCTCTTATTTAGTTGATGTTGTTCACGATCAATTATTTGAAGTTGAATTAGGCAAACTCGGAAAGCGAAAATCGAACAATGAAAAGATTCGTGATTTTGCTGAAGAACTAGAGAAACACCACGAAAGTAGATTGCAAAAACTCAATGCTTTAGCCAGTGATATGATGTATGCTGTTCCACATAATCTATCGGACAAGCAGTGGGACGAAATACAAGATTTAGAAAAGACAAACGCAAAGAATTTTGATCAAAAATGGTTGGAAGTTGTCATTTCAAAACACAATAAAGCGGCTGATGTCTTGATTGACGCCATTAATAATGTGGATAATTACAACATGAGAACACAATTAAATGAGACCCTACAAGAAGTACGTTCGCATTTAGAAGCGGCTACTTTTATTAAAAATAAGCAACTGAAATAGCAACATTTTTAAGCTTTTATTTTTTTTTCTAAACCGCCTAAACACTTTCAATTTAGGCGGTTTACTTGATGATATAATCTTCTATTTTCAACCCTTTGTAGTTTTGTTTGCGATATTGAGCTGGACTAAGATGTACAACCTTTTGAAAGTTCCGAAAGAAGTTTGAATAATCTGAAAAACCACACTTTTCAGCAATAGCCTGGATAGACAAGGTGGAATAAGCAAGCAATTGTTGGGCATATTCCATCCGCTTATTTAGATAATAGGTATAAAACGTTTGATTATACAATAATTTAAATCCCTTTTGAAACGCATTTTTACTCAAATCAAATAGCTGACACAATTCTTCAATTGTATAGATTCTTTCATATTCTTTGTTTCCGATTAAGGCGTGTATTCTTTGAATCTTATCCCGTTCCTCTTCACCCATCTTCCGAAGTTTTTCCAAACTTACTGGCGTTGTCAACGGATCTTGTTGGACAATGGGATTTACCAAAGCAAAGCTCATCCAAATATCATGCGATTTATTCATATAATGAAAACCACAATATCCATTCATCTTTTTATCCGCCACAGTCAACTGTAAGGAAAATGAATTTTTATGGGAAGGCGTCTGAAGAAACAATAAAAAATTCTTCATCCACTTCTCTTGTTGGTCATCTTCCAAAAAATCAAGGACATTCCGATTGATGTATATTGTTTCATCAAAGGATTTCTGATTATCTTGTACAAGTGAAATATCTAAAATTTGCCCTTGCGCACTGATCTTGACAATACTAGTCGTCACAAATTCATACCCCAACGTAGGCTGTAAGGAAATAAAATATTTGAATTTACTTTCATAATCACCAGCTAAAATATTGAACAACACTTCAGCATGAGAAAAACAATCTTGCTCCACTTTCAAGTCAAGCCGTCTGGTGTAATTCCCTTTGGATAATTCTTCAAGCGCTTCAATTAACGCTTTAACTCTTTCTTTGCTGATTGTAATAGACATCGGACCTTGTTAGTTCATTTATTGATTTTCAAAATTCTCTCCACTAGTTTCACTACCTAATAAATCTAATTTAAAGTTCAATTGTACTTTACTACCATTATTCCACAAATAAGAGATATCTCAACCGTTTAGCTTGTAAAACTTACTTCTTCTCTTTCCCTTTTCTGATAAAAGAATACGCCTACCAAAAAAAGAAAAGGAGCCTTTATTTCCTTCCAAATTATACCAAAAAAACGAAAGTGACGCATACGAAAATGATTCATATATACCACTTCTGTTATTTATATTTGATTTAAATTTTTTAAATAGTTCTATTTAAGCAACAAATGTACATATTTCTAAAAAGTATAACAATTTAATAACACTTTTTATATTGTGTATAAATACACTATTTTACCTTATTTTTCCGTCGATTTTAGTCCATTAGAAATGGTTAAAATATCCGACGGTATATGAACTCAACAGTAATGTATTAAAAAAAATCGAGGACAGCACTCCTCTACTTAAAAAAAGAATACTGTCCTCAATTTTTTATACTTTTAGTATCATTTATAATGTAATCCGTCCTCCTGTTACTGCAATAATAGCACCTGAAACATAGGTCGCATCTTCACTGGCTAGAAAGATATAGGCAGGTGCGATTTCCTTCGGTTGGGCTGGGCGTTCTATCGGTGTATTTTGCCCAAATGTATCGACATTGGATAGTGTCGTAGGAATTAGTGGTGTCCAAACTGGACCTGGAGCAACGGCATTTACTCGAATTTCCTTGCCTTGTTCCAAAAACATTTTACTCATACTGGCTGTCATATTTTGAATCGCTGCTTTTGTAGAAGCATAGGCCAATAAACTTGGATTGGGATCATAAACATTTACTGAAGTTGTATGAATGATACTCCCCCCTTTAGGAATATGTTCCAAACTGTATTTTGTCATATAAAACAACGCATTTACATTGGTTTCATAAGTCGTTTTCCAATCCTCTAGAGTAATATCCTTAAACTCTTTATGTTCCTTCTGAAAAGCAGCATTGTTAATCAACACATCAATTTGCCCAAAGGCTGAAATTGTTTGATGCACTACCTTTTTACAGTTCTCTGCTTCCTTTAAATCCATTTCAATAGCTAATCCTTTTACACCTGCTTGTTCAATCCAATAAAGCGTATCCGCGGCGTCTTCGCGTTCTTGCTCGGATAGATAAACAAATACGATATTTGCACCTTCCCGTGCAAAAGCAATAGCTATCGCTTTTCCTATTCCAGAATCTCCTCCTGTAATCAAGACGGTTTTACCTGTAAATAATGCATGTCCTTTATACGTATACTCTCCATGATCCGGATAATTCTTCATTTGGTGCTCACTTCCAGGAGGCTGTTGTTTTTTTTCTTTTTCTCGCATAATGTTCTTTTTTATTTTAACTTAATAAAACTAAAACCATGCAATTCTTAACCTTCCCTTGTCATTCTTCACCTCCTGCTTTTACAATTCTTTTATATTGTAGAATTATTGGGTATTATTTCTACACTATGTATAACATCCCGTCAATAAAAAGATAAAAAACAAAATAGATTTACTACTGAATAATAGTTTGAAAAACAATTATTTAAATACAAAAAATACGCTTTACGAGGTATATACCTTTACTTCTATCTTTAGTCTAATGGAGAATTAATAACAATATTTAAATAAAATAATAACACTGTTTATTCTTTTGCATGACTTTTGCCTTAGTTATAACAACATTGAAGCAATGAAATAATAAATACTAGCTGTCACTACTTTTTATTAATCACAAAAACTTCAAGACTATGAATAATCGCAATAACAGCCGATCAAGATCAAATCGCCAAAGAAGCAACAGGAATAACTCAGGTTATTCAAGAAACTACGATAACCACAACGAGAATCAGTTCCAAGATAATTATCGTTTTGACGATTATAATCACAACACAAATGATAGAGAGGATTATCGATTCAATAATACGAGAAACCCACAATACGACAGTAATGTAGATTATGAAAATGACGGGTATTTCAATGACAATGAATACCACCCAAATCAACGTTCAAACTACATGGATAGCTATGACAGAAACTTGGAATATCCAATGAACCGTCAAAGAGATTACAACAAAGAAATCTACGCTAGAAACGATCATTACTCAGATCATCCCAATTACAATGATAATTACAATGATAATTACAATGATAATTACAATGACAATAGTTACGAAAACAACGACGATAACTATGGTTATAATGAAACGTTTCGCAATCGATATGATGAGGAGTACGATCATCCTTACCGTATGAACTCACCGAGAGAATACGGTCATCAAGATCAACGATACAACCAAAATCAGCCCTATAATCAAACGTATAACCAATCGCAAACAGGACGCAGTAGTCGTTCTCGTAACACTGCAGGAAGAACATCTCGCAACTACGATGCGATGGATACGTCAAGAGATTCAATCTTTACTGACTCTAATTCAGACTCATCCCACAACAACCGCAGATCGAAACGCTACGGTTTTGGAAGTCGATACAATTACTAGTTAGTACATTTTTATATTTCGTTATTTTCTGTATACAAAGAGGAGGCTTTATGTTTCCTCTTTGTTTTTTTATAGGGATGAGATTGGTGAGGGGGTGTTTCGGTGAACGGTTGACAGCGGACAGTTTATGGTATAGTGTCGGGGAACAGTGCCCTCCTTTTTTTATTAGGAATTACCAGTCCGATCGCGCTCACGAATAGTATGTCTCCCTGAGGCAACGAAGGGTCGCATTCCGCGCTCACCTATTACTAAACGGAATAACTAGCGTTGAGTGACGGATGCGGCCCCTCCTGCGTCGGGGAGACATACCGGGGTCGGGATGGGTGTTTCGGTTGACAGTTTATGGTTTTGTACTTTGTGAGGTTTGCTCACCGCCTTATCATCTCATCGGGAATTATCCAATTACTTGGCAAATTGCCATTTGCCACTACGGGATTTTACACCTCACTACCTTATCATCTCATTGGAAATTATCTTGTTACTTGGCAAATTGCCATTTGCCACTACGGGATTTTACACCTCACCACCTTATCATCTCATTGGGAATTATCCTGTTACTTGGCAAATTGCCATTTGCCACTACGGGATTTTACACCTCACCACCTTATCATCTCATTGGGAATTATCCTGTTACTTGGCAAATTGCCATTTGCCACTACGGGATTTTACGTCTCACCCCCTTACAAAAAAACAAAAACACAAAAAAACAAAACCCCATATGACCAGCATACAGGGTTTTTCTTCTTTTTCACAGACTTACGTTTTATATGGGGCCTAACAATCAAACCTTAACCCCATTGAGATGGATTACTCTTGATTATCAAACACCTATACTGTTTTAGTAAAAAAAGAGAAGCCTATCGCAGAAATACCTGTTTAGTACTTCTCTTTTCGTAAGTTTAGTATATTGAACTAAAACAGAATTATATTATTCCTCCTTCCAATTTCGGATTATATCTTCAATTTCTTCACGAGTTTTTCCGCTTTTCTCTTGCATCTTCCCTACTATTTCATCTAATTTTCCTTCAGCGAAAACTTTATCGTTATCAAACCATTCGCCATATTTTTGTTTAACGGCTCCTTTTACTCTTTTCCATTTTCCTTCTAATTCTAACTTATTCATAGGTATTGTTTTTATGATTATTATTTAATTTATACGGTGAACGGTATTGTCCACTTAAACATTTAGTCTTCATCGGTTGCACATTCATCTAGACATGCCCCTTGGCTAAATATTGTTTTCTTTAAAACCACGGCTAATACAGCTAGGCCTGCAGCCGCACAACAAAGGATTTTTCCATACTTGTAAATTTCATCTTTTTTCATCGGTTATCTTTTTTAAATTGATTTATAAAAATTGATCAAGCAACATTTTACAATTTATTTTCCTTTTGTTTTTATGCTATTCGTTGGGATGAGTTTGTCTATTATACGTTCCTTTTCGTTCCTTGAACAAGGCGTACAACTAACATGATTAAGGCTACTACCAACAAAATATGTATCAGTTCTCCAATTACTTGCCCAAAGGCAAAATAACCAACTCCCCATCCTAGCAGTAGAAGAATAACAATGATCCAAAAAATATCTCTCATTTTTTTTGATTTTATTATTTTTACTCTATCTATTTAGTCATCCTATTTTCTAGGGATAACTTCTTTTTCTTTGGTAAGAAAAAATTTCGTTCTAGTTGAATATACTCGTTATTTCGTATTTATTTTCTGTTTAAAATAGAACCGTGCATCGCGATACTGTACGTTCTGTTTTTCTTAAAAAAGAAATCGCTTTCTTACTTAAATAAATGCAAAAAGCATACTATATCGAGATTATTCACAAAAAATAACTAAAAAAATAAAGCTAAAAGTTAACGTAAAGCAAGTGAGCCCCTTCGTTCGCTCCCCCTTGTAAATAATATAGCGTTTAAAGGAAGTAAATCACAAAAAAACAAATAATGTAGAAAAAATTGGGGATATCATACACTAAATGCATACAATATCCCCGTTAAGTGTAATATAAAACAAAAAATAGGATGTATTTCGTATTGGGATGTTCTTTATACCCAAACGCTAAGAAGAAGTCCTTAAGAAACTTCGTTTATTTTCTTTTGATTTGCAGCGTGTTTAGCGGCAATATAACCGAATACCAATCCTTGTCCAATTGTTGCTCCAGCACCAGGATATACTGGACCAAAAACATTAGCGGCCGTATTTCCAATAGCATAGAGTCCTTCGATTTTCTCGTGATGCTCTAAAAGCACTTCTGCATGTTCATTCGTCAATACCCCACCACACGTACCCAAATCAGACAAGACAATTTTTACCGCATATAATTTTCCTTTGAGCGGGCGCAAACAAGGGTTCGGCTTTACTGTTGGATCCCCATAATATTGGTCATACTTACTTTCACCTCGTTTAAAATCTGTATCTACACCACTATTGGCTAGTGTATTAAATCGTTGAAAAGTTTGATCAAATACACTTGGTGCAACCTTTATTTTTTTCGCTAATTCATGAGCATTAGGTGCTGAAAAAGCAATTTTTGCGTCATACCAAGCCTTTGGAATAGGCATCATCGGAAAAACAGAACCTGCCAATAGATATTGGTTGCGGTACTTCTGATCAAAAATTAACCACATATCACCAACTGGTTGTTTTTCTTGTTCCAGTTGTAATATCTTTTGTCCGAAAGACATATAATCAACGGATTCATTAATAAATCGTTCTCCTGCTGCATTAATCATAAAACTACCAGGAAGTGAACGCTCTGCCAAAAGTACTTGAGGGCCTTCTTCCGCTGTTACTGGAGCAACTGCTGGAAACCACCACGATTCTTTCATATTGCCCAGTGTAGCTCCCATCTCTTTTGCTAGGACAATCGCATCACCCGTATTTCCTTCCGCCCCAAAACTTAAGTTGTTTTCCAAGGTAGGCGATTGATACTGTTGACGCATCAACATATTATGATCAAATCCACCAGCTGCTAAAACAATCCCATAGCGCGTTTTAATCTCTACCTCTTTTCCTTGCTGCACTACCGTAACACCTGTCACTTTACCCTCATTTACATGAATGGCTGTAAGCGCTGTATTCGTATATACGGGAATTCCCGCTCGCAATACCCCATCAAACATCCCCGCAGCAATAGCCTGACCACCAGCCACATATTTCTTTCCTAAAAGCAAGCCTCCAACTCCTTGAACTAATCGTTTTAAAATAATCGGAAAAGCTTTCCATGGTTTTTTCAGCATCAGGTTGATCCATTTATAATCATAGCCTGTTACTGGCATAGGCAGAGGTGCTTCCATTTTACCTAAGCGAAAGCGTTCTTTTTCTTTGCCCAGTCGATTTAAATCAAACGGCCTAGATTCACAAGTACGCCCACTAGCCGATCCTCCTGCTACTTCAGGATGATAATCGGAATAGCCCTTTGCCCAGAAAAAATGTAAGGCAGTTTGTCGATACAGCATAGCTATCGTGGCATTTCCTTTATTGAGAAAGGCCTCCCATCGCTCTTTAGGGTATTGTTTGGTAAGTAACGCCTCTAAATATTGTTGTCCCGCTTTTATATCATCCTTTGATCCATCCACCTGCAATACTTGGTTCCCTGGAATCCAAAACGCCCCACCGGATAACGCAGTTGATCCCCCTACATAAGGCGTCTTTTCAATGACAAGGGTTGATAGTTCATTTTCATGAGCAGCTA
This sequence comes from Myroides gitamensis, assembly GCF_029894455.1. Classification (NCBI taxonomy): domain Bacteria; kingdom Pseudomonadati; phylum Bacteroidota; class Flavobacteriia; order Flavobacteriales; family Flavobacteriaceae; genus Myroides; species Myroides gitamensis. Next base: position 1,561,349 of record NZ_JARYHN010000001.1, read on the forward strand.
GCGCTGCCGCTAAACCTGTTCCTGATCCAACAACGAGTAAGTCTATCGTTTGCTGTTCTATTAATTTGCCTGTTGTTGCTTTTGTATTTTTCATCTGTTTAGAGTTAAATATTAGAGATAATTCTTTTCTATCTACAAGACAAACCGAATTGCTTTCTATGCTTTACCTATGTAGTACCCTCAACTAGTCGAACGAAGGAAGATGAACAATCAAAATAGGCTGTCCATGGGGCAGCAAGACGAGTTATTGTTTTATATCTGTAGTATATGAGTACTCTCCCTTATTAAACCTTCAACTAAAACCCTAAGATACAACATTTTATTTATATGTTACACAATGTAACACTTAAACACTTATCTTTGAAAGATGAAAACAAATCAAAGCCAACAGATGAAAGAGCAGCCAACAGCAAGAAAAGATGCCCAACAAAATAAACAAACGTTGATACAAACTGCACTAGAACTTTTTAAAACACAGGGGCCTGAAGTATCTTTAACGGATATTGCCAAGGCGGCCCAAGTATCGAGAATGACCTGTTATCGCAATTTTCCTGATAAACAAGCCCTCATTGCTGCGGTATTCCAACATAACTTAGATCAACTGGCGAGCTATGGCCAACAGCTGAAAGATGAAGATCAAGCTTTTTTTAAATTACTCCATGCCGTAGTAGAGTTACAGATAGATTACAGTCTTTTGCTTCCTCACATGAAAGAGGAACAAAACCGAGAAGCTTCTCAATTCTTATTTTCCATTTTCAGCGATTCGGTTACACAAGCGAAAGCGGCTAATCAATTGCGTCCTGATTTTACACTAGAAGAAGATTTAATTCTCGTATTGATGATGATGGGAGGTGCGATTGCTGCATTTACAGCGACGCAAGATAAGCAACAAGCGCAACGTGCCTTGACTTTACTTGTACAAGGATTGCAATACTAGCTCCCCTAAAAGAATCTAACACTCACAAAAGAAGAAATTCCTATCTTTGGTGCAACTTTCAATTCAACTTATGGAGCCGATTCAACTTATTCCCTACACCCCAAATGATTTTGCTATCTTTTATTCTTTAGTTAAAGAGGATGCTGTTATGCGTTATGTTTCTGGACAGGGACTGACTGAAGAACAAGCACAAGAAAAATTTGCTTCTATTCTTGAAGTAAATGCACAAAGTCCGATGTTGGGTTACTTTAAAATATACGATGCCACTGGCGCATATTTGGGGGATGGTAAAATGGAGTGGAACAAACGCGATCGCACGCAATTGGAAATTGGTTATATCCTTAAGGAGTCGTACTGGGGTAAAGGGTATGGAACCCAAATTTGCTCTGAGCTTTTAGCCCTTGCAGCACGTACCAATCCAACTACTTCTATCATTGGGATCATCGATCCAGCGAATATAGCATCACGAAAACTGCTTGAAAAATTTGGATTTAAAAGCTATTTTATTAGTATTGAAGATGGACTACCTACAGAAAAATTGATTTTAGAAAAAGGAGTTTGATTTTTTATTTAGGCACATGCCCTATAAGGCCTCAACTATAAAAACAACGATTAGTAAACCTTTTGTTTCTGTCCTTGATGCTTGGTTAACGAATCATCTTATTAAAAAACCAGCATCTACAATAGTGTATAAGCAATACTGATATCGTAATCGAAAAAAACTGCTTAAGAAAGTAAAGCGATCCAAAAACTCCTAGGCGACAAAAAACATGTAGATATAGAACTGCTCCACTCCTTCCTTAAACAAGTGAAACTATAAAGTATTAGGTAACATAAAACCCGCTAATCAAGGACTAGCGGGTTTGTTTTTTTATCTTTCTATCCTAGTATGAGTAAAATTAATCAACTAGATAATATCCTCTTTACTGTGAATTAAGTTTTCCAAAAGTTAGTTATTCAAATCACTTAAAAATATCTTTATTTCATGCATTAGTTCTTCCTCTCCTATATTTCTTCCTTCTTTCACAACATTAATATTTTCATTATCATCCTTATCTAATATTTCCAAATCAAAATCATACATTAATTTCTCATCGTCTACATAATTAAATGTAGAAATATAAATTAATTTATTCTCTTTCATTATCCCAATTGAGCAAAGATCTGACTCCCAGAAATCAACTATTTTGATTGCATTGAAATTAATCCTTAATCGCAATCTTTCTATAAAATCCAATATTGTTATATCCTTCTCCATTATTTTACAAATCTTCCATCTGTTAATAATTTTCTTAACGTTGTATTACCACTTCTCAAAGCTTCTTCTACTGTTTGATTTAAATATTGCCCTGGAATTTCAGCTCTTATAGACGATTTTCGATAGGTTGATATAAAAGACTCTACAGGCTCATCTAAACTATTTAGTACTTGTCTTGTTGTCGGGCTATTAATATTCATCTTTAATTTTTTTGCCAACATTTCTGCTTTTGATGCAGCACCAATACTTTTAATAATAGGCCCTGAATTAGGAAGAGCTGTTTTTATAGCAACCTTTGTCACTGTAGCACCAACTCCAATAAATGGAATCGTGGCAGCTAAACTCAAAGATCCTTCTACGTACCTACCTCTACCATACGAAATACCTGCATTAATCAAATCAATCGGTTCGCCTATTATCGGTACCATCCCAATAATATCTAACCCTGATTGTAAATTATCTAATTGTGTTTCTCGAAGCCCATCTCTGAAATACTGATAACCCGATGCATTTTTATACACATGGTCCTGAATCAATATTCCACGTTGACTACTGCTAAAACTACTCGAAATTGTAATATTAGGCAAACTTTCATAAAATGTACTCTTCCCTGTTGTACTATTTACACCTATATTTCCAAAATCATTAAAAAAGTTGTCTCCCTGATTCGTCCAAGTATTCCAACCACTACTAGAACTATTATTCCATAAACTTTGAAGAAAAGCTTGTGATAAAAGACCACTCGGATCACTCATCATAATAGGATTGTTATATCCAAAATGAAAAGGTGTTATTCCAGGTATAGCCTCCGTCAACTTATCAATCCCGTAAAATCTTCCCAATGCATTATCATACATTCGAAAATCCATGGCTGTTATATTCAGACCTAATTCATGTTGCCACTCTCTATCATTATACTGATACTTATAGTTTTGGGCTATTGTATTATTCTTCTCATTATACCCTTGATGTGCCAATCCAAATGGATAGTAATTCGTTTCTTCAATAATCTCACCAACGTCGATTTTATCGTTTTTGTTTGCGTCCGAATAGCTTAAACGGACGTTGCCTAAATGGTCTCGGTATTGGTATACATAGCTACTAGTCTCTGCATTGAAATACCCTTCTGCTGTAGGGAAGAAACTCAATATACCATCTACATACTGGAAGCCATCCACATAATCCGTAACGACTGTTGTACTGCCTTGGGTTACTTTTTTCTGTACTTTTTCACCTGTGGCTGTATAAAGGTAAGTAATTTTTCCCGCTGCAAAAACTACTTCAGTAGGTAAATTCAAATGGTTGTACTTCATCGCCGTAATCCCCTTGTTTCGGTCTACTTTCAGGTTACCAAAACTATCGTAATCGTAGTGTTTATCAGCCGTACTCCCTTGTTTAAATCCATCAGTATTGTTAGAACTGTCTACTACTTTTTGTAGGATATTACCCTCATAACTGTAAGTCAGTTGATCCAAATCTAACGCAATAGCTGTATTCACACTGCGTCCTTTTCGATTTAAGTAGGTAATATTACCATTGGCATCGTAGCTCATTTTTTCATCATACAATCCGATGATAGGTGTGATACCTCCAGGTTCTTGGTAGCTTCCTGCTTTTAGACGATTAACTTTATCATACGCATAGCTATAGCGACGCAATACATTGTCTTGGGCTGTTTTCCAGGTTTGTTCGGCAATGTTTCCGTTGTATAATTTCTTGACTCCACTAATTCCCTCACTATCCAAGGTATTGTAGTTCAGCTTCATTGCAAACAAAGCTTTCTTGCCAAAATCACCAGCCTCTAAATTACTCGTACTGTTTACCTGGGTTAACCAACCTCGAATATTATACGTATAGTTTAACTCTTGCAAAAAAGAGGAACGAATAGTACTATTAATATACTTTATAATAGGAGAATCAAGAGCAGCTGGTCTAATTACAGGATCTGTTACCAAAATAGCCGTTTCTCGACCACCTATTCTCTTTTGTTTTACACGCCCTAATTCATCGTATATATTTTCAAAAAGAACTACTGGATCAGCATTACCTATTTTATGGGTTTGATACAACAGACGTTCAGCCTTATCATAATAAAGACGCTGTTCTATAGTGGTGGGTTCTACTCCATTTTTATACTTATGACTGGTCAGCGTTTTGGTTGGAAGACCTCGGAAGTTGTACTTCGTATCAACTTGGATATAACCTCCCAAAGTATTGGTTTTATAACTTCTCAATACGCGTTCTTTGTAATCGTAGAGCATATAACTGAGTGTTCCTTGTGCTTCATTCGCTGTGGTAATCACTCGAGTCCAAGCACCTGTAGGCAATCCCTTAACCTGGGTGATTACTTCTTCTGCTTCTATCGTTTCAATAGCTGCAGGCGCTCCTGCAAAGCCATAATCATCATAGTAGTTGACTCCTAAAATTTTGATTGCGGTTTTAGGCATAGTTGCATTGGTATAGGGAACTGATACTTGATCGATTGTACTAACCGTAGCTTTTTTCTCGTGAAAATCAACTGTTGTGTCCACCTGTCCTTGAAACGTAGCTCTTCCTGCCGCTGTACTTGGAGTTCCCGTATAGAACCCAGTATATACCACACGCCCAAAAGCATCGTATTTGCTAAACATCCAACCCTTCGCTTCATCTCCAAAAGGGCTATACACCGGGCCTTGTGCCAATAGGCGATCGGCTTTATCATACACCATAAACTCCCACTCTTTCCCAGGGAGTTTCTTCGCTACCAAGCGATTCTTGTGGTCGTATTTGTACTGATAACACAACTTATCTAAAGTAGTAGCATCCGTCTTTCCATAAGCCAAAGGAGGTAATACATACGTTAAGTTATTATACTGGTCATAGACATAATAAGTATAAAGCGGAATTCCAAAATATGGGCTCAAAGTACCTGGATCTTTTGGTATGACAGGTGGAGTAAGTGAGTTCACTCCTTCGGATACCTGATCCGTCAAGTTATTCCCGATGTCTTCCGCATGATCGATGATTTCACTTACACTTTTACCTGCTAGCTCATTTGAAATGCCTCCAGTGATGCCTCCAGATAACGAACCACCTGGCCAAGTAGGATCTACAACAGCTAATTCACGGTCTAACACCTGAACCGTAACCAAGACTTTGTCCTCTTGATCCGTGAAACGATCCGAATAATTGCCATCCTCATCTTTGGTTGAAATCGAATACAGCTTATTAGCTGCGAAATACCCCTCATCCACCAGGCGAATGTCATACGCTTTCAAACTCGCATTCCAAGTCGCTATCGCTTTGAATTTCTTTACTTGATTGGCTTTGTTAAAACCATAGGTGTGTTTAACCGTATGACTCGCATTGGCTGCCATTTTCCAATCTTCCCCAGGGGAAGCCTGTTGTAATACCCGTTTTAATGGCGATTTCTCAAACTCCGTTTCACTATACGGGTTGGTCGTGCGTTCGTATTTTGCACTGTTGTAAAACTCCTCCGTTTGACTTTTAGCATTGGGTATAAAATCTCGTTTTGCACTGAGATGCAATTGAAGTGAATTATCTGGATAATATTGTTCTACAAAAGGTAAATAGTCCTTTGTTTGGCCTACATTCAACTCATATTCGATATGTTTAACCACATTGCGATTTAAAGCGCCTATACCCACTGCAATTTCCTGCTTCGGACGGCCTAAACCATCATAATACACCACAGTTTCTAACTTGGGCGGATTATACAAAGAAGTAAATGAGCTATTCGTTGCGTACTGAGGTTGTGTCGTCTTGATGTAGTTTTCTGTGCGAGTTTGTCCGAAAACACTAACTCCCAAACAAAATGCTACCAGTATATATATCTTTTTCATTTTTATCTTCTTACTACGTTAATACTTCCACTTTCCGTATCCGTTTTCACCCAAATAATATAGGTCCCTCGAGATAGCGCTGTTAAATCAACAGGTTCCGTTTGATACTCAATCGATCTGCTGTGCAACAAGCGTCCACCTAAATCGTAAACTTCCATTTTTCCTGTGGTATAGGCAAAATTCATCACGATATTCGAAAAACCAGTCGTTGGGTTAGGAAAGGCCTCCAATGTAATACGCGTAGGCTCTTCTCTTTCTTTCTCCTCTGGTTCTACTTTGACAATCCAAAAGTCATTCCCTCCTTTTTGTGTGGCCTTCACCTTACTCTTTTCACCATTGGACGTACCCGCAAAAACATACCCTCCATCGCGGGTTTGAATTACTTTAGTCAACACATCGTTGCCTTTGCTGCTGATGGATTTCTCCCAAGCAACACTGCGTTCTCCATCTAGGCGAGTACCTAAATACTCAAAAGTCGATGCCTTTTCCATACTAGCGATACTACTCCCACCTAAAAAGAATTCTCCCTTAGGGTTTACAAAACCATTGGTTAAGATATTATAATCCCCATAGCTATATACAAATGATTCGACTTCGCTGCCGCGTTCATCTACTTGAATCAGCCAATAGTCTAACTGACTTTCTTGTTTGTTGGTTTTATTTCCCGATACATCCGAATTAGACATACCAAACAACGCATAACCTCCGTCTTTTACTTGTTGAATTTCTTTTAGTTCCTCTTCTTGTTCTCCACCATAGGTGCGTTGCCATTGCTCTTTTCCTGTGGCATCTAACTGAATCAACCAATAATCCATACCTCCATAAGCTTCAGCTGTTTTAGTGCCACTGCGAGGAGAATTCGATTGGGCTCCTATCAATAATCCTCGATTAGCGGTTTCAATGATATCGATCCCTACTTCTTTATATTCCCCGCCATAGCTCTTCTGCCATAAAATAGTTCCCTGTGCATTTAATCGCAAAACCCACAAATCCATTCCTCCATAATAAGGAGCTGTTTTATCACCTGACACAACGGAATTACTATTGGCTAGCACGGCATAATCCCCACCTTTTAAAGCAATCACCTTGACGATTTCCTCCGTTCCTATTCCGCCATAACTGCGTTGCCATTCGATTGTTTTAGCGGCATTGAGCTTCACCAACCACAAATCTTCCTTGCCTTTATTCTCTTGTGTTTTATCTCCTGATATTCCAGAGGTAGACGTAATGCCTAATAAAAAACCACCATCTGCCGTATGGCAAATGCTGTGCAAATAATCATTCCCATCTCCTCCTAGGCGATATTGCCATTCTTGGGCGCCATCCTCTTTCATCTTCCATAACCAAGCATCGATATTCCCACGGCGCTTCGCTTTGATATCTCCTCCTTCATTGGATAGCGAACTCCCCGCTAATAAAAAGCCATAATCCGCTGTTGGTACGACATCAAATAGGTATTCCGCATGGGTACTACCCAACGTTTGCTCCCATTTTACTTTTTGACTAAATCCAAAAGTGGAAACCAAAAGAGCTACTGCTAATAATTTTATCTTCATACCGCTATTGTTTATAGTTATATTCATATTCAATTAGGGTATTTTTCTTACCATCTTGCACTTTTTTCAAACGTCCAAATCCATCATACTCGTAGTATTCTTTACCCCCTCTTTCATTCTCTTTATAGATTAATCCTTTGATAGGGTCATAGAGATAATGATTTATAACAGCTTCTTTTAGATCTGAACTTTGTTTTAAAAGAGTATTAACAGCTTGTACATCGGCTTCTAAGGGCACTAAATCACTTCCTATTTTAGAAATTTTATCACCTAATAAATCACTGATTGAATAATAAGGAGCATTAGCAATTACCCAGACAGGTAAACTCCTATTATATCCCCAGATATAGCTGGTTTCAAAACCTGTTTTATCTTTAGAACTTACTAGATTATATTTTAAATCATAAGATAAAAAATCAACTTCTTTCTCCCAATCCCCTTGTTTGTTTTGCTTTTCTATATTACGTAAGACCGGCAAATTACCTAATAAAAATATTGGTGGATTTGAAACATTATTTTGAGGAGTTACTTCAGGTTCGCTAGTAGAATTGAGAACAAGATCTCTCCAACCTATACTTAGAAACCAAGTATCATAGTTATTCTTTTGACTAAAAACTTTTTCACCATCAATGTATTTTTCCTCTAAAATAACAGGAGAAATCATATTCTTTTTCTCCATATTTATATAAACCGATGGATATATATAATCAAATGGATATTTATAAACCGTTTTATAGACTTTATCTCCTATTTTTTCTTCTTTTTCCCTAATCATTTTATATTTTTCATGATACCTATAAGAAGTCTCATTTTTGACTATGCTATTTGAACCGAAATAATCAATTTCACTAGCCTTTACTAAATAAGGAGTATAAGTATAAATCTTACTCGTTATGTACGTCCACGACAACATATCTCTTGTTGCAGCATAAAACAATTTATTTTCATATCGATTAATTTCTCTAATATGATTATTAAATCTTTCTGGATCAGAATTATACTCAAAATTAAATTCTTTGACTTTCTTTTTATCCTGATTAAAGTAACTCTTATTTAAAAGTTGCCCCCGTTCTAAATCCAATGCTTATTACATCATATTTTTTCCAAAAATCTTTATTTTGTCCAAATTCATCTTTTAAAATATTGTCGTGATTTGCAAGCCACTGTAAAATAGGCTGATCCTGGTATCCATTATCGAAATTCTTATACTTATAAGTAACAAAACTTCCATCCATATCATCAATTTCTGTTACTTCACTATAAGTAATATGATTCCCCCTTAATCGATTTGCAGGATATATATCTGACGTGCTCCAATTCAAATAATCGATTTCATAAATCTTAACAGCATCTGATTTCTCTCCTAAATAAAAGTTATCTGTCCTAATAATATCAAAATAGGTAGGTTCATGAGTTAGAATTCCACTAGAACTAGTTCCTCCTTGATTATAATTTTTAACATACATAAAACTTTTTGACTTTTGCAATTTCCCCGCTTCGTCATAACTTTTTATTCCTTTAATTCTAACTCCTCCAGTAATTTTAGCAGTATTGGATTGTACAACAAAAGGGTAATTTTTAGCAACACCTCCATACATATTTGATTCATATTCAAATTTGGTAACTCCACCTGTTGGGTATGTTATACTAGTAAGAATTTCGTTGGTATTAAAAGTAGTTTTAGAATCTCTTGAAGCGATATAGTTGTTTCTTTCTTGTGTAGAACTCCAAAAATTCGTCCATATACTATTTTTATCACTTACATCTAAAGCATTGTTAGATTGACTTTGGTGATATACTCCATTATAAAAACCTTGATTATCTACACGATATGAATCATAATTAGGGAGTTTATTTGTATTATAGTTAAACTTATATTTTTCAGAAACGTAACTTGATGATTCTAAGCTTTTAATTTCTATATCTAATAATTTTAATCTTTCTTGATAATTACTAGTAAAATTGAAGTCTATTTCTCTTATCTTCGTCCCCACATTGTTATATACTTCGATTTTATCTAATTGATCAGGCAATTGTTTAAACTTTGTAAAATCCGTATAGTTAATATCGTCAACGAATCTATAGAAAAAACTATTTTTTAAAGGTAAATACAGACTTGTAAAAAAATCAAAATCACAAGTAAATCCTCTTGGATTCTCTCTATACACACAATTATTAAATCCCACTAAATCTTTCAAATGCGTCTCCAATTGTTTTGATTTAGAATACTTATACACTATTTTTTCTCGTGGAGTAGTTATTTTTTCTAGATAAACTGGATTTATCAAAGTAGAAGTAACAATATTCCCGAAAGTGAACATATTTCCATAATGATCCCTTGGTTGTGAATGACTTGGTCGAGTATGTAAATTTTTTTTTAAATTTGTCTCTGTAAAACCATTATATAAAACTTCTCCTCTTCTATATTGGAATGATACATATTCTCGATTCGGATAAATAATTTCTGTTATATGCCAGGTTAAAGGATAAACTCTTTTATCTGTATTAGGAACATCTCCTTCATACCCAGAATGTCCGAATCGACTTAATTCTATAGCATTTTTATCTCCACCAAAAATATACTGTACCCCATTTGCATCAGTTAGTGTTATTCGATAAACATCATCACTATCTAAGGTAGCTGCACCAGGATTCAAAAGATGTTTGGGCAAAATATTTATATAGGGATATGTTTTCGCTACAGCATCTCGATTAAAATATTGATTCATCGGTGGTAAATCAATAACAGGACCATCGGAACTACTAGATACTAATTCAAATTTCACATTAAAGTAAATATTATCTTTCGATCGTATTTTAGGTTGTTCATCATGATCAAAGTAAATTTCACCTGACATATTATTAAAATTAAACGCAAAAACATTTTTTTGCAATGACTTATATCCATTATTAATAACCGACTTTGCTGAATATGGGTATTTAGGATCTCCAAAAAAACTTTTAAGGTGGTCTAATGATGCCCAATTATCTGCTTTTGTCACATCAAAGCTCGTCGACATCAACTCTCCTGTATTAATATCCATTTTTCTAGAATCTACTAATGTAATTGTACCTCCACTTGTCAAATGCCAACCTAATCCGACAGAACCTGGCACAGAATTAACGATATTTCCCATTCCATTGTGATATCTCAATGCAACGGCATAATTTGTATTCCTAATTTCAAAATCATAAAGAGGAATACTTATGTCTGTAACTCCAATAAAATTACTAGGAGGAAACTCTCCGAAAGTTCGAAAAGATGCAGCAGTTGGGGAGTTAGTAATTTCGAATAATGCATTGTTATTTCTACTCCCTACAATATTTGAATTGAGCTGGGCGAAACAAGTTGTTCCAAATAACAAAATAGTTGCTTTAAGTAGTTTCATTTGATTTAATATTAATAAAAAGTACATTTAACGCAAGTATTTAATCAAAAAACAATACATTAAATTATCATAAAATTTATGCAAATTTAATATATTAATTAAACTTCGCATATTTTCTACGTATTTTTATATTTTTTTGAAACACAAAAAAGATATTCTAATTTTCTATCAAGAAAAGTTTCTTATTTATAAACAAAAACAAACATAAAATACAATGCATTAAATATAACAAAGTGCTCATTTTCTTGCTTTGTACTAAAAATAGTTTGTACATGGTGCACCACAATACCGCAGGATATAGCAGTAGACTATAACCTTTAGATTTACTAAATAAGAAAATTATAAATTTATAAGAATTAATAAAACCATATATTTCACATAAAAATCCCTAAATAGAGAAGTAAAAAAACAAAAACAGAAAAAAAACAGAAATACAACTTTTTATGCAGCGTATTTCTGTTTTACAAAAGTGCATCACCACCAAATCATCCCTTGTCCTCCTTAAAATAAGGCAATACCTCTTGAGCCAATTCTGCCAGTGTTTCACCGATATCTCGTTTGCCAAACTGTATTCCTAGAGCAGCGTGATTCACCCCAATTTCCTCCCACTGATGAAGTAATTCCAGTAAACCATAGCGCCCTGTTTTCAGGACAAATCCTCCCCTTAATGGCGTTCGTGGAAAATGCGGATCTTCATCCAATTCAATCCATTCGTTGGTCATATGTGGTTTGAATTCCCCCTGAGGGATTAGATTTCTAAATGCCGCTATTTTTTGTTTTAATCCCAACGTATCCTCCTTTGTTGTTGTAGGTCCGGGGTATGTGATCCAACCATCAGCATGAGTAGCAATCCAATCTAAAGATTGTTGACTCGCCCCTGTGACTAACATCGGAACCCCTTGGTGTATGGGTTTAGGCACCACGTTTAAATCCTGCATTTGCGTTAAGCTCGAATTCATTTTAGGCGTATCGATGCGATGTAAGGTCTGTAGATCTTGGAAAACCTCGCGAAACAATTCCCCTCTACGCTCAAAAGACTTCCCAAAAGCTGGAAACTCAGCATAACGATCGCCAGACCCTACCCCTAAAAGCAATCGACCATTGGCCAATTGATCAATAGAAGCGGTTGCTTTGGCCAAGGCAATAGGATGCTGTAAAGGCAAAACAATACTCGCTGTTCCTAAAGCCACCTGCTCCGTTTGTCCTGCGAGATACGCCAAATACGTCAAAGGATCATACACCTGCCCTACATCCCTGAAATTCGGATCATAGACAGGAATATCCCTCACCCATAGCGCGTCAAACCCACTGCGGTCAATTTGTTGGATATACCTTAAGTGCTGATGTAAGGGCTCCGTATAGGATTCATAAACCCGTAGCGGTAAGAAAATACCCAAGGTCAGTTTCTCTGGGCGAAACACGCGATTAAAAACCGAATGTGTAGTAAAAGAAGTATTCATATTAATAGATATTTAGATATCGGGAATTATAGATATAGTAGAATATAACAATAGCGCAGTTAGTCGACATTATCGAGTCAATGCTTTACAACGTATGTTGAATATAATGCGCCAATTCGGCTATCTTCTCTTCATTGCGTTTGTAATACGTCCATTGACCATTGCGGACAGATACCAGCAATCCAATAGCAACAAGGGAAGTCAAGTAGGCTGATGTTGTAGATTGAGACAGTCCTACCTTTTTTTGAATGACACTCATACACACCCCAAATTCATGAACTTCAGGTTCGATGTCTTCCAATTCAAAAAAGTCATGAGGCGATTTAAGCCACTTCAGTATTTGAACGCGATGTTCATTCGATAAAGCTTTAAAGAGTTCTGTCATTTCTATATATCGAGAATTTACGATACAAAGAAAGTAAAAAATACCAACATAGTATAGATAAAATGTTTATTTTGTTTTCAACAAGAACACAAACACTTATTATACACTGAATACCAACAATATAAACAAAAAAAGACCTCCTTATGTGGAGGTCTTTCAGTTTTACTTATTTTTTAAAGAAGCCATATCAATTACAAATCGATATTTCACATCTCCTTTTAGCAAGCGTTCGTACGCTTGGTTGATGTCTTGCATCTGAATCATTTCGATATCTGAAGTGATGTTGTGTTTACCACAAAAATCTAACATCTCTTGCGTTTGTGCAATTCCCCCAATCAAAGATCCCGAGAAACTAATGCGATTGAGAATCAAGCTGAATGCAGATACTGGAAGTGGATGCTCTGGTGCACCTACCAACGTCAATCTTCCATCGCGTTTTAATAAGTTAATATACGCATTGATATCGTGCTGAGCCGAAACACAATCCAAGATAAAGTGCAACGTATGAGCATTGGCTTTCATTTGCTCTTTATCCGTAGATAAAATAACATCATCTGCACCAAGGCGTTTTGCGTCTTCTACTTTAGAAAGAGACGTTGTAATAACAACAACTTCAGCGCCCATCGCTTTGGCAATTTTTACCGCCATATGACCTAAACCACCAATACCAACAATCCCTACACGTTGCCCAGGTCCTACATTAGCATGACGCAACGGTGAAAAAGTAGTAATTCCAGCACAAAGTAAAGGAGCTGCTGCGGCTAAATCTAAATTTTCAGGCACGCGTAATACAAAGTCCTCATCCACCACTACAGCTTCAGAATAGCCTCCAAAAGTTTGTTGGTTTAAGTGAACATCAGGACTGTTATAGGTTCCAATGTTTCCATTTTCACAATATTGTTCCAATCCCTCTTTACAGCTCTCACACGTACGGCAGCTATCAACCATACAACCTACACCCACTAAATCCCCTACTTTAAACTTAGTTACCCCAGTTCCTACTTGGGTTACACGTCCAACGATTTCATGCCCAGGTACATTCGGGTATTGGGTTCCGCCCCACTCATTGCGAGCGGTATGCAAATCAGAATGGCATACACCACAGTATAAAATATCGATCGCCACGTCTTTTTCTGTCACAGCTCTACGATTAATCTCCATCTGTTTTAAAGCCGCATCTGGAGCTTCCGTTCCGTATGCTTTTACATTTTTTATTTCCATTTTCACTTTTTTTTATTTCGATTTTATTGGTTTTATGCTGAGGTAAAAGTACCCGTTAAATTCTATATTTCCATTGCTCTACAGCTCAAAGTTCATTGCTCTACGGCTCAATTCACACCAATTTACAGAAGGTGGAATTCCATATTGTTTTTTAAAAGCAGTAGAAAAATGGGACGGGTTTTTAAACCCAACTTCCCAATAGACATCCTGCACTTTAGCTTGTTCTTCTTTGAGCTTGATATAAGCTGTTTCTAAACGCTTTTTAATGATCCATTTCTGTGGGGTGAGCGTACTAATCTTTTTAAAATCCCTTTTAAAGGTCGCCAAACTACGTCCAGTATAAGTCGCCATTTGTTCAATTGTCAGATCATCCTTATAATGTTCATGTAAGAAATCGAGAATATCTATTTTCCACGGTTCTGTAAAATCAAAAAGCAGCGGATAAAATACCGTCGCATTATTGAGTAGCGCGTATATTCCCTCCAATAATTTAAGGTGAATAACTTCCTTACTGGGTTGTATATTTTGATCAAAATAAGGCGTGAGCGACTCAAATAAACTAGTAATATCGGGGCGTTGTTCAATAGCAAAGACATTTTTATCTGAAACCGATACCTTTTTAGGCAATTGCGTTTTGTCTAATTTACTGTAAAACTCGCGTAAAACATGGCGATTAAAGGTTAACGAAATCCCTTTATAATGTTCATTTCCAGCACTATTTTTATGCATCACCAACTGATGATTGCGTCGAATGAATACACATTGACCCGCTTTTACTCGCGTTCGCTTGTTTTTATCTTCAATAATCTGTTCTCCTGAATACACATAAACCAAAACATGTTCTGGCGCTGCATGAAAGCATTTCTCGCTAAAATCTGTATAACAGGAAAGAAAGATTCCTTCATAGTTTAATGTTTTTAAGGTATTCTTCGGCATAATTCATCCTTTTTTTAGTATGCTAAATATACGAAAAGGAAGAGGGTTTATCTTACTCTAAGGCTCATTTTTATTTTCTCAAACGTTCATTTTAGCACATAAAACTTCCTTAAGTAGATCAAAAGGGCACTCCAGGCGATCTAAACCCTATTTGGACAATAAAAAAACCCATCCAAAAAGATGGGTTTTATTTATCGCGTTTTACATCCTACTATAATTAAGTGTTATACATACCACTAGTCACCTAAATGGCTATTGATTAGATACTTTGTATACTATTTTTAGTACAACAAATGAATCCATCCTGTATATTGATCTCCAAGTATATTGTGAATAATATAATAATATGTTGCCGAAGGGAGTAAGGTAGAACTAGAAGAATGTTGTCCATACCATTCTTTGCTATAAGGAGCTGCACTGTATACTTCAACACCTAGTCTATTGTATATTTTGATATCAACGATATCATAATCAGCGAGATCCAAAGCATCATTTTTCCCATCTAAATTTGGAGAAATTCCTCTAGGAATAAAAACATCTTGGTAGCTAATATCCGTACAAGTATCACATATTGGATTCGGATCTTCGTTTTCCTCTGCGCTTACATACACGATATTAACGAATTTTCCGCGATGTGATTCAGGAATTGTTAGCGTTACAGTATAGGTTACTTTATCCCCCACTTGTAAAAAAGGAATACTATCATATAAATCTCCCACACCCGATGTATTTCTTGAACTCGTCCATTCTTTTTTATCAACTGTTGGCATAGGGTCTTCTACTATAACGTCAATAGCAGAACCTGGTCCTTTATTCTCTACTACCACCGTATAGGTTGTTGTTTGTCCTGGTTTATAATAGGCTAGATTATCATCTTTAGTGGCATGTAAATCTGCCTGATATTTTAGAGGGGTTACGGTAGCATCATTAGGCGTAGATGTTGTAGGGTCATCGGATAATAGAGTAAGATTACCACTACTTGTTTTGCCTTCTAAAGTAGCTTGATTAATCACCTCTTTCGCCCTAAAATCTTCAATTGTAATAGTATGCAATGCTTTTACTATTTTTTCTTCTCCTTGTTTTAGTTCGCTTATCGTTGAAGGTACCAAAGAACCTACATCCGCATTTTCATCTGCCAGGATAATATCCGTTACAGTAGTCTGACCTACATTTTTAACTAGAATCTCATATTCAATTTGATCTCCCACCAAAATATAATCCTTGGGTATATATCTTTTGGTAAATACTAGTTTTCCCAAGGCTACAATAGCTTCGGCTTTGTTATTAGCTGGATTCTTATCAGGATAAGAACCTGAAACAGAGGCTTTGTTTAAGAATTCACCACTGGTTTTTATTTTTACTCTTATTTCTATGGTTTCGGTTTGTTGCGTTGTTAGTTCTCCGACAGTCCATACGCCAAGTACCTTGTCATACGTTCCTTGAGAGGCAGTATAAGAAATAAACTCATAACCACTTGGAAGTAAATCTTCTACGACAACCTGTTCGTCATCAAATTTTTCACTATTATTTTTTACCGTCAATAAAAAAATAGCTTCTCCATCTTCTTGTTTTTTTACTTTCTTTTCAATCGATAAGTCTATATTTTCACACTCTCGAACAGATAATCCATAACCAAAGCCTTGTATTTGGGTCGGACCTGAAATGGACTGGGTGACTTGAATCACATTATCCGAATCGGTATTCCACGGCACTGTTGCTAGTTGCACTACCGCACCTGTCGTTTTATCAAAGATCTCCAACTCTTCAAGTTCTCCAGTATCTGATCGTTTTCCAAACAACCTCACATTTCCATCTTTATCAATTACTACTCGTATCGCGGGTGTCGGGTTATTCTCGCGAACATTGAGATCGATGGTAGCTGTTTCATTGATTTTCCAAATATCAGGAATACCATTTGCTTCCCATTTTGAACCATCTGATTTAAAACGCACATTTTGGCCTGTTGTTCCAGAAATTTGAAACTCAAGTTCTTCAAAATGTAAGGTAACTCCATTAATAATCATATTAAAAGAGTTATCTAACTTGTAAATATCCAATACAAAACCTCGGTCTGTACCGGGTTGTTGAAAGTTTTCTACGATAGGATTGCTTGGTGCACGGCCTTCCGCATATTTCCATCCAAATCCCTTTCCTTCTATATCACTATAGCATTCTTCCTCTTCTTCCTCTGCTAGGAGTGTAGGGTAACGATTTAATGCTAATTTTTCTTTTTTCAAAATAGGTGTTGAAATAAAAAAAGGAACACTTTTTTCTTCAGCCCGGCTTATAAAAACACTGCCAAGACAAAGTGCACCTAATAAAAATAAACGTTTAGTTTTCATTTGTTAATTTTGGTTTAATTTAATATAATTTTAATTGTTATTGTTTTTTGAATATTATTTATATATATTTATTTTTACCACTAATATATTATTTTATTACACTTTTCACAGTTTATTTAAATATTTTTAGTTTCCATGTATATATGCAAAAAGAATTCAAAAGGATTTATACTATAAAAAAACAACTAGTTTAAGTAGAAAAACCTCTATTTTTAGCGGTGTAGACTAAAGAATGGTACGTGCTATTGGTGAACAAAATGTGTTGAAAACGAATGCGTTTTATATACCTTTTATCACATATCTCCTCTACATCGAAAAAAGGAAATCTAAATGAGCTAACCTGCTGTGATTTAGTTTACTTCCTAGACTATATCAAATGTGGGGGACAGTTGGAACAACAAAAGAGATCTTGCGTATAAACTTCTAAATGAGGAAACTAGTTTTCTAGAATGATAAAATTTGATCGCAAACAAAAAAGGGAACCCTTAATGGATCCCCTTCTTCAGTTTGACTTATAAATTAGTCCCCAGGTAAAACTTGAAAAGTGTTTTTATTAACAATGATTTGTTTCTTATTTCATCCCGAATGAAAACGAATATATTGAACGAATTATTCAGCTACATTCAGTTCAACAAAATTACAGGTAGTTTCGTCATTTTCATTTTCCATTTTTTGAACACTTCATTCATTTTGTAATATATTGCACGCCCTAATCCTTAAATTTATACTGATTATGTCTCTTGCTGTTACTCTTGATGACCTATACAAATTATATGAAGCTAATCACCCGCAACATGCAAGAGGGATTATCATCATGAATCAAGTATATCAGCCTATGGAGGAGGGAGTAGATTATCGCCAACAATTTGATGGCCTTATTTTGAGTTTTATGACGCAGGGTCACATGGACGTTCGCATTCAGACTGAAGCCTATCGCATCAACAAAGGAGATATTGCCGTTATTCTGCCACAGGTGATTATTGAACCCTTAGCTGCAAGTACAGATGCAACCATGACTACCGTAGGGCTTTCCTTGGATTTTCTAAGTAATTTTCCCGTTCTGCTTCAGTTGATTCACAACACTACCCTACGCAATCATCCTTTAATTCAATTAAACGAGGAAGACACCGCTGTTTTTAAAGAGTTGCTGCACTTATTGCAAAATATATATGTGAGAAATAATGCGTTGAAAACAACGGAAACCCTACATTACCTAACGCTTTCGCTTATTTCATTTATTCTTGAGGCCTATGCACCTACGGATCAAACCAATCACAAACCGATTAGTCGATCTTCTGCAATTATACACGAATTTTATCAGCTGGTATTGCACCAAGCGACACGCCATCGAAGTGCCAAATTTTATGCAGCACAACTGCATCTAACGCCTCAATATTTAACCACGTTACTCAAAGCAGAAACGGGTAAATCCATCTTGGAATGGGTTACCTTCTTTGTGATGATACAGGCAAAGACCTTATTAAACACCACCAACCTGTCCATCAAAGAAATTAGCCACGAGCTGCATTTTACGGATACCAGTTTATTTTGTCGTTATTTTAAACGAAATACGGGTCTTTCACCGGAGAATTATAGGATACAAACGGGATTACCCACAAATCTGGCAGCAAATCTAGCTGGCAATAAAGTGCGTTAAACACTGCGTCTAATTCGACTCAACGAAGAGGACGTAATCCCCAAATAGGAGGCTAACATACTCAACGGCACTCGGTTGACTAATCCTGGATAATGAGCTAAAAAAAGCAAGTAACGTTCCTTCGCTTCTAGATTCAACATCATATTGGCCGTCTTTAATTTGCTTTCGGTTGCAAAGGTATGTAGTTTAGCCATCAATAAGGGCCATACCGAGATTTCCTTTTCAAGCTGGCAAAAATCAGCATAATCAATGCTCCAAACACAAGCATCGGTAAGTGCTTCTACATAGTCATTCGCAGGAGCTTGAATAAAGAAATTGTGTAAATCGCCAACAAAACGCCCTTCATAAATGAAGTAACGCGTAAAATCATCCCCTTTTTTATTGTAGTATAATGAACGGAATACCCCCGATTCTACAAAGGCAATCGCATGGCTATTCTTACCACTTTCTACAAAATACTCCCCCTTAGCAATTCGTTTAAACGTGAATACGGCTTGTATGCGTTCGCGTTCCGCTGCTGTAAGTGTGGCAAATTTCTCAATATAGATTACTAGTTCTTCCATGTTTTTTGATTTCCCGTCACGATAAAGTTAACGAATCTCCTTTTTAATCTCTTTTTAATTTCCTTTCAACTTCAAAATTTCTTCTCTTTGAGGTCCTGTTGAAAGATACGTGACAGGTACACCAACGGTGTCTGCAATAAAATTAAGATATGCTTTATACGCTAAAGGCACTTGATTTTTTGTTTTAATTTGAGTGAAATCACCCGTCCAACCTTCAAAGGATTGATAAATGGCTTGCGTTGTTTCTTCTTCTTGATGAACACTGAAGTACGCCTGTTGTTTTCCTTCCACTTCATAGTGGGTACAAACAGGAACTTCTTCCCTATCACTGAGAATATCTCCTTTTGTGACAATCAGTTGGGTAACGCCATTCACCATACAGGCATACTTTAATGCAGGTAAATCCAACCAGCCCACACGTCTTGGTCGTTTCGTATTGGAACCAAACTCCCCTCCTTTATTGCGTAGTTGCTCTGCTTCTGCTCCTGCTAATTCTGTCGGAAAAATCCCTTCCCCAACACGGGTTGTATACGCTTTCGTTACGCCAAATATCTCTCCTATTTTTTTTGGAGAAACCCCCAATCCAGTACAAGCACCTCCAGCAACTGTACTCGACGAAGTTACATACGGATACGTACCGTGATCGATATCCAACATCGTCGCCTGCGCTCCTTCTGCTAATACCTTTTTTCCTTCATTTAACGCTTGATTGACATATAGTTCTGTATCGGTAATCAGTAGTGTTTTCAAGAATGCAATCCCATCCATATAAGCCGCTTCCATTTCCTTCAAAGGCGGCAAACCGCACTGGAACTGCTCCAATTCTCGGTATTGTCGGGCGAGTATAGCCTGTAATTCGCTGGTAAATTGTGCACTATAAATATCACCCACACGCAAGTTTTGGCGGAGTATTTTCGCTGCATACGCAGGTGCAATTCCATTCTTTGTAGTACCTATCGTTCGATAATCGGGATGGGCTTCATAAAACTGATCAAAATAAGCATAAGTCGGTAAAACCAAATGAGCTTTAGCCGAAAGCAACAACCGCTTAGGTAAAGCCAAAGTAGCATCCAAAGCCATCAACTGTTCTATTTCTTGTTGCAATTGGATTGGGTTGACAACCACGCCTGTTCCAATTACATTCATCGTATTCGGATAAAAAACACCCGATGGAAGCAGTTTTAACGTTACTTTTTCTCCGTTGTAGTAAATGCTATGCCCCGCATTGGCTCCCCCGTTAAAGCGAGCTACAATGTCGTATTGGCTGCAAATGTGATCGATAAACTTACCTTTTCCTTCATCTCCCCATTGGAGTCCGACTAAAATATCCATACTCATGTTGTTCAAACGTTAAAGAATTAAACAACAAAAGTAGAAGGCCTCCTTTCAAAGGCAATTGCCATATGACAAAAAAGGTTTTCTATGACAAATCAGTACACTTAAAAATCTGATAATCAATATTTATAACTAGCCATCTTCTAAAGTAAAAAATAATACTAAGGCGTACAATGATCAAATTTTGCCCGTAAATATTCTTCATACAAAGGGGCTTGTAATGCTTTTGAGTCTAGGGAGTCGATGGTGCTCCTCAATACCTTTGGCTCTTTCGCAAATCGCGTTGTGCCATTATACTTCAACAAGAAGAATAACAGCAACAGACTCACAATAACCAAGCTATAGCGCACATATCGCATCTCGTTCCACTCGTTTAGGGTTGTCTCAATTTATTTAAGGTCGCTTCAATCATTTCCATGCGCTTCTTCACTTTCTCAGCAGAAGCATCCAAGGTATACCCTTCTTCCATTAATTCCTTGATCAATAACATTTTTTTAATGTTCTCGTAGTTGTAGCGTCTGTTTTTTCCTTCCTCTTCCGTTAAACTGCTAATAATACCCTTCTCTTCCCAATAGCGAATTTGACGTGTCGGAATGCCCGTAATTTGAGCAACTTCCCCAATACCCACAACCAATTTATCTAAAAAATCAAAGTCAAATGACAGCTCTTTATTTTCCTTATTCTCCATGATTTGTAAATAACTTACAATTAATGTTGTAAATATAAAATATAAGTCCTTCATTTGCAATTGTAGATTATTTACAATTAATGGCATTTAAAAACAATTTAGGTATGAAAAGAACAATTTTAATCCTTTGTATTTGTTTCACCTTTCTTTCATCTTTGACTATGACAGCTCAAACTCCTTCGACAGAACAAGCAAAAAAAGAGATTCTTCAACTTGTAGAAGACACCTTTTCTCAAGGCGCTTTAAATGCGCTAAACTATGAGACGATGTACCAAGGCTTTCACACTGACTTTGCCATTCTTATTCCTACAGAGACAAACGGCCTATTTAAACTGCCACTAACCACCTGGGTAGCCTTAGTAAAAGCCTACAAAGAGGATGCTCAACAAATGGCTTCTGGCGTGCGCAACTTGGAGTACCTCATCGAGGTACTAGATGTAACGGATACGATTGCCCTTGTAAAAGTGCAATACTTTAGAGCCCAACAGCTCATCATCACGGACTACCTCTCGTACATCAAATTTGACTCCCGTTGGTTGGCCGTTTCAAAAATTTCCAAAGACCATATTACTAACCCTTTAAATCTCAATTTATAATGAAAAAATTCGTTTTAATCACGCTTAATTTAATTTTTATGATGACGATACAAGCACAAACAAAGGAAAAAGCAGCTTTACTTTTAATTGAAACACAAAATGAGTGGATGCATCCACAAGGCAAGCTATACAAGGCTTTAGTAGAAGATCAAGCCCTAATGCAACAGTCGATCCAACAGATTGAAAAGGCGTTGGCTTATGCGCGTAACCATAACTTAACGGTTATCCATGTGGGTTTGAGCTTTACTGCAGGATATCCGGAACTGGGTCTAGCTACGAGTGGTTTACGCCATGCCATTCCCAAAGCGGGTACGTTTCAAGCAGGTGCTTTTGGCACTTCTTTCTATGAAACGGTTCAACCCATTGAAGGCGAGTTTATCGTTAAAGGTCGCACAGGAGCGAGTGCCTTTACTGGTTCAAACCTCGATGTGTATTTGAGAAATAACCACATAGAAAAACTTTTTTTAGTAGGCTATGCTACCCATGTTTGTGTAGAAAGTACCTTTCGAGATGCACATGAAAGAGGGTATCATGCGGTTGTGCTCTCTGATGCTACAGCAGCCTTTAATGCGACACAACAACAGTATTTCTTAGATGAAATCGTCCATCACTTTGGAAGTCAGCAAACAACGGAAGCATTTACATCTAGCAAGTAAAAACAACAAAGACTCGTTCTCACTTTTGTAAGAACGAGTCTTTGCTATCTCCACCAACATCAATTCCCACGGTAGAGGAAAGGTTGTATTTTTTCTGTTTGCTGGTTGATACCCATTGACATCTATCTCAAATCACAGCTTCAAATCATTACTGTTTATGCGCAGCTCTATACTGAGAAGGAGTCATCCCCTTGTACTTTTTAAACAATTTAGAGAAGTGACTCTCATCGTTAAAATCTAATTCAAAGGCAATTTCTTTTAATCGCATCGTACTGTATTTCAAGCGGATTTCTGCTAATTTCAACTTGTAATCCAAAATATAATCTTGCAGCGATAGTCCCACTTGTTTTTTAAAATACGCCCCAATATAACTCTTAGCCATGCCGAATTCCTGTGCCAAGGACGCAATAGACAATTTATCTCGATTGGCAATATGTTGTTGAATGTAGGTAATCACCTTCATAACATCGCGTACTTTCTGCTTTTCTGCTGTAGAATTGTAATCACTTTGAATCAAATTACGCGCCACGAGATTGAGCAATATTCCCATTGCTTGGCGAATAATCAGGTAATCTTGAATTGGGTTTTGCGCTTCTCGCTCCATGGCATACAACAGCTGTTCTGCCAATACCCCATCTTCAACAATGCGAAATACACAACCGGCTTTAGCGTGGTAATTATGTGTAATATAGCTCAGCTTCGTCAAGTTATCGCAGGTTTCGATGCGATCTGCTTCTAAGCGAATTTGCGTAATAAAACTTTGTGGACACGCAATCACCAAAAAGCGACTGTGCTTCGCACTATCGAAGCTGTATTTTGCATCAAAAGGAATCAAAAAGAGCTTGCCTTGCTGAAAGGGAATCGCTTGATCTTCAAAATGAGTCACCCCCTCTCCTTCTAACACATACACCAAGGTTAATTCTGCTTTAAACTGCATCGTATAGACATCAGCAATACATACGACTTGTTCAATAAGAATGGGATCAATTCGATTTAACTGCATGGCTTAAACCAACAAAAACCTTTTTAGATACAATTTATTTTGTATCGAGCGTGTTTTCTTTGCAAAGAAATAAAAAATAATCGAATGAACGAATATAAAAACAGATGGACCATCTTGCGTTACCTCGTCGTGGGGGCTTTTTTATCCCCTTTGGATTACTTCATCGTCAACATGGCTTTACCAGCCATTAAAACCTCTTTTCAAGCAACAGACAATCAACTGCAAATGGTGATTGCTATTTATGGACTAACCTATGCGGCTTTGGTTGTTTGCAGTGGAAAATTAGGGGATATATACGGCCGAAAAAACATTTTTACGCTGGGCTTGTGGATTTTTCTCTTCTCGTCCATTGCCTGTGGCTTATCCCCAACGATTCAATTACTCATCTTTGCTCGCTTTTTACAAGGTATTGGAGCTTCTTTACTAGCACCACAAGTATTGGCTTCGATTAAAATACTCTTTGAAGAACAAGAACGTGCCAAAGCCTTGGGATTCTTTGGGTCTGTATTTGGATTAGCCGCCATTATGGGGCAATTATTGGGAGGCGTTCTATTAGAACTCCAACTCGGAGGCTTGACCTGGGAAATTATCTTCTTCGTCAATGTTCCTGTTGCCGCTCTTTGTTTATATGGAATCTACACCAATATGCCTGCAGAACCCCTGCGAAAACAACGGTTGGACTATGGTGGTGTTTTACTGATTATCAGCACCCTACTTTGTTTTATAACACCACTTATCTACGGGAGAACGTTTCATTGGGCCTGGTGGATATGGGGACTTATCGGCTTGAGTTTTATCTTATTGACAGCGTTCATCCAGTATGAAAGAAACAGAGAAAAACAACATAAAAATGTAGTGATATCCTTGCGTTTATTCCACAATAAAGCCTTTGCATTGCATCTGCCGATTATCTTATTCTACAACTTTACAGCTGGACTATTCATTTGTTATCCTTACTATTTACAAACGCATTTACAATGGTCTGTTTTAGCTACTGGATTGGCAATTGTCCCTTATGGCATTGGATTCTTTTTAGGTCCAATCCTATTTGCTAAAATAGAACGAAGTGCTGCTTTTTGGATTCCATTTGCCTTAACGCTCTTATGTCTTTCTTTTGTCTCACTTGGCTTGTTCTTTTACAACTTCCCTACCCCTAATCTCCTTGCACATGGTTTATTTTTATGCGCAGGTCTAGGTCATGGGCTCATTATGCCCGTCATGATGAAGGAGAGCATTCGCCCCATTACCGTAGAGCAAGCCGGTCAAGCGTCGGGTATTATCAGTACCATTATTCAAGTGGGTAGTGTATTAGGTGGAGCAATTCTAGGTACTGTCTTTTTTAGTTTGAGCGAAACCCTTGGATTTCCAATCGCTTTTGCCACAGCTTTAGTTACAATTGGAACGGTACAACTCTTTGGTATCAGTTTCTATTTAACCAATAAAAAAAATAAAATCATTTAAATCAATACAATGCATACAACCGCGCTTATCGAACTTGGTAAAAAACAAGTTCAAGATTTTTGTCACCACATCGAAATGTGGTTCAATGGCACAGCCACAGACCAACAAGCCCTATATGAAGCAATAACCAATACGTTTGATCCTGCCTTCCAATTAGTCAACGGAGATGGCAATACGGTTGACTTCCCTATGTTAACGCAATGGCTACACAAAGTGTATGGGCAATTTCCACAGCGAAAAGTGGAGGTAAAAAACATAGAAGCACAAGCAACTTCGCATCATGTTCTTGTTTCTTATACTGAAATTCAATATACCGATGACAGTCAAAACACAAGACAAGCTTCTGCGGTTTTTCGCTATGAAAATGGACAAACCTTGTGGTATCACTTGGTTGAGGAATGGGTGTAATACAAGAAAAAGCGCTAATCTTACTTAGCGCTTTTTCATTTTATTTATCTGCTAAACCAGCATGTTTACTAATTTCTTATCCCAAACTGTCGCATGAGACCACTAATTAACCCATTTGTATGCTTTCATTTCTATTCACTGCCAATTGAGTTACTTTTTCTGCATATTGATCTCCCCAATGTTCCATAGCAGCAATAATGGGTAATAAAGTTGCTCCAAAAGCAGTTAAATGATAAGCTACCTTTAAGGGATATCCTTCGTATACCTCTTTTGTTAAAACCTCATATTCGACCAATTCTGACAGCTGCTTATTAATTACGCGTAAACTGGTGTGTTTAATCGCTTTTTGAATATCAGTAGGTCGTTGAATCCCAGTAGCAACACAATCGATGATGCAGGGTTTCCACTTCCCTCCCATCACCTTCAATGTCACGGTTACACCATAATCCAAATGCTGTGGTATTTTATTTCTATACATAATCTAAAGGGCAAAAATCAAAACAAAATTAAGAAGAAAACCGCAAAGCAGTTGCTTTTGTACTAGTGGATAAAATTGTCCATAGGATTAATTTGTGTCTTATTCCAGATTTGAAAGCATCAAAATACCTTTGCCTCAAATTCGAAACACATGAAATACATTTTTCTTATCGCTGCTATTTTAGCTGAAGTTATTGGTGCATTAGCCACTAGACAATCCAATGGTTTTACAAAATTAATTCCCTCAATTATCGCGGTTTTAGGTGTTGTAGGGGCCTATTATTTACTGTCACTTTCGCTCAAACAGGGAATGTCTATAGGAATTGCCTATGGTATTTGGGCAGCACTTGGTATTACCATACTCGCCCTTATTGGCTTAGTCGTTTTTAAAGAAACCCTAACCATCATCCAGCTTTTCGGACTTGCACTGATTATCGCAGGGGTATTAGCTCTTGAACTAGGAAAAGCTTAAGCTGAATCCTAAATTAAGCCTTACTATTCATCCCTTTATTCATCCGTTCCACTTCCTTCTTTTGGGGATATACCCCCTCTAAATCGAATAATCCTTGTACTTTTGCTTTCTTTATTAAAATTTGCATGACAAGATGAGTTACAAAAAATTCGACATAGAAACATGGAACAGAAAAGAGCATTTCTACCATTTTAAAGATCAATTGCGTTGTGGATTTAGCTTAACCACAAAAATAAACATCAGCAAAGTCCTTCCTTTTATCAAGGCGAACGACTATAAATTCTATCCCACAATCATTTATTTACTGGCAAAGGCAGTAAATAAGCATGCTGCTTTTAAATTTGCCATGAAAGAGGGAGAACTTATTCAATGGGATATTATCCATCCTGCCTATACGATTATGCATCCAGAGACCGAAACATTCTCTGAATTATACACGATGTATACCGACGATTTAAAGGTATTCTTAGCAGAATATGACCGAACACACGACCAGTATAAGGACAATTATGCCTTATCGCCTCAACAAGGCATCGAAAATATATTCAATATATCGATGATTCCCTGGGTAAATTTTGATGGTTTTAACCTGAATGTCCCTGGTTTTGGCGATTACTTTGCACCTATTTTTACTTTGGGAAAATACTCCGTTCAAGGGGATGAAATTTTAATGCCGATTTCCATTCAAGTGCATCACGCTACTTGTGATGGTTTACATGTAGCTCAATTATTACGCAGTTTACAAGAATTGTGTGATGAAATTGGGCAATAGTTTTTTTGCTTTTTTGTGAAGAATAAACCGCACAAAAAAGCAAAAAAGCCCATCTCCTTACAAACTGCACGTACAAACTTATATTTTCCCCATGACGAACTGCGTTCGTCATATTTTTTTGTAACTTAAGGTGCAATACAACTATGTTTGTCCTTAAAAGTAGTGTCGAATGGAGAAAACGCAAAAATGGTATACCAAACCTTTCGTAGAGGAAGTGATTTACTTCTGCGCCTTGTTTGTACTTATCATGCTGCCCGAATTAATGAAGTCCATCTCACAAGCAGATTTCATTAAAACCCTCCTATTCTTTTCCCTTGTCTATGGGCAAGCGATTTTTCATCGCTACTTTCTTTTTTCTTTATTTCTCAACAAAAAATACCTCCTTTATGGAATAGCAGCGGTTATTTTCACGCTACTAGGAGCGGGTATATTACTGGCTGCAGATTATTGGTGGATTGACCCAACCTACTATTTAACGGATGAAGATACACTCCTAGACCATTATGTCTCGCATCTCGTTCTTTGTGTAATTAGTACAGCGGCCATTCTATCCATCCTGTTAGTTCGCACCTATTCGCATGAAGTGCAAAAACGCAATGAAGCACAATTGATGCTGAGTGAAATTCAAATCAAATACTTACATGCCCAACTGAACCCCCACTTTGTTTTTAATATGTTCAATAACCTCTACGGGGTTAGCTTAACGGATCCTACGCGTACGCCAGATCTCATTCTCCAACTTTCAAACTTGATGCGGTATCAATTGGAAAATTCTAAAAAAGATACCGTTACCTTAGAAGAAGAATTGGCCTTTATCAGCAACTATATCGCACTCGAAAAAGAGCGCGTAGGACAACGTTGTGTCATTACCTACACGATTGAGGACCCTGAAGATTTAGCTCCACACTATGTGATTGCACCCCTATTGCTCATTACCTTAGTAGAGAATGCATTCAAACACAGCTTAACCATTCAACACCCTTGGTTTGTATCCTTAGCGGTAACCATAGAAAAACAAGTCATTCATCTAAAAGTAGCCAATTCATTAGGCGATCAACTCCTTCAGAACAATTCAACAGGCATCGGACTAATCAATATCCGTCAACGGCTTGAATTACTATACCACAATCGTTTTACCCTAGAAACAACACAAGATCAAAACACGTACACCACGAACTTAATTATACATTTAAACTAACACACCCACACCCATGAACAAGACACTCAAATGTATGATCATTGATGACGAAGAAGGCGCACACTTAGTCCTCCGGCATTACATTCAAAAACTAAAGCAACTCGACTTACAAAAGTCGTTCTACAATCCCATCGAAGCCATGGAATACATGTATGAAAATCCTGTAGACCTCCTCTTCTTGGATATCAACATGCCGGGTATCACAGGATTAGAAATGCTCAAAGCCCTTCAAAATCCGCCCCTTGTTATATTGACCACCGCTTATAAAGAATATGCATTAGAAAGCTATGAATACCGCGTGGTGGATTATTTGGTTAAACCTTTTGATTTAGCGCGCTTTATGGCTGCAATAGACAATGTATTTTCCCGCTATAAACCCATCAGTGAAACGATAGACACAATACCGAAAGAACAAGAAACATCGTATATTTTGCTTCGCGTAGATGGTGATACACTTAAACTGCACTACAACGATATCACCCACTTGCAAAGTTGGGGAAACTACGTCAAAGTATTTACCAAAGAAAAACAGTACCTCAGTCCAATTACAACCACTGAAATAGAAAAGAAATTAGATCGCAATCACTTTATGCGCATCCACAAATCGCATATTGTTGCCTTGAATCAAATTAAAAAGATTTCAGGAGGTCAAGTGGAACTAGAAAGAGGAGTTATCCTACCGATAGGATCAACGTATAAAAGAGAATTACTCGATAAATTAGAAGAGTAAAATAGTGATCTACATCCCCTAAACCGATGTTGCTGAATGCGTTTGGTCATAAAAATCAGCCCGTTCATCCTTTTTTTTTGATGGAAAGAAAATGCAAGGAGATATTTGCCTCATATATTGAAACGATACTCCTTTCACATCCATAAAACATGAAAAAGAAACTTTTATATATCGCCTTGGTCAGTGTATGCACTGTAGGAAGTCTAGGACTACTTAGCTGTTCGGATAAATCAGATAAATCCGAGACGCCCACAAAAAAAGAAGAACAAATGACAACAAAGTTGGAAAGAATTGCACAACAAAACGGCAAAGCAGATAAACCTGGTTTTACGTACCAAGTACATTTTGACCAAGGCGCAACGTATACGGGAGCTGTTGGTTTGGCTACGCTAGATCCTGCTCGACAATTACAGGTTGATGATGTATTCAATATTGCATCCATCTCCAAGCAATTTACTGCTTTTGGTATCCTGTTGTTGGAACAACAAGGAAAGCTAGCCCTTGATCAGTCCCTATACATTTATATGCCAGAATTGGGGGACTATGTAAAACCCATTACCCTTGCGCATTTAATCAGCCATTCTAGTGGACTATCTGATTATATGCAAATTGCCTATAACAAAGGACTTGATGGACAATATCCGCTAAGCAGTGCTGAAACAGTACAACATTTGTGTGAATTAACCCATACAGAGTTTGAAGTAGGCACCCAACAAGAATACAGCAATACGGGCTACTTCTTATTGGCGCAGATTATAGAACGCGTAAGTGGTATGTCAATGAAAGACTTTAGTCAGCAGTATATTTTTACCCCTTTAGGGATGAATAATACCTTCATCGTCGATCAGTACCCGATTGAACGCCATCACGTTTTATCGTATAATGAAGCGGATCAACCCGATGAAGTATTTTGGACCCACACCGGAGATGGTCAAGTACATAGTACCGTTGGTGATTTAGTCCGTTGGGGTGAAAATATGACCTCGGGAAAAGTAGGTGGATCAGCACTTGTCAAAAAGTTTGCTACGGCTTTCCCTTCGGTTACCCCTGAGGGCACAGACATTGTCGATTATAGTCCCTATGCCTTTGGTATTGGATTAAGTAAAATACAAGGCCTAGATGCCCTAGAACATTCTGGAGGATGGATGAGTTACAATTGTAATTTGATTCGCATTCCAAGTAAAAAATTAACGCTAGTTGTCCTGAGCAATAGTGCCAACATCGATGCTGTAGCAATCAGCTATCAACTCGCTCAAGCGGTACTAGAATAACCCCAATTTAAAAAAAACAATGAAATCTATTCATACCCTACTCCAGCATTACCAAAAAGAAATTCAAAACAAGAAGATAGCCCAAGCCTATCATTTTCTCTTGCGCTTTTTGATGCAAACCAAAGCAGATTTTGCTCTTCATCATAAAGCGGAATTTAAGGTAGGGAATATTGCACCTGGGTATCTCGATTACAGCTATTTTTCTTTTTTTAATCGAGAACTAAGAGACAAGAAGTTGAGATATGGCATTGTGCTCAA
Source organism: Myroides gitamensis (assembly GCF_029894455.1). NCBI lineage: Bacteria > Pseudomonadati > Bacteroidota > Flavobacteriia > Flavobacteriales > Flavobacteriaceae > Myroides > Myroides gitamensis. The sequence continues at coordinate 1,592,220 of NZ_JARYHN010000001.1, forward strand.
TCACGCTGAAATGCAAATCGAACTTTGGTTAATGGGGCAAAACGCTAAAGTGCAACAAGCGTATTGGAAAACCTTGAAAAAAAGCAAATGGAACGCACACCGCATCGCCATGCCTCAGTATGCTATTTTGGAGGTGGTTCTATTGGATGAGCTCAACTTCGATCGGACGGAAGATATGCTCTTGGCTATTCGGACCAAAGCCTTACAAACCATAGCGGAAATTAATCCTTTGCTTTAACTCCAAACCCCTTTAGCATTGTACTTCAACTAGATGGTCTTACAAAAAAGAAAAAGTACAGTGCCTCTCAATTTTAATTTTACGGAAATGAAAAAAACAATACTCTTAGTATTCCTACTCTTGAGCGGAGTACTCTGTGCACAAACGCAACTGATAGGCACGGTAAAAGACACCCAAAATCAGCCTGTTGGATGGGCTACTTTACTCTTACAAGCGATCGATAATCCCAAAGAGGAATACGTGACCATGAGTGAAGAAAATGGAAGCTTCAGCTTTACAGTAAACAAGAACAAGGGAGATTATAAACTACTGGTAAGCTTTATTGGTTATCAGACAGTAGAACAGCAACTTTCCTTAGCTGCTGCCCATACGCCGCTAACAATTACCCTTGCTAGTGATGAAAACATCCTCGATGAAGTGCTTATTACCAGCCATAGAAAAGCATTGAAGGTAACCCCTGGTAAAGCAACCTTAAATATTGAGCAAAGTAATTTAGCGCAAACACAATCGGCTTATGATGTATTGAAATCATTACCTGGTGTGACCATGAGTCAAAGTGGAGAACTCAAAATCAAAGGAAAATCAGGTGTAACTGTACTCATGGACGGACAACCGACACAGCTCACAACAGAGCAATTGAAAACCATCCTCAAAGGTACCCCGGGTTCTACCCTACAGACAATTGAAATCATGAATATTCCACCCGCCAATATTGATGCTTCAGGAACGGGTGGTGTTATTAATATTATTTCGAAAAAGAAATTAGTACAAGGTTTCTACGGTTCGGTAAACTCAACAGTGGGTATTAGCCATAAAGTTAGTACCGATCACGCCTTGAACCTCGGATATGGCAATGACCATTGGAACTATAATTTGATGTATTCCTACAGTTATGCGCCCGATCGATGGAGAGAAAACTATGAGAAAAAAGACGTAGCAACGGCGAATCAAGATTGGTTGAATCAGTCTCAACGTACCTTTTTGAACAGCAAATCACATCTCGTTAAGTTTGATGTCGCGAGAACCTTTGAACGAGGTCATGTCTTGCGCTTATCAACATCTTTCGACTATAATGATACGCCAAGTACCGTTAAAACACATACAACGACAGGTACAAGGGAAGTTTCTCCTGAGCAATCCATGCAAAAAAATGACAGCAAAAGTAAATTGACCACGTTTAAAACGGATTTACAGTACACCCATAAATTGGCAGAAAAAGAAAGTTGGACTACCTCAGCGGGTCTAGTATATGTCAAATCGGATGTCACAGATTTTATTGTAGGAAAGGTAGCTCCTTTTGTACCTGGAAATCCTTGGATGACGAAGCAACATAACGTATACCCAACGGATCGCAAAGAGTTTAATTTTAAATCAGATTATCAAAATACCTTATGGGACGAAGCACAATCAAGCGCTAAAGTTGAATTTGGTATCAAGAGCAATTATGCGAGTTTGCAGACAGATGAGCGTTTACATACCTTACTTGCACAAGGCGAAGGTGTCAATCAGCTGAACCGAAGTAAATTTGAATATAAAACGGGGGTACATGCCTTTTATGGATCTATTGATATAACACAGGGTAAATGGGCTATTATAGCAGGTTTACGTGGAGAATACACCCACATCAAAGGGGATACCCTACAGCATAAAAACTTAGTCAAACAAGATTATTTCTCTCTATTTCCAACCGTACAGGTTACCTATACGCCTAGTGAAAACTACGCCATCATGGCATCCTACGCTCGAAGAATAGAACGACCTGAATTTGACAAGTTGAATCCTGCGGTTCGCTACCTCAACAACACCACAAAAACCTGGGGTAACCCCAATTTGCAACCCGAATTTTCGAATAATATCGAACTAACGCAGCAATTTCTAGGTTTTATTGATTTGACTTTAGGATATAGCCGCATTACAGATCCGATGTTGTATAGCTATTTTAATGAAAGTGTAAACAGCGCTTACTTTACTAGTGTCAACGGAAAAAGTAGAAGCGAATGGCAAGCGTCTTTATCGTTGCCCATTCCAGGATTCAACGGTTGGGAAAATTATCACGGTGTCTATTTTTACAATACTAAGTTTGATAATAACCGCATCAATACAAACAAAAATAGCATTGGTGTATTTACGTACAACAATTTTAAATTACCGGCGAAGTTCAGTTTGGAAGTAACGGCTTGGTATCAAAATGGCGGTATCGACTCTAACTTCAGCTATCGCTCGCTAGGGGAAGTTAATGTAGGGGTAAGTAAGAAATTTTGGCAAGATCAATTCACTGCCACCTTTGCCGTAAGTGATTTATTCAAAACAGGTGGTTTTAGAACATCCATTCTAGAAGACCCTAATCAACAAACGCGTTTTACATTCAACAATGATATGAGGGTATTCAAGTTGGGAATCACTTACAATTTTGGAGGTAAAAACAAAAAAGAAGAACACAAAGAAGAAGATCCAACACTAAATAAAGCGCATCCTGCTATAAAGGTTATAAAGTAACTATTAATAACTATGTTTAAACACGACCAGTGCATTCAAAATTTTTACGTGATCTCTTCATTCATAATGCTTAATGTAGAATCATTGGTCAAAAAGGAACCCGAGAGGGTTCCTTTTTTTATGCTCTTCTATTTCTGTTGGCCTATAGCCCAACGCAGTATATCATAATTCCCCTCCTGTTCATCCTTATTATTTGATAAGGTACTATAGCACAGCTATTTTGCACCACCAAAAGGAAGATACATGCTCCACTACACCGATGGATCACTTCCTTTTTACTACCCTTTTGCAACCTAGTTAATTTCTATACATGAACAAGTTGATTCACACCCATTATTCAAAACCTACAGTTGTCTTTTTTTTACTGCCTTTTGCGCTCTTGTTGAAAATTGCACTTGTACTTTATAGTCTTGATTGCCTATCGGTCCACGGCTATATTTTTATTCAAAAGGATTGGTTTTACTTTATCAATCACCATGTACAACAATCTCCCGAAACCCTAGCAAACCTCACTCAATTGGGTGATGCCTTAATCTTGTTGTCTTTTTTAACCCTTTTCATTCTGTATGCGCCTAAACTATGGGAAGCACTCTTGACTAGTTCTCTCATTTCCTTTCTCTTTGCTATCATAACCAAAGAGGTATTCGCAATTCCCAGACCTGCAAAAGCCTTTGACTACACCACATTCAACATCATTGGAGAAAAATTATCAGGGTCGACAAGCTTTCCCTCAGGGCATTCTATAACGGTATTTACCGTATTGACGGTTGTACTGTTTGCGCTTAGTCCGCAAAATAAAAAGTACAAAATCCCTTACTTTGTTGGAATGATCGTATTGGGCTTACTTTTTGCTTTTACCCGTGTTGCCGTAGGGGCACATTATCCCTTGGATGTACTTGTAGGCTGTATATTAGGATATACTTCAGGGGTATTGGGAACCTATATTAGTCAACGTTATGCTTTATGGCCCTGGATATACCACAAAAAATACTATCCGGTATTCCTTGTTATTTTTCTGATCTGCTGTATTATTTTGCTCTTTCGCATACAAAGTGAAAACTTATTTATTTATTATTGTGCTTTACTCAGCTTTCTATTTTCGCTCTATAAAATGACACAACGCTATGTTCAAAAATAAATATCAAACCCGAACATTTGCCTTTTGGATGAGTATCATCAATACGGGGCTATACCATCTTCCCTTTTTTCAATTTGTATTTCAACATATTGAATCCAAAGGGACTCATAAACTTGCCTTAATCTGCAGCCTATTTCTCCTCATGATCTTGGCTAACTTCTTTGCTTTTTACCTCTTCCTTTCGCTCGCACATCGATTAGGCAAAGGGCTCTTGAGTTTGTTTTTTGCACTGAATGCAGTAGCCCTCTATTTTATCCATACCTATGGCATCATTATAGATGAAAGTATGATTGGCAATCTATTGAATACAAATTATGAAGAATCGAGTAGTTTTTTTTCCTTTAAACTGGTGGGGTATTTTCTGTTTTTAGGAATTGGACCTAGTATCTTAATCTATCGAATAAAACTAATCAAAGATCAGCTGAAAACCGTTCTCCTTAGCTTTGGGGCTTCACTCCTCGGAATCATTCTCTTAGTCTTGATGAATGCGACCAATCTACTGTGGATTGACAAACACTCCAAACAATTGGGGGGCTTAGCCATGCCTTGGTCCTATACCGTTAATACTGCGCTTTTCTATGTTCACCAAGCACAGCAAAACAAAAAAGAAATACGCCTACCTGATGTGACGCATACTACAGATGAAAAATCTATTGTTGTACTTGTAATAGGGGAATCGGCAAGAAAGCAAAACTTCTCCCTCTATGGCTATGAAAAGAATACTAACCCACTCCTATCTCAGACCAAACAGCTCTATCACTTTGATGCACAATCCTCCGCCACCTATACAACTGCTGGAGTAAAGAGTATTTTAGAGTACAAAGAAACCAACGACCTATATGAGATATTGCCCAATTATTTATACCGCAACCAGGTTGACGTCATTTGGAAAACAACCAATTGGGGAGAACCTCCCGTACATATTTCAAACTATCAGAGCAAAGAGCTATTGCGCCAAAATTGCATAACAGGCAATTGTGACTATGATGAAATACTACTGACCAACCTCAAAGAAGATATTTTAGCGAGTACGAAAAACAAAATACTGGTGGTCCTACACAGCAGTACGAGTCACGGACCAACGTACAACACCAAATATCCCCCTGCCTTTGAAGTATTCAGTCCGGTTTGTTCTAGTGTAGAACTAGCCAATTGCGCACAAGAGGAACTCATCAATGCGTATGACAATACCATTGTCTATACGGATTATATCTTACACCGCATCATTGAAGACCTTCAAACCTTGCCCGATTTCAAGAGTACATTGGTATTTGTTTCGGATCACGGGGAATCACTAGGAGAGAAAAATCTGTATATGCACGGCTTGCCCATGAGCTTTGCGCCTAAAGAACAATATGAGATTCCATTCCTTGTCTGGGTGTCTGACGATGCTATAAAACTCAAACCCAATCCTTTATTATCTCAATATCACGTCTTTCACAGCGTCCTCCATTTCTTAGGTCTAACGAGCCCTATTTATGATGAAAAGATGAATATTTTTGAACCGTAACGCAACAAACATACCGTTACCCTTCTTTCGGAACTACTAATCAAAAGAGAGCTTCCGTTGGTCAAAGAAAATTGTCCAAATGCCTAAACTGAAGGTTATTTGCTTCCATAATTTAAATCATTAAAATGAAAGCAACAATTTTTAGTTTAGGTATGCTATTAGCCGTTTGTAGTGTAAATGCTCAAAACCAAAATCCTTTTCAACTGGGGGTAAAAGTAGCATCAAATCACGCGAATATTGCAGGTAATTTAGAAAACCTAAGCAAATCAAGTGCCATGGGATTCTCTGCTGGGGTTACAGCAAAATACCACATGGATCGTTTTTTTGTTCAAACTGAACTATTGTACAGCGAATCTAAATCTTCTCTGGACAACCCTTTAATTGACCGTGCGAAATGGAAAAGCATTGACCTTCCTGTTTCGATTGGTTATACCTTGTTTGATTTCAATACCATACGTCTTCACGTATTAGCAGGAGGTGTTTATTCTCGAGTAATCAACGACAAATTAAGCGCCATTGACAATCTGACAACGGGCGATTGGAACTTCAACAAAAACAATGTCAAAGCACAAGTAGGTGCTGGGGTAACGATGGGCCGATTTGCTGTTGAATTAACGTATGCGCGTCAATTAAACAGTCTTTCTAAAAACTTCAAATCCAAATCAAATCAAGTGCAACTAGGGGTTAGCTATATGTTCTTGTAATAAAAAGAAAAAAGCATAGCTTAAGTGCTGTGCTTTCTTTTTTTCAAACGAAACCATTCATCAAAAAATTCATTCCATTGGTCAAAAAATAGTTCTTTGAATCAAATGATTATCCTTTATTTACCTTTGTAGTTCAAATTTAAGTGATTCATGCATCCAACGATCAATATAAGCAAACACAAACGCCTCTTTTTTATTTTATTCTGGTCCGTCCTCGCTCTTTCGGTATGGCCCTATATCCACATCAATAATCGCCCGCTTTATTGGCTTTTACATTGCTTGACGGTTATGTTATGTTTTATTACCGTTGCTCATTATTTAAGTGATATTGTACTGCCAAAAGCCTTAAAAGAGGGGAAAATGAAACGCTTTATTCTGGTTTTCTTTGTGGGCATCCTTCTCCTAAATATACTGATTTCCTTCTTCTTTACGTTATTTCCATACTACGTCAACGATACTGTTGTACTCCGCGATGCAGGTGCCGTTACCTGGCAACAGTTTTTTGTACACAAATTGTTTAGCTCCTTTCCTTCTGCTATGGCTATTGTGACTACAACTTGTGGTATTCGATTCTATGAGGAACACTATAAAATTGAACAGATAAACGCCAAATTGAAACAAGAGCATTTAGAGGCCCAAATTAAGCTCCTACAGGATCAAATCAATCCGCATTTGATGTTCAACATCCTCAATCACATTCACATCCTGATGCAAAACAACGTAGAATTAGCGTCAACGGTACTACTTAAATTCTCGGATATCCTGCGTTATCAGCTCTATGAATGCAACCAACAGCATGTTTTCTTGCATCAAGAAATTCAATATTTACAAGATCTAGTAGCCATTGAAGAAATTCGATGGCAAGAGGAACTCACGGTTCAATGTGTATGGGAGATCGAAACCAAACAGCTGCAAATTGCTCCTTTACTTCTGGTTCCTCTCGTAGAGAACGCTTTCAAGCACGTCTCCCGATTGCCTCATCAACAGGGTTATGTACACATCCGCTGCAAAGAAGAAAAAGGAAAGCTAACTTTAGCCATCGAAAATTCCTATAACGACCGATTCAAAAGAGAAAAACAACAAGGTGGTATTGGAATTGTCAATATAACAGAACGATTAAAAATACAATATCCTGATGCACATACGTTTCAATTAGAGGAAAAAGAAGATACCTTTACTGTAGTGCTCCAAATTGATTTAAACCATGACAACAGATAAAAATACACTCCAACTAAAATGCCTCGTCATTGACGATGAACCTCTAGCGCGAAGAGCTATTGTGGATTTTATTGCGCAAGTAGACTTTTTAACTGCCACAGCTTCGTGTGGATCTGCATTAGAAGCTCAAGAATTAATGAGTAAGGATAAGTTTGATTTGCTATTCCTCGATATCAATATGCCTTATTTATCGGGTATTGATTTCTTAGAAGCTATTAGTCAACCGCCCATGGTTATTTTTACAACGGCTTATTCGGAACATGCGTTAGAGGGCTACCGTTTGCAAATTGTAGACTACTTATTAAAACCCATCGCCTTCAAACGCTTTTATCAAGCTGCCCTAAAAGCCAAAGAATGGTATGAGCTGAAACATCAACAGAAAGCAGAGCTAGGTTTAGCGGATGGCTCCATGTATATCAAACACGAGGATAGTTTTGTCAAAATTCAATGGGCAACCATCCTCTACATCGAAGGCATGCAAAATTATGTCCGCATTCACACCCCTCAAAAAAGTTATATCATCCATCAAACAATGGTAGCCTTAGAGGAGTTATTACCCCAAGAACACTTTTTTAGAATACACAAATCCTATCTCATTAACATCAACCACATGAGTTCTATTTCTGGGAATAAAGTCCTCATCCAAGGTACTTCTTTACCCATCGCTCGTTTGCGTAAGGAAGCACTCCTCAATGATATTATCTATAAAAACTTATTAAGCAAATAAAAATTTCTTAAACAAATAAAAAAGAGACGAATTAAAATTCGTCTCTTTTTTATTTGCTTATTGTTTTGTAAGGGGCAAATTGCCATTTGCCCTACAGGGCCCATTTTAATTTTACGGCACCATAAAACGTCGTGGTAAATCGTGGATCAGCTTCTTTTTTCTCTTTAAAAATATTCTTAATCTTACGCTCATTATACGAAAAGGAACGAACAAGGGAACTACCTGCGGTAAGAGACAAAGTTAGATGATCATTAAACTTAAACTCCGGTCGCAAACCAGCAACAACCTGTTGGAATCCCAAGAGCATATTTTTGTCGTCTTGTTTAATCACCGCCGTCATCCCTTGTAAATCAGCTGCTAGTTTTACATCTACCACTTCATTGACCTTATACCCTACTTCTGCGCCTTGAGGGAAAGCTACGCGTACATAGAAATCGCCATGGGTTTCCCAATTAAAATAAATACCTGGTAAAACCATAGGCACCCCAAAGCTATTCGTCAAAACAGGTCCTATTCCCAAGGCTACTTTCTTGTTGAAATGCTTGATAAAAAACACCCCTCCTTGTCCCAAAATAGCTTGACTATTAATCACTTCCATATCCGTATATAAACCAACGGTTCCCATCACTAAAAGAGACCAAGAATCACTAATCGAACGAAAGTGTTTAACCCCAATTTGCGCATTTAATAATTCAGTTGGGAATAGCTCTTCTTCATATAATTTATGCTGCATTTTAGCATAGGCTCCTTGTGCAATAATGGACCAAGTACGCGGTTTTCCACGCTGATCCATGTGCATGGATAGGGGAATTTCAATGTTTATTTCTGCTCTTCTAAAATCTGTTTTCGCAGGTGTTTTCAAACTGTCTATCGGTCGTACATAGTTGGAAAAAGGGACATAATCCACCTTAAATTCTCCTATCATCTTTTCTTGTGACTGCATCGTTAACATTCCAAAAAGGAAAGCCCAACAAACGGCAACTAAACGTATCTTCATTTCTTTGATTTTGGTGCAAATCAATTCCAAATCCCTCAACCGCCCGAATCTCTTTGACCACTGGTTTATTTTATTTGATGAATGGCACGTTTACACGCTTAACCTAATCCAACAAAGAGAAGTCGAAAGGCAGCTAAATAAAGGGAATCTGCTATCTTTGTGGCATCAATATCAACCTGAACCGTATGACAACCTATATTGCTTTGCTTCGCGCTATTAACGTAAGTGGTAAGAATAAAATTACGATGGATGTTCTAAAACAGCTCTTCCACACAATCGGATTCGCCCAGGTACAAACGTATATTCAAAGTGGCAATGTCATCTTTCAATCGGAAGAAACGGATGTCAATACAATCACAAATCGCATCGAACAGGCCTTAACGGACCAACTGGGTTTACTCGTTTCCGTCCTTACCCTGCCGCTTACTTCCCTGCAAACAATCCTGGACCACTGTCCTTTTACGCAGCCTGAGCAACAAGCACAGCTGTATATTTCCTTTTTTAATTCCAAACCTACAGTACTCGAACCCACAGCCTTGTTGAATAAAAAAGCACCCGAAGAACACTTAGTTCTGACGGATACAGCAGCTTATTTCGTCGCTGCAAATGGATATGGTAAAACCAAAATCACCAATGCTTTACTGGAACAAAAACTGCATGTCGTGGCTACTACCCGCAATTATAAAACCTGTTTGAAACTACTGGAACTAGCAGCACTACGCCAATAAACCTATATGTAATAGAATTACGCTACTTCAAGCGGCCAACTTATCTTTTATTTGGTGTATACTTCATTGTATATAAACGAGATAACCTCATTTTATTACCTTTAAAACACTGGGTATAAAGAAAAAATAAGCATTGGTCATTAGCGTCATATTGTGTATCTTTGGTCTACTTACTCTCGTTTAATAAACATTATAACGTAGTCCATATGAAAAGGCTTTGGAAACTAGAAATTCGCTTCGATCAAACGGCTGATAAACCCATTTATTTGCAAATAGCGGATGCTATTATTGATGCTATCCAACAGGGCAGACTTCAAAAAGGAGATATTCTACCGAGTACGCGAACCTTAGCAGACATGTTGACGGTCAACCGCAATACGATTGTCAAAGCTCTTAGTGTTTTATTGGATGAAGAATGGTTGGTATCTGTAGAGCGCAAAGGCATCTATATTGCGCAAACGATGCCCCAATCTAGACCGGTAAAAAGTAAAACTCCTTCCGCTACACTAGCAGCTGCAGACCTACAGCACCCTGCACCACTTGTTTTTGACAATGGATATCCTGATAGTAAAATTGTACCAGTCAAAGAATTAGCCCGTGCCTATCGACAAATTTTCAACCGAAATGCAAAATGGCAAATGATGGGGTATGGCAATGCACTAGGGGATCCGCGATTTATTCAACACATTGCGCATATGCTCAACCACCAACGAGGCATGCACGTAAAAGAAGATTGTGTATGCATCACACGCGGAGGGCAGATGGCCATCTATTTGATTGCGCAATGTTTGCTTCAAAAAGGAGATGCTATTTTAGTGGAAAACCCCGGTTACCAATCCGCTTGGCAAGCTTTTGAACACGCAGGGGCAACCTTGGTTCCCATTCCAGTTGATGCAGAGGGCATTTGCGTGGAAACCATGAGAAAAAGACTGCAACAAAATGAAGCAATCAAAGCCGTTTACCTCACCCCTCACCATCAATTTCCGACAACCGTAACACTGAGTCTACAACGACGCCTAGAGATTATTCAACTGGCGAATCAGTACAATATTACCGTCATTGAGGATGATTATGACAATGAGTTTCACTATACCTACCGACCGGTACTACCACTGTGTAGTTACCCCGAACTGGAAAACTATGTCTACATTGGCACCTTAAGTAAGGTTGTTGCGCCAGCACTCCGCGTCGGTTTCTTAGTGACAAGTCACAACAGCTTGATTGAAAAAATAACCCAATTGAGAAAGATCATTGATATTCAAGGAGATCGTATCATGGAACAAGCCGTACTTCAACTTATTGAAGACGGCATGATCAAAAAACATATTAAAAAAGCGACAAGTTTATACAAAGAGAAAAGAGACTTCACACGTCAGCTCATTCAAAAATACTTAGGGGATCGAGTAACGTTTAACCTGCCAGACGGCGGATTAGCCTTTTGGATTAAACCGTTGTATCCCCTTGATTATTCCCTATTCATTCAACGCTTAGCAGCGAAAGGCGTTCAGCTAGTCAATCCAAATGACTACTATGCACCTTCCACTACTGCGGATGGATTGCGTTTGAGTTTTGGTACGCTTTCTACCCTAGAACTAGAAAGAGGAGTTCGCCTCATCAGTGAATGCCTACAGGAATATGAACCCTAAGCTTATTTCCATTGCGCTAAGGTTGTGATTCCCCCTTCTACTTTATCCCCCAATTGTACATTCACCGTACAATCCAAAGGCAACAGTAGATCCACTCGTGATCCAAACTTAATAAACCCCATTTCTTGTGTTTGCACGGCTCGTTCACCCACGCGCAAATAGTTGACAATGCGATTGGCCAAGGCACCTGCAATTTGCTTTGCCAGCACTTCTTTGCCATTAGCATGCTTATAAACAACACTATGACGCTCATTTTCAGTAGAGGACTTCGGATGCCAAGCCACCAAATTTTTCCCTTTGTGGTAACAGCTATACACGACTTCGCCTTCAATGGGATTGAGATTGACATGTACATTAAGCACACTCATAAAAACGGAAATTTGCAAGCGCTTTTCACTGAAATACTCATCGGGTTCTACTTCTTCAATCACTACTACGGTACCATCACAAGGCGCTTGAATACAGGATTCGCCTTGAATCAATACACGCTTTGGAATTCGAAAGAAAAAAAGGACTAAACCCAATAAAACGGAAGTTAAGAGCAAAATAAACCCTTGTACATACCACAACGTTGTACTCAGTAAACCAAACGCTAATCCGTTGCATACTAAAAATACGCAACTCGCAACAGTAATCGGACCTTTTCCTTCTCGGTGTAATTTCATGAAATTGATATTTAAAAGTGAGTCCCTCCAAGTACCTGCTGCGGTCAACCGAAATGACAGCGAGTTGAAACCAAACAGCAGATGACAAGAAGGATGTAAAAAATTAAAGATGATGTTGTGTGTAGTGCACAGTTTACAGTTCACGGTATACAGTTTACGATACACCACTGTTAACTGTTCACCGTCCACCGTAAACTAATTTGAGGTTCCGGTTGGATTCGAACCAACCTACTGGTTATTGCGTAACCAGGCCTACCACTCAGCCACAGAACCATTTTTTGGTGTACAGTTTACTGTGCACGGTGTACAGTTTTCAGTTTACGGTTTACGGTTTACGGTTCACCACTGTCAACTGTGCACCGTCAACCGTCAACTAATTTGAGGTTCCAGTTGGATTCGAACCAACCTACTGGTTATTGCGTAACCAGGCCTACCACTCAGCCACAGAACCATTTTTGGTGTACAATTTTGGTTTACGGTTTGCAGTGTACTACCCTTAACCTTTAACTAATCTGATACAAACATACAGCCTCTCTGGAGGACTAGAATGATACAGAATTGCGATTTTAAAGGTGGTCCAGAAAGGGGTTTGTGAGGTTTGTTGCAAGAGGCTTTTTTGCAAATCGCCTTTAATCGATAAACCCTACGACTTCACAAAAAAGCAACTTCACGTTTGTGCGGGGTGTATGTCATGCTGACGAAGGAAGCATCGCATCTGTTACTCGACGCTTGTTACTCTTCCTAACACTCCGATTAGTTACTCCATAGCAGGGTGTGAGCGCGAGATGCGACCCTTCCTGCGTCAGGGAGACATACAGGGGGTGGATACTAGAGGTAAAAATCAACGCTTGTAACACACAAGAATACTCCGATTAGTTGTTCCGCTACAGAGTGTGAGCGCGAGATGCGGCCCTTCCTGCGTCAGGGAGACATACAGGGGGTGGATTACGATACGATAAAAGGGTAAGGTGATGAGACGGTGAGCAAACCTCACAAAGCTCCCTTTCTTTTTTAAAGGGTAAAAAAGAAACAAAAAACCCTTCAACTAATCCAAATAAAGGTCAAATTAGTTTTCTATTATCTGCTAAGTCGTTTTTTTGTTTTTTGTGAAGTTGTAGGTTTATCGATTAAAGACGATTTGCAAAAAAAACTCTTTAAACAGAGTCTTTCTTTAATCAATAAAACCCACGATTTCACAAACCTCACAAAGCACAAACCTCACCTCCTCAAACACCTTTTATTTTTACAGCCTTTTCAAACATTTGACGCTCTTTATTTGACTTACGTTGGAGGTAGATTATCTTTTGTAAAGATGTTTTTTGCTTTTAAGTAAATTGGTTTTGTTTTTTTGCAAAAGGCATTTTTGTAACAATCCTCTTTAATCGATAAACCCTACGACTTCACGTTTGTGCGGGGTGTATGTCATGCTGACGAAGGAAGCATCGCATCTGTTACTCAACGCTCGTTACTCTTCCTAATACTCCGATTAGTTACTCCATAGCAGGGTGTGAGCGCAATATGCGACCCTTCCTGCGTCAGGGACACATACTGGGGGTGGATTACGATACGATAAAAGGGTAAGGTGATGAGACGGTGAGACGGTGAGCAAACCTCACAAAGCTCCCTTTCTTTTTTAAAGGGTAAAAAAGAAACAAATTGGTTTTCTATTATCTGCTAGGTTGCTTTTTTGTTTTTTTGCTAGAAGCTTTTTTGATAATTTCTTCGGTTAAAGAAGAATATCTCATCTTCACACCTCCTCACCTCCTCACCTCCTCCTCACCTCCTCACAAAGAGCAAACCTCACAAATCCCTCCTGGCCCACCCTCATATTCCAATACTGTACCACAGCAATCCCTTCAAAGGGTCTTACTTTTAACCTACAATTTGAATAATCAATTTAACACGATGTAAAATGAAAAAAGTAGTTTTTTATCATGCAGGTTGTCCCGTTTGCGTGAGCGCAGAGCAGGACTTATTACACTTAATTGCCGATCACCCGATTGAAATTATTCACTTAGGAGAAGAGCAAGAAAAGGTACAAGAGGCAGAACGCGCCGGAGTACAATCCGTTCCTGCTTTAGTTTTACCGAATGGCCATGTGTTACACATCAACTTTGGAGCTTCTATTGCTGATTTAAAATAGAACACAAAAAACGCTAAGAGTACCACTCTTAGCGTTTTTTTTTATTTAGGCAATACCAATCCAGTAAAACTTCCTTTTTTAGTCCTTTTTTTCCTTTTTTACTCCTTTTTGGGCTATTTTAAAAAACACAAAAACCTGATTATCAAAGTTAATTAAAAACACCCTTAGAGGTTTGTTCGGTAGTTGTTCGGATCATCCTAGGATTTACGTGGGTTAAACCCCATTTTACCGAAGGTGACTCAAACGAAACCCAAACAAGAGTCAAAGGAAGATACGGTTTATGGTGGACAGTGGACAGTTTTCATTTTCAGGGTTATGAGGTAAGGGTTATGAGGTAAGGTACTTCACCTCATCACCACCACACCCCCTCATCACCACACCCTCTATCTCATGGGTTTATATTTATTTTCGTATTCAATGAATATATCTCACCGAGTTACTATTTTTCACTCTTAATCAAACAAATTATCCAGTTACTTGGCAAATTGCCATTTACCACTACGAGATTTTACATATCATCACCACACCTCCTCACCATCTATCTCACCGAGTTGCTATTTTGTTTTGGCGTTCGATGAATATATCTCACTGAGTTACTATTTTGTTTTGGTGTTCGATGAATCTACACTGCGTTCCGATTTTCACTTCGTTCCGATTTCACCCTCTCACCCTTAACTCTTAACCCTTAACTAACCCAAATACCTTACCATATAATAAATACCCCAAGCAATAACGACAATTATAGTAATCCACACCCAATACGGAATACTTTGCGGTGTTTCACTACCCGTCACCAAAAACGTTTTGGGATCTCCTTTTCCATAGGCATTAATCATAATATCGACAACGCCATCCACCACTGCTTGTTCTTTGATGCCTTCCACTTCAATCGAAGGGCCATTCTTAACCGTAAAGGGAATCGTTCGAATTCCCTCTTTTCCAGTATAGTCCTGACTGACAATTTTTAATACATGGACACCATCTGTCAATCGGTGGGTATCCAACTCAAACGTAATGGGTGTTTCCAATACAGCCAGCGGTTGTGTATCCTCATCCATAAAGAGATACACCTTGCTTTTTTGCTCCATACTATGACTCATTTAAAACAGTTCTTTTGATGTGATTCCCTTGCTTCTCCCCTGGTTTTACCAACCATTTCACTGAAAAGAACAAGGTCAATACTACAATAATCGCAACGATTCCAATAATGAGATAATCCCATTGACTATCAGGTCCAGCGCCATGCACAACGCCTTTTAAGAGCTTGGGTTGATTGCGTTCACAAACAGGACAAGCGTATAAGCCTGTGGTGGCTAACAATCCTACCACCAACACGAGGATACTTTGTTTCACTTTCATTTTTTCTCTTTGATTTGGTTAATATAATCCATGATTTGCTGTACTTCTTCCACGCTGACTTGTGGGGCTTGATTTCCCCAATTGTTGCGTTCATAATTGACGATGGCAGTTACTTCATTAGCGGTCCAATTTAAATTAGTTCCCACTGCAGGCATAACCCCGTATTCCCCCCTAGCATCATAACCATTCAAGATGATATCTACAAAAAGCTGTAGATTGTCACTCATCACAATGGGGCTATTTTTCAAAGGCGGAAAGGCTCCCGCTAAACCTTCCCCATTCGCCTGATGGCAAGTGGCACAATTGGTCATATAGAGGTTTTTTCCATCCACGCCAGTATCTACTACTTGAGTTCCACCTGTTACTGTGGCGGTTGCCTCTTTTAAAGGATATAGAAATTCTGGCGCTACCGTTGCTTCTGGTAATTTGGCTTGTTTCAATTCTTGTAGATAGGCCACTAAATCTAAAGCCTCTTGACTGGCAACAACTTGTCCTTTGCCTGGTTTCATCATTCCTTCCGGAACAGCCACCACCACATCCGTATCGGTTGGATGTTGCTTATAGTCAAACAAAAAAGGATACGCCGGCATAATGGATTCCTTTACTACAATCCGCGGATTATACAAATGCACCAGATGCCAGTCGATACTCGGCTGACGCGTGCCTATATCCGTTAAATCAGGTCCTGTGCGTTCTGTTCCCATCAACGTGGCCGTATTAGTCCACACATCGATGCGCTTATTTCCGGCATAATCCGCAGACATTGAAGGTCGACCTCCCCATTTGCGATCCATTTCAACATTGCGCACCTGCTGACTATGACAAGCTACACATCCGTTGGCAATAAACACTTGTTTGCCTCTTACTGCGGCATCACTCAAGGGTATCGCATCTGGTAAAGGCTGTATTTTAGCTTGATTATCTAGCGCTGGTACAAGCGCTACAAAAAGAGTCAACAGCACAAATAGCACACTCGCTAGGAGGTATAATTTCTTGTGATTATTGAAGATTTCCATAATTGACAATTAAGAGTTGGTAGTCGATTTCATTCGTTGTTGTACTTGTTCCAGGGCTATATCCGTCTGTATGAGTTCCTCGGGTTGCAGTGTACGTGTCATGCGATAAAAATTAAAAGCAAAAAACAGATGAGAAACCCACATCAGGGTTCCACCAATGGCACGCCATAACCAATAAGGCATCATGAGTTTGACACTTTCAATAAAGGGAGCATCCCCCCATCCAAAGGATACCACGTAGAGTTCCGCCATACATCAACGGAATAGAATAAAACAACAACCCTATCAGTGCCAGCCAAAAGTGCGCGCCTACGGTAATTTGAGGCGCTTCTTTTCCGGTTAACTGCGGTACAAGAGCATAAATACCACCCCAGAGTAAAAAGGCGATAATTCCATACATCGTCAGGTGCGAATGTGCCACTGTAAAATCGGTAAAATGCCAGAGGAGATTGGTAAATCGAAATGATTCGGCTGTCCCTTGTAAAGATCCTGTAAAGTAGAAGATAATCCCCACAACAAAGAAAGGAACGGTATAGCTATCTCTCATTTTGTGCCAAGCCCCTTTGAATGTCATCACAAAATTGGTTGTACCCGCTACAACGGGAATGACCATCCCTACACTCGCTACAATCGCAACCGTTTGCAACCACCAAGGAATAGCACTGAACACAAAATGGTGCGTTCCAATGAGCGTATAGAACAAGATCTGTGTCCAAAACGCCAAGATGCCCAAGCTATAAGAGTAAATGGGTTTATTCAACTGTTGAGGCACAAAGTAGTACACAATGCCCAAGGTAAATAACATAAACCACATCCCTACCGCTTGATGCATATAGTACCCTTGTACAATAGTTTCTCCTAATCCATCTTGCCAAAAAGGCAAATACCCCACGATTGCCACCACGGTAATAAAAATTACAGCCGCTACGATATACCAATTCGAGATATAAATTTCTTCTGTTTTGCGTTGTGCAATCGTTTGAAGGTAATTTCTCAAGGTAAAGTACAACCCCAAAGCAAACAGCAACATAATCGGCCATATATATTCTCTATATTCTCCTCCTCCATTGTTTATTCCCATCATCAAACTAATGGAACCAAAGAGAACCGAGGCATTAATCAAAATAAGCGAATACCAAGCCCAAGAATAGTTGGCCAAAGCAGTATTGCTAACCCGAGGAACGATATAGTATCCCAACCCAATCATCCCCAAGGAAGACCATCCCCAAAATACAGCATTGGTGTGTACAGGACGCAGTCTTCCAAAACTCAGCCAGCTGTTGTGATCAATATCAGGGGCAACAAACTTAATACCCAAATATTCCCCTACTGTCGTTCCTACGAGTAACCAAAAACTTGCAGTACCCAAAAACCAAAGAATAACTTTCGCCAATTGAGGATCAACAGTCAGTTGGGTTGCATTGCGTTTCTTCGCGGACACAACAGGCAATCCTTCTCGTTCTTGAACATGAATCAATCCGCGTTGATCAGCGGCGGCCTCATCGCTCAGTAGCGTTTCTCGAGAAAGCGTATAGTCCAAAGCCTCCTTGCGCTGCATGAAAACTTCTAAATCTTCTTCTGACAAATTTTCAAAGTAATGCACCAGGTGGTCGATATCTTGCTTGACCATCTTTTTTCTTTGATTCTGAATCAAACGGCGAACTTGTATCACCATCATCCATACACCCAAAACAATGGGAATCAAGAGTAAACCAATGGTGATTAAAATTCCAGGTTCTTGAAGCAACGGCCGATCTTCTAGCTTCATCGACGTCTGCGCCCAAACAGCGGGCATACAAAACAAGCCCAAGAACAGCAATAAGCCGTGTTTTTTTGATCGCAAAACAAGCAACAGTTTTTTGATTTGCTGGGGCGTTAAACGGATAAATGGCCGAGCATCCTTCCCTAGCAGTTGGGTTTTATTTTGCTGATACGCCTGCAGCAAGCTCTTCGCTTCCATATACAAAAATCCACAGGCAAATACCATCAGCATTCCCATAACCACTAGGAACAAGATGGCGGTATTACTCCCATTAAACGCAAAAGAAATAGGTTGCATCGTTTGCGTCTCAACCGCTATTGCTGGTGTAAAAAACAACGCGCTAAGCGAAACAGAACACTCCGTAAAAAAGACAGTTTTCATTCTAAGTATGTATTACAGTTGATTTCAAAGACAAGTTTACCCTAAAGAAGGATGCTCAACTAGGAAGTATAAACCCCTATTTTATAGTGGTTTCCCTCTTCCTTCTCTGGATCTCCTCCTTATTTACCTTCAAAGGTATAGCTCCACTGCACTATAGGTATGGTGCAGATTTTATAAAAAGGAATAGACCAGGTAGGGGTGAGGTTTGCTCTTTGTGAGGTTTGCTCTTTGTGAGGTTTGCTCTTTGTGAGGTTTGTGCTTTGTGAGGTTTGTTCACCCTACCACACCTCTTTTTACACCCAGTAATCACCCCGACGAAGGAGGGGCCGCATCCCGCGCTCCCAATCTCACCTCCTTATCTAGTTACTTGGCAAATTGCCTTTTGCCACTACGGAATTTTACATCACACACCTCCTCTTCAACTCACCTCCTTATCTAGTTACTTGGCAAATTGCCATTTGCCACTACGGAATTTTACATCACACCCCCTCATCAACTTACATCCTTATCTAGTTACTTGGCAAATTGCCATTTGCCACTACGGAATTTTACATCACACCCCCTCACCAATCTCCCCCACCCTTAACCAATAACCCTTAACCCATAACCAAAAAAGACAATTTCCTCTTTTATTTACACACTTGTGATTTGAATCATAAAAAACACCTACAAGAAGGCGGTAACTTTGGGTTAAAATAATATCTAAACTATATCAAGATGAAATCAAAAGTCCTATCATTTATGCTACTTGCAGGCTGTTTAACACTCGTATCATGTGGTGATAAATCGGCAAAACCTATGTCAGAAGAAAGTGTAACAACGAATGAAAGAAAAATAGAAACGACAACTCCTACCCCATCGAGTTCAGCAACCACAGATGCAGCCAATGCACCTGCTTCTGAGCGAATTGATTTAGTAAATAAAGGGAAAGGGCCAATCAAAACGTTAATGCTGGGTGATATTGATCAAGCCATGGCAGCAAAAGGTCAAGAAGTATTCAAAACCATGTGTACTGCTTGTCACAAACCAGACAAAAAGTTTATTGGACCAGCACCTAAAGGCATTTTAGAGCGTCGTACGCCAGAATGGGTAATGAACATGATTCTAAACCCTGAAAACATGCTGGAACACGATGCCTTAGCACAAGATTTACTTAAAGAATTCAATGGTGCACCAATGGCGAACCAAAACCTGACAGAAGAAGAGGCTCGCGCCGTACTAGAATATTTTAGAACACTGTAACCTTAATAACATCAAGTATGAAAAAGTTTATAAATCTCACTTTAGTCAGTTGTCTGGTTGGACTTACCTTCATCAGTTGCAACAAAGTTAAGCAAAACAACAAAGGAGCGCTTTCCTCCAATGCAGCTGAAAAAGTGTATGTAGCACCTGGTGAATACGACGAATACTATGGTTTCTTTTCGGGGGGATTTAGCGGCCAATTATCAGTATATGGATTGCCTTCAGGGCGATTATTCAAAGTAATTCCGGTATTCTCACAAGATCCAGAAAAAGGCTACGGCTATAGTGAAGAAACAAAACCCATGTTGATGACTTCCCATGGTTTTATTCCTTGGGATGACTCCCACCACCCTGATATTTCTCAAACCAATGGGGAATTAGATGGACGTTGGATTTTCATCAATGGAAATAATACTCCTCGTATTGCTCGTATTGATTTGGAAGACTTTAGTACAGCCGAAATTGTTGAAATACCCAATAGTGCAGGAAATCACAGCTCGTCTTTTGTAACGGAGAATACCGAATATGTAGTGGCAGGAACTCGTTTTTCTGTGCCTATTCCACAACGCGATATTCCAATTAAAGAATACAAAGGAAACTTTAAAGGAACCTTATCCTTCATTAAAGTAGATCAAAAATCAGGAGAAATGGATTTGTCTTTCCAAATTCAGATGCCTGGTTTTAACTATGACTTATCACACCCTGGGCGTGGTAAATCACACGGATGGTTCTTCTTTACAACCTATAATACCGAAGAAGCGCATAGTTTACTAGAGGTAAATGCTTCTCAAAACGACAAAGATTTTATTGCTGCGGTAAACTGGAAAAAAGCAGAGGAATACATCAAAGCAGGAAAAGGGAAAAAAATGCCGGTGAAATATGCACACAATAAGTTTGACAATGCGACGCATACAGCAACGCATACCATGAAGGAGGAAGTGCTTATTTTAGATGCGAGTGAGTTTCCTGATTTGGTGTATTTATTACCTACGCCAAAATCACCCCATGGATGTGATGTCGATCCCTCAGGAGAATACATCATTGGAAATGGTAAACTCTCAGCTAACTTAACGGTGCACTCTTTTACCAAAATGCTAGATGCCATCGAGAAAAAGAAATTTGATGGAGAAGCTTATGGTCTTCCAATTTTAAAATTTGAGGATGTATTGGCTGGTGTAGTAGAACAACCTGGATTAGGTCCTTTACATACTGAATTCGATGGCCAAGGAAATGCATATACAACCTTCTTTATTTCTTCGGAAGTAGTGAAATGGAAATTGGGTACTTGGGAGATTATTGACCGCAAACCTACCTTCTACTCTGTTGGACACTTGATGATTCCTGGTGGAAACTCAAGAAAACCAGACGGAAAATACTTGGTAGCGATGAATAAAATTACCAAAGACCGCTATTTACCTGTAGGTCCAGATTTGAACCACTCGGCTCAGCTCTATGACATTTCTGGCGATAAGATGGAATTATTACTTGACTTCCCTACGATTGGAGAACCGCACTATGCGGCAGCCATTAAGGCAGACAAGATCAAGGATAAAGCCCGACAGATTTATAAGCTAGATGAAAACAAACACCCGTATGCGGCAAAATCACCTGCCGAAACAAAAGTAACGCGAAACGGAAAAGAGGTACACATTTACATGACGATGATTCGCAGTCACTTTACACCGGATAATATAGAAGGAATTAAAGTAGGAGATAAAGTATATTTCCACGTGACCAACTTAGAGCAAGACTTTGATGTACCGCATGGAATCAGTATGTTAGGTGCCAATACAACCGAACTCTTAGTTACACCTGGAAAAACAGAAACCTTTGTATGGGAACCAAAACAAGTTGGAGTTTGGCCGTTCTATTGTACGGATTTCTGTTCTGCTTTACACCAAGAAATGCAAGGTTACGTACGCGTATCTCCAGCAGATTCTACACTTCCTCTTTCTTGGTCTTTAGATGGTGAATAACAAGTAATATAAAGCCGCTTTTTAATCTTAATTCACAAAAGGACAGGCGTAAAACCCTGTCCTTTTTAAAAAGAAAAACATGAAAAAATCCTCTATTTTAATGATAGTGGGGGCTAGTTTACTCCTATCCTTATTCTATTTTCCGCTATGGAACATTGAACTTGGAGCTCCACAATATCCTATTCCCTTGGGAATGAATATTTATATTGATGGGATTAAGGGTGTAGGAGAATTTGACCTTCAAAATATTGACGGTTTGAATCATTATATTGGGATGAAAACCATCCCAAAACCAGAACAGATGTGGGAATTTACTGTGTTCCCGATTGTAGTGGCCTCCATGGCTATCCTCGGTATTGCCTTGGGGATTGGGGGATACTTCAATAAAGTAAAACCTTCTTTCTTTTTGGGTTGGCTTGTGCTTATGGCCGTTTTAGGAATTGCAGGGATGTATGATTTTAACCTTTGGTTGATTGATTACGGAAGTGATTTAGATCCACATGCCATCATGAAGATGGTCGATGCCCAAGGAAATCCTTTAACCTATGAGCCTCCGTTATTTGGTCATCGCAAAATACTAAATTTTGACGCTTATTCTTATCCTCATCTTGGGGCTTACCTCATGGGATTCGGATTGCTGCTTACCTTCCTCGCTTATGTGCTGGGAATTAAATCTAAAAAAAAGTAATATGAAACCATTCGCTTATCTTATCCTTCTTGTACTTTTTGTTTCTTGTACCGTAAAAGTACAACCCATTGAATATGGCACGGATGATTGTGACTTTTGTAAAATGGGAATTGTCGATAATAAACACGCCGCTCAATTGGTAACCACCAAAGGCAAAAATTATAAGTTCGATGCCATCGAATGTATGTTGCATTATATCGAACAGCAAAATCAACCCCTCACCGTCTATCAGCATCTTTTGGTTGCCGATTTACTCAATCCAGGGGTCTTGATTCCAGCAGAGGAAGCGAACTTCATCATCTCTAAAAACATTCCGAGTCCGATGGGTGCTTTTTTATCTGCTACAAATACCAAAGAACAAGCCACCAAACTATTGGAAGAATATACCGGCGATCACTATACATTCGCTACGCTTCGTCAACAATTGTCTCATCACTAATCTACTTCGTCTATAACCCCTTACATCTATGAAAAACACACTTAAAATTGCATGTGCTATTATTTTACTTGTACAAGGATGGGGAACAATTGCCAAAACCATTACCGTTCACCCACAAAAAACGGTAAATACGATACAAAAGGCTATTGCATTGGCTGAAGATTATGACCTCATCATTGTAGAAGCAGGAACGTATAAAGAAACGGATATCCGCATTACGAAACCCCTCACACTACTGAGTAAAAATGCGATCGTCGATGGAGAAAACAAAGGCGAAATCTTTATCATTCAAGCCGATTACGTCACCATCAAAGATTTTACGATTATCAATGTTGGAACGAGTTACATCAAAGATTATGCGGCCATTCGCGTACGAGAAAGCAAGCACTTTATCATTGAAAACAATACCATCAGGGATTTATTCTTTGGTATTTACCTTGAAAAATCAAAAGAGGGTAAAGTAATATCCAATAAAATTTACGGCAAAGCCAAGAGTGAATTTAATTCAGGCAATGGGATTCAGCTGTGGTACTGCAACAACATCGAAATCAAAAACAATTATGTAGAAAGAGTACGAGATGGAATCTACTTGGAGTTTTCTAATTATTGTACGATACACAACAATATCAGTAAAAACAATGTTCGTTATGGATTGCATTTTATGTTTTCCAACCATGATGTGGTTACGAATTGCTCGTATACCAACAACGGAGCTGGTGTAGCGATTATGTTTTCTAAATCCATGAAGATGAGTCACAATTTATTTAGTGACAACTGGGGCTCTGCCGCCTATGGTGTGCTCTTAAAAGAGGTCAACGATACTGAAATTAGCTACAATGTGTTTAAAAATAACACCACGGCAATTAATATTGAAGGATCGAACCGCGTACAATATACCCACAATGATTTTATCAGTAATGGATGGGCACTAAACTCTAGAGGAGCAAATTATCAGAACCTCGTGAATCACAATAATTTTTTGAATAACTCTTTTGATTTACTCTATCAAGGACAGCTCAACCAGAATAATTTTGATTCTAATTACTGGAGTAATTACACGGGGTATGATTTGGATAAAGATGGAATTGGGGATGTACCCTATCGCCCAATTAAACTCTTCTCTTATATTGTCAATAAAACACCTGAGTCCATTATTTTTCTCCGCAGCCTATTTGTGGATATCATAGATTTCTCAGAGAAAGTATCTCCTGTATTTACGCCTGATAATCTAGTAGACGCCAAACCTTTCATCAAACAAATTCAACATGATAACGATAACTAATTTACATAAGAGATTTGCGGATAACCAAGTCCTTCAAGGGGTTGATCTCACCATTGACCAAGGGGTATTGGCTATTTTAGGTCCGAATGGAAGTGGTAAAACAACGCTAAACAAGTGTATTTTATCAATGGTTTATCCGGATCAAGGCACCATTGAAATTAATGGACAAAACATTGCCAATCAATGGGAATATCGAAAAAACATCGACTATTTGCCTCAAATTGCCAATTTTCCAAACAACATCACCGTTATAGAACTCATTCAGATGATTAAGGATCTACGGGATGATAAGGGAAAAGATCACCAACCGTTGATTGACTTGTTTAAGCTCTCTCCTTTTCTCAACAAGAAACTGAATAAGTTGTCTGGAGGAACCAAACAAAAGGTCAATCTCTTGTTGACGTTTATGTTTGACAATCCTATTTTGATTCTCGATGAACCGACAACAGGACTTGATCCTGCTGCTATGATTACCTTGAAGCAGCTCATCCTCAATGAAAAACAAAAGGGAAAAACAATTCTTGTTACTTCTCATATTATGAGCTTTGTGGAAGAAATATCCGATCAGATTATTTTTATTCTCGAAGGAAAAATATACTTCAAAGGCACCATTGAGCAGCTAAAAGAATCCACGCAACAAGATTCTTTTGAACACGCTATTGCTAATCTTTTAATCGATTAATATGCTTAAAATTCTAAAATATAGTTGTTACGACTTAATGCGCAGTAGATGGAGCTACTTCTATTTAGGCTTTTACTTGCTCTTGGGATTTGTCTTGTTATTTTTGAATCACGATATTGGCAAGGCCATTATTACATTAATGAATATCATTATTGTACTCGTTCCGCTAATCAGTACAATTTTCGGAATCATGTACTACTATGACTCCAAAGAGTTTACAGAGCTTTTATTAGCGCTACCCATTAAGCGATCTTCCATCTTTATTGGGACAATACCTCGGTGTTGCGCTATCATTATCGATGAGTTTATTAATCGGATTGGGTATTCCTTTTATTTGCTATGGTCTCTTTGAATCGGATATCATCTTTGAGTTTCTCTCCCTCCTTGGGATTGGTGCTTTCTTAACTTTTATCTTTAGTGCACTGGCCTATAACCTAGGGTTGAGAAATGAAAACAAGATCAAAGGGTTTGGTCTAGCCATCCTCTTGTGGTTGTTTTTAGCGGTTATCTACGATGGTATCTTCTTGAGTATCTTAATGGTTTTTGGCGATTATCCTTTAGAGAATATTTCTCTTATTGGAACCATCCTCAATCCCATCGACTTATCGCGTATTCTCATCTTACTCAAACTCGATATCTCTGCGCTATTAGGCTATACAGGAGCGGTATTTAAAAAATTCTTCGGCAGTAGTTCTGGAAGTATTATTTCTTTTCTACTCTTATCCCTCTGGACCTTACTTCCTATTCTATTGATTTATGTAACAGGGAAGAAGAAAAATTTTTAAGAAGGGTGAGGCGGTGTGAATGGTGAGGGGGGGAAGACGGTGTGAAGGTGAGGCGGTGAAATCGGAACGCAGTGGAGATTCATCGAATACGAAAACAAATATAAACCCATGAGATAGACGGTGAGGCGGTGTGAATGGTGAGGGGGTGTGATGGTGAGGCGATGAACAAACCTCACAAAGAGCAAACCCTCACAAAGAGCAAACCTCACAAAGAGCAAACCTCACAAAGAACAACTCCTAACCCTAAAAAAACAACTTCCCTTTTTTAATTCGAATTTGTTGTTTGACTTCAATTTCCTTAATAGTTCGGATGACCGTTTCTACGCGTAGTCCAGTCATATCGGCAATTTGTTGTCTGGTTAAATCGACCTGAAATTCCTTTTGATTGGCGTTGCTTTGGTCTTTGATGTAGTGAAGGAGTGTTAGTATTCGTTTTTCTGAATCATTAGACGAAATCTCAGGGGCCATAATCGACTTGTAGTACAAACGAGAAGAAAGCGCTTGTAAAATAGCAAAACAGCTTTTCTTTTCGTTTTCCAACAAGGTAAAGAAATCACATTTACTAATGAGGAGGATACGCGTGGGTTGTAAGGTAACGGCATTGGCAGGGTAATTCACGGCGCAAAATAAAGGAGGTTCGCCGAAACTTTCTCCATCAGTAAACAGCCCTTGGATGAATTCCTTGCCATCTTCATTGTAATTATTCATTTTGACTTTTCCTTGTACAATTTGGTAGTAGTATCGCGGTTCCTCTCCTTGAGAAAAAACCGTTTCATTCTTGTCAAATTCTTTGATAAAACCCTGATAACGAAGTAAAATACTTGGATCAATCATAGTAAAGTGGTATTGGATGTAAATACTTCTAAATTTACGACTAATTTCAGGGATAACGACAAAAAAAGAGCGATAATCTGAGGATTACCGCTCTTTTCTATTTATTTTCTCTTTTCAAAAGATGCTTTATCTAATCGATACCAATGATGGGGAATTCCGTCTAAATCAAACGTTTCTAAACGCACAAAACCAAGCTTGTTTAAGATATTATTCGATCCATCATTACCACAATCCGCCGTGGCAAATACTTCTTGAAAACCAAGTTCTTTAAACCCATAGGCTAAGCAAGCAATCGCTCCTTCTGTCGCGATTCCTTTTCCCCAGTATTTCTGACGCAAGCGATAACCCAAGTCATAGTAATGAGTGTGTTTATTGGTTTCTTCCGTTTCATACTTAAATCCCGTCCACCCAATAAAATCTTGCGTTTCCTTATCAATCATCGCCCAACGTCCAATACCGTTATCTACATACTGTTGACGGATAAAAGCGATTACCTCAGCTGCTTCTTCTTTACTTTGTACGGGGTGATTTCCCAAATAGAGGTGCACTTCTGCATTGGAATCTAAATCAAACATCCCTTCCACATCTGTGGATAATAATTCTCGAATAAGCAATCGCGAGGTTTCTATTATATGTTCCAAATTCTTAGATTTTTAAAATTATGACCCCTCGTTTCCATACATCATACGAAACGAACGAGGTAGATTCAGAACAAAAATACAAAAAAAGAGCTGTTTTTTTGATGGGAAATTCACGGGATACCCCACTACTTGACCTCCTTTTATTTTTAATGGACCAACGCAGTTCGTATAATCGTTGATATAAATGCGCATTTTTCAAATCAAAATCCTAAATTTGAAGGTTAACCTATTCAATTTTATTGATGATTAGACTCGCACATCACCTTGATTTAGCTGCCATTCAGCAGTTGTATACCCTACTCTTCAAAGGTATGGGAGAATTAGAACCGGCCTATATGAAAAAAGCTATCCAAGACAAAGCTTTTGTAGAAAGTGTCATTCGTGGGGAACAAGATTTTGCTTTATTTGTTGTTGAAGATGAGGGAGCCATACAAGGATTCGCTATTGCACAACTGCAAAACAGTCCGCCTTACAATGCCTTTGTACCTCAGCGCTGTGTATACTTGATGGATTTGGTGGTTCATCCTACTACTCGCGGTAAAGGATACGGTAAAGCCTTAATCCAACACGTTAAAGAATGGGGAATCGAAAATCAGGTGGATTATTTCGAATTGACCGTATTGCATCGCAATCAACAAGCTATTGCCCTTTATGAAAGAGAAGGCTTCCTGCCTTTTAGTCAATCCATGCGCATGCGTTTGGATGCAGAATAATGCAATAATTAAACCCGTAATCCAGTCAAAAAAGCAGTGAAATACCTTCATACAAAAAGGCATGATCCTCCCGGTCATGCCTCTTTTCTCAAACCAAAATATCCATGAAAAAGATAATTTTTCCTTTTTAATTGAACGAGTGAATCCTCCTTCGTCCTTACAAGATGCGATTCAGATTTGCCAACTGAATCAAATAGACAATCTTGGCTTCAATCACCTGACTAAACGCTTCTTGCCATAAGGCATTGGCCTCCAACACATCTTTGCTTACAATGGTGCCTGCTTCAAAGCGATCTTGAACAATACGTCTATTCTCTGTACTCTGCTCCAAGGCAAGTTCTGAAGATTTCAAATCTTCTCGCGCTTGGCTCACTCCTATTTCTACATTTCGCACCTCCAAGTACAAGAGCTCTTTCGTTTGTTCTAATTCCTCTTCTGCAGCTAAGGCTTTTAAGCGTTGTTCTTTAGCCTTTGCCCCTCGTTTCCCCCAATCAAATACGGGAATTTCAATACTGACCACCCCAACATAGGAAGTCAAATTATCTTTCCCATTGGTGAAATTAATACCCTCTCCAAAACCAGAGATTCCAATCATACTCAAGGCAACCGTTGGATAATACTCCGATTTGAGCATCTTCGCTTGTAGGTTTTCCAAGTGAGTTACTTCTTCCAAAATCTGTATTTCTGGACGAGCTAAAATTGAATTCTCTCGTTGTTCATCCGAGATTAGCGTGGTATACTCCGTCATATCCAAGCGATAGTTTACCTCTATTTCTTCACTTTGATCCAACCCAATGAGTTGTTTTAATGCTAATTGAGAGAGATACTGTCCATCTTGTACTTTGGTTAACCCTGCTCTAGCATTCGTTAAAGCCACTTGTACTTTGAGCAGATCATTCTTATACGTTAGTCCCACTTCATAACTGTTCTTAACATCTTGTTCCAACGCTTCTAACAACGTAATATACTCTTGGGCTAACTTTTCTTTCTCTTGTAATTTGACTACCTCATAATAGGTTTTCTCTGTTTCAAACAAGACCTCTCTTTCTGTCATTGCGACTGTTTGAGTCGCTATATGTTGTTGAGATTTACTTGCTTTTACTCCATCTCTTAGTTTACCCCCTGCATATAAGGGTACACTTGCCGATACCATTGCATTGGCCATTTTTTCGGGTATCAGACCATTCATGGCTCCTCCTAAAGGATCGCCTAAATAAGCACCAGACACCGAGGCATCAAGCATGGGATAGGCACTTAATTTAGCCGCTTTTATTCCTTGATTTGCTGCATCGACTTGTCGTTTTGCTTTGGTTATTCTTCTATTATTATCTAGGGCTAACTGCTTACACGTTGCCAATTCAAGTACTTTAGAATCTTGTGCAAAAGAAGTTAATGTAAACAGAAAGCCTAGAAATATGATATAATTGCGATTTACTCTCATGATTTTCTTTTTTAATGTTGAACGCATTACTGTTCGTGTTGCGGGACATACTTGGTAAATCGATAGTATAAAACCGGTACCACAAACAAGGTCAGTACCATAGATACAATCAATCCAAAAGCAAGTACACTTCCCAAGGGTGCCCACATCGGGGATTTTCCAATAATCATTGGCAATACAGCTACAGCTGCGGCTGCGGAGGTAAGGAAGATTGGTCGCATGCGTCGTTTTGCGGCAGCTAGGGCTGCTCCACGGCGGCTATATCCGTGATCGCGAACTAATTCATCCGCATAATCGACAATGATAATTCCGTTTCGCACCACAATTCCAATCAAACTAATAATACCCATAAAAGCCGTCATACTCATTGGATTTCCCGTCACCCATAAACCTAAAAAGGCACCGAGTAAACTCAAAGGGAAAGTAGCTAAGACAAACAGCGACTTGCCAATTGTTTTGAATTCCATCATCAGAATCAGGAAAATCAAAACCAAGCTCACTCCTAACGCTTTCATCATCGCTGGTCCGTTTTCTTCCGATGTTTCCATATCACCACCGTATTGAATTTTAATTCCATGTGGCAAGTTAATCGCCTCAATTTCCCCTTTTACATCCGCCATAATAGAAGCCGCTTTAATGCCCATTTGCGTTTCGCTATTTACTTCTAGCGTACGAAGTCCATTGCAATGTGTAATCACACCGGGAGTCCATTGTGGCTCTACTTGTGCCACTTCACTCAACGGAACGGCATGCCCAAAAATAGAAGGCACATAAATTTGTGCAATATCCCCTAAATCCTTTCTGTTCTCCTCTACAAAGCGCAACTGTACATCCACGGGTTTATCTCCTTCGTAAAATCGCGTCACTGGTGCTCCTTTTGTTCCAGTTCCCACCGTTTGCACAATAGACGAATTCAATACACCATAGCGTTCAGCTTTATCTTCTAACGGAACGATGTTCAACGAAAACAAATCCTCTTGGTAACTCGTGCGTACCCAATTTGTCCCTTTGTGGCGTTTCAATATTTGTTCAATCTGATCCGCTACTATTTTTTGATTTTCTATATCCTCACCAATAATGCGGATGGAAATAGGTGCTCCTTCTTGTAAACTAAGTTGACGCAAGCGTACATACCCCTCTTCCAAATAGGAGTCAAACTGTGGCAAATAATCTTGTACCACTTGATTGGCTTCTTTGGCATCGTGGGTTGTAATGAAAATCTGCGCATAATTTTCTCTTGGAATTTCTGGTGAATACGTCACATTAAAACGAGGAGAACTCATCCCAATAAAACTAGCAATACTCACTACACGTTCATCCTTTTGGAAAATAGCTTCTACTTCTTTGGCTACTTTTATCCGTTTCTTCTAAGGAAGTTCCCGTTGGCAACCACAATTCCACATTAAACTGTTTGGTTTCACTCAACGGATAAAACTCCTGCTCTACTTGAGAAGCAATTCCCAGTGCCAAAACAACAGAACCAATGGCAATAACATAGGTGTATTTCGGATGTCTAAACGCCAAGGCAATTCCCTTATTGAAATAATGCTGTAAGTAATCCAATACATTCTTTTTCTTCTTTTCTTTCTTTTTACTTCCTGTTTCCTCTGGGCTATGTAATCCCTTCTTAATGAAGATATAACAAGTCAAAGGCGTAATAAAAAACGAAACAAAAAGAGAAGAGATTAAGGCAATGGCAATCGTTATAGGCAAAGCCATTAAGAAATCCCTTGCAATTCCATCCATAAAAAACGGAATCGGTGCAAAAGCACAAATAATAGCTGTAGTAGCAGAAAGCACTGGAATCGTTAATTGTCTAGCCGATTGCCAAGCAGCAGTCCAAGGTTCAATACCCTCATCGAGCTTTTCGACGTAATTATCGACAATTACAATGGCGTTATCAATCACCATCCCTAATACAATCACCAAAGCAGCTAAGGATACTTGATGCAACTCAATGCCAAACAAACTCATGATTCCAAACGTAATAACAAATGAAATCGGAGCAGCGATTGAAGCAACAGCAGCCACGCGGAACGGTAGTAATAGCACAACAACCAATACACACGCACCAATTGCCATAACAAACTCGGTCATAAAGTGAGAAACACTCAAATCCACAGCATCGGGCTGACTAACAATCGTATCAATTTTAATGTCTTGCGGCAATCGCTCTCCTATTTCTGCTAATTTCTGATCAATTAACGCCCCAAACTCAACGATGTTATTTCCACTTTGCATCTCTATAGCAAGCATCAATACTTTATCTTCTCCCATGCGGATAAAGGACGTGCGATCTGTATACGAACGTTCTATTTTAGCCACATCTTGTAGGCGCACTACTTCCCCATTGGGATGAGTATACACCATCAGGTTTTCAATATCGCGTTGGCTTCCAAGTTCACTGGTCGTAAAAATAAGAATCGTATTGTTGAGCATTTTTACTTCCCCTGAATACATGGTTAAGTTCTGCGCTTGTAAAACCGAAACAATTTGCGCGGCCGTAATACCGTAATCCAGTAACTTCTGGTTGTTAATCTCTACGCTAATTTGCGGCTGCTGAAGTCCCGAGCGATTAATCTTAGCCACCGTTGGAATGGTTTTTAACTCATCTTCTACCTGATCCAAATACCCCTCTAATTCACTATAATCTTTCGTGGGTGACGAAAGGGACAAAATCAAAGCGGTAACATCTCCAAAACTACTGTTGACAATCGGCCCAATACTTCCCTGAGGTAAATTGGGCATTACTTCTGTATTCATCCCGTGTTGTAACGTTGCCCAGAAGCGCTTTCTATCTTTGACCTCCGTACGCAAACGCACCGTAATAAATGTCTGTCCAGCTTTGGTTTCAGAGGTTGTTTTCTTTTTGTCTATCTCCTCAAACGTAAACAAGTATTGTTCAATCTTCTTGGTGATTTGCTGTTCCGTTTGATACACATCTGCTCCGGGATAAAAAGAGACCACCATTGCAATGGGCATCTCAATATTGGGGTTTTCTGCTCTGGACATATGCTTGACTGCATAGATTCCCAATCCCAAGAGTATTACTGCGAGTGCTAACGTCACTTGACGATATTTCATCGCAGCTTCTATTATATTTATCTTTATCTTTTTTGACATAATCCTTTTCTTTTATTGCGCAACTACCGCGCCTTCATATAACTTAGCGCTAGCCGTTGTCACCAGGCGCTCTCCCGCTTCCAAGCCCTGTTGAATGATTAATTCACTTGATCCGCGTACTTGTGCCACTTTCACTCTTTTTCGTACTACCCCTGTAGAACTTCCATCCAACACATATACATGGGTAACGCCATTCTCTCCAATCTGAACGGCACTAGCCGAGATGATAATTTTGTTCTTGTGGTTCATCTGCTACCCACACATCTCCTAACATTCCTCCGAGTATTTCGCGGTTTTGATTGTCCAAACGCACCTTTACACGATACGTTCGCGTTACTGGATCAGCTTGTGGATTGACCAAATCAATAATGCCCTGATATTCCTTTTGTAAAGAAGGGATGTACAAACTCGCTAGCTGTCCTTTTTTAAATTGGTTAATTTCACTTTCGGGAACATTAATTTTGGCAAAAACCACAGCTAAATTGGACAAGGTAAATAGTGGTTGTCCTGGAGCAATCACCATGCCCTTTTCTGCCGCTTTCATCGTAATAATACCGGAGAAAGAAGCCGTTAAGTTGGCGTCTTTCAACTGTTTGGCATTGATGTTTTTATTTGCTTGGGCTTGAGCTAATTTGGTCTTTACATCTAAATAATCGCGTTCAGGCAAACTTCCCTTCTCATAAAGCTTGTGTAAACGCTGATATAAATCCACCACTTGATCGTAGCTCACGGCTGCAATTTGATAGGTATTTGCATACGCTTGATCATCCAATTTTGCCAATACTTGTCCGGCGCTAACTGTTTGTCCTTCTTTGACATAAACGCCTGTTATTGTACCCGGAACTGCAAATCCTACCGTTGCCATTTGGTCGGGTTCTAAGGTAGCAGCATACGATTTGGGATTGGCAATCTTGACTTTTTTGACTACTTGACTTTTTACTTGTATAGCAGTCGGAGGTGCACTAAGATTTGATTCTTTTTTTGCACAACTCATTGTTGTTAACAGCAAGGCAGCAAAAACAGTGCCTCTTACTAAATTCCTTTGCATAGTACTTGATTATTTATTCTTTAGCAAAGGTCAAGTAAAGTCAAAGCTCCCAGAAGGGGAAAACTGCTTCTAATTTGGTATAAATTTCTGTTTTTTAATTAAAACACAAGAGACAAAGGACTTTATATTGGTTCAATTAACCTTTTTTGAAGTTCCTCGCGATATGCTTTAGGAGATACATTCGCTGCATTTTTAAAATACTTGCCAAACATGGATTGGTCATTGAAATTCAACATGGTAGCAATTTCATAGATTGGCACCGTCTGATCGGCTAATAAGTACTTCGCTTCGTGAATAACAATATCTTCAATCAGCTTTTTAGCCGATGAACCGTAATATTCCTTAACTACTTCAGATAAGTATTTGGGAGTAACGAATAGCTGATCGCTGTAAAAAGACAAGGTTCTATTTTGCTTCACGTGTTTTTTAACCAATAAAAAGAAATCCATAAATAGTTTTTTCTTTACTGTTGGCTTTTCATCAATCAATTGGGCATACTTGGTAACCATGCGAACCAACTCATAAAAAAACACTTTAAATAGTGCTTGTAGGCTATCTATGCGGTAAGCATAACTTGGATCAAGCTGAATGTACGTATCTATCATCTGAATCACTTCTTTGATACGCGCTAATTCTTCTGCTGGTAAGTTCTTGATGGGATAAAACTTCCTCGCAAAATAATAGGTAATCAATTGCGTAAATTCATTGCTAAACTCTAAGGGAATTGGCATATTGGATGCAAAAGTAAGCATCAGTAATTCGAATTCTTCAGAGTATTGCGGATAGGCCGTGAAAGGAATAAAAGAACTGACAATGAATACGGAGTTCTCCTCGAAATTATGGGTTTCTTGATCGTATTCAATGGAGATGGTTCCTTTTTGTAAAATACAAATGGAATAACTATCAATACGCGAATCGAGATAATTGAGTACATCGTCAATAGCATGCGTATTGTTTTGATTCGCATGCAGAACGCTAACACCTAATTCTCTAAGATTTACATCTAACATAGTTTCCTCCTTACCTCATCAAAAATAAACACTTTAATTGAAATTCGTATCCGAAAGTCAAAAAAGTCTAGGAATAGTTTATGCTGTTTCTTTTTGTTCGATGCAGATAAAAAAAACGTCCAGACAAGTTCATCTTATCTGGACGTTCGACTCATAACATAAAAAATAAAAATAACTGGTTGTTTGTTTTAGACTCCTTTATTTTGTTGTTCATTTACTTGTTCTACTTCTGCTTTGGCTAGGGCTAACGCTTCTTCATACGTTTCAACTACAATCAGCTTATGTCCCCAATATTTTTGAAAAATAGGTTGAAAATCAATCGCTGCTTGACGTTTGATTGCATCGGGTTCCACTTGAATCATCGCTAAAACGTTTGCTGAGAGTGCTACTCTATTTTGTTTCATCCAAAGGTTCATCTTCTTCATATGCGCTTTATCGCTCTTGGTTTCCTCCACATCTGGAGCACTCACTTCATTAATCATGACAAATTTTTCTCCTCGTTGAAGTAAATTCTCATAATCTATAAAATATTGATCTTGGTTCTTTTCCTTTTGTGTAGATGCGATAGATACATGCACAATTGGAAAATCGACTGCATTGATTGTACTCATGATATTTTTTTAACAAAGGAAGCAGTTTAAACACCTAGAGGCAATGGATATAACTTAGAAAGGAGTGGACATTTCAAAGGATTTCAGTGGATAAACAAAATCAAATTTTACAAAACACAAAAAATAAATTAGCTAAATTCAGTACATTTACGGTTAACCCTTAACTCCTAACCCTTAACCCTTAACCCTTAACCCTTAACCCTTAACCCTTAACTCCTAACCCTTAACCATTCCCCCATGCAAAGACTTCTAACCCATCTTTCTGAAAAATACAACATCGATGCAACTGCTTTAACGCTATTGCTTTCTAAAATGGAATACATTACGTTTGACAACAAGCAAACCATTTTAGACAATAGCAACACAAAATCAACCTTTTACATTCTTTCTAAGGGTATTTGGAGAGCCTATAAAGTAGTAGATGGGGATGAAAATACCTTGTGGTTTGAACGTTATAGCGATGTTATTTACAGTGAGATTGCACCAAATTACCTGCTTGAATCTGTGGGAGAAAGTGAGGCTTATCGCATGGATAAAAAGGACTTAGACGAACTTTGTTTAGCTTCGCATGACATCTCCAACTTAATTCGCATCTTGATTGAAAAATTCTATTTTGACGTCACGCGTATTTCTGTTGATTTGTCCCACCAATTGGCGAAAGAGCGCTATCTCTCGATGTTAGAAAATGATCCCGAGCTTTTTCAACTCGTTCCCCAAAAATACATCGCCTCTTTCTTGGGGCTTACTCCCCAATCTTTAAGTCGACTACGCAGAAAAATTTTGGATAAATAACCGAAGTTACCAAATGGTAACGTAGCTCTAGGGATAAACTTTTATTCTTGCAAAAAAAAGTTTTACCATGACGCAGGTTTATGATGTACAGCACTGGAAACAGAAATTTATTTTAATTTGGACGGGACAAACCTTTTCCATCTTGACGAGTTCAATTGCTCAATTTGCACTTGTTCTTTGGATTGGAATGGAAACAGGATCCGCCAAAGTATTGGCTTATGCCACTATTGCAGGTTTATTACCTCAAATTCTTTTAGGCCCATTTGCAGGGGTATTTGTGGATCGTTGGAACAAAAAAATAACCATGATTGCTTCGGATAGCTTTGTGGCGATTTGTTCTGCTCTAATTGCCTTGCTTTTTTACTTGAATCTACTTGAACTTTGGTCCATCTATGTACTCTTGGCTCTTCGTTCGATTGGGGGTGCTTTTCACTCTCCCGCGATGAAGTCAACGGTACCGATGCTCGCACCGAAAGATCAATTGGTCCGCGTTGCAGGAGTCAATGAAGTCATACAATCCATTTCATTCATTAGTGGTCCCGCATTGGGAGCCTTCTTACTGTTGCAGTACAATATGACCATCGTGATGTTATTGGATGTGGTAGGTGCGTTTATTGCGTGTGTGATGTTGTTATTTGTTTCTTTTCCTAAAGTGAAAAAAGTAACGGAAACTACAGCGTCTGTTTATAAAGATATGGTAGAAGGTGGTCGCGTAATTCTAAAAAACAGGCCGATGTCTTGGTTATTATTTTCTGAAATTATCGCGCGATTCTTCATCTTTCCTGTTGTAGCTGTAACGCCTTTGGTTACCCTAAACTATTATAAAGGAACTCCTTATCAAGTTAGTTTAGTGGAGATTCTCTTTGGTGTTGGGTTGCTATTGGGTGGTGGTTTATTAGCTGTGCTCAATCAACATTTTAGAAAAATATCGCTAGCCATTGTGGGGTATATCATCCTCGGACTTGCTCTTTTGGTGTGTGGTTCACTCGCCCCGCATTTGTTTATTGTATATGCTGTGCTGACTGTTTTTCAAGGAATTGCAGTTCCACTTTATGAAGGTTCTATTACAGCCTTGATTCAAACGCAATTCGAATCCCAATACTTAGGTCGAATCTTTGGCTTAATCGGTAGTATTTGTCAAATACCCGCAATCATAGGACTCTTATTTACCGCTGAATTGGCTGATCAATTCGGCGTTCAAAATGTATATGTAGCTGGAGGTATTGCCTTGTGCTTCTGTGCGGTATTAGTGGGAAGTATTAAACGAGTTCGACAGCTGGAGGGGGAATAGTTTAAGGGGGAATAGTTTAAGGGGGTATTTGTGAGGTTTGTAAATCGAGGGTTTGATCGATTAAAGATGATTGTTGCAAAAAAACAAAAAAGCTTCGTGCAAAAAAGCATTATGTGAGCGCTGGATGCGACCCTTCGTTGCCTCAGGGGCATACTGGGTGTGGATTATGAGACGATGAGAAATTCTTCTTTAATCGACAAATCTCACAAAGCACAAACATCACAAAAAACAAACATCACAAAGAGCAAAACACAAACATCACAACGCCCCCTTCCCAATATACAACAAGGTATCATATCGAAATATTACCTTACCGTCTTCTTGGTATTTAGCAAAGAGTGTAGCTATTGCTTCCATGACTTGCTCGTAATTTGCGTCTCCTTCTTTAGGAGCATAGGAGGATGACTTCAAGCGTCCTTTTAGTTCTTCCAGATCGAAAACTTGTTGGTTATACAACATCTCTGTTTGCATGATGCGCGGAGCTAAAAATGCACGAATATCTTCTAGGTCGATATTGCGGTGTGTCACTTGACTATATTCTGGAATTAAATCACGCATTAACTGTTCATATTCTTGTTGCAGTGGATCAAGTCTACTGCGTTCATTCCAAGCGAGAACAATCACCCCTGTAGGTTTCAGGATTCGGTTAAATTCTACTTGTGCTTTTTCAAAATCAAACCAATGATAAGCTTGTCCGCAAAAAATCAAATCGATGGATTGCGTCGCCAAATTGGTTTGTTCTGCAGTTCCTTCCAGGGCTTTAAAGTTTTTAGCCCCTTGAAAGAACACCTCACTGGCTTGTCTCATTTCTTTACTGGGCTCTACACCATAAACAATAGCATCTGCCTCAATAAAACGCTGAGATGAAAATCCCGTTCCACTACCAATATCTGCAATAACAAATTGAGGATTTAACCCGACCTCCTTTTCCAATCGGTCAATCATCTCTACGGGATAGGTTGGTCTATAGCGAACATAATCGGCTACGCGATCTGAAAATCGCGTAGTATTTGATTTTTGGATTTGCATTACAATTAGGTATTTAAGTGGATATCTTATAAAGATACGACTTCTCTTTTTGATTTACCTTGTTTGTTCTTCTTTTCTTTTCGTATAAGTCAAGACGACCATCCCTGTTTTAAAGGTTTTGGTATCCGTAAGTTCCCAATGAGAAGGCAAACTCCCTTCAGGGAATAAACGAATACCTGCTCCGAGTAATTTTGGGGTAACTGACAGGATCATTTGATCTAAAATTTCAGCATTTAATGCCATTTGAACTACTTGACCTCCTCCAACGAGCCAAATATCCTTTCCTGTCTCTTGTTGTTTTAACTGTTGAATCGTCGTTGTGATATCTGTAGATAATACGCTTGTTTTTGGACTTTCGATTGTCAATTGTTTATTCGACGTAATCACGTGGGTTTCTTGTTCCATATAAGGCCAAGGAAAACCAAAATCTAAGATTGCGCGATAAGTAGCGCTCCCCATTATGCAGGTATCAATAGTCGATACAAAATCTTGGTACCCGTAATCCCCAACTGTTTCATCCTGAAAATCATCTAAAAAAGCTACACTTCCATCAGGTGAGGCAATGTAACCATCCAAACTCATCGCGATATATAAAATAACATTTCTCATTTTTCACACTTTCTTTTTTACCAATGTTTCACTACATGAGGCTTCCAATCTGCTGGTAGTAGTGACTCTAAGGTTACAATAGTGTCTTCATTAATCATGACTTGGGTTTGGTTGTTTTCTTGTGTGAGCTGACTCATCAATTCACGACAACGCCCACATGGTGGTACAATTGTGCCTGAATCTGTTACAGCGATTACTTTTTCAATTCTTACTTCTTGATGCTTGAGCATTTCTGCTACAGCCCCATGTTCTGCACAGAATCCCATAGAGCAAGCCGTATCAATACTAATACCGACATGCACTTTGCCTTCTGCCGTTAAAATAGCTGCAGCCACAGAGCCACAAGCAACAAAATTATTAATCTCTCTGTGCTTTGCATAAGCTAAAGCATGTTCTTTTAATACACTAAATTCCATGGATATTGTTGTTTATGATTGTTGTTGATTAGCTAATTAATCCGTACTGTTTTGCATATTCCTCTTCAAGCGCATAATTAAATTGCTCAAATGGATATGCAGCTAATTGGGGGTAGTTCACCTGCCAATTTTCACCCGCTGCTTGTTGAAGCAATCCTCCGATTGCATCCAATACGGCTGTCTTATAATTTGGGAGTACCTGATGATCTGCTGCAAGTAGTTCTTTTGATACGGTTGTATCCAATAAAAAAGGCCCAGGCACAGACCAAGGAGATACACCTACCCATTGGTAGGGAGCCTTCGCTGCTGGTATAGGGCTAATTTTCCCTTCGTATCCCAAATAATCAGCAATACAGGTGATAATCTCATATACGGTTAAGGGGTTTTCATCTCCTACATTCACTATAGCCGCTGTTTTATGGCGAAAGGCGGCGAAGCCTACTTGAGCCACCAGCTGAGCTGCTGTGGTATGAAATAAACTTGTTCCTTCGTAGGTAATAGGAATAAATGGACGTTGATCTAGTATGCGCTTCACTACCCACCACTCTCGTGGATGATGCGTAAAACGCCCATAAATAGCACAAGGTCGTAGAATAGTAAAGGGAACCTGTGCTTGTTCTAACAAAACATTTTCTACCGCCACCTTTTGTGTCGAATAGGTCTGATTGCCAGGAGCCACTCTCGCTTGTGTTTCTACAATCGGTTTCTCAAATAATGGAAAACCGTGTAAACCCGCTTCATCTAAGGTACGTCCTGCTATATCTGCATAAACACTAGAAGAAGAAATAACCGTCAAATGACCGATATTACTTTGGTATTGCAGCAGTTGCACGACATCTTGGGGATGAAAGGCTAAAAGATCAATAACCCAATCCGCACCCTCTTTTAGAAGTTGATGGAGCCCTTTTGAATCCTTTCGATCGAGACGACAATGTTGAGCCTTAGCTGCTTCAATGGCATAAGGCAAGTCTGTACGAGAAACGAGTACCAATTGGCAGTCTCTTTGACTTAATTCGCGATAAAAAGCATAGCCTAGTTGTCCAGAAGCACCAATAATAATTACTTTCATTCCGTTGTATTTCTATTTGAAGCCAGCACGAGTACTCACTAATTCAAAGATAAAAGCTTTTCGGGAACTCACCTTCATTTATATGACCAATCCTCAGAAAATTCATCAAAAACAAGCTAGGTTATGCCTTTTTATGTTAGACATCAGCATCCCTACATTAAAGCAGTAATGCTTCTTGTTGATATAGTTCTTCCTCCTCTCTGTGCATAGGTACACAGTAAAAGCCATTTTTAATCAGGCGGTTAGCCAAAAATTGTTGGGTGTCAATGGCAGCCATACATCCCGTTCCTGCAGCAGTAATGGCTTGTCGATACACCGTATCTTGAACATCCCCACAAGCCTGAATGCCAGGTATATTGGTATAGGTACTACCTTTTTGTGTACGGATGTATTCTTGTGCGTCCAAAGCTAATTTATTTTTAAAGATATGAGTATTCGGTTGATGTCCGATGGCAATAAATACCCCATCAATCGCTTTCACTTCTCGCGTATGGGATGTATTATCCAGCACTTCGACCCCAGTTAATTGGTCTTGATCTCCCAAAAGTGCCACAACTTCCTTATTAAATTGAACTTCGATATTGCTATAATTCGCTAATCGGTCAATTAATATTTGCGAAGCGCGCATATAATCCTTGCGGACCAGTACATACACTTTACGAGCTAATTCAGCAAGGAAAAAAGCCTCTTCAATCGCCGTATCACCACCCCCTACTACGAGAACGTCTTTTCCTTTATAGAAATAACCATCACAGGTTGCACAAGCTGAAAGTCCTTTGCCAAAATATTGTGTTTCATTCGGCAAGCCCAACCACTTTGCACTAGCCCCTGTGGCCACGATAACACTGTGTGCATAATACACTTCCTCTGTATTGGTAATCAACTTAAAAGGGCGGTCATGGGTATCAATTTCCTCAATCGTTTGGTAGATAATCTGTGTACCAAATCGCTCAGCTTGTTCCTGTAAATCAGTCATCAATTCTATTCCTTGTATCCCTTTGGGATATCCAGGAAAATTATCCACATCTGTCGTTTGGGTCAGTTGTCCGCCCAACTGAAGACCTGTGAACATAAGGGGTGTTTTTCCATATCTGGCCATATAAATCGCTGCAGTATACCCTGCAGGACCCGATCCAATAATAATACAATCGTGAATATTCATCTTGTCTATAGATTTAAAAATATAGGAAATATAGCAGCAAGTAAAAGAGGCTCCTTTACTTGCTGCATCTCAACAATAACATAAAAAAAATTACTATCAGTTGATGGTAGTACTTTAAAAATTATCCAAGCACAGCTGCATATTAATCGACGCACCTGCTTGGGACCCAGTAGCTATAGCAGTGGCTAAGGATCTAAAACTACTCGTATCACCACAGGCATAAATACCTGAAATACTAGTTTCTTGTTTTGCATTTACTTGAAGTAAACCTTGTGGTGTTAACGTACATCCTAAGTGGATGGGAATCGCACAATGTTGCTTTGCATCGGGTTTAGCATAAATAGCTTCAGTAGCTACAACCTGACCGGTTTTTAAAACAACACGCGTCACCTGTCCTTGTTGATGGATTAACTGAGTGATCTCCTCTTCAATTATTCCTATTTTATTCTTTGCCAGCGCTTGCAGTTGTTCGGGGGGAAAACTAGCTTTCCCTTGGGTTACAATTTGCAAATCTGAAGTAAGATTATGAACTAAAATAGCATAGTGAAAGGCTAAATCGCCATTCCCTAAAATCAGGGTTTTCTTATTTTTCACTTCATACCCATGACAATACGGGCAATGTAAAATCGAAGTTCCCCAACAAGCCTCAAAACCAGCGATATCTGGCATAATATCCGTCAGTCCTGTTGCAAATAAAACATACTTTGCGCGAAAGGTTTTCCCTTCTTTACTCTGTACAGTGAAACTCCCGCTTTCTTTCTTTTTAACGTCCGTTACTTCATCCAGGTAATAATGAACAGTGTCATAACGCACTACATCTTCTTTTGCCTGATGGGCAATCACGACTGGGGAATTACCGTCTTGCGCCAATAAATTATGGGTATGCTTCACCATTTTATTGCATGGGTTCTGCGTATCTAAAATCAATACCTTGCGATTGGAACGCCCCAAGGCCAAAGCCGCTGATAACCCAGAGAAACTACCCCCTATAATGACAACATCAAATAAGGTATCGCGCTGTTCGGGGGCTAAGGGAGTAAATGACCACAAAGAATCGGACATTAGCAAACCCAAGGTAAACAAGCTACTCTTGAGTAAAAAATCTCGTCTTGAAGTCATAAAATAATCTTTACTTTATTGTGCTACTTGTTTTAAAATATCAGGTACTGCCATCACTCCTGTATGTTTCCATAAGATTGCTCCTTGTTGGTCAATTAATACCATGGTAGGTACCGCACGAACAAAAAACTCAGCAGCTAATTGCGGATCGTGATCCACATCAATACGTTGTAATTCAACTTTTTCTGTTACAGCATCCATTGATTCATCAATCATACGCGATAACATTTTACAGGGTCCACACCATTCAGCAAAAAATTGCACTAAAATCGGTTTGTCTGATTTTCCTAATAGGTCTTCTACTTTCATCTTTACCTTGTTTTTAATTTACTTCAAAAGTAAAAAGCGCAGCACAAACCGCTGTTGCACAAGTTGGAGTAAAAATCGGATAAATCACAGCAGGGGGTGTTTTGTGAGGTTTGTGCTTTGTGAGGTTTGCTCTTTGTGAGGTTTGTATGTCATGCTGACGAAGGAAGCATCGCATCCGTTACTCAACACTCGTTACTCTAACCAGTCACTCCACACAGTATCCCGTCTAGTATGTATACACACTCAGTATGTCATGCTGGCGAAGGAAGCATCGCATCCGTTACTCAACACTTGTTACTCTAACCAGTCACGCCTCACCGCCTTGCGTCAGCGCGGGATGCGACCCTTCGTTGCCTCAGGGTGATTACATACTGGGTGTGGATGGTGAGAGGGTGAGGTGGTGAGAAATTCAACACTAGTCACGCTACACAGTCACTCCACACAGTATCCCGTCTAGTATGTATACACACTCAGTATGTCATACTGACGAAGGAAGCATCGCATCCGTTACTCAACACTTGTTACCCTAACCAGTTACTCCACACAGTATTCCGTCAGCGCGGGATGCAACCCTTCGTTGCTTCAGGGTGATTACTGGGTGTGGATGATGAGACGATGAAAAATTCTTCTTTAATCGACAAATCTCACAAAAAGCAAACCTCACAAAAAGCAAACCTCACAAAAAGCAAACCTCACAAAAAACAAACCTCACAAAGAGCAAACCTCACAAAAAACAACCATACAGCCTCCATTCATCATAAAAAAAACGAACCCCAAAAAAAACCATGTAACTTTACGTCACGATAAATCCTATACCACCATGTTTAATCCAATGCATATTCAAAACCAAGTCTTAGACTTAGCATCCAACGATACGAGAATACGTGCAGTGCTATTAAATGGTTCAAGGGCTAATCCTAACGTAATTCCCGATGTATATCAAGATTTTGATCTTGTCTTTGTTGTGGAAGATTTGCCTTCCTTCTTGAATGATCGCAGTTGGTTTTTAGCTTTAGGAACACCGATACTGCAACAAAGACCTGATGAGATGGAATTGGGTAGTGATCCCAATAATCCTCCTATTTCTTTTGGTATACTTACCTATTTTGAAGAGGGATATCGCATTGATTTGACCTTGTTTCCAAAAGAAAAGCTGCATCTAGCATACCAAGCGGATAGTCTGACTGTAGTTTGGTTAGATAAAGACAATCTATTTACGGGGATTGCAGCCACCTCAGATCAGGATTACCAGGTGCAACGACCAACACAACGTCACTTCTCCGAAATGAGTAATGAATTTTGGTGGTGCGTTGTCAATGTAGCCAAAGGGTTGAAAAGAGGGGAAATAACCTACGCGAAAGACATGATGGAAACGGTGGTCCGTCCTGTTTTTATGGAAATGATCGCATGGAATATTGGTTTTCAAACTAATTTTGAAGTAGCTGTGGGTAAAGCAGGGAAATTTATGAACCGATATCTTACGGCTGAAGACTATCATACGCTCTTACAAACCTATAGCGATTCGAATATTGAACACAATTGGAAGGCATTATTTACGATGATGCAGTTCTTCTTAGCCCAACAACAAAAACTAGCCGACGGACTTCAGTATGAAATAAACCTAGAAGAGGCCAAACAGGCCAATCAACTGGTTACAAACCTATACGAGGCTTAATAACAAGGTCTACTTGCGTAATCTGCTTATGAGCACATTCCCTTTTAAACAAAAAAAACGAACAACATAAAACAAACAAATGAAACACGCAATTCACGAATTTGAACAGCTCATCGAACAAT
Organism: Myroides gitamensis; assembly: GCF_029894455.1. NCBI lineage: Bacteria > Pseudomonadati > Bacteroidota > Flavobacteriia > Flavobacteriales > Flavobacteriaceae > Myroides > Myroides gitamensis. Next base: position 1,637,056 of record NZ_JARYHN010000001.1, read on the forward strand.
TTCCTACAGAGGTATTGGCGATTCCTTTAGCAGATCTCCAACATAAATTATCGGAAGAAAAATGGAGTAAAAAAGAAATCATTGGCCATCTAATCGATAGTGCTACAGTTAATTACCTTCGTTTTATTAAAGCTCAGTTTCAAGAGAATCCTCAGCTTTTTTATGAGCAAGTGGAATATTGTGCGGGTGCTAATTATCAAGAAACAGAGTTAACGCAGCTTTTATCCTTATGGCAAAGCTTAAATAGACAATTGGTGTTTTTATTTCACACCATACACACCCGTAATCTAGGCGATCGCTTGTGCAATGATCAGACCCTCGCTTATTTAATAGAAGATTATGTGCAACATTTTAAACATCATCGCGCACAAATTCTAGCTTAACCACGCATACAAATTAAACTAAGTTGTTATTTTATTCTCCTCTTTGCTGCTACTTGATAATCCCTATCTTGTAATTTTACTATATCTATTATTTTAGGTAAATTTACAAGTATAAAAATCAAAAAGAGCCATGAAGATTTTAGTTATTGAAGATGAAAAAGAACTGCGTTCCATCATGAAGGAATCTTTAGCAAAAGAGCTTTATGTGGTTGAAGTAGCAGAAAACTATAAAACGGGAATAGAAAAACTCATTGGATATGATTATGATTGTATCTTATTGGATATCATGCTTCCCGATGGCAATGGCATTGATTTACTAAGAGAAATTAAGCGCATGGGGAAGGATGATTCTGTTATTATCATTTCAGCCAAAGACTCCATTGACGACAAAGTATCGGGATTGGAGCTCGGTGCGGATGATTACCTGACCAAACCTTTCCATTTATCGGAGCTACTCGCCCGAATTAAATCCGTTTTACGAAGAAAAAATCAGCAAGGTTTTCAGAGCATTAAGTGGAACAATGTAGAGATTTTTACCGATGAACGCACCGTATTGGTCAATAATACGCCCGTGACCTTAAACCATAAAGAGTTCGAATTATTATATTATTTCGTGGTGAATGCCAATCGATTGGTTACTAAATCCTCTCTCGTCGAACAAATTTGGGGCGACAATATGGATGAGGCAGACAGCTATGATTTTGTGTATTCTCAAGTCAAGAATCTTCGAAAAAAATTAAAAACGCACCACGCTGAGGTGAATATACAGTCCGTTTATGGCATGGGATATAAACTTGTACAAGAATAAGATGAAATTACATCATTATATGTTGGGCTATTTATCGGTGGGAATCATTGTGGTTTTAACTGCTTGGATTGTCATTTTTTATGCCTTCATGACCGATGAAGTATATGATAATATTGATGACGGATTGAAAAATAGCAAGACTGAAATCATCAAAAAGGCGTATACCAATCCCCAAGTGGAGAGCTTCTTGCCCTTTAGCACCAATGGTTTTCGCATTACTCCTTTAGCTCCAGGAGAATACTCTCGAAAGAATGTATTCACTACGGAGATGATTTACATGGATTCGGATGATAATGATGAACCTGTTCGCATGTTAACCACGACTTTTATCGATCAAAAAGGGGATCCTTACAAACTGGAGATTCGTACCTCTACTATTGAGGCAGATGATTTATTGCGCGACTTTGGCCTAGCGGTCTTTATCTTATACCTCGCTTTGTTAGCGAGTATTTACCTCATTAATCACATCATTTTGCGCCGTGCTGTTTGGAGTCCGTTTTATCGCTTACTCCACAACCTCAAAACCTATACACTTGGGCAAAAGATTCTCACCGCAGATACGAAAACGCCTATTAAAGAATTTACAGATTTACAAAGTGAAATCAACAAAATGATTGGTCGTATTGAGGATATGGTGGAGCAACAAAAAACCTTTGTTTCCAATGCGGCTCATGAATCTCAAACTCCCCTCGCTATTATCAACAACAAGCTTGAATTATTAGTAGAAGCGGAGGAATTAAATGAAAATCAAATCAATCAAATTCAATCCATCCACCAGAGTTTAACGCGATTAATTAAATTGAATAAATCCCTTTTAATGCTCGCAAAAATTGAAAATAAGCAGTTTGTTCAAGTGCAAGAAGTTTACTTCAACCAGATCGTTCAAGATCTTGTGGAAGACTGGGAGGATATATTTGCCTATAAACACGTGGAAGTCGTACTGAATGAACTGGCTCCTTCAAATCCAGTATTAATGGATAAAGGGCTCGCCATTACTTTGGTGCAAAACCTATTAAAAAATGCCATCGCTCATAATATACCTCAGGGAAAAGTTATCATTGACTTACAGGCAAATTCCTTCTCAATCAGCAATACAAGTACAGCCAAAACTCCTTTGGATGAAAAACTAATTTACAATCGCTTTTATAGAAGCACCACCAATGAGGAATCTACAGGATTGGGATTATCCCTCGTACAGACGATTATTAGGGTCACTGACGCCTTGTCTATTCGCTATGAGTACAATGGCATGCATTGCTTTACGGTGAGTTGGTAGAGGGAGTTTTGTGAGGTTTGCTTTTTGTGAGGTTTGTGCTTTGTGAGAGGGTGAGACGATGAGGTGGTGAGGGGAGAGATTTATCGATTAAAGAAGAATTTCTCACCCTCTCATCGCCTCACCACTATTTGGTAAGCCATACTGGGTAAGATAAAATTTATCGATTAAAGAAGAATTTCTCAACTTCTCATCGCCTCACCACAATAATGATGTGAGGTTCGCTCTTTGTGAGGTTTGTTTTTTGTGAAATGGTTCAATTAAAAGAAGTCTTTCTTTAATTAGAATTTACTTCATACTTTGGAATGACATACGAATTGGTAATACATACTGGGTAACCGCACACTCTTAACTCTTAACCCTTAACTCTTAACTCTTAACCCTTAACTCTTAACCCTTAACTCTTAACCCTTAACTCCTAACCTTTAACTCCTAACCCCAAAAAAAACACACCCCATAAACGATGTTTTTTTGAGGTGTGTTCTACTTAACATTACATAAAATTGAGTACAGTTCGTTAGTACGAACTTGGTTTTTATTTTGTGTACTGTTTTTCGCCGTGGATGTAAAGTACACCTTCTTTAGCGTCAAACTTGTACGTATTATCTTCATACAGATTTTCTTCTTTTCGATCTAAAATAAAACTGGTCTTCTCTTCCTCTGGTAAAAACAATTCCAATTTAGATTGATCGTCGTTATACACAACAAAAGCACTAATAACTGCACTTTGTTCTGTGGATATTGGGTCCAAGCGTACACCAGCTTCAAACAAACGCAAACAATTTTGTTTCAACGTACTCCAGGTTTCTCCGGCACCAACAAGACAACCATGATCATCTTTATCCCCTCCTACTTGTTGTACTTCTTTGGATAGCTCTTCCTCGCTATTAGTTGCGCTTTTGGGTGTATTGTTACAAGCAACCAAAATAAATAATCCTAAAATTAATCCGATTCCTTTCTTCATCTTTTTTATCTTTTGATTTTAAATTTTAAGCTGATAAAACTTGTACGCTCTACTATTGATTTAAAAATTTGTCTTCTCAAATTAGCTCTCTCTAATACCTTACAAGGTACAAAAAATATTTAAGGACAGCTAAACCAAGGGTTTAATCTTAATAAAAATTTAATATATATCACTGTTTTCCAATAACATAACAAACAAATACTAGACAAAAACTATTCTTTTGTAAAAATGTAGCGCAAAACACACGTTCTTTTTCTATTCCCAATTCATTCCAGATTCTCTCTGTAAGTTTGTACTATAAATTTAAAAACAGAAACAGCTATGAAAACATTAAGAACATTATTTTTAGGAATTTTCAGTGTATTTGCTTTAGTTATGAGCCAACCTGTACAAGCCAAAGACGTTATTATCACAAAAAATGAACTTCCTAAAAAAGCACTTGCTTTTATGGATACGCATTTTAATGGTAAAGCGATACAAACGGTAGAGAAAGATGCTGATTTTCTATCTGTATCCTACAAAGTAACCTTTGCTGATCGTATCGAAATAGAGTTTGATAAAGGAGGCGAATGGGATGAAGTAGACGGAAACAGAAATCCACTTCCAACTAGCTTCATCTTAGAACCGATTGTAACCTATGTGAAAACCAACTATCCTGAGGCTCACATTATCAAGATCGAAAAGGAAACAAGATTATATGAGGTTAAACTGGACAATGGACTTGAATTGGAGTTTTCTACATCAGGTGTATTTAAAAGAATTGACAATTAATAAAAGTAAAAAAAAATGAACAAGAAAATAATCGCTATCGCTTTATTTGCAGCACTGAATTTGAGTTTCACTGCTTGTAGTAGTGACGATTCCAATGCTGTTGAATTAGAACAAGTAACCGTAGAACAGTTACCTGCCAATACCCAACAATTTATTGCAGGTATATTTCCAAATGCTGCAGTAATACAGGCTAATAAAGTAAACAAACCAAATTATTACGGTTCTTTTTATAAGCTAAGATTAAACAATAAGATTGAAATAGATTTTGATCAAAATGGAAATTGGACCGAAATTGAAACAGAAGACCGTTCAGCTATTCCTGCTGACTTCCTAACTCAAGAAGTTCCACTTATCCAGGCGTATGTAGCGGAGCACTATAAAAGCAACCACATCATTGAAATTGATCGCGATCGCAAGGGATATGAAGTAACATTGAATAATGAGTTAGAGTTGATTTTCAACGCAGCACAGGGCTTTATTGGTATAGATACGGATTTAGACGAAGAGGAACAACTAATTGACTATGCCGCATTACCTACAACCGCTCAAACGTTGCTAAAAACGCATTTCACAGCTTCTGAAGTTGTATTGATTAAACAAGAAACAGAGGCGAAAGAAACAACATACAAAGTGTATACACAGGATGGATTTAAGATTGAATTCAACCAACAAGGAGATTGGACAGAAATGGAAAGCAAACAAGGAAAAACAATTCCTTCTGCCCTACTTCCAACTCCACTAACTACTTACATCCAAACAAACTACAGCGATTTTCAATTCACTGGTGTAGAGAAAAAAAGAAATGGATTTGAAGTAGAACTGAAAAAAGGGAAACAAGAAATTGAACTTCTCTTTGATCGTGAAGGAAATTTCCTTCAACTAGATGATGAATAACCTAAACCACATTTCAAAATTTGGGGGTTGCCTTAGCTAAGGCAACCCCCTCGTTTTAGGTAGTGCTGTTGGTTTTATATCCTACAGCAGGATAGTGAAAAAATTATTCGGCTACTTGAATATTTTTTCGTTCTTACTTGCTTGTTGTTTTTGATTTTTTCTTCTTGATGTACCTGTAAACACACAAAAACAGATACCCTCACTCCTCTATTTTTGAACAATAATTAGGCCAAAATTTCGGATGGTGCAAAACCATAAACATCAACGAATGCCCGATAAAAAGACAACCGTGTGTTAAAACCACAAAGCAAGCTCAATTCTTCAACGGTATAACTTTCTTCTCGTTCTCGAATTAACAGAATCGCATATTCTACCTTCAACCGATTGATGTATTGCTTAAAGGTTAATGCATGTGATTCTTTGAAAAAACGCGTTAAATCACTTTTGGGTAATTGAAGTAAATCGGTCAATTGATCTAAGGTTAGCGCCGGATTTAGAAACAACCGAGTATCAATTAACTGTGTACTTATCATCCCTCGAATATCAACTGTTTTAACTGGTGCATGAGCAGTCAAAACTTCCTGTACTACAGGAAAATTGGCAACAGCAATCTGATTAAAAGCATGATGACTTCCCAAATCAATCTGTTGTGTCTTTAATCCAGATATATCCAAGGCTATTTTCTTCAGTAAACGTTGATCTAATCTTGTCATTGTCGCAATTTCATTGGAATTTATCCTTTTCTTCTTTGTGTAGAACAACAAGCTTGCTTCATAAAAGAAAGCACCAAAAAGGAGGCAACCACTAAGTAGTAGAAATAAAAATCGGACGTACTCAAAAAAGGATTCTTGATAGAAATAAATAATCAAAAACACAATAGACGTACAATACAACGTCGTGATATAAAATGCTGTAAACTGTCGTAAGTTTTTATAAAATTTTCCCTTAATTAAACACCAATACCCATAATTAGCATAGACAAAGGACAAAATCCCAATGTAGGCTATTCCCTGTCTATTCAGTGTAGGTAATGTAAGCAGCGTCCAATCGGAAATAACTGCCAGTAGATACAAAAGTCCAAACAAAACAAAAGGTAACACATGTAAATAACGGTTCCATCGACTTGTCTTTATTAGCTGTACCAAGCCAAATCCTTGCAGAAAAAACAACACAATGCTCAAATGCAAACAAGGCCTATCGGGATAAACAAGTTCAAATCCGTACAAGAAAACATTCAACACTAAAATGCCACAACTCATCCATAGCATTTTCCTTCCCCCTTTATATCTTACATTCGTATCCAAGCACAAACAAAAATAACCTGAAAAAATAACCAATATCCAAAACATCCTTACCCTCTTTTTTTATCCAAAATAACACGATACTCCACAGGAGTTAATCCTGTTAAATCCTTAAAATATTTATTAAATGTATTAATTGACTTAAAACCAACACTTTCCGCAATAGCCAGTACAGTCCAATCATTTCGATCTGTAAGCAATTTCAATGCATATAGAATCCTATGATAGACAACAAGCTTATAGAACGTAGAATTTAAATGATGGTTAATTACGAAACTAATGACATGGAGATTGGAATTTGAAATACACTGCCCTAATATTTCTAGTGTAAAATCAGTCTTTAAATAGGCATCACTTGTTTCAAAGAAATCCAGTACCTGCTCCATCACTTCTTGATGTTTATAGCTGACCTGATGAGAAACGGCCATTTCCTTTTGAAGTATCAGATTCGCTTTTTGCTTCTTTCCAACCTTTAACGTACGATCAGTAGCTCCAAAAAAAGCATTGATCTTTCTCAATCGCAAGATTCTACTATAGAAAAGATAACTCGTTAAAGAGAGCGTTAACAAGATAATTTGAAGTCCCACCTGAAGATAACTCAACATCAGCATAACGGGTACTTCGCTTTGATTAAACAGCAGTACTTGTAAATTAAGCGTTATGAGGTAAGTAATATAAAACAAATGCACTAAACTCACGTAGGACTTAATAAACCTATACTTCTGCTTACTTTTTTTGCGATGGAGGTGTAAAAAAGCAAAATACACCAAGGCAAAAAAGTTATTTACAGTAACGATAATCCACAGCGAAACAGGTAAAAAACTGAGAATCAAAATAAAAACTCCCATACTCATCAACTGCACAATTTGCTTCTTCAAGAGGCGGTCGGCTACATCAGCCATAATACAAAACAGTTTGATGCTAAATATAATTGCGAAAAAATTCACGATATAAACTGTTTTATGGGCAATCATGGCATAGTAATAATTCACCATGAGCAAAAATGAAAAACAGATAAAAAACATAAAGAAAAAACGCTCCATTTGAACATTTGCATTCCAATCGTACAACTTCATGATCTAATTTTATTTAAAAACCAATGGGTATTTCTAAAGCATCTATTTCTTTCCTTTACAAGCGTGTAACCATCCGAAAAAGCGCTTTTCAAGCCATTGATTTGTATTTATATATTCACCTAATTTGTTCTTTCAGCCAATTCTTTAACCAGCAATAACATTTTGTTAATATCTAATGAATTATCATTTTTTTACTTATTTCAATTCATTTTTTTGCGTAATTCATTTAAACAAATTTAACTTTTGATATGTTAATTCCTGTATCAAATCCTATTTAACATGATCAAGGTAATTTATTGAAACACGCTTTAACTACGTATTAACAAAAACAAATAAAATACCGTTATTTAACATAATACACCATTCATTAAAACACAAACAAGCTAAAAACAAAAATATTAAACATAAATAAAACAAAAACAATAAGTTTAACTAACAAACAAAGAAAGCCCTTATTTTAATTTTTTAGGTAAAACCCTTAGTTACTTTACACGATACCCTTGAGAAAAAGACGAATAAAAGAGAAAAAATCGTTTTAAATTAATCGCAATAAAATAACATCTTCTTTAGAAAAGCAATTTAATACAACCAGATTCACAACTCCAAAAACACCTTTGTCCAATACTAGGCATCGGTTTGTCGAGCTAAAAAAGGTAGGAACTGACAAATCCATTGCCCTTTAGTGCCATATAAGAAAAAAGCGACGGGGTATACTTGTGAAAGAAAGGGGATTAAAGTAAAAAGAAGAAACAATTGAAAATTAAATCCACTTTTTTATTTGCTAAACTATTAAAAAGCTTATTTTTGTGCTACAATTAATAATACCCAAAATTTAATACTGTGGAAAACGCAAACGCAATTAAACTAATTAAGTTAATACAATCTGATTTAGTTACTAACGGTCTTGTAGTGGATCAAATAGTTCCAAACCTTAAGAAATTAAGAGAATACGCTTTACTAGAAGAGGTTCCAACTTTAGTAAAAGCAATTAGACTTACGTATGAACACATTGAGAACAACAATGGTTTTTTCATTGCAATTCCAAACGATGAACCAATTGAAGAAGAAGGGGAATCTGTAGAGGAAGCAGTAGTTCCTACAGTAAATGACATTGAGAGTTTACAATATCTTTTGTCTCTTTTTAAAGATCCAACAAATAAACACAACATTGTTGATTTGAAAGAATATAATGCTAAGTTATTAGCATAGTGAAAAGGCCTAGTTTGACTAGGCCTTTTTTTATGATTTATTTAGCATTAATCCGTTTCTAAATATTTGAATTATTAATCATTAACCCTATTTTAGCCCATTCAAATTAAAGACTCAAAATTATGGTTAATCTATTTAGGATTATAGCTTTTCTAGAAGGAGTTTCTCTCCTTATGTTATTGTTCATCGCAATGCCATTAAAATACATATGGGACAATCCTTATATGGTACAAAAAGTAGGTATGGCACATGGTGTATTATTCATTGCTTATATCGTTTTCGCCATTTTGATAAAAAATGAGTTAAAATGGTCAAACAAAACACTATTTTTAGCATGTATCGCCTCAATAATCCCATTTGGCACCTTTGTAGTGGAGAAAAAAATAAAAAACCAAATTAGTTAATAATAGAAAGAAAACTTATATTTTTTTCAACGCATCGCTAAAAAAACAACATTTATACAAAATAAAGGGAAGTCTCACTGATTTTATATAATTCAGTTATTCTTTAAAAAATTGTATTTTTCTTGTAAAAAATGCATATTTAAAAACTTTATAGTATATTTGCCAAGTAAACGAAACAATAGTAGCTATTACGATAGCGCACAAGTGAAAGTAAAAATTAAATTATGAAAAAAATCACATTATCTTTGTTAGCACTTACGGTAGGTATTTGTGCTAATGCGCAAGACAAGCCATATAATAAGTGGTCAGTTGATTTAAATGCAGGTTTTGCAAAGCCAGCAAGAACATTAAGCTCAGGCTATTCTGCTGAGACTTTCAAAAACTTACATTTAGACGGTGGTGTTAGATATAGCATCAACAACAAAATTGGAGTTAAAGCTTCTTTTGGTTATGACAAAATTGATAACTGGACAAACAGTAATTTAAAAGCTCAAAGTGATTACTACAGAACAAGTTTAGAAGGAGTTGTAAACTTAGGTAGAGTTTTAAACTTCGAAAACTGGACTAATACTTTAGGATTACAAGTTCACGCGGGTGGAGGTTACTCTTGGTTAAACGGAGACAACTTTACTAGTTCTGACAAAATGGGTCACTTAATGGCTGGTTTAACAGGACAAGTTAAATTACACTCTAGAGTAGCTTTAAATGCTGACTTTACTGTAATTCAAAATACACAACAAGACAGAAACTGGGATGGTGCTTCTGCAACAAACCGTTCTGTATTCCAAGGAACAATGTTTAATGCTTCAATGGGTATCTCTATCTATTTAGGTAAACATGGTCAACACGCTGACTGGTATTCTGAAGAATCTCAAACTAAAAATGAAATCAATTCTTTAGCTAACAGATTAGATCAAATCGAATCTATGTTAGTTGACTCAGACAACGACGGAGTAGCTGATTACTTAGACTTAGAACCTAATACACCAGCTGGAGCTTTAGTTGATTCTAGAGGAAGAAACATTGATAAAAATAACAATGGTATCGCTGATAACATCGAAGCTTATTTCCAAGAGAAATACGGAAATAACGAAACAATGAACGCTGATGACGCTGCTTTGGTTAAAGAATTAATCAACAAAGGTTATGTAGCTGTTAACTTCGATTTCGATAAAGCTGAGCCTACTACTTTAGAAGGTGTTAACTTCATCGTTTCTTACATGAAAAACAACCCTTCTGCTTCTTTAGAAGTTGGTGGATACGCTGACTCAACAGGAAACAAAGACTATAACCAAAAATTATCACAAAGACGTGCAGACGCTGTGAAAAACCTTTTAGTTAAAGCTGGAGTTCCTGCAGGTAAAATTACTGCTAAAGGTAATGGTATCGATTCAACACAAGCTAAAAACGTTGCTAGAAGAGCAATTTTCAAAGTAAACTAATTAGTAGATTAATTATACTAAAAAGCACAAGCGTTATGCTTGTGCTTTTTTTGTTTAAATGCGTACCTTTGCATTTAAATAAGTAGTTATGAAATTTGATTTACAATCTGATTATAGTCCCACCGGTGATCAACCGGAAGCGATTAGCCAATTGACCCAAAGTATTTTGGACAATCAGAAATATCAAACACTTGTAGGGGTTACGGGATCAGGTAAGACGTTTAGTGTTGCCAACGTAATTCAAGAGGTACAAAAACCAACCTTAGTTTTAGCACATAATAAAACATTGGCTGCGCAATTGTATTCGGAATTTAAAAGTTTCTTCCCCAACAATGCTGTAGAGTATTTCGTTTCTTATTACGACTACTATCAACCGGAAGCATTTATTCCTGTTACAGGGCAATACATCGAGAAAGATTTATCGATCAATGAAGAACTAGAAAAGCTCCGTTTAAGCACCACTTCTACCCTATTATCGGGTCGTCGCGATGTTTTAGTTGTAGCTTCTGTTTCTTGTCTCTATGGTATCGGAAACCCGATTGAGTTCCAAAAGAACGTTATTTCCATCGAAATAGACCAACAAATTAGCCGTACGCAATTGCTACACCGACTGGTGCAAAGCTTATATGCTCGTACAGAAGCTGATTTCACACCAGGTTACTTTAGAATCAAAGGAGATACAATTGAAGTATTCCCGAGCTATGCAGACAATCCGTACCGCATTCACTTCTTTGGAGATGAAATTGAAGCCATTGAGGTATTTGATGTAACAACAGCTCAAGTTATTGAGAAATTTACGCGTTTGAATATCTATCCTGCGAATATGTTCGTAACCTCTCCCGATGTGTTAAACAACGCTATTTGGGAAATACAACAAGACTTAGAAAAACAAGTCACTTATTTCAAAGAAATCGGGAAACACCTAGAGGCAAAACGCCTAGAAGAGCGAACAAATTTCGACCTAGAAATGATGAAAGAACTGGGATACTGTTCTGGAATTGAAAATTACTCCCGTTACTTAGATGGTAGAGAGCCTGGAACCCGTCCGTTCTGTTTATTGGATTATTTTCCGGATGACTACTTGATGGTTGTCGATGAGAGTCACGTGACGATTTCTCAAGTACACGCCATGTATGGTGGAGACCGCTCAAGAAAAGAAAATTTAGTTGAATACGGCTTTCGATTACCTGCAGCCCTCGATAACCGACCATTGAAGTTTGAGGAATTTGAGGCCATGCAGAACCAAGTCATCTACGTTTCTGCAACCCCTGCTGATTATGAGCTCCAGAAAAGTGAGGGTGTAATTGTAGAACAGTTGATTCGCCCTACTGGTTTATTGGATCCCATTATTGAAATACGCCCTACTGAAAATCAGATTGACGACTTAATCGAGGAAATCCAACAACGCGTCGATAAAGATGAACGAACCCTCGTCACCACTTTAACCAAGCGTATGGCAGAAGAATTAGCCAAATACTTTACTCGCATGGGTGTTCGTTGTCGCTATGTCCATTCGGATGTAGATACCTTAGAACGCATCGAAATTATGCAAGATTTGAGAAAAGGGCTTTTTGATGTACTAATTGGGGTGAATTTACTTCGAGAAGGTTTAGATTTGCCTGAGGTATCGCTTGTAGCTATTTTAGATGCAGATAAAGAAGGTTTCTTACGCAGCCATCGTTCGTTAACGCAAACTGTGGGTAGAGCTGCGAGAAACGTCAATGGAAAGGCAATTATGTATGCGGATAAGATTACGGCCAGTATGCAGAAAACAATAGACGAAACCAATTATAGACGCACGAAACAGATGGCCTATAATACACAACATAACATTACACCGAAAGGATTAAATAAAAAGATCAGCAACGACCTCATTAAGCCAACCTACGACGAGCTCATGACAGAACAAGTGAAGAAAGTCGCAGAAGAGCAAGTGAAATATCACACCAAAGAGGAAATACAGAAGCTAATCAACAGCAAGCGAAAGGAAATGGAAAAAGCAGCCATGGACCTCAATTTTATGCTAGCTGCCCAATTACGAGATGAAATACAAATATTAAAAGATAAATTATAACTATCGCCCATGACTAATAACGATATTTTAAAGAAACTGCGAGTTGCTTTACAATTAAGAGACGAACAAATAGTAGAAATTCTTGAACTAGTTGATTTTAGAATTTCTAAAGGAGAACTAGGTAACTTCTTTCGAAATGTCGACCACCCAAAATACATGGAATGTGGCGATCAAATCTTGAGAAATTTCTTAAACGGATTGGTGATTTATCTTAGAGGTACAAAAGAGGAACCGAAGAATCCAATGGAGGTTTTACAAAAGAACAAAGAGAATATAGTGAAGAAAGTAAAAACGGACCGACCAGCTGAACCAAAAGCTTTTGGAAGTAAACCGAAAGCCGCAGGAACTGCAGGTAAAAAACCTTTCGCTAAATCTGATAAACCTAAAAATCCACTTGGAAACATTAAGTTTAACAACGGAAAGAAAAAATAAGATTGGAGAAGGGAAAAGGGTGAGGCGATGAGAGGATGTGGTGAGGTGGTAAGGCGGTGAGAAGTGAGCAAACCTCACAAAGAGCAAACCTCACAAAGAGCAAACCTCACAAAGAACAAACCTCACAAAGAGCAAATCTCACAAAGAGCAAATCTCACAAAGAGCAAATCTCACAAAGAACAAACCTCACAAAAAGCAACCCCACAATCCAATGGATCATAAAAAAGGGATGAGTTTTAATAAAACTCATCCCTTTTTATTTTCTATTTTATCAAGCCATTTGGCAAATTGCCATTTGCCCCTACTGAATTTTCACCCATACCCCATAACCAACCAACCATAACCTAATCCATAACCACCCACTAATTCCCCCTAAAATACTCAATCTTACTCAAGAACATTGCTGCCATGCGTTCTGCACGCCATTTGGCTTCATCGGCAATTTTACCTTCAAATAGCTCATCTACTGTACGGTTAAAAATTTCCTTCCAACGTTCAAAATGCTCTTGGTGAACAGGTAATTTTGCGTGTGGCGGAAAAGGTCTTCCTGAATACGTATGTTCTTCTAGCAAAACAGTCTGCCAAAACGCATACATTTTCTCTAAATGGTAGTCCCATTTACCCGCTAAGCGCTCATTAAATATGGGGCCAATCAAATCATCTTGTTGTACTCTACCGTAAAACGTATTGACCAACAATTGAATATCTTTAAGGTGTTCTATATCTTTACTCATACAATTATTTCTTTTAATTCCTCCCCGCTTTACCGCTAAAATCTTTATCTTTACCTTATGGTTACAATATCAATTTTAGGCTCGGGAAAAGTTGCGCACCACCTGATAGGAAACATCCTAGAAAGTGATCAGTTGACATTACAACAAATATACGCAAGAAATACGAATTCAGTTACTGATTTAGTACCTGAAAACAGGGTTGTCAATGACATAAAAGCGTTAAAGCCCGCGGATATTTTTATTATTGCCGTCAGTGACATTTCCATTGAAGAAGTTTCAAAGCAAATTCAAACCCACAATCAATTCGTTGTTCATACCTCAGGGACTATCCCGATGTCTGCCATACAGCAAGAACGCAAAGGGGTGATGTATATGTTACAATCGTTTTCGAAGGACAAAGAATTGGACTTCTCCTCTATTCCTTTTTGCATTGAAGCCAATCACAAGGAAGATTTTCAACTGCTAGAAAAAATAGCCGTTAGCTTTTCAGAACGCGTTTATAAAATCTCATCGGAACAAAGAAAAGCCATTCACTTGGCTGCGGTATTTGTCAACAACTTCTCTAATCACATGTTTACCATGGGAGAAGATATCTGTAAAGAGTACCAAGTCCCTTTTGAGATCCTTAAACCCTTGATTTTAGAAACAGCCAATAAAATTATGCACCTCTCTCCCTTTGAGGCACAAACTGGGCCTGCATCGAGAGGGGATCAAAATACCATCAATCAACATTTAGAAATGTTGACGGATCCAACCAAAAAAGAAATCTATCAACTTATTACAAAATCAATACAAAATAGATAATGTCTAAACACTTTAAAGAAATCATGAACGATATCACTACATTCATATTTGATGTAGATGGAGTCCTAACAGATGGAAAAGTTCACGTTACAAACAATGGAGATTTATTGAGAATCATGAGCATCAAAGATGGTTATGCTGTCAAAGCTGCTTTAGAAAATGGCTATCGCGTGTGTATCATCTCTGGTGGAAGTAACGAAGGTGTAAAAACAAGATTGAGCAATTTAGGTGTGAAAGACATCTACTTGGGTGTTTCCAACAAAGTGGAGATTTTCAAAAAGTATTGTGCAGATCACAACCTACAACCAGAAGAAATTTTATATATGGGGGATGATATTCCAGATTATCACGTAATGCAGCTAGTAGCCCTTCCAACGGCTCCTCAAGACGCATCTCCTGAGATCAAGCGTATCTCTCGTTATATCTCTCATAAAAATGGCGGCGAAGGTGCTGTACGTGAAGTAATTGAACAAGTGATGAAAACCCAACACAAATGGTTTCAACACTTTGATGCTAAATACGATTAATCCATCCTTTATGCCCTATCAAATACTACATGACTATGCCCTTGTACTGGGATCTAACTCACCCAGACGCAAACAATTTTTAACCGATTTGGGGTTAACTTTTGTGGTTCGAGCATCAGATATAGAAGAAAATTATCCACCTGAACTACAAGGTGCAGCTATTACCGATTTTATCGCTAAGTTAAAAGCAGATGCCATCGCATTAACGCATGACAAGGAGATTCTAATCACCAGTGATACTACCGTTTGGAGTGAAGGTCAATCCCTAGGAAAACCCGTAGATAGACAAGAAGCAATTGCAATGCTACAGCGCTTATCAGGCAAGATGCATGAAGTAATTACTTCTATCTGCTTGAAGACAACGCAAAAAGAGCATGTTTTTCACGTTATTACAGCCGTGCACTTCAAAGCATTAAGTCTTGAGCAAATTGAATATTACATTGATCAGTATCAGCCCTATGACAAAGCTGGGGCATACGGTATTCAAGAGTGGATTGGCTTAGTGGGCATTGAACGCATTAACGGATCCTATACCAATATTGTAGGATTACCGACCACCGAACTTATGGAAGAATTAATACAGTTTATTAAAGCATAAAACATGCCTGAAGGATATTTATTTAAAGCTATAATTACCGTAATCGCTATCCTTATCTTTTTAATATCTAGAAAGATAACAACAAGCATCATTCACTCTTTTTCCAAGAAATCCGAGATGAAAGAAGGCCGGGAAGCTGTCGTTATTCGCTTGTTTAACTTGCTGTTACTTGTCCTATTATTCATTATTATATTTACGATATGGGGCGTTGAAAAAGACAATGTATTATTGACCTTAACCTCTGTATTTACAGTAATTGGCGTAGCTATGTTTGCGCAGTGGTCTTTGTTGAGTAACATCACAGCGGGTATCTTGCTTTTCTTCTCTTTTCCTTTTCGCATTGGAGATATTATCCGAATTCAGGATAAAGACTTCCCTACTGAAGGGAGAATTGTAGACATCAAAGCCTTTTACCTTCTGTTGATCACAAAGGATGGAGAGCAGATTTCCTATCCCAACAACCTTCTTTTACAGAAGGGGATTGTCATCCTCAGTCCTGATCATTTTGAAACACATGAGAAAAATACATTACAAGAATAAAAAAAGATCTTCCTAGGAAGATCTTTTTTTATTCTTTGTTGTTTGGTGAGGGTTGTGAAAAGTAAAAGTTGAATAGCTCAAAGTCTATGCCTTTACGCCTTCACAAAAACATCACTCCTTTCCTACTTCTTGTGCAAAAGGCAAACTCCATTTATAGCGAACAGCAAATAAACGAAGGGTAATAATACTTCCTGCTGTTGTAAGATATATCACTTCTTTATTGACGTTATAGTGTTCTAATAAATAAAACACACATCCACCAAATATACAAGCGGTAGCGTAAATCTCCTTTTTGAAGATAATCGGAATTTGATTTGCTAAAATATCGCGAATCACCCCTCCAAAACAAGCTGTAATTGTACCTAAAGCAATACAAAATACAGGATGCAATCCTACGGACATTCCTTTGGCGATACCGATTAAAGTAAATACGGCGATACCAATAGTATCAAATAAAAATAGCGAATAGCGCAAAATCGTAAAGCGTTTATAAAACACCAACGATAGGAAAACACCAAAAAAGGTTACATAAAAGTAACTTAAGTCGGTCAACCAAAATACAGGGGTAATTCCAATCATCATATCCCGTATGGTACCGCCACCCACTGCTGTGGCAAATGCCAAGATAATCATACCAAATAAATCTAGCTTACGCTCACGCCCCGCCAATGCTCCGGAAATTGCAAATGCCAATGTTCCAAGCAAATCTAAAATCTCAAAAAAACTAAACATTTAAAAAAATATATTACTCTTTACCTGTAAAATGACTATAGTCCTTTAGGACTAATTCTACAAATTGTTGGTTACTTAACTCCAATTGCCTCTTGTCTATACTCAATTCAGACTCGAGCTTATTGGCCAATGCTTTGATTAAGGAATAATCTCTGCTTTGGATGAATCTCAAATAAATCTCTTTTACTACGCCAATATCCGCATCTGATAGGCGAATAACCTGAGGGAGTAAAGGACTATACTCCTGCTCCACTTCTTGAAAAATCGTAGTGGATAAGCTCATCCTTGTTTTTGTACTAATGACCGTGGTTCCCGCAAAGAAATCGCCCAACCGTTGGCTTTTTGATGTGCATAAAATACTGACTACTGCAACGATACCATTCCCTACAAAAAGGTCGATGACTCTAAATATCCACCGTACAAAATAATCGACAATCGTTGCTTGATATCCGTCAATCTTAATCACTTTGATGCCTAGTATTTTTTTCCCTGGTGTATATCCTTGCATTAAGATCTCAAAGAAAACGGTATAAAAGATAACGGGAATACTAATGAGGATAAAATAAGCATTGATCGACCAAACATCATTTGAAAAGAGGTTCGAAAAATGAAAGATGGTATCAAGATAATAGAATACAATAAAATAGAGGATTTTAAAGATCATATCCAGTATGAATGCCAAAATACGCTCCCCTATCGAAGCCGCTTTAAAATCAATTTCTATGTTTTGTGTTGTATTTATTGTTAATTTAGCCATAAATATACTTTTAATCAATCACAGCATGAGAGAAGTCGCGTTTATTAAAAAAAATAAAGAACACTGGCTTTCCTATGAAAAGGCCCTCTATTCCTTACCAACGCAAAAACCAGACTATCTTGCATCCATGTATATGCAGATCATGAACGATTTAGCATATGCCAAAACTTTTTATCCCAATAGTAAAATTACACAATATTTAAACAGTTTGGCGATACAAACTTACCAAAAAATATACAAAACAAAAACGAATTGAAGAAAATAGAATTAAACGCTTCTTTTTATACGATGTTCCCTTAGCAGTATACAAACACCGACGCAAATTAAACTTCACTTTAATTGTCTTTGTGGTATTTGTTGCAATTGGCGTTATTTCAACCCATTACGACCCTAGTTTTACGCGAAATGTACTCGGCGATTACTATGTCAACTCCACCATCACCAATATTAAAAACGATGATGCTATGGCGGTTTATCAATCGGGAAGTAATTGGGGTAGTTTTATAGGCATTACTGCTAATAACCTCTACGTTGGTTTGCGTTTCTTTCTCTTTGGATTAAGTGCAGGATTGGGTACCTTGCTCTTTCTCTTTTACAACGGGATCATGTTGGGAACCTTCCAATACCTCTTCGTCAATGAAAATGCATTTATGGAGAGTGTACGCGGTATTTGGTTACACGGAGCGATAGAAATAACCGCTATGATCATTGAGGCTTTCGCCGGGTTTGTCTTAGGGGCAAGTTTACTCTTCCCTAAAACCTTATCGCGTGTCAATTCACTTAAACTGGGATTCAAAGATGCTTTAACCATCTTTATTGCCACCATCCCTTTTACCATTTTAGCAGGATTCATTGAAGGATATATAACTCGTTATGCGAAAACAATGCCGGATGTGCTCAACTATGCCATCATCTTGAGTACGTTTAGCCTTATCTTTTTCTATTTCTTCCTTTATCCTAAACGATTAGTAAAAAAACTAAACCACATATAAACAATTGCTATGTTTTTATTATTTCAAAAACGCGACTTTAGCGCGCTTGTCAGTGACACCTTCACCTTCTTTCGATTAGAAGGGAAAAACTATTTCAAACACTTTTTAAAACTGTGCGGAATTCCCCTGTTTTTAGCCCTTGTATTCATCTATTTACTGGCTGATATTGGCATTTCTTCTGCAACAACGGCATTACGCCCAGCAGGCTTGAATGATGAAGCTTTTTTTAGAGCGGTTTTTGACGACCATTTAGGAGTAAGTATCCTTGCTATTGTCGGTGTATTCGTTGTGGCTGTAATCATGGGAATCGTCTGTTATTCGTATCCAGTATTTTACTTAAAAAACTTAGGAGATGCTACGGAAGCACAACCCGCAGATCAAAATCTAATTGGCAAACAAATCAAAGGAAAATTAGGCGCAATTATCGTCTTCTTTTTAGGAACTACCTTTATCATGATGCCTTTAGCCATGATTCTATTCTCCATTTCTGTTCTTTTGGTATTTTTGTTAATTGGAATTCCGATCTTACTCTTAATGGTTCCTACTTTTTACTCTGTTTTTACGCTTGCAATCTATGAGTACCTAATTAAAAATACAGGATTCTTCACGGCTTATGGTAATGCCTTCAAATACGTACGCAACAACTACTGGTCCATTATTGGTAATACCTTCGTGTTTTACATCATTACCTCGTTGATAACCTTTATTCCATCACTAATTATTCAGTTACTTACTCTTGGTGGTGGTGCTTTTTTTGACACACTAAACCTAGAAGACCAATCGTTTAGTGCAGTCCTTACTTGGGGGATTGTACTGGTATATTTTATCTACATTTTATTGGCTACCTTGGCGCAAAACATTATGTTTATCAACCAGGGAATTATCTACTATAGTGAAAGAGAAAAAGAAGAAAATTTCTTTACCAAAAGTAAAATTGACAGTATTGGTTCAAACAATGAATAAACACTCGACGACTTTTCTTGTAACGATTTTACTGCTTTTCTGTTGTATTGCCCCTATACAAGCGCAAACTACAGAAGAAGAGGACTGTGAAGAATGTCCAACGGAAGTAGCAGTAATCTTACCTGCCACTACACCTAAAAAGGTAGTGGCAACGGATTCGCTTTATCTTTTACAAGATAAGGGCAGCGAAGTATACAACAAGAAATTCAGTACGAAATACAAAGATAAATACAAGGGAAAACAAGAATTCACCTATGTAAAAGTAGAGAAAAAAGAAGGTTTATTTAAGCGAATCAAACAAGCGATTCGAGAGTGGTATTACCGCAACTTCGTTCAAAAGGTTGGAACAGAACTCAACAATTACTATTACGTGGTTATTTTGCGTGTGCTAGGCTTTCTTATTTTTGGACTTGTAGTCTATTACTTGGTGAAAGCGTTTATCCAAAAAGATATCTATTGGATCATAAAAAAGAAAGGAAAAAAAATCAGTGCCTTGGAGCATATTACAACCGAAGACTTCAAAACGACAAATTTTGAGCTTTTAGTTGCGGATGCCCTGGAACAACAGCATTATCGCTTAGCCATTCGTCTATACTATCTGTGGCTATTACAACGCCTTCAAGAACAAGGAAAAATCATTTGGGCCCCTGAAAAGACCAATGCAGATTATAGTTATGAATTAAAGGAAGTAAGTGAAAGAGATGAATTCACTTACCTCTCCTATCTCTATAACAACATCTGGTACGGAGAATATGAATTAACGTCGGAAGATTTCATCAAAGCGAAAAACTCTTTCGATACCAAACTTAAAACCAAGTAACGATGAACAGCTCTTTAAAAAAGTTTGGCATTGCCCTATTGGTTTTAGTCACCTTTGTTTTCATTTATGAAAGCGGAAAACAGAAGCCGGTTAATTGGAATGAATCCTTTAACAATAGAGACAAGAATCCCTATGGTTTATACATTCTTGACCAAGAAATTGATGCCTTACTAAAAACCGATTCTTTGACGCGTTTTAACTCTTCTATTTACGAGTTTTTAGAATATGAAGACTATGACACGCTTTCCCCTAGTACATTAATTGTAATTGGCTCCGCTGGGATTGATTTAGATCAATATACGGCTGATTATCTCAAAGCGTATATAGAAGCAGGAAATACAGCACTTGTTCTCTATACCAACCCTAATATCGCCTTTTTAGAAGCCTTTGGACTTTCTAAAGAAGAAACAGCATACAATGACATAAACGACACGGAACCGAATACTGTTTTAGAACTTACGAACGAACACCTAACGAAGCAAAGATTTCGAATTAAAAATGACTCCTATAATGTCAATTTACAAATCCTAGACAGCACAAAGAGCAATGTTGAAGTTTTAGGATATAAAACAGTCAATGGAGCAAGCAAACAAGTGGATTTAGTACGGATAAAACAAGGAAAAGGTCAATTAATTTTAGGTACCTCTCCTATTATTTTTACCAATTTCTATTTACTAGAAAGCAACAACCACTTATATGTTGAAAGTGTATTCTCATATTTACCTGAGAATCAAAACCATTATCTTTATGTCAAGTCCTTAGGCACACCCGACACACCCGAAGAGAGCAGCTCTTTGCTGCATTTTATCTTTGGCAATGTCGCCTTAAAATGGGCGTGGTATTTCTTCTTGTTGGGATTACTAGTCTTTACTTTATTTACAGCCAAGCGAAGACAACGTATTATTCCGATTATTCCACCAGTGAAAAACACAACGATAGAATTTACCAAAACCGTTTCGAATTTGTATATTCAATCCAAAGATTACAATGATTTAATGCACAAAAGCATCATTTACTCCTTAGAGAAAATCAGGCGCGTGTACTATATTGATACGGCGGTATTAGATGAAAAATTTGTGCATCATTACCAATTGAAAACCAACAAAAACAAAGCCGATATTCTTGCTTTTGTCAACCTAGTCAATGAATTCAAAAAGACTAACTTTTTGGCAACACAAGAAGATCTGGTTCGATTACATCAAGTAACCACAAAAATATTAGACTAAAATACTATGGAACATACAACAGAACCTACCACACCACAACCGGACAATCTAGCGTTTGAATCGCGTTTAGATTTAGGGCCATTGACGGAAAAAGTCACAGCGATTAAGCGCGAAATAAGCAAGGTTATCGTTGGTCAACACAAAACGATTGACCGTTTGCTTGTCGCATTACTGGCTAATGGACATATTCTTTTAGAGGGAGTACCTGGTGTAGCCAAAACATTAACTGCAAAGGTTTTATCCCAAACGATTGATACTACGTATAGTCGTATTCAATTCACTCCGGATTTAATGCCTTCTGATATTTTGGGAACTTCTGTTTTCAATATGCAAACGTCTGCCTTTGACTTCAAGAAGGGACCTATATTTGCCAATTTGGTGTTGATTGACGAAATCAATCGCGCACCGGCTAAAACACAAGCGGCTTTATTTGAAGTAATGGAAGAAAGACAAATTACCATTGATAACCTACAGTTTCAAATGGATCAGCCTTTCTTAGTTATTGCAACACAAAACCCAATTGAACAAGAAGGAACCTACCGTTTGCCAGAGGCACAGTTGGATCGTTTCTTATTCAAAATTGATGTGGAATACCCAAGCTTAGAAGAAGAAATCAATATATTAGTGAAAGAACACGCCTTTTTAGGTCAACAAAAAGTAACCCAAATTGAGAAGGTAGTAACACCAGAAGAAATAATCGCTTTTCAACAGTTGGTTAAACAAATTGTTGTGGAGGAAAAAGTAATGGAATACATTGCTAAAATTGTACACCAAACGCGTACAAATCCGATGTTATATTTAGGGGCATCTCCTCGTGCTTCTATCGCTATTTTAAATGCAGCAAAAGGTTATGCCGCTTTAAATAATCGCGATTTCGTTACACCAGAAGATATTAAAGAAGCAGCTTATCCTGTATTGACACACCGCGTTATTGTAGCACCAGAACGCGAAATGGAAGGAATTACAGCCAAAGATATTATTCAACAAATTGTAGAAACCATCGATATTCCAAGATAAAAGAAGCATATAATGAAACATCTTTTTCTACTTCCACGTGTTTACTACGGATTCGGTATCATCTTTGTGCTGTTTATCCTAGCTTTTCTATTCCCTGTTTTGTATTTCATAACATGGGGACTTGTAGCCGTGGGGTTTATTCTTCTTTTTACTGATTATTTTGTTCTATTTCTAGGGAAAAACAAAGTAGTTGCGCAACGTTTTTTACCGGAAAAATTATCAAATGGAGACGACAATCCTATTGATATTCAATTATCGAATCACTATTCTTTTGCTATTCATTGCGAAATCATTGACGAGATTCCATTCCAATTTCAAGAACGCGACTTCCTCCTTGAGGAAGAACTACAACCAGAACAAACCAAGCGCTTAACCTATACCTTATCTCCTAAATTTAGAGGGGAATATCACTTTGGAAAACTCAACGTATACGTGCGTTCTCCCCTACAATTGGTATCCAAACGCTATATTTTTTCAGCAGGTCAGATGCTTCCATGTTATCCTTCTTTTATTCAAATGAGGAAATATGACTTGATCGCTTTTGCCCAGAATAAATATGCCTTTGGATTAAAAAAACTGCGCAAAATCGGAAATACCACTGAATTTGAACAGATTAAAGAGTATGTTTCTGGAGATGATATCCGCACCATTAACTGGAAAGCAACAGCAAAGAAAAACGATCTAATGGTCAATCAGTTTCTCGATGAAAATACAGAAACGGTCTATGCGATTATTGATAAAGGACGTTTGATGCAAATGCCCTTTGAAGGAATGAGTTTACTCAACTACGCCATCAACTCTACGCTTGCTATTGCGAATGTAGTATTGAAAAAAAATGATCGCGTCGGCATGCTTTCTTTTTCTAAAAAGGTAGAAAATAGGGTTGCCGCTTCCAACAAGCGAACGCACTTACAAAAAATCATTTCCAATTTATACAACTTGGAAACTGATTTTAGCGAAAGTGATTTTGGTCATTTGTATAGTGCAGTAAAACAATCCATTACGCACCGTAGTTTATTGTTACTCTACACCAATTTCGAATCACTGTCAAGTTTACATCGCCAATTGCCTTATTTGCGTGCCTTAGCGAAAAGCCATCTGGTAGTCGTGATATTTTTTGAGAATACAGAGCTTAAAGCCCTGACGGAAAAGAAGGCTAAAAATACAGATGAAATAATAGACAAAATTATTGCAGAAAAATTTAACTTTGAAAAGCGTTTAATCGCCAATGAATTGACGAAATACGGAATACAAAGTATTCTGACAACTCCTCAAAATCTATCTATTGAAACGATTAATATGTACCTCAAAATCAAGGCAAAAGGTTTCTAAACTATGATTACAAAAAAAATAGAAAGCACACAAAACCCCCTAATAAAGACGATTCTTCAATTACAGGATAAAGCAAGAGCGCGCAAAAAAGAAGGTTTATTTATCATTGAAGGCTTACGCGAGCTCAAACTGGCTCAAGCAGGCGCCTATCAATTGAACACCTTGTTGTTTTGCCCAGACATCTTGCCTTTTGAACAAGTGCAACCTTTTATTGGAGCACAGACAACGTGTATTGAAATTTCCAAAGACGTCTATCAAAAATTAGCGTATCGCGATTCTACGGAAGGCGTATTGGCTTTAGCGCAGCCAAAAACACATGCTTTAGATCAATTGCAATTACCCGAAAATCCAATTATTCTTGTAGCAGAAGCGACAGAAAAACCAGGAAATATTGGCGCGATGCTACGCACTGCTGATGCAGCTAATATTGATGCTGTAATCATCGCTAACCCGCGAACAGATTTATACAATCCCAATATTATCCGCTCGAGTGTTGGTTGTTTATTTACCAACCAAATTGCCGTAGCAACAACAGAAGAAGCCATTGCCTTTTTAAAAGCTCGTGGTATTCACACGTATGCAGCAACCTTGCAAAACTCATGCAGCTATCATACCCAAGACTATACCACACCAACGGCTTTTGTAGTTGGAACTGAAGCAACTGGCTTAACAGAACCTTGGCGAGCAAGCAGTACACAGAATATCATCATACCTATGAGTGGCACCATTGATTCTATGAATGTATCTGTTGCAGCCTCTATTCTATTGTTTGAAGCAAAAAGACAACGCGATTTTAAGTAATACAACTAAACCCGCATAGACCCTAATGATTTCAGTCCGAATAAAGTAGGGAAAAAATCACAATATATTCAACAATAATACGCACTAGCGAACGTTTTATTAGAATAATTAAAATGTTAATCTCGCGTTACAGCTTGCTTATTTTATTTATATTTGATTTTTATTAATTTTTCCTTAACAAAAAACTTAAACAGACAAAGCGCTATGAAAAGAAGCAACAGATTCTTTAACCTATTCACCCTTACTATACTTCTTTCTTTTACCACTGCAGCAATGGCTCAATTTAAGCCTAAATACAATTACGAAGAACGCTTGCACTATAATTATCCGTGGAAAGTAAATCTTCAAATGAGTATGCTGAACAATAATTTTGATTGGGATGATCCCACAAATTTTGACGAATTAAAAGCGGCCTCTTTACCTAAGTTATCCGTTGAATATTACGCAGGTAAAAACGTTAGTTTTAAACTAGGTGTACTATCTAGTGAAGTCAAATCGGAAGATTTAGTGAACGGTAAAGTGGCGCATGATAAATTTAACGTTTTCGCAGTAGACGCAACCATGATCTATAGCTTAGGAGGTTTATTTAATATTCCAATTGTTGATCCTTATATTGAAACAGGATTAGGCTATACCAAATTCAACAAAGATGACAAAGCGATGTTCAACTTCGGTGGAGGTTTAAACATTTGGTTATCAGACACTGGATTATTTAGCGTTGGACAATACAACCGTGATTTATTCATCAATCGCTTTGGGTTAAACTTTGAAGTTCTAGGTAAAAAGAACTTGAGTGGAGGACCTGGAAGTAACGTTCAAATTAACGGCGGGGTATTCTTTGTATTCTAAAGTAAAAAAGATAAATTGGCGATTTGAGTAGCCACAGAAAAAAAACAACAGTAGGGGTGTATTGCGATACACCCCTACTTGCATATACAGGCTTTTTTTCTTACATTTAGTATATCTTTATCGATCAATAGTAGTATGACAGAAGCAGAAATTGAATTAGAAAATAAGGCAATAGCAAAAGAATATAAAGAGTTACTGAAAATCAGTTATCAAACTTTATCTGATGCAGATAAAAAATTAATTAGAAAGGCGTTTGACGTGGCCGTTGATGCCCATAAAGATCAACGCAGAAAATCGGGAGAAGCTTATATTTTTCACCCCATTGCCGTTGCAAAAATCGTCGCTTCTGAAATTGGATTAGGTGCAACCTCCATTGCGGCAGCTTTAATGCACGACGTAGTTGAGGATACGGATATCACCGTAAAGCAAATTGAAGAGTGGTTCAATCCCAAAATAGCGCAGATTGTTGAAGGATTAACGAAGATGGCCCTATTAGAGCCGGATTCTCACATTTCAATGCAAGCGGAGAACTACCGCAAAATGTTACTTACACTAAATGATGATGTACGCGTAATTCTGATTAAAATTGCCGACCGTTTGCACAACATGCAAACCATGGAAAGCATGGTGGATTACAAGCAAGCTAAAATTGCTTCAGAAACCTTGTATATCTATGCCCCACTCGCCCATCGTTTAGGCTTGTTCAACATCAAAACCAAGTTAGAGGATCTCGGTCTGAAATACACAGAACCCGAAGTGTATAAAGACATTGTCCTCAAAATGAAAGAAACGAAAGAAGAGCAAGAAGCTTATATCAAATCCGTTTCGGACATCTTGAAACAATCCCTAGATGAAGAGCATATCCAATATTCGATGAAAGGTCGTCCGAAATCGATTTATTCGATTCGACGCAAGATGAAGGCACAGAATGTAACCTTTGATGAAGTATACGACAAATTTGCCTTGCGCATCATTTATAAATCAACCCAGCATGAAGAGAAGTTCATCGCTTGGAAGATTTATTCGATTGTAACAGATCACTTCCGCCCTAGCCCTAGCCGTTTAAGAGATTGGATTTCCTCTCCTAAATCTACGGGGTATGAAGCCTTGCACATTACTGTGATGGGCCCTAAAGGACGTTGGGTTGAAATACAAATCCGAAGCGAACGCATGGATGAAATTGCCGAGCAAGGATATGCTGCACATTACAAATACAAACAAGGCGTTACGGAAGAAAATAGCTTAGACCTTTGGTTGAACCAATTGAAGGAAGCACTTGAAAATGCAGAAACCAATGCCGTAGATTTTGTGGAAGACTTCAAGCTAAGTCTTTATGCCAAAGAGATTTATGTCTTCACACCTAAAGGAGAGATTAAATCCCTTCCGAAAGGAGCTACTGCACTTGATTTTGCTTTTGCTATTCACTCGGAGATTGGTTTAAAAACAAGAGGAACCCGTGTAAACGGTCGATTGGTACCTTTAAATCACATCTTATCTAGTGGGGATCAAGTAGAAATTATCACATCGGAAAATAAAAAACCGAATGTCAACTGGTTAGATTATGTTACGACCAGTAGAGCTCGAAATAAAATCAAGAGTTCATTAAACGAGAATACGAAGAAGATTGCCGATGAAGGAAAAGAGCAATTACAACGTAAACTGAAACATTTAAAAATCAATCTGGACGAAACAACAGTCAATGAAATGGTCAACCATTTCAAACTCAAAACCAGTCAAGATTTATTTTATCGCGTTGGTGCCGGTTTAATTGACAATGCTCAATTAAAGGAATACGCATCGAAACGCAACAATACGTTGTTCAACTTTTTCAAGAAAAGCATCAAACGAACTCCTTCTGCTCCAGTAATTCAGGAGTCAGAAGATAAAAAATCATTAGATTTACTTGTTTTCGGAAAAGACAAAGAAAAGTTAGATTATAAGTTAGCCACTTGTTGTAATCCGATACCTGGTGATGATGTTTTTGGATTTGTAACGATCAACGAAGGAATAAAAGTACACAAAACCGATTGTCCTAATGCACTGAGTATGCGTTCAAACTACGCGTACCGCATCATGCAGGCGCATTGGGTTGCTTCTTCTACTTCGTTGAACTTTGAGGCAACGATTAATATTACGGGACTAGACTCTGCCGGTTTAACCACGGAAATCACCAAGATTATTATGGAGAGTAAAGCCGTAAATATTCGAAGTATCGCCTTGAGTGAAAATGCGGGATTATTTAAAGGATCGATTACCGTAATCGTTCCAAACAACGATATTTTGAAGAAAATGATCACCAATATCAAGAAAATTGAAGGAGTAGATAAAGTAACTCGAGTGAATACCAATTAAACGCAGTCAATACGCCTGTCTTTAATTTTTAAAAAAGATAATCAATCAATTAATTTTCTCACAAGAGAAAATACAACTATATTTGCATTTTAGTATTTAGTTATGGGAAGCGAGAATAATCAAGAAATAGTAAAAAACGTTTTTACGAAATTTTTAGAAGAAAGAGGTCATCGAAAAACGCCTGAACGATACGCTATTTTACAAGAAATTTACGATAGTGAAGAGCATTTTGATATCGAGTCTTTGTACATCAAAATGAAGAATAAAAACTATCGAGTAAGTAGAGCTACGCTGTACAATACTATTGAAATTTTATTAGAGTGTGGTTTAGTTCGAAGACATCAATTTGGACAAAATCAGGCACATTACGAGAAGTCATATTTTGACAAACAGCACGATCACATCATTTTAACTGATACAGGAGAAGTGATTGAGTTCTGCGACCCTCGTATTCAAACCATTAAAAAAACAATAGAAGATATTTTTAATATTGAGATTCACAATCACTCGTTGTATTTCTATGGCAATAGAAAAACGAATGAAGAAGAATCTGAATCCTAACACAACTAATTTAAAACTTTAACAACACAAAAGAATGGCAGTAGATTTACTACTTGGCTTGCAGTGGGGTGATGAAGGTAAGGGGAAAATTGTGGATGTCCTTACTTCAAAATACGACATTATTGCACGCTTTCAAGGTGGACCAAACGCAGGACACACCTTAGAATTTGACGGAATTAAACACGTTCTTCGTACAATTCCTTCTGGTATTTTTCATAAAGATTCAATCAACATCATCGGAAACGGTGTAGTAATTGACCCTGTTGTTTTCATGAAAGAAATTGAAGGTTTAGAGCAATTCAAAATTGACTTTGTCAATCGCTTATTGATCTCTAGAAAAGCGCACTTAATTCTTCCTACGCACCGTTTACTTGATGCTGCTTCTGAAGCTGCAAAAGGAAAAGCAAAAATCGGTTCTACATTAAAAGGAATCGGTCCTACTTATATGGACAAAACCGGTAGAAACGGTCTTCGTGTTGGTGATATTGAATTAGAAGATTTCGAACAAAGATATCGCACATTAGCAGACAAACATGAATCTATGATTCAATTCCACGATGTGGATATGCAATACAATTTACCTGAATTAGAAGAAGAATTCTTCCAAGCAGTTAAAGAATTACAAAAGTTAACTTTCATTGATAGCGAGGAATATTTAAACCGCGCATTGAAAGAAGGAAAAACAATCTTAGCAGAAGGAGCTCAAGGGTCATTATTAGATATTGACTTCGGAACATATCCTTTCGTAACTTCTTCGAATACTACAGCAGCTGGTGCTTGTACTGGTTTAGGAATTGCACCAAACCGCGTACAAGAAGTGTTTGGTATTTTCAAAGCGTATACTACACGTGTTGGAAGTGGACCATTCCCTACAGAGCTTCATGA
The DNA here is from genome assembly GCF_029894455.1 of Myroides gitamensis. Classification (NCBI taxonomy): domain Bacteria; kingdom Pseudomonadati; phylum Bacteroidota; class Flavobacteriia; order Flavobacteriales; family Flavobacteriaceae; genus Myroides; species Myroides gitamensis. The sequence goes on from NZ_JARYHN010000001.1 coordinate 1,666,577, forward strand.
CGAAGTAGGTACTACAATGGCTTCTGTTGGTAGAGAGTTTGGATCAGTTACAGGTCGTGCAAGAAGATGTGGATGGTTGGATTTAGTTGCATTAAAATATGCAGTTGAAGTAAACGGTGTTACTGAACTTTACATGATGAAAGCAGACGTTTTATCTGGATTCGAAACATTGAAAGTTTGTACGAAGTACACATACAAAGGAGAGACAATCAACTATCTTCCTTACAATATCGAACCTGAGAACGTAGAACCAATCTACGAAGAAATCAAAGGTTGGAATGCAGACTTAACAGGAATGACATCATACGATCAACTTCCTACTGAATTAAAAGCGTATATTCAATTCATTGAAAATTACCTTGATGTTCCAGTAAAAGTTGTTTCTGTTGGTCCAGATAGAAAACAAACGATTATAAAATAATAAAAATCCCACTTCTTGAGAAGTGGGATTTTTTTTGACTCCTCTTATCATTTTTAAATCAAGATTTCAAGAAGTTTTCACTTACCTTCACTATCCGACAAGATCAGCTACCATAGATTTCGTCTCGGTGCCATTGGTCATTATTTGGTGCATTTTCACCAAGATCAACTAAACCAAAAGCATTATAAATAGAAGGATGGTCAATACTATCAAAACTTGCATCGGGATACTGTTCTTTTGCTTGTTCGATTTCAAGATTTAATTTAGTAGGATGAAAGGTATTTAAGAAGACATTGGTGTCGTTTTCAGCAGAAAATCCATAATTAGAAGATATATGGGTAAACTGTGCATAATTATTATATGTATAACAAGGACCTTTTTGTCCTGCCCCTTGAGTCACATAATCCGACACTTCCCTTTTAAGGCTTTTTAATTCAGTTATAACGATACTAGACGCATAGCTAAATATTCTTTCATTCGAAAAACTATTCGTAAAATCTGCCATAACCTCAAAATACACTTCACTCATCGCCACTGGAACATTTTGACGCTCCGAATATAGATTAGTACCAATTGTTAGAGACTCGTATTGAACATTGCTACCTAAAAGCGCAGGCCAAATCAATTGCGGATCACAAGCAAAATCATCTTTAACCGATGTGCGTATTTTCTCAAGAAGCTGTCTCAAAGCATCTTGTGAAGAACGAACCTGATTTAAATAAACTTTTTCTCCTTGCTCAAAATATCCCCCACCAACATCAGCATGAGCACCAGGCACAAAAATTTCTTTTACTTTATCCGTGTGATACTGCTTAATTTCAACTAGTTCCCTAGCTCCATTTTTATTCTTTAAACTGGTTAAAGGGAAAAATTTACGGCATTCATTAATTGCAGTGAGATGTAAAATCTGATCAATACGCGTCAACTCTTGATCACTAAAGAAAATTTCAGGTCTTTCTGTCAATAAAGTAACAACCGTGTCATAAATTCCCAAAAAACGTATTTTTACATTGGAATTCAACAAAGCTCTTTTAGTAAAATCACGCGCTAAAGTTGCTCCTCTACTAAAACCATAAACAAATAGCTCAATTTGGCGATTTGAATTAGCACTAACCAGTGTATTCAATTGATTTAATCCCAAATTCAGTTTATCCTTATAAGAATAACCTGGTTTACCAACCACATTGTTTCCTGTTGCCTTAGCAAAATCAGAATCCTCCTTGTTGTCCATCGTTCCCACACCTTCTATGTAGAATTTTTTAGTTTCATTCGTAGCTTCATACAATTTTGCTACATTGGTTAAATTTCCAAATTTGGCAGGATTGGCCTTAGAATTTGTCTTATTATCTCCTGTACCATCAAAAAAGAAAAGTGCTCTAATTGTTACATCGTCTTCCATAATTATTTTAAATTTTTGGGTTAATAAATGGGCATAGTTTACCCACACAAAAAACAAACAAGACTGCATTTCAGGATCCTCTAATGATGCAATTAACTTCTTGTAAATTACATCATCGCGCAAAGTACAATCCTATCTTATTTTTGCTTGTGAATACACTACTTATTAGCATCCCTACTACACTTGGTTCAAGGCATATAGAATAAAACGAAAACCGACCTGCAGTGTCAATGTTTCATGCTTTTAGCTTCTGCTTCTACTGTTGTTTATACATACAGTAGAGCACACCTACGTTCCCTCTTTTGGTAGGGTATATCTTTGTATTTCGAAAAAATAATTGATTTTTTAGCGTATAGAACCTAAGGTGGTGGTTCTATCATTCAATCGAACTAACGGTTCGGTATACGGTTCTTTTGACGCTGTGAAGACAAGAATATATAACAAACTAAACTTCTCTTTTCTCACGTTCAATCAAAACTATTAAGATCTATTTTTAATCTACAATAGGACTGATACAAAATCAAATTCTATACCAAAAAAAGATGAGGCAGTGAGGTTTGTTTTTTGTGAGATTTGTTTTTTGTGAGGGTTGTGCTTTGTGAGGTTTGCGCTTTGTGAGGTTTGCTCACCGTCTCACTATCTCACCACCTCACTCATACCCCTTATCATCTCATTGGGAATTATCCAGTTACTTGGCAAATTGCCATTTGCCACTACGGGATTTTACATCTCACCCCCTCACCATCTCACCGCCTTTGTCGGAAATCATCCAGTTACTTGGCAAATTGCCATTTGCCACTACGGGATTTTACATCTCACCGCCTCACCGCCTCACCGCCTCGCTTTTTTGTTAAATCGTAGGTTTATCGATTAAAGACGATTTGCAAAAAACAAGATAAAACCCTTTCTTTTTTAAAGGGTAAAAAAGAAACAAAAACCCCTTCAACTAACTCAAATAAAGGTCAAATTAGTTTTTAAGGCTGAAAACAAAAGAACTCGCTACGCTCAAACACTTTTTATTTTTACAGCCTTTTCAAACATTTGACGCTCTTTATTTGATTTACGTTGGGGTTAAATTATCTTTTGTAAAGGTATTTTACGCTTTTAAGTAAATTGGTTTTCTATTGTCTGCTAGGTCGCTTTTTTTTGTTTTTTGTGAAGTTGTAGGTATATCGATTAAAGAAGGAACTCTGTCTTCACTCACCCCCTCACCCCCTCACCACCTCACCACCTCACCCCTTCACCCCTTCACCTCCTCACCCTCTAACCCCTCTCCCATTGATATTCCTATAATTTATTCTTAAGTCAAATTGAACTTCGCATATTTTGTTTAAATTTGAAAAAAATATAGACTTGAGAACATTATACTTCTTTATCCTATTCACGTTAATTAGCATTCCTAGTTTTAGTCAAGATAAAAACAAGATTATCATTCACCATGCGGATTTATCAGATCGAAATCAAGCGGAATTGCCTGATGCGACTTTACTAAGGGGAAATATCACGGCAGAACACAACGGAATTATACTCAATTGCAACAAAGCCTATTACTTTGAGAAAGAGAATTACATCAAACTTTTGGGTGATGTAAGGATGAATCAAGGGGATACTTTATTTCTGGATAGTAAATACGCAGAATACAATGCGATTAATGGATTTGCTTATGCAGAAGGAAATGTAATTGTACGTTCTCCTGATTCAACATTAGAAACCGATACGTTGCGCTTTAACCGCAATGAGAACTTGATTTACTATAATACGCCTGGAACTATTGTAAACAAAGGCAATATCTTAAAAAGTAAATCAGGAAAATACTTGATGTCCGAAAAGAAATTTCAATTCTTTACGGCAGTTACCATTACTACCACGCAAGGAACCATTGTCAAGTCCAATCACTTGGACTTCTATGAAGTTCCGGAACACGCGTATGTATTTGGTCCATCGACTATTACAAATAAAGACGATTATATCTATACTGAAAATGGCTATTACGACGTCAAGCACGACTTGGGTAAAATGGTTAAGAACTCCTATATCTGGTATGATCAACGAAAAATAGAAGGTGATTCCATCTACTATAACAAGCTCAATGAATTTGCTTCTGCTACCAATCACGTACGCATTACCGATACGATTAATAAATCAAGAATAACGGGACACTACGCAGAGCTTTACAAGCTAAAAGACTCGATGTTTGTGACGCAAAAAGCGTTGGTCAGTATGTTGACAGAAGAAGGTGATTCGGTTTGGTTTCACGCCAAGCGCATTGTATTGACGGGGCCTGAGAAAGATCGAATTATCCGCGGGTATCACGATGCTCGAATCTTTCGAGATAGCATGAGCGGAAAAGCTGATTCCATTCATTCCAGTGAGCGATTGGGATTAACCCAGCTAATTGGACGTCCTGTTTTGTGGAATGGCGATAGCCAAGTTACAGGTGATGTGATGCATTTAATCAACAATTTACAGACGAAGCAAATGGATTCCCTCAAAGTGCTCAACAATGCGTTTATCATTGAAAAAGACACCATTGGCACGGGATATAATCAAGTCAAAGGAGTCAATCTCTATGGTAAATTTAGAGATAACAAGCTTAGTGAGTTAGACTTGGTTAAAAATGCGGAGATGATTTACTATGCGTACAATGAGAAAAACGAATTTATCGGTATAGACAAAGGAATTTGTAGCCACATCAACGTAGGCTTTAGTGACAATGAAATTAGTACAGTCACCCTATTTGTTTCACCAGAAAGTGAGCTCTATCCCGATGAGATGTTACCCCAAAATGCAAGGTTTCTAAAAGATTTCCTCTGGCGGGGAGATGAAAAAATCAATTCCTTAGCGGAGATTTTCAGTGATGAAGAAATGCAAGAGGAAGCCGATAAGAAAGAAGAACGAGAACAAAAACAAAAAGAGGCAGAAGAACCGATCGAGATTCAAAAGGAAACTTTAAATCCAGAGACGGAGCCTCAACAGACAAAAGAGAAAAAAACCTCTAAATAAAATGAAAGAAGATTTTTTTAAATACCAAGCACAGACTTCACCCAATCCCCTAGCGATGGAGATTTCCCACGCAAAAGGATCATATATATACGATAAAAACGGAAAGGCATATTTAGACTTCGTAGCGGGAGTTTCTGCTTGTACTTTAGGGCATCAACACCCAAAGGTAAACAACGCTATTAAAGATCAGCTAGACAAGTATTCACACGTGATGGTGTATGGAGAGTATATCCAAGATCCAGCTGTAGAATTCTGTAAGATTTTAGCCGAAAATATTCCTGCACCACTGAATAAAACCTATTTAGTAAACTCGGGAACTGAAGCAACAGAAGGAGCTTTGAAATTAGCTAAACGCGTTACAGGAAGAAGTCAGTTGATTTCGTGTTTCAACGCCTACCATGGAAATACAATGGGTTCCATGAGTGTCATGGGATTTGAAGACCGCAAGCGCGCTTTTCGTCCCCTACTTCCAGATGTAGATTTTATCCACTTTAACAGTGTAGAAGATTTAGAAAAAATCACAACACGTACAGCGGGAATTATCTTAGAAACCATTCAAGGAGGAGCTGGATTTGTAGAGCCTTTTGATGGTTTCTTAACGAAAGTAAGAAAACGTTGTGATGAAGTTGGCGCTTTGATGATTGTGGATGAGATTCAACCCGGATTTGGGCGTACAGGAACCTTATTTGGCTTCCAAAATTACGACGTTGTACCAGATGTTATCGTAATGGGAAAAGGAATGGCAGGTGGAATGCCTTGTGGTGCGTTCACTGCTAGTGATGCTCACATGGATTTATTATATGACAACCCTAAATTTGGGCATATTACAACCTTTGGAGGTCATCCCGTTATTGCAGCAGCAAGTTTAGCTACGCTAAAAGAGCTGGTAGAAACGGATCTAATGGCACAAGCCTTAGAAAAGGAAAAACTATTCAGACAATTACTTGTCCACCCTTTGATTACAGAAATCAGAGGAAGAGGATTAATGATTGCACCTATGACGCTTAGTAGTGATATTACTAACCGCGTTATCTTAAAATGTCAAGAAAAAGGTTTAATTTTGTTTTGGCTTCTATTCGAAGGAAAAGCAATTCGCATCACCCCTCCGTTAACCGTTAGCGAAGAGGAAATTACAGCGGGTTGTGCAATGATTATAGAGGCTTTAAATGAAGTTCAAGAAGAGTTAGGCTTATAACCTTTTTCATTAACGCACTAATAAAAAGCAATGGATTTCAATAAAAACGAAGAAGAAGAAAACAACTTATCACTTGCTCGTTTTGAGTCAATGCTCAAAACGAATAAGATTTTGTTTTTTGATTCTGAAGAATTTGAGAATATCATACTTCATTACCTGGATTCAGGTAAAATTAACTTGGCCAAGAAAGCATTAAAATTAGCTTTGGACCAACACCCTACTTCAATCGGTTTGAAACTCGTTGAAGTCGAAATATTAATTTTTCAAAATAAATTAGAAGCAGCCGATCGCCTGCTAGATGAAATAGAACAAGTAGAACCTCAAAACGACGAGGTTTACATTCACAGAGCGAGTATTTACTCTAAAAAAGGAAACCACCTAGAAGCGATTAAAGCCCTAGAGAAAGCGCTAACCATTACAGAAGACTTAGCGGATATCTATTCCCTTTTGGGTATGGAGTATTTGTTTATTGACGAAATTGAAAAAGCCAAACAAAGTTTTATTCTTTGTTTAGAAAATGACGATGAAGAACAATCAACCTTGTATAACATCATTTACTGTTTTGATTTCTTAAATGAAAACGAAGCGGCAATCACCTATTTGAATTCTTTTATTGATAAGAATCCGTACAGTGAGATTGCATGGCATCAACTTGGAAGACAATACTACGCACAAAAGAATTACGACAAAGCCGTTTGGGCTTTCAGCTATGCAACGTTAATTGACGAGCAATTCTTGGGTGCTTACTTAGAAAAAGGAAAATCGCTTGAAAAACTACAACAGTATCAAGAGGCTATTGATAACTACATGATTACGCTAGAGCTAGATGCTCCTTCGTCTTATGTATTATTGCGCATTGGAATCTGTTATGAAGCCTTAAACAACTTCCCTTTAGCGATTCAATATTACAAGAAAACCGTGCATGAAGATCCGATGTTAGACAAAGGATGGATTGCTTTAACGGATATTTATATCAAAGAGAATCAATTCGACAAGGCATTGATAACCTTACAAAAGGCTATTAATATTGATGAATTAAACGAGCGCTATTGGATTCGATATGCGGTATTAAACCGCAATTTACTGCAATTCAAAGAAGCAGAAGTTGGGTATCGCAAAGCTACTGAACTTGGAGAATACATCCTCGATTACTGGATGGATTGGGCAGATATCCTCTATCTTTTAGAAGAGTATGAAAGCGCGATTGATAAACTGTTGCAAATTGAAGAAACCCATCCGCATGCTGTGGAGATTTACTATCGCCTAGCGGTCTATTATTTCGCCACATACCAAAATGAGGAAGCACTAGCTTGGCTAAAGAAAGGGTTTGCTACGGATTTTGACAAAGTATCTATCATTGAGACTTTATTCCCAGCACAATGGGAGAATCCCCTCTTACAACAAGCCATTAAAGATTACACCCCATAAGAAAATAGCTATTCATTTCCGTGAATAGCTGTTTCATTTTAATACCTTACGCTATGATTAAGAAACAATATGGTTTAATTGGGAAAGACATTGCTTATTCATTTTCTCAAGAATATTTTACCGAGAAATTCAAACAACTTCAACTAACAGATAGTCAGTACAGCAACTTTGACCTTGCTAAGATTAGTGAATTTAGCGACATTTTAGAGCGTTTTGACAACCTGAAGGGACTGAATGTCACCATTCCCTATAAACAGGCTATTATCCCCTATTTAGATAGCTTATCTAAAAAAGCGGCAGCCATTGGCGCGGTGAATACGATTCGCATAACGAGAAAAAATAAGCTCAAAGGATACAATACGGATTGGTATGGTTTTTACCATTCGCTAAAACCCTTACTAAAAAAACAACATACCCATGCCTTAATTCTTGGAACAGGCGGTGCGAGTAAGGCTATTGAATATGCTTTAGCTAAATTGGGAATTGCGTATAAGTTTGTCAGCCGTACCAAGCAAGATACGGAATTCACCTATGAAGAACTGACACAAGCCATCTTGATGCAGTACACAGTTATCATTAATACAACTCCACTGGGGACCTTCCCTGATGTAGAAGCAAAGCCCAATATTCCGTACCAATACTTGACCAATCAGCATCTGGTTTATGATTTGATTTACAATCCGGCGCAAACAACTTTCTTGCATTTAGCAGCTGAACAGCAAGCAACCACTAAAAATGGCCATGAAATGTTAGTTCTACAGGCAGAAAAAGCGTATAAAATATGGTCTAAGCGATTTGAACAAGATTAAATTCGCCAAAACAAGATTATTTATTGCGTATTAATCGTAATTATTCCGCTTACTTTAGATATTTTTTATTAAATTTGAGAATATTAGAAATATCCTAAACGAGGATTATTGTTGTTAATTATAAGATTTTTATACCTATGTTAGAACAAAAGAATGAAAACCTGCACGAGCTAGCAGATGGACAAAATCCGGAATCAAATACGCCAAATTCTGCACATCTTGCTGAAAGAGAGAAAGCTCTAGATTCCATTACTGCATCAAATGCCGAAGAAGGTGAAGACAATGATGTACATGAAAAAAATGACATCACCATCCTTGACTACGAAAAGCTTGATATGGACCAACTCACTGCTGAGTTGCAAAAACTTACTCAAGGCTATAAAATCACAACGATTAAAGATATTGTAGAAGACATTAAGAAAGAATTCTACAGACAATACAGTGATTTAATAGAAGAGAAAAAAGAAGCCTTCTTGGAGGAAAATCCCGATGCAAATGCAAGTGATTTTGAATACAACCTCCCTTTAAAAGCTACTTTTGATGCGTTTTACAATGACTTTAAAGCGAAGAAAAATGCGTATTATAAGGAATTGCAAAACAACTTAACAACAAATTTAAACAAGCGTCTCAACATCATTGATCGAATCAAAGATCTTGTTGATACGAGTGAAAATAAAGCTGATGCTCTTAAATTATTAGGTGATTTAAGAGACGAGTGGAAAAATGCAGGAGCTATTCCAAAAGATAAATACAATCACGTTTGGAATAACTATCACTTCCACATTGAGCGTTTCTACGATCAATTACACCTAGATAGAGAATCAAGAGATTTAGATTTTAAATACAATTTAGATCAAAAACAAAAGATCATCACACGTGCTGAGGAATTACTTCAGGAAGATGATGTCATCAAGGCTTTTAGAGAACTTCAAACTCTACACCGTATTTGGAGAGAAGAAATTGGTCCTGTTGATCGTGAAATCAGAGAGGAAATCTGGGAAAAATTCAGTGACTTAACGAAGCAATTACACGACAAACGCGAACTATTATTCGAAAACTTACGCGAGGGTGAGAAAGAAAACTTGGGATTAAAAGTTCATGTTATTAGTCAAATTGACCTTTTATCAAGACAAGAGATTACGTCTCACAGCCAATGGCAAAAAGAAATTAAAAAAGTAGAAGAACTTCGCAATCACTTCTTCTCTATTGGTAAAGTACCTCAAGAGAATAATGAAGAGGTATGGAACTTATTCAAATTGGCAACGAGAAACTTCAATGCAAACAAGAATAAATTCTACAAGGATTTAAAGAAAGTTCAACAGCGAAATTACAACGAGAAGCTTGCTCTAATTGAAAAGGCTTTAAAATACAAGGATAGTGAGGAATACGATAAGGTTACTCCTATCATGAAGCAGATACAAGAGGATTGGAAGAAAATTGGTCATGTACCAAGAAAATACTCTGACCAATTGTGGAAAGACTTCAAAGATGCTTGTAATTATTACTTTGATCGTTTGCATACCGTTAGAAATAGCGAAAACCAAGAAGGAAATGAAAACTACAACAAGAAAAAAGAATTCTTAGAAGAGTTGAAATCTTTCACTTTGGTTGGTGAACACAAAGCAGATTTAGAAGCGATTAAAGAAAAGATTAATACGTGGAAAAGCCTTGGAAATGTACCACATAACAAGCGCTTTATTGAAGGAAAATTCAACAAAATCCTCGACGTATTATTCGATAAATTAAGCTTGAGTAAAAGAGAAGCTGAAGCGATGAAATTCTCTAATAAATTAGATGATTTATTAGAATCAAACGACAAGCGCAAATTACAACAAGAGGCTATCTTTATTCAGCGCAAGATTGAAGAAATTACAAGCGGAGTCTTGCAATTAGAAAATAACTTAGCATACGTTTCTAATGCAACGAAAGACAATCCTCTGGTAAAAGAAGTAAATAAAAATATTGAGAAATACAGAGATGAGTTGAAAATCTGGCAAGATAAATTACAACAAATTAGAAATCTCGATGCATAATAAAAAAGAGCTGGTTTTATACCAGCTTTTTTTATGGTTTACGGTGGACAGTTGACAGTTTACGGTTGACGTGGACGGTTGGCGGTTGACAGTTAACGGCTTACAGTCTATTTTGGTCGATGAATCAAAAAACAAACAACACTAACGGGTAAGAGAATAGAAAACCCAAATAAGAGTGTAAAAATGGTTACTGCATCAATCCACGTAAATCGAAAGAACTGCTGTGCTCCTTGTATAGCCAATATTCCTTCTGTGCTAATGAAACCCAAAAGCAAACAGAATATTCCCACTTTCGTCCAAGTTGTAAGGGCTAGTCTTCTTTTTTGAATCAGCAAGAGCAAACCAAGAGCGGTAAAAAGACCAAGCATATTGAGGTGAATAAAACTAACAATCCAGCTGCGTATCCCCTTTAATTCCACAGCAAAGGCTTCATTTAAAACGGCAAATTGCGTAAGCAGACGCAGCACTAGACAGATTCCTACAAACACAGCCAAAGCCAGATTGTAATTCACTTGATTGGTCTTGATTTGATTTCTTTTTTCACGTTTTAATTGCTGGTATAACGGCTTGATTCCATAGCCAAACGCTAGTGTTTGCAAGAGAACCCCTACTCCATTGATATAATATAAACTAGGTGCTGCTATATACCAACTGGCAGGTAAGGCATAAGTCAGAACTACAGAACTAATCCACAGCGTATAAAAACGCTGAAACTGTTTCTTTTCCATCCCTTTAGGAAAGAATTGAGGAAGCAGTAACGCGATAAAAGCAGTAAAGAACCAGCCATCAAACTGAAAATGCAGAAAAAACTGAATACACAGTTGAAAAAAGGCACTTGCCTTTCCCATCATGCCAATTGCAGGTCCTAAAAACCAGACTCCAAGTGTAGAGAAGACCATAAAGAACAAGGCCGTTTTAACCCAAAGGGCTTGTTGTATATTTGTTATGCGATGATACCTCCATAAGCGATAAACAAAGCAATACGAACAAATGATATGCAAGGTGGAAAAGAAAATGGATGGCGCAGCATAACCTTGAAAAGGAAAAGTGACGGCCATACCCAACACAGCAACCTGTGTTACCCAAAATAAACGGCGATAAAAGCGCTCTTCACGTGGGTTTTGTAGCCCAAATTGATCAACCAACAGCACGTAAACCAAGAGATACAACCATCCCAGTAACGCAACATGTGAATGCCCATGTAAGACGTATAAAAAGGTCATTCCTTCGATTGGAAAAACAAAAGCACCTCTCAATAGTAACCCCAATAAAGCGGCTATTAAGAAATTAACGAATAGAATACGATACTGGATGGGTTTCATCGATTAGGCATAAAAAGTAACCTCTACTAAGGTAAGGTTCTTCTGTTGGAAGTAAAAGTTTTCGGGCTATTTTCTTGGTTCTTTTCTTCTCTTTTTCTTATTAAATTGAAGTACAATTGTACGATATAGCCCCAGTGATACAACTAAAAAGAGACTGCAGTTGCAGTCTCTTTTACAATTTAAAATCTAACGTTTCAACTTACAATTGGATTTTACTCACAATATCTCCATTCGTATCCACTTGAGGTTCTTTTCCTTCCTCTTTAGGCATACGTTTTGTTTTATTCGTTACATACGCTGTTCCTGTTTTCACATTAACTGCTACTGTATTTGGATGTGATCCAGTTTCTAATTCTGTTACAACCTCGTATGATTTACCATCTACAATAGCTGTTTTACCGCTTTCTCTATTCGCTAGGACAATCTTATTTGCTGTTGGCGCATATTTTACTCCTAAAGAACCGCCTTTGAACTTCACTACTTTTAAAAGCTCACCTGAATCTGCGTGCAAAATGGTAAGACCTGTAGAAGAATTCGTTACAAACAATCTTCGACCAACCTCATCAATAGCCACATTAATTGGACTCTCCCCTCCAGAAGCAAATTTCTTCACTACTTTTTTCGTTTTTGGATCGATAATCGCAACTTCATTCGTTCCCATGTTGGTAACGTATAGCTTATTTGTTTGACGATCAAAAGCTAACCCTGCAGTGAAAACTCCCGTATTTTCAATATACCCTTCTAAGGTATCTTTGTTTCCGTTAATCACCCATATTTTCCCTTCTTCTTGTGTATCAGAAGCATAAATAGTATTTGTACTTTCGTCAATAGCAATTTCTCTATTGTGTCCTTTTTCGTGTGTACCTGGAATAACCTTTACCTCTCCTGTTTTCAGGTTGACAACAGTAATTGCATTCGTAATCGTATTGGTTCCGTATAACTTTTGTGTTTTCTCATTCACAGCGATACCAAACACTGGATTTCCCTGTACATTGATTTCCTTTTCTACGGCTAATGTATTGCCATTCAACTTGTAAATGATTCCTTCTTTATTCTTGAAATCAACAACTGAAGCTACATAAACACCGTTATCTCCGCTGTTGTAAGTTAATTCATACAATCCTTTTCCAACCGCTTGACTTTTATCTATAGTTTGTGCAAATGCCGTTGTTGACAGCGCCAATAAGCAGGCACCCGCCAAAGTAATTTGTTTTGTGTATTTCATAATTATTTGATATTTAATTGATTATTTAATTCTATCATCCACGAGAAAGCTTGTTGCCAATACCAAGCTCCATGTTTTCCCATAGGATTTATTTTAACTTCTTTACGCAGCTGAAAACGCGTTTCTACTTGTTGAACAAAAGCTTGAACATCTTGATCCATGTGAACCACTTTGCCTTGTCCTATTTTTCGATTTTCTCTTCCACCAGCATAAAAGAAATAGTGTTGTTCTTGCAACTGCTGTATATGTTCTGCTGTAAAGCCATCCATATACGCTTCTAATTGCTGTTGATCTTGCCAAAGTGAAGGTGAAAAAACACCGACTTTACCGAATACTGTTGGATAAGTCAATCCTCCATAAAGCGAGATTAACCCACCGAGAGAACCTCCAGCAATACCAGTATGTTCCTTGTCTTTTAACGTGCGGTAATTCGCGTCGATATAAGGTTTTAAGGTTTGTACGATAAAAGCCAAATACTGTTTTCCTTCAGCAATAGGCGTTTGAATGGTAGGGAAAAAAGCATATTCTTTTTCTCTTCTATTTTTCTCATATTCATGATCAATACCTACAATAATATACTGATCTCCTAGGCGTTCCACCGTTTCATCTATTCCCCATTCGACAGGTCCTAATCGTCCTTCTGAACTAGCTTCATCAAATAGATCTTGACCGTCGTGCATATACCAAACGGGATACGCTTGTTGTGTGGTTTTATAATTTTTCGGCAGATAAATGCGAATCGCACGTGTTCGGTGTAGCTCTGGCATAATAAAATTTTCCAGCACAATGAGCTGCTCTGGTGCAGTAGAAGCTGGATATTGATCGCGCCAAGCCACTATTTTTTCTTGAAGCGTTTGATCTTGATCAATCACATAATCGTGTAAATTAATCAATCGCCCTTGCGGAGAACATTCCAACGTTTGCCAAGAACCGCGGGTAAATTTATATTCCAATACACCTGCTGGAATATCGTGTAAGGTTATGCTATACTCTCCTGTTTTCCCTTGTTTGGGTTGTAGTATATAACGTTCTTCTTGGGGATTCCATCGATTGAAATTTCCCGTAATATAAATTGCATCCTGAGTAAGGGCCTTTACATCAACCTGAAGGTCAATTTCTATGGTATATCCCTTTTGTGCCTGTACATTCATGGTCATTATTCCTATAAGTATTAATACTAATACCTTTATCTTCATTCTATTACTTTCTATTCACTTTAAATAATCCTTGAGGTTTGCCTCCTTTTCCGATGGCAATTGCTGGTTTTGCAGTCAAGAAATCACTAGACAACTCATAAAACCCTAATTTGGATTCACTCACCACACGGATAAAGCGTTTCGCGTCAATTTTCGAAACACCCAATGCCGCAGCTGGAGTTTCTACTAAGGTTACACCTTCAATTGCAATAGGTGTAACGGCTTTCGTTTGAATGTCAATCACCACGTATTTCCAGATTGGTGTTAAGTTGATAGATTGAGGATCAGCTAAGGTTACTTCATTTACTAGCGTAATGATTTTCCCTTTTTCAACAAAAATCGTAGAGAATTTACCTGAAGCTACTTGGTTAAACATTGTATTGAAGTCTAATTCCCATGAAGCATCTACTTGATTGGATCCGTTTTTAATACGCGCTATTTTCGATTGATCGCCTAAACCACCTGATTTTATCCCTTGTGTAATCAAGTATAGGTCTCTATTCTCATCAAAATAGTATAGGGGATTTTCATCGACGAAAGCGATATTACCCGTGTTTTTCACTGCTGTATGAGCAATCCAAGCACCTGATTTTAAATCAATCACTGCAAGGTGTACATCTGGAGCAACTCCATCAAACATACCTCCTTGAGCCCCTTGATTTTTACCAAACGTGATATCTGCATATAATTTATCGCCATTTACAGCTAAGAAATGTTGCCCAATTGCACGGAAATTCACCCCTGTCAATTGTAAATCCGTTTCTAGCTTTTGAATTTGAGTCGCATAATCACCCAATTGTCCTTTTTTAGCCATTGTGATGGGATCAAAAATCTGAATTGCAGTAGGGCTAGCTCCTTCAAAATAATAACCCGTCTGATTGTCATTCGTTAAAGTGAAATTTCCAGAACCTGCAATTTTAGGTTCTACAGCAATCGATTTTGTCGTATAAAATCCTTTATCATCAAACATAAATTGCCCTAAACTTCTAGCATTGTTATCGTCAAACATGCGGTAAACACGCTCACCATACTGGCGATATCCTCCCATTCCACCAGCTGCGGTAGTATTTCCTGTCGCATTATCAATACTTCCTGTTGGAAGATCTTGATAGCTCTTAAGAAAACCATTTTTAATCGGTCCTTTTCCTTCCGCCAAAGTCATGACGAAATAGTGTGCCTCTTTTCCTGCTGGTGGTTCAGGATTATTGGGTGTAGTATCGTCTGATGAACATCCCGTCAAAACTAAAGGCAAGATAAAAGCCAAGGATACTATTCGTTTCATTGTTTGCATAGATTAATTAAGTTTATAATTGATTTTCAGGTAGAAGCTTCTACCTGCTTTTTGGATTTTGTAGTAATCGTATAAGTCTTGATTCAATAGATTTCTTCCTTCTACTCCCAATGACCAGCCCTGATCAGGCCATTCATACACCAAGCCAGCCGTTAAAGAAGTTTGATCGGGAACCACATTTTTCACATCGCCTTTACTCTTTCCGAAAAGACCTAAAAATCCACTAGGTTCCATCGATTTATCTATGGGTTGAATGTAAAATTCACGCACAAAGTTTACGTGTCCATACAGTAGTAAAGCATCTTGTTGGGTAAACAATTGCTTGAACTTATGTTCGGCGCCAAGGTTGGCAAAGAAATAGGGAATATTGGGTACGCGGTTTCCTTTGAGCCATTGATCCGCTATATTGTCAAAACGGCCATAGCGAATACTCTGCCAAGTAAAATTGCTGTAGAGTTTTGTAGCAGACGTCACAGCAAAAGAGAAATCTCCTTCAAATCCATAACCTTCTGCGCGCTCTTTATTCACGAAAAGGGATAAAGGCGGACTTCCAGCAGTGAGTACGATAATATCTTTGGTTTGACGATAAAAAGCATGTACACTAGCGTTCAAACGCCCAAACTGTTGCTCTATACCTAGATTAAAGTTTAAACTCTGTTCTGGTTTTAGGTCAAAATTTGAAGCAATAAATAGATTATCGCCAAAAAGTTCACTGTACCCCGGTAATCGACGCGCATTTTCAATAGAAAATCGCACGTTCATTTTTTCATTTACTTGATATTTAGCAGCTAAGGCCCATCCCCAAGCTGTATTACTCGTGGTGTGTACATCTTTTGTTCTCCAATCCACTTGATATGCAGTATTGAGTCCTTCGCTTGTATAGTTGTAATTTTTCAACAAAATCGTCGTTTCCAATTGCTGGGTAAACCATTGACTCGTCAAGCCCAAAGCCCAAACATTCTTCTTGTAATAAGATGGAACTTCAATGATGGGTTGTTGGGTATCTTCGATTTTCTTCCCGTATTCATCTGTACCTACTCTTTTCGTATAGGTATAGGTATTATTAAACCACAACTGTTGGGTTTTGCTCCATTGAAATCCAATCAACGTTCGACTGGTAAAAAAGGTCATATCAATCTCCGCTTGTGTTGGGTGATCTCCTTCCCCTCGAAATCCTCTAGGAGAAAACTCCCCTAGCCAAGTATAACGTCCTTGCAGTGTATCAATTACCCTACTTTTCACCACATTATAGGCCAAAAACTGATCGACAGAAAGCTTTTCTTGTGCGAATTTTTTCTTGTAACGCAATGTTGGCACCCAGCTGTGTTGGCGATCCTCAATTCCTCCAAAAGGCGTAAGCATGGTTGTAGGGCTATGTTGAATTTGTTTATCCAGGGTATAATAACTCAAATCAAACTGCAAAAGATCTGCAATTTTTAAATGCTTGGCACCAAGATATACATTGGAGTAATATTGTCTGTATCGGTTGTGAAATAAGCGAACCTTCGCCGTTTCTTTCGCCAATTCGGGATCTGGTGTATCGATTTTATAGTTGTTATCGGAATAGTTAGAGAAGAACTCTCCTCCTACATAGAACTGGTCATTGAGGTTGTAATGACCGCGTACTGCTGTTCGCACGGTATGAAAAGAACCGTATTCGACTGATGCTCTTAAGGTATTGGCTTGATTGCTATTAGAGACCAAATTAATTGCACCTCCTAATGCATCACTAGCCAGATAAACGGGAATTACCCCTTTATACACTTCTACTTTTTGTAGTAAATCAAGGGGGATATTGGAAAGGGAATAAGCATTTCCGAGGTAATTTAAGGGAATCCCATCTTTAAAATAGCGAATCGCCTGTCCTTGAAAACCATTTAAATTCACACTCGCTTCTCCTCCTAAACCTCCACTTTCTCTGATGCGAACGCCTGTTGTACGATTCATCAACTCACTTAAAGAAGCGGAACGCAAAACCTGACTCTTGGTATCGACCACTACGGCACGCATAATGTCGCGATTCACTTCTTCCTGTTCTGCTACTTTCGCAATCTGAATATCCTCTAGTACAGTTCCTTCCTTCCTTAGCCGCAACGTATAGGTACTCCCATTGAACAAGTCTAGGGTTTGTTGCATGGGTTCATATCCCTCTACATAGACCATCGCATTGCCTTTTTGCTCCTCTTTAACCTCAAGGAAAATACGCCCCAACGCATCCGAAGTATAAGTCACTTGATTGAGGTATAAAACAGCACCTTGTAAAGGTTGATGTTCTTGATTTTCAATCGTCAAAGACACCTTATGCTGGGCAAATAAAGCACTACTGGGCACTAATAAACTGTATAGAAAAAGTTTGCGTAACACTCTTGTTATTTATATTTAGTTTAAATAAAGACAAAAGTATGCTAAAAAAGTTTATTAACAAGAATAATTCTAAATAATAATTTGGTGAGGTGATGAGAGGGTGAGGTGATGAGAGGGTTTGGTGGTGAGAAGGTTTGGTGGTGAGAAGGTTTGGTGGTGAGAAGGTTTGGTGGTGAGAAGGTTTGGTGGTGAGAAGGTTTGGTGGTGAGAAGGTTTGGTGGTGAGAAGGTTTGGTGGTGAGAAGGTTTGGTGGTGAGAAGGTGAGGTGGTGAGAAGGTGAGGTGATGAGAGGGTTTGGTGATGAGAGGGTGTGGTGATGAGAGGGTGTGGTGATGAGAGGGTGTGGTGGTGAGAGGGTGTGGTGGTGAGCAAACCTCACAACCCCTCACCGCCTTCCCCCCAAAAAAACCTACTCTTCCAACTTTGTTCTTCTAAAAAAGACAAAGAGTAAAACAAAGAAAATAAGGTAAGCGATATTAAATCCAGCGGCGCTAATCCATGATTTTAATAATGAATCAGGTAGCATCATTTTAATCGGTTGTTGGTATAGCGTCATAAAAACGGGAGAGATAAACCCAACCCATTTAGGTAGAACTGTTTTCCCTGCAAATACAAAAATTGAAAACAACAACCATCCCAAAAGTAACACAGCAATAGCCGTTCCCCAAGCGATGTATAGGACTGTAGTAAAACTAGAAGCCATTTCAATAAGGTATGGATGTGCTACAGCATCGGTGTGATAAATAGCTTTGAACAGTTCCCCGCTATAGAAAAAATCTGCATGTCCCAAAGGCATTAAAACCACACTAATCACCAAGATAAAATACGTAATCCACGCATAGGGTTTCGACTTATCTTTAAAAAATTGGTAGGCCAACCAAACAGCAGGAAGAAATAAAAAGGCTGACATAGAAGCTATTAATGCTCCCCACATCAGGCGTTGGGTAGAGCCCTCTATCATCAAGAGTGCCAGTGTTGAGTCTAGCTCATTCGCATACGTAGTTGTAAATAAAGGGTATTTCGCTGGATCGACATAAAACCCGACGATTAGAATATCCCCAATAACCCAAAGCAAAGAAGCTAAAAGAGCAGAAACAAAAGACCACTTAATTTTAGTTGAATAATTCATGTTAATTCGTATTATTAATTTGTTATACTGTTACAATAGATTCCCCTTACCTAGAAGAGGTATTTTTTAATTTCGTTACACTTTTCGATACCGCATAGAGAATAAGTGCAAAAATGATCCAATCAATAGCTGCACTAGCCCAATAAATACTACTAATTCCCATTATTCCAGGTACAAGTAACATGATCGGAATATAGAAAACCACTTGACGAAGCAAGCTAATAATCGTTGCAGGTTTTGCATCTTCAATGGCTGGAAACCAAACCATGGCCATGAATACAAAAGGCAAGACGAGTAATACACTCATATAAATTCGGAAATCGAAAAGCTGGTGTGCTAGGAATTCCGTATGTGGAATCATCACGGCTAGTAAACCTGAAGGATAGACCATCACAAACAACCAAAACGGCAAAAGGATTGCTAATCCGACGAGCGAAAACAAGCGATACGCTTGAATACTTCGCATGTATTGTTTGGCGCCATAGTTCATTCCTGTAACCGGCTGTAAGGCTCGCATCAATCCCCATAAAGGAGTATTCAACAGAATATAAAATCGATTCACTGCCGTAAAAAAAGTGATATCAGCCTCATTGCCATACTTCGCCAAAGCATTGAATACCACAATATTTTGGATAACAATCATCACCATCATAATAAAACCAGGCATCCCTAAGGACAGTGTTTCTTTTATGATAGCTGTCTTGCGTTGTAAAGACCAGAATTTAGTTCGAAAAGAAGCCTTTCCGCTGGCATAATACCACACCCCTAGCAGCGTATAGATCATCATGGAGATATTGGTTGCCCAAGCAGCACCTGCTACCCCCCAACCTAGCGTATCAATAAAAATAGGCTTCAGCCCCAAATCGACAAGGAGTCCTATAGCAATCATCCAAGCTGCCGTTTTCATTCTTCCCTCTGCACGTATAATCATATTCAGAGCCAATCCGTGAATCCAGAAAAAGCTACCTAAAATCGTTGCACGGAAATACTCCACTCCCAACGTCAAGATTTCTCCTCTTCCTCCCATCATATACACCAGTTCCTCAGCAAATACATAACACGGCAACGTTAAAACAATAGAAAACAACAACGTAAGATAGTTGACTGTTCCCATAGATTGCTCTAATTTTACGGTATCCTTTCTTCCAATCCAAATACTAATAGCAGAGCCAATTCCCGTGCCAATCAATGTCCCAAAACCTTGAGCAAACTGCGCCAAAGGATAAGCAATTCCCACAGCAGCCAGTGCTGTATTACTAATCAGATGCCCAACAAAGATGCCATCTAAAAAATTGTTCAATCCATATAAAACCATGGCGACCACTGCGGGCCAAGCCAAATGCCACATCACCTTGGGCAATTTCCCTTCTAAAATAAGTTCTTTTTGTTTGTCCATCTTCTCTGATCTAAATGATAGGTATCTTTTCTTCCCTTGCTTAGCTTCATCTCTCCTTCTTGATGTTTTTCCATTTTAGAAAAAAAATCCTTCTTATTAAGATTCATTCTAAACAATTGATATATTTGCAAAGATAACGGGCGAATATTTGCCTCATGTCACAAATACGGATAAAAAAGTCCGTCAAAAAAACAGGGAGAATTAGCTTATGACTTTACGACTATATGACATTAAACACAAGCATACAATAGTAGAAAAAGAGTATCCAACCACCTTTTTTGAGCCCAAAGAAGGGACTGTACAAGAGAGCATTACCCATTTAGATTCCTTTATGGGACGTGGTTACTACAAAGAATTGTACTTTGATGGAGTGCATATTGGGATTGGCAACGTAAAGCTGGCGCAGAAAGTACTTTTAGGGTTTGAGAGTGATTTTGAGACCATTGAGATGCACTTTACCATGAAAGGCAAAAGTACAGCACGTACGACTCAATTTGATCAACCGGTCAGTTTTGAGGCTCATTCACATAATATATTATACACTAATGGATTGGGTGGTCAAATGCAATGGGAAAGCGAAGATTTCCAACTTTGTGAAATCAATTTAAGACCTGAATTTTTCAAGCGATTTCTCCCCCATGACCATCACTTATTTGACCGTTTTCGCAATGCAGTCGAGAAAGGAAAATCGAGCTTATTACATCCGGAACACTATACCATTAACCATCAGATGTATGAGATTTTAAATCAAATTATACACTGCGACAAGCAAGGGATTTTCAAACGCTTGTTTTTAGAAGCGAAGGTTATTGAGCTTTTACTCCTACAATTGGAACAGTTTTATGGTGAATCTCCCTACCAAGGAACTTTAAAGAAGCAAGAAATTGACAAGATTTATGCAGTGCGAGATTTTATGCTCCAAAATTTAGATAGCACCTATTCTTTGGTGGATTTAGCTCACCGCGTTGGGACAAATGAATTTGTATTGAAGAAAGGGTTTAAAGAACTATTCGGCACAACAGTCATTTCTTTTTGGGCACATGAAAAAATGGAACATGCTAAAACATTATTAGCCGACCAAGCACTCAATATCAGTGAAATTTCCGATCGAATTGGATACAAGAATCAACGCCATTTTTCGACCGCTTTCAAAAAGAAATACGGTGTATCTCCTAGTGCGCTATATAAATAAACCACAACATTTCGTCCATAAAAAAAACCTCTTACGAGGTTTCATATTGTATTATTCTATTTTGATTTTTAAGTCTCAACCAAATTTTTGACACTTGGTAAAAAGATTCCTCGAATACTAAATACCGCTCGAATATCTTCCATCCTCAAGGTCATACTGTCAAAAACGGGATTATCACTGACAAATAAGAGTTCGCCATTTTCCATCTTGCGCTTGAAGCGATAGCATAAAATCCCCCGGTTTTCTACGACTAAGACATAGATATGCCACGGTTTCATTTCTGCTGGTTCTATGGGCATAGACAAAACATAAGAACTGACTTTTATCGTCGGATACATATTCTCTACTCCGATTTGAAATCCAATATTAACCTCATCCTCTGTTGGAAAAATACAGGTAGGCGACGTAGCCAAACACTTTTCTGGATTGATAAAATACTCAATCTGATGATCAACCGAAATCATTTTTACTACACGATCCTCTAAATTTCCTTTATAAACAGCATTAGGATGAGTTAAGAAAAGCTCATTTAGGTCAATTCTATGTTCTTTACATACCTCAATAATCTTATCATAACGCAACGTCTCCCGTATCTTCCATGAGGATAATGTATTAGGTTTAATCCCCAATAAATTGGCTAGTTCCAAATCTGTTTTGAATCCCAGCAATTGTTTTAATCTTCTGATAACATCATTTGCGTCTAACATCGTTTGACCTTTTTAATAATTAAAATTGAAAATGACTCTTTTATAATCAACTGTTAATTTTTCTACTCTTACCTCGCTCGAACCTTTACAGAACAAAGAAAAACACACAAATCAGCATGCTAAAATTCCCTAAGAGATGAAAATATTTTAAATAATTACACTTCCATCAATAAATTAACAATTACTTTCTTCCTATAAAAATACAAAATATTCGCAAACAACAACTTAAAACAAGATAAAAATGACATTTTGTGAATTTGTATAACTGTATTTAATCTAGGAAAGGCTTAAAAAGTCTTTATAATTCCAACGGAAAACCAAAAAAAGTCCCCGCACTGGGGACTTCTCAACGTTAACAAAGTATTCCTCATACTAACAAATCAGTTCTACTTTTCCGCTTACGACATCGTAGTATCCACCTACGACACCGATTTGACCTTCTTCAATTAATTGAGTTAAAGAAGGACTTACTCGTTGCAGTTGTTCTACGATGGAACGAACATTTTCCATCGTCACTAACTCTACTAATTCCGTTTGACTTACTTCTTTTCCTTGGTTTTTCTCACGTACTTTTTCTACAATCGGGTGAATACGCGCTAAAATGGTATCTAGTTTACCTAAACTAGTATGATTACAAGCGCCCGTTACTGCACCACATCGACTATGTCCTAAAACGAGAATCAATTTACTTCCAACTACCTGGCAAGCGTATTCCATGCTTCCAATTACCTCATCGGTTAATACATTTCCTGCGATTCTCAAGCTGAAGATATCTCCAATTCCCTGATCTAATACGTGTTCTAATGGAGCGCGACTATCCATACAGCTTAAAATCACTGCATGTGGATGTTGGCCGTCTTTCGTTTCTTGAAGCTGATGCAAGAAGTTTCTATTGAATTTTAAATTATTGACAAAGCGATTATTTCCTTCTAATAATAGGTTTAAACTTTGCTCTGGTGTTGTATTTGCTAATATTTCTTTTGTAAATGAGTTCATAGTTATATCGTTTTACGATGTGATAAAATAAGATTAGATTGCCCTTGGCTGATTTGAATGGATTTATGAAAACCCGTCGTGGTAATTGCGATGTTCTTTTCTCTGGCTTTTTCGTTAATAAACGATTGAATCATTTCGAGAACATCCATGTGGATATACCCCATTTGTTTGGCTTGAATTGCCAAATGGCAGTTATCAGGTAGTTGATGTAGTTTGTTTTTAATGGCTGTTTTATTAAAGAAGGATACTTCTTGTGCTAACGTAAGTGTATACACAAGCTGTTCGTCTTTCACGGTATGCTGCATTGAAAATGCTTTACGTACATTACCCAATAATAAAAAGGCAATACTCACCACCATTCCCGCTAGTACACCCATTAATAAATCTGTAGCAACAACCATAACGAGTGTTACAATAAATGGCGCGAATTGCGTATAGCCTTTATGCCAAAAGTGAAGCAATACAGCAGGTTTAGCTAAATTATATCCCACTAAGATTAACACAGCCGCTAAAGAAGCTAACGGAATCATATTCAATACAAAGGGAAGTGCAACTACAGCGAGTAGTAAAAACACCCCATGGATAATTGCAGAAGCCTTGTACAATCCACCAGCGTTGACATTAGCTGATGAACGCACAACCACAGAAGTCATCGGTAACCCTCCAATCAAAGAGCTAATAATATTACCTATTCCCTGTGCTTTCAGCTCGCGATTCGTATCGGTATGTCGTTTTAATGGGTCTAAGCGATCTGTTGCCTCAATACACAATAAGGTTTCGATTGAAGCCACAATAGCGATGGTACCTGCCACAATCCAAACCGTTGGATTAGTCAATCCCGTCCAATCTGGAAAAACCAGCAAAGAACTAATAGAAGATAAGCCATCTAATACTGGAATCGCCACCACTTGTGAAGCATCAATGGCCCAAGAGCTACCCGTATAAATCCACAATTGATTCAGTAAAATCCCAACCACCACAACCACCAAAGCAGCAGGTAAAAAGGCAATTTTCTTCAATCTTTTACTCTTGCTCCACGCGATTAAAATAGCTAGAGAGAGCACCGTCATCAACAGTGTGCCTTTGTGAATGGACGCTAGATGTTGCACATCGCTTAATGCACTCACTCCAAATGCTAAAGGCAATTGCTTGATGACAATAACGACTCCAATTCCCGCAAGCATTCCTTCAATCACACTAGAAGGAAAGAAATTGGCAATAGCCCCTGCCCGTAGAAATCCCAATACTAATTGGATAACACCCGCAAGGATTCCCGCAGTTAGCAAGAGCTGAAAAGATCCCAACTCACTAATAGCGGCTAAAATAATGGCAGCCAATCCCGCAGCGGGACCACTTACACTGACGTTGGAATTACTCATAAATCCAACAATAACTCCCCCTACTACTCCAGCGATAATTCCCGCTATTGGAGGCGCACCTGAAGCTAGCGCAATTCCCAAACAAAGCGGAAGTGCGACTAAAAAGACCACAAGGCCTGGAGCAACACTTTTTTTCCATGTTGCTACTTGCATACGATATTTCATTTTTGTTTACTTAAAATTAAAACAGTTTACTGTTGATGGGGGGAGTGAGGGTGCTTTTTTGTGAAGGTGCTTTTTTACAAAATCGTGAAATCTATCAATGAAAGAAGAATCGTTTTCAAGCAGAAAAATTTCTCTCTTTTCTCTTCTTCATTAAGTGAAATCGTTCTTCGTGAAGGTGTTTTTTTGCAAAATCGCGAGATCTATCGATGAAAGAAGAATCTTTTTAAAACAGAAAATTCTCTATTCTTCAATAAAAAAAGTCCATAGACAACCTGCACACCTAACAAAGTATGCATCACTACCCCGTCTAATGCATTACGCATTACACATTGGTTTAATTAAGCAATAAAAAATTCGGGAGGAGGGGATAAAACGTCGAATTCTAACGATTCGTACACGAGTTTTAATTGTGCATAATGAAGTCCTGATTCATCTCTATCTTGCAATAGAAAATCCTCTTGAAAAGGATGTAACCCATGAAAGTGACCTTTTTCTTCTTCCTCTGCATTAGTAATGGGTTTTTTATTTTCTTCAGAAATCGTCAGCATAGGGATATCAAGTTCAATACCCGCTAACACCGCAATCGTGGGTGTAGCGATAAAATTGACAAAGAAAAATAAAACGACTATTGCTGCGTATTTCATGCAACAAAAATATTTTTTTTTCAAAAAACTCAAGCATTTATGGTGTTAATTTTATTGTAAATAGTTTGAGGGGGGGAGACGTACAGGGTTATGGGTTAGGAGTTAGGGGTTGTGGGTTAAGGGTTAAGGGTACAAGTGAACCTCCCCACATCTTCTCATCAGCCTTGTGAGGTTTGTTATTCTTCACTGTGTTTGTCCGATTCGTATGTCACCCTGAGGGCACGAAGGGTCACATCCCGCGCTGACGGAATACTGTGTGGCGTGACTGGTTAGAGTAACGAGTGTTGAGTAACGGATGCGTTCCCTCCTTCGTCGGGATGACATACTAGCCAGAATACTGTGTGTGTGGAGCGACTGATTAGCGTATTGCCTTTTTGCTTTTTTGCAAATCCTCTTTAATCGATAAAAACGGAAGTGGCAAATGGCAATTTGCCAAATAACTGGATGATTCCGACAAACCTCACAAAGAGCAAACCTCACAAATTACAATACTCAAAAACCTTCAATACCCCAGGAACGGGAATTTGATCACGGATGTATTCCTCTTTTGTAAAGTACTGGATTCCGCCGATTTCATTAGCAATTGTAATCGTATCCCCTTCTAATTCGTAATAATAGCAATCTTGCTGCATGAGGATGTTCTTTTTCTCCCCATAAGCAGGGGCAACAATATGCGTCAAAAAGGACAATCGCTCGGGTTGAAGAACCAAAGATAGTTCCTCTTCAATCTCGCGTCTAAGTGCTTGCTGGCTATCCTCTCCTGCATCAATTTTTCCACCTGGTAGATACCACGCTTGTTTATTCTTACTAAAAGCCAATAAGAGTTGGTTATCTTTCACACAAACCAAACCTGCAGTAGGTAAATCAATCCAAGGTTGATCGACTACAGTGAGGTAATATTCCACTGCATCTGTTGCGTCTTCTACTACTTTGGACTGTCTCGCTCCTCGTTTTTCATACCACGCTTGCATTGCTGGTGTTACAATCACAGTTAAATAACTAAAAGAAGATACGCATGCTTGTTTTTGGACAGCTTCTAAGAGCATGTTCCATTTCACTTGCTCCTGCCCTATTTCTCTCTGCTTTTCGTCTGCCAAACAATAAAAAAACACCAACGCTGCTGCGTAACCTTGCGGATTAAATACAAAGCATCCACAAAGTATTTCTTCTTCATAGACCAAATACATCTCTTTTTGGTGAATTAATTCTGCTATATTTTTATTCTTTTTTGTATTTTCGTGTGATAATGTATAGCTAAGCTGTGTTGCATGATGAATCAAATCTTGAATTTGAGGTACATGTTGAGGTGTGGCTTGTACAATATGCAATTGAGTTTGTGGAGACATCGCTTTTTAACTTTACTTTCGTAGACAATAAAGATCCGAAATTAAAAAGAAAAAGCAGGACAATAAAACATCCTGCTTTTTCTTTTTCATAAATTTTTCTTGTGTACTAAAAACAGGTTGTTTTTACTACGTGTTTTTAATTTGAAAGTATAAGGTACTATTTCGAAACAACAAACAATTAAACAGAATTCCTATTAACCCTTTTCAAATTAAAAACTTGAAATCCATTACTCGTAAACCACGATATCCCATTTTCTGCCTTACTAAAAAAGAGGAGTGATTAACTTAGAAATGAATTTCCACTCATTTATTTAATTCCCTAACAAAGGAAATAACATTCTACGTAATAAACAAGAAAAAAATGCAAGGTTGTGCTTTTTTAATTTTAATTTAATACAATAAAAAAAACAGATGAAATAAATCCTCACCTGTTCTTATAATTTTAAACATAACACATTAAAAACTAAAAAAAAGTGTTCTTTTGACAACTTTTTTTGATTCAAATTCCCTCTAAAAGGGACTTTTCTTTATATTTTTCGTGTATTCTTCTTCTTTTTTGATACGAATAGTAGTAAAACTACTAGAATTTTTAAGTGTTTCTGCGTTTTTAGGCATAACTACTTATCAAACTACATGCTTCTTTTTTAAGGATGTTGATCTTCCAATAAAATTTCTCCCCACGCATTGAGTTGTTTTAAAACTTCGACTAATTGTAATCCTAAAGGTGTTAAGGTATATTCTACCCGTGGAGGAACTTCATCAAAACGTTGTTTACTCAAGATGCCCACTTCTTCTAACTCTTTTAGTTGTTGATTGAGTACTCGACGGTCCACTGTAGCAATTCCCCTCAAAAACTCACTAGGTCTCTTCTCCCCTTCATTGATGCGCCAAATAATGGGAATCTTCCATTTGCCACTAATTGCTTTTACCGCAAATTCTAAGGCACATACTTTATCTGTAATTACTTGTTTCTCCATAATTCACTTCATTTAGTAAAGACAAATATCTTATAAAAATTTTAATTGCTCCGTTTTTCCAATTAGGAGTAAACAATACTTACTATCCTATTCCTTTTTCTACTGCAATAGCATATATAAATTTAATATCATTTAACAAAATAATCCTATATTTACATCAATATAATATAATTATTACTAATTTATTTATGTCGATTCAAGTAGTACAGCATTTTGAGGAGACCAAAATCCGTTTCATCACTTTTCTAACAAAAATTGAAGAGCGTCTTCTTGCCTATACAGCGCAAGAGTATCAATCCTTACTACAATTGAAAATAACTGATACCAGTCAGCATCAACAGGCCTTTGTCTTATACAAAATGAAGGTTTTAGGACAATTGGATCGACTCAACAAAAAAGCCACTACCGTACTTGAGGAAGAAATCAAAAATATTCCACTTCCCTGTAAGGAATCAACTGCCTGTATTGATCAAATAAAACAGGTAAAAGAGGATTGTTATCTCCTTCATTTTAAACTCGATGAATTACACGGTATATGTAGAACAAAAATTCAAAATTTATAAAATTGCTAAAATGGAAAACAACTTATTACATCCTATCCACACGATTACATTAGAGGATTATGCAGCGATTGCGCTAAAACTGTCTTCAGGTGTTGAATTAGATGCTATTCTTCAGGCATTAGGCGTAACAGCTGTCCAATATGAAGAGGCTTCTAATCAATGGAACGACCGTATGGCACAAGACGAAACCTTTGAATTGAGTATTTTATATGGTCAATACTTTACCACTGCGGCTAACCATCCTATTTTAGGTGCAATACAAACAGAAACAAATAGTGAAGGTCAACAACACTTAGATCAGATGAAAACAGATCGCTATTATTTTGAG
This sequence comes from Myroides gitamensis, assembly GCF_029894455.1. Classification (NCBI taxonomy): domain Bacteria; kingdom Pseudomonadati; phylum Bacteroidota; class Flavobacteriia; order Flavobacteriales; family Flavobacteriaceae; genus Myroides; species Myroides gitamensis. The sequence continues at coordinate 1,695,085 of NZ_JARYHN010000001.1, forward strand.
CGAATGACTGCCTTGCGACAAGCTGCCTATAATCACGGTATTGACGGAGCTGCCTATTTGTTAGAGCACTACGGAATTACTTTAGGTGAATTTCAAGTTATTGCCCTGCAATATCATCCTAATGTTCAAGATCCAGATTTTGACTTTGAGGAAATGCATCATTTCATGGACTACAGACAAACACAAGAAGCGGTTTATACGGACCTATTTTCTAAAAATCTAGGTATTCCTGATATTGGGGAAGACATTGAGTTTTAATTGACAAAACAACAATAAAAACACCTATAATATCTTAATTTATAGATACTCTTTCCTATACAGTGATAAATTAATTGTTTTGCATAGCGTTGGAATAAAAAATAATCAATACATTTAATATTATTTTAACCATCAATTACAAGTAAACACATGAAAAAAATTACAATGAGCCTATTGGCTATTTTCGCTTTTAGCGGAGCTGCATTAGCACAAACTCCAGACATCAAATTAGGTGCAAAAGCTGGTTTAAACATTTCTAATCTTTCTGGTGCAGATAATACGAAAAGTAAAACAGGCTTCCACGTAGGAGCATTAGCAGAGATTTTCTTAAATGAGAAATTTGCCATTCAACCGGAGATTTTATACTCTTCACAAGGAGCAAAAGCTAAAGGAAGTGACGGTTCAAAATATGATTTAGACTACATTAATGTACCTATTATGGCTAAATACTACGTAATGGATGGATTAAGCGTACAAGCAGGTCCACAAGTGGGATTTGTCGTAAAAGCAGAAGTAGGTGGTATTGATGCGAAAGACGACGTAAACACAGTAGATTTTGGTTTAAACTTAGGTGCAGGTTATGAATTACCTCTTGGATTATTCTTTGATGCTCGCTATGATTTAGGTCTAAATAAAGTAAACAAAGAAGGTAAATCAACCAAGAATGGTGTATTCCAACTTTCAGTAGGATATAAGTTTTAAGCCGTATCATACATAAAATAGAAGAACGCTTGAGTTGACTACTCAGGCGTTTTTTTATGATGTTATACTAAATAAATAGTGAACTTCTCTGAACAAGATAGACTGTTTTATTAGCCTTTTTAAATTCGTATTACTCTTCCGGAGCCCTTGACTTCCACTTAGCACCAATGGTTTGGTCTCCTTCTTGGAGCACAACATCGGAGTGTAAGAATGCTGCTGCTGCTGCCGACCCTTTTACTTTTGCACTACTACGATCACTTACTTCTACTTCGTATTCACTTAATATCGCTTGGCGTAGATCTAAGGCTTTCCAATCTGGAACAGCCTGGCAAGCAGTCGTTAGTTGATGTACTAAACTCAAAGCGTCTAGCAAGGCTTGGTTTGCCCCTTGCCCTTTAAATGGACTCATGGGATGCACAGCATCACCTAACAAGCTTACAGGTCCAGCATTGGATAACAGCCTTGGATCAAATAAACTTCTGTCGTATACGGGATAACCCGATATGGTCGTTTCCTGCGTTGCATCAAGTATTTCAGGAATAGGATTATGCCACTGAATGCGTCTGCACGCTTCTTCTTTTAGTGCTTTTGGCCCAGCCAAACTCAAGGCTTTTGCTTCTTCTTCGTCCATCGGAAAACTCAATTGCCACATGATACTGTCTTTGGTATAGGGCATCATATACATGCGCTCGGTGCCGTTTGCGGTTTGAAATACCGTTTCCCCATCTAATAAAGGCGATTGTACATCTTTGAGGTTTTCTAAGGGGCAAATGCCCAATACAACAATACAGCCTAAATAATGCAAAGGTGTTTGGTCTTCGCCAATTAATTTACGGCGTACCGTACTTCTAATGCCGTCTGCTCCTATCACAAGATCTGCATCAAAACTACGGAGTTGGTCGTCAACCTGAAATGTCAAATTCACTTTTGAAGAACTGTATTGTAAATCGATGAGTTGATGTCCCCATTGCATTCGCTGCTCTCCTCCCAATTGCTGAATCAACATTTGGCGCAATACTTGACGGGGAATGTGAATATTATTTCGCTTTGCCGCTTTATCTTCTTCTGCTCTCATCCACTTTCGCTTTCCCCATTCACCCAACACTCTTCCGTCTACTGCATGTACTATATGTTTGGTAGACACTACTCCGCCTTCTACTGCTGTGATTCCAAATGCACGCAATGCTTTGCTGGCTTGTTGTAGGGTAAGTCCGTATCCTTGTGCACGTTCAGCAAAAGCGTGATCTCTTTCAAATAGGGTAAATGGAATACCGCGATGCAAACACGCAACTGCTAAAGCGATACCACCAATTCCACCTCCAACAATAGCGATATGCGGATATTTAGCCGGATTACTAACGGGTGGTATATTACTGCGCACGAGTCCTGTACCCAAGCAATGCTTACAAGGTTTCTGTATTTTTTGAGGAGCTTTTAGAGCTTGTTCTACGTTATTATTCTGCTCATATAAAGCAGGTGCTTTCACACCGTGTTGCCGCTGTTGCTTGCTTCTCCTTTTGCTCTTTTTTCCCAATCCCAAGCAAACTTCACAACTTACCCAATGTTCGTTTTTAGCTCCAATTTGATTCTCTTTCTCGTACTGCATCTAAAATTATCGTATTACTCCACTACGTTTCAAAATTATACGCCAAAGATACAATTTGTCTTTGGCGTATAATTCACGTATGGGTATAATTTAAAAGAGAATTTGGGGTGAGGTTAGGAGTTTGGAGTTATGAGAAGATGTAGGTCGCTTTTTTGTTTTTTGTGAAGTTGTAGGGTATATCGATAAAACCCACGATTTCACAAAGAGCAAACCTCACAAAGAGCAACTGATTAGAGTATTGCTTTTTCGCTTTTTCGCTAGAGGCTTTTTTGATAACTTATTCGGTTAAAGAAGAATGTCTCACCATCTCATCTTCTCACCTCCTCACAAAGCCCTTCCCCTTTCTTTTTTAAAGGGTAAAAAAGAAACAAAAAACCCTTCAACTAACCCAAATAAAGGTCAAATTAGTTTTCTATTGTTTGCTAGGTCGCTTTTTTGTCTTTTGTGAAGTTGTAGGGTTTATCGATTAAAGGCGATGTGCAAAAAAGCCCCTCACAAAGCACGAACCTCACAAAGCACGAACCTCACAAAGCACGAACCTCACAAAGCACGAACCTCACAAAGCACGAACCTCACAAAGTACAAACACCTTTTATTTTTACAGCCTTTTCAAACATTTGACGCTCTTTATTTGACTTACGTTGGAGGTAAATTCTCTTTTGTAAAGATGGTTTTGGCTTTTAAGTAAATTGATTTTGTTTTTTTGCAAAAGGCTTTTTTGATGATTTCTTCGGTTAAAGAAGAATGTCTCACCGTTATGGTTAGGAGTTATGAGGGTTAAGGGTGATGAGATTTTGGGTATAGTCTGATTTCATCTTTAATCGATAAAACCTACGATTTCACAAACTTCACAAAGAGCAAACTTCACAAAAAACAACCCTCACAAAGAGCAAACCTCACAAAGAGCAAACCTCACAAAGAGCAAACCTCACAAAAAGCAAACCTCACAAAGAGCAAACTTCACAAAGAGCAAACTTCACAAAGAGCAAACCTCACAAAGAGCAAACTTCACAAAGAGCAAACCTCACAAAGAGCAAACCTCTCACCAAGCACAAAAAAAAAAGAGAGAATGAAAACTCATTCTCTCTTTTCGGGTGATTAATGGGTTTCGAACCCACGACCTTCGGAACCACAATCCGACGCTCTAACCAGCTGAGCTATAACCACCGTGTATGTTTTTTTTGGGTGACTAATGGGTTTCGAACCCACGACCTTCGGAACCACAATCCGACGCTCTAACCAACTGAGCTATAGCCACCGTGTATTTTTTTGGAGGTGTCTTAACACATTCACCTTTTTTGTTTGTATGGACGATGCGAGCATCAACCGCTACGTGTATTTTTTTTTGGGTGATTAATGGGTTTCGAACCCACGACCTTCGGAACCACAATCCGACGCTCTAACCAGCTGAGCTATAACCACCGTATTTGTCTTATTTTGACGCTTGCAAAGGTAGCCATATTTCCTTACGTTGCAAGCATTTTTTTAAAAATTTTATACCAAATCATCTAAACGATTGACTGCCAAATATCTTTCTACTGTAAATCCTTCCGCATGTTCTTTATTTATCAAGCGACCTAGGTCTTGTGCGCGATACACGATACTATCCAAGAAATTTTTGGAAGTAATTGGCGTTGAGGGTTCTTTGGAGTTTGCATCGTAAAATTGCGTGCCATACGCCAAAACAGCTTGTACTTTCTGATCGATGAATCCGGTTACATCCACGACAAAATCAGGTTCAATATTTTTCCATTGGATGTAATGATACACCAATTTTGGACGCCAAGCTTCTTGCTCTACTCCATTTACTGTGGTTTCAATACGTCTCAATCCCGCCAAGAAACAAGCATCAGAAACTAATTTACTTCCTTTGCTGTGGTCAATATGGCGATCGTCAATTGCATTACACAATACGATTTCTGGCTTGTACTTGCGGATCATTTTAATGACTTCCAGCTGATGGGCTTCATCATTTACAAAAAAACCATCGCGAAAACCTAGATTCTCACGTGCAGACACGCCTAAAACCTGAGCAGCTGCTGCGGCTTCTTGCGCGCGAATTTCCGCACTTCCTCTTGTTCCTAATTCTCCACGAGTTAAGTCGATAATCCCAACTTTTTTTCCTCCGTGAATTTCTTTTGCTAATGTGGCTCCACATCCCAATTCTACATCATCTGGGTGGGCTCCAAAGGCTAATATATCTACTTTCATCTGCTTAAAATAAAACTTTTTTCATTGTGGTGGACTTGTTAACGGTTTCAACAAACTCACTGGTCGGATCACTGTCTTCCGTTACTCCGCACCCAATATATAAATTAACGTGATCTTTCTCTATTTCCATGCATCTCAGGTTGACGAATAACTGACTGTGTAATTCACCTGTTGCTGTAGGGCTATTCAATTCGCCAAGGTATCCTGCATAGTATTTACGCGCATAACCTTCTTCTTTTAATAAGAACTCCCGACTCACCTCTTTCGGCATGCCACAAACGGCTGGCGTTGGATGCAAAGCCTCTACAACGGTCTGTACATTTACTTCTTTGAGCTCTGCTTCTATGTCTGTACAGATATGCATTACTTTAGCCGCTCGTTTAGTAAAGGGGTCAGACACTTGAATACGCGTACTCAACGGTTGTAGTTTATCTACAATAAATTCTGTTACATAGCGCTGTTCCTCTTGCTCCTTTTCTCCCCAAAGCACTTCCTCTTTGCCGTGATTGACCTGCGTACCGGCCAAAGCCATCGTATGCAAGGTTTGTCCTTTCAGCTCTACCAAAGTTTCAGGAGTCGCCCCCATCCACATTCCAATTTGAGGATGATACACCACATAGCAAAACGCTTCCGGATATGCCATCAGCAACTTGGTAAACAGCGGTTGGATATCGTTGATCTCCAAAGCGACCTCCTCTTTTCTTGCAGGCACCACTTTGCTAAATTTATCTTCTTTGATAGCAGCAACACAGCGCGTTACCAAATCTTCAAAATTAGCTTTTGCTGGTTGCGCCTCATAATCTAGCTCAAAAGCAGCAGATTCAAAGGGTTGCTCCGCAATCTCCTCTTCTATTTTAGTGGCATGAGCCAGGGGTATATAAAAGCGAATGCCTTCGTAAAAAGGCGCTACTATAAATCCGGATGTTGTAAAAGGGTTGACTTGGTGCAGGGTGGTATCGTGTTGAAACAAGCCGATTACATGGGGTTGACCTGGTTTTTTATAGAGTACAAAAGGTTTATCTTCTGCTATCTGTTGGGTCCATGTCTCGTATAATCTCATTCTCCCTTGTTTTTATCAATTACAATATTGGTGATTTTACACACCGACAACAAGACGTCATTTTCATCTGTAATTCGAATCTCCCATAAGTGTAAGGTACGCCCACGGTGTATTAATCGCGCAGTTCCCGTTACAAATCCTGCTCTTTTACTTCGCACGTGATTGGCTGATATCTCAATTCCTCTTATTTCTTGTTGCGTTGGATCAATGAGCATCAAAGAAGCGCCACTCCCCAAACTTTCGGCTAGTGCAACCATCGCACCACCATGAAGTAAACCCGCTGGTTGATGTACGCGTTCATTTACGGGCATTTTTGCCACTAAAAATTCAGGACCTGCATCAATATATTCAATTTGCAATGTCTCCATCAACGTGTTCTTACACACCTTCGCATACATTGCTAATACCTCTTCTTTATTAAAGTCCTTTCTTCTTTTCACATGCATAATATAACTAATTTTAGGCGTCTTAAAAGTAAGCCAAAAAAGATGGACTTCCCTTAAAAATATTATAATTCTTTCTTATTTGAAAGTGCCGTTGCATTTCTTCTGCTCCAAGGCTCCCGTGTATGCCATTTTTTTAGTATTTTTAAGCCCTTAAAATAAAGAACCAATTTTATTGTAAGGAAACGGCAATGGAAGATATCCAAAAAGAAGTTCATAAAGCTTTTGAAGTAATTAAAAATGGCGGTATAATTTTGTATCCAACAGATACCATTTGGGGGATCGGCTGTGATGCGACCAATAGTGAAGCCATTAAAAAAATATATCAACTAAAACAACGTGCAGAAAGCAAAAGCATGATTGTATTAGTCAACGGTGATCGCTTGTTGCATCGCGTTTTTCACAATATTCCCGAAGTGGCTTGGGAGATTCTCGAATTTAGCGACAAACCGACAACCTTAATTTTAGACAATCCCAAACTAGTGGCGCCAGAGATTATTTCTGCAGACCAATCCTTAGGCGTACGCATTGTCAAAGATCCGTTTTGCTTTAACTTGATTGAGCGCATGAAAACCCCTCTTGTTTCTACTTCAGCAAACATTAGTGGCTATCCTTCGCCTCAGAATTTTATGGACATCGATTTACGCATTATTGAGGGAGTGGATTATGTGGTAAACCTCAAACAGCAGGAAACCAAGCCCAATAAACCTTCAACTATCATTAAATTAAAAGAAAACGCACAGGTAACGATTATACGCAAATAGTCTGTGCCATTTGACATTATGACTCAAGAACACCCAACCTATAAAGAAGCACTACAACATCCCATTTTTGAGATTATTACCCAAGCGGCAACAAACCTACAGGTAGAAGCTTATGTAATTGGCGGTTTTGTACGCGATTTTTTACTGCAAAGAGATTCGAAAAAAGACATTGACATTGTTGCTGTAGGCAGCGGTATTGCCTTGGCTTTAGAAGTGTCTAATTTACTGCCAAATCATCCGAAAGTACAGGTTTTTAAAAACTATGGTACGGCTATGTTGCGCTACGATGATATTGACATTGAGTTTGTGGGTGCCCGAAAAGAGTCCTATCACTTTGACAGTCGCAAGCCTGTTGTGGAGGACGGTACACTAGAGGACGATCAAAACCGAAGAGATTTTACAATAAATGCCTTGGCGATTTCGCTAAGTGCGGCTAACTATGGTCAACTCATTGACCCGTTTAACGGCGTTGAGGACCTCAAAAACAAAATAATCCGCACCCCGCTAGATCCGGATATCACCTATTCTGATGATCCATTGCGCATGATGCGTGCCATTCGATTTGCAACACAGCTCCATTTTACGATTGAAGAAGCTTCTTTAGCCTCGATTACTAAAAACTGTGAGCGCCTTGAGATTATCTCTGGAGAACGCATTGTCGATGAGCTTAACAAAATACTACAGGCAGATGTTCCTTCAACGGGATTCTTACTGTTGTATAAAACGGGATTACTCCAGCTTATTCTTCCAGAATTGATTGCTTTAAATCAAGTGGAGGAAATAGAAGGCCATACACATAAAAACAATTTCTACCATACCCTAGAGGTAGTAGATAATATTGCCCGCAATACAGACGATGTATGGTTGCGCTGGGCTGCTTTATTACACGATATCGGAAAAGCACCGACCAAGCGTTTTTCTAAGCGACAAGGTTGGACCTTTCACGGTCATGAATTCTTAGGCGGTAAGATGGTAAAGAATATCTTTACTCGTTTGCATATGCCTTTGAATCAGAAGATGAAATTCGTACAAAAAATGGTGATGATGAGTTCACGCCCTATTGTGCTTTCTCAAAAAGAGGTGACTGATTCTGCTGTTCGTCGTTTGGTATTTGATGCGGGTGAACACGTAGAAGATTTGATGACGCTTTGTGAGGCAGATATTACAACGAAGAATCCAAATAAGTTTAAGAAATACCACCAAAACTTTCAGATGGTACGCCAAAAGATTGTAGAAGTGGAAGAACGAGATCACGTACGCAACTTCCAACCGCCTATTACAGGAGAGGAAATCATGGCTCTCTTTAACCTTCAACCTTGTCGAGAGATTGGTATGTTAAAAGAAGCCATCAAAGAGGCTATTCTAGAGGGAGTAATCCCGAATGAATATGAGGCGGCTTATGATTTTATGCTTGCAAAAGCAACTAAAATGGGACTAACAATTGTAAATAAATAATATGATGAAAAGCTCTTTTTTACCATTGGCAAAACTATCCTTGGTATTGGTGTACCTGGTTATTTTTGCTGGGGCGGCAGTTCGAATGACTGGTTCCGGAATGGGATGTCCAGATTGGCCGAAGTGCTTTGGTTACTACATCCCACCTACGGATGAGGAAGTATTAACTTGGCAACCTAATCGAGAATACAAAAAGGGACAAATGATTATTCACGATGAAGCGCTTTGGAAAGCCAAAGATACCTTCACCACTCCTTCCCTTTACGATGAAGCGCATTGGGAGAAATACACCAAGCACAACTATGCAAAATTCAACCCCCAACACACCTGGACGGAATACGTCAACCGCTTATGTGGTGCTGTAGCCGGATTGGCCTGTTTGGCGTTGGCCATTGCTTCGTTTGGGTATTGGAAAACAAGAAAAAAATTAGTCTTTGCTTCTTGGTTGGTGGTATTCTTAATGGGATTCCAAGCTTGGCTTGGTGCTACCGTGGTATTTTCTGTATTAAATCCGCTTAAGATTACTGTACACATGGTGATGGCGCTTGTTATTGTGGCCTTGTTAATCAACATCATCAAAGTAGCCAAAGCGAAAACAGAAATCAAGAAATACAACGCTACCTTCCGTGTATTAACGGTAATTACCTTATTGCTTACGTTGGTGCAAGTTGTATTGGGTACACAGGTACGCGAATTTGTAGATGAGCAAGTAAAAGCGGGAATCACCAACGAATACTTGTGGTTAAATACCCCTACGCTCGATTTCTACATTCACCGTAGTTTCTCTATTTTAGTGTTTGTACTCAACTTCTACTTGTTCTTTTTAAACAGACAGTTGAACTTGGGCTTCTCTAAAGTGAAATGGGTGGCTATTCTACTTGTTTTAGAGATCCTAACGGGAGTATTGATGCAATACGCACATTTCCCATTCGGTTCTCAAACGGCGCACTTAGTGCTTGCCTCTATTCTTTTTGGAGTGCAGTATTACTTGTTCCTAGAAGCGAGAAAATGCTACTATAGCGGAAAAAGTTCATTAGATTAGTATCTGATACAATATCAATCAAAAAAAGGCGTTTTTCTATGTAGATAAGGAAAACGCTTTTTTTATCTACAATATCACCTTTCTTACTAAAATAAAGCTAATATTAGCTTAAATCATTTGGAACTTAGGTTAAAAAGCTTGTAAATTTGGCCTAATTATCAAAAGTTTTCTTTGTACTGTATTGCATCTTACCATCGCGCATTTCATACAATCCTAAACTTTTAACCCCCAATGCTATGACAACAACAAAAATTGGTATCACATTTAGTTCTTTTGACTTGTTACATGCAGGTCACATCAAAATGCTAGAAGAGGCAAAACGCCAGTGTGATTATTTAATCGTTGGTCTACAAACTGACCCGACTATTGACAGACCAGAAAAGAACAAACCTACTCAAACCGTAGTTGAACGCTACATTCAATTGAAAGGTTGCAAATTTGTAGATGAGATTGTACCGTATACAACGGAACAAGATTTAGAAGATATTCTACGCGCTTTCCATATTCACGTCCGTATTCTTGGTGATGAATATGCTGAGAAAAACTTTACGGGTAGAAAATACTGCGAAGAAAAAGGAATCGAATTCTATTTCAATTCGAGAGATCACCGTTTTTCTAGTAGTTCTCTACGCAAAGAAGTAGCAGAAAAAGAAAATGGTAAAGTAATTGCCATTTAGTGAGGTTTGTGCTTTGCTCTTTGTGAGATTTGCTTTTTGTGAGATTTGTGCTTTATAAAAATAAACTTCTTTCAAAGAAAAATCTTACGATTTTTACAAAAAACGAATTCACTAATTCACAAAAAAATAATAGCCATTCCTTTTTAGGGGTGGTTTTTTTTTTGTGAGGTTTGTGCTTTGTGAGGTTTGTGCTTTGTGAGAATTTCGATTAAAGAAGAATTTCTCATCGTCTTATAATCCACACCCAGTATGTCTCCCTGAGGAACAAAGGGTCGCATCCCGCGCTCACACCATACTGTAAGGTTTGCTCTTTGTGAGGTTTGTGCTTTGTGAAATCGTAGGGTTTATCGATTAAAGAAGATTGTTTCAAAAAAACAAAACCAGTTTACTTAAAAGGCAAAACATATTTACAAAAGACAATTTAACCCCAACGTAAGTCAAATAAAGAGCGTCAAATGTTTGAAAAGGCTGTAAAAATAAAAGGTGTTTGAGCGTAGCGAGTTCTTTTATTTTCAGACTTGAAAACTAATTTGACCTTTATTTGGGTTAGTTGAAGGGTTTTTTGTTTCTTTTTTACCCTTTAAAAAAGAAAAAGTTGTGCTTTGTGAGGAGCGAAAAAGCTCCTAAAATCAAAAAAACTGCTTCAGGAAAGTACACTGAAGCAGCTGTGATAAATACGGTACAAGATCATTCGATGTATCTTATTTCATTAAGATCTTCATAGTAAGGATCGGTGATAAAATTTTAAGAAACTTCAATTTTGTTCGAATACTTCGAATTTTATCTTTCCCCTATTTATCGGGTGTAAACAAAAACAAATTTTATATTGAGGGTCTTACCACATAATAAAGCACACTCTTCTTGAAGAACAAGAAACGTTTAACCGTACGTTCTTCTCTTTTAATAATAAAGTCTTCTTGAATTAAGCGATAATGCAACCCTTTGGGTAACGTGGATAAAGCAACATAATTCTGTCCTTGTTTCTTCTCTTTCTCCAGTAAGAGTAAAAACTGTTCAAAATCATCAGAACATTCTGACAATTTCAATTGTTCAAATGCTGATTCTAACATTTTATTAATAATTTTGTTTTAGTAAGATGTTGTAAATATATCAAATAATTTGACAAAATCAACGATTTTTCTCAATAAAAACAAGCTTTTAGAGCATTTTCACAAAGAAAACAACAAATTCTTACTTTAACAAAAAACTAACATTATTTTACTGTTCTTTCGACTTTATTTTGCTGTATATTAAAACATTATGATTATTTATTGTTTTATTATAAAGCCAACTTCATATTCTTTCTTTTTAATTATTTATTCTCTTCTTTTATTTCTCATTCTTTCATCTTCCCTTATCTGGAACTATTCTCTTTACTCCTCTACCTTTTGGTGCTCTTTTATCCCTATGAGGCACTTCCCTCCAAGCTCTACTTCTCTACCTTAAAAGAGTATACTGTCTTTTTAAAAAAAAGAAAGTATCGTATTGTTTTTTCAATTCGTTTAATGGTAAAATTTTCCTGAATTAAACGATAATGTAAAGCAATTGGAATTGATGATAAATTGAGGTAGTTTCTTCCTTGTTCTTTCTCTTTTTCTAATAAAACTAAAAACTCCTCAAAAAAATCATTCTGTTTCAATGCTTCTAAATGCAAGACAATTGAATCTATCATATTCTTTAGTTTTAGAAAGTTAATATCCTTGCAAATATAACAACAATTACACGAAAAATAAATAATATTTTTAATAATACAACAAAAACACCAAATAATCAATAAATTAAACAACAAAAAGCTACATATTATACCTAAAAAATTAATACTTTTTAAATACTTTCATTCTTTGTGAGAAAAAAACGCAAGAAAAGCCCTTTTTTAATTATAAAAACATAAAAATTAAAACATAACGACCTGACAACAAAGTAGTTATGTGACAAAATAGGATTATTCAACACTTCCTTTCCCTATAATTCTCCTCCTGTAAGGATAAGTCATTTTTATACTGCACAAAGTGTGGATAAGTGATGAGAGGGTGAGGTGGTGAGAGAAATTCTTCTTTAATCGAAGAAATTCTCACAAAGCACAAACCTCACAAAGTACAACCCTTTCTTTTTTAAAGGGTAAAAAAGAAACAAAAAACCCTTCAACTAACCCAAATAAAGGTCAAATTAGTTTTCAAGGCTGAAAATAAAAGAACTCGCTACGCTCAAACACCTTTTATTTTTACAGCCTTTTCAAACATTTGACGCTCTTTATTTGACTTACGTTGGGGTAAATTGTCTGTTATAAAGATGTATTTTGCTTTTAAGTAAATTGGTTTTTTGCTTTTTTGTTTTTTTTGCAAAAGGCTTTTTTGAAACAATCCTCTTTAATCGAAATTCTCACAAAGAGCAAACCTCACCTCCTCACCTCCTCACCCCCTCATTAATTCCTAATAACTTCCAAGAAACATACTCGTACTACATTCCGTATCCAGTTCATTGGTCAGGAACACCCAAATAGCATTACTTGTATTTTGGAAGCCTAGGGGTAATTGTCCTGTAAACGTACCGCTATCACGGGTGGTTACCTTATCAAAAATGTTGAATAATTTACTTTGATCATTGTATACTACCACCGTTAGTAAATCCGTAGCGCGACCTAAGCTTGCTCCCTCTGGTACATTCCAGGTTAAACGAAGCTCGCTATTCTCTACAGCGGTATTCTCCATATTGATTAAGGGCAGAACTCCCTTGCTCAGCACTACTTTTTCTGGGTTAATGATAAAGCTTCCATCCTGCTTTTCAACTGCCTCTTGCAAATGATAAGACAATGCTAAATTCACCCTTGTTTTAAGCCCTTGTTCCGATCCGAAATAACGGTTTAGTAATGGGTTTATCGGTTGTAAAAAATTGGAAACCAGCTTAAATTTAGCGCGTTGATTGAGCTGGGGTACCGTTGGTTTTTTGCTACTCTTACGGGGTTTAGAACGAATAATATTCTTTCCTTTCCAATTGGCACCTACTACAGTTCCAACCTTACCACTTACCCCGCCTAAAATTCCTTGTTTAATTTCTGCCATAATGCGTCTTTTTAAAAATTGTTATTAAAGTTCTGTATTCACCTGCAGTAGCTAGCTTACTTCTTGAATACCTGACAAAACTATAAAATAGAAAAAACGCATAAAATACCCCCTTCCACTTCCTTCTCTTTTTTGGAAAAAAAATCCTATTTTTTCCTTTCTTTTCCATTTTTTAAAAATTCAACTCGCTTATTATCAGTATAATATAAAAACAAGGAAAAATTTTGTTCGGGTCTTGTTCGGTACAAGCCAGTGTTTACAAGGGCTCAACTCGATTTTACCAATGGTGACCCTAACGAAACCCAAACAAACTCCCAACAAAGCACACTGAAAATCCTTGCAAAATCCTTGCAAAATCTTTTCAAAGTCTTTTTAAAAAGCAAAAAAAGAAAGAGTCTTAACCCGAAGATCAAGACTCTTTGTTGATAATAATTAGACGTAATTTAATTTAAACACTTCAGCACTTCTTTTTCATCCAAATGCATGTAGGCGCAAAATTCTTTATACGTTACAAAAGCTTTTGATGGCTTATCATAAAAAATACGTACATCATTCAAAATTTTCAATGCGGTTTTATAACTCCGCCCTGTTATTTGTGCTACATCAATAGCATAAATAAACATTCTGTTTCTTTTAGTATAACTGGCTCTCATTCTTTGTTTTGTTGTAATTCGATTAAATAAAGCCTCAATATAGAAGAATAACACCCTACTTCTTTGATGGCTTACTACTTGTTTACTCAGTAAACGAAGTACTCCTTTTTACTCCCATTTACTCCTTTTTACTCCCATTTTAGGACAAACGCGCCCACCCCCTCTTTTATCGCATTGCAGATTCTTACACCTTTGGTTCCGAATCAGAAAAAATAAAATACCATGCCCCAATTAACATTACACCGGCTTTACCTGCCAGATGCCACCCATGGTTTACTACAACTTGATGGGCAAAATATTAGCTTAACTATTGAGCTGCCTTGGTTAAACAATCAGGCCTATATTTCGTGTATTCCAGAAGGAAGTTATCCACTAGCCCATCGGCACAATGAACGTTTTAAGTCGCACATCGAAATCAGAAAAGTACCCCATCGTCATTTGATTCTATTTCACCCAGCCAACAACGTGAAGTATGATTTAAAAGGATGCATTGCCCCCGTTAGTCAAATTGCTACTTCCTTGTGGGGCAATCGCTCTCGCCTAGCGATGCAAAAACTACTCGACGCCATCGAACCTCATTTGATTGATGGGCAGATCGAGCTAATTATTAAAGAGGCATCATCAGATGCAATTGTTCAACAAATTAAAAAGAGAAAATTATGAAACAAATTGTTCGGCGAATTCAAGCCCCTACTCCGCGATTTTTTAAGAAACTACGCATCGTAGGTTTAGCCTTAGCCGCTATTAGCGGAGGTATTCTAACCGCTCCAGTAGCTTTACCCGCTGCTATTACTACCCTAGCGGCTTACCTAGCCGTAGCTGGTGGTATTATATCAGCGGTGAGTCAGATTACGGTAGAGGAAGAATAGGTAAACACACCCATTCCAAGAACAAAAGGGGGCGGTTCAACCCTCCCCCTTTTTACTGGACCAAGGAGAGATAAACACAAAAGCAGAAAACGAACACTTATACGATATCCTCGTATTTCGCCTGAATCAAATCGACCATTTCCGTAAGGATAGTCTGATCTATATTCTTGCGTTTTTTAAAGGCAGCTAGAGTCTGAAAGAAATCCTTGCTAATTTCAACGTCAAAGAGCTGTTCAAAAGCTCTAGCCCAAGATAATAGGGAGGTTGTATCCTCGTCCTGTTTATTGCTGTCATACAGGGCATAGACCACAAGGACAAGGTCTACTTTAGAACGTTGCCACCGCAAGGTGGATTCATTTGTTGCTAGGGTATGATGCTGCAGAAGTAATTTCAGATGATTTACAAAAAACGTCAAGGCCTGAAAATAAGACGGAAACAAAAAATCATAGGCTGGATCAAAAAACACAAAATCACAGGTTTCATCTTTTGCTTTTAAATATTCTTTTATGGCTTGCCAATCCTGGGTTTCTGCGTTTAGACAATAGGCTCCATAGTGGGAATAATTTTCCTTTTTAAACAGATTGTACTGCTCACCTTGTTGATTCAAATAGGTGGTGTATAGTGTTCGATCTAATGGCAAGGAACAATACAAAAGTCCTAATTCTTTCGCAAACCAATAGTGAATTAAAGTCTCCGTAACATGTTTACTGTAAAAGAGTACCTCTTGTTTATGCAATCTGAACTCCGTATGGTGAGCCATATACTGCATTTCATGCAATAGTTTTTTCAATTGATAGGTATTTAGAGCCAAATCTTGCTCTGACATGTCGTAAACGAAAGAAAACTGTTCAATAATCTGTTCTTTTCGTGTTAAAAGGGCCTTTAATGTCTTCATTTCGTTTTTTTTTCAAAGCATAACGAAACCACTTCTACAAAAAGTATGCTAAACCGAGTAAAAAATATAAAAAAAACAAATAGTTACTATCAATAGTGAAAAAAATACAAAAATTAAACCCGAATTCGACAATAAGTTAAATAAATGAATCAAGGCGTCAAACTACTTTTGACACCATTAATCACAAATCATTTTATCTATGGCAAATTATATTAAGCACTTAAATGTAGCTGCCGAATTATTTCAACAGAACCCTGAAGCGAAGCCCACGCATATTGCCTTGTACTTTTCGCTGTTTCAGATGTGGAACACCCTTCGATTTCCACCTACTTATGGCATTAATCGAGAAGAACTAATGAACCGGAGTAAAATAGGAAGCACCACCACGTATAGCAAGTGTATGCGGGAGCTGCATCGGTGGGGGTTGATTGACTATCAATCCAGCACTTCACAATATGGTTTTAGCCGGGTAAGTATTACGCCTTTAGATCAAAAAACACCGAACATTTTTGCGACTTATGAAACTACTACTGATACAAGCAGTGATACTAGTACTGATACCACTAGTGATACAAGTGCTGATACAGGAGGTAAACAAGAAGTGGTACACTTATTAAAACAGAATAAACAGGCAAAAAACAATAAAACTTTTAAAAATTATTCAATTAAAAATAAATATCATGAGCCTTTATAAAATCGAACTCTCCGATACGTATGACCTAATCGATCAAACCAAAATGTACGATCTTAATCGATGTATAGATTTTATTCTCGAAAGAGGAAAAACTATTTTTGGCTATCATTTTTCAATCAGTCCCCAACAGCGTACTATTTATCATCAATTATTGGCTTACGCCGTTGGAGATCCACAAAAAATGGCTGAATTTCAGCTAAATAACAACAAAGGACTCCTTATTCAAGGCAAATCAGAAATGGGGAAAACAGCCATGATTCGTTTGATTCAATACTTTTTTTCTTCGCAAAAAAAATATGAGATAAAATCCATTCAGCTTTTAGCGCAAGATTTTTCTTGCAAGGGCTATGATATTTTTACTCCGATTTTTGCGCCTAATGCCAAGGGAATTTGCTTGGATAATTTGGGCCGAGAGTCAACAATGAAATACTATAGCACTTCTTGTGATATTGCCTACCACATCGTAGAACATTTTTATGAACAACGCTTTGACCTAACGTATCCAAAACTTCACATCATCACTGAGTTATCCGCTAGTGAACTAGAAGATAAATACGGTCAACACTTCAGAAAAATGTTAAGAGAAATGTTTAATGTCGTGGTATGTGAACGATAGTAATTGGGGTGATGATGATTTGTTTTTTTGCTTTTTGAAAAACAGGCATTGAAAATGAGCGTATCGTCACCCTTATTCTACTCCGTATAAATATCAAATACAAACTATAAATCTCGTTCACAAAACAAATAAAACACTATAAATCACTACCTTACACTTGTAAGTCAGAATAAAAACACGTTATTTTACACCTCCTATTAATTATATACCTTCAGAAAGAAAAAAAAATTTACTCGTATGGTAAGGTGGCGGCTTTGGAAACAACCGCAAACGTATTCAAGGTATGTAAACGTTAGGACACTTAATCCGTACGAGTTTTCTATTTCCCAAACATTTTTACTTATGAATACACCCCACCCCCATCAGGTAGCTCCTACGAATGATGAGCACAACTTAGCACTCTTACATCTGTTGTATGACCTCAACCCCAATTTCTCGGCTTATGCGCAAAGCATCAATGACCTTTTCTATTACTACGTTCAGCATTGTACGGATACCTCAACTGAGGTTTTATTAACCTCAACAGAAATCAATAGCATCCTGGAAGTAGTGAATGCCTTTCAACAGCTGAAAGAACCTAGTATAGAGTAGTCTTGCACCGTCGCTCCACACACAGTACCTCACAGCATTGTGTGAGCGCGGGATGCGACCCTTCGTTCCTCAGGGTGATTACTGGGGGTGGATTATAAGACGATGAAAAATTCTTCTTTAATCGAAATTCTCACAAAGTACAACCCTTTCTTTTTTAAAGGGTAAAAAAGAAACAAAAAACCCTTCAACTAACCCAAATAAAGGTCAAATTAGTTTTCAAGGCTGAAAATAAAAGAACTCGCTACGCTCAAACACCTTTTATTTTCACAGCCTTTTCAAACATTTGACGCTCTTTATTTGACTTACGTTGGGGGGTAAATTGTCTGTTATAAAGATGTATTTTGCTTTTAAGTAAATTGGTTTTGTTTTTTTGTTTTTTTGCTTTTTTTTGCAAACGGCTTTTTTGAAACAATCCTCTTTAATCGATAAATCCTCACAAAGAGCAAACCTCACAAAGAGCAAACCTCACAGCACCCTGGCTAGTATTTCACTCCCTATAAATCACAAAAAAAGGATGTTCGTCTGAACATCCTTTTTTGTTATCTTACTTATGCTTTAAAAAAAGCTTGTACTGCTGTAGCAATTCGCTCGCGCTCTTCGGTAGTCATATTACTACCAGAAGGCAAACAAAGCCCAATGTCAAACAACTCTTCTGCAACGGTTCCTCCATAATAAGGAGCGTTTTCGAAAATAGGTTGTTTGTGCATTGGTTTCCACAACGGACGTGTTTCTATTTCTTCTTCCAACAAAGCTAAACGCAATTGTTCTCTATTTTTACCACATACCGCCTCATCAATTGTAATACAGCTCAACCAATGGTTAGAGAAATAATCTGCTGATGGTTCTGAAAATACGGTTACTCCATCAATAGAAGCGAATAGCTCTTGATAGAATGTATGGTTTGCACGACGAGCAGCAATACGATCATTCAATACTTCCATTTGTCCTCTTCCAACACCTGCTAAGATATTACTCATACGGTAGTTGTATCCAATATGTGAATGTTGATAGTGCGGTGCATTATCTCTTGCTTGTGTAGACAAGAATACGGTATAGTCTTTTTGTTCTTTTGTATTACAAACTAAAGCTCCTCCTCCAGAAGTAGTGATGATTTTATTTCCATTGAAACTCAATCCTGCCATTG
Source organism: Myroides gitamensis (assembly GCF_029894455.1). NCBI lineage: Bacteria > Pseudomonadati > Bacteroidota > Flavobacteriia > Flavobacteriales > Flavobacteriaceae > Myroides > Myroides gitamensis. Next base: position 1,713,824 of record NZ_JARYHN010000001.1, read on the forward strand.
TTCCGAATGTACCACATTGTCTTCCTTTGTATGTACTTCCTAGGCCTTCTGCTGCATCTTCTAAAACAGGAATTTCATAGCGATTCGCTACTTCCATGATTTCATCCATTTTAGCAGGCATTCCATATAAATGTACTGGGATAATTGCTTTTGGTTTTTTACCTGTTGCAACGGTACGCGCTTTAATTGCTTCTTCTAATGCCACGGGACACATGTTCCACGTTTGTTTTTCACTATCTACAAATACAGGTTTTGCTCCTAAATAAGCAATCGGATTTGCTGATGCTGAAAAGGTCATCGTTTGACAAATTACTTCGTCTCCCGCTTCTACACCAAGATTGATTAATCCTAAATGCAACGCTGCTGTTCCAGAACTTAACGCCGCAACTTGAACGCCTTCTCCTAAGAATTGTTCTAAATCACTTTCAAAGCCATTTACATTTGGCCCTAAAGGAGCCACCCAATTCGTAGCAAAGGCTTCGTTTACATATTTTTGTTCGTTCCCTCCCATGTGTGGAGAAGATAACCAGATTTTTGTTTTCATTCTGCTGTTTTTTATCGAATTTGGAAGAGTTAAAGGTAAGTAGTTTTACCTACATTTTGTAGATTTTTTAAACAATTATAGAAAAACGATTTTTTGTTCTGCTTCAACTCCTTCTCTTCTCTATATTGTCTCAAAATTTTATTTAATTTCAATTCAATTGTCTGTTTTATTTAATAAATACAACAAGATTTTTTTTGTTCTTCTTTGCATATAAATATTTCCATCAAACTAATAATCAATCTATTATACACAAATACCAATTTCTATAGATGAATAAAAACTTTTTATCATCTATTTTTTGATTAAAACACACGATTTTTTATTACCTATGCGTTATAATTATAGAGCCTGATCTTATTCAACAAGAACGAATATAATTAATATCATTGCCTACAAAAGGCTAAACTAAAAACGCTTATATGAAATTGAATGATTACAACAAAATAAAAATAGTCTTCTTTACTAGTATAATCCTGTTGTGTTTATCTTGGAACACCTATGCACAAGACAACGTATTATATGCAGGAATAGCTAAAACAAGTCTACTACCAGAAACAAAAAACATACTACAAGGCAAAGCAGTACATGATACATTGTATGTTAAAACTATTATTCTAGACAATAAACAAAACAAAGTTGCTTTTATGATTGCCGACTCTCAAGGTATTCCGCAATTTGTTATTGAAGAAGCAAAACAAAAAATCCAGGAGGCCACTTCTTTTCCAATTGAAAATATTGTCGTGTCTTCTACGCATACGCATTCAGGCATAGTAGCAAGTGCATCTCCTGAAAACTTCAAAAAGAATAAACTAACAGCTTACCAAGAATTTTTAGTACAAGCTTTAACCACGAGTTTTACATCCGCTTACAACACAATGCAACCGGTTGAAATTGCATGGGGTTCGTTTGATAAGCCTGATTATGTTTTTAACCGCCGTTGGTATACTAAAGAATTAAATGTAAATCCTTTAGGAGGTATGGATTCCGTAAAAATGAATCCAGGAAGTAAGCTGCGTCCTGATTTGATTAAACCAGCGGGGCCAACAGATCCTCAGATTGGCTTTATTGCACTGCGAACACTGGATAAAACTCCTCTCGCTATATTAGCCAATTACTCACTACACTATGTTGGTGGTATTGAAAAGAATACGATTTCCGCAGATTATTTTGGCGTCTTTGATACAGAAGTAAATAAACTATTAAATCACAATAAAATCAATCCTCATTTTATTGGTATCATGTCAAATGGTACTTCAGGTGATGTAAATAATAATGATTACAGTAAAAAAATACCTACGTATCCTCCCTATGAAAAGATGACAGCTATTGCTCATAATATTGCGGAAAGCTTGGCAAAGGAATATCAACAGTTGAATTTTAAAAACTGGATTCCGCTTCATGTAAACTATGAGGAAATTGCACTTGAAAAGAGAGCTCCTGATTTACAATTAAAAGCGAATTTTAGCAAAATCAATGCGAACAAATCTACAAAGCAAGTTTTTCACAGCGATGAAAAATATTATGTAACTCGATCTAATTATTATGCAAAAACCTATCCCAATACCTTTACAGTTCCTATACAGGTTATTCAATTAGGTGATTTAGCAATTAATACCATACCCTTTGAAGTTTTTGCAGAAACAGGTTTAGAACTCAAAGCGAGAAGCGCCTTTGCTCAATCCTTCACTATAGGTTTAGCAAATGGACATTGGGGGTATTTACCTACACCTGAACAGCATCTCAAAGGAGGATATGAGACCTGGCTAACGGTAAATCGAGTGGAGAAAAATAGCTCGCGTATTATTACAGAACAGATCATCAATATGCAAAACCAAATAAAAAAAAGGTAATCAAATTGATTACCTTTTTTATTTAATTATTTCCTTTAAATGCTTGCATAGTTGTATTATCATCTGCATTTACTCCACTACGCATAAATACCTTTTTAACGGTAAGCAATAGAATTTTTACATCTAATATAAAACTAAGATGCTCTACATAATAAACATCTAAGGTGAACTTTTCATTCCAAGAAATAGAATTTCGTCCATTGACTTGTGCCCAGCCTGTGATACCTGGTCGAACTTCATGCCTTCTATTCTGAAAATCATTGTATAATGGCAAATATTTAACTAGTAAAGGTCTTGGTCCTACTAATGCCATATCACCTTTTATCACATTCAACAATTGAGGCAATTCATCCAAAGAAGCTGCGCGTACAAATTTACCTACTTTAGTAATTCGTTCTACATCAGGAAGTAACACCCCTTCTTTATCTCTCTTATCATTCATTGTTTTGAACTTGATCACTTTAAATATTTGGCGATTCATACCAGGTCGCTCTTGGAAAAAGAAAACACCTGCTCCCTGATTAGCAATCGCTAAAAAAATAACCAGAATCAGAAACAAAGGGCTAAAAACGATAAACGCAATTAACGCAATTAAAAAATCAAAAAATCTCTTTAAAAAACGACTGTACATTATTTTAACTGTTTGATTATATCTGTAATGGTATATTTTGGTGTCCAACCTAAATCTTTAATTAAACTACCGTTAACCAAAGAAGAAGTTTTAATTTCTTTACTATCATTTAAGATGAATGTACCACTCCCCTGCATATTATCTTGAATCAATCCGATATATTCGCGTAAACTAATATCTTTTCCGCTTAAGTTCAGTGCTGTTGGAAATTGTTGTTCATCCATTTTTTGAACTACAAATTGCAATGCTTCTAATACATCATCCACATGGATAAGGTTGGTATTGTTTTCTGGATGCTCTATTTTAATCGTTTTCCCTTCTAAGTAGTCTTGAATCATCTTTCCGAAGAAACCAGCCTGACCAGCCAAACTAGGAATAATTACGCGTGGCAAACGAAGTGATACGACATTAGACAGCGGTGAAAATTCTTTAATCGAACTAAATAAATTTTCAATAATTACTTTTTGGAACGCATAACTATTGTTATATGTCAACGGATATCCCTCTGTTTTACTCTCGTTTACATATTGTGGATATACCGATTGAGAAGAAATATTAATTACTTTAGCAATACGTGCCTTGGCAATTTTTACAGACATTTTTTGTAAAAACAAAACCGCATCATACTTTAATTTATCCTCTTCATAAGCTAAAGCACTCACGAAATTCACCAATATATCAGTTTGACACAATACTTGTTCTAAATTAATATCATCCTGCACAATTAATTTTACGTTATTCAACTTACCGAAAAGTAAACGATACTTTCCTAATGAACTTGCTCGTACAACAAGATTGACTTGTTTAAACAAATGAAACGTATCTTGTACAAATATTTTTCCAATATTACTTCCACCACCTAGAATGGTAATTGTTTCTTTTTCTTGGCGTTTTCCTTGTCTAGCAATGACTGTACAAGCTACTTGACGAACCCCTACTTTATTATAGGCATACTGATCTAGTTCACATTTCATCCCTAAGAAATCGCGTACCAAATAATCTACTTCATTAAACCCTAACAAAGCACGATTTCCCGTAATACCCGTAAAACGCATATTCATTTCAAAGAAGAACAATCCTTTCGGCGTTACACGTCCTTGGATATTTACAGGTCCTTTTACCCCATGTTCTTCTAAAATAGGTACGAATTTCATGATTTCATTCGTATAAGCAAAAGAATCTGGGTTTATCGGATCAACATAAACAGGAACTCCATTCTTCAAGGAATTTTTAGAAATAAAAAGACCTGAGAATTTCGATTGTTTATTAAAAATCAACTGAATTGAAATTTCTGATAGTTGTAAGAACTGTCCTTTCTTAACAGCAGCCGTAATTTGTTGATAATTTTTATCTGTTTCTTCTGGGAACAAATACGGTTGAATAATATCATCTCCATTTAATCCTTCTACCTCAGCTAACTCATTGATAATTGAAATTCCTTGTGAAGCTGAACCACCAGATGGTTTTACAATCGCTGGTAAAATACTCAAATCTGGATTAGCTAAAAACTCTTTTACTGATATAGTAGGGACAATTTTACATCCTAACGGAGCAAAGAAATTATACCAATCTTGTTTATCGCGACTAATAGCAATAATTTTAGGTTCAGATACCAAAACTTCAATACCAGCTGCTTTGAACAATTCGTAGTCTTTCGCAAATAGCACCAATTCATGATCATGTCCAGGTACTAAAATATCAACCTTGTTTTCAATACACAATTGTAAAATATGTTGGGTATACCCCTCAGCATACAACCCTGGTACAACGATAAATTCATCGCAATAACTATGCGCATATACGTTGGGATTACCATCACATCCAATTATTTTACATTCTCTTTTTAGGTTTAATGAATCAATTACGGATTGACCAACACCTGAACCTACACAAGTTACTAGTACTGTAATCATAGCTTTATTTTTTTATTTTTTTATATATTTCAGTCAACTGTTGTCCAATCGCTTCGGGAGAATATTTCGTTTTAATATCCTCCGAAATTTGACTTTGATTGTAGTTGTCTATATTTTTAACCATATTATTCATCGCTGCTGCCATTTCTTCAACATGTCCCACCTCTACCATAACAGCATTGGTATCATCAACAAAATCTTCAGGTCCACCGCATTTTGTCATTATCGCTGGCACACCTGCTGATAAAGCTTCCATACAAGCAGTCGCAAAATTTTCCGATAGGGAAGATAAGACATATACGGATGATTTACTCATAAATTCCATAATCTCTACACGTGTCTTTCTACCTTCTAAAAACACTTGTTTCTCTACACCTAAAGATTGTATCAATTGTTGCAAACTTCCTCTCATACCACCATCACCAATAATATGGAATTGGACATTAGCTGGTAGATTTGCTTTAGCAAACGCACGAATAGCCGTATCAAAACCCTTGATTTTAAACAACGAACCTACTGCAATAAAGCGGAAGATTTCATCTTTTTTTCCAGGAACATAACTAAACACACTATCAATAACACAACCTACAAAAACAGAATCTACATTAAATTCTCTTTTAATAATTGTCTTTAGTGGAGCTGAAACGGTGATTAACTGATCCACTTTCGGATAAGCTTCCTGAGCATCAGCGTATACGCTAGCTTTTATTTTCTTTCTTTTTAACTCACTCCAATGTTCTGTACCTACAACAGGTATTCCAAATAAACCTTTTAAATAAGTACCAATTCTAATATTAGGTAAATAATGACTGTGAATCACTTCTATATTTCCTTCTTCCTTTTGAATGTGCTTGTATAATTTTTTCGCAAATCGATTTACAAAATAATTATGAATGAAACGAGGCAATACACGATAGGGTAAAGGAAAAAAGTAATTATACATTTTCACACCATCAATTACCGTCGAAGTTATTCCAATTGATCGCCAATACAAGCGAATTCTGCGGTCTACTGACATCGAAATTACTTCATGCCCTTGTCCTAGAATAGCCTTGGCTTGATCTAGTTCAAAGTTTCCCCACATCGGGTCTTTTTTAGATGGAATTCCTCTGGAAATCAATAACACTTTCATTTATTTCTTTTCTAAAAGTTGTTTAATTCGCGTAATATTTTCAAACGAAAACAGTTTTGTACTTATTTCAAAACAGCCTAAGGCATTATTTTTATATGCCGTTGTTTGGACTAACTGGAGCAGCTGCTCCTTTAATTGTTCCACACTCCCCTGTGCACAAGCTCCTAATACTGGATGTTTTATAAAAAGTTGATCTGGATCTGAATTTAAGGACAATACAGGAATCCCTCTTAACCAGCTTTGAATAAACACATTAGAAAACCCTTCACTCACACTTGTATTCAGTACTAAACTGGCGTTTTTCAACAAGTAATCATTAACAAAAGTATTGTCTTTGCCTTGATAATGGGTGGTATTATTCAATCGTGCCATACGTTCTAAGATTGGTTGAGCATATGCTTGATCTTGAATACTCCCTATTAAATCAAAATGAAACGCAGGATTGTCTTTCAGTTGTTCTGCTAAATCGACAAAAATTTCCAATTGCTTAATCGGTTTTATATTCGCTACCCAAACGATATGAGCCACATCTTGCTGTATCTTCTGTTCAATAAATGGCATGATATCCTCATTCAACGTAGGATGCATGTTATAAACCTGTAGTATAGGTTTCACCTGCAATTGTTGTAACGCTTGCTCTTGTTCACCTGTTTGTACAATAAATTGACTCTTATTGGCTACGGTCTTTTTGAAAAAGTGATAATTAAATTTTCCTCTTAAGCTTTCTGTATTGAACTGCAAGGTGAACAAATCTGCCACGTGAATGAAATGTTGATACCCTAATTCCTTTTGGTATTTTGAAATATAATACGACATAAATTTCAATACCCTTTGATATACAAAATCAGGTTTTTCTTTTTTGAGTACCTCATAGATACGCTTACCATAGGTATATTTTAAAGTAAGTGAATCTAACTTTGTACAACTCTTGATAAAATAAGTTTTATATCCTTCAATCTCTTCTACACGTGTTTGTGCAACCTGCTGTCCTGGTACATCCCCTAAGTATAAAAATACAATCTCGTATTCTTCTTTTAAGCGATCCGCTATTAAGCGCATTTGATATTCTGCACCCCCTTTAAATAAAGGATATATTCCCGTTACGAAAACTAGTTTTTGTTTCATTTTTAGAATGCTTTTTTCTTACGATTTATAAAACCTAGATATAAATAAACCATTATATAAGTAAACGCGATAGATTTTATAGGTGCTAAATAAGTTGCTCTAGACCAAAATATAGAGGAGCCTAAAATAGATATTGACAGAACAATACTATACAATGAAATAAATTTTCTATCAGAGGTAAACACTAACACATCCAATCTCCTAAATAATCTACCTACTAAGAATAAACCAAGTAAAACACTTATTTCTCCAAAGATTAGATATAAATCCGCATTAATTGATGATCCTGATCCTACAAAATAAAAATTACCTTTATCTAACCATGTAATATAAAAAGCACTATTAATATATCTAAAATGACTAGGAAACAAAGGATCAAAAATACCAGCAGCAAAAGGTATCGTTTTTAAAGATTCTCTTAATTGTAGAAGTCCAAACAAATAAGGATAATCATTAGGAACTTTATCTATTACAAAATGTAAAGTTCTTACAGATGAAGCTAACTCAGCAGTTACCGGAGAAAAACTCTCATATTTTTCACTAATTTTATTTTCAGAAAAAGCTTCTACTAGACGATTAGATAAAGACACCTTAGTATCCATTCTTCTAACAATCCCCAACAAAGTAATAAACAATGCTCCTCCAAACACACACATCAATATATACTTTAACTTAATTCTAACTAAAGTACCAACAGTAGCTGCACAAATAAATGTTAACGATATAGTTAGAATTGGGCCTCTATCTCCACTAATGATAATTAACAATAGATACACTCCTAAATTCACATAGAATAACCAACCAAGTCCCTTAACAAATTGAATAATACTATTAGCACCTTTCAATCTACAATTAATAGCATGTAATATTATAATAGACAAATAAGTAATATAAAATAGTAATTGAGCATAGGAAGAAGATGTACCTGAATTACTTTCAATCAACTCTTGTGAATATTCACCTGAAAGAAAAGTTTTTAAGTTTAAATAAATAGACAACAAATTAAATAATGTAAAAACAATTATTAGTCGATCTAATGGTATAACACTAAAAACTTTATATTTCTTTTTTATCGGTTTTAATCTAATAAAGTAACCAAGAAATAAGGCTATAAGTCCGGCACAACTTAAAAGCGCAGCTTGATTTATTAAATGTGGTTTAACAAAGTAAAACAAATCAGTTGCTAATAAATTCCCCAAAAGCAAGTCTGTATAACCTTGAAAAAAAACAATTAAGTAGCCCAGTAAAAATAAAAAAATAGGTCTAATATACTGTTTTCGAAGTTCAACTATAGGATCAAAAAAAGTACTAAACACAAACAAAATCACACTTATAATCACTATTACTAAAGTTAACAACAATAAACCTTTAGAATAATTTAAACCTATTGAAAAGGGATAAAGAACTAGTAAGAAAAGGAATAGAGGTATTAATAAACTAAAGCAAAATTTATACATAATGATTATTTTAAAAATTTATCTTTGAATATTTCCATTAAAGTCAGCTCTTGGATCCAATACTTTCCTTCTTTAAATTGGTATTCCCCTTTAGCTGTACGTTCATAATATCCGGCTACACCATCTATTTCCAATTGTTTTGGTGTATCTACACCAATAAAAATAGAACTTTCAATAATATAGTACTGTTTGTTTTTTTCACTATACAATAAATCGGTAGCTAGACAAGTAGCACCGTAGAGTTCCTTTACTTGAAAAGCTAAATCCAAAGCCGCTGCAGGGATTTCTTTCTTTTCATAATTCCCAGCCCCAGAAGCTCTAAAATCACCCTTATTAGGATATCGATAGTAACCCAATGCTTTATTTCCAATAGTTATTATACGCAAATCAAAAGTAGCATCTGCTATAAACTGTTGAAAATAAACATAATCTTTTTGGCGTTCGAACGGAAAATACGTTTTCAATCCCTTATTACTAAATACCTTATTTACCAATTGCATCGCTTCTTCCTTACTATTCATTTTTTCGACACCAAAAGAAGCTGATCCTGTCGTTAATTTTGAAATAATAGGATATGTAGTCTGATTTAAAAAGGCAATAACATCTTGCCTGTCATGCGATACAAAAGTAGGTATTTCGGGTAAGTTATGTGCTTTATAAAAATAATGCGCATTAACCTTATCTTCATATCCCCAAATTTCATCATATGAAGGTAAACAAGTCTTTTTCAGTATCTTATCTAAGACATACAATTTATTCTTTGCTATTTTCTGCGTACTTGGATCAGAAGCGGTGTGCCAAATAATCAAATCATATTTTTTAGCCTCCTCTAACCAATTAGATTTTAAGATATTATAAAACTCATATTGAATTTTATTATTTTTCAAAAAACGCTCGTATTTTGGAAAATATGAACGTTTATATAAATACTTTTCATCATATCTAAAAATGTCATCTTTAACTAAACCTACTGTAAAATTTATTTCCTTCAAGGGTTCATTTAACAACACAACATTAGCCATCTCTAAATTCTGCACATGTTCCTCATAGGTTGTTATACGACCAGATTTTTTTTGCCCTTCAATAAATTTATTTACGACAAAAGGCGTTTTTAAAGCTATTTTTTTTACTATACTTCTCAAAGACATAATCTCTTATATTGTTTTAATAATATTACCATTTGCTCTAAAATCAATATTTAATAACGCTCCTGATAAATTAATAATTGCTGTTGCTATAGGTGTTTCAATTTCTAATAGTTTACCTAATGACTCCATCATTACCACTCCCATAGGTATATCTTCTTTTAAATAACGATGATTTAAACTATTTGGCCCTTTACTCGCTTCTTCTGAAAAGGATCGAAATACTTCTAAAGAATCTTTATTCAAATCCTCTTCATTTCTCCACTTCGCAGCATCAAAATAGGATAACTCTGGACATTTCAGTGCTTTTAGAATTTTATTCTTTTCAACATCAAATTGTTTGATTACATTGATGATAGCGGGAGTAAAAGCCTCTTTATACAACCAAAATTCTCCTTGCGAATATTCAATACGCGAAGCTGATAATAATACACCAATTGTATGCACAATCATATTTGGATTATGCAATGCAATATCATAGGATGATTTTCTTTCTAAATCAATTGGAAAGAAAGCTGATTTAAACTGTTCTTTTTCTTCTTCAGTGAAATTAGTAAAACTTGCTGCTACACGACAATTTTGAAAACTTACATTCACCTTGGATGGAGATAGGATTCGACCATTATAAACGGTTGTTTCAAACTCAACGTATTTGATATTTTTATCAATATAACGTTTAAAAACGGCCATACTAGCGTAACTTGGCATCAGACAGATAATTTGTCCATCTTTAACATAGGGAGCGATTCGCTTGGCAATATCCTCATGTTGTAACGTTGTAGTAGTCACTAAAATAACGTCTGCTCCAGGAATAGCTGCTTCAAAACTCGTCGTAATATTGTGGATGACGATTTTGTGATCATACTTATGAAAATCATTAATACTGTACTCCTTTTTATCACACAAAACATTAAATGTATCTGAATTTATCGTTGAAGACTTTAAAAAAGTCACTTCATGGCCTAACAAATGAAGATAAGCTCCATGAATTAACCCTACATTTCCTGTACCTATAACTGTATATTTCATTTTTTATTTTTTAAATATTTAACGTATAAACCTCCTCCCATCATCCATCTAGAAAAACTCAAATTTATAGCTGCACCTATTATTCCAAAATACGTAATAAGCGGAAAAGCTAAAACAAATCCCAACAATGAAGCTCGTATCGTATTCTTCATAACCAACTTATCCATTCGTTTAATTAAAAAATAATTTAAACCAAAGATATTAGAAAAAGCATAACCTATTAGGCCTATAACTAAAATTAAGAGTACCCAAAAAGCATGTTCATATTTAATATTCAAATACCAAAAAATCAATTTAGAAGAAGCAAGAATTCCTATACTTAAAACAGTTGTTACAGCTAATAATATTTTTCTGTACTTCGGAAAAGCATCTTTTTTTCGATTTAAAAAAGGAAAGAATACTCTTGAAAATACATCTATAATTGTAACAGCTAGATTAACAATCGTTAAAATTGCTTGGTACATCCCAACTAATGATTTTGTTCCTAAAACTCCTAATAAAAATGTACTTGTATTATTGTATAAGGTAGGAACAAATTGATTAATAAAAAGCGGAAAATTATTTTTTATTGTATCAATAATTATCTTCTTTGGCAACCAAATTAATTTTAACTTGTATTTCCTCATTAATAAATATTGTCCTATAATTCCCGCTCCAATAAATCCTGCACCTTGTAGCAAAGGATAAATCCAATAGTCCTCTTCTGATTGAATAAAAACAAAAATACAAATGGTAAAAAATGCTTTAATCCCTAGATTCAAATAGGTGATGTAACGCATTTTTTCAATTCCTTGAAAAAACCACTCAGGAAATAGAGCATACCCAATTAGCATCAAAGAACTTAAAGCATAGATCTCTTTATATTCATAGAAAGAGGGTACACATAATACAATTCCTGTAATAACTAAAAGAGAAATTAATAAAAAAATTCCTTTAATCCATATTACTTTGCTATAAATTAAATTGAGTTTGCTGGGACTATTTCTAAAAATAGCTACATCTCTAACGGCTGTAATACGAAAACTAAAATCAGTTAACGACTGAAAGTAAGCAATTAACGATGCGGAAAATACAATAACACCATATTTTTCAAACCCCAATACACGCAACACATAAGGCAAAGTTATTAAAGGCAACACCATCCCTACTAATTGTAGAGCAGATAAAGAAATAAAATTCTCTATTAATGTTTTTGCATCTTTATTACGTAACTTCTCTTTTATCTTTTTGATTAATTCCACAGCCTACTACAATCTACGATCTACTCCTCCGTCTAAAACTCCTTTCACATCATAGAGTACAGCTACATCTTTCTTCAATTGATCTAAATCCAAAGTTAATAGCTCTTTGTGTGCAACCCCCAATACAATCGCATCAAATTTTCCTTGTGGTACAGTCGTATGACTTACTACCCCATATTCGTGCATTACTTCTGCTGGATTTGCCCATGGATCATACGTTGTTACTTTCACTCCATAGTCTTCTAAAGCAGCAATAACATCAACAATCTTCGTATTGCGAACATCCGGACAATTTTCTTTAAAGGTTACCCCTAACATCAATACTTCTGCTTCACTTACCTTGATGCTCTTTTTAATCATGGTTTTGATGACTTGAGACGCTACATATTCGCCCATGGAATCATTTAAACGACGACCCGCTAAGATAATCTCTGGATGGTATCCTTTTTCCATTGCTTTTTGTGCCAAGTAGTATGGATCTACCCCAATACAGTGCCCCCCTACTAATCCTGGTTTGAATGGCAAGAAGTTCCACTTCGTTCCAGCTGCTTCTAATACCGCGTGGGTATCAATATCCAATAAATTAAAGATTTTTGCCAATTCATTGACAAAAGCAATGTTAATATCACGTTGTGAGTTTTCAATTACTTTTGCTGCTTCTGCTACTTTAATTGTCGGTGCTAAATGCGTTCCTGCAATAATAACCGCTTTGTAGATATCATTCACTACTACCCCAATTTCTGGTGTACTACCCGCCGTTACTTTTAATATTTTTTCAACTGTATGTTCTTTATCTCCAGGGTTAATACGCTCTGGTGAATAGCCCGCATAAAAATCTTCATTGAATTTCAATCCTGATACACGTTCTAGAACAGGTACACATTCCTCTTCTGTTACACCTGGGTAAACTGTTGATTCATAGATTACAATATCCCCTTTTTTCAACACTTTCCCCACGGTCTCTGATGCTTTATACAACGGCGTCAAATCAGGACGGTTGTGTTTATCTACAGGTGTAGGTACAGTGACAACATAGACATTACAATCTGTAATATCTCCTAAATCATACGAACAATACAATCCTTGTGCTTCATTTGCGAATACAGGATTCGTTTTTACCGTTACGGCTTGTAAAATTTCATTTTCTACTTCTAATGTACTGTCTTTTCCTTCTCTTAATTCAGCGATACGTCCTTGATTAATATCAAAACCTACAGTTGGGAATTTTGTAGCGAATAAACGCGCCAAGGGTAATCCCACGTATCCTAATCCAATTACTGCAATTTTATGTTGTGTATTCATGTATAGAAAATCTAGTTTTTGTGTATTATTTAAAATCAATACTTCTTTGTTTCGTCTTTTTACGTTTACAGCATCTCTTTATGTTCCCAATACCATTTCATTGCTTCGCGTAAGCCGTCATCTAATGTATGACTAGGATCATACGCCAATAATGCTTTTGCTTTTTCAATAGAAGCTAATGAATGTGGAATATCTCCTACTCGATTTGGTCCGTGTTTCACTTCCACTTGTTCAATAGCTGCATCATAAGTAGCTAAATGTTTTTTCAGGTAAGATACTAGCTCATTTAAAGTTGTACGATCCCCCACCGCTGTATTATAAACGGTATTAATCGCCTCTTTGTTGTCTGTCAACATCGCACGTTCATTCATTTGAACTACGTTATCAATATAGGTAAAATCACGAGAGTAATCCCCTGTTCCATTAATGGTCGGACTTTCATGATTAATCAATTGTTTAACAAATAAAGGAATTACTGCTGCATAAGCTCCATTTGGATCTTGACGACGTCCAAATACGTTAAAATAACGCAATCCAATCGCTTCAATTCCATAAGTTCTAGCAAATACATCGGCATACAATTCATTTACATACTTCGTTACAGCATAAGGAGACAATGGTTTACCAATAATATCTTCCACTTTTGGTAAATTTTCAGAATCTCCATAAGTAGACGAACTTGCAGCATACACGAATCGTTTTACTTCTGCATCACGAGAGGCCACCAACATATTAATAAATCCAGAGACATTCACCTCATTTGAAGTAATAGGATCTACAATAGAACGTGGCACAGATCCTAAAGCCGCTTGGTGCAAGACATAATCCACCCCTGTTACTGCTTGTTGACACGTAGCCAAGTCGCGAATATCCCCTTCTAGTAATTCATAGTTCGGGTTGCTTAAAAATTCTTCAATATTGTATCGATAACCTGTTGAGAAATTATCTAAACAACGGACAAAGTATCCTTGATTTAAAAAGTACTCTGTTAGATTTGAGCCAATAAATCCAGCTCCACCAGTAATTAATATTTTTTTCATAATTTTATTTTCCTCTTCCAATTGTATATACTTCAAACCCTATTTGTTCCAAGGCTGCTCTATTCAAGATGTTACGTCCATCGAATACGAAAGCGGGTTTTTGCATGTTGTCATAAATACGTTGCCAGTCGTAGGTAACAAACGCATCCCATTCCGTTAGCACGGCAATACCATGTGCGCCTGCAAGAGCTTCATACGGATCTTGGTGTACCGTTAAATGCTTGCGGTTTGCCTCAGGTTCACGGGTTGCTAAATAGTCCAAATCGGACAGCATTTGCATTTCCGTTACTTTAGGGTCATACACGTGAATTTGCGCTTCTTCATCCATTAAATCATTGGCAACATAGATGGCTGCTGATTCGCGTGTATCGTTTGTATCTTTCTTGAATGCCCATCCTAAGAAGGCAATTTTTTTATCATTTACGGTATTAAACAGGGTATTGACGATATTCTCCGCAAAACGACGTTTTTGGTAATCGTTCATAATGATTACTTGTTCCCAATAGCCCGCTACTTCTTGTAAACCATAAGAAGAAGCGATATACACCAAGTTCAAGATGTCTTTTTGAAAACAAGATCCTCCAAAACCAACAGAAGCTTTTAAGAATTTGCTTCCAATACGGCTATCTGTTCCAATGGCACGCGCTACTTCACTCACATCTGCCCCAGAGGCTTCACATAGTTCTGAAATGGCATTGATGGATGATACGCGTTGTGCTAAAAAGGCATTGGCGGTTAATTTCGATAATTCGGAAGACCATACGTTGGTACGCAAGATGCGCTCCTGTGGTACCCAAGCGCTATAAATAGTCGCTAAGGCTTCGATTGCTTCTCTTCCGGCTGGGGTTTCTTCTCCTCCAATAAGTACGCGATCGGGATTCATCAAATCCGCAATGGCTGTACCTTCTGCGAGGAATTCCGGGTTGGATAAGATTTGGAACTCTACTCCATTTCCCGTTTGGTCTAAAATGCGTTTGATGGCTTGAGCCGTACGCACTGGTAGTGTTGATTTTTCAACGACAATTTTATCGGTCTTCGCGACTCTAGCAATTTGACGGGCACATAGTTCGATATACTTTAAATCAGCCGCCATCCCTTTTCCTTTTCCATAGGTTTTGGTTGGTGTATTCACTGAAATGAAGATCATATCGGCTTCCTCAATTGCTTGGTCTACATCGGTATCAAAAAACAGGTTGCGCCCTCTTGCTTCTGCAACAATGGCATCTAATCCTGGTTCATAGATCGGCAACTTGTTTAAGTCGGTATGGTTCCACGCCTGAATACGCGCTTCATTGATATCCACTACTGTGATTTGAATATGTGGATTTTTCTGTGCAATGACAGCCATGGTAGGACCCCCTACATAGCCTGCACCCACACAACAAATCTTAGTAATCTTTTTCATTTTTATTGTACCAGCTTATTATAATCTACTATCTACTTCGTTTGGTTTTAACACACTCTTGGTGTCAAATACCACGCCAGAGGATTGAACCAATTCTCGGACGTTAAATTTATTGAAATCGCGGTGTGCTGTTGTTAAGACAACCGCATCATATTGTTGTTTTACGATGTCTAAGGAATTTACTAATGTAATTCCGTATTCCGTTTTTACTTCTTCTGGATTCACCCAAGGGTCATACACCTCTACTGTTAATCCATAAGAAACTAACTCATCGTATATCATAGCCACTTTGGTATTGCGGGTATCGGGACAGTTTTCCTTAAAGGCAAAGCCCAATAGCAATACTTTAGATTGGCTTACATTGATGTTTTTTTGCACCATAAGCTTGACTACTTTACTGGCAATAAAAACGGGTATTTCATCATTCACACGTCTTCCTGAAAGGATAACGTCAGGGTAATAGCCCAATTGAATGGCTTTATGTGCTAAATAATACGGATCGACCGAAATGCAATGTCCTCCTACTAAACCGGGTTGAAACTTCAGGAAGTTAAACTTGGTTCCCGCTGCTTCTAGTACTTCTTGGGTATCGATTCCGATGCGATCAAAAATCAAAGCCAACTCATTCACAAAAGAGATATTGACATCGCGTTGTGCATTTTCAATTACTTTAGCGGCTTCTGCTACTTTAATGGAGGAAGCTTTATGTGTACCTGCTTGGATGATCTGTTGGTATAATTGATCGATTTCTTCTGCAATAGCGGGTGTGCTACCCGAAGTTACCTTGACAATGGTTTCTAAGGTATTGATTTTATCTCCTGGGTTGATACGCTCTGGTGAATACCCTACGTAAAAATCGCGGTTGAACTGTAGTTTTGAAGTGGCTTCTAATACGGGAATACATTCTTCTTCTGTACAACCTGGATATACGGTAGATTCATAGATGACGATATCGCCTTCTTTGAGGACCTCTCCGACTAAACGGGAAGCGCTCTTTAGGGGTGATAAATCAGGTGCGTTGAATTGGTTAATGGGTGTTGGAACGGTAATAATGAAGACATTGGATCCTGCTAAGTCTTTTCTTTCAAAGCTAGGCAAATATCCTTTTATACCTCCAGAGGTTTGGTATGCGATAAGGGAAACTCTTAGCTGATCTTGGTCGGCTTCTTTGGTTTCATCTTGTGCTTTTTGTAGGGATTCAATGCGTTGGGCATTGATATCAAATCCCACTACAGGGTAGTGTTTAGCGAATGCTAGCGCCAAAGGCAAACCTACATAGCCTTGTCCTACAACTGCAATCTTATATTCCTTTTCCATTTTTTTTACTACTTTCTTATTTACTTTAGGGACGGGATAAAAAAGTAAGGTGTTTTAGCCATAGGCTACTCCCTAAGCTTACAAAGGTACATTTTTTAACTCTTTCTCTAGCATAGATTTGATTATTTTTAAGGAAAGTCGCCAACTGTCACTTCCTAAAAACACACACATAAAATGAATTAATTGTTAAAATTATTTAAATAAAATGAAATAAACGCAATGGTATACGCTATCTGTATGTTTTATTGAAAGAAATAATGCTTTTGCTTTTTGTGCTTTGTGAGGTTTGTGCTTTGTGAAATCGCAGGATTTGTCGATTAAAGAAGAATGGCTCACTGTTATGAGGTTATGGGTTAAAGGTTATGGGTAAAGTCTGATCTCACCGCCTTGTAATCCACCCCCAGTATGTCCTGAGGCAATGAAGGGTCGCATCACGCGCTGACACAATGCTGTGGGGGCTGTGTGGAGTGACTGATTAGAGCAACGGATGCGTTCCCTCCTTCGTCGGGATGACATACAGAGCGGAGCGACTGAACGAATACTGGATAGAGTAACGGATGCGTCCCTTCCTGCGTCAGGGACATACAGAGCGGAGCGACTGACTAGCGTATTGTCTTTTTGCTTTTTTTCAAATCCTCTTTAATCGATAAACCTACAACCTCACAAAGAGCAAACCTCACAACACCCCATGCTTCTTCGCGAAAGCCATAAAATCTTTTCCTACCCAATCCCCTATTTTTCTACTTCCGAATGTATTCAGGTGGTCTTCATCGTAATAGCCTAGGGTATCATTGAAGTAGGGCAATGTGGAAGTACGGTCAAAATCAAATTGCCAATAGAGTACTTGTTCGGGGTTCTTTTGAATCGCGTCGCGTACGTATGGTGGTTCTGAAGCGTGGACCACTTGGATATCCGCACTTTCATCATTATAGAGGTAATCACGGGTTGCGCGTATCGGATTGCGGTCTAACGTAGGGTAATCGCCCAAGATAACCAGGCGTTGATCGGGTTCTAAGCTTTCTACTAAAGAGGTAAAAGCAACGGCTAAAGAAGGGACATCTTCTAACCAGGCACTAGCCACGAAAATGGTTTTGCTCTTTTCTGTTAGTTCTTCTACTTCTTCCATCAGTTTTTCATAGGTTTCATAATCTGCTTCTTTGTCAAAATCACTTCGATTGATATTGGCAAAAAGTGGGTAACGATTATTACTCACCGACCAAAAGGAGAAGTTATTGTCCTTCCCTATTTCATCGAGAATGGCTTTATATACTAAAGCATGACTATCGCCAATGAGGCAAATGGAATCGGGTTGTGTTTTGGTCTCATCCCCATATAATCCCACTGCTTTGAACTGATGCGCATGGGACTCCATACCGAAGGTTGGTGTTGCATAGGCCGCTGGAATAGGGAATAAATATTGATTCATGCGGTAAATTCCACCGCCTGCCAGTACCACAAGCATCGCTAACCCGACAAATCGAGGAACGAACACCTTATTGGAATAGGTACGAAATACATTTTCTACATAGGTATAGGACAACCAGGACAATCCATAGGTCAAGGCGGTAATTCCGACCATCTCGTAAAGAGTGAAGTCCAGCCGCATGTTATAATAGCGCAAAAAGGCCATAATCGCCCAATGCCACAGGTAAATCGCATAGGATAGTTCGCCTAGATGCACCATTACCTTGGTTTTAAAGAGTGCATTTACTTGAGAAGTCGTCGTCAAGAGTAAACACCCCGTAAACACACAAGGGAGTACAACCCATAGCCCCGGAAAGACAGTTTGTTCTGAAAATCCTATGGCACAGGCTATAATCCCAACCAAAGCAATCCACGCGATGGGATTTTGATATTTACTAAACTTTGTTTGGAGATCATCCGCACGAATCGCGAGAACTGTACCGATTAGAAATTCGGGGATTCGCGCAAGTAAAGAAAAATACATCTCACTTTGCTGATTGAGGTATACACTGGAATAAAAGGAATACCCCAATAACCCCACAACGAGCATCAAACTCACCACAAAGAGGTATCGCTTACGCACAAACCATAAAAACAAAGGCAACAACAGATAGAACTGCATTTCGATGGACAAGGTCCAGGTATGCAACAACGGATTCTCCTGATTTGAAGCACCAAAATAGGTATCGAGATGTGCAAAGTAATTGTTGGAATTGAATAAACCCGCTACAACTAGGGTACGTCGTAAGTTGAGAATATCCACCCATACATAGGCCCAAGCTCCTACTATTCCCACACCTAGCAAAAGCAATAAAAAGACGGGTACAATGCGCTTAATCCTTCCTAAATAGAAATCCAAGAAATGAAAGGTTTCTTTTTCTTTTTTGTGCAAGATGATACTACTGACCAAAAAACCCGAGATCACAAAAAACACATCTACACCTATAAATCCACCACTGAGCCAAGCGGGATTGAGGTGAAAAATAAAAACTAAAAGTACGGCTAAGGCTCTCAATCCTTGTATGTCGGGTCTATACTGCATGGTGGTGCGTGGTTGTAAAGTCGTTTTTTTGTGAAGTGGTAAAGGTAGAAGATTTATCGATTAAAGATGGTTTTTTGTGAGGTTCGCTCACCTCCTTTGTCGGAAATCATCCAGTTATTTGGCAAATTGCCATTTACCACTACGAGATTTTACATCTCATCGCCTCACCTCCTCACCTTCTCACCTTCTCACCGTCTCACCGCCTTTGTCGGAAATCATCCAGTTATTTGGCAAATTGCCATTTGCCACTACGAGATTTTACATCTCACCGCCTCACCATCTTCTCTCCCCTTTCCTCTTTCCAATTGATTTTTTGTAACTTTGTGTAAATCCACTCTTCGTTATGTTTAGACACCAGGGTAAAAATCGCGCGTATTCCCATAACCTCAAATTAGCATCCGTACTATCCTGTGTGGCTGGTATTGTCAATAGTGTGGGAGTTTTGGGGTTACATACCTTGACGACGAATGTAACAGGCCATTTTGCTTTTTTTGCAGAAGAAGTCATTGAAGAAAACTACAATCGTGCGATTGTCTATCTGGTCTACACCTTTTTCTTTCTCTTGGGATCCTTTGTTTCTAGTTTAATTATGGAATGGGTATTGAAGCATAAACCCGAAGTATCCTATGTGATTCCCATTGTATTAGAGATGGCGCTCTTGGTGGGACTCAGTATTATTGATATCAATGCACCCCAGGCCTTGGTGAAATACAGCGTATTTACTGCTTTGATTTTACTATTTGCAATGGGCGTACAGAATTCCTTGGTAACTAGAGTATCCGGTGCTGTCGTGCGTACCACCCACTTAACAGGGTTATTTACCGATTTGGGGATTGTGTTATCCCAGCTGTTCTTCTATAAGAACCGTTCCGAACGCATCAAACTCTACCGCAGTATTTTTTTGATGCTTGCGATTATTGGCTGTTTCTTTATTGGTTGTGTAGCAGGTGGATTCCTTTATTTTCACTACCAATTTAAGACCTTGCTACTTGCCGCTTTACTCTTGTTGTTTGCCCTTTGGTATGATCAGCTACTCATGAGTTACTATGCCTTAAGACGCAAAATCCAAAAAAGAGACTTTCGATTTTAATGAAGAAATTGTTTTTTTTGCAAAAGGCTTTTTGAAACAATCCTATTTAATCGATAAATTCTACGATTTCACAAAGAGCAAACCTCACAAAGCCCCCCTTTCTTTTTTAAAGGGTAAAAAAGAAACAAAAAACCCTTCAACTAACCCAAATAAAGGTCAAATTAGTTTTCAAGGCTGAAAATAAAAGAACTCACTACGCTCAAACACCTTTTATTTTTACAGCCTTTTCAAACATTTGACGCTCTTTATTTGACTTACGTTGAGGTAAATTGTCTTTTGTAAAGAGGTTGTTTACTTTTAAGTAAATTGGTTTTCTATTGTTTGCTAGATTGCTTTTTTGTGATTTTGCAAAAGGCTTTGTGAAACAATCTTCTTTAATCGATAAATCCTCACAAAGCACGAACCTCACAAAAAACAAACCTCACAAAAAACAAAGTACAATCCTTTCTTTTTTAAAGGGTAAAAAAGAAACAAAAAACCCTTCAACTAATCCAAATAAAGGTCAAATTAGTTTTCAAGGCTGAAAATAAAAGAACTCACTACGCTCAAACACCTTTTATTTTTACAGCCTTTTCAAACATTTGACGCTCTTTATTTGACTTACGTTGGGGGTAAATTGTCTGTTATAAAGATGTATTTTGCTTTTAAGTAAATTGGTTTTGTTTTTTTTGCAAAAGGCTTTTTTTTAAACAATTCTCTTTAATCGATAAATCCTACGATTTCACAAAGAACAAACCTCACGAAGCCCCCCTTTCTTTTTTAAAGGGTAAAAAAGAAACAAAAAACCCTTCAACTAACCCAAATAAAGGTCAAATTAGTTTTTAAGGCTGAAAATAAAAGAACTCACTACGCTCAAACACCTTTTATTTTTACAGCCTTTTCAAACATTTGACGCTCTTTATTTGACTTACGTTGGGGGTAAATTGTCTTTTGTAAAGAGGTTGTTTACTTTTAAGTAAATTGGTTTTCTATTGTTTGCTAGGTTGCTTTTTTGTGATTTTGCAAAAGGCTTTTTGAAACAATCCTCTTTAATCGATAAAACCCACGATTTCACAAAGAACAAACCTCACAAAGAACGAACCTCTTCCTCCTTTAAAAATTATGAATTATGTTTGCATAGTCTTAACATCTGATGGTACGTTATCGGTATCACCTTGTTTGTTTTGGACTAAAAAAGGGTAACGATTTAGGGAGAATCTCCTAATTTTCTTATGGTTTCATTTAGGTATACATACTTCTTCATATTGGTTCTTGTTTTGGTGTTGAGCTGTACAAAACGGCCAATGCTTGAATCGTCTCCACGGCGAGCAACTACTGCAACGGAACAGAGCATTAAACAAGGTTTGAATTTCTACTTGAGTTTAGATACGGTTCCGACTTTAGCGCGTAAGGAGTATATTGCGGCTTTTCTTCATCAACAAGATACGGCCTTTACTTCCTCTCCTTATGGTCGTTTTCTAGAAGGATTGCCTTTTTATTATGCAAAAGCACCGGATAGTTTTGCGCCTTATTTTGTACCGGCACTCACCCACTACGCTACGCTAGATTTTCGTTGGAAACGCCTAGTTACCTATACTAAACTACAACAACAGTTAACGCAACAGGGGGTGGCTACTTCCGACTTTATGGCTTTGCTTTATGCGCAGCTCGACAGTGCGAAACAACGCCCTACTCCTGTGGATTATCAGTTGTATGATTTATTGGCTAAGGCTTATTTTATGCATCGCGATATTCCTCAGGCATTAGAATATACGACCTTACATTTTGAACATCATCCGTTTCAAAATCATCGCGTAACACAATCTCGTTATTACGATATTTCTTTTTTATTGGCGGCAGAGTTAGAGGATAGCACGAAAACACATCAGGCTTTACTTCAATTGAAAGTCCTCTTGCAACATTCTACGGATTCTATTGCCATAGCACGATATTATGATATGGAAGCGCGTTATTTTGCGCTGGTTGGTCGCTATGATGAGGCCTTAAAAAGTAGCAAGCGCTACGTTGAAGTGAATGAACAAAACAATCAAATCAATCCTGTCATTTACAACAACTTAGCAACGAGTTTTGAGCGAAACAATCAGTTGGATTCAGCTATTTTCTACTACAAAAAAGGGATTGCCGTAGCGCGGCAAATGAAAATTAAAGAACAGCACCTTCTCTATGGTGGATTGAGTACGGTGTATAAACGCCAAGGGAATTATCAACAAGCTTTACTTGCCTTGGATTCTTCTTTTGCCCATGTTACCCGCCTAAAGGAGCGAATGAACGCCAATAAACTGAAGGAGCTAGAACTGCAATACCAAACAAAGGAAAAGGATGTAGAAATCTCCACCTTAAAAGATAATTTTTTACTTCAACAAAAGAACTTCCAACAGCAACGTTGGATTACGTGGTTGGTTGTCTTTTTTATTATTGGGATATTATCTTATGGTTTAATTCTGTATCGCCAGCGTTTGCTACAGGAAAAAAAACAAACACTTAGCGCTTCAAAACAAGAAAATGCAGTTGGAACAACGCATCTTACAGGTGCAGTTGAATCCTCATTTTATCTATAATGCTATTGCGAATTTACAGGGGCTTATCAACCAAGAAAACAAAGCGGTAGCGAATCGTTATCTCATTGCCTTATCCAAGTTGATTCGCCATATTTTAGAGCTGAATCGCCGTGATTTTGTTCCTTTATCGGAAGATTTACAAGCCGTTGAGAATTACCTTCAGGTGCAACAGATGCGTTATAGCAATCGATTCACTTATAGTATTCATACGGATAATATAGCCGTGGACGATATACTCATCCCTCCGATGTTGTTGCAACCCTTTATTGAGAATGCGATTGAACATGGTTTTCAACATATTGATTATCAAGGCGAGCTAACGCTTACCCTAGATCAACGAGATCAGGAATTATTTATCTCTATTCGCGACAATGGCCGTGGATTTCAACCCACAACGGAAACAGCGAAAAAACAATCGCTTTCCCAAATTATCACCCAAGAACGCTTGGATGTCTTGTTTCACGATCAGCCTCAACGTGCGTTTTTTAAGCTACGCGAAATTCAAGACACCTCTTCTTCCTCTGGGGTAGAAGTTATTTTGTGCTTACCGCTTATTTATCCTTAATTTCCCCTTATGAAAGTATACATCCTTGAAGACGAAGCTGCTATTTTAAAATACCTTCTAGCCCTAGTTGTTGATATTCCTTACCTTCAACTTGTAGGGTATTCGGATACCATAGCAAAGGCTCACCCAGAGATTAAAGCCTTACAACCCGATTTGATTCTAGCAGATATCCAGTTGAAAGACGGCTGTAGTTTTGAATTATTGCAACAGGTTCACCATCCGAATTTGCAGTTGATTTTCATCACCGCTTATAGTCAATACGCGATTAAAGCGCTTAATCTTGGTGCATTGGGTTATCTACTGAAACCCGTAGACGATATTGAGTTTACGCAAACCATTGAGCGTTGTTATCAAAAGAAATCTACGCAAAAGGTGGAGGAAGTACAGCTTCAAGTGGCGATGGATCATCTGCAGTCATCGGCTTCTCCAAAGCGCCTAGCACTAAAAACATTTCACTTTACGCAAATTGTTTCTATTGCATCGATTATGTATGCGAAAAGTGACAAAGGATATACTACTTTTTACTTGCAAAATGGCGAAAAACTCATGGTATCGAAAGTATTGAAAGAATACGAAGATTTGTTGTTACCGGAGGACTTTATCCGCTGTCATCAATCGTATTTAGTAAATACAGCTTTTATCAGTAAGTATTACAAAGAAGGCTACTTGGAACTAGTGGACCATACTGACATTCCAGTTTCTGAACGCAAAAAAGAGTTAATTCTAGCTTATATTCAACGCATCTCCTAACCCGCTTTAAACGAAAAATCCCTCAATTCCTACGAATATTAATTCAAGAGGCACGAAAATCAAGAAGCGCTTACTTCTTTGGTCTATCCCTTTACCTTTGCATCCAAGAAAAAGTTGATCGATTGGCATGTAAGCGTTTCGTATACCCAGAGGAAGGAGAATTATTGTAATGTTACCTACTTAGTCCCCATTTTTCTCTGGTTTACTCCCTTACTTCAATCCTCGTATAGCAAGTATAGCTTGCTATAGTGATGAATTAATGGCTATGAAAACTAAAAATATAAAGATGAGAAAATCAGTTCTTTTAATGGGTTCCATTCTCGCTTGATGAACGGTTTATCGCTTACAGTGTAAGGTGAACAGCTGATGGTTGATCGTGAATCGTTTTCGGTGAACGGTTCACAGTAAATGACTAATAGTTAGTAAGGTCTATGCTTTTTTACTCCTCCATCATCTGTCATCCTATTTCGCTCATTATTTTACAATCTATAATTTATTTACAAAAAACTTTGAAAAAGAATTTTTACGTTTAGAGAGTGCTATAACCTAAACTACAAATTAAAAAACGCGAGATGTTTGACATACTCGCGTTTTTTTATGTGCTTTGCTCTTTGTGAGGTTTGCTCTTTGTGAGGTTTGTGCTTTGTGAAGTTGTAAAATTTATCGAGTAAAGATGGAACTCTGATTCGAACTGTTTGAAAAACTCATCCAGCAATAGATCTTTTGATTCTACAATTTATCTTGTTACTTGGTAAATTGCCATTTGCCACTACGGGATTTTACATAACACCTCCTCATCTCTTTTTTTCCAGAATTTATCTTGTTACTTGGCAAATTGCCATTTGCCATTTGCCACTACGGGATTTTACATCGCACCGCCTGACCTCCTCACCGCCTAACCTCCTCACCTTCTCATCGTCGTTTTTTTTTAATAATTTGCGCCTTCACCCGACATCCTAGTTGTTTTTATCTCCCTCTTTCAAGCTATTTTTCCTTAAACTAGAAATCCGTTGCAAAGAATGTCCATCCATTTTATCTTGTAAACTGCTCTTTTTTCACATTCTTACGTCAAGAAATGGAAGAAAAACAGGCATTGCTTGTTGAAATTCTTATACTAAGTCTATTTTTTGTGGAATAACACTTAAATAAAGAATAATCTTTTTACTAAAAAACCCGTTGCTAATTAAAAAAATCCTACCTTTGCTTCGATTTTGGCAATTAAACGAAATTGTATAGCCTGGTAAATTTCATCCACAGCTCTAAACTGTGTTTATTTTTTTCAAACCTTTACTACTGTTTTTGCATTTATCAACCAAAGGATAAATATTTTTTTATTTTCATTCGTAGTAAGTAGGTTTTTCAAAACAACTTTGCAACACACGTTCGTTTCTAACGATAGAAACGATCTAAATGATGACTACTAATTTAATAATCAAGTGTTCTTCTTTATCGTTTGCAAAACGATAACAATTTACAAACTAACGAATACAGCAAATATTTGTTCACTTATAATTCAATTAATGGCAGACTCATTTTTTAAGAAAGAAAACAACAAAAAGAAAAAACAAAAGCAAGACGAAAAATTAAAACGCCGAGAGGAGCGTAAACAAAACAATAACAAAGGGAAGGATTTAGAGGATTTATTTGTTTACGTGGATAAGATGGGGCAATTAACCCACCTTACTCCGGAAGAACAAGCTGCTCAAGAGAAAAAAGAAGCAGTAAAGATCGAAAAGATCACACAAGAGGAACACGAAGGTATTATCAGCTATGTAACAGATAAAGGATATGCGTTCGTTATCGATTCTCAAACAAGAGAAAGCATCTTTCTTCACCAAAATGAATTAAGTGTCCCATTAGAAAAGGGATTAAAGATAAGCTTTAAGCTAGAACAAAGTAAAAACGGAATACGCGCGGTACACGCCGCTAAAAAAGAATAAATTAATTTTAATACATTATGCAACAAGGAACAGTAAAGTTTTTTAATGAAACTAAAGGATTTGGTTTTATCACACCAGACGATAACGGAGCAGATATTTTCGTTCACACTTCAGGTTTAGTTGACCGCATTCGTGAAAACGATGTAGTTACTTACGAAGTTGAAAAAGGTAAAAAAGGATTAAACGCAGTTGAAGTTAGAAGAGTAAGATAATTACACCTAACTTTTACGGTTTTTCCGTAGATGATTAAAAAAAGCCAATCAATGTATGTTGATTGGCTTTTTTTATTGGAAGAGGGCGAGATGGTGGGGTGGTGTGATTGGTGAGAGGGTGTGATGCAAAATCCCGTAGTGGCAAATGGCAATTTGCCAAGTAACTAGATAATTCCCGATAAGATGACAAGGTGGTGACATACAGAGCGGAGTGACTGAACGGAATTACTAGCGTTGAGTAACGGATGCGACCCCTCTGCGTCGGGGTGACATACAGAGCGGAGTGACTGGATGGAATTACAGACGTTGAGTAACGGATGCGACCCTTCCTGCGTCGGGGTGACATACAGAGCGGAGTGACTGGATGGAATTACAGACGTTGAGTAACGGATGCGCCCCCTCCTGCGTCGGGGTGACATACAGAGCGGAGTGACTGATTAGAGTATTGCTTTTTCGCTTTTTTGTCTTTTTGTGAAGTTGTAGGGCTTATCGATTAAAGACGATTGACAAAAAAAGCCTCCCACACAGAGCAAACCTCACACAGAGCAAACCTCACACAGAGCAAACCTCACACAGAGCAAACCCCACAAAGAGCAAACCTCACAAAAAACAAACCCCACAAAGAGCAAAAAAAAAGACCAACCCTAAAAAGGATTGGTCTTTCTTATTTCAGATTATCTACTGTAAACTGTCAACTGCAAACTGTCAACCGTCAACAATTACTTATACATTTTATCTCTTAGTTCTTTCACTTTTGGATCATCTAAGTAATCTTCAAACGTCATATAACGGTCGATTACTCCATTTGGCGTTAATTCCAAAATACGTGTTCCAACGGTTTGAGCAAACTCCTTATCGTGTGTCGTGAATAGTACAGTTCCTTTAAACCCTTTTAATGAGTTATTGAAGGCTGTAATTGACTCTAAGTCTAAGTGGTTTGTTGGTTCGTCTAACATCAATACATTAGCTCTTAGCATCATCATACGAGACAACATACAGCGTACTTTCTCTCCTCCTGATAATACTCGACCTGTTTTTAATGCTTCTTCACCAGAGAAAATCATTTTTCCTAAGAAACCACGTACATATACTTCGTCTCTTTCTTCTTCTGTTTTCGCCCATTGACGCAACCAGTCTACTAAAGTCAAGTCATTTTCAAAAAAGGCATGGTTATCTGCTGGTAAGTACGACTGAGAAGTTGTAATCCCCCACTCTACTTTTCCTGCATCTGCAGCACGATTTTCATTGATGATTTCATAGAAAGCTGTTGTTGCACGAGAATCACGAGAGATAACTACAATTTTATCTCCTTTCACTACGTTTAAGTCTACATCTTTAAACAGAACTTCACCATCAATTGAACTAGCCAATCCTGTGATATTTAAGATTTGATCTCCTGCTTCTCTATCTTGATCAAAGATAATCGCTGGATAACGACGAGAAGAAGGTTTAATATCATCTAATTTCAATTTATCAATCATCTTTTTACGAGATGTTGCTTGTTTTGACTTCGCAACGTTCGCGCTAAAACGACGGATAAATTCTTCTAATTCTGCTTTTTTCTCTTCTGCTTTCTTATTTTGCTGAGCTCTTTGTTTCGCTGCTAATTGGCTTGACTCATACCAGAAAGTATAGTTACCCGAATAGTGCGTAATTTTTCCAAAGTCAATATCTGAAACGTGCGTACAAACCGCATCCAAGAAGTGACGGTCGTGAGAAACCACCAACACTGTATTTTCATAGTTTGCTAAAAAGTTCTCTAACCAACCGATGGTTTCAAAATCCAAGTCGTTGGTAGGCTCATCCATAATCAACACGTCTGGGTTACCAAATAAAGCCTGTGCTAATAACACACGTACTTTTAATTTAGCATCCATTTCAGCCATTAATGTATAGTGAAATTCTTCTGCAATCCCCAAGTTAGATAACATGGTAGCGGCATCAGATTTCTGCATTCCATCCATTCATCTCATCGAAACGAATTTGAAGCTCCCCAATACGGTCAGCATTCTCATCTGTATAGTTCAAATACAGCTCATCCATTTCTTTCTTTACCGCGAATAGGTCTTTATTCCCCATTACTACCGTTTCTAATACGGTATTTTCGTCAAACATATTGTGGTTCTGATTCAAAACCGACATACGTTTGCCCGGCTCTAGAATAACGTGTCCAGATGTTGGATCAAATTCTCCAGATAAAATTTTCAAAAACGTTGATTTACCAGCACCATTTGCACCGATAATTCCATAGCAATTACCTTGTGTAAAGGTTACATTTACTTCATCAAATAAAATTCGTTTACCGAACTGAACTGACAGATTTGAAACTGTTAACATTATTTCTCGTTTGATTTAATTTGTGCAAAATTACTAAATATATATGAGATTTAATCCCTCTTATTTATTTCAATTTTGAATTACTTATTTTAACCATCTGTTAACAAGTTTAAATAATCGTAAAACTTACTTTTGCTATCGACGTCAATTTTTAACTAGCATTATTCCCCAAAACAATGTGTAGTAACTTTTTACATACAAGTATTCGCTATGGTTTATTGCCATTAATCACGTTGCTATTTTCTTGTCAGAAGAAATTTGAAGCAACGGATTACTCGGCCTATTTCAGTGGCGAAATACAAAACCCAACGAGCAATTACATTTTATTTTTCAAAGATAACGACTTGTTAGACACCATCTACCTAGATGAAAACAATCGCTTTGAGAAGAAATTTGATTCGCTCAGTCCAGGCATGTACATATACAGGATTAATCCTGAGTTTCAATACGTGTACTTTGATAAAAACGATAGTTTACACCTGCGTTTAAACTCAAGAGACTTTGATCATTCTATTATCTTCTCCGGTCGTGGTTCTGAAAAGAACAACTATTTGATGAACTTAACGGTAAAGAATTTAGTAGATGAATCGACTCGCTACGAGAATTACGACTATGGTGTGGATCGATTTATTCGTTTTATTGATTCGACCCATGCTGCTCGTACTACCAATTATTTGAGGAGTAAAGCAATTATTGGCTGGGGACCAGAATTTGACGTATACGCGAAAACGAAATTAGACCTTCATTTTTATAGTCAGAAAGAGATTTATCCAATCGCTCACTACGTGCGTACGAAAGAGGATATTCGCGAGCAACTACCAGCGGATTACTATGCTTTCCGCAATAAGGTAGATTTCAACAACGAAAACCTTATTCGCTATTCTTCTTTTACGAAATACTTGGCCATCATGCTGAGCTCTATTAGTGATGAATCGGATCTTGATTTTGACAGTGAGACAAAATTTGATAAAAATATCACCAAACTCAATGTTGTGGATACCTTAATTCGCAATGAGAAGGTAAAAAATACGATTTTAGATAATATTGCCCTGATCTATCTCTTAGAAGATCAAAATCTAAATAACAACGATAAGTTTTTTGATGCTTATTTTAAACTCTCTACGGACACCACTCAACACCAAGAGATTATTAAGATTCAAACGGCTGTTCAGAATCTAAAATACGAAAACCGCTTACCTAAAGTGGATTTAGTAGACCTCGATGAGAAGCCCGTAAACTTTAAAAAGCTAATTCAAAAGAAAACACTAATGTTCGTTTGGACCAAAAACGGCTTAGCGCACGCAGAAGCGAGCCACAAAAGAGCATTAGATTTATTGGAAAAACTCCCAAATATCCAAGTAATTTCTGTTTGCATCGATGGGGAACACCAAGAGTGGAAAGAACTAGTTAGTCCTTATAAACATCCTAACCTTATCGAATTGCGTTCTACGGATTTTAATGACATGAAAGATAAATGGATCATTACCAAAATTCAACGCAGTATCATCTTAAATAAAGATGGCAGCATTCAAGAGGCCTTCGTCAATATTTTTGACCGCAATATGGAGCAATTGCTGAAATAGGTAATGTAGTTTTGTGCTTTGTGAGGTTTGTGCTTTGTGAGGTTTGCTTTTTTGCAAATCGCCTTTAGTCGATAAATCCTACAACTTCACAAAAAACAAAAAAGCGACTTAGCAGATAATAGAAAACTAATTTACTTAAAAGCGTAAAACATCTTTACAAAAGACAATTTAACCCCAACGTAAGTCAAATAAAGAGTGTCAAATGTTTGAAAAGGTTGTAAAAATAAAAGGTGTTTGAGCGTAGCGAGTTCTTTTATTTTCAGCCTTGAAAACTAATTTGACCTTTATTTGGGTTAGTTGAAGGGTTTTTTGTTTCTTTTTTACCCTTTAAAAAAGAAAGGAGGAAAGGGCTTTGTAAGCTTTTTTGCAAATCGCCTTTAGTCGATAAACCCTACAACTTCACAAAAAACCAAAAAAGCCGACTTAGCAGATATTAGATAATCAATTTACTTGAAAGTAAAATACCTCTTTACAAAAGACAATTTAACCCCAACGTAAGTCAAATAAAGAGTGTCAAATGTTTGAAAAGGTTGTAAAAATAAAAGGTGTTTGAGCGTAGCGAGTTCTTTTATTTTCAGCCTTGAAAACTAATTTGACCTTTATTTGGGTTAGTTGAAGGGTTTTTTGTTTCTTTTTTACCCTTTAAAAAAGAAAGGAGGAAAGGGCTTTGTAAGCTTTTTTTGCAAATCGCCTTTAGTCGATAAACCCGACAACTTCACAAAAAACAAAAAAGCGAAAAAGCAATACGCTAATCAGTTACTCCGCTCTGTATGTCACCCTGACGATGGAAGGGTCGCATCCGTTACTCAACGCCAGTAACTCCGTCTAGGATTAGGTGAGCGCGGGATCATCTCATCGGGAATTATCCAGTTACTTGACAAATTACCATTTGCCACTACGGGATTTTTACATCTGACCAATCTCACCGCCTTATCGTCTCATCGGGAATTATCTTGTTCCTTGGCAAATTGCCATTTGCCGCTACGGGATTTTACATCTCACCAATCTCACCCTCTATCTCACCGAGTTACTATTTTGTTTTGGTGTTCGATGAATATATCTCACCGAGTTGCTATTTTGTTTTGGTGTTCGATGAATCTACACTTCGTTTCGATTTTCACTGCGTTTCGATTTCACCACCTTATCATCTCATCGGGAATTATCTTCTTCCTTGGCAAATTGCCATTTGCCACTACGGAATTTTACATCTCACGAATCTCATCGCCTCACCGTCTTTTGTTCATAATTTATCATGTTACTTGGCAAATTGCCATTTGCCATTACGGGATTTTACATCACATCCTCTTGGTTTGTTCCTTCACAAAAAAGCACAAAAAAACCCTTCAATAGCAGAAAGAAGTTTGAGGCTATCAAAGGGTTTATATATCTTTAAGAATTCAGTATAATATATTTAGTCCCCACTAATATTTTTATGATATCTTAAAATGTTCATACACAAGTAGATTTTGTGTACTATTTTCAAACTCCTAGGACAAAATTACAAGTAGTTTTGTAAAAACAAAGCACATCCGTTCTTTTTTTTCCTTGTTTCATCCCTCACTTCCACTCACCTAGACGAATAATACGGATAAAAAATAGTCAATCGTTTTAAAACCAGCACTATTAGAGAAATAGTAAAAAATTAAAGTTTTTCTTTCCATTTTCATTGTATGTTCTCCTCATTATTTGCTTCATTCCTATATTCTGTATATTTCGTAGGTGTTTTTCTTCTTTCATTCTTAAGATTTCTTACTTTGGGTCCTAGCAATTCGGGTATAGGATTTAATAATTCACAATCTTTCCTTGATTTTACGTCATAAAATGAAAATAATCCGAATTTCAACGGCATAAATCATTATTTTTATTTTTTTTATAGATATAAATCCCTATTTTATAAAAGAATAGTAGTACCTTTGTGGCTATTTTTAAATTTTATATGAACAATTTCGAACTATTAGGTCTAAATGAATTGCTAGTATCTGCAATTAATGATTTGGGATTTGAGAATCCCTCAGAAATCCAAGAAAAAGCAATTCCTTTATTATTAGAAAAAAATACCGATATTGTTGCGTTAGCCCAAACAGGGACTGGGAAAACCGCAGCATTTGGTTTTCCGCTTATTCAGAAAATTGACCTGTCTAAAAAACACACTCAAGCGTTGATTTTATCGCCAACGCGTGAGTTATGCTTGCAAATTGCAAATGAAATCAAACAATACTCTAAGTACGTAAAAGGACTTCATACAGTAGCTGTATACGGTGGGGCGAGTATTACAGAGCAAGCAAGAGAAATCAAACGTGGTGCACACATCATTGTAGCTACTCCAGGTAGAATGCAAGATATGATTAACCGCGGAATGGTTGACATCAAACATATTGAGTACTGTGTGTTAGATGAGGCAGATGAAATGTTGAATATGGGGTTTTATGAGGACATCACCTCTATTTTAGCTGACACACCAGAAGACAAAAGTACTTGGTTATTCTCTGCAACAATGCCTGCTGAAGTAGCAAGCATCGCAAGAGAGTTTATGTCTAATCCTGCTGAGATTACAGTTGGACATAAAAATCAAGGTTCTACTAATGTTAGTCACGAGTATTATGTAGTTTCTGCTAGAGATCGCTATTTAGCGTTAAAACGTTTAGCAGATGCTAATCCAAATATCTTCTCTGTAATCTTTTGTAGAACAAAGAGAGATACACAAGCGATTGCTGAAAAATTAATCGAAGACGGTTATAACGCAGCAGCTTTACACGGTGATTTATCGCAAGCACAACGTGATTCGGTAATGAAAGCGTTTAGAGGAAAGCAAATTCAAATGTTAGTAGCGACAGACGTTGCTGCTCGTGGAATTGACGTGGATGATATTACACACGTAGTAAACTACCAACTTCCGGACGAAATCGAAACGTACACACACCGTAGTGGTCGTACAGGACGTGCTGGAAAATCAGGAGTTTCTATGGTGATTATCACGAAAAGTGAGGCTCGTAAGATTTCTCAAATCGAACGCATCATGAAAACGAAATTCGAAGAGAAACCGATTCCTTCAGGAATTGAAATCTGCGAAATTCAGTTGTACCACATTGCTAATCGTATCAAAAACGTAGCGGTTAGTTCTGAAATTGATACTTTCTTACCTTCTATCATGGAGTTATTGGAAGATTTAACAACGGAAGAATTAATCAAAAAAGTAGTTTCTGTTGAGTTTAACCACTTATTAGAATACTACCAAAAATCTGGCAACAGCTTAACTAATGTAGGTTCTGCAGGAAGAACTTCTAAAGAGGTTCCTACAGACGGAGCAGTTCGTTTCTTCTTAAACTTAGGAGCAAAAGACGGTTTCGACTGGATGAGCTTGAAAGATTACTTACGTGATACCTTAGAATTAGGACGTGATGATTTGTTCAAAGTAGATGTAAAAGAAGGATTCTCTTTCTTCAATACAGATGCTGAGCATGCAGATAAGATTATGACTATCTTAAACAACGAAACGTACCAAGATCGCCGAGTAAATGTTGAAATCTCAAATAATGACGGTGGAAGAAACGCTGGCAGAAGAGATCACAACAGACGCGGAGGCGGTGGACGTGGCGGAGATGGAGGTTTCCGTTCTGAGCGTAGAGATCGCGGTGATAGAAATGACAGAGGAGGCGAAAGAAGAGGTGGTGATCGTTCAACGAGCAACCGTTCAGATCGCGGAGGACGTTCTAATGATCGCAACGACAGAAATGATCGCGGTGACAGAGGAAACAGAAATGACAGAGCACCTCGTAATGAGAGAAGCTCATCAAATTCTTCTAGAAGAAGTGGTGACAACAGCGCACCAAGACGTCCAAGAAGAAGTTAATCTGTTAATTTTTTTCAAATAAGATATAAAACTGTAAAATATCCACTATTTTTAAGCAATTTTAAAAATGATGAGAAATTTTACAGTTTTTTTATTTACATGCCTAATCTCTTTCGCGGCATGGAGTCAGTCTTCCCAAGTGAAAGGTACAATCTACAACGACAAATCGCTTTTACCAGTGGATGATGTCAACGTAATTAACATCACCCAAGTGAAAGGAACAGTCAGCAAAAGGGATGGTTCATTCTCTATCGCTGCCAACCTCAACGATTCCATTCACTTTTCATTTCCTGGTTATTTGCCTATTAAGTTAAAGGTAACCAATGACTGGTTGAACAACGATAATCTTAAACTGTACTTGACGGAACAGTCTATTGAATTGGCTGAAATCTTCATCAAGAAATACGACTTAACTGGAATTCTAGAAGTGGATACCAAATTAATCGAGCTGAATGATAAGCTACAGGTTGACTTTTACAGACGTACGAGTATGCCAACGTATAATATTGCGGTAGGTAGTTATTTTAGCCCTGTAGATGCGGTATACAACTTATTCAAAGGAAAAGCCAAAGAACTTAAAAAGATCGAGGACATTCGAGAGGATCAAAACATGATTGCTTTGATGCAAACACGCTATGACCGTGAGATTGTTTGTGGTTTATTGGGTATCACCCAAGAAGATATCATAAAGACATTAAAAAACTGCAACCAGTCGGATCGCTTCATTTATACGGCTACTGATTTTCAAATCTATCAGGCGCTAAATGAATGTTTTGAGAATTCGAAAATATTAGTAAAAAAACAAAATAATACATCCAGATAAGGGGTGTATTTTTTTTGTTCTTTTCTTCGGATACTTCCTCGCAAAACCAAAAAATAAAAAGTATTTTTGTACGCAATAACTACACATAACTAATTTTAATTCTCGCACTAAAATGAATATCATTTTAAAATCTGCAAAAGTCATAGATTCAACAAGTCCTTTCAACAATCAAGTTGTGGATATACACGTAAAAAATGGAAAAATTGAAAAAATAGCGGCTTCGATTACAGAAGCGGATGCTACAGTTGTTCAATTGGATCATTTAAGTGTTTCTCCAGGTTGGTTTGATACTTCTGTTTCCTTTGGTGAACCAGGATATGAAGAGAGAGAAACCTTGGTTCATGGTTTAGAAGTAGCTGCAAAGAGTGGTTTTACGCAAGTGGCTATTGAATCAAACAACAACCCCATCACGGACAACCAAAGTATTGTGAGCTTTATCAAGCAAAAGGCATTCGGACAAACAACGGAAGCTTTCCCAATTGGAGCGCTAACAGTAAAAAGTGAAGGAACGGATCTAGCAGAATTATACGATATGAAAAACGCGGGTGCTGTAGCATTCGGCGATTATAAAAAAGCGATTGACAATGCAAACGTCCTAAAAATTGCGTTGCAATATGTACAAGATTTTGATGGATTGATTCTTGCTTTTTCTCAAGATAAGAGCATCAAAGGAAAAGGAGTAGCACACGAAGGTGTAACGAGTACGACATTAGGATTAAAAGGAATTCCTCCTTTAGCAGAGGAATTGCAAGTGGCTCGCAATTTATTCTTGTTGGAATATACGGGTGGAAAAATGCACATTCCGACTATTTCAACGGCTAAATCGGTAGAACTAATCCGCGAAGCTAAGGCAAAAAGGACTACAAGTAACTTGTAGTGTGGCCGTTCATCAGTTGGTTTTAACGGATGCTAAATTAACGGAATTTGATAGCCGTCATAAAGTATCTCCTCCTCTACGCGATGAAGCAACAAGACAAGCGTTACTACAAGGTGTCTTAGATCATACCATCGATTGTATTACTACGGATCATACGCCCTTAGATATTGAGCATAAAAAGCTTGAATTTGATATGGCTACGTCTGGAACTATTGGATTGGAGTCTGCTTTTGGAGCCTTGAATACCGTGTTGCCTATTGAGATTATCATTCAAAAACTAACAGCAGGACGCGCTATTTATGGTGTACCGACGGCTAGTATCCAAGAAGGAAATGAGGCTAACCTCAGCTTATTCTCTACGGAAGGCACCTGGACCTTCACAAAGGAAAACATCCTATCAAAATCTAAAAACTCCGCGTTTTTAGGAACAGCGATGCAAGGAACGGTATATGGTGCCATTCGCCTTGACAAGCAAACATTTAATTTTTAGTTTGACTAAAAAACAACTTATATTATTCAAGTATTATGATTAAAACTTTTACGGCCAAAGAAATTGAAAGCGGAAAGAATATGGCACTTGCATCACACCTTACTATTTTAGGGTGTATGATTGTCATCTTTATGAATATTGAGCCGAAGAACAAATACGCTGGATTCTACATCAAGCAAACGTTTGGTTTGCATTTGATGTTCTATATCTTTGGGTATTTTGTATCCAATGTGGACTCACTCATTGCAACAGTTCCCTTTTATCTTTGTTTTGTTGTCTTGTGGTTCTATAGCTTTTTAGGCTCTATTCAGGGAGACGTACGCGTACTACCTGGAATAGGGGGTTATTTTCAAAAATGGTTTGACAAATTATCTGCATAAATATGGAAACATCGTTATCAATCAATTACTTGATTCAAGAACCTAAGGTAAAGAAGGATAAGAATCCTTTAATTCTATTGCTTCATGGTTATGGTAGCAATGAGGAGGATTTATTTTCATTTGCAAGTGAACTTCCTGAAGACTATTATATAGTATCTGCTCAAGCGCCCTACCTTGTTCCACCTTACGGTTATGCTTGGTATGCGATTCACTTTGACGCTGATGCTAATAAGTTTTCTGATGATCAACAAGCCATTGAATCTCGCGATTTAATCGTAAAATTCATCGATGAATTAACAGCAAAATACGCGATTGATTCAGATAATATAAACTTGGTTGGATTTAGTCAAGGGGCTATTTTAAGCTACGCAATTGCACTATCTTATCCGGAGAAAATCAATAAAGTGGTTGCCTTAAGTGGTTACTTCAATGCCAATATCATTACCCCTGGTTTTGAACAACACGATTTCAGCCAGTTGCGCTTGTTTGCTTCTCATGGTACAGTAGATCAGGTCATTCCTGTTGAATGGGCTAGAAAAACATCACCTATTTTGGATGCCTTACAAGTTAAACACCAATACAAAGAGTACCCGGTAGGTCATGGTGTTCATCCCTTGAACTTTGCAGACTTTAAACAGTTTTTGATTGGTTAATTGGTAATCGAATATATTCATAATAAAGCCCATTCTGCTGTAGAATGGGCTTTATTATTATGGGTAATCGGTGATATCGATATTGAATCATGTCATAAGACCAATTGTCATTGGCCCCTACGCACCTCATCGTCGCAACAACAACCAACGTACAAAAAAACCAACCCCTTTAAAGGATTGGTTTTCTAGCTATTGAAAATCTTCTGTTAACTCTTAACCCTTAACTCTCAACCAATTAATAGTTCAACTGTACCCAGCCTGTTTTTAATTTACCATGGGATACAATCACATAATAGTACGTACCAGAAGGTAATTTATTG
The DNA here is from genome assembly GCF_029894455.1 of Myroides gitamensis. Taxonomy (NCBI): domain Bacteria; kingdom Pseudomonadati; phylum Bacteroidota; class Flavobacteriia; order Flavobacteriales; family Flavobacteriaceae; genus Myroides; species Myroides gitamensis. The sequence continues at coordinate 1,751,889 of NZ_JARYHN010000001.1, forward strand.
CCGGATTTATCTTGTCCCATCCATTCATTTTTATATCCTAAACCATGGCTATATACCTCTACTCCATTTCGATTAAACACTTGTATTTTAGCTACGCCATACTCCGTTAAATCAAAAGAGTCATTGATTCCATCTCCATTTGGCGAGAAACCTTTAGGTATAGGACAATCTTGAAAACTAATGGTAAAACTGCTTTCATCCCAACAAAACGCATCATTCCCTCCGCGTTTAGCATAGATATACAGCGTAGTGGGTTCTATTATTACCTCTCCTTCTTTTAATTCTAATCCTTTTCCCTGAGGCTCGGTATGATATGAATTACCAGGGGATAATGAAGGAAGCACGTAATTTTCACAATATACCCATTGATTGTCAATGTGATCAGCTATAATAGGTTCATAGATGGTGAGTTGGAATGAACTTTCTCCATCACAGCCACGCTCCCCTACGGTATAAATATAGAGTGTTGACTCTCCTTTTACCGTATAAACCTCCCCTGCTTGATAGCGAGTTCCTTGTCCATCTTCTTCTGAATAATACTGTTCCCCTTCTTTTAATTCAGGCAACACATAGCTTTCACAAGCATATACAGCATTTAATTTGGTTACTTGAATAGGAGCCGTTCGAATTGCTTCAAATGTTGCCACCTTGACGCATTTTGTTTTTAAATTAGTCACCTTAACATAAACCATGGTGCTGCGTTTTACCTCGATACTATCGGGCATCTCTCGGGTAAGTTCCTCATCTTCATAATACGCAATCGCATACTTACGCACACTATCTTCTCCCAAGACTTCGAAAATACGGTCTTTATGCTGTGCAATGTTCATGCTTACCTGACCTTGAGGATCTTTTACACTCCCACAAACAACATAATTTGGTAGATTATTCACTTGAAAATCATCTTTTATGAAATTGAATGAACGTTCCATAACAAAATCTTCTCCTTCACAATTTTGATACATCGCTTTAGCAGTATAATTAACGTCTTCGGTAATAATCACATCAATGATTTCTTCTCTTGAAAACGGCATGCCATTTTTATACCATTGAAAATTAACCGATGATTCCCCATCGGGAATGAAACGCCAAGCTTCATTCGTTGTGGTCCATGTTCCTGTATTGCGTCCTGGAGGTACTTGAAATTGCGTTCTTGTTCCTCCTTGGATACCGATTAGTCCATTTCCGCTATTGTGACTGCGATTGACGGGTCTATTTTTAACGTAGACATCAATGATATTCGTTCCTTCATATAAAACGATTTGGGAGGTTTGTGTGCTTCCCTCAATATCATTTGGATTAAAGGGCACATTAAACAAGCCCATATGATACATATTGACAACCAACGCTCGACAAGGGTATGTACCCAACACTTGGTAATTAAAGGAATAATCTTCGGGGGAAGTAGCGGGATACAAATCCTGGTATACGCCAAATACGGCTTGGGTAAAAGGTCCCATTGTAGTTCCTATTGGCAAAGAAGGAAGCGCTTGATTGAATTCCCATGCACTAAATGCATTGGGGCTATACATCCCTTCCGAGACTTCATTTTTAATACTAAACGAAAGAGCTCCATTGGTAGAGACTAATGCTTTATTGTATTGCTTGCCATAAAAACAAAAATCAAACCCTAAGTGAATGATATCCGACCAAATATCATCTGCTGTTAAAGCAATACCATTTCCGCCAAAAAAAGGAAAAGGTGGGTCGTATTCAATAGCTTCGACGCGATATTGATCTGTTTTTTTAATGTCTACATACTGAACCGCTAATCGATGGGCTACAGGCCCTTCTTCGCAGATGTAATAGGTATCTGTTGCGGAGGGAGGTAATCCTTCTACTCCTCCATCTAAATTAGCACACATTGGAGGGATGAAGTAAGAATACGGCAAGGGGCCTCTCCACTTCGTTTTGGTTTGCCCTGATGCATCTTGACAAATCGCTCGGACGTAAAATTCAAAAAAGGCTCCTTCTTCTACCTCTTCCACTAGGAGCGCTGGTGTATTTTCTACTAGGATTCCCCTTGTAGTATCTGACGGAGCTGCTTGTCCTTGCAAGGTTGTATACACTTCCCAAGCACGTTCTTCTCCACGTGGGGTCCACGATAAGCGTACATCAGCGGTTCTGCCGATAAATTCGGCTTGTAAGTTTGTGGGAGCAAAACAGGTTACTTGCTGACCAAAGGTCAGTTTAACATTGGGCCGATTGGAACTGGAACTTAGATACTCCATTGGAATAGCATTATCTCGGGCAGCTGTAAAATGCATTGCTGCGATAGAAGTAGCTGCGACATTAAATCCGTCAACTCCATCTCCATTTCCACTTCCCCCCGCATTTGCCTCTACTAAAACCAACAAACTTTTTGTACGGTCTAAAAAGGGGAATGATTCGTCAAATGCGATGAAATTAAACCCTAAACCAGCAGAGGTAAATGGGCCATCATACATCAGGGTAGCTCCTTGTATAAAGGTATTCCAATTGGCTGCCGTAAGTGAGGTTGCCTCCACCTCTTTCAAGTAAATTTTGATCGGTCTTGTAGGTTTGGTTGTTCCAATAGACCAAGCAATCTCGTTGATATAGCCCGTTCGACCTATTTCTGCAGCGGTATAAAGTGCCGCAGAACGTTCAAAACCATACCAATTACTCAATGGTTGTCGGATGGTAGCTGTACCTGTTCCGATTGTTACTTCTTGTCCCAATACCTGAACAAGATGAAACAAGAAAAGAAAAAGCAAGGTAATTTTTTTCATCTGTAGTTATTTTGGTTTTTTTAGTTATTTCCCAAATATATACTAAGAAAATATTATTATTAACATAAAAATAACAGATTAAGTAAATTTAATTTCGCTTTGATCTGTTTTTAATGACCTTTTAATGTTATTCTAATTTGTATAAAAAATAGAGTGCCCTGGGGTACTGAAAAACATTTTTACGTAAATTTTGGTGTAAATGGCAGTAGATAAACAAAAAAAGCCAATCCTATTTCAAGGATTGGCTTTTTCATTTCAGCATATCTGTTGTCAACAGTTAACCGTTAATCTCAACCCTTAACTCTCAACCCTTAACTCTTAACTCTTAACTGTTAACTCCTTAATAATTCAACTGTACCCAGCCTGTTTTTAATTTACCATGGGATACAATCACATAATAGTACGTACCAGAAGGTAATTTATTTCCTGATTTATCTTGTCCCATCCATTCATTTTTATACCCTAAACCATGGCTATATACCTCTACTCCATTTCGATTAAACACTTGTATTTTGGCTACGCCATACTCCGTTAAATCGAAAGAGTCATTGATGCCATCTCTATTTGGCGAGAAGCCTTTAGGTAAAGGACAATCTTCAAAATCAATGGTAAAGCTACTCTCATCGTAACAGTACACTGTTTTATTTCCGTTTCGTGTTACAACATAAATAGTCATTGGTACGATAACCTCATAACCTTCAAAAAGCTCTATTCCAGTTTCTCCTTCCCCGGTGTAATATTTGCTATCCGCAGGAAGTTCTGGTAGGGTAAACACCTCACATGTAAGCACCTTGCTTTCCAATACCGGAGCAAACACCTCTGGTAAAATCTCTATTTTAAAATTCGATTCCCCATAACATTGCTTCTCGTCTTCGTGATAGACATAAAGGGTGTTGATTCCTACCACATCATATCGATCCCCTGCATTGTATCGAGTTCCCGCTCCATACGGTGCTGTGTAATACGCTTCTCCTTCGGCTAATGCTGGGAGTATTGTCTCCTTACAAACGAAAATATCTTTTATTTTCGTTGCTCCTAGCTGTGTATTAATTCCCAATTTAAAACTTACTGTTTTAGAACATTCCGTAATGTTGTTGGTAACCTTCATAAAGATGGTTTCTGCCAATGGATCCGTAGTTGTATGTAGCGTTTCCAACTGATTTTCTCCATTTTCAGCCTCTGCTTCTGTGGCATAATATTCAATCGTAAAGTCATCTACATTTAACTGTTGCAGTACATTTGGAATATTTTCATCCAAATTATACGTATACGTACTACCTGGTTTTTTCGCACAATCAAATACTGTTTTTGGTGTTCCTAGAATCATTGGTTCTTTCAAAAACTTAAAGCTTTTTTCGATGACCATCTCTTCACCATTACAGTGTTCATACTTAATTCTACCCGTATACGTTGTAGACTCTTCAATCGTTACGGTAATATCTGTATCTGTAGTAAGTACCTCACCATCTTTCAACCATTCAAAACTCGCGATTGACTCACCATCTGGTGTAAAACGCCAAGCTTCATTTTGTGCCGTCCAATCACCTGTATTTCTATCTGCTGGAAAGTGAGCTAAAGTACCGTCTTGGTTTTGCATCCCTATTAAACCATTACCTTCATTCCAGTCCTCACATGGTATTCTATTTTTCACATACACCTCTACAATATTTGTTCCTTCATATAATACAACCTGGGTAGTTGCAGTGCTTCCTTCAATATCATCTTCATCATATCCACAACTAAACATACCCATTTGATAAATATTAAACACCAAGGCACGACATGGATATGAACCCAGAATCTGATAATTTACTGAATAATTATCTGGTGATTCTTCAGGATTAGTATCTTGTAAAACACCAAATATTGCATTGGCAAACGGAGGATCTCCAAAATCTCCTACAAAAGGAATAGGATCAAAAAATTCCCATCCACCTCGAGTACCTGGTTCATATAAACCTCCTGGAACAACTCCCTCAATACTAAATGTAATTGCCCCATTGGCGGAAATTAAGACTTTGTTGTAACTATTACCATAAAAACAAAAATCGAATCCTAAATCAATGATGTCCGACCAATCGTCATCCAGAGTCAAATTTACAGCATCTCCTCCGAAAAATGGGAATGGTGGCGCATAGTCAATCGCTTCAACTGTATAATCTGTTGTTGCTTTGATATCGTAATAGTTTGCTTTTAAATCTAATGTATACGGATCATCGGAACAGATGATATAATCTCCATCTGCCGAAATATTTAATTCAATATCATCTAAAGTAATTCCTGCACATCCAGGAGGATGAAAGATAGAATAATCTTTAGGTCCTGTCCACCAACCTTTTTCCGTATCCGAACAAATAGGACGAACGAACACCTTATAGAACGTCTCTTCCGGCACATCTTCTACGATATAAGAAGGATCACCTTCTACTATAATCCCTGTATCCGATTCCGTTGGATACGGCTCTCCATTTTCGATAATAAAAACCTCCCATTTGGTTTGTCCTGGTCCAGGAATCCACGTTATTTCAAAATTATTTGTATTTTCAATTAACAAGGCATTCAAATCTGTCACATCTTTACATGTATAGATCTTAACTACTATGTTATCCACAGCTGCAGGTGGTTGAGTTCCTGAATATGAATTTTGTATCCATTCAAAAACAAGGCGCATATTTTGGCCTGCAAAAGCTGTCACATCGACCACATTTCGCTGAACTGTAAATTGATTTGCATTGACAAACAAGGTAGTTGGGTCAATCTCTATGCGATTAGCAGCTGGGGTGATTGGTGTATCTGCTGTTGGTGTAAATGAGGCTGGCACCATCCAAACCTTCATGAAATCATTCGGTTCATCATCCCATCTAGCATCAAAGTCACCCATTGCTCGCCATACAAAAGAAATATCGAGCTGCTGTGTATTTGCAGGAACAATAAAGTCTTTAAATGCATGAATTACCGTTTCCTCGTCCACGTTGTAGGTATTCCTAACTCCACTGTTATTCGTTACGTACAAAGAACGGGTTCCGTAGGCACTTACTGCATTTCCAGCTACCCACTGATGAAAATTGTTTTGAGTCGTTTGAAAATAGACATCTTCTTCAAAAGACTCGTTGTACGGTAGCGCTTGAGCTGTCATATTCGGGATATTAACCGCAATAGGCCCAATCCATTTACTCTTGGTTGTTGCATCACAAGCCGTTCTCATCCACACATAGTAAAAAGAACCCGTGGTAAGATTGGCAAATGTATAGGTATTTCCAGTAGCACTATGTGTAGCTACGTCAGTATCCAAAGCTAATGGCAATGGATTTGTTCTCAATAAAAACTCGTAGTTATCTACACCAGTTGCAGGCGTCCAACCTACAGTAAAGCTTGTGCTAGTAACGGCATTTACTGTTAAGTTTTGAGGTCTACTACAAAGCACTTTACTCAAATTGACATTATCAATAGCAGCAGGAGGTTGTGTACCACCAAAAGCATCGTTTACCCATTCAAAAACCAAGCGCACTGTACTGCCTGCATAAGGCGTTCCATCAAAAAAGATCAATTCACTTTGGAAGACATTATTCCAATAATAATTAGACTGCCCAATTTGAACCACTCCATCCTCATCTTCGTCAATTTCCTCATTGGTCACCAATACATAATCAGTAGGGACCACCCAAACTTTAAAGTAATCACTAGGCCAAAACTCACTGTCTCCCATACAGAGCCAATCAAAGGTCAACTGTAATTCATTGACATCAGCATCAATAGTAAAATCTTTATACGCATGCGCAACCGTCGATTCCCAATCTTCATCCTCTGTTTCATAATGATGCGAAACCCCTTCATCATCGCTGATGTACATGGCGTGCGTTCCACCGTTATTTACAGCAGTACCAACAACCCATTTATTCACTTTATTGCCGAGGAATACAAAGTTATTTGTTCCTTCAAAATCATCTATAAAAGGCAATGCAGTCGGAACCATTTGAGTACTGAAATTCACTGGTCCAACCCAATCAGAAGACTCATCGTCTGTACATTTCGCTCGAACATATACTTCGTATGCTGTATTCGATATAAGCTGCGTTGCGTTATAAGTAGCGGCTTGTACTTCTACACCTGAAGTAGGCTCACCCGTACCAGCTATTTGTACAGCTACTTCCCACTCCTCTTCTTGGTACCCCGCCGTCCAATTGATTTGCGCGCTATCTACTGTTCGATTAGAAACCGTTATCCCGCTCGGCGTAGGACAAGCTGGAATATCTTCCACAATAACATTGTCAATATATAAACGCCATCCATCTAATCCTCCCGGTGGTACATGCCAAGCAATATTGACATTTCCTGTAAAAGGCGTGCCATTTTCATCTGCTAAATACACGATTTCTTCTCGGTACTCTATATTAGAGTATTGATTCAGTGGGACTAATTCACGTGTAAAATTAGCCGGTGCGGTTCCATTTGTTGACAGCATCACTCTAAAATCATTGGGTTCACCCTCAGACTGAACACGATAGAAATAGCGCAAGCGTTGATTACCGTTCAATTGAATGGTTGGTGAGATTAACCAATCATCATTATCTCCATCATTGTAATCGGTATACAATATCGCTACTTGATCTCCTACATAAGGATTGCTACCGTAGTTTAAATCCCAAGTATTATCATCCTCATTTCCATCTACAACCGTCCAACATTCTTTTGTTGGAGAATCGGAAGCAAAGGTTTCAACAAAGGGAAGAGTAGTGATAACGGTACAAGTAGTAGGATCTTCAAAAAATAAAGTTGATTCATCATTTCCTCCTAGTACATTTAAGATACTACTCGTTTCAAACCAATGCATTCCTCTATCCTCCATCCAAACTTTAATCTTTGGTGAGGCTAGGACAAATGCAGGTATTACTAAGAGAGCGAGTAGCACTCCCTTCAGTAATTGTTTTCTTTTTGCCATAAATTTTTTTTTACTATTACTACTATGAATGAACTAAATTAAACAAAAATTTAGTTAAAAAAACATTCTCGAAACTAAGTAATCAAAAAAATATTTGATTTAAAAAACGAAAACAAAACAAATATCGCAAAATATAAGAGAATAAGACAATCTACAGTCGTTTAAAGCCTATTTGTTTTCCTAATTTTTTAACACGTAAGTTTATTCAATTTCTCTTCCTTAGGCTGCAAAACATCGAAGAAATCAGTTATAAAAAAGAAAGAGAAGACTACAATTGCATATCTTTTTCGCATATTCTAGCAGAAAAAGTATCGTTCCCCATGATTAATAATTACATTTGTTAGAAATGAACTAAAAATGACGGAAGAACACAACAATAATTCTGGCGTACAGCGCAAACTCAAAGCTCGACACTTAATCATGATTGCCATTGGCGGTTGTATTGGAACGGGTTTATTTATGGCCAGTGGTGAAGCCATTCACCAAGCAGGACCTGGAGGTGCGGTATTAGCCTATATTGCTATTGGTGTAATGGTTTATTTTTTAATGACTTCCTTAGGTGAAATGGCTACCTATTTACCTGTTTCTGGATCATTTAGCACCTATGCTTCCCGATTTGTCGATCCTTCACTTGGGTATGCTTTGGGTTGGAATTACTGGTTCAATTGGGTTATTACTGTAGCCGTTGATGTTTCGATTGCTGCCTTGGTTATTTCGTATTGGGAACCTTTGAGCTTCCTTCCTCCTTGGGCTTGGAGTTTGTTATTCTTTGGAATTATATTAGGATTAAATACCTTATCTGTAAAAGCATACGGAGAATCCGAATATTGGTTTGCCTTTATTAAAGTTATTACAGTGATTGTCTTTTTAGGGGTTGGTTTATTGACCATTTTCGGTATTTTAGGAGGCGAATACATTGGTTTTAAGAACTTCACTATTGGAGATGCTCCTTTTATAGGGGATGGATTTTCAGGTAAGTTCCTTACTGTTTTAGGGGTATTCCTCATTGCGGGATTCTCTTTTCAAGGAACAGAACTCATTGGAATCACAGCTGGAGAGTCTGAGAATCCTGAGAAAAATATTCCCAAAGCCATCAAGCAGGTCTTTTGGCGTATCCTTATCTTTTATATCCTTTCTATTTTTGTAATTGGCTTGATTATTCCTTATACTAGTCCAGAGCTTCTAGGTGCTGATATTACCGAAGTTGCCAAATCTCCTTTCACCTTAGTTTTTGAAAAGGCACATTGGGCATTTGCTGCAGCTTTGATGAATGCGGTTATCTTAACTTCTATTCTCTCTGCGGGAAATTCAGGTATGTATGCTTCTACTCGTATGTTATATGCAATGGGAAAAGACGGAATGGCTCATCGTTCATTTGGTAGAACCAATAAAAATGGAGTTCCTATTTTATCCTTGTTAGCCACCGCTTTAGTGGTATTGCTTATTTTTATCATTCAATCGATTACACCAAAAGCCGTTGATTTTATCTTAGCAGCTTCTGGTTTAACTGGTTTTATTGCTTGGTTGGGTATTGCCATTAGTCACTACCGCTTTAGACGTGCGTATGTTACACAAGGTCACAATCCTAAACAATTGGTATACCGCGCAAAACTGTTTCCATTTGGCCCCATCTTTGCCTTTATCCTTTGTTTATGTGTGATTATTGGTCAAGATAGTAAAATGATTTTTGAAGGAATCGTCGATTGGCATGGGATCTTTATCACCTATATGGGGATTCCTTTTTTCTTATTCTTCTACTTTTATCACAAGCTGAAATACAAAACGAAGCTCATTCCACTGAAAGAAGTGGATTTGAAGCGATAGTTTATTGGTTTACGGTGGACTGTTAACCGACCACCGTAAACTAAATTAACAGTTAACTATTTCTGTTGAAAGGCAAGATGAAGCAATTCTGCTTTTATTCTGTTTTCCTTAAATACATCTTCGTGAAAATCCATCAACTTGTTTAAAAGATAAAGCGACTGTTGTTTTTCACTCGGACGTAAATCTCCCGTAATCAATGAGGAAACACGCTGAATTTCATTCATTTGATTTAGCAATTCTCGTTGTCCTATTGGGGTAATTTCTATAATTTTACTTCTTTTATCTACTTCAGAATCCTTTTGAAGTACAAATTCTAACTGAATCAAGCGGTTGATGATTTGCATCCCAGTAGCTTTCTCTTGTGTGCTTCTGCGAATTAATTCCATTTTTGTCATTTCTCCGTGTATCCACAAATTCAATAAAACAATCCAATTATCTTGGTTTGTTAGGGATCCATCCGCTAACAAGGAACGCCAATACATTTTACTGTAATTGGCCATTTTAAATAAAGCTAATGTAATTTGTTGTTCGGTTGTAAGTTTTGTAGCTGTAAGTTCTAAAGCATTGTTTGGTATAATTTCTTCTTTTGTTTCGCGAATCCACTTCTTAAATCCATCGATCGTTTGAGCATAGGTTGGCACTAACCCTCCCTCTGTTTCCTTTTCAAACTCGAAAAGAAGATGCATAAATTCAAGTAGTAATTTGTGGTTCATATTGACCTAAAACATTTAAATGGTAGCAAGCAACTTCCTCAATTGCTCAACCAAATATATCTATTTCAAAACATCAATTATTTTATTATATCTTTACCAAACAAGACACACTTAACCTCTTATTCCTAAGAGTTATTTCATTCTCTAATGAATTATACTATATTATTACTTATAAATTCGCAATTTGAGAATGTTTTGTTTTTGTAAAAAAACTGCATTTCACCTCATTTAGAAGTACAACTTCTTAAAAACAACTTTTTGGCTTCGCTGCTTACTCCTTTTTCTCTTTTATTTTCTCTTTTTTATAGAAGAAACGACAGACAAATACGACATCCTATTGGTCACAAAAGAGAAAAAACCCTACCTTAGTGCACGATAAAATTAATCACACAATAGAATGAAAAAAATACATTTACTTGCTCTAGCTATACTTTCAAGTCATGTTCTCTTTGCTCAACGCAATTTGACTATGCAAGAAGCAACCTTAGGGCAGTATACTTCTTTTGCACCTGAGAAACTTACTCAACCGAATTGGAAATCTTCTAATGCTTTGACGCATTTGAATACCAAACGAGATAGTATGTTTATCCGTACATCATCTGTACAATGGGAATCTTCTTTTTTACTTACAGCAGCAGACCTCAATCAAGCGATTAATCAATCGATCACAGAGGCTAAATTTAAAGTAGCTTCATTTCCTTCTGATATCCGTTGGAAAAGCGACGTAACGATGAATTTCTCTATTTTAGATACAGAGAGTAAATTCAGATGGTTATTGCAATACAACACACAAGATAAAAAAGTAGAGATTCTACAAAAAGTACCTGCAAAAGGCCAGGAACACCTTGTATCCAGAAACTATGATTACGTTGCTTGGTTGCAAGACAACAATATTGTAGTTAGCGATAAAAAAGGGCAACAAATAGCAGTTACTCAAGATGCTGATGCAGCTATTGTTAATGGTAGTTCTAATACACACCGCAACGAGTTTGGTATAAACAAAGGAATGTGGTGGAGTCCAAAACAAGAGCAATTATTGTACTATAGAAATGATCAATCTCAAGTAACTGATTATCCCCTGGTCCAGTGGACCCCTAGAGTAGCTGAAAATACAAACATCAAATACCCTATGGCAGGCATGGCAAATGAACGTGTTTCCTTGGTTATTTTTGATGTCTATACCCATGCTAAAGTTACCTTACAAACAGGAGATGCAGATCAATTTTTAACGATGGTTACTTGGGATCCTTCTGGAAACTATGTATACGTTGGAGTATTAAACCGCGAGCAAAATCACCTGAAAGTAAATAAGTACAATGCAGCGACAGGTGCATTTGAAGGAACGTTATTTGAAGAAAAATCGACTACCTATACTGAACCTTCTCAAGGCTTGATTTTCAATCCAGCAGATAGCAAATCATTCCTTTATTTATCTGAAAGAGGAGGCTACCGTCAACTGTATTTATATTCAACTGAGGGTAAACTCATCCAAGCCTTAGGTCATGCTTCTGTTATTGTAGAGGAAGTTCTAGGTTTTGACAAAGAAGGGAAGAATGTATACTATACTGGAATTACCAATCAAGGATTGGATAGACAGTTATTTAAAGTAAACCTTAAAAAAGCAAAAACAGAACAGCTGACTACTCGTACAGGAACACATGACATTGTATTCAATGAAGATAAAACCTTATTCGTAGATTCTTTTAACAGCATTGAAGTACCTACAACCGTTTCTATCGTACAGGCATCAAATCAAAAAGAAGTAGAGCTCTTAACGGCTAAAGATCCTTACCTAGGAGTGATTGACATGCCTAAGATGGAGTTAGTAACCCTTACTGCAGCAGATGGAAAAACACCGTTAAATGCACGCGTTATCTATCCTACTAATTTTGATGCTACGAAAACCTACCCTGTTATGGTGTATGTATACGGAGGACCACATGCGCAATTAATTACCAACACTTGGTTGGGTGGTTCATCTTTATTCTTCCAATACATGGCCCAACAAGGTTATCTTGTTTTTACGGTTGACAATAGAGGAAGTTTCAATAGAGGAAGAGATTTTGAACATGTGATTCACCGTCAATTGGGACAAAATGAAATGGCAGATCAAATGCAAGGGGTTAAATATTTACAATCCCTTCCGTATGTAGATCAAGAGAAAATTGGCGTTTACGGTTGGAGTTTTGGTGGATTCATGACTACAACCTTGTCCGTTACCCATCCTTCTATATTCAAAGTTGGTGTTGCAGGTGGGCCCGTAATGGATTGGAAAATGTACGAAATCATGTATGGAGAGCGCTACATGGATACGCCTCAAGAAAATCCTGAAGGATATGAGCGTACTAGTTTATTAAACAAAGCGACTCAATTGGACAATAAATTATTAATTATTCACGGTGCACAAGATCCTGTTGTTGTACAACAACACTCGATGCTATTCATTGAGGCTTGTATTAAAGCGAATAAGCAAGTTGATTACTTCTTGTATCCTACGCACGAACACAATGTACGTGGACTTGATCGCGTTCACTTGAATACGAAAATTGCACAATACTTCTTTGATCACTTGGCTAAGCCTAGAAATTAAAAAGCCACATTGATTCAAACAATCCAATACACCAAGCGGGTAATCTAGTTCGATTACCCGCTTGTTTCATTAAAAAAAGCCTGCATACGAATATACAGGCCTGACAAACTAAAAAAACGCATCAATTCTTACTTCAGTGAATAAGTAATTTTCTTTTTTATATTTTAAGCAAGAAACAAGTCCAAGGAATTGGCCCGTATTTCTACCATTTGATGATCGGTATACAACAAATTGAAGATCAATTCTTCATCCATCCACAAGGGAGATGCTCCTAATTGTTCCAGACGCTCTTCGATCAACTCCTCCAAACTATCTACATCTGCATAACATAAGGCATTCAGCCAGACAATATGTCCTTTGCGTTTTCCTTTGGTGATTTCTGCATATTGATTTCCCTCCTGATCTTGTGCAAAAACAAACAAGTAATCCGATAGAATACAATCTTCATTGCGTTCTATAATATCCCATACCTCATCTACTCCATCAAAAGTGTACCACTGCATAACCGTTGGTTCCTTTTTACGTTCACGTTTTCCTAAATAATTAGCCTTTTCGCTTCCACTTTGCGTTTGGATTAAAATTAATTTGCGCATTTCTTCTGAAAAGCCAAATCGACGCTGTAATGCATTGATTTCTTTGTCAACTGCAACAGTTACACCAGAATCAATGAAAAATAAATGTTTTTGGTAGTGTTCCATCGTTTTTTTTTGACTACTTAAATTTCATCAAAAAAATTGACACAAGACTACCCGAATCAATAAGATAACCTTTTGATAACTTGGACAAAATATAACGTCAAATCTGGACTAAATTAATTTTTATCCTTGATTTGCTCAATAAAAGTAGAAGGGGAAATGCCTTTAATACGTTTGAAAGTTATCGTAAAACGGCTATGAGAGGCGAATCCACACAAATCAGCTAAATAGCTAATTTTGTATTTAAGGGTTTCTGGATTCTCTTGCAACAACATGACAATATAATCAATGCGTAGTGTATTGATATAACTCGAAAAATCTTGTTGTTTATGATGTTTAATAACATAAGATAAATACCGGTGATTTACTCCTATTTGGCTAGCAAGTTTACTCAGAGAAATTTCATGCTTTAAGAATTCTTTTTTTGCTTCAAACAGCTGAATTCCTTGTAGGATTAATTCTTCTGTTTCTTTGGAAATATAACCATGATCTACGGCAGTATCCGTTGTTTTGGGAACTACTTCACTTGGTGTAACAACAGGTAAAACAACTGGAGATAAGGTAGGGTGTTGCCTTTCACTTTCTCTGCTGTATTTTCTTCTACGGTAGTAAAACAACGAAATAAAAACAAGCATACCACTTCCTATAGACAAACTATACAGTACATATTTTTTGTATGCATCCTTGGTTTCGCCTTCTTTTTCATAATAAGAGCCTACAAGGAAATCGGCAATTTTCATTTGAGCGTCCAATTGTTGTTCGATCAATTGCATGTATTTCTCATTATAGAAGACATACTGTTTATTATCTCCTATTTGCTTGGCGTGTTCTTTTAAAGAAGCTAGTACTTGTTTTTTTAATTCCAAAAAATCCGCTTGCTCCCCTACTTGTTGTGCTTTCATCAAAAGCAAAAACGATGTTTCATAATCTTGGCCAATTAAATGCGCCATACCTAAACTATTGTAAATAAAGCCTTTTAGAGGACTTTCGGGATAGGCTGAGTTCTTCAACTCTTCCAAGGCATTACTCAATATATCAATCGCCTTTGGCATATTTTTTAAGCGAATATAATTTTCTCCTATTAACTGATCTGTGCTTGCTAAATGAAAAAAACGCAATTTAGCGTCTTCTATTTTCTCAAACTCTTTTCTTCCCTCATTCAAGCATGTAATCGCATCGGTATACAATGCTGCATTCATGTGGTAATAAGCTTGTTCTTGCATCAAATTACCTTTTAAGATACTCATTTCTATAGGATTGCTAACAGCTTTACTCCAGTATTTTGCTTTGATCAACGACAACTTACCTAAAGTTTCGATACCATTTTCACGATACAAGGTCGACAAAGCCCCTTGTATTCTTGCCTGTAGATTTGGGTGTTTATATCTTGCTGCTAGGCTATCAGCTTGTTTTAGTGTTACGATTGCACGGTCTCTATTGCCGTATTGCCGCAACAAGGAGGCCCGCAACATATAAACTTCTATTTGTTCTTCGCTAGTAGTAGAGGCTTGTTCAAGCTTCATTAGATGCGATAGCGCAGTTTGTGGAGTCGATGTGGAGGACACCTTCGACATCTGCTGATACAGGCTATCGAAGGTGTTATTTTGAGCTTGGCTAGCCGTTGTAGTAATCAGAATACAAAATATTATTCTAAAGTTCATTAAAATTGCTATTTTAAAGCAAATATAACAGAAGATATTGCTTATATATTATAAATATTAGTTGATCTAGGGGTTACTATTACTTGCTTTCAGGTAGACTTAACTTCCCATAAGGGGTGAACTAAATTGAAGCAACTCAAAAAAGCCTATGTAATAAACATAGGCTTACTATCAAACACAAATATAATAATACAACAATCAAAATGGGGACCTGAGTTTATTTCAATGCAGATTTATTGCTTATCTAAATTTAGTGTTTTTCAATTCAGTATTACGTTTCGTATTTTATATAAATAAAATACTCTTTTACATTTCTTTTACAAATATTTAACTAACATTCAACAAATTAAAGAAAAGCACTTTACGAATTGCGTAAAACAGCAAATAACAACAAATTTAAAAAGCTTACTAACAAGAACTTACACCTATATAAAAATTAAAAAAAAATTCGCTCTACTACGCTTAAAATGGTTTCTTTTTAGTTAAAAATTACAAAATTTTAAAAATGGAGTAAAAAATAATAACTCCTTTTCCTTTTTATTTTTTTGCGGTAAATAAAGACACAACAAGGCATTCTACTCCTTTTTCCCTGCTATAACCTCCTATTTGCCTCACTCTTCCGTTTCAAATTCTGAGGAACGAATTAAAAAAAAGCGTATATTTAAGTACAAAACCAAAAAAAAATCTGCAATGAAAACTTCTGAATTAACCACTCAAATCCAACTTTTCTTGGATTTCAATGAGCCAATTGTGCTACAGGTGTATGCAATTATTGGCGAAAACTTAGAGCTTATTCCTTTATTTCTTACGCGAGATGAAGCCACACATTTAAGCTCATTGTACAGTAATCAACTTTCTAAATTACTCAAGAAAAATGAGCATCATTTAGATGCGTCTGACGGTTCCATCTCTGATATCTTTTTCCAGGGACAAGGATTTTTAAAGGGTGATAAAACGCTAAACAATAGTGACCTTCCTACGGTAAAATACTTGTTAATTGAGCTAAAAAAAGAGAATCAAGAAGTGCAAATGCTCAAAAAAATAACGCACAAGCAACTTATTGAAGGCCGACACCAACAGTTAATTACACCTGTACCTAAAATTAGACAACGAAATGTATTAGACTTGACCCCAAAAGTCAAGGCTATTTCCATGAACAATCACACTTTTATTGCTTAGGCAAGCAAATTAAGAGAAAAATAAGTCCCCACTCTTTTACTCTCTCATTGCATACACCGTATAGTTTTTAGTTTCGACTGAGAATAGTATCTCCAACTTATGGCGATCCAATCGAATATAATTGGTTTCATCTGCATCGATCGTTATCATTGCAGCTCCGTTTACTTTCTTCAATGTAATCTCTGGCAATGTTGGAATATCATCGCTAAAGAAAAAACTTGCTTTATTTCCCATGTTGACTACTCTAATGTGTCCTTTATCACATTGAATTAAGGTATCTTCATTTTCAAATAGTACAACCCCCGAATATTGACCGACAAAAAAATCTGTTTTGGTTATCTCTCTTTTCATGTATTTTATACTAAATATAACAAGAGATACTATACACAATCCTAGTATTACGCGTCCTATTCTAACTTTCATTTTATTTTTTATTTGATTCTTTAATTTAGAATCAAATAGTATACTAAAATTCATTTTTTATCTGTAATTTAACATTTTAATCACAAAGCTTATGAAAGCAACAAAGGGGGGCAATAATTGAATGGAAAAAACACAAAAGCTCTTGTATTATTGACGACTATTTTTACTGTATTTTCAAGTTTACTATAAAAATGAACGTAAAAATGCATTTGAATTATTTTTTTTACATTTGACAAACAAAACCATAAATAAACTTCAAAACGATTATAGCATTCAAGAATTAACTTTAGTTGATTCTCCCCTTAATTTATTGAACATGAAGAAGAACAAAAAAACAACAATACAAGACACGGATCAAGCCGCTGAACCGGTCAAAGTCAGAAAAGTATCTTCTGGACCTATCCGCGATAAAGCACGCACCATGAGCAAGATGATTGCGGCGGTAGGTAAAGTATTACAAAAAAAGGGATATACAGGACTTACTGCACCAAATATTGCTAAAGCCGCAGGTGTGGATAAGAAATTAGTATGGACCTATTTTGGAGGAATAGACAATTTAGTAGAAGAGTACATCAATCAGAAAGACTTCTTTAAAAGTACTGCGAAATCTGGTATTGACGACCTATTGCAAGATCCAGAAAAATTAACGCAAGACCACATCAATCAGCTCCTTCAAAATCAATTTGAGACCTTATTAACCAATCGCGCCCTTCAGCGTATTATTCACTGGGAAGTAGGAGAAAGCAACGAAATCTTGCGCAAAATAGCAGATAAACGAGAAGAGATTGGAGAGGAATTATTCTCAAAGACAATTCCTTATTTCGAGCATTCCGATGTAGATGTTCGCGCGCGGTTTGCTATCGTCATCAGTGGTATTTACTATTTGACTTTACACGCTAAAAACAATGGTAGTAAATTCTGTGGTATTGATATCAATACAGAGGACGGCAAACAACGCATCTCAGATATTATTCAGGAATTAATTTTTGATGCCTACGATAAAGTAAAATAAAAAGAGGATCTAGTGTAATACTAGATCCTCTTTTGTTATTTTTTTATCTTGTTATTCTTTGTCCATTGCTTTTCGAATTTCTTCGTGAACAGCTTCCCATTTCTTGGTTAGTTCATCACTGATTTTCGCTCCTCTATTCTTCAGCTTCTTAAGCTTCATACCATATAGGATACTAAATAAACCTAAAGTCATAATAGAAAAGGCGGTCCAATACACAATGGTAAATGCACCTGCTTCTAGATTTGTCATCATGAAAATAGCAAATAGTAAACCTAAAATTCCGAAGAGTACCATGGAAGAAATCCCCTTTACTCCATAGTTATTTAATTCTACAGCCATACTCAAACTACGCACAGAACGGAATAATAAAACACATCCAACGTAAATAGGTAAAACCTGTAAGGTAATAGCAGGTTTACTCAATAGAATCAAACCTAACACTACATCGACAATTCCGGAAAAGAGAATCCATCCCCAGCCATCCAACTGCTTTCTATTGCTTAAAGCGAAAGCGATTTCAGCAATTCCCGAAAAGAAGAAAAGCCAACTAAACAATAAGGCTAATGATAAATACGATGCAACCGGTGTCATCATAATGAATATTCCAGCAATAATGAATACAACTCCTAAAATTACGGGAAGATACCAATGTTTCACATTTTGCTTGATGCGATTTAAAATAATACTACTCATATGTTTATCTTTTCTTTTAAAGATACAACTTTATTGGCTTTTGTGAAAAAAAAATCAATAAATAGCTTCTAAAATAAAAACACAAATAGTATTCACATTAAATTCTCCTAAAAAACGAAATTATTCATCACTTTCTACGTCTTCATATCGAGCGACATTGAAGCTAGGAGAGAGTACTTTTAAGGCTGTATTAGGATCTTTGCGTTCCAATCCTTTCACACCCATTAAATCGCTAACAATTGTATATATGTTTGTCGTGGAGATAGGTGTTTGATCTCGGCCTGCTACTTTATATTGTTCATTCACCGAATCACTATGCCAAATAACGAAAGGTACTTCCAATCCCTTTTTAGTAAAACCATGAACGAATTTATCTTTTCGGTGTGTTTGACCATGATCAGAGACATATAATACCATACTTTTTTGGTGATCAACCTTTTTAATAATTTCATCTAATACATAATCAGTATAGAGGATACTATTGTAATAAGCATTAATTAGTGGACGATCGTCTCCTTTAAAATGCTCAAAGGTTTCAGGATATCGTTCACTTACCTTCATATGACTTCCTTTCAGGTGAATAAATACCAATCGTTTTTTACTTGAATCTTGTAGTATTTGTTCCAGCATCGGAAGTACAACCTCATCATGGGATTTCTCTTTGATGTGTTGCTTGTGTTTTGCGTCTTTCGTTATAATACTATATAAGTTTTCATAGATGCCTATTTCATCTTGATTAGACAGCCAATACGTTTCCCATTGCTTTGTACTATTTGCAAGACCGATAATATTATCATTCAAAGCTTCCAGTTTAAAATCCTTCTTTTCCACCGGAACTCCTTTTGATAACATGAAGGTTAATGACGTATTTGTAAATGAACTTGGTGCGACTGCTTGATCGTAAATCAATACATTAGCTAATCGTTTCTTTAATAAAGGTGTTGTTTCAAGAGAGGAACCATAAATTCCTAGTGCATCTTTACGCGCTGACTCTCCAAGAACTACAACAATTGTCTCTAGATCTGTATCTTCAACTGTAAATGGAGGATATACCATGTGCTGTTTTTTAATCTCAGCCAATTCTTTAATAAAACGATTGGCTTCATAAAAAGAAGCGATATTATACAGCGGAGTATTGGTTAACATATTGTATTTTGCCATCCATCCCATGGATTCACCAGTCAGTATTTTATCCTTTTGATAAAAGCTATACGATTTAAATCCGATTGGGTAAATCAGTAAAACCACAGCTAAAAGAAGTACATATTTCGTTTTTATTTTATACTGCCCCAATCGATACATTCCGTACAACAGCGCAGCATAATATAAGAATACCAATACAATTGTTAGTTTAAATGTCAGTAACGCTTCTAACGCTTCGGCCTTATTTGTTGTTAAGAAATTATAGGCCAAGGCTACATTAAAGGATTCTTTGTATAGCAGAAAACTCATAATCGTTAAGCCATTATTCCCTACAAATAACGCCAACAACAAAGCTCCTAGATATTTTCCTATTTTAGGTATATTCCAACAAGCGAGAATGATACACAATAACACTACGTTGTTTAAGAAGAGCCTAAACTCCAACATCGTATAACGTATAAAGTACAAAATATTAGGTAAGAAAACTAATAAAAATAAGCCGATGAAAAGATACAGTTCTTTTCTTTTTTTTGTCAAAGTCATAAGGTAGTGCAAATCGATTATCAGGTATTAGGCCTTTACTTTTTGAACTAAAAAAAGCAAGTATTCCTCTCCTGGTTTTGGGAAATCGGTTGCAAACTTATTTTAAAAAAACAAATTTAACAATTATTTAAACTAAATATTACTTTATTTTTAAAAAACCTAACTTTCATTTTTATTTTAGCTTCAATTTTACGTTAGTTTTTAGGTGTTCTTGTTTTAATAAAAATCATCACAATAGCAGTTGTAATTACGCCCATCATCAAAGCCATCAAAAACCCTTGTCTGGCATAATTCCCATAGTTAAAATAACTAGCTGCATCCGCTTCATTTGCATAGAAGCCTAATTCAACTGATCGTTTAATGACAGTTGGGAAAAAATCAGGTGTAATGATATAGCTTGTAATCCACTGTGTCAAAGGGCTTAGTATCGCAATAACTAAAGAAAGTACTACCCCAGACAACATTCCTTCACCATAATTCATATCCCCATCATAGAAGTTTTTTTTCTTATCCTTTAAGGCAAGAACCATAATTACAATCGCTGGAATAGCAAATAAATTTGTGAGGTATAAGTGATAATCAATATATTGGTCGTGTAATCCACTTACTTTTTCGAGGACCATCCACAGCAATCCCACAATAGAAAAAATAACGCCCCACTTTACTTCGATACTAATATTTTTCATTGGTCTACTTTCAATTTTAGTTTAGTAATTTCTCGATTTTCGTTCCCAGTTCCAAGCACTAGCTAACATCTCATCTAAGGTTTTTGTCGGCTTCCAACCTAATACACGTGCAATTTTATCCGTATTTGCCCATGCTTTGTCTATATCGCCAGGACGGCGTTCTACTATCTTATAGTTAATTTTGATTCCACTCACGCGTTCAAATGAATGTACAAGTTCAAGGACAGAATATCCCTGACCATTCCCTACATTAAAAGCTTCTACTTGTGCTGTATTTTCCTTTTTCAATAAATATTCCATGGCACGTACATGGGCATCTGCCAAGTCAACTACATGAATATAGTCACGTACACACGTTCCGTCAGCAGTATCATAATCATCACCATAAATAGATAAATAAGGGCGAATCCCCACTGCGGTCTGTGTAATATAAGGAATCAGATTATACGGTACACCTACTGGAGATTCACCAATGAATCCCGATTCGTGTGCTCCAATGGGATTGAAATAACGCAATAAAACTGCCTGTAAAGGATAAACTTTGGCTAAATCTACGATAATCTCCTCTCCTACTTGTTTGGTATTTCCATAAGGAGAAAGTGCCGTTTTAATCGATTCTTCTTCTGTAATCGGCATCACCTCCCCTTGTCCATAGACAGTACAAGAAGAGCTAAATATTATTTTATCCAACCCTTTCTGTTTCATGGCCGATAGCACGTTAATTAAAGAGAAGAAATTATTTTCATAATATGCTAAAGGCTCTTTCATGCTCTCTCCTACCGCTTTCGATGCTGCAAAGTGAATGACTCCCTCAATATCGTGATGCGTATCAAAAAATTGAAAAACACTTGATTTATCACGCAAATCTATTTTTTCAAATAGTGGTGCATGTCCTGTGATATTTTTAATTCCATCTACAACCTCTACAGCTGCATTGGATAAATCATCAATAACGACTACCTCATAGCCTTTTTGCTGTAATGCCACAACTGTATGAGATCCTATAAATCCTAGCCCACCTGTTACTAGTATTTTCATTCTATTTATTATAAAAAGTTATCTTTCAAAGATAACAGATTTTTACACGTCTAGTTTGTAAAATTTCAATCTCACAAGCAAACAATAATAGCATGCCTGCAAATCAATCATTAATACCTCTTCATTGTTTCCTCTACTTGAAGTAGTAACCATCAAATTCTCATTTTATGCATTTTTCACTTGACCATCTATCGTTGTAAAACAGTATTTATTTCAACATTTGGTTTCTCTTTTTTTTGGACTCAATCTAAACAATGTGTTGTCCAATTCAACAATATGGGGAAGTGATTCGACCAAAAACACCTTAAAACCCCAGTAAAATCGAATGGCACGCATCTTGCACTAGATAACGCAAGAGATTCATATCTCCTCAGGTTTCTTGTTTTTACTCTAATCTAGAGCATAACCAAGACACAATATATTCCACTAATTGAAACACATATGAAAACAAACAAAGTCCCCCAGCTTGCGTATTCATCTCTTGATACTTCGCAAAACTCGAATAAGCAGAAACGCTTTAGCCTAACGGATTATTTAGTGTTAGCGCTAACTTTTGTCCTATTATTCAGTAGTGTCGTTATACTTTATCATTTTCACCCTTACTTTGAACGCATGCAATTGAAGCGATTAGAAGGTTGGGGAGGACAATTATTCTTTGGACTTAGTATGGCACTTTTAGCGGTACAGGTACTATTCTTATGCTATATATTTTATCAATATTTCAGATATAAACCTGTTGCTCCCGTTGGAGATAGTGAATTACCAACTTGTACAGTGCTTGTTCCAGCCTATAATGAAGGGCGTTTAGTTTACGATACCTTATTAAGTTTGGCGCAGAGTGATTATCCTGCAGAGAAACTAGAGATTATTTCTTTTGACGATGGTAGTAAAGATGACACCTGGGTTTGGATGCAAAAAGCGAAAGCCCTATTAGGATCTCGTGTTGAAATTTATCAACAACCGCGTAATATGGGGAAAAGGCATGCCTTATATCGCGGGTTTAAATTGGGGCAAGGCGAAGTATTTGTAACGGTTGATAGTGATTCGATTGTTAGACAAGATACCTTAAGACAATTAGTGAGTCCATTTGCTCATAATGAACTATGTGGAGCTGTTGGAGGTAACGTATTGGTACTAAATACAGAAGATGGAATTATTCCAAAAATGTTGAATGTAAGTTTTGTCTTTAGTTTTGAATTTATTCGATCAGCTCAAAGTGCATTAAACAGTGTATTGTGTACACCTGGAGCGCTAGCAGCTTACCGCAGAGAGGCCGTTATGAATTGTTTAGAACAATGGATTAACCAAACGTTTATGGGAAATCCTTCCGATATTGGAGAAGATCGCGCGATGACGAATATGATCTTAAAACAAGGATACCACGTGTTATTTCAAAAGAATGCTTATGTCTTGACTGACACCCCTAATAGTTTCAAAGGTTTATACAAGATGTTTATCCGTTGGGAACGCAGTAATGTGAGAGAGAATATCATGATGAGTAAATTTGCTTTCAAAAAGTTTAGAGCAGGCTCTACTGTTGGGCCTCGTATTTTACTCTTGAATCAATGGTTGAAAGTAATTTTAGCTTACCCTATGATGCTCTTGATGTTGTATCTAATCCTTAGCTATCCAATCATGTTTATCAGTAGTGCTTTGGCCGGTATCTTAATCTTCTCGTCTATTCAAGTACTGTTTTACGCGAAGAAATACAACCTTAAAGATTCATTTTGGGCTTATACGTATAGTATTTTTTACACTTTTACACTCTTCTGGATTACGCCTTATGCCATTGCTACGGCCAATCGAAGAGGTTGGTTAACCCGAACACTTCCTACTAAATAGTAGTAGATATCCATAGTTGAAAAAGCGAGCTATCTTAACCGATAGCTCGCTTTCTATTTCTACTCTTCTTTTAATCGAATAGCTAAAATTTCGCCTGTAGCACAAAGCGTATCATTGGCTGTCAAGGTCATGTCTACCCATACTTTTCTGCCTTCAATACTTCTCAACTTTCCTTTTAAAACTAAAGGAACTCCCATAGGCGTCATCGCTTTAAAATCCACTTTAAGTGAAGCCGTCACACAACGCACTGGAATAGGTTCTTCCAACGGTTGGTTTTCTGCCAAACAAATAAAAGCGGCTGCTGATCCTGTTCCGTGGCAATCCAGCAAGGAAGCGATTAAACCACCATATACGCTTTCAGGTAAGGCCGTAAATTGAGGTTGCGGTGTAAAATGAGCGATTGTTTCATCCTTTCCCTCTACATACGTTTTCAATTGATGTCCCGCTGGGTTTAATTTTCCGCATCCATAACAATGGGCTAAATTTTCTGGATATAAATCCTGTATTGCCTTTTTCATATTCTATTTTTTAGTTGAGCTAAAAGGTAAGTATTTTAGCTGATTTGTAACCTTATCGAGATTTGAATTCTTCCAAAATCGCTTTATACAATTGGTATCCTCGTTGAAAATCTCCATCTTCTACATAACGACTCGCTTGCCTCAATAGTTTCTCTTCCTCCGTTGAATTGTGTTGTACATAACGCTGTATTTCCTCCTGAAAACTTTGTTTGCTTGTACGGAATCCAGCAATGATTACTACTCCCTCTTCTTGGATATAGAGGTATTCAAATTCGTTGAGATACGCTTCTGCCAATGCCCATTTTTGATCTTCAATAAAGGTGTGTAAACGGCGCAATAATTCATGCGGATAGCTTGCTTCTACGATGGAAACCACAGATTCAAGATTCCAATCTTTGTATTTCTTTTGTTTAAACGTCATGTGATTGGGGTACAGATCTTCTCGTGTGGTATAGGTCTTTTCAATATAGCGAGTAAAATCAGCCTGAAGTTCATCAGGAAGTTGTCTCAGCTGACTTTTAATGTTGCGTTTTTTAAATACAGGCGTACAGCTCCCCCACACTTCTGGTTTACATTCAAACGATAGATGAACCACCTGCATGTGCTGGTCATATAAAATAAGATAGGACAACGGCATAGTTGCACCGTGCCTTTGACTGCAATAAAAAAGAGGGATAAAAACCGCTTGTTTCCAATCGTACGTTTTGAACCATACGGCTTCACTGTAAAACATGAGCATGGAAGATTCGTACCGTGGATGTTCATACACAAAGTTTGCTTCGCCTAAATCGTTCTTCAATTTTAATGTAATAGCGGAAGGCAAACCAATGTAATCAAAGGCCCTTTTACCATCATAATTGTTACACGCGGCGCTCACCTTAATATATAAACTTGTGTCACCATCTTCATCTAACCACATTTTTACTGCTGTCAACTCATCTTGATTCAAGGATTGAGCAGAAAGAATGGTTGATCCTAAAAGGAAAATGCCCAAACACAGCAGCATGCGGTGGATGTTAGAAAAAAGATTTTCTATCATTTGTTCTCAATTTTACATCTAAGCTAACGCTATAAAATTCAAAATGGTATAAAATGACTTTTAATTTTCCACAATTCATCAATGACTCAAATAAAAATTCGCATTTCTTATATTAAAACTATATTTTTTCACAATTGTTCTAAAAATAAAAATAAATTTTTCTTAAAAAATACCTTTCAACAGGCTTTTTTATAAAAATAAATGACTTATCTTAGGCCTCTATAAAATTGTAATACAAAAAAGCGACTCAATGAAAAGAATAAAACGTATTTTACTGATTGCCACCCTAGCATTGACAAGTACAGTTTTTGCACAAGGCAACGTTAAAACCATTACAAATCAATTCTCTACCTTATTTAATACCTCATCAAATTATCAAAATTTTAAAATTGTTGATAAGCAAAGTCTGTTGGATTTACAACATAATGTGGAGGATTCTCTTCGTCAATATAAAACCACTGTAACCGCTAATCAAGCGCTTATTGATCAACATAAACAAGATTTAGAAACAGCTACGCAAAAGCTTACTACGGCTGAACAGGAATTGAAAACTTCTTTAGCCAAGGAAGAGCACTTTGAGTTTTTAGGTATTGCTGCAAACAAAAACACCATTCAAACCATCATACTGGCATTATTTGCTTTTATGTTTGTCTTGGTTGCGCTATTCTACTACCGCTTTAAAAGATGTCATGTAGAAACGAAAGATGCGCTGCTCAGATTAAAAGAAACAGATGAAGAACTGGAAGAATTTCGCAAATCTTCTTTGGAGCGAGAGCAAAAAATCAGAAGACAGTTGCAAGATGAAATCAATAAAAATAAAGTTGACTAAGCTATTTTACAGCAAAGTAACCAATAAAAAAAGTCGTAAAGTAACGGATACTTTACGACTTTTTTATTTCTATTCCTCATGGAATGCTATGATTGGCACATGAGTATGATAGCTTAATTTTTTTGTCATACTGGAAGTGAACAGTTTTTCTAAGAAACTTCTATTGCGCTTCACGGATACAAGTAAATCAATATTTTCTTTATCTAAGAATGTAAAGATTTCTTTTTCTACGTCTTTTCCTTCTACTAAGGTGAAGGTAATTGGATTTCCATCGTAATATTCTAACCAACTTTCTACTACTTCACGATTTACTTTCTCCACATCTTCAATTACATGAATACACTTGATAGTAGCATCATATCCTTTGGCAATCTTTACCAATTTGTCTAATACAATTTTATCACTCGCAGCAAATAAAGTTGAGAATGCAATAGAATTGATTCCGTTGAAAACTGCATCGTGTGGTACGCTTAATACAGGTGCTTTTAAAGAGTTAATTGCATTCACTGTATTAGATCCTAGCAATTTTCTGTCCCATCCTGAATTTCCATTGGTACCCATTACTACTAAGTCGATTTCTTCTTCTTCTACTCTTTTCTTCAAAATGGTATTCAAGAAGCCTTCTTCAAGAATAAAATGCATCGGCACGTGATCTAAGTTATTTTCTTTAGCGATATCGCGAATGAAAGGCACTTGATCTTTAAAATTTTCGAAATTGCTTAATTCGATTGATTTATATACGTCTTGGACCATCACAGGATTCGCTGTTGCAGAAATTACAGGCATCTCATAAGCATGTAGTACAAAAAGGGTTGCTTTTTGACTATCTGCCATTTTTAGCGCGTATATTAATGCGTTATTTGCTGTCTCTGAAAAGTCCGTTGGAAAAAGTATTTTTTTCATAGTAGTGTTAATTTTGATTTCTATAAAGATAAGAAATTAAGCTTAACTTTTTCGTTTCCGAACATCAAAAAATCACAGTATTTACACTACTTTTAAATAAAAAAATAAGACTTGAAAAGGTGAAAATTATGTAAGTATTTTGTAAAAATGTCTTTTGATTTTTGTCCTATTTTTATTTTCTACTTCCTAGGTATTCTCCTTTTTATTCTTTTTCCTTGAGTGAAGCTATTTTGGGATGAATGCCAAAAGTTTTCTCGTAGTTCACTGTCATATTTCCCTTGGTAATAACAATTTTATAGGCATTCGGAGTCACTGCTCTTAATTCAATGTGATCATTCATCTTGTCTAATGAAGTAATGAAACCAGATTCGCGTAGTAGGGTTGTATCTAGCTCCACTCGCTTCCAATAGGAAGTAAATAACTGCACCACTAATAGCGGATCTCCTGTAATTTCAACTGCTAGAATTTCTGTGAGTCCCTCTCCAAATGCTCCCCTACGATCTGGATGTTCTTCGACGGTATAGGTCACATAGAGGTACTCGTCTTTTTTAATAGAGATACCTGGTGTATATTTATCGATAATTTGATTTCCTTTTTTCTCTTGTCCCAAGTACGCCATTCCTTTCGTCAGTTGTAAATAAACGCTAAAACGAGAAACGACAAAATTGTAATCCAAGTTTCTAAACAAGGTAAAGTCTTCGTTATTGGACATCCCATGGAGCTGTCGTTCAAGCATAGCATAACTTCCATCTGGTTCGCTTTCACTGCTTATCACTTGTTTACCTTTCGACTGTAGCGTGACTTTTGTCTTATCTAAGGCTAATTGGTACGTTTCGCGGAGTTTTTGTACCTCTTGATAGAGGCTGTCGCGACTGTAGGTTTGGTTGGATTGAATCAACTGCAATTCAACTCTTTGATTTTTCCACTCTTCTTCATAACATTCCAAACAGACCACTTGGGCTACTTGTGTTTTTGTTCCGGTAGCATTGTTTTTAAATCCTTGTTTGATCATTTCGCCTACTGCAGGATTCTGAATATTCAAATCGCCCTGTTTCAGTTTGATGTTATTCTGATCCAATACGTTTTCTATCTTCAATAGGAACACGACTCCTTTTGACGATATTTGCGTTGCCTTTTCTTTTTCTTGTTCGGTCATTCGGTAGGATTGAGCACTCATTGCTACACTGCTTAAACAAATTATAATGAACACAATAGCTTTCATAGGC
This sequence comes from Myroides gitamensis, assembly GCF_029894455.1. Taxonomy (NCBI): domain Bacteria; kingdom Pseudomonadati; phylum Bacteroidota; class Flavobacteriia; order Flavobacteriales; family Flavobacteriaceae; genus Myroides; species Myroides gitamensis. The sequence goes on from NZ_JARYHN010000001.1 coordinate 1,780,135, forward strand.
CTTTTATTTTAACTCAAATATAAGGAGAATTCGCGCAATTTAACCTTGGAATCTTCCACACTGAGATTGCTCAATAAGTATTATCTTTGTACCTTATTATAGATGTAAACCATGATATTACAAGATACTATTGTCGCTTTAGCTACTCCTTCGGGTGCGGGTGCCATTGCCATCATACGGGTATCGGGAAAAGACGCTATTACATTAGTTAACAGCATCTTTAAATCGATCAAAAACAAAGATTTAACGAAACAAAAAACGCATACGCTTCACCTTGGTCATATTGTGGATGGGGAACGTGTACTGGATCAGGTCTTGATTTCTGTATTTAAAAATCCGCATTCTTATACGGGTGAGGATACGATTGAAATTTCGTGCCACGGCTCAACCTTCATCCAACAGCAAATCATTCAGCTATGCCTTCGAAAAGGGGCTAAAATGGCGCAACCGGGTGAGTTTACCATGCGTGCGTTCTTGAATGGTAAATTAGATCTATCTCAAGCGGAAGCGGTGGCGGATTTAATTGCTTCGGATAATGAGGCTAGTCACCAAATTGCCATGCAGCAAATGCGCGGTGGTTTTTCGAATGAAATCGCCTTATTACGGGAACAACTGCTCAATTTTGCTTCGCTAATTGAATTGGAATTGGATTTCTCTGAGGAGGATGTGGAATTTGCTGATCGCACGCAATTTAAAGCGCTGATTGATCGCATCGAATTTGTCCTGAAACGCTTAATCGACTCTTTCGCGGTTGGAAATGTAATCAAGAATGGTATTCCGGTTGCGATTGTAGGGGAACCTAATGTGGGTAAATCGACTTTATTAAATGCTCTTCTAAACGAGGAACGTGCGATAGTCTCGGATATCGCAGGAACTACACGTGATACGATTGAGGATGAATTAGTCATCGACGGAATCGGTTTCCGATTCATTGATACGGCTGGAATCCGCGAAACGAAAGATGTCGTGGAAAGCATCGGTATTCAAAAGACTTTCGAGAAAATTGAAGCGGCTCAAGTAGTGATCTACTTGATTGACGGCGGGCAGTTAACAAATCAATCGATCGAACAAATCAATATCGAACTAGAGAAATTAAAGAATAAATATCCGCTTAAACCGCTTCTCGTGGTTTGTAACAAGCAAGATTTACTCTCTGCGGAACAAATTGCTTTGATTCAGTCGAAAATTGACAACTTAATGTTGATGTCAGCCAAAGCCAACCTAGGTATTGAGGAACTGAAACAGACGCTACTCGGCTTTGTAAACACAGGGGCGCTACGCAATAATGAAACAATCGTAACGAATACACGCCACTACGACTCACTCCTGAAAGCACTGGAGGAAATCGAAAAGGTGAAATGGGGTCTTCAAACGAATCTATCCGCGGATCTTATGGCTATCGATATTCGCCAGGCACTCTACTTCTTCGGGGAAATTACGGGTCAGGTTACGAATGATGAACTGCTGGGGAATATTTTTGCTAATTTTTGTATCGGAAAGTAGGTTACGTTTCCGTTGTTAAGATATACTTTCTTTTAATTGACTATCAGTAAATTAAGACTGATAGTCTTTTCTTTTATGTTCTTTTCTTAGTATATTCGTTGCTACAAAATCATCACATATTTTAAATATGTAGCAAATGTCATCACATAATGAAAATCACACTAAGAGAACGTCTATTACCCAGTGGTAAAATCAACCTATCTATCGAATACTATAAAGGTACCATACTCCAACCGAACGGTAAACGCAAAACAGTTAGAGATTATGAAAACTTAAAACTGTTCTTACACAGCGAACCTAAAAACCCTAGTGAAAGAAAAGAGAATAAAGAAATCCTGGCACTTGCCAAACAAATTTTAGCTATTCGAGAAGCAGAGTTTTACCAAGGTCGCTTTGAACTAAAGAATACGACTAAAGGTAAAAGAACCTTTTTAGACTACTTTCAGGAGAAAACGGAGGAGAAATCTGATAGTCCCAAAAACTACGGCAATTGGACAGCTACCCTAATTCATCTAAAGCGATGCATCTCCCCTAACACTATCTTTGACGATGTTGATGAGAAGTTTATAAAACGAGTGCGTACTTATTTTGACAAAGAAGCCCGTACTAAGAGTGATCTCCCTTTATCTCTTAACTCTAAATATTCCTACTTTAACAAATTTAAAGCTTGTTTGCGTGCAGCCTTTGATGAGGGTTATTTAGCTCTGAACTATGCAGCTAAAATCAAATCATTTGAACAGGCTGAGAGCCAACGAGAATACCTGACGTTTAATGAAGTACAACAATTAGTCCATACGGAATGTAAATATGAAGTTTTAAAACGCGCGTTCCTATTCTCCTGTCTTACAGGGTTACGATGGTCAGATATCCACAATATGACTTGGTCAGAGGTTCGCGATGAAGATGATTCAAGTCGGGTAAACTTCAGACAAGAAAAAACAGATGGTGTTGAGTATCTTTACATTTCTATTCAAGCTAGGGAGTTATTGGGGGAACGCAAAGGCAATCGAGATCGGGTGTTTATTGGCTTGCGGTACTCAGCTGTATATAACAACGCTATTGTACTGTGGTGCAATAAGGCTGGGATATCCAAGCATATTACTTTTCATAGTGCCAGACATACAAACGCGGTGCTCTTATTGGAGAACGGAGCGGATATCTATACCGTATCTAAACGCTTAGGACATCGTGAAATCCGCACTACTGCTATCTATGCTAAGATCGTAGATGAGAAAATGAAAGAAGCTTCTAATTTAATTCCTGAACTTGATTTTTAAAATGATGAAAAGACTAATTTTTATAACTTGTATTTTATTGATTGCAATTATTTCAACAATAGTAAACTACACAAAGTCTAAATATGGATATATCGGAATCATTAGTGTATTATTTGGAGTAAGCTCCTATCTCATTTTTAAAGAGCTGAGAATTCTATGGCGTTTTCTTACTGCATATATGTTTAATCTCAGAACTGATTTTTTTGATAAACGTATTGAAAGACCAAGATTATTTGTCTATATATCGTTTGGTACAATGGCCATAATTTCTTTATATCATTATTTACATATACAGAAAATAACATTTTTTGATCAATATTTCACAACAACTTCACTAGTACTATTAAATGTGGTTTCAAACATGTTATTAACCTTAACATGGAGAGATAATTTTAAAGAAACGTTTATTACAAAAATTCAACAGCAGATTATCAAGAGAAATAATAAAGCTTTTGAATTTAACGAATACTGCCTGAATGATCTCAAAACGTTATACAATAATCTAATCGATAACGACTTCATTGAATTAATAGATTCCAATACAGATGTTAATGATACTGATAAATTTGCTGAAACACTATTTAATGGTACACTTCCAAAAGCTCCAATTTTCATGCTTAATATGGATAACATTCAAACTAAATATTTGTGGGATAGACTAGTTGCAAATAGTACTGGCTTTACATTAGACAAATTCTTACTGATCTTCAAGAATAAAAACTCAAATGCTACTAGACAGAGTATTGAAACATCCTTTTCAAATAATAAGAACTTTCCTAAAAGGAAAGAAGATATAGATAGTTGTTTCAATTTCTTAGGAAAAGGTTAAGATTTGAACAAAAAGGTTAAGATAACTTAACAATCAATGAATTGCATTTTTAAAAAGAAGTGATTTGCACTATAACCATATAAAAGAAAGTATATGAAAACAATAGAAAGCAAAGACTTAAAAAGGGAAAATGTAAGTCAATTACAACAAATATTACTTCAAACAATTGAAGAGTTTAGTGCATTTAAAAACCAAATGATCCATCAACAAAGGGAACTAAAAGAAGCCATTGGTCTTAATATAGCACAACAAAAAGAAATGCTTAATGTACAAGAATTATCTGATTACATAGGTATGTCTACATCAAGTATATATAAACTTGTTTATAACAATGTGATTCCATTTTATAAACCCAATGGCAAGATATTATACTTTGACCGCGAAGAAATAAACACCTGGCTTCGTCAAAACAAGAGTCAATCTGTTTCTCAAATCGAGCAACAAGCCTTGGAATATACCTTCAAAAAAAGAAAAAAATAAAGCGTTCAAAATTGCCCTTTGAACGCTTCAGATTACTATTGTCTCACTCTTAAGAGTATGCTGCAAATATACGCATTATACTCTTATCAATCAACTATTTATTTAATGGAAGAAGCAAGCGTATATGACGTATCATCACGCAAAGACTCTGTGTATGATAAAATTCACGAAGAACTGTGTAAGCATTTCATTATCAAATTCAATGAAATCTCTTTAGAGTTTGAGATATTCTGCTCAAAATCAAATAAAACACTCGAATTCAACGAATCCTCTTTACTAATACATTTACATCGAGAAAAGATAAATGTAAGCCCACAAGCCCTTAAAACGTATTTAAAAAGTCATTTTATACAATACTACAACCCTATTGTTAACTATTTTGAACAACTCCCTCCATGGAATGGAAATGATTACATTAAAGAATATGCTTCTTATGTCAATACAGATGATAATGAGTTATTTGCTCATCATCTTCTAAAATGGGCTATACGAGCAGTCAAGACAGTCATACATCCCGAACAGATCAACAAAAACTGTTTAGTATTGGCTAATGGAGATCAAAATGCTGGAAAATCATATTATCTTGAATTCTTAACTCCAAAATCATTAAAACGGTACTATTCACAAAACATAGGTATAACTAAAGATGACAGAATAAAGCTCTGTAAAACTTTTATCGTAAATATTGAAGAACTTGATGTTATGGGAAAAGCAGATATTAATTCTCTTAAGGCCATTATCTCTCAAACAACAGTTAATGAAAGATTGCCTTATGCAGACAAATCGACTTTACTATATCGTATTTGTAGTTTTACAGCAAGTACAAACCAGTTAGAATTCTTAAATGATGATACAGGTAGCGTTCGATGGATTGTTTTTGACGTTATTGGTACTCTTGATTTTTCATATAGTGAAACTTTTAATATTGACAACTTTTGGTCACAAGCATATCATATTTACAAATACCACCCCTCTTTCAAATCTGATTTAACTTCTGAAGAAGTAATATTAAATGAAAAAAGAAATGAACGGTTCACTATTCAAACTGTAGAAAGTGAATTTATTCTAAGATTTTATGAACCAACTGAGGATTTTCAGGAGTTTAGAACTCCTACGGACATAATGACTGAACTTTCTGTAATGGGACATAAACTAAATAATCAACGCATAGGTAGTTCATTAAAAAAACATCAGTTTAAAAGAGTAAAAAGCTCCAAAAGACAAGTATATGGCTATTTAGCCAAGCCTAAATTTAAAGACAGTCCTTATGGTTTTAAAGAATAATTGCTCCAAATACAAAAAGAAGTTACCTAGTTACCTAACAAGAGATAACTAATTATAAATGAGTAATTTATTTAGGTAGGTAACTTAAATATGAAGTTACCTATTTACTGAATTTCAGGTAACTAGGTAACTATAAAAAAAGCTTACCTAAGCAGATACCTTTTTGATTAACAAATAGTTATACCTAAAAGGTAACCAGGTAACTATAAATAACGTTTAAGAGCATATGATAAATTGTAGTGAAGCAAAAAAGATAAGTTTAGAATCTATTTTGGAAAAAATAGGAGCTAAAAAAGTCAAACAGAATAATCGGGAAGCTTGGTACCTAAGTCCGTTTCGGAATGAAACAACAGCTTCATTTAAAATCGATATTATAAAGAATCTTTGGTATGATCACGGAGAAGGAAAAGGCGGAAACGTCTTAGACTTTGTAATGAGATATTATAAGTGTGAATTAAAAGAAGCACTACAGATTTTGGATGATGAATCTTTTTCTTTTCACCAGCCTACTTTTCAAGACGATGCTATTGAAAAAGAAAAGAATTACGAAATAAGAGCAATTAAGCCTCTAACGAATACGCAGCTCATCAACTATATACAAAGCAGGTGTATCAGTCTTAAAATGGCTAAAAAATACTGTGTAGAACTTCATTACAGTCTTAACGATAAAACCTATTATGCTATAGGATTCAAAAATGAGCTGAATGGGTATGAAGTTCGAAACAAATACGTCAAAATGTGTTTAGGAACTAAAGCACCTTCCTTTTTTAATAATAACAGTAGTCAAATTATTCTATTTGAATCGTGGAGTGATTTTTTGAGCTTCCTAACGCTATATCCAAAAGCAGAAAAAAGGTATGACTACTTGATATTAAATTCGGTAGCAACATTAAACACTATTTTAAATAGTGATACAAATAATTATTTGTACAAATGTACAAATGGTGAAAGTGACAAATGTATCAAAAACACTTTGTACAAAGAATTAAAGTATGATATAATTATTTGTTGTTTTGATAATGACGATGCTGGAAACAAAGCCACTGAAAAAGTACAAGATGCTTTTCCTAATTGTATAAAAGATGGAAGAAGCTTATACCCTACTCACAAAGATCTGAACGATTATCTTATGAAAACTTAATGGTTTTTAGGTAGGGCAAGATGTGTGTTTGTACGTACATAATTTAACAATTATACGACAAATACTACTTTGCCACTGCGTGGGATTTATACGGAACTTTTTGAATGAATTACATTTTTGTAAAATAGATAAGTTAGGTAAAGTCTAAGGTTCAATAATTTGACAATATTTAAAAAATAAAAAACTAATGAAAAATAAGAAGAAAAAACGATCAAAAGAAGATCAAGGACTCTTGCTACTTATGCAACAAACAAATAGAAATGAAGTAGTAAGCAATAAAGAAATAATGAGAGTTTTAAGAGATAGTAAAGATAAGAAACTATAATTTCAAGCATATCTTATTATTATAAGCGGACTTCTTTCTATTTGAGAACTGTTTTTGTTTTTGTTCAGAATTATAGCGTTAATATGGTTCTAAACTAAGTGATTTAAAGTAGTCCAATCGAGAAAGAACATGAGTCTTTCTCGATTGGATTAACTGAGAATGCTTTTCAACTTATTCGTTTTTTTTCTTCTATGGCTCAAACTTTTAAATATTAGATTTCCAATACAAAGTACTAATAGTAAGTAAATAACGAATAAAAAACGATTTATTTAATAAGTTATTATTCTGGGATTACTAACTCATAATATTTCAAATTTTTATCATTTGTACCATCATAGCTTTTACCATAGTTTTTAAATCCATTTTCAATAAGAAAATTTTGACTACTTCCAATTGCAGTGGTAGAAAAAACAATACCTTTTCTTGATTTAAGATGTTCTAACAGATTAAATTTAATTCTTTTACTTAATCCTTTTCTACGATGTTCTTCTTCTGTAAAAGAATAACCTATTTCAAAAGTTAATTCATCAGCGATTCGATTGATTTTACTTTTTTCTATAATTCGTAGTTTATAACTATTATTGGGGATTTTAATAGCTGATATACCTATTAGTTCTTTATTATAATAGCAAAATCCTAATAGTTCACAGTTTTTAATTCTTTCTTGTAACCCTACTAATTCAACTTTCCCTCCTTTTACTACTTTATTGTAAAACAATTCTAACTCTTCCTTAGAGCAATTTATAGGCTCTTTTACCAATAGATTACAGTCATCTATAAATTTCTTCATTTTCTAAATATTAATACACAAACATATTCAAAATATCTTCATTACCCCTTGCTTGAGCATTGAATTTCACAACTCTCTCATATTCAGTTTTTGAGATAAAAGACTCAATAATCTCTAATCGATGTAAATTCTCTAAATAGAAATAAATAACTCTGTGTATAATTTGATCAATGCTCTTACCGCATAAAAAATCAAACATCATTTTATTGAATATAGCTTTGCTATCGTGATTGAGATTGATTGGTTTTTTGGACGCCAAATTGGTCAGTCATCATAGCAGCCAAAAGCAAGGTGTCGTTTTCAATCAGGATTTTAATGATATCTGCTTTATCTTCCTGTGAAACAGATTCTAAAAAGAAGTGAATACACTGATAAAAGTATCTGCTTTGCTTGCCTTTTGCATACTCTTCCATAGATAAAAAATATCCTTCCGATAATTTGATGCAATCATCTTCAATAACTACTTCTTTACTTCCTGTTAAGATTAAGTGGATTAATGGAACTAAAACTGCATAATATTCTTTTGTTTTCATCAGCAGTTAGATTTTAAAATTCTTACTGAACGTATCTTTATCCGTTTGTTTACTTCTCCCTTTAGGTACAGAATCCTGTGCTTGTTTTTTATTGAAAGTGTCTTGGAAAATTTGGAGATCACTTCGATATGTTGAGTCTTGTTCTCGTGCTTTTAGATTCGCATTGAAGATACTATCTTGCTTACTCCTTTCCTGATTAAAGGCTTCCATTCGTTGTTGCATTCGCTTTAGACTTTCTTCAGCTTTTTGCTTTTTTGTTTTCTCTTGTGCTATAGAAGTAATTGAGAATAGAATTGATAATAAGAATACTGATTTTTTCATCGTGCCTTAATTTGTAGTGAATAAAAAAGCGTGGAACTAAGATCATGTCCTTATCAGAGGTTTGCGACAACCCAACAGCCAGACAGACTCAGCCCACGCCAATATAAGGCATGAGCGTAAGTCTATCGCTATGTTGGCTGTCATCTGAAGGTCGCAATTTCTGATAAACCAATAACGATAGATTACGCTTGTTCGTAATATTTTATAATGCAAATGTAGAGAATTAAGAGTAATAGTGAAAATTATCTTTTCAATAACAGAGATTTTAGAGATTTTTGGCGTGATATACAATTGTTTTTACTAGAGAATTATAGTAGTTTACTATTTCTCTTAGTTACTTTTTTTTAGTTTTGGTATCTTTATAATAATTTATACTTTTCAACTAATTATGATTAACCAATATCAAGCTAAATACTACGCCTACGAACTTTCGAAAAAAGCATCTTCAGACAGCCCAGAAAAGTTTGGTGCAACTTTAATGGATGCAAAAGTAGAACTAAATCCTCACCAGGTAGAAGCTGCTTTATTTGCTTTTAAATCACCTTATTCTAAAGGTGCTATCTTAGCTGATGAAGTTGGACTTGGGAAAACCATAGAAGCAGGTATTTTATTAAGTCAAAAATGGGCAGAAGGAAAACGAAAAATATTGATTATATGTCCTTCCTCATTACGTAAACAATGGGTAAATGAATTAGAAGATAAATTCTTTCTAAAAGCCGAAGTTCTTGATAATATTTCATATAATAAAACATCAAAATCAGGGATTAAAAATCCATTTGATAATGGGTTGACTATTAAAATATGTAGTTATCAATTTGCTAGAAAACGTGCCGAAGAAATTCAATTGACTTCTTGGGACTTAGTCGTATTGGATGAAGCTCATTATCTAAGAAACGCATACAAACATGGTAATGTTACTGCACAAACCATACAAAATGCAATTCGCGATTATAAAAAAATACTACTTACTGCAACGCCTTTACAAAATCGGTTAGATGAGCTTTTTGGCCTTGTTTCTTTCATAGATCCTGAAATATTTGGTGACATCAAAAGCTTTAGACGCAACTATATTTTAGATTCTGGTAATAGAGATATAGATGGGTTAAAAGAAAGATTAAATACCATCATCCACCGTACATTACGTAGAGATGTAAAAGAGTTTATCAATTACAGGGACCGTATTCCTATTACGCAACAATTTACCCCTACCAAAGAAGAACAAGAGTTATATGAAAAAGTCTTAGATTACCTAAGACAGGAACGTACATATGCCTTTCCTCCTGCTCAAAAGCACTTAATGCAATCTGTAATTTTCAAATTGTTAGGTTCTTCATCCTTTGCAATTAGTAGAACATTAGAATCATTGATTAAAAGATTAAAAATGCTTTTGGAAACATCAAAAGTTGTTGAAGATGATTTGTACGAAATGTTCTTAGAAGAATATGAGAATCTGGATGATGAATTTGATGAAAGTGAAATTATTGAGGAAGATATTTTTACAGAAATAACATTAGATGATAAGATCGCGATTGAAGAAGAAATTAAACAACTTGAAGAATTCTTAATACTATCAAATAGCATTCAGCATAATGAGAAAGGTGAAAAATTATTAATCGCTTTAGATCAAGGTTTTTCTAAATTGAAAGAATTAGGTGCAAAACAAAAGGCATTAATATTCACGGAGTCTACCAGAACTCAACAATACTTACTGGAGCGTTTGTCAAAAGAAAAATACAAAGAGAGAATTCTAATTTTTAATGGGAATAATGCTGATCCTATTTCTAATCAAATTTATAAAAACTGGTTAGCTGATGACAAAAATGCAGGTAAAATAACAGGATCAAAAGCTGTTGATATTCGTCAAGCGTTAGTGGATGCATTTAAAAGTGATGATTACGATATTATGATTGCAACGGAAGCTGCTGCGGAAGGGATTAACCTACAGTTTTGTAGTATGATCGTAAATTATGACTTACCATGGAATCCCCAAAGAGTAGAACAGCGTATTGGACGTTGTCATCGTTATGGGCAAGAATATGATGTAGTGGTTGTCAATTTTATAAATTCTGCAAATGCTGTTGAAACGAGAGTATATGAATTGTTAGAGCAAAAATTTAGACTGTTTGATGGGGTATTTGGTTCTTCAGATGAAGTTTTAGGAACCATAGAAAACGGAGTTGATTTCGAAAAACGCATCATAGAAGTTTATAAACAATGCCGTACAAAAGAAGAAATTGACGCCTACTTCAATCAATTACAAAGTGAATTTGAAGATCAGATTAACCAGAAAGTTAAAGAAACACAATCCAAATTATTTGATAATTTTGAAGCGAGTGTGATTGACAAACTTCGTACGACATATTCCGAAACAAAAGTTTTTATTGAAAAATTTGAAAAATGGCTGTGTGGGAATTAACCAAATTCTACCTACAAAATAAGGCGCGTTTTATAGATGAGGATTACACTTTTATACTTGAGAATGAAGATAAATTTACCTTAAATAAGAAAAGAGATGATGCCAAACGTTTTTTAATCAATGGTGCTATTGCTCAAAAAATAATTCTTCAGGGTAAAAAGGAAAATACACCTTTAGCGCATCTTTCATTTAATTGGTCTAATACCAAAGCGAAGCATTCAGAAATTGAAAACTTAAAAACTAAATCTGGAAGTATTAGGGTGAGTAATTTGGAAGTTAATTCCGAAATTGAATCTCATTCCGTTTTACTTTTTTCTGGTATTACCGATGCAAACGAAGTTTTAAATGACGATATTTGCCGTTATATTTTAGCACTCAATTCTACAGTACACGGTAATTTGAAAGGTGAATTAGAAAATATTGATGAGACTCACCTTAAAATTAAAACCGAACGACTTAATTATCTTAATGATACTGATGCAGCATTGATGCAAAGGGAATTTAAAAAATTCCACAATTGGGCGGATGATCGCATATATGAATTGGAAAACGATTTAAAAGATGCTAAAAAAAATGCAAAAGAAATCGATAAACAAGCTATGCAAGAAGGTTTATCTGGTGCAGAGGCGTTAGCGTTACAAGTACAATTAGCAAAAGCCAAAAAGAAAGTATCGCGTCTAAAAAAGCAAATGTTCGATCGTGAAGAAGAAATTGAAGAAGAACGCGATCAAATGATTGAGGAAGCTAAGAGTAAATTAAATAGAACAATAACAGAAGAAGAAGTGTTTACCATTTCTTTTGAATTGATATAAGGATGAGCAATTACATAAAATTACAAGGTGTTTTAAAGGAAATTTTTGAAATGGATAAGGCGGATTTAGATTTCGGAATCTACCGCATTATGAATCAAAAACGCGAGCAGGTAATGGATTTTATCGATCGTAATTTACCTAAAGACATCAAAGACATATTAGCCCAAACCCAATCAAAAGATTCTGCCATGATTCAGGCTGAATTAGATCAAATGGGTAAATCACTGGACGATGCTGGCGTTGCTCGCGAATCGGCACCAAAATATGTAGCCCTTAAAGCGCAATTAGAAAATGCTGTTGATACCAACGCTTTAGAGCAAGAAGTCTTTTCGCATTTAGCAAGCTTCTTCAAAAGATATTACAAAGACGGCGATTTTGTTTCCTTACGTCGATACAAGAAAGATGTATATGCTATTCCGTATGAAGGGGAAGAAGTAAAATTGCATTGGGCTAATGCCGATCAGTACTATATCAAAACATCAGAATATTTAAAAAATTATGCCTTCAAGTTAAGTGATGGTAAAAAAGTACATTTCCAATTAAAAGAAGCTTCTACCGAGCAAAATAATAATAAAACGCAAGGTGATACCGAACGTCGTTTCTCAATATTCGCAGAGCAACCTATTGAAGTGGTGAACGGTGAATTGTTTATCAATTTCACTTATGAACCACATAAAAAATCGGTAAAGCAAGACGAACTTGCAAAGAATGCCTTAGAAGTAATTCAATCCAATATTGTCAGTCTGAGCACTGTCGAAGACTTTTCTGGTATTTTTGATAAAGCGCCAACAGAGAAAAACAAAAATCGTACATTGGTAGAAAAACACCTGAATAATTTTATTTCTCGTAATAGTTTTGATTATTTTATTCATAAAGATTTAGGTGGTTTCTTATCGCGTGAATTAGATTTCTACATCAAAAATGAAGTCCTATACATCGACGATATCAATACGGAAAATCCTGCTTATTTTACAGCGCAGTTATCCAAGATAAAAGCCTTGAAATTGGTAGCATCTAAGATTATCAACTTTTTAGCTCAAATCGAAAACTTCCAAAAGAAACTATGGTTAAAGAAAAAATTTGTCATCAGTACCAACTACTGCATCACTTTAGATCGCATTCGAACAGAATATTATCCTGAAATTGCTTCCAATGAAGCTCAACTTACGGAATGGAAAGAATTATTTGGCATTGTCATTCCATCTACGGAGGCTGAGGCGCTCGAAGCCTTGCGTAATGAACCTTTCTTAGTGGTAGATACCAAGTTTTTCTCAGAAGAATTTAAGGACAAAATATTAGCAGAGTTTGACAATTTAGATGAAGAAACCAATGGTTTATTAATCAATTCAGAGAATTTTCAAGCATTGAATGTACTGCAAGAGAAGTATCAAGAGAAAGTGAAAACAATTTATATTGATCCGCCTTATAATACTGGAGATGATGGGTTCATATATAAAGATGACTTATCACATAGTAGTTGGCTTTCTTTTATGAGTGATAGGATTTTATATAGTAATAAATTACTAAATGAAAATGGATCATTTTTTTGTCAAATAAACGACAAAGAGTATAATAATTTATCTCTTATTTCTAATCAAATATTTGGTGTAGAAAATAGAGTGCAGTCTATTACTGTTAAAACTGCAACTCCTGCAGGTTTTAAAGTTGTAAATCCAGGTCCAGTTGATGTAAGTGAAAGTATTTTATTTTACACAAAAAATAAAAGTTCATTTGAATTTACTAAAGTATTCATTGAATCTAATTATGTTAAAGACTACAAATATTATGTTTCAAATATCGATGATAATATTTTAAATTGGAAAATATCTAATATTAAAGATATTGTAATCGAAAATTTAGGATTTGAAAACGAAAAAGCCTTAAAAGCAAAATATGGTAATGACATAGCTAAAAGAGTTCTTGAAATAAGTATTTCAGAATTTGCACTTAAAAATTCTAGTAGTGTGTTTGCTACCTATGGCCCACATAAACCAACAGGTAGATTACAAGAGCTTATTGAATTGTCTAAAAAATCAAAGGATAAATTAGTTTATGAAGAAAGAGATGGATTTTCTCCATATATTTTACTAAACGGCAGACTATTAGCTTTTTATTCGAATAAGTTGAAGCTAATAGATAAAAAAGAAGTACCAACAGAGTTACTTACTGATATTTGGACTGATATTTCTTGGGATAGTTTATCAAGCGAAGGCAAAGTGGAATTTAAAAACGGTAAAAAACCTGAAAAATTATTAAGAAGAATCTTTGAAATTAATAATTTAAAGAAAAATGATACTGTATTGGATTTTTTTGGAGGAAGTGGAACTACATCCGCAGCATCGATTAAATCAGGATATAAAAATATTTTAGTTGAATTAGGTGAGTATTTTAATGAAAGAACATTAAAAAGAATAAAGCATGTTATTAATGGAGAGCAAGGTGGTATTTCAAAACTAAATGATTGGAAAGGTGGAGGTTTTATAAAATATCAAGTCTTAGAAAGCTACGAAGATGCTTTAAACAATCTAGCCATTACATCAAAAGCACAAGACGGTTTAATACAGTTTTCTGAAGAAGCACAAGAAGAGTATTTACTTAACTATATGTTGAATGTTGAAACACAAGACCATTTGTTCAATATTCAAATGTTCCGCAATCCGTTCAACTACCAATTAAAAGTGACGGAAAATAACGAGTTGGTACCTACTAAAGTAGATTTGGTAGAAACCTTCAATTATTTAATTGGATTATATGTTGAGCGTATGCAACGCGTTGGCGACATCAAGTTTGTAGAAGGTAAAACACGCGAAGGTGTAAAAACTTTAATTATTTGGCGTAATCTAGAAACCACAACCAACGAAGAAACGGCTCAACGCTTCCGTAAAATCTACGACAGCGTTCGCTCTTCTGAGTTTGATCAAATCTATATCAATGGTGATCATCATTTTGATAATATGCGTACAGGTGAAGATAACTTTAAAGTAAAATTAATCGAAGAGACATTTTTTATGCAAATGTTTAATGTTTCAGAATTGTAAAATCCTTGTAAAAAATAAACTTATAAGTTGATTTAATGAAAATAGTTAATATATTTGCAGAACGGTTATTCGCTTTTCGTTATGAAAATGAAGTAGATAATGAATACGATAGGTTACTAGATCTATGGAGTGATATGGAATATGTTTACAACTTTCTAAAAGAAAATAAACAAGATATACCAAAGACCAAATCCATTGCGCAAATAGCGGAGTTCATTGTGGATGACGCTATAGAAATAGATGAAATTTTAATTGAAATTACTGAAACAGAAAATAAATCACTAAGCCATTTTTTTAAACCTTTACGCAATTTAGAAGCTGGTGCACGTATTTTATCCCTACAAAAAGGAAGACAGTTTTGTTTGAGAATATATGCAATTAGAATAGACGAGGATACTTTTGTAATTACAGGTGGTGCTATTAAATTGCCTTCACATCATTTAATGGAAGATAGAGAACATACAAAAGTAGAGTTACAAAAATTAAAAAATGCCCAAGCGTACTTAAACGGAAATGGCATTATTGACAAAGAATCATTTTTTGAATTTCTAAATGAAGATTAAAATGACTAACAAAGAAAAGTTTCTGAATTTAGTATCTAAAGAAGAAACAAAAACCGTAGATCGCGCAAAAGCAAGAATTGCTAAAAAAGCGTACACTAAAATTTCTAATAAAATAGCAATTGTTATCCTTACTCGTTTAGATGAGTTAAAATGGAAACAAAAAGATTTAGCTGAAAAAATGGAGGTTTCTCCTCAGCAAGTAAACAAATGGGTAAAAGGAAATGAAAATTTCACCTTAGATACACTTGCTAAATTGAGTCAAGTGTTAGGTATTGAATTAATCAATGTGTTAGTAAAACCAACACCGCAAAAACCTGAAGAAGTAAAAGTAACTTCTTCAGACAATTATTCTTTTACAAATGTAAATAAGGTAGTTAAACCAATGATTACGATGAGTGATGACAGTTATTATGAGAATAATTATAATACCTTAACGGCTTAATTTTATGAATAAAAAAGAATTACCTATACCCTTCAAAATTGTTAAGGTTGAAGAAAATCAATTTTCAGTTTTTGAAGAAACATTGGCTATCGAAGAGCGTATCCAGCAACAACTTGGTTTTGGTTTTGGTACGGATGCAGAAAACAATATAGTGGCTGTATCGATGGAATTTATGTTACACAAACAAACTCAACCATTGATTAAATTAGAAATTACTTGTTATTTCGAAATTGAACCAAAAGCGTTTAATGAAAAATTAATTCAAGCTGAAGCTATCATTTTACCTTGCGGTTTTGCTAAACATTTAGCTATGATAACTACAGGTACTGCCCGTGGTGTTTTATTTGCAAATACTAATAATTCGCCTTTTAACCAATACATTATTGGGTTAGTTAACGTAGACAAAATGTTTGCAGAGAATATCCATATTAAATTATAATCGATATGGCTAATTTTCACGACAAACTGGTACTTAATAAGTACCTTTTATCATTATTCGGAATTGATAGTATTGGGAAAAAAATAATTGGGAAAAATGGTGTTGAAATATTTACCGATTTAAAACTTTCTTTCAATGAAGGTTATACCGAAGAAGGAAATACAAAATATCTACAAACACTAATCAGTTATCTATACAATTCGGAGCATTTAACACCTACAATGCTTCAAACCTATGACGAAAATATTGTACATTATACCAAACAAATATCTGATAAGAGAAGTGAACTAATTACTTGGAAATATTTCCAATATTTATCGCTTTTATTTACAGAAGTGTACTTGGATAAATACTTTCAAAATAAAGTAAAGCTTCTAGCAGATTTAAATGAGTTTATCAAAGAATTCAATTTAAAACAAGCTAAAAAGCAAGCAGGTAAGAAAAAAAGCAAAGACACTTTTGTTGCTCAGACCTTTACTTTAGATAGTTTAAATAAATTAGCTTTTTGGAATGCAACTGGCTCTGGAAAAACATTATTGATGCACATTAACATCAAGCAATATTTGCATTACGCCAATTATTACAACCAGCACCATCAAAATAAAGTGTTGTTAATAACGCCAAATGAAGGATTAACAAAACAGCACCTAGAAGAATTCAAATTATCCGATATACGTGCGAATAATTTCTCTAAAAATGATTCAGGTATGTTCTCTGGTAAACAAGTTGAAATTCTAGAGATTACAAAATTAGCAGAAAACAGCGGAGATAAAACAGTAGCTGTTGAGAGTTTCGAAACCGACAACCTGGTATTAATTGATGAAGGTCATGGTGGAATGTCAGGAGATAGTTGGAAAAAATTCAGAGATCAATTAAGTCTAACAGGGTTTGCTTTCGAATATTCAGCAACCTTTGGTCAAGCTATTAATGCCGCTTCTGGTGCTAAGAAAACTGAATTTACACAAGAATATGCCAAAAGTATTTTATTTGACTATTCATACAAATATTTCTATGAAGATGGCTATGGTAAAGATTATCGTATTTTAAACTTAAAAGAAGATAACACAGATTATCAGCAATTATATCTGACAGCAAATTTAGTATCGTTCTTTCAACAGCAGTTGTTGTACAAAGAGAAGAAAACCGAGTTAAAGGATTTCTTATTACATAAACCCTTATGGATTTTCGTAGGTGGTAAAGTAAATGCTGTACGCAAAGAAGGAGGTAAAGAAGTTTCAGATGTTTTAGAAATTATTTATTTCTTGACAGATTTCTTAAAAAATCCTACGGTTTCTATTCAAAACATTGAGTCAGTAGTTAACAATAAGGCAGGGTTAGTCGATAAAAATGGCTATTCAATATTCGAGAATTCATTTACCTATATCAACGAGCAAAAGTTAGAGGCCAATACAATATTTAATTTAATCAATGAACTGGTTTTTAACAATACAACCATTGGTGCCAATCTATATGTAGATAATTTAAAAGGTGCAGACGGTGAGCTAGGACTACGTGTGGGTGATAATGAATATTTTGGAGTAATCAACGTAGGTGACGAAAAGAAATTACACGATTTAGCCATCAATAATAAAGTTTTAGGTACGGATCGTGATTTTTCAGATTCCCTATTTAAAAAGATAAATGAAGATTCATCAACGATTAACTTATTAATTGGTTCCAAAAAATTCTCCGAAGGTTGGTCATCTTGGCGTGTTTCGTCTATGGGATTAATGAATGTAGGGAAAAGTGAAGGTTCACAAATTATTCAATTATTCGGACGAGGTGTTCGTTTAAAAGGGTATAATTTCTCATTAAAACGTTCTACTGGTTTGGATGAATACCAAAAGCCTAATAATATTAAAATTCTTAAAAAACATCTAAGACAGTTAGAAACACTTCATATTTTTGGTGTAAAAGCCGATTATATGGAGAAATTTAAAGAGTTTTTAGAAGAAGAAGGTTTACCAACCAACGATTCAGCTTGGATTACAATTAAAGTACCAACGATTCAAAAGGAAATTGTTCAGCAAAATAAATTAAAACTAATAGCGGTTAAGGAGTCTGAAAACTTTAAACAAAAAGTGATTGTACCTTTAATCTATAATAAATCTATTTTTGATGGCAAGTTGGTTGAATTAGATTGGTATCCAAAAATTGATGTGTTAGAAAAGAAGAACACTGGAGTTGCAATCACTAAAAATGAAGCAATTTTGAGTGATTCTAATCTTTCGATGATCAATTGGAATTCGATTTATTTAGAACTTCAAAATTTTAAAGCGAATAAAGGGTATCATAATTTGAAAATTGAGTTAGAGCAATTACAAGATATTATGAATCAAGTGTCTTGGTATAAATTATTGATACCAGAGCATAAAGTTAATTTCTCACATTTTTCAAATACATTCATTTGGCAAGAACTGGTCATAACATTACTGAAAAAATATATTGAGCAGTTTTACCTATTCCATAAAAATGAGTTTAGCTCAGATCATGTAGAAGCCATTCAATTAAATGGCTCAGATGATAATTTTGTGTTAGAATATGATTTTAGATTAAATACAGAGGAAGAAATTGAACAGTATCAAACTAAAATTGAACAACTGAATGAAGAAGTAATAGACCCTGCTTTTACAAATGTTCAAATTGGATCTGAAGTGGATGCTTTTGATAATCTATTACATCTATATAAGCCATTAGTTCATATAGGTAAAGGATATAAAGAAAAAATACAGGTAAGTCCTATTCCTTTAGATGCCTCAGAAAAGCAATTTTTAAATGACCTGATTACTTATGTAGCAGCTAAACCATCTTCTCTAGAAGGAAAAGAAGTACATGTTCTTAGAAATCAAAGTAAAAAAGGTTTAGGTTTCTTTACAGATGGAAACAATTTCTATCCAGATTTTATTTTATGGATTGTAGAAGGTGAAAAACAAATAATTAAGTTCATTGATCCCAAAGGTATCCGTAATTCAAAAGCAATTAATGACCCTAAAATTCA
The DNA here is from genome assembly GCF_029894455.1 of Myroides gitamensis. Lineage (NCBI taxonomy): Bacteria > Pseudomonadati > Bacteroidota > Flavobacteriia > Flavobacteriales > Flavobacteriaceae > Myroides > Myroides gitamensis. The sequence continues at coordinate 1,799,326 of NZ_JARYHN010000001.1, forward strand.
ATTCTACAAGGTGTTAAAAGAAAAGATACAACCACAAGTTGAAAAAGCTGGAATTGAATTGGATTCGTATATTATTTCTAATACTTCTTATTTAGAAGTGAACTGGAAGGATAATCTGAGTATTGAAGAGTTTAATAATAACCATGTATATTTTCAGAAAGAAAATGCTTTAAATTATATTAATAAAATTATAACACTTTAAAATATTACCACAACAGCCTTCAAATCGAGGGCTGTTTTTTTTATATACTCAGAATTATATAAGCTTCACATTTTTCTTTTAGTTTCTTATGTTTTGTTTTGATATTTTTACGTTAAAATATATCACTTTACTTAACAAAAACATGTATAAAAATTTAGACGAATTAATTGAAAAATACAAATCAATTACGAGTAATAACTATCATTTATCTAATGACATTCAAGAAATCATACAGAGAGGAATAACTTTTCAGTATGATGAAAACGAAACAGATGCGGATCTTCTTTTTCTCGGAATGAATCCTTCATTTGGAGGAGATAAAATTGATGGAATCTTTCCTTGGACAAAAGAGTTTTCTAAAGATCTAAGTTATTTCAAACCCTTTTTCACTATTGAAGAGCGATTAAAAGAAGTTTATCAAATAGACTTAAAGTGGACTCATTTTGACCTTTTTGTATTCAGAGAAACGAAGCAAGCTCGAATTGAAAAGGTTTTTATGAACAATGAACAAGGTAGAATATTCCTTGCTCAACAACTTGAAGTACTAAAAGAAAGACTATTGCGTACAAAACCAAAAGTAATTGTCGCTAGTAATGCTTTAATAAGAACATTTTTAGGATTGAACAGACACCATGATAAAAATGGAAATGAGGTTGCTATTTGGTTAGGTGATTGGATTGAAACTAAATTTGATCCAAAAGTAGGAACGCATGTCATCCTTCAACCTGAAGAATTAAAGGGTACTAAGATTTTCTTTACAAGCATGTTAAGCGGTCAGAGAGCCTTAGATTTAGGAACAAGAGAACGTTTGGTTTGGCATATTGCTCAAATTTTAAATTAAAAAATCAATTTTATGTTAGATCAATCATTTTCCAGTTCGAATTTCAATATTATCTTTTTAAAAGAAAATCGAAAAGGAAATATTAAAAAAAAATATTTAAATCAAGAATACTTTGAAAAACACCAAGAGTTTAAAAATATTCTTGCCCAAAAGTTAAGTCTAAAAAACAATAGAAATGGAGTTCTCTTAACCAAAGAAGAATTAGATGATTTTACAGAAAAACTAGAAAATATAAATATAGAAAAAGAAGAAATTAGAAATAATATTTTTTTCGAATACTCTAAATTAGTAAATTCAGAGGAGCTTCCATTCTATTTCAATATAAATTATGATAAACAAAAGAAAGTGTATACTATTAAAAAAGACGGTTTACATTTTTTTATAATGAAACAACTTCAGTACAATATCCATAAAACATTTAAGGTTATACAAGCTGACAGAAATAGTATTATCAAACAGACTTTTAATTTACTAAACGATGGTTTTCCTAAAGTTGTAGTAAGAACAGATATTACCAAATTTTATGAATCATTACCACAAGAAAAGCTTTTCGAATTAATTGAAAACAATACATTACTTTCTCCCCTCTCAAGAAAATTCTTAAAGAGAATATTCTACGAATTTGAAAACGTAAAAGATAAATCAATAATGGAACCTAAAAAAGGAATACCAAGAGGTTTAGGGATTAGTGCATATTTATCTGAATTATACATGAGGAAATTAGATGAGGAAATTAGATTACTACCAGATTTAATATATTATGCAAGATATGTGGATGATATAATTACAATTTTTGCGCCAAAGACTAAAAATACTAGAAGACCCTATGATTTAGAATTGAAAAATTTGATTAAAAATTATGGTTTAGAAATTAATGACAATTTAGAAGGAAGAAAGGACAAAACTAAAGTTATGGAGTTATTAGATTCCTCACTAGCTAGACAGTCTGTTTTTGAATTTTTAGGTTATAAGTTTATAATTAAGAATGATCATAAAGTAATAGTTGAATTATCTAATAACAAGATTGATAAATATATTCGAAGAATAGACTTATCAATAAATAAGTACAACAATGACTCTAAGACAAACGAAAAGTTAGCACGTAAAATGCTAATCGAAAGATTGAAATTTTTAACAGGTAATTACAGACTAAATCATAATAAAAGTAGTATTAAAGCAGGAATATTTTATTCAAATCAAATGCTTACTTTAAATAAAGACAGAGGATCTTTTAATAGCTTATATAACTTAGATAGGAGATTAGAAAGGAGTTTGAGTAATATACAACCTTATGAGAAAATAGGAATAGATGCGAATAAACTAATAGACTTTTTAAAAGTTAAATTTTCTTTTAGTGATGGTTTTTTTGAGAAAAGTAATCATTTCTATACTTTTAAATTTAATACTAAGGAGAATAATATATATAAAAGAAAATTTGACAGATCTACTAATAAATACGAAGTCATAAAATCAATTTGGAAAGATGAGTAAAAGAAAAATATATATCGGGTATCCGAAAGAACGAGTAGTTCTTTCAGATGTACACCCGTATGAGTTGCCAATAACTTTTTCAAATAGGTATTTTTATAGATTTATAGTTAATAACTACATAAATCTGGCAGATAATAGTATTACTTTTAAAAATGATCTCGCAGGTGATAATTTAAGAGCTTTTGAAGAAATTTTAAAGATTTTGTTTCATCATGATTTCAATAATAATGAAGATTATAAATTTCGAAGAATACCTTTTACATATAAAATTACACATAAAGAAAGCGACTTTCGTCAACTAGCTTTGATACATCCAATAAACCAGCTTAAAGTAATTGATTTTTATAATAAATATAAAGAATCAATTTTGTATTCATGTTCTATTAGTAATTTCAGCCTTAGAAAACCTATTAAAGAAGCTAGGTTTACGTTTTTCAACGATAAATTACATCATCAAAATAAGGGAGATAAAGATGATTTTCTTGAATTAGAAGGTGTAGAATATGAGGACTTGAAAACTTTTTTTGTTTATAAAAAATATACTAATATTTATAAATTTTATGAAGATTATCGTTTTCATAGAGCAGAAAAAAAATTTAATTTTTTATATAAGTTTGATATAAGTAAATGTTTTGATAGTATTTATACTCATTCAATCTCATGGGCTGTACTTGGTTTAGATGCAGTTAAGGAAAATGTAGATGAGTCTAAAAAAAACTATTCAGGAATTTTCGATAAACTCCTTCAGTATGCTAATTATGGAGAAACAAATGGAATTTTGATTGGACCTGAAGTCTCTAGAATTTTTGCTGAAATAATTCTTCAGAAAATTGATAAAGATTTAGAGAATAAAATCGCATCTTATTTAAACCTAAAAAATAAAATTGATTATGAACTTTACAGATATGTTGATGACTATTTCCTTTTTTGCGATAGCGAAGCAGTTAAGGATGAAATACTTAAAACATTAAAACATAGTTTAAAAGAGTATAAGTTGTCTATAAATAATTCTAAATCTATTGATTATAGTAAACCAATTATCACTGAAATTACCATTGCTAAAGAAAAAATAAACAAGCTTTTTAGTGAAAAGCCTAGATTCAAAATTACAGAATTAGAGGAGCAAATAGATACAATTGAAGATGTAGAAGCAGATATATCTATACTTAACCATAAGTTTTCTTTTTATTTTAAATCAGAAAATTTGATTACGGATTATAAGATATTGATCAAAGAGTCTAAAGTTGATTACAAAGATGTATTAAATTATAGTCTTGCTGTATTAAATAAAATTGTAGAAAAAAATCTTGTAAATTTTGAAAAGGTTTATTTTCAATATTTAAGCAAAATAGAATCTGGCGAAATTAATAACCCTAAAATAATTTCTAGTTTACAAAAGATTGAAAATGAATTTACAAGTCACATGATTAAATTTATTGACTTTATATTTTTTATATATTCGGTATCACCTAGAGTAAATTCAACAATTAAGATATGTCATATTCTATCTAAAATTATAACTTTTTATAAACTAAAAAATAAAGATAGTAAAAGTGAATATATAATTAAGACAAATAACAGACAACTAATTTTTAAAAAAATTCTAGACGAAACTACATTGATAATTAAGAAAAACTGTTTAAATCAATATTCACAATTAGAAATTTTTATACTTGTTGACTGTGATTAAGGAACTAGACAAAGAATTTAGATTGCCTGTTCATGTCTTAGAAAAATTTATTGGGTATGAAGCTAATAATAATAGTAAAAGAATAAAATCTGAGCATTTAAATTATTTTTCAATCGTAGTTTTATTATACTATATAGGAGATTTCAGCAAATACTCAGATGTTAAAAGATCATTAGTCAATTATATCAAAGAGTACATAGAATTAATTCCGCCTGAAAAGCGGAGTAAATCATCTGAGATTACTCATTTAATTTTAGATATATTTACATGTCCATTTATCACGGTCATTGATAAGAAAGAAATATTTAATATTTTTAAAAATGGTTCCCCAAACCAATATGATAATTTAGTTGAATGTATTTTAGATTTTCAAAAGAAAAAAAATATTAATTATTGGTTTACTAAATGGAAAAGATTTAATTTAGCAAAAGAATTTGAATATAAGAAAAGTCAAGAGGTTTATTCTTAAAAATATTGTCTTTACCAATCTCCAGTTAGGTTTTTAACTTCTCTAGAATTGAATAAAAGATAAAGTCGTATCAATTTTAAATATTGTATGCAAAACAATATAAAAATGATTTAATTTTTATTTAATTCACACACTTGTAATAGACAGCAATCTGTAAAGGATGAAAAAAAGTGAAGCAACCTAGGAGACAGGTTGCTTTTTTTTTATAAAAATATCATCACATTCGCATCACATAACTGGTGTAACTAATTATAAATCAAGCAATATAAGATATTGTATCGGTAAATAAATTACTTCAATACTAAACATAAAAAGATTAAAGCCAAGGAATACTTTGAAGTGCTCTTGGCTTTTGTTTATATACTATTGTTTACCAATCCAATCTACAATTTGTTGCTTCGGTTGTTGGTGAATATCATAAGGCTTGCTATCTCCATCCGAGAAAAAGTGGTTTTCACCTTCTAATACGATCGCTGATATCACAGGATTCGCAAGGCTATTTAAGCGATTGATATTCGCTACGGGATCGACAATCACATCCTCCGAACCAATCATATAAAAAACAGGTATGTTGGTGTTCTTCAATAAATCAATAAGGTCTTTCGACGCTAAATCACGCTCCAGAGAGCCAAGTAAAAAAGGAAAACGAGTAGCATATCTTTTCTTTGTATAACCGACTCTCTTTACTTCTTTTTTGTACACTTTCCAAAAGCCTTTTTCTTTTTGATTTGCAAGGTAAAAATCAATTAACTCTGAACATACTTTCTGTTTTTCTTCGAGTGTATCGTAGAGAAAGTAATCATTAAATATATTTTCACTGTGTTGTAATTGATAAAGGAATAGTTGTTTACCTGTAACAACGGGAGCAGCGAAAAGCACTAAAAAGTTTGGGGTAATCTCGTGTTGTAAGGCTTCCATAACTGCTATGCCCCCTAAACTATGGCCAATAATTCCCATTTTTTTATCTTGTAAGTCTGGGTGTTTTTTTAAAGTGTTAAACGCACAAGTCAACTCTGCTCCCATCATTGTAGCTGTATAAAGCATATCGCCTCCTCCTTCTCCTTTAGAATTTCCCATTTCGCGTTCATCATATCGAAAAACAGCGATATGATTATCCAATAACGCTTCAGCTAAAGAACTATGGGTATTACGCGTATTATAGCCCGTTCCTGGTTTGATAATCACAACTTTATCAAAACCATCTTTGGGAAAGATTAAACTTCCTTCAAAAGTCACACTGTCCACTTTTTGTCTATAATCAAAGGCAGGTACATTAAAATTGATCGTGGTAAAAAAATAGTTGTCCTTTTCAGGGATAAAGGTTTCGTATGGAGTCTTCACATTTTGTCCAAAACAAAGGGTCGTTAGTAAAAGAAAAGTCCCGAGATATCTCATCTTCATAGCTAATTATTTAATTTGCCTTATATTTATTTCACTTAATAAGGAAATAAACTTAACTAAATGTAACCTAACCAACAGAAGGGTTGTGTTTATTTTAACATATGTTTTTTTTTGTATTCCCCTTAAGACCGCAATGTTGATTATCTTAGCCTATAATCTTTATTGTAGTCATGAATATTCTACCTCAACCATTGAATGCGCTAGATATCCTAAACATTTTTATAGAGGAACATCGTATTTGTAGTCCTTTAGACTTCGAAGCCGATGTAACTATTATACTAAACTTTAATACAACAGTCAGTGATTGGAGATGTGCCAGAGACCTCATGCGCTGGAGGCCTCTTTCTCATTCTTTGAACGCCGAATTTAACCTCAGCCTATCAGAAGAACAGTGGAAATCGGTCCTTACACCTGCCCGAAAAAGGACCTTGCGAGAGGTATGCGAATTGATTGCCAATCATTGTTCTTTTCCAACCGTTACTCCCGTTCGATTACTTGGAAACTCTTGTTTAAGTGCGGCAGTATTTGTCACGCTAAAAAAGTATTTAGCGCGAAGAGGGGTCCAAGTTTATGATCTAAAACCTTCAACGCTTATTGCTCCCTATCTCGATGATCATTTTTCAGAAATGATTGAACAAATAGGAATTCTGGCTAGAGGAAATAAGGTCTTTGAAGTGTTGGACTATGCTTCAACATCGCATCTCAATAAATCCTTTTTTAATTTATTCTCCACTCGAGTTGCATTAGAAACGGGATCTATACAAACGTTTCGGGATGTAGTAGAGAAAATTATCGCTGTAAATGATTCCTATAGTTCTCCTAAATCCTAGCGAGCACTGTTCAATTTATACCTGAGAAACTTGATTACTTTAACCTTCACCTTACCAATGAAACAATACATTTTACTTCTAACCCTACTTGGTACATTTACGCTACATGCTCAAGAACAGGTTTTTACTTCCCGTAAAGGCCCCAAATTTTTACCTGGTCATTACGATATCACGATAACGGTTCAAAATGACACCTTGAAATACGAACTATTTAATCATTGGTATTCCAGATCCTATGCTCAATTGCGAAATGTTTCCATTCCCCTAAGCGACATACACAAACAGGATAGTATTACCTTCAAAATAACCAAAAAAGACATTCATCTAACGGATAAAAAATTTGGTATTACTAAAACAGTAAAGCGTAAAAACCTGTGTAATTCACTAGAAGATATGAGAAAAATCTCCTATGCGTATGAAATCGCGCAAGACAACAACCTAAGGCATTATGAGCTATTTAAGTCTGCTGATTTACAGCTATCGGAAGCAGCCTTTCGAGCAAAAGTGAATGCAAACCTGTTAAATAAAAAGGAGAATGAGTGACAAGATGACTCCATCTCAACCGATCAAACACTGTGACGAATGCGACAGCGCATACTATGTACATACTTCTGCTATGGATAAGCTATGCCCTGCTTGTGCTCATGTGTTATATGGATATCCCGACTGTGACCATCTATTTGAAGCAAATCGCTGTGTCCATTGTTATTGGGATGGTAGTAGGAGTTCCTATATAAATTCGATACTAGAAACAAAGAAAAGGTAAACGCGGTGTTCACCTTTTTTGTTTTGTATTATTGTAGTTTGCTCTTACTACTAAAAACAATTGATTATGGGGGTTATCAAACTTAACTTTATTCATTATTACTTCTCGCCATATTTCCTTCTCATTAATCTGTAAAAAAAAGTTCATTTTTCCTTTGAATTAGTTTTAAAAAACTATTGTACGAAAGATACAAAACAATAAAGCTCAGAAAATCTAGTTGATAAAACATATAATTTTCATCTATTACTCCCAAACAAAAAGGCTTTTTCTTATATGTTTTAACACAAGTTTTTAAAATTTATTAACATAAATTTTATTTTTATTATTTTTATTAAATCTAATTATAGTTAAATTTGCCCGCTTAATTTAAATTCATTACTAATGAAACAAAAAGCACTCTTATTTCTACTAATCTTATTTACCCTTTCATGCGCCAAAGAAGATAATGAATCCTTAAAAGAAGATGAATACACAAAAAAAACTCAATTACTACATACACTTCAAAGTGAATTAATCAACAACCAATACGAGCCAAAAGATCATTTTAATTGGGATATGCCTATTATTGAATATAATTCGAACAATGTCCCCTATATCATTGAATTGGAATCTAAAAAAGTATTCCAAAATAAAATTGCTAAAATAATTTTCAATATAAATGGAGAAAAAATAAGTTCTCAAGTATGGGTCCTATCCTTCGCCGACAAGAGCATAAATACGCAATCATTGCGTCATTTAAAAATACACGAAGTATTGTTAGATTTTTACGGTACTCTCACCGTGTATGATATTAATTCAAAGCTAGTTAAGCAGATACCCGTTGAGTCACCTATTTCTAAAACAAAAAAATACAGCGCACAATCAAATCCTCACGTATTCAATAGTGCTTGTGCTTTATGTCATAGAACTTTAGATGAAATCGTTATAGGAGGACCAGGCTCTAGCGGGGGCGGATGGGGCGGATGGGATAGTGGTTTTGGCTCTGAGTCTGACATTGGCGTTATACCTGGAGGAGGACACTCTGGAGGTTCAAGACCACCTGTTCCAGAAAAAAATAAAGATGATAAATTACAAGACAATCCGTGTTTATATCCAATATATAATACCGTGATGAATACTAACTTTGGTGAAAAATTTATCAGAAAAGTTTTTGATTTAGATAACAGTAGATTTGATTTAGTGTGGATGATAAAAAACAGTACTACCGATAATTTTTTAAGAGACAATCCTGGTACAAATGGATACACCACTCCATTCACACCTTTCAATAATAATTTCAAAATAGTACTTAATAGTGATAAATTTAGGGATAATCCAAAACTTGTTATTGCTTCAACGATAATACATGAAACAATACATGCCTACCTATTTAAAGTTAGATATGAATATGATCCAAATAAAATATTTTCAAATGAATTAGAAATGGCTTTTCCAGGAGTTTTTGATTATGTCTTAAGATACGCAAATGATGGAACTGCTAGAGCACAACATGAACAAATGGCTGCCCATTACATTGAAATTGTAAAAAATGCATTAAAAGCATATGATAATAGTTTTGACGAAAAATACTATGATGCATTAGCTTGGTTAGGTTTACAAAGTACTACTTCTTGGAATAGGCTAGGTAAAAAGAAACAAGAAGAGATAATTAAAAATTATAAGGAATTAAAATCTATAGCTCCTAAAATGGGATGTTAATACTATTATGAAAAAAATACATTTTATATTACTACTTAATCTTTTAAGTATTAACTGCTTTAGTCAAGAGGATAAAGCAATACATTTTGATACATATCGTACAATATGTACTGACTACATTATTGATTTGACGCAGCAGGATCATGTTATACGCGATAAACAAGTTGATTATGTCATTCTAGCGCTTGCAAAAAAAGACGAAGAACATTTAGGCTATTTCCGTTTTACACTTGATAAAGAAATTAATTTAGCTGACACTAGTACTATTAAAACTGTGCTATTTACAACTTTTGTTAGTAATCTACAACAAGAAATAAAGAAAAAAAATAGCGTCTTAAAAAAACAGAAAATTAGAAAAGCAGTATCCTTCGATAACCTGCTTTACGCTCCTGTTTTAATTCAATTAAAAAGTAACGATACCATCAAGTATTATAGAAGTCAGATTAAATATCAGGAAATTGTCTTTTAATCAAATTTCAAAAATAGTAATCTAAATAGACAATAAAGATCTATTGAATAACAAACACAGGGTGAAAATTTTTACAACTTCACCCTGCGTTTTTAAAGAAGTTTTAAACTTCCTAATACTTTTCACTAATCCAATGAATCTGCTTCCCTTTCTATTATGAAAATACAACGTGGGTCATCATAACCGTGATTTTCTGTCCATGTTGTTTGATGATCATACCATTTCATAAAGTCAGTTCTATACTTGGGTGCGGCTTCTTTTTTAAAAACCATTAAGTCATAACTCATATTTTAGAGGTGTTTTTAGTACTACTGAATGTTATACTTTTAGATAGCCTATTTCAATACGCAATGTCAACTGAAATAGGTCTCTTTGATTATCTTCTATCTGCCTTTTGTTGCTCCTTTCGCTGATTACATCCTAAAAGTATAATCGTGAAAATAATAAAAAGAATTGGACGTATTCCAATAATTTAAAGTGGAGTTGGAGTTGCGGTTTTTATTTAATTGAGTTATAAGCGTAGTAAGCTCTGCGAGATCTAATTTCGTAACCGTTTCTAAAGTAACATTTTTATCAAAGTTGATCACTAATACGCCTTTATTGTCTTCTTCATATCCAACTTGATGCGAGGTGAACTGAATTTTTTTAAAAGAGAATTCCGTTACTTTATCCTTAAACCAGCTGTAATCCGCTATATAGATTAGTTTATTATCCAACATAGTGATTATCTCTTTTCCACACGTATTCCACAAGGCAATTCGCAACATAAAATAAAAGATTAACCCACCGAGAAGTAAAGCAATTAGATTAAAAAATTTGAATGATTCACCATTGACAATATTTACGACAAATCCACCTATAGGCAAAGCAGCTGCAAGAAACGTAATGATGTACAAAATTACACGAGCAAAAAGCGTACTCTTTTTCACTTTCAGCACTAATGTAGTATCATTCAAGGTTATTTGATTCATAGCGGTTTATTCTTATACGAAATGAAAAACTGTCTTTGTTTGCTGTTAACATTCGAAAATATCATAAATAACTTAAAAACAGTAGATGACAATTTTAAATTTAAATTACTCATTTTCAATTATTTAAATCATAATTTTATCTGTTATTTCGAAATTCATTCCAACGGTAAACTATTCTTTACAGTGACTGTTGTATGTCTCTTAGTTAACGATCACTTTTTACTTTAGTTTCACCTGCAACAATTCCATCCATTTTGCTCGATCATTAACTACAAAACGACATTCTTGATCCGCTAATTTCACCTTTAAACCGTTATCAATCACCCCCATGGTTCTACAAGGTTGGATGGTTTGAACATCTGTAAAGGCAATGCGTACCGTTTTTTTTGTAAAATTAAACTTGTGTGAATGGAAGAGTAAATAGTCTTGAGTTATCCCCAGTTTTCCACCAACGGCCTGTCCTTTTAAAAACAAGTTGGCAACGCCATAAGCTTCTAAGACTTCCCCTTCTTCTAAGGGTAAATCTAATTTAAGTAAGATTCCCTTAGTCATCTTCTTGATAAAGAAGTAAAACACCAAGGAGAAAAATACACCAAAAAGCACCCCTTTTATTAAATAGTAATACCATGCAACTAGGCTACGATCAAATAGCCAATCCAGTAGTACCCCTAAAAGAATATACGTTACAATAATTAAGCTTACAATCTTGATGGCGTCTTTTTTGCTTACTCCTAAAGCATCTTCTCCAATTTTCATATTTTTTCGTTTAATGGTTTTTCAAAGATACGGATAAGATAATGTTAATTTTTATAAAAATGCAACATAACTGCCAAAGGATATCAAGTTGAAAATTGAAGTTATTTTTACATATCAAAAGGCAATTTCTATTCTTGGATGTTAAACACCGAGCTATTTCCTCTTCGGATATTGGTTGACAAACGTCAGCTGTTCAAATGAACTTAGTGCCTTTTTAAAACGCTTTTTTATGGCTCCCTTTTTACTATTTCGGATTAACGACAAGAGTTTTAAACTGCAAAACAGAGCAAAGTCAGACGCTTACAATCGGGCAATACAACCACAAAAAAAAGTCAAGCAGCAAACTACTTGACTCTTTTTTATAATTTAGCAGCGTAAACGCCTTCGTTTAAAAACGCGTCCAATCTGAATTTACTTGATAATCCAAGATAGGATCCACATCATTTTGGGTTTTAAATTGTCCGTAAAAAGCGGCTAAGTCAGCTTCAACCTGTTGACGGGTAATCTCCACTAGTTGGGCATTAAAATCGTCCATTTGCAACACAAATTGAAAGGCAATAACGCGAGAAAGCATCTTTCCAATAAGCAACATATTGCGTTGTTTTACAGCACTATCCACCGTAAAATCGAAGTATGTACGAAACAAATCCACACTTAGATTCGTGCGTTCATACCCTTGTAAAAAGCGATATAAATTGGTTTCCTTCGCTTTTCGCATCAACTTTACAATGCCTTCCGCAATTTGTGTATACAGCATCTCATTGGATCCCTCAAAAATTTGGAAAGGTCTACAATCAACTAAAGATCGCCCTGCAATATGGTCTAAGCGATACCCATTTGCCCCTGCTAATTGCAAGCTAATTTGAGCCGATTCTTGCATTAAATCTGTCACAACCGCTTTGAGCACATTCGCCTCAATACTCATCGAAGCCAAATCGTTTTCAATGCCACTAGTCGCTACACTGAAAATACACATCCCTGAACATAGCGTGTAAGCTGCTTGAATCTTGGCAATTTGATTTTTCACGGAATCAATACTCAATAGAGGAACTCCTCCTACTTGTCTTTCTTGACAATGCGCCAATGATTCATCTAATAGCCTTTGAATAAAGCCCAACCCCATTCCTGGAAATTGCAACCTACTGCGGTGTAACGTATCGAGCATTAATTTAATTCCCGTGCTTTCAGTTACTAATTTTTGTTCTGAAGGAACGGCAATATCAATTTCATTAATACCATAGGGAATCGCATACAGTCCAAGGTTATTGTAGCGATGCGTCATGGGAATATGTTGTTCCACTCTATTATTTTCAGAAACAAAAAAATCAATATCACGAGATAATTCGCCATTGGGTTTACACTCTCTTGCCGTTACTAACCAAAAGTCAGCTGCACCACTCAAACCTTGCCAGTGTTTTTGTCCTTTAATGTGAAACATACCCTCTTTCTGCTCAAAAGCCGTTTTCATATTCAAGGCATCACTACCGTGAGCTTTTTCCGTAATCATCAAACCTCCCATGGCCTTGTTTTCCATAAACTGATGAAATACGCGTTGCTGTACAGCTGGTTGTCCGTACTTCGCTAGAGGTTCCAAAAAAAGCGCAATGTTAATCCCAAACATCAACGACAAAGGCAACGACTCATACGAAGCAGCAGCAAGTATTTGCAAGCACTCTTTTACTTGTACTCCTCGTCCACCGTGCATGGTCGGAATAGCCACTGCCAAAGGCTTTTCATCCATGATTTCCTCCATTAATTCAGCTGGAAAATCACGGGTTAACCCCATATCATTATAATTGTATTTTTCGCGAAACAAATACTTCAATCGCTTCTTGAATTCTGCGATATAGGTACTAAAATCGATGTGTTCTATTACTGCATGCATAACTATCTCCTTTTTTTTCAATTAAAAAATCTACAGCGGTTTGACAGCTTCCTCCCCTATGTGCCGAAAAATCGATTAACGATTGGCTCATCTATAAGGACAAAAACGATCAAACATCACTTTGAACAAATTTAAGGAGCTGATAGCGAAACAAATATGATAGTTTAGATTAAAACTAGGACAAATCGTGCATCTTTAACCTACAACTAAAACTATATTTTCCTGTATGCAGAAGGAGTAATTCCCACGTGTTTTTTAAAAAGTCGAGCAAAATAAGACGGATCGACAAAATCGAGTTCATAAGCAATAGTTGCAATGCTTTTATTGGTTTCTAGCAGTAAAAGTTGGCTGTGAATAATAGCGATTTCCAAGATAAGTTGCTTGGATGATTTTTGATACACGGCAGAAACACAGCGATTCAAGTAATTGATTGACACTTTGAGTTGATCCGCATAAAAATCGACCGTCTTGTGCTTGCTAAAGTGCAAATGGACAAGTTGTTTGAACGCAATAGCAATCTCTTGCCTACGCTCAATAGATGTCGTCGAATCTGACAGTTTAATCACTTTCAATGCAATGGTTTTGAACAAGCTTTCATACAGCTCTTTATAGGGTTTATCACTGTGAATTTCACTATACAATAAATCAAGTAAACTACTAAGTGCCGCACTGTTTTGCGCATTGAGGTTGAGCAACGGAGAGATGGTAAAAATATTCAAAATCTGTGTTTTCGCGAAACATGGAGGTCATTGCGTGTTCTTTAATCAGTACACAATACCCTTCTGCCGATTTGTCCACAGACTCAATAGCTGAAATATAACCATAGTTACACAGTAATACCGCGGGCGCTTCTACCGTAAACGTAGTTGAATCAATTCGTTGGGTAAAATAGCCTTTAGTTAGGTGAATCAATAAATTGTACCCAAAGAAAATAGGCGGAATTGGAATTTTGAGGTAAGGAGCAATATCCTTGAGGGAAAAAATTTTAATTGGAGTACGGATATAGATCAAATGATTCCTACTCATGTCCATGAACTTGGAAACAAACTCATCTGCATTAATTTGATTGTCTATCATACGTAATGGTATTTATTCAAAGTTCAGCAATTGAATTGAATTAAACATCAAAAAACAGGCTTTTTTTCGTTATTTTTAAGGAAAATGAAGCGGTGTTTGAACGAGCGCTCGTATACGCGAAGTTATTTTATTCTTGCGTTTCTTCCGTCTCTAAGCCGTTATACAAACAAGGATAATCCCCCTGTGATAAACAAGGGGGCCACATATTAAAAAAGAATCACTCCTTTCAATTGCTTAGGAGTTCTCTTGACTTAGGCTTGTTTATCACTTTGTCCAGGACGTTTTCTAGGTCTATTGTTGCGTTTATGTCGCTTCTTAACCTGCTTTACTTTTACCTCGGGTTGCGGTTCTGATAAAGGAAATGTAGTTGACAGTACTGGGATTTTAATACCAATTACCTTTTCTATCTTTTTTAACTCTTTGATTTCATCTGTTCCACAAAAAGAAACTGCAACACCTGAAGCCCCTGCGCGTCCGGTACGTCCAATGCGGTGTACATAACTTTCGGGAATATTGGGTAATTCATAGTTCACTACATGAGGTAATTCTTCTATGTCAATACCTCGAGCAGCAATATCAGTAGCAATTAATACGCGTATCTTATTCGCTTTAAAATCGCTAAGCGCTCGTTGTCGAGCATTTTGTGACTTATTACCATGGATAGCAGCAGCAGAAAGCCCCATGCCCACCAATTTTTTTGCCAATCGATCTGCTCCAAACTTCGTTCGTGTAAATACCAAGGAACGCTGGATAGACGCATCCTTCAATATAGAAAAAAGCAAATCTAGTTTGTCGTCTTTTTCTGCAAAATAAACACCTTGTTCAATCGTTCCAGCGGTAGAAGAAACAGGAGATACATGCACTTCTTTCGGGTTCCTTACGAGTTGCATGGCTAATTTTTTAATCTCTGGAGGCATCGTTGCCGAGAAAAATAGCGTTTGCCTTTTTGTAGGGATCTTGGTAAATATTTTGTTCACATCTTTGACAAATCCCATATCCAACATACGGTCAGCCTCATCTAGTACCACAATTTCTACGTGTTGGAGTGAAATCAACTGTTGATTCAACAAATCCAACAAACGACCTGGAGTTGCGATAACAACATCCACACCCCGTCTAAGTTGTCCTACTTGTTTGTGTTGAGACACTCCGCCAAAAATAGCCACGTGTTTTATTTTTAATTGTGCCCCATAAGCCTTAAAATTCTCATCAATCTGGATGGCTAACTCCCTTGTAGGAGTTAAAATAAGTGAACGAATTCCTTTTTTTGGGTTTACTTGCTGCTGTAACAGCTGTAAAATAGGAATGGAAAAAGATGCTGTTTTTCCCGTCCCCGTTTGGGCACATCCTATGATATCATGTCCTTGTAAAATAAATGGGATACTCTTTGCTTGTATTGCAGTAGGTTGATCATATCCTATTTTCTCAATTGCATTTAGGATGGGTTGGATTATATTTAATTGTTTAAAAGTCATAGTCGATGGGCTGAAAGCCCAGTATTTCCAATACTCCATTGTATCAGGTTGAAATAACTTGGAGTAGTTAACTTATTTCACCTCTTTTTTTCATCTTACAAAGAACGAGTTTCTTCAGCTAACTTTTGCAAATGACTCCTTTTATTTTGCTTTGTCCACCTTATATCCATCAAAATACGCCACTTAGAGTAACGCTTCTCACTCGTGTTTTTCATCAAAAAACCATCTACCATACAAAGAGGTATTCTTTTACAAAGTATTTTTGTCCCCTTGTTACATTGACAACTAACAATTTAAACAAAACTATAAACAAGAAATACCAAAATTACTTGAGCAAAGTCAATTCAATAAAAAAAATAATGCGTGCTGACTATGATCAACTTACGTTAAGTCTAGAAATGACAGAAATTGTAAGAAATAATCTTTATCAAGATTTCTCTAAAACAAACTGTCAAAGTAAACGATTTACTAGATAGAAGTTTTTCAATAAGTATAAAAAATGATAGTATTATAACAAAGGGTTAGTATCTTTTATCAAATCCTAACCCTAATTTTATTTTACATAACACTTATAAAACAGATAGTTCTATAAAAAAGTAGTTCCTTTCAATAAAGTTTCACCGTAATTACAAAATGTCCAAATTCAATTTTATGATTCTTATCAGTAATAGTACAAACAAACAAAAAACTATCCTTAGATACTTGTCGGTAATGGACTAGCGAGCTTAACTCTCTATTGACTGGAGTAGCTGTATTTAGAAATGTTTCTAAATTATCTACAACTAATTTTTTACTTTGGAGATCCTCTGCTTGAAGCTTAAAGAATTTTTCAATTCCCTCTAATAATCGATCCATTATAAAAACACCTGGCACAATAGGATAATGATCAAAATGTCCCTTACATTGTTCAATTGTAAAAGCGGGAATTTGAATTTTAAAACAAAATGGTTCGATTAAATCCACCATTAAGTCTTCATTTATTGGAGCACTTTCTGCAGGAATTTTCTCTGTATAAAAACTGCTAAAAACTTCGTTAAAAGCATTTTCATCGAAAATAATATATTCTAGTTCAGAGGTATAAAACAATTGATTTTGATTATTCAAAACATCTACTAAAACTTTTCCTTTACGCTTTGAAAATGAAAAAGGCTTAGCACAATACTTTAATCCATCCTCTACAATCGTACTATTGATTTTCCTTATCCTAATTTTTTCAGCTAAAAAAAATGTTTTAGTAGAGATATCCATAGCTGTCAATAAAGAGATACTTCCTAATGATGCAACTGTTTGTCCTATTTCTTTAAATCCTCTCAATTGACTATCTGAGCTATTTGTCGTAATATATTCTACTGTAGATTCCTTCATTACCAAATTATCCATTGGAAATAAATAAGGATAATTCTCCCCGATGTAATTATACAAATGTTTCATCTTACAAATTATTTTGTTTAATAATATAAGTACAATCTATATTTGAATTTTCGTCATAGACAGATTGGGATACTTGTATTTCTATATTACTTAATTGAAGATAATCTTTGATTCCATCTAAAAAAGCTATTAAAGTGGGAAAGGTTAGATACTGATCAATTTTATACTGTTTAGCGGCTCTGTGATAACGATCAACGCCTTTCAAATGAATCACAGCATAATCTGACGTATATTCTTGCACATCAAACTTGAACTCCGGACTCGAAGTATAAATAGCAGAAATAGCGACCATAACCATTGACCTGCAATCTCGAACCATAGTAGAATCTTTAATTAGTGCTTGCTCTGCTTTTGCTTTGCCAAGATTGTAAAATAGTTTATCGGAGTGCAAACGTATTTTATCTACTCCATACTGCTCTCCTATTGACTGTAATTGCAAAGCATAGAATTGGGAAGTAATATTGGATAAATTAATCGCTAAGTCTGATACGGTTGAAGGAAGATATAAATCAATTAATTTCTCTTTAATCTGCTGTGAAGGATATTGATCATCTCCCCTTAAGAGACGTAATTCTTCAAATAAACTATTTTTTTCTTTCATTGCTACATATTTTATTAATCTATTTTTTTTAAGTTAAAAAACAACAATACTTATAAAAATATAATAAAAAAATTATATTACAAATTAAAATAGCAAAAATTAATTTAAAACAAGAAAACATCTTAATTAATTTTATGTCGCTATTTTACAAAATAATTTGTTTCGAGTAAATCTAAAATTCCTGTTTTGTGAACCTCAAATACGTTTTACTGGTTCTGGCTGTAATTTTCAAGTCTTTTAAACTGCTTTAATATACTTCATATAGGGAACAAGGCTACTTTTTATCGCTTCTTCAGAACTATCTCTTTCAATCCCGTAATAAGCATAAAATCCTTGATAATCGGCTTTGATATAACTAAATGTCTCCTCAAAAAAAACCAACAGCTGCGCTAGCATATAATTGTATTTTCCTTGAGCAGCTTACTCCTGTTCATCAATACCACGCTTCAATTGCGCAAATTGGAGGAGCATGGGATTATATACAGAACGGTATATCGAAAAGTGTATTCTCTCGTTGAGTATGAATTAACCGCTATTGGCCTAAACTAAGCCCCATCATAAAGGTTTTAGGTAAATGGGGTACTGAACATAAGAAATTAGATTTATATATTTAATAAAACCCCACTTCTTTAGATTGAAGTGAGGTCATTTAAGTATTATTCTATATTGAATTTCTACCACTTATTGATTGAAAATAATCAAGCTCAGCAGCCAATATTCTTTCTTCTCTGTCTTTTTATAAAATGATTACTTTAGAAAGTAAATTTAAAACAAAAATCCATCCATTGGAAAAACCTTTCCTACATCTCCAAAAGTTGGTAAATACGATCTACTGATAACGATAGGATCTTGATCATAACTACCTTTAGGATATAACGTAACTTCAACTTTTACTACATATCTATTATCGTAAACTCCCTTCTTCAAATGTCTAACAGGAGTTTTAAAAGGCCCTTGACCTGTTGAAACTGGTGGTCCACCTACACCTTTATATGTTTCAGCTCTAACATCACTATAAATTTCATTTTGAGCATCTTGATATACTAATGTTCCATTAAAATTTAAATTATTATGATAACTAGCTGTTGAAGTATTTGTATTCCAATTGTTTGCATCCTGAAACTTTTTATATACAAAAACATTAGATTTCACTTCGTATCTATCTATTTCTGCTAGTACACTAGGATTTACTTTTACTTTAATTGAGTTTTGATCTAAAGATACTGTTCTAGTAAAATCAACTAAATCACCATTTAAACTTTCATCACCAAAAGCATAAACAGCAAAATTAATTTTAGGTGACTCCTCTAAATTCCAAACTCCCAACGGTTGATTATATAAAGGTTTTATACCTGGATTACTTATTGTATTTCCTGTAGGAATAGGTAAGTTAGACACAGGTAAAATATTGTTTCCATTAGAACTAGTAATAGTACCCGATATTTCAACTTTTCCATGTGTTTTGAATTCTATCTTTTGAGTAGTTGTAGTTGTGTTACTTTTTTTACCAATAAATGAACCAAATATTAAGTTTATACCTTTGGAAACTATAGCTGTAACACCACCTCCAATCACTCCAGCACCCATTTTAATTATGCCACTGGTAATATTATCTTTTATATATTTCGTTGCAGCACTACCCGCACCTTTAGCTACATTATTTGCGGCTGTTTGATAAGAATTACTAGTTGATGTTGTTATGATAGTTCCTTCTGAGTATAAATCGACATTACCTACTAATGATACATTGGATATATTTTCATTGTAACTAGATACAGACATCTTTACATTCTCAATATTTTCATTTGTATAGGTAAATTCTGTTTCAAATACATTCCAACCTCTAGTTATAAGTTTATTATTTCCCATAGCAGCTTCGTCAACAATGTTAGAGCTAATATAGAGAGGATTATTTATTTTATGATTTATAGGATAGGCGAAATAATTAGAATTATTAAGCAAGGCATTATTTCCTGTAAGTTTTAATCCCCAATAACCATTATTCCCCGCTGTTACAGTTTCATTTAAATAATAGAAAACACGTAATATACCCGTGAATTTATTATAAAAAATCAGATAATTATTACCTACATCATTTACATTTTCAGCTAAGTTGTAAATTAATTCCCAACCTTTATCTTTTTGATAATCGTCTGTTATATAGTTAGGGATTGATGTATTGGCCCCAGATATCCAAGGAAGAGTTCGTTTATTTCCACCAGGTAATGTTATTTCAGTCTCACTTTCCCAATCAAAGTTTCCAAGAGACCTTAAACCATTTTGTATTTGAATATTTTCAGCATTATCTTTTTTTGAAGTAACTGAACTTTCATTATCACTAGAACATCCTATAACGAATAAAACCACAACAGGTATAAAAAATATTCTCCTCATAATTATATAAATTTAATAGATTATATCATAAAAATAGTTAATTTTTTTAAATCAAAAAATAATAAATTAACCTAATTTTACATTTACAGATTTATAAAATATAAAAACAACATGCAATCACTCTACTCATCAGACATTCGGTTAAAATATAAAAAGTATATATTTTCTACATCTATTACTTTTATACTAAACAAATAGAATAGTTAAAAATCAATTTACTTTAAATTATTTTCTCTTAAAAAATCTTTATGCAACGTGTATGAAAACCAACAGATATGTTGGATAACTATTAAATTCTTGTCCCCGCATATTTTTCTCGATATATTTACGTTTTATAAATAAATGATTCAGTCTTTATATATGCTCATGGAAAAATGTACTCAAAAATTTAATGAATGAAAAAAACAATTATTTTATCTGCCACCTTACTAACATTTACTTTGTCCAGCTACTCACAAAGCGACACAAATACGATCGAAAATCAATTTAACACATTAATCAGTCAGTCTAATAACTGGCAAAATTACAAGGTAGTAGAAAAAAATAAATTACAACATGTACAACAAAACGTAAAAGATTCGATACACAGTTTACAAACAACAATAAAACAAAATAAAGTTGCTCTTATCGAACAAAAAACTTCGATTGATTCCTTATCCAATCAATTAACAGCGCTTCAAAAAGAGCTAACTATAGCCGTAGATCAAGAAAACAACCTTGATTTTATAGGGATTAGTACCCATAAAAGCACATTCAAGACAATCGTTTGGTCTATTATTCTTATTCTCCTCTTAGCTTTAGGCGTGTTATTCACTCAGTTTAAGAAAAGCTTTACGGATACAAAAGATGCGCGTAAAAAGCAACTAGATGCCGAAAGTGAACTAGAAGAATACAAGAAATTAGCTTTGGAGCGCGAACAAAAAATTAGACGCCAGCTTCAAGACGAACTCAATAAGAATAAACGCAACTAATACACCCTGACAAAAGCATATAAAAGCATCAATTTTATTTACTAATTCATTAGGAGCTAATACATAATTAGCTCCTAATGAATTACATTATACAATAGTAATTCCTTGCTCTAACAAGCATAAAAAACAGTACAATGGCTTATTCTATCAAAAAAGAAGACGTAATTCAGTATAAACCCGAAGAATTAAAAAATTTCCATCTTTTTATACATGAATACATCGACAACTTAAATTTCACCTTTAATCCGTCAGATTTTTTATCCAATGCAGCGGACTATATCGCAATGGCAGCATCCTTATTCAAAGACGCGGGCTGGTCTGGAGATGGAGTAATACAACTAATCTGGGTTCCACCATTTATTTGGGAAGGTTTTTCCACTGGCGAAGAAGCCAATGGTATTGTGCTTTGGCATGTAAAACAAAAGGAAGATGGGATTTCTTGGTTGCTTTCGCCTATAGCCTTTCCAATCAATACACAAGTGAGATAAACTTTAGTAAAGCTCAACCCTGGTTGCATTCACCCTATAAATCATCTTTTTCATTCAAAAAAATAAATATTCAAAAAATATTCAAAATTGCCTCCTAATTTCGATTTTCATTAGTAATCCTTTCAATAAAATTAGGTATGAAAAAGCGCAGTTATCAAATAATCGTTTGTATTTTTTTAGTTTGTATTTGCATGTCGTGCAAGAATGATGATGACAATCCAACGTGCCATTTCCCATTAAAAGTTAGATTACTAGATTAAAATTTTACCTCTTAACAAAGAGACTAGCTTCTAACTTTAATTCGATGTCATCACCATTTCTTCTATTTTCTACCTAACAGTTATAATAGGCTTCAGGAATGGCTACTGATTTTTTTGTCATTAGTTCCAATGGATGGGAAAATTGATCAAAAAAATAGGTGTCCGCAGTAAAAATATAGAGGTATTCCTTTGTTTTGAAGTGAACAATAAGATCAGCATATCCAGCTCCTTTTGCGGGGAGTACATTCTGGAAGGTAAAATTTTCGATTTTATCTAGGTCTAGTATTAACGCAGTTTCCAATCCGACAAACCCAATTTTATTTGTCGCTTGATCCAACCAAATCCCACTTTTAGCTCCCTCAACTTCTCTTATCTTTGGCGGAATACGCTTCACTTCTTCTCTATCTTTGTATCCTACTTGCAAATCTAAACGACTCGGAAAAGGGAGAAATTCTGATAGCTCCATCACTTCTTCGTAGGCTTCATTGTCTAAAAAAGAATCATATTCTCGTTTGTTGTAAAAATGAAGAGAGGTACTACCGTCGTCATAACCGTGTTCTGCATCATAGGTATAACAAATCGATGCACTTATTCCTTCAGCAAAACCAAATTGCAAATAACATTGATCCTCTCTTTCATAACCATATTGCTCAACATCAATCGCATCATCAATCCAAAGTTCGCGCAATTGTTTGTAGCTTTTATCCGTATTGGTTTCATCGTATAACGATACAAAATACTCTTGTACAGGAAGCGCAGCACTGCCGTGATCAGCATATACTTCCAGTTGATGAATTAGTACTCCTTCTACCCTAACCGCATGTTTAAATCGCAAGTATTTAGAACCATACTCCGTAAAATAGGCTTCTACTACCCCAGATGCTTCCAATTGTTCGTACGTTGTATCCCAAGAGATCATTTGCTTAGGTGTGGTATACACGTCATAGCCCAAATCACCATCATTCAAATACTCCTCTAAGAGTTGATAATTCTGCGCCATTTTCTTCGCCCAAATCTTTACTTTATCGTCTTCTACTCTCGTTTTACACACGGCATAAAAGGTGGTATCATCAAAATGAAACTGATGCGACAATTCTTGGTACATAGCCTCAAACCCCTTTAGCTCAGTGGAGATATAGCGTTGATGATCCGCAAAAACGAATAAATAGGGTATATGTCCCAAAACCTGAACATAGGCATATTTCAGGTTAGTCAATACTAGTTGTTCTATCGTTTCTCGATTATAGTAAAAAAGGATTTCTCCTTCTATCCAGGTCTCTTTCTTATCCATATCCTATATTTTTTATCTAGTATTATACAAAGTTAAACAAGCATCTTAGTCTTAAAAACAAAGGCAATCCATTATTTTTATATTATACTTCCTTGTACTTTCTATTACCTTCAAAATAAAACAATTGTTCGGGACCAAGTACTCGCTAAAATCAGTGATTTTTACAGTTTCCATTTTCTTAGTTCTTCCTTTAATTGATTATAAAAAAAGTCATCAAAAGAGAAGCTGTCATTTGATAACCTACGCTTGACACAATAAAAATCCATTTTTAAATTTAAAATACTGGTGACCTAAAGGTAACCTCTATTGCTTTCATAGTCTCTTTTAGAAACCATTAAGTTCTAGCTTTGCTTGCTAAACATAAATAATACCAAATATGAAAAAAAGTAGATCAAACTTCATGACTTTTATACCTCTTCTTTTATGGTTATTAGTCAGTCAAAACCTTGTAGGACAACCTTCTTTTTACACCATTCAATTGGGAGATTATAAAGTAACTGCACTCAGTGATGGCAGTGTCGATATTGATGTTGATGCCTTATTTGATGCTCAAGAGGGGGTAAAAGCTAGTGAATTAACAACAAAAGCTTTCTTGCAAAATCCTGTAGAAGTCAGTATCAATTCCTACCTTATTCAATCCTCAACTCACACTATTTTAGTTGATGCAGGTGCGGGCGATTTCTTTGGTGCAGCCGCAGGAAAATTAGTACAAAGTCTACATGCTTATGGGCTCCAACCCGAAAGATATTACGGATATCTTGATTACTCATATTCACGTTGATCACGCGGGGGGATTAGCACGAGATAACAAAAGAGTATTTCCAAATGCTATCATTCACATCAATGAGGTGGAATTTACTTATTGGTTAGCAACTATGAATAGCGATGAGGCGAGAAATACTTTATCAGCAGAACAAAAAAAGATTGTAGAAGGTGTTCAACATGCAGTTTCACTTTATACAGACTCTAATCAAATTGTGACCTTTAAAAATCAGGCAGGCTCCCTCTTACCCGATATAAAAGTACTCCCTACAATAGGCAACACCCCTGGTCATACTGTATATCTTTTAGACAGTAAAGAAGAACAACTGTATTTTTGGGGAGATTTAGTTCATGTAGTAAGCGTCCAATTTGAATTGCCATTCATGACGAATCATTTTGATGAAGACCAAGATTTAGCTAAAAAAGTTCGAAATTCGTTTTACCAGTCTATGGCAGAAAAACAGTCTTTGATTGCTGGAGCACATCAATCTTTTCCAGGTTTTGGTCGAGTACGACAACTACACCATAACTATGAATGGATAGCCGTTCCTTATAGTATTAAAGGACGAACGAAATAGGAGATTTACTCTTCTTGCTTGTACCCTTCTCCATTGTACTTTTGATTCCATAGCGTAAGTTGATTCAATATTTTAAGCTGTTCAATACCTTTTTCGGTCAACTTATACTCTACTCGTAGGGGGATCTCGTTGTATTCTGTACGCGTAACAATTTCATCTTCTGCCAGTTCCTTTAATTGCTGTGTCAATACTTTCTTAGAGATAATTTCCACACGAGCAAAAATTTCGCCGAAACGCAACGTTTTGATTCCTATGGCATAAATAATAATCGGTTTCCATTTCGTTCCAATGGCAGCCATAGTACGAGTCATAGGACAATTATGGCAGATAAATATATCGTTTTTCATGGAGTGCATTTGTATGACCAAGATACAGAAAATATAAGCGAATACGATATTATTTACGCTCCAACTCACTGAATGGGGCAGCAAGCTGATTACGACCAATTAAAAAAAGCATTGTAGAAAACTACAATGCTCTTTTTATATTATGCTGTGGAATTTCTAAAAGTTAATTCAGTTTCCAGTTATATCCAACACCGATTGCAATTGGCAACAATTCATTATCCATAGATACACGACTGTCGTCTTTTACGGCATCGTAGTTATCCATAAACTTTTTAGAACGGATAGGCACATACAGTCCTGTACTGATTTTATTTCCTTTTCTACCAACATAAATGTCTAGATTGACACCAAAAGTCATACCATGAGAAACCATATCATATTCTGAAGCTCCATTCACTTTAAGAACCCCATTATACCCATACATAACCATTGGATTGACAGACAAGTGATCGGTTGCTTTTATTTTATAAGAAGCTCCAACATTCCATCCAACTCCATCAAAATTGTGCCCTAAACCAGCAAAAACACCAATATTTTCAATAGGTAAATATTCAATTTTACCTCCTATTCCACCATAATCGAGTCCAAATCCCAATCCTACATAGACTAGATTCATTTTTTTCTCTTTTGGGGTAGAAGTGTCTTGTGCAAAAGCTGAAGAAGCTGTTGCCATAAAAAGCAAACTAAGGCTTAGTTGTTTAAAAAAAGTGTTCATAAGGTATCAATAATAATTACATGCTTCATGAAGGAGAAAATAAATACTACTCTAAGACTACAAGTCGTTTTTTGTATCTCCTTATGTAGGCGGCAATATTACTAATTTTAACTCATTTATAACAACATTAACACTAAAAATTGTTAATTAAAACACTTAAATCTTTCATTTCTATTCTCTAGTAATAAAATATAGGATCAATAGCTGTATTTTTTATTTTATCTCTATTTATTAAGCATGTGTTTTCCCGTCGGATACAAAAAATACAGCTAGTACTCCCCCCCTTGCTCCATGCTCCTAATCAGAGCATCTTACTTATGGTTTGAGTACTAGCTGTAATAGTATTACTTTAATGGGTTTCGTATACTTTACCTGTCTTTATTTATTTGCTATGCGCTCCATCAAAGTCGTCCAAATATTGGCAATAAAAGCACCAATATTTGTCACATCAACGTTTCCTGTTTGATCGACATGGAAAGGTTCTCCATTAGCATTTATATGAGTTCCTACTGTTAATGTACCTTCAAACCAATCTTCTGCAATAGGAGCCCAAATCATATTTTTATGCGTTTTATGTGCAAAGATTAAACCTCTCGCATCACCAAACTGAGTTCCCCTATCTGCCAATAGTGCTCTAAAGCTAGAACCCGCTCCATCTATAGAACCAAAGTTCGTTAGGCTACGCGCCATATACCAGTGAATATCGTAGAATTTACCATTGGTATTTCGTTTGTATTCATATCCATTTCTAGCTTTCGTCAACTCCTCGTTTGGATTCGCTACAATCATATTGTAATTTTTATCATTACCATAATTATTAGCAATCAAATCATTCCCGCCATTAAATTGCTTAATTAAATCATAACCATTTGGTTTTAGCCCTCCTGGTATACTAGCCATTTGGAATGGTCTATTTAATCTGAAAGTAGATACATAGTTAATACTACTCTCGCGATTCGCATGATAATAACGCGATTGTAACCACAAAACTCCTTGGTCAGTAGTAACATACTTGTAGAGTGCATCAGCAAGATCACTATCTACACCATATAGTGCTGCTTGTCCAGAAATCAGAATAAAATTATACTTTCCTGCCAAAATATCTGTTACTAACTGTGCTCGTAAGGCTACAAAATTAGAATCAAATATTTTAACCGTAGTTACTGTTACTTCTCCTGTTTCTGTAAATTCTCCTCCAGCTCCAAAACGATGCTTACCACTGCTATTTTTTCCTGTAAAAAATAAAGCATCACTACTTCTTGGCGTTGTAGTATTGCTTTTTTCTCCAAACAAGACTAAAATATTAATATCATTATACCCCACTTTCAATTTTACTTGACTACATGTAGTATTAGACGTATCGTTTGCTACCAAACCAACCGTGTATTCTCCTTTATTAGTTGGAATCTTTGTTCCATCTACCGCATACAATGTCACTTCTTGTTTTCCTGTAGTAGTAAATGCTTGTTTAACTCCTGCTCGAGTAGTACTAAACAAGATTCCATCTATTGCTAGATCAGTATTAATTTCATATTCCCCAACTACAGTCACATCAGCAGTTACCTGTATCGTATACTGCTCTCCAATTGGTTTATTGTAAGGCATGGCACCTCTACTCGTTTTTATGGAGGTACAATCTAGGGTATATTGTACTGGTTTTATAGTTAAAGGCAAACGCAGAACAGTACCATTTTCAATTGTAAATCGAGGGTCACCACCACTTAGTGTTAGATTCACTTCATTTGCTTTTGGCAATGTTCCTGCAACTGCTTTAAATGTGACCTCTTGTAAATCATCTGAATGCGCAGGCATATTGAATACAATATCTTCTGCTTTAAACACAATTCCTCCAGCTCCTTTTAGATACAAAGTACTCTTACCCGAACCGATCACTTTAACTGGTAATTTTATTGTATGCTCTTCTGTTAATTCAGCTTCTTGGTAATATGGTTTCGTGCCAAATGTTGCCTCGTCGAATTGAGCGTCTATTTTTGTTTCTGCAATCACAACTTCTGCAGTAGCCGATCCAATCGTTCCTGTAGGATCAACTGTGTTGACTGCAAAAGTTAATGCATACCTTTCTTGTATATTTTCTAAAGGTGTATTTTGCCCTGCTATTGGTTCTAGTATAATTTGATCAACTGTATTGCTAGTTAACATTTTTGTACCTTCAAACGTCAGTCCAACCACAGCATTAGTCGCTTTTATCGTCGCTAATCCACCATCTATTACCTTAACATTAACCTGAATTTTATTATCTTTTGCGGCTGAAGCTACTGCTCCTACATAGTATTTCCCTTGTGCTTGATGTGCTGTTGAAGTGAAGGTATACTTCAGATCAGCTGGAATAACCAACATCTCCGTATTGGTACAAACGGTAGATTCCTTTCCATTAATGATAAACTTTAACGTATCTCCTCCATCTTCATATCCGTTCACTGGTGTTCCCATTCCTTTCAATATAATTTGATACGTTCCTATCGCTTGGAATTGACCTTCGCCCGAAAAGAAATATCCATTATCAGAAATTACAGAAATGGTGTAGGTTCCCACTTGATTCACTTTCAACCGCAAACTAATAAACTGTTCTTCTGGTTTAAAAGCAATACCTTGTTGGGCTTGCGGTTTTCCATGTACCATAGGAAATCCATTAAATATAATAGTAGAGCAACTCCCTGCTTCAATATCTAACTCAGCAGGTGGTAAAGTTCCACATAAACTCATCCACTTATTTGCGCGGGCACTCCAGTATTCCACACAATCATTATCAATATTATAAACAGCTAAACCGTTGTCTTTACTCATATCTTGCAATAAGGCATCTCGTTGTGCTGTAGTCATACGAGGCAAATAAAAACCTTTGGATGTGCTATCTAAATCTAAAATAGCATTGGTTCTCAATTCCTTATCGATAGTATTATCTGTAATACGCGTTCCTGTCGATTTATTTATTTGCCCATAAAAAGTACTGATACTAAATAGTACAGACCATAGGGTTATATAGTGTAATATTTTTTTCATAACTACTTCTGATCTAATTTTCCTTTTTATCTTTCATCTCTTGTTCAAATTGAGTGAACTGCTTTTGAAGTTTATCTAATGCTTCTTGTTGACTTTCTATAATCTTCTGTTGTTCAATGGTATGCAAATACAATTCTTCTACTTTTTCCAACAATTGAATGGATAATTCAGATACATTAATTAAGTAACCTTCTTCTGTTGATTGTTCCAAGGCTGTAATAGGAGTAATACCTGGTAAATGATGATTGGCTTTAATAAAAGATTCAACAGTAGTTAAATCCTTAAAACGATAGTCTTCTTTAAGATTGGATACTTCATTTGAAAAATAAGTATCAAATACATAATCTGCATAATAACTATTACGCGCGTAGATACTTCCATTAATACGCAATTTTTCATCGGGTTTTAAATGGTGAATGGCTTCTTTTGCTTGCTGAGGTGTTAAGCCAACTCCAACCCATCCATTGGTAAAAATATTATCTGAAAGGGCAGTAGCTTCGGTATTATCTTCTGCTTTATGCCACGGTTCTTTCACTACATTTCGGATATTCACTTGTTGTCTCGCTTGTCTTTCATTCACAAAAATGAGGTTATCATGCTCATCAATAGTCATCGTCGTAACGGTTTCATTTTTTTTAATGAGCTCTACTAAATCAACCAGTACATCTATTCCTTTTTCATTGGTATAAACCAACCCCGTATTCGTCTGATTTACTTTCAAATCCGTAATAGCTGGAATATCATCATTATTTCCTCCTAATAGGTCTTTTACTGCAAAATTAAATACCTTCTCATCTTCATCAGTATACACTAACTCTAACTCTGTCGTTGTTTTATCCAAACGAATCATACCATTGTTCGTTTCTTCTGGTGTTTTTGGTACTCTAGTTACATCTCCATTTGAATAGTGATATAACGCAAATTGTTCCAAAGTAAAGCTAGTCAACGTTTGATTTTTCACGACCAAACCTGGAATATCCAACACCAAGCGACCAGGGGCTTGAGGATCATCTGCCATGGTTTTATCTGGGGTATAAACAAACACCCCCGTTCCTTCTGGTTTTCCATTAACTAGAACTGTTTCTTCCACAAATGATTCTTGAATTTGCCCCGCTACAAGACGATCGTGATCTTCACTTGTTAACACTCTAACCCATTTTCCAAGGGGGTCTGTTCCCGTTACTGTCCAATAGTAATAACCTTTCGCTAAATCATCCGATTCTCTTTTGTTATACACCAAAAGACTTTCTTTCATCTCGCTATCTATAGGAAATTTTTGGCGAATGTCTTGTAAGTTTACATTGGGAATTAAGATTCCTTGATTCTCCGACTCCATGTGAAGTATCGCACTTGGATCAGGAATAGCTACGCCAATCCCCATATTTTACCTGTTTGTGCGTGAGCAACATAACCTATACTCAAACAAAGTAGTAGTGTTTGTATTTTGTGTTTCATTGTTCCTGTTTTATCATCTACTCTTTATCCCTAAAAATCAATATAATAAACTAGACTTTAGGTTATTTTTATGGGGAAATTCTCCTTTGTACTTATCTTTTCTATCCCCTGCATTTTACTTTGAAAAAGTATTACTTTTTCACATTATTCACAAGATATTCTTCGCATTTTATGTTATAAAAAACATTATACTCAGAACATAGTAGGCCTAGAATATTTGGAAGGTAAACCTACCTCATTACAAGTGTATTCTTGTGCTTAATAAATCAACAATAACACCGTATCCTCCAGCAGGCAGCGTAAAGTACATACTGCTTGTACCTAGACTAAATTTCAAAACCCCCGCCGCTGTAACTTCTATATCGGTAATATTAATATCAATCAGCTGTTGATCCGCATTGACTAAATGAATGTCAAAAATGACTCCTTCCTCTAGTAACTGTAGGGATTCACGGCTCAATCTTACTCCTCTCACTTCTGCATTTCCCTCTTCTATTTCGGTCCTACCGTATACACTATACTGATATTTCCCTTGTATTGATTTACCGGTATAGACAATGTGTTCTGTTATATCGTATCCAAAAACCTTTTTAAGTCTAAAGATATTCTCTTCCGTCAAGCTATTTAAATCTTGTAATAAGATGTTTAGCAAGTCAATGGCTTCCTCAACGTCATTTCCCTGTGTATCCTTTTTCTTTATATAAAGTACATCTTGGGTTCCTCCATTTATTTTGCCATAATACACCCCTCCATTAACAGTTTGCGAGGCTACTAAATCTAAAATAGTATCAGTATCTGGAAGTCCAACCCAAGTTGTCCCTGTCCAGTAATAATAACCTTGATGGAGCCCTTTCGCAACATGGGTTTGTGATGTTGTATACAAGCAAACCAACATTGTGCGAATCATAGCTATCTCCTGTAATAGGAGCATACGATTTTGTATCTACCAAAGCCACTTTAGGGAAAAGCACCCCTTTATTGCCGCCTGTACTATGAATATCTAACATAGCGGAAGAAGAAGGCTTATTAATCCCTATTCCTACTTGGGCGTATCCTTGAAGATACCCCCAAAGTAAAAACACAACAAAAAATAACTTTTTCATCCTTTTCTTTTTTTATTCTATTTCGCCGTATACTCAAAAACAACTTCGTATTCATCATTTTCTAATGCTGTATACATTGTGCCTAAACCAAAACTAAAACTCAATTGATTCTGAGTTGTTGTACTTACATCTGTCACTTGATTCGTTATGATTTGCTTCGTTGCTTTTCGAATAATTGTCGCCGAAAGTAACGTTTCTATTTTCTCATTCGTAGGTTCATAGCTAATAGCATCTGTACCGGGTGCATTTACTTTTTTCGCAGGTTGTACCGTAATGGGATGAGTAAATGTAACATCATATCCATCTTCATGGAAAACAGTTATGGTTCTCTTTCCTTTATACACCTTACTTCCATCAATGGAAGTACCTACAGCCACATCTGCATCATCTATCTTAATCGTCACCTCAGTTCTTTCTAGAATCTTATCAATAATCGTGTTATTTGTCACATCTTCAATTACTTTTAAGATATCTTGGGAGATGTCGATTTGTTGTGGAACATCATTTTGAATTACATACAATACATCTTCTGTACTGGAAGCATCCATCTTGCCGTAATACACATTTCCTCCTGTCGAGTTGTACTCATTTACGGTATTGAAAATCTCCTTTTTTAGCGTTTCACTGTTTTGAATGGAATTGATAACATCATTGGTCATATTGATATAAAACGTCTGTCCGTGCTCTGCCTGATAGGAGTAATAAATCCCTCCATCTTTTAAATCAGCTGAATTTAAAGTTGATGTCGATAGTGCTTCTCCTGTATTCCCATCACCACTCACGACATGTTTAAACATTTGCGTTTGTGTTTCTTGTTGAGTTAAATTGACTTCGTGCTCCGTTTCGTTTTCATCTATATACATTAAGTATTGCCCCGCTTCTCCTCGATCGTCTACCCAAACATTATTCGGTGCATTTTTAATGATATCATGGATGATCGTCGTATTGGTCTCGCTCTCAAAAAGGTCTTTAAAATTATTGTTTACTACGCCCAATACATCAATGCGAGTTCCCAAGTCATTGTCCATTTCCAATACTGGATTTCCTTCTGGATGGTCGACTTTCCATGCTTTAATCACATCCTCTGAGAAATAAACATAGCCCGATACCACTTCTTTCCCTTCTGAATTTGTAAGGGTTACTTCTCTCATGAAAGTGTTAGTTTCTATTCCTTGTACAGCTTGTGTAAAATTAATTTCTGTCTTATCATACCCCCCATCTTCATTGGGTTTTAAATAGGTAAACACATTGGTTTCTGGATTAAAGGATACCAAATAGCTAATATCCGTTCCTTGATCCTCTCCACCACCATTGATGATATTGGTAATTTGCGTCTCAAGCCTTTCCTCTACTTTTGCCAATTCATCTGCGATATAGTTATCTCCAGTCAGCATTTCCCATTTTTCTCCATTCCAATAGTAGAAACCTGGAGTCAAAACGGTTCCATTATTATACACAATTACTCCTTCTGGATTTACTCCTCCTTGTAGAACTGTGGTTGTTTTTAAATCTATTCTCGGGATTAATACCCCTTTATTTGTTGCTTGAATATCTAATACTGAAGCTGGGTTTGGAACATGACCTCCAATACTGAATCCCAATTCTTGAGCTTGAGTACTTACAACTCCTAAGCCCATTAAAAAAACCGTTAGTAACGTTTTATTCATCATAATAAACAATTTTTGTTCTTCTATTTTTAATGAAATTTTATGACAGCAAAACTAATCAAGGAAACGAATATCATACAATATTGAGTTAATTATTGAAAATAATTTATTTTATTAACACATAACAAAAACTAAACAATAGTAAAATCACAATACAATATCGTTTCAGAATAAGTCGACTTTTATATAAAAATCGCAGATAGTCCGCTTTCATTTTTAAATAATTCGAGAATAAACGAACGTTGATCGCAAAGAGATCCATCTAACCTCCTATATTGACAAGGAGCGAATTCTTTTTAACGAAGAAGCATTTCATTTTTCTCATCTGTTTTTTTCTGATTTTAGGCTTATTCCCTAAGAAAACAAGGAAAAATCGTTCACTTAGCGCCTATTGCTAAAAGTTTATCTTCTAAAATATAGGCATACGCTGCCCTGCTTGAATCTCATTTACAAAAAAAGAGACAAGTACTTTTATTTATCCGATTTACTTTTTGAAAGTTGCACTTGGTAACAATACACAACGTGCAGATGGATTGATATGCTATTCTTTCTTCTGTTACTTCTTATCTAGAATAGCACAACCGATTTAGTGCTGAATTAAATTCTTTACATTAGGTAAGAATGCCCCGTGAATACAAAAAACCTCTCTTACATCTTCAGGGCGAATCTCCAAGTTTTCAAAGGCGAAGTTATCGCTCACGAGAAATAAATTCCCCTCTGCTGTATATTGTTTGAAGCGATAACATAAAATCCCCCTATTTTCAACCACAAGCACATAAATTTGCCAAGGTAAGATATCTTGAAGCGCTATCTTTTTTACCAATACATAAGAGCTTACTTTAACTGTAGGAAACATATTTTCCACCCCAATTTGAAAAGCCATATCGACCTCTTCTGCGATTGGAAAAACACAAGAAGGGGAAGTTCCATAGCACTTTTCTGGATTCAAGAAGTATTCAATATGATGATCAACAGAAATCATTTTTACTCTTCGATCTTCTAGATTGATATTTAAAATAGAATTAGGATGAGTAAGAAATAAATCATTCAAATCAATTTTATATTTCTTGCATACTTCTATAATTTTATCATAGGCCAATGTCTCACGTTTTTTCCAGGTCGATAACGTATTGGGTTTGATGTCCAATACCTCAGCTAACTGTAAATCATTTTTATATCCCAGTAGCTGTTTTAATCTTGTAATTACTTCGTTTGCTTGTACCATTGTTTTTAGTTTTTAAAACATTCGTTCTATTCTCTAAAATCCAACTATTGTGCCAAAAAATTCTCATATTACCACTTTTTACTAAAAAAGAAACGCACAAAACAATTAAAACACTGAAATTCAACTATTTAAAACCAAACAAACCGTATTTTTATTAACTTTTTATTAACTACATACATATTAAAAACTCAAATAAAACAAGCATTTTTTTTCAATCTACATTAAAAAAAATACTCCCTCCTTCCTTTTTATTATCGCAAAATGTGAATACACTGATAGTTATTTGAATTGGACAATAGTCAAGACAAAAAAAAGTACCTGCCTTTAAGTAAGACAGGTACTAGAGAGTAAAAAGAAAACCCAACTTGATTAAGTTAGGTTTTTATTTTTTAAAATTCCAATATAAATTCTTCTTTGGGAATCCTTACTTTTTTCATGGGCGCAATCCAATCATTAACTGGATCGGCGTATCCTACATACATTAAAGACACGCTTTTTAAACCTAGTTCTTTCAATCCTAATACTCGATCAACTACTTCATTGCTAAACCCTTCTGCTGGCGTAGAATCAACTCTTAATTCAGCCGCTTGAGCTAACGCTAATCCCAACGCAATGTACGTCTGACGAGCTGCGTGAGCAAAGTTCATTTCACTCGGCTGATTCAAATACATCTGTTTTAATTTATCCGTATAGCTCCCAAACCTTCCTCGAGGTAGGTCGCGTTGATCCGTAGTAAAATCATATACCGTATCAATTCGATCTTCGGTGTATTGATCCCAAGCTGCAAAAATTAGCACATGAGAACAGTCGCGCATACACTCGGGATTTAATGCTCCTTCCGCTAATTTTTCTTTCATCGCTTGATCGCGTACTACCAGTAATTTAAAAGGTTGAAGCCCCGAAGAGGTAGGTGCCAACCGGGCTGCTTCTATAATTTTATCTAGTTGTTCTTCACTTACTTTTTTTGTAGAGTCATACGCTTTTACAGCATGTCTCCATTTCAAATTTTCTATCAATGACATGGCTCTTATTTTTGTTTATTTAAAATTTTCATTACACTATTTTTCAGTTCCAAAACCTCTTCTTCCGAAACTTGCATGGATTCCATAAGCTTCTGCGGAATATCCTTTGCCTGCTCTTCTAAAGCAAGTCCTTTTTCCGTTAACGATATTTTTACTACACGCTCATCTTGCGGGCTTCGCTTTCTTTCTACCATTCCTTTTTGCTCCATGCGCTTCAAGAGAGGCGTGAGTGTTCCACTATCCAAAAACACTTTATCTCCAAGCTGTCCAACTGTTTGTTCGCGTTCTTTCCACAAAACCATTAATACCAAATATTGCGGATAAGTAATTCCCAAATCATCCAAAAAAGGACGATAGTGATGGACAATCTCTTTTGCTAAAGCATAAATAGGAAAACAAACCTGGTTTTCAAGTGATAAGGAATCAATCATTAGAATCTGACTTAAAATATAAAGCAAAGGTACACTATTATATTGTGCACAATATAATTTTAAACAATATTTAAGAGTAAGACACACCTATCCCTCCTTTGGTTGAGCATTTCTAGTGTATTTTCACTACTGTGAAATCATCCCAAAAAAGAAACACTTACTTACCAGAAGGTAAGTGGTTTCCAAATAGAAACCAATACGATTCAACCACTTAAGTTATCTTATCTTTGTGTAATAACCATCAAATACAGCATAGAAAAAGGAGTTCTTCTCGATGTTCATTCCTGTTTTGGTGTCAATCGAAAAGTAAATCAATACGGGGCGACATATAGCAATTAACAAATAGCCGCTCACTATAGGAAAATAGCACAACAAGTAATTTCACCCCTTTTCGCCTTCTCTATTATGACCTATAGTGACAAGAATAAATAATCAAATACTACTATTATGAATGACAATAAAACAAACAACCCGCTCTTGTGTGATATCGAAACGGGGCTATGCGAAACCCCTAACACACAAATAGAACAACAAGTCATAAAAAATACCCCTATACAAGGAGAAAAGATCAAAGTAGTGTATTTTACTGATCCTATTTGCTCTTCCTGTTGGGGGATTGAACCTCAACTGCGCAAACTGAAATTAGAATACGGTTCAGCTATTGAGATCGACTACCGCATGGGAGGGCTGCTACCCGATTGGAACTACAACAGTGGCGGAATCAGCCAGCCCGCCGATGTTGCACACCATTGGGATGAGGTCAGTGTACACTACGATATGCCAATTGATGGAGATGTGTGGCTAGAAGATCCGCTGAGTTCTTCCTATCCTTCGTCTATTGCCTTTAAAGCAGCACAAATTCAAGACAAAAACAAGAGCGAAAACAAAGCAATTGCCTTTTTGCGCGTCGTTCGGGAAATGGTCTTCTTAGAGAAGAAGAATATCGCCAAATGGGAGCACCTAGAAGCCGCGGCAAAGCAAGTAGGTTTAGATCCTATCCAACTAAAAGCGGACTATGAAGGAAAAGCAAGAATCCTATTTGAAGAAGATTTGCAACTAGCGCGAAGCTACGGAGTACGTGGATTTCCAACCCTGTTTTTTGAACGTGCTGAAACAAGAGAATTCGTATATGGTACAAAACCGTATCCTTTTTATGAAACGGCAATCTTAACTCTGAATCCACAAGTACAAAAATTACATTATGCCAAAACTTGGGACTATTTGTTTAGCGTATATCCAACATTGACGGCCAAAGAATTTGCTGAATTGTCCGGAATGCCAAGAGCAGAAAGTGAACAACACCTAACTCAACTCACAGCAGGAGGCATCTTACTACAGACGACAACCAAGAACGGCTCGATGTGGGCATTAAAAAAATAAAAACGACTTACGTTATAAAAAAAAGCTCCAAAATTTGGAGCTTTTTTTATATCGTATTACTATTCTTCCTCTTCTTCTTCCATTTTTACTTTAATGGGCAAATTAGGATTGACAGTAGTTGAACACGATTTCATTATTGCAGTAACTTTAGTTGGTCTACTTCGGTATACATCTTCTGCAAATGGACCACCACTTCCATCTTCTATAGCTTTTGCAGAATAGTATACACTATACTCTCCTTCTGGTAAATCATTTCGTTCTGGAGTGAAATAAAAAGTTACATCGGGTCTAAAAGTAACATCAGGACGGTAATTTATTTCCCACAAACCAACTCCTGGATCTTCATACTCAATAACCATGCGAATACCTTCCATTCGCCTTGAGGTTGTTACATCAAAACCATTTTCATCTTCAAAACGCAACGTACTTAAATCCGCATTATATTGTCCTTCTCTAGAATCAGGATCCTCAATAGTTCCCTGATAAAAAGTGAAATTTGAAAAAAAATTTTCTATTACAACATAATTTTCAAAATTAGTTGCAGTACTTGTACAAATTTCAATTTCACGATCTACCGTAATTGGAGCATACGGCAAGTCAACTATAACTTCCTTGATTAATTGGGTTTGTGTTGCCCCTCCAGTACTCGCAGCGAAACCAACCTTAAAGACATCTGGGACTTTCGTTTGAAACGTATAAACATTTCCATTTTGATCCCTTGTTTTAAAAGAATTTGGGTAATAAAAATCAGTAAAAGGGTTTGCATATCCATTATAGCTATCTTGTCTAACTATAACACTAACTAGCATACCATCTTCTCCATTATTGACCGGAATTAAGGTAGCTGTTACGGTATTGTAATAAGGAGCCCATCCATCGTATTTAATTGATCTTAAATCATGCATTCCCCCAGGATTACTATACGTACTTGTCTCATAATCACCGGTATCATAATCTAATATTGCTCTTGCCACACCAGGGGAGCCTTCATTTCCATAAGCTACTTGTTCTGTACCTAAAACCGGATATCCTTTATAGCGATCATTTTTAAATTGTCCACCACGCAATGTAATATGATCGTTATACTTATATGTCAATCCATCAATTCCTTCCCTTTTCTCTCCAGAAGATACAGCGCGTTCTTTAAAACCTCCAAAAACATCTAGTCCAATCCCTAAATAAGCCCCATTCAATCCTGCTGTATTATTTCCATTGTTGTATGCATAACCTAAACCCGCTCCTGCAGCTCCAATTTCAAAGTCTTTATCCCCATCGAATAAAAACATACTCATTCCATCTCCATACGTTCCAAAATATTCTTTTCCGTCATACATTGAATATTTAAATTTCACAATGATTCCATGATTAGATGGGAATTCAATATCCTTTAAATAAAACCCACTAAAAGCGAATTCCTCTCGATCTTCGGTCAAGACAAGTCCATATTCTGTATAACGGCTACTTCCTGTAGGAGCATTTTCACCTATATGTTCTTCAATTTCATCAGGTGCATAATCCTCTGTCAAAACTAAATGATAAGGAAAAGGCCTGTCTTTCGTTTGCCCCAATAGTAAATTGGTACATAAAGCAATAAATAGTAGTAGTATTTTGTTTTTCATTTTCTTTCTTTTATTTGCAATAAAAAAGGGTATTCTTGCTGTATCAAATTCTTTTTTACAGAAAGCATCACGTCAATTCACATTGAGAAGTAACTTGTCTCTGGTAAGACAAGTTACTTTGTTACCTCTTCTCTTATTTCAACTGCATCACTACATTAAAATAAGTCTTAGTAGTCACATTTGGATTTCTCATCGTTTTATAAGTCAATTCTCCATCCTCATCAATATCCACCTCTTCGAATACCTCATCATCGTAGTACACGATAAAGAAATCTAAATCTTCGCGATTGTATATATTCAATCTTGCAGTACTTCTCGAACCAATAGCATTACTAAATTGCTCATAATAAATATCATACACATCTTTAGATCCTTCTCTTCCTGGCTCAATTTCTACCACGAAAGATGGTGCATAAAAGAAACCTGCTCCACCACCTGATGGGCGTCTGAATTCGGCTGAACCATCTCCTTTTGAAGTCAATACTAAACCTTCTTCTGCATAGTCCTCATCATATTCTTCGGTCGCAATTTTGATTGGCGTAACACTGTAATCTTTGATGATATCAAAACCTACTGAATTGGCTGCTAATTCATCCGTTCCTACAGCGCCACCAGCAATTTTGTCAGAAGTAACTGCCTGATTTGCTAGTTTTTCCTCTGTTACAGCATCATTTTGTAATTCCTCTGTTCCTACTGCTCCGCCTGCTAATTCATCGCTTCCAATTGTAGCATATTTGATATGTCTTCCTTCAATACTGTGCTCATTCACATCTAATGTTACGTTTTTCAATACAGCATCTGTACCATTAGCTACATCAATTACCGAGCCTCCAGTTAAATTACCTTTGGTTATATCTTGTCCTGTTGGAGCTTTAAAGGCTACTTTTCCATCTTCTTCTACCGTTAACACGTGGCCTACGGTTTCTCCTGCTGCACTAAGTTTACCTTTGGTAATGGTATTGTTTTTAATTTTGTTATTCTCAATCGCAAGATTTTTGATCTTAGCTGTAGTAACTGCTTCATTTTCAATTTTTTCTGTAGTTACAGCATCACCTGCAATTTTGTCTTCCGTTACAGAAGAACTTCCCAATTTACTCTCTGTTACTGCGTTAGCTGCAATTTTTTCGTTGGTTACTGCATTTTCTCCTATCTTCACAGAGGTCACTGCTGCATCGTCTAAATGAACCGTTTTAATTCCTTTGTTCTTAACGTTTACTGTTGCATTGTGTAACACAGCTCCTAGTCCGTCAGTAACTTCAATAGAAGTTGATCCTTTCAATTCTCCGCTCGATACTCCTGCAGGAGCTACAAAGTTTACATTTCCATTGCCATCTGCTGTTAGTACATGTCCTGCGGTAGCTGAGGTATTCCCTGTTTTAGAACTCATTTTGGCTGTTGTTACTACATTAGCCCCTAATTGTCCTGTTCCTACTCCACCATCAGCAATCGATACTTTCGCATCTTTTAATAACGCTTGACTCGCACCTGCTCCTGTTATGGAAATACCTGTTCCTTGTTGTAGCGCTTTACCACTTGTTCCAATAACAGCGTCTAAGCTTTCGAAGGCTGCTCCACCCTGTCCATCAGTGGTTAATACCAATCCTCTTGCTTTTTCTGAGGATGCAATTTTATCTTCGGTTACATTTCTCGCTGCGATATGCTCCGTTTTAATTCCACCTTCTGCTACTTTAATGTTTACGTTTTGCAACGCGGCATTGTTTGCTGCAATCGTCAAGGAAGTATCCGAAGTAATCGGTTTTCCTTGTGTTGCTGCAACAGTTTCAAACGATTGAAATTTTACATTTCCAGCACCATCTGCTGTTAATACCGTACCATTAGTTGCGTTATGGTCTCCTACAACTGAACTTATTTTTCCGGTTGTAATTGCTTGGTCTTTGATGTGTTTTGTTTCAATTCCACCTTCCGCAACCGCGATTGCTGTTTCCGCTAATAAAGCTTTGTTGTTTGCTGTTACTGTAATTGAATGATCTGCAGTCAGGTCTTTTCCTTCTCCTTCAAAAGCTGTATTACTCAACGCTTTAAATTCCACTGTACCATTGGTTCCTGTAGCAGTTAACACCGTATTAGCTGCTGCTGATCCTGCAGCTATTTTATCTACTGTTACTGCACCAGCAGCCAGTTTTCCACCAGTTACCCCACCTTCAGCAAGGTCAATTTTTGTTGGTGCTAATACCGCATTTAAACCATCGGTATCATCTGTAAATACTAAGGCATTACCTAAGCTTAAATCTTCACCTCCTGCTTGAACGGCTTCTTTCAATACATAATCAAATCCACCTTGTCCATCGGTAACTAAGATAAAATCACGCGCTTGACTTGCACTGCTTAATTTATCTTTTGTAATACTGTTATTTGCTACACTCAAATGAATATCTTTCAACAGCGTTTTTTCACCATCGGTTGACATTTGAATGATACTATCAGTCGTTAAATTACCTGCTGTTAAATCAACGATTTCACCTAACTCACCCCAAGTAACTTCGCCATTTGCTCCACTTAGTAGCACACTTTGCGCCGTTATCCCTTCCGAAGAAAGTTTGTCAGCCGTTATCACTTGATCTGCAATTTTAGCATTGGTTACTGCGCCATCTTTTAATTGAGTAGCAGTAATTCCTTGGTCTTTAATTCCCAATTTAAGGTCTGCCAAGACTTTATCCACCCCGTTATTTACCGTTACCACTCCATCGGTTGTAATGGTTCCTTTCCCTGTTAATTGGCTCGTTTTTAACGGCTCAAAAGTCACTGTAACTCCATTAGATCCAACAGTCGCAACTGATCCTGCTTGTGCGTTACCGCCGTGTAGTTTCCCTGCTTTGATTGAATTGTCCTTCACGCCTAACGTTACATCAGCCAATACTTTATCTACTCCATTGTCCGATACGGAGATAACATCATCCGTTAGAATATTTCCTTTTTCTGTCAGAATAGCGGAAGATAATTGTTTGTATTCAACCACCCCTGCTGCATTAGCCATCGCTACTCTATGATCCTCTCCTGTTCCGGCAGTTAATTTCGCTGCTTGGATCGTTTGATCGGCAATATTGCCATTTTTAATGGTTTCTGGAGCAATATGTCTTCCGAGTACTCCACCGTCGTTGATTTTTACAACTACACTTGTTTCTTCATTTCCAAATAGTACATTTTCACCACCTTCAACAATAATTCCCTCTGATCCTACTAGATCACCTTGCATCGCTGGTGCCACAACTTGATCTGTGGTTGTAAACGCTGCATTTCCAGATCCATCTGCGGTTAACACAGCACCTCTTTCTATATCAGTCGCATTAATCTTAGCTGCAGTAACAGACTTGTTTTGAATGTGATTCGTACCGATTCCATCTTCTTTTACCTTTAAGCTAAACGGTTGTAAAACAGCTTTTGACGTATCACCAGTTGCTGCTAAAGAGCTATCTAACGTCAATGCTTGTCCACTAACTACGGCTGCCATCGGTTGATAAATCACAGATCCATCTGCTTGTGCTACAGGTACGTGATTTTCTTTGTTCTCTCCTGCATATAATTTATCCGCAGTAATCGCCTGATTTTTAATTTTTTCTCCAGTAACTCCTTGGTTTTTCAGTGACAAAGTCATTTCCGTTAAGGCTGCTTTTTCACCCCCTGTAACCTGAATCGCTGCATCACCTTGTACTAATTTCCCTTGCGCTGCAACTGTCGTATAAATATCGTTTTGAACGGTTGATTCATTTAAAATTTCTGTGATATTTTCAATTACAGTACCTGCAACATCAATTATACCAATAGGAGTAGTCGAGGCTTGGTTATAAAATGTAAATACACCTGATTCGTCTTCTACAATACGCAACGTATTTGCATTAAATGTTACACCATCACCAATTATTTCTCCTGCTGCATTTACGTCATTTTCATTGAAATAAGTAAACGTACCATTGTTGTTATTTTGTAAGACTGTTACTTTTTCTTGTGTAGTAATGATTTCTTCTATAATAGAATCTGTTGCATCTACCCATTCCGCTTTTCCTTGCTCATTGGTAACTAAAAGTTGTTTTGCATTACCACCTTTAATCTTAGCTGTCGTTACCCCTTCATTGGCAATTGTCAATGTTACTGGTGTAAATACAGCATCCGCCACACTTGTATTTCCATTGATTAAAATGCCATTTCCTGATAAGGTTGCTTTCTCGATTTCAAG
The DNA here is from genome assembly GCF_029894455.1 of Myroides gitamensis. Lineage (NCBI taxonomy): Bacteria > Pseudomonadati > Bacteroidota > Flavobacteriia > Flavobacteriales > Flavobacteriaceae > Myroides > Myroides gitamensis. Next base: position 1,842,300 of record NZ_JARYHN010000001.1, read on the forward strand.
TTGCTCAAGCACTTCAACCTTTTGGTTGATTTGATTAATAGCTTCTTCAATATTAGTATACTGATGAGAAGAATTATCTTCAAATACAATTGATTTCGCACGAACATCGATAGTCGCTAAAGGCGTATTGCTTGCTTTATCTGTAAATACGAATACCCCTGTAGTATCTTGTGCGATTTTTAACGTATTCGCATCGAATTTTACTCCTGTTGCGTCTGGTTTAATCGCACCATTTTGATCGATATCGGCTTCGTTAAAATAAGTAAACGTTCCGTCACCATTATCTCTTACGATAGTAGTAGTTTCATTTACACTAGTAATTAATTGTAAAATATCACTTTCAGCATCCAACCAAGTTACCGCACCTGAGCGATCCGTACCTAATAATTTTAAAGCACCATCTCCGATCATTTTAGCTGCACTTACGGCTTGCGCTTGGATTTTAGCTGATGAAACTGAATTTTGTGCCAGTTTTTCCTCTGTAATTCCTCCATTTTTCACATCAAGGGTTACATCTGCTAACGCTGCGTGATCCCCACCAGTAACATCAATAGCAGGTGCTCCAATAATAGCTTTCCCCCCATTTCCAATCACTTCACCTAGCGGTTGGAATTGAGCGCCTCCTTCTATTGTAGAGGTTAAAACTAATCCAGCACCTTTAGTTGTGCTAATTTTATCTTCCGTTACAGCTCCATCTGAAAGATGTGCGTTTTTAATTCCGCCTGCTGCTACTTTGATATCCAACGCTTGTAATGCCGCTTTGTTTCCAGCAGTCATGGCCAATGATTGATCCGAAGAAGCCACGGCATGTCCTTGTGTTTCTGCTACATCACCTAGTGTTTTAAACACTGCATTTCCTGCACCATCTGACGTTAATACTGCTCCACTTACTGCTGTTTGAGCGTCAATTTTGGCTGTTGTTACTGATTTAGCAGCCAAATGTGTGTTGTCAACTCCTCCAGTTGCAATACCAATCGTTAAATCTTTTAATACAGCTTTATTATCCGCTGGAATGGTTAATGATCCATCCGATTTCAAATCTGCTTCTGTTCCTTCAAAAGCGGTTTCATTTATTTTTCTATAGGTTACATTCCCTTGACCATCTGCTGTTAGCACTGCATTTTCTTCAGCACCAAGTGCAGAGATCTTAGCCGTAGTAACGGATCCATCCGCTAATTTTGCTTCTGTAATTCCTCCGTCTGTAATTCCTATTTTGGTTTCTGCCAATACAGCCGAAATTCCATTACCATCTAAAAATTCTAGTTCATCCCCTAATTCTAAGTTAGCTCCAGCTTGTACAATGCTCTCTCTATCCACATAATGAAAACCGCCATTTGCATCAGTTACCATCACCATGCCAGGTTGTGATCCCGCATTACTTAGCTTACTAATTTCAATCGTTTTAGCTGCAAGTTGTTGGTTGGTAATACTACCATCCTTAATGCCTAACTTCACATCGTTAAACAGAGAATTAACTCCATCCCCTTCTTTTAACTCAATGATATTATCTGTAGTTAAATTACCTGCTGCATCTGTTACGATATCATCTAATTCTCCCCATTTTACTACGCCTTGGTCATCAATAACCATCACGCGTTTTGGTGGTTCATTCCCTGCTGATATTTTATCTACTGTAATGGTATTCGCTGCAATTTGTTGATTGGTAATTGTACCATCCGCCAATTGAGTTGCTGTAATCGATTGATTCGTAATACTCAAGTTAACATCGGCTAATACTTTACCCGTTCCATTGTCAACCGCTACAATACCATCTGTAGTAATATTTCCTTTCTCGGCAATTGCATTGGCTTCTAATGGTTTATAACTCACTGTACCATCCGCATTTACTGTTGCTACTGCACCAGTTTCTGCTCCTGTAGCATTAAATCGATCGGCTTGAATGGACTGCTCGCCAATACTGAACGTTACATCACTTAATACTTTACCTATACCGTCATTGACAAGGATTACTCCATCTGTGGTAATATTTCCTTTATCTGTAATAACAGCAGAAGTTAATGGTAAATAGCTCACTGATCCATCCGCATTTACAGTTGCTACTTTACCTGCGTCTGTTGTATCCGCTACTAGCTTAGTAGCTGTAATGGTTTGATCCGCTATATTTTCGCCTTTTACTGCTTTGATACCGATGTGTTTACCTGCGATTCCTCTTTCGTTGATTCCAACGGTTACTGCTTTATCCGTACCGCCAAACAACACATTTTCACCTCCACCAGCGATTGTAATTACGCCAGCTTCTCCTCTTAAATCACCTTGAGCTGCAGGTTTTACTGCATCCGCAATACTTTCAAAAGACGCATTGCCCAATCCATCTGCAGTTAAAACAGCATTTTGTGCAATTCCCGTAGCGTTAATTTTAGCTACTGTTACTGCTCCATCCTTAATGTGACCTTCTTTTACTCCATCTTGTTGGATGTTGATTGTCACATTTTGAAGCGCTGCTTTATTTCCATTGGTAATAGCAATAGAAGCATCTGTACTTTGTATCTTTTTCCCTTGAGCCGCTACAGAAGCAAAAATTTGATTCTGCACTTCTTCTTGGTTTAAGATTTCCGTAATATTCTCTACGATATTTGTTGTTACATCAATCGTTGCAATTGGCGTATCACTTGATAAGTCATAAAATTCATATACCCCTGAACCCAGTTGAGTAGCAGGATCCATTTTTTGTTCTACGCGAAGGGTGTTTGCACTAAACGTAGTTCCCAATGCTCCTGGTTTCTTATCTCCATTGGCATCGTAGTCATCCTCATTGAAATACGTAAACGTACCGTTTTGATTATCAGTCAATTCAGTTACTGCTTGATTGAGTGATAAGATTTCTTTGATTGGTTCATCTGTTGCGCTAATCCACTGTGCAGTTCCATCAGCTCCTGTTACTAAGAACTGCCCCGTTGTACCTGGTTTGATTTTAGCTGTAGTAACCGCTTGATTTTTAATGGTTGTAGTCGTTACTCCTTCATTGGCAATGGTTAATTCCATCGCATTCAATACAGCCGTATCTCCAGCTCCTCCAATTGCAATGGAAGCATTCGGTGAAGTTACCGCTTTCCCTTGTGCAGCTACGGAATGGTAGATATCGTTTTATACGCTTGTATCGTTTAAGATTTCTGTAATATTTTCGATTACACTTCCTGCAACATCAATCACTGCAATAGGAGTCGTTGCATTCGACTTATCGTAAAAGGCGTACGTATTGTCCGCCGTTTTATCGATACGAAGGGTATTGGCATCAAATTTCACGCCTTGACCTGGAATAGCATTTCCATCCGTATCAATTCCCTTTTCGTTGTAATACGTAAAAGTTCCATCACCACCATCAACTAGTAAGGTTACTTTTTCGTTGAATTCAAACGCTTCTTGGATGACTTCATCTGCAACATCTACCCATTTTACCGTACCGTTTTCATCCGTTACTAATAACTGTTTATTTCCACCTGGAGCAATTTTAGCCGTCGTAATTCCTGCATTGGCAACCGAAAGTTGCATGGCATTCAATACTGCTTGATCTCCGTTGGTTACCTTAATCGATCCATCTGCTGCAGTCGCTGCTTTTCCTTGCGCCGCTACGGAATGGTAAATATCGTTTTGTACGGTTGTGTCGTTTAAGATTTCCGTAATGTTTTCAATCACACTTCCTGCAACGTCAATCACGGCAAGTGGTGTTGTTACATCAGACTTATCGTAAAACGCATACGAATTATCGCCTCTCTTTTCAATGCGAAGGGTATTCGCATCGAACGTCATTCCCATTCCCGGAATTACAGCTCCATCTTCGTCAATTCCCTTTTCATTGTAATAGGTAAAGGTTCCATTTCCTTCATCTATTAATAAAGTTAACGCTTCGTGGTGTTCTACCAATTCTTTGATAATTTCATCCGAAGCACCTACCCATTTTACAGCTCCATTTTCATCTGTAATCAACACTTGTTTGTGATCACCAGGTGCAATTTTAATTGGCGAAACTGCTCCCGTTTTTAATTTATACGAACTAATCGCTTCATCGTCAATTTTACCTTCTGTAATGGCCTTATCCGCAATAGATAAGGTAATGTCTTTCAACACCGCATTGCTCTCTTGAGCTTCTCCATTCACCAAGATACCATTCCCTCTCAAATCTGAAGGTCTACCTTGGGCTACTTCAATTTTCTGAATAATCGTATCTAAAATTTCTTGTAGGTTTTCTCCAGGGATGTTTTCTGAATTATTTTCAAAGACAATCGAACTCGCTCTTGTACTGATGGTCATCAACGGGTTATCCGCTGTTGTAACTCCATCGTAAAAATCGTAGATTCCCTTTTCACTAACGCCTGTTCTTTCGCGTATTTGCAAGGTATTGGCATCAAACTTCACCCCTTGTCCTGGAATGGCATTTCCATCTGCATCGATTCCCTTTTCGTTGTAGTACATAAAAGTTCCATCGCCACCATCTACTAATAAGGTTACTTTTTCGTTGAACTCAAATGCTTCTTGGATGACTTCATCTGAAGCATCTACCCATTTTACAGCTCCATTTTCATCTGTAACCAACAGTTGTTTATTTCCACCTGGAGCAATTTTAGCCGTAGTAATTCCTGCATTAGCAACCGAAAGTTGCATCGCATTCAATACCGCTTGATCTCCGTTGGTTACTGTAATAGAGCCATCTGCTGCAGTCGCTGCTTTTCCTTGCGCCGCTACGGAATGGTAAATATCGTTTTGTACGGTTGTATCATTTAAGATTTCCGTGATGTTTTCAATCACACTTCCTGCAACGTCAATTACCGCTATAGGAGTCGTTGCGTTGGACTTATCGTAAAAGGCATATGTATTATCCGCTGTTTTGTCAATGCGAAGGGTATTGGCATCAAATTTCACCCCTTGTCCAGGAATGGCATTTCCATCAGCATCAATTCCTTTTTCGTTGTAGTACGTAAAAGTTCCATCACCACCATCTACTAGTAAGGTTACTTTTTCATTGAACTCAAACGCTTCTTGGATGACTTCATCTGAAGCATCTACCCATTTTACTGTACCGTTTTCATCCGTTACTAACAGTTGTTTGTTTCCACCTGGTGCAATTTTAGCGGTGGTAATTCCCGCATTGGCAACTGAAAGTTGCATCGCATTCAATACCGCTTGATCTCCATTGGTTACTGTAATCGAACCATCTGCTGCAGTCGCTGCTTTTCCTTGCGCCGCTACCGAATGAAAAATATCGTTTTGTACCGTTGTATCGTTTAAGATTTCCGTAATGTTTTCAATCACACTTCCTGCAACGTCAATTACAGCAATTGGCGTCGTTGCGTTGGACTTATCGTAAAAGGCATACGTATTATCCGCTGTTTTATCAATGCGAAGGGTATTCGCATCAAACTTTACGCCTTGTCCTGGAATAGCATTTCCATCGGCATCGATTCCTTTTTCGTTATAGTACGTAAAGGTTCCATCGCCACCATCTACTAATAAGGTTACTTTTTCGTTGAACTCAAATGCTTCTTGGATGACTTCATCTGAAGCATCTACCCATTTTACTGTACCGTTTTCATCCGTAACTAACAATTGTTTGTTTCCACCTGGAGCAATTTTAGCGGTGGTAATACTTGAAGGTTTAATACTTAATGAAGTGGCTGTAAATACCGCTCGTTCTCCGCCAACTACTTCGATGATACCATCACCTGATAGAGCTTTTGCATTTTGCGCAATCGATTCAACAATTTCATTAATGACTTCTTCTTGATTGATGATTACATTAATATTATTGATTACATCAGCAGCGACATCAATAACTGTTTGGGTATTATCTTCTGATGTATAGGTATATTTTCCTTGACCATTCGATTGAAGTGTAGTTACGAGATTAACATCCGCTAAAGGAACCGAAACGGTGTGATTTTTAGAATCGCGTAAAAACAAGGTTTGTTCTTGTATGTTAACCGCTAATTCTTCATTGGCTGCTAAATCTTCTAAGAAATCATCTGTAGAAGAAATTAAACGAACCCATTGTTTATCAAACCAGAAGTAGTACCCTGGTTTTAGTTCATTACTCTCAGTTGTATTAAATACCAAGAGACTATTTGGTGTTTTCCCCCCGTTAATATTTGAACTATTCGTTGCTGATACTAAAGGAATTCTAGGAATTAAAACTCCTTTAAAACTACCTGCGTTTGCTTCTACATCTAATAATGCCGCTGGATTTGGATTTGCAGTTCCAATACCCACTTGGGCAAATGCGAAGCCAGACATCATAAGTAATGCGACTGAAAGTACATTTTTTTTCATAAACAACTATTTATTTCGATTATGTTTAATTTTAAATAAAAAACACAAAACATGATATTTTCGTTAATACTGTTAACATACCAAATACAATGCCAGAATTCAAATATTTCTGTATTTTTTATTTAAACAAAAAAGATTTTTTATTCTACATTCAATTTTATTTCTCTTTTATCGGTGTTATAACTGCATCAATAAGCGCTTACCATTACTGGCTCAAAAAATATTTTCCCCCTAAATACTTCTCTTTTTCTTGCTGATACTTTTATTTTATCATTTTTAAACTATATGAACTTAACTTGTTGATTTTAAAAAAAATGTACGTTCCTACTTCGGACAAATCTTTAACCTTTTAAGTTTATTTTAATATAATTAAAAAACAATTTAACAGACATCTAATTTCTGTTATTTTTTTAAATAAACAATACTATATTCAGCAATTAAATTAAAAAAATATTTATATCCACTTATTTTTAAAAAATAACAACCAATAAAATGGTATTTAACCTAAATACACTATTATTCTTTACTTTAATATACATTAAAAATAAAGTTAACCTAAGATAATCTTAACATGTGACATATTGTGAATCAACAAGATGACCTCATTCTTGTTGTGTGTTTGATTATCGCACAAGGTACCTTAACCAAAAATGGCCAACTATAGATATAGCTGGCCATTTTGGTTTTGTTACTTTTATTTTTCGATAAATAACGCTTGTTTTTCTAGTACGGAGGCGTACTTTATTACATCACTTTCTTCCCTTATGGATGGGATTCTTTTGCAGATGCTTGATCGTCTTTGTCGTGGTTAACCCAAATCAAACGAGAAATATCATAACCTACCTCTTGAGCCAAGGCAAGATACTGCTGTTTAATCGCTTCTGGTATGGTTTTTTCTCGGGATAAAATCCAAAGATAATCTAGGTTTTTCCCTGCTATTAGCGCATATTGATATTCTGGATCTAAGGCTATTACATTGTAACCCGAATAAAAAGGACCAAAAAAGCTAACTTCTAGTTCAGCAATCTTCTTATCTCCTCTAAATTTAGCAATGCCTTCTGCTTGCTGCCATTCGTTGTCCTTAACGTGAAAACCACGATTGACCACCTTGACCTCTCCATCTTCATTCAAACTATACTGTGCTGTAGTATTGTCCAGATCTCGTTCAAAATAAAAGTCAAAACGCGCAATTTCATACCAAGTACCCAAATAACGCTCAACTTCAAAATTGTCCACCGCTTGTGCTTTCTCTGGTATGGAACGCCCGCCACAAGAAAGTAGAAAAAAAGAAAATAACAGCAATAAACCTCTTTGATAATATGTAAATAAACTCATACGTATTTCGTTTCTTTCAAATATAAAAAATTCAAAAACAGCAACCAATATTAATTAGAATTATTTTAAATAACGTTTTATTTGCTCGTAAAACCTTTTTCTTCCTTCCCTTACAAAAAAGAAAACCCCCAATTTTAGGGATGTTTATGTCTGAACAAATGGGTACTTTTACCTTTAGAAAAAACATACTAAATAAACCCTGCCCTATGACTGCATTACGTGAACTTGAACAAGAATTAGGAATCCAATACCCGGAACTCTATACCAAACTATATGTTGAGGGTATGTTGGATTTAGGTCCGACGGGAATGCATTGGGCAGAAATTACTTTTCCGAAACTCAAGTTAAACCCTCCGTTGTTACTCTTTGGTGAGGACATTGAGATTTGGGATCCCCTTGCATACAAGGCTGGGATTGCAGAAATAAAAGATTGTGAGGTTTATGAAATTGCAGCACCATACCAATTCATTCCTTTTGCAAAAAATGGCGCAGGCGATTTATATGTTTTTCAATACGATTTGCAAAATGGAGAGGATATTCCCATTACCTTCTTTCCTCATGATGATTGTGAAGCAGAAGTACTGGCAAAGAACCTGCAGGATTTTATTTTTAGACAATTACTAGAAGCAACCCGAGAGATTGACGATTATGCGATGGTATTTGAAGAGGAAGAAGAGGAAATCAAGCGCAATTTACAACAGCAATTACGCACCCATCGTCCTTATTTAACGGATCGACAAATCCAGCTATTAGAAGAAATCTACAATAGAGATTTGGTTACTTACACCTATCAATTACCTAATGGTGGCAAACAAGAAGCAGAAGGACTCACAACTTTTGATGAAGTTGAGGCGATCTTACAACGCGAAATTAATTTCGAACACCTCAACAAAACCTTTAACTATACCGTTTAATAAAAAGCCCGAGATAAAACCAAAATCTCTTTATTCTATTATGACAACGAACAAACAGCATACAATAAAAATAATTGGACTCCTACTTGCTTTATTTTTAGGCAATACAGCACAGCTTCAAGCCCAGGAGCATTTTATAGGACCTTCCGTTAGTTATCAATATCAAAAGGGAAGCATCCTTAAAACAGGGATATACTATGCATCTAGCTTCAACACCGATCATATCATCAAACTAGATGCTACAGCGAACTTCACTTGGATTCAAAACAAGTACGCGGTTATTCCTGAACTAGCTGCGACCTACTATTCAGAGATGTATTATATTGGATTCTTTGGTCGAGCTGAACTCACCCCTTATACTGTAAGTCCAAAAGTAGGACTCTCGCTATTTACCTTTTTCGAGATCGATTTGGGGTATGGATTTCCTCTTGCGGATAAAACAGATTACCGCCCAATCAAAGGATTTACGACTTCCATCCGATTTAATATTCCGTTGAATACCAAGTTTTAATTCTCCGTACTATTTATCCAAAAGAACCAGATGCTCTTAGTAGCTGCATCATTCTTTTACTCCATACAACAGGATTCGTTTAAATGCGTATAAAGCGGGTAATTGTGTGAAAGTTTGCGCTATTTTTACTTGAAAAGCGGTTGCAAAAGCAGTCTTATCCGCTTCTTTTAGTCGTTCCATGTAAGGAATTAAAGCAGAACCTGAAATAAATTCAAACAAGGTAGGGTGATCTGGAGCAATGATAGGATAAACCCGTTGAGAAAGGTTTAATTGACGCAACCCTTGATCAAACATCATTTGAGCATATGCATCCAGACTCAAAACCGGAGAAGGTCTATTCCACCCTTTTAATTGCGTTTTAAAAGGTTCTGAATCTGCAAGTTCATACAGCAATTTGTTGAGCATATTTTCTGATTGACAGGGCATTTGCACAGCAAATTGTCCTCCTGGATTCAATTTTGAAATCAGCTGTGGAAATAATACGGCATGATTATCTGACCATTGTAGGGTAGCATTGCTAAAAATTAAATCCCAAGTCTCTGGGGTTGAAGCGAATTCTTCGATGGTCTGTTGTTTAAAAGTAAGCCTATTGGACTGTAGGGGTTGTGCTTTTGCAAGCATTTCTACCGAAGAGTCGATCCCTGTAAAATGGGCCTGCTTCCATTTTTCCGTTAATAGGGCGGTTTGCTCTCCTGTTCCACAGCCTAAATCGACCGCTTTTAGGATACTCGATTCTTGAATTTCTTTACTTAAATCGAAAAAAGGCAAAAAACGAACGTCTTTAAACTTGTTGTATTGGGTTGGATTCCATGGCATAGTATGTGCTTTTAAATGATAATTAAAGCTACGCTATCTCATTGACAATTGAACCTTTAATTTGGTAAAAACACAGGGGGCTTTATGTGAATTTGGAAATAATTGGGTAGGAAAATTATTTTTTTGTGATTCGATATGTACAACGATGAGCACCTGAAATAATGTATTGAATGCGTTCGACCTGAAAATCGCTTCCCATTAATTGTCTAAAGTTGTTCAACTCACTCCGACAAAACCCTTGGCACACGGTTGCAGCCGCACAAATAGGGCAATGATTTTCAATAAAAATATAGCTGCCATCTTCCTCCTTCTGCCATTCGGCCATATACCCTTCTTGCGTTCGGATATTTACCAAACGATTTAATAGTTCCTCTATCGAATTTGGCTGGCCTATTACCGTCTCATAGTGTTGGTACACTTTCTTTTCTCGATCTGTAATCAATAAATCCAACGCATTCTCCCCAAAGAGTTTCCTTACAGCCTCAATCATTTCAACCGTGACTTGGGCATGTGTATCTGGGAATTTAGCTAACCCTTGATCTGTAAGGCTATAGTATGCAATTGGTCGCCCAACACCCTCACTTTTAAACACAGCGGACACCAAGCCTTCTTTCAAAAGTTTCTGTAGTTGCAAGCGGGCGCCTTCTTTTGTAATTTCCAATTGATCCGCAAGATCAGCGGCTATCACTTCCCCTCGCATTTTCAATTGCATCAAAATTCGGTCTGTTGAACTCTTTTTCATTTACCAAATAAAATATTGTTTTATTACACGAACAAAGGTATTCTTTTTTTTCTAGCAACATACAAATACCCTATATGAATTGAATTACCGAAGACTAACTCCTTCAGCTGTATCTTTAATTAAACAAGTAAAAACTTGTTTAATTAAAAATTACTACTACTTTTGTTCTAGCGTTTAATTCAAAACACAAACCATGAGTAATTTTAATTTACCGGCTCTTGCCTATGCATACGATGCATTAGAGCCACATTTTGATCAAGAAACAATGACGATTCACCACAGTAAGCATCACCAAGCGTATGTGGACAATTTAAATAATGCACTAGCAGGAACACCGAACGAGAATAAGAGCATCGAAGAAATCTTAGGAAACATCAGTACGTATGCTCCAGCAGTGAGAAACAACGGAGGAGGTCATTTCAACCACACCTTGTTCTGGAGTATTCTATCTCCTACTGCTCAACTAGCACCAAAAGGAAAACTAGCGGAGGCTATTGGACAAACATTTGGAAGTCTAGAAAATCTAAAAGAAGAAATTAAAAAAGTAGGATTAGGTCAATTCGGTTCAGGATGGGCGTGGTTATTTGTAAAAGCAGATGGTACCTTAGCGGTTACTGGAACGCCAAATCAAGACAATCCTTTGATGGATACCAATGGGGTAAACCAAGGATATCCTATTTTAGGTGTTGATGTATGGGAACATGCGTACTACCTTAAATATCAAAACAAAAGAGCAGATTATCTAGATGCTTTTTGGTCTGTATTGGACTGGTCGCTTGTTGAGCAACACTACCTTACAGCACTTGCAAATCTATAATAACACCAGTAGTCTTGTGGTCGTACACAAGGCTACTTTTTAATCTCAATTCCCATGGCAACAGATACAATCGTAAATAAAGTAGCCGCTACAGGCATCATTGCTTTTGACCTCATGACGTATGAACCCACCATCGAAGTAGTTGGATTTGATCTCAAACCACTGCTATACATGGAAATGATTATCAAGGAAAAAGAATTTAGAACTGCCGTTGCTCAGATTGATTTTTCTTGTTATCGCGATAAAGCAGTAGCTGTTTATTGCTCTGTTGATGCGATTATTCCCCAATGGGTCTATATGGTTATTGCCGATAAACTATACAGCGAAACAACTGTTTTTAAGTTTTGTACACCCGATGCTCTTAAACTTGAATTATGGGAATCTAACGTACAACAGGCAGACACGGCAGACTATCACAACCAAAAAGTAGTGGTACGAGCCAATCCAGAAGTCCCCCCTTCTCTTTATATGGTGGCATCCAAAAAATTAAAACCCCTTGTAAAATCACTCCTTTATGGGGAAATTGGAATGCCCAAAGTAATTTTTAAATAATACCTCAACTCATGAAAGCCCTCATTTTTACAGGCGCCTTGGAACGAAGAGCAGACTCTACTTCTGAGCGCTTATCTCAATATTTAAGTGATGAACTCACAACCCTTGGAATCGAAACTTCGGTATTTAAAATAGCCGAATCTGGCATTCCTCTTTTTGATATTACATCCACGCGAACACCCAATGCTGTAGAACTAATGAATCTACAGTTTCGCGAAGCAGATATTCACCTTTGGCTTACGCCGCTTTACCACGGAAGTATGACGGGTGCAATGAAAAATTGCTTCGATTGGCTGGAAATCAGCGCCAAATCTCCCAATCCGTATTTAACAGGAAAAACAGTGGGCTTGGTATGCTGGGCAGATGGTGTTCAAGCTATGCAAGGAATCAATGCCATGGATGCCGTTGCAAAAGCCTTAAGAGCATGGCCTGCTCCTTATAGCGTAGCAATTCAACGAAGTGAACTCTATACGGAAAATGGTTCGATCAACCCAAAATACCAAGAACGCTTCCGTACCCTTTTACAGCTCATCACTAAAAAACAATAGCAGTATGGCAACCATGATAACGGACCAATGTATCAATTGCGGAGCCTGTGAACCAGAATGCCCAAATAACGCAATATACGAAGGATCAGATGACTGGCGCTACAAAGAAGGAACCGTACTAAGAGGAAATATAATATTACCCGATGGAACGGAAATTGATGCAGACGAATTTCAAGATAGCATTGCAGATGATATCTACTATATTGTTCCAGGTAAATGTACCGAATGTAAAGGTCACTTTGGAGAACCCCAATGTGCAGCAGTTTGCCCTGTAGATTGTTGTATTGACGATCCAGATCACGAAGAAAGTGAGGAAGTTTTACTACAGCGTTTTTCTTTTTTACAACAGCAATAAATGCCAAGCAATAAGCCTATCTTTTTATGAAAATAGGCTTATTTTATATATTACTAGCAAATCCCTACTCTTTGGAATACCTACTTTTATACTCCAGAGGAGTAAATCCCGTTTGCTTCTTAAAAAAAACAGATAAATGATTGGCTTCCTTAAAACCCAATTGATACGAAATAACATTGACAGGAAGATCCTTATACAACAAACACCTACTGATTTCCATAACCATCCGCTTACAAATCCACTTATAAGGGGTTGTATTTTCAATTTTCTGAAAGGCATATTCAATGGTTCTCAATCCCAAATTCAACTCTTCTGCATACATCTTCACACTGTAACTCTTATTCAGTTTTCGATTGACTAAATCTTTAAATTTAGCAACAATCAATTTCTCATGCGATACGGTCAACTTTTCTTCCACCGCATTTTGGTTCAGTGCACGTTCCAAAAAAATCAAAATATTAAACAAATAATTATTCAGCACATACTGTTGCTTTGGATAATAAGGTTTTTCTAATTCTTGGTTTATGATATCAAACAACAAGACTAGTTCGTCAAAATGATTGTGTATCGCAATACTCTTACATTTACCTAAGTGCTTGAATATAGTTGAAGTATAAAAAAACTGAAAGTGCATTTCATCAATACAAAAAAAATCTTCTGTAAAAATTAAAATCTTAGCCTTGTAGTTCAAGGGCTCTTTCCATTCCACCACTTGATTTTTAAAAAGGACTAAAACTTCTTTTTCGACTACCTTTATTGGACTAAAGTCAACATCTAAAACACCTTCTCCTTCAGTAAACAAATGAATACTAAAAAAACTAAGCTCATGAGGGGTAAAAATAAAATCTTTTCTTAGCTCCAAGACTTTATCTAAATTTTCGCTATTTATATAAAGTCTACTAGAGGACCGATGCATAAACGGCTCTAAAGGTATTTTCATAATACTGTCTTTCTTTCATCGTTAAACCCTTGTTTTTAGGCTTTAATTTGAAAAAACAAAACAAAGTAAAATTGAAATAATACTAGGATATAAAACTGAATTTAAACTATACATACACGCAGATTAACACAAAACATTATGTAAATAAAAATCAAATTACCCAATAAAATAGAATCAAAAAATCAATTTTATGTCACAAATATAAATTAAACATTATTTACACTGAACGACGTTCAATATTTTTAACAAAAAAAATGTAAATAAAATTAAAATAAGAAATAACATCCCCCCTCGTCTGTTTATACAATATTGCATTTAAGCTGAAACCTAAGCGCAATATCTTTTCTTATTTTATCCAAAATCTATTATACGTTTACATTAAAATCGTGCAATGCAAAAAGCACTCGTTATTTTGAGTGCTTTTTGAAGGGATTTTCTGTTTCATTTTAAATCCTACAGTAGGATTATACTAAAAAAATTGTCTTGTTGTTTTGTTCTTTTATTTAAATAATAAAGCCACTTGGCCGTTAAGCCATAAAGATAAGCTTACACTAAACTCCTTTAGTATAGTAGTCCCCACTAACTCTCTTATCTTTTGTGTGGCTTTATTTATTCTATTTCTTCCTGTTACCTGGTAACTATAACACGGGATGATTGAGCAACTGAGATATCCTATCGCTGTTACTTTAACAAATATAAAAGTACCTCCCTCGCACAGAAGTATCGATTAACGAATAAAAAAGGGATATTACGACAAAGAAGTATTGTACGTAACATGAAAGGCTTTGAAACTGCAAAAATTTGCACACAATAGCTATTCCAGTCCTAGTTACTTAAAAAATACCCAATAGGTGTTTTCTAGTACTAATCACAATGGTCGTGTTTGTGTTTATTTTTTTTCTTGTGTTTGTTTTTGTATTTGTTACTCTTGTGGTGATGGTGGTCTCTTTTGTGATCATACGGATGATAATGGGTATACACATATACGTTGTCATTCCATTTCTCTTGTTGTTCAATGGTCAGGATATCTCCTATTTTGATTCGTACTTCTCGATACAACTGATCTCTTTTTCGATTGAGTTCTGACTCATTGTAGCGACTAGCACTCGCCCAATGACTATATTGATTTTCATAATCCCGTTGATACGCTCTGATTTGTTTCCATTGACTGTCTCTTAGTCCTAGAACGGAAGCATCGTCATAAACTAAAGACACTACTCCTCCTAAATTAACACCAATACTCGTACTGCTAATCTTTGTTTGTGCACTTGCTAAAGAAGTTAGTAACGCAAATGCTCCTGCAATTATGCTCTTTTTCATAATACTACCTGTTTTATTTTCAATTTTTATTTTGTTAGTAAGGCAAAATAATAGTTGATAAAAAACATTCTTCAGTGTATACCCCGTAACACTAAAAAGTATACACCAAATTAAACGAGATACTAACAATTTTCAAACAATATTCACTTAACATTAACTATTTAACAATGCTATTTCAGGCTATTAAACAGAAAGAGAAATCATTAGGAGCGAACGAAAACATCAAAAGAAAGAGTTAAATTTCTCATTTTTCAGGTAAAACGGCCAAAATAAATCACAAATATTCTTTATCAGACTACTTGATATCGATATAAAACCACTGTTTTTCATCAATTTCTTACTTTAAAAATTTGATATCTACCCTATTCTATACTTTTATCGTGTATTTTTTTATTTGCTACTACTCTTTTTTAATAACGCTAACCCAATATAAGACATCGCAATAAATCACTATACAGCGCCACTCTTACTCTAAATAACCTTCATCTTGCGATTAAAAAGATAAAATTATTTCTCCAACAAAGGAAATTAATCTATTTTTATAGGTATTAACCTATTAATAAATACGGTATGAATATAGACTTTACTAAAGCGAGTTTCAAAGATTTTGAAAACATCCCCGACCTAGACATTTACCAAAGAGCAAGCGCCCATGAAGGATACCTCAACTACCTTCGTGACAACGAATTCATGAACTATCGCTTACTAGCTACTTCTGGCTGTGGCCCAGAAATTGGATTAGAAGAAGATGGTTACATCAAAAGAGGAGATTATATTAGTTTTGTTTGCAACGATTATTTAGGCTTTACTCAGCATCCTGAAATCAAAAAAGCAGTAATTAATGGCATAGAGAAATACGGTACAGGAGCAGGAGCTTCTCCTTTAATTGGTGGTTACATGGATTACCATCAAGAACTGGAAGATAAAATTTCTGCTTTTTTCAAGCGCCCAAAGGGTTCTTCTATTGTATATACCACCGGGTATACGTCTAATAGTGCGTCTCTACTTTGCTTGTTAAAAAAAGAAGACATTGCTATTGTGGATATGGCGGTTCACGCTAGTGTATATGAAGGAATAGCTGGCACGACTGTCAAGCGATTCTTACACAACAATACAGAAGCCTTAGAACGTATTTTAGCTTCCTCTCAACACACCTACCGCACTAAAATGGTCATTATTGATGGCGTGTATTCCCAAGATGGCGATGTAGCCAAACTCAAAGAAATTCTTGAGCTCACTAAAAAATATGGTGGTGTGCTATTAGTAGATGATGCACATGGCATTGGGGTATTAGGAGAAACAGGACGCGGTGCCATGGAATACCATGATGTATTGGATCAAGTAGATATTATTACTGGAACGTTTAGTAAAACCTTTGCTAATGTGGGAGGCTATCTTGTAGCGAATAACCCAGATTTAATTTCTTACCTTCAGTTTCAATCGAGACAATACGCTTTCTCTGCAGCAGCAACCCCAGCCATCGTTGGAGTTACCCGAGCGATTGAGCTGATTGATGAAGAGCCTCAATGGCAAAAACAGCTTTGGAACAATGTAGAATACTATAAAAAAGGATTACTTGACATTGGATTAGAAATCGGCGCTACAGATTCAGCGATTATTCCCGTTAAAATCGGAGATGTATATGTAAATAGCCAAGTTGGTAAACTATTACTTGAAAATGGTGTTTATACCAATCCCATCATGTACCCAGCGGTATCCTTAAAAGATTCACGTATCCGTATGAGTTTAATGGCTACACATACCAAAGAACACTTAGACAAAGCATTGAATGTATTTGAATACATCAGCAATAAATTACAGCTCAAAAAACACGAGCAAACTGTTGTATAAAAAAAAACGACAGCTCCTTATTTAAAAAGGGGCTGTTTTTTTTAACTGAATCCAATTACAACACAGTTCCTCTATAACCTAAAACGCGATCTCTACATGCATACGACTCGCAGCAGAAGAGTTCTTGCTGTGTAGCATCCTGCTTTTCTAAAAGCATAAAGTCGCTTTTATTTTGCACTTCTAAATAGGCTTCCTTTTGATTCTTGAAACACAAAACAGGTCCCATAAATCCTTGTCCATAAACGGAATAATCGCCATACAAACAGCCGTAACAATTCTTAAATCGATAATTCCCTTCAAATTGACATTGTATATCGTCTAAAAGCAATTCCATTAAACTATGCTTAGCTTCATACTTCTTATCGTCTAATTGAAAGGTAAGAAGAGCGTATTCCTCTTGATTCATCAATTCGAAATGCAATTCCATCATCACTTCTTTTTCTTCCTGCGTTTGACTATCAATCAAAATTTGAGGAATTTGAAGCGATAACTGATACTGTGTCAAATCTAGGTATACTTCTTCTCGAACCTGACGCGTAACAAGGTCAAACTGTTCCAACTCCGTTGCTGTAAAATCTTCTGGATTGCACAATTCAAACGCGTCTAAATCGAATCCTTGGAATTTAAACACACCGATTTGAAAGTAAAAATTACGGTAATCATTATGTACAGCAACCGAATAAGTTCCTGTTTTATTGCTAAATTTTCCGTGATAAATAGGCATAATCGTCTACTATTACTTATTTTTCATTGATTTATATCTCTCTAATGCTTCTTTCATTGATATACAAATTCATTATTCATCCTTGGCAAGTACAGCACTACCCTGAAGAAATTCATCCATCGAAGGGGCACAATATCCTACTGAACCATCATCCAGCCAATATTCCCAAATGGATTGATTCGCTAAATTGATAAACAACCGTCCATAATCCCCTCGTAAACCAAAATAAAAAGTTTCCTTGAATACAGCTACATCAATATCCCGATCAGACGTTCGACAATACACTTTTCCTACTGGATGCTTACTAGCTGCATCAAGGAAAAACTGTGAAATCGCTTGATGCAATTGCAATTCTTGATTAAAAGGTTCTACTAATTTATCTACCGAATAAAACTCCACATCGTCACCATCGGACAACTGAATCACATAAAATTGGCGAAATGAATGCAAAATACCTCCATATACAGAAGGGAGTTTCTCAGCTAAAAATAATTGTTGAATATTCCAATTCATGTTGTAACAGAATTAAGTGCTAAAAGTAAGTATAATTCACAGCTTATGTTACCCCTAAATTTATGGATATTTCAACGAAGAGAAACCTTATACTTGATGTAATTCGAACATTTTTTTCATCTGTTTCTTCTTCATCCAAGCGGGTAAAAGACGAAAAGAAGTATTGCGCAGGGCAACAAAAAAAGGATTTTTCCATTGTGCTACTTTTCCTAAAGCCCAACTTTCTCTAACAATTGCATGGGCTTTGGCTTTACGAATAGCTGGAAATTGTTGCAGGGCTTCCTCTAACGTATATTTTTCCAAGAGTTTACTAATGACATAGACATCCTCTATAGCTTGACAAGCGCCTTGTCCTAAATTGGGCGTTGTTGCATGAGCAGCATCTCCAATCAGACAGGCCTTTTCTTTATACCATCCTTCAAAGGGTTTGAGGTCGTATATTTTATCTAGGTGAATTGTTTCTTTGGGCGTCTGCTGAATCATTTGTTGAACCCAGCTAGGGCATTCACCCAAATGCGATTCCAAATGCGATTCTTTTTGATACAATTCTTCATCTACTAAAAAATACCAATAGACCTGTTGATCAGTTAGTTTAACAAATCCCATTCGCTTTCCTTTTCCCCAACTTTCTACAGCCACATGTTCATAGGCTTGAGGGAGATCAAAAGACAGCACCCCGCGCCAACACACCTGATGTGCATCCCGCAAAGGGTAATTGCCAAACAACCCATGTCGCACTTGCGATCGCAAGCCATCTGTTCCAATCACAAACTCGTGATTAACCATCGTTTCATCTGTAAACTGAAGCGTATACCCACCAGTTGCTGTCTGCGTAATTTGCTGCAAACGCTTATTGAGCTGAATGTGCTCCTCTCCAACCGCATCCAGTAAAACACGATGCAAAGCACTGCGGTGAATCGCTATATTTGCTAGTTGATATTTTTGTTCAAAAAAAGCAAGTGGTGTTTGATCTAAAACTCGTAAATCTAAATCCGTTAGCATCACGGTAGAAATGCGAATTCCCTTCGCATTGAGTTGATCTGCAATTCCCAAATGACGATAGACCTGCATCGCATTATTCGCAATCGCAATCCCCGCACCCACAGGTTTAATTTGAGCAGTAGCTTCATAGACAACAAAAGAGATACCCGCTTTTTTCAAAGCAATTGCCAGCGTTAATCCCGCTATCCCTGCGCCAACTATAGCTACTTGCATACGAGGAAGTGATTTTTGGTTTAATTATGCAAAGATAGGATAATTTGAGTTAGGAGTTATGGGGTATGGGTGAGGGGGTGAGATTGGCGAGGGGGTGAGATTGGTGAAATCGGAACGCAGTGAAAATCGAAACGAAGTGTAGATTCATTGAACACCAAAGCCAATAAGAAATAGGTAAGATATATTCATCGAATACGCAAACAAATATAAGCCCATGAGATAGATGGTGAGATTGCCAAGTAAACCTCACAAAGTACAAAAACACAATACATTCCGCTTATCACGTGCAGCATGTCCCCCTGAGGCAACGAAGGGTCGCATCCCGCGCTCACCTAATACTGAACGGAATTACTGGCGTTGAGTAACGGATGCGACCCTTCCTTCGTCAGGGGGACATACAGAGCGGAGTGACTGAACGGAATTACTGGCGTTGAGTAACGGATACGCCCCTTCCTTCGTCAGGGTGATTACAAAGCGGAGTAACTGAACGGAATTACTGGCGTTGAGTAACGGATGCGACCCTTCCTTCGTCAGGGGGACATACAGAGCGGAGTGACTGAACGGAATTACTAGCAGTGAGTAACGGATGCGACCCTTCCTCCGTCAGGGGGACATACAGAGCGGAGTGACTGAACGGAATTACTGGCGTTGAGTAACGGATGCGACCCTTCCTCCGTCAGGGGGACATACAGAGCGGAGTGACTGAACGGAATTACTGGCGTTGAGATGGTGAAATTGCCAAGTAAACCTCACAAAGCACAAACTTCACAAAGAACAAACCTCACCAATCTCACCCCCTCATCGCCTAACCTCTTAACCCTTAACCCTGTAAATTATCCTTTAATCGATAAATCTTACAACTTCACAAAGAACAAACCTCACAACTGGTCAACCGTTAACTATTCACCGTTCTCAGTGCTTTTTTCACAATATAAGCCATAGCTTTTGTATTGCTTTCCACAAGCCAAGTCTCGCATAAATTTCGCACAAAATCGGGTTGGGTTTTACTGGCGTCATTCAACCAGTTCCCTACGCTATCCTGAACATATTTAGCAGGGTCATTACGCAAGTTTTCCAAGATTGGCAGAGCCATTTCGGGAGTTGATTTCAGCACTTCAATATGAGCACACCAAACCCCTCTAGGACGTGTAGATTCCGTTGCAAATCGTCGAATATTCGCATCCGTATGCAAGGTCCACGGTGTAAGTAGTTCTAAGCTAAGATCAAGATTCGAAATAATAGTTGGCCGTACCGCCATCCAAGCGGTCTCGCGAACTCCAAAATGGGTATCTGCAGCAAATACCTGAATAGCATTCAATTGGGCTGTAGGACTCAAATCAGCATTATGGCCCACCATATACGTTGCCCAGCAACGTGCCATATCCGCAGGATGTTGACTCAAAAAGTCAAAAAGATCTTGATCACCTACTTTGGTAGCTTCAGCTAATAAAGTTTGACCAATAGTGGCATTCTTTAAAGTAATTGTCGGCTTTTTTAATGCCTCTAGTGCCTGTAATATTGGTGCTAAATAAGATGTTTTATCGCATTCTTTCAACAAGGTAGTTAGCAGCTCCACCATATCAATCGCCAACCATTCTACTAAATTAGCGGTTTCTATTTTCCCTTGATTCAATTGTTCTAAAATTTCAGGCGGAATACTTTGTATGGTTTTCGCCCCTTTTCTCTTTATCTGATCCATTACATGCTAGTTTCAAATTCTGAAACAAAGATTAGTATCTTTTTCCATTCTGACAATACCGCATAATTTTATCCCCTATTCCGTTTGTCAATAGGACTCACATACAAACAGCAAAAAACAAGAAGTAAAAATAAAAATCCGATCAAGTATACATAATTCCCCATTCGATATAGGACTAAAGCTACTTTATCAGCTGGCTTATCTTCTACACCATTTTCATAATTAAATTGTTTATGAAACAATTCTAGCTCCAATAAATCTTGTTGTTTTTGTTCATAGTTCCTATCATAGATAAACTTAATACTATCAGTATAAACAAATGTTTCTCCTTTACTAGTAACCATAAGGTCTAGTATTTCAATATACATCCCATAAGAAATAGAAGAAAAATGAAGAACCAAACCACTATTTTCGTCTTTTTCTAAAACTATTCTTTCTGTTTCTTCTTTTGCTCTGTTCAATGAAAGTCTATCCTTGTTAGAATCTCCACGAAAGAAAAAAGGTTCCATCACTACGTTTTTAAAAGGCTGATATAATTCATCCTGACAACCAAATTCATCTTTATCTTCTATATAAGTCACAATACCCCTATAATCACGCTCAGTAAAGCTATTTTTTAAATATACAAAACCTAAAATCGGCAACAAGAATAAGGTAATCATTCCGGGTACATAATATTTTCTCATTACTTATTCAATTAGTATAGATGTGATAGAGAAATAGGAAGTTATGCTTTTATTTTGTCTACAACAAACGGATATAAAAATTAATTTTTTTCTAACCCTATAAACATAAAAAAAACGCTCTAGCAGAATACTACAGCGTTTTCAATTTAAGATATTAAAATTGTTGTGGGGACTTTTTATTCGTTGAAATATAAACATTCTCTTGTCTAGCATAAGTTAAACTTATACTATCTCATCATCTTATTTTCGCTTATCTCTTTTACATCTGAAACAAAAGTATACGTTAGTTCTCAAATTTATACCATGGAAAACCCCCAATTTAAAAAAATAGGGTTTTACCTCCTTGATTTTTAAAAAGCAATACCTGATTATTCCTACCAGCCTCAATCTCAATCATTTCTAAACTCGACATGTATCTAAACCTCCAAACACGAACACCAGTTATACCCAATTGGTATAATATTTTTTTCTTTTCCTATTAACATTTAACATTAAAATTCACACAATCAAAATTATAGTTTAATTTAAACACATTAATATTAATTCAATTTGCAACAAAAAAGTATATTTTTTTAACAAAAAAAACAACCTATTAAAAATAGATTTTGATTTTTTTTACACAAACTACCCTAAAATTATCACAAAAAAATAACTTATATTTGATTAACAATCTCAAATCATCATTCGCTTATTATAAAAACATTTTATTTAAAAAACTTTAAATTAAAACCATTTTTATGAACGATTCACAGAAAAAAAAACAATTACATTGGGTATACGAAAGTATAGTCAATTGGGCGAATTTCTCTTCTGACCGCAAGGAATTAATTGAAGCAGCAGATATGGGATTTAGTACCTTTTATTTTTTAAGAGGTATTGTAGATACAGACGATATTCATGCGTATATGGGATTTTATGAAGACACCATTTACATGCATTTTATACCAAGTTCTTTTGACATACCTTCATCATTTACAGATGAAATGGCTATTCCTAGTGAATTACACAGCTGTATTGGAACAAAATTAAATTCGGTTAAAGGTCCTGTATTGAAAGCAGAGGCAGAAGATCGCATCAGCAATTGGTCTGATAAGACCATCCGTGACGGTATCTTATCGGCACCTGAACTTTTCCAAATGTTTTGGATTCCCAATGATGATTTTGAAGGCAATACCCCTATTCAAGTGGATTTAGCAGCAAATAACAATCAACCGGATTTGATATTAACTCAGCTTAATCAAATGGATAGCTTTTTTAATACATGTAAGCCTATTCCTCCTTTTAAACCTTCGTTTATTCAAACTCAATTTGCGCTATACGAACAGGTGCTTTTGTGGAAAATTTAGTACATAAGGGAGGATGACCATTTTCGATTTCGTAACCTATATCACCTCTTTATTACCTGTCATTTTAGGTATACTCATCCTATATGCTGGAACTAAAGTACCTTTTAACGCAGTAAAACTTGCGTTATTAGGTTATCTTATGACAAGTTTAGGTTTTTATTTTATAGGCGAATTTTTAGGAAAAAACTATCACAATAATTTAGTATTAATCCCCATTTTTGGTGTTGTTGAACTTGCGTGGTTCTCCCTTATTTATTATTTAATAACCTCAAATAAACTTTATTTTTTAATTAATATTCCCTCTTTTATTTGTCTGATATATGAATTAAATACCATTAATTTTTATGAACTAGAACAAGTAGTCTCTTATACGCGATTTGTATCTACCTTGTCTTTGCTTTTATTAGCCTTACTTTATTGTTTCACCCTACTAAAAAACAGATGGAAAACATACCTTCCATCTTTATTTCTTTTCAATGCAGCTTTACTCATTTACGCCTCATTTACTTGTCTTTACTACCTTCCGCTCAATCTTTTACTCAATGGAAAATCGGAAAGCAAATTTTTATTATGGTTTATTAATATTATTATCACTTTACTGTTTTACATTATAATTACAAACGTGTTATGCAGAACGTCTGGCAAAGAGAAAATACCATCTTAATTTGGTTTATTATCGGCCTTCTCCTCATACTAATCATTAGTGTTGCTTTTGTTATTCTATTAAAATTAAACCATAAAAAACACCTTGATACAGAAGATCAAATTCAACAGTTAAATCAACAGCATTCTCAAAAATTACAACTATCCTCCGTTGATATCCAAGAAAAAGAAAGACAACGAATAGGGAGTGATTTACACGATTCTGTTATTAATGCATTGAATGTCTTATTTCTAAAATCACAAATAGGGCAAAGTGAAAATCAATTGGTGGATGAGATACAAGAAACCATACAGTTGACCCGTCGTATTTCTCACGGGTTAAATCCACCTTTACTTGATTATGCGACACTTGAGAATCTAATCAAGGATTTATTTCAACAATGGGAGGCCTTTTATGACATTAAGTTTCATTTAGATAAACGAGCTTCCGTTGAATTAACAGCAGAACAGAAAATGCACCTTTTGCGCATCATCCAAGAATTGATTAGCAATATTCACAAACACGCGCAAGCCAACCAAATTGAATTTCACCTGCGCTTATCCGAAAAAGCAATCGCTTTTTCTCTGCGTGATAACGGCAAAGGATTTCAAGCTAAAATGAAATACAAAGGGCTTGGTTTACAGAATATTCAAATCAGATCCACTATATTAAAAGCAACCGGAAAGTACAAACAACAATCGTCTATAGGAACTGTGTTCTTGTTTGTATTGCCACAACATTCAACCTCATGAGTATACAAGTAATTCTCCTCGATGACGAAGCACTCATCACCGATTTATTGTCTAATTTTTTACAACAGGACCCCGCTATTGAAGTGAAGGGTACATACAACTTTGGTGTCGCATTTTTAGAAGCCATGCAGGAAGCGACCACGTTACCCGATCTTTTCATCATCGATTATCGCATCGGAGATACAGATGGATTGGAGCTACTCAAGCGCTTGCGTGCATTAGACATTCAAACGCCAGTTATTCTGCTGTCTTCCCATTACAATGATAGCTTAATTAGCTTCATCGTTAAAACGGGATTTGCAGCTTTCTTGCCCAAAAACATGAAACCAAGCATATTAATTGAAGTAATTCACGAAGTACACAACAAGGGGTTTTACCTACTTCCTGCACAATTTGAGCACTTAAGAGAACAAATGCAGGTCAAGAATCAACCCTTAACCACAGATTTAAAAATAGCCTTAACAGAGCGTGAAGTAGAAGTTCTTCATCTTATTGCGCAACAGAAAACCGGAAAAGAAATTGCAGATCAATTATTTATTTCACTAAAAACCGTAGAAGGGCATAAAAACAGCTTATTTCTCAAAACAGGCGCAAAGAATATAGTCGGTTTAATCGTCTATGCGGTACAAAACAAGTTGATTTCACTGGATGAAATATCCATGTATTAATACAACCCAAAAGTAAAAACCCCCAATTACACCACCCCTTCTATTTCTTCCAATTGAAACTGGAAAATATTCAAGTAACGATCCTTTATTTTGGTCGGAATCTGCCCTATAATTTGCCCACCTAATTTTTGATAAAAACCATCAACATAGGGATCAGCATACAATTGTAAGCGCGAATATCCTTCCTTTCTGGCTTGATCAACTGCATGATGAAACAAAGTCTTTCCAATGCGCTTGCCGTGATATTCAGGTAAAATCCACAAACCATCTAGTTCCACCAAATCCTCCTCATACGCTAGTACATAAAAACCAGCCAAAATCCCATCAACTTGTGCTTTCACAAGAGTTTGATTCACAAATCGAGCAGGAGTAATCGTCAAATCTTCTTCCCACAACTGCATCCATTCATTAGCATACCCCCAATGTTGCTTGGCTATTTTAGCCACCTGAGTTAATTGCTCACAATCCACTTCTGAAGCAGGTATAAACGCAATATTCATCTTGATCCTTCTAATTAATTATACGCTAATCCCTTTATTCTTTGACAAGTTGTTGCTGAATAAAAGCAATTGTCTTGTTTACTACTTTCTCTAAATCATCGGGTAGCTGTTCTGCTGTATGTGGATGCCTAGCTCCGAATACATGATCAGCTCCTTCTACAATAAACAACTCCGAGTCCTTCACCCAAAGATGCAACAACTCCGCCTCCTTCACACCTACTGCCTCATCAGCTGTTCCATTCACAATCAACACCGGCTTTCTAAGATTTTGAGCGGCATATTGTATGGTTAATTCCTGTTCATGCGCTACAAAATCCTCCCAAAAAGTAAAATAATGCGGCATTTGTTGCTTGGTACGGCCATTCATACTATAAAAAACACCCTTTTCTTTCCACTGCTCAAAGTTATCTCGTTGTGGGAATCGCTTTTTAAAATCAGCCACACCCGCCCAAGAAATAGCTCCCGTTACTTGATCATTGTAATACGTTTGCAATAATACAGCTCCCCCGCCTCTACTGTGTCCAATCAAGAATACTTGTGTTTCATCTACAAATGGTTGCGCTTGATAATGGGCAATTACTCGAGCTAAATCTCGTTGTTCTTGGGTATAGGTATTTCTACCAAAAGCGTCTAAATCGACAAACTCAGTAGGTTGATCTAAGGAAGTACCATTGAGTGAAAAGTTAAACTTCACCGCTGCAAATCCAGCCTTCGCCAACGTCTGCATAGCCAAATCCCAAGCTCCCCAATCTTTAAATCCTTTGTAGCCATGACAAAAGATAACAAGAGGATGCTTTGCTGTCGCAGGATCCCAATAACAATTAGCTAAAATAGCAGGTGCTACTTCATTGGGTATACGAACTGTTTCATGCTGTAATTGTATCATGATTTTGAATATTTTTTAACAGGTTGATTTTCTTTTTTAAAACATTCTTAAGCAATAATATTTTAATTTAGCAGATACAAACCTATTTAATTAACTAATAAAAGAAGAATATGAAAACAGTAACAACAAGTACTCAGGCATGGAAAAAGGCAACTTTTGCTTCACTCCTTAGCTTTGGTTTACTTTTTACTTCATTTACTGCACTTGCTCAAGAGAAAGAACAAGTTACAATAAAAAATAAAACTTTAGCGTACGAAATAACAAAAGAAACGACCGCTAGTGATTTGGAGATGATTCAAAAAGAAATCAATGCGGAAAACATTGCTAAATTGAAATTTTCAAATGTGAAACGCAATGCTAAAAATGAAATTATTGGGCTAACTACCCAATTCAACGATGAACGCGGAACTTCTCAAAAAAAGAGCGAATACAATTCCCAAGGGATTCGTCCTTTCTCCGTTAAAATACACGAAAATGCAGATGGTTATAAATATTTAGAAATTGCACAAACCAACACGGCATTTGCTACTAAAAATACGGTAAGTAATCCATTGCTGAATGATTTATTTTCCGATGAACTAGAAGATGACATGAGCTCGGATAACATGATGGAAATGATGAAAGCCATGCAAGAAAGCATGCAACAACAGCAAGAACTTATCCAAAAACTACTGCAGGAAGAAACGAAGTAAGGTTGTTTTTTTGTGAGACGATGAGGGGGTGAGGCGATGAGATTGGTGAGGGGGTGAGGTGTGAGAAGGTGAGGCGGTGAGAGGATAATCTCACCGCCTCACAAAGCACAAACCTCACAAAGCACAAACCTCACAAAGCACAAACCTCACAAAAAACAAACCTCACAAAGAGCAAACCTCACCAATCTCACCACCTCACCTCCCCCATAAAAAAACGCCCCACTATATGGAGGCGTTTTTTCTATTGCACACAAAAAAGCCATAACGATAAGGTTATAGCTTTTCATTATTTAGTTCGCTTCTACCTATCTTGAATAGTTAGGAGCTGATTTTGTAATCGTAATATTATGTGGGTGACTTTCTCCAATACCTGAAGCAGTTAACTGCACAAAACGAGCTACTTCTTGTAACGTCGGAATATCTTTCGCACCACAGTATCCCATACCTGCGCGTAATCCTCCGATAAATTGTAACATACTTTCATTCAATTCTCCTTTGTATGGAACACGTCCTTCAATTCCTTCTGGAACTAATTTTTTCACATCATCCTCAACATCTTGGAAATAACGATCTTTTGAACCTTGTTTCATTGCTGCAACAGATCCCATTCCGCGGTATGCTTTGAATTTTCTTCCTTCAAAAATGATGGTTTCTCCTGGAGATTCTTTTGTTCCTGCTAACATAGACCCTAACATAACACAATCAGCACCAGCGCCAATTGCTTTAGGAATATCTCCTGTATAGCGTAAACCACCATCTCCAATTACAGGAACACCTGTTCCTTTTAATGCAGCTGCTACTTCCATAATAGCCGAGAACTGAGGGAATCCAACCCCTGCTACAACGCGTGTTGTACAGATTGACCCTGGCCCAATTCCAACTTTTACAGCATCAGCACCTGCTTCTACTAAGTATAAAGCTGCCTCTGGCGTAGCAATATTACCTACAACTACATCGATTTCTGGAAATGCTTTTTTCACCTCTTTCAATACTCCCACAACACCTTGTGTATGTCCGTGAGCGGTATCAATGATTAAAGCATCTACTCCAGCTTTTACTAAAGCCGTTGCACGTTCCACAGTATCATGTGTAACACCTAAAGCTGCTGCTACGCGTAAACGACCAAATTGATCTTTATTCGCATTAGGCTTAAGCGTTAATTTCGTGATATCTCGGAATGTAATTAAACCTACTAACTTGTAATCGGCATTAACTACAGGTAATTTTTCAATTTTATTTTCTTGTAAAATACCTTCTGCTTGCTCTAAAGTAGTTCCTTCTGCTGCAGTAACAAGGTTGTCTTTTGTCATTACCTCTGTAATAGGTTTTGCATTTTCTTTTTCGAAACGCATATCTCTATTCGTGATAATACCTTTTAAAACGCCTAAATCGTCAACAACTGGAATACCACCAATGCTGTATTCTGCCATTGCTTTTTTCGCGTCGCCTACTGTAGCTGTCAAGGGTAAAGTAACCGGATCGATAATCATACCTGATTCCGCTCTTTTTACCTTGCGAACTTCTTTCGCTTGCTCTTCAATCGTCATATTCTTATGGATTACTCCAATTCCTCCTTCACGAGCAATAGCAATAGCCATTTCGCTTTCCGTTACCGTATCCATCGCCGCAGATACAATTGGAACATTAAGCGTAATATTTCTTGAAAAATTTGTTTTTAAACTTACCTCTCGGGGTAATACTTCCGAATAATTTGGAACTAAAAGAACATCATCGTAAGTTAATCCTTGACCGATGATTTTTGTTGTGTGTGCTTTCATGTGCAATTGTAGTTGAATTGCACGCAAATTTAGTTTTTTTTATTCAGCTAAAAAAATCCTAGTGGTAAAAATTAAAAACTTTTAACGCTTCGTTGTATGCGCTCTCAAAAGACATGGCACTTAAATTAGTATCTATCTTATTAGCAGTAAAATAGCTCAACATCTTTTCTGTTGGCATATTACCGGTTAAGTCATCTTTAGCCATCGGACATCCTCCATACCCTTTGATTGCTCCATCATAACGCAAACATCCCGCTTTATAAGCCGCATCAATCTTCTCAAACCACGAGTCTGGAGTAGTATGCAAATGCGCACCAAATTCAATCGACGGATAAGCTGGAATCAAATTACTATACAAATAATCAATCACTTCTGGCGTTGAACTTCCTACCGTATCAGATAAAGAAAGAATACGTACTCCCATCTTCGCTAATCGTTCGGTCCACTCCCCTACGATATCCACATTCCACGGATCTCCATACGGATTACCAAATCCCATAGACAAATAAGCAACCACCTCTTTGTCTGTTTTATTGGCAATTTCCAAAATCTCTTGTAAGGTTACCAAAGATTCTGCAATCGTTTTATGGGTATTTCGCATTTGAAAGTTTTCCGAAATAGAAAATGGAAACCCTAAATACTGAATTTCTTTATGTACAGATGCTTCTTCTGCGCCTCTTGTGTTCGCAATGATAGCCAATAATTTACTTTGGGTTTTACTCAAATCCAATTGAGCCAAAACTTCTGCTGTATCTTGCATTTGCGGAATCGCTTTTGCTGATACAAAACTTCCAAAATCAATCGTATCAAAACCTACACGCAATAACGCTTGTAAGTATTGTACTTTTTTTTCTGTTGGTATAAACATTTTAATGCCTTGCATTGCATCGCGAGGACATTCGATAATTTTCACTGTTGGTTTCATAGTGCACCAAAGATAGAAGAAAGCCAGAAATTCTCAAAAACAAATTAGAAAATTAAAAATCAGCAAAATTCGCAGTTTTGAACCTCCTCTTTCAGTCGTTGATAACCTTTGAAATCTTTAAGAATATTTTAAAGAAATACCGTAGAATTAATTGTAAGTTTGAAGGACAAGACAAAACAAAAACTATGACTCAATCAACAGAAACCACTATAAACAAAAACCTGCCTTTGGCTGATATTATCGAAAAAGCAGGTACAATCCCAGAATATAGAGCTGTTTTCTACGAAAAATTCTTAAAAAACGACATTTACGTATTGGTTAAAAAAGGCTACAATGAGAACAATGAAGCCACTAGTTTCAACGCCAATGCCCCAATTATAACATTCGAAAACCAACAAATTCCGGTCTTTACGGATGCTAAACACATCTATGACCAAGGAGTCATTCAGGATGAAATGAGCTATATGAAAGTCAATGGACGATCGTTTTTAGAACTTGCAATGGGACATCACATCATCATCAATCCTTTTTCTAAGGTGTATAAAGAACTCGTTCCAAATGAAATTGCAGATATGCTCAACGGATCGATTTTCAATGTAGTCAAAGATAATGTTGCCCACATCCACATGGAGGTACTGATTGGTAAACCCGAAACAGAGCCTCAAGCTTTATTGGCTGATTTAAAAACAACGTTTACCTCTATACCAACCATTTCATCGGCTTATTTAGGCTGGATGTTCAATGAGCGAATTGATCAAAAACCACATTATATCTTCGCCGTGGAATGTGAAACAAAGAATGCAGCTGAGTTTAAAGAAATTGCAGATGTCATTTCAAATTTGTGTAAACCACACCTCAAAAAGCAAGAGTATATCGATATTATACGCTTAGAGAAAAACGGAAATTTTAGCGATTATTTTTACAACCAAGATCAACCTTTTTACACTAAATAACGCATGATTCAACCTGCTGTATTCACTCCGATTGATAAAGAAACGTGGAGTCGTTTACCTTACTATGAATACTACCGCAACACATTGAAAACAAAGTATACCATCAGCATCAAAATAGATATTACCATCTTGATGTCCGTATACCGTGAAACAACGTATAAATTCTTTCCGACCTTTCTCTATGCTATTATGCGAGCCCTGAACAACAGTGAGACCTTGCGTACTTGTATACATGAAAATCAGTTGGGTACTTGGAACTTTCTAACGCCACAATTCACTTTATTTCACGAAGACGACCATACGTTTTCTGATTTATGGAGCGACTATCATCCTCAATTCCAAGCCTTTCATCAGGCCATTACACAAGACATCGAACAGTATAAAAACGCAAAGGGAATCAAAGTAAAACCAGGACTCCCTGCTAATTTTGTCCCCATTTCTTGTATACCTTGGATTAGCTTTGAGAGCATCAGTCAAGATACTTCTCACGACTCGGATTTCCTCAAACCCATTATCCGTTTTGGTAAATATTACCAAGAACAGGAAAAAACCCTTATTCCTCTATCTATTTACGTCAATCACGCCATCGCTGATGGTTACCATACCTCGATGTTCTTAAACGACCTGCAGGGGATTGTAAATGATGCTGAGAGATGGTTGGTATGAATGGTAAGAGGGTGTGATGGTGAGGCGGTGAGAGGGTGTGATTGGTGAGGTGGTGAGAAGCTAGCTTTTGTTTGGGGTTTGTTTGGGTTTCGTTCGAGTCACCTTCGGTAAAATGGCCTTCAACCCGCATAAAACCTCAATCATCCAAAAGGATTACCGAACAAATCTACATTCAAAAAACACAAAACACTACAAATCAAGCAATTAAAAATAAAAAAACATCCAAAAAGAGGAAAATAACGGACAAAAAGGCAAAAAAAAGGAACCAAGCATGAACTTGATTCCGTTTTTCTATTTTTTATATTATCTTATTGGATTGTTTCCTGTATCACTTAAAAAAGCTCTTCCGCTCCTTCAATTGTTTGATCGGAATGAATCAACTGTAAATCGATTGTTTTAGCTGCTGTAAATCTGATTTCATCTTTATATTTCAACACCATTCCCTTTTCAGCATTGAGTTGCCAGCCGTCCTTGAAATAGATTGAATTCGTTTTATCGCTTTCCAACACAATACTTTTTTCTTGTTGGGGCAAGAAAATCTCAGCTTCTTTTCCGTCTTTAGCAAAGAGAACAAAACAGCTTACTTCGTTATTTTCTAAATCGTTTTCTAAGCTTCCTTCGTCTTCGATGGGATTCAAACGAAATCCTTGTTCAAACACGCGAATACAGTCTGCTAAGAGATAACTATAGCGATATCCTGCTGTATACGCACATCCAAATCCATCCTCTTCTCCAACAACGGTGGTACCACCATCCGTTTTGACTGTTTTTTCTCGTTCTGACGCTGTATTCTTATCCTTGAGAATAAAATCACAAGAAACTAAACTAACAGATAAGAGCACGCCTAGTACTAGTCCAATTTGTCGCATACTTCTTTGTTTAGTGAGTGGAATACAATACGGTTTCTATCGTTGAGAAGTCCGTTGGCTTTTCTGGGCTGTAAAAATATTTAATCAATACTTCGCCGTGAATGGCTCCAGAATAAAAGTCTGCTATAATCCAGCGATGATTAATAAATTGCACTTTATTAATCACACACTTTTGTCCATTCATCGCTCCATACGGAACTAGTGGATTACCCGTTTCTATGTGGTTCAATGCCAGTATTTCTTCTCGTATTTTATCCACGTCTTGATCCAACGTTTTATAATCAAAATACTCTTGGGCATCGTCATTATATCCCAAAGAAAAATACTTGGCTTCATTTAATTCTTTCGATACTAACTTCAGAGAATCTCGAACAATCGCAATGCGTTTGTGGGCTACTTCGATTCTTTTCTCTTCTGATTTCATCATGTTGCGATTGGTATTGTATAAAAGCGCTATGATTAGTACTGAAAAAACAAATAGGTAAAAAAAGACTTTATGTCTCATGTTTATGGTAGTTTTATTTGTTGTTCATCGTAGGCCAAAGATACATTTTTTGGCAATATCTTTTCCACTTCTTCGTAAAAACCTAAATCTTGCGAAATATGAATCAAGTAGGCATGACAAGGATTGATTTTCTCAATAAAAGCCAATGCTTCCTCTAAGTTGAAGTGGGTTGGATGTTCTTTGATACGCAAGGCATTAACCACCAAAATCTTGCATCCTTTTATTTTTTCTATTTCACTTTCATCGATGTATTTTGCGTCGGTAATATAGACCAAATCGTCTAATCTAAATCCAAAAATAGGCAAATCCCCATGTTGAATCAACAGCGGAATAATCGGCTTGTCTTTGATGTAAAAGGTCTGATTCGGTGTGATGATATTTTGTTGGACACTGGGTGCTCCAGGATAGCGATTCTCCGTAGTAAAAATATATTCATAGCGTTTCTCTAAGGCTTGCATCACGCGATCTGAGGCGTAAATAGGTATCGGTCCATAGAGAAAGGTCAATGGGCGAATTTCATCCAATCCTGCAATGTGATCGGCGTGTTCATGCGTAAAGAGAATGGCATCAATCTGGTTGCATTGTGCCTGTAGCATTTGATGTCTAAAATCGGGGCCACAATCAATTAATATGGTTACATCATCCCACGTAATCAAAGCCGAAGTTCGCAACCTATAATCGCGTTTATCTAAACTATTTCCCACCGGATGATCAATTGCTATTACTGGTACTCCCTGCGAAGTTCCTGTTCCTAAAAATCGTATTTCCAAAACCTAGTCCTTTTTATACAAAAGTACACTTTATCTTTTTTTTTGTTGTATAGAATTTGTTACTTTGTTTCAAAAGCTTACAGATGGAATATTTTGCAGAAGATTTAGTATTAGAGGGAGATAGAATTATAGAACAGCAACCGGCTATTTCAGATAAGGCACTCCGCATTAACATGAACCACAATATCTACGGAACATTTGCCGAAATTGGCGCAGGCCAAGAAACCGTGCGTCATTTTTTTAGAGCTGGAGGTTCTTCCCGAACGATTGCTAAAGCAATGTCTGCCTATGACAAGTCTTTCAGTGATGCTATTTACAGCGTTGAGGATGACGGGCGTTATGTAACAGAGAGCAGATTGAATAAGATGTTGGATTATGAAACAAAAAAGATTGAAGACCGCATTCCCCGCGCAGAGAATCCGACGAAAACTTTTTTTAGCTATGCCAATACTGTAGCGACTATTGATTACGCCAAAAAGAACAAAGGACATGGTTGGGTTGGAATTATTTTCCAAACTGCACCAGAAGAACCTTATAGCAAAATCGTTTTGCACATTCAGTTTAAAGAAACAGACTCTAAACTACAACAAGAAACTTTAGGTATTATTGGGGTAAACCTTATTTATGGGGCTTACTACCAACACCATGACCCTAAGAAACTAATTAGTTGTTTATACGACCACTTGGATCGCGATCAAATCGAGATTGACAGCATTAGCTTAACCGGCCATTTATTTGCTCATATTGACAATCGTCTGATGAGTTTGTTGTTGGTTAAAAACGGAATGACAGAAGCTGTTATGTTTGGACCTGATGGACAAAGTAGACTTGCAGCTAATGAATTATACCGCAAAAATATTCTAGCGCTTCGTGGAAGTTTTAGACCTGTTACTTTAGTAAACATGGACATGTACAAAAAAGCATTGGAATCTTTCGTCAACGAAAATCAATTGCAACGCCAAGATACCACTGTGATTTTTGAAATTACACTTTCAAACCTACTAATGGAAGGAAATTTAGATGAAAATGACTTCCTACATCGCGCGGATTTACTGTGCTCTTTAGGACAAACGGTAATGATTTCCAACTTCCAAGAGTACTATAAATTAACCGCTTATTTTTCTAAATACACGACGGAAAAAATTGCACTTTCTATGGGTGTTAGTAGCTTGCTTAATATTTTTGAAGAGAAATACTATGCGAATCTAACTGGAGGAATGCTAGAGGCTTTAGGTAAATTATTCCGCAATCAGATGAGAATATACCTTTATCCAATGCACGATGAAGCGGGCCAACTGATCGATTCAACCAATTTAAAAGTAGACTTGCATATCAAAGAATTGTACAAATTCTTCAAGAAGAACAATCAAATTGTAGACATCACAAATTACGATCCAAAAGACTTAGATATCTTTTCTAGAGATGTACTCCGTGCTATCCAATGCAATGAACCAGGATGGGAAGACAAGCTTCCTGCTGGAATTGCGAGCATGATTAAAGAGAAACAGCTTTTTGGTTATGCGAAACAACAAGAAGTTCACAGTTAAAAAACAGATAAACAAAAAAGCGACACTAGGTAGTGTCGCTTTTTTTTATGTTATACTCTTGTTATTTTACTTCTTGATCAATTGCAGGCGTAATTTGTTTAAACTCCATCACCACTTTATCTCCCTTCTTGAAAAGTAAAGCACTTTCTGTAATTTCGTAATTTGTTACTTCTGTTAATCCCTTCGTAAACGCAACATCAGCTACACCTTCACAAAACATTCTTGTAGCAGCTAGTTTATCTCCGATAGCAATACCATTGTTTTCCTTCACTTCGTATTCACCTGTAATATTATTACACCCATCTGTACCATGTACCATTGATTCACCCTCAAAATTAAGGGTTGGTTTTTTACCAGGGAATAAGTCTTCTACTTTTTTGTCTGCTGTATCTTCCGTGTGAATGGCAATCAATTCCCAGTTTCCAACTAAGTTTGCTTTTGTTGTTACGGCTGTTTCTACTACAGGAGCTACAGCTGCTTCAGGTGCATTTTCCGTACTCTTTTTCTCGTTACAAGCAGTTAAGGCCAAAACCATCAATCCCGCTGTTAAAACTCTCATTCTTTTCATTTTTGCAATTTTTAAATATTTCATTTGTATTTATCTAACAAATATAAATACAAAATCAGAATTAATAGCAAAAAAAACCTAAAAAGGTAATGATTTATTAAGAAGCAGATACTACTTTCAATCCAATAATAGATCCAATTAAGGTAGCGATAAAGAACATACGCCAAAAAGTTGCTGGATCTTTAAAGACTAAGATTCCAACCAATACCGTTCCTACAGCGCCGATTCCAGTCCAAACCGCATAAGCCGTTCCCAAAGGCAACGTCTGAGTAGCTTTCATCAACAAAGCCATACTCATTACTAAGGCAAACAAAAAGCCTCCATACCACCAAATCGCTTCCGTTCCTTTACTCTCATTGGCTTTTCCTAAGCAATAAGTAAATCCAACTTCAAAAAATCCTCCGATAATTAAAAAAATCCAGTTCATTTTAATTTTTTTGCGAAAGTCGGCTTATAAATTTTATTTTTTTTTATCCTATGATAAAAATTTATTGCAAAAGATTGTTATTAAATAAAGCCTTCTTCTTTGACTTTTTTCACCAACCCACCATTATCCAAGACATCAAACGTTTGTTTTAGTCCAGCAATACGCTTATTGACAGCACTTTCGCTCAAAAACAATGTTTCGCTAATTTCTTTGATTTTAAATCCTTTATCGAGCAATAATAAAATTTGCACATTTTGTTCTTGTAGAAGGGAATCTTTCTTATACACTTCTTTTAAGCCTTCATTCGCGTGCATACTATACAATCGCTCGCCTCTCCGGACAGCTTGCACGGCTTGTTTCAACAAATCTTCCGTGACATCAATCTTAAGTAATAATGCCTGAGGAACTATTTTTTTATGGATGGTATATAATACAAGAGTTCCTTCATGCCCGGTAACTAAAATTACATCTGCTTTAGGAAATTTCCGCCGGAAATAGTGGACGAATTCAACCCCATTGGCAATCTCTGCCTCTGTATCTCCTTTTCCTAAATTGTAATCGACCAACACCATATCCAATCTCGTACAATGATCAACATGAGCCACTCCCTCGGCTATAGAGGTGGCACTCAAGATCGTAGCATCTTGATACACTTGTTGTAAAACGTATTTATACCAATCGACAATCATTTGATGATCATCAATAATTAATAAAGTAAAACTCAAAATACTTTTATTTTTATTAACACATTGTATACTTTTACTGTACCTATTCAAGGCAAAATATAAATATGTTTGTTAGACAATCGCAGGATTTTATCCTAAAAAAGAATTTTAATTGTTTAAAAGACTAAATATACATTCAATTTATCTATTTTTTATTTTAATTTTTAAAAAAATCAAATATAATTTTACTACTTATGAAAAAAACTATCCTTTCCTCAGTATCTATCTTGGCTTTACTTGCATTAGCATCATGTTCAACTGATAATATGCCTACAGAAGTCAATGGTGGAAGCCATCAGCAAACAAATTTTAATGCTATCAGCACAAACACAGCGAATGATACAAGCGTTCAAACGGATTCTATTCCAAATCCTATAGACCCGACAAGTAGAACAGCAGACAATGGAGATATTGCTATTTTAAAAGACAAAAGAAAGATCATCAACAGTGCATCTAGTGCACAAGAGAACGGTGATATTGCCATATTAAAAGACAAAAGAAAATAAATCATTTCATCAGAGAATCAATCCCCTTTGTGTTGCAACAGATTGGGGATTGTTTTTTTTTTAGTTTATTTGTATTCATTACCTTCTACTTATGCAATACAGATCTTGTTTTATCCTTTTCCTATTCTTTTCACTCCTCAGTTGTTCTGATCGTCCCCTTGCGGAAAAACATTCGGCCATTTCAACAATATTAGATAGCCTTGAAGAGGATAGTCTTTCCACGCAGAAAAAGCACCGCGTCCTAGATTCTATATTTGATCACCTCGCTCACAATTCCAATAACGCACAACATCGGGAGCTTTTATTTGACGCCGCCAATACGGCTTACAATGTCAAGCATCTAGATTTATATTTACGCATCAGTCAAAACCTATTGGAGTTAGCCAAAAAAGATAAAGATACCGCCCATATTGCTCGGTCTTACTACTATTTGGGCGATTACTATGAAGATGTTGTAAAGCTAGATAGTGCCTATGCTTCGTATTCCTATGCAGTTAAGTTTTATGAAACGCAAAAAGACACCTTACATATTGGGATGATGCAAAAATCCATGGCTGTAATTCTATTTGAAGAAGGGCTTTTTAACCAAGCAGAAGTAGAAGCCTTCAATGCACTGAAGAACCTAAATCACTACAACGATAAAAAATTACTCATTGAAGCCTATTCAACAGTAGCTGGCATTTTAGATCAAAATTCTCAAAAAGAGGAAGCTATTCTTTACAATCAAAAAGCTTTGAATCTAATTAATACATTAAATTCAAAAGAAAACACCACCTATTCCAAATTGGGCATTTACAACAATATTGGCTACCAATACAATAGTTTGAGAGAGTATGAAAAAGCAGAAAAAACGTTCTTAGAAGGTCTCGCACTCTTAGATATTAATTCGAAAAAATCTCTTTTTCATGCCATGCTTCTCAATAATTTAGCATTTACTTACATCAAGACCAACCAGCTAAACAAAGCTGAAAAATTCGTTTTAGAAGCCTTTGTCATCCGAGATAGCCTTCAAAACCCTCAAGGGCTTATTTCAAGTTACAGTCGCTTAGGAGAACTGTATTTAGCTAAAAAAGACACTTTACAAGCCATTGACTATTGGAAAAAAGGATTTAAAACGTCAGAACAAGTGAAAGCGCGTAATACAGCTTTAACCAATTTGCGTTACCTCAGCTTATACGATCAAAAAAATGCGATGGAATATGCCCAACGCTATTACGAAATCAACGATAGCTTAAAGACTTTACAAATTGAAAATAGAACGAAATTTGCCCGTATTGAATATGAAACAGCGCAACTAGAAGCTCGAAATGAGTTACTCTCTCAACGCCTTACTATATTCAGTATCTTATCTATCTTGGGGGTACTCTTATCGGTATTAATCTATATTGTATTCAAACAAAAGATGATACAAAAACGCCTTTTATTTGAACAGCACCAACAAAATGACCGCGAATTAATATACAAGTTAATTTTACAACAAGAAGAAATTGCCAAAAATACCTTACTTGACGAAAGAACGCGTATCAGTGCAGAACTACACGATGGCATCATCAATACTTTATTCAACATTCGCTTAATGCTATCCAATGAATGCAAACAGGAAAATCGCGACCTCATTGCCTCTGAAATAGAAGGAGCGCAACAGCAAATTCGAAGAATTTCGCATAACCTTCAAGATCAAACCCTAACACTAGGGAGCTTTACTCCTATTCTAGAAAATTTAATTGAGAAGAATTCCACAGATCAACATGCGTTTACCTTGCTCATTGCACGCAATTTTGACTGGAGTACCTTTGATTATGAAACGAAGATGAATATTTATCGCATCATTCAAGAATCGATTCAAAATATCATTAAACACGCACAAGCGACTAGAGCGATTATCTCTATTGTTGAATCCACCTCCAATTATCATATTAAAATTCAGGACAATGGTGTTGGATTTAAAGTTAGTCAAGTAAAAAAAGGAATAGGATTAAAGAATATTCAGTATCGCGTCAACCAAATGAATGCCATTCTAACGATAAATTCCACAGAAAAGAAAGGAACTATTATCGAGGTAATCCTCTCAAAAGTAAAATAGGGATTGGTGTCCCCACAACCAATCCCTACTTACCTAAATTAATCAATAGATACTCATTTTTAAATCATTTGTTTACTTTGATCGGGTAAAAAACTAGGTTAAAAACCCCATTCAAAGCCCCTAACAAATGTGCTTGTATGATCTTATCAAGAACTAAAGTAGCTATAAGACCGCTGTATTCAAAGCATCCCGCTCTTTTTTTAACAAATATGAAAGTTGAGTATTCATTTTGGCTAAAATCAAGGGCTGGATTTCTTAAAATTAGATGAAACCTTGGAGTTTTACTTGCTTCAATAGCTCAGACAAATCATTCACTTCAAACTCCTTTTTCATGGTGGTCAACATCCGTTGCACGGTGCTCTGACTTTTAAATACAATTTCACATATTTCTTGTACTTTGTATCCTTTATCCAATAACATAAGAATTTCGATATACTGTTCTTGTTGCATCAATTGACGTTTAGCCAATAAGCTCAATACATTTTTCACTCCTTGACTATACACGACCTGTCCAATCATACACTGGCGAATCGTTTCAATCAATAATTCATCAGTAACATCGGCTTTCATCAATAATCCATCAGGCCTTACTTGTTTTGTGAATGCTGTAAATCAACAACGCTTCTTCATGCCCCGTAATCATTATGATTTTTGCTTTCGGAAATTTACTTTGAGCATATAAGGCTAATTTTTGTCCATCTGAAATACGCAGTTGAACATCAAAGTTTTTCGCCAAATTATAATCAATAATCAGCATGTCAATACTTTCCAATTCATCGAGGTATTCTAATGCCTTCGGAATAGATTCACTTGCGTAAAAGGTACTCTCTAAAAAATTTTCTCGAAGTAAGCGAATATAACTAGTCAAAATCATCGGATGATCATCAATTACTAGAAATACAGGATTATATAAATTCATAGTAGATACAATTAGAAATAAGAAAATTTTCAGTCAAAATTACGCTTTTTTTTCCCACTATCCATCATACCACTTTAGATTAACTATAAAATATATTCAAAAAATAGAGTTAAATTAAAAAATTATTCATTTTTTGATAATTTTTCAAGCACTACATAAACAATTTTACAAATGAACTCACTTTCCACTTTTACTTGTGAATTTCCTTCCGCCTCAACCTGTTAATTGTTCCTTTTCTTTGTCCTCTTGACATAGGGTTGTCATCCCTCCTATCTACTTTTGTACGCAACATTAAAAATAAATACAAGCATGCAAAAGACTCAAGTATCCGCTAAGTATATCATTGGAATTGCTATACGTACAACCAATCAAAACGAGCAATCTGCCTTGGATATTCCACAGCTATGGAACGACTTTCATACCCAGCAAATTCAAGCAAAAATCCCAGCTAAACGAAGCGAAGACATCTATGCAATATACACGGATTACGAAAGTGACTTTACGGCTCCTTATACCACTATTATAGGTTGTGAGGTACAATCATTAGCCGAAATTCCCGACGGAATGGTGGGGCATATTATCCCTAGTGGATCGTATACGAAGATTGATGTACAGGGTAATTTACTCGAAAATATTGTCATCAATGCATGGATTAAAATTTGGAATTCACCAAATCTTGAACGAACTTACACTTCGGATTTTGAAGTCTATGGACCAAAAGCCCAAAATCCTTTACAAGCAGAAGTATTCCTATATTTAGCCACAACCTAATGTTAAACGCAGTAGATTCTTTTTACTTCAAACAACCGGAGCCCAATCAAAGCTGTTTATTGGCCTTGCGTGACTTTATTCTGCAACAGGATACTCGTATCACGGAATCGCTAAAATGGGGTACGCCTTGTTTTTCTTTTCGCAATCGAATGTTTTGCTTTTTAGCACTTACAAAAGCACCTCAAACGCCTTATTTGCTATTAGTAGAAGGACATCGAATTGAGCATCCGCTCTTGGAAGTAGGAACGAGAAAACGCATGAAAAGTCTGACTATTGATCCGACAAAAGATTTGCCCTTCGCTCCTATTCAAGACATCCTTGATGCTGCTTTACATCTGTATCAATCAGGCCAAATTAAATCGAAATAATACCTTTTTCTCTCCATTCTAGGTTATCTTTGGAACAAGTAACTAATTTCAATTATACAAAAAACGATGCGAGTAGGTTTTTTTCAATATGCGGTCATTTGGAGAGATATTCAAGCGAATCTAGATTATATAGCAACAAAGGTGAGACAAGAAACATTTGATTTATTGGTTTTACCTGAGTTCTTTACAACGGGTTATGCAATGGATACACGAGAAGAGATTTTACCTTTTGTAGAAGATTTAAACAACAGCCAAACGGTTCAATTTCTAACGCGTTTGCTCCAAGAAACAGGAAATGGATTCATCTCTGGGACAATACCTGAAGTAGATCAGGGTGTTTTATACAACACCTCTATTTTAGTTAGTGCAGCAGGATTAGTTGCTTCCTATCGAAAAATACACCTACCCGATTATGAAAAGCGTTTTTTTCAACCCGGTGATACAGCCATTGTACATCAAACCCCACAAGCAACTATTGGGTTAACCATTTGCTTTGATTGTTGGTTTCCGCAACATACGTCACTCCTGAAACTACAAGAAGTGGATGTTATTTGTCATTCTTCTTGCTTTGGAGGTCCTGTAACTCCAACGATTGTTCCTATTAGAGCTTTGGAAAACCAATGTTTCTATATCAGCTGCAATCGAATTGGCGAAGAGTATTTCGAGGGTGAATTGGAATCCTATCGAGGAGAAAGTCAAATTGTCAACCCCGATGGAAAGGTCATTGCAAAAGCTGCAGACACAGAAAGCCTAACGTTAATTGACATTGATGTAAACGAGGTAAATCACCCTGATTTTGGCAGTTTAATTACGAAAGACTTTCAGTCTGAACACAACAAATACAAGATTAATTTATAGCTAAAGCGCGTTCCTGGGAACGCGCTTTTTTATTCTTTTTGAATCGCTATATGCCAACGTCTAAAAAACAAAATTGACTCCAGCACGTCAGTTTTATTTACTACTTTTACTTTTTATTCATTTCAAACTAAACTCATCTAACTGATGTTTTTCAACGAATTCCCAACCTTACAGACTGATCGCCTGCTCTTAAGAGCCCTACATTTTACAGATGCACCAGCACTA
This sequence comes from Myroides gitamensis, assembly GCF_029894455.1. Lineage (NCBI taxonomy): Bacteria > Pseudomonadati > Bacteroidota > Flavobacteriia > Flavobacteriales > Flavobacteriaceae > Myroides > Myroides gitamensis. The sequence goes on from NZ_JARYHN010000001.1 coordinate 1,885,070, forward strand.
TTTGATTATTTTTCGAGAGATGAGGTTACAGATTTTTACGATTTGCCTACCTTTCAATCTGTTCAAGAAGCGCAAGAATTGCTGTTAGCTTGGCAAGAACGCTACCAAGACGACAATGCTATTCGTTGGGCCATTACCTTACAGGAAAGACCTGATCGATTGATTGGTACGTGTGGATTTCACAATTTTTCTACTGAAAATGCTCGTGCAGAGATTGGGTATGAACTACATCCTAATTTTTGGAGAACTGGTATTATGACCGAGGCAATTCAAGCTCTTATTCCTTTTGGTTTTGAAACATTTGATTTACACCGCATCGAAGCGTTTATCGATCCTGCTAATATTTCTTCTCGTAAATTACTTGAAAAAGTAGGCTTACAAGCAGAAGGAGTTTTACGCGATTACTTTTTTGAAAAAGGAAAATTTGTAGATGCCGAGATTTTCTCTCTTCTTAAAAGAGACTATCACATGCGTTAACATCTACAAATTTAGGACTAATTAAAGTGTTCTTTTCATTTCGAATTGAGCTAAATCACTAGTCAAATCCAATTGATTGAAAAAAGCAGCCATGGCTGCGGATGCATCATCAATATTATAGACGTATATCGCCTTAGATTCGGTGATTTGCTGCATGGTTTGAATTAATTGTGTTGCAATTCCTTTTCTTCTGTGATTTGCGTCTACAGCTAATTGGAGTACGCGTTTAGACGTTGGATTGAAAATAAGGTAACCAACCATTTTCCCTTCACTATACGCGCCTAAGATGCGACAACGGGCTTTGCTGTTTTCCAATGCGGATACCGCATTTTGCCAAGACGGTTGAATATCCCAAAAAGAAGAAAAAACAGCCCAATTAAAATCAGTCAATTCCTTAATTTCAACTGGTTTATTCTTCTGATTCACGTCTGTTTCTCCTTCAAAACAGATTAATTTTCTGGCTTTTTGGTAACCCATTTTTTCATAAGCGCGAATAGCAGCATGGTTTCCTTCGATTACTTCCAAGACTAATTGTTCTACTTTTAAAGGCGTTAATTGCTCAAATAACCATGCATACATCTTAGCGACTAGGCCTTGCCCTCGATGCGAAGGCACTACACCTGTAGCAGCATTATAAGCCGTTAGTTTTCCTTCTACCGTATTGAGTGCATGAAGCATAAACCCCACTAATTTCTCTTGATCTAAAACCCCCACAGAAAGATTCAACTGGATGTTTTCAGCTGCTATTTTATTTTCTAATTGTTCCACAGTAAGCTGTAAAGGAATGATGTAATCCGCAAAGGATTCATTCAATACCTGAACGATGGCTTCTTTATCTACTTGACTTAAATCTATTACTTTCATATCTTAATCGTACTTCTTTCTACTTCTCATTTTCTTTATACCAACGTATCGCATTTTGCTCTTCTCTTTGGATGAATGCATCTTTACCATCGTTGTAATCATTTCCTGTCTCCCACTGTTGCTGTACCAACTGTTCTTTCAAGGCCTGATAGGCAGCTTTAACTGAAGGATGTGTACGCAAATAATCGCGAAAGGCTAAATGGCGTGTCCAATTTTCAGACGTGGTAGGAATAACGTGGATATGGGCTAAACGCAGGTTGTGGTCGTGCATTTTCTCAGGTATTTCATCCTGTACATCAATGACCTCAGGCAAGGCTAATGCACTTGGAGCGTCATGCAACAAAACAAAATAACGGCGATACGGCATATCGACATTATACTTGGGATAATACACATAATTTTGTCCTGCTAATAAGGCTGGAACTACATCTAGCTCTTCCTCATTGCGAACACCAACCATAATATCAATAATAGGTTTAGCCGCCAATCCGTCAACGGATGTGCTACCAATATGCTCAATGCGAGGTTGCAACTCTTTTAAACGAAGAGCTAATTCGCTTTTTATCTTTTCAAATTGTTCTTTCCACTTGGGATTATAGGGCTCGAAAGGTAAAATCATCTATCTTGTTCTTTAGGTTCACTTTACTATCATCGTCTCAAACAAATGTAGGCAAAACCCAAAAAAGGAGGGCTACTATTTGTTTTCATTTGTGTTCAATTTATAAGGTTTATGACAAACAAAGGATAAAAGTCCTAGGTCAACCCAATACCCATCTCTATTTATGTTCCCCTTTTCGAGTTTTTGAACTGCCTGCATGAAGGAGAAGTGAACGGGAAATGAATGGGAACATCTCCTGCGCTATATCGACTAAAAACGGCACGAAAGAAGTCGGTTTTCGGGTGTTTCTTATTTTTTGTAAAAAAAGTTTACAAAAAATTTCAAAGGCTTAGTTTTTTATAACCAAACAGTTAATGAATCTTGAGGGGATGGCGAACAAAAAAAAGCGACAAAACGCTTGCAGATTAATAAAACAGCGCTATCTTTGCACCGTTCTAATGAAGAACTGAGGCATACGCTGAAGGGGAGATACTCAAGCGGCCAACGAGGACGGACTGTAAATCCGTTGGGTAACCTTCGCAGGTTCGAATCCTGCTCTCCCCACATAAAAACATACACGATCTTATACATTATTGTTAGACTAAAATAAAAAATACCGGAGGGGGAGATACTCAAGCGGCCAACGAGGACGGACTGTAAATCCGTTGGGTAACCTTCGCAGGTTCGAATCCTGCTCTCCCCACAAAACATACATATGCTATTTTAGTTTAACAATATAAGGAGGGGAGATACTCAAGCGGCCAACGAGGACGGACTGTAAATCCGTTGGGTAACCTTCGCAGGTTCGAATCCTGCTCTCCCCACACCAAAAAAAAGCCTTCTAATTTTCATTAGAAGGCTTTTTTTGTTTACGATGTTTAGTTAACGGTGAACAGTTGACGGTGTAGGGTGTACGGTTAACTACAAACTGTCAACTATACACCGTACATCATCTCGAGGTTCCGACTGGATTCGAACCAATCTACTGATTATTGCGTAATCAGGCCTCCCAATCGGCCACGGAACCTTATTTAGTTTACATTATTAACTAATCAATATACAAAATATTTCATTGATTTCCAAATACGTACGGGCGAATAGCAATTCGCCCCATATAATCCTCTTTTTTATTTTTCATGTATACGAGTGCATTGCCATGCACTCCTACGCAATTCTTTTTTTTATTTTTCGAATATATGGGTGCATTGCCATGCAATCCTACGCAATTCTTTTTTTTTATTTTTCGAATATATGGGTGCATTGCCATGCACTCCTACGCAATTCTTTTTTTTTATTTTTCGAATATACGGGTGCATTGCCATGCACCCCTACGTATATGGGACATTACCATGCACCCCTACATTTCCGCATGCACAGTCAATACATCGTTTAAATCGAATTCACTTCTTCCTTCTTTTACGATGCGGCGCAAAGCTCTTTTAATCAAAATACTTGCTTCTTTGGCACAATCTGCATACGCCTCGTACTCCTTCAATTTAAGTAATAACACCAACGCAGCAAAGAGTTCTCCTGTACCAGGTGGATCGATGGGGACATAGTCGATTTTTACCACCTTGTAGGCTTCTTTTTGTTTAACAACAATATGAAGCAATTGATCGGTTGTATCTTTAAATCGACAACCAGTTATGAGGATATCTTTGGATTGTAAGATTGGATGCTTCTCTACTGCTCGTACCAGTGCTTCATAGGAAGTAACGGGTTGATTGAGTATCGTTTCTATTTCAAACTGATTGGGTGTCAATACATCCGCTAAGGGCAACAAATGTTCTATAATTGCCTTTGGAACTTCTTGATTGACATATAACCCTTGTGGTTGATCTCCCATCACAGGGTCACATAGATAGAGTATATCCGGATGACTCTTCTTGATGGTGCGAATAAACGCTGCTGTTTGTTCCACTAATTCAGCTGATCCGATGTAACCCGTTACAATAGAAGAAACTTCATCGAGTATATTTAGTTTCAAAATCCCGTCTAAAACCTCCTGGAACAATGCACTAGGCATCAGTCCCCCTCCTACTGTTGGCAACCCATATCGGTTTGATAGGATGACTGTTGGAACGGCAATAGCATCTTGACCTGCAACTTGTAGAACGAGGGAAGTTGTATTACTCCCTACATATCCATAAGCCACTTTACTGTGAATGATAATTGTTTTCTTGCTCTTCATTGGCGTACTAAAAAAAAGACACTTAAATTTACTACATCTCAAGGCGAATTACTCGCAATACTGCTTTATTTTTTTATTTTTTCAATTACTTCTAGGAGCTGTGTCGAGATAAAAGATAGCTCTTCTTCTGTCAATTCTGTATGAATAGGCAACGACAGCACTCTTGATACCAAGTATTCCGTATGAGGCAATTCGTACGTGCGATCTTGTAAATTCTTAAACATTTCTTGTTGATGACAAGGCACGGGATAATAAATCATCGTTGGCACACCTCGTTCTGCTAATTCACGGTGAACAAGATCTCGATCGATGCCTTCTAAAATCAAAGTATATTGATGATAGACATGGTGACTATAAGCAGGTTCAAAAGGGGTGATTAGATTGGCATGGTTAGCAAATGCACAGTTATAATACGCCGCTACAGCCCTTCTTTTGTCGCAATATTCATCCAAATACTTCAATTTTACATTCAGAATGGCTGCCTGAATACTATCCAATCGACTGTTTACTCCCACAATCTCGTGGTAATAGCGTTTTTCAGAACCGTGATTGCAAATTTTCATCATTTTTGCTGCCAGTTCATCGGAGTTTGTCATAATCACTCCCCCATCGCCATAAGCTCCTAAATTTTTAGAAGGAAAAAACGAAACACAACTGATGGTGCCGATTGTTCCTGTCTTTCTAGTTTCATTTGCTGTACTATAATTCCCTCCAATACTTTGTGCGTTATCTTCAATTACAGCAATATTATGTGCTTCTGCAAGCTTCATAATCGGCTCCATATTCGAACACTGTCCGTATAAATGCACGGGGATAATTACTTTTGTTTTGGAAGTAATAGCTTGTTCCAAGCTCTCCATATTTAAGGTAAAAGTATCTGGATCTACATCGACGAATACGGGCGTTAGTCCCAATAAAGCTACCACCTCAACTGTAGCAATAAAAGTAAAAGAAGGCGTTATTACCTCATCACCTGGTTTTAAATCCAACGCCATCAAGGCTATTTGCAAGGCATCTGTTCCATTCGCACACGGAATGACGTACTTTGCTTTGGTATAAGAAGCCAATTGAGTGGTAAAATTTTTAACAGCAGGACCATTGATAAATGCAGTACTATCAATCACTTCTTTGATTGCTGCATCAATTTCCGTTTGGATGCTTTGGTATTGTCGTTTTAAATCGACCATTTGAATGGTATCCATAGTGTACCTTTGTGTATTAGTTTGTATTTATGTTCTTCCCATCACGCTTCATTCAAGGGAGCCTCTATAGCTATTCCTATTCTTTGTTGGGTACAAAAGTAACTGCTATTTGGATCATCATACTATACCAGTTTACAACTTCTTTATAGTCCAGCAAATAATTTCAATCTTGTCTTCCTCTCTTACAAAATAGATTACTCATTTTCAATAAGATATAAAAAAACCTCGCCACTTTCGCTGCGAGGTATCTTACTTAACAAATTAAATCTAGTGCTTTTTATACGTTGTATGTAAAAAAAATTGCACTTGAACCGTATTCCTATTTCACTTTTATCTTTCCTCTAAAAACCTATTAACGGGCAAACATGGGATAATCTTTCATCATGCGTTGCACCTCTTCTTTAATTTGGCGGTGTTTCACTGCATTATCTTTGTTTTGCAACACTTCGTGAATCAATTCGACAATGATGTACATCTCTTTTTGCAACAATCCTCGGGTAGTAATTGCAGGGGTTCCCACGCGAATACCGGACGTGATAGCCGTTGATTGTTGATCATAGGGAATCATGTTTTTATTTAGCGTAATTCCCGCTTGTTCCAAGACAATTTCAGCTTCCTTTCCGGTGATTCCTTTGCTACTTAAATCTACGAGCATCAAGTGATTGTCTGTTCCTCCAGATACCAACGTATATCCTTTATCTAAAAAAGCCGTTGCCATCGCACGACTATTCTTTTGAATTTGTTGGGCATAAGTCGTAAAATCATCCGTTAAAATCTCGTGAAATGCCACCGCTTTCGCTGCAATAGTATGCATGAGTGGTCCGCCTTGATTACCAGGGAATACAGACGAATCCAACACTGATGACATCATTCGAATCTCGCCTTTTGCCGTTTTCAACTGTTGTGGATTTTCAAAGTCTTTTCCCATCAAGATAATTCCTCCTCGAGGTCCGCGCAAGGTTTTATGTGTAGTCGTCGTCACAATATGACAATGCGCAACAGGATCACTTAATAATCCCTTTGCAATTAATCCTGCAGGATGTGCCATATCCGCTAGTAAAATGGCTTGTACACTATCAGCAATAGCTCTGAAACGCTCGTAGTCAATACCTCTGGAATACGCACTCGCTCCTGCAATAATCATCTTGGGTTTTTCTTTCGAAGCAATGGCTTGTATCACATCATAGTCCAATAATCCTGTTTCTTTATTTACTCCATAAAAAACAGGTTGGTATAGTTTTCCTGAGAAATTTACTGCTGATCCATGAGTCAAATGTCCTCCGTGGGTTAAGTCAAATCCCAAAATCTTATCTCCAGGTTGTAAACACGCAGCCAAGACAGCAAAATTAGCTTGTGAACCTGAATGGGGCTGTACATTCGCATAAGTCGCTCCAAAGATAGCTTTGATGCTTTCAATAGCCATATTCTCTACTAAATCCACGTACTCACATCCTCCATAATACCTTCTGCCTGGATAACCTTCCGCGTATTTATTCGTTAAAATTGATCCATTAGCTCTTAATACCTCTTCGCTGACAAAATTTTCGGAAGCGATCAGTTCTAATGATTCTCGTTGCCTTGTCTCTTCTCTTTTAATTAATTCAAATAGAAGTTTGTTGTTGTAGTTGTTCATGATTGTTGCATTTACTTGTTGTTAAACCGCAATAAAGTAGCTCCAAATACGTCATCTACTTTATTTGAGCACAAAAGTAGGTCTATCATGGAGCAATAAAACAACACAGATTAACAATATCTAGTAGTCCAGATAAACTTTAAATCAAGCATCAATCCATTTCTCTTTTCTCAGTTGTTAAACTTAGTTATCTTTGATTTTCTCTTAAATTCAACCTCATTTTGGTTAACTATGAAAACAAAATACAGTAGTAAAGTGTCACTAGGAACAATAACACTCTTTCTTACCATAGGAATTGCTTGCCTTCTGGCTGCATTTTTTATTCAAATTTGGTACATTTGGTTGATTGCCTTAACTGTATTGGCTATGCTTATAGACGTTTACTTTCAAACCTATTATGAAATCGACACAACTCAAAACCTATTGCGTATAAGAGGAGGAATATTTGTAAATAAAAAGATTCCTATAGAAAGCATTCGCAAGATAGAAGAATCAAAAAGTGCAGTCAGCGGACCAGCTTTATCCAACCAACGTTTAGAAATTTACTATAAAACTTATGATAGTATTTTAATTTCCCCAGAAAACCCAATCGATTTTATTACGCAAATACAAACGTATAATTCAGATATTGAGTTTATTACAAAAAAAAAATAGGATCTTCTCCAAACGCTATAATTTTCGTAAATTCAATCTTTTATTCACTACTTTATTCTTATGTACCTTTCTACTACATACCCGCAAATACACAAAACCACAACAGCGCTAACTGCAATATTATCTGTAAAAATGGTAGCTATTTACTTATATGGTTCAGCTGTTGATGGTGGGTTGCGTCCTCAAAGTGATTTAGATTTTTTTGTAGTCGTTGATGCAACGGTAAGTGAAGAAGAAAAACAACGCCTCGTACAAGCCTTACTCCAAATTTCAGGAGCTATTGGCAATACGGCAGGTTTGCGTTATTTGGAAGTAACATTGGTACATCAAGAAGAACTGGACAAAGGCACTTTTTCTATCCAACGAGAATTTCAATATGGGGAATGGTTGAGAACCGATTATCTCACTGGGTTTATTCCACAAAAAACAATAGATCCAGACTTGACTATTCTCTTGCGAAAAGTCAAACAAAACAGTATTACCCTATATGGAAAAGAGGCAATGGAGGTGATTCCTGCGGTTTCAAATGAAGCGTTTATACAAGCCATTCAAGCCAATGTACCTCAACTAATTCAGGAAATTGAAGAGGATCAAACCAATGTCATCTTAACGCTTTGTCGCATGCTGTATTCTGTTCAAACGGGGCAAATTCTTCCCAAAGATCAAGCTGCAGCTTATTGCTTACCTTATCTTTCTCTTCCCTTTCACGCCTTGGTAGAAGAAGCAAAAGAAGCGTATTTGGGTACAACAACTTCTACACCAGTAACAGATTCAAAACTCCTTGCTGATTTTGGTGCAGTCATGGCTGAACTGATTCAATCTGTATAGATCTTTTATAGTTCCTAGGTTTTACTACGTACCGAAAATTGAAAATCACTCGGTCTAATGTTCAGTAACTGTTGAAATGTATTACTAAAAGCAGCAATACTTGAATATCCGACTTCAAAAGCAACTTCGCTTACATTTTTATTGTTTTCCATCAGTAATTCCATGGCTTTAATCATGCGCAACATTTTTAAATACTGTAGGAAAGAGATGGCTAAATGCGTTTTAAATAAACGCGTCAACGATCGTACACTATAACCAAACGTTTCAGCGAGATACGTCAAGGTCAATTCTTCTCCTAAGTTTTGATGCATAAAGTCTGTGATAGCCAACATATGACTATCTTCTGTTGTTGGCAATTGAATGGAAAAAGGTTTTCCTGGATCTTGCATGATATAATGCTTCATCGTCGTTAGAAATTCATAGGCCCATGTATCGGGAAATATAACGCCTTTCCATTGTCTTGCATACACTAACATTTCATACATCAGATGACTGACAGGATAAATCCCCAGTTCATCCATAAAATGATACTTCTGATCCATTTCCTCCTCGTGAAAATAAATATTCAATAGCACGATTTCTGTTGTATTCGACTTTACATTGTGAATCGTTCCTTTCGGAATCCATACATAGTGCTGAGCGGGAATATAATACTCCCTTTCTTTCGTTTTCAAATAGGCAATTCCGCCCGAAACTAATAGAATCTGACTTTTATTGTGCTTATGCGGAGGGAAACGATGTTCCAATTGCTCGCGCATGATGTAAATGCTCTTTGGATATTCGTCAATATCTTTTTCTGCTTGTTGTAAGATTTTCATACTGGCTAAAATAAGTAAAATATTGGCTAGTTATATAAAATACTTAGAATCATTCTATTCTAGTTTTGCATAGAACAAACGATATAAAACAATGAAACAAAGTCGAAACATACTACTTCTGTTCTTTTTGCTAGCCAATTATCATTTCTTATTCAGTCAAGAGGCTGCTCAATCAGCTGCTACTTTTGATTTGCAAAAAGTATGGCAGTACACCGAAGATAATTATAAAAAACTAGCAATTATCCGTTTACATGCCCAGGATAAACAAGAAAATATAAGGCAAACGCAAAGCAGTCGCTTGCCAACGGTACAACTCGAAGGAAGCTATGGCAAACGATCCGATTTGTCTCTGTATGAGGATGGATTTCTTCATCAGCCCACTGTAATTCCCATTCGATCCACCCAATACAGTACTTCTTTATCTACCGATTTGGTGCTGTATCAGGGCAATCAGAAAAATAGACAGCTTCAAATTCAAAAAGTAGAACTTGCCTCCATCGAAACGCAACTTCAACAAACTACAGCGGAAGCAAAAATTGAAAGTACAAAGTTGTTCTACGCCCTAGTTTTACATCTGAACTACCAAGAGTTAGTGGAAAAAGAGATTGCACAGGATGAAAAACAATTGAAAGATATACTGAGTTTATATGAAAATGGCACAATTCTAAAAAGCGATGTATTGCGCGCTGAGGTAACGCTATCGAATCACAACATGCTTTTAAAAGAAATTGAGAATAACCTGGTTGTTGTTACCCAACAATTGAATCTGATGATGGGACGAAAGGATACGGATGCGTTAATTCCTCACTATGCCGATTTAGATCAATTGCCAACGCTTGTCAGTTATGAAGAGCATTTGAACCAGGCTTTACTGGGGGCTTATTCCATTCAACTAGCCAATCAAGAAATTGAAAAAGGAGCTTTGACACTCAAACAAATTTCGTCTTCGGTATTACCTAAGTTATCCTTATTTGCTGATTATGGTCTTAATTATCCTCAAAACAAAACCTATCCGTATGCTCAAGCGTTATACCATATTGGTCAAGTGGGGTTGAAATTAAATATTCCTATTTCTAATTTATACCATACGAAACACCAAAAAAACAGCCAGCAAATCGTCATGCTCCAACAACAAGTAGAAAAAGAGCAACAGCAAGATCAGATTAAAAATGAGCTCCAAACCTATGTGGTCAAGTATCAAGAAAGTTTAGATCGCATTGCATTAGCGGAAAAAACCATCCGTCAAACGACAGAAACGCTGCGTATTATACGCAACAGTTACTTTAATCAACAGGCCTTACTCATCGACTTATTAGATGCTGAAACGCAGGTTTTACAAGCGCGTTTTACGCTTACAAGTGCGAAAATTAATGCCAAAATTGAATACTATCAAATCCAAAAAATAACCGGAATCTTATAAGCGTCTATCATGAATAAACATACTACAAAAACCGATCATCTTATTTTAAAAACCACTCAGATCTTAGCGCTAATTCTCTTAACGGGATTAGTGATTTACGGCTTATTGGCGAGTGTAGAATACATCAAATACGAATCGACCAATGATGCCCAAGTGGAACAATATGTCAACCCAATTAACAGTAAAGTTGGCGGGTATATTCAACGCATTTACTTTGAGGAGAATCAACTGGTTCAGGCTGGAGATACGCTTTTAATTTTAGACAGTCGAGATTACAAAGCAACCTTGTCGGAAACAGCAGCTTCTCTGGAGCATGCCCAAGCGCAATTGAGTATTCTCGATTCCAATATCAATACCTTAAACAATACAGCTCAAGTAGCCAAAGAGCAAATCAAAGTGGCACAAGCCAAACTCACCAGACAACAACAAGAGTTTAAACGATATGCCAATTTACTTGCAGAAGAATCTACCACCCAACAACAATTTGACAATGTTAAAACAGCACTTGATATCGCACAATCAGAGTACCAAGTGACACAAAATAGCTACCAAGTAGCCTTGGCTAAAATTGAAGATATCAAGGCGCAAAAATTAGCCGCGCTTTCTGAAATTAAAAAACAAGAAGCTTCTTTAAACAAGAATCAACTTAATGTGGGGTATACTGTTATTCAGGCACCTTACAAGGGTAGAATTGGCAAAAAAACCATTCAAGAAGGGCAATTGATTCAACCGGGGCAAACCCTATCTTATATTATCAATGAAGAAAGTGGTAAATGGATTGTTGCCAACTTTAAAGAAACGCAAATAGGCAAATTTCACCTGGGGCAAAGCGCTAGAATAACCCTAGACGCCTTTCCTGATAAAGAATTTAAAGGGGAAATTGAATCCATCTCCCCTGCAACAGGTTCACGCTATTCTCTTTTGCCTCCAGACAATGCAACAGGAAATTTCGTCCGCATCATTCAACGCGTTCCTGTACGAATCAAATTAGTAGAAGATTTATCTCAATATCCCAATCTATCTGCAGGAATGAATGCTAATGTTTATATCGACAAACCATGAAACTAGCTCCCCTCCCAACATTTAAAACTTGGGTACCTGATTACCTTATTCGCATTACCATCTTTCTGCTGCTATTCCCAGCCTTAGCTGTTTTTGCTTTTTATTACAGCAATAGTTTAGATACTATGGGACACTATGGAATAGAAGCGGGTGATGTACAATATTCCGTTTTATTAATGTACGGTGCCTTGGTTTGCTTTTTGCCTTTAGATGATCGATTGGTCAAGTATTTTAGCTTGCGAAAATACCTTCTCCTTGGAGTAACAATTAACACGATTACCTATGTAGTATGCGCAGTAACCCGAGATTTAACAATCTTATTTATCTGTCGTTTTATTCAAGGCGCTGTTTGTGCGCTCTTTTGCAGCATTTGTTTAAACTTACTCTTTCCGAGATTAAACTCAGCAAGAGCAAGGGTCATTGGTTATACCATTTTTTATGGGACGCTTTTAGTTTGTGTTCCTCTTTGTGGTATTTTATGTAGCTATATTTTACAGTCTTATCCCTTTGAACTCTTGTGGTATCTCTTGATTTTATCTCAAGTACCTGGGACGATTTTACTGCTGATTACAACCAATAATGTATATTTAAAACCAAGACTTCCCTTGTATCAAGTGGATTGGGTTAGTTATATCTACTTTACCGTGATTATTTGTTCCATCGGTTACATCTTTGTGTATGGACAAAAATTAAACTATTTAGAAGATGCAACAATTAGAGGTTTAAGCCTTCTCACATTATGCTCGATTCTCTTATTCGTCTTGAGACAGCAACGACTAAAAAGACCTTTTATCAACCTAGCCGTATTCCGATACCAAGACTTTTGTTTGGGTATTGCGCTGTTAATGGTATACTATTTTTTTAAAGGAACAACGGGGTTTGCTTATACGTATTTACAAACAGCTTTGGGGGTGGAGTCCATCAATTTAACTCCTATTTACCTGGGCAATTTATTGGGGACGCTCGCTGGACTACTAATTACCTCTAGGCTCTTATTAAACGGAACTGCAATTAAATACATTGTACTAGGTGGATTTGCCTTATTGCTCATCTACCATGTCCAAGTCTATTTCTTATTTTCAAGTCAAGGAGACCAAGATTCTTTTATTCTCCCTTTCTTTATTCAAGGAATGGCTATGGCAGCCCTGCATATTCCCCTAATTGTCTATACAGCAGCCTCTATTCCACCTGCTATCTCCAATGCTGTTTCCTTTTTGGGAATCAGCTTTCGATTTTTGAGTTTTTCGGTTACCATAGGCTTAACCAACTACTTTCAGCTATTTAATAGAAGTTCGCATTACAACCGAACGGCAGACTATGTAACGGAACTAAATCCGTTCCATACAGCAACCATTCAACATTTTCAACAACAGGTGCTCCTAGACGGCAAAGATGCTGCGTTAGGTACACAACTGGCAAGCAAATTATACAACACTCATATTTTACAACAAGTCAACTACCGTGCTTCCATGGATTATTACAGCTGGGCGATTTGGGGATTGGCCGGAGTTATCCTACTCGTTTTACTCGCCAAACCAACCAAAAAGGTCATTACAAAATTGAGTAGAAATTTTATTCCTTACTAAGCTTTTGTACTTTTTTCAACGGGGAATCCATGCTAAACATGGGTTCCTTTTTTTATGCCTTCTTCCAATCAAATCAAAATTACCTCAATTAAAAAATGAAACTACCTCCATTGAAGTAGTTCCATTTCTATAAAAAAGCGATTATAACAAAAAAAAAATTACAAGGTTAAAGAAGCAGGTCCAAATTCTTCAAAGAAAATAGCTGCTTTATCTACTTTTTGATCCACTAAATACTGGTAGTGTTTCTCAATAAATCCGCGAGGTCCGCAAATGTAGTATTCCGCTTCTTGTGATACAATATCCTTTTCTATTTGCGCCAATTCCACCCAACCTGTGTATGTATTTGGTGCAGCTGTTTCTACCGTATCATAAAAAATATGTTGCGTCACATTCGCATTTGCTTGTTCTACTTCTGCAAGGCGTTGCTTAAATGCATGAACTTCTAAATCTCTACAACCGTGTACCCATTTAATTGCTGGTTTCTGCTCCCCTTGAACAAGTGATTCCAACATAGCTAAAAGTGGTGTTTGCCCGATTCCTCCACTAATAAACACTTTTGTTTTAGCTGGGGTATCTTGTAAAACAAATACACCAGAAGGTGCTGAAAGATCAACTAAATCTCCCGGTTGAATAACCTTATGCAAACGGTTGCTGATTAATCCATCTGGATGTTGACTTCCACTTTCTCTTTTTACAGAAATACGGTAATATGCTCCATTTGGCGCGCAAGAAATACTATATTGTCTTGGCTGTAATAGGTTTAGTTCGGGTAAGAACATACGCAAACTAAGATATTGTCCTGGTTTAAAACCAGCAATAGGCCCTTGATCTGCTGGGTATAAATAAAAAGAAGTAATCTCCGCAGATTCTACTACTTTGTCTTTAACCACGAAAGGTCTCCAACCTGTCCATCCTCCTTTTTCATTTACTTTTTGGTTGTAGATATTTTGTTCATGTCCACTCATCAAATCTGCCAATTCTTGATAAGCTACTGCCCATGCACCTAATAAATCATCCGTAGCTAAATCACCTAGTACCTCTTTAATAGAAGCAATTAAGTGTTTTCCTACAATCGCATAATGCTCTGCTCGGATATCCAAACTGGTGTGTTTATGTCCAATAGAATCCACCACTGGAAATAAAACACTCGGATCATCAATGTGCTCTGCATATGCTAAAACAGCCATCGCCAAAGCCGTTTGCTGCTTTTCGTTTTGTTGGTTTCCTCTATTAAAAACATGTTGCAACTCTGGGTTGTGTTGAAACATGCGTTGATAAAAATGTTTTGTTAGCACTACCCCGTGCTCTCTTAGAATAGGAATCGTAGCTTTTACTAATTCTTTTTGTTCTGTTGTCATGATTTACTTGTTTTGTTATCCAGATAAAAAGAGCTTTTTATCTTTTATTTACTCATACTCTTGGTAGATTTACTCTACCTGTTTACAAATAAAAGACTTTTATCTCTTTTATTCAAGTAAAAGACGAACTTATTTTTAGTTCCTTTTTTTTATTTATTTAGGGTAAACTGCCCTTCAATCAAACCTAAATTGAATTGGCCAATAGTTGTAGTCTTCAATACGTGAGCTAAGTTATCTCTAATCTGCTTGAAATCATTGTGTAAAGGACATGGGTTTGTTTCTGAGCAATAGCTCAATCCCATCGCACAGCCGACAAAGAGTTCTTTGCCTTCTATTGCTTCTACGATTTCTGCCAAGGGGCGATTAAAATCTTCTCGTTCTAGAAAGAAACCTCCATTCGGTCCTTTCGTTGACTGAATAAGGCCCTCACGACTTAGTTTTTGGAGAATTTTAGCTAAGAAATGCTCTGGAGAATTGATTTCTTGCGCAATCTCCTTTATTCCAGACTTATGTCCTTCCTCACTTCTTTTGGCAATATATAAAACAGCTCTTAATGCGTATTCACAAGTTTTTGAAAAAATCCCCATAACTTCTTATATCTAGTATTGTATGCTTCTCGGTGGCAAATGTATGATAATTCTTCCGTATTCTATTCCCCAATGAATGAATTGCGATTTGTTAGTACCTCTTTTTATTTCAAGTATTTAACGAAATATTTAGGCACTTCTTCGTACCCTTGTCTCAAATAAAAATCATGGGCTTGGGTTCTCCTGCTATGACAGTGTAATTCAATGCGATCACAACCCATTTGTCTTGCTAAAGCAGCAACATAGTCCTCCACCTGTTTGCCTATTCCTTTACTTCTTGTTTCTGCATCTACAGCAAAATAGCTGATTCGCATAAAATCACCACGCAAGGCTAATTGAGGAATAAGAGACAATGAGATGAGGCCAATCACCTGGTCTTGCTCTTCCACTACCAGTAATTTTTCTCGGCTCTCCTGTCTCATATTGACAATTTTAGCAGGTAAAAAATCTAACGTATCTGGATAACCCAGCTGTTTCAAAAGATCAGCAACTACAGCTGCGTCTTTTTCTTCCATAGTTCGTATCTTCATCTTTGCTCTTTTTAGTCTTGTTCAAAAGAAAGTAAGGTTCCGTCTTTTTTAAATTCGATGGAATACCTCGCACGTTCATTGCTAATCGCTCTAGGATACCAACGCACTCGATTTTTTCTCGTGATCACGTACACCGTTAAATCGGTAAGGATTTCCTCCTATTTCTTCTACTTTTTCTTTTAATGCTTCATACACATTGTTTGCATGTACAAAAGGAATCTCATCTAAAGATACGATGTCTTCCTTAACTTTCGTGTGTTTTGACAATACAATTGGTTTGGGTTCCTGCCAATGTCCATCAACATAATAGTATTCATCTACATAGTTGGCATTATCTGGGTTTTGAATCTGCAGTAAAACGCGATGGTTATCGTAAAAATGAATGGATTGATAGACATAAATTGGTTTGTCTTTCAATTGCGGAAGGTTGCGCAACGCGGTTTCTACCTCTTGTAGATCTGCTCTATGTGCTGCAAATTCGGTCTTCTTTTGAGGTTGAGTAATCGCTGCTGTTTCTATAGGAAGTTCCTCTTCTACTAGCTGTTCTTTTCCTTCAACTGATTGACTGGTTGTGCTTCCGTTTTTGGTAGCTTCAATCGACTTCAAAAAATCCGTACACGAGCTTAAAAAAACAAGTGCAAATACCAATACACTACACTTAACTATATTTCTTTTCTTCATGACTTACTGTGGGTTAATATCTTGTTCAAATTGTGCTTTTGACGGTTCTTTGGGGTCATAAAACAAGCTACAATAGGTTAGATTTTTAATACTTCCCACCTCGAGTAAAGACACTATTTTCTTTATTTTTGCTTGATGGATTATCCCTCGATCATCGGTGTATTCTACATCAAATCGAACTTCGGGTTGTTCATTGATATAGGTTCCTGTTTGTTGAACGCTTACAATGGTTCCATTGGCTCGTTTACCTCTAAATTTCAAGGCCAAACTAGCCGTTCCAATATTCATTTTTCTAAAAATCAAGAACTTTACAATCACGTAAATAATGCCCGTAAATAGAATTAAAAAACCAGCACTACTAATCAAAGGATGACTCAACGTTAGAAAACGCCAACCATAGCCTTCACTTTCTAATTGATAGGAGAACGTATAGTAATACAACACCCCTGCTAAGAAAAGCAACCACAAGGCGAAGAACAATCCATTTATTCGTCCTTTGGTTCCTTCCAAAATAACATAGGGTTGTTTCTTAAAGGTTGGATCTACGCGTAGATGAATCATTTTCCCTTCGACAAAACGGTTTTGTTCCGGCTTGGAATCATTAATATCCAGCTTGTGCTCAATACTTTCGTTCTCCAGATTATGCAACTTCAAAACCAAGGATCGCATGGCTATGTTGTTTTTAAAAATTGCATTTGAACTCACTTGAGCAATACGCGCTTCTATGCGTTTACCCGTTTGATTAATTTGTGTAATATTTCGCTTAGACTGAATCGTATACTTGAAGACCAAGTACAATAAAACAGTAAATATAACCACCCAAAGGGCTATACTCAACCCCAAATACACCAACGCTTCTGTTGGGTTTACAGTTTCTAAATGATGCCTTTGAAATTCACTCCCATAATAGATAATAGCAGGATGAGCGAAAATAAAATACAAGAAAAACAAAAGCCAAAAAAGCCCAAAAATCTTACTCATGTACGTGTTTTTTGTTTAGTTTTTTCGTGTAAGGTGAAGGTAAAACGCTAGTAGAAATCTATTTTTTGCTTGATGATTCTACAAAACTACAAAAAAAACAATAAAACGGAGCAAAGCGAAAAGGGGGTGCTTTGTGAAGTCGCTTTTTTGCTTTTTCCGAAGTTGTAAGATTTATCGATTAACTTGGCAAATTGCCATTTGCCACTACGGGATTTTACCTCTCACCACCTCACCTTCTCAAAAATCTACTCCTCCACTTCAAAAATCGCTTGGATCGAAACACTTGATCCCAGTGGCAATGAACTTGCGCCTCCCGTATTTCTCGTATGTTTTCCTTTTTCTCCCAAAACCTCAACGACCAAATCTGACGCTGGATTCATCAATACTGCGTGTTGTGTATAGGTATCTACCGTATTAAAAGCTCCAATTAATTGAACACAACGCTGTACTTTATTCAAATCACCTCCAACAGCATCTTTCAAAATAGCTAACACATTCAGCATGGTTACTTTTGTTGCTTCTTTTACCTGTTCTTCCGTAACATCTACGCCTAATTTTCCTGGGTTGAATATTTTCCCGTCTTTCAAAGCAACTTGATTAATAAACACCAAATTACCCGAACGTACATACAGCTCGTAATTACCTACTGGTTTAGGTAAGCTAGGCAATACTATCTTTTTATCCTTCAACTGTTGATTAACATCTACAACTGTTTGAGTTTCCTTGGTTTTCACTATAGCTGGTGATTTTTTAGTTCCGCGTAATGCACTTGCAACTCGAGCTAATTTCTCTCCTTGATTTTGAGCCAAATAACGCTCCTCTTGGGTCGGTCGTTCTCCTTTGTTAATAGACATCGGACTCGTAACGCCCAATACGGAATTTCCTTGTTTTTTGGTGGTATCTATTTGATCAAACCCTTGAATACCATTGGGAATTAACAACATTCCATGAACAGCTAATGTATTCCAAAAAGATTGCAACGCTAATTCATTTGCTGCTCCACTGCCCCCTGACATAAACACTGTCGCTGGTTTTTCTTCCAATGCACGTGCCGTCCATAGGTCAATCGTTTGTGCAAAGAAAGCACTCATTCCCGTACTCATATTGCCAAAATAAACGGGAGAACCAAAGGCGATTCCGTCGTATTGAGGCAATTCATCCACTTGTACCAGAGGAACAGTAGCTAATGCTGGATTATTGTTTTCTTTTACCTTTTTAATTGTCGCCTTAGCTCCTGGCCAGCGCTCAACACCTTGAGCAATTTCTTTGGCTAAAGTATACGTACCTCCTTGATCCGAATCAAGGAGTACTAAAATATGAGTGGTTGGTTCTTGTGCCATACTGCGTTGGGTACTTAAAGTTAATACGATTGCAAAAAGCAGGATCGATACTTGTTTCATCTTTATCAATTTTGACTTGTTCTATACAAAGATACACTTGCTTTTTTTATTAACTTTGCCAAAAAGTATATGCAAAACGACACACCTAAATGTGGATTGATTGAACAAAATCAGGGGAATTATAGGGATAAGCTATCCATTGATGCCTATTTTTGGTATGTCCAAGATTGGCAACATGATGCTTATACCCACTCCCATCAACGCTACCAATTGACCTATGTAGAGCAAGGGTATCAATATTTTCATCTGAATAATAAAACCTATTTAGTTCCACAACATCACGTTATTTGGATTCCCTCTCATACGGAGCATCGCATTAGTTCTGAAGCTAAAACGGTACACTTGCGTGTTGCCTTATTTAAAACCGTACCACAAGATGATTTCTTTCAACAAGTGCACGTTTTTTCAGCTCCGCCTGTATTGAAAGAGATGCTGTTGTACGCAAGTAAGTGGAATCAAGTCGTTGATGAAAATCCAGATCAAGCGCTTTTCATCCAAGCCATTCTGAGAAATCTTCCTGAATTCTGTCAGGAGAATGAGTCGCTGCGTGTAACGATTCCTACTCATCCGCGTTTATTGGAAGTTTGTACTTACATCCATACACACTATCACACCAACTGTGCAACTGCGGATTTAGCTAGTATTGCCCAGATGTCTACCCGAAGTGTACAACGCCTTTTTAAGCAAGAAACAGGTATTACTCTTCAGAAATACACCCAGCTCATTCGCATTTTAAAAAGCATTGAGCTCCGTGATACCCAGCAATATACGCTAAGTGAAATTGCACATCTCGTAGGATATAGCAGCTTATCCGCTTTTACGTTATCCTACAATACTATTATGAAATCCAAACCACACAAACACAAATAATAGTACTAACGATCCCCCCAATTGTTTAAATCTTTCCCCTCTATTTGCGAAGTTGTTATACTTTTTTCACACTCCTTTGCATGTAACCCATTCTTTTTACTTAATTTAGCCTCTAATTAAAAAAAACTAAATATGAAAAAATTAGGCCTACTTTTTAGCATTTTACTGACGTCATTTGCTTTTAATTCTTATGCTCAATCACCTATCAATATAGGGATTAAAGCGGGCGCTAACTTTACAAACTTTTCAAGTAATCCAAAAGACTATAGCAGCAAAACAGCTTCTGGTTTCGGAGTAGGTGCTATGGCGCGTATTAACTTAAATCGTTCGTATATTCAAGCAGATTTGATGTATTCAGAAAAGAGCATCAAGTTTGAATCTGATCTTAGCAGTGATAAAACAAAGATGAAAAACATCGAAATTCCTGTGGTATATGGATACAAATTATTAAAAAGTCCATTGTATAACCTAAGAGTTTTTGGTGGTGGTGTATACTCTGTTGTTTTGAACGACTTATCTAAAGGTTCTGTCGATAATGCATTCAATGAATTTGATAAATCTAATATCGGATACCGTGTAGGTGCTGGTGTGGATCTTTTAAAATTCACGGTAGACGTTTCTTATGATGGTGGTTTAAACAACGTAAGTAAGAGTTTCTCTTCAAAACCAAATACTTGGTTCATTGCTGTTGGATATAAATTTCTATAATCCCACTTCTCATTATAAAAAAAAGGCTATTACTATGCGTAGTGATAGCCTTTTTTTATTTTATCCCTTATTTTGCAACAGCCGTTGAACAGTTTATATTCAACACTAGTTTTACTTTAAATTTTTATTATTTTTGTGCTATGCAAAAGAACATCAACATTCTAAATAAACGAGCTAAGTTCGAATACGAGATCTTAGATAGATATACTGCTGGAATTGTACTGACAGGTACAGAAATTAAATCTTTGCGACTAGGTAAAGCTAGTATTGCAGAGAGTTTCTGTGAATTCCAAAACCTAGAGCTTTTTGTGATTAACTCTCAAATTGAAGAATATGCTAACAGTAGTCATTTCAATCACAAAGCAAAAACAGAACGCAAGCTGTTATTAAATAAGAAAGAATTAAAGAGTTTACACAAAAGTGTTCAGAATCAAGGATTAACTATTATTCCCTTACGCCTATTCATCAATGAAAAAGGATTGGCTAAGATGGACATCGCGCTGTGTAAAGGAAAGAAAAACTACGACAAACGCGAAACAATTAAAGATCGTGACAATAAAATTGCACTAGATCGTTTGAAAAAAGCGTTTTAATTTTAAGGGTTATGGGTTTGGTGTGATGGGTTATGAGGTATGAGGTATGAGGTGAATGAAAAGATGGTAAGATGTAAAGTACCGTAGTGGCAAATGGCAATTTGCCAAGTAATTAGATAAATTATGGAAATAAAAGATCTACTTCACAAAGCACAAACCTCACATAGGTAGGTTGCTTTTTTGTTTTTTGTGAAGTTGTAGGGGTTATCGACTAAAGACGATTTGCAAAAAACAACTTTACAAAAAAAGCCTCTTGCAAAAAAAGCCTCTTGCAAAAAACAAACTGTAGGTTAGGCACTGGCATTTAATAAACTCCTCCATATTTCCATTCCGCTTATCACACCCAGTATGTCGTCCTGAGGCTACGAAGGGTCGCATCCAGCGCTCACAGCATGCTGGACGAAATGACTAGCGTTGAGTGACGGATGCGATCCCTCCTTCGTCGGGATGACATACTGGGTGTGAATGGTGAGAAGATGAGGTGGTGAGAAGATTTCTAATTAAAACAGAGTTCCTTCTTTAATCGATAAATCTTACAACTTCACGAAAAAGCAAAAAAACGACTTCACAAAGAACAAACCTCACAAAGCCCCCCGACCCGACTCCACTTTTCCATTATTTATCTAAAAACAACAACATTTCCTCTGCCACTTCCTTTGGTTTTTCAGCCAATATAAAATGGCCACAATTTGGAATCTGCACTAACTTTAAGTTCGTTGCTACTGGTACCAAAGACCCCTTTAATATTTCGTATCCACTCCCTCCTATTCCCAATACAGGCATATTTAAATTTGCATACGTTTTACTGTCTTCAATATCTTGACCAAAGGCTTGATACCAAGCATTAGAGGCGCGTATTGCTTCTTTTGAATTATAAGCATGGGCATAAAGGTCTCGATCAAATTCAGAAATAGCTTCTTTATTTACGGTAAGTTGATCAAATAACCAATGAATAATAATCCCCATTCGGCCTTCTACTAACTGTTCGGGTAGTTCCCTTACTTGATTAAAGGCCAACCACCACGGATAAGTATAATTTCCACCAGGAATTGGCAACATAGGTAAATGATACATCCCTGCATTTGGATGAGGCGTATCTAACATCACTAACTTCGCTGTTTTCTCTGGATAATTACACGCAAAACTAAAAGCCACATGAGCTCCAATATCATGACCGCCAATGTAAACGCGATCAAAACCTAGTTGTTGAACAAGGGCATCAATATCTTTTGCCATATTTTTCTTTTCATAGCCTTGAAAGGGTTTGTCTGACTCTCCCATCCCTCGCATTTCAACGACAATTACCTGATATTTTGCAGCAAGCAACGGCATTATTTTATGATAAGCCCACCAAGTTTCAGGATACCCTGGCAGTAAAAGTAAAGGTTCTCCTTGCCCTCCAATTACATAGTGTAATTGCGTAGAATTAACGGTTAAAAATTTACTTTCAAACCCCTCTAATTCACTCTTTAACAACTGATTGGTTCCGTATTTTTCCATAACTATTCCTTTAGTATTTCGTCAACTTTCATTTGTACACCGTAAAACTAAATACTATTTTTACATCGTACAACCATGAAGTATACTTCATAGTTTGTAATTTAAAAAAAATTTAACAGATGAAGTTAATTAGCCAGTTAGCCAAAGAAGTAGGTCTTCCCATTGCAACCATTCGATTCTATGAAAAAAAGGGTCTTTTTAGAAGTATAATAAAAGAGGAAGTTACCACAAATAACTATGCATATTACGATGAAGAAGTCATCGATAAATTAAGATTCATTCAAATGGCTAAAGCCGTTGGCTTTACTCTATCCGAAATAAAGGAAGTTATTGATGCTTGGTACGAAAAGCAATTAACGAAAAAAGCCAAATTGGAAGTCTTAAACTTAAAACTCAAACAAATTGATGAGAAAATGAAAGAACTCAAAGCCATGAAGAAACAAATTGGCCTTTGTAAGTTTAATATTGAACATGATTTAAGTTAGTTGTGGTGGGAAGGGTGAGGCGGTGTGGTGGTGAGAGGAGTCAGGTGGTTAGAAGGTGAGGTGGTGAGGCGATGAGCAAAGAACAAACCTCACAAAGAACAAACCTCACAAAGAACAACCTCACAAAGAACAACTTCACAAAGAACAACTTCACAAAGAACAACTTCACAAAAAAGCAAATTAATCAAATTCGACAAGAATCATTCTTACACCCGAAATTAAATACTGCTTGAATAATCAAGTATACCACGGGAACCAATAAAATCCAAACTCGAGCATCAATAGCTTGAAAGAGCAGTAAAAAAGCGAGTCCTAATCGGACATAGCGTACAGGGGTCCATTTCTTAAAGTACTTGATTATCGTTTCCATATCATCCTTCCTTTTAATTCACTCAAAAGTAAGCTTATCTTTTTTGATTTACTGTAACAATTGTTACTGTACACGGAGCAAACAACAGCTAGATTTGCTCTACATAAATATCAAAACTTACGATTATGAGAAAAATGCTTTGGGCTATTGCCGTACTACTTGGAACCACAACAATGGTCAATGCGACAAACCTTACGCATACCGTAAACGAAGCAACTTTACAAGCAACAACAGGAAATCAGTATGCGATTTTAGTTCAATCAACGAAGAACTTACGCGCTTCTATTATGACGGCTTCGGAAATGAAAAAAGACAATCCAGCTATTGCTTTTGAAATTATCATGATGGGGCAGATGGTACAGGAATTAAACGATAAAGAATTACGTCCAACCTTAGATGCAGCAAACAAAGCTGGAATTAAATTAGTGGTGTGTGAATTTGCACTTCAAGTATATGGGGTGAGCTTAAAAGATCTACCGCCTTACTTTGTTGGAACGCCTAATGCTCATAAGTACCTGTTTCAATTAAACGAAAAGAACTATAATACACTTTCAATTTAAATAAACAACAACTTAACAAGTCCCTTTTTCCAAACAAAAAGCATCCCTCGGGATGCTTTTTTAATTCGTTTAATTTTTATTTTCTAACATCGGTACAAATTTAAAATCGCCGTGTTCGTGTTTTTCAAATTGAGTTTCATTGAGGCGGATGAGTTCAATCATCGTTTGTTGATCCTCCCCTACGGGAATAATCATGCGTCCTCCTATTTTGAGTTGTCCCATTAACGCTTGTGGGATAAAAGGAGCACCCGCTGTTACAATGATTGAATCAAAAGGGGCATAATTAGGTAATCCTTTATAACCATCTCCGAAGGTCAGCAATTTAGCACGAATCCCTAATTTCGGCAACAACAAAGCCGTTTTCTTATATAATTCCAACTGGCGTTCAATGCTGTATACTCTGGCTCCCATAGCGACTAAAACAGCCGTTTGATAGCCACTCCCCGTTCCTATTTCCAATACCTTATCCTCTGGTTTCACTTGCAATAACTGCGATTGAAAAGCAACGGTATAAGGGTGCGAGATGGTTTGACCTGCACCTATGGGGAAAGCGGTATTTTGATAGGCAAAATTTTCAAAACTCGAATCTATAAATAAATGCCTAGGAATGCGTCTAATCGCCTGAAGTACGGCTTGATCTTCAATGCCTTTTTCCTTCAATGCTTCAACCAACTGATTGCGCAATCCCTGATGCTTCGTAGAATCCTTCACTGTAATTAAATAATTTATACAAAAGTAACCAATATTTTTATAAAAAACACCTTTTAATCCCTTCCAAACAAAGTATTGCAAAAGATTTAAAGCTGAAATTTTACCCATTCCATAAATAAGTTTTATTTTTGTTCAAAATAATTTTTTATGCTTAAAATTGGCGTATTGGGAGCTGGGCATTTAGGTAAAATTCACTTGCGTTTGCTGAACCAATCAGAAAAATACGAATTAGTAGGTTTTTATGACCCTTTTGCAGAAAATGCAAACAAAGTAGCACAAGAGTTTGGTTACACCAAATTTGATAGCATTGACGAATTAATTCAAGCCGTTGATGTTATTGATATTGTGACTCCTACACTCTCCCATTTTGACTGTGCAAAAAAAGCCATTGAAGCGGGAAAACACGTTTTTTTAGAAAAACCCATTACAACTACAGTTGAAGAAGCGGAAGCTATTATTGACTTAGCCAAACAATACAACGTTTTGGGACAAGTGGGGCATGTGGAGCGTTTTAACCCTGCATTCGTTGCGGTAAGTGCTAAAATTGAAAATCCCATGTTCATTGAAACACACCGTTTAGCGGAATTTAATCCTAGAGGAACAGATGTACCTGTTGTGTTAGATTTGATGATTCACGATTTAGATGCTATTCTTAGCGTAGTAGATTCACCCGTAAAACACGTGAGTGCTAGTGGGGTATCTGTTTTAAGTGAATCTCCAGACATTGCCAATGCTCGTATTGAGTTTGAAAATGGATGTGTGGCTAACGTTACAGCAAGTAGAATCTCGATGAAAAACATGCGTAAATCGCGTTTTTTCCAACGTGATGCTTATATCTCTGTCGATTATTTAGAGAAAACATGTGAGGTAGTAAAAATGAAAGACGCTCCAGAAACACCAGGAGATTTCGATCTTATCTTGCAAAATGCCGAAGGATTAAAGAAACAAATTTACTATGATAATCCAAAGGTTTTACCAAATAATGCTATCTTAGATGAACTAGAAACGTTTCACGATGCGATTGTCAATCAAACAAGACCCGTGGTAACTCTAGAAGATGGTACAAAAGCTTTGCGTTTGGCTTATCAAATCATAGACGCATTTAAAAACTAACAAATCATTAACTCGTAAATACATACTTAACTTATGAAAAATATTGCTGTAATTGGTGCAGGAACAATGGGAAATGGAATTGCTCATACTTTTGCTCAAAAAGGCTTTAAAGTACTTTTAATCGATATCTCTGAACAAGCGATTGAAAGAGGAATGAATACGATTAGCAAAAATTTAGATCGAATGATTGCGAAAGGTTCTATTACAGAAGCAGACAAAAAAGCAACGATCGAAAATATTATCACCTATACAGAAATTAAAGATGGTGTTGTAAATGCGGATTTAGTTATTGAAGCAGCAACAGAAAATATCAATTTAAAACTAAATATTTTCAAAGAATTAAGCGCTGTTTGTAGAGAGGATGTGATTTTAGCATCAAATACCTCTTCTATTTCTATTACGCAAATTGCATCGGTTGTAAAAAACCCAGAGCGCGTAATCGGTATGCACTTTATGAATCCAGTGCCAATCATGAAATTGGTAGAGATCATCAGAGGATATAATACAACGGATGAAGTAACGAAAGCGATTATGGATTTATCGTTGAAATTGGATAAAACACCAACAGAAGTAAACGATTACCCAGGTTTCGTAGCGAACCGTATCTTAATGCCAATGATTAACGAAGCGATTGAAACATTGTATAATGGTGTTGCTGGTGTTGAGGAAATTGACACGGTAATGAAATTGGGAATGGCTCATCCAATGGGACCTTTACAATTGGCTGACTTCATTGGTTTAGATGTGTGTTTATCTATTCTAAACGTGATGTATGACGGTTTCAAAAACCCTAAATATGCACCATGTCCGTTATTAGTAAATATGGTAATGGCTGGTAAATTAGGTGTAAAATCAGGAGAAGGATTTTATGACTATTCAGAAAGCAAAAAAGCAGAGAAAGTGGCGAAAATGTTTTCTTAATTGAACAGTAAATAAAACAAACAATCATACCAAGACAATCGATATCATTGTCGATTGTCTTATTTTTTGATACCATATAGTAAAGAATGGCAAAAATAATTCCTTTTCAGGGTATACGCCCAACACGAGATAAAGCTAATTTGGTAACTTGTAGGTCCTTTGAAGACTACAATGCGGTAGAATTAGCCTATCTTTTAGATTACAATCCTTTTTCATTTCTACACGTTTTAAACCCAGCTTACGTCAATCCTCAAAAGGTAACTAGCGATAAGCGATTTAAAATGGTTGCAGCTAAGTTTAATGATTTTAAAAAGGAAGGAATCTTAACAAAGGAAGACACTCCCGTTTTATACCTCTATCAAATTGAGACAAAAAACTGGAAATTCACGGGTATTGTTGCGGGAACTTGCATTGAAGATTATGAAAATAACATCATCAAAAGGCATGAAGATACGCTAGAATACCGTGTTAATCTCTTTAAAGAATACTTGTATCACAGTCGATTTAATACTGAACCCGTACTGATGATGTATCCTGATAAAGAAGATATCAATGCGTGGATTACAACTTACAAAGAGAATCGTCCCATTTACGATTTTACAACCGTAACCAAAGAGCGACATACGATTTGGAAAGTAGATGATCAGGCGTGTATTGATTGGTTATGCCAAGAATTTGATGCTATTTCAGAGCTGTATATTGCCGATGGACACCATCGCTTTGCCTCTGCCGCATTACTCAAGAAAGAAAATGGTTTTGAACCGCATTCGCATAGCAATACGGTCATGACGTTCTTAATTGCAGAAAACAACATTAAAATTTATGAGTTTAATCGCATTATCCACGATTTAAACAATCATAGTAAAGAGGAGTTTTT
Source organism: Myroides gitamensis (assembly GCF_029894455.1). Classification (NCBI taxonomy): domain Bacteria; kingdom Pseudomonadati; phylum Bacteroidota; class Flavobacteriia; order Flavobacteriales; family Flavobacteriaceae; genus Myroides; species Myroides gitamensis. The sequence continues at coordinate 1,912,648 of NZ_JARYHN010000001.1, forward strand.
AGCTTTATTAAGCGAGAAATTCAACGTAAAAAACAAGCAACAACAGTTGTGGAAACCCTCCAAAAAGATGGAATTTGGCATGTACTTGGACGGGGATTTTTACTCCCTCAAACTCAAGGATAAAATTAAAACAGACGATATTTTAATGCAACTCGATGCACAAATTTTGTATGACGCTGTTTTAAATCCTATCTTAGGATTGGATGATTTAAGAAATGATGCTAGAATCGATTACATTCCTGGAAATGAATCCATTGTAGCCATTAAAGAATTAGTTGATGATGGAGAATATGAGGTTGGTTTTATGTTATACCCAACCAATGTACACGAGATCAAACTAGTAGCGGATAATGATTTAATCATGCCGCCAAAGAGCACCTATATTGAACCTAAGTTCATGAATGGGCTATTAACCTACGAAATTTAAAAATACAATATGATGTCAATGATTGCTGAGAATCTAAAACGAATTAAAGCTGACTTACCTGCACAGGTACAGTTGGTTGCTGTTTCTAAAACAAAACCCAATGCGGCTATTTTAGAAGCATATGAAGCAGGACAAAGAGTTTTCGGTGAGAATAAGATACAAGAAATGACGGATAAGTATGACGCTCTACCTCAAGACATAGAGTGGCATATGATTGGGCACGTACAACGCAATAAAGTAAAGTATATGGCTCCTTTCGTCGCTTTGATTCACGCTGTTGATAGCCTGCGTTTACTAACTGAAATTGATAAACAAGCGGAGCGCAATAATCGCGTTATTCCATGTTTATTGCAGTTATTTATTGCGGATGAAGAAACGAAATTCGGCTTAAGTGAAGACGAACTATTCGAACTTCTAGACAGTGAAGCTTTCAAAGCCTTACACCACATTAAGATCCAAGGGTTAATGGGAATGGCAACATTTACTGAAAACCAAGATCAAATTAGACAAGAATTTTCTACACTACACCATATTTTTGAAAAGGTACAAACCTACAATCACTTACCCAATGTGGAATGCAAAACATTATCTATGGGGATGAGTAATGACTACCCTATTGCTATCGACTGCGGAAGTACAATGATTAGAATAGGAAGTACTATTTTCGGAGAACGCAATTACGAATTAAACAAATAAGATAATATTGTACGCAATTTTAGATATAGAGACCACAGGTGGTCAGTTTAATGAAGAAGGGATAACCGAGATTGCCATTTATAAATTTGATGGTCATCAGATTGTTGACCAACTCATTAGTTTAGTCAATCCCGAGAAAGAAATACAGCCCTTCGTTGTAAAACTGACAGGGATCAATAGTGCTATGCTTCGCTTAGCGCCTAAATTTCATGAATTAGCAAAACGCATTATTGAAATGACAGAAGATTGTGTGCTGGTAGCACATAATGCGGCTTTCGATTATCGCGTGTTGCGCAATGAATTTAGTCGTTTGGGATACAATTTTCAAAAAGATACGTTGTGTACTGTTGAGCTTGCCCAAAAGTTGTTACCTGAAATGCCTTCGTATAGTTTGGGAAAATTGGTGCGCACCTTGGGAATTCCCTTGGCAGACCGCCATCGTGCTTATGGTGATGCCCTAGCAACACTCAAACTATTTCAGCTACTCTTATCAAAAGACACCGAAAAGACAATACTAACTAGCATGATTAAGTCCGATATTAAAACAGGACTTAATCCCAAGTTTTTTGATATTACAGATAACCTCCCTACTTCGGTTGGTATTTACTATATCCATAACGAAGAAGGTGAAATCATCTTCATTGGTAAAAGTCGCAACATCAAGAAGAAGATCATGCAGCACTTTACCAATAATTCTGTCCTATTCAAAAAGGTTCAAAAAGAAACGTATACCGTTACTTTTGAAAAAACAGGAAATGAACTGATTGCTATTTTAAAAGAAGCAGAAGAAATTCTTTTAAATAAACCCAAATACAACAAAGTAACCAAAAAAGGGATTTTCCCCTATTCGCTGTATGTAAAAACCAACCTACAAGGTTATTTTTATTTCAGCTTAGAAAAAACAGATGGACGTAAAAGAAATCACATGGCTTTTACTTCTTTAGCTGAAGGGAGAAAATTTGTAGAAAAAATCACGGCTGATTTTGAACAGCCTTTTTACTTGGAAGTTTTGCATGAAAAAAAATCAAAAAAAGTAACAGAAGATACTTTTTGTACTACATTTGATTTAGCATTTCAAGAATATAATACGTTATTAATTAACTTATTACAACATTACAACCTAGATGATGGCAATGTGTTGATCCTCGATAAGGGACGCACCATCAACGAGAGAAGCGCTGTGGTGATGGAAAGCGGAAAGCTAGCCGGCTATTGTTTTTACGATTTGAATTATCAAATCAACGATCCCGCAAGGATTGCGGCAAACCTTACGCCTATTACCTTTCACCGCAACAACAGAAATATTATTCTCAATTATTTGAATAAGAAAACCGGTTATAAATTAATCCATTATTAAAAGTATATACGTTGAGACGCAGACTAAAAAATAAGTGGGATATTCTTAAACAGAAGATTTATATCATCATCTATGGCTCCAATACATTTGCTGGTAAACTATTCGATTTAGTTCTACTTGCAGTGATTCTATTGAGTGTGATTTTGGTTATGTTGGAGTCGATTGAGAGCTACGACATGAAACATCACACCCTACTGAAGGTATTGGAATGGGTGATTACTATTTTCTTTACGATTGAATACGTGTTGCGGATTATCTGTAACAAACAACCGCTGAAGTACATTTTCAGCTTCTATGGTATTGTCGATTTAATCTCGATTATGCCGATGTATTTGTCGTTCTTTGTTTCGGATTTAGGTATTTTATCTGTAGTTCGAGCCCTGCGTTTACTGCGTTTATTCGGTATTTTAAACTTAGTTCCTTACATCGGACAAGAGTCCAACTTAAAGCTTGCAATCAAAGCGAGTAGAACGAAAATCATTGTTTTCATCTACTTTATCGTGGTTGTTTCGATTTTACTAGGGGCCTTGATGTATGTTATTGAAGGCAAAGACAATGGCTTTACCAGTATACCGAAAAGTATCTACTGGTGTATTGTAACCCTTACGACAGTAGGTTATGGAGATATTGCTCCACAGACCACAATAGGACAGATGATTGCTTCGTTTATTATGATTATGGGATATGGTATTATTGCCGTTCCTACTGGAATTGTAACAGCGGAATTTACAAGCTTAAAACGAAATAAAAGCATTGATGCTAGACGAAGAAGAACTTGTTCTTCTTGTACAACAACAATTTATGATGATGACGCTAATTATTGCTATAATTGCGGCCAAAAATTAGGAGATGTCTTTACCCGATAAACCCCATTATTTACTTGTCGTTATTGGCCCAACAGCCATCGGAAAAACGGCTTTAGCTATACAATTAGCCCAACATTTTCAATGTGAAATTCTATCTTGTGATAGCCGTCAATTCTTTAAAGAAATGACGCTAGGTACTGCTGTTCCTTCCCAAAAGGAACTCGACGCTGTACCGCATCACTTTATTCAACATATCAGCATTCAGGATTCCTACTCTGTAGGGGATTTTGAACGTGATGCCATTGCGCATTTGGACCGCCTATTTGAGCAAAACAACGTGCAAGTACTGGTTGGTGGCTCTGGTTTGTATGTCAATGCTATTTTAGAGGGATTAGATGAATTCCCAGATATTGACCCGCGTATCCGTGAAGAACTCAACCAAGCCTTGGAAGAAAAAGGCTTGCCTTATCTTCAAGCTCAACTCAAGGAGTTAGACCCGGTGCACTACGAAAAGGTAGCCTTAGACAATCCGCAACGTGTTACACGTGCCCTAGAAGTTTCGATTGGAACAGGACAGCCCTACTCTAGTTTTTTAGCGAAAAAGAAGGTTCAACGCAACTTTATTCCCATCGTTATTGGTTTAGAAGCTCCGCGTGAAATCATGTATGATCGCATCAATAAACGCGTGGATCTCATGCTAGAGGGAGGACTTTTAGAAGAAGTACAAGCCCTACTGCCCTATCAAGAACTAAATGCTTTACAAACCGTAGGTTATCGTGAACTCTTCCATTATTTTAATGGAGAAGGTACGCTTGAAGAAGCGATCGAAGAAATCAAAAAGAATACGCGTCGATTTGCCAAGAGACAAATTACTTGGTTCAAAAGAACGCCAAACGCGACTTGGTATCCCTATCAAACAGACCCAAAACTGATTATAGCAGCGATTACCGAGCAACTAAATTAATCAATTATGCCCATTTCCAACCAATTTACATCCATTCACCAACAATCTTATGAAATAGACTTCTTTGCATGCTCTCCTTCTGGACATCTAAAATGGGTAGATTTATGTAAACTCATTCAAAGTGTTTCGGCAGATCATTCGGTGCTTGGTGGAATTAGTTTTTGGGATTTAAAAAAACACAACCAAGCGTGGGTACTTAGCAAATTTCGAATTGAAAAGAAAGCTGAACTCCCTCAATGGCAAGATAAGATTACTATTAGCACTTGGATTGAACGCTTAGATGGTGTGCGATCTATTCGAAATTTTGAAGTTTATCTCGGTGAACAGCTCATTGCAGTGGCTTCCTCTCTATGGGTGATTATCAATACGGAACGCCGTAGACCAGAACTCATTGCTTTACCCCACGAACATTTTATCAAATACACGGATAAAAAGGTAACGCAAGCGGAATTTGCAAAACTACACAAAGGAGCCTACCATAAAATTGATGAACTACGCGTTAAGCTATCTGATTTGGATATGGTGCATCACGTAACGAATATCAAATATTTGGAATGGTGTATTGACGCTGCTTTTGCTTGTCAACAAGCGGTAGATAAAATACAAGTCATTGACATGCACTTCTTAAAAGAAACGCGAATCAACGACACTTGTGAAGTGCATCTACTGCAAGAAAACAACCAATTACACTACCAAATTTGTGTGGATAGTGTGGTTCATTTTTATTGCTTGATGGAGGTAGAAGAATAATTGCAAACATGAAGTAGCGTTATTCTTACGTTTTAACGCTAAATAGACTGAAATGATAGACCAAGAATTAAAATATTATGAAGGAATTGAAAACCTAAAAATAGAGATTCCTACAAAAAATGATTATTATACTATTTTAATCTGTCATCACGGTTTTAGTACCATCAAAGCTGGATTTCACCAATTCAAATTAAATCCTGGTACAATTGCAATTATCTCTCCTAATGTTATACTCTCCACCAGTGATATTTCTCCTGATTTAGAAGTCAAACAATTATTTTTTACCAAAACTTTTTTACAAAAGATCTTTTTGAAGGATGAAATTGTTGATGAACTATTATTACTCAATAATAATTATCCGCCTATGTATGAATTACATACAAGATTTCAGCTTGTTGCAGATAAGTTTACAGCGATTAAAAATGAAATTGATTTGCAATATGCTTATCACCTTGATATTGTGCGACTGTTAGTAATGGAAATTTTGTATGAATACAACCGTGCTTGTGAGTTCTGTTTATTGGGATTTGAAAAAAACATGAATCGGAATTATCAAGTCACCTATGAATTTAAAAAACTAGTTGATCAGTATTTTTCAACTTGGAACTCTATTGGTCAATATGCCTCTACCCTCAATGTATCTGCAAAACATTTAACTGAGGTTGTCAAAGAAGAAACGGGACATACTGCCCTTCAAATCATACATGAACGAATCTTTTTGGAAAGTCAATTTTTATTAAAACACTCAACAAAATCAATAAAGGAATGCGCTTTGACTCTTGGTTTTGAAACGGCTTCTTACTTTTAAAGATTTTTTAAAAGTCATATGAATATTTCTCCTCATGCGTATAGAAAAAAACAATAACCTTCTTATTGTTCTTTTTCAAAAACACAAACTACACAATCAGGCTATCCTTTCCGAAAAAATTGAATTTTTTTCCGAATATTGGATATTGCTCCTCCCTTCCTTGTTCATGAACTTTGCAAAGTAATTTTAATTATTTAAAAATGAATGATATGGAAGTATCCCCTACCCATACACAAGCTTCTTGGGCGGTTCTTTTTTCAAAAGGGAATGCTCTAAAAGCAATTGTGCTCGCTTTAGGCGTAATGTTACACGCAACCAATGTTTATTTAGCAACAACTATTATGCCTTCAATTATAAAAGAAATTGGTGGAATTCAATACTATGCATGGAATACCACAATCTTTGTTGTTGCTTCTGTCATTGGGTCTGTTATTTCTGCCAATCAAATGACTAAATCAGGACCTCGAAAGGCTTATCAGATTGCAATTTTACTTTTTTCATTGGGTACACTACTGTGTACGTTTGCACCAACAATGTATATTTTACTTCTTGGTCGATTTATTCAGGGGTATGGTGGCGGATTGCTCTTTGCCTTATCCTACGCAATGATTCGCTTAGTCTTTACAGAAAATCTATGGTCAAGAGCCATGGCTTTAGTTTCAGCTATGTGGGGAGTTGCTGCTTTTTCGGGGCCTTTTATCGGAGGAATCTTTGCTGAACACGGGCATTGGAGATGGTCTTTCGGTATTTTACTCTTCTTTTGTTTATTTATTTTACTGGTAGCCACCGTTATAATTCCTCAGAAACACAACGCACAAACGGCAAGCCCAATTCCAACAGTAAAACTCCTACTACTTACCTTGTCTGTTTTAGCCGTTTCGATTGGAAGTATTCAGCAAAGTATAGGGAAGAATGTCCTAGGGGTTAGTGTCGCTATTTTATTACTTGCTGGAGTAATCTACTTAGAAAAAAACAGTAAAAACAGATTGCTGCCAACAGGTGCTTATAAAATATCTTCCATACTTGGTTCAACCTATGCAATTATGGCATTATTGACAATCGCTACCGCTATTGAAATTTACGTTCCTTACTACGCCCAAGTAATCAATGGTTTTACTCCTATACAAGCAGGATATCTAACTGTTTTAATAGCCTTAGGATGGACAATATCCTCTATTTTATTTTCTGGTTGCAAAGGAAAAACTATTCGCAACATCATCCTACTAGGTGCTTTTCTTATGTTTGTTGGATTAATAGGTTTGAGTTACATTAGTTTGAACTCTACTTTAGCTCCTACTTGGCAGCTTGTATTGAACTGTATTTTTCTTTTAGCAATAGGTGCAGGTATTGGAATGGGATGGCCACATTTATTAACTAAAGTGTTTGCCTTAGCTCCCAAAGGAGAGGAGAACTTAACCTCTTCCTCTATCACAACCGTACAACTTATAGCCACCTCATTTGGAGCTGCTCTCGCGGGATTAGTTACCAATCTAAGTGGTATTACCCAGTCAACAGATATAGTAGCTATAACAAACTCATCGCTATATCTATACTCTATTTTTGCAATAACTCCTTTAGTTGCTATTGTCTTGTTCCTTCGAGTTAAAAACAAAACCAACTAATCAATCGATCCTATCAAATTTACATGTAGCTTATACTTCCATTCTTCAACTATAATGATTGTTTTTTATAGTCGCTATTTCAGGACGGGACATATATTCATAAAAAAAGGTTTCTAATTCAATAGAAACCTTTTTTTATATCAATTTTATCGAGACTCATCTCCCCTCTCCATTTTCCTCTCTCTAAAAGTCTACCAAACGAACATTGGGCGTTCAGCCATCATTTCATTTACTTCATCTGCAACTTCTTCGATGATATCTTCATTTGTATGGTTAAGGATTACTTTATCAATTAAAGCAACGATTGTTTCCATATCTTCTTCTTTCAATCCTCTTGTCGTGATTGCAGGTGTACCAATACGGATACCTGAAGTTACGAATGGTGATTTATCATCAAATGGCACCATGTTTTTATTTACTGTAATTTCAGCTTTTACTAACGCTTGTTCTGCGTCTTTTCCTGAAATATTTTTGTTTCTCAAGTCGATCAACATCATGTGGTTATCTGTTCCTCCAGAAATGATGTCATATCCTCTTTTTACAAATGCATCTGCCATTGCTTTTGCATTTTTCTGTACTTGCAACATATAAGTGAAGAACTCATCTGTTAATGCTTCTCCAAAAGCAATTGCTTTTGCAGCGATGATGTGCATCAAAGGTCCTCCTTGGTTTCCAGGGAATACAGCACTATCCAATAAAGCAGACATCATGCGTACTTCTCCTTTTGGTGTTGTTAAACCAAATGGGTTAGGGAAATCTTTTCCAATCATGATCATTCCTCCACGTGGACCACGCAATGTTTTGTGTGTCGTTGTTGTAATGATATGACAATGAGGCACTGGATCATTCATCAATCCCTTTGCAATTAATCCTGCAGGGTGAGAAATATCTGCCATTAACAGCGCTCCAACGCTATCAGCGATTTCTCTAAAGCGTTTGAAATCCATATCGCGAGAATAAGCAGAAGCACCAGCAATGATTAATTTTGGTTGCTCTTTTTTCGCGATTTCTGCGATTTTATCGTAGTTTAATAAACCTGTTTCTTGCTCTACACCGTAAAATACTGGATTATACAATTTTCCAGAGAAATTCACTGGTGATCCGTGTGTTAAGTGTCCACCGTGAGACAAGTCAAATCCTAAGATTTTATCTCCTGGTTTTAAACAAGCAGAAAAAACAGCTGTATTCGCTTGTGATCCAGAGTGAGGTTGAACATTCACATATTCAGCACCAAAAAGAGCTTTTGCGCGATCAATAGCGATTTGCTCTACAACATCTACTACTTCGCATCCTCCGTAGTAACGTTTGTTTGGATATCCCTCTGCGTATTTATTAGTTAAACAAGATCCGGCTGCTTCCATCGTTTGCTCACTTACAAAGTTTTCAGAGGCAATTAGCTCAATACCGTGTACTTGTCTATCCCCTTCTTCTACGATTAAGTCGAAAATTTCTGTATCTCTTCTCATCTGAATTGTATATTTCGTTAAATTGACCTCAAATGTACAAAATTCGTTTGTTAATTTGCCCTATAATTATATATTTGATTAAACTATTCATTCAATTAATTAAGCAATAAATATGATGATTACGGCAAATGATCCGAAAAGAGAATCTTGGTTAGAAGTTCAGGCAAAATCTGACTTCCCGATCCAAAATATTCCTTTTGGGGTTTTTATTACGAAAGATGATATTGTAACAATTGGAACTCGTATTGGCGATTATGCCATCGATTTAAGTGCCTTACAAATGTTAGGGTATTTAAAAGGAATCGAACTGACAGACGATGTGTTTTTACAAGACAATCTTAATGATTTCATTTCTAGTGGAAAGAAAACATGGCGTGCAGTTCGAAATAGAATCGCTGATATTTTCGACAAAGCAGACCCAACCTTACAAAACAATGCCAAACACAAAGAGGCAGTTATCTTTAAAATAGAAGAAGTAGAAATGCAATTACCCGTATATATTGGTGATTACACGGATTTTTACTCGAGCAGAGAGCATGCAACCAATGTTGGTAAAATGTTCAGAGACCCAGCAAATGCCTTATTGCCAAACTGGCTTCACATTCCAGTAGGTTATCACGGTAGAAGTTCGACTGTTATTCCTTCTGGCATTCACGTAAAACGACCAATGGGACAGACGTTACCAAAAGGAGAATCACAACCTATTTTTGGACCTTCTACTCGCATTGACTTTGAATTAGAAACCGCGTTTATCACTACAGATGCCAATTTGTTTGGAGAAAGTATTCCGGTTGATGAAGCTGAAGAGCACATCTTTGGAATGGTCTTATTAAACGACTGGAGTGCCCGTGATATTCAAACATGGGAATATGTTCCACTAGGGCCCTTCTTAGCTAAAAACTTCGCGACCTCTATTTCTCCATGGGTGATTACCCTAGATGCTTTAGAGCCATTTAGAACAGTGAGTCCAAAACAGGACCCTACTCCTCTACCGTATTTACAACAAACAGGAGATAAAACATTTGACATCAATTTAGAGGTATATCTTCAACCAGAAAATGGTCAAGACAACCTAATTTGTGAGTCAAATTTCAAATATTTGTACTGGACTATGAGTCAACAATTGGCGCATCATACAGTTAACGGTTGTAAGATTAACGCTGGAGACTTAATGGGATCTGGAACAATTTCAGGAACTGCACCCAATAGCTTTGGTTCTTTACTGGAGTTAACGTGGGCAGGTGCAAATCCAATAACCTTAGCAGATGGTAGTACACGTACTTTTATCGAAGACTACGATACCATCACCATGAAGGGATATTGCCAGAATGACGACATCCGCATTGGCTTTGGAGAAGTAAGCAGTATGCTGCTTCCCTCAACAGCAACAATGAAGTAATAAAAAAAGGATTTCTCGAGAGAGAAATCCTTTTTTTATGAAGTGAAGTTTGTGCTTTGTGAGGTTTGCTCGGTTTGTTATTTGTGAGGTTTGTCGGAATCATCCAGTTATTTGGCAAATTGCCATTTGCCACTACAGGTTTTTTTCATCATCTCACCTTCTCACCACCTCATTCTCTATCTCATGGGTTTATATTTGTTTGCGTATTCGATGAATATATCTCACTGAGTTGTTATTTTGTTTTTGGTGTTCGATGAATATATCTCACCGAGTTGCTATTTTGTTTTGGTGTTCGATGAATCTACACTACGTTCCGATTTTCACTTCGTTTCGATTTTCACTTCGTTCTGATTTCACCACCTCATCATCTCACCCTCTCACCACCTCACCCTCTATCTCATGGGTTTATATTTGTTTGCGTATTCGATGAATATATCTCACCGAGTTGCTATTTTGTTTTGGTGTTCGATGAATCTACATTTCGTTTCGATTTTCACTGCGTTCCGATTTCACCACCTCACCTTCTCACCATAAACCGTCAACCATACCTCTAATACCCTTTATTTTGTTCAAACGTAGCATCAATATCGATAATCGTCTGTGGAATTGGAAAAATTCTACGGTACGGTTGTGATTGCGGTTTAGCTGATTGTGCTAAAGGCAAATCAAACTTTCCGAAACGCACCATCTGTGGTCTGCGTTTAATTTCCCAATACAGCTCATACCCCAATTCTTTGTACAATACCTCAGCATCTAAAGCACCGATTGGCTTACCTGCTGCAGCTGCGTGTAAAGCATCATGTGTACGAGTAGTACGAACGGTATTAATATCGCTCAATGCCAATCCGACATTCCCTTTTCTGAAATAAGCTTCAGCACGCAGCATATACATTCCACCTAAACGGTAGATTGGAATATCTACTTCCGAAGAACCATTATCCCCTTTAGAAGCATCAAATTCAAACTTAAAACAACGAGCTCCACGATTGATTTGATCCTGTTTAAAGATGGCTTCCGTAGGATTATCAAAATTAAAATCAGGGGTAAAATCCATCGGTGTTGTCGAACTTTTCTCCATTACCAAAGGCATGACTTTGATACGCCCATCTGTTGTCATTTCAAATTTCCCCGTTGCTTGTACTAACTTAGGACCATGTTGAACTCCAAATTGAATCCCTCTATTGAAGTGAAACCAAGGCTCTGAGGTTCCTGGTGCAATCGATGTCGCTGGTACAGATACATCTGTCCCATCATTTTTGAACCAAGTACCATCTTCATATTGATAGCTGCGTTGAAAACGAGGATCATCTTGATTTCCATTCCAACTATAGAAAAACTCGGGGCGAATCGCACTAGCATTCGTGCCTCTATTTTTGGCCGTTACGCGTTGATTTCGCTCCATTGTATTATAAGCCAAATCATTACTTGAGCCTTTGATATCCGAAACATACTGAACAACTGCAAAAATCATTTCTTTCGATGTATGATTATCCATCGCAAAATTGTGGAAGTAATTTTCCTCTAATTGAAAACGTCCTTCATCAATTAACAGGCTCGTATAGTGAATTACTTTATCCATATTAGAGCTCGAACCATCAGCTGCATTAGCATTAAAATCAAAAGTAGAACTTGCATTATAACGATCCTTATACACGGCGCGATTCATATAAAGCTCCGCTAATAACCCATAAGCCGCTTGCTTCGTAAAGCGCCCTACATGCGTTTGATTTTCACCTAAACTTGGCAAAGAAGGAAGTAACCCTTCTACTTCTGCAATAACAAAGTCAATATCTGATTCTGCCTTCAAAATTCGGATTGGTCCTTTAAGGTTATTGAGATCTTTATAAGGAGCCTGCCCGTATAAATCCAACAATTGTGCGATATAGAAATACAACAATCCCTTTGCTTCCGCTAGGTAAAATTCTTTTGAAGCTCCTTCTCCATTTAAGGTAATAGCTTCAATTGCGGTATAAGAACGCGTAACGCCATTCGTTAGATCATTGAAATTTCCTTGTACTAATCCGTTGTCTGAAGCCCAAGTAAACTCCGAGATGGCTCTCCATTTTCCTGCATCTCCCCAATCACTTCCTCTCGTTGGTAAAATAGCCACATCGCTACTTAATTCTTGTAAGGCAAACAATCCACCCGTTCCTACAAATAAATTTTGTCCCATACGAGCATAAGCAGAGGTCAATGCGGCAACGGGATTAATCTCAGATGAACCCAAATTTTCATCTAACACTTTTTCTTCCAAATCCGTACATGAAGTAGCTGCCAGAAGTGCCCCTACTACAAGTAATCCATTTACTTTATTGAATATTATATTCTTCATAATTAAAATTTCACAGTTAATCCAAATAGGAATGTTTTTGACGTTGGATAAGATGTATAATCAACGCCTATTGATTGGTTTCCACCTGTTGCTTTGTTTGAGTTAATTAGCGGATCATATCCTGAATAACCTGAGAGAGTCAATAAGTTTTGTCCACTAACATAAAAGTTCATGCTATCCAACCATTTTAAATCTTTCAATGGAACAGTATAACCTAAACGAACAGAATTCAAGCGAATGAAATCGGATTTCTCAATGTATAAATCCGAAAACTGAGGCGGATTACTGCTATTGGCTCCTGAATTGGCGTATTGTGTAGCGACATTTCGATCAGAGGCAAGATTATTGATATTCAACGCATTTAACATCGTATTATTCGCTAAATATCCTCCTGTTTGTCCAATAATAGAGAAGGAGAAATCCCAGTTCTTATACTTCATATACGAGTTGATACCAAACGTAAAATCGGGAATTGCACTTCCAGCAATCACACGATCATCCATACTGATGATACCATCCCCATTGACATCGCGGTACATATCTCTACCTTCTTCATCATATCCGATGTGATCCAAGGCATAAAAACTACCTAAAGCATACCCACTTTTGTAAATATTAGCCGTTACGCCTGATTGTCCAGGTCCTGAAATACTTCCAGAGAGGATTTGAGAAACAGGTAAATTCTTAATGGTATTAGATAAGAATGTTCCATTTACATCTACATTCCAAGAAAAATCGCCCTTATCAATGATATTTGATCCCAACATAAACTCAACACCTTTATTGACAATCTCTCCATCAATATTTACCCAAACATCAGACGTTGGACTTAATGGTTTAGAAGGGATATTCAAGATTGCTTCTGTAGTGGTTTTATTGAAGTAATCTAGTGTTCCATACAACTTATCATTCCATAAGCTAAAATCCACACCCACATTAAATTGGGTTACAACCTCCCATTTCAAATCGGGATTTGGTGTTCTAGAGATGGTAATACCTGGCATTAATTCTCCATCATCATTGAGGTAATATCCATCACTATAAGATTGAGAATAACTGGCTTGTGTAATTTTATTTTTCACTTCTTGGTTTCCTGTTTGTCCCCAACTCGCTCTTACCTTCAAGTTATTGACTACATTAGAATCCATCAAAAAGTTTTCTCTGTTGACATTCCATCCCAAAGCGAATGAAGGGAAATAGCCGTATTTGTTATTTTCTCCAAAACGAGTAGAACCATCCGCTCTTACAGAAGCTGTAACAAGGTATTTACCGTCAAAAGAGTAATTAAAACGCCCGAAGTACGACTGTAATTCATTTTCTTGACTATAACCAGAAACTCCGTTGAACTTTCCTTTATAACCAGGGTTATCCTTTGGAGATACACCATCATTTCGATCTGCAATTTCAGTAAAGTTTATCGTTGTTCCTGTATTGTAGAAATATTGATATGAAAAACCTCCTAAAACATCAAACTGATGTTTCCCAAAAGAGAAATCATAGGTCAAATAATGTTCTAATAGATGGGATTTACTTTCTACATTGGCTTGATAATATTGCCCACGAGGAGAGCGATCTGTAATATTTGGATAGATGGTTGTATTGCGTTCTGAATTACTCAAATCATATCCAAAGTTGAATTTATAATTTAAGTTAGGTAAGATTTTATATCCTAATTCTAAATTAGCTAATGCGCGAAGGGTTCTTGTTTCATCCTCATAAATATCTAATAAATACGCCGGGTTATAATGCGCATTCATATTGAAATTAGTGAACTCCCCATTTTTATCCTTTACACTCCACGTTGGATTAGCCATAAGCGCGTGAATCATCAGCTGTCCATCTGAACCTCCGTCATCAGAAGTTGGCACACCATCTTCTTTGATTTCACTTGCTGTTAAGTTCGCTTTAATGGTTAAACGGTCATTAAAGAATTTTTCTTCTCCATTGAAACGAGCGCTATTTCGATTGAACTCACTATTTTGAATAATTCCTTCTTGTTTCAAATTAGAGATTGATGCAAAATAACTTCCTCCTGATTTGGAACGTGTTCCAAAAGACAAGCTGTTATTTCTCGTCATAGCTGTTCTCAGAATTACATCTTGCCAATCGGTATTTCCACCATGATCAAAAGCAGGTTCTGTAATCTTGTTGCGATATTCATCTGCCGATAAGACGTCTAGTTTTTTGATGACACTCGAAAAACCAACAGAGCTATCAAATGTTAGCGTCGGCTCTTGAGAAGTTCCTTTTTTGGTTGTAATAATAACCACACCATTCGATCCTCGAGCTCCATAGATAGCAGCTGCAGAGGCATCTTTTAAGACTGTCATGGATTCAATATCACTTGCATTCAAGAAGTTCAATGGATTTTTAGCACTTGAGCTTCCAAAACCAACGTTACTTCCACCTGGTGATACATTTTCATTGGATAAAGGCATTCCATCTACCACAAATAAAGGAGTAGATCCGCTGCGAATTGATCCTATTCCGCGAATCGAAACATCAACTCCCGCACCAGGTTCTCCACTGGTTTGCACCACGCGAACACCGGACACTTTTCCTTGTAATAGTTGATCTGGTGAAATATTCACCCCATCTTTAAAGGTTGTAGGGCTTAATTGTGAAATTGCACCTGTTAAATCGCTTCTGTGTTTGTTTCCATATCCTACTTCTACTACAAGCTCATCTAGCATTTCTTGGCTTTCCTTCACCACGATTTGCACCGTATTTTGCGCAATCTTCGTTTTCTTGTGTTTGGTAACCAATAAATTCCACAACCACCACTTCTCCAATGCGCGCCTTTATTTCAAATGTCCCATTTTCGTCAGACTGCACTGCACGTTGTGTTCCTTTGATGTAAACCGTAGCAAATGCAACAGGTGAACCTTTCTCGTCCACAATTTTTCCTTTGATTTTTTCTTCCTGTACAAATGTCAATTCTTCTTTTGTAATCACATGGGCTCCAGGTTTTAAATGAGCAAATGCTGTTGTTGAACACAAAAGAATCATACAAGTACCAAATGATTTCCATTTAAAAAGGGCTTTTAATAAATGAAAATGAATGAGTCTTCTCTTCATGATTTAGTTTTAGTTTCAGTCTTGCAAAAGAATGCATCCAATGTTACCTCAGGTTTATTTCAACTTTATAATACCTTGATTAAATCATTACCAAAAAGGGCTGATGACAAACAAAGAATAACAATCACATAATAAAGGAGATAGCCCAAAACAAGAGGTATCCCTGTATTTTAGGCCCAAAGAAATCAAGAAGATGAAACAATTTATTTTTACACTCCTTATTGGAGGTTCACTAGCGAGTTATGCACAACAAGTGCCTTTACACCAAATTCAAGTCATCGGTTCGCACAATAGTTATAAGAAAGCGATTCACCCCAAATTGTATCAGCATTTGCTAGACAAAAATGCGCAGGTTCAAACACTTTATTATGAGCATCCCTCAATAGAAACACAATTAAACTTAGGGTTGAGAAATTTAGAGCTGGATATCTGGAAGGATGAGCAAGGAAATAAATATGCGAATCCAAGTGGGACGGCTATCTCAGGTGAAACCTACGAATGGACGGCTGCCATGGCTAAACCGGGGTATAAAATTTTCCATATGCCTGATGTTGATTTTGAAACCCATCAGCCCGATTTCATCCAACAGCTTCGAGAGTTAAAACAATGGTCTGAACAAAATCCAACGCATGAAACGATCTTCATTACCTTGGAATTAAAGGATGATAAAAAGGATACTACTACCGTGTTTACGCAAGCCAATATTCAAGAAATAAATACCCTTATTACTCAAGAATTGACCAGTAAACACCTGATTACTCCAAAAGAATTAAAACGCAAGACTGACTTTATTCAATGGCCTACAGTGGATGAAAGTAGAGGGAAATTTGTATGGATTATTGATAATACGGATTACCGTTTGGACTTATTTGATGCCATCGCCCTAGGTGATTTGGCTGTATTTCTTAACGTTCCCTTTACGCACCCAAAAGCGGGATGTATGATTCTCAATGACCCTTATGATGCAACTATTCCCAAATTAGCTGAAAAAGGAGTGATTATCCGAACACGAGCGGATGATAGTACGAAACAAGCGAGAGCAAATGATTATTCTACATTTGAACAGGCAAAGAAATCAAAAGCTCAAATTATTACAACGGATTATTATGTTCCTAGTCAGCTTTTTCCTTCTACTTATAAAGTTATTTTTGATCAGGGTACTTATGTGCGAATGCAGTAAGTGGTGAGATTGATGAAGGGGTGAGGTTTGTGCTTTGTGAGGTTTGTGCTTTGTGAAGTGCCTTACCCCTCATCGCCTCATCGCCTTTTTTTCAGAATTTATCTTGTTACTTGGCAAATTGCCATTTGCCACTACGCGATTTTACATCACACCCTCTCATCGCCTTTTATACCTGATAATCAATTCAAATGGGCGAATTGCCATTCGCCCCTACGGGATTTTACATCACACCCTCTCATCGCCTTTTATACCTGATAATCAATTCAAATAGACAAATTACCATTCGCCCCTACGGGATTTTACATCACACCGCCTCACCCACAACCCATAACTCCAAACCCATAACCCATAACCTTTTATACCTGATAATCAATTCAAATAGACAAATTACCATTCGACCCTACGGACGTGGGGATTAAATTGCACAGAATTACAATTAATTTTTCTAAATCACTGGTATTATCTTGTTTGACAATCCATTGTTTCCATTGGGTATACAATTCGATTCGCTCTGGATTGATTTCTCTCAGCCCAATATCACTGCCGTTTCGAAGCAAATACAAATCAAAGAGCAGTATTTTAAAATCTAATTTTTGTGCTTCTAACACACTGCCTTTACCCAACGTTGCTTTCATTTCAATTGGCATGAATAGCTCTAAACTTGTTGCTTCTTTATACGGTTTCCATTTTTCATGTCCAAAATCACTGTGATAGAAACGATGTTCACTGAGGTATTTGAGGTGATTTTTAGTCAAAGCATAATAATTCTTCGCTTGTAGAAAATCGTCATACTGCCCTTGAGTATTTTCTTTTTGATAGCGATCAAACAGCGCATCAAATTGTGCTACCTCTTGTAATTCAACTGTTTGAATAGCTATTTCTTCATTCTTAATTTCAACTACTTTATACGCAGGTGGATAGGCGGCTAAAGAAGGAACCTGTATATTCTGTAAGGCTAAATTCCCTTGTTTTTTCACACTTTGCTGGTGAATGTGCATATGACCCGCAAAATGCAAAGACAAGCCTGTCTCTAACCACAGCTGTTGGGTTTCTACTTTGGGAACACGATTCAACTGAAATTGATTCTTCCCTAATAGTGCAGTTAAAGCAGCCGTTTGTTCTGTATTAAAATCCAACAGTGGATAATGCCCAAAAGCGAGTAGTTTTTTCCCTCTTTTTTTCGCTTCTTCTACTACGGTTTTAATCCAATGCAGTAAATACATTCTCTCTTCGATTTGATGATATCCATCGCTTTTATTTTTAAACGTAGTTGCATTCACTTGTTGATACATATTACCATCAATCGCTAAAATCCACACCCCTTCTATAGGCTCCACGAGGTAAGTAAAATCAGTATAAGTCACCCCTTGACTCACATATTGTCGTTGTGCCAAACTAAAGTCTTGTTCTTTGGTATACGTTTCATACGCAAATGGATGAAAAGGCGTGGTATAAAACACATCCGTTGCTCTTGGTTGGAGTCCGAAGGTTTTTATGTACGGATACATGGAAGCATAGCCTAGTTCTTTCATTGGAGGATAGACTTGATCCTCTTTCGTTTTGACTAGATTGACATCAGAATACACGCCTATCACACGTCCCTCTTGCGTTAAAAAATCTGCTTTTCCGCTTTCTCGATCCAACTGATTCACTGCCTCATGATTGCCATTCGTTAGCAGAAAACGCATCCCATAGTGTTCTTCGAATTCTGTCAATAAAGCTTGGGTTGCTCTGAGGTTTACTTCTTGCCCATCATCGGTATAATCTCCACTGATGAGTACGATGCGCACCCCTTGCGCTGCTAAATCAACTAATGCTTGTCGAAAGGCAAAATAATTTTCATTGAACAATCGCGTAGAAGCCATCTGACCCGATAATGATCGTATAAATTCATATGTATTTGTTTGTGAATTGTAAAAGGGCTGCAAAGCAGCAGTGGGTTCTTTGAGGTAGATGTCATGTAAATGAGGGTCAGATAGCACACCGATTTTCACTCCCTCTTGTGCCCATCCACAAGCGCTCCAAAACAAAAGAACAACATAAAATCGCTTCATCATTTTCCTGTTTTATTTTCGAAATACAACCTCAAAGCAGCAGGTGTATCCGTATTGATGTAATCCACTTCTAAATCATATAAAGTTTGCCAAGCTTCTGGTGTATCTGGCGTAGCCCAAAAGCGAATCGGCCTTTGCATTTGCTGCGCTTGTACAATTCTTCGTCTTAGTTCTACTTTGTCTTTTTCTGGTAATTCCCCTACTCCTTTCCAAGTGGAGATGGATTGAAAATTATAACTCACCAAGCCAATTTTTTCTAGAATATCAGCTTCATTCTGCCAAGTATCCTGCACTTGTAAATCAATCATCACATAAGCTGGTACATGCAAAAAAGAACGAAGCGACGGCTTATTTCCTGAAATAACGAATTGAATCTTGTGTTTTTCAATCATCGTTTCGTACTTTTTTAATAACGGCACTAACAACGCCATCGAGGCTTGTGCATCTCCTTTCAAATCCACCAAAAACTGTAGATGGTCCGGATGACCAAATCCCATATTAACTGCTTGTTGTAAGGGCTCTAAATACAAACGCTCTATTGTTCGCTCTAGTTTAGCATCTTCCACATCATGTGCTACAAACAACGCTTGATCAACTAAAACTAAATCAATTTCAATGGAATTCATCCCTTGACTATACGCGTTCCAAAAGGGAACATTTCGATCATAATCATTGTGCGAATGAAATCGAATCGCTTTGTTTTGTGCTTGTACGAGGGTACAACAACAAAGCCATCCTAAAATAAAAGTTATTTTTCTCATACTTTATCTCTTGTTCTACTGTCTATCTCCCTATTTCTTTGGGTTTCACAGCGGTTAAAAGTATAAAGAATGCCATTCCAAAATGAGGTACTACCCATAACTTAAAGTAGAGTTAACCCTAAACTAAGAAATTCGACCTTCTACTTCTTGCTTCCTTACACTAATTTAAAGTAGGATCTGTTACTTTTTTAAAAACTCTGGTGTAAAACCCATCGTTCTCCTTCCATAAATCAGGTCTTTTTTGTACTTTTACCTTTTAATTCGTACGGAACTATGTCAAGAGTAATTTTATCTTTAGCAGGTGTAAATATTTACCAAAACAAACACCAGGTTTTATCTAATGTAAACTTAGAGGTGAATAAAGGTGAATTCCTTTATATTATTGGTAAAACAGGAGCAGGAAAAAGTAGTTTCATGAAAACGCTTTATGCTGATTTAGCCTTAACTGAAGGAGAAGGAACGATTGTTGACTATGATCTAAAGAAATTAAAAGAAAAAGACATTCCTTTTTTACGTCGTTCATTGGGTATTGTTTTTCAAGACTTTAAACTACTACCTGATCGCAATGTGTACGGCAATCTACAATTTGCTTTAAAGGCAACCGGATGGTCTGAGCAAGAAGCAATTGACAGACGTATTGAAGAAGTATTAGAGCGCGTGGGTATGTTGTCGCATTTAAAGAAAATGCCGCACCAACTTTCGGGTGGAGAACAACAGCGTATTGCTATTGCACGTGCACTATTAAATGATCCTGATTTGATTTTAGCGGATGAGCCTACTGGAAACTTAGATCCACAAACAAGCGCTGAAGTGATGGAATTATTGTTAGAAATCAACAAAAATGGACGTACTATTATTATGGTTACGCATGACTATGCCCTCTTGTTGAAATATCCTGCTAAAACACTAAAATGTGATGATGGTTCTCTTTTTGAAGTGATTCACCGCACCTCGTAACACCCTATGTTATCTATTGTTATACCGGTATATAATTACAATATTCTACCACTCGTAGAACGATTGCATCAAGAAGCGTCTACTTTGAACCTCCCTTTTGAACTGTTGGTTTGTGACGATGCTTCGACTCAGGTATTTCATCAGCAACAAATTGAAGCATTACCCCATACTCGTTGGTTGACTAATACAGTGAATCAATACGTGGCCTATACCCGTAATCGATTGCTAAAAGAAGCGCAATATCCTTGGGTTTTAGTCCTAGATGCAGATGTTATGCCTGTTTCTCCCACTTTTATTCAAGATTACCTTGCCCAACGCGAAACAGGGGTATTCTTTCAAGGTGGATTTACTTATCCTCCTATTGAAGCTGGTCAACAGCAATCGCTTCGCTTAACTTATGGTCGGGCAGTTGAACAGCACAACCACCTTCACTCTTGTTGCAATCTCTTTTTTAATCAAAACGTACTGCAGCTTCAGTTTGATGAAACAATTACGACTTATGGATATGAAGATACTTTATTTTTCTTGGCCTTAGCCAAACGTCAGATTGACGTTATCCGATTACCGAATCCAGTTGTTCACCACAGTACAGAAAGCAACCATACCTATTTAGAACGCAGCAAACAAGCGTGTTGGGAATTGGTGCGTTTGCTTGATCAAAACAAGATAAATACAGCAGACGTACAACTGAGTCGCCGATATAAGCAACTAGAACAATTGCATCTAACAACTCTTCTTTCGGGAATTGATTGGCTTTTAGGCACGCGTATTCAACGCAACCTCTTAGGAGCAAATCCGTCGATGACGGGGTTCAAGCTTTTTAAATTGTTAGCTTTTCACAAAGCTAAACGAGCGCATTTAAAAAAGTAATCCAACGCTGTAATACAACGGATTGATCATACTGTTGCATGTCTTTTTGCGCTTGCATCCCCAATTGTTTTCGAATTTCAGGTTGACGCATTAGATTCAAACAACAATCAATCATCGTTTGCTCGTCATTCAATGCAACGAGATACCCATTCTTACCATTATTAATCAAATCCGCAGGACCATAATCCACATCAAAGGCAACAACAGGAACCGCTAGTGACATCGCTTCTAAAAAAGCCATAGGCATTCCCTCCATCCAAGAGGTGTGCAACAGAAACGCACTGGCTTCTATTTCACGATAAACCTCTTCCACTTCCCCTTTCCAGATTACGGATTCATTGGTATTTTCTTTTAATTGCGCAACATAAGAAGGAGCACCTGTTCCACAAATCACCAAACGCCAATCAGGTTCTACTGCCTGCACTTGCTTCCAAATAGACAAAAGTGCTTCATAGTTTTTTTCTGGAACCAAACGACCAACAGCAATAACCTGCTGACTTGTAGATGACGGTTGATTTCGTGTAGTTTTCTCTAGTTCAATCCAATTGGGTATCACCGTTATATTGCTGTGTTTCCAATCTTTTTTTGACTGTTCATTTAGGACGATAAGTCCCGTAAAACGGTTACTCAACCACAAGGTAATGTGATCCATGAGCATGCGTTTAACCTTCGATTGAATAGGCGTCAATAAAAAATTACGCGATCCATGTACTTCAAGGTATATTGGAACCTTCGTCTGTAAGAAATAGGAAGCAAAATACCCTTTAATTCCGTTGTCCAAAACAAAAATAACATCCGGATGAAACGCTTCAACCCCCTGTTCTTGAACGAAATTATAATAGCGTCGCATCTGGGTCATTGTGCGAACAGGCGAAGAATAAAACTGCCATTGTACCTGAGCATCAAAAACATAAAAAGGTTGCTCACTGGTGTCATTTGTGCTAATAATTCGCACTTGATGTCCCAATTGAACAAAAGCTACTGTTTTTTGACTGAGTATACGCGCTACTCCTCCACCGCCTGTACTAGACGTGGTGATATACAGTATTTTTAGTTTCTTGATTCCCATGTATTCATGTACTGATTGGCAATTATTTTACAGTCGTGAATCTGCTGTACAAATGCTTGTGCTCGTTGTCCGATTTCATTTATTACAGCCTTATTATCGATCAACTCACTCAATTTATCGACTAAATAAGCAACATCAGGTTTAGCTGAAATACACACCTCGTCTTCCTTGAGTTGATATTGAAGTAAGAAATCCGCTGATGCACCCGTACAGACTACTTTTCCTTTAGCCATAGCCTCTAAGGCATTGTACCCTTGATCTTTTGAAAACACTTGATCCAAAACAATATGTGCTTTCTCTTGTGCTTTTTGATAAGTAACATAAGGCAATTGCTCTGCAATAACTACTTCGATTTGATTTCCATATTTTGTTTGGATATGCGCTAAGGCTTCTTCAAAATACCCAATTCCCTTTTGATAGTAATTGCCGCGATTGATCCCCAAGAAAATACACACGCGATTGATTTCCTTAGCCTTGAATGGTTGAATCCCCTCTAACACTACGGGATGTGGAATCAACCCTACATACTTGGGGTGGAATTTGTTTGGATTAACATAATCCAGATCACTAGCAATAATTCCCTTGCAGTGTTCCACAATCAGCTGTTGGGTTTTGATTACCCCTTTTTGGCGATATACATCCACGTAGGCGTAATGCGCTTTTAAATCGGGTTGCGTAAACAACGGTTGGAGCAAAGATAATTCTGCTGGATGCGCAGTCAAGTACTGTAAACCATGTACATCGATTCCACAAGAAAGGAGAAATACTTTTTTATTTTGAGTAAACACTTGGTTGAGCAGTTTCCTTTCCCAAGATGCCCCTGTTTGAATCGGGCGATCATTAATTAACTGCACGACGTCAAAATCTTTCAATTTCTTCAGCTGTCGTTGGGCTCTCCATCCTGTTTCTAGTTCAGCGATATCCCATCGAACAATCTTGTGTATGGCTTTGCGAATAAACGTGCCCCATCGGCTGTATGTCCAAGAAGGACGAATAGATAGATCTACTTGAAAATCTTTGAATTTATCCCCATCTCCCATCAACACAACTTCGTCTACCCCCTTGTGTTGGGATAGCCCTTTTTTCAAGGCAGAATGTAATCCACTATAATCTCCAATTAAAAGTATTCTCATTATCTTAGCCGTGATTTGCTCAAATGTACGTTTATCTTTTTATGTCTCAAAGGAAAATAAAAATAGCTCTACTTGGTGATACCCTTGCAAATGGTGGTGCAGAACGCATCCACAGTACGCTCTCTTTGTATTTGGAACAACAAGGTTTTGAAGTACACAACATCATCAACTTAGATGCTATTGCTTATCCGTATGGAGGTGTATTATACAATTTAGGGCCGTTCCAAACGCCTCATTTTTCACTGCGCAATAAATTCAAACGCTTTAAGCTTTTCCGTCAGTACATCCAAACCAATGCTTTCGATTATCTCATTGATTTTAGAACGCGAAGTAAACCGTTGACTGAAGTTTTACTTCAGTATTGGGTCTTTGATCATTGGTATATTCCAACGGTTCACAGCTCCCATCTTCCTTGGTACTTTACAACGCGTCCCTTTTGGGGAAAACGCATCTATCACAAAGCCAAACAGATTATTTGTGTGAGTCAAGCCATTGCGGATCAAGTCAAAGCGACCTATCACTATACGCAAGTGCAAACGCTGTACAATCCCATCGATCTAGAGACTATTCAACAGCAAGCGCAAGGCAGCTCTCCTTTTCAAGGGAAACGCTATATAGTTGCTTGTGGCCGAATGGATTCGACAATCAAGCAATTCGATCGTTTAATTGAAACCTATGCCCAAAGCGTACTACCCCAACAAGGTATTGATTTAGTTATTATAGGTGCGGGTCAGTATAAACAACAACTAGACGAACAAATACAAGCCCTACAGCTAACAACATCGGTTCACTTACCTGGGTTCCTAGAAAATCCTTTTCCGATTTTTAAAGACGCTTTGTTTTTTGTGCACAGCAGTCGACTAGAAGGTTTTCCGACTGTTTTATTAGAGGCTTTGGCTTGTGGAATACCGGTTGTTAGTTTTGATTGTCCTACGGGTCCAAGTGAAATTATTCAATCCAATTACAATGGGTTACTCCTTGAGAATCAAAATTTTGAAGCATTAAAAGAGGCTATAGAATTACTTGCCTTGGATGATACTAAACGAAATGCACTACAAGCCAATGCAGTAAAGTCAGTCTTGCCTTTTGATATTCAAGCTATTGGTCAACAGTGGTTAGCACTCTTGCGTTAAAGCTACAGATTCTAGGAATACATCATAGGATCGGATATAATCGCTTTCATCATATACCCCAGAATTAACGGTCAAACAAATCGTACCGGGATAAAAGTTTTCCAAGACACTCCAAACGCCAGGTTGCAACATCAACCCTTTTGTTGGATCGTTTAGCACCACTTTTCTCTTTTGGATGCCATCATCCAAGATCACTTCAAAACTTCCATTAAGTGCAAAGAGCACCGTTGTTTGTTCTTTGTGTGCATGCCCTCCTCTGCTTTTATCTTGAGGAACATCGTAAATAAAAAATACGCGTTTTATTTCAAAGGGAATAACTTCTCCTTGAATCACAGCGAGATTTCCTCTTTCGTCACTTATTTCAGGAACAATAATCTCACTACAATCAAAAATGGTATATTTTTTCATTTATTCTTGGCTATGTTTAGACTCCGAACGGCTAAAATACCAAGAAAAATAGACAACTAAAACACAACTGTAAATTATATACGCCAAAGTATAACCTAAAGTTGCTGCTTCGATACCGAAATGCCCAATCAAGAGGTAAGTCAATCCATAAAAACAACTAAAAAACAAGGTTTCACAAAGGAGATAAGGCCACAATAAACATTCAGTATAAAATAATAGTCCATAAATCAGAACAGCTCCTTTGATAAAATCACCCACCAATTGCCATTGCATATACTCAATCATAGGGCTAAAGCTATCGTCCAAAACCAAGGGAATAATCCAGCTACGCGTAAAATAAACGACTAGTAATCCCAAGGCAAACAACGGCAATACACCAGTTAGGTAGAGTCGGATGACTTTTTTCTTCTCTTGATACTGTTGGGCTTCTGCTAATTTGGGTAAAAAATAGGTAAAAGCCAAGGTGGTAATAAACAACATGTAAATCCCCGATATGCGTTGAATTCCCTCCCAAATACCTGCGAGTTCTACTCCTGTATTGTGCATGAGCAACTTGCGTACCCACAACAAGCATAACGGACTAACAACGGCAGAAAACAAAGCCATCACAGCATAGGAGAACAACGGTTTGATCAAGGAAAAATCAAACGGTTGCCATTTCAATTGCAGCATTTGTTTCACCCAAAAGAGGGAAACAAAAAACAGAATTACAGGGCTTAGGATCATCGCAAACAAGGCTCCACTTAATCCTTGGGTATATACGAGGTAAAAAGTTAAGAGCAATCCTGATATATTGCCTATAATATTGAGATATATAACTTTTTTAAACTGCGCTAATCCGGTCAAAAAGGCAATCCATATTCCGTTTAGCACTTGTAAAGGAAAAACAAAAGCCAAGCAGATAAATAGTTTAGGCATGGAAAAAGCCCCTGCAAAGAGATACTGATCGATTTGTTCTCGCCCTAAAAATAATCCCAAGGAAACCGCCAATAAAATACCAAGCATAAAGCGCAGTAAAGTGGTCACAAATTGCTCAATTCGCTGCTTATCCTCTCGATGGGAAGCCACATATTGCACAATTCCATTGGCTAATCCAAAGGAAGTAAAAGCTTCTAATGAGGCTAGCATATTACGGAAGTTTCCCATATATGCCATCCCAGAGGCACCCACAAACAAAGCAAGTATCTTAGCAGAAAACAAAGCCGTAATCAGCCGTACAACGATTCCTATTGTATTCAATAAGGTAACCGCAGTAAACTCGCTCTTCTTTATTTTTTGCCAAACTCCTCTACTCATTAATATGCGTTTATTGCTTGTATTACTTGTGTGATTTCTTCTTCTGTCATAAGGGGTGAAATTGGTATACTCACCACTTCTTGATGAATTAATTCTGTTACGGGCAATTGCAAATAACTAAACTCCACTAATGCTGGTTGCTGATGGGGTGGAATCGGATAATGAATTAACGTTTGAATCCCTTTCTCCAATAGATAACGTTGAAAATGCTCGCGTTCTGCTACACGAACAACAAAAAGATGAAAATTATGTGCTGCCTCAGACGAAAGGTGAGGTAAAATAATTTTGACGTTTTTAATCTCACGCATATAGCGGTAAGCCACTTTCAGTCGCTTTTGATTGTCTGTATCGAGATTTGGTAACTTCAAATTGAGGATGGCCGCTTGAATTTCATCCAAACGCGAATTGTATCCCTTGTACTTATTTTGATATTTGATGTGTGAACCATAATTGCGAGTCGCACGAATAACTTCTACCAAATCCAAATGGTTGGTCGTAATTGCTCCTCCATCTCCTAAGCAACCTAGATTCTTACTCGGATAAAAACTAAAGGCTGCTGCATCACCAAAGCCACCTGCTTTGTATCCATTTAAGGTAGTTCCATGCGCTTGTGCCGCATCTTCAATTAGCAGTAACCCTCTATCGTGGCAATAGTGTTTGATCTTGTCCATCTCATAAACTTGTCCATATAAGTGAACAACAAGCACAGCTTTGGTAGAGGACGTCATGGAATACGCAATTCCATGTACATCTAAGGTATAACTATCTAAATTAGGTTCTACGAATACGGGGTTTAATCCACAATCCAACAAGGCTAAAATAGTCGCGATATAGGTATTCGCAGGGACTAAAACATCGTCACCTACACTTAGCTTACCCAATTTGATGTAGCCATCAAAAATTAACTTCAACGCATCTAATCCATTGCCTACCCCTACACAAAAGGAAGTACCACAATAGGCAGCAAAATGCTCTTCAAAGGTAACAACCTCTTGTCCAAGCATGTATATCCCATCATGAAACAGTTGTTTCACGCGCTGTAGATAGGCTTCTTCGTAATGTGAATTGATCTTTTGTAAGTCTAAAAATGCTATCATGAATGTAGAGCAGTATGAGTTAATTTATGTTCTAAATATACAGTAAAAAATGGTACGGTGAACGGTGGGGTGGTGAGATTGGTGGGGAGGTGAGAAGATTAGACGGTGAGAAGTGGTGAGGCGGTGAGATTGGTGAGATTGGTGAGGTGGTGAGACGATGAGGGGTGTGATGTAAAATCCCGTAGGGGCGAATGGCAATTCGCCCATTTGAATTGATAATCAGGTATAAAAGACGATGAGGGGTGTGATGTAAAATCCCGTAGTGGCAAATGGCAATTTGCCAAGGAACAAGATAAATTCTGGAAAAAAAGACGATGAGGGGGTGTGATGTAAAATCCCGTAGTGGCAAATGGCAATTTGCCAAGGAACAAGATAAATTCTGGAAAAAAAGACGATGAGGGGGTGTGATGTAAAATCCCGTAGTGGCAAATGGCAATGTGTCAAGTAACTAGATAAATTATGGGAACAAAGATTTTATTCTGTCGAATCTCATCGTCTCATCGCCTAACCTCTCACCACCTTAACCCTTAACCCTTAACCCTTAACCCTTAACCCTTACCTCACAAAAAGGCTTCGGTCCAAACCCTAAACAAAAAAGCCCTACTCAAGAGTAGGGCTTTTCACTATATTAAGTAAGAATAATCTGATTTGACAAACGTTTCTTATTTTACTTTATTAACGATAGCTGCAAAAGCTTCAGGGTGATTTGTAGCTAAATCTGCAAGAACTTTACGGTTCAATTCGATGTTATTAGCTTTCAATTTACCGATGAATACAGAATAGCTTAATCCGTGTAATCTTGCACCAGCGTTGATACGCATAATCCAAAGAGAACGGAAGTTTCTTTTCTTTTGTTTTCTATCACGGTAAGCATAAAGCATTGCTTTTTCTACCGCGTTTTTAGCTACTGTCCAAACGTTTTTACGTCTTCCAAAGTAACCTTTGGCTTGCTTCAAAATTCTTTTTCTTCTTGCTCTTGAAGCTACTGAGTTTACTGATCTTGCCATTTCTTTACAAGTGTTTTTTGTAGTGGGCGACTTTTACAAGTTCTTCTAAATTACTAAGCGCCACTCCAGGGTTATTAAATAAATTTAACCGAATCCAGTTCTAGTTTCCTAGAATTAGATTAATCTTAATTGATCTTTGATGCTGTGCTCATCTGCTTTAGATACTAAAGTAGAGTGAGTTAAAGCTAATTTACGCTTTTTAGATTTTTTAGTCAAAATGTGACTTTTGAAAGCGTGTTTTCTTTTGATTCTTCCAGTACCTGTTAGCTTGAAACGCTTCTTAGCACTAGATTTAGTTTTCATTTTAGGCATTTTGTTCCTAGGTATTATGATTATCTTACTTAATTCTATTTTTTAATTCTTTCAGTGAGAGAATTATTTTGTCTTCTTTTTAGGAGCGATAAACATAGTCATACGTTTTCCTTCCAATACAGGCATAGACTCTACTTTTCCGAATTCTTCTAAATCCTGCGCTAATCTCAATAACAAAATCTGTCCTTGATCCTTGTAGATGATAGAACGACCTTTAAAGAATACGAATGCTTTTAATTTAGCTCCTTCTTTTAAGAACTTTTCTGCATTCTTTTTCTTAAACTCATAGTCATGCTCATCAGTTTGCGGACCAAAACGAATTTCCTTAACGGTAATTTGCGTTGATTTAGCTTTCAACATTTTCTCGCGCTTCTTTTGCTCGTAAAGGAATTTTTTATAATCAATTACTTTACAAACGGGCGGTTCTGCATTGGGAGAAATCTCCACTAAATCTAATTCTTGCTCTTCAGCTAAACGCAAAGCGTCTGCTAGTTTATATACACCCGTTTCGACATTGTCTCCGACAAGTCGAACTTCAGGAACACGGATTGCGTTGTTTACTCGGTGCAAATCCTTCTTCTCTTCGCGAGGTCTAAATCCCCCTCTTTGTCTTACTGCTATGGCTTTAAAAATTTAAATGCTTGGTTCTACAAGCGTTATACATCATTTGTTTTATTCTCCAAATTGTTTCATTGATGAACTCACTTCTTTTTGAACAAAAGCAATAAATTCTTCAATTTTCATCGTTTGATTTGACTTTCCAGCATCTCCGTGTTTACGCACAGAAATCGTACCGTTTTTCTCTTCCTCTTCTCCTACAATCAGCATATAAGGGAATTTTTGTACCTCTGCTTCACGAATTTTCTTACCAATCGTCTCATTTCTATTATCAACGACCGCGCGAATTTCGTCATTTTCTAGCAAATCTAAAACTTTTTTCGCATATTTTTCATACTTCTCACTCAAAGACAGTATAATAGCTTGCTCCGGCATCAACCAAAGTGGGAAATTTCCACCTGTATGCTCCAACAAGATTGCGATAAAACGCTCCATCGATCCAAATGGTGCTCTGTGAATCATCACAGGTCTATGCAACTCATTATCAGATCCTTTATACGTTAATTCGAAACGCTCTGGTAAATTGTAATCTACTTGGATTGTTCCTAACTGCCAGCTTCTTCCTAAAGCATCCTTTACCATGAAGTCCAATTTTGGACCGTAGAAAGCAGCTTCCCCGCTCTCAATCACGTAATTTAATCCTTTATCTTGTGCTGCGTTAATAATCGCTTGTTCTGCTTTTTCCCAGTTCTCTACAGATCCGATATATTTATCTGGATTACTTAAATCGCGAACAGATACTTGAGCGGTAAAGTTTTCAAATCCTAAAGATCCAAAAACATAAAGCACCAAGTCAATTACTTTTTTGAATTCTTCATCCAATTGGTCTGGTGTACAGAAAATATGCGCATCATCTTGAGTAAATCCACGTACACGTGTTAATCCGTGTAGCTCTCCTGATTGCTCATAACGGTAAACCGTTCCAAACTCAGCAAAACGCTTTGGTAAATCTTTGTATGACCAAGGTCTTGCGTTGTAAATTTCACAGTGATGTGGGCAGTTCATTGGTTTTAACAAGAACTCTTCTCCTTCTACTGGTGTATGAATAGGTTGGAAACTATCTGCTCCATATTTAGCATAGTGACCTGAAGTAACATACAATTCTTTTTGTCCGATATGTGGTGTTACTACTTGTTCGTATCCTGCTTTTTTCTGTGCTTTACGCAAGAAATATTCCAATCGATCTCTCAAAGCAGCTCCTTTAGGCAACCATAAAGGCAACCCTTGTCCTACTTTTTGAGAGAATGTAAACAATTCTAATTCTTTTCCTAACTTACGGTGATCGCGTTTTTTTGCTTCTTCTAATAGAGCTAAATAATCCGTTAGATCTTTTTGTTTAGGGAATGAAATACCATATACGCGAGTTAGCTGTTTGTTTTTCTCATCTCCTCTCCAGTATGCACCAGCAATAGATAAGATTTTAAACGCTTTGATAATTCCTGTATTTGGAATGTGTCCTCCACGACATAAGTCAGTGAATGTATCGTGATCACAGAATGTAATTGTACCATCTGCTAAGTTCTCGATTAATTCAACTTTATATGGGTTTTCTTCTTTTTTATACATAGCTAATGCCTCTGCTTTAGAAGCTGAACGCATTGTAAACTCATGTTTACCTCTAGCTATTTCTAAAAATTTATCTTCAATTCTCTTAAAATCAGCATCCGTTACTTTGTGATCCATAAAATCAACGTCATAGTAGAAACCATTTTCGATTGCTGGACCAATTGTCAACTTAATGCCTGGGAATAATTCTAATAATGCTTGCGCCATTACGTGAGAAGAAGAATGCCAAAATGCTTTTTTCCCTTCTGTATCATTCCATGAATATAAAACTAAACTACCGTCCGTCGTCAAAGCAGTGGTGGTTTCGATGGTGGTACCATTGAAGTTGGCAGAAATAATATTTCTTGCTAAACCTTCACTTATACTTTTAGCAACATCGAAAGGAGTTACCCCTGAGGCAAACTCTTTCACTGATCCGTCTGGTAATGTAATTTTTATCATAATTATTTTTAAAAAATGAGTTGCAAAGATACAGGTTTTAGCGAATAATAACAATACATTTTATTCGCTTTCCACGCTTTTCTGCTGAAATAAGTTCTCGAAGGCTTACTTCGTTTTCAAACCCTTGTTTTTTTCCATCTGTTGGATGATTTCTTGGCGGTAGGTATTCCCCCAATTTGCTAAGGATTGAATCACGGGAGTCAAGGTAATTCCGAAGGGAGAAATCTCATATTCTACCGCAACAATTGCCCCGTCAATCTCCGTTCGATAAATCAACTGATTGAGTTCTAAATCTCGTAATTCTTTGCTGAGTACTTTAGCTGATATATCACCTAAAGCCCGTTGAAGTTCCATGAATCGCAATTTATCGTGAAGCAATAAAGTCCCCAGTATATGGAGCTTCCACTTTCCACTCAAGATAGACATGCTATCTTTGATTCCCATTACATTTGTTTTACAGTTTGCTCGTTGTTCCTCCATGGTTGTACGCAATTGTGCTAAAGGTAAAGATACGAATTTTTTGTGAGGTCTGTGCTTTGTGAGGTTTGTTCTTTGTGAAGTCGCTTTTTTGCTTTTTCGTGAAGTTGTAAGATTTATCGATTAAAGAAGGAACTCTGTTTCAATCGAAAAATCACTTCTCTCCCTTTTCCACTTTCTCCTCTCCAATTGTTTTGTGAGGTTTGTAAAATCGTAAGATTTATCGATTAAAGAGGATTGTTGCAAAAAAAGCGAGAAGAGTTATGGGTTATGAGAAAATCTTTTTCATAGCAGATAATAGAAAACCAATTTACTTCAAAGCGTAAATCATTTTTACAAAAGACAATTTACCCCCAACGCAAGTCAAATAAAGAGCGTCAAATGTTTGAAAAGGCTGTAAAAATAAAAGGTGCTTGTGCTTTGTGAGGTTTGTAAAATCGTAAGATTTATCAATTAAAGAAGGAACTCTGTTTTAATCGAAAATTTACCTCACCACCTCACCCTCTCACCACCTCACCCTCTCATCACCTCACCCTCTCATCACCTCACCCTCTCACCACCTCACCCTCCCACCACCTCACCCCCCCACCACCTCACCCTCCCACCACCTCACCACCTCACCACCTCACCACCTCACCACCTCACCACCTCACCACCTCACCACCTCACCACCTCACCACCTCACCACCTCACCACCTCACCACCTCACCACCTCACCACCTCACCACCTCACCACCTCACCACCTCACCACCTCACCACCTCACCCTCTCATCACCTCACCCTCTCATCACCTCACCCTCTCATCACCTCACCCTCTCATCACCTCACCCTCCCACCCAATTACCTTTAGGTAACTACTTACCTTCCGGTTACTCTCCCCGTTTCTTCCCTACAATCGCCCTAACTTTGTCTCACAAATCAAAAACAAAACACCATGAATAAAAAATTAATCTATTGGATATCAACTGGTTTATTTAGTGCTTTTATGTTATTTAGCGCTTACAGCTATTTTACAGACCCAACCTTTAAAGACGCATTTACTTATTTAGGGTATCCCGATTATTTCCGCATTGAATTGGCCATTGCTAAAATCTTAGGTGTACTTGCTATACTCCTTCCTTTTATACCCCGTACGCTCAAAGGGTTTGCTTATGCAGGATTTACCATTAATATTATTGGTGCTGCCATTGCGCATTTAGCCATTGGTGAAGGAATTAGTTCTTTAACGATGATTGTTGTTGCCCTAGCGCTATTGGGTACTTCTTATTTTTCACAAGTAAAAGAAGTAGCCTAAATGCTCTAGGTATTCTTATCCTAATTTCCAGCTTTACGAAGGCTTACCATCGAAAAACGAAGTATTCTTTGCAGAAGGTTTCAAAAATTATAACAAAAAGTGTACTTTCGCACTGTATTTTACAACGCAACACACACATTTTATGTACAAGAGTATTCTCAAACCGTTTTTCTTTTCTTTAGACCCAGAGAAGGCGCATCATTTTACCTTCAATTCGTTGAAATTCATCAACAAAATCCCAGGTGTATCGGCTATTATTCGCTCGAAATTTCAGGTGAATGACACGCGATTAGAACGCGAGGTATTTGGATTAAAATTCAAAAATCCGGTTGGATTAGCCGCTGGTTTAGATAAAGATGCGAAATTGTACAGTGAATTGGAGCATTTTGGTTTTGGTTTTATTGAAATCGGAACGATTACACCTAAAGCACAAGATGGGAATCCTAAAAAGCGTTTGTTTCGCTTAGTTGAAGATCATGCTCTAATCAACCGCATGGGATTTAATAACGGCGGAATTGATCAAGCCATTGAACGCCTAAAGAAAAACAAAGGAACTTTAATTGGTGGAAATATTGGTAAAAATAAAGTAACACCAAACGAGCAAGCCATTGACGATTACGAAATTTGCTTTGATGCTCTTTTCCCTTATGTGGATTATTTCGTCGTGAATGTAAGTTCACCAAACACGCCGAATTTACGTGCTTTACAAGATAAAGAACCGTTGACTGCTTTATTGAATGCCTTGCAAACTAAAAACAACGGCAAACCAAAAAGCAAACCTATCCTTTTAAAAATCGCACCGGATTTAACGGATAGTCAGCTATTAGACATTATTGATATTGTGGCTGAAACAAAAATTGCAGGTGTCATTGCTACGAATACAACCATTAGCCGTGAAGGATTACAATCTGAAAAGAAAGTAGAAACGGGAGGATTAAGTGGTAAACCGTTGACTCAACGTAGTACAGAAGTTATTCGCTTCTTAGCAGATAAGAGCAACCGCGCTTTCCCTATCATTGGGGTGGGTGGAATTCACTCTCCGGCAGATGCAATAGAGAAATTAGAAGCTGGAGCCTCACTAATCCAATTATACACTGGATTTATCTACGAAGGACCGGCACTAATCAAAGCCATCAACAAGAAAATACTAGAACAATATAACTAAGAAAAATCCGCCGATGAGCGGATTTTTTGTTTTTACTATTTTAGCATAATCCTTTGTTTTTAAACACGATATCTCATAAAATAGGTAAACCACCATTTACCCTTACGTTTTATTTCGGCAACACAAAAAACATAAAAAAATTGGATTCCCATTTTTAAAATTGTAATTTTACGCATACCCAATCGGAAAAATACGATTATTACCAATGAAGGCAATCAACAAACCCACAAGCGACAAGAAAAAACCAGCGGTTGTACCTGCTGAGAAGTCTCGTATTGTATCTTCTAGAACGACAACAAAGACGAGGGCTACACAAAAAACAACAAGTAGAAAATCAACCGAATTGGAGAAATTCTCCCCTGCTTGGGTGGTTTTGCATCCCAAAGATTCGCCAGACTATAAACTCGAATTGATCGCTAAGATCCGAGAAGGGGTTAAAAAAATGGAATGGAAAGAATTAATTTCAGCTATTGGGGCGACAGAAAAAGAATTTGAATTTATCTTGCCTACTTCGATTAGCAGCATGCAAAAGAAAGAGGTTTATAGCTTACAGACATCCGAACGAATTTATGAGATTTCGAGATTATTTGGGTTAGGGTCTGAAGTTTTTGATAGCCTTGAGCAATTTAAAAACTGGCTTCTAACGCCTTCTAAGGCCTTGGGACACAAAAAACCTTTTGAACTCTTAGACAGCAGTTTTGGTTTTGAAATTGTAGAAAATGAAATTGCGCGAATCCAATATAACGTATACAGCTAATGGTTGTTTATCGCGTTGCCAATGTAAAATACAAGGATGCTACACTTTCTGGAATTGGTGCAGAAAAAGTGGGCGGTCGGTGGAATGAAATCGGAACACGGGCAGTATATTGTTCTGAAAATATCGCTTTAGCTTTATTGGAATACTATGTACACTCCGAAAACATCGCCAATCTACCTCAGCATATTTTAGTCGCTAAGATTGAAATACCCGATGATTTTATTATTACCGAATTAGTTGATTTACCAGAACATTGGAATCAATACCCCTATTCTACCAAAACGACTACTGTTTTTTCAACACTCGCACAGGACAGGAATTTCTTCGGTTTGAAAGTTCCCTCTACGCTTATTCCTTTGGAGTGTAATTTCATTTTAAATCCACTGTATAAAAACTTTGGTCAGATTGAAATCATCGAGTTCTTGGAACTCCCCATTGATCAACGATTAAAAACAGATAAGCATTAATATATCCTATACTAGAAAATCCGCTAATTAGCGGATTTCTTATTTGATATCTATTCTTCTTCCAGTACTGATGTACCTTTGGATCGATCCCCAGAGGTCCATTCCCATACTTCATGCAAGCGGATTTTTCCATTTCCCATTAATTCGGGTGTCGATCGACAGATTCCCGTCATCAATTCGCCCTTATCATTGACTTGATGATAACGCATATTGATGATCCCGTGTTCATCTACCAACCCCAATAAATGACCATATGCTATTTTTCCTCCACTGTATACCGAAGTCAGTCTGTTTCCCTCCTGTTTATAGTGAAAAACGGTTTCACCAGAGGTCTCTCCATTGGGTGTATTGCTCACCGGTCGAAATGTTTTATTGTTGTAGTTTATCATAGCTATACTGTATTTCCTCTCTTATTTAAAAGCTAATATAACTTTAAAAACAAAGCACCGATCGAAAAAAGCACAAACCTCAGAAAAAACTTCAAAATTAATTCCCACAGAATAAACCACTTACATCTTTTATGTAAAAAAA
Organism: Myroides gitamensis; assembly: GCF_029894455.1. Taxonomy (NCBI): domain Bacteria; kingdom Pseudomonadati; phylum Bacteroidota; class Flavobacteriia; order Flavobacteriales; family Flavobacteriaceae; genus Myroides; species Myroides gitamensis. The sequence continues at coordinate 1,948,947 of NZ_JARYHN010000001.1, forward strand.
GCAGTAAATATCCCGAACAAAGCCTTGTGTTGCACACAAATTATACTATATTTGCACTCGCAATACGGAAGGTAAAGCAGACCACTGGAGAAATGGCAGAGTGGTCGATTGCGGCAGTCTTGAAAACTGTTGACTGTAACAGGTCCGGGGGTTCGAATCCCTCTTTCTCCGCAATAAACGCTGATAATCAATCAGTTATAGCATAAACACCCAATTTTACACCCAAAAATGTAAAGTTGGGTTTTTTTATGCAATTTATTTATGTAAATTGGCTTAAGATTTCACGAAATACGTATATAGGTGTTGTTTTGCGAAACCATATCGTATTTTGTTTCGTGAAAAAACAATGTTAGCAGAATTTATTAACCAAACTCACTACTAAATATGAAATTAAAAAAAGTTATTGTTCATAAGTACAAAAGTTTTGAAAGTGACCAAGAATTTGAAGTACAAGATGACATTACCATTTTAGTTGGAATGAATGAATCAGGTAAAACTTCTGTTCTAGAATCAATCGCAAAAACTAGATATTTTCAAGAGGATAAAAAGTTTAAATTCAACATAACTCACGATTATCCAAGACGCGAAAAAAAATCCATAGATAAATCAGGAGAAAACCCAAAAGCAATAACATGCTATTATTCTATAGATTCCGAAACATTTTTAAAAATTGAAAAAGAATTTGGTGTTGATGTTTTAAAAAATAGAAATTTTTCTATTACCACTAAATATGAAAACAATAGAAATTTTTCTGGTGTTGATGTAGACATATCCAAATTTTTAGAATTTAAGACAAAGCAATTAAGTTTTCATAGTAAAACAATTGTTGATAAACTTTCTAAAGTAAAAAACGATACAGACTTTGACAAATTAATTGCTGAATATAAAGATGAAACAGTACTTGCAAATTTAGAATCGCTAAGGAAATATTTTAAAAACAGTAACAATTGGTCAAATCCAATCGAAGAATATATAGCCACTAAAATAATCTCTCCAAATCTTCCTAAATTTTTGTATTACGATGAATATTATTCATTGCCATCAAGAATAATAATCGAAAACATGATTAGAGAAGATATTGATGAAGAAGAAATGAAAACGGCTAAAGCTTTATTAGAATTAGCTGACTTAGATCCTGAAGAAATTCTTGAAGCTAAAGATTTTGAAGATTACATTGCAGAGTTAGAAGCAACTGAAGCGATAATAAGTGACGAATTATTTAAGTATTGGTCAACAAATGATAACCTTTCAATTGAGTTTAAAATTGAAGCTAAGGAAGAAAAAGTTACACGAAAAGCTAAAGACCATTACAATCGCGATGAAATTATTGAAGTAAATATTGTTGAACACATATTAGATATACGTGTTAAAAATCAAAGAACTAGAGTTTCTCTACCTTTAAAAAATAGAAGTAAAGGATTTAATTGGTTTTTCTCATTTCTAGTTTGGTTCAAAAAAATACAAGAAGATAATAATTCCAAATACATTTTGCTATTAGATGAACCAGGATTAAATCTACATGCATCTGCTCAAAGTGACATGCTAAGATTTCTAGAAGACTTGTCTGAAAATTACCAAATAATTTATACAACACATTCACCATTTTCGATTCCAACTGACAAACTTGAAAGAGTTAGAACTGTTTTAGAAACAGAGAAAGGGTCAAGAATATCAGACAGTATACAAGAAAAAGATCCAAACACTTTGTTTCCTCTACAAGCAGCTCTTGGCTATGATATAGCGCAAAACCTCTTTATTGGTAAGAAAAATCTATTGATTGAAGGTGTTTCTGATTTAGTATTTTTAACTTCAATGTCATCTTTATTTGAACAAAACAGTAAGGAGTATTTGGACGAAGAAATCACATTAGTACCAACTGGCGGATTAGAGAAGGTTTCGACTTTTATATCTTTAATGAGAGGTAATAAATTAGAGATTGCTTGTTTATTAGATTCTTTTACAGATCCAAAAGGTCAAGCAAAGTTTGAAAATATTATTAACCAAAAACTAATTCATAAAAATAAAGTTAGATTCTTCCATGAATATCTTACCGATTATTCACAAGCTGATATAGAAGATTTATTCAAAAAAGAAGATTATCTAAAACTGTTTAATAAAGCATTTACAGAACATATTGATATTAAATTAGGTGATTTAGATACAAATTTAAAACCAACACTTACGCAGATTAATAAACACTTAGGAATCAAGCGTTTTAATCATTATCGACCAGCATTGGAATTATCTAAAGGATTTTTAAAATTTGGAGATTTGAGCCAAGAGACAATTTCAAATTTTGAAAAATTGTTTAACGATATAAATAAAATGCTAAAATAACTTCTGCAAACATCATATTGGCGAAATGGCGAGTTAAGGGAAAAATTGAAAGTTTCTCTTTTTTTGTCGCAACAGCGATTTATATTTTCTTTTTACATAAATTTAGAAAATAATAAAAGGCTGTTGCTTAGCTTAGTGCAAGATTGAAAGTTTTGGCTTTCTAATTCGCCAATATGCAGCTCGTTAGCTGTAAGACTTAACTAAAAATATAATACTAATATCAAATAAATAATTATGAAAACATTTGGTGATATTTTAAATTCACAAATTAATTTTTTAACCAGAAGAGATAAAGTTCTTAGTATAAATTATGAATTTTATTTAAACTTAGTTTATCAAATAGGTAACAAGGGACAAATTCCAGATGGTAGTTTAATAAAGTACCAAAAAGGAACAAATAGTAATATTAATATTGTTGAGGAATGGGTAGAACTTAATGATGATGAAACTTGTTCTATGAGAATAGGTATTGTTGTAAATAATACAAACCACTTAGTTAGCTTATCAACAAAACAAGAAAAATCAAATATTGATCTAACTGTAACTACAGATTTGGAAGTCAGAAACTATCAGTACAATTTAGAAAATAACAAAATATCAGATCTAAATTTTGATGATGTTGTTTCAAATATCTTTGAAGATATAGTAAATTCTTACAATAATTGGTTTAACATTTAAAAGTCCTACAGCTAACGTTAGGGCGATTTGCGCAATGTCGGGTTAAAGCTAAAATATGATATTTTAGCTTTCCATTTCCGCTACTGACGCCAAGCCCCGAAACGTTAGTAAATCTTTTAAAATAGTGTGAACCTATCCCAACAAAGTTATTCCTTTTTCTCCACTCTTTGAAAAACTTAGCTGTTTTAGGATTTTTGCAAAAAAATTGATTTACATTTTCTAATTGATTTATTAATAACTCTTTTTCATTTACTAAACGCTCATATTGGGTTTTATCAATGGTATTCTTAGATGCTATAATCATTTAAAAGCCTGTTATTAAAAGAAGAAAGACATTCAATACAATCAAATACAATAACCTCTTTGAGCTAGCAACCTTATGAATCTTTAAAAGTTCCTCATTGATTTTTGTTATCTCTCGATGAAACACTTCAAAGTCATTCTGTAATCGTTAACTTTGCTCTTTTTCGATCTGTCGGAGTTTAGCAACATTTACTGTTACTTTGATATTTATTTGAATACATCTATAGTTAGACATATATTATATCAAATTGTAGATTCATATTTATATAAGTACTTTAAAAAGAAGTAAAACTGTAAAAGCATCTTTACAGTTTTACTTCTTTTTAAAAACAAAGGCACCTTATAAGATGCCTTCATCTGCAAAAGAGTAGTAACTCTCTCCTGTTATAATTAAATGATCTAAAAGAGTAATATCAAGTATCTTACTTGCTTCTTTTATCTTTCTTGTGATTTGTCTATCAGCATCACTTGGTGCTAATTTTCCTGACGGATGGTTGTGTATAATCAAAAATCCCACTGCATGCGCTTTTAAAAGAGCGGAGAAAATGATTCTTAAATCTACTATTGTACCTGTTATTCCTCCTGAGGAAACTTCTAATACTCCAAGTACTTTGTTGTTATTTGAAAGCATAAGTACTTTAAACTGTTCTAATAATTCAATCTTGTTACTATCCCAAGCTTTTAATGCTATTTGATATGCACTATAAGAAGATGTAATTTGAGGTCTCTGTGAAGCCTTTACTTTTGATTTGTAAATCAATTCTACTTCTGAGGCAATAAGCCATTCTTTGTTTAAAACTGTAGTTTCCATAATATTAAATTTTTAAATTAATTATGGAGCCACAATTGGTAATGGCTTAGCGAGCGCAAGAAGCAACGCAATAAAGCGAAGACTTTAGTCAAGTATTTATGGGGGAATTTCTTGTTAGCGAACCGCTAGGCATTGCCTAACTTTGTGCAATTATTAATAAAAAAAAACTATAATAAATGTATCTTAATCTTTAGTCTGATAACACTCTTTAGCAAATTCATAAAGCTTACCAATGAAATAATAAACTCTGTTCCACTGTTCTTCTGTGTATTTAACCGTTGGGTATTTGATATTAGGATAATTTCTAAGACATGTATAATTATCAAATAACATTTCTTTTATCTCCTTATTACAGTCAATTACAAGACCTAATTCAGGAGCATACCATTGAATTAAACGCCATAGGTAACTTGTAGTGTGTACTTGTGGCATATAATCCATTTTAGCAAAGAGTATAGCTATTAAAAGTTGTTGTAAGGTATACTTATAAAAAATCACATCTGCATCACTCTGACAACCTTCTATTTGATAATTAAGCCTTTTTACAATAGGTTTAAGCATTGATTTGCACTCTACCCAAAACTTTAATTTAAGTTCACTTAGTGGAAACGTTTCTAAATCTGGATTCTCAGCTATTAAAGGCTCTCCAATCCAAAGTTTCTCCTTTGTGAGATTCTGTTTAAAGAAGGTATCATAAACAGGTATATGCAAATACCAATTTGATTTTTTAATCAGGATTACGGTTACATCAACTAAATCCTCAGTATGAAAAGAAACGTATTGTCTTATATTACCCTCTTCATTAATGTGCAGCGTCTCAATACTTGCTAGTAATAGTAAATGTAACTTATGAGAAGTAGAATCATCAGAGTTTAAGAGTACCTGATCGTTAGTTCGTCTTTTTATTAGATAAAATGACTCTACTTTCTTATACTTCAAAAGTATTTTTCTTGTTCGCTCTTCAAGTTCTTCTTGTATTTCCGTTATCTGTTTGGGATTATTTAAAGAGAGTAGCTTTTGCTTGTTTACAATGAGCTTATATTTAGTGAGGATTCTATGTGGTATTTCTACGTACATCGCTTCTAAAAAATCCTGAGCTATGTTAAGTAAATATCCTACTATTGGTTTTTCATAGGGTTCTATCTGTTCAGCATTTTTCTTTAGTTTTAGCTCTTCTCTAAATAATGAAGTCATATCTCTTGTATAAAAATCAAAGTCCTCTTTGAAAATATCTTGAACAGTAGAGCAATGGCTAAACACGAAATTTAGAAAAGAAGCAGTACTACACTGAATACTTCCTGATAATATAGGTTGAACTCTTTCTTTAGTATCTTGTATTACTTGCTTTATACCAAGTATAGCAGATTGTTCATCTATGTGATTAGCTTTCAGCTCCTTTTTTAAAGACTTTAAAAACTTCGTGTTTCTTTTGTAATGCTTAGCAAACCATTTAGAAACAAAGCTTTCAAAATCATTTTCTTTCTGTTTAGATTGGTGCAAACTAAATAATGGTTCACTATCGTGTAAAGAACCATAAACGAGATTTTCTTTTTGACAATTTAATGTTGAATACATTATATTCTGAAAAGAGTCAGATTGATAAAAGTCCTTGATACACAAACAGTAAATATTTGCTTGGTAGTGATTAATCCCCTTAGTAATCCATTTGCTTCTACGGATATTATTTAGTTCATCAGTATCATAAAAACAAAGAGTAATAATAGGATGATTGAGCAAGTTCTTCTGCGAATAAAAAATAAACCCTACTAAATTTTTTTCGATTAAATCTTCAAGTTCATGTCTTAATTCGCTTGATAGTTTCAAGCTTGAAAGGTTGTTAATGATTGATTTCATAATTACAGTATTTAAGGTTAACAACTGCAAGTTCTTACCTTGATTTACGGTAATCTATTCGAACAAAGGATATTATAGTCTCTAAATGAATAGTTTATCCTCTGTAAAGAGATCAAATTTATGAACCTAAAATTATATTATTATGACTAATAAAGAGAATATTAAAAGGCTTATAATCACTCGAGAGCAAGTAGTTAATGTGGTGACTATTATAAGTGAAGATGAAATGGTTTTATTGCAAATGATAGATAATATCTTACTTGCATTAAATAATCCAATTGTAATGGAGCATTACAATAACTATCCTAAATATATTGAAGAATACGGGATTGAAAAACTCTTAAAACGGGAAGTTGAATTCGAAGATACTGCTAAGTTTGAGTTTGAAGTTGTAAATACATTAATGGCTTTACAATTACTTATATGTTGTGCTTTTGAACTAATCAAAGAGGGTAAGTTAGTTGATTATAAAAAACATGAAAAAGAAGTATTAGAGAAAAATAGCTTTAGAATATATGCCATAGAAAAGATTATAAACATAATGGGTTTCGAGTATTTTATGGCTCACATTTATAGTCTTGTTATTCTTGTAGTAGGCAAAGAGAGTTACAAGACAATAACTGACTTGTTTTCCAGTCAAGATATATCTGTGTTAGAAAAGGAGAATGTACTTGATGATAATCCTATTATGCAATATAATAAGGAAGTTATAATTTGGTTTGGAATGATACGCATATTTATTGATTTAATGACTTGTATTGTTGAATTAAATACAGACCAAGATAATACTCAGGTTGATTAAACGCATATTTTATTCGTGATATAGAATAGTTTACCAATACAAGGGAAGGTACTTTTATATAAACCTTAAAGAATTGATTATGAAAAAAGTAAAAATTCCCTTAGAAGCTCATATATGGTATAGAGAGCCTATTAAAAATCCTTATGATATGTTATCTCGTTTGTTTGAAGTTGTAATTCCTTCTGAATTAAAACAATATTTGAGTGAATTAATGATCTATACTCATAAAAACGAAATATATCAACAACAGAGTCCTCATGTCGTTTTTTTAATCTATTCTATATTACGTTCAATAGTGCGCGGTTGTTATAAAATACGAAGTAACTCAAATAAGTATTATATTCTTAAACCATTAAAGAAATCAACTGTAGCTGAGTCTAAAGTATTTTTAGGATCATTGTCATTAGATGAGTATTTAAACCCTTACATGGTATTTGAGGATGCTTTTGAAAAGCAATCAGTAATAGATATGGAGATTGATTTATTTGAAATTGTAGAGTTTGCTCTTGGAAATTTTATAGAACCGCCTTCTACAGAAATTAATATTTCTTTTATCAATATCAATAGATTGATTGAGGCATGTTGGTTAATCTGTGAAAGAACTGAGTAGTCATGGCAAAACAAGAACATTCATTAGAATCATACTATTGGACAAAAGACAATGTTGAATGTCCATACGAACTACTGAACTGGCTTAGAGAACTTGCGGATATTGAATATTTTCAAGAACAATTACGAAGTTATTGTTGCTATACTTTAAGTCATAAGATGTATGATAAAATCAGTGCTTCTGAAGTTATCTATGATGCAACTGTTTTACAATCTATATTTAAAGCAGGATATAAGATATATCTAAAACCAAAGAAGTTTACTAAAAAAGGACTTACTGTTTCGGAAGTATCTGAGAAAGAACTAAAAAAATTGAAGTATCTTAATAATGATGAATATAAGAATCCCTATATAGTATTTGAGAATGTCTTTAATCGATTTACTATTGAACAAGTAAGTAAATCATTCTTTGATTTAATTTTAGCTACAATGGCTAATAGTTTATATCATAAAGATTATTGTTGCAATGTCTCAATGCTGAACTTTCATAAAATGTTGGATGCTTGTAAACTCATTCAACAAAGAGATAAAACTACTTATCAATAAATATTTATCTAAAAAAGAAAAAGGTAGAATACCCTTCATAGTAGTTCTACCTTTTTTTATTATATACGATACGATATAATCTAATGTCTATTTACTTTGAATAAGCTTTTCTAAACGATTCATCATTTCTTCTTTCTCTTTAAGCATACGCTCATACAAGGCAATTTTTTCATTATGTAATTGTACAATTGTCTCAATAGGGTTAATATCACAATTATAATTTTGAACTGAATGATCGTGGAATGTATTTGAGATAATATTTAGAACTTGATCTGAATCAAAGTTTTCAATAGCTTCAACAGGTACTTTAAGTACCTTAGAAATCTGTTGTAGTAATGAATTATCAATTACTTCCTTCTGTTCCAACATAGATATCTTCTTTTGATTCCAATCCTCTCCCAAATCAAAAGCAAGAACCTCTTGTTTGATTCCAAGCATTTCTCTAAAACGCTTTACATTTCTACCTTGGTGTATTTTATGTTCCATAATTAATAGCTTAGTTTAAGAAGGCTCAAAAGATACAGCCATTGATTTAAAAAAGATTGAATCGTAAAGTTACACAAAAAACTAATATTTGAAATACTTCACCTAACAATGTTGCTATTTCAGTTTGTATATGCACAAACAAGCAACCAAGAAAAAGAAGATATTAAGCAGTACTAAGTACAGAATCTTCTTTGAGTTAATAGACCTATTTACTTTGTAATGCTGTTCATTAATAGCTTGTAATCTAACGCAAAAATGATTCAGATAAGAGTGAAGTCGTTCTGTTTGCTCTTCCTCTACTTTTTTAAGTTCAGACACGTTTACTTTAACTTCAATATTCTTTATCCTTTTAGATAGCTCAACTTGCTGAGCAATATTTCGTTTCATTGTTTCTTGTAAGTAAACTACTTGTTGAAATAGTAGCTCAGTGAGTTCTGTAAGTGTAGGTTGTTTTTTGGCCATAGTTAAAGACTTAATGTTTGTATTTGTTTTCGCTTTTTCTTTTTAGTCATATCCAGAGTATATTCTTCGTAATAATTTCCAAAGGAGTTTAGAAAACTAAACAGACTGACTGTGTTTGTATTCCAATTCTCAAATGAAATCTGTGTACCTTGATCTTTGAAAAGAACTGTGTTAAACAAATCATCACTACGTTTGGGAATGTTATTTTCAAATAGTTTATTTAGTTTTAGATTGCGATCAACCTCACTTGCCTTTAAGTTTGTATTAGTTGGTAAATGAATAAACCGATACCCTTGAATATTCCATTGTTTGTTTACACTTGGTTTTACTTCTATTTGATGCATACGCATCATATCGATATACCGCTGTAAATTTTTAGGTTGCTCTTTTAAAACATAGTAGTGCGCTTTTTTAATCTCTTGAGCTACTTGCTTTTGATTAGCTTTTATTTGTTCTTTTTTGTTTTCGTTCTCTTGTCTTATAGAAATCCAACCATACTTTAAAGCTATTTCATGAGCGATGCGTTGGGCTTGAAATCCGATATAATTATCCTTAAGTGCCTTACCGTTTTCATCAATGCGGTTTGCGAGTACATGAATGTGCTTGTGCTCTTTTTCAGTATGAACAAAAGCAATGTATTGCGCATGTTTGGGATCTAACTTTAAACCAACTAAAAAATCATGGACAAGATTGTTTAAATCTTGATCTGTCATCTTCTTACTATCTTCAATAGTAGGTGAGATAACAGCGGAGATTGTATTGTTCTTACAACGTGAGTTTTGATTTTGCAATATCTGCATAGTTTGAAACATATCTTTTGGAGTTTCCCCCGAAAGATTGTTTCTAACAAGCTCATATCCTTTTTTATCATCAATTACATAATTGAACAATGCTGTACCTCCTATACACGTTTTTGCTTTAGCTATCATATTATTTTAGTTTTTGAAGGTGATCTCTAATTAAGTTTGCGGTTTCAATGGTAGTCTCTTTTACTTGGGTGGTATCACCAAGTTTAAACAGGTTACCAATTCTTCTAAAGTTATCAGCAAACTTGTTTAGGAGTTTGTAAACCTCAATTTCATCTTGTGTTAGTTTGTAGCTAAGTGCGTACCCAAGTGCAGTACTACGCAGGTACTCAGAAACGCTACGACCGATTTTATCTGCTTTGTTTTTTATAAGCAGAGATTCCGTTAGAGTAACTCTAAATTCTATCTTATGTTCTCTTTTCATCGTCTTACCAATTTTGCGACCTTCGGGAGAAAAACGAGTGGTCTTTGTTCCGATTCAAATTTTCAATTTGTAAGGACAAAGACACATCTCGATAATTAGGACGTCAAATCACAGTGCATAATCCACAGGTCAAATCACCTTTTCGGAGTACACAAGTCAAATAACATCCTATACTTCTCACACCGAATTGTCAAGGTTAATAGTTAATAAATAATCATTTAAGTCTTTGTTCTCTTGATATAATAAGCGTCCGTCAACAACATTATTTCCATAAGTATCAAGCACTTTTTCTGTAGCTAAATCACCCGCTTTGTCATTGTCAAAAAGACAAACAATCGATTCATACTTAATTTTATTAAACTCACTCAACAGTACATTATTTAACGTTGTAACCGAATTGAGTATGATATAATCAAAGCGGTATTCTGTATTTGGGTAAAGAGTCAGAAAGCTTATAAAGTCACTCCAAGACTCTAAGAGGATTACCTTCTTAGAATTATTGCAGATATAAGAAACAGCTTTAGAGCCTAAACACATCTTTACATATTTGTTTCGAAGTTCATACCCGTTTTTATCATTTTTAAATCCAATAGCATAATACGATTTGTCATTTAAGGAGTAGTGTATCTCTTTACAATACTTTTTAAGCATTCTAAGACATAGTTTTCTACTTTTGGCATATTGTATAAGGTGGATATTAGTTACCTCTTTAATTGATGTTATTTCGTAATTCTTTTCACTTTGAGAAGTTGTGTTTAGAACAGTCGGTTGAACAAATGAAAAAACACTGTTATCTAAAATGTTCAAAGCAGATTTTAGATCACAATTATTATATCGCATTACAAAATCAAGTGTTGTTCCGCCAGTGCCTTCTCCAAAATCGTAATAGAGGTTCTTGGCTAAGTTGACTTTAAATGAAGGTGTTTTTTCTTGTCTAAACGGACTGATATACCACCAACTCTCATTAGCTATTCTCTTTGGACTATAACCTAATTTTTCAAGTAGGTCAATTATTCTTATTTGTTTGGCTGTATCGCAATTCATAGTCTTTTGGGTTAAAGGGTTAAAAATGTGTTTTATTTGATGCAGTGATGCAGAAAGAGTATATCTAGCTGAAAATCACCTAAGTATGCTGCATCAGTCTTGCATCACTGCATCAAACTGATTTTGTTTTCTGCATCACTCTTGCATCAAATAAGGTCTTTTTATAGTTTGATGCAGAGTTTGATGCAAGACAAACTATTGTTTATCAAGTATTTAATTCATTCTTGCATCAAAGCATCAAATATTTTATAGAAAAAAGGTTTTTCTATGGTATAATACCGTCCTCTGCGTTCTACTTTTACAAACTCACCGTGAGATAAAAGCTCTATCCCTTGATAAGATTTTGTGTTATCCTCTGGAGTGAAATTCCATTTTTTTAAAGTCTTTCTTATTTCACTTGCAGAGATAAAAAGTTTCGGATTTATTTTTCGAAGCAAAAGCAGAATATCATTTGGAGCAATGCAAAGTACTTGCTCGTCTATCTTCTCGAAACAAAGGTGTATTAGCTCTATCATAGCTACTTCAACTTTGTTTTTACTGATTAGCTTTAACAGTGACTCTGTGAGTATCTGCTTAGGAGTAAACCACATTCGTGTTTTTTGCTTCGACTCTAAAGGTCTTAGAAGTAAAAACGCAATAAAATAGGGTATCTCCTTTTTGAGCTTATTTACAAAAAAGACATCTTCGGATTCAATGGGCTTAATTTTTCTAATCCAAAATCTGATTTCCTCTTCATCTATTTGAATAAAGTTATCCTCGTTGTTTGAACACAAGATAAACTTGGCAAAGAACTCAATCTCTTGCCTATCTTTTCCCTTAGCTTCCACCTTGTCTTTATCGGTGGTGGAGAGATACTTTAAGCGTTCTGTTATCTCCTTTCTATCAAAGAATACTTCATCTATAGCAACAAGTAACATACTTGCCCAATCGGCATTGAATTGAGAACTAAAGGAATCTCCTTTAATGTAGGTCATATTAAGCCCAAAGATTGTCTTAAGCCACTTTATAAAAGAACTCTTTCCTGTAGCTCTTTCTTTACTGACTAAGCAAAGTATAGGCAAGGGCTGTGTTGGTTGTTCATATAACAACTTTAGATAATCCAATCCATACAGATACTGTTCTCCAAAGATGTGCTTTACAAAATGTAAAGAGTTTGGAATGTTGTTCTCTAGCTGCTGTAAACTCAGCTTATCTTCACTTGGCTTTATTGGAAGCTCGTGATAGGTATTGTAAAAGTTATCTACTAAGAGTTGATAGTTTAGATGATCTGGAATACAGCAAAATCCGTCTAATTTTAAAATGTTTTCCAAGTATGACTTTCCGTGATCTGATACAATAGTTTCACGGTTCCACCGAACTCTTACTTTAACTTTATCGCCAGATATTAATGGTTTTTCGATAATTTTAAAATAGGAAGTCCCTACTCGGATATAAGGTATATCTAAGGACATAATACTTCTTGATTTAAATTAATTGAATGTGATTCTTACAAAGGATGTTTTGTAGTAGTTATCCTTTTACTTCTTTGAAAAGAGTTCTAATGCCAGTTCAGCATCTACAATTATCTTTCTACCATACTGCAAGATTGCACTTTTGATTTTACCTTCTTTTTTGATTTTGTTAGCAGTAGAGATACTGCAACCAAATAATTCGGCTATACCTCGTATTCCATAAACGTAACGTTTACTAAGAGTGTCTTTTGATTGATTAGTAGAAGAATGAGGAGATTCATTTATAGCTATTTCTTTTAATAGGTTCAATAGCTCTTGACCTGTCATTTGCCAAACAGGTTTTTCTTTTAATTCGTTTAAATACATGTCATAAAGTTTTTTAGGTTGTACAATTGTTGTGTTCGAACATTGTAAAACTACCTATCCAACTCTGTGATATTATGTGATAAACGGAATAAAATAAAAACCGCAAAACACTATAAATGAGTGGTTTGTGGTTTTTTAAGTATTTTAATGTGTGATTTTATTTTGAATCAATTGTACAATAGTTTATTTAAGTACATTTTAAAACAATTGAGAGTTAGATATATCTTCTAAATAAACTTGAGATGGTTCAAATACCTTTAAATAAAGACTTACTTAGGAGTACCTGCTTATATCAAAGTTTTCTCTGTACATACTCTTTAACAACCTAAGTCTTTCTATTTTTTTTGCTTTGATTGAAATGTTTGGTTATTGCTGAAAAAACTATATGTTTTCGTTTTCTAATTTGTTTTTCAAAAGAATTTGTTTCAAATACTTCAGAACATTTTTTTACATAACTATAATACGTAGCTTCTTTTTTAGTTAAATTCTTTGAACTATCCATGTGTTCAATAAAGAAGTAACCATTAATGTGTTTTTTTAATCTATATCGTCTTCTCTTTGTACCCTCTTGCTCTTTACCTGAGTAAGGCTTTTTTTTAGGTGGCAATTCATATATTTTCTTTAATTGATTTATATAAATTGCACTTTTTGTATTAGGATCTGCTTGTGTTAATTTATGTACTCTATTACTTCTACTTTTAATGATTGAAATAGTTTTTCTATAGTACTTAGAGAGATTGGTTGATTTTATACAAACATTATAGCCTCTAAATTCGAAGCCTAAATAAACTAACGGCTTATGTTTATATATGCGTTTATTATTCTCAATAATTATTTTTAAACTTTCAAGCCTCTCTTGATTCGATGCATTATATACTTTTGTTTTAAAAATGAATTTTTCAGTTTTATCAAGGCTAAGTGTTATTTTATACTTTTGAATTTCATCTTTAATGAAATTTTCTATTATTTCTTCTTTATCAGGAGAAGTAACTATAAGGATATCATCAGAATAGCGTCTATAAAACCCTCCTAATTCATGTACTATTTTATTAACTACATTTAAATCAAAATCAAATAAATATAAGTTAGCCAATACAGCACTTACTGGTAATCCTTGTGGAATTCCTTTACTTATTTTTTTTCCATTAGATAATTTTGTGGTGAAAGGGGATTTATAAATAGGTAAATTCCCCTCTTTTATCTGTTTTCTAAAATCTTCATTATCTAAAAAAAAAGATTTATAACCTTTGTTTTTCCTGATAAAAGCTAATTTAGATTCATCATAACTTCTCTTTTTTGAGAAAGACTTTAAATCTTCTAATAGAACATAATTAAATTTAGTACATGACTTAAATACGTTATAGTGATCTAAAGGTAACTCTGTCTTGTCTATTAACCAAGCCCATTTTTCCTTTAAATATTTATGATCTAGCGACGAGAAAAATTTTTCTAAATCAAATGCTAGTACTAAAACTTCCTTTTCTACATTTGCACGTTTTATTACTTCATCAAAACATTCTTTAGCAAAATGAATATTACTTTTTCCTTTGCTTGGTTCGTCTATACGTGGTATTTTTCTATAAGCTGTAACAGCATTATTTAATTCAGGTATTTCCTTTAACTTAGAAATATATTTTTTATTTAGTTTATAAGCATAATAATTGTAAACTATTGAATCAAAATGAGTAGCATAATGTAAAGGGCGTATTTTAGCACTTCTTATAGGCTCGTTAGTTGTGACATTATAGTGTATATGACTTCTTTCTTCGGAAGTATGTTTTGTTAAATTTCCTTTTTTAAATTTTCGTTCTTTGATATTTGCATGTATCAAAGGATAAAAAGCATATTTAGCTATAAAATCTTCATTATCAAGTAGGCTAGTAATTTTACTGTAATCAGAACCAAGTTTTAAGCTTGGGGATAGATGTAAATAACCTTTTTCCTTGATCCAAATAGGTTTCTCCATAGTTTAAAAAATCAACTGCGAATAAGCAATAACGTTTATATATTACATAACAAATTACAAAAGTAATTTTGGATTAGTACCCATTAACTGAGTCATTGAATACTTCGATTTAAATTTGTAGTGGTATATTGTACACCGAGCTTTATTAACCTAATCCAATCATTTATGCAGACAATTATAAACTATCTTCTAAACTCTTTAGAAATTGATTACAGCACAATTAACATTATTAATACTCTACTATTAGTTACAGAAATCCTTACGCTATTATGGAAGATATATAAATATCTCTCAAATAACTTTGTTGTTAAGAATATTCTTTGTAAACCTTTTTCCATGAATACCTCTATGTAAACATGTAAACTATATAGTTTCTAATCCACACAACCGTAATAACACTCTTATTCGCAGTTTGCATACAAATATAATTTATATTTGTATAAATTAAAAATTAACATAATGCCTTTTAACGTAGGAGATTTAGTTGTGTTTAAAACACATCCATATATAGAAACATATTTTGATATTAAGATTGTAGGTTATTCAGATTATACTCCACCTATAATGATAGTATGTAAAGTAAATAAACCAAATAAAAATGGACTCTTTCTTGAATGTTTATACTACGACTCTAAAGGAGGTAGGTATTTAAAAAAAAATCTTAAAAGTGAAGATTTAAAATTTTTAAACTATCCTAATAACTTAAGTAATCTTTTAGGAAATGATCAGTTAGGATTTATTGAAAGGAAGAAAATGCTATTTGAAATAGATTTAGTTCACCAAATGCTCGAATTAGGTAAAGATTTTACAGATACGGGGGTTAACGAATTTATAAAAGAAGAATATTTACATAAGAAAGTAGCGTTAAAAAGTATTGATATAGAGCTTCATAAGCATAAAATAAATAGAGAAAATATTAATGGTGAATTAATAGAAACTAATCATTTAGAGTTTCTTCCTCCTGTTATGACTATAATAGGTTTTAGATTTATAGATGAAAAGGATAAATTCTGTTCAGAAACAAAAAAGCCCTTAATAGAGTTTAAATGTAAATGGTATAATTCTCAGTTAAAAACATATTCTGAAGACTTCTTCAAAACAGATTTACTTTATGAAATTAACCAACAATTAGAAATAGATGATGTTCTTAATTACTACCTTAACCAATTAGAATCTAACTCATATAATTTAATTCCTTTAAATAAAGAGATTAAATTAGAAGATTCTGATATAACAGTAAAATATACATTAATACAGGTAGAAGAAATATTATTTAAACATTATTTCTACCAAGCATTTATTTTAAATTTGATTCACAATAAGAAGGAATCTATCTTAATAAAAGAAAGACCCTTAGAAATTAATGAAATTGAGCTTTGGGGAGCAAAATTTCCTAACTATAAGGAAGCTAGTGGTAAGAATATTTTTGAATACAAGTTTGATTTAGATGAGTATTATTATATTTCCTACTCAGACAAATTTGATAGGTTATCTAAAAGAATTGTGTATATCAGAAATTGTTTTTTGGTAATAGTTAATTCACAAAGATTATTAGATTCTATAGGATTAAAGAAAACATCTGCCAAAAGGACAAGATTAAAAGAAGCTATTAAAGAGACTAACACTTTTTATGTTAAATGCCGGGAAAAATCAATTGGTTTATCTAAGAAAGAAAACTTTGAAGATATATTTTTTCTAAATAAAGAAATATTATCAAATAAAAATGTAAATGTTTTTATAGAAACAAATTGTTTATTAAAAAATGGAAAAATAAGACATTTTAGATTAGATAATATTTATAGTATACGAAAGATAGAAAATGGAATTGATTTATTTGAAAAAGGAACTATTGAGTAGATAAGTAATAATTAAGGTGTATAAATAACAAGCTAAAGTCTTCATGAAAGGAAACAGAATTTAATAAATCATTCTTTACTCTTATGCCCATAAGATTTGATTGTACTGAGTTTTAAATTAAGCTCAGTACAAACAAATTCTCTCCATTGCTCTTTGATTTGTTTGTCAACTTTATCCGTATAAAGCTTCAACTCTTTAGCAAACTTGGTTACTTGTTTAAAAGATTGAGTAAAGGGAACTTTAGGTTTTCTTCTATTTAAAATTAGATAGAAGTCTTCAAAACTCAAATCATTAGTTGTGAAGCATTGCATCAAGATACACTCTTCATAAAGAAGGTTAACTTGCATACTTGTAAAAATATCATCGTCTAAATTTAACCGTTCCTCTGGAAAATAGGTCGTTATCCAATCTTTAGCTTTACTGATATGACTTTTAAACAAACTATAATAGTCAGTTAGCTGATGAGTATTTTCTTTTTCAAATAGTAGCTTTTCATTTCTAATTTTCTCTAGTTCATTTTTAAAGTATTCAATGTCTACTTCGTTAAGATTTTTAGGTGCTTCTAAAGGAATTTCCCTTTCTTGTACATGTTTTAAATCTTCAATAGCAAGTTTAATTTTGTCTTCAAATAGATGTGATATATAAACCTTGTGATATAGCTTATACAAATCCAAACTTTTTATCTGAGCATTATACTTTTCAAACAATAAATTAAGCTTATCTATAATTGAAACGATGTTATATAAAGCTCCTTTTGAGAAGTTGTTATTTCTAAGTTCAATAAGCAAAATTTCAAAATCTATTAAATCAAGTTCTTTATAAACGATAGCATAAGATTCTTGCTTATAACATTGCCAAATATCATTAGTGAAATTATCTGTTTCTATCTCATTTAAAAGCCTATCTAATGATTTAGAGTACTTGCTTAGCTTAATAGAAGTTGTATCGCTCATATCGTATCAAATTTAGTCATTGCATTAGCTTTGATTGTATCGGCTACATCAATATACGGTTTCATGGATTTATAATCAGAATGTCCTGTCCATTTCATTACTACTTGTACAGGTATTCCCAAAGATAAAGCAGTACATATAAAGGTTCTTCTTCCAACGTGTGTACTAAGATGCTCATGTTTAGGTTTTACTTCATCAACTCGTTTATTTCCCTGATAATATGTTTCTCTAATAGGTTCATCTATCCCAGCTTCTTGACAAAGTGTCTTAACATAGTCATTCATCTTTTGATTAGAGATAACAGGTAGTGCTTTATCATCTTCAAAAGGTACATCTTTATATTTATCTAAAATAGCTCGACTGTGTTTATTTAGTTCCACTCGTAGAAGATCGTTTGTTTTCTTGGTTACAAACTCAATCACATCATTGTTTATGTCTTGTTTGGTCAGGTTATAAGCATCTGAATATCTAAGCCCTGTGTAACAACAAAAGAGAAGTACATCACGCACCCTGTCTAAATAAGGTTTATCACTTAAGTCTTTTGCCTTGATTTTCTCAAGTTCCTCTTGAGTCAAGAAAATGATACGCTTAGAGGTTTCCTTAAGCTTGGGTTTAAAGCTTTCAAAGTTATATGCGATAGTATAGTTGTTACTTCTACACCATTTTAAGAACCACTTTAAAAAGCTAATCTGCTTATCAATAGTGCTGTTTCTCATTAATTTCTTTTCTCTAAGAAAAGTAACATAATCAAGGAGTGCTTTCTCGTTGATATCAGAGAACTGAAAATTACTCTTAAAGTTACTTAGATGTGAACGAACAGTATTAAACTTGGTGTAGGTAGCATCAGTCCAATCGTTGCGCTTACCACTACTTTTTACAAACTCATCAAAAGCAGTAAAGAGATTCTTTTCTTTAGCTGATATTGTTTGTTTATCCGAGTATCGTTTTACTTCATCTTTAAAGACTTCAAAAGAAGGCATCTCATTCTTTAGTTCAAATTCTTTAAAGATTCTATCAATGATTGTAGATAGTTCACTAATTGCTGTGTTGATTTCTGATGAACTTTGTTTAAGTCTGTTGGTACAACCATTACGGACTCTTTCTTTATGTTCATCCCATTTGGATGCATCAATTCGATACCCTGTAAAAAGCTCAACTCGTCCGCCGTTATACACAACACGAGCTCTGATAGGAACATTCTCAACTACAAGAATATTGTCCTTTTTTCTTTTTTCAATAGCGAAAGTTACTTTTCTTTTTATAGTCATGATGATAGGTATTAACACCCAAATATACACCCAATTTTTATACTATCATATACTATTTAATCACATTTTATAAAATATAATTTATTTTAACTTATTGATATATAACAAAATAACACTCTAATGAATTCTGTAAATATATAGGTTATAATCCCTCTTTCTCCGCAAAGAAAACCGATAACGAGAGTTATCGGTTTTTTTATTTTATAAAAGAAACGGAAAGCTCGCTTTCTGCGTTTCTTTTATAAAATAAATAACCTTAAAAACGACGCAGAAAAATCATGTCTAACAAAATTACAAAGCGACAGCATTATGTTTGGAGGAATTACCTTAGAGCTTGGTCAGAAAATGATAGTATATTTGCATTTGTTCGACAAAAAAACACAATAATTCGAACCGATTTAATGAATGTCGCGCAAAAAAGATATTTCAATAAATTTGACAAATTTGGTAAGGTTGAAAAAGATTTTCTAGATCATATTGCGTCAAAAATACAAGGACCAATTAAACCAATGATTGATAATTTAATATTTGACATAAATCTATTTAATGATTTTAAAGAAATACAGGAAAAAAGTACAAAAGATATTCCTGAAGTTTTAAATGAGTTAGAGAAAAATGGATTTGAAAAATTTCATACTTCAATTGAGAATTATGGATCAAAATTAATCGCATGTAGGGAATTACGAGATTTATATTTTTTTGACGATGACATATCTAAATACGATGCATTAATGTATTTATGTTTCCAATATTTCAGAACTAAAAAGCATAAAGATTCTCAGATAGAAAATTTTAAAAATACAAAACTAGATATAGAAAAAATACATAATGTTTTAGTAATAATTATTGCTGCTCAGTTAACGCAGAATATATCTTTTGATCCAAAAATACAGTATTGTCTTTTAGAGATAATAACTGACGAAATTAGCTTCATTACCAGTGACCAGCCTGTGATAAATTTACTAGCTGACGAATTAGATGAAAATGGTAATGTAAAAGATTTGATGTTATATTATCCAATCTCACCAAAACATGCAATAAGATTGGAATTTAATAATTCAGAAGATAATAAATATCAATATTACGAAATGACAGTATCAGCAGTTGAAGAATTAAATAGTAAGATGGTTGCTAAAAGTCACGAATTTTTAATTTCAGATTCGCGAGAACAATTAAAATGCTACATATAACATGGATTTGGCGCAATGGTGGGTTAAGGCTAAAATTAAAGTTTCGGCTTTATATTCCGCAAAAAGCCAATTACATTGACTTTTTTTCTTAAATTAATTCAATGAATTGGCTTTTGCTTACCATTTCGCTAAATTGAAACTTCTCGATTCAATTTCCGCCGCTGACACCATGTCCCGAAACGTTAGACACAATTATAAATAAAAGTAACATATGAACGATTTTATCCTAGGTGTGGTAAGCTCTTTGGTTGCAACCTTTATTATTTTCATTTTCAGACACCAAGTAGGTTATTTAATAAACATATTATTTTTTAAAGTTTATCCAAATTTAAGTGGAGAATACAATGTCTATGTTTATAACATAGAATCAGATAATGAAATAGATTATGAAGACGAAGATGAGGAAATAGATTTAGAGCAACCTGTTCCCTCAATATCTAACTCTTCAAATAGTGATCTACTCCAATACTTAAAAGAAACTGATGTAGAACCTTTTATGAAAGCAACATTTAAACAATTTGCTTATAAATTAGAAGGTAGCATCACTACGATAGAAAAAGGACAAATTATTGATAATGAAAAATTTAAGGGGCGCGTAACACCAAGTAGAGTTGTACTACTAAATACTGAAACGGTTACACCCGAACATCATAATTTCGGAACATATTTATTAAGACTTACTCCTAATAATAAAGTAATGAAAGGTTCAAGAAACTACCTTTGCACGGAATGTGGTGATGTTGGAAACTCTTATGTTATGTTTGAAAAAATTAAATAACTGTGCTTAACATGTATTTTGCTAAATTGCGGGGTTGAGATAGAATTAAAGTTTCAGAATAAATATCTCAAAAGGCAACTACATTGAATAATTTGTTTAAATTTATCCAATTAGTTGCCTTTTGTTTAAGTTGTTTTTTTAATTTAAAGTTTTGGTTTTAAATTCCGCAACTTGCGCCAAGCACAGGCACGTTAGCAGATATTTTTAAAGTAACTGATAAACTACATAGTAACCAATAAAATTAAGATGGCATTTACAAGAGCATTATACTATCCAACAATTGACATTCCTGAAGAGAATTGGCTAAAATCAGCAATCTTATATTGGGACGAAATCCAAACTATTGTACCAACATCTATTAAAACCCCATATCAAAACAGATTAACCCAAACACTTCGGGACAAGGGAATATTATGCCCTTTTGAAATAAATCCTGACAACAAACTTGTTGAAGATTTATCAGAAACTGTATTGAAATTCATTAATGAGGCATCAAGTTTTTTAGTAAATGAAACTTCTAAAAACGTAAGAATTCATACAGAAAAACTCCCAAGAGAATTTAGAATGCATCCCGAAAAACTACCACACGAAATTAGGAACTTAATTGAACGTAATATTGATGATGAAGGTTGGTTTAGAACTAATAGCGAATTTGGTTCATTTTACATGAGTTTACTTGCCAATAAAATTTGTGAAGACAAATCTTTTTCATTATTAACAGACAATTCAATTGCATCAAATTTAACGGAACAAGCAAGACTTGATAATAAAATCCAATATGGAGAAAGGGATTATTATTACCGAAGAAATGAAAGAACAACTTTAAATCTTGCACAGGGTTTGTTAACTAACCTAATCGTAAAAGGAGTTAAATTAGCACCAAACACAAGTGTTGAAAAGATAATTGACTTTAAGAATAATCACAAGGATGAATTAGGGCAATTTAGAACGAACTTACTGAAACTTGTAAATAATGTAAATAAAGAAAATTCATTTGATGCAATACAACAAGAAGTAAGTGACATTTATAAAGATGAATTTTTACCTGGATTAAACAATTTAGAAAAAGCATTAGATGGTTCACGGATCAAATGGTTTTCGGAGACAATCTTAAAAGTAGGTTTGATTTCAACAGGAGCAACAGCTTTTTTACCAACAATGTTAGGACTTACTATTCCACAAGCTTTATTTGCAGGGGCAGGTATATCTGTTGTTACAACTAAAATTATGTTTAACCAAGATAAAGCAGAAAAACTAAGAGCAAACCCATATTCATACCTAATGAGTGTTGAAAAAGAACTAAATAAATCTTCAATGAGGAATATAATTTTCTAAAAACTTCTGTTAGCATGGGTTTGGCGCATTGGTGATTTAAGGTAGAAATTGAAAATTTCTCCTTTTTAAGTCGCAACAGTCTTTTATATTTCCTTTTTTATTAAATTTAGTCAATTAATTGGATTTTGCTTACTGTGTCACTAAATTGAAACTTTTTACTTCAATTTCCGCCACTACCACCAAGCCCCGAATCGTTAGACGGTATATTAACAAATGAAAAAAGGACCAACAACATATACGACAATAAGGGAAATTGACATTGACTTAGACGTTGATGTTTCCTTGTTAAATTCTCGGATTTTGACAACTAGAGATTTAAGCTCAATTGACAAGTATCAGAAATCAGAGAAAGGGAAAAAATATTTATGTGTTAGTATTGAAATTCAACTTGATAATTTTGAATCTGTCACTGACGGTGTAGCATATGCAAGACCGCGACTTTTAATAATTTTAGGCATACTGACTTTCCTCACACAAGAACTATTTACACCGTTTGAATTTTCTAGTAATTCAACAGTCGTTGGGAGTCTTAAAATAACCAAACGCAAAAAATTTAAATTTAATAAGTTAAACTATTTACCCGACTTTAATAAAATTGAAGCGTTTATTGTATCTCAAAATGAAAATGATATAAGACTTTTCTATTCTCTGATTGATCGGTACCGAAAAGCGCTGTATTTGGAAAAAGAAAGCGAAGTGAATATGGTACATGATGACGAAGTTCTCCTTTCGCACTTTCATATTCTTGAGTTACTTTCAACAAAATATTATACTAAACAAAAGCAATTAGTAGCAGAATCAATTAAGCAGTTTTCTGAAAACATACTTAAGAATATTTATTTATTAGAGGGGAATCATCTTCAATCAGAGCAAAGTTCCAAAAGTAAACTCGTAGAAAGTATTTTCATCTCAGAACTACCAGTTGCAAGCAAGGTAATGTTTATGTTTCAGGAACAAGGCATTTTAACACACCGTTTAAAAGCATCCATTTCTGACTTGGTAAAAGACCGAAATTCGGTTGCACATGGTAGACAGGTTTATCAAGAAAGAATAATTTTTCCCGTACCTCCTTTCTTTCCATTAATTAGAAACAGAGATTATTCTTTTGAAATGCTTAGGATTCTTTCAGGTAGAGCGATAGCATTGTTTTTAAACCTTAATCATTTGGACAAAGAATGGAGTGAGTTTAACTTACTACCTTCTATTGAAGAACTGAATAAATTCATAAGAGAAAAGCGGTTTGATAAAATTACAATTGACGACTTTTATAAAGGCAACGACAATGAAATAACCCCTTATACAATTGTTTACCATTTGCTAAGTAAAAAGCTAAAAGTAAAAGATGCTATTGATGCGCTCTCTAACATTATTTTGAAATATCGAAAAAATGAAAATGAAATTACTCAGATTGTCCTAGCCGTAATTCTAATCGTTGATAACGCAAGTGGTAAATTAAAAGAAAAATGTATTGAAATAATAAAACTTTCATCTGAGAATCGTTGGTTGCCAGACTTTAAAATGAGAGACGTTTTATACTATCTTGAATACTTGGGACATGAACCAAAGACACTCCGAGAAATGATAACAAAACATGACATACGATAAAATACAACCGCTTAACACAGGTTCTGAGTTAGTGGGCGGATAGTGCGAATAGAAACATTTGAGCAATTAATAAAATTTGGTACAGACAGAAAATTTTTGATTTCAAAATACCACCGAAACAAAGCCCAAAACCATTATCAGATCTTTTTAAAATAGCATAAGCATTTTACTCACTTTTTTCCTCTCTTTGAAAGACTTAGCTGTTTTTAGGATTTTTATCAAAAAACTGATTTACATATTCTAATTGATTTCTTCATTCCTCCTTTTTCATTCGCTAAACGCTAATATTGGGAGTTATCAATAGTATTCTTAACAACTACATACATATAAAAACATGTTGTTAAAATTAAGAAGTTATTCAATACAATCAAGTAAAACAACCTTTTAGAACTAATAGTCTTATGAACTTTTAAAAGTTCCTCATTATCTTTTTTTATCTGTCGAATTTCCGCAACATTTACTGTTACTTTGATATTACTCAATTCTCTGATAGTTTCTAAATGAGCTTTTTCGCTTTGCTTTATTGTTTGTTCTAATTGTATTACTTGTAGAAGTAATAATTCAGTCATATCAGAAAGTTTAGGTTGATTCTTTGCCATCGTTTATCTTTTTAATGTTTTTCATTTGCGTTTTTTCTGTTCATCGTCTTCATCGTTACCGCTAAGTTGAAAAGCAGATAGCATACTAAATAAAACAGACACATCTGTTTTCCAATTCTGCATTTGAGGTTCGATAGATTCCTGTTGGGTAAATAGTTTATTTACTTCATCCTTAGGTTCTGTACTTGTTGTATTTTTAAATAAGTCATTAAGCTTCATATTTCTGTCAATTTCACTTGCTTTTAAATTTGTATGTGTTGGTAAATGAATAAAACGATACCCTTGAATATTTCCTTGTTTATTAATAGTTGGTTTAACTTCAATCTGCTTTTCAAGCATTAAACAAATGTATTGTTGCAAGTCCTTTATTTTTTGTTTTTAAAACTTCTCTATGAGCAGTTTTAATAGTATTTATTGTAGTGAATTGCCATTCACTCCTACGTTGATTCTGAAAAACAAGAAAATCCACCCAGTATGTCCTGAGGAACGAAGGGTCCCATACAGCGCTCACACAACTATGCTTTGTGAGGTTCGTTTTTTGCTCTTTGTGAGGTTTGCTCACACCATCTCATCATCTCATCACCACACCTTCTATCTCACAAATTTTATATTGGTTTTTGTGTTCGATGAATCTACACTTCGTTTCGATTTCACCACCTCATCATCTCATCGCCACACCTTCTCATCGCCACACCTTCTCATCGCCACACCTTCTCATCACCTCACCACCTCATCATCTCATTGCCACACCCTCTCACCCTTTCACTCTCCAGGTAGATTGTAAAGGGTTTGTAAGGGGTAACATTGGTAAAATGGCCTAAAACCCTTGCTGGTGCTTACTTTCCCCTTACAAACCCCTTACATGCCCTTTACCACTTTATTCCAAAGTATTGAATTTCAGTTATTTACAATTTTAAAATTCGGAAAAGAAAGGAAAAAAACTCCTTTTTTATCCCAAAAGTGGAAGAAAACGGAAGGGGGTATTGTCCGTGTTTTGCTGCTTTTTTAGTTTTGTATCGAGAACAATAATAAAGCTAGCTACTAGGGGTGGTTCAGGAAAAAGTAATAACCAATTAAAAGGCAAGATTATGGGGAAAAATGAATCATGGATGAACAGGAGGTTTTAGCGGAATATCGTACAAGTGTATTTTTAGGAGGATATTAATCAAAACAAAGCATCACTCCTATTTTCACTACGTATTTGATGAAATAGCATCCGATGCTTTTTTAAAGTTCTTTTTTTCTATATTTGATTTATACCTTGGATTTTCTTCTATTGTTGAAGCATTAAAATTTTCAATCTACATCCCTAAATGTCCCTTCTAAAAAAGAATACATGAGAAAACGACTATTCTTATTTTGCCTATTGGCATTTACACAGCTTTCAATTGCACAGGAAATCATGCAGTTTAAAGTAAGTAAACCCTATTGTGTATTTAATTTCATGGAAACGATGACCACCCAGCAGGGCGTTTCCCCTACTTTGAGAGAGTACATTGTACCAAACATCGCAAAGGATAGCGTTTTTCGACAACTTTGTGTTGATTTTCAAAATTTAAAACTGAATTACCACTATCAATTGGAGGGGTATCCGGCAAATAGAAATTCTTATCGTTCAACGCAGGATTTGCTCATTATCGCTTTAGTCAATGCCAATACAATAGACGAATTTAAACAGCGGTCGATTGGGATTTTACCCCATAGTGAGCAGCAGAAATTAGTGACTATTCTTAAACAAGCAGAAACGTATTACGACCTTCTAATCTGGGATGATTACGAAGAAAATATAATGGAACAACGAACAAAATTAGAAACGTACGTTCCACAATCATCAGAAATATTTGATAAAATTCGCCATTTTTATCGTTCCACGTGGACGGCAGATATTCCTTTTCTCGTTAGTCTTTACCCCATTCCTGGGCAAAAGGGAATTTCAACCGCTACACCACATGCCAACAGTCTTTGTATTGGTGTTTTGACGAATGATACCCGAGGTGTTGAACGAATGGGCGTTGTTTTTCACGAAATGTGTCATGTGCTCTTTAATGAGCAAACGCCAGAATTTCAGCAGCAAATCGATCAGTGGTTTAAAGCAAATCCCTCTCCATACAAGCAGTATGCCTATAACTTTTTTGATGAAGCCTTAGCTACAGCCATAGGAAACGGTTGGGTACATAAAAACATCAGTGGAAGCTTACTTACAAAAGATTGGTACAACAGCGAATATATCAATGGATTTGCAAAAGAACTCTACCCATCCGTTGAGGAATACCTAGCCAAACAACAACCAATAGATCAACCTTTTATTGATCATGCCATTGCTCTATTTGCAGCAAAATTTCCCAATACACGAACGGATTATAGCGTGCTGCTCAATCGAGTATCCATTTACACGGATGCCGAGACTAATATAGAAAGAACAGAGCTAAGACAAGCTTTCGGAAAACATTTTCAAATGACGCACAGCAGTTTATCCTCCCCTATTTTAGCTCCACAGAATTTGGAATCGCTACAAAGTAGTCCTCAAACGCAATTAGTTATTATTGACAAAAATCATCACGAAACATTGAAGGCTTTAAAAGAATTGTTCCCGCAATTATCAAAAATATCGGACATTGATTTAACGCATCATACGCTTCTAAGTTTTTACGATCACTTAAATAGGCCCATTATTATTTTATCTGTCATCAATGACCAGGGAATGGAAACACTTGTACAACAAATGAAGGCGCTACAGTTTTTTGATACGAAGAAAATCATCCAGTACAAAGTAGACTAATGGGTTGTCATCTTTAATGATTCAACTATAATACAAACGGGTTTCCAATTGGTATTTATGTGATAAAACTAAGAGATAAGGTTCTTTTTCTAGATGGTTGGAGTTTAATTTTGACAAAACTTATCCTTATATTATTGATTATAGAATATATAAGCCTATTTTGCTATCCCTATTTATAGGATTTTATTTTAAAAGAACTTATTTCGTTATCACTCTACTATTTTTATATAGATAGCTTATTTACAAAAAATTAATTATTTTAGCCTATCGATTTTACGAAATACGGGTATCGCGTTTTGTCCCGAAACAACTTGCGTTTTATTTCATAAAAAACGATGTTAGTAGCAATTCTCCAACGTAGAAACCTATATCTTAAATTTTAAAAATGAATATCCGAAAAGAAGAAATCAAAGATTATGATGACGTTTTTAAACTTATTGAAAATGCGTTTAAAGATGAAGAATTTAGTGATCATCAGGAGCAGTTTTTAGTTGAACGCTTAAGAAAATCTACATCTTTCATCCCTGAATTATCTCTTGTTGCTGAAATGGATAATCAAATTGTTGGCTACATTTTATTGACGAAAATTAAAATTATAAACGTAAATTTTGAAGAAACAATTTCTTTAGCACTTGCTCCTGTAGCTGTTTTGAAAAAATATCAAGGCAAAGGAATTGGTGGTCAATTGATAGTAAAAGCTCATAAAATTGCAAAAGATTTGAATTTCAATTCGGTGATTTTACTTGGGCATGAAAACTATTATCCAAAATTCGGCTATGAGATGTCAAATAAATATGGCATAAAGCTACCTTTTGATGTACCTGATGAAAACTGCATGTTAATCGAATTAACTGAAAATGCTCTGAAAAACATAAATGGAATTGTGGAATATCCGAAAGAATTTTACGAATAAAAAGGCAAACTGCTACTAATATGTAGTATGCAAAATAGATGGTTTAGTGAAAAATCGAGCTTATTTCTTTCAAGCCGCAAAAGGCAATTACATTGGCATTTTTGCTAAATTTATTCCATTAATTGGCTTTTGCTTACTGTATCGATAAATTGAAAATTTTCGCTTCAATTTCCACTACTGACGCCAAGCCCCGAAGCGTTATCTGCAAGCTCATCTCAACATTGCGAAATAAACAACTGAAATAAAATGTATAAGTATCATTTTCGCCCAGGATATGGATCAGAGAAACTTTTGATTGAAATCTTTATTGGTTTAGAAAAAGAAGAATTTCTTTCTGATTTACTTGATGCAATTAAAATATTAAAGCCCGAAGTTATAGACTTTGAGGATTTATGGATGAATGATGAAATTTCAATAAATGTAAATTCCGAAATGGGAGAATTCATTGTTTCAAAAGATACATGGGGTTTTGTTTTCCTCATGTCCGAAAATAACCAAGAATGTCTTTTTCTAATAAATTCAATTTTAGAAATCGCAGAAAATTTTGAAAAAGTAGAAATCGATTTTGAAAACTATAAATTATAGTAGAACCACCTACTGCTAACACCGTATTGATGAAATACACATTTTAGAGATAAATTAAAAAAACTCTCTTTCTACTCAAAATCAAATATTAAAAAGTATATTGACTTAGATCATAGCCCAAAACTTACTCAATAAGGCACTCTCCACAATCCAAAAAAGGAAATCTCCCTATTGATAAAGCATAAAAAGTAAAAGAGGCTAACCCTCTTTCTCCGCAAAAGAAAGCTGATAACGAGAGTTATCGGTTTTTTTATGTTGATTTATCTTGTTTGGGATATGTAATTTCCTTTCACCTAAAGTGTAATATCATGTTATTGGCGAATTTCAATTCGCCCCTACAATAGGATCTGTAATCCCTATTTTCTTTTATTCATTGTATTGCACATTATTCAAATTTCTATTAATCGCTGATAATAACAGAGTATAATTTCCAAATTTATCTGGAGATAAAGTAAAGGAACTTTTATTAGCTAAAATAATTTCACTGAAGTGAAACCCATCACTTATTTGCCCTGTTCTTCCTTGTAAATAACTTTTGCGCTGGTTAATTTTTATGATTTCGTGATACTTTATAATTTTTCTTCTGAGTCCTAAAAAATATTGAATTTCTATTGCATTATTTCTTACAATTATTTTTGTAACTCTTAGAAAATCGAAGGTTCCAGCTAATACAAATAAAATAATAACACCCATAAAAAAGATCGCTGATTTTTCTTTTGTTGGATCATTTTCATCATAGAGTTTAAGACATATAGCAATGCAAAAAATAGCGGCTAAATAACCACAAATTACTTTTGTAATGTATAGATCTCTAAATTTAGAAGTTATCGTTTCCATATAATTATCTCGTGGTTTGTTTTCTAAATAAATATAAGATTTAAATTAATAATCTAATTCTCCATTCTATTTTGAACTTTGTTTTTTTGTGTTCTCAATTCTCTTTTTAATTGTAGAATGAATAAAAGGCTACCCTTAATCAAATTATAGAGTATTTTAAAAATTTTAGAAAGCAAACTGAGAAAGCAACTCCAACATTAAAAAATAGAATCCCAGAAAATAACAAAATCTTATATGTTGGTAAATCAAATCGTCATGTTTGGGGAAGATTAATTACTCATTTAGGTTTTCATACTCACAAAAGCAAAGGAATCCCTAAAGCGTTGAATAATCATGGACTACAGTTGCATTTTTGGGCTAAAGAACTATCATTACAAATAAAACTTACAGTTATTGAGTTTGAAACTGATATGAAAATTATTTTACCTGTTTTAGAGAAACAATTAGCAGCTGAACTTAATCCTATAATCGGAAAACATTAATATCCGAATTTGCATCAAAAAACATATTGAAAAAGTTATCAAAAAGGTAGCAACACATCATGTTTTGAGGCACTAGAAATTGAGACTCTTACTTTCAAAACAACTTGCTCTCACAAAAGGTTAGAAAACTACTCCGGAGTCGCTAGTTTTATTTAAATAATAAGTTAACTCAAAATATTGAGGGGATATGTTTTTTTTTATAAAAAAATAAAAACAATTACTTTTGTTTGAAATTAATAAATAGTTTAACGCAATACGTATATAAGTGTTATTTTACGAAATTATACTATGATTTGTTTCAAAACAAAAAATGTTATCTGCAATTTTAGAAAAACCGTATGTCAAAATTAAAGCTGATTAGAGAAACAAAAAATTTAACTCAGGAAGAATTGTCTGAAAAATCGGGTATTTCCGTAAGAACAATACAACGAATTGAAGCTGGAACAGTTCCAAAAGGGCATACACTTAAAGTGTTAGCAAAAACATTAGATATTCTGGAAAAAGAATTGCTCAATGATGATAAACAAACCGAAGCCGAATCTTTTGTCAACAATTCAGAAAATTCAGGATCTGAAAGTGAATTAGATTATTCAAAAATCAAACTTATTAATCTTTCTTCCATTCTGTTTGTTATTTTTCCACCGTTAAATATTTTAGTGCCACTCATTCTTTCTTATGCTTTAAAGCAGAAAAATCATTTAACTATACAAATTGTTTCCCTTCAAATTTTATGGACAATTTTGGCTCCTATATTTTTCTTTTTAGGAATCTTTCTTAAACTCAGAGACTCCTTCACAATCGTGCTTTTAGTTATCATTGTTTTGTCTAATGTTTTCTTAATTCTCAGAAACCTTGCAGAAATTGACAGAAATAAAAAACTTCGTTATCAATTGAATTTCAATATGATATAATTTTGTCGGGTAATTGTCAGGTAATTGTCGGGATGATTATTTGAATGAAAATCAATTAATTCTGAATCTTTGTCAAAAATAAAATAATGACAAAATCATTCGGAATTCTAGTTCTAGTTCTATTTCAATTGATTGGAAATATAAACGCACAAATCGATAAAAACTCGACATTATTTCTGGAACTCAAAGCGCAAGACAGTTTACTTTTTGACGTTGGCTTTAACAATTGTGATATTAAACAATTTGAAAACTTGTTAAGCGACAATCTGAAATTTTATCACGACAAGGATGGTATTTCTGGCAAAGAAAAATTTTTGATTGACTTAAAAAATGGAATTTGTAACAGTCAAACTAATCGACAAGTTCAACGATTCTTGGTAAAAGAAAGTACTGAAATATTTCCACTTTATAAAAATGGTGTTCTTTATGGTGCTATTCACAATGGAGAACATAAATTTTCAGAAAAAGGAGAAAGTCAAGGAGGAATAGCAAAGTTTTCCAACCTTTGGCAATTAGAAAATGGCGAATGGAAACTAACAACGTCATTTAGTTTTGACCATCAAGCGGACGAAAATAGAAAAACAGAAAAATCAATTTTTGAAAACGAAATTGAAGTTGAAAAATGGTTAAAAGAAAATAAAGTACCTACCCTAGGAATTGGCGTTATTGAAAATGGCCAACTACAACAAGTAAAAGTTTTTGGCGAAATTTCAAATGGAAATTCAACACCTTACAACACTATTTTTAATGTAGCTTCTTTAACTAAACCCGTTACTGCAATGGTTACATTAAAGTTGGTAAGTTTAGGGAAATGGAATTTAGACGAACCTATTTACAAATATTGGACAGATCCCGATATCGCCAACGACCCACGAAATAAAAAACTTACAACAAGAATAATTTTAAGTCACCAAACAGGTTTTCCAAATTGGCGCTGGATGAATGAAAATAAAAAATTAAATTTTCAATTTGAACCAGGAACGAAATATCAATATTCAGGAGAAGGAATGGAATATTTGCGAAAAGCTTTAGAAAATAAATTTAATAAATCGTTGCAACAATTAGCAAATGAACTTATTTTTCAACCTTTGAAAATGACTGACACAAAATATATTTGGGACAAAAATGTGGACACAATAAGATTTGCCATAGGTTATAATAAAGATGGTAAAGCATACGAAACGGTAAAGAATAAAACACCTAATGCAGCAGACGATTTATTAACAACAATTGAAGATTATGGAAACTTTTTGGTAAGTGTGATGAATGCGGACGGACTTTCAAGAAATGTATTTGATGAAATGACAACTAAACAAGTTGCAAGTACAAAGGGAAAATATTTTGGTCTAGGATTTGAAATTTATGACTTGGGTAATGAAGAGATTGCACTATCTCACAGTGGTGCAGACAATGGAGTACAAACCCTCTTTGTTATTTTTCCAAAAACTAAAATTGGAATATTAATTTTCACAAACTCAGACACAGGTGTAAGTCTTTATGAAACTTTATTAAAACACTATTTAGGCAACAACGGACAAAAAATATTTGACATTGAAACGATATAAATTATTCTATATTTAAAAATAAATTAGGACTGACACAGTCCATGCCACGCTCCCAATTAGATAAATAAATTAAATTATTTGTTTTTATATCAAAATCAAACAATTCTAATCATAGCCTAAAACCTTCCAAATAAGGCACTCACCACAATTCAAAAAAGGGAACCTCCCTATTGATAAAGCATAAAAAGTAAAGAGGCAGCCCCTCTTTCTCCATAAAAAAAACCGATAATGAAAGTTATCGGTTTTTTTATGCCAATCTCTCATTTGAGTTATCTAATCCCTTATCATTAAACGCGAAAGGATTTAATTCAACATCACGTTTCACAAAGTCTCTTGAAAGTTTTATTTTTACCTAAAAATAGAATGAGATGAAAAAGATATTCTCCTTTTTGCTAGTATCTGTATTGCTTTTGGGAATGAATAGTTGCAAAGAACAAGAAGCAACTAAAGGCTATAAAATAGAAAATCTAATTGGGAAATGGGAATTAGCATCCGCTAAGATTTACGATAGAGAAGCAAAGTTTTTATCTGATACTAGTCCTAAGAATGAAATGGGCTGCGAACCGCTAACCTGGGTTTTCACAGTAGATCAAATCGAGATTCACACGCATACAGGAAAAGATGAAGAGGGGCATTGTATTGAAGAAGTTATTCGCTTAAGCTATAACATTCAAAACAGCACCATCCATACGACAGACGATACGGGCGTAAAAGAAGAAATGCTTATTACCCATTTGACAGAGGATGAATTCGCTTTTATGACTTCCATGTCCAATCCTATAGACGATAAGGTTAATGCTATTAAATACACGGAAATTACGTGTAAGCGAGTGAAGTAGAAAAAGGATTCGCCTCAAAGGCCTCATACAAAGTGATCGTTATTTAACTACATCACACAAGAACAGATAATAGCAGAAAGAACCATAATCGAAACACCATTTTGAATACGTTCCTTTTGATTAACATACCAAAATTTACTTTAATTCAAGCTTTTAGCTTTTTTGAAAACCAAATGTTAATTATCTTAGCCTACGTCTTTTTACCCATTATTTACGTATTTTTATTTCTTATATTTATAATTCGTACTAAGCAAAACATTGTTAACACTAAAAAGAAGCTATGGGATTTGATATCAGCTACCATCCAATAAGTGAACAAGAAATACAAACCTGGTATTTCGATGTACTAGAAGACGAATCGAGTATTGAAAAACTAGCCCAAGAGCATGATGTTGACGAATTCTATGTTGAGAAGTATATCAATACGGTTGAAATAGCTAAGACAACTGCTCCTACAGATTACTTTGACAAGACACACGGCTATTATATTGCGGTAATACAAGGCTTTTTCAGGACGTACTTTTACACCCGAGGTACTGCCTTTTCCTTTTTCATTCAAGACAAGCCACAGTTTAAAGCATATACCACGCCTTGGGAAGATATTTTAAAAGTTAAAGTGCCCAACCCTATCGCAAATACTTTAGTTGAAAACTAGAGCTCTGGTATTTATATCAATGCAAATCAGGTGGTAGCTCTGTTGTCTGATTACCAAACAAAGGAGGAAGTAAAAAGAGAGTTAGACGATTTTTATTCGCATAACCGAATCAATGTTTTTCTGAAAGCACTAACTTATGCAAAAGAACATAACCTTGGACTTTTAGAAGCTACTGAAGTAGTTGAGCCCAATCCTATGAATCTCAACGAATCGACTTGTTATTCTAATTTATTCCATTGCGATACTGAAGGTGCCTTGTTGTATGAAGAGGCGATGTTTGAACAACTAAGGGAATTGGAAGGGAATCAAGGGTTAAATGACAACGAAATTCTTGAAAATACGGAACGCGTAATCATCACCCATGAACAAATGGTTCCTGAAAAGAAAAAAAGCTTTTGGCAAAAACTGTTTGGCAAATAGCACAGCTTTATTTCGGCTTTATTTTTGTATTGAGTTCAATGCTTTTTGCGACATATATACAACAATAGATTAACTTCATCCATAACATAAATCCATATCATCTATGTCTTTTTTCAGCAAACTATTCGGGACAAAAAGTACCCCTCAACAAGTCAACGAGATAAAACCAACCGCGGAACCAGCTACAACTGCGGAAAACCACTCCCCTTTTACCTTGAACCACATTGCTTGGACTTTTTCGGCTAAGTTTTATACGGACGCGGAAGAGTTTAACCAAGAAGTAATCGATTACCAAAATCTTATTTATAAAACAAATGAAAATTGGAAACCCAACGAGGTTGTTTTTGATGTTCCTGAACTACAAATTCAGTACATGGCTTGGGTAAAAGGTGCGTCCGATTTACTTGAAAATGAAATATTGATTGAAGAGGATCGAGATGTTTTTGAGGAAGAACCTTATGAAGAAGAGGATGATATGTATCAGGTGGAGCTTTTAGCAACGTTTACTGCTGACAATGGCAAGCATTTTACGGCTCTAGAATTTCTATTAAAAACGCATAATCAACAAGTAAACAAAGAACTGGGGGATCACGTATTTTTTGAAGGTACAGATGAAACCCCAACCCTCATCAACGATTTACCTACTTGTTATATCGCTTGTGGTAGTTAAACAAAAATAAAAGGAGAATGCTTCTTCAACAAATAACAAAAAAGCACCCTACAAAAAAACCTATCCTTTTACTTGTTCATTTCTGATGGTTACACTAATCAATTTATATCCTTCATTTGTTCGTAAAAACTCAAAGTGATTTTGGGTAAATTTCTTTTTATCATGATGGGAAACCACAATTGTCAGGGTAGGGTATTCCCAATCTTTTGCTTCTCTACATCCATTAAAATAGGGGTCAAACTCGGCGCCTTCAAACAGGAAGGGGTTTAGCCCATCTTTAGAAATAAAATACTCGCAATTGGGTTGGGTAATGACTAATAACTCTTTTTTTAGTACTGGAAAATTAGCGCGAATAAACGCCTCTTTTTCAGTATTTGCCCATCCTTCGGTTGATTCCCACATCAGCGTATCATAAGACGCTTGTATTAATTTCTCTTCCGTTAAATCGACAAACAAGTCATGGATCAACCATTGTCTAAATTCGGTTTCGAAATCCATAAACGAATAATACCATCCGTCTTTTCCTAAAAACACTTTTCGGTTAGTATCCGCAGGAGGAGTTTTCGTTTTCTCGAGGGAGTAAAAATTGAGTGCATAATCATACGAGAAATTTTCAACCAAGACATTATTCAACGTATCCAGTAATACTTCTTGTCCTCCTGACCAACTAAAATGGTTACACGCTGCATGCTCTCCAGCAGACCAATATTTTTTTTCGGCTCCCTTTAATCCGACAATCATTCCGTTTCTTACTCTCGTTAAATCACTATATACGGCAGGAATAGCAATGTCTCCTTTGCTATTGAGCATCCCTACTTGATCTGTTTTTGAATCCCTGAAACGAATAAAACCTTCGCTTTCACAGTCTGCTCCGTTGTCAAAAATATACAAACTATCCACGCCTACACTTCTCCCCTCTTTCGTCAGGTAGTAATTTTTCCAACTTTCTCCTACTTCTTCTGACACTGCTATAATATTGTCAAACTTATAGGCATAGGAATACCCGACAAACTTGGGTTCTATTTTAACTACTCCTTGTTGGTCTTTATAACCAATTCGAATGCTATCAGTAGCAAAAAAAGCAGTCCAACGATCTTGGTTCTGTCCAAACATCATACAACTCCAAGAAGTTAAAAGGAATAGCAAAAGGAAATGTTTCATTATGGGTTGGGTTGTGAAAGAGTAAAAATTCGCGCTATTGTTTACTCAAAGGTAGTAATTATAAATAAAAAATAGGGCTTTCGAAAAATGCAACATGATACGAGCCTTTTCTTTTTCAAGCTTACCCAGTTAAGATACAGCCTAGAGTGGCTGTCCGACGATTTAAGTAACTAAATACGATAGTAAAAAACATCGCATTATGTTATTATTTTATACATAATTCATTTTATTGTAAAATTTAATTTTATTTTTACTATATATTTAAATAAATTCACATATAAAAAACACAAAACACTATAAAAAAATGTCAACAAAAACCACCTTAATTGAGCAATTGGACCCTCTAAGGGGAAATGATCATTATCCTTCTCAGGAAATCAAAGATCAATTAATCCAATCGTATTTGCCTACATCCGTATCGGATTTAGCGCTTAACTTATCCAATATTACTTCGCAATTTTATGCGTTGCTTTTACAATCTATTGGTGCAAAATATGGTGTAGCCGCTGTACAAGAGCACTCTGAAACACTCTTCCACCATCTTGGCAGGGTAAAAGCTGAACAAGCGTTACTCAAGGATCCAACCATCCCTCGAGATTGTCGATCTTTTATTTTCGTTCTTATTTCGGCCATTTACACTTCAAGTCCGGAGTATACCTTTACCGTTAAAAAGTTTACTGCGGATGAAGCTATCGTTTCTTTAGCTGGAATTGACCGCTACCACAGAGCTGCTAAACAATTTGGTATAGATACGATGCTATGCTTTCCAACGCTTCTTGCCTTTATAGAGGGAATCAAAGACTACTTAGAACTAAACGAGGTGGAAATAACAGCCTCTGATACTTCGTATGATGCTAATTCTAAGGTAACGAATACTTACACCTTTAAAAAAAAGCCTATATAATATGAAAGATATAGCCCAACGGTTAGGTGAAAATTCGCCTTATTTATTTCCTCTAAACTCTTTAGTTATTCAGGATACGACCTTAGAATATACCGAGTCAATAGCCCTCTCAAATTCTTTTGAAGCGTTTTATAAAGTACTGCAAATAGCTTCCTCCTTGGGAAGTATAGCACTGCTCCAAAAAATGGATGTTGTTTCTAAGACCTTTTTCTTAGGTGAGAAGCTGAGAATACGAAAGATTCCACAGGGCGAAATTAGTGATGAATTAAAATATCAGGCAGAGAGTTTATTATTTTCGGAACGAAAGGGAAAATCCTTAGTTAATATCTTTGATCAACACCAGCAGTTGGCTTATACCTTTGAGCTGGATTATATTATTTTTACAGAAGATTCTTTTCAACGCGTTTTTAAATCGTTTTATACGGCCGAACTTGCGTTAAACAACACTGTTGAAATTCGAAATGAAGTGACGGTAACACCGCTTTGTTCTTCTCATTTTCAAGTGATCATCCAAGCTTTTTCAGCCGAACAATGTGCAGGTCATTTTGATCATTATCCTATTGTACCTGCTGTTTTTATTGTAAACCGATTGTTATCTGCTATTGAAACTTTTTTCAAAATGCAAGATACAAGCCTATCAACTAAAACCCTCGTTGTAGATAGTTTAGAAATTTTTCCTAGCACGGCTACTCCGCCGAATACGGAACTACATGCTCATGTTTATTATCGTCAAATCACAAAGAACAACTATTTATTTGTTTGTCCGATTTGCGATAGTCAGACAGAATATGGTAATTATATCATTACAATAAAATTACAATAAGCACACCCTTGGTGTAAACTACTGCTTACTATAAAAGCCAATAACCTCTCGTTATTGGCTTTTTCAGTCGTATTCCTTCTTTACTGTTCTTTCCTTATTTAACTAATGTAAGAACGCTACATTAAGTTATCGCTTTTTACCACTAAGAGTTAACACATTGATAATATTGGAATAACCTTTACTTTAAAGTAAACGATGTTTTTTGTGCTAATGAAACAGCTATATATTCTTACACGAAAAAGTCTGCTTATTCTCTCGTCTTTACTACTATTTTCATGTGGAGACAAGAACCACTCCATCAAGATGAAGGGATCGGATACAGAGGTGAACCTTGCGGTAAACTTAGCAGAAAAGTATACAGAAGTAGATGCCAATTTTAGTATTGCAATCTCTGGAGGAGGCTCAGGAATCGGAATTACTTCTTTGTTAAATGGTCAAGCGGATATTGCGAATTCTTCTCGCCCTTTGTCCGATAAAGAGATTCAACAATTCGAAGACAAGAAAATCAAAGTACGCACTGTGATTTTTGCAGAAGATGCCACCGCCTTTGTTGTTCATAAAGACCTTCCTATTGATGTGATTGATCTTGAAACCTTAGCCAAAATCATGAAAGGCGAAATCACCAACTGGAATCAACTGACCTCGGTCGATTTACCTATTAATATTTACGGACGTCAAAGTAGTTCGGGAACGCATTCTTTCATCAAAAAGAAACTCAAAATAGAATTTTCTAATGCGGCCAAGGAAATGACGGGAAATGCTCAAATTCTTGAAGGAATTAAAACCGATAAATCGGGAATTGGTTATGTTGGAGCGGGTTATATCTCTCATGAATCTGCTACGAATCCAACGGTAAAAATTTTAAGCATTAAAGAAACCCCTACGTCTACGGCTTATTCTCCCATTGATTCACACGCCATCAACAACAGTTTATACTTTTTTCAACGCCCTCTTTATCAATTTATTTTGGAAGACTCATGGGAAAAGGTAAAGCCATTTATTGATTTTGAAAATAGTCCAATGGGGAAACAACTCATTAAAGAACACGGGTATTACATCATAGAACGACCACAAAATGAAATATAAAGTTAGAATTAGTTTAGATATTGCCTTCAAATATATCTTCAAAGCAACAGGTCTTTTAGTTCTGTGCTTATTGGGTGGAATTTTAGCCTTGTTAATTTACAATTCTTTTTCCTTCTTCATGGATGTGAAGCCGCTTGATTTTATCACGGGAATGGAATGGAATCCAACCGCTAAAAATCCAGCTTATGGAATGTTACCGCT
Organism: Myroides gitamensis; assembly: GCF_029894455.1. NCBI lineage: Bacteria > Pseudomonadati > Bacteroidota > Flavobacteriia > Flavobacteriales > Flavobacteriaceae > Myroides > Myroides gitamensis. The sequence continues at coordinate 1,988,308 of NZ_JARYHN010000001.1, forward strand.
CATCTTGAGTACGACCATCGTAACTTTTGGGGCCATGTTAATTGCGATTCCTTTGGGGATAGGTACTGCAGCCTTTATCTCTGAATATGCGGGAACTCGTTTAAAAAACATCTTAAAACCTGCGATTGAAATGCTAGCCGCTGTACCCTCAGTAGTTATCGGATTTTTAGGTATTGTTGTGGTAAGTCCAGGTTTAGCGGATATGGCGGGATTGCCGAATGGGCTAAATGCTTTAAACGGTGCTATTTTACTCGCTGTTATGGCTTTACCCACGATCATCACAATAGCAGAAGATGCGATTCACGCCGTTCCTAAGACCTATAAAGAAGCGAGCTATGGCGTTGGAGCTACCAAATGGCAAACCTTGCGCAAAGTCATTATCCCTGCTGCTGCACCTGGAATCATCTCTGCTATTATGCTAGGTGTAGGTCGAGCGGTTGGAGAAACCATGACTGTGCTTATGGCAACTGGAAATGCAGCCTTGATTCCAACGGGATTCTTTGATTCTGTAAAAACCATGACCGCTACGATTGCCATCGAAATGGGAGAAGTTCCCTACCAAACGACACACTACTACGGATTATATGCTTTAGCTACGGTTCTATTCTTTATGACCTTAATAGCCAATCTTGTAGGAGAATATTTTATCAACCGATTAAGAAAATACCATGCAGCTTAATAAATTTAAATTATCTTCTATCATCGAATGGGGAACCTTAGTAGGAACAACACTCATCGTTTGCTTTTTTCTGGTTGTCATCCTCTTAGAAATAATAACGAAAGGTGCTGGAAGTATCTCGTGGGAATTTATTTCTAGTGTTCCCAAAGAGGGAATGACAAAAGGAGGAATCCTAACCCCCATCATAGGAACAGTCCTCATTACGCTCATTACTGCTTTATTCAGTATTCCGTTTGGGGTATGTTGTGCCATCTACTTGAATGAATATGCAGAAAATAATTGGTTGACTCGTATCATCCGTGCTGCTATTCGAAATTTATCTGGTGTACCATCGATCATTTATGGTTTATTTGGATTGGCTTTATTTGTACAAACCTTACAACTAGGTACGTCTTTATTAGCTGCGGGATTAACCTTAGGCTTATTATCCCTTCCATATATCATCACGACAACAGAAGAGGCCTTGATGCAGATTCCCAATAGTACAAGAGAAGCAGCTTTAGCAGTAGGTGCAACAAAATTTGAAACAATCAAGGATGTTGTAATCCCTTCTGCAGTTCCAGGAATTTTAACTGGTGTTGTCTTAACCTTGTCAAGAGCCGCTGGAGAAACCGCTCCTATTCTATTTACGGGAGCAGCCTTTTACATCAGTGATACCAATGGATACATCAACCAAGAGTTCATGGCTTTACCGTATCACTTGTATATGTTATCTACCCAACACCAATCCATTGATGAAGTAAGACCCATTGCTTATGGTACTGCTTTAATCTTAATCCTTGTGGTGTTTTTATTAAACTTAAGCGCATTTTATATCCGTTATAAATTCAGAAAAAATGAAAACTAAATTAGCTGCTGACAACTTAAACATTAGCTTTGGAAGCAAACACGTTTTAAAGAATGTAAGTGTACAATTTGAAGAAAATAAGATTACCGCTTTAATTGGTCCATCTGGTTGTGGAAAGAGTACGTTATTGCGCAGTTTTAACCGCATGCACGACTTGGTTCCTTATGCCAAAATCCAAGGTTCAATCAAATTAGAAGATCAAGATATTTATGCGAAAAACATCCCCGTAACGGAGATCAGAAAGCGCATTGGAATGGTTTTTCAAAAAGCAAACCCCTTTCCAAAGAGCATTTACGATAATATTGCTTATGGATTAAAAATCAATAACTTACCCCATGATAAAAGCGTCATTGAAAAAGCGTTAACAGAAGCGTTCTTATGGGATGAAGTAAAAGATGATTTAAAAATGCCTGCTCATCGTTTATCTGGAGGACAACAACAACGCCTTTGTATTGCAAGAGCCGTTGCACTACGTCCAGAAGTGATTTTAATGGATGAACCTTGTTCAGCTTTGGACCCCGTAAGTACTATTAAAATTGAAGAATTAATCCTTCATCTAAAAGAAAAATATACCATCGCTATTGTTACGCACAACATGCAACAAGCGCAACGTATTGCAGATCATACGTATTTTATGTACTTGGGTGAAGTAAAAGAAAGTGGATTGACGCAGGATATTTTTGAACATCCAAAACACGAAATGACCAAGAATTACATCAATGGGGTATTTGGGTAAATAAAATTCTTTTTTCTACCCTTAAAATAACAAGGATATAGGTACTCATTCCAAACAAGTACTTATATCCTTTCATTTTGTCTATAGTGAACATATTTTTACTCCGCTATCTAGCGCGAAATAAATTGGTTTCTTTCTTCAGTAGTGTCTGTTGCATTTTGCATCAATTGTCGAACTAAAGGGTTACTGATAAAGTGAGATTCACAATTCTTAAATTCTGGATCTGAAGCAGTATAAAATGAAATTGTTATTGCGGTTGGGCACTTCACTAAAAGTCCTTTAAAAGTACCGTAATAGGTTCCAGGCATTACTGCCTCAGGGTTAACAACAGGAATTGTTCCATTGGCATCCATCCACCAATCAATTCCCGTACTACCTGAAGGAAGTACAGCTGGTATAGCCTCAGTTAAATCAAAAACAGAACCATTACATGTTTTTCTATTATTAAACATAGGTGAAGAAACGGCTCCACAAACAGACAATTCTGAAGTATCACCAAAATTGTACTGGACAATAGTACTATCTTTAGTGGGATGATCTGACATACTACCTGCAGATTGGTGCCCTACATAACCAAATTTAGTTGCGCATTGTTTAATTAATAAACTGGTATGCCCTCCTGTTTCTACGGCCATGAGCAAATCCCCCATATTCAACTTTGTTTTATTATAGGTTCCTGTTATACTCCCAGGCATCAAAGTTGGTGGCAACGGATTTACCGTCCCTCCTAACATAGATCCTTGATTATATCCCCAAGCCCATAACTTTCCTTCTTTTGTCAATACATTTATTGAAGCTGAACCATTATAATGTTCTTGTGGGCTAATCCATGCGATATTATCAGCTAATTCATAGGTTTCCCCTCCTATGCTAGATGATGTTACTACGTTATACCAACTATTCCGAGCTATAGTACTATTATCACCTAACTGTTTGCTAGAATTATCTCCCATAGTATACAATCTTCCATTTGTTCCTAAAAGATAATAAGAAACCCCTGTTGTTGAACGTGTCATACCAATCATTTTGGGTGTTACATCAGCTACTGTTGTCATTAGCGTAGCAAATTTTCTATTACTTGCCCCTGTATTATTTCCTAAACGTGTATTTACTCCCCAAGTATAAATTTTCCCTTCTGCCGTAAGTGCCATAAAAGCTTGATATGTTCCACGAACTGCAACAACATTCTCCAAGGGTGTATCTGGAGCTGTACTTACACGATGCCATAAGCGATTATTATTACTTGTAGCTATTGCACCATCTCCATATGCATCCCCATTCGACGCCAATACCCATGCTTGTCCATCACAAGTAACAATAGCGAGACCTTGCCCAGTTCCAAACATCATTTTTACTGCTGTCGGTTGTACCCCTTGTGGAAGACCATCCGATTTAAGCGACTCTTGCTGAACATTGTATGTTCCAATGGATACTTTTCTAAAACTGTTGTTTGCAACATTATAAATATTAATAGCAACTAGCGCTCCAGATGTTCCCCATATATACAATCCCTCCGTTGTTAATACAGCAAATTGATGTGCTCCTCCTATAGTAAATTTTAAAACAGAACCTGTTAGCTTATTTTCTCCAATTCCATAATTAATTCCATTAAGCTCCAATGGTGGAGCTACGTTTGCACCCGTTTGACCTGAACCTTGCCCCCACACGATGACTTTCCCATCATATTCCTTTACGATTGTCGCATGAAAACTACTAACCATATTATCATATTCAATGGTATTAGGGTCTGAACTATTTAGATATGTATTTCCATTACAAGATCCATCAACACAATATTGTGCATACGTTTCAAAACTAGTTCCTAAGAGGAGTATTAGCCACATCGCACCTAAAAAATTGTATGTTGTATAACAATTCATCTCAATCTATTTTTAATTAAACCTCAATTCTATTTTATCTAAAGGCAAAAAACGAAAATCGTATAGCAATATTTCGCTTTTTCTTTAGTGGCTTATTTAATTACAAATACAATATTCATATAGGATGTTGCTTTTGCATTTCCAATGATATCGTAAGTTAATACGCCATTATCATCCAATCGTACATTAGCTAATACTGAAGTATCATAATAGGTAATGTAATAATCCATTTGATTTTTGTTATAAATCACAATATCAGGTGATGCTGCTCCAGGATTTTTAATTAATCCACCCGAATAAGGCATACTTCCTCCTGTTGCTCCATGCGAAATAAAATAAGTTGCATTAGCTACTCCAGCTGCTCCCCCAGTAAATTGATTCACATAATCTTGATATAAATCTCTTTTCAAACCAGTCGCTAAGGTTGATGTCGTAAAGACGACAGAGGGCATATAAAAGAAACGAGGCACAGCTTTATACTCCACTTTTCCATTTTCTCCTGTCGCAGTGGGAACCATTCCAGCCAAAGAAGCTTCGGCATTCATTTTAGAAGCATTCACTGCTTGGCTCCCTAATTTAGCTGTAGTAATACCTCCATCAGCAATGCGAATACTTGCAGGAGCCAATAATTTACCTATACCATCTGTTGAGGCGTAAAATTCCATTTCTTCTGACACGGTTAGGTCCCCTTTACCTACCAATGCTCGAACATCTAGATTTATAACCTCTCCTTCTTCATCTAAATAAGTCAATATTCCTGTTGTTGTATTCATACCCAAGGAGGTTACTGTTTCATGTGTTTGTACTACTTCTGCTAAATCATGTGTTTTTATATCGCCCTTTTCATCTGTATACGTTAAGCTTCCTGTTGTTGCATCTACGCCCAGAGTAGTGACCGTTTCATGTGTTTGTACTACTTCTGCTAAATCATGTGTTTTTATATCGCCCTTTTCATCTGTATACGTTAAGCTTCCTGTTGTTGCATCTACGCCCAGAGTAGTGACCGTTTCATGTGTTTGTACTACTTCTGCTAAATCATGCGTTTGTACATCGCCCTTTTCATCTGTATACGTTAAGCTTCCTGTTACTGCATCTACCCCCAGAGTAGTGACCGTTTCATGTGTTTGTACTACTTCTGCTAAATCATGCGTTTGTACATCGCCCTTTTCATCTGTATACGTTAAACTTCCTGTTGTTGCATCTACGCCCAGAGCAGTGACCGTTTCATGTGTTTGTACTACTTCTGCTAAATCATGTGTTTTTACACCGCCCTTTTCATCTGTATACGTTAAGCTTCCTGTTGTTGCATCTACGCCCAGAGCAGTGACCGTTTCATGTGTTTGTACTACTTCTGCTAAATCATGTGTTTTTACACCGCCCTTTTCATCTGTATACGTTAAGCTTCCTGTTGCTGTATCCACCCCCAGAGTAGTGACCGTTTCATGCGTTTGTACTACTTCTGCTAAATCATGCGTTTTTACATCGCCCTTTTCATCTGTATACGTTAAGCTTCCTCTTGTTATATCTATCCCCAGAGCAGTAACTGTTTCATGTGTTTGTACTACTTCTGCTAAATCATGCGTTTGTACATCGCCCTTTTCATCTGTATACATTAAGCTTCCTCTTGTTATATCTATCCCCAGAGCAGTAACTGTTTCATGTGTTTTAACTACGTATGCTAAATCATGCGTTTGTACATCGCCCTTTTCATCTGTATATGTTAAACTTCCTGTTGTTGCATCCACACCCAGAGCAGTGACTGTTTCATGCGTTTTAACTACGTATGCTAAATCAAAAGGGTTTGAATCTCCTTCTTCATCAATATAGGTTAATGTTCCTACGGGAATATTCAATTTAACAGCAGTAAGCGTTTCATGTGTTTTAACTACATTCGCTAAATCCAATCGTTTTGAATTTCTATTTTCATCGACATAAGTTAGTGTACCCACAGGAGTATTCAGATCTACAGTAGTAAGTGTTTCAAAATTTCGAACAACATCTGTCAAATTAATGTTATTCACTCTTCCCTCTTCATCTGTATAGGTTAATTTACCCGTTACTGCATCTACACCAAGAGATGTTACGGTTTCATGTATTTTGATCACTTCAGCCAAATTAAAGTTCTTTGATTGTCCATGCTCATCGGTATACATAAATGTACCAGTAGTAGCATTCATTCCCATTGAAGTTAATGTTTCATGTACTTTAACTACTGAAGCGAGATTAAATGTTCTAGATCGCCCTTCTTCATCTACTTGAGTCAGAATACCAGAAGTAATATTCAACCCCAAAGAAGTCAGAGTTTCATGCGCTCGAACTACATCAACTAAATTAAAGGATTTCAAATCCCCGTGTTCATCTATATAAGTTAAAGTCCCTGTAGCAGTATCAAGCGTTACTGACGTTAAGGTTTCATGAGTCTTCACCACATTTGCTAAATCAAAAACCTTTGAATTTCCTTGTTCATCAACGTAAGTTACATTTCCTGCTGTGACATCCATGCTCATCGACGTCAACGTTTCAAAGTTACGTACTACCTGACTTAAATCAACAGTCTGATGGCTTTCCTGTTCATTTGTATAAGTAACTACTCCAGTTAACGAATTATAATCAATTGTAGTGGGTGTATTAATCAATTCCAATGGAATACTAACCTTATTGTCATCACTATCCCTTAAAACTAATTGATTATCCACAATAGTAAACGAAACATTCGTGGTATTTTTATCTGGTTCAACTAGTTGATCTTCACTATTCACACGAACCCATTTCGTTTTATTCCAATAATAAAAACCGGGTACAATATCTCCTTGTGCTTCATTCGCATAAACTAATAAACTCTCGACGTTTCCATTGTGTATCGTTGTCGTATCATTTGTGTTTTTTAATGCAATATTGGGAATAAGCAATCCTTTATCGGCAGACATTAAGGTCAATTCTGCTGATTTATTTGGTATCGCAGTACCTATTCCTACTTGACTATAAGCTCCCCAAACTGCAATAAAAAAAGCCAGTGTAGTTAATATCTTTTTCATAATCTTTTATTTTTTATTAAAATTATCTAAACAATTGTTAATAAAATTAAATATTACTTGATTTTAACTAAAAAATACAATAAACCCACACATTGCAATATTTTAAATAAAGAAATAGTCCTAAAATGAGAATTAATTACAAACTGAAGGAACTTTTATTCAATCAATCTGAATTTTATCTTGAAATCATCCAACTTCAATTTTAAATTCTTTACAATTCTTGACTTACCTCAACGAATCACCTCATCTTATTTCCCTTTACGTTAAAAAACGAATTTTAAATAAAACTTATTTCAATACCTTTACTATACTCAAAAGCATCAATTAAAACGATAAGTAATTTCTCTAGGATGATTAAAAACCGTTACTTCTATTGATTGTTAATTTTGAACTTAGGCAGCCCTTGGTAGCACAACATCTAACACCAAGTTCCTCCATTAAATTAACTACGAAACACTAAACCCTATGAAAGAGCATCACTACCAATCACAAATCGAGTGGACTGGAAATCAAGGTACAGGTACCAATCACTATGCGAAATACGAACGCAGTCACACAATTCAAGTTGAAGGTAAGCCTTTACTCGCTGGTTCTTCTGACCCAGCTTTTCGCGGAGATCCAACAAAACACAATCCCGAAGATTTGTTTATCTCTACTCTCTCCTCCTGCCATATGTTGTGGTATCTACACTTTTGTTCTGTACATCAAGTTATTGTGGAAGCCTATACAGACACAGTTACTGGAATTATGATCGAAGAAACAGATGGAAAAGGTCGATTCACTGAAGTAACCTTACATCCCGTAGTCACGGTTCAACAGCAAGATATGGTTGAACTAGCTCTGTCCTTACATCAAAAAGCAAGTGAATTTTGTTTTATTGCCAATTCGGTTAATTTTCCTGTGCAACATGTACCGACAATCAAGGTGCGTGAAAGCTAGCCTAAAAATAAATCCAAGACAATACAGCAAGGAAAGATTTACAACCACAATATAAAAACGAACTAAATCTAAAGAAGAGAATTCAAATTCATCAATATAGTACCGAAAAAGAAAGAGGGTGACCTTTTAGGACACCCCCTTTTCGTTAATTATATATGAGATTAAATAGGGTTATCTTTTCTTTTATAAAGCCAAAATAGCCCAAATAAAAGCAATACACCCATTAGCCCTAAGCTGAATACAGTAATTCTACTCCCTGTTTCAATTACTTAGGTTCAAATTCAATAGTAATTCTCCTTTAAAAAGGAACAAACTATTTCAAAAGCAAAAAAACATTCACTTCCTTTTCTTATAAAATACTGTGTACTTTTTATTCTTTAGCCGCTAAATCAAGCGTGATTCTATTCACCCACAACTGTTGTCGATCGTTATCTTTTTCAAAATGCTGTAGCATGAACAGTGTATCATACCTTACTTTTTTATTGAAATAAAGTTGACCATTGACATACACCTTGATGCGTTTCTTCATGTTGACCATCTCAGGAGAAATGGCAATTGCCAAAGACTGAATACGAGATGTTGTCAGATGAAAGACATTGTCTTTATACTGTGCAACCACTTTACCTGATGCACGTGGAAAATCAAACGCGTCTTCATCGACAACAACTTCTTCCATTGTGTCATCATCGTCATCACTGGCGTATTCCAACCATTTTGTAATTTTAAAATTCAAGGTAGATTGCCAATCCACTTTGGAGGCTAGAGTATCTAATTTGATTTCTTGTAACCAATCTACACTGCCATTAGCTTCATCGTCAAATTCCCAAGTCAAAGAAGAAGGAAAAGGTTCTCTTTTTCGCTGCATTAAATCGGCAAACAGCAGTTGATACGCAGGTTCTGATTCATCAAATTCAGGAAACCAATGGGGAAATCCCTTATAGCGATATTCCTTATAATCTGCTCCCATGCCTTGCATCAAAGCGGTCAAATCGTCATTGGCATTTGGGGGATAGTAGTAATCCTGATCCGTTGAGAAACTGATGAAATTTCTATTTTTTATATTCGCTACAAACGTACCTCCTGTATATACTTTAGGATGTGTATTAAACCCATAAAATCCAGCAAAAGGTGTTGCCTGCTTCATTAAATAAGAGAAAACTCCTGTGGCTCCGTTGGAATGCCCTGCCAGGAATACCTTATCGTCATCAACATGAATTGTTTCTTTGATGTTCTTCAATATACTTGGAATCATAAAGAAACCCGCATCAGAAGTCATCCAATTAAACTGTTTATTGGCGCGAGGAAATACGAGAATCACCTCGTGTTCATCAGCATATTTAGTGTAAAAGCGATTCCAACCTCCCAAGGTCATCTCTGCTGTTTGAAATTCAAGCAACGAACTATATCGAACTCCTCCGTGTAAAAAGAACAGCAACGGATAAGATTTCGCTGGGTTATAGTTTTGGGGTAAGTGAATATAATAGGACGTCTTGGTTGTGTCGTTTATCTGAAAACCAATTGAATAATCACGTTGGTCTTTAGGTAAATAAGGGGTATCATACTTTAGCATCTCGTATAGTTTTTTACCATCCGTTATGCCGTTAAAATCTTGCTTTTTCGTTTGAAAAAATGCTTTTTCTTCTTTTTGAAGGATGAGATTGAGTTGTTTTTTTCGCTTTGTTGCTTCCGCTACAAGTACCTTCCAACGTGGGTCTGTTAGGAGGTTTTTACATTCTTCAATCGCATCTTCATGAACAATATTCATCCATCCAGGAAAGCCATTGCCGTCTTTTTTTTCTCCAAGGAGCTGATTTAAGTAAGTAAATGCAAGGTCATTTTCTTGTAGGGTTGAAGCTAAAACAGCTCCTTCATATAAATCATCTACAGCAATACGATCGGGAAATTGTGTAAACGCTTTTTGATACAACAACAAGGCCTCTTTGCGGCTTGTTTCCTCTTCTTTTTCTACTAAATCTTCTGCTTGCTTAATCCATTTTGTATAGCTTTCTTGCGCCATAACAACAGTACTGCAACAAAAGAAGAGCCAAATAAAATAAGTTTTCATTTTTTGGATTGTTTACGGCTAAGATACTTAACTTCTACGAATTAGTACAGATCTCCATTTCTTTTCTACACTAGCATAGTGACCAACAGCTAATGCAATCCTGATCAGAAGTTTCTTTGGATAATCCTTTGGATAAATTGTGTTTTAATGATATCTTTCCTACTGGATTTTTCTTATTCCTTTCAACAACACCGCTTTTATATACGATGAATGCACTTTTAAAATTTGACCGAGAAGAGAAACAACTACGAGAACAATTAGCTAAACTACCTCGTACAAAATGGAATGCACTATTTCCCATCCCATTTCTTGTGCTTTGTGCTTTCCTAATACCTGGAATTCCTTCAAAAGGAGATCGCCATTCTATGGCTGAAACGATGGGCTACTGGGAAACCTTTACTGCTATGGCCATTGTGTTTAGTCTAGCACTTCCTTTTATGATCTATTCTCACATTCAAAAAGTCAATGAAGAGATACACGATATAGAACGAAAACTGGTGCGATTAAAATACAAGCGAAAAGAATGGGAAGCCGCTCAATCTTCTACCTTATAACCAAAACTATCAGACATCTATCTATTTGACAGGTGCAGAAATCTTTGAATTAGATGAGAAAGACATCAAAATTCAAAATAAAGCTTTATTCGTTGTCTTTTTTAAGAAGCCTAAAAGAGCGGAGAGAAAAACGCTAAACCGAAGGAGGTATCTTGTAAAACAGCGTGTTATTTTTTCAATTTAGCAAAAAAAACAAGTGCAAAACAAAGCGCAAATGCAAGTCCCAACGAAACAAAAAACCAAAGCAATTGATGATTTTGAATACGCGAATCAAAGTGTTCAACATGCGGTTTAAAAACAAGTACTTCATCAACATTCGTATGCCCCGCATTAGCTAAAGCTGCTGCGTATTTCCCTCTGTCCTTTGCTTTGTCTAACCCTTCCAGAAAAGTAAAACTTCGAAAGTTTGTTCCCTTGAATTCATGTTGAACTTCTCGTATAAACCGTTGATAAATCATATTCAATTGCAGGTCATTCTTAGGATTTCCCGTATTTCTTTGATAAGACACACCCAACCAATACGTATGATCCGTGGTTGGTTGATCCGAATAGCGCTTAACTATTGGAAATACAGCGTATGCCCGAAAATATAAATCATAACTTGACTTTCCAGATGCTTTTATCTCGGTATACCATCCTACCTTTTTGGTATCAAGATGATAGCGATTAACAGTATAATACTTGGATTTTGGCTCCTTATCTACTTGGGTAATATCTTCTAACGTTGTCAATTTCCCTAGGGCCTTATCGAGATAATTTTGAGCAATCATCGTTGGTGCAATCATCGCAATACTAAAAAGAGCACAGTAAAAGTCCAACATTTTATCCTGTTTAAACTGCAACTGTTTCAATCTTGGACGCAAGATAAAAAAAACCACAACTGGGGGTACGGCTAGAGGCAGAAAAAACAAATACACATCTTCTCGTACAGGAAGATTTCCCACTATAAACAACAACCAATGCAGAAAAGAAAGCCCAACAATAACGAGTATAGTAAGCTTTACCATGGGCCAGAAAATCAAGCGTATCTTTTTTGTTAATTCATTCATTGTATCGCGTCTAGCAAAAATTCATACTATACCGTATACGAAACTAAGTGGATTAAGTGACTTATCACAATAAATCAAGCTTCATTTTCAAACTGTAGCTCAATTCCCTTTACACAAAACAATATTATATTCAAACAACAATCAATTATTGTAATAATTATTCAAATAAATAGGAATTTTTAATCAAAATCCTATTGTTTGTGATTATTTTTTGTACTACTTTTAAAAAACAAAATCAGATAAATCGATTCGTGATTTATTCGATGTACAGCATCATTTCATTCTTAAATGATGATCAATACCCAATATCATACCGTTTGCAAAACCTCGCTTTTCTAGTTGAAAAGAGAGGGATAAGCAAGCACCTACATCTACAGGCTTTCATAAACAAAAGCAATACAAGTATTATTTATTAACTTTTTAATTTTTTAAACCATGAAAAAATCAATTTTTCTTGGAGTAGCATTTACATTTGTTACTCTTATCGGATTAAGTAGTGCTAATTCTATTGGCACAGGTACTAAAGCAACATTAGTTGGAGAAAAAAGCAATGCTATTACTAGCGAAAGTCGAAATGCGAACTCTTCTACTTCCAATGCTTCGACAAACAATAGCGCAAGCACTTTTGATGCCTTTATCCCTAGAAGATAAAGGAAAAAGGGTAAGGTCTAAGACTAGACCTTACTTCTTTTTCAAATTGCCTCAACGAACAAAACGTTGATGCAATCATCGCAATACTAAATAAAGCACAATAAAAGTCTAGCATTTTATCCTATTTAAACTGCAATTGTTTCAATCTTGGACGCAAGGTAAAAACATTGCGATTGGGGGTACAACTAGAGGCAGAAAAAACAAAATCAGATAAATCAACTCGTGATTTATTCGATATACAGCATCATTTCATTCTCGAATGATGGTTAATACCCAACATCATACCGTTTGTAAAACGCCATTTTTTTAGTTAAAAAGAGACGTATAAGCAAGCACCTACATCCAAAAGGCTTTCATAAACAAAAGCAATACAAGTATTATTTATTAACATTTTAATTTTTTAAACCATGAAAAAATCAATTTTTCTTGGAGTAGCATTCACATTTGTTACTCTTATCGGATTAAGCAGTGCTAATTCTATTGGTACAGGTACTAAAACAACATTAGTTGGAGAAAAAAGCAATGCTATTAGTAGCGAGAGCCGAAATTCGACCTCTTCAAACAATAGTGCAAGTACTTTTAATCCATTTATCCCTAAAAGATAAAGGTAAAGGGTAAGGTCTATGATTAGACCTTACTTCTTTTTTGAATTGTTTCAACAAACAAATCGTTAGTGGAATCACAGAAACAAAAAAAAAGATGACGCTAATGGATGTATCAAATGCATACTCTTCTTTTTTAAGCTATGCTATGTTTCTTATCTAGGACAGCGTATTAATCACCTCCCTATTGCTATATATATTCATTTTTTATTTGTCACTATGAAAAAATTATATCATTACTTCGTATACCTAGTACTATTTTTTTACTGCTCTTTTATTCTCCTAATTCAGGTTTATGATCAAGGCTATTTTAAATCTGAAACCATCCAACAGATTAAAGAAAACTATGCACTCCCTTTTTTTGAACAAAATTGGAGCATGTTCTCCCCCAACCCTCCGATGGGCAATCATTATTTTTTAGTCCAATTCAGCACGGTAACACAGAAAAGTGATTTGATCGATATCCAACAGCTCATCAGAGCAAGAAGTTATAGCTCTTTTTTTTCTATCGATCAACGACTAAAAAAATATTTTTCAGGGTGTTTCAATGATATAGTGAAACTACAGCGTAACAACATTAAGATTCAAGATAACCCCCATATTAGTCAAGGGTTAGAATCTATTGTTAACTATTCCAAATTTGTTTTTCAAAATCAAACTGATTTTCAATCCTTGATTCAGCCCCAAGACTCTGTTTTTATCAAACTATTTCTCGTGGATGAACAACTCAATACGGATATACATCTCCCCAAAACGTATACGACTATTTATACAGAATTAGACAAACTCTTTTTAATACAACAGCACTAATGGAACATCGAACTACTGGTATTATACTACTTCGCATCTTAATAGGATTAAGCCTTATGAAGGATTTTATTACCTATTATACCCATCGAAATTTTATTTTCGATAACAACGGCATTGTATCGTACGAAACCTATCAAGATATTGTACAGTACTATAACTTACAACTTTTAAACATTGATTTCAACCAACCTAGTCATGTGTTCATTTTTTGTCTTGTAGGCTTTCTATGCAGCTTGACTTTTACCTTAGGCTTGTTTCCTCGAATTTCGGCTATATTGCTCTTTTTCTTGCTTTTTATATTCAAATTCAGAAATATTTACCTCCTTGATGGTGGGGATAATATCATTACTGCCCTACTTCCTTTTTTCTTTTTTATTTCTTCTAAGAGCTTGTGTAAACCCTATATTAAAATTGTAGAAAAAATAGGGATTGAATCGAATTACTATCTCAAGAAACTCACTGCTGTAGCAATTTTTGGCATAATGATTCAAATCTGTATTGTTTATTTCTTTGCTGGTTTACATAAACTACAAGGAGAAGTTTGGCTTGATGGTACTGCCCTTTACTACATTTTAAACACGAGTGATTTCTCTGCGTATGCCGTGAATGACTACATCACCCAATTTCCCATGCTCGTTTATGCATTAACCTGGTCTACGATTGTTTTTCAATTGTTATTTCCCATTTTCGTCTGGTTTAATTCTACACGAAAAATCGTTTTGCTTATAGGTATTCTCTTACACTTGGGAATCTTAGTATTCATGCGAATTGATAATTTCTCTTTTATCATGTTAGCTTGTTATGCTGTTTTTTTTACAGATCAAGAATACGATGCATTACAGTTAAAAACCAATCTATACCTAAAAATATAAACCCTCACCTCCGAAATATCACCTTTTTTTTCGTGAATGCAGCCTTGGTTTGATGCTGTTCGTTCTTTTATTCCCGTTTTATTATGTGCATATAAAAACCATATTTTCAGTTTCTATTTGAGTCTTTTTACTGTACTTTTACACTTACAATTGAAACTACATCATGGCAAAATATGACGATGCCGCTTGGCATTATAATGGAGATTTTCCAAAGGATTTAGCGAAAGAAAACGGTGCAACGCATATTGGTATGCTTTTAACCTGGTGTATTGAAATGGAACTAGTAGCTGAAGAACAAGTAGAAAATAATATCACGCAAATAACCCAAGTAAAAAATCGAACACAAACGGGTGTTGATTTTTTATTTGATTGCTGCGATGGTAAATTTACAACGGCTGACTTGAATGAGGTAGGTAATGGTTTTATTCAGGATTATTATGATGATGAAACGCTATTCGCACAAGCCTACAGTGACTATCTCTCTGATTATGCAGAGGTCTTCAATATCAAAGTAATAGATAATTATTTGGACCATGATAGCTTATACCGCCTTGAAAATTCTTGGGTCAATTATGAGGTATTAAAACCCATCCTCAATCAGCGTTTTAGGGCTTGGCAAAGTTTCAAATCTTAAGAGGGTTGATTTTTTTTGCGATTTAGTTGTGCATATTTTTGACGATATCCAAACCGTCATTTCTCTATTTTAGGCGTTTTTCTAAGCATAGATCAAATCGACTATCTAAGCATACACTGATATCCGTCGTCAAAAATTCCCCTTGATAAAATAAGCTAAAAATAGTCGCAGGACTTGGTGCTTGTTGGGCTTGTTCACTGGATTCCAATTTGACAATAGTCAGGGATAAATTGCGCTTTTTTGCGGTTGTCACTAACGCATGTTCCACATGCAAAGCTGAAAATGGACAACGATTCGAATAGTATACTGTAAGGTCTGTTTTTTCTTTACATCGCCCCGTCTTTACACTGTCATTAAATTTTGGGGTTTACCGCATCTTCATCTAATTTTAAAACCAATAAACTAAAGCCTGAACTTGTTTGTTCTAGGGTTGTAAACCCTTGTTTCAACAACCATTTGGTATCACTCATAAAGTGAAACTTTTTGGTTCCCACTACTGTTACCAATCCCTTATAGTTGTTTTGCTTGGCATCATCAATCGCCAGTTGGAGGAGCTGCTTGGCATATCCTTTTCCTTTATATTGTCCAGAAACCCAAAAACAATTGATCAACAAATAATCCGGCGCTAACACAGGTACCCAACCTGTTGCTGCAGGTCCATATTCAATAAACACTTTAGCTCTCGCATCTAATCGTCGAAAGACATAGCCATGCTCCATTTCTCTTTTCAACCAATCTTTCTTTAATTGGTATCCTTCCTGCGATTTCTTATCTGCTATAGCACAACAAATATGCTCTTGTTCGATGTTTTGCTGATCTAGTTTGATGAAGTTCTCCATTGCATTTAAATCGGATGATAAACAAATTTACCTATACCTAAAAATACGCCAAATAAACGAACCCAAAGAAGAATGAGCCTTTTAATTTCTATACCTACAACGCATAAAAAAGGCTTAGTAAAATTCACTAAGCCTCTCTTTTCTATTTTTATAAATTCTTTGCAATTTTTTTTGCAAATTCTTTTCCTGTTTTTGCAAATCCTTCTCCAACTCGAGTTTCATTGTTAAAGTTTGAACCAAATTGATTTCCAGGCATATCTACAAATTTATGATAGGCTAACACCACAGTTGGATTCTCTCTACTTACTAATTTCAATGTTGAAGTAACTTTAGCTCCTTGTCTCATAATTCCAGCATCCCATCCTGGGTAAATCCACAGTACATCAACCAATAAGAGGTATTTTGAGTTCGGTGCATTTTTGGTAAATTTTATTTTTCTATCGGTATACTTGTTCGCTAACAATAAAAATTTAGGGTCCCAAATTTCTTCTTTACTGCGCTCCCAGCTCTTCACCCAAAATTCTCCTGATCCTTCATCTTTCTTTTCTAAGTTTTTGATGTGATTTTGTACATATTCTTCTTCCGTAAAGTTTTCCTTCATCATACGAAGATTGTCATAGGTAAAAACAACCTCAACTTCTTTTTCCCCCTGTAAGAGCTTAAAATCTTTGATCGTTTGTGCAAACGATTGTACTGTTCCTAAAACAACAAACAATACAATATAAAATGCTTTTTTCATTATGTAGTAAAATTTGCTGCAAAAGTACTATTAAGAACATATTAACCAAATTTTATATTGCTTTATATTTAAATCATACAAAATAGACACAGCACTCTCGTGCTGTGCCTACAACTTAACGTAAAAAAACAAACGTTTTTATTGTTATATAAAATAATAAACAAACGTTTCAACAAAAAATTTACTAATTCTTACTTGGCTTTTATACCTTCAAAAATACACGTTATATCTCTTTTTATTCTCACACTTTTTGCTTGTTAAACCCTACATATCACAGCAAAAAAAAGAGTATCCTTGTGGGATACTCTCTTTCTTATTCTATTTCTTTAAAAACGTCTTTGGAATAAATATCATCTAATCCGTAGAAAAGACGCCCTTTTAAACTTGCTGTTGGTTTGATGTATACTGAATCTAATCCGTAATTAATCGATTTTGCCACTAATTCGGTACAATACAGCTTATCATCATCTTCTGCATTAAAATTTAAGTCAAATTTTACTTGTAACTGAACGAATTCTTTCGCTTTATTCAACATTGCGTTTCGAGCTATTGAATCCATTTGATTTTCAAAAAAGGTATAGGTTTTAGCATTTTTGATAAAGCTCCCCACCTGTTCCCTTAAGGCAAACCCCTCTCCTGTAAATTCATCGGCTTCAATATGATAAACAAAAATAGAATCTTGCTCTTTACTGATAATACCGATATGTGAATATTTCTTATCCCGAGATCCCATATGTCTAAAAAGATCAGAGAAATACCCTGTTCCTTGTCGAACAATCAAGTCTCCATTTTTTAAAGGAACTAAAATTTCAGATTCCTCTGTTTTAGAAGCTTGGGTACAAGAGACGAAAAGTAAAAAAAGACTAAGTAAGCATCGGTTTATTTTTGAGGTTCCATATTGACCAACCATTTTCCATCCATTTTCACTAAGGTAACTTCTGATTCTTTTCCTTTTTGATTTTTCACTGTTACCCATGCTTTACTATCCACAATAGAATCTTTTACAAACTCTATTTTTGTCTCAGGCTCAACTGGTAATCCACCAAAAGATACTGCCATTTCTAATAATTTTCCTGTAGGTTCTGTTGCGTATTTTTTCGCTTCATCTATTTTTCCCTTAGCTACATTCTCTGTAAACTTAATCGCTACATCTTTGGGCCCTTGAGAACAAGAAGCCAATAAAAGTCCTAAAGACAATACCATTGCAATTTTTTTCATCTTTTAAAATATTTAAAATACAAGACAAAATTAACATTAATTATTTAAAATTTTATACAAAATCAAACAATTATTATCCAATCACTGTATTTACAAAAATCAATATTTCATTTTATTAAGCAATAGTCCTTTTTAGATAAAAAAAGAGAGAAAATGCGCTGCGTTCTCTATATATATATCTTCAAGCTTCTTAATGTTGCTTGTGTGTTTTTCTATACTGAATAGGTGTAACACCTACTTGTTTTTTAAAGAATCGTCCGAGGTAGGATTCTTCTGTAAAATTGAGATCCCCTGCAATAATAGCCACCGTATCATTGGTTTGTATTAACCTAGATTTGATTTCATCAATTAATTGCTTTTGGATGAAGTAACTCGCAGGAAAACCAGTTATCTCTTTGACTACATCATTGAGATAATGGGGATGCACATGTAACAAGGCAGCATATTCATTGACTTGTTTGAGTACTATAATTTTCTGATTCACTAAAAGTTGAAAACGAGCAACCAGTTGTTCTTTACGTGATAAGACAAAAGGTGTTTCTACTTTTTTATGGTTGTAAATACGTTCTGCTTCCAATAAAATAATATTCAAAAACATACGTACAAGCAAGTCGTCATTGAAGGTTTGCTTTTGGCATTTCTCATTGTTTAACTTCCAAAACAAATGTTCCATCATCGACACTTCTCGCTCTCCCAAATTCACAAATGGCTGCTGACCGAATTGAAAAAACGGAAAACTATTTAACTTGATTTGGTGTTTTAGACAAAGTAAGAAATAATCTGAATCAAAAAGACACATAAATCCTTGCACGTCATCACTCCATTGTTGGATATGATGCAGTTGATTTTCACCAATAAAATACATATCCCCAGCGGTAAAAGTATGTTTGGTATACCCAATAATCTCCTCCACTTCTCCTGCTGTAATAAGCACCATGGTATAGAACTGTTTTCTCGTTTGTCTACCTGCAATAAAAGTGGGCAATTGGGATAAGTTTTCTAACGTAAAAATCTCCAAAAACCCGATGCCACTTTGATATTCAATCGTACAGCATTCTTCACACACAATATTGCCTTCTTGATCAGCAAAATACAGTGCTTTAAATTCTTCTAGCGTATGAATTTCTTTGATATTATCTTCGCTTTTCATCCTTCCCTTTATTTATATTAAAGATAGCAACAACTTTTGATACTAACGATACGGCGGTTCTTTTTCTGATTAACTAAATAGTATTGCATGCAGCACAAGCCCCCCTAAGTAAAGTCCGACACCATAAATAGTATGTGCCATTAAACTTCTGAGTCGTGCTGTTTGTGGTTGTGGAGTTTTAGAAGCCGCAATACCAAAACCAAAGGCTGGTTGCATCATAAAGAATGGCGCTACAGTAGTTAGAATTCCAATTAATAGAGGAGGAATCACCGTTGGGTGACCAACCCACGCTACACCCAAAATAAGCAATAAAACAAAGGCAAAAGTAATTCCTATGAAGTAATGAGCGGCCCATCCGATTGCTCTTTCTCCTGCAATAGGCGTCGCCTGCATGATGTTTGAATGGCTAAATACCCCGTGTTTAAAATGGCCAATCCATCTCCCTAAAAATGCATAGTTAAGGGACGGAATGTTAAATACCTTCTTCAATACAAGGGCATATAAATCCATAAAAATAGTTGCACTTACTCCGATAACTATCGAATATCCTATAAGTTGTAGTATCGTATTCATCATAATCTGTTTTTTTATTCTATACAAAAGTAGGACTTTCCCCCTGTGTAGTATAGATCCTATTTGGAGTAAAAACAGGACAAATCACAGATAAAAAAAGAGGACTGTCCAAGGTCCTCTTTTCGTCAACAAACTAGCAAACGATACAAAGTATTCGCATAGCATTCAGTAATTAAGTAATAATATGATCTAAAAACTTTCGTTCAAACCTTTGATTCTTCCGATAAAGGGAAGGCGGAATCCCGACTGTTTTTTTAAATTGTTTGCTCATGTGACTGACGTCTTTATAATGTAATTGTTGTGCAATTTCTTCTAGTGATAACTCACAATATGAAATCAGTTCTTTTACCTTTTCAATGCGTTGTAGGATGTAATACTTCTCGATGGTTAAGGTAGTATGTGCTACAAATAATCGGGCAATTCTCGCATAACTCATGGAAGAAGTAGAGGCCAAATAATCGGATAAATTCAAATGAGATAAATGTTTCTGTTGAACATAAGCGATAATCTTGGTTTTCACCTGTTCTACCACAATCTGTTTCGCATCATCCAAAACTTCAAATCCCACTTGAGACAATCGTTCTTTGATTTGATGATGTAGCAATTGTGTTAGGGGTTTTTCCAACTCCACTTCGCCTAAACGCATAACTTTCCCTTTCACCTCTAACTTCAACAACTCTTGTTGTACCAAGGTAATACACCTCGGACAAACCATGTTTTTTACATATAAAATTAAATCACGCTTCATACTTTAAAAATATAGGGAAGTAGGAACTACTTCCCTATGGAACAAATTAATTAACCTGTGCCTCTGCTACAAATTGTTGGTAATTTGCTTCATTTTTAAAATAAGCAACTTCACCGTTGTCTCCTATCATGACAATGTAAGCTTCGGCTTTATCTACTGTTTCTAAGGTGAAAGGGTCTTTGGCATAACGCACACTTTCATCCTCTGGAATTCTAGATTGACACATCGCACAACAGCCGTAATATATTTTGCCGTCATGCTCTACTTCTAATTGTTTTTTCCCCATAAAAGCATCGTTCACCATACAAACTAACTCCTTGGGAACCACATCTCCTTTTTTGTATTTCTCAGAAGACGCAACAGGCTCTCCCATGCTGTGATTCATTTCTTCTTTCACCTGTTCTAAAGCGGCTTCTGCTTGTTGGTTATCTCCTTGTTTTTTTTCTCCACACGCAATAGCTACTATACTTACGGCTAATACTACTGCGATTTTAATTCCTTGTCTTTTCATTTTCTTATTTAATTTTTTGTTCATGCATAATTTCTTCTGTTGCCATCTTCAGGATTTGTGTTCCTTCGGTTAATTCACCAAAAACCTCAACCATCATTGGCATTACTCTTCCTTTGGCTACTTTACTATGATACGCAACTCCATCTTTTACTTCAATAACATATACCCCTAAATTGCTCTCTACTAAAGCCGATTTAGGCACAAAGAAACTCGGTTCTTCTCTTTTTAATTGTAGGGTTACATCTGCAATCATATTGGGTTTCAACAGCTGTTCTTTGTTGTTGATATCTGCTTGAATTTGCTCTGCACGCAGTTTCAAATCTAAACTTCCCGCTTTTCGAGTTATCACACCTGTAAATTCCTTTTGAGGCAAGGTTCTCACTTTAAACTTGACTGTATCCCCTTCTTTGATATAAGGTGTATTGGCCTCTGCAATAGATAAGTTTAAGCGCAGCGTATGAATATCTTCTACAATAAGCAAGGGTATTTTACTCATTGGCCCCACATAAGCGCCTTTATCGACCTGTCTATCTGTAATAACTCCATCAAAAGGTGCTCGAATAACCAAATACTGATCAATATTTTGCATCTCTTCATAGGCCGATTTTGTAGCAGCCAACTGGGCTTTATCTGCTAGCATTTTGGCTGTAATCTGCTCTAAGTAATCCGGAGCAATTGCACCTGGTGTTTCATTCGCTTTTAGGGTGCGATCGTACGTGGCCTTAGTCGAAATATACATTGCTTCTTGAGCTTTCCACTTCGCTTGAGCATTGGATACTTGAGCCTGAATTTCAGGTGCTTCTAACACCATTAATACTTGGCCCTTTTTTACGTGATCTCCAATATCTACTCGCAAATCTGTCACATAACTATTTACTTTTGCAAATAGTTCCGTGCGTTGATCGGCTCTCAATTCACCGGGTAACTGTAAAGGAACTACAGGATTACTCTTTTCAATAGCCACCGTTTCTTTGTTATTCATCCCAGGCATTATCATACCTGTTTCGCCTTTTTTCTCTTCCGTTTCTGGCGTTTTCTTATCTGCACAAGCAGTTAATACTACTAAACTAACTAGGGTTATATATATTCTTTTCATGATTCTTATTTGTTTTCAGTCGGTATATAGTGAATGCTTTCGGTATCTTCTGGATCTAAAGAAGGAGATTGTCTGTTTACTTTATTCATCACCCAAGCAAATACCATGGGTAAAATCACCAATACCGAAATGGTTGAGGCTAACAATCCACCAATTACAGCTCGTCCTAATGGAGCTACTTGCTCACTTCCTTCTCCATGTCCGATAGCCATCGGTAGCATTCCTGCGATCATCGCTAAAGTAGTCATGGCAATTGGGCGAATACGCAATTTGGTTGCTTCAATTGCGGCTGCTGTAGAGGTCCATCCAATCTTGCGCAGCGTTTCTGCATTGTTAATCAAGAGCACGGCATTCGCAATGGATACTCCGACGGACATGATAATTCCCATGTAGGACTGTAAGTTCACCGTGGATCCAGTTGCTTTGAGCAGTAACAAAGATCCCAACATTACGAAAGGCACTGTAGTTAAGATAACAAACGACACTTTGAATGATTGGAAATTAGCCGTAAGCATCAAGAAAATCACCACAATAGCAACCAATAAACCACCGGCTAAACTTTTCATTGTATCATCCAATACAGGTGCCATTCCCATCAATTCCACGTTTACTCCTTTAGGTAATTCTCCCAATTCAGCAATCACTTTTTCTACATCTTCTTTGGCGCGATTCAAGTCGGTTTTATGCACGTTCGCAATTACAGTTACATACCCCATAGTTCCTTCGTTATAACTCTCTGCCAGTACTTTAGACTCCGTAATCGTTGCGACATCACTCAATACAGGGCGATCTGCATTTTTACTCAAAGGAATATTTTCTAACTCTTCTTTGCTATTCAATTGATTTTGGGGCATTTGTACTTGTACGTCATAGGCAATTCCCATCATACCTCCTACCCACATATTGCGGTTTGTGTAGCGAGATGAAGCCGTTGTAGCCACCAATGATTTAGCAATATCCATCGCATCTAATCCCAATTGTGCGGCGCGAACACGATCAATATTAATCTCATACGCGGGATAATTCATCGAAATTGGCATCTGCTGATCACGCATATAATCGATGCCCTTCAACTTCGTCAATAGCTTATTAGCAGTCATCATATTCATTTTACGCATCATCCCTGAAACGCGGATTTCGATTGGTGTATTCGTTCCTTGACTTAGAATTTTCTCCGTCAATTCGATCGGTTCAAACGTCAATTTCAATTCAGGTAATGTCGCTTGAATGCGCTCGCGAATTTGATCCTTTAATTCATCTGTATTTCCGCTAAAATCTTTAAAAGCAATCTGCATAGAGGCTTCATGCGGACCTGCATTATACAAGTAAATCGGACTCACAGCAAACGAAGAAGGGTGTTGTCCCACAAAGGCAGATGAAATCGCAATCTTATCCTTGCCAAATAAATCTTCTAATTCAGCTAATAGTTTTTTCACCTTCATTTCGGTATGCTCAATACGCGTTCCTTCTGGTGCGGTAATACGCATTTGTACCTGACTTGAATTCACCGTTGGCAAAACGTCTTTACCGATGTTTTGATACATAAACGCCACTGCTAACAAAGCAAATACAATAGAACCCACGGCAATAATTTTCTTCAAAGGCATCAGTTTCTCAATTTGAGCCACCATGCGATTCTTGAATTTATCAAATCCTTTAGCTTCTTCTGAAATTGCGGGTTTCTCTGGATTGTATTTCATGATCCAGTTCGCCATAATAGGTACAAACGTCTGAGAAAGCAAGAAAGAAACGGTCATCGCAAATCCAATAGCCATAGCCAAAGGCATAAATAATGCACCTGGAATCCCCGTCATCATGAATGCAGGAGCAAACACGGCTAAGATGCTGAATAGAATTAATAGTTTTGGAAAGGCAATCTCCTTACAAGCATCCCAAATGGCTTGGACCTTACTCTTACCGAGGGCAAAATGTTGGTGTATATTCTCAATGGTTACCGTACTCTCATCCACCAAAATACCAATAGCTAAAGCCAATCCAGACAACGTCATGATATTGATGGTTTGTCCAAATAATTTCAAGAACAAAACAGAAGAAATAATAGCAATTGGAATCGTTAGGATTACAATCAAGGCTCCTCTTGGGTCACGCAAGAACAACAAGACCATTAATCCTGTTAATAGCGCCCCTAAAACACCTTCTACAATTAAGCTTTTTACCGCATTAATTACGTTGACTGATTGGTCAAATTCGTACGAAATTTTCACATCATCCGGTAGGTTATTCTGAATATGTGGAATTGACTTTTTCAACTGTTGTACAACATCGTAAGTAGAGGCTTTCCCTGACTTGGCGATATTAATGTAAACCGAGCGTTTTCCGTCCACAAGTGCATATCCCGTCGTAATATCAGCTCCATCTTTTACCGTGGCTACATCGCGTAAATAAACGTTGTCTACTTGTCCTTTAAACAACGGAATATCACCAAATTCTTCCACCGTTTTAAGCGTATTATTGGTCGGAGTTAAGTAATTCTTTTCTCCTACATATACGTTTCCTGATGGCATGGTTACGTTTTGTCTGCTTATCGCCTCCACGATTTGTTCAGGACTCATCTGGTGCGTGCGCAGTTTATTCGGATCAATATTAATCTCAATCGTACGTGGGGAACCACCAAAAGGAGGTGCCGTTGTCATCCCTGGAATTTTAATCAAGAAAGGACGTGCCACGAAATTGGCGATATCTTGCAATTCATTATTCGTTTTTGTTTCAGAGCGAAACACCAACTGTCCCACAGGTTGAGAAGAGGCATCAAAACGAATAATGAATGGCGGTGGAGCGCCTGGAGGTAAGAAAATCACAGAACGGTTGGACAGGGCTGAGATAGAAGCAATCGCCTCTCCCATATCTGTTCCCTCGTAAAACTCAATTTTCATTAAGGTCAATCCTTGTGTATTTTTAGTATCGATACTTTTAATCCCATTGGCAAAAAGCATCATATTTACATACATCTTGGTAAAATAACCTTCCATTTGTTGTGGCGTATATCCATTAAATGAATGGGCAATATACACCACAGGTAAATTCATTTCAGGTAAAATATCCACCTGAATCTCTTTGGATGATTTAAATCCAAAGAACAACAAGCCTATAACCAATACCATAATAGATATCGGTTTGCGCAAGGCAAAACGAATTAAATTCATATTCTATTATTTTTGGGGAATAGCGTTGACTAAAAGTTGAATATCTCCTTGAGCAGAAGCCTGCATTAAAAGTGCTTGCCAAATGTTATTTTGAGCCACTTCAAATGCAATTTCAGCACGTTGTAACGTGTACAAAGCTTGAGTAAAAGCAACTAAATCGCTCAACCCATTTTCATACAGGGCTTGTTGCTGATTAAAAGCAACGGTAGCCGCCTGTACTTCAATTGTACTGTGTGTCAAAATGCTAGCTGCATTATCATACTGCTCTTTCGTTAACAACACTTGGTTTGTTAATTCACGATCCATTTTTGCATATTCCTCTTGCAAGCTTTGAGAAATTTTTTCTTGTTCTTTTACTTTGGATGTTGTTCGAAAGAAATGCGAAATATTCCACGTCAACTGCAATCCTACCAAATAATTACTGCGATCAATTCCTACGCCATTGCTGTAGTTTTTAGTAAATGCAGTATTATCTTGTACGTAGTTCCAATCAAAACCAGAACCTCTACCTTGAATAATTCCAAATGCGTTCAACTGAGGTAAGCTACCGCGATGTACGAGTTTTTCCATCGTTTGGCTTTGCTTCACGCGTTGTTCTTGCCATTGTAAAATGGGATGGTGCTCTAAGGTAAATTCTTGTTCAAATACCAGCGGTTTTGCTGTATAGAAAAGTGAATCTAATTCATACGATTGACGCTCGATATCCAATAAATCAGAAAGTTGTTTGTCCCATTCTAATTCTTTGTCATACGCTTTAATGTAGGTCGTTTCTGCAAAAGCTACTTCAGCTTGTGCCAATCGCTCATCAACTTGAGCAATTAAATCCGCTCTTTACTTTTGCTTCCGTAGCCGTATAGAATACTTTTGCGCGCTCTAGATTTCGCTGTTGTACCTCAACAATGCGTTGTGCTGCTAGTAAATTAAAATAAGTGGCACTCGCCTTCACTTGCTGCTTGAAAATCTCTTGAGCCAGGTCTTGTTGAGCTACGCTTTGTTGGGCTTTTGTCATGGCCACGCCTTGGCGTGTTTTACCAAAGGAAAATAAATTCCAATTGACATTGGCAAAGTACAAAGATCCAAAAGCTGCATTCCAATTCTGTTCTGCCAAAGGCATAGAAGTTGCAGCAGAGCCTAACCCGCCATAGGCGTATAAAGGTCCGTTTTGTGCATTAATTGTTCCGTAGCTTTGTTGAGCACCGAACGTTAAATCTGGAAAATAATTTCCCTTTTGATTTTGGGTATTGTAAATGGAAGCTTGTAGTTGGGCTTCTTTACTTTTTATGAGGGGATAGCGTTGGGTAACTTGCTCAATGGCCTGTTCCAAAGTAAGTGTTTGGGCAGATACAGCACTTGCTGCACACCATAAAACAACGCACGCTATTGTATTGAATTTCATTTCAAATCACGCGTTTAATTATACAATAACTCAGCCGTATCTAGCCTAAGGGACAGATACCTTCAAAGTGTCTTGTATAAATCAAATTCGATACACGCAATGCTTGATATACAAAGGGATTTCCTTTGTTACATACAGGTAATATATATAGGGATTTAATACTTCTTTTGGTGCAGCAATAAATTCGTACACTGCACCAAAATAACGGTGCAAGATAGCATCAACAAAAAACGAAACTTTAAGCACCTTAAATGTTGAATTCTGTACTTCCGACTTTACTTTTACAACTTCAACTTTGTCTTGACAGCAATTCTTCTTTGGTTCGTTAACCGTTTTTCCTTTTTTGCTACAGAATGCACAATTTTCTTCTGCGTTTTGAGCAAAAGCCATACTCGTTTGCTGCACCAATCCTTTACAGATGTGCTGATATGTACTAAAGCCAGAGGCTAAAAAGAAGTACATAATACCAAATAGTATGACTAATATTCTCTTCATATATAGGGCGAAGATATCAACTCCTACACAAAAGAGTATTACATAATTTTTGAAATATGTTGTATAATTTCACAAAGACGCCTACAACTTAGGGAAGATTATTTTTCGAATGTATCGCCTTCTTTTACAGTTTTTAAATCGCCCACTAAGACGCGATTCCAAGTGGCATTCCCTTTTTGTACATACGCTTTTCCACCTTCTTTTTTCACAACCACAACAGGCGTTGCCTCAACTAAATTGGCTTCATTAACTGTCCAGATATACGTTGTATTGTCCCGTGTAAACAGTGCCTTTTCATCCAATACTTTCGTTGGTATATTCAAAATACTCAGGTCTAATTTTCGAATATCTTGTATATTGGGAATAGAAGATACATTCAAAGTCATGATTATTTTTCCGTCTTCATTAATGGATTGTTGCGTAAAAGATTCCAAAACAGAAGCGGGTAATTGTAGAGCAGATTGATCTTGAAAAACAACTTTGGCTCTTGTTTGTTGTAAATGATTGCGCAAGAGTAAATAGTTCTCACTCGTCACTGCAATTTGTACCGCCTTTGCTTGTCCTTGTTGCAACATTAATAAAGGCTGATTCACCTCAATGGCTCTACCTGCTCCTACTAGAATCTGTTTTACAACCCCTGCACTAGTGGCTTTGATTGCTTTTTCTACTGCAACGACATTCGCGGATGAAGTTATTTTATTGATTTGTTCTTCATATACAGCAGCTTCTTTTTTAGCTGTATTGTAGGCCTCATACTGCTTTTCATATTTGTCTTTGGCTTCCGTTCCATCTTCCCCTCGATCAATCGCCAATAATTGTTCCAATTGCTCTTTGACCACTTGCTTCGCTTCTTTTGCTTTTCGCGTCGCTTTCCCCAAACCAAGTGTATCTCCTTGATTTACACGCATCAAGGCAATTTCCTGTCCTACTTCAATGCGACTATTGACATCTACTTTTAATTGTACAAGCTCTCCACCTCTATCCGCACGCATAGTAATAGAGGGCGCTGAAGCCATTTGTGTTGCATAGGTTTGATTGACAACAATAACCTCTTCTGAAACAGGTTGCACCTGCACGCCTTCTGAAGCAAGAGGCAACTGTTCTTCTCCTGTTGTATTCGTTTCTTTTGTTTCACCTGCGCGTTCATTCATTCCGCGAATGCCCACCCAAACCAAAAAAACAATACAGCCCACCGTCATAATAATTTGTTGCGCTCTAACTTTTGTATTCTTCATAACTTGTTTCAATAAGAGTTACAAATATAACTAACAATCCTCCGATTTTAAAGTTCTTTTCACGCTCGATTTTCATTTTCTTCTACACGCCTTCAAATTGTCTAAAAACAAAAACTGACTTCCTCAAGGAGAAGAAGCCAGTCTTTTTTTTATTCACAACAACACTTGTGATTAATGTCCGCCTAAAGCGCGATATAAATCAATTTTTGACGCTAAGTAGTCGCGTTTTAATTCCGCATAATTTAAATTACTTTGCAAGGCTAATGCTTGTGCATTAACCACTTCTAGATAAGAAGCTTTATCCAATCCAAACATTACCTGAATATTGTCTAAGGACGTATTTAACAGTAGGACGCGTTGTTGTACTACTTTTTCTCTTTCTTGCAGTTTATCCATTTTCACCAAAGCATCATGTACATCGGCATAACCTACTACAACCGCATTTTTAAAGCTTATGGCTGCTTTTTCTCTTTCAATTACAGCAATTTCATACGCCGTTCTCAATTTTTTCTGTTGAAATATGGGTTGAACTAATCCTCCAATCACCGTTCCAAATAAAGAAGCAGGGGTATTAAACCATTGAGAAGCTTCGATCGCATTCAATCCACCTTGAGCTGAAATAGTTAAGCTCGGATACATTTCTCCTTGTGCAGCTCCTGCTTTTGCATTTGCTTTTCTCAATTCTAATTCTGCAATTTGAATATCTGGACGTTGACTTAGGAATTCCGCAGGTACACCTGTATTCAAATCCGTTGAAAATTGCAACGCATTAATAGAGGTTGTACGTTGAATTTTCTGAGGAAAATGATTGAGTAAAACCCCCAAAGCACTTTCCTGCAACGCAATTTCTTGTTCGATTTGCGGAAGTAATTCCTGCGCCTCTAACCATTGGGCTTCTGCTTGTTGAACTGCTATACTTGATTCGTTTCCAATCTCATACATTTTTTGCGTCAAGGCGAATGTTTTTTCGCGTAGCACCAAGCCTTCTTCTGCAATGCGCAGCTGCTCATCCAACATCAACAAATTGATATAAGCCGTTGCTACTTCAGCTACTAATCTATTTTGAATGGCTCTTTTTACTTCTTGCGTTTGCATATAAGAAGCCAAGGCCGCTTCTTTTTCTCGTCTAAGCTTTCCCCAAACATCCAATTCCCATGACAAATCTAAACGCGCAGTATAATCCTTGCTAATACGCGAAACTCCTGTTTGTGCAATCTCGCTGTTCTTAGACCACTCTGTGTGATTTCCAGTCGCCTGCATAGTTAAGCTAGGCAACAAGGCCATTTTAGACTGTTTGTATAGTAAATTCACTTGGTCTATATTCTTGATGGCCAATTGTAAATCAGTATTTTGATCCAAAGCCAATTGAACATAATGCGCTAACTCCTCCTGACCAAAAAAGTTTTGCCAAGACAACTCAGCCATGGTATTGGCTGAACTATCGACCTGCGGATTGACATAAAATTGATCCGGAGTATCCAAAGCAGGTCGCTCATAATCTTTTCCAACTTTACAAGCAGTAAAGACCAGAGCAAGGGGTATGATATATACGTATTTTTTCATTTCAAATTTCTTTTTAAACTTCCGTTGGTTGTTCTGTTGCTGTTGGTGCGCCTGAAATTTTCTCTTGAATATATTGGAAGAATACATACAAAATTGGGATAACAAATACACCTAGTACAACACCAAAGAACATTCCTCCAGCTGTACCAATACTAATGGAGTGGTTTCCTTGAGCAGATGATCCTTGTACGAACATCAAAGGCACCAACCCGGCAACAAAGGCAAAAGAGGTCATCAAGATTGGGCGCAGACGCAAGCGCGAAGCTTCTAATGCGGCCTCCACAATGGATAATCCAGCATTTCTTCGCTGTACGGCAAATTCTACAATCAAAATGGCATTCTTCGCCAATAAACCGACGAGCATGATGAGTCCAACTTGTACATAAATATTATTGGCAATTCCCACGGCTCCAATGGCGAGAAAGACACCTATAATTCCAACAGGCAAAGAGAATAAGACTACCAATGGCAAGATGTAACTTTCGTATTGTGCAGCTAGAATGAAATACACGAATAAAATAGACAATCCAAAGATGAAAACCATCTGATTTCCGGATTGCTTTTCTTCTTTACTCAATCCCAACCATTCAATTCCATATCCTGTAGGTAATTTCTCTGAGGCAATCTGTTCTACTTTAGCCATAGCATCTCCCGTACTAACTCCCGGGCTAATAATACCGTTTACCGTAATTGCATTGAATAAGTTATGTCTACTAATCGCTTGTGGGCCATATACTTTTTCTAGTTTCGCTAATGAGCTAATCGGAATCATTTCACCCGATTGTGTATGAACATACAAGGTCTTAAATGAATCTTCATTGGCTCTAAATGGCGCATCTCCTTGTACAAACACTTTAAACTGTTTTCCAAAGCGGTTGAAGTCATTTACTTGGGCACTTCCGTAGAACAATTGTACCGCAGCCATCATATCGCTCACTTCTACTCCATGCATTTTTGCTTTCACTGGGTCAACAACAATCTTATACATCGGGAAGTCTGCTTTAAACATGGTAAAAGCTTGTACCACCTCATCTGATGCACTTAAATCTGCATTAAACTGCGTTACAACATCTGCAAATTCATTAATTGTTCCACCTTTTCTATCTTGAACCACCAATTCCAATCCATCGAAAATCCCCAAATCCAGGTACTGTCGGATTAGCAAAAACGAAGAAATCACCTTCTTTAATCGTCGATAGTTGTCCGTTGATATCGGCTAAGATTTCATTGATATCGGTTACTTCTCCGCGTTCTTCTCTGTCTTTGAAAGCGATGAATCCCATTCCATAAGCTGGACTGGCAGCATTACCCAAAATATTAAATCCTGAAATTGTCGTTACCGATTTAATTGCTGGGTGATTGCGCATAATATCATCTCCTTCTTTCAATACTTTTGTTGTACGATCAATAGAAGATCCCGGAGGCAAAGACAACGCAAACATGGCAAAACCTTGGTCCTCGTTTGGAATGAATCCCTTAGGCGTTGTATTCATCAATAAAACCATAGCGACAATTGATCCCAAGATCAAAGAAGCTCCTAGTACTTTTCTTTTTAATAAGAAGCGAATTCCCCCTACATAGCGATCAGTTAACGCATTGAATCCGTTGTTGAAACTAGAGAAGAAACGAGCTAAAAATCCTTTTTTACTTGTTTCACCGTGTTCATCTGTATAGTGGTTCTTTAATAACAACGCACATAAAGCTGGACTCAAAGTCAAGGCATTTACTGCCGAAATTAAAATAGCAATCGCGAGGGTAAAGGCAAACTGTTGATAGAAAACCCCAACTGGTCCTGTCATGAATCCTACTGGTAAGAATACCGCAGACATTACCAAGGTAATTGAGATAATAGCTCCTGTAATCTCACTCATTGCTTTGGAAGTTGCTTCTTTGGCATTTAATCCATCAATCATCATGGTGGCATGGACTGCCTCCACTACGACAATGGCATCATCCACTACAATTCCAATGGCGAGTACCAAGGCAAAGAGCGTCAACATATTGATGGAGAATCCCAGCATATTAAGGAAGAACAAGGTTCCAATCAAGGAAACTGGCACTGCAATAGCAGGAATTAACGTCGATCTAAAATCTTGTAAGAACAAATACACAATTAAAAACACCAATAAGAAAGCTTCAATCAACGTGGTTTTTACCTGATTAATTGATTCATCTAATTGCGTTTTACTTGCAAAGGTTACGTTGTAATTCAACCCTTTCGGCAATTGAGGTTTTAACTCCTCTAATACGCCATAAATTTGCGTTTGAATTTCATTGGCATTCGATCCATTCGTTTGGAAAACCGCCATAGAAACCGCTTCTTTTCCATTTACTTTATTTTCTTCATCATACGCTACTGCTCCAAATTCAATGCGAGCAATATCTTTCAGGTATAAAACATTTCCGTTACTATCCGCCTGAACAACAATTTGTTCAAACTGTTCTGGTGTATTGTATTTCCCGGGGTATGTTAATGTATATTGAACTGCACCACCGGCATTTTGTCCTAAATTACCTGCAGCAACTTCCAAACTTTGATTCTGAATCACGCGTTCTACATCCGAAGGGGTTAACCCGCGATTTGCCAATTTATGAGGATCCAACCAAACGCGCATAGCGTAATCTTTCTCTCCAAAGAGCTGTACGTTTCCTACTCCTTTAATACGCTTCAAAGCACGTACCACGTTAATTCTCGCGTAGTTTTGAACGAAAGTTTCATCATATAGCTCCGCATCATCACTGATGAGGTCAATCACCATAATCATTCCGCGTTGCTCCTTTTGGGTATTTACTCCTGCACGGATTACCTCTTCTGGCAAGATTCCCTGCACTTGTGCAACTCTATTTTGTACGTTTACTGCAGCTTGATCGGGATCTGTACCCAATTCAAAAAAGACTGTAATAGTCGCTGTACCATCATTACTGGCTGTAGATTCGATGTGAGTCATTCGCTCTACTCCATTGATGACTTCCTCTAAAGGAGTAACCACTGATTTTAGTACAGTTTCAGCATTCCCTCCTGGATAAGATGCATGCACAGCTACACTAGGCGGTGCAATATCGGGGAACTGCTGTACAGGTAATTCTTTCAGTCCTACAAGACCTAAGATTACCAATATAACAGAAATCACGGTAGCCAAAACAGGCCTGTGAATTATTTTTTTTAGCATGAAATTACCTTGTTAAATTGAATCTTTGTTGTTTGTTTTTTGTGGAAGGATGAACGTTATAAAACCGAAG
This sequence comes from Myroides gitamensis, assembly GCF_029894455.1. Taxonomy (NCBI): domain Bacteria; kingdom Pseudomonadati; phylum Bacteroidota; class Flavobacteriia; order Flavobacteriales; family Flavobacteriaceae; genus Myroides; species Myroides gitamensis. Next base: position 2,021,628 of record NZ_JARYHN010000001.1, read on the forward strand.
CTTCACGCGCCGTTTCTTCTTCTTTTACTGCGCTAATTTGCTCATTGGACGTTGCAGTTAAAGGTTGAACTTTATCGCCATCCGCTATTTTATCTAATCCCGTTGTAACGATTACTTCTCCGCTTTCGATACCGCCTTGAACAAAATAAGTATGCAAGTTTTTACCCACAATTTTCAACTGTCTTTGCTCCACTTGATTGTCTTTTCCAAGTACATACGCAAACACTTTATTTTGTAAATCCATTGTTGCTGCGATTGGAATTTGCAAGACGTCATTTTTCTTCGCTACTAAATTGACAATTCCCGTTCCTCCATTTCGCAATAATTTGTCTGGATTCTCAAATACAGCACGTACACTTAATGCATTGGTAGCCTTATCAAACTCCCCATTGATCATATCCACCTTTCCATGTAATGGATACGTATCACCGTTGCTCAATTTCAATTCAATATCCATCGGTAAAACCTCTTGTTCTCCGTTGCTTCCTTTAATTAAATCAAAGTAATCTGCTTCTGTTACTGAAAAATAAGCGTAAATCTGAGAAATATCAGACATAGTAGTCAAAGGCTCTGCCTCTCCTGCTGTTACTAAGTTTCCAACTAACTTGGGAATTCGTCCTAAGAACCCATCCACTGGAGCGACCACTGTACAATAGCTCAAATTCAATTTGGCTTCTGCAACAGCTGCTTTGGCTTGTGCTACCATCGCTTTTGCGCTATCTAGCGCTGCATTTGCAGTTTGCAATTGAATAGGAGATACAAACTTGTTTTCTACTAGTGATTTTACTTTATCTTGTTCCAATTGAGCATTCACCAATTCTGCAGCTGCTGCTTTCAACGTCGCTTCTGCATTTTGTAACTTGATTTGGTATGGTTGTGGATCAATCAAAAATAGCGCCTGTCCTTTTTTGACATAGCTCCCTTCTTTGACAACAATTTTATTGATATAGCCCGAAGCTTGTGCTCGAACTTCTACGTTAACCTTTCCTTGTAAAGAAGCGGTATAACTGTGTACTACTTCTGCGTCTCCACGTTCTACAACCTCTGTTTTTACTTCAAGATGTCCTCCCATTGGTGCAGAATCACTTGATGCCTGCTTACACCCTACTGCCGTGAGCAGGGTAAATACTGTTAGCCCTACATAAGCCAATACGCTTAGGTTTCTATAAACTCTATTCATAAATTTTCATATTTCACAACAAAAATGAAAAAAAGAAATTTTCAACACTTTTTTTTTATTTTGAAGTGTAAAAATTGCTTCCTGAACCGTAAAAACCGCGGACTAATCTGTAGGGGACAACTAAAAAAAGCTACCGAAGTAGCCTTATGAATTCAACCAATTTTTAAATAGAGGGGACTTTTCTCGACTGATTATTATTTCGCGTTGAGGGTCTTGAACAAGGGTAACTTTAAGCTTCCCATTGTAATAATTTTGGATATTATGGATACTATCGATATGTAAGATATGTTGTCTATTCGCTCTGAAAAATACAAGAGGGTCTAGTTCCTCTTCTACTTCTTCCATCGTTTGACCGATGATGATTTCGCTTTTGTCTTTCAACACCAAATGCGTAATTTTCAACTCGGAATAGATATAGTCAATTTCTTCTACTTTTACTGTTTTAAAACCGTCTTTGTAAGGAATTAAAAAACGGGAACGATAAACAATTTCTTTTTTGTTTAAACTTCCCAAAATATGTTGAATAGAATCATTCAATCCCGCGGGATTCAAACTTTTGTATTTTGCCAATGCTTGAACCAAGTCTTCTTCTTGGACGGGTTTCATTAAGTAGTCAATACTATTAACCTTAAATGCCTTTAGGGCGTACTCATCATACGACGTGGTAAAAATAACGGGAATAGTCACTTGAATTTGTTCGAATATCTCAAAACAAAGGCCATCTTCTAGGCGAATATCCATAAAAATAAGATCTGGATCCGCATGCGATTGCAACCAACTCACCGCCGACTGTATTCCTTCGACTACCGCCAATACTTCGATTGTTGGGTCAATTTGATGCAAGAGACGCATAAGTTTATTTGCATTTCTTTCTTCATCTTCTACAATCAATACCTTCATATCCCTATTTTTTAATTGGTGTAACTTCTTTCTCTAACTGCTAACAAGGGCAACTTCACTATAAACTCTTCCGTTGTACTTGTTATTTCAACATCCAATTGACTCAACAAACGATAGCGATCGACGATATTATCCAATCCTACTTTTGAGGAGGGCAACTCGACCACTAGCTTTTGTAAATTATTGCGGACAACCACATATTGATTCACTACTTCAATGTGAATAACAAGGGGATGTTCTTTGGATGCCGTATTGTGTTTCACTGCATTTTCAACCAAAAGTTGCAAGGCAATTGGCGCTACAGCTTGTGTATTTTGAACGTTTTCTGGAATATCGATAATTAGCTCCACCTTGCGTCCCATTCGCTCTTTAATCAAGTAAAAATATGATTCTACAAAGCTTATCTCCTCTTTTAGACTGATGCTATTCTTTCTGACATTTGAAAGCATATAACGATAGACCAAAGCCAAATGATCAATAAACTTCACCGCTACCTGCTGATCTTCAATCACTAATTCAGATAGTGTGCTAAAATTATTAAATAAAAAATGAGGATCTAATTGCATTTTCAGCGTTTCTAATTCGGCCTGACTTGCAATGCGTTCTAACTGTTCTGCTTTGAGCTTTAATTCAGCTGCATCCATCATTGAGTTTTTCCAGTTTTTAATTAAAAAATAGCCCGTGTGAATCACACTAATAAAAATTCCGGTATTGATACTAATCAACAAAGACTGCCAGATATCAATTTTAGCTTCTAAATCTAAAATCTCTCCTGGCTCATAAGGTATCCAGACCAAATAAGCAATATTGAGTATACAATAAACTAAGAAAATAAGGAGAATCAACAACAAGAGCTGAACAACAACACGCCAAGATGCATACTTCGTCCAGGGCAATACTTTATTCAAAGCATGACTCAATCGCAAACTAATTTCACTAATCAGTGTACAATACACCAAAATCATAATGCCCGATTGCCAAAAACTATCTGTATCTATGCTATTATACCATTCTGGATCGTATGGATTCAATAAAAAATGAGAAAATAGATACAATACAAAAACGGCAGGAATAACAACTAGCCGATAATGCTTTGTAAATAGCGATTGATCTATATTATTTTTTTCTACCTTTCTTTCCATATTTGTTATCAAAAGTAAGTGACTTTTTACCGAATCGTTGAGATAAATAACTCAACAGGAATAATTATACGTTGAATCGTACAAATGTACTACTGTATCTTGACATTCCTTACCAAAGTACACAAAAGGCATAAAAAAAGCTAGCGGATCTCGCTAGCTTTTGTTTTTATTCTTTTTTAGAAATTGTATTTTTTTCTTCCTATCTCCTTTACAACTATTGTTTTAGCAACGCTATCGTGCAAGGTTTGCTTTTTGTCATTTCCAAAGAACAAGAGATAACCAATACAGAATATCAAACTCGAAACAATCGACATAAAGAAACGTCCTGTTGCTTGTCCGAAATCTATTGAATTCCCTTCCATGCTCAAGCATCGGATATTCATTGCTCGTTGCCCCACTGTTGCCTGTCCTTCACTTGAATGCAGAATAGCATAATACAACCAAGGGCCCACAAGGGGAATGATACTAGCAACTAAACAAATCAATCGATCCAATATCAAAGCAACAAATCGGTCACCAAAATTAGCATACTCATAATAAATTTCACCTTGAGGTGTAAAGAGCGTAACGCGCATTTTATCAGTATGATAAACCACGTTACCAATTCTTTCTTCATATACTTGGGCATTATTCTCTCCTTGTACGTGCATCGGTTTATACTGAAAGATATCTTGCAAATCTTCTATATAGCGTGCTTCTGTCCAATTGGCTAAGCCTTCATACCATACTAATGTTTGAGCAGTAATACCAATATTGACTAATTCACTCTTTGCATAAGGTCCTTGTTTTTCACTGTTGCGAACGATAAAATATTTTGTACCCATAGCATTATTTCTTTATGTAAACATACAAAAGCATTCGATATCCTCACAACACTTTTTTACAATTTTATTTGTCAAAAGAGACCAATTCAATTTCTTTTAAATCGTCATGGTTTAGCACCTCAACAATCAATTCGTTATTTTTCAATTCTTTGATTCTAAATTGAAAATTTTCACCCAAACTTGTACTAGACATTTTAATTAAATTACCTTCTAATACCCAAGAACCTTGATCTTCACCCAAGCTGTACTTATCCACAGCTGTAAACTTATTGTCTTTGAGTGTAATGTGCACGGATGAAAGTTGATACGCCAACTTTTTTGCTCCTTTACACGACTCATCAAAAACAAAATGAGCGGCAATCCAATTCTTTTCCAAATTATCCTCCTTCACCAATTTAATCGACTTTGTTTCGATCTCATTGCTACCATCTTCTTTGCTACAACTAATTAATAGCGATCCAAGACTAGCTGCAATCATGACAGCCATTGTCCATTTTAAAACTTTTTTCATAACATAGTCTATTAAGGGGTTAAACAACAGTTACTTTTAATTTTTTGTTTTAAACTACTTTTTTACATCGTATCTAATTTACTAAAAAAAATCTAAAAAAAGATTTTTTTATTAATATTTACATGCATACTCACATTTTAACCTAATTAAGCAAGTATGTTTAAGAATAACAGTTAAAACAATAAATTAAATTTTAAAAAGACGTCTTTATTACTTATTAACTAGTCACAAAAGTATCGGATAAATAAAGGGGCAAAAATGACAAATATCATCAGTATTTACAATACTTTTCCGATATTTAGAGTGGAGCAATTTCTCAAAATCTCAGCAGACTTAAAATCAAATATTTACCTATTGTTTATCTAAGAAAAAGCCAAATATTATCATTATATTAACATACTGTATCTTTTTTAGTTCATTTATTTTTTCAGTAACTTCAGGATAAATATTTCATAATCTTAGGCTAATCTTACCTTAATTCTTTTAAATCAATCTAAATAATGTTTGGAATATTTTACTAAAAACTACCAAATCCATGGGAAACAAAAAAGTTCCTATTTTTTTAAAAAAATAGGAACTTTTTTTATAATTAAGTGCTTATACTTTTTTCTACTACTTTTTTTCTGCTAAAACCATCGGTTTTAGTCCTAATTTTTGAAATAATTGTTGGTCTTCCCTCAATGATGGATTCGGTGTAACGAGTAAAGTTTCCTCTTCTCCTGCAAAAATAGAGTTTGCACCCGCTAAAAAACACCAACCTTGTTCTGCTTCATTCATTTCTAAACGCCCCGCACTTAAGCGAACCATAGTGGTGGGTATAACAATACGCGTGGTAGCAATCATACGCACCATTTCCCAAATATCCGTTTTCGGCATATCTTCCATAGGGGTTCCTTTTACACGAGCTAACGCATTAATAGGAACAGATTCCGGATGTTTGTCCATCGTTGCTAAAGTTAATAGCATTGAAATACGATCTTCATTTGTTTCTCCAAGGCCTATAATCCCTCCAGAACATACGGTAATTCCCGCTTTACGCACGGAATTAATCGTATTTAAGCGTTGATCGAACGTTCGAGTAGAGATTATATCCTTATAATGATTTTCAGAGGTGTCAATGTTGTGGTTATAGGCATATAAACCCGCTTCTTGTAAACGCTTTGCCTGATTGTCTGTCAACATACCTAGCGTACAACAAACCTCCATATCTAAAGCATTCACGCCTTTTACCATGTCAATGACTTTATCAAAGTCTCGGTTATCGCGAACCTCACGCCATGCTGCAGCCATACAAAAACGAGAGGATCCATTGGCTTTGGCTTTTTTAGCATGGGTTTTAAAACGGTTTCTAAAGGCAGTAATCGCTGTACTTTAATGTCGGTATGATAACGAGCCGCTTGCCCACAATAAGAGCAATCCTCCGGACACCCACCTGTTTTTATGGAAAGCAAAGTACTAACCTGAACTTCTAATGGATTGTGATATTGTCTGTGTACAGTTGCGGCTTGATACACCAACTCCATAATCGGTAAATCATAGATTTCTTGTATTTCTTCAGCCGTCCAATTATTTCGGATTGGTGCTTTACTTTCTTTCATCTTCTTATTTGCTTTATTAGTTAAGCGCCAAAAATAGTATGGATAAGACTGCTAGAGGGCATCCGGTTTTTAAAAAAGAACTAGACCAGTTTTTTTTTGTGAGGTTTGTTTTTTTGTTCTTTGTGAGGTTTGTTCTTTGTGAGGTTTGCTCTTTGTGAGGTTTGCTCTTTGTGAGGTTTGTGCTTTGTGAGGTTTGTGCTTTGTGAGGTTTGTGCTTTGTGAGGTTTGTGCTTTGTGAGGTTTGTGCTTTGTGAGGTTTGCTCTTTGTGAGGTTTGCTCTTTGTGAGGTTTGTGCTTTGTGAGGTTTGCTCTTTGTGAGGTTTGCTCTTTGTGAGGTTTGTGCTTTGTGAGGTTTGTGCTTTGTGAGGTTTGTGCTTTGTGAGGTTTGTGCTTTGTGAGGTTTGCTCTTTGTGAGGTTTGTGCTTTGTGAGGTCAGCGCGGAATGCAAGCAGTAATTCTACCTAGTATTCTACACACCTAGTATGTCATGCTGACGAAGGAAGCATCGCATTCGTTACTCAACCCTTTTTGTTTTTTTTGAGGTAAGCGCGGAATGCGACCAGTAATTTTATTCGTTTACTTTTTTCTGTAAACTTAATAGTTGATTAGTAAGATATTCTATTTTAGAACGAATATCTAGATATTCTTCTTCAGATATCAACTCCAGGTCTAGACTTAGTATTAAAAAATTGAGTACTTCAATCGCAGATGAGAAAGCGATGTTTAACATTCGTACTTTATCTTTATTAGATGATCTTGACATTCCTTCAGCAATATTCGCTGTTACACTTGACATAGCTCTTCTAAGCTGAGAAACTAAACCAAATTTCTCCTCCTTAGGAAATTTATTTGTGAGTAGGTAAATATCTTTTGTTGTAGTTCTTGCATTTTGCCATACAGTTAGTCTTTCGAAAAAATAATTATGCATAAATAAATTGATTAGGTTATATCCGATAACTTATACAAAATTCATTCCATATTCCGGAATGGAATAAGCTGTTTATAGGACATTTATTATGTGCAGTATAGATTGCTCAATTTCACGGCACAAAAAGCAAACCACACAAAGTACAAAACAATTAGAGAGGGGAAATGAGAAAAGGGAAAGAAGTAAATTTTCAATTAAAACAGTGTACCTTCTTTAATCGATTAAACCCACGATTTCACAAACCTCACAAAGCACAAACCTCACAAAGAGCAAAAACACAAAAAAGCAAAAAAAAAGAAGTCCCTAAAAAAAGGACTTCTTTTTATAATCTAACCACACTTTTTACTTTTCAAATTAGGATTTGAAAATCAACACAAAGTTATGAGTATACCAAGGTACACATCAACACGAATATTTTATACGTTAAAAACAGAAGATTTTTTTTATCACTTACACACACTTCTTCTGCTTTTAAATAACTTGTATTTTTGCTAGCTTGTTTGTGTTCTATATGTTTAAATCTATCTTAACACAACACATCGCTAAGATTAAATTCTTTACATTTGAACAAAACAAAAGTCCATATTAATTTGAATCTATTATAGGACATTTGTCCTCCTAATGATAAAAATATGTTAAGAATAAATCTTGATTTTTTATCCTATATTGAATCGATTGCACACAAAGACATTATAGCAGATAAAATACAATTAATACAATACAGCCCTAAAGATACAATCCTCACTCAAGGAGAACAGATCACTAAGATTATTGTAATCCGCGAGGGAATAACGAAATGTTATATTACAGAAGAGAGAATGGGAAGGAATATATTCCGGAGTTTTTAAGTCGTGGGGAAATCATGGGAGAAATTGAATATCTGGGCAAAATGCCTTGTTTGTGCTCCGTTGAAGCGATTTCTTACGTAGAAGCGTATGTGATTCCGTTGTCTATTTTTGACCACTTACTGAAAACAGATATCACGTTTAACAATGTATTATTATCTGTAGAAGCTTTACGTGTATACCACACGAGTGAAAGAGCTTCTTTTCAACAATTGTACACCGTTGAACATGCTTTGGAAAAACTATTGCACCTACAAGAGAAAAATCAAGTGGCGATTTCCAAAGAGGATATGGCTTCTTATTTGGGGATTACCACGCGAACACTGAATCGCGCATTGAAAAAAATACAAGGAGAAGAATAAACCGCTCTATCATATGATACAAAAAAAGCCTCACGAGTGAGGCTTTTTTGATTATCATGATAATTCGTGCATTATTGCATAAACTTACTTACGTCTACTTGTAATCCTTTGGCAATTCGCATACCTAAATCAGCATCGGCTCTAAACCAGTGGCACAATTGACGGAAGATAATTTCTTCGCGTTTTGGTCCATCGATTCCACTCATTGCTCCTACAATATTATGTACTGTATTGGTTTTTGCTTCCTCTGTCATGATGCGATATAAGTTACCTGGTTGTGTAAAGTGATCGTCCTCTCCTACTCCATTTCGATCATAGTGATCTGCTACTATGTGTTCGCCTAAATCTAATGCAGGTTCTTTATAACTTTGATCAACAACGATAGAATCAAAACTATTTGGGTAATAGTTTGGTTCACTTCCACCATTTCCATCGATGCGCATTGCACCATCTCTTTGGTAGTTATTTGTAGCAAATGGACAACGGTTTACTGGAATTTGCTCATAATTTGCACCTAAGCGGTAACGTTGGGCATCAGGGTAAGATAAAATACGTCCTTGTAACATACGGTCAGGAGAGAAACCAATTCCATCCACGATATGAGTAGGTGCAAAAGCAGCTTGCTCAACATCTTGGAAGTAATTCTGCGGATTTTCATTCAACTCAAGTACTCCTACATCCATTAAAGGATAATCTTTATGTGGCCAAACTTTCGTTACGTCAAATGGATTTACTTTTGCTACGCGACTTTCTGCTTCTGTCATGACTTGAATTTTCAAATTCCATTTTGGAAATTCTCCTTTTTCAATGTGTTCGAATAAGTCACGTTGTGCGTAATCCATATCGGTTGTACGCATTTGATCGGCTTCTGGTCCAGTTAGATTCTTAATTCCCTGTGCTGTTTTGAAATGGAATTTTACATACACACGTTCATTCTCCGCATTAATCATAGAGAATGTATGACTTCCATATCCATTCATGTGTCTATAGCCAAAAGGTGTACCACGATCCGACATCAAGATTAATACTTGGTGTAAACTTTCTGGGTTTAATGACCAGAAATCCCACACCATGGTTGCTGATTTTAAATTGGTTTGTGGATGGCGTTTTTGCGTGTGAATAAAGTCGCTAAACTTCTTCGCATCTTTAATAAAGAATACGGGGGTATTATTTCCTACTAAATCCCAATTCCCATCTTCTGTATAAAATCGCAAAGCAAATCCTCGTGGATCGCGTTCTGAATCTGCAGATCCTTTCTCACCTCCTACAGTTGAGAAACGCAAAAACACTTTGGTCTGTTTCCCTACTTCACTAAATAATTTTGCTTTTGTGTATGGAGTAATGTCATTCGTTACAGTAAACGTTCCATATGCTCCAGAACCTTTGGCATGTACTACGCGCTCTGGAATTCTCTCTCTGTTGAAATGAGCCATTTTCTCATGCAAGATATAATCTTGCAACAATACAGGTCCTCTTTCTCCTGCTGTCATCGAATTTTCATGTTCTACATAAGGTCTTCCCGAAGCGGTTGTCAGTTTTTTGTTTTCCATAGTCTTGTACTTTATTTCGTTAATTTCTATTTCAAATATACTAATTATCAAACCTTTGTAAACCTATTTACTATACCATTAGGTTATAATTAAATAAATTAAATCTATGGTGTTTTTAAAAACGATAAATAAAAATGATGGACTAAGGTGAGGTGGTGAAATCGGAACGAAGTGAAAATCGAAACGAAGTGTAGATTCATTGAACACCAAAACCAATATGAAATAGGTGAGATATATTCATCGAACACCAAAAGAAAATAGCAACTCAGTGAGATAGATTGGTGAGGGGGTGAGAGGGTGTGGGTGGGTGTGAGGTTATGAGTTAGAAGTTAGAGGTTATGAGTTAGGGGTTATGGGCTGAGTTATGGGCTGAGAAGGTGAGGTGGTGAGGCGATGAGATGTAAAATCTCGTAGAGAATTATCTAGTTACTTAGCAAATTACCATTTGCTCTTATGGCTTTTTGTATCATTTTCTTCTTAGCCCAAAAAAAAGCACCTTTACCAAGTAAAGGTGCTTTATATATTGATTTTGATGTTTTTTAGTTGTTAGGAAAAATTCTCAAAACTTTCGAGCAATTCTCTCTAATTTCTGCAACCATTTCTGGGTGTTCATTCAATTTAAGTCCATAAGAAGGAATCATCTCTTTGAATTTAGTATTCCATTCTGGTGAATTAAATTCTGTAGGGAAGCAATTAGCTAATAGTTTCAACATAATTGCTGTTGCTGTTGAAGCTCCTGGAGAAGCTCCTAATAAAGCGGCGATTGAACCATCTGCTGAATTTACAACTTCTGTTCCGAATTGTAAGATTCCTTTTCCGTCTTTATCTCTTTTGATTACTTGTACACGTTGACCTGCATGTTCCACTTTCCAATCCTCGTCTTGTGCAGCTGGGAAGTATTCTCTCAACGATTCATATCTTGATTTATCTGATTGTAAAACTTGTCCAATCAAATATTTAGTCAAATCTAAGTTACGCATTCCAGCACCCAACATTGGACCAATATTATTTAATTCTAACGATTTAAATAAATCTAAATTCGATCCTCTTTTCAAGAATTTTGTTGAGAAACCGGCATAAGGACCAAATAATAGCGAGTGTTTTCCATCGATAAAACGCGTATCTAAGTGAGGTACTGACATCGGAGGTGCTCCTACAGATGCTTTTCCGTATACTTTAGCCATGTGTTTTTGAACAATCTTTGGGTTGTTACACACCAACCATTCTCCTCCTACTGGGAAACCACCGTAACCTTTACTTTCAGGAATATCTGCTTTTTGTAATAACAAGATTGCTCCACCACCAGCACCAACAAAAACAAATTTCGCTTTTACTTTTCTGTGCTCTCCTGTTTTTTCATCTTTTGCAGAAACGCTCCATTTATCGCCTTTGCGTTTGATATCAGTTACTTGATTATTGAAGTGAACATTTACACCATCTTCTGTTGTCAAGTGATCAAAAATCTCTCTTGTTAATTCTCCAAAGTTTACATCTGTTCCGATTGGCATATACGTTGCTGCATATACGTCGTCCAGCTTTCTTTCTTCCATTAACAAAGGAGCCCACGTTTTGATTTGATCAACCTCTTTTGAGAACTCCATCCCATGAAACAATGGGTATTTTTGAAGTTCATTATATCTTTTCTCTAAAAAGCTTACGTTGTCTTTTCCCCATACGAAACTCATATGTGGCACAGAATTAATAAACTTACGAGGATCTTTTAATACATTCTTTTTTACCAAGTATGACCAAAACTGCCTTGATACTTCAAATTGCTCAACAATGCTAATTGCCTTTGTTGCATCAACGCTACCATCAGCTTTTTCTGGTGTATAGTTTAATTCACAAAATGCAGAGTGTCCTGTACCCGCATTATTCATTGCGTCTGAACTCTCAGCTGCAGCGCGATCTAAACGTTCTAAGATTTCAATTTTTAGGTTCGGATTTAATTCTTTTAGTAAGATTCCAAGAGTAGCACTCATGATTCCGGCTCCTACCAAAACAACATCAACCTCAGATTTTTGTATACTTGACATTATATCGAATATTTATTTATATGCAAAATTAATTTTTATCTACAGGAAAAACAGTTTTTTTCTGCTAAAATTTTAAAAAAGAATGGATTAAAATGTATTCCGCCCCATATAATCTTGTAAGATTATGGTTGCGGCAATCTCATCAATCAACGCTTTATTTTGTCTTTGTTTTTTCTTCAACCCACTATCAATCATGGTTTGGAAGGCCATTTTAGAGGTAAAACGCTCATCTATTCGTTCCACTGGCATTGTTGGAAATGTATTTTTAAATGTATCGATAAATGCATTTAAAATAGGCGTAACTTCCGAAGGCTCATTATTCAAGCGCTTGGGTTCACCTATAACCACTTTTTCCACCTTTTCTTTTTGAAAGTAGTCTTTTAAAAAAGACATAAGCTCTTTTGTATCAACAGTCGTTAAACCCGATGCAATAATTTGCAATTCATCGGTTACTGCGATACCCGTTCTTTTCTGACCAAAATCAATAGCTAATAAACGTCCCATTCTAGTAATTAAATGTCCCGTATGTTGATTGAATCGTTAATTTTTTATCAGCCGAAGCCTCTACTCTACCCACAATTTGTGCTCTTACGTTGAATGATTCAGCAATTGCTATAATATCTTCTGCAACAGCAGGGTTTACGTATAATTCCATGCGATGCCCGCAATTGAATACTTGATACATTTCTTTCCAATCTGTCTTTGATTGTTCTTGTATCAATTGAAACAAAGGTGGTACTTCAAATAAATTATCTTTGATAATATGTAACTGATCGATAAAGTGTAAGATTTTGGTTTGCGCTCCACCACTACAGTGAATCATACCGTGTACATCGTCTGCTTTATATTGATCTAAAATCGCTTTGATGATTGGCGCATAGGTTCTCGTTGGAGATAATACTAGTTTTCCTGCATCAATAGGCGAATTTGCTACTGCGTCTGTCAATTGTACTTTTCCAGAATACACTAATTCCTCTGGGACAGATGAATCATAACTTTCTGGATATTTAGCCGCTAAAGAATGATCAAATACATCATGACGAGCAGAAGTAAGTCCGTTACTTCCCATTCCTCCATTGTATGCTTTCTCATACGTTGCTTGACCAAACGATTCTAATCCAACAATAACGTCTCCTGCTTGAATATTAGCGTTGTCAATAACATCGCTGCGTTTCATTCTTGCTGTAACTGTAGAATCCACAATAATCGTGCGAACTAAGTCTCCCACATCCGCTGTTTCTCCTCCAGTAGAGTGAATCGTTACACCAAAAGATTTTAGCTCTTCAATTAGCTCTTCTGTTCCGTTGATGATAGCAGAAATTACTTCACCTGGAACTAAGTTTTTATTACGTCCAATTGTGCTTGACAACAAGATATTATCTGTTGCACCTACACATAATAAATCATCAATATTCATGATTAAGGCATCTTGAGCAATCCCTTTCCAAACAGAAATATCTCCTGTTTCTTTCCAATACATATAAGCTAATGATGATTTTGTTCCTGCTCCATCGGCATGCATAATCAAACAATAATCTTCATCCCCAGTTAAGTGGTCGGGAATAATTTTACAGAATGCTTTAGGAAACAATCCTTTATCTATGTTCTTTATTGCATTGTGAACATCTTCTTTCTCAGCAGAAACTCCGCGAAGCGCGTATCTATTACTTGAACTCATAAATAGTGTGTTGTTTGTGCAAATTTAATGCGAATGTTATTGTAAAACAAAGCTTTTTACATTAACATTTTTTTACCTCTTTTTTATTTATTTTTTGAACAATTGGAAAACAAAAAAATCTACTAATTCAACTTAGTAGATTCTTTTTCTTAAATTTCTTGAAGAAGTTCAATCAATCGATCGATCTCTTCTTTTGTATTTTCATGACTAAATGACAATCTTAGGCTCGGTTTCTTCAAGTCTTCTTCGTTTAAGAACTGTGCTAAAACGTGTGAAGGCTTTTGGCTTCCCGATTGACAAGCACTTCCTCTTGATACCGCAATTCCTTTCATATCCAATTGGAATAACATCATCGCAGCTTTTTCTTGTGTCATTGGCAACAACACATTGAGGATATTGTAAAACCCCGTGCTATTTCCGTTGAATTTCACTTGAGGGTATACTTCTACTAAACGCTGTTGGCAGTATGATTTAATATCAGCAATGTAAGCACTTTCCTCTTCAAGTAAATCATAAGCCATTTCTAATGCTTTTGCCATTCCTACCACTTGGTGTACACCTTCTGTTCCTGCGCGTAATCCCTTTTCTTGTTCTCCACCGTGGATGGCAGGCTTTAATACGTTTTTCTTGCGGATAAAAGCAAACCCAATCCCTTTAGGTCCGTGAAATTTATGTGCACTTGCTACGATAAAATCAATCGGCAATGCGCTTAAATCCAATCTTTTCTTTCCTACAGATTGTACTGTATCACAGTGAAAAAGAGCCCCGTGTTCTACACATAAATGCGCTACTTTTTCTAAGTCTAATTCAGTCCCCACCTCATTGTTTACATGCATCAAACTCACTAATGTTTTGGTGTCCTCTTTCAATAGATTCTCCAATTGAGCATAGTCAATTTCACTGTTGGGGTTAATGGTTAGAAATACAACCTCAATTCCATACACCTGTGCTAAGTGTTTTACTGTATTCAAAACAGCATGGTGTTCTAATTGTGTTGTAATAATTCGTTTCACTCCTAAATCGCGTACAGCAGAAAGCAAAATCCAGTTATTTGCCTCTGTCCCACAAGAAGTAAAAATGATCTCTGAAGAACTTACATTAAATTGTTTGGCAATTGTTTTTCTTGCCCCTTCAATTAATGCTTTCGCATGCCGTCCGATTGAGTATGTCGATGAAGGGTTACCAAAATCATTTCTCAATACTTTCACCATCTCTTCAATTACTTCTGGGCGGACAGAAGTAGTTGCGGCATTATCCAGATATATTTGTTTCATTATTTAATTAGTTGAATGAGATACGTCACTTCATTTACACGAAATAACGTCTTTCTAAGTCATTTATTTTATTCGAATACAAATGTAATAAAAACAAAAAAGATAATGGTCAAAATCACTTCCATATTATTGTCTTCTCCAACATATCTTTTTACTTTTAGTTCTTTTAAACGTATCTTTTCCTGCTGTAAACCCTTTCTCTATGGACACCATTTCTACTTTATACAACAGCTTAGAACAAGCGAATCACTGGGACAAAACCATCACCTTAAAACGGATGGAATACCTCACACTTGCGCATACTATCGATACCAATATTTACTATATCGAAACAGGGAGTGTGAAAATTTCCATCTACCTGCAGGATCAAGAACACATTATTCGATTTGGTTATCGACATAACTTTATTGCCGCATTGGATAGTTTTATCACCAATAAACCGACCGAATTTCATATCCAAGCCTTAAAAAAAACGACAATTAAAGTCATTAAAAAAGAACATTATCTTCAATTTATTCGCAGTAATGCAGCTCATCAAATTCTTTGGGATACGCTTTTGGAAGGTTTAAATTTTACAACAATTGGAACGCGAAAAAGACTTGCTAATTAAATCACCAGCGGAGCGCTATATGCGTGTTTTACAACGAAGTCCGCGTTTGTTTCAAGAAATTCCAAACAAGTATATTGCGTCTTACTTAGGCATGTCGGCAGAAACCCTATCCCGATTAAAGAAATCTTGACTTGAATCAATTTTTATCTTGAAAATTAAGGTCAATTTTGTCAAAAAATAAAATGGAAACGACTAAACTACTCTCAAACTTACTGGAACTAACGCAACAAATCAAACAGGAAGCTATTGCTTTTCAAGAGCTTCCAGATTTTCTACTTTACACTAGACCTCAACCTGCAAGTTGGAGTGTTTTGGAATGTATAGAACACCTCAATCGATATGGTTATTTTTATATCCCAGAAATCACAATCAGAATAAGCACATCCAAATACACCACTCCCTCTCCTGTATTCAAGAGTGGATTTTTAGGTAATCATTTCGCTAAAAGCATGTTGCCTAAAGCAAAACTCAACAAAATGAAGACATTTAAATCCATGAACCCCAGTACAAGTCATGTAGATCGTGAGGTTTTAACCGTTTTTATTCAACAACAGGACAGTCTGATTGCACTTTTAGAACAAGCTAAAAACATCAATCTAAACCAAACCAAAACATCCATTTCCATAAGTAAATGGATCAAGTTAAAACTAGGAGATACCTTGAAAGTTGTCGTTTTTCACAACCTTAGACACTTGGTGCAAATGCAAAATATTCTCAATAATCTAAAAGAATATGGGGGATGAGGTATGGGTTATGGGGAAATTTTCTAAATAGTTAATTTATCCTTTAATCGATAAAGCTCACAACTTTACGGCTTCACAAATAACAACTTCAAAATTATCCAGTTACTTGGCAAATTGCCATTTACCACTACGCGATTTTCATCCTCTCATCACCGATTCTCTTGTTAACTGGCAAATTGCCATTTGCCACTACGCGATTTTCATTCTCTCATCACCGATCTTCTTGTTAACTGGCAAATTGCCATTTGCCACTACGCGATTTTCATCCTCTCATCACCAATTCTCTTGTTAATTGGCAAATTGCCATTTGCCACTACGCGATTTTCATTCTCTCATCACCAATTCTCTTGTTAACTGGCAAATTGCCATTTGCCACTACGAGATTTTACATCTCATCGCCTCATCTCCTCACCCTCTTACCCCTTAACTCTTAATCAATCTCATCAATCGCAATCCCTTGTTTCTGTAATACTTTTTTCGCTAGGATACCAAAGAGTAACAAATAACCAAAACACACTGCATTTACGATATAAGATTCATGAATACCAATAATATCAGCTAATTTCCCTTGAATTGGAGGCAATATTCCACCACCTAGAATCATCATAATCAAAAACGACGAACCTTGCGCTGTATATTTTCCTAATCCCATAATAGCGATATTAAAAATAGCAGGCCAAAGTACACTGCAAGCCAATCCACCAGCTAAGAAAGCATAAATTGCTAGCATTCCACTAGAGAAGAGTCCAACAATCATAGCCAATAAACCAAACAAGCTAAATAAAACCATCGTACGCGCTGATTTATTTTTACTCCAAAAAGAAAAAACAATTTGAATCGCTACACATAAACTATAGTAATACAAATGTTCAATTTCATTCCCTGCGAAATAATTAGCGAATAAAATAACGAAATACGCTAAAAAAGGTACCGCTATTAAAGCGATTAGCTCATTTCTTTTACTCAATTGAAAAACACTTACTGCACCTGCCCAGCGTCCAATCATCAAGCTTCCCCAATACATCGAGACATAAGGAGCAATTTCAACCGCCTGTAGCGATCCAAACTCTTCCAATTTGAGTAGTTCACCTAAATTACTTCCAATTCCAACCTCAACTCCTACATAAGCAAAGATTGCCAACATTCCCAAAAGCAATTGAGGGTATTGCATCGCTCCCCATCCTTCTTTATTTCTTTGACTTGTAAAATAAGCGAAGGCTATACTTCCAACAATAATCAGCAAAGCTCCCCCTAAAAGGTAGATACGCTTGTTTTCGATTGGGGTTAAGGTTTCTTTGATTTCTTGTTTTAGATTCGTCAACTTTACTTCATTCGCAATCCTTACTTCTTCGTTTTGCTCTACTTTCAATGAACTGATTACCGTTTCTTGTTGCTTTTGCAACGCCGATACGCGTAAATACGCTTCACTTTTATATGTATTAAACACTGGAATAAAAACAGCGACTAATAAGACAGTCATACTCACCAACAACACCATCGCTTTTTTAGCGGGTTTTATCTCTGCACTACTCTTGCTATCTGGTATTTTTTTCGAAAAAAAGAACAATAAAGTAGCCAAGAGAAATAATCCTCCAACTGCCCCGTATAGCAAGGTCATACTATCCAAGCTCAAATGTTGAATTTGGTCATCTGTTAGCGTTTTAGTACTTCCATATAAAGCATAAGCCATTAACAAAGGGCCTATCGTGGTCCCGAGCGAATTAATTCCTCCACCAAGGCTCACTCGACTTGTTCCTGTCTTGGGATCACCAAGCGAAATCGCAAACGGATTGGCTGCAATCTGCTGCAGGGAGAACCCCAAGGCTACAATAAACAACCCCACCAACAACGCCGCGTAAACGCTGATTTGAACAGCCCAAATCATAGCTATTGCACCTCCTGTTGAAAACAACAACCCATACACAATAGAGCGCTTATACCCCCAATTATTCACCACATCTTTCTTCTTCCACGCACTGACTAAAAAAAGCAATAATGCTCCAAAATAATACGCAGTATAAAAAGAAAAATCAATCAATTGAGACTGAAACTGGTCTAAATCAAAAAAAGCCTTACAAAACGGAATGAAAATACTATTCCCCGCAGCGAAAAATCCCCAGAAGAAAAAAACAGTTACTAAGGTGTATAAAGCAGGGTAATTGGTTTTGGTAGTCAATGAATTCATAGCGAATAGCTTACATTTTAAGTTATCTTTAACGTTATCAAAGATAATTAAATAACCTATATCTGCTCTTCATAGTACCTACTTAAGATAAAAAAAGTATTTTTGTATTCTCGATAACGATATATTTATTTTATGAAGAAGGTGTATACCCTGGTAGCTGCTCTAGGCTTATTTGGATTAAGTTCTTGCAACGATGGCAAGCTTACCTATAATGATATTGACTTTTCTACTGTAACCACTGTGAATCGCTGTTCTAGCATCGGTGATGGAGCGAAAGTGTTTTACAAACTAAAAAATACAGAAGCTTTTATCTTAGTTGCGGATATGGACAACATCATGCGTGATGAAAGCATTCAAATTGTAGATGTTGAAATAGACGGAACCAATACTAGTTTAGCGTATAGAAAATATAACAGCAAAGTTGAAACAGCGTCCATTTGTTCTTTTCCAGCGCCTAGTACGCCCTCTGTATTAGAAGAAATTCTAGCTTCACCAGGAGCAACGTTGCGTACACAACGTATGGTTTCAATCAAGAATAATGATAGTAATGTACTCACTGAAGATCACAGTGTGAACTTAACGTATCAGTATAATTTTACCATTTTAAATGTCAATTTCATCGATGGAGATACGAATATCAAATACGATCGTATGCCATTTGGAACCAACAATTACAATTCTAATACCTTAGGATTTAAATTTTTGAACAACGACAATACATTGAAAACAATTAATCCTTGTCAAACGCAATGGATTACTCTTTCTGATAAAGAAGCGATGTTAGTTGAATTGAATGCGGAAGACTTCCCACAAGATACGAGTGAAAAAGTAATTCCTTTATCGGCTGAGCGACCTCTAGCTTATAGACAATATGCTCGTGCTGGGATTAACTTGACAGAAGTTTGTGAAAATGATGGAGATATTCCAGGTAATACGCCAGCAAATAACAATCGCTTGGTTGAAAACTGGACCGCTACAACAGGAGAAATTGTGATTAACACAAGATGGACCAATCCTGCAGAAGGAGCGCCGCGCTAAATTATTGCATGAAATTACGTTGCGCAATGTGGTATTTGCTAAAGCACAGTACAACAACTTAACTTTTGGAAAAGCAATCCTTCCTTTTGGAAGTTTCATCCAAGAATAACCACGGCAACAACCGCTATAAAGTCCCCAATATTGGGGATTTTTTTTTGCTTTCCGCTGAAAGTGTTTCCTTTTAGCTATCTTTAAAATTCTAAACGTTTGCCATGCCTATTCTCATACAACAAGATATCGCAATTCCCTATCCCAAAAAGATGGCTCTTGCTATACAGTTTCCTTATGCAATCGTAGACATTCACAATAGTTTTGATTACTTAGAGGAAGTATGGGAAATGCTTGTACAGACGCTTTCAACTGCACTAGAGGAAGCAGGAATAACCATCCTAGAAGGAAAAACGCACATTAACGACGACTATACATGTATTGCGTATCAACTTGTTCTTTTAGTCACTCCTCCGAAGGTAAACTTTGCTTTTCTCTATGCAATATTGAAACAAGAGGAGTTGCCTCATCAGTTTACAATAACAACAGCTAATCCTTATAACAACCAAGAAGTCGATATTT
This sequence comes from Myroides gitamensis, assembly GCF_029894455.1. Lineage (NCBI taxonomy): Bacteria > Pseudomonadati > Bacteroidota > Flavobacteriia > Flavobacteriales > Flavobacteriaceae > Myroides > Myroides gitamensis. The sequence goes on from NZ_JARYHN010000001.1 coordinate 2,041,602, forward strand.
TAGTACAAACCAACTAATTCCGTTTTATCTATGATACTCAGTACAACCCATAGCAAGAATCTTCCTACACCCGAAGAGCTTCAAAAACGCTGTAAATCACTCGCTATTTTAGATGCGATTTTTAGTCCAACATGGGAATACCGCTATTATTCCTATAACGCCCACTGGGATACTGAAGAAGAGTTTTTCCAGATGCGAGATGGTGAAGGTGATGAAATGCTTATTCTTTTTAAGGCGTCCGGAGCAGTTATCAATGGGTTTGCGCATGAATTATATGACTATGAAAGTCAATTACCCAACAAAGGCACCTTAACCCACCAATTACCTGAAGTATATACTGGTTTTATCTATGGGGAGCCCGTAGCGTCTATTGGGACAACCTACTGCCTTTGGACAGATGATGAGTATATTTGGCAAAGAGGGGAAATTGAATATGAAGAAGATGGTTCTGAGGACCAGTTATACATTTTAGATGGAAATCCCCAAACCTATATTCAATGGGCCATTGATTACCATTTTGATGGAGAGGAAGAAGCGATGACACCGCTTATGCGAGAAACTATTGCAGCCCTTTATCAAGGTGCACCATTAACGAAAGCTATAGTACTTGCCCTTCAAAGTGATTTTGATGATTGGCAACAGCTCCAAGAAGATTTACACGATATCAATTACCCTAATACCCTATAAAAAAGAAAAGTCCATGCTAGCATGGACTTTTCTTTTTATCTATTTATCGATTTGGATTTTGCTTGATGTAAATTTGTGTAGCGCCCACACCGTATTTCTGGTAATTTGCATCTTCTGCAACAACCTCAGCATAACGGCTAAACAAAAATTCTAATTCGGCTTTCAGTACCCCCTCGCCTACTCCATGTATGAATACAATACGCGGAATTCGATTGCGGATAGCAAACTCAAGTTGCCCTCTAGCAGCATCCAATTGTAACGTCAGTATATCGTGTTTTTCCATGCGTCTATAGTCCTTGGTCAATTTTTCAATATGCAAATCAACCTCTAAGACGAACTCATCTTTACGCGATTTCTTTTCTTTGACAAACGATCTTTTTTTAGGTTCAACTTTACTTTGCAAAGCTTCTTGAATTGAACCTTTAGAACTCGCAGATTTAAAATCTACTTCTTGATCTTTTCCTATTTTCAACAACTCTGAGGGTTTGTAATTCAATACAAATCCATCCTTTGTTTCTATAGTTACCTGATCTCCTTGAATTTGGGTTATAATCCCCTCTTCATTTTCATCTAATACTTGTACATAATCTCCTTTACTTAACATCGTGCTTCCTATTACTTTTTTTATCTACTACAGTTATCGAATAGTCCTCCGTTGCTTCCTCTGCATCAGTAGGAGCATCAGAACGAACCATTAATGATTTTTTCGGTGCATTACTCGGTGTCTTTTGCATGAGACGAGCCATGGCTAAAAAGAATAAAGCGACTCCAATGACTTGTACCCATAATCGAGGCTGATTTGATGCTTGTTCCATTAAGGCCCAAATCATAAAGCCAACCACAACAAGAGGAAGTATTATTTGCTGTATTTTCATTTCTATTCTATTTTTAAGGCGCTAAACGTTCAATTTTCCAATCCAATTGATCCGCTGTTAAGGTATAGCGAATACGGTCATGTAGGCGATTAGGTCTTCCTTGCCAGAATTCAATACTCACAGGCTCCACACAAAAACCACCCCAATGTTTTGGGCGATGAACGGTATCTTCTGTTGCTGTTTGTTCTAATTCTTTTAATGTTTGCACCAAACCTTCATAAGATTCAATAACCTCACTTTGGTTGGAAACAATAGCGCCCAAACGACTTCCCAAAGGACGACTATCGAAATAATTATCCGATTGGTTGTCGCTAACTTTTTTTGCTATTCCTTTGATAATCACTTGACGTTCCATCGAAGGCCAAAAAAAAGATAGACATATATGGGGATTCGCTGAAATTGCTTTTCCTTTTTCTGACTGATAATTGGTAAAGAATACAAAGCCATTTTCATCATATGATTTCAACAACACCACTCTTGCTTTGGGAAACCCATCCAAGCCAATAGACGAAACAGTCATGGCATTCACTTCTTCCACCCCTCCAAAATCTTCTACTTCGCAAAACCATTGGCGAAATTGCATCATGGGATTAGGATTGACTTCCGCTTCAATCAGTACCTGTTTTTCGTATGATTTTCTATAGTTACTTAAATCGTTCATTGTATTGGTTTATTTAGTGAAATCAAAGATAACACCATCATCGGCATTTTCTATCGTTCCCTCAAAAACTTCTGCTGCTTCTTTCTTAAAAAGGCTGATATCATCGTATCGGGTTGAATAATGTCCTAATACCAATGTTTTTGCACCTGCTAATTTTGCAATCATCGCTGCTTGTTTTGCTGTACAGTGTTTGGTACGTTCTGTATAATGGGCCTCTGATTCTAAAAAAGTACTTTCATGGTATAAGACATCCACCTCTTTGATAATCGGTACAATTGCTTCTGAATAGTACGTATCGGAGCAAAAAGCATAGCTCTCCGTAGGTTCCGGATCATAGGTAATATCCTCATTACGCACTAGCGTTCCATCCTCTAACGTTATATCTCCTCCTTGCTTTATCTTTCGATAATAACAGTGATCAATTCCTAAATCTTCAATGGCACCAATTCTCAACTTTCGATCCCCTGGTTTAGATTCAAACAAATAACCATTGGTATACACGCGGTGATCTAAAGGAATGGTACGTACAATCACGCGATCATCCTCAAAGACAACCTCACTTTCTTTGCTTTCTAATTCATGGAAATACAAATTATAGCCAGTAAAAGAATTACTCAATCGCAATTGCAATAAAATAATTTCTTTAATTCCTTTCGGTCCATAGACATGTAAATCACTCTGTCTATTTAAAAGAGAATAGGTTGAAATCAAACCAATTAAACCATACAGATGATCTCCGTGTAAATGTGAAATGAAAATATGGTTAATTCGTTGAAACTTAAGTTTTTTCTTTCTTAATTGGATTTGAGTACCTTCTCCAGCATCAATCAAAAACATATGTCCATTTAGCTCCAAAACTTGAGAAGTTGGATTAGTCATTGTTCTTGGTGTAGCTGCATAACAACCTAATATAGTAAGTTTCAATGGGTCAAGATTTTATAATTCGTGCTTGTAAGTTACAAAAAAGCCCAGAGCATACAAAAGAAAAAGGCTTAATTACCTTAAGCCTTTTCTATTTCTATAATTCTAAATCACGTTGAATTTCATCCATTTCAATCAAATCGAAAGCTTCCTGTTTGGTTGGCACAACAATTAGATCTCCATCAAAGTCATTAAAATTAACTTCTGAGAGCACAATGACGAATGATTTATTTGCGTTTTCCATGTGTTCAATTGCTAATTCTTCCATGGTTTCTAGCGTTTTCTTCCGTGATTGTTTCTTGTGAACCTGACAAATCTAGCACGAGATTAAACGTTTGAAACAAAGCCTTGTATTGGTCTGTTATCTTCTGCACTAATCCCGTTATCGTATCGCTTCCAATCTGGATTACTTTGGTGTGTCCTTTCTCCGTAACTTTCATTTTTCTTTTTGTTTTATAGTACTAAAGTAGCTATTTAATTTTGGATGCCAAAAGATAAATCACCGCCATGCGGATGGCTACTCCATTTTCTACTTGATCCAAAATAACAGATTGTTGAGAATCAGCAACATCAGATGTAATCTCAACCCCTCTATTGATTGGTCCTGGGTGCATTACTACAATTTCTTTATCTAAAGAATCTAAGATTTCTTTCGTCAAACCGTATTGTTGAGCGTATTCTCTTGTATTAGGGAAATAGCTAAAGTCCAAACGCTCATTTTGCACGCGTAGCATATTCGCTACATCACACCATTCTAGCGCTTTTCTCAAATTAGGTTCTACCTTTACCCCTAGGCTTTCAATATATTTTGGAATTAATGTTTTAGGTCCGCAAACGCGTACTTCTGCTCCTTGCATTTGCAGGGCAAAAATATTGGATAAAGCCACACGTGAATGTAAAATATCCCCAACAATCACCACTTTTTTACCCGCTACATCGCCTAATCTTTCGCGAATAGAATAGCTATCCAAAAGTGCTTGCGTTGGGTGTTCGTGTGCTCCATCACCAGCATTTACAATACTCGCTTTCACATTTTTAGACAAAAAATAAGCGGCTCCTGGATTGCTATGACGCATAACTACCATGTCCACTTTCATTGCTAAAATATTATTTACGGTATCAATCAATGTTTCTCCTTTTTTAACGGAAGATTGAGCAGAGGAAAAACTGATAACATCCGCTGATAATCGCTTTTGAGCCAACTCAAAAGACAATTTTGTTCGTGTACTGTTTTCAAAAAAGATATTGGCAATAGTAATATCTCGTAGTGAAGGTACTTTTTTGATGGGTCTATTGATTACTTCTTTAAAATGATCTGCTGTTTCAAAAATCAAATCAATATCCGCTTTATTAATATATTTTATTCCTAATAGGTGATCTACACTTAATTCTTTCATTACTTCAACTAGATTTTCCGTTTAATTATTGTCAAATTCTTCCAAATAGATGCAATCGCTCGTACCATCTTCAGACCAATGCACGCGTACCGCTTCTTGGTCAAAGGCATCTACCTGTCTTCCTCTATAATCTGGTTGAATAGGCAAATGACGACTAAATCTTCTGTCTATTAGCACCAATAATTCAATTTCTGCAGGTCGTCCAAACGATTGAATAGCAGTCAAAGCTGCACGAATGCTACGTCCTGTATATAAAACATCATCAATAAAAACTACTTTCTTATCTTCAACAAGAAAGTCAATTTCAGTTCGATTTGCTTCAAGTGGTTTTTGATTTCTCCTAAAATCATCGCGGAAAAACGTAATATCCAAATATCCTAAAGGAACATCTGTAATATTGTATTCTGTTTCCAAAATGGCTTTGATTCGCTTCGCTAAATATTTACCACGGGGTTGAATACCAATCAGTAATGTATTGGAAAAATCCAAGTGATTTTCCACCAACTGACAGGCCAAACGATGAAGAATAATATCAATCTCTTTTGAAGTAAGTAATACTTTTGGATTCATATAAAAAAGAGTTGTGTTTGGGGAGTAAAATTACAATTAATTATGCTTCTCACCCAATTTATCATCAATAAATTAAAAGATAAAATCCAAGGGGTCTTCAAGTCTTCCTTCTGACTTTCCTTTCGTCTAAAATGTTAGATTGCTGTTAAGTATTATTTTATCTCCTATCGAAACAGTTAATTCACTATCTTTAAGAACCTAAAAACACACCGCTGCTATGAATAAAATCTACCTAACCTTATTGGTCTTGCTCGCCTTTGTCCCTCAGGCACAAGCTCAAATTCCACAGGATTCTATCCTCAATACGACTTGGATTTTAACGCAAGCAACCAATATATTACCCATTCAGCGACAAACCACTTTGCAAATCAATACCATTAAATACGAGATTAAGGGATTTGCAGGATGTAATAATTATACCTTACCGATCAAACAGATCAAGGAAAGAAGAAACTACACCCAAATTACAACAGCTGCGATTATCACCAATGATAATAGTTGTACCAAAAATGTCAATGAATTTGAAAAGGCCTTTTTACAAGCCTTAAGTAATCAACGGCTTCGAGTAGAAACGGATCAAGCAAAACTAACAATCGTAAATGAGAACAAACAGACGTTTACCTTTTCAGTACAACCTCAAAATCCTTTACTCAATTACATTGAAAAGCATGCGTGGAAATTAATTCAACTCAAGGGAAACAGCGATCGCGTGTATCATCCTTATTTGACTTTTGACTTTCACAGCAATACCGTTTCTGGTTTTACAGGTTGTAGCTATTTTACAGGTAAGATTGCCATCAGCAATGCCTTAAATAAAATCCAGTTTTTCGATTTAGAGGTCAAAAAGAGAACGTGTATGTCGACCAATCGCAAAACGGTCGAAAAAGATTTTATTCAGCTGCTAGAAGGGGAAACCTTCTCTTTTGATGTAGCCGAACAAACGCTTAATTTATATCAAGATAATACCCTACTCCTAATGTTTGGTTTTATTCCGAAGCACTTCATCTCGGAATAAGCAGACATATTTTCGCACGTTAAAAAGACAAGGTGACAAATATTTATCGTAAATTGTAAGCCGTAAAAAAACACGAAATAGTTTTATGAAAGCTTTAATTTTTAATGGTTCTTTGGATGAAGAATCTTTTAGAACGTCACGACGTATTGCCCAATTCTATGCTGACGAATTCATAAAGGCTAACCTAGAGGTAGAACAAGTACACTTATCTGATTATCAGATCCCTATATTCCAAGCAAAACACATGGAAACCCCTCCTCAAGATGTTACCCGATTTATTGATGCCTTTCGCGCTGCGGATGTCATGATTTGGTTAACTCCTTTATATCACGGAGGTATGACGGGAGTAATGAAAAACGCGCTAGATTGGTTGGAACTCACTTCTCGCGATACACCGGCGTATTTGACCAATAAGATTATTGGTTTTACGTGTTGGTCCGCAGGGAATCAAGCCATGCAAGGGATTCAGGCCTTAGATAATGTTGCCAAAGCATTAAGAGCCTGGTCTTTACCTTATAGTATTCCAATTAGCAATATGGATTTATACATTAATAATGAAATTGCTGATGTATATCAGAAAAAAATGAGTATGTTAGCGCAACTTTTAATCGAGAGTAAAACTCGATAAAAAAGCAAAAGGTTGGGGATGTAGCTCAGTTGGCTAGAGTGCTTGACTGGCAGTCAAGAGGTCGTGGGTTCGAGCCCCATCTTCTCCACTAAACAAAAACGCAATCAACTTATAGCTAAGTGATTGCGTTTTTATTTTAAACTATATAGCTTTTAAAAGATGTACTACTTCAACCAAAGTATAAACAAGACAGAGTAGAATCAATTAAGTAGCTATAAAAATAACAAAGCAATCAACTTGTATGAGCTGATTCTTTTATTTTAATCTACTTAATGACAATCACTTAACCTTATTTCAAGTAAACTTCTACTTTACTAGTCGTACTGGCTATTCCTAGTTTATAAGTTTTACCACCATACTCAAAGGTTTCCTTACTTAAATAAGTACTTAGCTCCGTATTGGGAATACAAATTTCTTTCGATTTGATATTATACACCATCTTTTCGTTAAAGAAACTATCATTATATAAAGTAACCCAATCTCCAGTATTACTGTAAATCGCGCTACTATTTACAACAGGAAAATCGGCTTTCAAATATGTCTTATGAATCAAAGATCCACTCTCATAAACTTCTACTTCCGCAAAGAATAATTTTCCAAACCTGGACACCAAGCTTTCTTCACCAGAAGTTGTTGCTACGCCATCTGGATTGCCTTGGGAAAAATCAAAAATAGTATCGCTAAAAGAAAAGCTCGGTGTAGGGACTGTAACCTGATCACTTTCAGAAATAATAGATTTAGAAGAATTAATCAGCGTAATACCAGATAAATAATGACTCGGAATAAAATTTCCAAATTTCTTACCATTAGCAACAAGGTGAGGAGAATACAAACCACCACCTGGAGTTGCTATTACAAAACCAAGAAAACGTTCATTATTATCCGAAAAATCAAAATAAGCAAGACCAAAATACGGTCTAACGACAAACGTTAAATTTGTTTTGTTCTTAAAAACATACTTAATCGATCCCGTTTGTAATCGACTAACTCCTCCATCATACTCATAGTAAGGGGATGTATACCCAATAAGTGAATCAATCGTACTAACATCTTTTGACTCAGAAGAATTCAAAGGTGCTGGATCTTCTTGTGAACAAGAAAATAATAATAATAATAAGGCAAAACCTAAAATAAAAACTTTTTTCATAATACTAAATTTTAATTAATAACACTATAAAATTAACATCAAAACAAATCAATTAAAACGCAAATAAAAGAATCAAACCCATTTAAGTAACAAAACAATACAATTAACACTATAGTAAAAACAACTGTACTTTTTTAAAAAAAGAACACAAAAACACCTTCAAAATGAGGTACTGCGGAAGTACAAAAAAAATAGGCTACACTCCTATAAAAAATAAAAATCATACTGAACAGTAATTTTAACAAAACTGCTTGTTTTTCTTTTTCTAGCATACTTCATTTTCCCTTTTCGATAGAAGTGAAGTGAAGCTATGGTACTATTTCGGAAAGTAGTTGTGAAGCGTATCAAAATAAACAAATAAGACACTATATATCAAGGATATAAAAACTTTTTCCTAAAACAATCTAGTGTAAAAATCCAAACAGTGACTTGAATACATTGGAAAAACACCAATGTTCAATAGTTGGTTCACCCACAAAGAATATCTTACTTCTACATTTCACTCATTAAATTCAACGAAATCATGCAGCGATCATATTGAGCATAAAACTGACAAGCTATTACTCTCGAAATTTTAGATAAACAACGCAATCAAATCATACAAATGATTGCGCTGTTTCACTTATTGGGTTATAACCACTTAACTTTATTTCAAGTAAACTTCTACTTTACTAGTCGTACTGGCTATTCCTACTTTATAAGTTTTGCCACCATAAACAAAGGTTTCCTTACTTAAATAAGTACTTAGTTCCGTATTGGGAATACAAATTTCTGTTGTATGGATATTATACACCATCTTTTCACCAAAGAAACTATCGTTATACAACGTACGCCAATTGCCTGTATTACTATAAATAGAACTACTATTTACAAGAGGAAAATCGGCTTTCAAATACGTCTCGAAAATCAAAACCCCATTTTTATAAACTTCTACCTCAGCGTAGAATAACTTTCCAAAGCCCGCTATAGCCATTGTTTCACGAGAAGTCGATGCTACTCCATCTGGATTACCTTGCGAAAAATCAAAAAGATTCGCCCTTGTAGAAAAACCTGGTATAGGGACTGTAAGCTGAGGAGAAGTAGAGATTATAGATTTAGTTGAATTAATCAACGTAATAGGATTTGAGTAATGACTAGCTATGTAATTTCCAAATTTTTTACCATTAGCAGTCAAGTGAATTCCATCAAAACCACTAACTGGATCTACTAAGTCGAACCCACGAAAAAGCAAATCATCCACGCCTCCATTCCCATAATCACAAAAACCAAGGCCAAAAAAAGGTGTAATTTTAAACGTTAAATTTGTTTCGTTATTAAAAAGATATTCAATCTGTCCTGTTTCTAATTGACTACCATATCCGTCCTCATTATAAGGGGATTTATACCCAATAAGCGGATCAATCGTACTCACATCTTTTGACTCAGCAGAGTTCAAAGACTCGGTATCTTCTTGTGAACAAGAAAACAACAATAAGGCAAAACCTAAAATAAAAACTTTTTTCATACTATTAAATTTTAATTACAAACAGTATAAAATTAACAGCAAAACACATCAATTAAAACGCAAATAAAAGAATCAAACCTATTTAATTAACAAAACAATATGCTTAACACTATAGTAAAAACAACTGTACTTTTTTAAAAAAAGTACACAAAACACCTTCCAAATGAAGTGTTGCGGAAGTACAAAAAACAATAGGCTACACTCCTATAAAAAAATAAAAATCATACTGAACAGTAATTTTAACAAAACTGCTTGTTTTTCTTTTTCTAGCATACTTCATTTTCCCTTTTCGATAGAAGAAAAGTAAATCAGTGTTATCATTTTCGAAAGCTAACTAGTATACTCATTATAGTATATTTTCATCACCGCAACCTAAATTAATACGACAAACTATCCTTTTTTAGAAAACATAAGACATTAATCTAAAACATCAATTTGAATATGTTAATAAAATGTTTATGTTTGCCCAAATTTTTTAACAATGAAGAATTTCTTACTCACCTTCCTACTTCTATTTCCTTTATTGATTTCAGCAAAATCATACAAAGGCACTGTTTATTATAAAAACGACAATAGAGCTGTTCATCTCGAAATTGAGATGCCCTTAAAAGTAAATGCGAAAAAACTAAAAGTTAGAATTGATGGTCAAAAACAGAGCCTCGATGCTAGTACCTTAGCCTACATGGATATTTACATCAATGACGGTCAAAAAAAGATTTCCTTTAGGCGCGGCAAAGTCTCTCATTTTAAAAAAAATGGTGAAATCCGCAAAAGACAAAATGTAGATGTTTGGTCTATGATAACAGATGTTAACGAAAACATTATTGTTTCTGCTGCAGGGCTAATGTATGATGTCAAAAAGAAAAAAGGGGAAGAGTACATATTGATTATTTTCGACCCTTTATCACAAGGTTTTTACTTAAGCAAGCACAATTCTGATATACTCGTGAATACAGATCCTTATTTGGATGAATCTTTTGAATCTAAAATAGGTGGAGCTAAAGAACTATTATTTCCTGAATGTGAAAACATCATGGAACTTTATGCAGAAGCTCAAAAATCAGAAAAAAAATCCAATCGACTCCATGTGTTACTTGAGACGTATAAAACTTGCTTAACAAACCAATAAACCAATATGAAATTAAAATTACACCTTACCTTTCTTTTCTTATTCCTTTCTTGCTATACAGCAAATGCGCAATTTTATGGCAATGATTTGTATTGCTACGATTGTGATTTCGAAATTGAAGTTGGTGGTACACTTTCCAATATTAATGGATTAGATGCTAGTGAAAAAGTAGGACTCTTCATTGGGTTATACAATTCGTATGATTTTAATGATCACTGGGCTATTCGATTTGGATTGGGTTATGCCAATCTTGGTGCTAGAATAAAAGAATACAATACCAATGTTGTTTTACACACGGCACTTATCGAACCGATTAGTGTACATTATACGTTTAAACAAAAGTTCAAAACTTTTCTTGGAGCAAATCTAGGGATGACATTTTATGGAAAAAATCCGTATAATGAGGAAGAACCAGGTATGAAGCTTATGCCTGAGAGCATCAAGTTTTTCGACGTCAGTCTTTTTGCTGGTGGTGGATACAAATTAACTGACAATCTTGATCTTAACCTCAGATACAATCTGGGTATGACGAATATCAACAACATGGAAGATTCTGATGCGAAATGGAAAAACAATTGGATGTCACTGAGCGTTGCTTATACATTTAGATAAATTACGCATTACTTTGTACTTTTTAAGCAGCCTCAATACTTGGGCTGCTTTTTTTATTTACCCCCTTATTCTTAGGTTTTGTCATGCGGTGGTCTACAATTAATTCAATATATTTGAAATCATCCGCAAGTATCTGATCCCATGAAAAACAAGTTGTCTCTGACCTTTATCCTTTTACTTGTCGCTCCTTTTATATGGGCGCAAAAATTCAATACCACCAAAGCAGATGAATACATCCAGCGTATTACTGCTCATCAAAGAGGCATTGGTTCAGTAGCAATTTATAAAAACAATAAGGTTATTTACACCCGAGATTTTGGTCATGAGTTAGTTGGAGAGGATAAACAAACCCCGCATCTATACCGCATTGGCTCCATTACGAAGATGTTTACTGCGGTTTTAATCTATCAGTTGGTTGATGAGGGAAAACTTAACTTAGATGATCGCGTTGCTTCATACTTTCCAGCACTCAATATCCCTAATTTATTTACAATTAAAATCAGTGATTTACTCAGCCACACGAGTGGATTGGATGATTATACCTGTAAAGATGACGATTTCTATTGGTTGAAAGAAGTACAAACCCAAGAGGACATTACGGATAACATTGTTCAACAAGGAACGCCTCATTATGGTTCAAAAAAGAAGAATTTTTTCTTTTCCAATACAGGGTATTATTTACTTGCGCGTATTGTAGAACAGAAACGCAACCTCAGCTATGATGAAGCAGTAAAGAAACACATCATTCAAAAGATTCATTTAAAAAACACCTATACGTCCAGCGATATTGTACCTTACGAGGTACAATCCTACCAACTTTTCGACCAATGGGAAACCATGAAAGAAATGAGTTTTGAAAACACCAATGGGGTCAATGATTTAATTGCTTCTATTGACGATTTAGCGCGATTCAATCAAGCCTTGTTTAGCCATAAATTAATTTCTAAAAATAGTTTAGCAAACATGAAACCGGTTCCTTATAAGGAAAAATACGGAAGAGGCATGATGTATTACCTCTATAAAAAGAAGAATTTTATTGGGCACACTGGCGGTACTTTCGGTTCTTTTTCTTTGCTTTACTACAATGAAGCAGAAAAGTTAACCTTTGTCTATGCTATTAATGGAGCCGCTTTTTCTCATTATCAATTATTTGATGCCTTACTGGCCATTCTCTATAATAAAAAATACACGTTACCTCAGTTTGAAACAATTCCTGTTACGGATGAACAATTACAACCTTATGTAGGAACATACCGTCAACCTCAATTGGATCTGACGATTGAATTTGTCATCGAAAAAAATAAATTATTCTTAAAGCCATCAGGCTGTAATCGCTATGCGCTACTAGATGCAGTAGGAGAAAACACCTTCCGATCACCAGAGGGAACCGTTACCTACAGTTTCAATCCAACCAATAAACAAGTGGTTGTGCAGCAGTTAAAAGCAAACTTTGTATTGAATAAAATAGAAACGGAATAGCTTGCGCTATTCCGTTTCTATTTTTTATCGCTGGAGAATAATAAACTCTGAGCGTCTATTTTGTTGATTTTCTTCGTCTGTACAAGTTTTACATGCCACTTTTGGCTCGCTACTGCCCATGCCCTTTGTTTCTACTCGTTGGGCATCAATGCCTTTGTCATATAAATACTGGGCTGTTGCATCAGCTCTAGCCTGTGATAGCTTTTTGTTGTACTTTTCTTTTCCCACTTGATCCGTATGCGCAACAATGAGAATACGCATCGTTTGATGCTCTTGCATAAAGGCTACTAAACGATCCAACTCATGCGCCCCTACTGCTGTAATTGCCGCCTGATCAAACCCAAAAGGAATGTCATTCAACACAATTTTATTATCTTGAATTTGAGGTTGTACTTGCTTTCTCAACAGAATCGGTTTCAAATCTGTCTCTTCTTTTTTACTCTTTCCCTCCTCTTCTTTATAAAAGTATTCCTCTTTTTCTACTTTTATCACATACGCTTTATCACAAGGAACCTCAACAGTAAATCGCCCTTGAGCATCCGTTTGTACTTCCGCCAGAACTTGACGTGAAACATCAACAAAAGTCAGCTGAACCCCTACTAAAACGTCTTTTGTTTCTCCATCTTGAACAACACCACTTATGTGAGTACCGCAAATAGGCTTCACGCGATAAATATCTTGTCTTCCTATGCGATTCGTTGAAAGGAAACCATATTCGCGCTGGCTATTGTAAACCCAATTAAAATCATCCTTCGGGGTATTGATTCCCTCTCCTAGATTTTGAGGTTTCGCTTGTGGATCATTTAAATCTAAGGCGTAAATATCCAATCCTCCATATCCGCCCCAACGATCTGACGTAAAATAAAGGGTATTATCTCCGCTAATAAAAGGATAGTCCTCGTTATATCCTGTATTCATGCGATCACCAAGGTGTTCTGGTTCTCCAAAAGTCTTTCCATCTTCTTCAATGGACACTCTCCAAAGATCTAATCCGCCAATACTACCCGGTTGATTAGAAGCAAAATAAAGGTAATCTCCTTTGGAGGTAATAAATGGATTAACATAGGTAAAACCTTCTTGTACAAAAGGCAACACCTTAATCTTTCTCCATTTCTTCCCTTTTCGCTCTGCCCAAAATAAACTCATCATCCCTTGGCGTTGTTTCACTGCTTTGTTTTTTCTAAACTTGCGGTGACGGTAACTTTCCGAAGTAAAATAAATCAACTTATTCGATGGATGCATAACTGCTTGTCCGTCCATAAAACGACGATTGATACGCCCGCGTACTAAACTATGTTCATAGACCGGTTCATCTTTGGACTTAATCATCGCTTGATAAATACCCATATTGGGTAAAGAAGTTCCCTTTTCTCGTACCTCAAATAATCGACGAACCCACTTTTGTTTGTATTTCGTTCGATTTGACACAAATAAAAGGGTATCTGTTGTAGACCAAGAGACACTGTGATCGGCATAAAACGAATCATTAATTCCGGATTCTTCAACAAAATAAATAGAAGGATTCGCCACAGCTGTAGGGTATTCCTTTGCATGTTGTAAAAAATAATGGGCGCGGGCATCCTCAGGAGCTCCTTTTGCAAACTTTCGCATCGCTGCTTCTGCTGCTTCATATCGTCCGTTTTGTGCCAAATTATAGGCCAAACGATAATAAAACTCTACATTTAAAGCAGGGTCTTGTTCCAATGCTTTCGCATAATATTGTGCGGCTTGAACAGAAAGTCCTAACTCGTCATAACACAACGCCAACTGTTGATAAATATAGTTTGGCGTATGGCGTCCTCTCAATAAACGCGTATACTCATCCTTCGCTTGAACATAAGTTGTTCGAGCAAAATACTTATCTGCTTTTTTTAAACTAGGTTTTCGCTTTCCTTGTGCTGTTACAGCTAAAATCAAAAACAAAAACACGATTGCTTTTATCATCTTAAAATCCTTTCACCTTGATTCAATACTACTAACGTCAAAGGATGCCTTGAGATTGCGGGGTTTTCTGCAGTTTAATAGCGAATTAACACGATAGACTTCCCTCATTTTGAATAAAGCAACAATTGTCCCTTTTTCTTATAATTCCTTTAATTTTTTGAACAAACTCAATTCAATTCTTTTCCTTGGTTGGACAATCTTTTTATTTCAGCAAAGAAAAAAGCGTTTTACGTTTAAAATAAAAATTTTCTACATTCATCAAGCAAATAAAAATACCAAATGCAGAAGAGCATCAAACGCTTCCTATTTTAAAACGTTAAAAACTTAGTATTTACAAAATCTATTTGTAATTTTAATACATCGTAAATCAGATTTACCATCAAGTGAATCTCTCAGCAACTGAATAGAATGAAAAAATATGTTTTGGCTTTTGCATTCCTTGCACTTAGCCCATCAATTGTAAAAGCTAACGAATACCTAAAACAAACATCAACCATGAAAGAAACTGCAAAAAACCAGCAAACGATTTACCAATTCAAGGTAAAAGATTTGTATGGAAATGATTTTGACTTTGCCTCATTAAAAGGAAAAAAAATAATGATTGTCAACACGGCTTCTGAATGTGGCTTAACCCCTCAGTATGAGCAATTGCAAAGCTTATATGAAGAATTTGGAGGAGACAATTTTGTCATTATTGGATTTCCAGCGAATAACTTTGGCAACCAAGAGCCTGGATCTAATGCGGAAATTGCAACCTTTTGTAAAGCGAATTTTGGTGTGACTTTTCCTATGATGGAAAAAATATCAGTAAAAGGAGAAGATATGGCACCCATCTATCAATTCTTAACAGAGAAAAAACAAAATGGATTTGCTGACAGTACAGTGGAATGGAATTTTCAAAAGTACTTACTAGATGAAAAAGGTCATGTAGTACAAGTAATCAATCCAAGAATCCTACCTAATGATGCTGAAATCAAGGAATGGATTAAAAAGAAATAAGCTAGAATAAGGAGGCCATAGTAATTTTATTCGTAATTTTATCTTTTTGAAATTACTATGGTTTACCCTACTATACCGCTTGCGCAAAGCATTATTGAACTTTGTAAAGCAAAAAAACTAACAAACGTTGTTATATCACCAGGATCTCGTAATGCCCCCTTGACTATTGGGTTTACCAACGATCCTTTTTTCACTTGTTATAGTATTGCAGATGAACGCTGTGCAGCCTTTTTCGGTATGGGACTTGCACAACAAACACGTATACCCACAATTCTAGTGTGTACTTCAGGTTCTGCTTTATTAAACTATTATCCCGCAGTGGCTGAAGCCTTTTACAGTCAAATTCCCTTGATTGTTTTATCTGCAGATAGACCCCTACATAAAATTGATATTGGAGATGGACAGACAATACGCCAACAAAACGTGTATCAAAACCATATTCTATATAGTGCTAATTTAACAGAGGACGCTAATTCAACTAATGATCAGCTGATCAATACCGCGATTAATACCGCGATTACTTCGCAAGGGCCTGTGCATATCAACGCTCCCTTTGAGGAACCTCTGTATCAAACAACGGAGCAACTAAGCGTGAATCCTATCGTTGAAGAGCCTTTGTTTCCTGCTTTACCTGCTGTTGATTACGATTACTATGCAAAGCAATGGAACAAAGCGACTAAAAAGCTGATTCTAGTAGGTAGTCTTGCTCCTCATACACTAACGGATGATGTCATTGCAAAACTAACTGCGGATGGATCTACCCTATTTTTAGCAGAGACCATTAGCAATATTCAAGCACCTGGTGTAATCAATGCCATTGATCGTTTGGTTATTCCGATGGATGATGAAGCCTTGCAAAACTTACAACCCGATATTTTATTGACGTTTGGTGGCATGGTGGTCAGCAAAAAAATCAAGCAATTTTTACGCCAATATGCTCCTAAGCAACATTGGCATGTGGATATGCTACGTCATTACGATACATACGATTGCTTGACAGATCGCATCTGTACAGATGCCCAATCTTTTCTGACTCAGTTGACAGCCAATACGCAGCCTATTTCCTCCACTTATAGTAGCTGGGCCAATGCTATTATGGTAGCGCGTAATACCCAACACAAGCAACTCTTACAAAACGCTATTTTCTCTGATTTTACTGCTCTTGATTACATCGTGAGTCAATTGCCTAAAAACAGTCAAATACAAGTAAGCAACAGCGCAGTTATACGTTATGTACAACTGTTACCAGTCGATTCGAGTATAGCGGTATTTTGCAATAGAGGAACAAGTGGTATTGACGGCTGTACTTCAACTGCCCTTGGAGCTTCTATCGGATCTGGAAAGTCAACAGTACTCTTAACAGGTGATATTAGCTTCTTTTATGACAGCAATGCCTTGTGGAATGCTTACGTTCCCAAAGACTTTAAAATCGTCCTAATCAACAACGGAGGAGGTGGAATTTTTAGAACGCTTCCAGGACATCAAGAGAATGAAGTCTTCAATACGTATTTTGAAACTACACATCAGCATACCGCTCAACATCTAGCAGCCATGTATGATTGGGCTTATTTTCAAGCGGATACAACTGAGGCTTTATCAACACAAACCCAAGCCTTTTTCAATACGTCAGATAAACCCGCTATTCTCGAGGTAAACACCCCTACCTTGCTCAATGATGAAGTATTTAAAAAATATTATCGCAATATGTAATTTTTTTCACGCTATCTCTTTTATTTTTAGTAACTTGTAGGGAACAAAAAAAAATAAAATTATGAGTAAAAGAGCTGAACTAATTGAAAAATACGCGGCAGATTTAAAAGACAAATGCGGTGTAAAACCTAACATGGAATTATTAGAAAAAGTGACGATTGGTTGTGGACCTTCGATTTACAATCAAGATTCTTCTACTGTAGCAAGTTCATCAGAGAAAGAAATGGCTACTGTTCGCACTAATTTTCTAATTAAAAAATTAGGATTAAAAGACGATGCTAAATTAGATGAAGGATTGAAAAAAGTAGTAGATCAATACGGTGCATCTAATAAACACAAATATAGAGCAGTATTATATTATCTATTAACGGTTCACTTTAAAAAAGAATCCGTGTATTTAAAATAAGAAAAAAATAAAAAAAGAGCAATGGATACCATCGCTCTTTTTTGTTGTTTGTTGTTCCTATCGAGCTAAAACGTTTGTTTTAGATTTGATACACTAGTTTTCCTTTTGTAAAAACAGCTGCTCTTTGAGGAGTACGCGCTACTGCCTCTGCTGAACAAGATGCTTCAACCAAAATAAAGCTTGCTTCATCACCTACTAAAGGCCATACTTGTTTCCCTTCTTCATTCAAAGGCAAAAGCTGGTCTTTGGTTGCAATACGCAATGCTCTTGACAGCGACAATTCATCTCGCCATCCATATAATTCTGCCGTTAACTTGGCTTTTTCTAACATATCACAAGATCCAAATGGAGACCAATGATCAATAATACTATCCGTTCCTGTCATAAGTGGAACATGATGCTTGTAAAAAGTAGGAATAGGCATATTCAATTTACCAATAGGAACCGTTGAAATAACTCCAATTCCAACTTCTGCCAACTGTATACTTATCGCTTCTGTTTCCTTTGCATCTAGTTGTCCTAAGGCAAATCCGTGACTAATAAAGGTCTTTCCTTGGAGTGCCTTATTCTCCTTTACTGTAGCAATCATATATTCAATAGCGGGTAAACCGGTAGCACGTCCTTCATGCAAATGAATATCAACTCCTATACTGTGATCCAAAGCAATTTGAAACATAACATCAAGTGATTTCTTCATATCTCCATCTACGGAAGTCGGGTCTAATCCACCGATAAAATCTACTCCCATTTGAGCTGCTTCGCGAAGCAACCCTTCTGAATCTGAATATAGAATTCCATGCTGTGGAAAAGCGACAATTTCAGCTTGAATATCCTCCTTTTTATTCGCTAATGCTTTTTGGAGATTTTCTAAACTCTTCAAACCGCTAGTTGGTTCAATATTCGTCTGACAACGGGCAAAATAGGTTCCTTTACTGTTCATCAACTCAATTGCTTTTTCTGCTTTTTCTGTTGAGTGAATCAATAATTCTGGTAAAATACGACGCTCTAAATCAATCATATCTTTTACTGTTTTACCGCGCAATGGCTCTGCATGCCAAGGTTCGCCATAAAACGTCTTGTCAATGTGGATGTGCATATCTCTCAAACCAGGCAATACCAGTTTGCCAGCAGCATCAAAAACAGGGAGGGTATATGCCTTTCCTTGCGTAGCTTCAATCGATGCAATTTTACCTTCTTGAATATGTAAGTCGTATAATCCTGTTTGTGTTGCCTTTACTTGTCCATGGTCATTGTAAATAAAACCTTCCTCTAAGCGTGCATTAATCAATACAAAGGTTGGATTTGCTGCTGTCAATGGCTTTACCTGCTTATCTTTCTCTTCTGCCCAAGCTGTTCCAGCCAAAAATAATCCTCCAGCTCCAGCTGTTGTTAAGTGAAGAAATTCTTTTCTATTCATCTTTTATCTATTAATGAGCTCCCGCTGCTTCTAATAATTGAACCATTGCCGTAAATTTTCTTGCTTTCGCATGATGCAACGGCGTCTTTCCATCGTGATCTGGAATATTTACATCCACTCCACCGTCAATCAACGCCTTGACAATATCCACATGTACTGTTCCACCATTACTCAATACAATGGCTTCCATTAGCGCAGTCCAGCCTAAGCGATTCACGTGATCAATAGGAAAATTTGGCGTATTCACTAATAGCTTTACCACTTCGAGATGTCCTTTCTCTGCAGCAGGAATTAAAGCTGTTCCATTGTAACGATTAAATATTGTGAAATCAGCGCCATGAGCTAACGATTTTTGAACTAATTCTAAGTTTCCTTCTGCTCCTGCATAGAGAAAAGGGCTATTTAAATTAGTGTCTTGGGTATTGACATTTACTCCTTGATCCATAAGATACAAGGCTATAGGATTGTATTTTTTATAGGTAGCCACCATCAACGGTGTTTCTCCTTTGCTATTTTGAGCTTCAAGATTTACACTATTTGCCGCTAAAATTTCTTTTACTTTCGTTAGGTTATTGGCAGCAACGGCTTGAAATAATTCTTTTTCTATTGTAGTATTCATGGTATACGTTATTTCATTTGTGTTTGAATCGGAACAACTAGCCATCAAATTCGTTGATAATCCAGCGGTACAAATCAACAACAAAGAACGCATTATATGCCTCGTCATAAGCTATATAGATTTAAATTAGTAACAATACAAAGATAGAGTTACCCTTTAAAATAGCCGTTGTATTTTTACAATGCTTTATTGTAAATATTATAACTCTCCCGAAATTGACCAGGGGTTTTATTTTTCCATTTTTTGAAGTAATGGTTGAAATACCCCGTATCGTGAAACCCTAAATCATAAGCAATTTCCTTAATCGATAAATCTGTCGTAATCAGCAAACGCTCGGCTTCTAGAATCACGCGTTGTTGAATACTATGACTGGCAGAAATCCCTAATATCTTCTTCACCCGTATATTTAGATAGTTGGGGGTGATATGCAATTTTTCTGCATAAAAAGCCACCTGGTTCTGTGTCTTAAAATGCGTTTCTAATAAAACCTTAAACTCTTGTACCTTATTGTCTTTTACTTGTGCCTCTAAGGCTGTATAAGTATGAAGATACTGACGTTGAATCATTTTCAACAACAAAAAGAACTGTAGAATACTTATTTCCTGCCCAATGGCATCTTCCTCCGCCAATACTTGATGTAGTTTCTTTAATTCGTTTTGTATCGCTTCATAGGCATCAGCAGTCAAGTTTAATACAGGCGGAACATCGAGTTGAAAAAAAGGCAAGGCACTAAGGCGGTCCAACAAATGAAGTGTATTTGTTGAGAACATCAACTGATACCCCACCGTATCATCCGACAATTTCCAATAATGTACTTGCTGTGGGCGAAGAAAGTGAATCTGAAAGGGCTGTACTTCTAAACGCATAAAATCAATTTCGTGAATTCCAGTTCCCTGTTCCACAAAAAAAATGAGATAAAAATCGTGCTTATGCGGGAGTACTAAATCATTACGCCCTCTTTCTGTATGTTTAAACAAGGTAATATCCCAAGTCTCTTCTCCGATTATTTTAGATCGACTCCAAGTCTCTATGGTCTTTGTTTCTTTCATCAGATTGTACCTTTACTCTTACCTCCTTTTAGTTAAGCAATAACAAGATAAGAAAAAAAAACTCGCTTCTTTGCAGAAGCGAGTTTTATCTAGCTATTTGAATTATATTTTTTCTTTTAGCGCTACTGCTTGATCATACAGTTCTTCGTACATCGGAAGAATTTCACTGATTTGAAAGCGTTTTGCTGTTTGACGAGCACCTTCTTTGAAACGACATAAAGTATCTTCATCTTTTAAGATGGCTAAAGCATTTTTAACCATATCATCAACATCCTTTACATTGCTTAAATAACCAGATACTCCGTGTTCGTTTACTTCAGGTAAACCTCCTGTATTACTAGAAATTACAGGCACTCCTACAGCCATAGCCTCTAAAGCAGCTAATCCAAAACTTTCCGTTTCGGATGGCAGTAAAAACAAATCAGAATACCCTAGAATTTGGTTTACTTCATTACTATTTCCAAAGAAAATAATCTTGTCGTAAATACCCAATTCCATTGCTAAGCGTTCTGCTTTTTCCTTTTCAGGTCCATCCCCTACCAACATCAATTTGGCAGGAACCTCTTGTTGAATTCCATAAAATATTTTCACCACATCGCCGATGCGTTTTACCTTTCTGAAATTACTGATATGCGTGATGATGAACTCCCCTTTTTCTGCCATAGCACTACGCTTACAAGGCGTTTCTGAGCAATCAACCTCTTTTACTTCTATGAAGTTAGGGATAACACAAATCTCTTTTTTACTTTGAAACAGTTCATACGTAGATTGTTTCAAAGATTCTGAAACCGAAGTAACAAAGTCTGATTTATTAATACTAAACGTTACTGCACTTTTGTAATTGGGATGATTTCCAACTAAGGTAATATCAGTTCCGTGTAACGTAGTAATCATCGGTAAGTCGATTCCCTCCTCTTTGAGCATTTGCTTCGCCATATACCCTGCATAAGCATGTGGGATAGCGTAATGTACGTGTAAAACATCAATATTGAATAGTTTTACGATATCCACTAATTTACTAGACAAAGCCAATTCGTATGGCTGATAGTGAAATAGAGGATATTCGGGTACATTCACTTCGTGATAGTAAATCTTAGGGTTTAATAAAGCTAAACGAACGGGTTGACTATAGGTAATAAAATGTACTTCGTGATCTCTTTTTGCTAGTTCCAAACCTAGCTCTGTAGCTACAACCCCACTTCCACCGAAAGTTGGGTAGCATACGATTGCGATTTTCATATATGAATTATTTGGTGCTTAAAGATACTTCGAATTATTTATACTCAATATAAACTTTGTCCTCAGATTTAAGCAACTCCGTTAATTTAACACAAACTTTGTATTCAATTAATGTATAATAGACTCATAAATAACTTGTTGTATATTTTCTCGAACGTTCTCTTTTGACAAGCGATTGACGTTAGAATCAGGGTAAGTACGATTAGAAAGGAAAACGTAAACTAAGTCATGTTCAGGGTCTGCCCAAGTCATTGTTCCTGTAAATCCAGTGTGTCCAAAGCTTGTTAAGGATGCACAACCACAAGTAGGTCCTGGTTTTCCTTGTTGTTGGGGTTTATCAAATCCAATACCTCTTCTATTTCCTTTTGCACAATATACACAAGCATTAAACGCTTCAAATGTCGCTTTAGAGAAAAAGCGTTCTTCTCCATATTCTCCTTCATTCAAATACAACTGCATCATTTTTGCTACATCCAATGCTGTACCGAAAAGTCCTGCATGACCTGCTACTCCTCCTTGCATCGCAGCCCCCATATCGTGTACATAACCTTGTACCGTAGTATAGCGATAATAGTTATCCTCTTCAGTTGGAGGAATCTCATTGATATCAAATTTTCTCAACGGTAAATAAGTCAGGCGATTCGCTCCTATACGCGTATAAAATTTAGCTTGAACCAATTGATCTAAAGGTTGGTGATATGCTGATTCAATGTATTCTTTTAATGAAATAAATCCTAAATCACTGTATTTATACTCTATTTTCTTTGCTAGCTTTGTTTGTGCAATTTCTTCTAACATCACCTGAGTATATCCTTTTCTCAAGAATAGATTCTCGCTCACTTGTGTTGGGAATTCAGGAGAATACTGTAAACGATACAAGGTCATATCTGGGTGTTTGGTACTGTCTAATGTACTTTTTATAAAAAGGCAACCAAGCAGGCAACCCCGATTGATGCGTCAATAAATCCTTTAACGTGATATCCTTTTTATCTGTCTTCTTAAATACAGGCACCAAATCACCTAATTTTGATTGCATGTTGATTTTTTGATCATTGTACGCCTTTACTACCATCGGTAAGGTAGCTAAAATCTTCGTCAATGAAGCTAAATCATATAAATCTGTATTTTTAACGGGAAAGTCCGTTTTATACGTATGATAACCGAACGACTTGTTGTACACCACTTTTCCATGACGCGCCACCAGTATTTGTGCGCCAGGCATCCATTGGTTAGCAATAGCATGATTGGCAATACTATCAATCTTCGTCAATACTTTTGGATCTAATCCTTCATTGTGAGGAGTAGAAAACCCCAAGCGGTGTATCGGTTTTGTTTTGATTCCTGTACCTACATCGTATTTACTTGTAATTGTCACAGGCAATTCACCTTTAGCACCAATAGATCCAAAGAGTACCTGAGCAGCTGCTTCTTCAGCAAATGTATTATTTTGATAACCTACAACAAGGGCTTCTAAATCTTTGATTTCTGTTTCAATTCCCGATAAAGCATACGGTTTTGCAAAAGAAACTAAAATTGTTCGATTGTTTTTTGCAATAGTACCAATAAGGGCTTTTTCTTCCTCAGAAAAGTTATGGTTTCTCCATGGATTATCCACTTTGTGATACCCAACAACAACCAATGAATACGCACTAAGACGAGCAATATCTGAGCTTTCTACTACATCTACAGTAGCAAAATTGCGCATCATATCTAAGAAAGGCGCACTGTCATCATCTCCTAATCGAACATAAGCGATTTTCTCTTGCTCTAATTTGTGAACGGGCAGTACTCTATTGTTGTTTTTTACTAGCGTAATTGCCTCTTGGTATAATTTTGTATTTAAATCGTCATATTCAGCTGCATTCAAATCTTCAACTAGCTGATTCGTATTGATAAGTAAAGGTTTATTCAACCCTACGCGGTATTTATATTCCAATATCTTTTTTACAGAATAGGCCAAACGGCTTTCTGTAATGGTTCCAATTGCATAAGCTTCTTTTAATTTCTCTACTGCTTTTGCTACATCTTCTGAAAACAACAACAAGTCATTTCCAGCCATAAAAGCAGCTAAATCAACTTCACCTGGAGTCAAATAAGAAGAAACACCTTTCATATTTAAGGCGTCTGTAAAAATAAGGCCTTCAAACCCTAATTCCTCACGCAATAATCGAGTTACAACATTATAAGAAAGAGAACTAGGAATTGCATTATCAGGTTCATAAGCAGGCAAATTCAAATGCGCCACCATCACACTAGACAAATCGTTTTTAATCAATTTTTTATACGGATATAGCTCTACGCGGTGCAAGCGATCTTTATCCAAATCAATCAAAGGTAATTTATAATGCGAGTCACTTGAGGTATCTCCGTGACCAGGAAAATGCTTTGCTGTAGCGAATAGTCCTTCATTTTGGTATCCACGCATAAAAGCAAGCGCTTTATCTGTAACAATTTCTCTTGTTTCGCCATAGGCTCTTACTCCGATAATAGGATTAAGCGGATCAATATTCACATCGACAACAGGACCAAAATTAAAGTGTATCCCTAGGCGTTTTGATTGCTTGGCCATCGCCTGACCTACTTGCTCAATCAAATCTAAATCTTGTACAGCTCCTAAGGTCATATTATACGGAAATCGGTAGGTAGAATCTAGGCGCATACGCAGTCCCCATTCCCCATCTATCCCCACTAACATAGGTAATTTGCTTTGTTTTTGTAGACGATTAGCAATAGCAGCTTGTCGCTGTGGTCCGCCTTGGAAAAAGATTAAACCACCAACATGATTGGTATTGACTAACGCTTCTAATTCTTGTACGTGTTTTTCATTTTTATTGGAATATGCTGCAACCATAAACAGTTGCCCAATTCTTTGTTCTAATGACATGGAATTGTAAACACTATCTACCCATTGGCGTTGTTGAAGTTCAGTAGGTTGTGAATTAGTTTTAGATTGCCCATAAGACAAAAAGGGCAATAATAGCAGTGTTAACAATACGTTTCTCATATATTTTCTTAGCTTTTTTTAAAACAGAGATGTTGAAGTCAAACAATAAAAATCTCTATACTTGCAAACTTAGCAAATCTACTTTACTTAAAAAAGAATATTTACGAACTTTATTTTAAGATAACCTTGCAATTTTATCAATTTTATAAAAAATCATCAATTAAAAAGCATAGAAAAAGAGAAATACTAAAGATATCTAACAAATAATCCCATTACTTAAAAAATTTAATGTAATTTATCTGCAATTGGGTAATCTCTTTCTTTTTCATCCAAAATCGTAAGTAAGGTTAATTTATACACTTTGAGAGATATCCATAAAAAAAAATCGCCAAAAATTGACGATTTCTTTTTTTATTTTATACTAGATTGGGTGCCTTTTATCTGAAAAAGCGGCTATGCCAACTTTCTTCTGCAGGTACTTCCCAATATTCGCGATATTCTCCTAAATCATTCACTAGATTATTGAATACAATCGTACTGGCAGAAACAGCTTTTGTTTTCACCATTTGCTTAAATTCCATCACGGTTTTAAACGCAATGAACTCCCCTGTTTTATAGGTAACATTCATTTTATCCAACAAATCTACGTTGTATTTTTGTTCGATATCTTGAATTACGCGTACCGATGCATCAATAGAGCAACCTGATGCAGGGTGAATATCTTGGTCTACAGCTAAGATAATAAAGCGATTGTATTTAATCTCGTATGAAGCAGTAAGTGGCGTAGCGTGAGCTACCCATTCTTCCGCAAATTGACTAAGTACAGCATCTATATCTTGTACTTCTTCATCGGTAAACTTTCTATTTGACTGATAAATCCAAACTCTTGAATGATCAGGCATTTCTTCAAATGGTTTAAACATAATTATAAATCTTCCGCATTTGCAATTAATTCGGCAACGTCAAGTACTTTAACTTCACCTTCTTTTTCCTTGAACTTCACACCATCCGTAAGCATGGTGTTACAGAATGGACATCCTGCAGCAATAATTTCTGCATTAGTATTCAATGCTTCTTCTGTTCTTTCTACGTGCACTTCCTTGTTTCCGTGTTCTGGTTCTTTGAACAATTGCGCTCCACCAGCACCACAACAAAAACCATTCAATCTTGAACGTTTCATTTCAACAAGTTCTGCATCTAACTTCTCGATCAACTGACGAGGTGCTTCAAAAACGCTATTTGCACGCCCTAAATAACAAGGATCGTGAAACGTAATGCGTTTTCCTTTGAAGCTTCCGCCTTCAATTGTCAATTTTCCGTCATCTAAAAGAGATTTTAAAAACTGTGTATGGTGTACCACTTCGTATTTCCCTCCTAAATCAGGATATTCATTTTTCAATGTATTAAAACAGTGAGGACAAGCTGTTACAATTTTCTTTACCTCATAGCCGTCTAATACTTGAATATTCATCATGGCTTGCATTTGAAAGGCGAATTCATTTCCTGCGCGTTTTGCAGGATCACCTGTACATCCTTCTTCTGTACCTAATACAGCGAATGATACATTGGCTTTATTCAACAGTTTTACAAATGCTTTTGTTATCTTTTTTGCTCTATCGTCAAAACTACCAGAACAACCTACCCAAAATAAAACATCCGGTTGTTCTCCTTTTGCCATCATTTCGGCCATTGTAGGCACTACTAAATTTTCTGACATAATTTATTGGTGTCTATTTAAAATCAACAGCTGTTGTCAATTTATCTTGTTAGTTAATTAGTTTTCGTCCCTCCAGTTTAAGCGATCCATTTGGTTATACTGCCATGGTGCTCCGTTGTTTTCAATATTCTGCATCATATTGTTTAATTCAATTGGTGCAGCACTTTGTTCCATTACTAAGAATCTTCTCATATCCATAATAATTGACAAAGGACTAATATCGATTGGACATTCTTCCACACATGCATTACACGTATTACATGCCCATAATTCTTCTGGCGTAATATAATCGTTTAATAGTGTTTTACCGTCATCTACAAACTTTCCGTTGTTTGCATCTAATATCTTGCTTACATCTTCGATACGATCACGTGTTGACATCATGATCTTACGAGGAGAAAGTTTTTTTCCTGTTGTATTTTGTGGACACGAAGAAGTACATCTACCACACTCAGTACAAGAATAAGCATTCATCAATTGTACCCAGTTCAAATCCATCACATCTTGAGCACCAAATTTTTCTGGTTCCCCTACTGGTTCAGCAGGTGCTGCAAAAGGATCTGCATTAGGATCCATCATTAAAGCTACTTCTTTCTTTACAGATTCTAAGTTGTCAAACTCCCCTTGTGGTTCTAAGTTTGCATAGTACGTATTAGGGAAAGCTAAGAAAATGTGTAAGTGTTTAGAGTAATACAAGTAGTTCATAAAGAACATCACCCCAATAATATGTGCCCACCAGCAAAAACGCTCAATAAAAGCTACTGTTGCAAAATCCATTCCGTTAAATACAGGTGAAATTAAACTTGAAATAGGGAAAGATCCTACAGCGGTATAATGCGAGTAATTATTTAATTGTAAGTAATGATCTGCTGCATTCATTACCAAGAAGAATACCATTAAGATGGTTTCAATATAGATAATGTTATTTGCATCGCGTTTTGCCCATCCATCTAATTCAGGTTGATTTAAACGCTTTAATTTTAGAATATTTCTTCTAATCCAGAAAACAGCAACTCCAAAAATAACAAGGAATGCCAGTACTTCAAAGCAAGCGATTAATACATCATAGACAACGCCTAAAAAGCTGAATGCACGGTGTGTACCAAATAATCCATCAACAATAATTTCTAACATTTCAATGTTGATGATTACGAATCCTACATACACAAAGATGTGTAAAATAGCAGGAATAGGGCGTTTAACCATTTTCGATTGCCCTAAAGCAACGCGAATCATGTTGCGCCATCTGTCTTTAGGTCTATCGGTACGGTCAATCTTTCGACCTAACTTAATGTTGCGAATTAATTTCTTTACATTTCGAATAAAGAAGCCAAATCCCGCGATAAGTAATACTAAAAATAATGCTTGGCCTAAATACTGCATAGTTGTAATAAATTGTTTCTGTAAAGTTGTTAGTTTTTTTGGTTAGATTGGTTCTAAATTTCTGTTATTCCTTTTTTTCTTCCTTTTCTTGGTAAGGTGTCGCCTTTTTACCAAATAAAGAGAAGTGAACATAACGTTTTGGATTTTCTTTTAAATCGCGCATTAATTGCTCTAATTCTTTTGAAGCTCCAGTTAGATTTTTATATAGTTCTTCGTCCTTTAATAGCTTACCTACCGAACCATTTCCATTTTCAATATCCGCTAAAAGTTTATCAATATTAGCAGAAGCACTCTGTAAGTTAGCAAAAGTTCCGTTAATATCCAATTCACTTAGCTCTTGAGAAAGCCCTACAAAGTTTTTACTCATGACATTTAAGTTTGTCATGGTTCCTTTTAACTGAGGCTCGATTCCGTTCATTAGTTTATTAGCTCCAGCTAACGTCCCTTTTAACTCTGTAACGCTCGTTTTTAAATCCGCTTGCATTTGCTCATCCAATACACAATTAATGGCCACTAACATGGAATTTGCATTTGCTAAAACTTCATCAAGTTTTACTTTTAAAGGTTCTAATTCCCCAACTAATTTCTCTGTAATATCAAATTGAACATCTCCTTTTAAGTATTGTCCAGATTCAGCATAATCTGTATCGCCAAATTTTGGATCGATGGAAATTCCTTTTCCTCCTAATAATCCAGGAGAATAAATTGTTGCCACACTTGATTTTGCAATATCAATAGGATGCGTCATCATTAACTCAACAACCAGCTTACCTGTTTGTGCGTTGATATTAATACGAGATACCTTTCCTACGACTAAACCGTTAATTGTTACACTAGAAGACGTTGTAAGTCCTTCAACATTATCGTATTCAACATAATATTTAGTACTATTATCAAAAAGGTTTCTTCCATCTAAAAAAGAATATCCCCAAATAAATAAAGCAATTGCTCCTAATACTAAAACAGCTGTTTTAATTTCTCTAGATATTTTCAAAACTCTATATTTTTATATATAACACGCAAAATTAAACTTTTATTTTTTAAAAAGTAGTGTTTATTTCAATGCCTCTTCCACAGAAATACTCTTACCATCTTTATAAGCAACAATAAAAGAAGAGCTATGTCCTTTTGCCTTAGCTTCTTCTAATCGCTTTTTAGCTTCGTTATAATCGGATGTTTGACCGTAAAAATACTTGTTAACCTTTCCGCCTTTTTCCATCGTAACATTGCTAAGCCCGTTGAAATTCTTTGCTTTCAATTCTAAAACACGTGAACTAGCTGCAATCTGTACTTTAAAAATCACTCCTTTTGCTGTTGCTTTTTCTACCGTACTTTCTTTGCTCTTTTCTGTCTTCGTCGTTGTAGCCTTTGTTGTTGTTGTTGTTGTTGTTGTAGTTTCTGATGATGGACTGATACTTACTGTTGCATCTCCTCCATAGTATGCATTTTTATACTCAATAATTCCTTTAGCAATAGATTCTGCTAATTCTTTCTGTCCTTTTTTAGACGTTAAGTAAGCCCCTTCATCTTTATTCGACAC
This sequence comes from Myroides gitamensis, assembly GCF_029894455.1. Classification (NCBI taxonomy): domain Bacteria; kingdom Pseudomonadati; phylum Bacteroidota; class Flavobacteriia; order Flavobacteriales; family Flavobacteriaceae; genus Myroides; species Myroides gitamensis. Next base: position 2,071,194 of record NZ_JARYHN010000001.1, read on the forward strand.
AAAACCTAACTCAATTAAGATACTAGGCATGAAAGCTCCATGTAAAACCCAGAAAGGCCCTTGTTTAACCCCTCTGTTTTTTCGTTTTAAATCATACGTAAATCCATCTTGTACTCTGCTTGCTAAATCAATACTTTGATGTACATAATCTTCCTGAATCAACGTCAATCCAATAATAGACTCTGGAGCTTTAGGATCAAAACCTGCATATTTCGTTTTATAGTCGTCCTCCATCATAATTACAGAGTTCTCCTTTTTAGCTACATCTAAGTTGGATTTATTCTTACTTAAACCCATTACATAGGTTTCTGTTCCGTAGGCTGCGTTTCCATCTACTCCATTACAGTGAATCGATACAAAAACATTTCCTCCTTTATCATTAGCGATAACAGAACGCTGTTTTACCTCAACGAAAACATCTTTATCACGGGTGTAAATTACCTCAATATCTTTATTCTTTTCTAGAATCTTTCCTGTTTCTAAAGCAACGGCTAACACAATGTCTTTCTCGACATTACTTAAATGATTGGTCCCTGAATCTTTTCCTCCATGGCCTGGATCTAATACTACTTTAAATTTTTTATTTTGCCCCAATGTAGCAACTGTAATACATAGGAAAGAAAAAACTATCAGCAATTTAGCAACTCTATTGTTCATAAAAAAGTCGTTTAGAATTCGTTTAATATAAATTAAATTACATTTTTCAGAAAAAATATATGTAAGTTTGACACGTTAAAAACAACGGGTTTGATTTTACAAAAATAGCACATATTCATAGATTTGCGTACTAATATTTTCAATATCGTCATAGTTTTGTTCGTTTTAGGGGTATTTTCATTCCCTAGAGTTAAAGCTCAAGAGTTCAACAAAACAACTACTTCACTGAAAGTCAACAACAAAGACTCTAAACTATTACCAGGTTTAGACACGGACACTATTGTCCCAACCCAAGATTCTTTACCTTCCATTAAGAATACGACGGATAGTATTAAACCACCTGCCAAGGGGTATTTAGAAGATATTGTCTATCGCAAAGCAAAAGATTACAATAAGCTAGACCAAAAGAAAAAGCAGATTACGTTATACAACCAAGCGGAAATAAAATACCAGGATTTTGAATTAACTGCGGGGATTATTGTATTCAATTACGAACAGAATCAAATTTACGCCGGTCGTATCAAAGATAGTTTAGGTAATTTAAGTCAAGCTCCTGTTTTCAAACAAGGAGGACAAATAGTTGAACCAGACTCTATTGTATACAACACGAAGTCACAACGTGCTTTGGTGTGGCAGTCTAGAACTTCTCAAGGAGAGTTCAACATCAAATCTGGAATGACGAAGAAAGAAAATGACTCGGTGTACTTCATGGAGGATGTGATTTTCACTACAGCCAAAGATTTAGATGATCCTGAATATTACTTCAAAACGAAAAGAGTTAAATTAGTTCCAAATAAAAAGGTTGTAGTTGGACCTACGAATATGGTTATTGCTGATGTACCTACTCCATTAGGATTGCCTTTTGCCTTCTTCCCTATGTCGGAAAAAGCAGAATCAGGTTTTATTATTCCGAGTGTGGGAGAAACGAACCAACAAGGATACTATTTACAAAATGGAGGATATTACTTTGCTTTAAGTGATCGAGCAGATTTAACGATGCAAGGGGATTATTACACCAATGGAAGCTGGGCCTTGCGATCGAGTAGCAACTATGCCAAGCGCTATAAATACAACGGACGTGTATTAATTCGTTATGAAAATAACATATTCAGTGAACGAGGACTTCCTGATTACCAAAAAAGTACCATCTACAACGTACAGTGGAACCACGCACAAGATGCTAAATCAAACCCTGGTTCGCGTTTCTCTGCTTCGGTTAACATGGGTAGTGGTCAATATTTCAGACAATCAAATAACTCTTATAACGTAGGCGCTTCGTTAAACAATACGATGAACTCTTCCATCAGTTATTCTAAAACTTTTGAAAGTACACCACAAGTTAATATGTCGCTTTCTGCCACACATTCACAATCAACCAATACAGGTCGAGTGAATATGTCCTTACCGACACTTCAAGCGAGTGTAGATCGTATGTTCCCTTTTGCTCCAAAAAATGGATCGAAAAAAGGGCTAATCAAAAACTTAAACCTTTCTTATAACTTAAGAGGAGAAAACCGAGTGGATATCCATGAAGATAACTTCTTCAAACAACCGATGTTTGACAGTTTGAATTCTGGTTTTCAACACACTATTCCGATTACGACAAACTTTAAGCTTTTCAAATACTTCTCTGTTTCTGCAGGAGGTACCTATAATGAAACTTGGGTTTTCAATACCATAAAGAAACAATACAATCCTGAGACAAACCGTGTAGAAGACATTCGTGTCAATGGATTTGATCGCTTTAGTACCTATAATTTTAGCTCTAACATTGGAACAACTATTTACGGTACGTTTAACTTTAGCAAGGACAGTAAAATTCAAGCTATTCGTCACGTCATGCGTCCAAGCGTAGGATATTCTTATACCCCTAGTTTTGACCAATATTACGATACCTATAGCATAGATGCCACTGGTACGACGATGCAGCAGTATACGCGTTTCCAAGGAGGGTTATTTGGAGCTCCGGGTCTAACAAACTCCAATATGTTGAATATGTCGTTGAGTAATACCTTTGAAGCCAAGATACGCGACGACGAGGAAAAAGACGGATTCAGAAAGCTAATGCTATTAAACAGCTTGAACCTTTCCACCAGCTATAACATGTCTGCAGACTCTCTTAAATGGGCTCCTATGCGTGTTTCTACAGGAACGACTCTTTTCCAAAATAAAATGCAGATTAACGTAGGGGCTACTTTAGACCCTTATGCCTTAAATAATAACAATCAACGTATTGATGTTTTCAATATCAATAACGGAGGAAGTTTATTCCGCTTAACGAGTGCAAACGTAACCGTTAACTGGTCATTGAACAGTAATGATCCTTTATTCGGCAACAGAGAGAACCCCAACCAAAACTCAATTGACAATGGTGGACGTGGTGATGATTTATTTGGTCAAGCAGGAAATCTAGGAGATAATCGTCAAAGTATGTTTGACAACAAAAAAGAAGACCGTCCTTTTGAAGGGTTTTACAATGCTAAGATTCCGTGGGACTTAACCTTTGCCTATTCCCTAACCTACAATAATTCAGCTCGTCAAAATGAGATTTCCAATAACTCGGTGATGATGTCTGGAAATATAGAACTTACTCCGCGCTGGAAGGTCGGGTTTTCTTCGGGTTATGACTTTGTACAAAAAGGAGTTACCTTTACACAATTCCGCTTTGAACGAGATTTATTGAGCTGGCGTATGGACTTCACTTGGGTTCCGATTGGAACGTATACGAGTTGGGGCTTCTTCATCGGAATTAAATCATCGATGTTAAGTGATATCAAGTGGGAAAAACGAAAAGCACCGGATAAACGCTATTTTTAATTCAATATAAGCATGAAAAAAACAATCATAAATTCTGATCAAGCACCTAAACCTATTGGTCCTTATAATCATTCTGTATTAGTAGGTGATTTACTTTTCATCTCTGGTCAAATTCCATTTAACCAAGCCACTGAAACATTAGTTACAACTGGTATTGAAGATGAAGCAAAACAAGTAATGGCGAATTTAAAAGCTATTCTAACAGCAGCAGACATGACGTTTGAAAACGTAGTTAAAGCAACGATTTTCTTAACTGATATGAATGATTTTGCTAAAGTGAATGAAATATATGGTAGCTTTTTTCAAGCAGAAACTGCACCAGCAAGAGAATGCATTCAAGTTGTAAAATTACCACGTAATGTAAACGTTGAAATTTCAATGATTGCTACAAAATAACAAAAGAGGGTGTCCTGATTGGGACACCCTCTTTTAGTTTACAGTTGACCGTTAACAGTGAACGGTATAAATCGTCTTACTATAAAAATGTAATCTTTTAAACTGTACACCGATAAATGTTAACTGTTAACCGTTAACTATTCTATCGCATGCAAAAGCAACTGAGCACTAGCTTCATTCGTTGCTAAAGGAACGTTGTGTACGTCACAAACGCGAAGCAACATATTGATATCAGGTTCATGTGCATGTTTCCCTAGTGGATCTTTAAAGAACAAGACCATATTAGTTTTCCCTTCCGCAACACGAGCTGCAATTTGAGCATCCCCTCCTAATGGTCCAGATAGCATGCGCAATACTTCAAACCCTTCTTTTTGTGCAATTCCACCTGTTGTTCCAGTGGCAATTAACTCAATGCCTTCTCTTGATAAAATGGCGCGGTTTTTCTGAATAAACGCCAGCATTTCATCTTTTTTACCATCATGGGCAATTATTGCTATTTCCATATTTTTTTATTTGTGATAATCGATTAATCCATCCAATGGTTTTTGAATGAATTTTCCAATTGTAATTCCATGCTTATGTAAAACCGCTTTAAACTCATCTTGTAAAAAATAACCAACTGATCCTACAAAATGTACGGGTACACTACTTGATTCTGGATGGCTTTTAATGTAGTGTTCTACAAAAAAGACCACCTGTTCTTCAATCATCGCTTGAAAAAAAGGATGATCCTTGTGTTCAATTAAAAAAGGAAGAAAAGAAGCTAAATACGCATTTGGGTTTTCTTTTTTATAGAAGTTATACTTCACCACATCTGCATCTAAATCGTACTTCTGTATAAATTTCTTCGCTAATTCAACCGGCATATAGTTTAAAAACAACGCTTTAATCATCAATCGCCCTAAAGCACTTCCACTGCAATCATCCATTGCCATATAGCCTAGCGATTGCACTTTTTGATGAATAACTGTTCCATCGTAATAAGAGACATTAGAGCCCGTTCCATTGATACAAACAATTCCTTTCTCACTCTTTCCAACTGTTGCATAAACGGCTGCATAAGTATCTTCATGCACGTTAATTGATTGACAGTTGATAAAATACGAGGTAAAAAAATCGCGAACGGTTGTTTTACTTCGATTCGAGCCACAGCCCGAACCATAGAAGTACAATTCCGTTACTTTATCCTTGTTTTTGGCAATATCAGGAACTGTATTTACCCGAGTATGAAACTCCTCTAATGTAATAACTTCGGGATTAAGCCCGAGGCTTGTCACCGAAGTTATCACTTTATTATCTTGATCAAAAAAGATCCAATCTGCTTTTGTAGAACCGCTATCGACGATTATTTTCATTTGCTTTGTTATATTACTTTACTGTAGTTAACAATACAGCCATATCTACCATTTTAGCAGCATAACCGTATTCATTATCGTACCAAGCAACGAATTTATAAAAAGTTTCATTCAAAGCAATACCTGCTTTAGCATCTACAATACACGTATGTGGATCTGAAACGAAATCTTGAGAAACTACATCGTCTTCAACAAATGCCATAATTCCTTTTAATTCATTTTCACTTGCCTGTTTCAACACCGCCATTACATTTTCATACGTTGTTGATTTCCCTAGCTTTACAGTTAAATCAACAACTGAAACGTCAGCTGTTGGTACACGCATCGACATTCCTGTAATTTTCCCTTTTAGCTCAGGAATAACTTTCCCTACTGCTTTTGCTGCTCCTGTAGAAGCTGGAATAATATTTACTAAAGCAGAGCGTCCTCCTCTAAAATCTTTTTTAGAAGGTCCATCTACAGTATATTGTGTTGCTGTTGCTGCGTGAATCGTTGTCATTAACCCTTCTACAATACCAAATGAATCATTCAATACTTTAGCTAAAGGTGCCAAACAGTTTGTTGTACAAGAAGCATTCGAAACAATTGTATCGGTTGGTTTTAATTGCTTTTCATTTACTCCCATTACATACATTGGAGCATCTGGTGATGGAGAAGAAATTAGCACTTTTTTTGCACCTGCATCAATATGCTGTTGTGCACCTGCTAAATCTTTAAATACCCCTGTACAATCTGCTACAACATCTACTTTTACCTCATCCCATTTCAGCAACAATGGATTGCGTTCTGCTGTAACGCGGATTTCTTTTCCGTTGACAATTAAATGCCCATCTACAACTTCCACCGTTCCATCAAAACGACCATGTACAGAATCGTATTTGATTAAATAAGCTAATTGCTCAACAGCCATTAAATCATTAACTGCAACGATCTCAATATCGTTTCTCTTTACCGCTTCTCTTAGCATTAAACGTCCAATACGTCCAAAACCATTGATACCTACTCTTGTTTTCATATTTGCTTTTTTATTTAATTCTATACTTAGATTGTAATTATATCTGATACTCGTAATAGTTCCGCATCTACTGCTGTATGCCCTTTTACGATATTTTCTAAAGGAGTTAATGCAACTTGATCATTGATTAATCCAACCATGAAATTCTTCCCTCCTTCTAATAACGTTTCGACCGCCTTTACACTCAATCGACTTGCTAAAACACGATCAAAACACGAAGGAGCTCCACCTCTTTGCATATGCCCCAAAACGGATACACGAACCTCATATTCAGGCAAGTGTTCTTCCACATATTCTCCTAGTTCAAAAACATTTTTCCCCAGTTTTTCACCTTCCGCAACAATAACGATACTCGATGATTTCCCAGATAATTTGCTTTTCTTCAACGATTCTAATAAACGTTCCAAGCCTAAGTTTTCTTCTGGAATGATAATTTCCTCTGCTCCTGCTCCGATTCCGGCATTCAACGCGATATGTCCTGCATCACGTCCCATAACCTCAACAAAAAAGAGTCTCTTATGTGAACTTGCGGTATCTCTGATTTTATCTACAGCATCTACCACTGTATTCAAGGCTGTATCGAAACCAATTGTATGACTCGTACCATTGATATCATTATCAATAGTACCTGGAATTCCCATCACTGGAATATCAAATTCTTTACTCAATAGCATTGCACCAGTAAAACTACCATCACCACCAATAACAATCAAGGCATCGATTTGAGCATTTTTCAGATTTTCATAGGCTGTTTTTCTTCCTTCCTCGGTTCTAAATGCAGCACTGCGCGCTGTTTTTAAAATGGTTCCTCCTTTGTTAATGATATAGTTGACATCACGAGGACCTAATACTTCAAAATCTCCTTCTACTAATCCTTGAAATCCTCTAAATACCCCTACACACATTACATCGTGGTAAGAACATGTACGAACAATCGCTCTGATTGCTGCGTTCATTCCAGGAGCATCCCCCCCAGAAGTTAAAACCCCTATCTTTCTTATAAGGTTACTCATAATTACTTTCTTTTTAGTAAATTTAAGGAATACCCTAGATTAAATCAATCCATAATTGCGATTTATTTGGGTAATTGTTATTATATTTTTGTTAAAACACACCATTTATTTACAATCCGTTGACTTCATGTACACCTACTCCTTTACAACTGATTCTTCCTGATTGGTCAAGCATCATTTTTCACTATAACCTTTACCAAATTAACCAAAAAAAAAGAAATAGAACTAGGACATATTTCCTTTTGCCTTTACTATTAATTACTACAGGTTCCCCTTGCTTAAATAGAATTAGTATAAATTACGTCTTTACTTCTAAAATCAAACATAACAAACTGTAATTCAATACATTAAATCAAAACAAAACTTCCGTCAGAAAAGACTAAAAAAATGCAGTGAAAAGAAATTAAAGCTATTTTTGTGGCATGAAAAGAAAGAGAACAGAAAGAATCGTATTCGAAAACGTAGAAGTCCTTGATGCAGGTGCAAAAGGCGTTTCGGTAGCTAAAGCTCCTGACGGGAAAGTTATTTTTATTCCCAATGTTGTTCCAGGAGATGTTGTTGATATCCAAACCGTTAAAAAACGCAAAGCGTATTATGAAGGGTTGGCTATAAAAATTCACAGCTATTCTAAAAACCGTATTGAACCCGTGTGTCAACATTTCGGTGCTTGCGGAGGCTGTAAGTGGCAAAATATGTCTTATGAGCAACAGTTGTTTTACAAAAATCAAGAAGTTCAAAATAACCTTAAACGCATTGGTAAAATTGAACTACCTGAATTTGAGCCTATTTTAGGTTCTGAAAAAACACTATTTTACAGAAATAAAATGGAGTTTTCTTTCTCTAATGCTCGTTGGTTAACACCAGAAGAAATTGCTAGTGGAGACGAGATTGGCAAAGAAAATGCCTTGGGCTTTCACATCCCTAAAATGTGGGATAAAATTTTAGACATTCAAAAATGTCATTTGCAACAAGATCCATCTAACGAGATTCGCAACGAGATTCGAACATTTGCCAATGCAAATAACCTATCTTTCTTTAATCCAAGAGAACAAGAAGGCTTATTGCGTACCTTAATGATTCGCACAAGCTCAATTGGAGAAATCATGGTTATGATTCAATTCTTCTATGATAATCAAGAAGAAAGAGAATTGCTTATGGATCATTTAGCTGTAACTTTCCCAGAAATTACTTCATTACAATATGTGGTAAATGGCAAGGCTAATGATACCATCTATGACCAAGACGTTGTTTTATATAAAGGACGTGATTACATCTTAGAGGAGATGGAAGGTTTGAAATTCAGTATCAATGCTAAATCATTCTATCAAACCAATTCAGATCAGGCGTATGAATTGTATAAGATTACACGCGATTATGCTGAATTAACAGGAAATGAACTCGTATTCGATTTATATACAGGAACAGGAACTATTGCGCAATTCGTTTCGAAAAAAGCAAAAAAAGTTGTGGGGGTTGAGGCTGTACCAGAAGCAATTGCGGATGCTAAAATCAATGCAGAACGCAACGGAATAACCAACTGTGATTTCTATGTGGGAGACATGAAAAATGTATTCAATGATGAGTTCATTGCTACCCATGGTCATCCAGATGTAATCATTACCGATCCACCAAGAGATGGAATGCACAAAGATGTGGTAGATATGCTTTTAAAAGTAGCACCTAAACGCATTGTGTATGTAAGTTGTAATTCAGCTACTCAGGCAAGAGATTTAGCTTTATTAGACGCCAAATACAAAGTAACGAAAGTTCGTCCTGTAGATATGTTTCCACAGACGCATCACGTAGAAAATGTAGTGCAATTGGAATTAAAATAATTGTCAACAAACATCATAAAAAAATCCAGCACCTAGGTGCTGGATTTTTTATTTATGGTACTTCTGCTTCTATTTTTAGAAATTTGGTTTTAGCGTATACTTTTTGTAGAAAGCATCGATACGCTCTACTACTTCGTCTGCTGTATCAACCAATTGAATCAAATTCATGTCTTCTGGAGAAATAGTTGAATATTTAGCCAATAGTACATTTTTAACCCACTCTAACATACCTCCCCAGAAATCTGTTCCCACTAAAATAATTGGAAACTTAGCGATTTTCTTCGTTTGGATTAAGGTAATTGCTTCAAACAATTCATCTAATGTTCCGAATCCTCCAGGCATTACAACAAATCCTTGAGAGTACTTCACAAACATAACTTTACGCACGAAGAAATAGTCAAACTGAATATTTTTATCGCTGTCGATATAAGGGTTAAAATGTTGTTCAAAAGGTAATTCAATATTCAATCCCACTGAAACACCTTGTCCTAAGTGTGCTCCTTTATTACCAGCTTCCATAATACCAGGTCCTCCCCCAGTAATAACACCATAACCAGCTTTACTAACTTTGAATGCAATTTCTTCTGCTAATTTATAGTATGGATCTTCTTTTTTTGTTCTAGCTGAACCAAAGATAGAAATACATGGACCGATACGTCCCATTTTCTCATATCCATTAACAAACTCAGACATGATTTTAAAAATCCCCCACGAATCGTTCGTTTTTATTTCTGTCCAAGACTTTTGCTTGAATTTTTCTTGGATTTTCTCCTCTTCATTGCCTACAATTTCTTTCATAATTCAATCATTTTTTAAGTTCGTTTTTTAAAAAGTGAGCCGTATGGCTCTTCTTTACTTTACTTATTTGTTCTGGTGTTCCCTTCGCCAATACTTCTCCTCCATTCGCTCCACCTTCATATCCAATATCAATAATATAATCCGCTAACTTGATTACATCTAGGTTGTGCTCAATAATCAGCACTGTATTTCCTTTTTCCACCAGCGTATTGATTACTTCCATCAAGACGCGAATATCTTCAAAGTGCAAGCCCGTAGTAGGCTCATCTAAGATATAGAATGTATTACCTGTATCTTTTTTAGATAACTCTGTCGCTAATTTAATGCGTTGTGCTTCTCCACCAGACAAGGTTGTGCTTTGTTGTCCAAGCGTAATATAACCCAATCCCACATCATTAATCGTTTTCAATTTGCGGTAAATCTTCGGAATATTTTCAAAAAATTCCGTTGCATCTGCCACTGTCATTTCCAATACATCTGAAATCGACTTCCCTTTGTAGCGAATTTCCAATGTTTCACGATTAAAGCGCTTTCCTTGGCAGGTTTCACATTCTACATATACATCGGGTAAAAAGCCCATTTCTATGGTGCGAACTCCTGATCCTTCACAAGTATCACAACGTCCACCACTCACATTGAAACTAAATCGACCTGGTTTATACCCTCGTATCGAAGCTTCTGTTGTTTGTGCAAACAGATTTCGAATATCAGAAAATACTTCAGTATACGTAGCTGGATTTGATCGCGGTGTTCGTCCAATCGGACTTTGATCGATGCCAATTACTTTGTCAATATGTTCTAAACCACTAATTTTTTTATACGGTTGAGGCTTAGCCACCGCATTGAAAAAGTGATTGTTTAAAATCGGATATAATGTTCCGTTAATCAAGGTTGATTTCCCTGATCCTGAAACACCTGTAACACAAGTTAAGGTTCCTAGGGGAATCTCAACGGTAACATTTTTTAAATTATTTCCAGTTGCTCCTTCTAACTTGATGGACTTTCCATTGCCTTTTCTTCGTTCTGTAGGAACCGCAATCTCTAATTCACCATTCAAATACTGTGCCGTAAGGGTGTGTTCTTTCAACAATTCCTGTGGCGTACCAGTACTGATGATTTGCCCTCCTCTTTTTCCTGCATAAGGACCGATGTCAATCACGTAATCCGCACGTTCAATCATATCCTTATCATGCTCCACCACAAGGACAGAGTTTCCGATATCACGCAAAGACTCCAGCGATTTGATTAAGCGCTCATTGTCTCTTTGATGCAAACCAATACTCGGCTCATCTAAGATATAAAGTACACCTACCAACTGTGAACCAATTTGTGTAGCCAAGCGAATACGCTGTGCTTCACCTCCCGATAGCGTTCTTGAACTACGGTTTAATGATAGATAAGTCAACCCAACATCTTTCAAAAACGACAATCGCGTATTGATTTCTTTTAAGATTTCCTCGGCAATACTTCTTTGTTTGTCCGAAAGTTTATCAGATATATCTGCGAACCAAGCAATCAAATGTTCAATATCCATTTGGATTAATTCGCCTATATTTTTTTCTGCAATTCTAAAATACAATGCTTCTTTTCTCAAGCGTGTTCCATTACATGATGGACAATCAATTTCATCCATGTATTCTTTCGCCCAACGCTTAATTGATGCTGTTTCACTTTCTTCAAACTGATTTTTAATGAAATTATTAATTCCCTCAAAATCAATTTTATAATTCTTAGAAATACCAGCTACTTTGTGTTCTACTGTAAAGCTATCCTGTCCACCATTGAGAATCACCTCCATAGCTTCTTTTGGAATATCCTGAATCGCATCTGTTAATTTAAAATTATAGCGCTGCGCAATGATTTCCAATTGCTTGAAAATCCAAGTGCTCTTCTCCGGTCCAAGTGGAGCTAAACCACCTTTTTTAATTGAAATAGCTGCATCAGGAATCACTTTGTGGTAATTGATTTCATGTACCGTTCCCAATCCATTACACACTTCACAAGCTCCCTTCGGAGAGTTGAATGAAAAATTATTGGGTTCAGGTTTAGCATAAGAAATCCCTGACGTTGGACACATCAAGTGACGGCTAAAAAAGCGCACTTCCTGGGTTTCTTGATCCAGGATTACAATGGTATCATCACCGTGATACATCGCGGTCTGAATACTTTCTGCCAAGCGTTGTGCCGTTTGTTCCTTATCATCAATAGGCAAGCGATCAATTACAATTTCAATATCATGGGTTTTGTAACGATCCGCCTTCATTCCATATTCTAAATCTTTGATTTCCCCATCAAGGCGCACTTTCAAAAATCCTTGTTTGGCAATTTGCTCAAACAATTCGCGATAGTGTCCTTTTCTTGAGCGTACAACAGGAGCAAGAATATTAATTTTTTTACCTGCATAATCTTGGAGAATCAATTCTTGAATTTGACTATCCGTATAGCTCACCATTTTCTCGCCAGTATTATAACTATAGGCTTCTGCTGCTCTAGCGTAAAGCAAACGCAAAAAGTCATAAATTTCCGTAATCGTTCCTACGGTTGATCTCGGACTGCGATTGGTGGTTTTTTGTTCAATGGCAATTACAGGTGACAATCCATCAATTTTATCTACATCTGGTCGTTCTAAACCGCCTAAAAACTGTCTGGCATAGGCGGAAAACGTCTCGATATACCGACGTTGACCTTCTGCATATATTGTATCGAAAGCCAAGGATGACTTACCAGAGCCCGACAATCCTGTAATCACAACGAGTTTCTCTCGTGGAATACGGATATCTATATTTTTTAGATTGTGAACTCTAGCTCCTAAAACTTCAATAAAATCTTCTACTTTAGACATAATTTTGTGCAAAAAAACAAAGATACATATTAATCTCATTTTATGTAATCTGCTGTTCTATTGTTTTGATGTGATTTAGCATTATTTAACAGCTTTATTCTTCTTCCTTTTTAATTTGCCTCAATTCCCTCTCCTACTTTTAAAAATCGTATTTTTATCTCGCAAAAGAAGATTCTCATGAAAGGAGCCATTTTATATGAACTAGGTCAAGTACCTAAATTTGGAGAAATAGCAGAGCCCGTTGTACAACAAGAAGGCCAACACCTACTACGTGTTACCGCTGCTGCAGTAAAGAATTTAGACAAAGCACGAGTAAGTGGTAAACACTATGCGAGCTATGTAGATTTACCTGCAGTCGTAGGCGTAGATTTACCTGCAGTCGTAGGCAACGATGGGGTTGGTTATTTAGAAGATGGAACAAAAGTGTATGGCCAAGGGATTACGGGTATGATTGCTGAAAAGGCGATTATTTCAGGGAACTATACCCCTGTTCCTAAAAACTTAGACGATGCGAAAGCAGCAGCTTTACCGAATGCTATTTTAGGTTCTGCAATGCCTTTAATTATTCGCGCTAGATTACAAGAAGGTCAAAATGTATTATTCAACGGAGCTACTGGAGTAACAGGACAAGTTGGAGTACAAATTGCCAAACATTATGGGGCGAAAGAAATCATTGTTACCGGTCGAAATCAAGCGGTATTAGAGCAATTAAAAGGCTATGGTGCAACGCAAACCCTTGTTTTGCCAGAAAACGAAGAAGAACTAACCGCACAAATACAAGCCATTCACCAACAGACTCCTATTGATGTAGTGATTGATTACCTATGGGGTAAACCCTTCCAAGCTATTTTAAATGCTTTCAAAGGCAACGACATCCATCATTTGGCATCAACAGTTAAGATTGTAACAGCTGGGGATATGGCTGGAAAAGAGATTCAATTAACTTCTGCAATTCTACGCAGCACAGATATTCAATTGATGGGATCAGGTTTTGGTAGTTTAACCAAAGAAGAACTCATTGTATTCAACAAAGTTATTTTACCTGAGATGTTTCTATTAGCAGCACAAGGAAAACTGCATATTCAAACGGAAGTACATCCCTTAGAAGCGATTGAACAAGTTTGGAATAAACCAATGGATCCTGGAACTCGATTAGTTATTACCCTCTAAGTTTCTTGCACTTGCTTTTGTTTTGGGTGTTACTTTTTCATTCAAACTCACTACTTTTGCTCGCTAATTCAACAACACAATGAAAACCTTTTTAGAAAATTACTTTCAGTTAAGTAAACACAATACCAGCATCAAAAAAGAAATGATGGCTGGAGTGATTACGTTCTTAACGATGTCTTATATTTTGGTTGTTAACCCCAATATTCTTGCGGATGCAGGAATGGATAAGCATGCCGTATTCATGGCAACAGCACTTGCTACGGTATGTGCAACATTATTGATGGGATTCATGGCAAAATTGCCTATTGCACAAGCTCCAGGTATGGGATTGAATAGCTTTTTTGCTTATACAGTAGTACTAACAATGGGCTATAGCTGGGAATTTGCCTTAACGGGGGTATTTCTAGCAGGGTTAATCTTTCTTGTGCTAACGATTTTCAATATCCGAGAACTTATTGTCAACAATATACCGAAAGTACTAAAAGAAGCCATTCCTGTTGGAATTGGGCTTTTTATTACCTTAATTGGTTTAAAAAGCGCAGGCATTGTGGTTAGTAACCCCAATACATTAGTAACCTTGGGCGATTTTAGTCAACACAGTGTTTGGATTGCTTTAGCTGGACTTTTAGTCACAGGGATTTTGTTAATCAAAAATGTCAATGGTTCAATTCTCATTGGAATTGTAGTGGCGACTTTATTCGGTGTACTCTTAGGTGATGTTCATTTTCCAACAAGTTTAATTACAGCTCCACCGTCAATGGAGCCTACCTTTGGAAAAGCAATATCCTTCTTATTTTCACCCGAATCTGCTTCTAGTGTGTTCTCAATTGATATGGTTATTGTGGTTTTTACCTTTTTATTTGTCAACCTATTCGATACAATTGGAACGTTGATTGGTGTTGTTTCTAAAACGGGAATCGCGGATAAAAATGGCAATTTTCCACAAATGAAAAAAGCATTGCTAACAGATGCTATTGGAACGACCTTTGGTGCAGTTTTAGGAACTAGTTCGGTTACCTCTTATGTCGAAAGTGCATCGGGAGTTGCCTCAGGGGGGCGAACAGGATTAACTGCCGTTAGTGTGGCTTGCATGTTTGCTTTGTCTATTTTCTTAGCACCTTTGTTTTTAATTATTCCTGCGGCTGCGACAGCACCCGCTTTAGTTATTGTGGGACTATTCATGATTAGTTCAGTAGTCAATATTGATTTTTCTGACTTTTCAGAAGCGCTACCTGCTTTTATCACCATTGTCTTTATGCCCTTCACCTATAGCATTGCGGAAGGAATTGTATTTGGTATGTTGAGTTTTACCCTTTTCAAAGTAGGAACTCGACAACACAAGGATGTGAGTCCGACACTATATGTCTTATCCGTTCTATTCTTACTCAAAATAATCTTAGATGCCCTATAAAAAATAAGCCCCACAACAAAAATTGTGGGGCTTATTTTTTTATTTTAGAACAAGATAGTTACTTTATTTTTTCTGCTACTAATTGCGCTAAGTTTGATTTTTTATCTGTTTCTGAAAGGTTTTCATATACCATTTTTAGCTGAGATAAATCTTCTTTACTTGTAAAATACAAATAGTAAAGAGCAGTTAGAGATGTTTGATGTTGACTTAAGTAATTCGAAATAAACAGCTGCTCATCTTCTTGTAACTTTTTAAATCCCAGTAAGATTTGTTGCATTTTAGTCTCATCCTTTTGTTGCATGGCTTCCATATAAACCTGTTGCTGCTGTCCTTGATAGGTAAGGATATTGTACTTATACAAGCTCAAATTTCGTTCAAATTCACTTAGCGTTTCATTGTTCAGGGTTCCTTTTAATGCAAAAGAAGTGAAGTTATCTTGATCAATGGTAACTTGTGTTTTTCCGTTTTCAATAAACAAAGGAATTCTTCCTTTTTGATCGCGAAAAGTTAAAAAGCCCAAAGTAGGTTGCTCTATTTTACCCATAAACTTAAACCCTTCATTCTGCACTACAATAGAATCCAACTTGATTAACTCATTTGCATTTGTATCAGCTACTTTGTTTAAGTAAATCATCTCTCCATCAGGTACATGAGCCAAAGTTCCTTCTATTTCAAATTGTGTCTTCGAATTACACGCCGTAAATACTACCGCTATTCCAAGCAGTAGTAATTGTAAATGTTTTTTCATAGCATTTCATTTAATGCACAAAATTAACCTTATTTAACTAGAATTACAAAGATAAAAAAGCAATAAACAGCATTATCCATCCTGCAACTAATGCCAATCCTCCTATAGGCGTAATAGGTCCTAGTATTTTTATTTTTTTTCCAAAGGTTGCGCTTAATACAAGCCCATAAATACTAAAGGAAAATAGAATCACTCCTATGATAATGAGATTCGTTGCGTAATAGGTGTATTCGCGTTGAGGCAGTATACCGATAACCAAAAGCAAAATAGCATGATACATTTGATATCTTACCCCTGTTTCATAGCTTTCTAATCGTTCGGTATCCATGTGTTTTTTTAACGCATGTGCGCCAAAAGCACCAAATATAATAGCTAAAGCACCAAAAATACTTCCTGCATAGAGTGCTGTTGTATTTGTAATATCCATTGTATTTATTTTTCTATCATTTAATTCAAAGTCAGCTGCCCTAAAATTTCTTCGGACATAAAAGGTCCACCCGGATAACGCGCAGTATAATCTAAATTCAGCC
This sequence comes from Myroides gitamensis, assembly GCF_029894455.1. Classification (NCBI taxonomy): domain Bacteria; kingdom Pseudomonadati; phylum Bacteroidota; class Flavobacteriia; order Flavobacteriales; family Flavobacteriaceae; genus Myroides; species Myroides gitamensis. The sequence goes on from NZ_JARYHN010000001.1 coordinate 2,087,781, forward strand.
AGATTTGTCCACGTTCATCAACGTGATAATGTACTTCTTTCCCTTTACTCTCTTCCACAAAAAGCACCTCTTTAATCAAGAAGATAACTTTTTCCAAATGCGCTTTATTTTCAATCAGCATCTCTGGGTACATGTGCTCTTTGGTATGGATCAAGCGCGGTGTTCCTCCAATAGAACGGATCAAGGCCGCCATGAGGATGGAATAATCATCACAATCTCCTGAAAAGTGAATCAACGATTCTGAAGCAGTTGCAATATATTCTCGTCCTTTGGGGTCATTGACATAATTCCAACGCGTACGCACTTCTTTAAAAATAGCTAAACACTGAATGATTTGTCTGTATTCTCCATATCCCTGTACTTTAGAGAAGTTCTTTGTTGTAGCTAATAAAGCAAAGTTTCGAACTTTGGGATTATCGTACTCAATCGCCTTAATCACTTTGGATTTATTAGGAAAAGGCAGAAGTTTAGATATTATTAAATCCTGTGGATTTTGCGTACTTGCCATGGCATAAATCATCACGCGATAATCATCAAAAATGGATTCCAGATCATAATCTTCATGCGAAGTTCCGATGAAAAAGATCCCCAAATAAGCCAGGATACAGATAAACAAGATGGATTTCAGTTTGTACAGAATAAACTGAAAAACCGCTAATATTACGATACAAAGTAAAATACGATCCAAATGATACGGCCATTCTGGATCGATTATATTTTGATGCACAATAATAAAGATAGGAACCGTCAAGAGTACATTCAATATAAAAATTATGATATAGTCCCATGGAGAAGGAATTCTCAGGTACTCATACCATTTCTTTTTCTTTTTAATAATTTGTACTTCTTGATTGTCCATCTGTAAATCAGAAAAAATTACATTTTAATATCTTCGTATTGCTTGGGTGTGTCGATCAATTGTAGATCGACTAATTGCTGTTGTATCTTATCGTAATTTACTTTGGATAATTGCCTTTGCGACCAACGCGTTAAAGACAACCAATCCTGAATATCTTCTACTTTTTGATTGTAGCGTTCTGCTAATGTTCGATCAATACTCGGAATAAATTTAAATTCTGAGGTTGTAGCATTGATAACCTCTAATAAATTATCTACTAAAGCGCGGTTTTGTTGAACAAACGCACGACGACCAACCAAAACAAAAGAAGGCCATGGTGTTGGACATTCTCCAATTCGTCTGAATACGTTTTGATCGACCAAAGGCTGTGTCATAAAGCGCTCCCACATAAAATAATCAGCTTCTTTATTTTGCAAAGCAACAACGGCTTTATCTAACGTATCGACAATGACAAACGTTAGCTTCTCTAAATCCCAATTCATCTGTTTAGCATGTACAATAGCCATTAGATGAGAGCCTGACCCTAATCGGCTAATAGCGATTCGTTTGTGCTCTAACTCTGCAATAGATTGAAAAGGTGAATCAGCAGCTACGTGAATCCCCCATAATAAAGGAGAGGCTACGTATTCTTGTATAATTGAAGTTTCATTACCAGCTGTAATATCTTTGATAATTCCCTCCGATAAAATGATAGCTAAATCGGTTTCCTCTTGGCGCAACATCTGGCACATTTTACCTGTCCCTTCTGGAATGTCTGTCCATTGTAAATCAATTCCAATTGCATTAAACTCTCCATTTTCTAGGCATAAATGCCAAGGTAAATTAAAGTGTTCCGGTACTCCAACAATTCTAACTTCTTTCATTTTTATACGTCCTATACATTTTACTGCTAAGATAATAAAAAGTACGGCTTAAAGATTGGGAAATCGCGTAGAAGAAAAAAAAATCTCTACAACTGGTGTAGAGATTTTAATGGCTATGGTTTCATAGAACCTGTTTGTTTTAGACGTGTATGAAATTTGAACGCTTCTTCCAAAATATGAGGAGTATGTCCTCCTAATTCTTTCGCTCGTTCAAAGTACTCTCTTAGTTCTTCTTTGTACTCTGGGTGTACGCAATTTTCAATAATTACCTCAGCACGCTCACGAGGAGATAAACCGCGTAAATCCGCTAAACCTTGATCCGTAACTAAAATATCCACATCGTGTTCCGTATGATCCACATGAGATACCATCGGCAATACGTGTGAAATCTTGTTTTCTTTTGATGCTGCTTGTGTTACGAAAATACTCAAGTATGCATTTCGCGCAAAATCTCCAGATCCACCAATACCGTTCATCATTTTACTTCCACTGATATGCGTCGAGTTTACGTTTCCGTAAATATCAAATTCAATTGCTGTATTGATTGCAATAATCCCCAACCTTCTGATTACCTCTGGGGCATTACTGATGTTTTGAGGACGCAATACTAATTTATCTTTATACTGATCGAAGTTGTTGATGATTTTTTCATAGCAGGCTTCTGTTACTGTAATTGACGATCCTGAGGCAAAAATCATTTTTCCTGAATCAATCAAATCAAACGTACTATCTTGTAATACTTCTGAATACATCGTTAGGTCTTTAAATGGACCATCAATGAATCCTGTCAACACTGCATTAGCTACTTTACCAATACCAGCTTGTAAAGGCAACAAAGCTTCTGTTAGATTTCCTTTTTTCACCTCAGCTTCAAAGAAGTTCAATAAATGAGTTGAAATCGCAGTCGTTTTCACATCTGGCTCAGGTAAAATTGCAGGTGTATCTTCAATACTTGAGAATACCACTGCCACCACACGATCCGGATCTAAACGGATAAAAGACTCTCCAATGCGATCTTTTACCGTGTGAATTGGAATCATTTCTCTTCGCGGTTGCTTAATTGGCACGCTATTATCGTGAATACCCTCAACGCTTAACGGAATAGCCGTATTGATTTCAATGATAATCTTTTTAGCTACGCTGGCAAAATAAGCGGAATTTCCAATTGATGTTGTTGGGATTATAAAACCTTCTTCATTAATATAAGTAGCTTCGATAATCGCAATTTCGACTTGTGGGATATGTTTTTCTTGTAATTGTTCAATTGTTTCGCTTAAATGTTGGTCAATATACTTCACCTGACCGCTATTAATTGCATGCCTTAAATCGGAATCAGCCTGAAAGGGCATTCTTCGGATTAAAGCGTTGTTTTTTGCCAAATCGGCATCTGTTGTTTGCCCTAAAGAAGCCCCTGTAATTAAGGTAATCGCTACTTTTTCATTGGCTGCTCTTTGAGCAAAAGCAGGTAAAACAGATTTACTATCTCCTGCTTTGGTAAAACCACTAGCTCCTACAATGGCTTTATCGTGAATTAATAAGGCTGCTTTTTCTGCAGTTAGGATTCGATCTCTATACGGACCGAACTTGATTCTGTCTAAATTAGAATCTTCTGTTGTCATTTCTCAATCGTTTTGTTAGCTGCTTAAAAATAGAACTTTTTATTAATATTTAATACGTTTTTAAACACTTCATACGATTTATATGATTATACATTTCAATTAGTATAAAAGATTAGTTATATATTCCATATTTTAAGATATTAAAATGATAATCGTAATTTAACCTTAGTATTCTTCCCAAAAACCAAAAAAACGTGTTTTTATCATTCCTTCATCTCTATTTTTAGCCCTATTTTTCTATCTAATCTTTAAAAAAAACCGCCGAAAAACAACACATTCCAAAGTGTTTTAACACTATTTCAATTTCACTCCTTTTTAACCCTAATCTCAAGGTATTCCCATAAAAAAAAGCAACAGCTTTCGGCTGTTGCTTTTTCTATTTGTTCAAATTTCCTCCTAAAAAAGGAATTATTGGTCTATTTTAATAGCTCTTCTACTTTTTGGTATAATTCTTCACCATATAAATTGATGGCTAAAATCTCTCCTTTTTCATTGATTAAATAGTTTGCAGGAATAGCTTGTACACCATACTCAGCTGCAATTTCATCATTCCAGAATTGTAAGTTAGAAACTTGTCCCCAAACTAAACCATCTTTTTCGATTGCTTGTAACCATTTATCTTTGTCTTTATCTAAAGATACTCCGATGATATCCAATCCTTTTGCTTTAAATCCGTTGTATAATTTAACTACGTTTGGATTCTCAACACGACAAGGTCCACACCATGAAGCCCAGAAATCAATTAAAACTAATTTTTTTCCTTTTTTGAATTCTTCTAATGATAATTCTTTATCATCTGGAGTTTTACTTGTAAAGTTTGGAGCGATATCACCTACTTTCAATCCTGCAGTTTCTTCTTCTGATACGTTCATCATTTTAAGCATCGAATCAATTTTCTTTCCAGTTTTTGATTCTTTTAATTCTGCAGAGAATTTATCAAATTCCTTTACAAAATCAGTTTCTCCATCTTGAGAAGACATCATTTGTTGAGAAAGTAACAACAATCCGAAAGCATTATTTGCATTGTCTTGTTGGTGTTTTTTGTACACCTCGTTGATACTGTCAATGTATCCTTTGTATTCATTCTGAAGAGCCTCAAATTTAGCGCGATCAGCCTCTTCATTCGATTGGCTTAATTGCATTAAATTCATTTGATTCTCATCAATAAAAGTTCTTAATTTTATAACCGTTGGTTTTACTTCATCTTGTAATTTTTGAAGTTTTTGGTTATTCTCACTTCCACCTAAAACAGTTTCTGTTGGTTGATCTTTAGCCACTGAAATTGTGATATGCCCTGGTTCTCCGATGAAAAACACATTGTTTTGCATTTCTCCACCTAGTACCATATAAGCTTCTTCAAACTCAGTGAATGGATTTTCAAAAACTAATTTATTATCTTTTATAGTTCCTGTGTAAACAACAGTTGGAGAAGGATTACCCAATTCTGAAGTCATGATTTCTACTTTTGTATCATTGGCAACATCTTTCGTAGTAATCTCAATTGTATTATCTTGCTTACATGAAAACATTCCTAATGCTAGCAAAACAACTGCTAATTTTTTCATATTAATGATTTATAATTTTACGTCTTTGTAAAAGTATTAATAAAATCAAGATATCAAAAAGAAGTTGCGTTAATAAATTAGTTAATATTACCCTTGAATCAAGAATAGTTGAATTTTCGTTGTTTTTTTCAACAAAAAAATGAATCGTTTAACTAAGCCAAAGCTTAAAATCGTTAACTTTTTCTCTACTTACAATCAATTCTTCCTCAAAATCAACCTGTAAGCTCAATTTTAAACGCGAATTACTATAGGCTGTAATCTCCTTAATTGAATCTACAGCAACAATGTGTTTACGACTTATGCGAAAAAACTGCTCTGCTTCTATTGTTTTTTCAATCTCATCGAGGGAGTGATCTAAAATATAATCTCTACCTTCTTTTGTTTTGAGGTAGGTAATTTTATTTGTACTGAAGAAACAAGCGACCTCTCCAATCGGTACAATCTTTAATTGGGTACCTATTTTAATTAAAAAACGCTCTTTATTTTCTTTCGGTGTTGTGGATAGAAAAGATTTAAACAGATTCAATTGCTCCGTAAAAGCGAAGAAAGACGCTCGTTGCTCATTGAATTTATCTATAGCTCCTTTCAAATCTGCATCGCTAATTGGCTTTAATAAATAATCTATACTATTCAACTTAAAAGCACGTAAGGCATAGGCATCATAAGCCGTGGTAAAAACAATGGCGCTTTTCACGGTCACTTGGTCGAATATTTCAAACGACAAACCATCCGATAGTTGAATATCTAAAAAGATTAAATCTGGTTCTTCGTTTTGCTGGAGCCATTGAACTGCGTCTTCTACGCTGGTTATCATTTCCAACACGTGGTATCCTAATTTTTCTATTTTTCGTTCCAACAAGCGTGCCGCTGGTTTTTCATCCTCAATAATGACTATGCGAAGTGATTTCATCTTTTACTTTCAATTGATATTCGTATGTATTTTTCAACCGTTCAAATTCCTTGCGTTCTAAACGATCTTGCCATTGAGACAAGAAAGGTATTCGCTCTGCATAGTAAAAAATAAATTGTACAATCAGAAGCACCAACCAACACAAAGGTAATTCATAAAACATTCGCTCAGAACTTTTATAGGTAGGTGTATGAATTCCGATTACCACGTCTTCAAATCCCACAAGCTGTTGGTAAAGCATAACACCAGTGAATAGTAACCACACCACAACTTGAATAAAAAGACTTTTCAAATATCCCGCTCTTTTGCGCTTATACCCCCAATATTTTTGTTCTACTTCTTTGGTATAAAAATCCATTTTTTCTTTTATTTCCAATTATTGGTACGATTATTTTGTTGATCCATGTATTCACGGATTTTTCGGTCTTCCCAATCCTTTCCCAAGAAAAAATGATAGTTATAGGTCTTCATCCAATCGGCTACTAATCCAATTCCCCATGAAAACACAACGATTAAACTCCACATAAATCTTGCATCAGTCATCAAGTTCAATACAATTAAAAAGGTATTCACCATAATATACATGGTAAGGTGTGCATAAAACTTCTTCATTTTCTCCACGTTTTTCTTTGCTTGGATCAATATTTCTTGTTCATTTTCTTGTACATCAATAATTCTCATAGGTTCAATAAGTTTAGTTAATATCGGGATTCGTATTGTAAATGTTGTTTCTGTTTGGTCAATTTTGATTGGTTTATTCGTCAATAAGGCATAGCGATCGGCGATATTGGTTAGCCCAATTCCCTTTCTATCCTCATTGACTTGACGTAAGTTCAAGTTATTTTCTACAACTAAATAGCCGTTTTCTTGTTTGATTACAATATGCAAAGGTTTTGTAGAAGTTGCTTTGTTGTGTTTGATTACATTTTCTAACAACAACTGCAAGGATAAGGGAACTACCTTTGCTCCTTCTTGCTTTATTTCTTGTTCAATTTCAAAGGTTAAACTCTCTTCAAAACGCATTTGGAGCAATTCAATATACGTTTGAGCAAAGTCTAGTTCTTCTTCTAAAGGTACTAGTTCTTTATTTTTTTGGTCTAAGATATAGCGATAGGTCTTTGATAATCCGCTTGTAAACTCTTGTGCTTTTTCAGGATTCTCTTCAATTAATGCATTGAGTACATTGAGACTATTAAACAAAAAGTGAGGGTCTAATTGATTTTTTAAACTTTCAAATTGAGCCGATACGCTACCTGTAATCACTTTTTGCTCGTTGATACTCATTCTTTTGTCCAAAGACGTAAAATAAGTATAGTAATAAATATACACGAGGATACTAAAGAAAAAAGCGGTGCTAAAGATGGCGCTGAAGCTACTAGAATCCATAAAGTAATAGAAGGTTCTATTTCCTATAAAATGGACATCAAAAATCTTCAAGGCTAAACATATCATCCAAATAAACCCAAAGTTAATTGCAGTTACAATAGCTGTCACTTTGTGTACACTATTCTCCTTTCCATCTAAAGATTTCGTAAACTTCTTCCAATAATTTTCTTTCCAATATTGGTTCACCAGGATAATAACCCCTACAAAAGACACGAGATACCCCAAAAACAAGGATAAATCCATAAAATGTAACTTGAGCACTTTCGTAAACAAAATGAATACGATAAAAGCTAAGAGTATGAGTTTTACATAATTATTTTTCATTTTTTTTGCTATCCGTTTTTACTTTCTTTATTGGAGCCTCTTGTTCTTCTTTTATTGTTGTTATTCCTTTGCTACTTTCCTCTTGGTTATAAGAGGAACCGACAGACCAGCTTGTTCCCATCTGAAGGGCAAATTGTGTCAACATTACAATAATCAAAAATATAAATTTCATAGGTACTTTGGTTGGTTTGTAGTACAAAGATTAGGAGATTAGAATGCATATAAAAATAAGACTGGACGAACTGTAGTTTTAGGAGGATGAATTGTAAAAGGTAGTAAGTTTTTGATTTCCAACTAAGAGAAACTGCTGCATCAACTGTTAATAAAAAGACCTCAAATTATGCCCAAAGACTTAATAATAATTATAAATTTGCATTTCTAATCGGTTTAAAAAATTATGGTTTATAAATTCAGAGTTATCCTTGATACTGAGGAAGATATTTTTCGCGATATTGCTATTTTAGAAGACGATACTTTAGAAGATTTACACAATGCTATTGTGAATGCTTTTGGCTTTGACGGTATGGAAGCAGCTTCATTTTATGCGTGTGATGATAGCTGGGCTCAACAAGAAGAGGAAATTTCTCTTTTTGATATGAGTGATGATCAAGATGCAGGAAAAACAATGGGTTCAACACCTATTAATGCTGTTTTAGATGAAGATCAGACTAAAATTATCTATGTGTATGATTTTCTTAATATGTGGACATTCTTCGTTGAATTAGCCGCAATTGAAGAGGAAGAACCAGGGATATTGTATCCAGAGCTTTTATTTTCTCATGGTATTTTACCAGATGATATTCCTACTAAATCATTTTCAGCTGGTCCTGTATCGAATGACGATATTTTTGGAGATTTTGACGATGATTATGATGAGGAAGATTACGATATGTTTGAAGGCGATGATAGCTTTACAGACTACGGAGAGGATAATTACTAATTTTTTTACATCTAAAAATAACAGATCTAAAAAAGATCTACTACATATTTAACTATTATGATCAACCTTTTTAATGCACACGTAGAAACTTTATCTATCCACAGAGTTGGAAACAAAAGTAGAAACGAAGCCATCTTTTTATCAGATGAACCTTATAGCTTAAACGATGAGATTGCTCCTTTATTAAAAGAGTACTTCTTTAAACCTTTCCGCGAGAAAGAAGAAAGTTATTTTCAATTTGTTCATGATGTTGATTTAGAATTCAACGATATGTTTAACTATGCAGCAGATTTATTTAATGCACCTTCTTCTGAAAAAGCACATGAGATCTCTCAAAAAATAACAAAGCATTTATTCGAGCAATCGAATCATCCCCATATTAAAAATGGAGAAGTTTATGTTACCTATTTAACGAATACTTCTATTGACAATAATGTGGTAGATGCTATTGGAATTTTCAAAAGTGAGATTAAATCTGATTTCTTACAATTTCAAGAAAATGGTTCAAATCTAGAAATGATTTTACAACAAGGAATCAACTTAAATAAGTTAGATAAAGGTTGTATTATTTTCAATTACAAAAAAGAAGAAGGATACAAAATCCTAACAATCGATAGCAACCGTTATGATGCACGTTACTGGTTAGAGCACTTTTTAAGTGTGGATATCTTCCAGGACGAAGCATTCATGACAAAAAAATATTTAAAATTCTGTCAAGACTTCGCTAAAGACGTAGTTTTACCTGCAGAAGACAAAAAAGAAGAAGTCATGTTCATGAACCGTTCCGTAAACTATTTTGCTAAAAATGACGAGTTCGAAGAAACCAACTTCTTAAATGAAGTAATTGACAATCCTGATTTAATTTCTGAGTTTAAAAACTACAAAGTAGATAAAGGAGAGAAATATAGTATTGAAGATACGACATCATTCCCTATTGCTAACAATGCCGTTTCTGATGCCCGTAAAAAGATTAAAAACGTGATTAATTTAGATACGAATATTCAGATTAAACTTGATTTTATTAATCCTGAAAGTGCAGATAAATTTGTAGAAAAAGGATGGGATGAAGAAAAGCAAATGTACTACTACTTGGTATATTTCAACAAAGAACAAAAATCATAATAACAATAAAAAAAAAACCGAGATATAAAAATCTCGGTTTTTTTATGCTCTTATTTTACGATGATTTTCTCTGAAATCTTTCTCTCTCTACTTTCGTAAATCACAATATAATTTCCTGTTTTCAATTGTAGGATATTCAATTTATTCTCCCCTCTTTCTACAGTAAAATCTTGTGTTACTTTTTGTCCTGCCATATTGTAGAACGCAACCACTCCTTTATCATCTTTCGTTACTACCGTTAATTCTCCATTTGTAACTGGATTAGGATACAAACTAAATACATCTGCTGCTAATTCGAAATCTTCTACTCCCATGTTTGGACGTTTTTCACCAAAACCAACGGCATACCAAGCATCATAAACGGCATAATATTCCGCTGAATCTGCTCCATATAAATTTGCTGTAACAGTCAATGCACCCTCTACTGCATCAATATATTGAGAATTACTTCCCAATTGTGTCATTAAAGTCAGATAAGCAATTTGTTCTGCTTTTTGCATCCCAATTCCAGTGACAGTATACTCATTTCCAATATCATTTACTCCCATTCCTCCTTCAGAAAGCAAATAATACCAGTAGTTAATTACTCCACTGTTATAATGTACACCGCCACTATCCCATTCTATATTTGTATCTACCCAATATTCTCCTTGGTATGTATTCGGCTGTCGACTCTGTTCTCTTCCTTCTTTAGGATCCCTCATACTTCTCATAAAATGAATGGGCCCTTTTATAACTCCTGTTCCTAAAAGCCAATCAGCATCATCTACTGCATAATGCTCAATAGAGGTTCCAAAAATATCAGCAAACCCTTCATTCAACGCTCCTGATTCTCCTTGATACACCAATCCTCCTCTACCATTACTATTAACCACTAAATGAGTAAATTCGTGTCCTACAACATCTAAACCTGTTAACGGGTTATACGTATCCCCTCCTCTACCGAAAATCATCACATTGTAAAAAGAAGATATGGCTACTGCATTATTAGGGAAACCTGATCGATCTCCATCCATAATAATAGGATTATAAAAAGCTACTATTTCTCCTCCTTGTGCATCATAGCTATGTCTATGGTGTACATTCCAATAATAATCATATGTTTTCGATAATCCCCAATGAATATCATTTGCTGGATTTTTCGGAAAAGTAGATGTTGCATAGGTAAATACACTCCCCATTCCACTATAGATTTCCCATAGATTTGTTGATTGTGTAGCATCTAATGTTCTTATATTTCTTTCTCCATCTATCAGTTGATACTGGTCATTTTCCAATCGTAATCCTAATGGTAAATTAGCACGATAGAACCCATCTCCTCTTCCTTGTACGTCAATATGCGCGAGTAAAGATACCTCATGCACAATATCACCTTTTTCAACTCCAACGAAGACATTCTTGCTTTGAATTTGAGTAGATGAGAAATTATCAATACGCACTTTATGAGCCAATACAAAAGCCTTGTTATGTTTCATTGACTTCACAAAAACAGTTTCTACAGGGTAATCTGTCTTCGCATTTTCTGTTATTTTATTTGCTTGAAAAGCAATACTAATCGCCTTTTCTTTTGAAATAATAACTTTACTATCTACATGTTCTTTTAGCGTATATACGCTTTTTTTATTCTCAATATTGATGATGGTACCATTAACACTTGTTACCCGCCCATTTTTATTACTATGAACAATAAACATTTGTCCTTCTACCGCATATTGCCCCACAATATGTTGATAGGTTTGGTGTACCTGTCCCATAATATCCGTATAGGAATGGATGAGTTGAAACGAATTCGTTTCATTTAACCCAAAAAAATCAATCGCTTTTGCTACAAATTCTTCTGCTGTTAGGTTTGTCTTTTGATCCATACGAATCACAAAAGAACCATAGTCATTTAGTGGTTTATAAAACGGAAGCTGTGTTCCATAAGGATTGGTTTGTGTTGTACTAGTTACAGCAATTGGAGTACTATAACTATAGCCTACAAATTGAAATAAACCGAGTGCTACATAAAGAGATAATCTACCTAAGTATTTTTTTTTCATGAACTATTTCTGCTATTTAAATATTTTATTATCAAAACATAAATATATCCAAAAATACTTAACATAAAAATTAACACATAGTTTAACATACAAAAAAACCGAGACGAATCTCGGTTTCTATTTGTTTTTTTATTTTACGATGATTTTCTCTGAAATCTTTCTCTCTTTGCTTTCGTAAATCACGATGTAATTTCCTGTTTTCAACTGTGAGATACTCAATTTATTCTCTCCTCTTTCTACAGTAAAATCTTGTGTTACTTTTTGCCCTGCCATATTGTAGAATGTAACCACTCCTTTATCATCTTTCGTTAATACCGTTAATTCTCCATTTGTAACTGGATTAGGATATAAGCTAAATACATCTTCTGCCAATTCAAAATCTTCTACTCCCATGTTTGGACGTCTTTCACCGAAACCAACCGCATACCAAGCATCGTGAACAGCAAAATACTCTTCCGAATCTACTCCATATAATTCTTCTGCCACCATTTTACTTTGTTCCACTGCATTAATGTACTGCGCATTATTCGTTAATAACCTAAGTGTTTCATAAGCAATTTGCTCTGCTTTTTTCATTCCAACACCAGAAACGACATAATCATCTCCCTTATCATTAACTCCAGAACCACCTTCACTAATTAGATAATACCAGTAATTAATTACACCGCTATTGGTATGTACTCCTCCTGCATCTTCTGCACCAAAACTTGTGCTTGCCCAATATTGTCCTTTGTAAGTATTTGGTTGTTTTGCTCCATTACGATTATTTTTTGGATCCTGCATATCTCGCATAAAAGAATACCCTCCTCCTTTTACTACTCCTTTACCCATTAACCAATCCGCATCATTCACCGCATAATGTTCAACAGAAGTTCCAAAAATATCAGCGAATCCCTCGTTTAAAGCTCCTGATTCACCTTGATACCTTAACCCACCATTCCCATTATTATCTATTACTAGATGAGTAAACTCATGAGCTGCTACATCTATTGCGACCAAAGGGTTAAAATAACTTGATCCTCTACCAAATACTAAATGGCTCATTTCTCCATAAGGCTGTGCATAAGCATTTTCAGGCATACCCGAATTATAATCACCATCTAAGAATACGGGATCATAATAGGCATTAATTTTTCCTCCACGTGCGTCATAACTATCGCGATTGTGAATTTCTTTATAATAATCATAGGTATTCGCTAATCCCCAATGAATTTCATTTGCCGGATTTTTAGGGAATGTAGTCGTTGCATTGTTAAATACAGGCCCTCTACCAAAGAAGAAATCACGATCATTATTCATCGTTCTCGCATCATAAGTCGTAATTTTTCTTTCGTTGTCATATAATTGATAGCTTCCACTAACCTCCGTTAAACCTAGAGGTAAATTGGAACGATACTGACCGTCACCGCTACCTGGAACATTTGCATGTGCAATTAAGGATACTTCGTTTACCACTTCTCCATTTTCCACACTGATGTACACATTTTTACTCACTACTCTTCTAGAAGACATTTCATCGACTCTTACTTTATGAGCTAAGACAAATACACCATCCTCTTTCATAGAGGGAATAAACACGGTTTCAACAGCAGTATCTAACTCTGGCTTTTCTGCAATTTGGTTGACTTTAAAAGCAATACTCACCGCGTCTTTACTCGTTACTGTCGGTTTTCTATTTACATTCGCTCTTAAACTATAAGGGCTCTTTTTATTTTCAATGTTGATAATCGTTCCATTAACCGCAGTTACTTTCCCTTTTTTACTATGAACAATAAACATTTGTCCATCTACAGGGTATTTCCCAACATAGTGTTGGTAAGTATTGTGTACTCCGCCACGAGCATCAGTATAACTATTCAGTAATTCAAACGTATTCGTTTCATATAATCCAAAGAACTCATTTGCTTTTGCTAAAAATTCTTGTTCAGTTAAATTGCTCTTTTGATTCATACGAATTGCAAATGAACCATAAGTATTAAGGGGCTTATACGTCGGCAAATCTGTAGCATAAACTTCTACGTGATTTCCTAAATCAATTTTAGCGATGTCAGCATATCCATTTCCTACAAAAAGAAAAGAAGCTAATGCTACATATAAAAGAGGGGCTTTTATGTATTTTTTTTTCATGGGCTATTTTAACTATTTAGATTGGGTTTAAATTATTTCGAAATATACCAAAAATTACCTAACAATTACTTAACAAAACAACATCAACAAACATTTAACACTGTTTAAACACAGTAACTCCCCTTTTTCAGCGGAATTGAATATTAAATCAAATTTTTAAAACACATCTGTTCAAAAACAAAAGTAAAAAAGTACAGAAACAATTTATTTTTTAACATCATATTTGGTTTTAAAGTTTCCAAAATTGATTTTATCTCCCTATAATTACGTTTCTATACAGAAAAACCTTTGTCATTTGAAAGTAGTACTTTACAATTCAGACTATAAAGACGATTGGAATTGCTTTTTGGAGCAGGCCAATCCAGCTAGTTTTTTGTTTCACAGAAATTTCATGGATTATCATCGGGATCGATTTTGTGATCATTCGCTTTTATTTTATGAAGGTGATCGTTTGATCGCTTTACTCCCTGCTCATACCAATGACACGGTCTTGTGCAGTCATTTTGGATTGAGTTATGGCGGAATTATCCATCGCGCTTCACTGACTACAGCAACTTTTTTAGCTCTTTTAGAGCTTCTTGCTGAACATTGCAAAGAACATCAGTTGGAAGCTATTATTCTCAATGAAATTCCATTTATCTATCAACATACAATAAGCAGCCTTATGCCTTTTGTTAGTCATGCATTACAAGCAACCCAACACGTGCAAATGCTTTCTGTGATTGATTTTAAAGCCCCACTTCCTCTTAATACCAATCGCAAGCGCATGATTCGGAAAGGAATCAAAAATGGGTATTGGATTCAGGAAGATTCCTCAGCTACTTCTTTTTGGCAGCGTATTTTAATTCCTCGCTTACACGATCGCTATCAAGCAAATCCTGTCCATACAATAGAAGAAATAGAGTCTTTACTGCAAGCCTTTCCTCAATCTATTAAGCAAATGAATGTATATAATAGTCAAGGTGAACTCGTAGGGGGTACAACCCTTTTCATTCATCCTCATGTTGTACATTTGCAATACATTGCTGGAAATGAAACCGATAACAACAAAGGCGCTTTAGACTTATTAATTTATACGCTAATTCAGCAATACCAAACTACCGTTCGCTATTTTGATTTAGGCAGTAGTCATTTGAATCCGAAGCAGCTAAATAAAGGATTACTCTATTGGAAAGAAAGTTTTGGCGCTCGAAGTATTCCCCAGTATTGTTATACCTTTCAAGTTGAAAACCTTTTACAAGCACGCCGTGTAATCGACTGATATTCCTTATTTTTGTTGGGATAGATTTGGGTTTCAATCACACCATGACACAATCGCTTAAAATACCATACAATCGCTTAATTCGGCTAGACAAAACGTCTACGACGCCTGTATATATGCAAATTGCCAATCAATTGAGCAATGCCATTCAGCGCAACATTATTCCGATTGACACTAAACTTCCTGGAAGTAGAAAATTAGCGGAACTTTTACAAGTCAACCGCAATACCATTATTGCTGCTTTTGATGAACTTATTACTCAAGGCTGGCTCATCAGTCACCCCAATCAAGGTACTTTTGTTCAACACAAGAAAAATCAGATTCAGTCTAAATCCAACGCATTTCCTTCCACAACGGCTTATTCTTTTCCCGTTGACAATCGCTTAGATTTAGCGAACCATGAACATCGTTGCAACTATTTTTTTACCGATGGTACCCCAGATATTCGATTGGGATTACAGGAAGAATTAGCCGCTATTTTCAGTGCTAATCTCAAGCGAAAACAACATGTCAACTATTTTGATCCCTATACGAATAAAACGGAGACTGCTTTTAAAAAACAGATTATTAACTACGTTAATGTAACGCGCAATATTCAGGCATCACCTGCCAATGTTCTAACCACCCGTAGCACAACAACTGCGCTATACCTTTGTGCGTCCTTACTTCTTCAAGCAGGAGATCATGTAGCTATTAGCGAATATGGCTATTACGGCAGTCATATTATTTTACAACATACAGGAGCACAGTTACATCCCATTCCCATTCACCAGGAAGGAATTGATTTACATGCCTTAGAAAAGCTGTGTCAGCAAATACCTATTCGCCTCCTATACTTAACGGTAAATCACCACTATCCAACCACGCAATCACTCCCTGTTCAGCAACGAGTAAAACTATTGCAGTTGGCCCAACAGTATGGTTTTATTTTGCTAGAAGATGATGTGAATTTCGATTTTCACTACAACAATACACCGCCCCTTCCATTAATAAGTAGTGATAGCAAAGGAATGGTTATTTACCTTAGTTCAATAGGTAAATCAATAGCGTCGGATTTCAACACCGGTTTACTCTTAGCTCCAGCTAATTTAATTCAAGAGTTAGAAAAGCACAAAGCCTTAGTAGAAGAGAACAAAAACTATTTTGCGATGCATACCTTAATTGAATTGATTGAGGAAGGCACCTTATTTCGACACCAGGTAAAAGTCAATAAGATTTATAAAGAAAAGACGCGATTATTTCTGCAGTGTGCTGACACGTTTGTTTGGAGATTGCATTGCATTTACTATTCCCGAAGGTGATTTAGCCGTTTGGGTTACTTTTAACTATCCGGTCAACTTGATGCGTGTCCGTACGTTATGTTTGCTCCATAACCTCTATATTCCAACTACGTTATTATATCAAAATAAGAAACTAACGGGTATCCGTCTTGGTTTTGCTCATTTAACTTTCGAAGAAATAGATTGTTGTTTGACTATTTTTCATCAAGCTTGTATGGAGTAGGTTTTTAAAGGTTATGAGTTGTGGGTTATGGGATTATGGGTTGTGGGTTGTGGGTTAAAATAAAAAAAACCGAGCCATTGGATGACTCGGTTCTTCAATTATAACTATAAAAAACTTTAGGGTTCTTATTTTACTTCCTCGTACTCAACATCTTGAGGTCCTTCAGCATCTCCACCTCCTTGGTTTCCACCTTGGTTTGGTTGAGCGCCTTGTCCTTCACCTTGTTGAGCCTCGGCTTGTGCTTTATACATTTCTTCAGAAGCTGCTTTCCAAGCCTCATTGATTTTGTCTAAAGCTGGAGTAATTGTTGCAACGTCTTTTGTTTCGTATGCTTTTTTCAATTCCTCTAAAGCTCCTTCAATCGCAGTTTTATTTGCTGCTGATAACTTATCTCCAAATTCTTTCAATTGCTTGTCTGTTTGGAAAATCATTGCATCTGCCTCATTGATTTTATCTGCTGATTCTTTTGCTCTTTTATCTGCATCTGCGTTTGCTTCTGCTTCTTTTTTCATTCTTTCGATTTCTTCTTCTGTCAATCCTGATGAAGCTTCAATACGAATATCATGTGATTTACCTGTTCCTTTATCTGTAGCAGATACTTTGATAATTCCGTTTGCATCAATATCGAATGTTACTTCAATTTGAGGCACTCCTCTTTGTGCAGGTGGAATTCCATCTAAGTGGAAACGACCAATTGTTTTGTTGTCATTTGCCATCGGTCTTTCTCCTTGTAATACATGGATTTCAACTGATGGTTGGTTATCTGCTGCAGTAGAGAATACTTGCGATTTTTTCGTTGGAATTGTTGTATTTGCTTCGATTAATTTAGTCAATACACCTCCCATTGTTTCAATACCTAATGAAAGTGGTGTAACGTCTAATAATAATACGTCTTTTACATCTCCTGTTAATACACCCCCTTGAATAGCAGCACCAATCGCTACTACCTCATCTGGATTTACTCCTTTGTGTGGTTTTTTACCGAAGAATTTCTCTACTTCTTCTTGAATTCTTGGGATACGTGTTGAACCACCTACTAAGATAACCTCATCGATATCTGATTTAGATAATCCTGCATCTTTCAATGCTTTCTCACAAGGAATCATAGAACGACGTACTAAATCATCAGACAATTGCTCAAATTTAGCTCTTGTCAACGTTTGCACTAAGTGTTTCGGTCCTGAAGCCGTTGCTGTAATATAAGGTAAGTTGATTTCTGTTTGTGTTGCAGAAGACAACTCTACTTTTGCTTTTTCAGCAGCTTCTTTTAAACGTTGTAATGCCATTGCATCTTTACGTAAATCTACTCCTTCAGCACTGTTAAACTCTTCCGCTAACCAGTTGATGATTACGTTATCAAAGTCATCCCCTCCTAAGTGTGTATCTCCATTCGTAGATAATACTTCAAATACTCCATCTCCTAACTCAAGGATAGAAATATCAAATGTACCTCCCCCTAAATCGTATACTACTACTTTTTGATCTTTTCCTGTTTTGTCTAATCCGTAGGCTAACGCAGCAGCTGTAGGCTCGTTAATGATACGTCTTACTTTTAATCCTGCAATTTCACCTGCTTCTTTTGTTGCTTGACGTTGTGCGTCATTAAAGTATGCTGGTACAGTAATTACAGCTTCTGTTACTTCTTGTCCTAAGAAATCCTCTGCTGTTTTCTTCATTTTTTGTAAAGTCATTGCAGAAATTTCTTGCGGTGTGTATAAACGTCCGTCAATATCAACGCGAGGTGTATCGTTATCTCCTTTTACTACACTGTAAGGTACAGCTGTAATTTCAGCAGGGATTTGGCTGAATTTCTCACCCATAAATCTCTTGATAGACGCTACCGTTTTTGTTGGGTTTGTCACTGCCTGACGTTTTGCAGGGTCTCCAACTTTAATTTCTCCTCCTTCAACAAATGCTACAACTGAAGGTGTTGTTCTTTTTCCTTCCGCATTCGTGATTACTACTGGCTCGTTACCTTCCATTACAGAAACACATGAGTTCGTAGTTCCTAAGTCAATACCAATTATTTTACTCATAATATGTTTATCGTTTATCTTTTATACTTAATTTTCCTTATTCGTTTTTTGAACCTCAGGCTCGCTTACTATTAGTCAATCTTTGTGCCAAGAACAATCTTTGCCATTTCTGACCCATTTTAGGTAAAAAAAACCTTTACCAAATGTCACTTTGTCACTTATTCTTGTCATTTCGTTCTTATTTGCCTATCCTTTCGTCAGTTTTCATGACAGCTAAAACGCTACTATTCTTATCTTTTAACCTAATACTTTTGTATATTCTTCAATTTCTTATTCCTTTTATCCATAATTCATCGTGTATTCTCAGGTCTAAAACGTTAAACTATCTATACGTTAAATCCCTTTCCTCCATTTGTGACTCCACAGTTTTTACTTATCTTCGTAACGATTAAATCATGCAACATTATGGAATGTATATCTGTTTTTGATATGCTCAAGATTGGCGTTGGACCTTCGAGCTCACACACGTTAGGTCCTTGGAGAGCCGCAGAGCTTTTCTTGAAAGAACTAAAAGAGCGTCAACTATTTAACCAAGTGCAAAACCTAACCGTAGATCTATTTGGTTCGCTTTCACTTACTGGCATTGGACACGCCACAGACTTAGCTGTTATGTTAGGACTGAGTGGTGCGGATCCAGAATATGTTCCTGTAGAAAATATCGGCGCCATTATTGCCGAAATCAACACGACAAAATCCCTTATTTTAGGAGCTGAATTACCGATTACGTTTGATCCAAAAGTTCAAATTGTTTTCAATAAAAACTTCTTGCCTTTCCATGCCAATGGAATGACCTTTACTGTTGAAACCAAAACGGGAGCAATCTATACCTCAACATTTTACTCCATTGGTGGAGGATTTGTTGTCAAAGAAGAAAGTGCTTCCAATGAGAAGAACGATGAAATTAAGGCTAGTTTTCCTTATCCTATTGACAAAGCAACTGAGCTTTTAGCCTATTGCAAAGAACAAAACATGACCGTTTCACAATTGGTCTATGAGAATGAAAAATCACTGCGCAGTGAGGATGAAATTCACCATGAATTGATGCGTGTTTGGAATACGATGTTGGAGTGTATGTACATTGGTTGTCATACTGAAGGGGTTCTACCTGGAGGATTAAATGTCCGCAGACGTGCCTATGATTCCCATCAAAATCTAAAGAGCGATTTACCTTATTCCACTCCGCAAGAATGGTTGGGTACGATTCGCAAAACCAAGGTTTATTTCCGCCAAATTCTAAAATGGGTAAGTTGCTTTGCACTTGCTGTAAATGAAGTCAATGCTTCTTTGGGACGTGTAGTAACTGCACCAACCAATGGAAGTGCAGGTGTTATTCCTGCTGTATTGATGTATTATTTGGTGATTGAAAACCATAAAGCGGGCGAAAAAGAGATCAAACAGTTTTTATTGGTTGCGGGCGAAATTGGCAGTATCTTCAAAAAAGGAGCGACTATTTCTGCAGCAATGGGTGGTTGTCAGGCAGAAATTGGTGTTTCTAGTGCCATGGCAGCAGGTGCACTATGTGAATTAATGGGTGGTTGCCCAGAACAAGTGATGATGGCTGCTGAAATTGCCATGGAGCATCACTTAGGTTTAACTTGTGACCCTATCGGTGGATTAGTTCAAATCCCTTGCATTGAAAGAAATGCCATGGGAGCAATTAAAGCCATTAATGCGGCAGAACTTGCACTAGATACCGATCCTAAAAATGCAAAAGTGCCTTTGGATAAAGTAGTAAGCACCATGTGGGAAACTGCTAAAGACATGAATAACAAATACAAAGAAACCTCAGAAGGTGGATTGGCAGTAGCTGTAAACTTAGCAGATTGTTAGTCTAGGAATTATGAAAGAGCAATTTCTTTTGTTCATACACCAATAGTACCATTGTTTTAGAACAAAACAATCTTATAAAAAGAAACCCTACAATTTTAAATTGTAGGGGTTGTTTTTATAAATAGAGATACGAAATGTACCAGTTAAAAAATCATTAGTCTTTCTTTTTTAACTTTCTCAATTGAGCCATCGTTAAATGATCCTCTACTTCTCCTTTAATCATTATTTTATAGTCATCAGGCTCTCCACATCTCCAATTTACTTCAATAATGGTATCTTGCTTATGGAAAGAAAACGTCAATTCTCCCGTTCTTTTTATGATGGTATCCCCAATCTCTAATAATCCTTTATAGTTATTTTATCCATCGTGTTTCGTCCTTGCAATTGCATTTTCTTCCTGTCACTAAGTGGGTCCCTTCTGAATTCATATTATACGCACTTGTTGATGGCTTTTTTTCTAGAATTTGCAAACATTCTACCGCTAAAACCAAATTTTTATTTGCCTCACAATCAACCTCTAAACAAGAAGACAATGAAAACAATAACATGATAACTCCAACTCTTTTTAAAATTCTCATTTAAACTAATTTTCACTTGTTTTTGTTTCGTTATTTCACGTTGCCTAAGTGATTACTAGTGACTAGTCTCTGCATTGAACTTCTGCTGTAGGGAAGAAACTCAATACACCATCTACATACTGACTCGAGCGTAGCGAACAGACGAAGTAAAATCATCCACATAATCCGTAACAACTGTTGTACTGCCTTGGGTTACTTTTTTCTGTACTTTTTCACCTGTGGCTGTATAAAGGTAAGTAATTTTTCCTGCGGTAAAAAACAACTTTTCTTTGCTTAAAACGAGAATAAAAAAACAATTTTTAAGATCATTGATATTTATATCCAAAATTTTAAAACCAAACAAGTATTTCCTAAATAAAGAGTTAATTCTAGCTATTCGATAAAATAACAAACCCGCTAGTCTTTTGACTAGCGGGTTTGTTATTTTATTTATTCTCAATAGCAGCGGGAGGAGGAGGGCCATCGCTATGAATAAAATTAACGAATATTGATTTCTTCTCTTTACACGTTTCTAGCAATTCAATCAACCTAGTTAATAATTCTAGAACTTGATGGTCAAAAAAGGAAAATTCCATTATAATATCATTTTCCCTTAAAGTAACAAAAACTTCTACATAATCTCGGAAACCTGCCTCATCATTCACTTCATTTATTTCATTTTTTATGTGTTGAATGGCAGTAAAAATCTCTTTCGCTCTTTCTTTCGTAATTATAATTTTATTGAACTCTCTTGTATCTCTAGATCTATTTATATCCTTATACAATAACATGGTAGGGTCTGAATCAATATAATAAGTAAATATTGTATCTCTAACTTCATAACTAAGATCAATACTCCAATTCTGAGCAGATAATGTATTACTTTGAATTAAAATAAATAGAATAAATAATATTTTTTTCATCACCTTTTATTTACTTGAAGGTCTATAAGCCATGCCTTTTTATCAACTCTTTTTTTCTAATATCAACAACACTCCTGGGATAAAAAATAACAGCTTATTTAACTGAAAAATAGCCAATTAACTTATGTTCGTTTTAATGAGCAGTTCCTATAAAAAATGCTCATAGATATATGCATCCTCAACTTGTCCTTTCTCCACTAAAATTTTAAAGATCATAATCAAACTTTCTAATTTATGAGCATCTCCAGACGCATAAAAAACATGATGTTCTATTTTATATCCTAACCAATTTTCTTCGGATAATTCAAATAACTTCCAACCTTTATTTGCTAGAGTAACATCTACAGCTACTACATCAATTTTGATACTCCACCCTGGGTTATCAATTGTATCAATTGTTATTCCATAATCATGCTCCCAATCTCCATCACAATTTGAACTATACCAGTCCTGCAACCATTTTATCATATTTTTATAATTATTTATTATTTTGGCATATCTTTTCCAGGTACAGCTGGTCTAACAGTACCTTTCTCTTGAACATGTGGAGTAGGTATGTCCTCACCTGTAACTTTATCCTTATGTGCCTTTCCCTTATAATCAACCCTTTTTTCCGTTTCAAATCCTACACCTTTATTATTTTTATTCGGATTATTTTGATTCACTTTATATGTAGTATGTCCATTTTCATTAATTACGGTATGATTACCTACTGCATCTGGATCAGCTGTTCTATTATTTGAACCTCTACCTCCTCCTATTTTTGATGCATCACTCTGCATATTATTAACAGTATTGGTCCCTATAATAGTACCCAAAGCAACTTCTGCAACTCCTTTAGCTACTAAACCTCCACCAACTACGGCACCAGGTACTCCTACAACTGCACCACCACCTGTAGCAGTAGCTACACCAGAAGTAGCTAGACCAATACTTCCTGCTCCTGCACTTCCTGCACCATCTGCAACTAAAGCTGCACTAAGTAACAAAGAAGTAGCATTACCTATATTAACACCACTCCTATAGTTTGAAGAATCATTTCCAGAAGTATTTCTAAAATTACTTCCAAATACATTATCAACAACAGCAAGAAGAAATCCTTTACATCCTTCACATTCTGGCGCCATACCATCAGGATCGGTAAACATAATCGTATTATTAAACGTATAAGTATACGGATTCCACTGTGGCATTTTCTCCGCTAACGGGTCCACATTCATCCATCGACCAAGTGCAGCATCGTAATTCCTTGCACCGTAATCATACAAATTCAATCCTAATTCGTCTTGATATTCCTTTGTATTATATTGGTACTTATAGTTTTCTCCAATGGTATTATTCTTCTCATTATACCCTTGATGTGCTAATCCAAATGGATAGTAATTCGTTTCTTCAATGATCTCACCAACGTCGATTTTATCGTTTTTATTCGCATAGACCCAAGTTAAGCGATGTTACCAAGAGTTAAAAACAACTAACTTTTGGGTTATAAATAGACTTTGGTAAACGAATATGAAAACACATCAACAATAAAGTCGTATTCCATATCATTGATACCTACATCCAAAATTTTCAAACTAAGCAAGCACTGGGAAGTAAAGAATTGATTCGCATTTCTATAAAATACAAAACCCGCTAATCTAAAGACTAGCGGTTTTTTTGTTTTTTTTATAATTTAGGCGAACGGATTGCACCCGAGGCTTAGCCGAATTGAACGAAGTTAAATCCGCGCGATCGGTTTTTTTTCTTCTTTTAAAAGTAACTCTTCATTTTTATTATTAAAAAAATAATCCCTGCAATAAATAACACATAGTTACTAAAATAATAATTCGTTTCTATAGGAAAACGAGCTCCATCCTTAAATTTAGGTAATTTAGTTTTTTAATATACCTCTTAAACCTATTGTTATCATAATTAAGTAAATAATTATATATCCCATATAAATCTTATTTCATTAACCATTCTTTTGTATCAGCCCCAATTGTTTCTTCCATCGTATAATTAATACCATTTATTAATGTGGTACCTCCTCTACTTAAACCTCTTCCAATCGCTCTTTCAGTAGCCTTTATACCATATTTACCACTACGTGAAAAAATTAAAGACACCCCAAAATTGACTGCAGCTTTTTTCTCTTCTCCTCTATTCAACATAAATCCTGATTCAATTGTTGTACCAATTAAACTCATAAATCCACCAATACTCATCAAAGGACCACCTAATGGAGCTCCAACACCAGTAATAGATAGTCCCAAACCTACCTCTGTAAATTTAGTTCCTCCTTCTTGTAAACCAGAAGAAATAGCTTTTAAATGATTATTTTCACTGATATAAAAACCATCACTCGTTCTCATTGGACTAAAACCAACATCAGTAGTAGTACCACTAAGATTATCCGTTACTGAACCATCTGCATTTAAACTATAAGATTCTGTACCTGAAGTACCATTGTAAGACATTGTTTCTGATACTCCTTTGACATTTCGATATCCTCTATCTATCGCATCTTCTTCACTGTGAACTAAAGCGTCATAAGTAAGTAACTTTTCTCCTTTATCTGTGGTATGTTCAATCCAGTCTTCACCAATCATTCCCGTAGGATCAACCATATTGATAGGATTATTAAATGTATAAGCATAAGGATTCCACTGTGGCATTTTCTCCGCCAACGGATCCACATTCATCCATCGACCAAGTGCAGCATCGTAATTCCTTGCACCATAATCATACAAATTCAATCCTAACTCATCCTGTAATTCCTTGCCATTATACTGATACTTATATTTTTCACCAATGGTATTATTCTTCTCATTATACCCTTGATGCGCCAAGCCAAATGGATAGTAATTCGTTTCTTCAATGATCTCACCAACGTCGATTTTATCGTTTTTGTTTGCGTCCGAATAGCTTAAACGGACATTACCTAAATGGTCGCGGTATTGGTATACATAGCTACTCGTCTCTGCATTGAAATATCCTTCTGCTGTAGGGAAGAATAGTAATTTCCCCTTAAAATACTGGAAACCATCAAAATAATTCACAGTAAAACCACCACCACCTTGGGTTACTACTTTATTTATTTTTTCCCCTGTCGCTGTATAAAGATAAGTGATTTTCCCTCGATCAAATAGAATTTCTACAGGTAAATTCAAGTGGTTGTACTTGATTCCTGTAATTCCTTTGTTTCGGTCTGCTTTCAGGTTACCAAAACTATCGTAATCGTAGTGTTTATCAGCCGTACTCCCTTGTTTAAATCCATCGGTATTATTAGAACTGTCTACTACTTTTTGCAGGATATTACCATCATAACTGTAAGTCAGTTGATCGAGATCCAACGCAATAGCCGTATTTACACTGCGTCCTTTGCGGTTTAAGCTCGTAATATTACCATTGGCATCGTAGCCCATTGTTTCATCATACAATCCGATGATAGGTATGATACCTCCAGGTTCTTGGTAGGTTCCTGCTTTTAGACGGTTAACTTTATCATACGCATAGCTATAACGACGCAATACATTGTCTTGGACTGTTTTCCAGGTTTGTTCAGCGATGTTGCCATTGTATAATTTCTTGACTCCACTAATTCCCTCACTATCCAAGGTATTGTAGTTCAGCTTCATTGCAAACAAAGCTTTCTTGCCAAAATCACCAGCCTCTAAATTATTTGTACTGTTTACCTGGGTTAACCAACCTCGAATATTATACGTATAGTTTAACTCTTGTAAAAAAGAGGAACGAACAGTACTATTAATATCCTTTATAATAGGAAAATCAAGAGCAGCTGGTCTAATTACAGGATCTGTTACCAAAATAGCCGTTTCTCGACCACCTATTCTCTTTTGTTTTACACGCCCTAATTCATCGTATATATTTTCAAAAAGAACCACAGGATTAGCATTATCTACTTTATGGGTTTGATACAATAAACGTTCAGCTTTATCATATGTAAATGTTTCCATAATCTCTATTGGTTGACTCCCTCCACTAAATTGATGCCTCGTAACAGTTTTTATTGGCAATCCTCTAAAATTATACTTCGTATCAACTCGAGTCAAACCTCTTGAAACAGTAACATAATCACGTTGATTTCTAAGTATTCGCTCTTTATCATCATAAAGTTTATATTCAACAATATGATCCGATAAAACAAGAGAACTAGGATGAAGAATTTTGGCCCATGTCCCTGTTATTAGCCCCTTTACTTGTAAAATAACTGATTGTCCTTCTACTTGTTCTGCAATTTCAGTATTGCCCATAAACTCATAATCATCATAATAATTGAGTTTTAAAATTTTTAGTTCAGTCTTTGGCATAGTATTATTAGTATAGGGCACTAATACTCTATCGATTCTTCTAGGCACTGTTCTTTTCTCGTATATATCTATAGATGAGTTAACTAAGTTTTGAAACGTAGTTCTTCCTACTGCTGTACTTGGAGTTCCCGTATAGAACCCAGTATATACCACACGCCCAAAAGCATCGTATTTGCTAAACATCCAACCCTTCGCTTCATCTCCAAAAGGGCTATACACCGGGCCTTGTGCCAATAGGCGATCGGCTTTATCATACACCATAAACTCCCACTCTTTCCCAGGGAGTTTCTTCGCTACCAAGCGATTCTTGTGGTCGTATTTGTACTGATAACACAACTTATCTAAAGTAGTAGCATCCGTCTTTCCGTAGGCCAAAGGAGGTAATACATACGTTAAGTTATTATACTGGTCATAGACATAATAAGTATAAAGCGGAATTCCAAAATATGGGCTCAAAGTACCTGGATCTTTTGGTATGACAGGTGGAGTAAGTGAGTTCACTCCTTCGGATACCTGATCCGTCAAGTTATTCCCGATGTCTTCCGCATGATCGATGATTTCACTCACACTTTTTCCTGCTAACTCATTTGAAATGCCTCCAGTGATGCCTCCAGATAACGAACCACCTGGCCAAGTAGGATCTACAACAGCTAATTCACGGTCTAACACCTGAACCGTAGCCAAGACTTTGTCCTCTTGATCCGTGAAACGCTCCGAATAATTGCCATCCTCATCTTTGGTTGAAATCGAATACAGCTTATTGGCTGCGAAATACCCCTCATCCACTAAGCGTATGTCATACGCTTTCAAACTTGCATCCCAAGTCGCTATCGCTTTGAATTTCTTTATGTGATTGCCCATATTAAACCTATAGGTATGCTTGACCGTATGACTCGCATTGGTTGCCATTTTCCAATCTTCTCCAGGTGAGGCCTGTTGTAATATCCGCTTTAAAGGCGATTTCTCAAACTCCGTTTCGCTATACGGATTGGTCGTGCGTTCGTATTTCGCACTGTTGTAAAACGCCTCCGTTTGATTTTTAGCATAGGACAAATAAGGCATCTTATTGGCATCAGATAGTGGGCTTTGATCTTGTCCTGTATCAGGATTATAATTGTAGACAAACGGGAGATATTCTTTCGTCTGTCCAATATTCAATTCATATTCGATATGCCTAATAACATTCTTATTTTTAGGTCCTATTCCCACTGCAATTTCCTGCTTCGGACGACCTAAACCATCATAATACACCACAGTTTCTAACTTGGGCGGATTATACAAAGAAGTAAATGAGCTATTCGTTGCGTATTGAGGTTGTGTCGTCTTGATGTAATTTTCTGTGCGAGTTTGTGCCACTATGGAACTACAAGTCAAGCCAAACACAAACAAGATATAACGTGTAATTTGTTTCATTGCAATTCTATTGATTATTTTTATAATTGTATTCGTATTCTTCGATAATATTCCCTTTGTTGTCTTTTATCGCTTTTAAACGATTAAAAGAGTCATATTCATAGGACATACTACTGCCTTTGGGATCTGTCATTTTCGTAATCCCCACTAAAGGTTTGTGCTCATAAGTGGTAATCAAAGCGTCTTTTAAAGCAGCATTCGTTCTCAAACTATTGAGTTGCGTCAATTTGGTTTCATTGATCGTAACTAAATTGGCGATGCTAACACCCAATGCGCTCGCTACTTGTTCTTTGGTTGCATTTTGAATCCGAGCAAGCAGAAGCGTTTGTCCATACCCATAGAGATAAACAGTTTTACTTCCACTTTTATCTTCTGTTTCTTGAACATTAGCGTAACGATCATAATAAGTAACTGCTAAATTGGTAGGAAAGAAACTTTGTTCTCCTTTACTCACTATCTGCGTAGTAAATAAGGATTTATTGTTCCATAACTTATAGATATTACGCGTACTACCTTGCCAGGTATTATCTTTGTAAATACCCGTTTGAATTAATTGGGCAGGGCTATGGTCATTTTGTTTTTTAAGTTTACTAATTCCATGATAAACATCAGCAGAAAGTGGGTCTCCTGGCAAACTTACTTGAGAAACTACATCGTCAGGATAAAAATAACGTTCTACTATAGTAGCAGTAGGCGTTTCTATTGTTGTTTCTGTTTTCTGATAATGGTGAGGGCTCATGTAGTCAAAAGTTTGCTTCTCTTCTATCGATTTTGTTCCTTCATACTTAGTTGAGACCACTGATTTCAGATAGTTTCTAAATGAATTTATCTCATATTTTGTATATCCAATATGCTTAATATTCAAGGGATTGATATTCGTTCCATTATTTATATAACCCGTTGTAGACATGTAGTTAATACGGGCAGACAACCCTCTAACAACCAATCTGTTAGATTTATTCTCTTCATATGTATAAACTTCACTAAGCACCTTTTCTTTCTTTTCATTAAAAACATGTTTCTCAAATAAAAGACCATGATGCCAATCAGACCTAGTCCACTTTGGAGGTCCAGAAAAACCATTTGTTATACAGCGAAATCCCATCATACCATGGTCCAAGTGATATTTATACTGCGTCATTGAACTAGAAGAATCACTATATTGTATTTGTTCTACAACACTGCCATAAGCTACCCTTCCGTCTCCAATAGGATCATTCAACGATAAAAGACTATTTGAAAAAACAGTGGTTGACGGATTATAAATGGGATAAGGAAACGTCCCTCCACTACTACACAACGTTAGTTCTTCACCACTTGCTACATATACATATGTATTAAAATAATTACTTCCTGAGGATTTTCCTGTATCTAAATCCGTATACCTATATCTTTTCGTAATTGCTAATTCATTATCAGCAGTATATGACTCTATACTACTCACACTGATACCATTAAGCGCTAGCTCTTTTTCAACAATGGTATCATTAGATGCTTTATATTTTATTCCTATTACTCCTACTCTGTCATTCTTAAAACCAGTATAAAATCCCTCTAATTTATACTTGGTAAAAGGATCTACTTGAAGTTTTCTCACCACTAATTGATGTACTTTTTCTGTTGTTAAACGAGAATAAGCCTGAACATATCTACCTGATCCTTTAGGACTTTCTTTCATTAGATTAAAATAATACCCCTCCTGATCAATAGGATATTCCGTACCTCCTGGATTATAATTCGGATCATAAAAACCTAAACTCAACTCTGCTTCTACACTAGATTCATCCAAAGTTTTAAAATATACTGGTTCAGGTCGACTACCATACATTAAACTCATTGAAGCTATTCCATATTTCGCAGGTATAAGTTCACCGTCCACTACACTATTGGGTTGATAGGAAAACGTCGTATACCCCTTAGTTGGGAAAATTATTTTTTTTAATAGTCCTGCAACAATAGCATATGTATCTGTATACTTGTTCCCTACACTAACCTGAGGATGCTTTTCATACCCTAAATTACGATCTTTAATTAACATCCAATTGCTAATAGGATCTGGAAAATCACCGCGATCCCTACTGTTATATCCCCAAGCATCTTTATTACCAAATCTTTCATTAAGTCCTTCTGGATTATAATATTCGAATTCATACTGATGATTAGGTGCTAGGAATTGCACTTTATTTAAAAATGTTCTTCTATTTCTTGTGGAGACATAGTCTAACTTGATATGTTCCACTGTTTGCATTGCTTGATTTTGAACCACAACAGCTGAAATTAATCTAGGTTCTTCATTTATATGACCAATAATATTAGGTCGACTATACTCTTGTTTAAACAAAACTTCTCCATAATGGGAATTATTACTATAAATACGAGACAAAACAGCAGTTTTCATATTAGTATATACTGTATTCATTGCATACTCCCATTTTTCCTTTGGTGCTCCACTATTACCAGTGCAAGTATTTTCTATTTTAATCTTCTTAATTGAATGGCTTGCTTTTTGGAGATAAGAAAAACGATCGTCTGTATATTCAAAATAAACCACAGTCCCTTTAGGTGAAGTGATTGACTTTAAATACCAAGCAGTAACAGCACTATCGTACGAATAATCATATTCTGTAGTCGTCACTTCTCGTTGATCAAAAACATAGGTTACTCCTCGCTCATCGCGTACGGTAAAATAGTAGTTCTGATCCGTTCCTTTCAGCATTCTTATCTCTAAATCTTCTTGTTTCAACAATAACACCTGTTTATTGTCATCTAGAGTAAATTGCCCACTTCGTCCTAAAAAGTTAAATAGAAACAAGTCGGGTTCTGTATCTAATAAACCAGTCCTTGAATTATGGTAAACATAGTTCACCATTTCCTGATCATCACAGTATGCATCGGGCGGCAACTTATTGGATCTCCTTTCATCGGCTTTGCCATTTACCACTCGGGTAATCACACCACCACCATTGAGCACCCAGCCAATGCCCACATTATTCTCTGCTTGATCAACCTTGATTCCATTAGAGGAATAACTCAACGTAATAGGCACAACTAAATCATTGGCCTTGTAGTTATACAACTCAATCTGTTCTTGGACCGTACCAGTAAACATACCAATACTGTGTTGTCCATAGCTTCCCAACGAATAAGAGGTTGAAGAAGGTAAAATCAGATTCAACTCATTTTTAACCTCTTCCTGACTAAAAGAGAAGTGTATTCCTCCTAAAATAAATGCTACTAAAAAAACTATCTTTTTCATTTTTATCTTCTTACCACGTTAATACTTCCACTTTCCGTATCCGTTTTCACCCAAATGATATAGGTCCCTCGAGATAGCGCTGTTAAATCAACAGGTTCCGTTTGATACTCAATCGCTCTGCTTTGCAACAAGCGTCCACCTAAATCGTATACTTCCATTTTTCCTGTGGTATAGGCAAAATTCATGACGATATTCGAAAAACCAGTCGTTGGGTTGGGAAAGGCCTCCAATGTAATACGTGTAGGCTCTTCTCTTTCCTTCTCCTCTGGTTCTACTTTGACAATCCAAAAGTCATTCCCTCCTTTTTGTGCAGCCTTCACCTTACTCTTTTCACCATTAGACGTACCTGCAAAAACATACCCTCCATCGCGGGTTTGAATCACTTTGGTCAACACATCGTTTCCCTTGCTGCTGATGGATTTCTCCCAAGCAACACTGCGTTCTCCATCCAAGCGAGTACCTAAATATTCAAAGGTTGATGCCTTTTCTATACTAGCGATACTACTCCCACCTAAAAAGAATTCTCCCTTAGGATTTACAAAACCATTGGTTAAGATATTATAATCCCCATAGCTATATACAAATGATTCGACTTCGCTGCCGCGTTCATCTACTTGAACCAGCCAATAGTCTAACTGACTTTCTTGTTTGCTGGTTTTACTTCCCGATACGTCTGAATTAGACATGCCAAATAACGCATAACCTCCGTCTTTTACTTGTTGAATTTCTTTTAGTTCCTCTTCTTGTGCTCCACCATAGGTGCGTTGCCATTGCTCTTTTCCTGTGGCATCTAACTGAATCAACCAATAATCCATGCCTCCATAAGCTTCAGCTGTTTTATTGCCACTGCGAGGAGAATTCGATTGAGCACCAATAAGTAAACCTCGATTGGTTGTTTCAATGATATCAATCCCTACTTCTTTATATTCTCCGCCATAGCTCTTCTGCCATAAAATAGTTCCCTGTGCATTTAATCGCAAAACCCACAGGTCCATCCCTCCATAATAAGGAGCGGTCTTATCACCCGACACAATGGAATTACTATTGGCTAGCACGGCATAATCTCCACCTTTTAAGGCAATTACCTTGACGATTTCCTCCGTTCCTATTCCGCCATAACTGCGTTGCCATTCGATTGTCTTGGCTGCATTGAGCTTCACCAACCACAAATCTTCCTTACCCTTATTTTCTTGTATTTTATCCCCTGATATTCCAGAGGTAGACGTAATGCCCAATAAAAAACCACCATCTGCCGTATGGCAAATGCTGTGCAAATAATCATTTCCATCACCGCCTAAGCGATATTGCCATTCTTGGGCGCCATCCTCTTTCATCTTCCACAACCAAGCATCGATATTCCCACGGCGCTTCGCTTTGATATCTCCACCTTCATTGGATAACGAACTCCCCGCTAACAAAAAACCATAATCGGCGGTTGGTAACACATCAAATAGGTATTCTGAATGGGCACTACCCAACGTCTGTTCCCATTTTATTTTTTGACTAAATCCTAGCATAGGGATCAAGGTAACAAGTAGTAGTTTTATTTTCATATACAATTCAAATTTCATTAATCAAACTCATTATCAACAACTTACATTTTAATTAAATCATCTAACAAACTTTGTTCTTTACAAAAGTAATTATTTAAAACAATATTTAGTTAAATTATATAATTTTAACATTAATTACACAATATAACTTAAATAAAAATAAATAATACTTAATAAAAAATCTCATTAAGAGAATATAATTAATTAAAAAATTACATTTTAAAGGTATTCGTAGATTAGCACTATACTTTACTTCGCAAGCTATTTTTATTTCATGATGAGAATAAATATCCCTTTTCAAAATATTAAAATCTTTTTACTCTGACTATTTCTCTCCCCTACTTCCTCCCTAGAAATAGTGAAATTCAGCCCTACTTTGCATTTTTCTATTTTCAGCTTTATTTTTTTTATCAATTTTACATCCTCAATTAAACCTATATTGAATAACAGAACACCGTATGAAAACACTCGTTCAAGCCTTATTATTATGTTGCTCATTACAAGCTGCAGCACAATCTACTACCTTGTATACTACCAAACCTACAGAAGCCTATAAAGACAAAGCGGCGACTCAGAAGGCAGGGATTTTTATTTCTAATGCACATCTTTCTTACTATGAGAAAATTAACAAACGCTTAGTACAGATTGACCGTGATTATGAGAACCCCATTTATATTGTGGATACCCAAAACCTAAAAGAATACTATACCGAAGATTCGCCAGCAGCACCTGCTCCAATTATTGAAATGGATGAGTACTATGGATCTCCTCACCTTTTCACAACTGTAGCGGGATTAAAGGTGCGCGAATACCCAAGTAGTACTGCTAGTGTATTGGGAACAGTCTTAATTGGAACGGCAGTACCGATTGAGTTTTATCCGTATGATAAAAATGCATGGGTGCCAATTTCGTATAAAGATGGATATGGTTATGTAGCAGTACAATATTTAGGTGAACGCCCTGTGATGAGTGAGTTGATCCAAGCGTACAAAGGGGCAACCGAAGTGAATGAACAACGCAAATACGCGGAGCGCATCTTAGAATTAGGTTGGAATAGTGAAGACAAAGAAACACAAAAGGCCATTCAGCTTTATATCGACTTTGCAACAAAACAAGATGAAACGGAAAAAGTAGAATTATTGAAAATGCAATTGGAAGTATTTAAATCCATGCCTAAAGTGGGTGATTCCTCTAAAGTGAACAAAATGGTGAAGAAAAAGCAATTTGGCTTTGCTTTAAACGGAAAAGTTGAACCCATAGACGACGGTTTTGATATCGATTGGATTCACAACTACTTAGGGTATCCGATTGATGAATCTTCCAATTTAGAAGATTGCGCCTTGGGGGACTATGAATCTAACTCCTACTTTAATTCGGCTGAATTTATCACGCATGACCTTGACCACACCTATAAGGTAAGAAAAATGGACATGCTCAATAAAAATGGTTTTATCCTAGATAATCACTTGTTGGAACAGTATACGACAGAAACACTTTTCCTAAAATTAGCCAAGGGATTAATCACGACAATTGATCCAATTGAACATACTTATTACATTGCGGTGGAGGATGTACTCTACAGTTTTGAGTTTCGCAATAATGAATTATTACGAGTAGAATTGATTTATTTCTGCTAAATTTTTTATTTCAAGTCTTTTTACTCTACATTTACGAGGAATTACAAAATAAACAACAATGTCAGTAGCAAAGAAAGATTATAAAAAAGTGACTACTAAGTCGCTGATTGATATGAAAGCCAATGGAGAAAAAATATCAATGCTTACTTGTTATGATTACTCAATGGCCAAGGTTTTAGAAGCTGGTGGAATTGATGTCATGTTAGTTGGAGATTCTGCTAGTAATGTAATGGCAGGACACGAAACAACATTGCCGATCACACTAGATCAAATGATATACCATGCACAATCGGTTGTACGAGGTGCAGATAGAGCTTTAATTGTAGTGGATTTACCTTTTGGTTCTTACCAATCTGATCCTAAAGAGGCATTGCGTTCTTCTATTCGAATTATGAAAGAAAGTGGCGCACATGCAGTAAAAATGGAAGGTGGTATTGAAATCAAAGAAGGAATCAAACGCATTTTAGAGGCGGGTATTCCTGTAATGGGGCATTTAGGTTTAACTCCTCAGTCCATTTATAAATTTGGAACGTACACCGTTAGAGCCAAAGAAGAGGAAGAGGCAGAACAGTTGATGAAAGACGCTAAAATGCTAGAAGAAATCGGATGTTTTGCTGTTGTATTAGAAAAAATTCCAGCTACATTAGCGAAAAAAGTAGCAGAAAGCATTTCGATTCCTGTTATTGGTATCGGAGCTGGTAATGGGGTGGATGGACAAGTATTGGTTATACATGATATGATTGGATTAACACACGAATTCAACCCTAAATTCTTACGTCGTTATTTAAACATTTTTGATCAGATGAAAGATGCTGTTGCACAATATGTTGACGATGTAAAAGCAGTGGATTTCCCTAATGAAAATGAACAGTACTAAACTGTTTTTTTGCAAAATATACTTTCAAAAATATCCTTTTACATCTAAAAGGATATTTTTGTTTTAAAATTCATCGTATGAAAGTTGTTTCTACTCCAGATAATTTACAAATCTTACACGAAGACAATCACCTCATCGTGATCAATAAACGCGTGGGTGATTTAGTTCAAGGGGATCAAACGGGAGATATGCCTTTAAGTGATATCATCAAATTGTATTTAAAGAAAAAGTACAATAAACCAGGAGAAGCTTATTTAGGTGTGGTACATCGCTTGGATCGTCCTACATCGGGAATTGTGGTATTTGCCAAAACATCCAAAGCCTTGACGCGTTTGAACGAATCTTTTAAAAATAGAGAAACGAAGAAAACGTATTGGGCTGTTGTAAAAGATGCTCCTCCTAAAGTAGAAGATACTTTAGAGCATTTTTTAGTCCGAAACCCAAAGAATAACACCTCTAAAGCGCATAATAAAGAGGTTTCCAATAGTAAAAAAGCTAAATTGACTTATCGTTTGTTCCATCAATTGAAAACGTATTCTGCTTTAGAAATTGATTTACACACGGGACGTCATCACCAAATACGCTGCCAATTAGCTGCAGTAGGTTGTCCTATTAAGGGGGATTTAAAGTATGGGGCTGATCGAAGCAATCCAGACGGCGGAATTCACCTACACGCACGTTCGTTAACGTTTACTCATCCTGTAACGAAAGAAATCCTGACGATCGTAGCTCCAACACCAGAAGATGTGATTTGGAATGAAATTAGTAAGTGATGGGTTGTGAGGTTTGTTTTTTGTGAGGTTTGTTTTTTGTGAGGTTTGTGCTTTGTGAGGTTTGTGCTTTGTGAAGTTGCAAGATTAGCAGAAATAGAAGGATTATTCCTTTTTTATAAGGAATTACCAGTCCTATCGCGCTCACGAATTGCATGTCTCCCTGACGCAGGAAGGGTCGCATCCAGCGCTCTTACCACGCTATGGAGCAACTAATCGGAGTATTATTGTATTTTTTGTGCTTTGTGAGGTTTGTTTTTTGTGAGGTTTGTTTTTTGTGAGGTTTGTGCTTTGTGAAGCGATGAGCAAAACTCACTCATACCCCCTAACCCATAACATAACCATAACCCATTTCCATAAAAAAAGCTTCCCTAGGGAAGCTTTTGATATATCCAGAAGAAAGGAGATTACGCCATCGTTGTGAAAACGTTTTGAACGTCATCGTCTTCTTCAATTTTTTCTAATAATTTATCCACATCTGCTTGTTCAGCTTCTGTTAATTCTTTTGTAACTTGTGGAATACGGTCAAATCCTGAAGATAAGATTTCAATATTTCTACTTTCTAGTTCTTTTTGAATTGCACCAAAGCTTTCAAAAGGAGCATAAATCATTACTCCATCCTCATCTTCAAAAATTTCATCAATACCATAATCAATTAACTCCAATTCAAATTCTTCTAAATCTCTATTGGCGTCTGCTGGTATTCTAAAGTTACAAGTATGATCAAACATAAACTCTACTGAACCAGATGTTCCTAATGTACCATTGCATTTATTAAAGTAACTTCTAATATTAGCAACTGTACGGTTATTGTTATCTGTAGCACATTCAATTAAGAAAGCAATTCCATGAGGACCATAGCCTTCAAATATTACTTCTTTATAATTTTCGGTGTCTTTATCTGTAGCACGTTTTATTGCACGCTCAACGTTTTCTTTCGGCATATTAGCTGCCTTAGCGTTTTGCATAACTGCACGTAAGCGAGAGTTTGTTTCTGGGTTAGGTCCACCTTCTTTAATAGCCATTACAATGTCCTTACCAATTCTCGTAAACGTTTTTGCCATAGCAGACCAACGTTTTAGCTTACGTCCTTTTCTAAATTCAAACGCTCTTCCCATAATAATTTATAACTTGATTTAATAATGCAAAAATAAAAGATAAAAAAAATATATCATAAAAAAGAGGGGCTTATTTTAAGCCCCTAGTTTTTGATTCCATTATTTTTTGTAAAACGGTGTTTTTACCACTTTTGCTTCAACATCGTTTTTTCTAATTCTAATGTAGATTGTACTACCTTCAGCAGCATGTGCTAAGGTTACATACCCCATTCCGATTCCCTTTCCTAAAGAAGGAGACATCGTTCCTGAAGTAACTTTTCCAATTACAGCTCCTGTTGCATCCACAATTTCGTAATCGTGTCTTGGAATACCTTTTTCTACCAATTCAAATCCTACTAATTTGTTTTGTAGTCCTGCTTCTTTTTGAGCTTTTAAGATATCTGCACTAATGAAGTCCTTAGTGAATTTAGTAACCCATCCTAATCCTGCTTCTAGAGGAGAGATTTCATCGTTTAGCTCATTTCCATATAAGCAATATCCCATTTCTAAACGCAAAGTATCACGTGCTGCTAATCCAATAGGTTTGATTCCCCAGTTTGCACCAGCTTCAAATACTTTGTTCCAAATCATTTCGATATCTTCGTTTTTCGCGTAGATTTCAAATCCTCCTGAACCAGTATATCCTGTTGCAGAAATTACTACGTCTTTTGCTCCAGCAAAAGTATCGATGGTAAAGTTGTAAAATTTAAGATCAGTTAAGTTCACTGAGGTTAAGCTTTGCATTGCTTCAACAGCTTTAGGCCCCTGAATAGCTAAAATAGAGTAGCCGTCAGATAAGTTTTCAAGTGTTGCATTTACATCATTATGTTGGTTGATCCACGTCCAATCTTTATCGATATTCGATGCATTTACCACCATTAGATATTCATTCTCATTGATTCTATAGGTAATGATATCGTCGATTACTCCTCCTTTTTCATTTGGAAAATAACAGTATTGTGCTTTTCCATCTACCAACGTAGAAGCATCATTAGAAGTAACTTTTTGGATTAATGGCAACGCATTCGGACCCGAAATTTTGAAAATCCCCATGTGAGATACATCAAATACCCCTACACCGTTTCTTACTGTCTCGTGTTCTGCATTTACACCTTCATATTGAACAGGCATTGAAAATCCTGCAAATGGAACCATTTTAGCTCCTAAACCTTCGTG
The DNA here is from genome assembly GCF_029894455.1 of Myroides gitamensis. Lineage (NCBI taxonomy): Bacteria > Pseudomonadati > Bacteroidota > Flavobacteriia > Flavobacteriales > Flavobacteriaceae > Myroides > Myroides gitamensis. Next base: position 2,125,740 of record NZ_JARYHN010000001.1, read on the forward strand.
AATGTGATTTAAAGTTACTTGTTTCATCGTGTTGTATATCAATTTTAATAATAGCGCTAAAGTAAACTAATTTTATTGGATTTGAAAGCGGGAATTTATATTCAATAAAAGCACACTGATCTTGTGTTTTTTACAAGGTAGTTAAGATAAAATTTAATAGTTTATGGACTATTTGCGTATTTTTTTTGAATTTTTGAAATCTTTTTTTGAGCTTGGTTTTCAGCTTGTTAGGTTGTATCTTTGCAGTAGATTTAAAAGAAACAAAACTATGGAAAAAGGATTAAAAATAGGCGCAATGTTATTGTTATTAGCAGGTATGCTAAGCTTGCCAAAAGATTTTTATGAATTGACAAAATTCATTTTGATTGCATTATTCGGTATCCTAGCTTACAATTCACATGTGGAAGCAAATATTAAAGGTACTGGACTTTATATTGCCTTAATCATCTTGTTTCAACCTTTCGTTCCAATTCCATTTGGAGCTACAGTTTGGATGGTGATCCACGGTGCAATTATTGCGTTTCTAGGAGTAACTTTATTCGCTCCTAAAAGTAAGCTTCGCAAAGCTATTTAATGAAAAGTTAATATACAAGAAATATTTATAAAATTTTAGTCTATCCAAAAATCTTGGGTAGACTTTTTTTATGGGGTTAAACCTACTAAAACCGCACAATTATAAGGGAAGTAAATGTTTTTGACTAAACGTATGGAATTATAATGCGAAAACAGTATATCCGGAATGTTTTATTAATATTTAGATTTTTTAATAATTTTTATATTAAAATATTTGATTATTAATTTTTTTTAGTATCTTGCATAGGGTAAATAAATGTATTACTGTATTTTTTATTAGTTGTTAAAATTAGTATTCAGTGTTTCTTCTTACTTTGTGGGGACTTGGTTTAAGATTAAAAACGAATACGAAAGAAATTAAAAAGGGTTGCTTTTCAGCAACCCTTTTTTTAGTTTACAGTGGATGGTTTATAAATTTTTCTTTAATCGATAAATTTCATAACCAATCATTGCTCATCAGTTCGCAAATTGTTTACCTCTTAGTTAGGGATTATAGTAGCTTTGTTCGACATTCCTTGGACAATGCTTGGAGTATACTAGGAAAACAGGCCTTTTTGTCGAAGGAATGTCCAAGGAGACTTGAAGAAGAGTTGAAGAAGAGGCGATGAGAGGGTGTGGCGATGAGCAACCCTTTCTTTTTTAAAGGGTAAAAAAGAAACAAAACCCCTTCAACTAACCCAAATAAAGGTCAAATTAGTTTTTAAGGCTGAAAATAAAAGAACTCGCTACGCTCAAACACCTTTTATTTTTACAGCCTTTTCAAACATTTGACGCTCTTTATTTGACTTACGTTGGGGCTAAATTGTCTTTTGTAAAGGTATTTTACGCTTTTAAGTAAATTGGTTTTGTATTGTTTGCTAGGTCGCTTTTTTGTTTTTTGTTAAGTTGTAGGTTTATCGATTAAAGACGATTTGCAAAAAAGCAAGCCTCACCGCCTCACAAAGAGCCCCCCTTTCTTTTTTAAAGGGTAAAAAAGAAACAAAAACCCCTTCAACTACCCCAAATAAAGGTCAAATTAGTTTTTAAGGCTGAAAATAAAAGAACTCGCTTCGCTCAAACACCTTTTATTTTTACAGCCTTTTCAAACATTTGACGCTCTTTATTTGACTTACGTTGGGGCTAAATTGTCTTTTGTAAAGGTGTTTTACGCTTTTAAGTAAATTGGTTTTGTATTGTTTGCTAGGTCGCTTTTTTGTTTTTTGTTAAGTTGTAGGTTTATCGATTAAAGACGATTTGCAAAAAAACCTCTCGCAAAAAATCAACCTCACCTTCTCACCCCCTCACCTTCTCACCCCCTCACCTTCTCACCCCCTCACCATCTCACCTTCTCACCTTCTCACCATCTCACCTTCTCACCTTCTCACCTCTTCACTCATCCCCCCTTTCCACTAAGCTATTTTTTTCATACATTTACGAGAAAATCCAGAATCCGTATGAAATGGGAAAATCTCAGAGAAAGTAAAAATGTCCGAGACAATCGAGGAAAATCGATGGTTGGAAAAACCGCATTAGGCGGAGGTTTAATTGGTATTATTGCCATGCTTCTTGTTATTTTTGGAGGCGAAACGGGACAACAAATTGCACCAGTCTTAGAGCAATTGAATCAAGGCGGACAAACAACGGAACAAACAGAAACAAGAACCCTTGCATCCGAAGAAGTTAAAATGGGTAAAATGGTTTCCTTTATCGTTGGAAGTACGGAAGATGTTTGGCATGATATTTTTGATCAAATGGGGCAAATCTACCAAGAACCTACCCTCATACTATTTGATGATCAAGTGCAAACTGAATGTGGAAATGCGCAAGCTAGCGTAGGCCCTTTCTACTGTCCTGCGGATCAAACCGTCTATATGGATTTGCGATTCTTCGAGGAATTACACCAACGTTTCGGTGCGGAGAAAGGCGATTTCGCGATTGCTTATGTCATTGCACATGAAATTGGACACCACGTACAGAATTTATTGGGCACGAATACCAAAGTATGGGAGCAACAACAACGACTGAGTAAAAAAGAAGCCAATAAATTATCCGTTGCCCAAGAACTACAAGCTGATTTCTATGCTGGTGTTTGGGCTAAACACGTTCAAAAATACCTAGAACCCAAAGATATTGATATTGCCTTAAGCGCTGCACAAGCTGTTGGAGACGATGCCATTCAAAAAAGAGTAACCGGACAAGTTAATCCTGATTCCTTTACCCACGGTACCTCTAAACAACGCAAAGAATGGTTCATGAAAGGATATCAAACAGGTGATATCAAACAAGGCAATACATTCGATTTTATCAAATAACAATTCACTATAAAACCATAATGACTAATTTAAAACAAACGATTCAAAAAATTCTACATGAAGGATATGATTTCCAACCTTTTCTAATAATGAGAGAGGCGGCAACCTACTATAAAAAAACCATTTTACTTGTTGTTGTCAGTCTATTACTTGCTTTCTTTGTTGCTTCTTTCTTGGGGTCTATTGCCTTAACGCAAATCATAGACATCAATGAAACTGCAACACCAGCCGAAATTCAAGAAAAACTAATTGAATTGACTGGCAAGCTAACACAACCTCCATTGTTGTATACTTATTTGCTTTTTGCAGTCTTATTTTCGGCTTTATCTAGCGTGCTCATTGCAGGATTTTACAAGATAAACGCAGAAGCAGCACTAGGACAAACTCCGCGTTTTATCAGTGTTTTTAAATATTTTTTCAATTTAAAAGGAGCTTATGTTTTTGTTGCACAAGGGTTGATTACTTTGTTCTTTACGGCATTCTCTGTCTTGCTGAAAGAATATCAATTGGAAATGGTTTCCATCATTATCAATTGGTTAATTAATATCTTAACGATATTCGCTACTCCTTTGATTATTTTTGGTCGTATGTCTCCTTTTGCTGCAATCAAAACGAGTATTCAAGTTGTTAATAAACAACCCATTCCCATTATACTAACAGTAGTATTGAATTATTTCTTAGTATTTTCAGGTCTATTTTTCTTCCTTGTAGGAATTTTAATCACCTTACCTTACTTATTCTCTATCTACTTTACCTTGTATAAACAGATTATAGGTTACAACTTAGAGGAAGCGAAAGTTTAATTCACACCTTCCTTCATCCCTTATACAAATGCCTCACTTCGATTGAATGTGAGGCATTTTTGATTTGTGAATAGACTTGAGATCCATGGATCAAAACCATCCTTCTCGATCCAAACTTCAATATTGTATCGCTTCGGCGATGTGATGTGCTTCTATTTTATCTACATGTTCCAGGTCAGCAATGGTTCTTGCTACTTTTAAAATTCGATCATACGCACGTGCAGACAGGTTCAATCGGTCCATGGCTGTCTTTAGGAGTTTTAGCGATTCCGCATCTAGGTTGCAATACTCCCGCAATAAGGGAGTGGTCATTTGTGCATTATAATGGATTCCTTTATAAGGTGTAAAGCGCACGCTTTGTTGCTTTCTAGCCGCAATCACCCGTTGGCGAATAGCTAGGCTGGGTTCTGCTAATTGTTTATCTGCTAATTTTTCAAAAGGAACCGGGTTGACTTCAATATGAAGGTCGATGCGATCCAGCAACGGACCAGATATTTTATTCATATAGCGCTGCATTTCTGCTTGGGTTGATTGTACCCTAGACCCAGGTTCATGAAAATAACCACTCGGACTGGGATTCATACTCGCCACAAGCATAAAAGAAGACGGATATGTAATGGTAAATTTGGCACGCGAAATTGTCACCTCCCGATCTTCTAGGGGTTGTCGCATCACCTCCAATACCTCGCGTTTAAATTCGGGAAGTTCATCTAAAAACAACACCCCGTTATGTGCAAGAGAAATCTCTCCGGGTTGAGGATAACTCCCCCCTCCTACCAAAGCCGCTGATGATGCCGTATGGTGGGGATTGCGAAACGGACGCACGCGAATTAAGCCTTTGTCTTTTGCTTTGCCTACCACACTGTGTATTTTGGTGGTTTCTAATGCCTCATCTAAGGTCATAGGTGGTAAAATACTCGCCAATCGCTTTGCCAACATCGTCTTCCCGGACCCCGGTGGTCCAATCAGAATAATATTATGTCCTCCTGCAGCAGCAATTTCCATGGCCCTTTTAATACTTTCTTGTCCTTTGACATCCTTAAAATCTCGGTCGAGCATTTCCTCTTGATTCAACATATCACTTTCAAAGTCTAGTTGATACGGATCCAGTCCGCATTTTCCCTCAAAAAAATCAATTACCTCGCTAATATGATCTACCCCATAAACTGCTAACCCATCTACGACAGCCGCTTCTTTTTGATTGTCTTTGGGCAAGATAATCCCTTTAAACCCTTCTTCCTTGGCTTTAATTGCAATAGGCAAGGCGCCATTAATACTCTGCAATGTATCATCTAGAGACAATTCCCCCATCAGGGTGTAATGGGTTTCATCCAAACTCATTTTAATCTGTTCAGAAGCAATTAAAATACCCAAGGCAATCGGCAAATCATAAGCAGAACCTTCTTTTCGCATATTCGCAGGAGCGAGATTTATCGTAATTCGCTTTCCAGGTAATCGGTACCCTATATTGGCTAAAGCAGCTGCAATGCGATAAGAACTTTCCTTAATGGCATGATCAGCCAATCCTACTAAATAATACCCTACCCCATGATCGACATTTACTTCTATGGTTATCGTTGTTGCATCAATGCCAAACACAGCACTTCCAAATATTTTTGTTAACATATCTTCGCTTTATTGTTAATATTCTTTTCCTAATTTTATACTTTATCAAATTTTATTCCTAAATTGAAGGAAGTAAAAAATGTAGAGTTGTAGAACACATCCCCAATTGGCAACGTTTTTTTTATACTGTACTTTTTTTACATTTTTATTTTAAAATTGAAAAAACAAAAACAATGAATTGACAATCAACACAATACCACTTTAAAGCACGTTTATTTATGCTTTAGTTTACATTTTGGCACTCTAGTTGAATAACTAGTACTAACGAAGAAAAAGAATTCATCACCTACAACAAGTAAATTAACAGTATGAAAATGATAACAAATCGAAAAGTGTTTTTTATTGGCTTCGCAGCCATGCTTATGATTGGAACGCTAATAGCTATTAATAGTTGCAACATTGGCAATTCAAAAACATTAGATCCAAGAGAAAACGCCATTGCCTTGCCTATCATCCAAATTGATACTACAACGGCTATAACCATTAAGGATTACATCGGAAATATTGAAGGTAAAATTAATGTCGAAATCCGTCCTCAAGTTGAAGGAACTTTAGATCAGATATTTGTCGATGAGGGTGCGTATGTACACGAAGGTCAATCTTTATTTCAAATTAATCCACAACCGTATCGCGAGATTTTAAACAATATGATTGCTACAGAAAATGTGGAAAAGGCGAAATTAAAAAATGCGCAATTAGAAATCGACCGTTTAAAACCTTTGATTGACAATGAAGTAATTGCAGAAGTGCAATTAGAAACAGCGAAATCAAATTATGAAATAGCAAGAGCCTCTTTAGCCAAAGCTTCTGCTGCGGTTGCTAGTGCGCAAATTAACTTGGATTACACGACCATTAAAGCCCCTGTGAGTGGTTATATTGGTCGTATGCCTAAACGCATTGGAAACTTAGTAAGTAGAGGAGATAAAGAGCCTTTGACTGTATTGACAGACGTTAGTGAAGTATATGTGTATTTTGGGATGAGTGAATCGGATTTCCTTTATTTCACAAAAGACACTAAAAAATCAGATAGTACTCGTATTACATCTTCAGGGCAAATTTTACCCGAAGTAACGTTGATCTTAGCTGACGGACATGAATATGGAGAAAAAGGGAAAGTGGATATGGTCAATGGACAAGTAAACCGCAACACCGGTTCTATTTCTTTGCGTGCATCTTTTCCAAACTCACAAGATGTGATGCGTTCTGGAAATACAGGAACGATAAAACTACGCGAAACCAAAGCGCATGTAATTTTAGTTCCACAAGAAATGACTACAGCTATTCAAGATAAAACCTTTGTTTATCTATTAGATAAAGAGGACAAAGTAAAACTACAGTCTATCCAATTGGACGGAGTTTCAGGTACTAATTATATTGTATCAGAAGGACTTCAAATTGGCGATCGCGTAATCAAAACGGGATTCGATAAGTTAACAGAAGGAATGTATGTAAAAGCGATGAACTAATACTTCTTCTCTCCTACCTATTTTTCACCTTTACTAAAATCAAAAAATATGCTAAAGACTATTATAGATCGTCCGATACTAGCTACAGTTATTTCGATTATGTTCGTTTTACTTGGGCTAGTAGGGCTTACGTTATTACCGATTACTCGTTTTCCTGAAATTGCGCCACCTAGTGTAAGTGTATCGACCTCTTATCCTGGTGCGAATGCTGAAACAGTAGCACAAAGTGTTTTGTTGCCTATTGAAGAAGCTATCAATGGGGTGGACAACATGACCTACATCAGCTCAAAAGCTAGTAACAGTGGTTCGGGAACGATTAATGTTTTCTTCAAAGCAGGAACAGATCCTGATCAAGCAGCTGTGAACGTACAAAACCGCGTAAGTAAAGCAGCGAGTGACTTACCTTCTGAGGTAAATGAAAACGGTATTTCAGTTACGCCTCGTCAAAGTGGTAACATCATGACGATTAACTTTTACAGTGATCATCCAGAAGGCATTTACGATGAGACTTTCTTACAAGCGTATACACAGATTAACATCAACCGTGAGTTGTTGCGTGTTCCTGGTGTAGCTGCAGTAGGACGTGTTGGTGCACGTGATTACTCGATGCGTACCTGGTTAAACCCTGAGAAATTAGCTTTATATGGTTTAACTCCACAGGATGTAATTGCAGCAATCAAAGATCAAAACTTTGAAATTGCTCCAGGAAATTTTGGAGAGACTTCAGAAGAAGCCTTTGAAACGGCATTAAAACACAAGGGGAGATTTAGTCAACCGGAAGAATATGAAAATATTGTAATCAAAACGAATATCGACGGGTCCGTCTTATTATTAAAAGATGTAGCTCGCGTTGAGTTTGGTGCTTCCAATGTGGGAAGTGATAACAGTGTGAATGGTTTTCCTGGTTTAACCATGAACATTACACAAACAGCAGGATCCAATGCGAGAGAAATTGACATTGCTGTGCGTAAAGTATTAGAACGCGTGGCTCAAACCTTTCCTAAAGGCATTCATTATGAGATTAGTTATTCCGTAAAAGATCAAATTGACGAATCAATTAACCAGGTAAAAAGTACTCTTTTTGAAGCATTTTTCCTTGTTTTCATTATCGTTTATTTATTCTTACAGGATTTTAGATCTACGATTATTCCGGCTATTGCCATTCCAATTTCCTTGATTGGTACGTTATTCTTTATCTATTTAATGGGATTCTCGATCAATGTATTGACCATGTTTGCCTTAGTTCTGGCGATTGGTATTGTGGTGGATGATGCCATTGTCGTCGTCGAAGCGATTCACGAAAAGATGCATCAAACGGGATTAAAAGCCAAAGAAGCGACCATTGAAACCATGAGTGAAATTACTCGAGCGATTATCTCCATTACCTTGGTGATGTCTGCAGTATTTTTACCTGTTGGTTTTATGCAAGGTCCTGCGGGAATATTCTACAAGCAATTTGCATATACCCTCGCCTTTGCTATTTTAATTTCGGCTGTTAATGCCTTGACGTTGAGTCCAGCATTATGTGCGTTGTTTTTGAAACAACCCAAAGCAGACGAATTAGCAAAACAGAAAGAAACCAATCCAATAAAAAGAGTATCAGCTCGTTTTTTCTTTGCGTTTAACACCGCCTTTGATTCATTTACTACCAAATATGTAGCAACCATTGGCAAATTAATCCGCAATAAAAAAGTAGCTATCTCAGGATTAGTATTAATCATTGGATTAGGTGTATTCTTTTTATATAAAACACCTTCTTCATTTATTCCAAGAGAAGATGATAGTTATATTACCTATTCCTTAGCTATGCCTCCAGGAGCTTCTCTTGCGAGAACAAAAGTAGTATTAGCCAAAGCGGATAGCATTCTGAAATTGAGAACAGACATCGAAGGGATGACGGCTATTTCAGGATACAATACCATTGATGGGAATGCGAGTCCTTCTTTTGCTGTGGGGTATATCAATTTGAAACCTTATAAGAAAAGAGGAAAAATAAAAAACATCGATTTAATTATTGACGAAATTCAACAGGATTTATCGGTTATTCACGAGGCTACGTTTAATGTATTTCCTCGACCAACGATTCAAGGATTTGGGGATTTTGGGGGAATTGAATTTGTCTTGCAAGATCGATTAGGAGGAGATTTCACTTCATTTAGTCAGGCTGCAGATGGAGTCATCAAAGAATTAAATGAAAGAGAAGAAATTGGATCAGCCTTTACCTCTTTCAAAGCGAACTTTCCACAGTATTTACTTGAAATTGATTATATCAAAGCTAAATCACTAGGGGTAAGTGTAAAAGATTTAATGACAACGATTAAGAACTACTACGGAAGGGTTAAAGCGGGAGATTTCAACCGATTTGGACGTACCTACCGCGTGTATATGCAAGCTGATATTGAATACAGAGAAAGTCCACAGTCTTTCAGTTCTATTTACGTTAAGAATAAAGATGGAGAAATGTTACCTGCTAATACGCTGGTTAAATTGAAAAAAGTACTAGGACCACAAACCGTTAGTCGTTACAATTTATACAATGCAATTACGGTTAAAGTAAATCCTAGCCAAGGTTATAGTACGGGTGATGCCATGAAAGCCATTGAAGAAGTAACAGGTAAAATGCCTGGTAACTATTCGTATGAATTCACGGGAATGTCATTGGAAGAAAAAGATTCAGGGAATCAAGCGATTTTCATTTTTGCTTTGAGTATTATCTTTGTTTACTTTTTACTTTCTGCTCAATATGAAAGTTACTTATTGCCTATTGCAATTTTATTAACAGTACCTACGGGACTTTTGGGTGTGGCATTATTTGTCAATTTAGCAGGGCTTCAAAACAACATTTACGTACAAGTAGGTTTAGTGATGTTGATTGGATTATTGGCTAAGAATGCCATTTTAATTATAGAATTTGCGCTTCAACAACGTAAAAAGGGATTATCCATTGTTGAGGCTGCAACAGAAGGAGCTAAAATGAGACTTCGTCCTATTTTAATGACTTCATTTGCTTTCGTCGCTGGTCTGATACCTTTAATGTTTACCGTTGGTCCATCTGCACAAGGAAACCATTCGATTAGTTTTAGTGCAGCCGGAGGTATGCTATTTGGAGTGGCCGCAGGTATATTTATCATTCCTGTTTTATTTGTCATCTTCCAAAGTATCGATGAACGATTAAAAGCAAAATTTACTAACGATTAAAAAAAAACAGTATGATTAAAAAAAGAAACACCTCTCATTTAACGCTTGTTTTTTTATTGGGGACAGGTCTGACTTTATTTCAGGCGTGTGCACCTCAATCGAACTATAAAATTCCAACGATTGATTTACCTGAGACCTACAGAGGTCAATCGGATAGTATAGCTACTCAAGATTCTTTGTCCATTTCTGCAATCAAATGGCGCGATTTCTTTCAAGATGAACAATTAACGAGTTTAATTGACAAGGGATTGGCTCACAATTTTGACATGCAAAATGCCATTAAAAACTTGGAGATTGCTACACAACAAACCAAACAAGCGAAATTGGAATGGTTGCCCTCTTTAGATTTAGAAGCTGGAAGTGTGGCCTATCAATATCGTTCTGAGAATTATTATGGAACGCCTTCGACCAATTACTATAAGAATAAAGGTAAAGAAGCACCAACGAATATGTATGTCAATTCGGCACAGTATACGTCGGGTTTATCGTTGAGTTGGGAACTTGATATTTGGGGTAAAATCAAAAGTCAAACCGCTGAGCAATTGGCTCGTTTTCTGCAAACAGCAGAAGCAAAAAAAGCAGTTCAAACAGAATTGATAGCCAAAATTGCAGAGGGATATTACAACCTTCTCTTGCTGGATGCGCAAATGGAAGTAGCACAAACCAACTATGAATTAACAAAAAACACACTTAAGATAGTTGAATTACAACGCGATGCAGGGCAAATCACGTCATTAGCGATTACGCAAACAAAAAACCAAATGTTGGTAGCCAAAGCGTTAATTCCTTCGTTAAAACAACAAATTGCCATTCAAGAAAATGCACTTTCCTTGTTGACTGGTCAATTGCCTACCCTAATTTTGAGAGAAGTAAAGTTGGCTGAAGTAAAACAAGAAGAATTAGGAAGTACAGGTTTACCTTTGGCATTATTGCAATATCGTCCGGATGTACAAATGGCAGAATTTGAGCTAAAAGCGAAAAACGCAGCGGTGGGGGTTGCGCAGACAGCACGTTATCCTTCTTTGACGATTAACCTTGAAGGAGGAGTAAACAGTATGTTAGGTGAAAACTGGTTCAATATTCCAGGTTCTCTATTTGGAAGTCTAATCGGAAAAGTAGCGAATCCTATCTTCAACAAACGCAAGTTAAAAACGGCTTTTGAAGTAGCTAAAATAGAGCGCACAAAAAGTGAAATTGACTTTCAAAAGACGGTATACACTGCCGTTACAGAAGTTACAGATGCTTTAATCAATCTAAAAACATCAGAAGAACAGATTGAAATTGCGGATGAACAAGTAACGACTTCTCGTTTGGGTGTTAAGCAATCTAACTTGTTATTTAACAGTGGTTATGCGACGTATATTGAGGTAATTAATGCACAGAAAAACATGTTGGATAACGAGCTAAACTTAAACAAATTGAAATTGAACAAGCTTCAATATGGAGTACAATTATACAAATCATTAGGTGGTGGTTGGCAATAGTAAATTGGTGTAATTTTTTCACAACCGCATGCCTATATAAGCGAAAAGAGGAATATCTTTCCTTCTTTTCGCTTTTTTATTCTGTAACTTGAGTTAATTCAAATGCTTTGGTCTTTATCCATTCTTGAAAGGATGCTACTTTCTTCTCATTTTTATTTAGCCATTGTAGATTCCCTCCTGGCGTTGTTTGATAAACATAATTACAAAATACCTCCTCCTCTGTAATGGCAGTAAAAAAAGGAACATACAAAACGAGATCTATCTCTAATAGCGTTGGATTTTCTGTTTTTACTACTTTTAATAAATCTAAAAAATTAGTTGTTCGATCACAGAAAGCCTCTTTATCTTGCCCTTTTTGTTCTGCTATATCTACCGCTGCATTTAGGGTTAATCCCATTTCTACTAACCCATATTTAGAATCTAACTTCCCTTCATCAAGGGCTAAATTGATTACATTTTTTTCTTCTGTAGACACTGAAACTCCTTTTTCAAAACCTTGTTCTATCAATTGCAACATCTTTATACTACGAGCTGAATGCTTCTCTAATAACAGAAAGAAATAAGCAGACAACATAGATTCAATATGGAGTTGCTGACTTTCTTTTACTACGGCCAACATATAATGTGAGCTAGCATGTAATGGATTATCGTAAATTCCTGCTACTAATGCACGTTCTGCTTTTTCTAAATCATTTAATTTCAAATAACAAATCGCCAAATTGTAATATACCATGACATCCACTTCGTGTGTATCAATCGTCTCTTCTAATAGTTCAATAGCTTCGTCTACTCTATTTAAATTACTCAATGAAGAGGCTTTTACAACAAGAGCAGGAACACTATATCTCCCACCTCTTTCTATAGCTTTACTACTATATTCAATCGCCAAATCATATTGTTTTGCGTACATATAGCTCATACTTATCTCATAGTAAGCAATGGCAGAATTTGGATCTAACGCTAACATCTCTTGATAACTTTTGATGGCTTTATCATACTGTCCTTTGTCGTGATAAGCGATTCCTTCTTTCAACAATTGCTCCAATTGATTTTGAGCATATATAGTCATGGAAGAAACCATGAACAAAAACAAGGTGCAGATATACTTTTTCATACTAAATATTCTAGTGATTTTAACTGTTACGCGTCCCAAGATACTCTTTTTTTATTCTCATTAACCGTTAAGTCAAACTAAATATGTCAACAAATCCGCTTCTTCTATTAAGAATTAAATTTATACCTCCTATCTTTGTAGGCAAGAAGCCCAGGCTTTAATTCCCTAATTTAAAAAGACAAGTATGAAAGAACAATACGAGCAGATTGCTATCCAATATCACAGTGAAGTATTAGAGAAAGAAACGGAAGAAATTTTATGGGGAATTGTAATTGATGCGGACAAAAACTTGTTTCAGGTTGACAATATTCCTTTTTACGGTCCAGAATTATCTTGTGAAGATATTATTTATGCGACCTACAACGAGCAGGAAAAACGCTATAAATTAGAGCATATTGAAACGCCTTCTGGCAATAGTACCATTCAAGTTATGGTGTTAAAAGAAAAATACAATCGCGAGGATTTATACAACGAGATTTTATACGCACAAACGGAAATTGAATTGGTTGATGATTATTACTTTGTTATCAATGTGCCAGTTAAAACGGATTACAAAAACGTATATGCCATTTTAGCTGCCTTAGAAGAAGAACAAGTAATTTCTTTTGCAGAACCCAATTTATCTCCTAAACACAGTGCAGATACTAGAAAATAAAAAAACCTCGCAAAAGCGAGGTTTTTTTATGTTATATAATTAAATATTCATTTAGAATTGGAAGTAAATAAAAGGTTGTGGGCCTGCTGTAGCTGTTGCATATACGACCCAGAATACAAATCCCAACACCACTGACTTCACAAATATGGGTGCTACATTAAACCATTGTTGAGGGATTGCCATCCAACGTTTAGGAATAAAATGCCATACAAATCCAATAGCAATAAGTAAAAACACGTTCTTATATCCTATAATAATCGTTTGCCAAGCATCCCAATCAAATTCTAGATCTGCAATATTGTAGATGATATTCAAAGCGGTTTCAAATGAATTAGCGCGGAAGAAGATCCAACAAAACGCTACAAAGTGAAATGTTAGCGCAATGGAAATAACTCGCCATACGAAAGAAACGGGTTTATCTTTTTTATGTGGAAATAACTCCATCACCAATTTATGTACCGCTAGTGCAATTCCGTGCAAAGCTCCCCAAATAATGAAGCGCAAGCTGGCACCGTGCCATAAACCACCCAACAACATCGTTGTCAGTAAGTTGAAATTGGTAAACAAACTCTTTTCCCTTGTTTTTGACAAGGCTATCGTCAACATAAATACCACCAAAGACAATACACCGATAATCAGAGGATAGATACTCGAATTATAGCTATAGACTCCCCAGCCTATAATTCCAACGAAAAATAAACCAGGAAAGAAATATCCTCCAAAGGTTCCTTTTCGATTTCCACCTACTGAGATATACAAGAAATCTTTTAACCACGTAGACAATGAAATATGCCATCTTCTCCAAAACTCTGTAATGGACGTGGACTGATAAGGCACATTAAAGTTCATCGGTAATCGGTATCCCAATAATAATGCAATACCAATGGCCATATCTGAATATCCGGAAAAGTCACAGTAAATCTGAATGGCATAACCATAGGAGGCCATTAAATTTTCAAATGCCGTATAACTATTTGGAGCGTCAAATACGCGATCCACAAAGTTAATCGAGATATAGTCTGAGATTACCGCCTTTTTTAAAACCCCGCCAATAATTAAGAGCATTCCTTCATTAACCTGATCTCGGGTTACAATGAGATTGGAATAAATCTGTGGAATGAAATCTTTGGCACGGACGATAGGTCCTGCTACTAATTGAGGGAAAAAGGAGATAAAGAACAGGTAGTCTAAAAAGCTTCTAGTCGGTTCAATCTCTTTGCGGTAAATTTCAATGATATAGCTGATGGATTGAAACGTGTAGAATGAGATTCCCACAGGTAAAATCAAATCATCTAAATGAAACTTCGTATCTGCAAAGAAGTTGAATCCATCCAAAAAGAAATTGGTGTATTTAAAATACCCCAACAACCCGAGGTTTAAGACCACGCTTAACGTCAACAAAAACCGTTTTTTCACCTCATTGGTACTGTGGTGAATGGTATTGGCAAACGTGTAATCCATCAAGGATGATCCTATTAAAATAAAAAGGTATAACCCACTTGATTTATAATAGAAAAACAACGAAAATAGAACCACATACAAAAGACGGGCGTGAAACGTTTTCCTTAGACCAATGTAGATAAAGTAAAAAACAATAAACATACCCAAAAACAAAGCCGAGTTAAACAACAACGGTTCTTTAGGGTTAAATGTAAACCAATGGATCACATCATCCAAGGTTACAGAGGGCATTTCTATATTAAATAGACTCATTTGTCTGTTCTGTTTCTGTTGAATAATAATTCTGATATACCTTCATCAGTCCTTCATAAAACAAGGTTCCAGTATATTCATAACCTTTAATTGTATAATGTACTAAATCTTTAGCCAACATTTGTTCCTCAATTAAATAAGGCAAGCCCAATGTTCCTCCTAAATTATAGTACATATCCCAAATTGCGTATTTTTGATCTACCCCATTGATGATAATTTCATTGGCTAAGGTACTCGCTACCGTATTGGGATTTCCCTTAGAAAAATAACTAGGTGGTGGCGATGTAACTAAAATAGAAGCTTGTGGATTTTTTCTTTTCACTTCTTTTAAAAAGCGATTAATTTCCGTTTTAAAACTCTCTCCATCCATTTTATCAAAAGCCTCGTTAGTTCCCATTGAAATAATCACTAAATCTGCTTCTAATCCCTCTAACTGATCAAAGAATAATGGATATTTATTATAATCTGAATAACGTGCTCCATTTACACCAATCGTGTGATATACAATACCTGCTTGATCATTTTCTAATACAATTCCATTGATATCCTTGGACGTATTTTGCGCTTCGCTATACAAGTAAAACTGAGCGGTGGCATTAGGAAAATCAAAAGCAAAACAAGTTTTTTGCTTACTGTAATGCACGGGTTGAAAAATAGAAGTGGCTATTTGTGGTCGTTCTACTTCTTTCGTTGGAATAACCAACGTTTTCCCCGCTTGAATGTTTGTCGATTTTAGTTTATTCAGCTGTTTCAAATGGGCAACAGTGGTATTATACTTCTTCGCGATACCCGATAGGGATTCTCCAGATTTAATTTTATGTGAACTCGTTTTTGCTACGGTTGTATTGGTTAAATTCACATCTCGATCTGTAATTCCAACGCGATACGTCAATTCATTATTCGGGGTAAATAGTTTTACTTTGGTGAAAGCAAATTTACTCTCTCTCAGATCTACTTTGATAACGGCATCTTTAGCGGTAGATGATAGCGCAATTCCGCTTAACCCTACTTTAGCTCCATTAACGGGATAGATATTTCTTCTATTTTCCCAATCTGAATTACTCGAATAACGAACAAAATTATTGCTATTTGTACGCGCCAATTGATACGGAAAAGTAAATCCCAGTCCGCCATTTCCAAACTGTTCTTGAATTAGACTACGCACTCTACCACTAAAAAAATCAGCTTGAATATGCGAATCACCAATATGAACAATATTGACTTTTTTCCTCTTTCCTTCACTCAATTCTTTCAAGCTTGTGAAAAAGTGCTTCAATTGCTCTGGGTAATAAATCATATTTTTATAGGGCTCATTTAGCGTATCTTGTACACTAGCTGCATCTAGAATCGCTTGATCTTTGGGTTGTTCTTGCGCCCAAACACTAGTATTTACTAGCAGCAGAGCCAACACAATTTTACCCCATTTCATCATTGGACACCGTATCTATTTCTTTTTGAACTTTCTTTTTTTGTAAGGAATCTTCTTTTTCCTTCACTCCTCTTCGTTGTACGGGCTCTCCTCCATTTTCTTTTTTATAAGCAGCATAACCTTCTTCTAACTGCTTAAAAATTAGAGCAGATACCGTTTGTGCACCCCTAAAATTGAAGTGCGTATAATCTTTATTTGCTTTGGCTGGCGATTCCTCTACCCACTGTACCATCGAACCTTTTCCGCCCATGGCTTCGTATAAATTGAAGAATCCCGTTTTAGACTCCATTGCATACTTGCGTTGTGCACGCATCAGTGGCGTTACAGCTGAATCCGTTTCCATCGTTAAATTATATTTCGTCGCTTTATCTGCGGTAGAAATAACTAAAATGGAAGCCTTTGGAAAACATTGTCTTAAATGACTAACGACTTTATTTTCATCTGTTTGGTATACCAGCTGTAATTATAAGAACCATAATTCAATACATTGGTCCCATAATGTAAGATAATCAAACTATAATCCAATTCTTTTTGGAATTTTTGCATGACTGATACATTGAATAAAGACAAAGGTAATCCTGAATTTCCGCGGCTTGAGAAATTATCAACTTGCACTCCTGTTGGGCTACTCACATCTATTCCATACAAAGGAATTGAATCTGCATGAAGGAATTGTAATTTCAGTTGTTTGATTGAACCTCCACCTGTCAATTTCAATTTATTCAAAGCGGCAACTGCTTGTAATGATTTTCTAAGTGTATCTTTTTGCATAATCACTTCAACAGTACCTTCGGTATTTGTTGATCGACCGTAATACAAGGTTGGATTATTCAAGGTGGTCATATTTCGAATATTCCCAGCTTGGTAGCTTACCCATGTAGGTTTTATCGTATCTTTTATGAAAAACACTTGTCCGCCAATACCAAAAGGTTTGCGTGGATTTTTCACATTCAAATACGATTGTACTTTCCAGTTTGGAGAATATTTGTGGGTTACTGACCCTCTAGACTGAGCGGATTCGGATGTAATTTGTATAAAACCAACCCCAGAACCACCGTATTTATCTTGGTAATTCTTTCTCAAGTCCTGTACAATCATATCCCCATCTGTCATGGAATCTCCATAATAAGCGATACGCGCACGTCCTTGATTTTGACTTTCTACTTGGTACAAACGACTAAAGAAATAGTCTAGGAATACCATTCCTTTGAAACTTGCTTCGCCTTCATTCGAAAACAAATCTTCTTCTTGGATAACCAATACGGCTCCTTCTTCTTGATCAGTATCCGTTGCGGTTGTTTTTTCTTCTTTTTCTGCTATTTTTTCTTCCTCAATTGCCTCCAGCAACAAGCTATCAATAACAACATTTGTTGTTGCGGGTTTTTCTTCTGAAAAAATCTTTCGTGGCAAATTTGCCTTAAAGAATAAAAAAAAGCCACTAGCCAATATAACAATGGCTAATGACTGTATCATGTATGATTTTACTACTTTCACAAAGAACTTAATTACATACGATTTGGTACCGCAATCCCCAATAAAGAGAAAGCGTCTTGGATCACCAAACCAACTTTTTGAGATAATTGTACTCTAAACGTTTTCAACGTTAGGTCTTCTTCTCCAAGAATAGAAACCGATTGGTAGAAAGAATTGTATTCTTTTACCAAGTCATATACATAGTTCGCTACTAATGCTGGACTATGTGATTTTGCTGCATTTTGAATTACTTCTGGGAAATCCTCCAATAGTTTGATTATTTCCTTTTCTTTTGGATCTAATGCAATAGCAGGAGAAACCGCCGTAAGATCAAAATCAGCTCTACGCAAAATCGATTGAATACGCGCATAAGCATATTGAATAAATGGCCCTGTATTTCCAGCAAAATCTACAGATTCTTCTGGGTTAAACAAGATACGTTTCTTCGGATCAACCTTTAAAATATAATATTTAAGCGCTCCTAAACCGATGGTTTTGTATAGCGTTTCTTTCTCTTCTTCTGAGTATCCTTCTAGTTTGCCTAAATCTTCCGAAATCGTACGAGCTGTACTTGTCATCTCTTCCATTAATTCATCTGCATCTACAACCGTACCTTCTCTACTCTTCATTTTTCCTGAAGGTAAATCCACCATACCATAAGATAAATGATACAGACTATCTGCCCAATCAAAACCTAAGCGTTTTAAGATTAAGAACAATACTTTGAAGTGGTAATCTTGCTCATTTCCAACGGTGTAAACCATTCCTCCAATATCTGGAAAATCTTTTACACGTTGAATTGCTGTTCCAATATCTTGCGTCATATAAACGGAAGTTCCATCACCACGAAGTACTAATTTTTCATCTAATCCTTCATCGGTTAAATCAATCCATACGGAATTATCTTCTTTTTTGAAGAATACACCACGAGCTAAACCATCTTCAACAACATCTTTTCCAAGTAAATACGTATCACTTTCGTAATAGTTTTTATTGAAATCAATACCTAAGTTTGCATAAGAAACGGCAAAACCATCATACACCCATTGGTTCATCTTTTTCCATAACTCAATGACTTCTGGTTTACCTGCTTCCCAATCCAATAGCATTTGTTTGGCTTCTTTGATGATTGGTGCTTCAGCTTTCGCTTGATCTTCCGTCATCCCATTCGCCATCAACTCTTTGATTTGGCTCTTATACTCGATATCGAATTTCACATAGTAATTTCCAACTAGCTTATCTCCTTTTAATCCCGTTGATTCAGGAGTTTCTCCCTGACCAAATTTTTGCCAAGCCAGCATTGACTTACAAATATGGATTCCTCTATCGTTGATAATTTGTGTTTTATACACTTTCTTTCCTGAAGCTTTTAAAATTTCAGCTACAGAAAAACCAAGTAAATTATTTCGAACGTGTCCTAAGTGTAAAGGTTTATTCGTATTAGGTGAAGAATATTCAACCAATACTGCTTTATCATCTGCTTCTGGTGTTTGGTATCCAAAATGTGCTTCTCCATACATTGAAGTGAATGAAGATAAATAATACGCATCAGAAACAACTAAATTTAAAAATCCTTTTACGACATTAAACCGTTCTATTTCAGCTGTGTTTTCAACTAAATATTCACCAATTTTGGTTCCTATTTCTATAGGATTACCTTTAATCTGTTTTAAAAATGGGAAAATAACAACTGTAATATCTCCTTCAAATTCTTTTCGAGTAACTTGATATTCTACCTTATCAATTACTACATAATACAGCTCTTGGGCTGCTTTTATAATCTGAGGAGTTAAAATCTGATTCAACATCGTTAACAAAATTTAATAGGCAAAGATAATTCTTATTTTATCATGAATAAAATAGATAAAAGGAAATTTTATAATCAAAAGTTACGCTTTTTTATTTTATCCCGATAAGCCTACTACTAATTGAGTCATTCTAGTACATTTTTGATGCAATGGCAGAAAAGATCTTAGCTAAAAAGTGAATCTATATGAAGTACTATCGTCTGTCTTTTTGCTTTGTTTTTTCTTAAAAAAACATAAGGTATTCCCAAGAATATTATATGCCAATTGCCCTATACCTAAATTTAGATATAGAGCAATTGTACCTTTCATCTTCAAATAGTAAGGGTACTATTTCCTTTATTCTCTTTGTATTATCTCTAAAGTGCCATCTCCTACTCTTTCAGTCATACCATTACCATAATCATCTTTTCCAAAGACATGTATTCCATTTCAACTAAAAAGAGTTAAAAACAACTGCAAGAGAAACAGGCAAGTATACCCTTACTCTTCTCCAATAAACCTATCCTATGGTGTATTGGAACTAATTTCAAATTCTTATTTTTTCACTGCTTCTAATTTTTCCAAGCGCTCTTTTGTTACTTCCATTTCTTTCTTTAAAAATGCTATTTCAGTTCGCTGTAGCCCTAATTCTTCCTCCTGCTCAATTACATGCAAATACAATTCTTCTATTTTTTCTAAACTTTGAATCGTTAATTCAGTTAGATCAAAGGTATATCCCGCATCACTTTTAGCTAAATCACCAATAGGGGTTACTCCAGGTAAGTGATTATTTTTCTTAACGAAATCCTTTACATAAGCCAACGATTTGAATTCATACGCTTCATTAATGGTTGAACTGCCATTAAAATATTTTTCAAATACATAATCTGCATACATACTATTGGTCGTATAGTATTTACCCGTAGTAGATACATCTCCTTCGATATGTAGCTTAGGTTGTATACTCGTTGTACCAATTACTACGGGCAATATCGTAGTTGCTCCAATTGCGAGACTTCCCATTTGATAGATATCCTCGGTATTCAAAGTAGCTGAAGTTGTTGTTCCTTGTTTATTCCAAGGACCACCTGTATCACTAGCCACAACATCTTCTTGACTTAGTAGCTTCACCCATTTGCTTCCTGTAGCATTCCAGTAATAGTATCCTGCAGTCACCTCATTGGGGGCTGTTCCTGCTTTGACAGTATTAAATACAGTCAGTGCATTCGCTGGTGATGCTATAGTTGTTCTATCTTCCAAACCAGTTAAAGCTACTCGGGGAAATAAAACTCCCTTGCGATTATGTTCTACTTCTAGTACCGCTGAAGCATTCATGTTCATCGGATTTTGCCCTATTTTTTGAGTGGCTATTTGCGCCTGAGCAAAGTATGTTGTCCCTAATCCGAATAATAGTATCGCTATTATTTTTTTTACTTCTTTATTCATAACTTTTATTTTTTCACACAACCTTTATTAAAATCCAAAAAAACTTATTAATTAATCATATACCAAACACTTCCATTACTTTGAATATTAACAGTAATACCAAAATTAATAGAAGTAAAACCTTCTGTTTTACTTGTTTTAATTTGCTGACTAAAATTGACTGCATTATCTGATTCATCTATTTTTCGAATTGTAATCATTCGTCCTTTATTTTCAGAGGTAGCTGCTGGTCAAGGTTATCGTCACATCTGCTGTTTCTGCATCTACTATTATAGTAGTATCTGCATCTAATACAACATAGTTTGCCGCTGTTTCTACAAGAGTATTCGATTTAACTACAAGCTGTTGTAGTAAATTTTCTACATTAGCATCAGCAACAATAGTTTCAAAATTGTTAATCACGTCTGTAGGAATATCTAATTCTACAGTTGTATTAGTCTCATTGGTATAGGTATATTTCCCGTTATCTGAAGCGTCTTTTACTAAAGTAGTCGTTGTTTCGTTTCCTTGAATAAAGGTTGACATATCCATCGCAACAGTATCACCATTTTCATCTCTATACGTAAAACCAGTACCATCGTACGTCATATTTCCACCAACATTATTTACTACTTGCGTCAACAACTCTTGAACTTCTGTTTTATTGATGATCTCTTCGAAGTTATTGACAACATCTGCCTGTACATCAATCACCATCGCTACACCAGCCTCATTCGTATATGTATAAGTACCTGATGGGTCTTTGACAATCGTAGTAACTGTTTCACTGCCTTGAACAATCGTAGTTAAATCAACGGTTTGAGAAGCTCCATTTTCATCTGTATAGGTAAAACCTCCTTCATCAAAGTGAACATTCCCGCCATTGTTATTGATCACTTGTGTCAACAACTCTTGAACTTCTGTTTTATTGATGATCTCTTCGAAGTTATTGACAACATCTGCCTGTACGTCAATCACCATCGCTACACCAGCCTCATTCGTATATGTATAAGTACCTGATGGGTCTTTGACAATCGTAGTAACTGTTTCACTGCCTTGAACAATCGTAGTTAAATCAACGGTTTGAGAAGCTCCATTTTCATCTGTATAGGTAAAACCTCCTTCATCAAAGTGAACATTCCCCCCATTGTTATTGATCACTTGTGTCAACAACTCTTGAACTTCTGTTTTATTGATGATCTCTTCGAAGTTATTGACAACATCTGCCTGTACGTCAATCACCATCGCTACACCAGCCTCATTCGTATATGTATAAGTACCTGATGGGTCTTTGACAATCGTAGTAACTGTTTCACTGCCTTGAACAATCGTAGTTAAATCAACGGTTTGAGAAGCTCCATTTTCATCTGTATAGGTAAAACCTCCTTCATCAAAGTGAACATTCCCCCCATTGTTATTGATCACTTGTGTCAACAACTCTTGAACTTCCGTTTTATTGATGATCTCTTCGAAGTTATTGACAACATCTGCCTGTACATCAATCACCATCGCTACACCAGCCTCATTCGTATATGTATAAGTACCTGATGGGTCTTTGACAATCGTAGTAACTGTTTCACTGCCTTGAACAATCGTAGTTAAATCAACGGTTTGAGAAGCTCCATTTTCATCTGTATAGGTAAAACCTCCTTCATCAAAGTGAACATTCCCCCCGTTGTTATTGATCACTTGTGTCAACAACTCTTGAACTTCTGTTTTATTGATGATCTCTTCGAAGTTATTGACAACATCTGCCTGTACGTCAATCACCATCGCTACACCAGCCTCATTCGTATATGTATAAGTACCTGATGGGTCTTTGACAATCGTAGTAACTGTTTCACTGCCTTGAACAATCGTAGTTAAATCAACGGTTTGAGAAGCTCCATTTTCATCTGTATAGGTAAAACCTCCTTCATCAAAGTGAACATTCCCGCCGTTGTTATTGATCACTTGTGTCAACAACTCTTGAACTTCCGTTTTATTGATGATCTCTTCGAAGTTGTTCGTCACCTCCGTTGTTACATCAATTACCACTTCTACACCAGCCTCATTTGTATAGATATATTTTCCATTATTTAATGGATCCTTCACCAAAGTAGTTACCGTTTCACTACCTTGAATAATCGTAGTCATATCCATGGTAACCGTATTCCCATTCTCATCTAGATAGGTAAATGAACCACCATCATAATGGATGTTACCGCCATTCTCTGTGATGTATTGATTTAAAACCTCTTGAACTTCCGTTCTGTTGATGATTTCTTCAAAGTTGTTCGTCACCTCCGTTGTTACATCAATTACCACTTCTACACCAGCCTCATTTGTATAGATATATTTTCCATTATTTAATGGATCCTTCACCAAAGTAGTTACCGTTTCACTACCTTGAATAATCGTAGTCATATCCATGGTAACCGTATTCCCATTCTCATCTAGATAGGTAAATGAACCACCATCATAATGGATGTTACCGCCATTCTCTGTGATGTATTGATTTAAAACCTCTTGAACTTCCGTTCTGTTGATGATTTCTTCAAAGTTGTTCGTCACCTCCGTTGTTACATCAATCACCACTTCTACACCGGCCTCATTCGTATAGATATATTTTCCATTGTTTAATGGGTCTTTCACCAAAGTAGTTACCGTTTCACTGCCTTGAATAATCGTAGTCATATCCATGGTAACCGTATTCCCATTCTCATCTAGATAGGTAAATGAACCACCATCGTAATGGATATTACCGCCATTCTCTGTGATGTATTGATTTAAAACCTCTTGAACTTCCGTTCTGTTGATGATTTCCTCAAAGTTATTCGTCACCTCCGTTGTTACATCAATCACCACTTCTACACCGGCCTCATTGGTATAGATATATTTTCCATTATTTAATGGATCCTTCACCAAAGTAGTTACCGTTTCACTGCCTTGAATAATCGTAGTCATATCCATGGTAACCGTATTCCCATTCTCATCTAGATAGGTAAATGAACCACCATCATAATGGATGTTACCGCCATTCTCTGTGATGTATTGATTTAAAACCTCTTGAACTTCCGTTCTGTTGATGATTTCTTCAAAGTTGTTCGTCACCTCCGTTGTTACATCAATCACCACTTCTACACCGGCCTCATTCGTATAGATATATTTTCCATTGTTTAATGGGTCTTTCACCAAAGTAGTTACCGTTTCACTGCCTTGAATAATCGTAGTCATATCCATAGTAACCGTATTCCCGTTCTCATCTAGATAGGTAAATGAACCACCATCGTAGTGGATGTTACCGCCATTCTCTGTGATGTATTGATTTAAAACCTCTTGAACTTCCGTTCTGTTGATGATTTCCTCAAAGTTATTCGTCACCTCCGTTGTTACATCAATCACCACTTCTACACCGGCCTCATTGGTATAGATATATTTTCCATTGTTTAATGGGTCTTTCACCAAAGTAGTTACCGTTTCACTACCTTGAATAATGGTAGTCATATCCATTGTAACGGTATCCCCATTTTCATTGACAAAAGTCAACGTATTTCCATCATAATGCACATTCCCTGCATACGTTGTAAGGTATTGTTCCAACGCTTCTTTATCTAAAATACGCATCCATTTATCTTGATACCAATAATAGTATCCTGGTGTAATGTCGTTTTGCGCAAGAGTATTAAATACCAAAAGGCTATTTTCATAACCATTCCCATCGTTCCCCCTAATCGTTTTAGTATCCTTCGTAGAAGTTAAAGCAACACGGGGAATTAAAATCCCTTTGTCGTTCGAAACGACATCTAGTTCTGATGATACATTTGGTGAACGCGTTCCAATACCAACCTGACAATAAGCTCCCCAAAACCCCATAAAAAATGCCACAGCAAATAATTTTCTTTTCATAATACTAGCAATTATAATTAATCCTCTATTAGATTCTATTACCTATCTTCTCTATCAACATGTAATCTAATATCATTTTATCATTAACACTATCGAAATTACCTTAAAACATAGATAAATTAAAATAATTTCTAATATTTTAACTTAAAAATACAAACAAACCTCAATGCAAGATTAAATTATTATCAAAAATCCTCAAAGTGTGTTTTTTATCACCAGCAAGAGAAAAAAATAGAAGTAAAAGAATATAAAACAGTAACGAACAAATCAACCGATTTGCTAGGAGCACTTTTTTTAATTTATGGGATGGATGTCGCTCCAACGTTGAGGAGGCAACTGAACTGGGTAAATGAATCAAAAAAGAAGATTTATTTTGAAGTCTCCCCCACTTTTTCATCTAACTAAATAGTTAAACGGGAAGTAGTAGCTATAAACAAAAAAAGCCTATTCGCAATGAATAGGCTTTTTTCTTGTGGGCGATGAGGGATTCGAACCCCCGACCCTCTCGGTGTAAACGAGATGCTCTGAACCAACTGAGCTAATCGCCCGAATTATTATCGTTGTATTTTAAAATATTGTGGGCGATGAGGGATTCGAACCCCCGACCCTCTCGGTGTAAACGAGATGCTCTGAACCAACTGAGCTAATCGCCCGAATTATTATCGTTATATTTTAAAATATTGTGGGCGATGAGGGATTCGAACCCCCGACCCTCTCGGTGTAAACGAGATGCTCTGAACCAACTGAGCTAATCGCCCGAATTAACTTTTATTTTAAAATATTGTGGGCGATGAGGGATTCGAACCCCCGACCCTCTCGGTGTAAACGAGATGCTCTGAACCAACTGAGCTAATCGCCCTAATATATATTTCTATAAATTCGGAATATTTTCAATATGTGTAAGAATGGTGGGCGATGAGGGATTCGAACCCCCGACCCTCTCGGTGTAAACGAGATGCTCTGAACCAACTGAGCTAATCGCCCTTTCTTAATGAACGTGTAATCATGTGTTGATTACGGGTGCAAATATACGACGGGATTTTATGTTTGCAAGCTTTTTGAAACTTTTTTTTATAAAATTTCTGCTACGACAAAAGTACTTCCCCCTATATAAATCAAGTCTTCCGCCTTAGCAACAGCCTTCGCTTTTGCATAAGCTTCTGGTATTGAATCACAAACCATTCCTTCCAATCCAAATTCTTTTGCTTTCGCTGCTAAAATATTTCCATCTAATCCACGAAAAATATTTGGCTTGGCAAAGAAATATTTAGCCTCTTTCGGTAAAAAAGGCAATACACTTTGTAAATCTTTATCGTTGACTACCCCAAAAACGAAGTATAATTGTTCGTATTTTTCCGTTTTGAGCTGTTCCATCACAATTGCAATCCCATGTTCGTTATGTGCTGTGTCTGCAATAACTTTCGGATTTTCTTGTAATACCTGCCAGCGCCCTTGTAATTTTGTATGAGCCACCACGTGATTTAATCCTTCTTTTTCATTCTCTTCTGTTATCACGAAGTCTTTGCGCAACAATTCGATCGTTTGACGAACGGTGCGTATATTCTTTTGTTGGTAGATTCCTTTTAGATCAGATGCCCATGTATTAGAAGCATATGTTTCTGAAGCAAAATAAATCGGACTTTGCGCAGCTTTTGCCTTGGCAATAAAAACGGGTTTCGTTTCGTCCACATATTCTCCAATCACTACGGGAACACCTTTCTTTATAATCCCTGCTTTTTCTCCTGCAATTTCTTCTAATGTATTTCCGAGAAAAGCCACGTGATCTTTTCCAATATTTGTAATCACAGAGACCAAAGGCGTAATAATATTCGTTGCATCCAATCGTCCGCCCATTCCCACTTCAATAACCGCAATGTCTACTTGCTCTTCTTTAAAGTACTCAAAAGCCATCCCAACCGTCATTTCGAAAAAACTCAATGACTCTCGTTCAAAAAACGATTTATTGGTCGCAATAAAATCAACAACAAAATTTTCTGTAATCTCTTCCCCATTAATCTTAATACGTTCTCTAAAATCTTTTAAGTGAGGGGAAGTATATAAACCAACCTTATACCCTGCTTCTTGTAAAATAGAAGCTAACATAGATGAAGTTGATCCTTTGCCATTAGTACCGGCAATGTGTAACGTTTTAAGCTCCTTTTCAGGGTGGTTCAAATGTGCAGCTAATTTTTCTATATTCGATAAATCAGCTTTATAAGCGATTGCTCCTTGCTGTTGGTACATGGGAAGTTGTTCAAACATCCACAAGACAGTTTCTTGATAGGTCATAAGTCAAAAAATAGGGGTTACTATCCGCTATAATTAATTAATTTAAATCATTCTTTTTCAATCGCTTTCACAAAAAAAGCACCACAAAACACTTTCGTTTGAGCAAAAGCAAATCAAAGATAGGGCGTTTTTATTGTGCCAAACAAGCAGATTAACGTTTTTAAATCTCCCCTTCCTTACCAGACCGGATCAAAAATATCGTAGATAATACCCGCACTGTGATCGTATTGGGCTCCCGTAACACTAGCTAGCGTATTGACTTCATCTCTCACTTTAAGTACACCTAACAATGCAAAAATTAGCGCTTCCTTATAATTAACCAACAACGTTTGAGGAACATCAAATTGATAAGTAGGTGCGTAATAGCGAATGCGCTCCATCAAATAGGTATTAAAAGCGCCACCACCTGTTACTAAAATTTTCGCGTGTTTCAGCAAAGGAATTCCTTGTGCGATTTGCATGGCGATATGTTCCACAAAAGTTGCCAAGTAGTCTTCTGCCGTATTTGGATACAACTCAACTAACGGCTGAATATTGCTCGTTACATATTCAATTCCCAGTGATTTCGGAGGTGTTTTACTGTAATAGTCTAATCCATTCAATGCAGTTAATAAAGAATTGCATATTACTCCTTCTCGTGCTTTTTGTCCTGCTGCATCATACAATAATCCCAATTTATTTGCTTGTTCATTAAGCAATACATTCACAGGACACAAATCAAAAGCAATGCGATAGTTCAAGTGATTCTCATAGGAAACATTGGCAAAGCCACCGAGATTTAAGCAGGCATCATAGCTACTAAAAAGCAAACGATCTCCAATCGGTACTAAAGGTGCGCCCTGTCCTCCTAGCAACACATCTTGTACGCGAAAATCACACACGACTTTATGCTGAATCAAATCGGCTAAAATGGATAAATTTCCAATTTGAACCGTATACCCCAAATCTGGACGATGTAAAATCGTATGTCCGTGGGAACAAACAAAATCAATAGATTCTAAAGCGTGCTCTTGAATAAAAGCAGTAATCACTTGTGCCAAATACACCGTATATTGTTCATCCAAAACATCTAGTTCTGCTTTGTTTAAGGTAATTGCTGTTTTGAGCTTCTTTCTCCAAGCTTCCGTATACGGAATCGTTTGGCCTTGTTCAATTTCAAAGGACCACGCTCCTTGATGCAAAGACAAAGTAACATACACCAAATCTACTCCATCCAAAGAGGTGCCAGACATGATCCCGATAACTCGATATTGACTATTTTTCATAGGTATAAATTTACGCATAGTAATTGAATATTTGATATTATTCCGCTATATTTGAACTCATAAATTTTTCAGATTACAAAGCATAAAATAAACAATCAATGGATTTTAAATTAACAGAAGAACAACTAATGATTCAACAAGCTGCTCGTGATTTCGCGCACACTGAATTATTACCAGGTGTTATTGAAAGAGACGAACATCAAATTTTCCCAGCAGAGCAGATTAAGAAATTAGGAGAGCTTGGATTTTTAGGGATGATGGTTGATCCAAAGTATGGAGGAAGTGGATTAGATAGCGTATCTTATGTATTAGCAATGGAAGAAATTGCAAAGGTTGACGCTTCTACAGCTGTAGTTTTATCTGTTAATAACTCTTTAGTTTGTGCAGGTTTAGAAAAATACGCAAACGAAGAACAAAAAGAAAAATACTTAACTCAGGTAGCTTCAGGAGAAGGAATCGGAGCTTTTTGTTTATCTGAGCCAGAAGCAGGTTCGGATGCTACATCGCAAAAAACAACAGCCGTTGACATGGGAGATTACTACCTATTAAACGGAACAAAAAACTGGATTACCAATGGTAGTACAGCTTCTTTCTACATTGTAATTGCACAGACAAACCCGGAGAAGAAACACAAGGGAATTAATGCTTTTATCGTAGAGAAAGGATTACCTGGATTTGAAATTGGAGCAAAAGAGCAAAAAATGGGAATCCGCGGATCTGATACTCATACTTTATTATTCACAGACGTAAAAGTACCTAAAGCAAACAGAATTGGTGAAGACGGATTTGGTTTCGCTTTTGCGATGAACGTATTAAATGGAGGTCGTATTGGAATTGCTTCTCAAGCTTTGGGAATTGCACAAGGGGCCTATGAATTGTCTTTAAAATACGCCAAAGAGCGCAAAGCATTTGGAACAGAAATTATCAATCACCAAGCGATTGCATTTAAATTAGCTGATATGGCTACTCAAATTTCTGCAGCTCGAATGTTATGTTTAAAAGCTGCAGCTGAAAAAGATGCAGGTCAAGATATTTCGGTTTCTGGTGCAATGGCTAAATTATTTGCTTCTAAAACAGCAATGGATACAACCATAGAAGCAGTTCAAATTCACGGTGGAAATGGATACGTTAGAGAATATCATGTAGAACGTATGATGCGTGATGCTAAAATCACCCAAATCTACGAGGGAACATCTGAGATTCAAAAAATTGTAATCTCAAGAGGAATTTCAAGAGACTAATTACAACCTTTACTATACAACAAAAGCGATCCATGGATCGCTTTTGTCATTTATAAACCTATCTATCAATTTATCTCGCTTTACTGCACCTGAATCGTTATGGGTAAAGTGAATTGAGATCGTACTGTTTTATTATCCTGACGCGCAGGTTTCCATTTCGGCATGCTCTTTAATACGCGAATAGCCTCTGTACCTGTACCATATCCAGGATCACGCAATACTTTAATATCTGTGATACTACCGTCTTTTTCTACAACAAAAGACAAGATCACTTGTACTTTACGTGTATTATCTGGTACGTGTATTGCACGAAACTTAGAGATAAACATTTGGCTAAAATTAGCCATTCCTCCTAATGGCTCTGCTCTTTCAGTGGTGAAGTGAACAATCTCATTTCCCCCCTCTCTTTCATCGGTGCCTATTGTTGTACCAGTTCCATTCTCTGTTTTACCAGGCGTTTCAGTTACCAAAATACTACCCGCCGCATTCCCTTCTATTGTTGTAGTTCCAATCAAAACATCTACTAAGTTTTCTTGCTTTGCTGGTTCTTCCGTAATCTCATCTGCCGGTGCTACTTCTAAAATCGTAAATCGCTCTACATCCATACTAGAAGCAGGCGCACTCGCCTCCTCTGTTTTAGGCTCTTCTACTATTGGTTTTACTTCTTCTACTTCTTCTTTCGGCATAACCACATCAACAAGTTCTAGTGGCTCATCTAAAGGACCAAAATCACAATAAATAATTTCCCCTCCTGCAAATTCATTTTCTTCTTCAAAGAAAGAAGAAATAGCTGTTGGTGCTACAAATACAAAAGCGAATAAACACAACCCACTTCCTAAGGCTACGAGTGTGGTTCTTGGACTTTCTAGACGTAATTTGTAGGCTCCGTATTGCTTATTTCTACCTGCAAATACAATATCTAACCAATCTTTCTTAAATAAATCATTTTTTGCCATAACACACTGTTTTAATTGATTAAACCTAAACATACATTCAATGCTTCCCTCGTCATTTTAACACCTCATTCATTACATTGTTTCTACTAAAGTTAACCAATATTAATTAACATGCAAACAAAAAGTTATTTTATATTAAAATTTAACAAATAAACAAACCAAAATCAACAGATATAACAACGCAAAACAATCTATTATTTTAACATTTCAACTCCGCAAAATCATTGATTTACAAAATCCAAAAAACGAAACACAACATTTTGTACATTTGTAGTTCAATTCTAACGAGACGCAACATGAAACCCTCAAAATCGATAAAGATCAAAATCATATTCTTGTATATTATTCTACTTGGAGCTGTTTTCTTTTCGGGTTTTTACATCTATAAAGAGGCTAAAAAATTCACCTTACCAGAAGAACAAGTGGTAAAGGAAAACAATAAGATATTTCTTGTTAGTAGTACGCTAAACAACCTGTATTCTTCGGAGATATACAGCAGAAATGCCATCGTCACCGGAAACAATAAAGACATCCAAAGTTATTATTCCCATTTAGACACATTGGTAAATCAGATTGACCGAATCAAACTAACAACAACGGATCAAGCGATTCACCAGAAAATTGATTTAGTACAAGATTTATTAAAGAAGAAAAAAGTCAGCTTCAACAACATCATCAAGGCGAGAAAAGAGATTAATGAGGACCGAGATTACAGCGAAGCCATTGATAAGATTTACGACATACGCGATGAGATTGAGCGCAAAATACAACCCATCGTTATCCAGTCCAAAGAAAAAGAAAGACGCAGTGGTTGGGCGCGATTATTTAAAGGAGATCATACGGATACAATTACCAAAACCATCAATTATCCGAACGTTACTGATTCCTTAATTACTGCTATGGAAACCATCATCCTCAAAGCGCAGGAAAAGGTCAATCAACAACAGGCTACCTTATTAAAGGAGGAGCAAAAATTAGTTATAGAAAATAGAAACATTACGAATGAATTGCGTAAGATTCTCGAGAGTATCGAGCAAAACTTACTCACCCTTTCGTATCAGAATATCAATGAGTCAAAGGCACGTATTAGTACAGCTTCTACCAATATTGCCTATATTGGAGGATCAGCCTTATTTGTTATTATCATTTTAGGTTGGATTATCATTAAGGATATCAACCAAACACAGGAATATCGTTTAAAATTAGAACAACTCAACAAAGAAAGAGAGGTATTATTGCGTAGTAAGACCATGCTATTTGCAACAGTAACCCATGATTTACAAACTCCTCTAGGTAGCTTAATTGGATTTTCCAATTTACTGGAATCAACGGAATTGACTTCCAAACAGAGACAGTACCTCAACAACATACAGAGTTCAACGCAGTATATTGCAAATCTAATTAATGATTTAACTGATTTCTCTAAGTTAGAAAACAATAAAATCAGTATTCAAGAAAAAGCATTCAATCCAAAAGAATTACTAGAGAGTATCTGTGCTCCTTTGGTTCCCAATGCGGATAATAAAAAAATCAAATTAAAATGGACGGCAGATCAGGCATTAAACAATACGTTTATATCTGATCCGTATCGCCTGAAGCAAATTGTAACTAATTTAATTACAAATGCCCTGAAGTTCACCCAAAAAGGGGGTGTATTTGTGGAAGCAATTAAACTAGGCGATCAATTGCAAATTAAAGTGATTGATACGGGTATTGGTATTGAACAAAATCAAATTGAGAATATTTTCAAAGAATTTAGCCAAGCGAATGAAGGGATTGAAAAACGCTTTGGCGGTACAGGACTAGGACTTAATATATCCAAGCGTATGGTTGGCTTATTAGCAGGAGAAATAATGGTAGAGAGCATCCTAGGTGAAGGGTCGATTTTTACATTGACTTTGCCTTTGGAGGAAGCGGATGTACAAGTCAATACGCATACAACTGTACACCAGTACAAAGAACTCTTTACTGTATTGAATCAAAATAAAATCCTCGTTGTGGATGATGATAAAATTCAGCTCCAATTGATGGAAGAGCTCCTCTCTCCTCTCTTCAAACATATTGAAATTCTCAACGATTCGTCTGAAATCGAAACGATTTTAGAGCAGGGTAGTTATGATGTTATTCTGAGTGATATTCAAATGCCAAAAATGGATGGTTTTGAAATGATTCAGCTTGTACGTGCCAATCCAAAATACCGCGAGATTCCTATCATCGCGCTATCTGGTAAACGCGACCTTACGTTAGAGGATTTCACCAGTGCTGGATTTACTTCCGCACATCAAAAACCGATTCAGCTGCAGGAGCTATTGACACTTATCACTCAACTCTTGCATCCTGATCATACCATTGAATGGGATACCACATCGAATACGGTGCTTTCGGATGAAAAACCTGCACATTTGTATGACATCAACCAAATCAAGCAATTTATTGGAGAAGATAGTGCTGCTTTACGCAAATTTGTTGTCATTTTTGTGGATAGTACACAAGAGAATGTACTCGATTTGAATTACGCAAAAGATGATTTCGATTATGATACCATCAGCAATATCGCACATAAAATGTTACCGATGTTCAAACAGTTACAAATCAATCATCTTGTACCTGCCCTAGAGAAACTAGAAGATAAAACCATTGAGTTCCAAACAAAAGATGATCTAGCGCAATACATACAAACACTGTCTCAACAAATTCAAGAGGTAGTTCAGGATTTACAAGAGAAATATTTGGGGTGAGACGATGAGAGGGTGTGGTGGTGAGATGATGAGGCGATGAGATGATGAGGCGATGAGACGGTGAGCAAAATTCCCAAAGCAATTGGAGAGAAAAAATGAGAAAAGGGAGAGAAGTAAATTTTCGATTAAAACAGGATACCTTCTTTAATCGATAAATCCTACGATTTCACGAAAAAGCAAAAAAGCAACCTACAACTTCACAAACTTCACAAAGAACACCCCCTTTCTTTTTTAAAGGGTAAAAAAGAAACAAAAACCCCTTCAACTAACCCAAATAAAGGTCAAATTAGTTTTTAAGGCTGAAAATAAAAGAACTCGCTACGCTCAAACACCTTTTATTTTTACAGCCTTTTCAAACATTTGACGCTCTTTATTTGACTTACGTTGGGGCTAAATTGTCTTTTGTAAAGGTATTTTGCGCTTTTATGCAACATTCTTCTTTAATCGATAAATCTCACAACTTCACGAAAAAGCAAAAAAACAACCTACGATTTCACAAACCTCACAAAAAGCACCCCTTTCTTTTTTAAAGGGTAAAAAAGAAACAAAAACCCCTTCAACTAACCCAAATAAAGGTCAAATTAGTTTTCAAGGCTGAAAATAAAAGAACTCGCTACGCTCAAACACCTTTTATTTTTACAGCCTTTTTAAACATTTGACGCTCTTTATTTGACTTACGTTGGGGCTAAATTGTCTTTTGTAAAGGTATTTTACGCTTTTGTGCAACATTCTTCTTTAATCGATAAATCTCACAACTTCACAAAAAAGCAAAAAAACAACCTACGATTTCACAAACTTCACAAAGAGCACCCCTTTCTTTTTTAAAGGGTAAAAAAGAAACAAAAACCCCTTCAACTAACCCAAATAAAGGTCAAATTAGTTTTCAAGGCTGAAAATAAAAGAACTCGCTACGCTCAAACACCTTTTATTTTTACAGCCTTTTCAAACATTTGACGCTCTTTATTTGACTTACGTTGGGGCTAAATTGTCTTTTGTAAAGGTATTTTGCGCTTTTATGCAACATTTCTCTTTAATCGATGAATCTCACAAAAAACAAACCTCACAAAAAACAAACCTCATTATCTATATCCTAAAAAAAAAGTCGATGGAATTCCATCGACTTTTTTTCATTCTTCTATTTTCTTATTTGATACTTGGTACATCAACTAATTCATTGGTTTCAACATTGTAATCTACATCGTCGAATTCAAATCCAAATAAATTAAAGAAGTCTTTTCTGTATCCTTCTAAATCTGAAATCTCATTGATATTCTCTGAGTTGATTTGCTCCCAAAGTTTAGCTACTTCTGCTTGAACATCTTCTCTCATTTCCCAGTCGTCTACTCTGATTCTTCCTTCAGTATCTAACCCTATTTGGTTTAGCTGCATATAAACGATCGTCAAATAAGCGGTACATTTGCTCAATACATCCTTCGTGAATATTTTTCTCTTTCATCACTTTGTACAATAAAGAGATATATAAAGGCACTACAGGAATTGCTGAACTTGATTGCGTTACTAACGCTTTGTTTACAGATACATACGATACTCCGTGTAAATCTGCTAACAAATTATTGATTGTAGGAACAGTTGCTTCTAAATCATTTTTAGCCATACCAATTGTTCCGTTTCTATAAATAGGGTAAGTTAACTCAGGCCCGATGTAAGAATACGCTACTGTTTTTACGCCATCTGCTAAAACACCTGCTGCTTTTAAGTCTTCCATCCAAAATTTCCAATCTTCTCCTCCCATTACTGCGATTGTATTATCAATATCGCTTTGTTCTGTTACAGGATCAATTGTAATATTAGATACTACACCTGTATGGAAATCAACGGTCTTATTAGAGAAAGGTTCATTGATTGGCTTTAAAACTGAAGCATAAGCTACTCCTGTTTTTGGGTGTGTACGTCTAGGTGAAGCTAAACTATATACCACTAAAT
This sequence comes from Myroides gitamensis, assembly GCF_029894455.1. Lineage (NCBI taxonomy): Bacteria > Pseudomonadati > Bacteroidota > Flavobacteriia > Flavobacteriales > Flavobacteriaceae > Myroides > Myroides gitamensis. The sequence continues at coordinate 2,161,098 of NZ_JARYHN010000001.1, forward strand.
CTACTTGACCTAAATCTTGTTTGATCAATTCGATTGTTTGTTTTTTAATCTCATCCGAGTATGCATCACCATTGATGCTTTTTGCATACAAACCTGCTTTTGCAGCTTCTTGTTCAAATGCTGCTGAATTATACCAACCTGCAGTTGCTGGACGGCCTTCTGTAGCTGACTTTTCGAAAAACACACCTATAGTAGCTGCGTCAGAACCAAAAGCTGTAGCTATACGTGATGCCAATCCAAAACCAGTAGAAGCACCAATTACAAGTACTTTTTTAGGTCCATTCGCTATTTTTCCTTTCGATTGAACATAGGCTATTTGTTGTTTAACATGCGCTGCACATCCTTCAGGATGAGACGTTAAGCAGATAAATCCACGAGTTCTAGGTTGTATAATCATTCTTTCTATTTTTTTACTTTACTACGCTTGTAAATTATTTTTCTATTATCAATTGAAATCTTCAATGCTAATACAAATATAAACAACTCTTTTTATATGCAAATGAAATAGTGAGGAGAAATGAAGTTGAGTACTTGTGGAGGGTGTTTTTTTGTTTTTGTAAAGGCGTACAGTTGTCTTTTTGCTTTTTTATAAGCAAAGTCAAATTATCTTTAGTTATAAAAAACAAAGAAACAGAAAAGCAAAAAATAAATCGTTTTATCGATTCTCTAGAACATTTGTAATATACTCAGAAGGCGATACCCCTTCATACTTTTTAAATGCTCTAAAAAAAGAAGTACGGGAATTAAACCCACACTCATCCCCTAGCTCGGAAACAGAGATATCGAAATTTCTTTTCTCAAGTAATTCCTTTGCATATTCAACACGTAATTTATTGACATACGCATTAAAATTCATGCCATACATGGTTGAAAAGAACTGCGATAAATGGTGCTTGGCAATTTTACTTTCGCGCTCCAGGTCGTCCAACGTAAAACTGAGTTTGAGATACGACTTTTTATCTTCTAATACTTGTTCTACTTTCACCTTATAAGCAAGTAAAACGTCTTCTGCTAATTTTGATTTTTCATATTTCAACAGCGCTTGATCATCACCTGTGGATTCATCGCTTAATTCAGCTTCTGATACAGGTACAACTTTAACGTATTTCAACCTCACCATATAGTAATTAAAAATCACCACAGAGAAACACAATAAAGCGAGATAAGTAACAGATAAGTCGTAATACAAGACGTTATTATAAAAAACAACACCTAATGAAACTAAGGCCATAAAAATCATGATCCACATAACGCGGAGAATCAATAGACGGACGCTATTATTCAGCATCAACTTATTAATCTTGAAATAACCTGTAAAAGCATACCCTACATATTGCAATACCTCAACTGAATAAAGTACAATTAAATACCCATAGGCTTCCTGATCATTCATATCGACTTCTTTACTCAAAAAGAACCCATAAAAGGCGAGTAAAATAATCGTCGGGATAAAATGCAAGATAAAAAAGGGATACCGTTGTACATGCCCTGTTTTCTTCACTTCTTCAGAAAGCAAAACCAAGCAACAATAAAATGTAGGTGCATACGCTGTATTTAACGGCAATCCTAAACTCAGAAACCTATCATCTGGTACTGCCAATCTCAAACAGAGGATTGTAACAATATGCAGAACAAAAAACAGCAAAAAAACATGAAGTATTTTTTGCGTTTTTGTCGTTGTCGTCAAAGTTCGATTGACAATAAATGAAATACTGCCAAAGATAATTGTTGCTGTTAATACAATTAAGTTGAAATAAAATTCCATACTAATAATACTAAGCTATTTGACTGCGATATACCGATGGTGTTTTTCCAACAAAAAGTTTGAAATATTTATTAAAGGTTGATTTTGAGCTAAAACCACATTCTTCAACAATGGCTTCAATGGTCAAATTATTGCGCTCTTGCAAAAGTTCTTTTGCATGTAAGATTCTATATTGCGCAACCATATGATAGAAAGAAGAGTTTAATTGGTGATTAATCACGGTTGAAACTTCTTGCTTGCTCAATCCAACTGCATCAGCTAAATCTTCTAAAGAGAATGAATTAGCCAGGAATTCGTCACTTGTTTCGAAGAAATCAACAATTGTTCTTTCTTTATCTTCCACTACATAGCTATAGGATTGGATATCTGCTTTATTAACCATAAAAGCAGGCACTTGATCTAGAATTGTTTTATTCGCTCCATTGATGTTTACTAAACTCAATAAACTAAACAACAAAACTAAAACCGATAATCCCGTTTGAAAGAATACATATTCCACACCAAAATCAGCATAGATATAAGTAACCAAAAAGAAAATTGTTTTAGCAATTAAACACGCAATCATGTAATTGCAGAAAAAACCGATAAACCCTAAAATACTCTGATTTGCTGAAGAAGGTTTGATGGTCTTTACTTCTTTATATATCAACATCAAGTATGTTAATACATAAGCAAAGATTAGCGATCCGATGTATTTAAACGGGAATAAACTCGGCAATAAAATCACGAGAATAACCACGCTAAAATGCAGCACGAATTCACCGGCTGACGGTTCTACATGGCTTGCCGTTTTTCTTGTAAAGAAATACAATAGCGGAATAGCTAAATGAATAAAGTTTAGATTTACACCTAAGCAAATCACAACCAGCTGAATAAGAGATATTGCTAAAATACTTTTAACAATGCTCTCGAAGTTAAAATGGCCTCTTAAAGAACCATCGAATGTTTTAATTAGTTTCATAATGTTAGTGGTGATGATGTATTAATATTAATACCTCTACCCTCACATATTGCGTCGTGACAATACTGCATAGCAATACAGGCACGATTCTCTATTAAGTGGGGACTTAAGATAATAGATGTTCGCCTATTACTACTTTTTTTACTTTCGTTTAAAGCGTGACAAAATTATTATTTATTTTTTAGATTAACATATATTTTAACATTACAAAATGAGATTTACACAATCTGCACCTATTCGCATTTTACCTTTTATAATAGTTAATTTCTCAAGACAAAACACCCAAAGTCATTAAACAATTTCATCAAATAATTCATATTATCATATTAATTTATATCCATTTAATACAATAAATACAACTGTTTACGCGATTAACTGTATATTTCCTTCTAGCTACCCTCTTACTTCCCTCTTTTTTTTCGCTCTTTCCTCCAGAAAAAAAGGCTAGACTAGTTATTCCAATACTAAAATCTCATTTCGTATACATCTAAGACTACAAAGTGTAAAAAAAGTCACATTATTATTTTATTTCACACACAAAAACACAAAAAATGACAAGAAATAAATCAAAAACACACACAATAAAAAGAGAATAATTTATTTTTATGTTTAAAATAAAAACAGAAGCGCGATTAAAAGTTAAAAACAATATAGTTTCATTAATTTTAATTTCATTTAATTTTCTTATCCATTTAGCGACTTTACTACTTGAAAGAGTTTTATTTTTTACAATATTCACTTAATGAGAATATTATCCTTTAATTGAGTTACAAACCGATTTGAAACGCTACAACCCTTTTTACGCTTTTATGTTCGTATTCCTTTAGGCCTATCTCTCCTTAACAAGCTCATTTCCTTTGATTACAGCTTCTTACTTTCCTTTTTCATATCAAAGGATAGCCTCAGAGATTTCTTCCGTATACCGTATAAAAAATGCCCCCAAGATACTTAAGCATCTTGGGGGCATAATATTTATTTATTTTTTTACAATACTTCTTCTGTAGGAGGTGTCTCTGTTGTTTCTTCTACGCTTACTATATTCAACGGATCGTAACTTTTAACTTCCCAGGTAGGATCTGTCAAATCAATGTAAAAATAATTGACGTTGTCATTTTTGTCAAAAGCTCCATTTTTATTAATGTCTTCAATCGTTCTAAAATACAATCGATTTTGCACATCAATTACGGTCCAATCTAATAGTTCTTGTAAGTAAGGGCTTAATTTCTTGAACTCTTTCCCACTACTCTTACTGATGTACAACGTTTTGATATCATTAGAATCAATTTTACCATCACGATTGGTATCTGCATCAAAAACATTATAGACCAAGATATTTTTTTTCAATTTTTCTGCGATGGTATTCAAATACACCACTGATTGAATTTGGATTTTCTTGTTTGTCAAGGGTCTAATCTCCAAGGAGTCTTTATGTTGAAACATCAGGTTTTCTAAATACCCTGTAATTTCAAATGGAACGTAATTGGAAACAGTATACGAAAATTGATTTACCTTACTCGTTCCGTACTTACTTGGACTAGCATATACTCTTACTTCTCCAACGGGGTGAATTAAATAGGAAGAACTACCGACAACCAAAGGTAAATCAGCAATTCTGATATCTTCTGTTTTTTCTTTAACTGCTTCTTGTTGTTCTGGTGTTTCTACCTCATCCTTATAGATTACTTTTGGCTTTTCCTCTTGTCCTTTACAAGAAAAAAACAACACAGCGGAAAAAACACTTACTATTAAACCTACTTTTGTTTTCATTCTTTTCACTATTGATGATTCAAAGATACGTTTTTTACAAATGCTCTGCGAAAAAATTAAAACGTTAGAGCGACTTTAATATTGAATGTTCGATTGGTCATATAATTTGGTATAGCATACTCTTTATTACTGCTGAGATCTCTAATCCAGGTATTGGTAATTGCATTGTCAAAATTAAATACGTTATACACCTCTATTCCCACTTGTAAATGATCAATTCCCTGTAACCAACGACTATCTTGACCAATGGTTTTGTCTTTGAATACATAATTGAAACCAATATCTGCTCGTTTGTAATCGCGTAATCTACCTTGGTATAAATAAGGATCAACATAAGCTGGTGAACCTCCAGGTAATCCTGTATTATATACCGCATTCAGGTACAACCTCAGATTGGGAATAGAAGGAACATAATCTTGGAACAACAAGCCAAACTTCAGTCGTTGATCGGTTGGTCTTGCGATATATCCTTTATTTTGGTAATTTTCTTCTGTTTTCATATAACCAACACTCACCCAAGATTCCGTACCATTAATAAACTCTCCGTACAAACGCACATCTGCACCATATACATACGCTTTCGCATCGTTGTTAGCTACATAGCGCATACGCACATTATCTAACGTATAAATATTAGCGTCTTGTATATTTTTATAATACACTTCCGATTGCATGCGGAAATTTCTTTCCCACAATTTAAATTGATAATTATGCCCTAAAACAACAACCCAAGCTTTTTGTGCTTTTAAATCTGGATTTAATTCTCCATCAAATCCTCGGTACTCTCGATATGAGGGTGGCTGTTGATATAATCCCATGGCTAGTGTAAACAGCATCTCTTTCTCCCAGTTACTAGGTTCAAAAGCGATTTGGGCTCTTGGACTCACCACTACTTTTCCTTTCTCACTTTCAGACATCTTCCACCATTGCATACGAGCACCCGCATTCAGCGTAATTTTGGCCTTGTCTGTATACAGCGCTTTATTCCATTCTCCATACGCCATGAATCGATTGATATCCACGTTATGCTGTGTATGAAGCGTTGCATACGGATGTATATTCGGCAAAACATAGCCCAAGGAATCCATTAACTCCCATTCAGACAAGCGATCTTTGATATTTTCTCTGGTATATTTCACTCCCCAATGCAACGAAGCGTCGCCGTCTTGTATTAGATGTTTTCCTTTTACTTCTGCACTTACCGCTAAGGCATCATAATTATTTCGAGCATGAGAAAACTGAGAAGCTACTCCTTTCCTGATTGGGGCAGGTCGTTCAATATCTGATCCAAAAAGAGGATCCGAATCATTTTCTTGTTGATCAATTAATAAATAAGAAGCTTCTATATCGTAATACTCTTTTTCTTGGGTGTGATAAGCGGAAATAATTGCTTCTAATTTGTTATTTGTATCCCAAGCATAAGTTGATGTAAAAGCACCAAACAAGGAACTGTATTTATCCTCCTCTTTTCCGTCATACAACACCGTCACATTAGACACGTTATTATAAGCTCCAAAAGACACATCTGCTCGATTGGGTTCATATTTATAGTGATTTCCGGTAATATTCCCTAAAAAGCTAAAATTCCAATGGTCGTTTACTGTATAATTCACTACCGTTTGTGCATCCATAAAATAAGGCTTATAGTAGCCATCATCATCGTTTCGATTCATCAGCAAGCGATTGTTGTGATAACGCATGCCCAGCATAGCGGTTAAGGACTTATCCTTAGAAACTAAATCTACCGTTGCTCCTGCTCCCAAAAAACTCGCTTGTAGATAGGCTTTATTTTCCTTGGGCTTGCGATAAGTAATATCCAAAACTGAAGACATTTTATCGCCATATCTCGCTTTAAATCCACCTGCTGAAAATGAAATATCTTCTACCATGGTCGGATTGATAAAGCTCAATCCTTCTTGTTTACCAGAACGCACTAAAAAAGGGCGATACATCTCCACGCCATTGACATAGATCAAGTTCTCATCAAAACTTCCACCACGCACCGTATATTGACTACTCAACTCATTGTTGGAGTTTACTCCTGCCAATGTAGTTAATACCGTTTCTAACCGATTCGTTGTAGCTGCTGCTGGTGCAATATCCGACAAATTCACACTGGATAAATCTCGTTCAAAACCTCCTTTGGGTGTTACTATCGTAATATTTTCTAATACTTGTTCCTGTTTTTTAGGTTCTTCTTTCAGTACTTGAATTGTTTTTTCTCGTTCTTCTTTTGAGGGTGCAATACAATCAAAAACAACCGATTCTACTTTCTTATTCGTAAAGTCTATTTGCTTTCCTTGTTGGCATTGCAATGAACGTGGTAGCGCTACATAAACTTTGTCGACTTGAGGGAATTCCAAGGAGAATTTTCCTTTTTCATCTGTAACAACCATCCCTAACACTGCTTGATCATCTATGCGTTTACCATGGTAAACCGTGATTGTTATATTGGGAATCCCCTTCTTGTTGTTGCTATCCAAGACCGTCCCCTTCAGCACAACAAGCTCTTGAGCATATAGGCATACGCTCAATAAAAAAACAAGTATTGTAATTCCCAATCGATGTATCATCTGTTATTTTCTAAAAAAATGTGTGGTATAAGTTGCTTCGTTATTCATGTTATCCGTCACTTTGATCACTACGTCATTGCGCCCAGAAGTCACGACTCCGTCACGGAATAAATGTACTATTTTTTTTGTTTTATAATCGTAGTCCAACAACATCCATTTCCCGTTAATACTTCCTTCAATCGTATTAATTCCCGTATCTATATCTTGTATCAAAAAAGAAATGCTGTCCGCATTACTCAACCAATCTCCTTCTTTGAAACTCGGTTGATAAATCTTAGGTGGTGTCGTATCGATACCGTAGGAGTAATTTCCTAGTTTTTTGGTGTAAATCGTAAATAGTTTTCCTTTTTTATGTGTCTTTACATAGGACTTACTACCATTAGCTCCGAGTTGTGCCAAATAGGCTTTTTCTAATTCTGCATCTGTCAATCCAAAATTACTCATATCCACTGTCAGTGTCATATTTTTAAAACCTGCTACAACATCTTTGTGCAAGGTGACTACTTTATCTTTAGCATTAAAGATAAAGGTAAAGTCTTGGTAAAACGTATTGGCTGGAATACTTACACTTGCGAAATCCTTTTCGAAAATAAATTCTTTCGTTGAAACAAGATCATAACGATCACCTTCCGTGACATCCATACTATCCACACGAGCTACAAAATCATCCGCATACGTAACGGGAATTTCAATGGTTGTTTGATTGCCATGATAATCCGAAGCTACTATTTTATACGTATAGCTCTCTCCTGGTTTTACGGTTAAAATCCCTTGATTTCCTTTGTCTACTTTTAATACAGATAAAGGATACGGAATTTCAACAAACATTTTTTGCACCTTGGCTTTGGTGCGTTTTACTCGTCCATAATCCACTAGTGCATTAACAAAGCCTGTTTCACTAAACGTAAATGTATCAAATTGATAGCTGAAGCTTGGTGTACCATTAATAAAAGTTTCCACCTTATAAACGCCATTCTTATTTGAATTATTATTAGCGGTATCATGCATATCAATACCGAAACTAATTTTTCCTTTGGCTGTAATAGGATCCGCTACTAAGACACCATTGCGCATTTTGTAAGCCAACTGCACGGGGCTAATATTTTTATTGATGGTTGCCTCCGCGGAAATAGGATAAGCATAAACCGCATTCACTGTTGGGGCTTCCGTATCAATTAACATCTCTTTCATTCCTTTACTCAAAGGATTGATGATGGCTTGGGTTTTTGTATCGCGAAATTCGTAGTGTAAATGAGGTCCACCAGAACCACCTGTATTTCCAGTATAAGCGATAATATCACCTTTTTTTACGGGGATTTCATTGCGTTTTGGAAAGATTTCAATTTCAAATATGCGTTGTTTATAATGTGTATCAAACACGCGTTTCGCAATTGCTCCTTCATAGCCGTTTAAATGACCATACACCGTAGTCATTCCATTAGGATGATCAATATACAAGGCTTTACCATAGCCCCAAGTTGAGACTTTGATTCGAGAAACATATCCATCCGCAGGGGCATAAACGGGTAATCCAATGCGTTGTTGCGTTTTAATATCCAATCCAGAATGAAAATGACTTCCTCTTAATTCTCCAAAATTACCAGAAGCATTAATGGGAATATTCAGGGGATTAGCAAATTCTATAGATTGAGATTGTCCAAAAGCAAACAAGGCAGAGCAAACAAAAAAACCAGTTAAACTCTTTTTCATATTTTATAATTTATTGCTAAAATAAAGAATAATCTAAAATTGGCGAACCCTTTTCTGCAAATAATAGACTTCTGTTAGACAAGATGCGAAATCCCCCTTCTTATTTTCTCCAAAGCTGCCGTTATTGGTTCATTTTGTACTTAAACTGTTTTATTAACTGCATTCATCTTCAGTTGTCGCTAAAAATAAATGGACATTTTGTTCGAACCAAGGTTGGGTTTCGTCCGAGTTTCGTTCGCAAAACAGCCTGTTTCTCGTAGGGGCACACAAGGAGATTCAAAGGACATCGAAAGAAGGTAAAAATAGAGCACAGTAAACAATTAGCACGATCAAAAAAGCGGGATATCGTGTTTTAGAAGTACAACTCCTTTTTGCCTATTGAAGTAAAGTGATGATTCTTACTAATTTCCATTCAAAAAACAGATTATACATTCATTAGTTAGTTATTAAACAATTTCCTATCCATTCACTCGAACTTTTCACAGAAAATATTTTAAAATCTAAATACTAATTGTAACTTTGTAAAAGAATAGTGAATATTTATTTTGTGACATGAGTGAACTAACGGACATAATTAATGCATTGGAAGTAAAGTTTGCCAAACTTGTACAGCGATTAGATCAATTGGAAGCGGAGAACAATACGCTTAAACAACATTTAATTGAGGCGCAGCAAGAAATACAGCAAAATGAGCATCAATTAGATGATATTTATAAAAAATATGAATCTCTGCAATTAGCCAATTCACTATTGGGCAGTGACGAAGGAAGAAAAGATACGAAACTCAAGATAAATTCATTGATAAGAGAGATTGACAACTGTATCGCTCAACTCAGTAAATAAAGCTAGCTATGAGTCAAAATGAACAACTAAAAATCAAGATATCGATAGCTGATCGCGTCTATCCGTTAACGGTAACGTATGCGCAGGAAGAAGCATTGCGTTCAGCATCAAAGAAGATTGATATCATGATTAATCAGTTTGAGGAGAGCTATGCGGTAAGAGATAAGCAAGATGTTCTGGCGATGTGTGCTTTACAATTAGCTTCACAGACGGAACAGAAAACAATTGATAAGTCTGAGAATTACAGTAAAGCTGTTGATCGCTTGGTTCGATTAGATGAGGCTTTAGACCGTATACTTTCGAAATAAAACGTTCTTATTTAAAGGAAAAACTAAAAAAGATACTGCTCACATTAGTAAACCGTTTTGATAAACTCAACACTAACAAATTAAAATGGGTGAATCATTGCTACTAAAGCATGCTGCATTTATGCAGATCCTTGAACAGCAAGCTAACCCAAAACTTGTTTAAATCAGAGTTTATGCAACTCTACTGATGTGGGCTTTTTTTTATATAATTATAAAACACATATGGATATACTATTTATTGTTGGAGGAGTTTTAGTAGGTGGGAGCATAGGTTTTGCTATCGCAAAATACCTAGAAAAAAACCATGCTTCATCTGTTTTACAAAACGCTAATAATGAAGCTAAGACAATTATACGCGACGCAAAAACGGAAGGAGAATCTATTAAAAAGGAGAAAATTCTTCAGGCAAAAGAAAAATTTATTGAGCTAAAAGCGGAGCATGAGCAAGTGATTTTAGCACGCGATAAGAAGATGGCTGAGGCAGAAAAGAGAACGAGAGATAAAGAATCTCAGATTTCTAATGAACTATCAAAAGCGAAGAAAGCAGCAGAAGAAAGCGAAAAAATCATCAAAGATTACGATGTTAAGCTTGAACATATAGAGAAAAAACAAGAAGAAGTTGATCGCTTACACCGTACACAGGTTGAGCAATTAGAAATTATTTCTGGTTTAACTGCTGAAGAAGCAAAGAATCAAATCATTGAAAGCTTAAAAACAGAAGCGAAAGCAGACGCAATGTCGTACATTCAAGATACGATTGAAGAAGCGAAATTAACTGCACAACAAGAGGCGAAAAAGATTATCATCAATACGATTCAACGTGTAGGTACAGAAGAGGCAGTAGAAAACTGTGTATCTGTATTCAACATTGAATCAGACGATGTAAAAGGTAGAATTATTGGTCGTGAAGGGCGAAACATTAGAGCGATTGAAGCAGCTACTGGAGTTGAAATTATTGTAGATGATACACCAGAAGCAATTATCCTTTCTTGTTTTGATCCAGTAAGACGTGAGATTGCGAGATTATCGCTACACCGTTTGGTAACAGATGGACGTATTCACCCTGCTCGTATTGAAGAAGTTGTTGCTAAAACAACCAAACAAATTGAGGAGGAGATCATTGAAATTGGAAAAAGAACGGTTATCGATTTAGGAATTCACGGGTTACACCCAGAATTGATTAAAATCGTTGGACGTATGAAATATAGATCGTCTTACGGTCAAAACTTATTACAACACTCGCGCGAAGTTGCTAAATTATGTGGTTTAATGGCTGCTGAATTAGGATTGAACGTGAAATTAGCGAAACGTGCAGGATTACTTCACGATATTGGTAAAGTGCCTGAAACAGAAAGCGAATTACCACACGCAATCTTGGGTATGCAATGGGCAGAGAAATTTGGTGAGAAACCAGAAGTTTGCAACGCCATTGGAGCACACCACGATGAAATTGAAATGACGACATTAATTGCACCAATCATTCAAGTTTGTGATGCTATTTCTGGAGCAAGACCTGGAGCAAGAAGACAAGTATTGGATTCTTACATTCAACGTCTAAAAGACTTAGAAGGTATTGCCAATGAATTTGGAGGAGTGAAAAACTCTTACGCTATTCAAGCAGGTAGAGAATTACGTGTAATTGTGGAGAGTGAAAAAGTATCAGATGAAATGGCAGCTACATTGTCTTTCGATATTTCACAAAAAATTCAAACTGAAATGACTTACCCAGGTCAAGTGAAAATTACCGTTATTAGAGAAACAAGAGCTATTAACATAGCGAAATAATACTAAAAAAGGCGAAAGATAATCTTTCGCCTTTTTTTATTTTGTTTTTGTTTTTGCTGTTTTGATTTTGCTGTTTTGATTTTTGTAAAATACTCAATTATAGAAAAACCACTCTTAACTCTCAACTCTTAACTCTTAACTCTTAACTCTCAACTCTCAACTCTTAACTCTTAACTCTTAACTCTCAACTCTTAACTCTCAACTCTTAACCCTTAACCTAACTCACTGCCTACTTCTAGGATGATACCTATCCATTACGCCTTTTAACTTCTCTCTACTAATATGCGTATAGATTTCTGTCGTTAAAATTGATTCATGTCCCAGCATCAATTGTATCATTCGAATATCCGCTCCATTTTCCAGCAAATACGTTGCAAAGGAATGCCTAAAACTATGTGGGCTGACATTCTTTTGAATATTGGCTTCTTGGGCAGCTTGCTTGACAATAGTAAAGATCATCGCTCTCGTTAGCCGTCCTCCTCTTCGATTTAAAAATACAATATCCGTATCTTCTTTTTTGACCTGCATCTGATTTCTAATCGATTGCTTATACATCGTAATAAGTTCCATTGTATCTGGATCTATGGGAACAAATCGATGTTTGCTTCCCTTACCTATTACTCGGATAAAGCCTTCCTCAAAGAACAAATCACTCAAGCGCAGGTTGACTAATTCGCTTACGCGTAATCCACAGCTATACAATAGTTCCATCATCACCTTATTGCGATACCCTTCGTTTGTAGAAAGATCTAATGTAGCTAACATGGCGTCAACTTCCTCCATAGCCAAGACCTCTGGTAGTTTACGGCCTAGTTTGGGAATTTCTAGTAGATCTGTAGGAGCTTTTTCAATTTGTCCATCGACAAGTAAAAAAGTAAAAAAACTCTTTACCCCTGAGATAATACGCGCTTGTGAAGTAGGTGCTAAAACCGTAGACAATTGATAAACAAATTCATTAACATGAGCTGGCGTAACATTTTTTGGTGCTACCTCTATTTCACTATGGCTTAAAAACTGAACAAATTTCAACAAATCCAACTCATAACTTTCGATTGAATTCTCTGCTAGTCCCCGTTCTAATTTTAAATAATGGATATAAGATTGTAGGGTATTTTGCCAGATTTTAGTGCTCATTTTCTCTTGATTCGTTTCATTCAAAGATAAAAAAAAGAGCTTCAAAACTGAAGCTCTTTCTTGTATTCTATTATTTACCGTTCTGCGATTAGAATTTGTATACTAATCCGAATGTAGCGTTATCAAAGAAGTTATTGAAAACGTTTAAGTTAGCATCTGTATTAGAAATACTTCCTTGTTTAACTCCATCCTCTTTTACATCATAATTACTATAGCTAAATACATTCCCTAAAGCAAAAGTAACAGCCAATTTCTCTGTAACGAAATAGTTGAATCCTAAATCGATACCTGCAGCAATTCCAGTTTCTTTGTATTTAATATCAGAAACTTTATTTTCTTGATATCCTACTCCAACTTCAGCATACGTTTTGAAACGGTTACCAAGTTCTAAGAAGTAGTAACGAGCAAATGCCCCAGCGAATAATGTTGTTCCAGTAACGTCATCTGCTAACACATCAGATTGTAAAAAACCTTTTCCAAATCCTAAAGAAGCTCCAACAGCTACTTTATCAGATAAAAAATATCCAATTTTAGGATTAAATTTATAGTGTGTCATTTTTTGTTTGTCACCAGATTCTGAATCTTTAACAACACGGTCAGAAATTTGAAAACTTCCTTCAATCATGAAATTTCCTTCTTGGAAACCATACGTTGGTTTTTCTTTTTCTTGAGCGTTAGCTGTGAATCCAAAAGCAGCAACAGCTACTAACGATAGTACTAATTTTTTCATATTCATTAATTTTTTTCTATTAACTGAGTACGAAATTAAGGCATCCCGCCACAATAAGGCGTTTATTTAATAAAAATATAACATTAAAGAAACATTGTAAATTTAAAAAATTAACATGAGATTGTAAATCAATCAGTTATTACATTGCGACAAATAGTTAACATTTAGTTAATTCCAGTAAATATTCCTTTTCACAAGTCTTAAAAAAATTAAGAGCCTCAAAATGAGAGGAAACTAAAATCCCCTCTTCATTAAATATTCATCTTTCATTTGTTTAATCAACCTGAATATTAAATATCTTTGTTCTACTGTTCCACTAAATTGAAAGCATGAAAATTCTAATACTCAATGGGCCCAATCTAAATTTATTAGGTAAACGCGAGCCAACTATTTATGGAAACACGAGTTTTGAGGCTTATTTTGAGCAATTACAACGTGAGTTTCCCGCTGTTGAACTGGATTATTTTCAATCCAATAGTGAGGGTATATTGATTGACAAATTACACGAAGTTGGTTTTACCTACTCGGGTATTGTTTTTAATGCAGGCGCTTACACACATACTTCTATTGCTTTAGGAGATGCTATTGCGGCGATCGATACTCCTGTCATTGAAGTACATATTTCCAATACACATGCCCGTGAAGAATTTCGTCATACGTCTAAATTAGCGGCTCACTGCCAAGGAGTGATTCTTGGATTTGGTTTAAAAAGTTACGCCCTAGCCCTTCATGCTTTTCAAGATTAATGTATAAAAATGTAATACAACTTGGTTTATCTCTTATTTCCCTTTTAGTTTTTCTATTGGGTAATTTGGGTTATGGACAAACCATTACGGGAAGAATAACCAATGAACAAAGAGGTGCCGTTGGCGCATTGTTTGGTTTTTATTCCTGGAACGGTTAACCAAACCCGCACAGATGAAGCTGGTTATTTTACAATTAATTGGGATTCTAAACAACCTATTTTCATTCAGAAGGAAGGCTATGAAAACGAGCGAATTAAATATAAGAACCAAACGGATTCGTTGATCATTCCGCTCACTCCACTAGATAAACGCAATATTTTATATACGGACCAACAGGATGTGTATGCTTCCTACTTACTTTCATTGGTTTATGACCATTTCAAAGAACGAACCAACAACTATCAAGTCTCGTATTATGCAAAAGGTGACTTACAACTCAATACGCAACGTTCTTCCTATTTAGGTCAAAAACGCAAGGATTTGGATCCTGCTTTGGATATTGATAGTGAACAAGCAGGTAATTTCATTTACCTCAGCGAGATTAATTCTGACTTGGATTATCGCAATAAAATCATCAGTAAGGAAACGGTGCATGCTCTTCAGGAAAGAGGAAGTGCGAAGGATTTATTATTCCTAACAGGAACCGATAATGATTTTAATATTTTTAGTTCCGAAATTTCCAAGCGAATCAATGTTGTTTCTCCGCTACTTCCCTATGCGAATACGTATTATTTCTTTGATATTATTTCGAAAGATCAAGTTGGTGACGATACCATTTATCGCGTATATTTTACACCCAAACGCGATCGAGAGCCTATTATGGAAGGGTATATCGAATTTACAAGCAAGAATTGGCAGGTTTTATCTTTCTATGCAAAAATGCAAGGGAATAACGTCAATGCGAAAAACATCAATAACTTACAGATTAAGCAGACCTATACCTATTCTCCAACCTTGGATGCCCATGTAAAAGTCGCTCAAACGTTGGTTTTTGATGGTCGATTCATTGTTTTTGACTTCATTGGTAAATTTGAGAGTAGTTTTACGAATTACACGGAAAAGCCCGCTCATTTAATGGAAAATAAGACCAATGAATACTTGACTTTTACGGCTAATTACAACACCAATGCGGAAGATAAACTAGCGGCTGTTCGTCCCTTTCACTTACTTGAAAGTGAAAAGAAATACTTTGATCAGAAGTCTATTTTCTTAACAGATAATACCAAGGTTATTTTAGATTCTATTGACAAGCGCACGAATAATTTTACTGTTTTCAAATTAATTAAAGGGTACAAATACGTTAACTCCTATAAAAACACCACCTATAGTTACCACGGTTTACTTTCAACCTTTGCTTTTAATGCGGTACAGGGATTTAATATCACCTCAGGGATTGATTATACCAAATTGCGTGCTGATAATGCAGCAACGTCTTATGGGGTTAATGTTAGCTACGGTTTCAGTGAGAATAAGTTTCGCTTTTCTGGTTATGCTTCTCATGTTTTCAATCAACAAGATTATCGTACCCTTCGATTAGAGGCAGGTGAAGCGATTGAGCAATTTAATCAGGATGATCCAATTAAAAAACCCATCAACTCTTTTGCTTCTGCGTGGTTTGGAAAAAACTATGCGAAATATTTTCAAAAGAAATTCATTGCGTTGCATTACAGCCAATATGCCTGGACTAATTTCAAATTTGATGGTCGATTAGAATATGCCTATCGAGATAACTTATACAACAATATTCAAAACCCTCCGTTTGTACCCACGTTGGATTTTACCTCAAACAACCCGTTGAATCCTTCTGATTTTGATAGTCCAACCTTCAAACCGAACGGGGTTGCTAAACTTCATGTCAATGTACAAGTGGTATTTGATCAAAAGACCATTAGTTATCCCAATAAAAAACAATACATCCAACAATCGAAGTATCCTATTTTAGAGATTCACCTCGAAAAAGCGCTGAATACAACAGACCGAAATTTCAGCTACACCTTTGGTTCTATTGCTACGAAATATCAAAATAATATTGGCAATATTGGGGAGTTGTATACTGGGATTTCCATTGGTCAATTCTTTGAACAAAATCAGATTCCCTTTACAGATTACAAGCATTTCAATGGAAACCAAACCTTTATTGGTTCAACGCCTATTTACAATAAACAATTCAACTTATTGCCTTATTATTCCTATAGTACCAATAAGTCCTATGTTGAATTTCACTTAGAACACGATTTCCGCGGCTATTTATTAAATAAAATACCGCTTTTAAACAAGACGAGATATTCGTTTATTGTTGGATTTCACCTACTCCAAACACCAGATCAACCGACCTATAAGGAATTTAGTATTGGTTTAAATAACTTTGGATTTAAGAAATTTAGACCTTTCCGAATTGATTATTTCACCTCCTTTTCCGACAGAAAAACAAATCATGGTATTGTATTAGGGGTAAAGGTTCTAGACTTAATTCAGAAATAATTTTTTCGGAGATGGGAGAAGGATATAAAAACACAGAAGCGAAAGATTTTATCTTTCGCTTCTGTGTTTTTATATTTTCCGCTCTTATTCAATCAACCTAATCAAATTGCCCTTTTCCGGTAAGAAGTTTCCCCCTTTTCTCCTCTCCAATTTTCCTTCTCTAATAAGCTATTGGTATTTTTTCAAGGCTAATTTCACTTTCGTTCCTACCTGAACATCAACGGGATGATTAAAATACAACGTTCTATTATTTTTAAAGTTTGCGCATACAAGATAACCATCTCCATTAAAATAGGCTTGTTGTACCTCAACTTCTAGTACTCCTTTTTGTTTAGAGATCATCAATTGATGTGGATAGATGAGCAATACTTCATCTTCTAAGGTATCTGGTGTAAAATCAGAAATATACAATTCATTGACTTCTCCAAATAAGGTTGCTACATATTTATCTGAAGGGTATTCATATAAGTCTTGGGTATCACCATAATCCACTACTCGACCTTCTTTGAGTACGATAGTTTCATCTGCAAAACTCAACACATCCATACTATCATGTGTAGCTACAATACAGGTGATATTATTCTCTTTTAAATACGCAAAAATCTTACGACGTAATACGCTTCTTCTGGCGTAATCAATATGGCTAAAAGGTTCATCTAACAGCAATACTTCAGGAGCTACTGCTAGGGCTCTAGCAATTGCGACACGTTGTTGCTGTCCACCGCTTAAAAGTTTCACTTTTACATCAGCAAATGCTGTCATTTCGATTAACTCTAATAATTCAGCAATTTTTGCTTTCTTTTTTTCTAAGTTAAAATTCGAAAGATACTTTCCAATATTCTCTGCGACACTGGTGTGTGGCATTAGGTCAAAATCTTGAGCTAGGTAGCGCATATTGTCCATACCCGGCACGAGATTATAGGCTGGCCCTAATACTTGATTGTCTTTCCAGAATATTTCCCCTTGATTTAAATCGTGTAATCCGTAGATTAGTTTTAATAACGTACTTTTTCCACATCCACTTTCACCTAGCAAGGCTACGTGTTTTCCTTTTTCAATAACTAAATCAATGGCGTCTATAACGGTATAATTGGCTGTATAACTAAACGAAATATTTTTTAATAAAAGCATGTCGAGATTTTAAAGTACAAAGATAAAAATATCTTAGGATGGACTCTATAAAATTCTAATAAAGGCATAAAAATAATAACATAAAAAAAGGGATAAGACGCAACAGCCTTATCCCTAATTTATTATATAACTTATATAGCAGAAGAAAAACGCTTTTAGTATATTTCCTCTTGTATTTATTCTTATTCTTGAGAAGCTAAATAACGTTCAGCATCTAAAGCAGCAATACATCCAGATCCTGCAGCAGTAATTGCTTGTCTGTAGTCTTTATCTTGTACATCTCCACAAGCAAAAACCCCAGCAATATTAGTTACACTCGTTTTACCTGTTGTAATTAAATACCCTGTTTCATCCATTGTCAATTGACCTTTGAAGATATCTGTATTGGGTTTATGTCCAATTGCAACGAAGAATCCTGTAGCTGGGATGTCTGATTCTACTCCAGTTTCATTGTTTTTCACTTTGATTCCAGTTACGACATTCCCATCTCCCAATACCTCAACCGTACTTGTATTCATTAAGATTTCGATATTTTCTGTGTTGCGTACACGATCTTCCATGATTTTAGACGCTCTAAAGTTGTCACTACGCACCAACATCGTTACTTTCTTACAAAGTTTCGATAAGTAATGTGCTTCTTCACAAGCAGAGTCACCTGCTCCTACGATTACAACCTCTTGATTTCTATAGAAGAAACCATCACAAACTGCACAAGCAGAAACTCCTCCACCTAGGTTTAAGTAGTGTTGTTCTGATGGCAATCCTAAGTATTTTGCAGTTGCTCCAGTAGAAATAATTACAGTATCTGCGTGTAATTCTGTTGTTTCATTTACCCAAACTTTTTTAACAGCGCCGCTTAAATCAACCTTTGTTACCCATCCATCTCTCACATCTGTTCCAAAGCGTTTAGCTTGAGCTTCCAATTGTAGCATCATTTCAGGTCCTGTTACACCGTCTGGATATCCAGGGAAATTCTCCACATCATTAGTTGTTGTTAATTGCCCTCCTGGTTGTAATCCTTGGTATAAAATAGGTGCCATATTAGCTCTTGCGGCATAAATTGCAGCGGTATATCCTGCAGGTCCTGATCCAATAATTAAACACTTTGTTCTTTCTATCGTTGACATAATACTCTTTTTAATAATTGTAGAAACAAAAATACCCTTTTTCCGTGCTTTTCAAAGTACTTTTATAAAGAAATAACTTATTTCAGCATAAAGAAAGTCTATGAAAGCAATCATCAGTCCTATGTTTTTCTGGAAAGAAACCATCTCTTTTACGCGTTGACAAGATACGATACGAATTCTTCTCTCTCCAACCACTAGTTATAGTCTAGACCAGTTCTATTATTATACAAAAAAGGCGCCCCCTAAAGGACGCCCTAGCAATTTTTATTTTTAATCCACTTCTATAGCTTCTTTTACTTACTGTCTAGATGGAGATACCCTGTTTTCTTAACGGTATAACTCGTATTTTTTGTTTCTTTTTTATAGGTTATTAAATAGTAATACGTTCCTGCAGGTAATTTCCCTCCTCGAGTTTGACGACCTCTAAATACATTGTCTTGGCTATCATAATTCTTCGTTTCATATACCTTTGCTCCCCATCGATTGAATATTTGAACCGAATTCTGAGGATATAGATTGATGTTTTTAATGATAAAATAATCATTCTGATCTCCTCCATTTGCATTGACATAATTGTAAATAATCACATCATCATCTCCTGGCTGATTTTCTTGCACACTCGCCAAAGTAAAATAGCCAAAATTCGAGATGTTTGCAGGAGTTGTGATTGTTTTGTTTGCCATATCCACAATACCCCCTAAATCTTCCCATTGCTTTTGAGCTGAATTCCAATGTACAATATGTAAATCTTGTTCTGGATTTTCTAGCACCTCTGGCAACGTTGTTTTCTCATCCCAACTCAAGGTCAACATGAAATTCGTTTGACTATTTTTAGCTTTTTCAAGTTTCCAATACTCTTGTGTATTCACTTGTTTAATTTCTGGCACGTGTGCTTGATGTGCTTCAAAGAATGATGAATCTTGAAATACGTAGTTAGACAGTACAACATCTTTGTTATTTTTAGGCGCACTTATACTCGCTGGTCGATAGTGTTTCTTATTACCAATAGGGAAAATAAAGGGATCTGCTCCAACTTTTTCTACCATCCCATCCACGAAACTTGTAGTCTTACTGTTTTTATGTTTTGATTTAGGCATAAAACTAACCAATCCTGCGGGCTGTTTCGTTGTTGAATTCAGTAAAGAATCTACCTTAATTATTCCATCCTTAAAATCAACTTCTCCCCAAATATCTAGGTTGGCCTTCAAGTCAAAATAGTATGGATCTTGATTTAAGTCAAAGGTAACCTTATGAAGATCTACTACTTTATTTCCAGCAATAATAGTGTTTTGTTGTTTTGTGCTCACGAATTGTACTTCACCCGTATCTAATTTTTTGGTGTAGGTAAAACTCCCGTCATTGGTAAAATTACCAAAATAATAGGTCACCCCATCATTAACGAGTTGTCCTTGTCCTTGATTGGTGAAGTCAGCATGGGAACTCAGAATAGTTTTACTCTTCACTTGCAATATTCCATTATTATAAAAAACATTATTTTGGGACTTTCCTACGCTTGTACTGAGTATTACACTAAGGAGTATCAAACGAGGTAAACGATTTTTTTTCATCATGGTTTTATAAATTACTCTTACTTTTTTTGATTGATAACAAACAAAAAGACCTAAGAAAATGATCACTTCTATTTCAATTGATTCAAAGCCTTTTTGGGCTTTTTATTGGTTTTTATCAGGTATTAAAACTCGATTATTTATGCTTTGTTCTACAAACTGCGTCTTCCGTTCTTTTGAAGCTTTCGTAACTTCTAAAGCCGCTTATGAGTATAAGATCTGCTTCTGTATGCGGTTCTGGATTTGGCATTGCTTTTAATCTGAGGTATTCATTGTATCTACACTGGTTGATGTATTGAGAAAAATTCTTCTTGTACGTTGCATTAATAAACTGAGATAAATAACTCCTATTCGTCATTAAATCACTCAATAGATCTGTAATTTTAAGTTGTGGGTTTAAAAATGGCTTGGTCTCTTGTATATACGTCTCAAATTTCTGTTTGTCTATGGCTAATTCTTTGGCTTTTTTGCATTCATCGTGATTTACTTTCTTCTCCTCTTCTAGAATATCTTCTGTTATCTGAACAAAGTTTTCACAGAACAAATTATAGCAGAGACTAATATTAAAAAACATGAATAAAAAATTGGGGATTAGTTGCCCAATAATGAGATTACTTTGAATCTGTGGAAATAGATACAGCCCTATCGAGCCAGGAAATAATAAAAATCCAATAACAAAAATAGGATAGAGCCAAAACAAGGAATCCCGTTCTTCATCAGAAGAATAATGAGCAATATTTTTTCGGTATCTCAACAAGCGATATAAAGATAATAGCAGATAAATCAGATTAAAAATAGTAGCCATAATACTATCTTCATTAAGCAATAAAAATGAAAAAATCCGTTTTTTTAAATAAAGATCTTCTACTCGCGATTCAAATCCTGCTACATGGTAAAAATAAAAAACAAAGCTCAAGGATAAACTGATTGCATAATGCACATACTTAAAGTTTTCTTCTTTTTTCAATCTAGTTAAGATAAAAATCAGATGATAAAACAACGTAGGCATTAGCAAAGCAGTTAAGAAATTAACTCCTTTAAGGCAACGCAATTCAAAAAAGTGAAATACATCAAAAAAAGTGGTGCTATAAAAAAAGATGCAAATAATATAGAATAGCAATAAAACAATCGTTGCTTTTTTCACTAAGGGTTCCGTTGTATTTTCTACCAATTTAAGTGCCAATAGTGCAAAGCAAAAAAGAGCTGAAAATATTGAAGACGAGAAAGAAACTCCTAAAAAAAGATATTTGTAATCCATACTAGGTAAATTAATGCTGTTGACGTTTTTCTGCACTATGTACAGCCCGTAAATAATGTCGATAATCAGAGAATCCAGCCTGAACGACTAACTCTTCTATATTGTTTTCTTTGCTTGTTGCTTGTAGATGTTCTACTTCTTTCAGTCGCCAACAATTAATAAACTGGCTAACATTGCAATTGTAGGTTACATTGATAAACTTAGAAACATAAGTTCTGTTTACTCCAAAGTGGCTAACTAGTGTATCTAAGCGAAAATCTTTCTTGACATAAGGTTTATCCTTGGTAAAATAATTTACAATATCATTTTGAGTTAATAGATTTTCCATTCGTGTATTAGCATTGATAAAGGTCGATTCTAATACATCATTCGCTAGTGTACCCATTTGATCTACAGCTACAATTTGTCCAGAAGACAGCAACACATTAGTCTTATAAGCAACTGGAATTTTCACTCGATTCTTTTCTAACAACATATTAAATGTCAATATGATATGTTGAAAAGAAAGAACAAAAACGGTTATGGCTTGTACGATAACACTATAGTTTTTCAAACTAAATAGCAGGGTGAATATGGATTTTAATACCAAAATCAAATGAATCCAATTCAATCTTTTGATTTGAATTTTCCGCTTATTTTTTGCTTGATGATATCGGTACACTCTCCTCCAGCACAATAGGGTGTAAACTCCCGTATTTAAGGTAATATAGATACTTAAATATTGAACACAAAACGTTTGAATGTCCAACTCTTGGTATCCATTAGCTTGAAATAGGGCGTAAATAAAAGCATAGGACAAAACAAATACCACAAAAATCATTTGGTACTGCAAATAATTAAACTTCTTTTTTACAGGAATGATATAGCAGATAAAATGATAAAAACACACTTGAGACAAGGTGATAAACAACGATAATACGGGCAGTAAAAAAATGCGACTACCCAGTAACTTTTGCGTAAGATTATCGGTAATCCACAACGCAATTAGCGCTAAGTATTATCCGCCTAATGTTTTTAAAATTGGTATTTCTGTAACAGAAAGGTTTTTGTAAAAAACAACCATTAGAATAATTCCACATGTCATAGATGAAATCATAGGAATGGAAATTAAAATGTACTTCAATAATTCCATAGTTTTTACTGTTCTTATTTTATAAAGTTTTTTTACTTAATGAATCTATCGTTAACTCTAGCAAAAACACCTTTATTTTCTTTCTATACCATTAGAAGATTAACAAGGTAAATACTTTATCCATTGAAAAATTTCAAGAATTTCTTGCTCTTTTACCACTGTAATTTCTTCTTCCTCTTTTTGTAAGTAAAGTACTTTTTCAAGGTGATTTACTTCTACTATTTTATAGCATTGAAAACCTTTACCTGCTAACAAAAGCACATAGGTTTTCGCTATTTCAATAGTAGTAAAATCAACTTTTTTACAAAATGCATAAACCAAGTATGATTCTTTATATTCTTGTATTGTTACATACAGTTGAATAATAATATCAAAACAGACCTGTTTAGGATAATAAATTTGTTTGAGTTTTTGCTGTTTCCCCTCTATACTCAAATAGTATTCCAAATAATCATCGATGTAAATAATAGGTAGCTTGATATAGCTTTTCTCTATGGTTTTATTGGGGTAATTTGCTAGAAATAATTCATTTAAATCTATATCATATTGATTACATACGTGGATTAATTTGGTATAGCACAACGTATTTCTTTTTTTCCAAGAAGAAATTGTATTGGGCTTTACATTGAAAATAGCCGCTAATTCTTTGGCTGATTTCACGTCTAATACTACTTTTAACTTAGTTAAGATTTCTTTGGAAGAATGAATTGTACGAGGGGCTTGTAAAAAATTACTGTTCATCATAGTTCTGTATCGTTACATTTTCGTCTTTTTATCATCAGGCGTCTATTGGGTTTTAAATGTGATAAATTATTCAGGCGAGTTTGACTCACCTGAATAAAATAAACAACTAATTCGCAGTAAATTCTAAGATTACTTCATATTCGCCATCAGTTACAGGCGTATACATTTTTCCACTTCCTAAATTGAACTCTACTTTTCGATTAGCCGATTGGATTACGACATCTGTCACAGCACTAGTAATCAAAGTCGTTCCTTTAAATACTTGAATATTTAAAACGCGATCTATGTTTGTCACACCTTCGGGCAAATTTGTACCAAAAGCTACACCATTTGTTTTTGCTCCTGTAATGGTACTTGTCGTTTTATAAATAAATACCGCTTTTTCATCTACCGTATTTCCAGTTTTTATTACTTTATTAGTTACAATTTTGTTTCCTACTTCCTCCTTAATAATTTGAGTATTATCAATAATTGAGTTAATTACAGTTTCTGTTAAATCAATCACTACTTTCTGATCTGTTTCAGGATCCACGTAATACACACTATTTGCAGGAATATCTCCAATAGCATCCTTTGTGAAATAAACGTTTCCACCTTTATTTAAAATGTTAGTGATTTCATTTTTGATATTCTCATTGTTCTCAATGATGTTCGTTACATCCGCTGTAAGATTCAAATAATCAATGCGATTATCCTCTCCTAGATACTGGTAGAATACTTCTCCTTTTTTTGCAGTTGAAAAATCAGGAAGCTCATTTGTCTCGACAAAAGTTGGAGTTTGACCATCCGCTGTAACTTCTACTTTCTTAAAGAAAGTACGTGTTTCAAACTCTTTCACACTCGCTTGTAATTGCACCTCCGTACGTATATAACTATCTGTTGTTTCATCATAGCTAATACTGTAGATTTTACTGTCTGTTGGGTCAATAACAAGGGCCGCCTGACTCAAGCCTTTATCACTACTTTTCGGGTTGGTTGGAACTAAAACATCTACCACTCTTTTAATTTCCCCTAAGTCACTTCCATTTCCATTAATGATGGTATTAATCGAAACTTCTAGATTTTCTTGATCAATAATTTGATTCCATTTTTCACCTTTCCAGAAATAAAATCCTGTAGGTAAAGTAGCCCCTATATTGTATACTAGTAAACTTTCTATTTTAGTTCCCTCAATAGGAGAAAACTCTTCTACAGTAGTTAACTTAACTCTTGGGATTAAAATCCCTTTATCAGCTGCTTCTACATCTAACATTGTTGAATTCGCTGGTGTTGGTGTACCAATACCTACCTGTGCTTTTGTTGCAAAACTGGTGCCTAATAAAAAGGCGAAAAAGATAATTCTCTTCATATATTAAAATTTCTGTTTTTGTTCTATTCATTTTCTGAGGCAAAGAAATCACCGCTATTCAAAAAAAATTAACGAAAGTGTAAAAACATCAAAGTAAATTTGAATATATCTTTTTGCTTTTTGCAAAAATCAGCATATTATACCGTAAAACACCAAATAAACCACTCATTCCCAACAAAATAAACTCTTATAATCCTTCTACTTATTTCTCCTTAAATTGCTATAATCAAGCAAGAGAAATGCGTTTTTTTTAAAAAAAATGGACAGTGAAATCACAAAAAAAAAGCACTTGTGCCCTATTTTTCTATTTTTATGAAACAAAGCTTCTCCTCTGCTATACCATCCATAGATTTGGTATGGAACGATCACTTTAAAACAACAATAAAAAGAAGTAAAAAGGACCGTAGGTATCTATACTTTAACTTCTCTTTTTTAAACGTAAAGCGATACAATATCCTCGTCTTTTTCTTCTTTTATTTTAGAATACTATTATATGATTTGGTGTATAAGCAAAAAAAAAAGAAGAACAATGTTCTTCTTTTTACTTTAGCAAGGCATGCTATTCATGCATTGGAAACATTCCGTTATTTCTTTTGTGTTTAACCACATTTTTTCATTCATATCTCGGCATAATTGTAGCCTTTGTCCCTCAACATCATAAGCAATAACACTATATTTCTGAAAACCTTTATTTTTAACTAAAAGGATATAGTCTTCACCTACTACTAAACTAGATACCTCTACCTTCTTGCAAAACACATACATTAATTCTGCTTGCATACGTTCTACTGAATTGATATACATCTGAATAACTATATCAAAATTGACATTTTTAGGTAGGTATATGTGCTTCATTTTCTTTTGTTTCACGTGTGAATTCAAATAATACTCTAGATAATCATCTAGGTAAATAATGGGCACTTGCGCATAACTTTTATTGATGGCAATATTTTGATACGCCGTATAAAACAATTCATTGAGATCAATTTCATGTTTATTACAGATTTCAATTACCTTGGCATAACACAACGTATTTCTCTTTTTCCAAGAAGAAATTGTATTGGGTTTCAAATTAAAGATGTGGGCTAATTCTTTAGCTGATCGCACCCCTAATAAAATTTTTAATCTAGTTAAGACTTCTGTTGAAGAGATAATTCCTTCTCTTCTTTGTATAGTTTCTTCCTTCATAGTATGTTGTAGATTTAAAGGTGGCAGGTAAACACAAGATGCATTACTACTATTTTTAAAATACTTCGGTACATCATGCAAAGTTTACGCGCAACATTATTCCTGTATTTCGTTCAAAACAGAACCTAACTTTTTATTGTGACTTTAAACATTTGTTTAGCGTTGTTTCGTATGCTTTTTATTTTGTTATTCAATCTTGCGTTTATCTGCAAATACTAAAAAAATCAAGCATAACTTTTTATTATCTTCTAAACCGTATAGCTTTTTTCACTTAATAAAAACGATTCCTTTTACTTTCCTTTTTTAACAGCTTATTCCCCTATTTTATCTACTTCTTACTATTGTTATTTTCTACCTTAAAAGAATCTACTTTTTCTTTTCGATTTAAAACTACCCATCCAATCGAAACGCATAAAAATTTCATGTGTCCCTGCATTATATTGATTTAGTTTTGTGGTATCAAAATCATACGCATAACCCAGAAACCAATTTTCATCAATTTGAAAACCAGTCAAAGCACTGATACCAGCATTCCAACGATAGGCCGTTCCAATTGTGAATTTCTCTTGAAACAAGAAATTTGCGGTGAGATCTACTGAAGGTTTACCACTTCCTATTTTAGATAAAAAAGCTGGTTTGAGCAACCAATCTGAACCTAAATCAAAAACATATCCTCCCATCAGATAAAATAAAGGTTGTTGACGCATTGTTCTTCTTTTTATATCATCGTAATAGTCTACTTTAAATATTTTTGGTACAGACAAACCTAAATAGGCTTCATCAGAATACAAATAAGCTCCGGCTCCGATATTGGGGCTAA
This sequence comes from Myroides gitamensis, assembly GCF_029894455.1. Lineage (NCBI taxonomy): Bacteria > Pseudomonadati > Bacteroidota > Flavobacteriia > Flavobacteriales > Flavobacteriaceae > Myroides > Myroides gitamensis. The sequence continues at coordinate 2,188,217 of NZ_JARYHN010000001.1, forward strand.
ACTTATTTTTCACATCCTCATAAGCAAAAGGCATTGTTTGATCGTAAATGTTCAATTTAGAATATGACATACTCAATAGGTTTGCCGTTCCTTTTAATCCTAGGGCTAATTTATATTGCGCATCTAAATCAAGAGTATACGCCAAATCAAAAGAAATACTATTCTCATCTAATGCTCCAATATGATCATTGACAAAATTGATACCTAACCCTAATTTGGGGTTATTTAATGGTGTCGTAAAACCAACATTTGCAGTTTTAGGTGCACCATCAATTCCCACCCATTGATTTCGGTATAAACCGAAAAAACTCATCGATTCTTTACTCGCAGCATAAGCTGGGTTTATGATGGTTGGATTATATATATATTGTGTATACACAGGATTTTGTTGGGCATGTAGCGACGAACAAACACCAAAAGTCAAGAGGCTTATGCCTGTTTTAATTATTTGTTTTTTCACGGTTTTTATATTAACTGATTTTTATGCACAATAGGTATCACAGCTGATATTTTTGACGAACAAGTTTAATCAACCAATACGTTCTGGTTCTTTCTTTGTTTGTACGATCATTCAACTGATTTTTTTGAAATCGTATTTCCCTTTTCATCTGCTGTTTTCTTATTTAAATAAAAAAAGAAGTTTGCCCATAAATGGGCAATACTTCTTGGAAACAACAGATTAACTTCTTTCTATTTACTCCTAAATCTATTAGATAATCTCCTGTATTAAAACAACATAAACCATGACAAGCTACTGACTTTTCAATGCATTTTCACATCATCACTACATCGTTAGTCTTTCAGTTTTTCACTTCGAAAACAGGAGAACAATCCGCTAAACAACTAGGAATAATCTTGTAAATAGGTTATACTTTTTCATTTTTCACTGAACAAAATTCAAGAAACAGCAAAAAAATTCAACACTAAAGTGTAAATAAAAAAAGGTGATACTCGCAAATTAGTAAACAGTTAAACCAATTGATCAATTCGCTTAAAATTACAGTAGTGTTTTGTTTACCAACTCCTTTCATTCATTCAAAACAAACAAGTTATTTTTAAAAAAAGTAGAACATTTATTTAAAATCACCTACAATTTACCTTCTCATTCTTTATCAATCATCAAACACTTACATCCTCAAAGTAATACGAGTACTTGTAAAAAAAACATTGTTTTTATCATTTAAACGCCACACTACTGTTCATTTTTATTCATTTACGATACTGCTACCAACAGCCCATAACACCTTTTATCTATACAAACCAATTATTAATTAATTCCAACGCTATACAGTCATTCAAAGAACGATAAATAGATTACCCCTCTATTTTTTGATTATTTAAATTTAATTCTTGCCAATCCGAAAATCATGTTATTTTCCTTGTCACTTCTCTTGTTTTTCTTGGCTCTGAATATTTTTCTTTTCTTAAAAAAGTAGAAAGCTCCACTATTTGGAGCTTTCTGTACTCCAGCTGTTTGTTTTACATCTCACAGCGCGATGACCTAAAAGTAGTTTGCATTATTTACCACTTACTTTTCTATGACGATAAATTCACTACGTCTATTTTCTTGGTGTTCTGATTCACTACAAGGAACCCCATTGCTGCATTTATTCAACAAACGCGTTTCTCCATAGCCTCTACCGGTTAAACGATTAGCAGCTATTCCTTGCTTCACCATCCAGTCAATTGTAGATTTTGCACGTCGATCAGATAATTTCAAGTTATAAGTATCATTTCCTTTACTGTCACTATGAGAGCGAACATCAATCTTCAGCTTCGGATATTTCATCATCAACTCCACTATTTTCATCAGCTCAATCGAAGCATCATAACGAATCACGGCACTGTCAAAATCAAAGTAAATTGGCTCTAGATCTAATGTTTTAAACAAATCGTCATCTACTTCAATTGGAATAATGACTTCTTCTAAACCAATATCCATTGTCTTAATACCTGGTTTCTGATCCGCATTAAAGACTACCTCAACCGTATTATACGATGGATATTCAACTTTGATGCGGTATTTAGTTCCGCAGTTTAACAATTCACTATTGTAGTAACCGCGGTTGTTGGTACGTAAGGTATCGACATATTGGTATTGCGCATCAGAGATGATTACTTTGGCATTTGACAACACGCCTTGGGTACGCTTATCATATACTTTTCCTTCGATGATTTGCGTACACGGTTTTTCTGCAACTAAGTAAATATCATCTGCCCCATGTCCTCCAGCGCGGTTTGAACTCACAAATCCCTTTTTTTCTTTGGGGTCAAAGTAAAAACCAAAATCATCCATCGAGCTATTGATTGGTTTCCCCATATTCACTACAGGCCCAAGAGTCCCATCGGGATAAAGTTTAGCTACAAAAACATCCAATCCTCCTAATCCAGGATGCCCATTAGATGAAAAATACAGCTGAGAATCTGAGGAAATAAAAGGGAAACTCTCACGTCCTGCGGTATTGATTCCCATTCCTAAACTTTCTACTGGGCCATAACTTCCATTAGAATACAACGCCACGCGATACAAATCAGACTCTCCTATGCTTTCTGGGCGATCAGAGGCAAAATACAACCACTTCCCATCAGGAGATAAAGCGGGATGAGCGGTATTGTAATTGTCCGAATTTATCGGCAATGCTTCTACCTGTCCCCACTGCCCATCCCCTTGCTTTACTGCCTTATAGATCTTCAACATCGAGGTTTGTTCTTTATTTTGTTTGCTCTTTCCATTGTGTTTGGAATTGTTACGTGTAAAGTACATCGCCTTTCCATCCGCCGTAAAAACAGCAGTTGCATCATTTACTTGAGAATCCAACGTCGTAGAAAATCGTTCTGGTACTCCCAAGCCCTCTGGGCTTACTTTAACTCGATACAAACTCGTATAGCTCTCATTGGTCCACGGATGTAATTGACTATCCTTTACCGTAGATGTAGCACGAGCGGAAGTAAATACTAGATCATCCCCCAACATACTCCCTCCATAATCTGAATATGCTGTATTGATACTCAATGCCTTCACCTCATACAAATCCGAATGATTTTCAATATGAGACAGATAATCGCGATTCTTGTTGTACAACGCTGTACGCGAGTCATTCTGTTCCATAGCCGCAAATACATTCATAAATTCCAAAGACTTCTTATAGTCCTCGACACTTTTTAGCGTTTGAGCATAACGGTAATAATATTCAGAAGGCAATGCCTTCAAATCCTTGCCTTTGTATTCTCCATCAAATAATTCGGTATACCATTGATTGGCTTGAGCAAGTTTGCCATTAAAGTAATACGAGTCTCCTAATTTCTGTAAGATCGAAGTATTGACATATCCTTTCTTAGCCATATTCTCGTATAGTTCAATTGCATTGGCATATGCCATATCATCATACCTTTCATTAGCCAATTTTCCCTTCTTTACTTGACTATAACCGACGGTTCCCATGCTAATAAATAAGCTCAGTAATCCTATATGTAGTTCTCTTACCATCATTTTCATTTTTTAAAAGAACCTCGGCGCAGCAATGCGCTTATGGCTGTTAAACAAATTAAAGCGAAGAAAAACCTCATGCGATCCCGAATTATAATGCGCCAATCTCGATGTATCTGCATCATAACTATAACCAAGCATCAAGTTCTTGGAAACTTGAAATCCTACCAATCCACTCACTGAGGCATCCCAGCGGTAAGCCGCTCCTAAGGTAAACTTCTCCATAAACATAAAATTCGCACTAACATCTACCTGAAGCGGCGAGCCTTCTTCCATCTTAATCATAGCCGCTGGTTTAAACTGTAAATTCGCATTCAAATCAAATACATAACCTCCTGTAACATATAAGTGTAACTTTTGATTCAGTGTATTCAATTGATTATCATCATAACGAGCTTGCGTAAACAAATTGGGTGCTGAAACCCCTACATAGGATTTATCTGAATACAAGAACAATCCCGCTCCCAAATTAGGGGTAAATGAATTGCTTATATCGGTTCCTGCTACTGGATCAGTGCCATCATAAATATTCAAATCACTATAAGTGACATCTAATAAACTACCGCTTCCTTTTAATCCAAAAGCTAATTTATAGTTGTAATTCAAATCAATTGCATACGATAAATCAATCGATAGTGTATTTTCATTCATCACACCAATTCGGTCATTGGTAAAATTCACACCTAACCCCAAGCCACTAGTCCCCAAAGGCGTAGTAGCTGAAAGGGTAGCCGTTTTTGGTGCGCCATCAAGGCCAACCCATTGTGTACGATACAACCCAAAAAGTTGTAATCCCTCCGTGCTTCCCGCATAAGCTGGATTAATATTTGAGTGATTGTACATATAATGGGTATACTGAGGATCTTGTTGGGCATGCACCAAGGGGGACAAAAAGCTTAGTACTACTAAACTTAGTCCATAATATATTGTCTTCTTTTCCACTGCTCTTCTATTTTTATTCTGTTTCTAAATGGAGATATCCTGATTTCTTGACTATATGAGAGCCACCCTGGTCTTTAATTTCATAGGTAACAATATAGAAATAGGTGCCCGTTGGGAGAGCTTTATCTTTACCAATTGTTACGCGCCCTTCTGAATAACCACGAAATACATTACCCGTAGAATCATAATTTGTGGTCTCGTATACTTTAACCCCCCAACGATTGTAGATCTCCACCTGATTATTCGGGTACATCTGAATATTTTCTATATAGAAATAATCATTCTTTTCATCCCCATTAGGTGAAACAAGATTATAAATAATAACTTCATTATCCTCCGTAGAAAAAGGTAAAACCGTAGCCAAGGTAAAATAACCAGCTCCCGTTACGGCAGTAGTCACTTCTTGTAAATCAACAGAAGCAACACCTCCCTGATCAACCCACATCCCTAGTGCATCATCCCAACGAACAATGTGTAAATTTGTAATATCTTCTGTTAAAACTTCTGGAATGGTCGTACGAGTATCCCAACTCAACGTCAATAAAATCTCGCCTTGGGCAGTATTGGGCTTCTCTAGTTTCCAATATTCTTTTGTGTTGAGCACCACTATTGGTCGATCCATTTTGTTGTGTTGGCGAAAAAAATCATGGTCATTTAAGATGTACTTACTTTGATAAGCCTGTTTCTCACTTGGAATGGCAGCTATCTTAGCATGGCGGTACACCCCTTTATCTCCAATAGGAAACGCGAAATTTTCTTTACCTATTTTCTCAACATAACCTTCAACATGGCTTTGATCAGAAGGATTCATAGCCTTCGCACCTGGATGGAAGGTCAACATACCTGCCAATGAATCTACTTGTACGATTCCCTCTCGAAAATCAGCACTTCCTTTAACATTCATCTCCGTTTTCACATCAAATCCTTTTATTGGAGTAGGATTATCAAAAACAACATCATAAAAATCAGAAGGTTTATCACCCGTAATTTGTTGAGTTCCTTGAGTACCATTTAAAGGAGTAAAAATTGCTTGCGCTGTTGGAAGCTGATCGTTGTAATAATATAGATTATCATTGTTGAAATTACCGTAATAATAGGTCGTTCCATCATTCTTTATGACTCCACTCGCTGTGTTGTCAAAATCATAGCTCGTACTAACTACCGCTTCAGGGGTAATTGTTAGCGTACCTTGATTAACCATTGCTTTTTGGAATGGAGCCTGCCCAAAAATGGGCATGACTCCGACCAAAAAACACACAAATACTTGAACGTACTTTTTCATAGCGTTATTGTTTTTCGAAAATGTGAAATATAGGATCTAAAACCTTTATGGATAGTGTTTTAGAACCTCTCAAGAAAGAACCAGTTCGCGTTCCTTCATTATTGTAAAAACTAGTTCGTGTAGGACAAATTCTAATTTCTAGTTTATTATTTGTTGGAACAAGATTTAAACTATCTGAATACGATAGTATTCCTCCATAATGTCTAATATGATTTTGCTCATATCCCTCTTCTTTTCCAAAAGTGTATCTCAGAGGAAAAAACTTCTTCACAAGTACATCATTAATTAAAACCTGTACCTCTAGTTCTGTTAAAACCTGTTTATTAGGGTTTGTGTTGCCAATCGTTAAGGCAGTACATTCCACAAAAAAATCAAAATTCATAAATTTTGTATCACCTGGATTCTGATTCGTATCAAAATAACTGGTAAAAATAGGAAGCGGAGTTGCTTGCGTCAAGGCATAAAAATCTGTTCCATTATAGTCATTCACCATGGTTTCATAATCCCATTCACTTGGAAAACTTTGTGCATTTCCAGGGGTTAAAACATTCGTTAACTCGTATGATTCCGTTTTAGGTATTCTAAATGTCAGTCCCGTATTAGCAATAGGTATACCTGTAACATCTATCTCACTTTCATTGTAATAGGTCAAGGTTCCGTTGTTGTTATCGACCAATTTGGTAACCGTTTCATGTGCTTTAATCGCCGATTTTAAATCTACCGTTGCCGTAATACCCTTTTCATCCTTATACGTCAACATCCCCGTAGTTGCATTATAGGCTAAAACCGTTAACGTTTCATAGGCTTGAACAGCTGCTTTGACATCTACCGTTGTTGTATTTCCTTTTTCATCTTTATACGTTAACGTTCCTGTAGCTGTATCATACCCTAAAATAGTTAAGGTTTCATGTGTTTGGACAGCCGCTTTGATATCTACAATTGACGTATTGCCTGCTTCATCTTTATACGTTAATGAACCTGTTGTTGCATCATAGCCTAAAACAGTTAGTGTTTCATTGTTTTTAATAACATCTTTGATATCCATTGTTGAAGTATTCCCAACCTCATCTATATACATTAATATTCCAGTTGTTGGATCATACGTTAAAACAGTCAGCGTTTCAGTCAGCGTTACCAACTGATTAACATTCACTATTGTATCAACTCCTTTTTCGTCTTTGAATGTAATAGTTCCATTTGCATTATTACTAGTTATACTGGTAACAGTTTCAAACGCATGAACTGCACCTTTGATATCAACTGTTGAAGTATTCCCTTTTTCATCTTGGTAAGTCAAGGTTCCTGTTGTTGCATCATAGCCTAGAACAGTCAATGTCTCAGTCGCTTTAACGATTGGTTTGATATTTAAAACAGTATCACTTCCTCTTTCGTCTTTATAGGTTATAGTTCCTGCTGTTTCATTACTCGTTACACTTGTAACAGTTTCGAAAGATTTGATAGCCGTTTTAATATCTACTACTACTGTATTTCCTTTTTCATCTTGATAGGTTAATGCTCCTGTAGTAGTATTATAGCCCAAAACAGTTAAGGTTTCATGAAGCTTAACAGCACCTTTGAGATCAATATTTGTTATATTTCCCTTTTCATCTTGATAGAGCAAAATTCCAGTCGTTTCATTATATGATAAAATGGTTAACGTTTCACTAAGTGCAATCAACTGTTTAATGTCCAACACTGTATCTAGTCCTTTTTCATCTTTGAACGTAATAGTTCCTGCATTAGGATCACTTGCTATACTCGTTACTGTTTCAAAAGATTTAACCGCTCCTTTGATGTCAACTGTTACTGTATTTCCCCTTTCATCTTGATACGTTAAGGTTCCTGTTGTTACATTATAATCTAAAATAGTTAAGGTTTCATTAGCTTGAACTAGTTGACGGATGTTCAAAATAGTTTCAATCTCACTTTCATCTTTAAACGTAATGGTTCCTGCATTCGAATCACTAGTAACACTCGTTACCGTTTCGAAAGACTTAACCGCTCCTTTGATGTCAACTGTTACCGTATTTCCTCTTTCATCTTGATAGGTTAAGGTTCCCGTTGTTACATTATAATCTAAAACAGTTAAGGTTTCATTGGCTTGAACCAGCTGACGGATGTTCAAAACAGTTTCAACTCCACTTTCATCTTTGAACGTAATAGTTCCTGCATTCGCATCACTGGTCACACTCGTTACTGTTTCAAAAGACTTAACTGCTCCTTTAATGTCAACCGCTATACTATCGCCATTTTCATCCTGATACGTTATTATACCTGCTACTGCATCATAGCCTAAAATAGTTAAGGTTTCATTAGCCTGAACAAGCTCAGCAAAATTAATGACGTGTTTTACCCCTTCACTATCCATATACTCAAATTGAGTACCATCATAATACACATTACCTCCTATGGTTTTAAAGATCTGTTCGATTTCATATCTTACGTTCTCATTATTAACAATCTCCGTAAAATTATTGATTACCAATTTCGCAATATCAGTATCGGCTACAATACGCGTCCATTTCGTTTTATCCCAATAGTAAAAACCGGGCTCAATATCACCTTGTTTTATAGTAGCATATACTAATAAACTTTCTACATTTCCATTTGCAATAGTTGTCCTATCTGTGGTGCTTTCTAATGGGATATTGGGAATAAGCAACCCCTTATCTTTAGACCACAGCGTCAATTCAGCTGATTTGTTTGGGGATACTGTTCCAATACCTACCTGCGCCTGAATGGTGGAAGCTAAAAGCAACATGGCGATTGATAGTAATTTTCTTTTCATATTTATCAATTTATTTTTCTTTTTATTACTTGAATCTTTTATAAGTATTTCTTTCTAAGGTTTGCCTGATCAAAACTTTGGGTGACAATCCTTATGAGAATCTTATCCGATTATCATTATTCAAACTTAAATCAGAAAAAAAGTTAAAAAAAGTATCATAAAAACAATAAATAAGTAAAAAAAACGCAATGAAACGCACTTTAACTTTTATTCAAAAAAGTATAAAAAACATTTTCATTAAATCATACAGTGCCTTTAATAATGGATTCGAACACAGGATCAAAAGGCCTGTCTTTACTTCAATCCCCAAACAAAGACAAAGTGATTATCTCAAAATTCATTGGGTTGCTTATTTTAAAACTTCTGCATCATTTAAATTTCAATCCACGTTAGAACACAACTATTTTCCTTACCTCTGATTGATGATTTTTTTGTACTACTGACTGAAACACATTCATTATATTTATTAACATTTCTCGCCTACTACTTTCACCCTTTTCGACTACTTCTCTTTAAAAGGAGGATTACTTGCGTTTCAATCTTTTCTATTTTGGTTGTTTCTCGATTAAAATGAGAGAAGAAAAATAAAAGAACCGATAAGGCTAGTCCAATTTCTTGCTCTTTTATACAGAAGGGAACCTAAAACGCAGTTTTTATTCCTCTTCTATGCCTCCAATTTGTCATGGCCTTCCTTATAAAAAAAATAGACCCTAAAGAGGATCTATTTAATGTTTTAGTATCAGTAAAAATGAGGTTTTACAAGTACTATTACTTCATGCGCTAAAACTTAACTGATGGTTGTTAGTCCAAAAATAGGCACGACTTCAATCAACATACCTAAATACTTCAACGCAGTATTTTACAAGGAGTTTATTCTTTGAATAATAACAGGTTAAAACCAGTTAATTTCATGTCAAATACTTTATCTGTGTCCGAGTTAAAATGACCATCTATTGGCGCTCCTGACGACCTATTTTGGTAGAAATTATTTCTTGTAGGCGTAACTTTGATTTCTAATGTATTAGCCGTTGCCCGTAAAGTCACATAATTTGGTATCGTTATTGCCCAAGCATACTCATGGTAATCTTGATTAGTCCCTGCAGCATAACTTCCTGCTCCACCGAAATAATACCTTCTATTTATAAACTCTTTTACCAAAACATCATTAATATAAATTCTCACATCCATCATTGCCCAAACTCGATTACTCGCGACATATTCAGGGACAGTAGAAATACCTCCTTCTAGAGCAAAACTTACAAAGATATTTTTTATGGGCTTACCATCGAATTTAGTTGAAAAAACTTTTTTAAATTCTCCATTCGTATTATAAAACTCATTCCCTGGATTATCTTGGTATATCATGTCGCTATAAATCCAAGTAGGTTGACTACGTACATTATACCCAGGTTCATCTGCAACTACTGATATTCCTTTTGGAAATTTCATTGTAACACCTGTATTCGCTATAGGATTACCTGCGCTATCAATCTCACTCTCATTATAATACGTATAAGAAGTGTTACTATTTTTAACTAATTTAGTAGTAGTTTCATTCGCTTTCACTATTGTGTTCATTGTTCCATTTGCTTGGATCAACTCCGAGAAGTCTACTTCTTGTTTAATTCCATTTGCATCCAAATACTCAAACGTGGTACCATCGTAAAACATATTTCCACCATTATTTGCAATGTATTGATTCAAAACTTCTTGTACCTCGACATTATTAACAATCTCTTCAAAGTTGTTAATCACGTGGGCAGGGACATCAATCACAACTGCCACTCCAGCTTCATTCGTATAGGTGTAAGTACCATCATTATTGTTAACTAACGTAGTAACCGTTTGTTTTTCTTGGATCAACGCTGTGAAATCAATTTCTTGTTTGGTACCACTGGTATCCATATACTCAAACGTAGTTCCATCGTAATACACATTCCCCCCTGTCGTTTGAAAAAGTTGTTCTAAATCAGTTTTCACTTCTTCATTACTAATAATTGCTGTGAAATTTTTAATAACTAGATTCGCGATTTCAGAATCAGGAACGATACGCCCCCATTTGGTTGTATTCCAATAGTAAAACCCTGGTTCGATATCTCCTTGTTTTTTAGTAGCATATACTAATAAACTCTCCACATTTCCATTTGAAATCGTCGTTTGATCCGTCGTTCTTGTCAATGGAACACTAGGAATAAGCAATCCCTTATCCCCTGCTTTAGACCAAATCGTTAATTCTGCTGATTGATTTGGTGTAATAGTTCCAATTCCCACTTGTGCATGAACAGTAGAGGCCAAGAGTAATACAGCGATTGATAAGACTTTTTTTTTCATAATTTATTTTTTAACGTTTATTTTCATCCTCACCATCAATTGAATGCCCACATGGTCTTCATTTGTAGCAACATAAAAGCAGCTACAACAATCAAAAAAAAATTCAGAACACAAACTTAATTAACAAAAAAGTTAAAAAAAGAATCATAAATAATATAAAAACCAAAATGAAACACACTTTAACTTTGATTCCAAAACACATAAAATATTTTCATTCCAATTTTTCTAAAACAAAAAAAATAGACCCTAAAAAGGATCTATTGCGTATCTATTCACAAAAAAACGAAAGATGGATATGTACTATTGGTTCTTTCTCAAAAACTCAAATGGCGTACACCCTAAAACATGTTTAAAGCTTTTGAAAAAAGAGGTTTTCGAATTAAAAGCACTTTCTAAAAACAAATCTTGTACACTTAATTCTTCTTTCTGCTGATGATTTTCAATATACTGCACCACATGTTCTATTCTCAGTTTATTTATGTATTCCCGAAAATTCATTTGATATACTACATTAAAATATTGAGCCAAATAATACCGTGATATTTTCGTTCTAGATGCTAAATCTGTCATTTTAAAATTGGCATCTAAATAGGATTTATTTTCAATTATAATGTGATTTACCTTTATATTACAGCGTTGCAATACAATATCATTTAATTTAGTTTGTCCATATTTTAGTGCATGCCCTTCTTGTGCCTTGTTTTGTCTATCTTCTACTTTGTTCCTATACGCCAATTTCCATTCTTCTGTTTGATCTAAAATTTCCTCCTCTTGATTGCTCATTAAACTCGCTTCGTTTTCCATTTTTTTTCTCAAAAAAGTCAAATACACATAAAAAAATAGAAGCAATAAGAAAACAGACAACTTAATATCCTTAGATAAAAGATAGAAAATGCTAACTAATACCCCTCCAACAATTAGGGGGAACATTCTTTTCCATTTCCCTTGTTGCTCCAAATTATCTAGTAGACTCTCATGATTCAATTTTATTTTTTTTCGCAATATTATCCCATAATATAAAAAGGCAATACTAAAAATGCCAAGTATACTCTCATCAACATAGCTCCACTTATTCTCAACTAAGGATAGAAATAATCCAAAAATAAATACACAAACCATACGATAAAAATCACTGAAATAATAGGCATTACTCCTATATTGATAATCTCTTTGCCCGCTGGAAACAATAAGATTTAAAAACGGACCATAAAACAAGAACAACAACATCCAAATTGAAAAATGAAAAACATGATGTAGCAGTACATCTTCATAAACTAAGAGAATTAGTTGAATAACTACAAAGAAACTGAACCAGGTAGTCGCATAATAAACGCCTCGTTTTGCTTCAGGCACAACACAATGATAGACTGTAATAATTTCATACAAAACAATAGGTACTAATAAGATAAGAAAAAAATGTTGTAATGGCATAATAAACAAAGTTTAAAAAAAGTGTTTCGTTTGAAACAATTGGTCAATTTGAATATGGATTGTTTCATTCGTATTACTCGAAGCTAGAATACCGTGATTCCTTTTCGATCTATTTTTCTAATGAAACCCTGATTGGATATCTGCTCGTGTTGAATCTTTTGCTACCGTAAATAAGGGGATAATTGATCGTGCATTGATATAAATCCTTTTAAATTCACTTTTATCTTTCTCATCAGTAACATCATCTCAAGAAAGGTTTCTTTTGTATGTATCAAATTGGTAAAGCATGACAAAAAAACGTATACATCACAATCAATACGTAAACTTAAATCACCAAAAAGTTAAAAAAAGTATCAATCAAAAGAATAAATAGTCAAAAAAGCGGAATGATACACGAATTAACTTTTACACTTAAACAATAAAAACAAGGAGAGTTCTCCTTGTTTTTATTCTTCATCCAAAAAATGAATAATCCTTTTTAACTCTTTAAAAGTGCAGAGGGAGCAAATCCATAAAAATAAACAAAGGCACGATAAAAAGATAAACGGGAATTGAATCCACAAAGGAAGCTTAACTCCTCAACGGTAATATCGTGTTCTCGATCTCGAATGATAATCATGGCATATTCTATTCTCAATCGATTGATATATTGTTTAAAACTTAAAGAGGCAGAATGTTTAAAATAGCCTGTTAATTTACTTTTATCTACTTTGAGCAGGTTCACCACCTTACTCAGTGTCAAATTAGCATCTAAAAAAAGCTTTGTATCTATTACATGAGTGTAAAGTAATGTTTGCAATGCTTTTACCTCAGCAACCGTCATTATAGCTCTTGTTACAGCCACAATATTTCCCTTTGGTTTTAATATTACATTTTCCTTTTTCAAATATGCGTTAGTTGTTCCTTCTGTTCTCTCTACTTGTCTAGATAGATAATACCGATGAACCCCTTTCTGTACGAGATGAACCGCAAGGACCAAAATACTATAGGCTAACCAAACAGTATAACTTTGCTCTATCCCTTTACTGAATAAAATCCCCATTAAGACTAAACAACAAAATAAGAGTACCAATTTAACTCGTAATATTGTACGAGAATATTTCTCCTGCTTTTTTACCTTTTTAACTTCTTTCTCTTTCATACTTCCTCTTTTTTCTTCGTTCTTATAATCAATCCTACATCTAATTATTTTATTTTCTAGACTAACAAAACAAACAAAGTCACATCAAAAACACAAAAACACTCAGTATTAAATATTTTTTTAACTATAAAATAATAAAAACCCACAAATAGAGATTTAAAAAATTTATTTACTGATTCTCTTCTTTCATTTCTAATACTGAATTATATTTTTCATGTGTATATTAGTAGTATTATCTTTGATTCCTATCACTTTTAATCCATACCAAACGACCTAATATGAAAAATGAGGCTCTTTTTATTGCACATATTGAGCGATTCACCAACCAACTTCAGGCTGATGAAATAGCATCTATCTGCTCATTTTTTACCTTTCAGACGTTGTCTAAAAAAACGACTATTCAAGAAGCTGGTATGCTTTGTGACAGGATGTACTTTGTACTTCAAGGTTGTTTAAGAAGTTATTATATCAAAGAAAACGGTACAGAACAAACGTTAGATTTTGCTATTGAACAATGGTGGTTAACCGATCATCTTGCCTTTGAAAAACAAACAATAAGCGACCTCTACATCCAAACGGTTGAGCCATCGGATATCCTTTGGATTACGCATGCTAATTTTAAAGCCTTAGTGGACGCCCATCCGATGATGGAAAAATACTTCCGAACGCTATTTCAGATTGCCTCTGGTGCGGCTCAACATCGCTTAAAATTCTTATATGAATACAGTCGAGAAGAATTATACTTTCACTTTGAAAAGCAATTTCCTACTTTTGTACAGCGCATTCCTCAATATTTGTTAGCTTCTTACTTGGGGTTTAGCCCTGAATATTTAAGTGAAATTAAAAAGAAGCGTTTTTCTTAAACGGGTTGAAGTTTTTTTACTTGACGAAATTCTACTTTTGAGTTCATTCAAAAACAAGAGAATATGTCAAAGAGAAAACCGATTTACAGCGTAGATCCCAAAGCTTATGATGGGATGCTAAAACTAGAGCAATACCTCGATGAATCACAACTTACCGTTACACACAAAGAACTCATCAAAATACGAGCATCCCAATTAAACGGTTGTGGGTATTGCTTGGATCTACACACCAAAGATGCCTTAGCTTATGGAGAATCTGCAAGGCGTTTACTTGTATTGGCAGGCTGGAGAGAAACTGAACTTTTTACTGTAGAAGAACAGGTAATTCTAGCGTTAACAGAAGCCGTTACTTTCATTCACCAAGGTGGAATCAGCGATGAATTATATCAACAAGCGGAACAATTATTTGGTACAACTTATCTTGCTCAACTGATCATGTGTATGGTCACTATCAACGCCTGGAATCGAATTGGTGTAGCTACTCATTTAAAGGCTAAATAAAGAGCAGTGGACGGTGGATAGTTTGCAGTTGACAATTGACAGCTTTCGGCTATAAAAAAAAGCTTGAGTAAAAACTCAAGCTTTTTTTTTTGCATTTCTGCTAATGTACTCTTTTAAATTGAGGCTAGGTTTAATAAAAACAGCGCTCAACGAGAGATTTATACCATACTTAAAAAACAATCTTATAAACCAAAACTGTATTTTACCTTAATTCCCAAAGTAAACATTCTCAATTTATATCGTTCATTCTCACCAGGTAAGATACTATTAAGTTGTTCTTTTTCCTTGTATGTCAATACGGTTTTGTCTGCTTGACCTGCAGCACCTAAATCACAATCTCCATAGAATCCTAGATAAAGTGCTTGGTTATTAGCCATATCATACTTCACACCTAGTTCACCCATTACAAAAAAACCGCTGTTTAATTTGAGCTTATTTTCTTCTGTTTTATCTCCGAGGTTTCCAAAACCGGCATAGGTTGGATTGTGCAATTCGGCATCCCATTGTTCATAATAGCCACTCGTTTTTACCCCTTCTAAGGTTTGTGTTGATTTTACTTTGGTATAGATTTGATACTTCACTCCACCAGCGGCATAAAGACGTAGTTTTTCATTTCCTAAATTGGGTCCTACATATTGCACTTTAATGGGAATAGCAAAATAATTACCGCGGAGTTCTTCTTTGAATTTCGCTATTGTATAGCGAAATTCAAAGGCAGCTCCTTGCCCATCAATCGAAGGACTTGTTCCTTTATAATTAGAATCTTCTTTCGTTAATTGATACGCTCCTACTTCCAATCCAACACCTAAAGAAAGATTTTGGTGTATTTCTTGCATGTACAAAGCTGAAAAACCAACGGTAGATCCATCGGATAACCCAATAGTGGGTTTTCTTCCTCCTGTTAATCCTCCTAAAACAGAAACTTCAACTTCCTGTCCCATTACTTGGGCTGTATGTAGGCCTAGTACCATACTTATGACCCAGCCCATTATTTTTATTGTCTTCATCTTATTTTTTTACTGCAAATTTGATTGACTCTCTTGTTCCATTTAATTCAAAAATGGCTACATACATTCCTCCTTGTATGTTTTGAGGTAAATAAATCGTTGTCTGTTCTCCTTCCATTGAAAACGTATGAACCAATTGCCCGTTTAAATTGAATACTTGAACAGGAATTCCTCTTAATTGAACACCTGTAACATGTACTTCTAGGGTCGTTTTTTGACCAAGCGTTACTGGATTAGGATACAATTGAATCACAGGTGTTACCACAGTTGTAATTTCCATTGGGCAAACGTGAATTTCTTCTCCTTCTGCTGTTTTAACAATAGCATGATACACTGCATTGCGATCTAATATTGATTTAGGACCCGCAGAATAGACTTGTTCTTCTGAAATTAGATTTCCGTCTTTATACCATTGGAATCCTACCAATTGATAGCCTCCATTGGTCTGTGGATTTTTGTTAATCAATAGCGTATTATTGAATTTTTGTACCGCAATTTGCTCAAAAGCAAATGGTTTTTCCACTATAATAACATACTCTTCTTTTACTTTTCCATTTTGTGAAACAACCGTAACCGTTTGTTTGTAAATTCCTGGTTTAGGTACTGAAATACTAAATGTTGCACTAGGTGTTACTTTTGCTCCTTCATCTACTCCAATTTTTACAGAAACCGCTGTTCTCAAATCTTCACAACTCATCAAGTGGTAAATCTGATTTTGAGGTTTAGTATACTGCTCATCATCAATCCAGATATCGTGAATAGAAGCATCGTTATTTACAATACGCAACACGCGACTTACCGCCAATGCAGGGTGATAATTTGCATTACCTGCTTGCGTAACTGTAATCGTAATTTCTCCTACTTTTTTAAGCGTTACCCAACCTGTTTCACTCACCTCAGCAGCAGGTTGTCCACTAGTATAGGTGTAGGTATAGTGTAAAGGTAAGTTAGACGTTGTTGTAGCTTGAAGTTGGAAATCTTCACTTTCAGCTAAGATTCGCGTTTCTAATTCATCAAAACGAATCTCTTGATTTGCTTTTTCTATCTTTAAAGTAGCTGTTAATTCGCTACTTTGATAGTTATTTCCGCCATTTATTCTCGCTTTTACTTCATAACTTCCCACCTCAATTTTTCCATTATTGCTATGTTCTACTGTTACCCCTTGAGGTAGTGAACCTGAAACAAAAATATATTTAGCTGTTCCGTCATAAGTAAACGTCTGACCTTCAAATTGAATATTTTCAATTGCCGCTTTGGTAATCTTTAAAGTAGCGCGAAGGGTGGTATTTTCATATTCATTTCCTCCTTGAACAACAGCAATAACGGTATAAGTTCCTGCTGCAATCTTATCATTGTTTTGATACGTTACCGTTACGCCTTCCGGTACATTTTGCACCGTTATTTGCTTCGCTGTTCCATCGTAAACAAAAGTTGCATCTTCAAACACAAGATCCGCTAAAGCATGGCGAATTTGTAGGTTGGCTACTAAAGTTTTGTCTTCATAATTTGCTCCACCGTGAAGTTGTGCTGTAACGGTATAGTTTCCTACCTCAACTTGTCCATTTCCTTCATATGTTACGCGAACATCTGCTGGTAGTTCACCTCTAACCTCAATAGATTTAGGTGTTGCATCATACAAGAATGAGCCATTTTCAAATACAATTCCTTCTAGCGTCGCTTTGGTAATAGCCAATGTTCCTGCTTGATACTGAATCTCATAATTTGTCGAGGTATATCCACTTGCCTCAATCGAATAAGTTCCTACATTGATTGCTTCTATTGCCGTTCCATCATAAAGCAACGTTCCCGTTAACGCACTTGGGTTCTCTCCATATACAAATCCTTGGTATGTAACGTCCCAAATAGTATGTGGTGTTCCGTCGTAAGTTTTGGTTTGATCCGTTGCCTGAACAACTAATGATGCTTTGGCTACGCGTAATGTAAAACGCACTTCTTCTGCTGGTAAGTATTCATTATTCCCAGCCTGATTCACGCGAATTTCTGTTTCACCAGCTCCTTTTATTACAATAGTTCCCGCTTCTACTACCGCAACAGCTGAATCTGCAACGGTATAAACAAGTGGTAATTGGCTTGTTGATTCTCCTGTTTGGAAAGGAGCATCACCATATACTTTCGTTACATTTTCTACCGTAATTGTTTGCTCTTTTACTTTAATTGTTTCAAAGCTAATTTTTTGCCACGTAGAACAATCCGCTACCCGTACATATACATCATAAGTTACTTCTGCTGCCAATCCTTCGATAAGCTGTACAGCTGAAGCATTTTCAATGATCGTTCCTTGGCCTTGAACGAATCCTTCTTCTCCATATTCGACATCAAAAACAGTAGCATCAGATAGGATTCGAAGAGTTGCCTTTTCTTCTCCAATCTCCTCTATTTTTAGTACTATTGGAGGACAACGCAAGGCTTCAATATCAATCGTAATCTCAATTTCATCTTGCTTGGTAGTATCTTGAACTGCAGTAGCTCTTACTTTTACAACGCCATTCGCTAAAGCAGAAACGCGTCCATTTTGATCAATAGAAGCAAATGCTTCCCCTTCAACAATAGACCATGTTACCGCTTGATTAGCCTCTGCTGGTAATACGCGTGCAACTAATTGTAAAGTTCCATTTTCAGTCGTAATGGTTGCTGGAACATTATTCGCTGTGGTCACTTCTACCCCTGTTATTGCTACTCGTGGTCCTTGAATATCCAATGTATAATCCTCTACTTGACCCAGGTAATATCCTGTTGGACAAGGTACATTTTCTAAGTGTACCCAAGTGGTTTCTGGATTGTGATACATACTCACAACGCGCATTCTCGTTGCTCCGATTAACGCATCAGCAGGAATTTGAATGGTTCCTGATACCTCACCTCTTTCACCACCAAGATTATTTAAAAACCCAATAGTAAATGCTTCATCTGCTGAAAATTCAAAATCTCGATTGTAATCAATATAAACTTTCACCAACATCATATCCTGTCCGTCATTTTTTCCCTTCACTGTAATAGGATACGTTTCCCCTTTGGCTACCGGTATTACATTCGCTGTAAAATCTTCATATAACGGTTCAACTCTTGTATTACTTCCACTTGTTTGTGTTGTTGTACCAAGAGTAAATTCATAAATAGGTAGACTATATGCAGTATCCGAAATCTCTGGTTGACAGTAATCATCCGGTGTCACAACAGGAGCCATTTTTATACAACGAATAGCAGATCCTTGTTCACGAGGAGCACCTGCTCCCGCGTTCATTGTAATATTACTATAGAATAAATGCTTTGCAAAATCTCGATTAGTTGAAGCTGTTTTACTCCAGTAGTATCCTCGTAATCCTTCGTTATAAACGCCATTTCCTCCTCTAGCACCCGCTACCGTTAAACGCAAATTACTATCAAAAGCCGTTTGGATATCGGTAATACTTTCCGCAGTAATGATTGCCTGCCATTGATCTTGAGTTGGCAACGTCCATCCTTCTCCTAGTGCTTTACAAGGATCACATCCTTCCGTATCTGTTACCTCTTGAGGTGTAGCAGCTCCCCAAGTATCAGTACTTGTTCCTGCTTGCCACCACGATGGATCAGTCAAATAGAATTTACTGTTATTTTGTCCTAATCCACGCGGAGTATTCGGTGAAGGCGCAGTAGTTCCAATAGTAGAGGTGCGTTTTTGATGTCCATCATCCCATCTTCCCCATTGGAATAAATCTCCATAAGCTGAAGCATCTGTTGCTGCTGTCGCCACTTGTTCACTACCTAAATTTTGCTGCAACCAAATGGTTCCATCCACTGCACGAACTGTTGTATACGTTACAGTAGATCCATTATATTGAAATGTCACACAACCTGTATCTCCAGGATTCATTCCTGGTTCTTGATTGGTACAACCTGGTTGTACTGTTCCGTCCGTAATCTGAACAGAATAATCTTCAATTTGACCATATTCTGCATCAGTACAAGCATCAAATTCACCTTCTTCGTATATATACCAATTGTCTTTGATAATACGCATACGTGTATTTCCTACTACTGCATCATCAGGTACACGGATTTCAAACTCCACTTTTACCTGATCTTGTCCAGTAGATGGTGAGAGTAATCCTCGATATAATTCTGTACGAACATCAAATTGCCCATCGTTATTCCAGTCAATAAAAGCGCGAATATCATGTTCAAAATTTCCATTGGTATTCCCTTTAACTGTCAACGTATACGTTTGACCACGTTCTACTTGAGCAACCATCGCCGTAAAATCCTCATAAGCCACCGGAGCTACCGTTGGATTTGGAGTTACATCCGTTTGATTATTTAAATTTGCAAATTGTACTAAAGTAATAGGCTCCACACCATATAATACAGTAACATCACAATAATTTCCTGGATTAGTTGTACCATCCGCTATTTGAACGGAATAATCCTCCACTTGTCCATATTCTGCATCTAAACACGCATCAAATTCTCCTTCTTCATAAATATTCCAATTGTCTTTAATAATACGCATACGTGTTTTTCCTAGTACAGCCGTATCAGGTACTCGGATTTCAATTTCTACTTTAACCTCATCTTGTCCTGTAGAAGGCAATAATGATGCGGTGTAAAATTCCGTTTGCATATCAAATTGTCCATCGTTATTCCAGTCAATAAACACGCGAATATCATTTTCAAAATTCCCATTGGTATTTCCTTTAACTGTCAATGTATAGGTCTGACCGCGTTGCACTTGTGCAATCATAGAAGTAAAATCTTCATAACGTGCTGGAGCTGTCGTTGCATTAGGGTCTACATCCGTTTGATTGTTCAGATTAGCCCATTGCACCAACGTAATAGGTTCTACGCCATACAATACAGAAACATCGCAGTAATCCGAAGGAACTACAGGAGCAAGTGTATTTTCGTATAACATAGTCATTGCTGTTCCATCACTGGTATACCCGATCACAAAGAGATCCATATCTCCATCTTGATCAAAGTCAAACCACTTCGCTCTAGACGTACTCAATCCCCTAATTGCATTAGAGTTTTCTACATCCAAAACAAACGATTGATTCTGTTGGTTGGTATATATATTTGTCTTGATACCCGAAGAAGCAGTACTTCCAAAAGAGAATACATCTAAAAAGCCATCCTTGTTGTAATCTACAAGTGCGCTGGATCCCATAATAATCCCTTCAAACGCATAAGGTGCAGCTGTAAAATTACCTTGTCCATCATTTAAATACAGTACAAGACTATGCGTCATGCTGCCATTCATTCCACCTAATAATACATCCAAATCACCATCGCCCTCAAAATCAGCTACGCTGATAGACGAAAAGTAAACCGGTCCTAATCCTGAATCATGGGGGCTAAAATTTCCATTTCCTTGATTAAGATACAACTGAGTTGCTGGTACATAACTAGTACTAAAACCTGTAATCAAGATATCAGGTAATCCATCTCCATTTGCATCGAAGATTTCAGTCGCACTGAAATAAGTTCCAAGCAGTTCAATATTAGAATCAACAAACTCCCCATCTGCTTGCTGAAAATAAACTTTAGAGCTATATCCTGCATCAGTTTGTCCATTAACCAATAAATCGGCTAATCCATCTCCATTTAAATCTGCAATTTTTATCGATCCATATTGCGCTGGAATAATGGTAGCGATATTCTTTTTAGTAAATGTATTGTCGCCATTGTTGTAGTAAATTTCAAAAACCTTTTCATTGGGAAATCCTTCTTCTTTTCGAAATCCAGTAATAGCAAAATCCATCTTCCCATCCCCATCCAAATCTCCTGTTCCTATAGCGGAATACATGATCTGAGAAAATTGATCACTTAAAGCTGTAAAATGATCTTGTTCATTTACATAGACGAGCGTATTTCCCGATCCATATCCTTCTCCAGTTCCGGAGAATATTAAATCTGGATAAGCGTCTTGGTTCACGTCAAGTACGGTGGCATCTCCGTAGAAAACCCCCGGAAAAGTTTGAGCTGTATGGGCTCGAAAATGCTGTGCATGAGTAGTAAAGCACCCTAGCATACCTCCTAGTAGTAGGAGCAGTGTTTTTTTAACTGTATAGATACACATGTTGTTTGATTATGTAGTGATTTATTTCGTTTTATTCGAAAACGCTTATGCGCTTTGCTATCTTTAATTCATTCCTAAAACAAAACCTAATGGGCATCCCTTGGGTTGATAAAAATAAAATTGATGAGGATTAAACAACGGTCTAAACTCTGATTTAGGGTATAAATGATTCATATCAATAAGTAGTTATAATTTTACCAACAAATCTATTTATATTAAATCTAATTAAAAACAATATGCTGTTATTTACAAATTTTACTATAGAATCGTTATAAAAGCACGTTTAATTATATTAGAATTAGTCTAATTAAAAGTATCGTTGTTTTATTTCGTTAATTTTTAGTCAATACAAAAGAGGTTTTTCGTCATTTAATTGAGTATTTCACCTGTTTTATCCTTCAAAAAAGTAATATATTCGTATCGCACTAGGTTGATTTCACACTTTTCTCCATTCTATTTTATGATGCCTGATAAAATTCACAACTATTCCATTCAAGACATGCTCCAATTACTTGAACATGATTTTCAAGAAAGTGGATTGTATGTTGATTTTAAGCAATACCTATCGGATCATCCACTTCAACACCCGTATCGAACAGCTAATTATACCATAATGCTTATTCTTGAAGGAAATATGACGGTTCAACTTGATTTAACCAAGCATGAACTACAGCAAAATGCATTGGCCATCGTCCCGCCACAAACCGTCATCTACTTTAAAAAATTCAGTCCTGATTTAGTATTTATTACCTTGAGTTTTGACAAGACCTTTGCCATTACGCATACTCAAAATGAAAAAAGCGATTTCAGCTTACTAGCATCCCCCAAGGTTCATCATCTCCTATTGGATGACAGACAGCTGAAAACCTTAGTCAACCTATGTGAACTAGTCGATCAAAAAAACAAACAGAAAAGTAATTTTCAATACTATCTTACCTCCATACAGCATCTATTTGCCTTAATTTTACTTGAACTAAAAGCCATTAGTCAACATCAAAATCCTATTTTACACGAACATATCTCAAGAAAAGAGCAGTTAACCTTGTTGTTTTTAGAAGCTTTACAAACGCATTTTAGAACCGAAAAACAAGTTCGTTTTTACGCTGCTGAACTCTGTGTCTCCGATCGTTATTTAGCCAAAGTAATCAAAGAAGTAACCTCCAAAACGATTGGAGAATTAATTGATCAGGCTATTATAATAGAAGCTCAGCTCTTGCTGACCAATACAACACTCACTATAATGGAAATAGCGGATGAATTACACTTCAACAGTACTTCCTTCTTTGGTAAGTTTTTCAAAAGAAAAGTAGGTTGTTCTCCAGGTCAATACAGAAAGCAATTTTAAATCAAAAGTTAGCGTATCATACCCCACATTTAAAGGAACTCATTATCCTCTTCAATAGAGGGTATGCAAAAAAGGCGTATTTTAGAACAGTTTTGATGACAAATAGTTCTTTTTTACGCTAACTATTTGTCTCAATTTTGCAGTAGAGAAACAGCTCAACGGTGCTTCTCTTCATTTAAAAGCGAATCATGAGTAAACATTATATTACGTGTAAACACTGTCAGACTGAAAATTTGAATACAGATTACTGCACAAACTGCGGTGAGATCATCAATGTTGTATTAGAACGCCAACTAGAGCAACAACGCGTAAAAGAAGAGCGCATTCAAAAAGAAATTCTTCGTGAACCGACAGCCATAGAAAATTTTTTCTTAACGTTGCGCAACCACTCTAATCCTTTTGTACGCGTCCTCTATATCATTGTACACACGGTTTGGCTGGTAGTTGCAACTATCGCAGCGGGTATTGCGTATCTCGTTGGAATGATTGCAGCCTAATGATCGTAATTCAAACTGCTAAAAATGAAAAAAATACTTTTTTTTATAGCCTTAGGTATCGCTATTAGTATCTATTTGCTGCAACAAACGCAGCTACATCTTCCCTTTTGGGTAAATAATTATGTCAATGATTTTCTCTTCTTACCTTTAGTATTAACTAGTTGCTTATTTGTTGTTCGAAAAATTAAGCAAGAGCAAGCCCTTTATCTTTCCTTGCCTTTAATTTTAGGCGTTGCCTTCTTTTACTCCGTTTACTTTGAGTGGTATTTACCCCAACACAATCCTCGTTATACCGGAGATTGGAAGGATTGTCTACTCTATTTTTTTGGTGCTTTTATTTTTTATGTTTTACAATATTACAACTCCACTCCAAGCAAAAGCCCCAAAGAATAAACAAGAATCATTGCTCAAAACCAGACCTACTTTCATAAATAAAAGTGAATCCTAAGACCACTTTATTTATCATTTTAGGCAGCCTGCTTCTTTAAACTAAATCCATTGAGATTTTACACTGATATGATGTCAATAGCACATCATACAGATTACTCTCAATAACACAACCTTCCTCTTGCAGCAGCTAATAACAACCCTTAATTCGTTTAGACCGTACCTTTTTCTATATTGAGTACAGGTGATTTCCGCCTAAAATTCATTTCCCAACACCATAAAAAATAAGTAAATATTAACATAATTAAAATACAAAAAAATAATTTTAATCTTAAATTCGTTCCATACTATTTTTTTATTATCAACAAAACCCCTTATAGTATGAAACTAAAACACATGTATTTTCACCATCCTTCGAAATTAGAAAACAACGAAGCGGTGATACAAAAATTCGAAAACCAGGGTGTTTCTATGAAAAAAATTCAAGAAGCACTCGGTAGAACCAATCGCTACGTGGTTCCAACTGATTCACCTGAAACGTCGCTTTCTTTGGGAATTGACGCTGCTAAAGGTGTTTTAAGAGAGAGTAAAATCTCCATGAATGAAATTGACATTATTGCTTTTGTAACCTGTACACCAGAACATCAAATTCCCAATGATTCTATTTTCATTCACCAAGCCTTACAAGGCAAACCCGACACCATGTGTTATGATATCAATGCCAATTGTATTGGTGCATTGCTCGCTTTAGATCAGGTAGCCCAGTATCTAAACAACAGCAAAACGGCTCAAAAAGCATTGGTTATCTGTGCAGAAAAAATGTCGAGTATTCTTGACCAGGAAAATCCTGTAACTGCTTTTTGTTTTTCCGATTCTGCGTTTGCTTTTATTGTAGAAAAAGATGATACTTCTGCAGGATTAGTGGATGTACATTATCACACGGACAGCAGTTTTTGCAATACTGTATTATTTCCACCTCAAGGGCATTCTTGCTTTTCAACAGGAGAATTAACCATGTGGGATACCTCATTTGATGGCAGCGGTAGTGTGGAATACGCCACCAATAAAATAGAAGATTTTCTTCGCCGAAACAAGTTATCAACAGCTGACATCAGCTTGTTTTTATTCTCTCAATTATCTTTAAAAAATATTGAGATTATCAAAAATCACTTTAATCTACCCGATCACAAAGTACCCTTCTATTCTAAAGAAATCGGATACTCTGGATCATCTAGTCCTCTTGTGGCCTTAGATCAACATCAACAAATCGTCAAACCTTTGAAAGAAGGCGAATATGTTTTGATTTGGACCTTAGGTGCAGGGTATCAAGCTGGACTTATGTTATGGCGATTTTAAACACCACTGTTAGCTTTATTAGAAACAACTAACAGAAAAACCGGTAGCCTAGCTATCGGTTTTTTTTATTCTATTTTCTTGCCCAAAAAAGTCCATCTTTTTTAAAAAAACTTGGAAAAAAGCTCCTACTCTCTCCTTTTTTTAACACCATTTCTCATTACTTATCTCCATTAAAATAGATTGTGAATTTTATTCCAAATCCCCATCAAAATAACATATTTAGCAAAACAAACTACACTTTATTTGATTATTCAATAATTGAATTTTATAATTATTTTTACATTTATTTAATATTATATTTTGTTTTTAGGTATTTTTTATTTTATTTTGTCACACAATTCACAATAAAACTACATTTATCAACCTTGTTTTATTCGTAAAATCAATCTTAATAGATTAAAAGTATAAAACTTAGCCGACCCTTTTTAACACTAATCCCCTAGTGTATTAACAACCCATTTTTTAGCTGAATTACGAAACAATCTATCCCCCTCTATTTTTCCATTTACTAGAATTAAAACTGCAACACCAACAAGTTACAATCAAGTTTAATTATTCACCTTATGAGAAAAACAAAACGATGGCCCCTTTTTAGGGTCTTGGGGTTGCTTATGCTGATTTCCCTGTGGTCTTTTGGAATGAAGGCACAAACGGCAAACCATCCTGTACTTACTTGGGATCAAGAAGTTGGATGTATCAAATACGATGATAGAGGCGAAAGAGACTACTACAACTTCTATGAGCAGGTTCAAGCTGGTTTTTGTTTACGCGTCTGCGAAGGCAGTACCGTCAACTACAGTTTTAGCGCAAACAATGTTGCCCAAGTGCAATGGCAAATCACAGGCGGACAAGTGCAAAGCAGCAGTACTACTGGAGCACAAATCCGATGGGGAAACGCTGGTAATGGCAGTATTACGTTGAATATTACCTATACAGATAATACCGTTGAAGTACTCACTCTTTGTGTTGAAAAAATCATCAGCCCTAAGGCTTACTTTGAAATTGATGGTATAGAACCTCATCAAAGAGATTTTTGTACTTTTTTACCTATTTCCTTTAAAAACTTATCTACTGCGAATGGCGGTTCTGACCTCGTAAACTATCTTTGGGATTTTGGCGATGGTACAACTTCAAGTACATTTGAACCGACGCATACCTATGATCATCCCGGTCATTATACCATCACTTTACAAGTAACAAACAGCTGTAATTGCAGCTCTACTTACAAATGGGAAGTAGAGGTAAAACGCGCGAAAGAATTTAAAATTTCATGTCCTAGTGTAGTATGTGAAGGAAGTTCAGCTACGTATAGTGTCAATGACGGTTGTGGAGGTGATTGGAAAGTCATCGGTGGAAGCATTGTCGCACATCATGGCACATCCATTGAGGTTGTTTGGGATCAAGTAGATCCACAAGATGGATTCGGTTATATCAGCTATCGTTCCAGATGTTATTGTCCTTCTTGGACTACGGTAAAAGTACCGGTAATTCTAAGACACGGAATAATCAAAGGGCCTGATATGATTTGCCAAGGCAGTCAAGCTCGTTTTTCACTTCCACAATGGCCAGCAACAGAATTCGACTGGATGATTGATGGAGCTTCTCATCACCAAATGTTAGTTCGTACGGAGCAACGCAATGAAATTGTTGTAGATGGATTAACACCAGGCACTTATAATCTTCAAGTGATATACCGCAATACATTGATTGATGACGGCCAATGCATGGGCAAATCCGATTTTCAATTTACAGTTGTAGAGCGCCCAGAAATCAGCACAGGAGATGAATTGACCAATTGTCAACATACGCCTATGACCTTCTATAATAACAGCGGTTCCTCAGTCTATTGGCAAGTCCAAGTAGGCGGTTCTATCGTTTATAGCGCTAATGGTCCTTCGATGAGTTACAATTTCCCTACGGCAGGTACCCATGTTGTAACAGCAAGTAACAACGGCTGCCAATCAGATCCAATAACAGTAGAAATCGTACAAACTCCCGTACTTACAGGAACCATATCAGGTCCGAATAAAGTGTGTTTAAACACACCTTATACCTATACCTTAAGTGAAGATGAACCTGGTTTCGTTTACATGTGGAGTGTAACCAATGGACAAATTGTAGGAGACAACACAGGAACGGAGGCCGATGTGATTTTCACTAGTGCCAATGCAGTGGTGCGTGTTGTTAAACAAGCGGTAAAAAACGGCAAGATATGTAGCTCTTTACCTGCTCAATACAACGTCAGCGAAATTGTAATCAATCCCGTTATTCAAAACAACAGTGGTTTGACAACGTTTTGTCCAAGTAGTACAGCTAACTTCACATTAAACTTAGGAGGAATTACTCCTGATCTTATTCAGTGGAGTATTGTGAGCAGTACAGGAGCAACCAATTTCGGAAGTATTATCGAGGGAATTAACAGTTCCAATGTAAAAGTGGGATTCAATGAAATAAGCAGTTCGTCTGCTGGTCTATTGAAAGTAGCTGTTACAAAATGTGGAAGAACCATCGAGAAAACCTATCCCATTCAATTGCTAGTCAAACCAGTAATTACAATTGGAAACATTGATCCAATTTGCAGCAATCAAGGTAATGTGGTTGTACCGATTTCAATAACACCTGCGCTACCATCATCCGCTCAAATTCAAATTCTTATTGATGGTGTAGCACAAGGAACAGTAAACTATACAGGAGGTTCGAGTATTACAATTCCAAATAATTTCACGAACCAGTCCAACAACAATATCGCACGTAGTTTAACGCTACAACTGAGCATCTGTAACTATACCAGTTCAACGTCGAAAAATGTAACCGTATATCCTCAAACGGAACTACACATTTCTCCACAGTATAGCTATGTTGTTTGTCCAACAACGTATACGGGTATCAATATTACCTCAACGGTATCGACTGGAATTACCGCCTCTATGATATTCAAGTGGTACAAAACAACTAGTACAACGCCAATTCCAGGTTTTACAGGCCCTAATCTTACAATTTCAGGCCCTAATCCTGGTGGAACCTACTATTTGGAGGTGATTGATCGCAATGGTTGTTTAGTTAAATCAGACTACATTTATGTAACTGAAAGTTGTGGCGGCGGTACAGGCACAGGGGGATGTACTATTACTCCTGATCCTAATGCCAGTATGTCTGCAACCTGGACAGACTGTGATGAAATCACAGCGGGAATAAATGTAGGCTATGCACCTACATCGATTACGTGGTCAGGTAGTATCCATCTAACCCTAGATCCTAATACCCAAAACACGCCAACTGGTAAATTTAAAACGACTGTTCCGGGTGCACATACCGTAACTGTGCTACTAAACTATTCAGGCTGTATTATCATTAAAACATTCACGGTAAAGAAACACTATCAACCGAAGTTAGCGACAGAAATCACGTGCAATGGTGATGGAACATACAAAGTGACCTTACATAATAATTCACTTACGTATGAAATCGATCCGAATCTACTTCATTTCGGCTACAGTGGTCCAGGTGTTCCTTCATCCGCTTCAGGAAATAGCTATACCTTAAACAGCGTAGCTCCAGGTACACATAATTACACACTCACCATAACCTCTCCGGGTAAACCGTCGTGTAGTATTATGCTTCCTGTAACCTTAGCAACAGAACCAAGTCCTAACTTTACGTTATCACCATTAACGTACTGTTCGGATGATACTATCTCCTTAACGATACCTAATTACAACGCAAGTAACAAGTATGAATGGGTATTTAGTAATACCTCCTTTATTGCTAATGGGGCAACGACCTACATTCAGCTTCCTCCGGGATTGAATCAACCAATTAAGTTGAGAATTACCACACCGTATGGTTGTACATATGAAACAACAACAGCAAACGCACCTAAGGTTACAATTAAAACGGCTACTTTTAGCAGTATCACAATTAATCCGCCGGTAGCGAATTACTGTCAAGGTAATGCTCAACCATTAACGGTATCAGCTAGTCCAATGCCTGCGAATGTTATTTGGATGTTGGGTAATCAACAAGTGGGAAGTGGTACTTCGTTCCTTCCTCCGAAGAGTGGAAGCTACTGGCCTGTGTTGATCGACCAAGATGGTTGTAAAAACAATTCCATGGCAACGAATCCTAAGAATTATCTCCTACGCAAACCACCATACGCTAGTATTAGCGGTAATACATCCGTATGCTATGGAGAAACAACCACATTAACTGGAATAACAATGGACGATACGGCAGAACACCGCTGGTCAGGTCCTTCAATACCTGCTAATTACAGCAACTGGGTAAGTGGAAATACGAATAAAGTTATTACGGTTGGCGGTAATTTATCACCAGGTACCTATACGTATACCTTCTTTACTCGTGCAGCCAATGACACTTCTTGTGCGAATAGCTTCACGATGACCATCGTAGTACACCCACCGGTACCTACACCATCTATTTCATTTCAGGTAGAAAATTGTGATCCTTATGTATTGCGATTAACAGCAAACGGACCATCAACGGGTACTTATACTTGGAGCAATGGTATGTCAGGGCAATCCATTCGCGTTACACATGGAGGAGCTTATAGCGTTACCTACACCGAAACTACAGGATGTAGTGCAACAAGTTATATTCAAGCACCTCATAATCCACAACGCGCAATGTGGGTGGTTCCATCGGGCTGTTATACCGTTTGTCAACCTTCGTATCTCATCGGTCCATTAGGTATGTATGAGCAATACAAATGGGAGGTGAATAATGCTACAACGCAAAGTGGTAGCAATGCTATTCAGCCTCAACAAATTGTAACCACTGGTACTTATCAATTATCAATCCATCAACAAGGATGTACGTACGAAAGCAATAGACCAATGATTCAATTCGACCCTAAGCGATGTCCACAAAATCCATGTCGTTTTAAAGCGAATTTCGAATTGAGTAATACCATCCCAGGTGGTTTTGAATATCATATGTTTATTGACAATCCAACAGGTAGTCCAATTACAGTGAGTTTAAGTAGTTTCTACGGATATGGAACATTCATTCCTGATGTAGTAGTCCTTAACCCAGGATCAAACTCTTTCCCTGTAGAATTCCATGTCAATGGAACCTACTCCCCTGGCGTTCATGATTTCTTTATCATCGGTGGACCTGATTGTGCGAGTATCCTAGAAGTACAATTGAGAGATACGCATTGGAGAATGCTGAATCAACCAGCCTCCATTACGCTAACACCAAATCCGACAACCGATCAAACTACAGTGGTCTATCATTTAGGCACAGCCTATGAACAAGCACAAAGTATTGCGGTTTACGATTTAACCGGTGTACAACACCACAAACAAAACTTAAGTGGAAAAGACGGAGAAATTCCGCTTTCTGTGAAACACCTCCCTAGAGGAACTTATGTAGTTGTTATCGAAGCAGATGGCAAACGCATCGCAACAGAAAAACTAATTAAAAAGTAAACTAACTTTTGAAGTGCTAAGGGTTATCCTTAGCACTTTTTTTATTACTACTTGACTGGTAATTTTAAATTTAGAAGCTATTAAAAACTATAATTTTCTGGAAGTTTAAAACTGTATTTTTTTGCACTTACCCATAAAGGCGGTAAGAATATAGCTTTTCTTCTTTCATCTACTTTGCTTATCTCTTTAATTGCAGAAATTTGTTTTGGCGTGTTTCTATATTTCTCCATATCACCGTCAAATTCTATAGCGTCAGTAAGCGTTCCATAAATTTGAGGATTCCCTAATCTTCGCTCTACATCGTCGATGATAACGGCATATTGGTAAGGAGACAAATTGCCCAATTGGACCATTTTCAATAAAAAGTCTTGATACTCGTCTTTTCTATAGCTTACAGCTTGTGCTGAATGGATTAAACTATTGATAAATAAATCATCGTTCCACGAATCTGTATGTTGTCTACTGATATCTTGACCAGCATGATATAAATTTAAAAACAAATCTTTTGTACTACTCCACAGTATATTTTGTAAATCTATCGCTTTAGATTCCTCCGAATTGTCAGTCGTTAATTTTCTCGCATAGATAATCAAGAATTCATAGGATTTAAAAATAGACACATATTGATCCTTTGTAGGGTCAATATTTTTAAGATAGTCCTTTCTGTATTGCTCATAAATAGAATCCAATGCTGTTGGAACTGTTGGAATTCCAGCATAAGTTTCTTTACTATACTTAAAATATTGATTGTCCTCTTCTATATACGCTGAAATTTCATTTTCTTTTTTATATCCACTAAGAACCAATAATTTCAGTAATTTATTTACTTCATCTTTATTACCTATTTTTCCATTTATCTTGATTGCATCAATAATATCATCTGGAAAAGGAAAAGCAGTTTGAAACGCTTTATCATATTCTTTAGCACGCCTGCCTTTCTTTATTTTGTACTGCTAACCTTTCTGCACCATTAATAGACGTGTAATACGCAATATAATCCATCTGTTGAGCAAATGTAATCGTTGGGAAAACAAATAAAATGAATAGTAAAAAATGACGTTGGGTTGGATAGTATTTTTCATAGGTGTAACTCGTTTTTTGGTTATATCTTTTCTTTAAGTCCGTCCTTTTTCATTGTAGAAAGAAATAGCTTAAAAGTATAGCTCCTGTAGAATAAGACGTGCTTAATCGAAAAAGTTACATCCATTGGAAAGAATATACCTTTTTTATAAAAGGATTATCTATTCAAAACAAGATACATAGGCATAAACCAAATTCTACTTGCATTCGGTATTGTATTTTTTTATTTTCAGAATAAACGTAGGGGTGAATGGCAATTCACCCTAATAACATGAAAATCCATTTCAAAAAGAAGGAGGGATTGCATATCCCCAAACAAGGTAAATTGACACAAAGAAAACCAATCCCTCATTGCATTCGGTCTTGTGTTTTTTTTATTTTCAGAATAAACGTAGGGGTGAATGGCAATTCACCCTAATAACATGAAAATTTATTTCAAAAAGAAGGAGGGATTGCATATCCCCAAACAAGGTAAATTGACACAAAGAAAACAGATAAACTGCGTTTATCCACATTTTTTATTTTCCAAAAAGTACCCTCAAAGCGAGCTTTGGGTACTTTTTGGAAAATAAAAAAACCGACAACTCTCGTTATCGGTTTTCTTTGCGGAGAAAGAGGGATTCGAACCCCCGGACCTGTTACAGTCAACAGTTTTCAAGACTGCCGCAATCGACCACTCTGCCATTTCTCCAGTAGTCTGCTTTACTTCTGTATTGCGAGTGCAAATATAGCGCGTTTTTTTAATTATGCAAAAAAGAAAATTCATTTTTTAAATAAAAAATCGCACTATACTTCCAACTACTTACTATATCGTTAGTTAATACGTAACGTAATCTGTAATTTCTAAACCATACCCAATCATTCCTACACGTTTTTCCGGCTCAGAGTTAGTCATTAAACGAATATTAGTGATTTCTAAATCATGTAAAATTTGAGCTCCAATACCAAAATCCTTTTCATCTCCTGGTAATTTTGGGGTCTCCATATCTAATTTTCCATTCAATTGATCCTTGATAAAGCTCAATCGACGTAACAAACTGATATTTTGTGCATCTTGATTGATAAATAAGATCGCTCCTTTTCCTTCTTCGTTGATTTTATTAAATGCCGCTTCAACACGTACATCTAATTTACCACTTAAAGCATCTAGAATATCATTACTGCCAATCATCGAATTAATGCGCGTTAAAACAGCATCATCTTCCTTCCACTCTCCTCTTGTCAAGGCAATATGGATTTGCTTATTGGTAATTTGTTGATAAGCACGTAATCTAAACTTACCAAAACGAGTTTCGATTTCAAAATCTTCTTTCTTGTCAATTAGGCTATCGTGTTTCATGCGGTAAGCCACCAAAGCTTCAATTGAAATAATTTTCAAGTCCCATTTCTTCGCTACTTCAATCAATTGAGGTAAACGAGCCATCGTTCCGTCTTCATTTAAGATTTCAACTAAAATTCCCGCCGATTTAAACCCAGCTAAACGCGCTAAATCTACAGCTGCTTCTGTATGTCCTGTTCGACGTAGAACCCCTCCCTGTTTTGCAATCAAAGGAAAAATGTGTCCTGGGCGTCCTAAATCTTCTGGTTTTGTTGTATCATCTACCAACGATAAAATAGTCTTCGCACGGTCTTGTACTGAAATTCCCGTTGTACAACCATGACCGATTAAATCGATAGACACGGTAAAAGCCGTTTGATGCAGTACCGTATTATTTTGAACCATTGGTTTTAAATCTAATTCCTTACAACGTTTTTCATTTAATGGCGCACAAATCAAACCACGTCCATGCGTAGCCATGAAATTAATCATCTCTGGTGTTGCCATCTCTGCTGCAGCTATAAAATCTCCTTCATTCTCACGATCTTCATCATCCACGACAATAATTACTTTCCCTGCTCTAATATCTTCTATAGCTTCTTCTATCGTATTTAACTGAATATGATTCGTTGACATAATAAATATATTTTTGTTGTGTGTTATTCTACTGTTTGTTCTTCTTCTTTTACTGGTTGCTTTTTGGTGAATAATCCCTTAAAGAAATCTCCAATTGTTGAAAAGAATCCTAAGAAATTCACTTCCCCATTATCGCGCGTTGCTTTTAGGGTTAAAAAGATTGCTAATGGCGTAAGTACCACCGCACCTGCCCAAGCTCCTATAATAGGTTGTATCCCATCCTCTTGAGCTAATTTCTTACCAAATGTATTCACAAAGTGATACATAATAAAAATAATCACCGCAAATACAATAGGTAATCCCAATCCTCCTTTTCGAATAATTGCTCCCAAAGGTGCTCCAATGAAATACATTAAAAAGCAAGAATAGGCGATGACAAATTTTTCATACAAGGCCAAGTAGTGATCATTTAATTTCTTAATCTGCCCTAATGTTGCAACATCATTTGATTCAGTATTGAATACAATATTATTGGTATAATCAATAGCCGATTGTAAAATCCTTCCTTGCATAGGTTCCGAAAAACTAGCTAAAGCATTTCCTTTTATATCTACTTCTTTCTCTTTAATGGAATCTTTTGCAGCATCTCTATTCTTTGTCGCTTCCTTATTCTTGAAATTATATGGATTATAAATACCATTATAACGAAGCAACATATTTTCCATATTGGAGTTTCTATCACTAACCAAAGTCGTTTCCAATGAATCAATCGTATAGGTTAATTCTTTGATATTCAACATATGGTATGTATTTTTAATCTCTTCCTTTTCAGCGCCATCATCTTGTAAAGCTCCCAAATCTATATTCATGGTATATTTTTCAAAAGCCACCTTGGTAAAAGGTTTCTTGCGCATTTGAGAAGTAGATTTGGGTACTACATCTTCATAATAATTTCCATCAAATAAGTGCAATTGCAAAATATTCGAAGCATTATCTGACGCTAATTCACCATCAACTGAACGAATAACAGCTTTATTATCGTACCCTGATGCTGACTTAATATGCATGGTTACATTTTCTAAATACTGCCCTTTTTCACCCGTTTTCTTATCTACTTTGATGTTAATTGCTCCAACATCATTAAACTGTCCCGCGGCAATTGCCATCGCTGGTTTTGTCTGCAAAATTTCCTTTCGCATATTAATGAAGCGATATTCCGCTTTCGGAATAACATCATTGGCAAACCAAAATGAAATTAAAGCCAATACAGCAATAAAAATAGACAACGGTTGCATCGCCCTTTTCAAGGAAATACCCGATGCTTTCATTGCAGCAAACTCGTAGTGTTCAGCAAAATTCCCAAACGTCATAATCGACGCTAATAAAACCGATAAGGGCAAAACCAACGGAATCATCTTAGGCGAATAAAACAGTAAGAACTGCACAATGATAAAAAAGTCTAAATCCTTTCCAGCCAATTCGGTAATAAACAACCAAATTCCTTGTAAAATAAAGATAAAGTAAAGAATGATAAACACTGTAAACAGTGTCGATACAAAAGAGGTTAGTATATAGCGATCAAGTATTTTCACGAAGAGGAATTAATCTATGTTATTGATGTAATAATTTGAATAATCTGCGCTTGTAAAGGTAAAATGATTTTTCAACATACTTTGGTTAGTTTTAAAAGATTTAACCGTCAAGACTGACTTCGAGCCATTTTTATTGACTTGAATTTTAGTATAGATCTGCTTTGTTGCATGATCAACCCCTACCAATACCTCTTTTATTCCTGATTTCTTATCAAGTGGAATCAATTTAATGTACTGAATTTCTTTGCCTTTTACATTTTGTAGGATATCCCATTGCAAATCATATCCTTCTTTATAGAACGTCAATATTTGCAAAGGCAATGCATTGTCAATCTTTTTAGGATCGTATTTTGAAACAGTTACTTCTTTATCTTCATCACTAATGGTATAGATTTTTTTACCATCAAAAATACGCGTCATATCCATAAAACTCAAGCGATATAAATTCTCTTTTAAATCGATATGCCCATCGGTCTCTTGATTGATATCTCCTGATTTCCCATCAATTTGCGCATAGTGAAAATCAATAGAAATGGTCGTATAGCTTGCTATTTTCTTATTTACTTCATCCAAATAATTTTTAGCGCGTTGGCTACTCTGTCCATACGTTAAGGCTGTACTACAAATCAATAAAAGACATACTATTTTTTTCATGTTTACTCTTCGTTTTCTTAGTTAAATAAGTCATTTTGTTCTTCTTGAAAGAAACGTTCTAAGGAGGTAATATCTGGAATCAGTACACTACGAGCTTTACTACCTTCAAAAGGGCCTACAATTCCTGCAGCTTCCAATTGATCAATAATACGTCCAGCTCGGTTATACCCCAACTTCAATTTACGTTGCAGTAATGAAGCTGAACCTTGTTGGGCAACGACAATAACTTCAGCAGCATCTCTAAACAGCGAATCTCTCTCACTAATATCCATCTCTAAAGCGGATCCACCTCCATCTTCTCCTACATATTCAGGCAATAAATAAGCATCTGGATACGCTTTTTGCCCTCCAATATATTCTGTTATTTTTTCAACTTCAGGTGTATCGACAAAAGCACATTGTACACGCACTAAATCATTTCCTTGGGTATACAATAAATCCCCTCTACCGATTAGCTGATCAGCCCCTTGTTGATCTAAAATCGTACGAGAGTCAATCTTTGACGTTACGCGGAACGCAATTCGCGCAGGGAAGTTTGCCTTAATAATACCTGTAATTACGTTTACCGATGGTCGTTGTGTTGCAATAATCAAGTGAATCCCAATCGCACGTGCCAACTGAGCTAAACGCGCAATTGGAGTCTCAACATCCTTTCCAGCCGTCATAATCAAATCGGCAAACTCATCAATCACCAAAACGATATAAGGTAAAAAACGATGTCCATTCTCAGGATTCAAACGTCGTTGCTTGAACTTCTCGTTGTACTCCTTAATATTTCGAACCATAGCATCTTTCAATAAGCTGTAACGGTTATCCATTTCGATACAAAGTGAATTTAAGGTATTGATAACCTTCGTATTATCTGTGATAATTGCTTCTTCCGAATCGGGTAATTTTGCTAAATAATGGCGTTCAATTTTATTGAATAACGTCAGCTCTACTTTCTTCGGATCCACCAACACAAACTTCACTTCGGCAGGGTGTTTCTTATACAACAAAGAAGCCAATAAAGCGTTCAATCCAACAGACTTACCTTGTCCTGTCGCTCCAGCCATCAGCAAGTGTGGCATCTTCGCTAAATCGACCACAAAAGTTTCATTGGAAATCGTCTTTCCTAAAGCGACTGGCAATTCCATTTCGGCACTTTGAAACTTAGGTGACGCAATTACACTGCGCATCGAAACAATCGATGGACTTGTATTCGGTACTTCAATACCAATGGTTCCTCTACCAGGAATCGGCGCAATAATACGAATCCCTAAAGCGGCTAAAGACAACGCAATATCATCCTCTAAGTTTTTAATTTTAGAAATACGAACACCTGCCTCAGGTACAATCTCATATAAGGTAACTGTTGGACCAACAGTTGCTTTAATCTGAGCAATATCTATTTTATAATTTCGCAGGGTCTCTACGATATTATTTTTGTTTTCTTCTAGTTCTTCTTGATTAATGGTAATCCCCCCAGCTCCATAATCTTTCAGTAAATCAATGGAAGGAAATTGATAGTTAGACAACTCCAACGTCGGATCAAACTCTCCAAAATCCTGTACCAACTGAGCCGCTAAATTCTCCTCTACCGTTCCCTCATCCTGTGCAGCTTCAATCACAAAATCCTCTGTTGAAGCAAGTTTAGGTTCTTCTTCTTTTTGTACTTCGCCTCCTTCTTTTTTAAGTGGCAAATTCAATTCAGAACTATGTCCTATGGTAGGTTTAATACTCTTATGGTCAATAGAAAAAGCAGAAGGCTGTGTTTCTTTTACACGAATTTCCTCCTCTGGTTGTATCACTTTATTTGTCTTTTCTTCTACAGGTACAATCGGTTCTTTTTTATCCTGAGCTGAAACTACAGTAGCAGCCTTATTCCCCTCTGGAGTTGGAGTCACCTCTTTATCAAAAGACGCATCATCTAACTTCGTACCGGGTGCAAGCTTAGAAAACTTCGCTGGAATAGTTGCAATAAAGTCTCTAATTTTAGTAGGCGATAATTTATAGCGGAATAAAAGGAAAGTCAACGTAATAAAGCTAATTAATAAAATAGCTCCTGCAGTTCCTAAGTAATCCGTTAAGTATAAATTAATCTCATACCCTACTGTTCCTCCTAAAAGAGGATTCGATTGCCAAAAGAAACCTAAGAAACTCCCTAATAAAATCATAGAGATCAGGTCCCAAAAAACAACTTTTTTAATTCTTTTTGAAGCTATCCCAAAAAAAGGCATAGACTCCTGTATGTATCAATAATTTAGCAAAGAAAAAAGAAGCTAATCCAAACCCTTGATAAATAAAAACATGGCCCAAATAGGCTCCTAATTTACCTAACCAGTTATTTACTTCTAGCTCTCTATTTCCTACATCGAGTAAATTACTTTGATCTTCTATTCCCGAAATAAAGTACGAAATAAAACTCAACGTAAGGGATATTCCCATAATAATCAATAGAATAGAAAACAGAAAACGCGAATTCTTTAAAATGGCTGTATCGTATTTTTTCTGTTCAAGCGGGGCTGTTTTTTTCTTTGTTGATTTATTTTCTCTTTCCATTTATACATTGCAATTGATAAGATAGGCTTTTACACTTGGCTCGCTAATGTAATAAAGTAAAAGATATCTTTAAAAAATGTGGCCGATTTTAAATAACAAATCGCTACTTTCTTTAAAAATATCTTTTTTTTACATGCGCTAATTTAATCCGCTTATAGGGCAGCTAAAGCTAATTCATAGTTTGGTTCATTTGCTGTTTCAGCAACTTGTTCGGTATATACCACTTTGCCTTCTTCATTAATTACAACAATTGAACGCGATAATAAACCTGCTAAAGGTCCATCAGCAAACGTTACTCCATAAGCTTGACCAAATGCTCCAGTTCTAAAATCAGACAACATAACAACATTATCAATTCCTTCAGCACCACAAAAACGAGTTTGAGCAAAAGGTAAATCCTTAGAAATACACAATACTACTGTATTCGGTAATTGTGCTGCTTGTTGATTAAATGTACGAACAGACATCGCACATGTAGGCGTGTCAATGCTAGGGAAAATATTTAAAACTACTTTTTTACCTGCAAAATCTGCTGTTGATTTTGTTGCTAAATCTACTCCAACTAATTCGAAATTAGGAGCCGCTACGCCCACACCTGGTAATTCACCTACTGTGTGAAATGGATTATTTTTTAATGTAACTGTTGCCATACCTTACTTTTTTTATTCAAACAAAAATAAGAAAAAATGCCCAACTATTTGCTTTAAATCTTGCGAAGTCTTCTCGCAAATCACAAGACAGGATACGGAAGATTCCAATATCATAGGTCTACCCTAAATTCTTCTCTGCTACTTTTTTCTTAAACCTCGTTAATTTATATACGTTTAACTACTAAGTAACCGACCATATGCTTCCTTTTTCCTAACTTTGATAGAAACACGTAAAAATCTACCTATGAAAACAATGAAAGCAGCACGTTGGTATGCAGCCAAAGACATCCGCGTAGAGGAAGTCACTATTCCACAACCTAAAACAGGTCAAGTTAAAATTGCCGTTCAATTTGCTGGGATTTGCGGTTCTGACCTGCATGAGTATAACCACGGACCTCAATTAATTCCCATGGATGCTCCTTATCCACTGAATGGTCACCAAGGCGTAACGACATTAGGCCATGAATTTTCGGGTATTATTGAAGAAGTTGGTGAAGGAGTTACCCATTTCAAAAAAGGAGATCGCGTAGTCGTAGAACCGATCTATAAAAACTTTGACAGTCCTTTTACAACTGCGGGACAATACAATTTAGGTGAACACCTTGGTTTTATTGGACTAGCTGGTGATGGCGGATTTGCAAATTATGTTGTCGTAGAAGATTATATGGTTCATCCAATGCCAACCTCGATGACTTTTGAACAAGGAGCTATGGTAGAACCGGCTGCCGTTGCTGTTTATGCTGTTATGCAAAGTAATATCCAATTAGGAGAAACAGTATTCATTTCTGGAGCTGGTCCAATTGGTCTATTGTGTACTCAAGCAGCTTTAGCAGCAGGTGCTAGCACTGTTATTGTAACCGATGTAGCGGAGAAACGCTTAGAAAAAGCAAAAGAAATTGGCGCAACCCATGTATTTAATGCTATGGATGCTGATTTACACCAAAAAATCAAAGCAGTAACTGATCAATTAGGCCCTCATGTATTTTTAGATTGTGCAGGTGTACAAGCCTCTTATACAACTGGTTTTAATGTAGTACGAAACGGAGGAACTGTAGTTCTTGTTGCTCTATTTGGACAACCTGTTCAACATGATGCTCTCCAACAAGTTTTACGCGAAATTACAGTCAAAGGCGTGATTGCGTATCGAAATATATTTCCACAAACCATGAAATTAATCAGCAGCGGGCAAATGCCAGTTGAAAAATTAATTACCAATAAAATCAGTTTAGATGAAATTGTCGATCGAGGTTTTGAAGCTTTAATCAAAAACCCTTCGGAAGTAAAAATCTTAATTGATATTGCTAAATAATAACAAGTGATTCGTCATGTGTGAAGCACTTCCTGTTTCACACATGACAATCAACTTTTTTATTTTGTACGTATTCGTTCTATTTCTTTTCTTCTATAATCTTCTTTAACAACAAAACCGCCTGTTCCAATTCCTTTTCATTCATTGAGGCAAACCCAAAGCGAAAAGCATTTAATTCAACTACCGCTCGCTTAATGGCCAATTGTGGATGGTTAATTAAATATTCAACGAGGTGCGGTTTTTTCAACACCAACCATATTGCCATTCCTCCTGATGGTAAAGCATACGTCACATGAGCTTGCAAATGCTCCTGCAACAACTGATCTAAATAATCTCTTCGAGAAAAATAACATTTTTTTGCTTTCTTGATATGTCGTTTCAACTCTCCGAGTTTAATCAACTCAGCTAACGCATTTTGCATATAACCATCAACACCGACATCAATTAGTTTCCTCAAGGCTACTCCTTGTTCAATAAAATTAAAAGGAGCTACCATAAACCCAATGCGAATCGATGGATCTAATAGTTTTGAAAAGGATCCGATATAAATAATATTGCCATTATGTGGACTACTAGCCAAAGGTAAATAGGGAGATGAGGCATAGTGATAATCATAATCGTAATCATCTTCAATAATAGCAAATGCATACTGTTGAGATAACTTCAATAGAGCAATTCGCCTTTCAATACTCATGGTTACTGTTGTAGGATAATGGTGATGTGGGATCACATAAATAGCTTTAATCGGTTGCTGTTCACAAATGGCTTGTACCTCTTCAACAACTAAACCGCAATCGTCAACCCCTACTTCAATTACTGTTGCTCCCGTTTGTTCAAACACCTTTGTTGCCATTCCATAATTGGGTTTTCCAACCACAACAACATCCCCTTGAGTCAACAATAATTGAGCAGCCAAATAAATACTCATTTGGGCACCATGTGTGATTAAAAGATGCTCTTTCTCAATATTTAAGCCTCGCGTTTCGGATAGATAGTCCGCCAAGACCTCCCGTAGTTTTAAGCTACCTTGTGCGCTGCCAAAAGTAGCATTGCGAATACTGTGCTTCTTTGACGTATACGAGCGGTAAATCTTAAGTAAATCATCAATAGGAGAAAGTCGTACATCTGGAAAACCATCGTCAATAATTACATCTGGTAAGATCGTAGTTGACTTCCGTTTAGGTGCAGTGATTTGCTTAAAAGGCAAATCAAAAAAGGCACCATACGATGATTCATTCGCCGCTTCGTCTGACCATTTTTTAGGCTTTAAATGTGGAATCTTTGCAGAAACAGCCACATACTTTCGCGGAACAGAAACAACCCAATCTTGGGCTTCCAATTCTTCATAAGCCGCTACTATTGTTTTGCGATGTACCCCTAGCAATTTCGCCAAATCACGTGTACTTGGTAAATGCGTATTGGCTTTGATAATTCCCTGGCTAATCGCGTTGATAAACGAAATAGCAATCTGTCTATAAATAGGAATATTACTTGTCCTATCTATCGTAATGATTCTTTCAAATGGCAACATATTGGACTACTAATTATAACTTATCTGGACCACAAAGATAGTCCTAATCTCTTATACTTTTGCCCTGTAAAATAAAAATAAAGATGAACTACACAATTAAAAAAGCAAGCTTAGAAGATTTAAAAGAAGCTTCGGAATTATTTAACTTATACCGTATTTTCTATCGTCAAGAAGCGGATTTACAAGGGAGTACAGCTTTCATCAAAGAGCGCCTACTCCATGGAGAATCTGATATCTTCTTAGCCATGATCGATAATAAGGCAGTTGGTTTCGTTCAATTGTACAAGCTTTTTCACTACATTAAACTACAAAAACAATGGTTGTTAAGTGACCTATTTGTACATCCTGACCATAGAGGAAAAGGATTGTCGGTTGCTTTAATTGACCGTAGTAAAAAATGGTGTGAAGAAACAAATGCTTGTGGATTAATGCTCGAAACTGAAAAAACGAACATCATTGGTAATAATCTCTATCCGAAATGTGATTTTCAATACGATGGAGTGCATAACTACTATAATTGGTGGAAATAAGTCTAGTTTGTTGGCGGAGTTTCGGCTTC
This sequence comes from Myroides gitamensis, assembly GCF_029894455.1. Lineage (NCBI taxonomy): Bacteria > Pseudomonadati > Bacteroidota > Flavobacteriia > Flavobacteriales > Flavobacteriaceae > Myroides > Myroides gitamensis. Next base: position 2,230,911 of record NZ_JARYHN010000001.1, read on the forward strand.
GCCAATTTTGTTTATCTCTTAATTCATATCCTATGTTACACATTCAAGAAAACATCAAGTACATTTTACAACGCATTGAAAAGGCATGTATAGCTAACAATAGAGATCCTCAAGAGGTTCAATTATTATTGGCTACAAAAACCGTTCCTGCAGCGAGAATTCGCTTAGCTATTGAGGCAGGTCAAACCTTACTAGGTGAAAATAAAATTCAAGAGATAAAAGAAAAATACGACGATCTGCTTGACCTCAAACCGACGAATCACTTTATCGGCCATTTGCAAACCAATAAGATCAAAGACATCTTAAAATACGATGTGACGTGTATTCATTCGATTGATCGATTGGACCTTGCCACGAAACTACACCAGCGTTTGACTTCAGAAAATAAAATAATGGAGGTCCTAATTCAAGTTAATACATCAAATGAAGAAAGTAAATTTGGGATCGCTCCTGAAGACGCTTTAGCACTTATACAAGAGGTTGCTCAACTTGATACCTTGCGCATCAAAGGTCTCATGACCATTGGTTTATTTAGTGCAGATGAAGCTCAAATACGCCCTTGTTTCCAATTACTTAAAAATATACAACAACAAGCGAAGGAGCTGCATTTACCTAACGTTGAAATGAAAGAACTATCCATGGGAATGAGCGGTGATTTAGAAATAGCTATAGCAGAGGGAGCTACCATTGTACGCGTGGGAACAGCAATTTTTGGTGAACGTCTTTATCCTGATAGTTACTACTGGAACGAAAACAAATAGCAAAAACATACTTGTTTGGCATAAAAATTGTATTTTTAAGGTTAAACAAAAAAAGATGAAAAAATATTATTCGCACCTAGTATTCACCGTATTTGCCTTATTTATTCTTTCGATAACAACATACGGTCAAACGCAAAATTTTGGACAAAAAATAGGTGATTTGATGTATGAAATGACAGCAAGTCAACCCAACACAGAAAAGATTCAACAACTTTTACAATCCATGCCCATTGATAACAAAGAAGTAAAAATAGGCAACCTATCCTATAGTATTTTTGACGGTTTTGATGGAGATAAAATGTACTATATTCCTTTTACAACAGCTGAAGAAAGTAGATTTACCGTTGAACAATTAAAACAAAACAATAAACTGTACTTTGGTGTTCAATTTTTACTAAAAAGTGAATATACGCTAGACAGCAAAAAACAGGTTCACTATACCAACGCAAATTATGCGTACAATACCAATTATGAAGAACTAAGTCCGTATTGTACAACACCCATGAAATACAAAAATGGAAGTGGCAATAATCCCGAATCGCCTTTATTAAGCTGCGTATACACCAACCCCGATAGCAAAAAGAGAATGATGTATTGGGTTGTTTTTGAAAAACCCATCGGTGACACAAAAGGAAACACAATCAAAGAAATCAAATTCCAAAGTATAGAACTTTGGCAAAAATAACAAATAAGAAAGGCTATCCGAATTGGATAGCCTTTTCCTTATGCTTCTATCTGATCCAGAGAAGAATAAATCGAGTTCTGTGATTTAAACTCTGGTACAATTTGTTTCAATGTTGTAACTAAATACATCATATCTTTTTTTCGCTCTTCGTCCAAAACACCTTGGCATAGTTCTTCGATTGAATACTTCGCTGCAGTTAAATCTTGTTCTCTTACTTGAGCAATCATAATCTTCTCATGATGTGTCTTCACAGTATTTTCATCATTGGCTAAAAGTTCCTCAAAAATCTTTTCTCCAGGACGTAAGCCTGTAATTTTAATATCAATATCATCTGGATAAACCAATCCACTTAATTGAATCATACGTTTAGCCAAATCAATAATCTTCATGGATTTCCCCATATCAAAAACAAAGATCTCTCCGCCATTTCCCATAATTGAAGCTTCCAAAACCAATTGACAAGCTTCTGGAATAGTCATAAAATAACGCGTGATATCAGGATGTGTAACGGTTAAGGGCCCACCTGCATCTAACTGACGCTTAAAAAGAGGAATAACGGATCCGTTAGATCCTAATACATTACCAAAACGCGTCACAATAAAATTCGTTTTACTTGTATCTTTCAAACTAGAAACATAAATCTCAGCCGCACGTTTTGTAGCTCCCATAACATTCGTTGGGTTTACAGCTTTATCCGTAGAAACCATAACAAACTTATGTACACCAAAGGCAACAGATAAATCTGCAATGTGTTTTGTTCCTTTGATATTCGTATAAATTGCCTCATAAGGATAAGACTCCATCAGAGGCACATGTTTATATGCTGCTGCATGATAGACCAATTCGGGGCGATATTGTTTAAAAACAGCACGCATATTAGCCTCTTCTCGAATATTTCCCACTACATATACAATGCGGTCTTTAAATGCTGAAACCATTGATTGTTGCACATCATACAAAGGAGATTCTGCATGATCGATCAATATTAATTGTTTGAAATCAAATAAGGCAACCTGTCTTGCAATCTCGCTTCCAATAGAACCTGCAGCTCCCGTAATCATAACTACTTTGTCTTTTAGCTCGTTACCGATGATTGGGTTGTCTAAATTAATTGCCTTACGACCTAATAAGTCATCTATACGCAATTCCTTAATTTGTCTATTGGTATATTTTCCATTCAACCAATCGGTTGCTGGAGGAATAATCTTAATTTTTACGGGTAACTCAACTAAGTATTCAGCAATCTCATTCAATCGTTCACGTTGAATGTTCTGAATAGAAATAATTATATCATCAATTCGGTAATGCTGAACAAATTCAGTTGTAATATCTTTACTTCCGTAAATTCTATACCCTGCAATACGCTGTCCTACTTTTCTATCATTATCATCAATGAACCCAATAATCTGTGTGCGTACTTTTGTATCTGCAGCTAACGCATTTAAAGTAATCAATCCAGAATCACCAGCACCATAAATCATCACGCGTTTCTCATTGCGGACTTCCAAAATATAACTTCTGTAAAACTGGCTATAAAACAAACGAGCACAAACAAGAATCGCAGCAGACAACAACATATGCATCACAATAAATGAATAGGATTGTCTGATGTAATCATCCAATTGCTCGCCTTCAATAATTCCATTGCGTTGCAATGCCGCTGGAATTGTAATTAAAACGCTCGCAAATAAACAAGTAATAAAAACTAATTCGATATCCTTAATAGAGGTTTGACGAATTAAACTACGATATGGTTTTACTAACCAAAAACTAAGGACATAAGCTCCTAAAACGATTGGCAACTTAGAATAGAATAGTTCAATATCATAAGTGCCATAAAAATTACTTAAGAAAAGTAATGATATAAAATAAGTGAAAAGAATAATAAAGATATCGATAACGAATATAATTCCCCGAGGGATATCCCTTTTCAACCTACTTTTTAAACGCTCAATCATAGCAATATAAATGGATTTTTCTTCTTTTTATCAAAGATAGTACATTTTCGACATAATTTAGATAAAAAAAGCTGCAATTATTCTATATTACACAATAATTATAAAAAATATGTTAAACATCACAAACAAAGCTAATAAAATTCACAATATAAAATGCTTTTTGTATTAATACATAAAATATAAGACAAAACGTGAATTTTGAAAAATAAAAATATTTGTGTTTTGCGATTTTTTTGGCTTTTTGAGCGTTGCTTCTTTGCTTTTTTGTGGTGCACCTTTCATCACGATATTTTACTGCGATACGATATGTATCATGTTATAAGGCCAATTTTTTGAAGATTATCTTTTTGAGAGGAGGTATTTTTGTTTTTTCGCTTCTTTGCTTTTTTGTGGTACACCCTTCATCATGATATCTTACTGCGATACGATATGTATCATGTAAGAAGGCCAATTTTTTGAAGATTATCTTTTTGATAGGAGGTATTTTTGTTTTTTTGCTTCTTTGCTTTTTTGTAGTTGTATCGTTTATAAGGATATTTTACCGCGATACGATATGCATCATGCAAGAAGACCAATTTTTTGAAGATTATTTTTTTTGGGAATGCTTTTTTGTTTTTTCGCTTCTTTGCTTTTTTGTAGTTGTATCGTTTATAAGGATATTTTACCGCGATACGATATGCATCATGCAAGAAGACCAATTTTTTGAAGATTATTTTTTTTGGGAATGCTTTTTTGTTTTTTCGCTTCTTTGCTTTTTTGTAGTTGTATCGTTTATAAGGATATTTTACTGCGATACGATATGCATCATGCAAGAAGGCCAATTGCCATTGGCCCCTACGTCTTTCCAAACCGATATAAAACAAAAAAGCCTGACTACTTACGTAATCAGGCTTTTCAAAAGAAGGGCGACGACATACTCTCCCACCATGTGGCAGTACCATCTGCGCTAGCGGGCTTAACTTCTCTGTTCGAAATGGGAAGAGGTGAGCCCCGCCGCAATAACCACCCTAAAGCGGTTGTTATAAATTCCTCTCGGATCCTATAACTAATTCGGTATATTATAACGTAACAAATACTTATTTCATTTTAGAAAGTTGCCCTCCCTCTACTTATTAGTAGAGGGAGTACACATAAGCTTACGAGCTATTAGTACTACTTGACTATGACATTACTGCCTTTACATCTATAGCCTATCAACGTTGTCATCTTCAACGGCTCTTTAAAGAAATCTCATCTTGTGGTGGGTTTCGCACTTATATGCTTTCAGCGCTTATCCCTGCCCAACGTAGCTACTCTGCGATGCCCCTGGCGAGACAACAGATGCACTAGAGGTTGGTCCAATTCGGTCCTCTCGTACTAGAATCAGATCCACTCAAATTTCTAACGCCCACAGTAGATAGAGACCGAACTGTCTCACGACGTTCTGAACCCAGCTCGCGTGCCACTTTAATGGGCGAACAGCCCAACCCTTGGGACCTTCTCCAGCCCCAGGATGTGACGAGCCGACATCGAGGTGCCAAACCCCCCCGTCGATATGAGCTCTTGGGGGAGATCAGCCTGTTATCCCCGGCGTACCTTTTATCCTTTGAGCGATGGCCCTTCCATGCGGAACCACCGGATCACTATGCTCTACTTTCGTACCTGATCGACTTGTTAGTCTCCCAGTCAAGCTCCCTTATGCCATTGCACTCTACGCACGGTTACCAAGCGTGCTGAGGGAACCTTTAGAAGCCTCCGTTACTCTTTTGGAGGCGACCACCCCAGTCAAACTACCCACCAAGCAATGTCCTCTGCAGTGCAGAGTTAGATCTCAAATAAGCAAAGGGTGGTATTTCAACAATGACTAACCTACGCCTGGCGACGCAGGATCGAAGTCTCCCACCTATCCTACACATCACTTATCCAAGAACAATACTAAGCTATAGTAAAGGTGCACAGGGTCTTTTCGTCCCACTGCGGGTAATCGGCATCTTCACCGATACTACAATTTCACCGAGCTCATGGCTGAGACAGTGTCCAGATCGTTACACCATTCGTGCAGGTCGGAACTTACCCGACAAGGAATTTCGCTACCTTAGGACCGTTATAGTTACGGCCGCCGTTTACTGGGGCTTCAATTCAATGCTTCTCCGAAGATAACATCTCCTCTTAACCTTCCAGCACCGGGCAGGTGTCAGGCCCTATACTTCATCTTACGATTTTGCAGAGCCCTGTGTTTTTGATAAACAGTCGCCTGGACCTTTTCACTGCGGCCAGCTTGCGCTGGCGACCTTTCTCCCGAAGTTACAGGTCTATTTTGCCTAGTTCCTTAGCCATGAATCTCTCGAGCGCCTTAGGATACTCTCCTCGACTACCTGTGTCGGTTTACGGTACGGGTACTAATAATCTAAGTTTAGAAGCTTTTCTTGACAGCCCTTAGGCACACTATCTCGTTGTTCGAAAACGCTGAGTACTATCGCATTTCTCCATCCCCTACGCATTTTACTATAGGGAATATAGGTACGTGCTTCAACGAACTATTCCGTCAGTTCGCGGTGCTTTCATCACTGTGTCACTCCATCACAATTATTAGTAGTACGGGAATATTAACCCGTTGGCCATCGACGTCCCCCTTCGGGTCTGCCTTAGGTCCCGACTAACCCTAAGCTGATTAGCATAGCTCAGGAAACCTTAGTCTTACGGCGGGGGTGTTTCTCGCACCCCTTATCGTTACTTATGCCTACATTTTCTTTTCTATAAACTCCACCATATCTCACAATACGGCTTCTACGTCGATAGAATGCTCCCCTACCACTCACGTTTAAAACGTAAATCCATAGCTTCGGTAGTATACTTATGCCCGATTATTATCCATGCTCGATCGCTCGACTAGTGAGCTGTTACGCACTCTTTAAATGAATGGCTGCTTCCAAGCCAACATCCTAGCTGTCTGGGCAATCAAACCGCGTTTTTTCAACTTAGCATACATTTGGGGACCTTAGCTGATGGTCTGGGTTCTTTCCCTCTCGGACATGGACCTTAGCACCCATGCCCTCACTGATGATTATCATTAATTAGCATTCGGAGTTTGTCAGGAATTGGTAGGCGGTGAAGCCCCCGCATCCAATCAGTAGCTCTACCTCTAAGTAACTATGATCATCGCTGCACCTAAATGCATTTCGGGGAGTACGAGCTATTTCCGAGTTTGATTGGCCTTTCACCCCTACCCACAGGTCATCCGAAAACTTTTCAGCGTTAAACGGTTCGGTCCTCCATTTAGTGTTACCTAAACTTCAACCTGCCCATGGGTAGATCACACGGTTTCGCGTCTACCACTACTGACTAAAGCGCCCTATTAAGACTCGCTTTCGCTACGGATCCATGACTTAATCACTTATCCTTGCCAGCAACGGTAACTCGTAGGCTCATTATGCAAAAGGCACGCCGTCACCCCACAAAGGGGCTCCGACCGCTTGTAGGCGTATGGTTTCAGGATCTATTTCACTCCGTTATTCACGGTTCTTTTCACCTTTCCCTCACGGTACTGGTTCACTATCGGTCTCTCAGGAGTATTTAGCCTTAGCGGATGGTCCCGCCAGTTTCAATCAGGGTTTCACGTGCCCCGACCTACTCAGGATACCACTATCCTTATCTTCTCTTACTTATACGGGACTATCACCCTCTTCGGTTTACCTTTCCAGGTAATTCTAATTCAATCCGCAAGAAATATCGTGGTCCTACAACCCCAATATTGCCGTAACAACATTGGTTTGGGCTATTCCGCGTTCGCTCGCCACTACTAGCGGAATCACTTTTGTTTTCTTCTCCTCTGCCTACTTAGATGTTTCAGTTCAGCAGGTTCGCCTCCTATTCGGATACTATGTCTTCAACATAGTGGGTTGCCCCATTCGGATATCTACGGATCAAGTCGTGTGTGCCGATCCCCGTAGCTTTTCGCAGCTTATCACGTCCTTCTTCGCCTCTGAGAGCCTAGGCATTCCCCATACGCCCTTATTTTGCTTATGTGCTTACAATTCTTTCGAATCGTACTTTCTATAAATTTTTATTAAAATAATAATATTACTATTACTATCTAACTGTATTTGTCGTTACAATATGTCAATGATCGTTTTGAACTTGCGTTCTTGTGGAGAATATCGGAGTCGAACCGATGACCTCCTGCGTGCAAGGCAGGCGCTCTAGCCAGCTGAGCTAATCCCCCATTATAAGGTTACAGGTTAACAGTTTACAGTCAACAGTAACTTTCAACGGTTTAACTAACCTCTAGAATTTCCTTTGTAATACTTAGTAGTCCCGGGCAGACTCGAACTGCCGACCCCTACATTATCAGTGTAGTACTCTAACCAGCTGAGCTACGAGACTCTGTATATTACTTATTTTTTTTATTTGAACAAACAGCGAGAGTAAATAAACCAACCTCTTTTTTTCTCTAGAAAGGAGGTGTTCCAGCCGCACCTTCCGGTACGGCTACCTTGTTACGACTTAGCCCTAGTTACCAGTTTTACCCTAGGCAGCTCCTTGCGGCGACCGACTTCAGGTACCCCCAGCTTCCATGGCTTGACGGGCGGTGTGTACAAGGCCCGGGAACGTATTCACCGGATCATGGCTGATATCCGATTACTAGCGATTCCAGCTTCATGGAGTCGAGTTGCAGACTCCAATCCGAACTGAGACCAGTTTTTGAGATTCGCATCCAGTTGCCTGGTAGCTGCTTTCTGTACTGGCCATTGTAGCACGTGTGTAGCCCAAGACGTAAGGGCCGTGATGATTTGACGTCATCCCCACCTTCCTCACGGTTTGCACCGGCAGTCTTGTTAGAGTTCCCGGCATGACCCGCTGGCAACTAACAATAGGGGTTGCGCTCGTTATAGGACTTAACCTGACACCTCACGGCACGAGCTGACGACAACCATGCAGCACCTTGTAAATTGTCCGAAGAAAAGTCTATCTCTAAACCTGTCAATCTACATTTAAGCCTTGGTAAGGTTCCTCGCGTATCATCGAATTAAACCACATGCTCCACCGCTTGTGCGGGCCCCCGTCAATTCCTTTGAGTTTCATTCTTGCGAACGTACTCCCCAGGTGGGATACTTATCACTTTCGCTTAGCCACTCAGTCCGAAAACCGAACAGCTAGTATCCATCGTTTACGGCGTGGACTACCAGGGTATCTAATCCTGTTCGCTACCCACGCTTTCGTTCATCAGCGTCAATAAGTACGTAGTAATCTGCCTTCGCAATTGGTATTCCATGTAATATCTAAGCATTTCACCGCTACACTACATATTCTAATTACTTCCATACTATTCAAGTTTAGCAGTATCAACGGCAATTTTATAGTTAAGCTATAAGATTTCACCACTGACTTACTAAACCGCCTACGAACCCTTTAAACCCAATAATTCCGGATAACGCTCGGATCCTCCGTATTACCGCGGCTGCTGGCACGGAGTTAGCCGATCCTTATTCTTACGGTACCGTCAAATAATTACACGTAATTACATTTCTTCCCGTACAAAAGCAGTTTACAATCCATAGGACCGTCATCCTGCACGCGGCATGGCTGGTTCAGAGTTGCCTCCATTGACCAATATTCCTCACTGCTGCCTCCCGTAGGAGTCTGGTCCGTGTCTCAGTACCAGTGTGGGGGATCTCCCTCTCAGGACCCCTAATCATCGTCGCCTTGGTATGCCGTTACCACACCAACTAGCTAATGATACGCATGCCCATCTTTTACCGATAAATCTTTATTATATAAATGATGCCACTCATATAAACCATGGAGTATTAATCCGAATTTCTCCGGGCTATTCCCCTGTAAAAGGTAGGTTGCATACGCGTTACTCACCCATCCGCCGGTCTCTAGAAAGCAAGCTCTCTATACCCCTCGACTTGCATGTGTTAGGCCTGCCGCTAGCGTTCATCCTGAGCCAGGATCAAACTCTTCATCGTATATTTTTAATATTGTAAAAAGTTAGCTAGTTTATTCGTGATCCTAAAATCACCTTACTCTCTTTATTTTGTATGCTGTTGTCCAATATGTCTATGATCGTGTTTCAAACTCTCTTCTACTTAAATTTCGAAGCGAGTGCAAAAGTAAACAACTTTTTTGATTTGACAAAAAAAATTTAGATTTTTTTCTTTCCTTCTTTTCGTCATCCCTTGTTTACCAAAGCGAGTGCAAAAGTAAAAACTTTATTTGAATTAGCAAAACTTTTTTGAAAAATATTTTTTCATCCCTTTTCGCTAACCCCAGTATTTACTGAAGCGGACTGCAAAGATAAGACTCTTTATTTCGATTATCCAAATTTATTTTTAAAAATATTTTTTAGCTAATCTCAAGTCTTTTCTACTGCTTTTCTATGAACGTCTGCTTGTTTAATGCGGATGCAAAAGTAGCACCTTTTTCGCCACTTCCAAACTTTACGCAACCTTTTTTTAAAAGTATTTTCGATAATTGTCGCAACTCGCTATTATCATACACGTTACATCTAAAAGTTTTTTTGACTTTTTCATGGTTTGGGATCGCGTGGAGCGATGATGCTGCTTTTTTGCGTTTTTGCAAGGGGCGTTTTTGGGGAATGCATCAAGCAAAAGAAGGTTTTCTTTTGAAAAAAGTGTTTCGAGCATGGGGGCACATGGCCATTTGCCCGCGCCTATTATATAGGTGAACGCTTTTTTGCGTTTTTGCAAGGGGCATTTTTGGGGAATGCATTCTGATAAAAGAAGGTTTTCTTTTGAAAAAAGTGTTTCGAGCATAGGGGCACATGGCCATGTGCCCGTACGGGGAAGGGTATTTTCTGTTTTTATTCTCTCCTTATATATATAGGTAAACGCTTTTTTGCCTTTTCGCAAGGGGCGTTTTCGAGGAATGCATCAGGCAAAAGAAGAATATCTATTGAAAAAACATTTCGAGCATGGGGGCACATTGCCATGTGCCCGTACAGGCAGGGAAAAGATATTTTTTATTTTGATGCTCTCCTTATATATAGGTGAACGCTTTTTTGCCTTTTCGCAAGGGGCGTTTTCGAGGAATGCGTCAGGCAAAAGAAGAATATCTATTGAAAAAACATTTCGAGCAAGGGGCACATTGCCATGTGCCCGTACGGGGGAAAGATATTTTTTTGTTTTTTGATGCCTCCTTATATATATATACATATATATAAGGAGGGGCACATGGCCATGTGCTCCCTTATAAAAAGATAAAAATTTCTTTAAAAAAAGAATCAAACAACTTCGCGATTTTACAAAAAAACAAAAAAGCGAAAAGCAAAAAAGCGAAAAACAAAAAAAAAGGAGAGCACAGCTCTCCTTCTTCCTATAGTTGTTTAACTACTTGTTTATTTTTTTACAATACGCTCTGTCTTGTCAAAGCCATTGCCTTTTATTTTTACAAAATAAGTACCTGAAGACAATCCGCTCATATTTACTTCTACTTGATTTGAGGATAATGTTGGTAAACTTTGTACCAAACGACCTGTCATATCAAATACCTGAATAGACATCCCTTTTACATTAACCTCTTCTGGAATCGTTACATTCAACTGATCCACTACTGGATTTGGCCAAACAGCAAAAGATAAATCTGTCAATTCAAACTCTTCAGTAGATAAGTTATTGAAGTCATCACTCGTTAAAATAAGCGAATATTCTTGACTATTGTTTTCTAAGGTTCCTTTATGAGACACTTTAATTGTATAAGTTCCTGCTTCGGCACCATCAAACTCAATTTTCTCTATATTGTCTACATCATTATCTGCTAGTACTGCTATTAGATTATTGAAATCTTTGTTTAATCTCCAAGGCAAATACTCTACTCCGTCTTTATATACACGTAAATCTAAATCATTTACTAAAGAAGGATTATTTTTTGCATAATTTTCATTGTAGTTATTTCTACTTGCCTCACCGTACGGATCGGTCCAAGCTAAAGTCACAATAACTTTCCCTCCGCTTTCTTTTACAATGAACTCCTTTTCGTACGTTGCTCCTTGCATTAGTTCATTTTCTTCCAATAAAGCTAATCCTTCTTTTGCACCATTTAAAACCTGAACTCCAGCTTTTGCATTGATTAATCCCCATCCATAAATATGGTCAGGTCCTGATGCACTTCCTGCTTCATCAGCAGTATGTGCCATCAACGCGCGAATAGATGCCGATTTTAGTGGCATTTCTCTATTCTCCATTGCCCATTGTTGCCATAAAGCAATCACACCTGTTACTGCCGGAGCAGCCATAGATGTACCATCAAATGACGCATAAGCATCAGTTCTAGGCACGCCTGTTATAGGTGTTGGCAATACATAATTAGTCGAGAGAACATTTACTCCCTTAGCCGAAATATCGGGTTTAATACGAAAATCATTCGTCGGTCCATTACTGCTAAAAACAGAAATGCGCACACTAGCTGGATTTGTATAGTTAGCTACTTGATTCACTGCTGCGACAACAATCACGTTTTTAGCTACAGACCCTCCTAAAAGCATATCTGCTCCATTTTTAGTAGGATTCAATCGAGTATAATACTGTTGATCATTTCCAGCAGCAACAACGGGTTGATAATATTTATGATTACTAGTTACCCAATCATACCCTTGAGCAGTATCATCATAAGCACCAAAATAATTGGGTCCAACATATATTGTCCCATCATCACCGATTGCTGCCATACCATAGGAATGGTTTGAAACTAACAGAGCATTAGTAGTTGCCTCCTCATCCATTTCGTCATAATCATTATTCCAATCATAACTTACTACCTGAGCTTCAGGTGCAATTCCTTTTGCATTAGGATTTATTCCTTTTGCAGCAATCGTCCCTGTTACATGTGTTGCATGTGAACGTCCTCTAACATATCTAGTTCGTTCTGATTGACTCAATCGAGACAAATCAGGTAAATCATTTTTAAGTGCAATTCTTGAAGTTCCATTTACACCTTGTAATTCCACATGTGTATCTAAAGCTGGTTGACCATCCCATACACCAACTGTAACACCTTTTCCATCTAGATTTAAACCTAAACTACCTCCGGGAGCAATATCATTAACTCTTGCTGTTACGCGACTTCCTGCATTACTTGTAATATAATAAATATAAGTACCAAAATCATCTACTCGCTGTAACGAATAAACTCTACCATCTTCTGTAACACCTGATATTGGTCTATTATTGGCTTTTGCTAGTTCATGAGCTTCTATTTTTTGAGCCGTAAGCTTTTTTGCAATATTTACGTAACCTGCTTGGGCAACATTTTCTTTATAGCTATTCACTATTTTTCGCTTTTGCTCTTGATTTTGTGCTTGCACACTAAAACTACACAATGCAGCAAAGCTCAATACTAAAACAATATTTTTTTTCATGATATTTTGTTTAACTTCTATAGGTGTATTCATTCACGGGTGGAAAGGTAAAATTTTAATCTTATAAAAGTAAATGCTTTGGTTAATTTTAACAGAAAAATCAGTATCTTACTAGCTAATTCCTATTACAGCACCTGCAATGGGCTTATAAAGCCAATGCTAATGCGTCCAGTACTACTATTTACTTGTCCTAATGCTTCTTTTGCATAAGAAGAATATTGATACCAACGACCGATGTAAGCCGCATAAAATCGTAAGTTCAAATTTTTAAATGGACGGTATTGAACCATCGGACTTACTCCATAACTTGTGCGTATATGATTATTTTCCGTTTCACCAGCAACGTGATGTTGTGCATAAACATTGCTTGTCATCAAGGTTAAAGAAAGATACAATTTAGTATATACTTGATAATCTACTCTTGTCCAATGATCTATATAAGACACATCTTCAGCCATCACTGGTTTTTCTTCCTGAAACATAGAACTAATTATTCCACGCTTATCTAATGCATCATGACTATATTGGAAATCATACATCCACGTTAAATTTTTATGCTGATATTTATTCCCCAGCGCTATATAATACATCCCCTTATTCTTTGCTTGAGAGAAATAACTATAACTATAGGACGTTTGGAATTGATCATTCCAAAAACTTCCCCTCCAATTTCCTACGAAAGCCAACGGCGTTTTTGATTCTTCTAGACCTTGAGGGATAGCAATCGTTCCTTCTTGTTTTAGTTTATTAGCACTCGTATTGAGTATTTGTACATTGAAGCGATGCTTTGTAGTGACTTTATATCCCACTCCAAAACCAACCATATAATTTTCAGCATGGTCTAAGATATCATTATAAGCCAAGACCTCAATGGGATTTAAATCATATTCATAACCTCCCCAATCGGATGAAAGCTTACCAATAGTAAAATTTACCTTATCTGTTGCTTTTACATCAATGAAAGCAATGTCAATTGTAGAATTAACGTGGTCCAAGGTACCCGTTGTTGGCGCTGCAGTCATTCGATTTCTAAATCGAAATCCTACTCGATCATGCACTTTTGCACTTATATCAATACGCAATTCATTGCCATCAAAATGACTTGTTGTAGGTTTTGCTTTTTCTACATAAGAATCAAGCCCATATCGCATAAGAAAAACCAAATCAAAATCTTTGAGTAGATTTTGTTTGTTGACGGGGATTAAGGGATTATAAAGAGAATCATTTACACTCATTTGCTGTCCAAAAGCAAATGTCGACATTCCCACCAATACTAAACTCACAAGTCGTTTCATACCTTCATCATTATTTTAATTTTTAATTCATTTACTTGTGTTTTTATTAAATCATATACAGCTTTAAAACTGAATACCTTCTAAAAAAAACACAATTGATTAAAAATCAAATAACATGCCGTTTTTAATTTTTATTTCAAAAACGAATAAATCTTTAATGATTTATATGAATACTATACCGATAACACGATAAAATGCAAGCTTATTGTTTCTATTTTATTTTTTTAAAAATTTTACTTGTTGTTTTTTCACCTCACCTTGAATAGTAAGGAAATACATTCCACTAGGTAAAAAAGATACATTCAAACTCTGTCTATTCGTTGCTTGCATGGGTATTGTTGTTATATACTTTCCTGCTCGGTCGTAAATTGTAGCTTCTATTGCTGAAAAAACAAAGGCTTGTGGTATTTCTATATTAAGAATATCTCCCACTGGATTTGGCCAGGCAACAATTTTTTCTAACTCCTTGTTCTCGCTTGTCGATTCTAGAACAACTCCAGAATACGTATTGCCATTCACAATTAAGCTATAATCCTGCACTTGATTTACAAGTTGCCCTTTATGTGAGACCACAATTTCATAAACTCCTAATTCGGGATTGTCTATGTCAATTCGTTCAACATTATCTACCTGATTATCTCCTCGTACCGCCCTACTTAGAGTGTAGCCATTCGTAAGTTTCCATGGAAAATACTCAACCCCATCTTTATATACACGTATATCCAGGTCATTTACTAGGTTTTTAATCCCTTTGTCTTCTGAGAAATTCGCTTCACTATATGCTCCAGCAACATCTGTCCAACAGATTGTAAATGACAGTTGTTCCATTTCTTCCATTACTTTGATGCGTAGACTATTGGATTTCTTATTCAATAAGGTCTCTTCCCTAACAACTGCTTGTTTTTTATCCGCTGCATCTAATAATTGAATTCCATTCCATGCATGAATCACTCCCCATCCTGTTCTTGCATTTGGCCCTTTTTCGACAGCAATTGCTTCTGCACTATTTATCATAATACCCTTGATTGTAGCTGCTTTATATGGAAACTTTTTGTGATTCAGCACCCATTGTTGCCATAATAATAAGATTCCGGCAACAGAAGGCGCTGCCATAGAAGTTCCACTTAGTGTAGTATATAAATTATCCTTCTCAATTTCTCCATTGCTAAAACGATATTGATAAGCAGACGACAATACATCTTTCCCTATTGCAGCAATATCTGGCTTAATTCGAAAATCATTCGTTGGTCCATTGCTACTAAATTCAGTCTCATTCAGCATACCTCCTCCATATATCCCTACAGCCCCTACCACAATTGCATTCTTTGCATTCGCATGTCCTAAGAGCAAGTCCATGCCTTTCTTATCTGGATTAACTATATCTGCATATAATTTATCATTCCCTGCTGCTACAACAGGTTGTAAATAAGGATACAAATACGTCAATTGATCCAGATGTACCGCATCAATCGAATATGCGCCAAAATAATCCCGTGGCAAAAGCGGTTGTTTATTATCATCAATCGCCGCAATTCCATAAGAATGATTAGACACTAAAACACCTTGTTTTCCAAGATTTCCTAATTTAACCATATCATTCATCCACTGATAGCTCAATGCTTCAGCTTGAGGAGCCATCCCCTTAGCCTCTTCTTTTCTTCCTTCTGCCAGAATAGTTCCTACCACATGGGTAGCATGATTTCTTCTTCGTTCTATTGCTGCAAAAACAGTATCCCTTTCTACTATATTTTCATTCCAACTATCTAGCATTTTAACCCTTGATTGAGCCTGACCTCCAAATTCTATATGTCGAGCAAAAGCCAAATCACCATCAATAACTCCAACAACCATTTCTTGTCCTAATAGCGTATTGAACGCTTGATTAGTTGATTCACTCAATTGATTGACTCCACTAACCCCTCTTGAAATTACGTTGTGGGTTTTAAAGTATATTACTGCATTTCGCTCTACACGTTGCGCCTGATAATAATTAATCTCATCTGTAAATTGAGCCTTAAAATGAACGTTGTTCTTTTGATAGTCACGCAACTTTTCACGTGCTACAGCCTCCTCATTCGTTATCTTTTGCAAGGTCAACTTTGCTACATCCGTTGTGTATTGTTGTTGCAATTGTTGTCGAACAGCAAGGGATTGAGCAGATAAGCTTGCTCCTACTAAACAGAAAAGCATACTCAAAAGGGGAGTCATTTTAATCATAGCTTATATTTACGAGAATCAAAGAGTAATATCTTGACATTTTTTGATTCGAAAGTGAGGTTTAAATTTATAATAAATTAAGTCAATTACAATATATTTTTATCTTTGACATTCATTAAACCAAAAACTATTCTACCTTATGTATGTAAAGAAAGTGATTATAGGCGTTGCATTGGGCGCTGCTGTATTTTCCATCTCTTGTCAAAACCAGTCAAAATGGGATGAAACCAATGCTTTTTATCACGAAAGCGAACTACCTTACCATACGGCTGATTTTTCAAAAATAAAAAATAAAGATTTTAAACCTGCATTACTAGAGGGAATGCGTCAGCAAACAGAAGCTATTGAAAAGATAACATCTACTAGTGAAGAACCGACTTTCATCAATACGATTGAGGCTTTAGAACTATCCGGATCTCTTCTTACTCGAGTAAGCAATGTTTTTTATTTATTAACAGGAGCACATACCAACGATGAGTTAATAGCTATTAACAATGAACTTGCCCCAAAATTTGCGATCCATACGGATGGTATTTATTTAAATGACGCCCTATTTGAACGAGTAAAAAAACTATATGAAGATAGAACAGTCCTAGGACTTAATGAAGAGCAGATAAGACTTATTGATGTTTATTACGAACGTTTTTTACAAGCAGGAGCTAATTTAAATGCAGCGGATAAAGAACAATTAAAACAGCTCAATCAAGAAATTGCTACATTAACCAATGATTTTAGTGATAAACTTTTAGCTGCAACAAAATCAGGATCCATTTCTTTTACCAAAGAAGAATTGGAGGGATTATCTGAAAATGAACTGGCATCCCTGCCTCAAAAGGATGGAAAATATACGATTGATCTAAATAATACGACGCAACAACCCGCTTTAAGTCAATTAAAACGAAAAGAAACACGAGATAAATTATTCAATGCTTCGTGGATTCGCGCAGAAAAAGGAGATAAAAACGATACGCGTTCAACGATTATCGCTTTAACGAAAAAAAGAGCGGCCAAAGCGAAATTACTAGGTTTTGATACGTATGCGGCTTGGAGTCTTCAAGGAACAATGGCACAAAATCCAGACGATGTTTTTTCGATGTTGTCTAAATTAAGTCCTTATGCTATTCAAGCAGTAAAAGAAGAAACAACACTATTAGAAGAAGTAAATAAATCTGGTGTTGCCTTAACTGCAGCAGACTGGGATTATTATGCAGAACAAGTAAGACAAGAAAAATTCGCCTTGAACCAAGAAGAGCTAAAACCTTACTTTGAATTAGAGAAAGTACTCAAAGATGGTGTTTTCTTTATGGCAAAATACTTGTATGATATTTCTTACATTGAACGTACAGATTTACCCGTTTGGCATGAAGATGTCAAAGTTTATGAGTTCTTCAATAAAGATGGAAGTCATTTAGGATTATTCTATACGGATTATTTCCAACGCGACTCAAAACAAGGAGGTGCTTGGATGAGCAATATTGTAGATCAATCGCATTTAACCAAGCAATTACCTGTAATCTATAATGTAGCGAATTTCCCTAAACCAGCAGAAGGACAAGCTACCCTATTGACCTTAGATCAAGTGGTAACTTTATTCCATGAATTTGGACATGCGCTACATGGTTTATTTGCAAATCAGATGTATCCAACCTTATCGGGAACTAATGTATCCCGTGACTTTGTTGAATTTCCTTCTCAGTTTCATGAACATTTTGCTTTTGATCCTATTATCTTAGATAATTACGCCAAACATTACCAAACGGGGTATGTAATGCCACAACAATTTGCAGACAATATTAAAGCGGCATCTGGTTTCAATAAAGGCTATAGTTTAACTGAATTATTAGGCGCTACCCTGTTAGACTTAGCTTGGCATAGTATTGATGCATCAACTGAGGTTACCGATGTAGATCAATTTGAAAGAGAAGCCTTGGAAAAACACGGAATTTATTCAGAAATGGTTCCGCCTAGATATCGTTCTTCTTACTTCAGCCATATTTTTGGCGGTGGATATGCTGCAGGATATTACTCGTATAAATGGTCAGAAATGATTGATTATGATGCATACGCTTGGTTAATGGAAAACGGAGGCATTTCACCAAGAAATGGAGAAATTCTACGCAAAATGCTATTCTCTAGAGGAAATACACTTCCATTAGATAAATTATATCGCGATTTCAGAGGTAAAGACCCGAATATAGATGCTTACCTTAAGTATTCTGGTTTTACACAAGAATAATAAATCAGATTACTAAATAAGAGCAGCTACTCCTTCAAGTAGCTGCTCTTATTTTATACTACTCTTTTTCGCGTAACTAGAAAATAGTACCTTTGCACGCAAAATAATCTTTTTTCAGATGAATATAAAACTACTAGCTATTGGCAAAACAGATAATAAGGAATTACAAACCTTAATGAATGATTACATGAAACGCTTGTCTTTTTACGTCAAATTTGACATGGAAATCATTGCCGATATCAAGAATGCTAAAAACTTATCTGAAGCTCAACAAAAACAAAAAGAAGGAGAATTAATTTTAAGCAAAATTAATCCCACTGATTTTTTGATTTTACTCGATGAAAAAGGAAAAGAATTTACAAGTGTAGGTTTTGCAGATGAATTACAAAAGAGAATGAATGCCGGAATTAAGACATTGGTATTTGTTATTGGAGGTCCTTATGGATTTTCAGAAGAGGTATATCAAAATGCAAAAGGGAAAATATCACTTTCAAAAATGACATTTTCCCATCAAATGATTCGCTTATTTATTATTGAACAACTCTATCGCGGGTTTACAATTTTACGCAATGAGCCTTATCACCATCAATAGATTAATAGATTCGATCTTGGTCTACAAATTGATCTTTGATTTTTAATTCCTCTAATAATACTCGCATCTGCAAATATTTTTCGAAATCTAATTCCTTGCTAAATCCCAATAGCAGACTATCACGTCCTTGCACTACTTCTGCAACTTGATCACGCGTGATGGCTTTTCCTTCAAAAAACACATCATTAGAAGCGTTTACGTAGAGTAAATTTGCAGTAGAACTTGGGCGTTCAAAAACGTAATCCAGACGTTTAAATGGAAAAAAAGACAAGTGTTTATTTAGCGTATCTGCATAGCTATAAAAAACTCCTTTTTCATCCGTGTGCAAATTCGATTTATCGTATTTTTTATTTTTTATTTTCGACACTATTTCCAATACTTCTTTTGCATTGAGTTCACGTTCGATATGAAAGATAAAATTAGTTCCACCAATTTTATTGTTATCATTTAAGTGCGGGTGGATTCCATCCTCTGCATATTCGATGTAAATAGGCGAATGGTCATCAATTCCTTCTTCTACAATATAGGCTGCACGTGCTAATTTCATTTCTTTTTTATCACAGCTCATCAATAGACAAAGAATAGGTAATACAAACAGTAATTTTCTCATATCATCAATTGGTTTAAAATTTTTCTAACTTCATTTGCTTCTTTCACATCGTGCACACGTATAATCTGCGCTCCTTTTTGTAAGGCAATTGTATTCAACACACTTGTTCCATTCAATGCCTCTTGCGGGGTGCAATCTAAGAGTTTATACAGCATCGATTTACGGGATATCCCTACTAACAAAGGTAATTCAAAACAGTGGAAATGCTCTAATTTAGCCATCAACTCGTAATTCTGTTCCGTTGTTTTTGCAAAACCAAAACCAGGATCTAAAATAACGTCATTAATTTTAGCAGCTCTTGCTTGTGCTAGTCGTTCTGAAAAATAGTAACGCATATCCACCACTAAATCATCATAGGTTGTGAGACTTTGCATGGTCTTTGGGTTTCCTCTCATGTGCATCATAATATAAGGTACTTGTAATTGGCCTACTACCTCAATCATTCGCTCATCTAATAAACCTGCAGCAATATCATTTACTATTGCTCCTCCTGCCTCAATAGCCTCTTGAGCCACTTTAGCGCGAAAAGTATCAATAGACAATTTAATACCTGGAAAATGATTGACCAATAAGGCTACTACACCAACCAAACGCTTGATTTCTTCCTCTTCACTCACAAATTCAGCGCTAGGTTTAGAGGAATAGGCACCTAAATCAATAAAATCCGCCCCATCCGTGAGCATTTTTTCAACTTGATTTAGAAAATCAACATCTGTCTTGTATTTGCCGCCATCGTAGAAGGAATTGGGAGTTACATTCAAAATCCCCATGATTCTAGGCGTAGATAAATCAATTAATTCTCCTTTGCAATTTATTGTCATACAGCACAATTCAATATTTTATCTTATTTTTATTTATATTTAATTTTTCAAAAGGTGTAACATTATTTTCAACACCATAGTATTATTACTATTTTTGAAAAATAATCCATTACAAATATAGTTTAAATGAGTACTACTTCTATACAATATGATCAGGTAATTGCTATTTGCAAATCGTTATTCCAAAAAAAGATGCACGATTATGGCTGTGCTTGGCGCATCATGCGTTTAAGCTCCTTAACGGATCAGATTTATATCAAAGCACAACGCTTGAGAAGTATTCAGGACAATACGGTGCGCAAAGTTGACGAAGGAGAAATCCCTGAATTTATTGGCATCATTAACTACTGTGTTATGGCTTTAATTAATGCAGAGATTGGCGTAGGAAAATATGCTGATTTAACAGCGGAAGAAGTGGAAGCACTTTACGACAAGCATGTATTGGAGACCAAAACCTTAATGGAAAATAAAAATCACGATTACGGAGAAGCGTGGCGTGATTTACGCGTTAGTTCACTAACGGATTTGATTTTACAAAAGTTACTTCGCGTCAAGCAAATTGAAGACAACAAAGGAAAGACGTTGGCTTCTGAAGGCATAGAAGCGAATTATCAAGATATGTTGAATTATGCTGTATTTGCTTTGATTCACCTTGAATTAATAAACGAATAAATAACCATCAACCACTAATTATGAAGATCATCACGCAATTGTCGCGCATTTTTGTAGGCGTATTATTTATTTTATCCGGTTTAGTAAAACTGAATGATCCTACAGGTTTCTCTTTTAAACTAGAGGAATATTTTTCGGAAGCAGTTTTAAACTTACCATTTTTAGCGCCCTACGCCCTATCTTTAGCAGTAGTATTAGTTATTGCTGAAGTGATTTTAGGTGTTGCCTTATTACTGGGCTTTATGCGTAAATTGACATTGACGTTATTATTTTTAATGATCGTATTTTTTACGTTCTTGACCTTTTATTCTGCTTATTTCAACAAAGTAACAGACTGTGGTTGTTTCGGAGATGCAGTACCTTTAACGCCTTGGGGATCCTTCACCAAAGATATTGTGTTATTGATTCTCATTTTGATACTCATTAAATTCAAATCATTCATTAAACCGATATTCCAAGCAAAAACCAATAATCTCATCATGATGATTACTGTTGTTTTGTGTTGTTTTATGGGGTATTGGGTATTGAACCACTTGCCTTTAAAAGATTTTAGAGCGTATAAAGTAGGAACCGATATTCAAAAGGGAATGGAAATTCCTGCCGATGCTCCTAAAGCAGAATACCAAATGACATTCTACTACAACGTAAATGGCAAAGAGGAGAAATTCACAGATAAAGAATTAGGTAATATTCCTGAAGGTTCTGAGTTTGTTCGTCGAGAAGATATTCAGTTGAGCGAAGGTTTCCAACCAGCGATTCACGATTTAACGATGGATTTGGATGGAGAAGAGCACTTAGAACAAATGCTACAAGAGCCTAAACTAATTTGGATTATTTCGTATGATTTAGAACGTGCAGATGCAGAAGGTTTACAAGCAATGAAAGACTTTGCCAACAAAGCTATTGTGAAAGGTTATGTTGTAGCTGGATTAACTGCTTCGAGCAATGCTATTATTGATGACGTAATTAAGAAATACGAATTGCCTTTTATCTACTATACTTCTGATGCCACAACATTGAAAACAATTGAACGTGCAAATCCAAGTATAGTTGTATTGGAAAAAGGAATCATTGTAGAAAAGAAACACTGGAAAGACCGCAATCAGGTTACCTTAAAATAAAAAAATCTTGTTGACTTATTTCATCAAAAAAATGTGTTATGCCTTACTAACCCTATGGGGAGTTGTAAGTGTAGTTTTCTTTTTATTTACAATTTTACCTGGTGATCCAGCTCGTATGATGTTGGATCAAAATGAAAGTGCAGAACAGCTTTTGGCTATCAAAAAGAAGTATGGATTCGATCAACCCATTAGCAAACAATATGTATTATATTTGAATGATTTGTCTCCTATTTCCTTACATAGTACACAAGCAGAAGACTATAGTTTTAGACATGAAGATAAGTACACTGGAATTGTTTTCCTTACTGTAGGACAAACCGAAGTGATGCTCAAAGTTCCGTATTTACGCGAGAGCTTTCAGAAAAATGGCAAAACTGTGAGTAGTATTTTAGCAGAAACACTGCCTAATACGGTACTACTCGCAACAGTAGCTATTGGAATAGCCCTTTGTATTGGTGTGCTATTGGGGGTAATTTCCGCCTTGTATGTCAATACGTGGTTAGACCGTCTAATTTCGGTAGTTAGTACTTTTGGAATGAGTATTCCTTCTTTCTTTAGTGCTATTTTATTTGCCTGGATTTTTGGTTATCTCTTACATCATTATACACAATTGCCGATGACTGGTAGTTTATACGAAGTAGATGATTATGGTGAAGGCCGCTATTTAGCCTTACGCAATATCATCCTCCCTGCTCTAGTTTTGGGTATTCGTCCGTTGTCTGTTGTGATTCAATTGATGCGCAATTCCCTATTAGAAGTATTGAGTTTGGATTACATCCGAACAGCCAAAGCCAAAGGAATGAGTACTACCCAAGTCATCTACAAACACGCATTAAAAAATGCATTGAACCCTGTGGTAACTGCACTATCTGGTTGGTTTGCCTCCATGTTAGCGGGTGCCGTTTTTGTCGAATACATATTCGGCTGGAATGGCTTAGGCAAAGAAATTGTAGAAGCCCTGAATACATTAGATCTCCCTATTATCATGGGAGCGGTACTTACTATTGCAACCGCTTTCGTAATCGTAACAATTTTAGTAGATTTGATCTATGCTTATTTAGATCCTAGAATAAAGCTAAACGAATAAATATTGATTATTATGAAGAAAATTTTTATCACCCTTTCTATACTTGCTTTAACAGCTACAGCTTGTAAGCAACAAACAGAGAAGTTAGAAGTTATCTCAACAGAGGAAGCTACAACAACTTCGACACCAGAAGAAACGCCCGCTGATGGAACACAATTCAAATCAGAAGCGTTGACACAAGTATTCCACAAATTAGATGGAAGCACAATTACCTTTAAAGAAATCCTTGCACAATATACAGGGAAGAATATCTTAATTGATGTTTGGGCGGCTTGGTGTCCAGATTGTATTAAAGCATTACCTGAAATTAAAAAAATTAAAGCTGAATTTCCAGATGTGGTATTTGTCAATTTATCATTGGATAAAACACCAGAAGCTTGGAAAGAAGCGATAACGAAATACGGAATTGAAGGAGAGCAATTTCACCTCATCGATGAGAAACGCATGAAAGGAACCTTTGGACAAGCTATTGAATTGAACTGGATTCCTCGATATATTGTGATAAACAAAGAAGGAAAAATTGAGCTTTTTAACGCGACAGAGAAAAACTTTGGAGAGATTAAAGCCTTATTAAATACATTACAATAATTATGAGACACCAAATTGTTGCTGGAAACTGGAAAATGCACAAGAATCTTTCTGAAACTCATGTGCTATTAGATGAATTAATTGAACTATTGCCTACAGGTAAAGAAGTGGAAGTTATTGTAGCTCCTGCTTTTACCAATTTAGCTAGTGCAGTAAATCACTTAGAAGGAACTAACATTCAAGTGGCCGCTCAAAATATGCATCAAGCTGAAGGCGGTGCTTTTACGGGAGAAATTTCGGCTCAAATGTTATTGAGTGTTGGTGTTGAAACAGTAATTATCGGGCACTCTGAGCGAAGACATTACTTTAAAGAAACCGATGCTATTTTAGCAGATAAAGTAAATACGGCTTTAAGACATAATATGCGCGTAATTTACTGTATTGGTGAAGAGCTAAAAGACCGAGAAAGCAAACAGTATCTCAATGTTATTTTCAACCAATTAAGAGATGGATTATTTCATTTATCTAAAGCACAATGGGAGCATATTGTAATTGCTTATGAACCAGTATGGGCCATTGGAACTGGAGAAACAGCGACACCAGAACAAGCACAAGAAATTCACGCCTTTATTCGTCAAGAAATTGAGCGTCAATATGACAAAACGGTTGCAGAAAATACGTCTATTTTATATGGAGGTAGTGTGAAACCGAACAATGCAAAAGAGATTTTCTCAAAACCCGATGTTGATGGTGGTTTAATTGGTGGAGCAGCACTTGTTGCAGCTGATTTCGCAGCTATTGTAGCAGCAATCTAATCGAATTTTTATTCTATTTATATCATAGCCTATCTCCTGTAGATGGGCTTTTTTTTGCTTTACTTTTTACTTATTTATAAAGATTCTAAATAATTTATTATCTTTGTCCTACAAAAGTAAACAACAACATGTCCTATAATCAAGAAATTATAACCTACAGTCAAGATAAATCAGTCAAAAATGGCGTGGTTTTGAAAGAATTGGCTCCTCAAACATTAGAGGAAGATATACTAGGATTAACACATAGAGATGATTATTACGTTTTCATTCTCGTACTGAATGGTACGTTCCGCATCAACTGTGAATTACAAACACACGAATTACAGACGAGAGATTTATTTCTAATTAAACCTTATCAGATTCATACCATAGAAGAATACAGTGAAGATTTTTTTGCTCATTTTTTAAGCATACAAGACTTTCGTATTCCAGATGACTTGACCTATCTCCTTTTTAATTTACCTAATACACAACAGTGTATTCCTTTAAAAACGGAAGCTTGTCAAACGCTATTGGATACCATTCACCTTTTAACCAAATACGAAACAAAACAAGAAGAATATACCACAGAGATAACCAATGGTTTATTTCAGGCTATTATATACAAAATTGGTTCGCTTTTTAAAGAAAAGACGCGTGTACCTGAAGTTTCGGCTATCAATCAATCGAATGTAATTACGTCTAAATTCAAACGTTTAATTACCACGCAAACTCATTTGCGACAGCCCTCCTATTTTGCCGATCTTTTGTTTATTACACCCGCACACTTAAATGACTGTGTCAAAAAGACAACAGGACAAACGGTTAGTTATTGGTTGAAAAAATCGATTATTGATGAAGCCAAGCGCTTGTTGTACTATACGACTAAGTCTGTAAAGGAAATTGCTTTTGAATTAGGATACGAGGATCATACTTATTTTTCTCGTTTGTTCAAAAAGCACGTCAAACAAACCCCTTTACAATTCCGCGGTGATTTTATTGTTATGGTACACTAACATTTACTCATAGGTTAGTAAAGATTCATAAGGATCACCTGTTAATCCGAGTAATTTTGCAAACGTAGGTTCAGTTTTGAGTCCTGCGCGTTTAAGTGCAATCACTTGAGCTTTAAACTCAGGCCCACGTTCAAGTAAAATTGCGTGTTCAATCAGCATATGGCGATATCCATATTGTTCTGCCACAGGAATTGTTTGAGCAAAAATTTCGATTGGAAAATGATCTAATATAAAATTGGCAACATACGTTTGTTCTGTACGCAAAGAGAAAATCAAATCTGTAAATCCACTACAAGTTTTGAAATGAGCTTGAACTTTTGCCTGAAATACTTCAATATCCATGCAAAGACAAGCAATATCGATATCACTTGTTTCAATAGCGATATCAAGGGGAAATGTTCCCACAACAACAGGACTATAACCTTCTAAGCATTCCAAAACGTCATGAGTCGTTAACGTATGATATACTTGTTGTTGCACAGCACTCCCTATTTTTAAATAGGCAATAGCAGTAAAATCAAGGTCCATTTAATGTGCATTCATTTTAGAAAACAAGTTGATGATTACCACCCCTAGAACAATAAAAGCCATTCCGATGATTGCAGGTAAATCTGGTTTTTGTCCATAAACAAGAATTGCGACAACCGTCACCAAAACGATTCCAATACCTGACCAAATTGCATAGGCAATTCCCACAGGAATAGTGCGAAGAGTCAAACTCAAGAAATAAAAGGCTACTGCATACATCACAACCGTTATTACACTCGGAATAAGTTTAGTAAACTCATGAGATGCTTTTAAAGCACTAGTAGCAATTACCTCACTAACAATAGCAATAAGTAAGAAAAGAAAATTTTTCACTGTCTATGTAATTAAAAGACAAAGGTAAACTAGATTCTTCAAATAGAAAGAATCGCCTTTGTATTTTATCCTATAAAACCTGAAATCCCCTTATTCCCTCATATACCAATAGTGATCTACTCCATCTAAATCAAAGGTGTATGCAGCATGAAAACCAATTTTACCTAAAACGCGTTTTGAGCTTTCATTTTCTACCTCGGCAACAGCAAAAACGGGATGTTGTTGAAAGTTCTTGGCAGCATAATCTAAACACGCTAAAGCCGCTTCCGTGGCATACCCTTTTCCCCAGGCATCAAAACGAAAACGATACGCTAAATCTAAATACTCGCGTAGACCATTTAGTCCATTTTCAACAAGTTTAAACCCACACCAACCAATAAACTCTTGGGTATCTTTTTTAATAATTGCCCAACGGCCTATACCAAAATCAGCATATTGTTTTTGAATAAATTCAATAATTTCATTGGCTTCTTCCATGGAAGTAATTACCATACTTCCCACGTATTTTACTACGCGTTCATCGCTATCTAAATTGTAGATTCCCTCCGCATCTTCTTTTGTTATTTGTCGAATAATCAAGCGATCTGTTTCAATAATTGTAGTCATAGTTGTTTTGTTTGTTACTAATTTAATAAAATTATTCTTATAAAATAACGAGTATACTAAAAACTACTTGGATATGGTGGGATTGGTGAGGGGGGGGGGATTGGTGGGGCGGTGAGATTGGTGGGGCGGTGAAATCGAAACGAAGTGTAGATTCATCGAACACCAAAACAAAATAGCAACTCGGTGAGATATATTCATCGAATACGAAAAAGAATATAACCCCATGAGATAGATGGTGAGGGGGTGAGATGATGAGATTGGTGAGGCGGTGTGGTGGTGTGATGGTGAAGTTTTGGCTCATAACCTTTAACCCATAACCTTCTAACCCCCTCACCAATCTCACCATCTCCCCCCTATTCAACAAATCGCTTAAAAATCACACTCGAGGTATGTCCGCCAAAACCAAAGGTATTATTCATAGCGACGTCCACAGTTTTATGTTGCGCTACATGAGGGGTTAGATTTAATGCGCTACTAATAGCAGGATCTAGGGTTGTCAAATTTATTGTTGGAGGGATGATTCCTTCCGTTATACTCTTAATACACAAAATAGATTCAATGGCACCTGCTGCACCTAGTAGATGTCCTGTCATAGATTTAGTTGCACTAATATTCAAGTGACCAAGATTATCCTTAAACAGCTGCTCAATCGCTTTACATTCGCTAATATCGCCTACTGGCGTAGAAGTAGCATGAGCGTTGATATAATCCACGGCTTGAGTGGTTAACTTAGCATCTTCTAGGGCTTGTTGCATTGCAGCGATAGCACCTTCACCTTCTGGATGTGTTGCGGCTACGTGATATGCATCAGATGCAGATCCATAGCCCACTAGTTCACAGTAAATTTTAGCGCCTCTCTTTTGAGCGTGTTCTAATTCTTCTAATAATAAAATACCTGCTCCTTCTCCTGCGACAAATCCTGTTCGATTGGCATCAAAAGGGCGCGAAGCTTGAGCAGGGTCTTCATTAGCCGTAGACAAGGCTTTCATGGCATTAAATCCTGCAATAGCAGATTGACAAATAGTTGCTTCAGTTCCTCCTGCTAAGATGGCATCTGCTCTTCCTAGGCGAATAGCATCAAAAGCACTTCCTATTGCATTATTAGCTGCGGCACAAGCTGATGCAACTGCATAGCTAATTCCTTTTAAACCAAAGCGAATGGAGATTTGACCAGCAGCCATATTGGAAATCATTTTAGTAATAAAAAAAGGATTGAATTTTGGTTGACTAGTATCTTTTCCAAAATTTAAGATTTCCTCTTCTAAGGTTTCCAATCCTCCAATTCCCGTAGCAATAATTGCTCCTATGCGATGACGATTAACCATATCCCAATCCAACTGAGCATCTGCTAGACATTCCTCACTAGCCGCAATTGCATATTGGGTGAATAAATCCATCTTTCGAGCTTCCGGTTTTGTAAAGTAATCTAAAGGATCAAATCCTTTCACTTCACAAGCAAATTTGGTCTTGAAGTTGGCAGTATCAAAATGAGTAATAGCTCCGGCTCCACTTTGTCCTTGAATAGCATTATTCCAAAAAGTATCCACATTATTTCCCAGGGGGGTGATTGCACCTAAACCTGTAATAACAACTCTCTTCATATTTTCTTGTTTTTTTATACTTACTAATAAGTAAGTAGTAGGGTTAAAAAAAATTATCTTATTTTTTTAAATAAGGGGGTTCCTTATTTTAACTGTTCCAAAAGGGTATAACAATAGCCCTTATAATCCACATATTTATTTACTCTGGCTAATTGTAAACTAGCAACCAAACTAGATAGAAATAAGAATGCACGCTGTTGTTCTTCCTCTTTGAAATGAAAAACGCCTTGTTCTTTTCCTTCCTTTAGTACACTAGTTAACCAGTTTACGATTAAATCTACAATCTTAGTCACTTCGACTTGTGTGGTAGGAAACAACGTATCAATATCAGTTGATAAAGCCCCAACAATACACAGTTTACGTTCTCTTTGACTCTTGATATAAATCTTGATAAAGGTCTCAATCTTCTTGATTGGATCAAATTGCAATGCTTCCATATTCGCTATCATTTCTTCAAAGCGCTGGATATTCGTTTTTACAATACTTGTTCCCAAATTCTCTTTACTGGCGAAATAATAATGAATCGCCGCATTCTTAATTCCCAATGCAGTAGAAATATCTTGATAGCTAAATCCGTTAAATCCCTTTGTCAAGATTAATTCTTCACCTAGTTCTAGTATACGTTCTCTTGTCCCCGACATACTTATCTATTTAATATCAGGACAATATTACTTACTAATTAGTAAGTAAACAATTTTTTTAACTTTTTGTTTTTGAGGCTATCCCATTAAAAGAGATTCTTACTGAAGAAAAATAACCTGTATTGCCTTTATACAGTTTTTTCTTATCATTAAGCTAATTGAAGTACAGCAAAGGCTTTGCTAGCGAAACGACAATTACCTAAAAGAACAAATAACCACTTGTTCTCCTTTAGCATGGCACAAAAAAAACAATCCTTTTTAAAGGATTGTTTTTTTATATTTTTACTAATCAACGATAAATCATCACCGTAAACCATCTTATTCCTTTACATATTTTGGAGGAACAGTCGTATGATTACCATCAACATTTCTACTCACTATAAAATGAGGAGATGCCATTTCAATATTATTTTCTGCAAACACATCTTGTGCATGCTGACGTAAATCGGAATATATTTTAGCCGTTAATTTCGCTTCTTTGATGTATACATTGAGCTGATAGTCGACATAAAAATCTCTGAATTGATCTTGTAGAATAAATGGTTTTTGACGTTTTAATACATGTTCCGTACGATTCGCCACTTCATATAACATTTCGTGTACTTTCTGCCATGGCACATCATATCCTACAGCAATTGTAGTGTGTAAAATTAATCCATGTTCTTTTGCTGACTGAGAATAATTCACTGTATGCGCCGACATGATGTTGGAGTTAGGTATGGTGATAATCTCATTTTTAGGCGTTTTTATACGCGTAACCAAAGGTGTTTTCTCCAATACATCCCCTGTATATTCTCCTAATTTAATACGGTCTCCTATTTTAAATGGACGCATATAAGTAATCACTAGTCCTGCCACTAAGTTTCCAATAACAGATGTTGATCCTAATGACACAACGATACCAGCAAATACCGAAACTCCTTTAAAAATCTCGGAATCTGAATTAGGTAAATACGGGAATATCAAGATGAACATAAAAATGAACATCAACGCGCTGACAATATTATACGTTGGAAATGCCCAATCTGGATAGAATCCTTTTAATGTAATTTTGTTATTGGCTATTTTCTCTGCGAGTGAACGAACAAACTTCTGTATATATCTAAAGATAAAAACAATCACTAAGATTGTGAATAACTTAGGCATATACGACTTGATACTTCTTCCTACCGATTTCAGTGGTGACATCACATAATCCAACAATTGATCAGAAATATGTTTCGTAAATGGGAACAGCTTGAAGATAATCAACAATCCAATGTACAAGAAAATCAAGACAATAATGAATCGAATCACTTTAGCCATGGTAATTGTCGTAAGCATTGCACGATGATCATCAATGATTCCAAACATTCCTTTAATCCTTTTCCCGCGTTGTTTCCATATCATTACCTTCGCTCTTCTATAGCAATAGTAGATGTACTTGATAATAAATACTTCGGCGATAATGATTCCAATTGTGCCTGCAATTTGCAACAACAATTGTTGCCAACTCATGCTGTGTTGTTGTAATTCTACCGTTTCAATAATTTGTTCTTTATAAAACTGGGCCGCTTGGATTTTGGTTTTATTTTCTTGGGTTGCCTGAATCGTATCGACACTCATCAAAATCTCATTCTCATACATCAGATTGAGGTAGTTTCCAGTATCGACAAGTTTAATTGAATCCCCTTCAAACAAATAATTATCCACTAAGGCTGCAATCTTAAGTTCAATCGATTTAGCTCGTTGTTTCGAGGTAAACGAACCGATATTTCCATATACATTAAACAATGTATCATGCATGACAATAACGGGTGTTTTTTCTAATACGATAAATTCAGGTTGCACCGCTGCAACTTTTTCTGGTGTGGTTGGTTTTTTATTCTTAGCCCATGAAGCACATCCTAAGAGGATTGTAGCAATTAAAACAAGAAGGCGAATATGCGACACATAGTATTTCATACGTAAAGGAGTTCTTAATATCAAAGCAAATTTAACTGAAAAATCCGAATATAAAATCTTATTTTACTTCTCAGGTGCAATACTTTTTTTATTTTTTAACAATTAAATCCCACCGTTTTATTTTGTTTCAATTGCATCCTAAACTCTTTATTTTCTCCTCATAGACAAGCATTTATAAAACCCCTATTTCTAGGGATGCTATCGAAAGTGTAAATAAAGTACCTTCGTATTATCATTTAAATTGGGTTCTCATGCGTTTATCATTTCTATTACTTGGTATTTTTTCTTTTTTTAGTTGTTATTCAACCAAAGAAAAGACGGTTGATGCTCAAACGAAGCAACAGCTCTATCCTTACCTAACCAAAAACCATACCTATATTTACGTTGATTGCGATTATACCCCCGTCATTTCAACAGCATTTACCACAGCAGGCTTATTTACTTCCACAGGTTATGCCGTTGTTAAAAATGATAAGGGAGAAACTGCTGTGATTAATACAGCAGGCAAACTAGTGGTTCCTTTTATGGCTCGTTATGTTTCACTACAAGTCCTACAGGATGAATTAACCGTTGTATATACCCGAGAAACTTATGCGAAAAACTCTCGCTTTTGGGAATGGGAATGGAATATCTTTTCCGGACTAAAAACAGAAGTACAACGTCAGAAATTCGAAGTTTACATCTTAGAAACCAACCAAGTTCTATTTGCAGAACAATTGAGTGACAAGGCTTCCCTTCCCACTTATGTCGACACGATAGATTCCGAGCACTTTATCTTTAACCAAACCCTTTATAAACGAAAAGGGCAGCGTTTAGCTAAACAAAAAAACAACATCATCCATTGGTTTGACACGAATAAACTGTTACAGCGCAATGGTGCTCAATTTTCCATTCTTACCCTAGAAAATAAACAACAGACGCTTTCGAATTTGGAAGCTACTCAACAGGTTACTTTTGAAGTCAACGGAGAAGAACTACTCCTTACAGAAGTCAATAAAAGTCGTTATTATTCTGAAATTCCCGAAATATTATACCATCCCAAAACAAAAGAATACAGAATCGAACCTTTATTTGAAAAAGTTCTGCCAAGACAAATAAAAATTCGAAATGAAGCAGATTACGCCTACCTTCAAAAAGTAAGTTATATTAATTCTGTTCCTGATTATCCTTATTTTATTCTCGGCATTTTTGATTTTGACCGTTGGGCCTTTCAGTGGAAATACCTAACAGAAGATGGTACCCTACTAGATACTATTGATGCCCCCGACTTTTTTGTTGTAGATGCGATGTCACGAGTACAAAGACCGCATCCAACAGAACTGATTTCAACCGATCAGATTCCAGCTCCTTGGCGTTTAGATGCCGTAACAAAATACAGCGGGTTTACCCATTTATTTAAAATAACACTCAAACAAGAAGGGCAAGACAATCGCTATGGTTTGTGGAATACCCAAACGAAACAATGGGAACTCCAACCTATTTACCGCGACTTTTATTGGTTAGATGTGGAGCAAGGTTTACTAGCCTTAGCCCAAGAAGACAATCAATATGTGGTATATAACTACTTGGCCAAAAAAAATACAACCTCTGCTATATTTAACTATATTGACACATCTGGTTGGGTTACCCAAGTAGATACTGCTGGAACAAAAACTTCTTTTTATCTTGATTTTGCAACAGCCAAAGCCTATATGGAAAACCCTAAATAGAAAAAGAGCTTAAACATGATTTGTTTAAGCTCTTTTGGCTAACTAATTACAAATGAATAACAATAAATAAATTATTTATACGAGGCAATTTTCACAACATTTCCTACTGTTCCATCACCTAGATCTTTAATTTCTAACCCTTTTGTAAAGGTTGCAGTCGTTCTATTTAACAAGTAAACGTACGATTTCGCTGCTGCAGTAATAGGTACAAATACCTCATCCCCTTCCACATAAGGTGTTCCGATTTCAGCAATTAACGCTGGATCTTCTAAACCATTAATCCATTGGAATTGTCCTGTTTTCGCATTAAATAAAGCTAGTTTATTTGCAGGTGCCATATTCCAAGATTGGTCTGTATTCGCAAACATATTCAAGATAAATTGATCTTTACCTACAGCATATACTTTATATACTTTATGTCCTCCTGATTTTGCTTCTAAATCAAAATAGTATGAACTATCAAATTTCAACGTATTCTTGTCAAATTTCAATACAGCTGAAGGTTTTGTAGAGAATGCTCCTTTTTCTTGGCTAATCATAGCAGAAGGCGAGAATACATAA
Source organism: Myroides gitamensis (assembly GCF_029894455.1). Taxonomy (NCBI): domain Bacteria; kingdom Pseudomonadati; phylum Bacteroidota; class Flavobacteriia; order Flavobacteriales; family Flavobacteriaceae; genus Myroides; species Myroides gitamensis. The sequence goes on from NZ_JARYHN010000001.1 coordinate 2,264,585, forward strand.
ATATCGCCATTCGCTCCTTTACCAATTGTAGATACACGGCTTGATCTGTAACGTGCAACAGCAAAGCTCATACGATCATCTTTTACAACACCTTCTAAGACTACTCTATTTTCTGGTGCTTGTGACATATCCAATTTAAAGATAGCCAACCAAGCTCTATCTCTAAAAGCAGAGGTATTATCTTGGTCGCTATTGGCAGTGATTTTAAATGGTTCAATAGCCATTACAAAACGGTCATTTCCAATATCTTCTAATCCTGCAAAGTTTGCATATTCTCCTTGCTCTGCAATATTTTCTACATTGACAAATGAAGTAAATTCAATTGCTCCTGTAACTCCGTTGATAAAGTTAAATGCTTGTCCTTTTTTACCATTTTCTAATTCAATTCCCCCTGTAGTCGAGATCATAAAACGTCCGAATGGTTGGATAAACTCCTCTCTATTTGGTAAATCTACTAAGGTATTTTCTTGTATACGCAAGTCTTTGTTTAACAACCAGCTTTGCATTCCAGAAGGATCTCCTTTTCTGTATTCAAAGACATACGCGCGTAAATCTTTAAACATATAGATATTTTTACCTAAGGCCGTTTTTCCGTTTCCTCTTACACTAATTGATCCTTCTTTTAGGTTATCAACTTCTAATAATAAGTTTGTTTTTGAAGCACTTGCACCTAAGATATATTTCGTACCAATTAAATCTTCTGGTTCTCTGTCCCCATCATCAATTACCTCATCATCATCTCCTCCTCCAGGTTTTGAATTATCATCACTTGAACAGCTTGTCAAAGTAAATGCACTAACTAAAAAAGCTAATACAACTGTAGATAGAACTCTTTTTTTCATTTTAATTTGATATTATAGATTATTACTTTAGTTATTTTTAGTAGCTATAGCGTATTTTAAACATGAAGCTTCTTCCTGGTTTTTGAAAACTATAATTGTCATACGCCAATTTGTCGAAAACATTATTCGCTTCAACAGTTGCATGTAAACTGTTGTTGAAAAAACTATATGATGCACTAAGATCATGTACTACTTGAGAAGGAATCCAAATTGGGTTTTCTCCAATACTACTGAAATCATAGCTATAGTGATCAATATAGCGCAGGTTGTATCCTACGTTTAAATTATTTCCTTTTACAATCACATCTTTAAATAGAAAACCAGCATCTAAAGATCCAAAGAAGTAAGGTTCATTTGGAATACGCTCATTGTAGTATGAATTGAGTTCATCACTACCAATCGCATATTTTTGTTTACTTCGAATACTTTGCGTCGTTAAACTTCCTCCTAGTTGTAAGAAATCATTGTATACATAACGAGCTTCAACATTTAATCCTATACTTTCTACCCCTCCAATATTCACACTAGATGCGCGTGAACCCGATCCGTACGGATTGCTTCGGATATAATCTTCCGTTTTGCGGTATACAAAACCAGCATCAGCAAAAACAGCGTGTACTTTATCTAAAACAGTAGAATAGCTTAAATTGAAGTTGTAGTTATTTCCTGCTTCTGGCTTCAAATCTGTATTTCCCCAGACCATATCACCATCACCAAATAATTCACTATCAGTAGGTAAGCGGTAGGTTTTCTCAAAAGAAGATTTCACCTGAAAATCCTTCCATAAATAAGTTGCTGCAATTCCATATCCACTCTTGTCTACACTGGTACTTTCACTTAAATACGTATGTTTGATGGAATAATGTTTCCCAAATACAGAGACATTCAAATTGTCTAGGATATTGTATCGGTATGATAACGCAGTAATATTTTTTAAACTTCTACGTGTCGTTTCACTTTTCTTCTCGCTTTCTGTTTCTTTTACGGCTAGCGGATCTTCTGTTTTTCTATTGAAGTAATAAATCACATTATTCAAACTAAAAGAATGCTTGTCATTTACTTTATAGCTTACATTCGCTGTAGTAGATCCGTTGTGATCAAAGAATTTCACTAAAGAAGGACCTCCTCCAGATTCACCTTTTTTCATCGTTTTGATACGCTCACCAGCCCAATTGTATTTATATCTAGAAGTATCGATATTTTGGTTGTATCCTCCGTTGTAATTTGACGTCAAGGCAACATCTAATCCTTCCGTAAATAAATTGCGTTTACTATATTCTAAGGAAGGCATAATCGTTACGGAACGGCGTTTTTTCTGTCCGAATACTTTTTCCATAATCGTTCCTGTTTGCACACCTTTTTTTCCTTCTCCATAGGTAAATCCAATCAATAAACGATCGGCATAAGATTTATCTAATACCCCTACTTTCGCCACAACAGTTGCCGTTTGGAAACGGTCATTGAAACGTTTTACCCATTTTTTTTCTTTGGAATATACCCCTGTTTTTAAATTGGCAACTGGAACATATACTTTATAATTATTGTCTGAGTAATTTTGAAAAGCATTTACTTGGAAGGTCATTCCATTATCAAATACTTTACTCACATTCAGGTGACTTTTGTATGTATTAAAAGATCCTGTCGTAAAAGAAGCATCAATCTTTGTTTCTTTGGATTTGTTGGTAATAATATTGACTGCACCACCTAAAGCGTCTGAACCAAATTCTACCGGAACAACCCCTTTATATACTTCAATACGATCCACCATCGTAATAGGTAGGTTGTTGATTTTGAATTCACTTCCAAATCCTTCCATTGGAACTCCATCCATAAAAAATCGAATATGACGTCCACTGAAACCATTCATTGAAAACGTATAATCAGAACCTTCCGCTCCATCTCTTCTCACCTTCACTCCAGATACACGATCTAGCGCTCCCGAAACGTCAAGAGAAGAATTGTATAAAGGCTTAGCATCAATAGCAATCACATTATAAGCTGATTCTCTTACTTTTTCTATAGGCTTCTTCACTTGGAGCACCACATCATCTAAAATAGCTTCCTTCGCACTTAACACGATGTTTTGCTTCACATGTCCTCCATCTTCTACTTTGACATTAACCTCTTTGGACTCATAACTTACGTGTTGAACTACAAGCTTATACGTTCCGCCAGAACCTAATTTCAACCTAAATGCACCTTGCTCATCCGTCAAATCATTTTTCTTTGTATCCATTAAAATAATGGTGGCAAAATCAATTGGTTTTCCTTTTTCATCTTGGACAATCCCAGATATCATGGTTGGTTTATGTTGCGCTTGAACAGCAAGTATTTGACCAAGTATACAGACTGTTAATAATAGAAATTTCCTCATTACTAAGAAATTGAAATAGATTAGTAAATATGTTTATTTAGACTTATTATAAACAGTAGCAAATATATAGACTTTTTTAACATATCTAAAAATAAATTAGACTAAATTTAAATAAGGTGATTTTAGCCACAAAAATATTCGAACAGTATTGTCCAAGGAGGTTAAAATAATAAGGAAAAGGGAGGGAAATAATAAAGATGTAACAGCAAAAAACAAAAAAAGAGAATTAAAAATTAATTCTCTCTTCGTCTTGAAATTCGTTCATTTCGCAATGTTGGACCCGCTTTTTTTGAATTATTTCGCTCTCTGTCGAACTTCTTTTTGGGTCTTCTTTCGCCTTGTTGGGTTATATTTTCAGTTGAATGACTGTTCAATTGATCTGTCGATTCTTGGGTGAAGCTAGCTTCTTCTGTTTTGCTTGATGGCTCAATTAAGCGATTTAATTCGGCCAATTCTGCGGCAGTAATTTCGCGATATTGCCCTACTGGAACATCCAAACTAATATTGATAATACGGATGCGTTTAAGCGCAACTACATCATAATCAAAATACTCACACATGCGTCGAATTTGTCGATTCAATCCTTGTGTTAAGAAGATTCGGAATACAAAACGACTGATGCGTTCTACTCTACATTCTTTGGTGATTGTGTCTAAGATAGGCACCCCTTGTCCCATACGTTGAATAAAACGATCGGTAATGGGTTTATTCACTGTGACAATATATTCTTTTTCGTGGTTGTTTTTTTGACGTAGGATTTTATTGACAATATCTCCATCATTCGTCATGATAATTAATCCTTCACTGTCTTTATCCAAACGTCCAACAGGAAAAATACGCTTTGGATAATTGATATAATCCACAATATTATCTCTCACCTTTTTGTTGGTGGTACATTCAATCCCTACGGGTTTATTAAAGGCTAAATAAACAAAGTCTTCATCCGTTTGACGAATTAGTTTACCATTCACGCGAATTTCATCTGCATCGGTAACCTTCAATCCCAATTCAGGTGATTTTCCATTAACTGTAATGCGTCCTTCTTCGATTAATCGGTCAGCTTCTCTTCTTGAACAAAAGCCAACTTCTGATAAATATTTATTTAAACGCGTTTCTTGATTTTCCATAGCGCAAAAGTAAATAATAAATTTCGTTACTTATACAAAGAAATACAATCTAGCTAAAAAACGCTTGAATTGTTTTAAAAACAGCTTCATCTTGTAGGCTTATGTCCTAGGTTTGTCGTTGAAACCACTAGATTTTTTTTGTGTAGTAACGCTTGATGAAAGCTTACTGCTTCTTCAAAGGATACTTGAGGATCTTCTTTATCGTGAATACATAAAACAGGTACCTCAACGAATTGTACAGCTTCAGCACTACAGTAGGAAGATAAAGGTTTATTAATTAAGTGTTCAATATAATCATGATAGGCTTCTTTTACGCGTTTCGAATAGCCTAAAAGAGCATAATAATGCGATAGAATCACTTCAAAGCGATCAAAGGCACCCATGATAACCACTTTTTGAAGCCAGGGATATTCGCCTTCGCTTATCTGCTGAAAGAGGGCAAATGCACCTAAAGAATGTCCAATGACAAACTGAGGTTGGAATGTTTCCAAGGCTAGATCAATAACTTCTTGATAATTTTTGACGCTTAAATTTTTGCCATAGCTCATCCCCAAACTAGGGGCATCAACGGCTACAAAACGAAATTTATCGCCCAAGTAAGTACATAAGGCTTCCCATCGGGCGCTATTGCTTTCCCAGCCGTGAATAAGCAAAATTAACGGCTTCTCCGTCGCTTTTGCGTTCCACTGATAGGTATAGACCTTTTCATCTTTATACCAGAAGAAACTCAACTCTGCTTGTTTTAGAAAGGCAGGTAGATGTTTGGGATTCAGTTTTCCTTTTCGCGGAGTAGCAAAAAGTTTGTGCACCCAATGCAAGGCTGTTTGCATCGAGCATAAGCTAATAACATTCACTAGGGCACCTACTACTTTTTCCATACAAAAAAGAAAAGCCTCTAAAAAGAGGCTTATACTATTATTTTAAACTTGCAATGATTGCATCGATTTTTTCTCTTTCTTCTTCAGCTAAAGCGCTATCAACAAGAATACGTCCACTGTGCTCATCTGTGATGATTTTTTTACGTGCCGCAATTTCTACTTGCGTTTGTGGTGGAATAGTAAAGTAAGATCCTACAGAAGCTCCTCTTTCAATTGAAACAACTGCTAATCCGTTTTTCACTCCGCCTCTAATTCTCATATAAGCATTTAATAAACGATCTTCAATATCTTCTTTGAATTCGTCTGATTTAGCTAACAACGTTTGCTCTTCACGTTCTGTTTCTGACATAATGTTTTTCAACTCAGCCTCAATATGAGTTAAGTGCTCATTACGTGCAGTTAAACGCTCGTCTGTTTGTGCAATGTTGCTCTTTTTATTCTCGATACTTACTTTCATTTCACGGATGTGTTTTTCAGCAAGTTCGATTTCTAACTTTTGAAATTCAACCTCTTTTTCTAACGAGTTGAACTCTCTGTTATTTTTCACTTCGTTTTGTTGCTCAGTGTACTTTTTAATTGCTTCTTTAAACTCTTCAATGGCATTCTTTTTTTCTTTAATACCACTTTCGATGCCATTTAAATCTGCATGAAGTTTTTCTAAGCGTTTGTTAAGTCCAGCAACTTCGTCTTTTAGGTCTTCAACTTCAAGAGGTAGCTCTCCTCTCATATTTCTGATTTCATCGATTCTTGAGTCAATCAATTGTAAGTCGTAAAGCGCTCTTAATTTCTCTTCAACCGTTAATTCTTTTTTCTTTGTCATCGTTATAAGTAGTTAACTGGATTCGTATTTACTGTTGATAAAATAACTGCAAAATTAGGCATTTTTTTTGAAAGAAACTCAACTATATAATTTTTTGTATATCTTTCACTCTCAAAATGACCAATATCGGCTAAAACTAATTGATTTTCAGCCTCATAAAATTGATGGTATTTTAAATCTGCCGTGATAAATGCATCTGCTTTTTGTTGTAAGGCTGCTTTTATGGCAAAACTTCCTGAACCACCTAACACCGCAACTTTTTGAATAGGTTTGTTTAATAAGGCACTATGGCGAATTCCTCCTGTACCTGTTTTTTCTTTTACCATTTGCAAAAAGGCGATTTCATCCATTGGTTCTTTCAATTCACCAATCATTCCCATTCCAACGTTTTGCAATTTATTGGCTAGATTATAAACCTCATAGGCTACTTCTTCATAAGGGTGCGCTTGAAACAAGGCATTCAGCACTTTTCCTTGTAGGTGTTTTTCATAGGTCACCTCAACCTTGTGTTCTTCTACTATCTCCTCTACTCCTGCTTGCCCAATAACGGGATTGCTGCGCTCATTTCCTCTAAAACTGCCTTTTCCTTCTGATATAAAACTACAATGATCATAGTTTCCAATCGCTCCTGCTCCTGCAGCAAATAAAGCTTGGCGTACCTTTTCTGTGTGTTGTATAGGTACATACGTCACTAATTTCTGAATGTATTGCTCTTTGGGTATCAAGATTCGGGTTTGCTCTAAACCTAAGGTCGTGCAAAATATTTTATTCACCCCTTCTTGGTGATTGTCTAAAGCCGTGTGAATGGCGTAAATAGCAATGTCGTTTTTTATTGCTTTAATCACCGCGCGTTCAACGTAATTCTTTCCTGTAATTTTCTTCAATCCCGAAAAAAGAATCGGATGAAAACAAACGATGAAGTTACAGTTTTGTGCTATCGCTTCCTCCACTACATTTTCCAATGCATCGTGACACACCAAAATACCGCTTACTTCTTGTTCAGGACTACCAACCAAGAGTCCAACGTTATCAAAATCCTCTGCGTAGCCCAAAGGGGCTAATTCTTCTAAAATCGGGATAATATTTTTTACTTTCATATTCAATTATCGTTCTATGCTTTATTTCTTTTTCAAAGATACAAAATCCCTTGTTCAAGTTGAAAACAACAAGAAGACTCTCCTTCTATTGAGTGAATAGTTCTAATTTACTGTTAATTTTAATTGAATGTAAGAAAAAAACAATGCATTAGAAAATAAATCAACTACATTAAAATACAAGAATTTCTCTTTATTGATTCAAAAAGGAAGGCAAGGTAATCGCTGTATTTCTTTCTAAAAGTTAAAAAAATTGATACTTTCGTAGTATGAAAATACTTCGCCTTTTACTTTTTCCTTTTGCTATCCTCTATGGGGGCATTACCAGCTTACGCAATTGGTTTTATACGATTGGGATATTCAAGCGTACTTCCTTTGCTATTCCGACGATTGTAGTTGGAAACCTCAGTGTGGGGGGAACTGGAAAAACGCCCATGGTGGAGTACATTATCCGCTTGTTGAAAGATCAATACCAAACAACCACATTGAGTAGAGGGTATAAAAGAAAGAGCGAAGGATTCTTTTTGGCTGATGCCCAAACAACCATGGAACAAATTGGCGATGAACCTTTTCAGTATCACTGTAAATTTGAGAACATCGATGTAGCTGTGGATGCCAAGCGCGTCAATGGGGTTCGTCGTATCTTAGAAGAAAAACCACAAACGGAAGTAATCGTCTTGGACGATGCCTTTCAACACCTCGCTTTTCAAGGAGGACTATATGTATTACTCACTACTTATGACGATCCGTATTTCCACGATTTTATGTTACCCACAGGAAATCTACGCGAATCGAGAAAAGGAGCGAAACGCGCCGATATTATTGTGATCACCAAATGTCCAAAAGACCTCAGCGTAGCACAACAAAAAAGCATAACACAAGAATTACATCTAAAGCAAGGACAATTGTCTTTTTTTACGTATATTGATTTTAGTAAAATTGCATATTCAAAGTCTGATTCAGTGGAGGTTACTCAACTAATTCAGGACGACTTTATTTTAGTGGCAGGCATTGCAAAACCGCAATCCTTTTTTGATCATTTAAAAAAGGACACAACGACATGTTTAACTTTTCCTGACCATCATCATTTTTCGTCTGCTGATATTGAATTAATTTTGAATAAAGCACAAGGAAAGAAAATCATTACAACGGAAAAGGATTACGTTCGACTCCAAGGTCTTCTTCCTGAAAGCCAATTATTTTATTTACCCATTCAAACTGCATTCTTAACTAATAGCGAAGCGTTTGATGCTAAAATTTTAAACTATGTGGGAGAAAGTACAAGAAACCGTTCAATTCATCATTGAAAAAACGAATTTTAAACCTGAAATTGGTATCGTTTTAGGTTCTGGATTAGGTAATCTAACAGCGGATATCGCTATTGAGCATGAGATTTCTTATGCAGATATTCCCAATTTTCCAGTATCTACTGTTCAAGGGCACAAAGGTGCTTTAATTTTTGGTACACTAGGAGGAAAAAAGATTGTTGCGATGCAAGGTCGTTTTCACTATTACGAAGGATATGATATTAAAACAACGGTATTTCCAATTCGCGTGATGAAATATTTAGGTGTAGAAACTTTGATTGTATCAAATGCTTCTGGAGGAGTAAATCCTTCCTTTAAAGTGGGAGATATCATGATTATCAAAGATCACATCAATGCTTTTCCAGATCATCCTTTACGCGGTCATAATGACGAGCGTTTTGGTCCTCGTTTTGTTAACATGAACGAAGTCTATACGAAGAGTATTATCGAGCAAGCGAAAGTAATCGCAAAAGCAAAAAACTACGACATCAAAGAAGGCGTGTATTACGGTTTACAAGGTCCTACTTTCGAAACACTAGCGGAATATAAAATGGTTCGCGTAGTTGGTGGAGATTGCGTAGGGATGTCAACAGTTCCTGAAGTAATTGTAGCCCGTCACATGGATATGAAAATCTTCGGTATTTCTGTGATTTCCGATATGGGTAATGAAGATGGTATTGCCGATGTAAATCACGATGAAGTACTCAAAGCAGTACAGGCAGCAGAACCTATTGCCCGTGATCTAATCAATGAACTAGTTTCTAAGTTATAATAAAAAAAGGCTATCAATTTATCCATTGATAGCCTTTTTTGGTTTACAGTGTACGGTTAACAGTGTACAGTTAACCCATAACTCCTAACCAAAACCTCATAACTCACACCCCCATAACTCATAACTCACACCCCCATAACTCATAACTCACACCCCATAACTCATAACTCATAACTCACACCCATAACTCACACCCATAACTCACACCCATAACTCATAACCATTAATCAATAATCTGCATTTTCTTCATAATAAAAGTTGCATTCTTATTTTGACAGATTCCATCTCGTATTTTATAATCAAAGTGTAAATCATCATTTTTAATTTCTACTTCGAAGCACTTATTCATCAAGATTTCTGGATAATCATTTGTGGTATTACACACTTCTAAATCGTGGGTTGCGATCATTCCATAGGTTTGCTCGCGAATCAATTTGAGAATAACCCCAATAGTCCCACTTTGTTTATCATCGGAATTGGTTCCCCTTAAAATTTCATCCAATAAGACAAAACACGATTCGCTTTGTACTTGTTCAATAATCATCTTCAGGCGTTTCACCTCTGCATAGAAGTAAGACTCACTATCCTCTAAGGAATCCGTTAATCGCATCGAAACCAATAACGGCAAAGGAAAAAACGTTGCTTTTGTTGCACAAATAGGCGCTCCTATTCCCGCTAAAACGAGATTCACTCCTATGGTTCTCAAGAACGTACTCTTTCCTGACATATTAGATCCTGTTAGAATAACAAAACGCTGATTCGAAAAATCAATATCATTGGTTACGCGTTTCTTTGCATGTAATAAGGGATGTCCTAAATTTTGGAAAGACATCTGTTTGGTCTCATTCAAAACAGGAAACGTATAACTTCTGTTGTTATAGGAATAATTTCCTAATGAGTTAAAAGCTTCTACTTCACCTACAATATCAATAACAGTTAATACCAGTCTCCCTTTTTCTTTCTTCCATTTCAGGAATTTATGCAGAACGTGTACATGAAATTGGAATAAACCATTAAACAAAATAGTGACAAATAGGTTAGCTACCGTTTCCAATTGTTCAAATAGACGCGATAGTTTTTTCAATTCTGTACTCGCTTTAAAAGAATCACTTTTGATTTCTTTCAAATACTCCTTCATGCGTGCTGTAGCAAATTCTTCCTTTTCAATGCGCTTGATAATCGAACTATAACTTTCAATGGTTTCGTGTATTTTTTCAACACCACCTAATTCAATTTGAATCGCGCGTACTTTTGAAAGTGCACAAATCAAGTTGAATGAAAAAACAGTAGAAGCGATATACCCCCAAACGATATTAGTTGAATCAAAAAAGAATCCAATCGACGATATAACAAAAATCAAGGGCAACACATAGGCCAAAACAAGAGAAACCTTACTCAATTCATTGACTTTGGATTCGCTCCATGATTTTAAACGTTCATAAGCTTCCTTACTTAAGTTAGATAACTTACTATAGGCATAAATCTCATGTCTCCACTCTACCTTTTGTGATAACTCTTTGATTACTTCTTGATTTTTTAGAATATCTGCTTTGGTGCTTCTACTTTTTAAAAGCGTTGCCAAATATTCCTTTCCTTTATAAGAAGCGGTTCGATTGAGGTATTGATAAATGGATCGAGGACCAAAAATATCTAAATCATACGCATAGGGATGATCCGGAGTATGAAAGGTCGCTCCATCGTCAAATGCCCATTGATCTTCTTTTAGAAACTGATCTTCTTCTTGGTTGATTTGCATTAAAGCTTCAGCATAACGCATCTTCCAGGAATAAGAAGCGTGGATATTCAGGAAAATAAGAAACACAACAACTAGTCCTCCTGTTGCATATAAATACTGGTAATCTGCTCGAGATACCGATAAATAGAAACAATACACAATACCTAAAAAAGCAAGTAAACGCAAAGCGCCTATTAATTTGTATTTTTTTCTAATCTCATTGTATTTATCTTGAAAAAGGGAATGTCTCTTGGCGTAAATTTCCATTGCTAAAGGGTTTATTTTTAAAAAGGGTTTTTCGTATTGGTTTTTAACAAATATACATAATAATGCAAGTGGACTTCCCTTCTTGAGAAAAGAATCACAAACAATTTTACACCTTAAATAAATAATGTACTTTTAACTCTTACTGAATCCAATACGCATGAATCCAAGTAATCCATATCCTACGGAGGGCTATTTTTATCTTCCCCAATTCTTTCAACCGAACGAATTACAACAAATTGAACCTATTCTCGAAAAGTTTCATCAACAGTGGTTAATTGATCATCAGGAAGAGTATCAAACGAGATTAATTAATAGTCACAGTTTAACATCTAGTGCTGTCTTAACCCAAGAGGAACGTCTGATTTTATTTCAGTTTATAGCAGGTGATCGCTTTCAACCGCTTCTTTCTGCTCTATTTTCAGAGCAGGCTCTTTTTTTAAATACTCAATTATTTTTTGATCCTTTCAACAAGGAGCAGAAAAATTACTGGCATCGCGATATTCAGTATACGGGTATGTCTATAGAAGATCAACAAAAAAGCATTCTCACCCAAAATGTACTTCACTTCCGCATTCCGTTCCAAGAGGAAGAAGGTATTGAGTTAATTCCATGTACACATCGCAGTTGGGATTTACCAGCAGAACAAGATACCCGTTTGGGGCAAAATGGAAAACAACCGAGTGATGCTTTGGCCCGAGGAAAACAAATTCGCCTACAACGTGGGGATTTGTTGATTTTTTCGGCGAATATGATTCATCGTGGATTGTATGGAAACAATCGTTTTTCCTTTGACCTTATCTTTTTAGATGATACTCCGCTCCTTCGTCCTTTTATTGATCCAAACAATCATCCGACGGAAGCAGAAAAACAACAACTTAACTCTTCTTTATTTCTATAAAAAAAAGCTTCTATCTAGAAGCTTTTTTTTTAATCCCATTGATTCGCTGTGGATAAGGCATATTTCCCACCACCTGTAAAAAATAAGCTAACCGCTACTAAAGCATAAATCATCAATAATTCGACTTGCCATCCTCCATTTTCATTCAGGCTAAAAATAGCTGCACTTTGAACCAATAGCATAGCAGTTAAGCAATTAATTGCAAATACGACTCCTGCTAAGCGGGTTCTCCATCCTAGGAGCAATAAAACAGGTGCAAGTACTTCTCCTACATATACACCATAGCCAAAGAAACCAGGTAATCCTTTATCGATCAAGGTTTGTTGGATAAATCCAATGCCATGTATAAGTTTGCCTATTCCATAAAACAACATGGGAAATCCAATGGCAATTCTACTAATTAACAATCCGGTGTCTACTTTTCTATTCATCATTATTTCTAGTTATAAAGTTACTTTTACAAAAACGCCATAATTCTCGAAATGATCCCAACTCATAGCAAACTGTTCTAAATTGGCTGCTACTCCCATTGTAATCTTGTCTTTCTTCATTCCTATTCGGATGTGTTGAAAGCCTCGGGTATATTCATGTCTATCGACATTTCCAACAGCAAAAATTCGAAATAATCCCTGCCATTCTTGTGTTATTTGTGGGGTATATTCCACTAAAAGCGATTGTTCTAAAGTGAATCCTTTTTGATAGGTTGTTCCCACTCCATAGATCAGTTGAAAGTCTTTTCTCTTTACCTGATATTGGAGGTATACACTCGCAAATTTCCCAGGATTCTTTACCCCAAATCCTGCATTTAAAATGAAGTTCTTGGGGAGTTTATAGGCAATCGTATTGCGGATAAAAAAAATATTATGGGTGTCTTCTTCGTATTCTGCATCGAATAAAACAAGATTTTGAAGGGTAAGTTTATCTGACAGTTTATGGCTGATTGTATGCGTATAGCCATACGCTCGATGTCCAACCATCATATCGGGTGTATAGGTTGTTGATTGCCCCAAAACAGGAAGTGTAAGAAGCCCAAATAGGACCATAAAAAAACGAGCTAATTTCATCTGTCTATGCTTATTTATTTTCATAAGACAAATGTATTAGCTCGCTCTAAGGTGGTTCTTAAGCTATCTTAAGAAAGAATATACTGTTATTTTTCGTGCTGTTTTTTCTTGAGATAACTCAAAAATTCGGGCGTCACACCTAAATATGAGGCAATCATATATTGTGGTACTCGTTGTTCGATGTTGCGATATTCTTTGATGAATCGCTGATAACGCGTAAAGACATCTGCACTCATGTGCTCAATCGTTCGTTCTTGTAAAGCGACATATGCACTTTGTATCTTTAATCGAAAGAACGTAGAAATAGCCGGAATCTCAGCATAGAGTTGCTCGAGATTTTCTCTGCTAATTTGGACAATAGTAGCAGGTTCAATAGACTGTATAAACAGCTTGGATTCTTTTTGAGTCAAAAAGCTGTATAAATCATTGATCCACCATTCTTCAATCCCGATTTGCAAGGTATGTTCTTGTGTATTTTCATCCAGGTAATAACAACGCGCACTTCCTTGAGCAATAAATCGCATATGCTGCGATAATTGCCCTGGTTGCAATAAGAGTTCCTTTCGCTTGAGTAAAACAATTTCGGCAACTTCACTTATTCGTTGTATTTCCTTCTCATTTAAAGCAATTGTTTGCTGTAAATGCTGTACCAACACCTCAATGGGATTTACATCCATATTCTTTCTTTTTCTTTTTTATATTACCATCTCCACACTTGTGGTTCTTCTTTCCAAATCAATAGACGGAACTGTTCATACAACTGGCTCGTTCCAATTGTATGGGTATCTCGTATATCTTTTCCTACTTCTAATTTGTGTAAAGCCCCTGAATACGTTCCTACCCAAAGTACTTTTTCATCATCAGATACTGCAATTCCACTAATAGTTCCACCAACAAAAAACTGTCCTACATCTTCTCCTGCTTTATTAATCAAGCGAATGTAGCCATAAGCATCTCCTAAAACGTAGTAGTCCTGCATAGCAACCCCTTGGTATACGCGCATTCCTTCATCCATATAAATAAAGTCATCACTTTCTTCATACGCTTCTACTTCCATGCCTTCTAATTTCGTTGCATCTACTCCAATCGTTACTCCATTGTAGAAGTGACAAGAATTAGTAATTAACTGTTGATCATCTTTCGAAAATAAACAAAAATGCGGATAAGACGACTGTGGTCCTACGCTTCCTACTTCTTTTCCATCTACATGTAAAATACGGTGATCTCTATCTTGATCTCCTACAACAATATAGGTATTATCTTGTGATAACGCTGCATTTTCCATATCAATATAGAAATCATATCCTTCTGCTGCAGCCTCTTGTTTTTCTTCTTCTGTCAATACAGGATGAATCAATTGTTTGTTCTGCTCCTCTATAAGGTAAACTCCTTCTGATGAAACAAATAAAATGCGTTTTCCATCATTGAAAGGAATCAATTTTGAGATTCCTACAGTAGCAAGCTCTCCCAGTTCAACTGTAGCAATCACAGGGCCATTCCACCCTTGATGCGTGATAATTTTATCTGCATAAGCAATCGCAAATACGTTGTTGCGCATTGATTTCCCCAATCCTTTGATGGTATCATCTAACAAGTTTACGGTAGTTCCTGATACCAAATAGGCTGTACGAGGCTCGTACGAAGTTCCTGCTAGGAATGCAACCGTATCGGTATCGATAACAACAATATCGCCAATATATTGAGACTTCTCTTCCAAGAAAGGAATTAAAGGAGGATAAGCCGGTGGAAACGAAGTTCTAAAAGCATCTACACTTCCTTCAATATTTGCTTGTTTCAGCAATTCAACTACCGCTGGACTCAAATGATCTCGTTTATCTTCTGGTTCTTCTCCTTTCCAATTTTCCCAACCGTGCTCTTTACCAAAAGCAACCATTTCATTAATCGCTTTGGCATAGCGTTCTCCTTTTGTAAACCATTCTTGTTGAAGGGCTGTTGTATTATTTTCTTCTGATTTCATTTTACTTTTTTTATGGCTTAAAGATACTTCGAATTCCCATTTCTTTTTATCCCTACAATTGTGGATATTCCATAAAAAACGAGAGTTTCTAAAATAGAAACTCTCATATATGTTATACTTGCTCGCCTTTCATCATTTTTGACCAATATAAATAAGGCAAGAGATGTTTTTTTAGCATCCATAAACGCCAATGTTCTTTGTGACTAGAAAACACCAACATTTGCTTCAATTTAGGATCGGGAATAAATTCATTTTTATAATTAAATTCAGCCAATACCATTTTTCCATAGCCTGTTACCAGTGGACAAGAAGAATATCCGTTGTAGTCGTTATTACTCGCTTCTTGATTTTGTAGTAAACGCATAAGATTGTCTACTACAACAGGAACTTGCTTCCGAATGGCAGCTCCTGTTTTAGCCGTTGGCAATCCAGCCACATCGCCTAAACCAAAAATATTCTTATACTTATTATGCTGTAAACTATGATGATTCACATCCAACCAACCTGCTGCATTGACTAAATTGGAGGTTTGCACAAATTTAGGAGCTGTTTGAGGCGGTGTCAAATGCAAGAAATCAAAAGGCATGGCTACTACCCCATCTGCTAATACTTGCGTTTGTTGGTCATCAGAGGTAACAAAGCAATGATTATCTTGTGCATTTGTCGGTTTGAAATAGGCGATTTTTGCAGCCGCATCAATTCGAATTGGATTATGCAAGGGCATAAAATCAATCTGATAACGATCAACCACTTTCAATAAAGTATCGGCTATTTTCTTTACGCCAAAAATCACACTTCCAGGCATGGGAAAATACACTTTTGTCTTAGTGTTTATTCCTTTCTTTCTGAAGTAATCACATGCTAAATACATGATTTTTTGGGGAGCACCTCCACATTTAATCGGCGTACTCGGTTGTGTAAAAATAGCGGTTCCTCCTTGAAAGGCCTGAAGCTGTTTCCACGTATACTCGGGATCAATATAATTACTACAGACCACTCCTTGTTCTACTGCTTCGGCTAAGCCTTCAATCAATGAATAATCATTCACCAAACCAGGACATACAACCAGGTATTCGTAGGTTAATGTTCCCGTTTCCGTTGTTGTTATGGCATGGTGTTCTGCATCGAATCCTGTAACAGCTTCTTTAATCCACGTTACTCCTGGAGGAATCAAAGAAGCCATTGGTTTTATTGTTTTTTTCTTGTCATAGGCACCTGCGCCAACCAACGTCCAAGCTGGTTGATAATAATGATCAGTTGCGGGATCAACAAGTGCAATGTCTAAACTTGAATCTTTCTTTTTCAACTGAGCAGCAGTCATAATACCAGCTGTTCCAGCTCCTATAATGAGGATTTGATAATGCGTTTTCATGTTGTTCGTTTTTGGTTTGACTCTCCAAAATAGACATTACTATCGGAATAAGGTGTAACAAATGTTACAAATAATCTTTTGATGTGTTTGTTTTTTATCTCCTATCAGTTTATCTGTCAGAAACATATCACAAAAGATATCATATAGCTTCCTATTTATTGGTAGTATTGAATCACTACTTCCAATTGCTCTTGGATTCCCTCTTCCATACTACCTCCGTGATAACAGATAATTTTTGCTGGTTGCAATTGTTTTATCTTTTTTAAAGAGGCAACAGCCTGTCTCATATCCAATGTAAACTGTGGATTGGCAATATTCAGTCTATCTTCTTCAATGACCAAAGCATCATTGGCTATTAGTGTTTTCGTCTTATGGTCGAATAATGAAATATGACCTTTGGTATGTCCAGGTGTGTGAATCACTTCAACCTCCTCCACAACATAATCTCCCTCTTCTAGCGTATGGTCTACGGGTATGCGTTTGATTTTATTTAGACGGATGATAAAATTTTCCGCCCAAGCACGATATTCTACGGGCAACTGTTGCAACGAAGCTTCAGCTTGTTCCAAACGTTCTGACTTTGTTTCTCCCGTCACTGCACTTTTTTCGATTGTACTGCAATACACCTGAATATCGGGGTTTTCTGCAACGAATAATGGCAATGCTCCCAAATGATCTATATCATCGTGGCTAATTATTATTTTGGTAATGGCAGTCAATGGTATACCTAATTTTGCCAATTCTACTTTAAATTGATCAAAAGTTTCCTCATAACCACAATCGACCAACACTACCTCATTTTCGGTCTTGATGACGGTTGGATAGATCGTACTAATTTGTCCAGCAACTTCTTGTTCGATTGTAAAATTTAGTATTTTCATTCTTGCATTCTTATGTAATTGTTAAATTGATAAGGTTTTCCTCATCTCAATACAAAAATACGAATTTTAAAAGACTTCGACAGATTCCTTAAAATAGGACGGAGCAAATACGATACTTCAATCCACCTTACAAACCTATTAATCAGAGTCATAACTACTATTCACACCACTTTCGTTCTCCTAAATCTTCAATCAAACGCACTAAATATCCATCGGGATCTTGTATCAGAAATTGTTTCTGTCCAAATTCAATGGCATCGGCTCTATACCAACGTTCTTCTACCGGAATAAATACGGAGTAGTTTACTTGTTCCAATCGAGCTAAAATAGGAGCTATTGCCTCTACTTCTATTTGGAAATTAATCCCTCTACCGAATGGTTTTTCCATCGCTCCAGTTTGCCAACTCTGATCTGTAGGATCTTCTTGTTCTAACATTAGTTGAGCGCCGTCTAATTCCAAATAAGCAAAAAAATCTTCTTTGCGTTCGTATAAAATAGAAAATCCGAGGTAATCACACCAAAATTTTAAGCTTTCTTCTATATTTGAAACCACTAGTTCTGGGACTAAAGTCGCCCATTTGATTTGCTCACTTCTCATCTTCTTTCAATTAAAACATAAAGATACAACCTGCTTCATTAAAGCACAAAAAAAAGGCGTATCGATGATACGCCTTTTTTTATTCTTATTCTCCTTTTTTTGCTCTTCTTGAACGAGCTAAAAGTGTATTTTTTAGTAACATTGCGATGGTCATCGGACCTACTCCACCTGGAACTGGGGTAATGAATGCTGCTTTTTTGCTTACTTCATCAAAATCAACGTCTCCAGCGATTACATATCCTCTTGGGGCATTTGCATCTGGAACACGTGTAATTCCTACATCCACTACAGTTACTCCGTCTTTTACCATATCTGCTTTTAAGAAGTACGGTACTCCTAAAGCAGAGATGATGATATCTGCTTCTCTTGTAATAGCAGCAATATCTTTTGTACGGCTATGTGTCAGGGTTACTGTTGCGTCTCCAGGATATCCTTTTCTACTCAATAAAATACTCATTGGACGACCTACAATGTGAGAACGACCAATCACCACTACATTTTTACCTGCTGTTTCTACTTTATAACGCTCTAGTAATTCCATAATTCCGTAAGGCGTAGCGGGTAAGAACGTTTCCATTTCTAAGGCCATTTTCCCAAAGTTTGTTGGATGGAATCCATCCACATCTTTGTCTGCATCCACAGCCATCAAGATTTTTTGTTCGTCTATGTGTTTCGGTAAAGGCAATTGTACAATATATCCATCAATTGCTGGATTTTCGTTCAATTCTTTAATTTTTGCCAATAATTCTACTTCTGTTGTTTCTTCAGGTAAAGCGACTAAAGTAGATTCAAATCCAATTTGTTCACATGATTTCACCTTACTTCCCACGTAAGTTAAACTTGCGCCATTGCTTCCCACAAGCACTGCTGCCAAATGGGGAACTTTTTCACCGCGAGCTTTCATTTGTTGAACCTCAGCAGCAATTTCATTTTTGATATCTTCCGATACCTTTTTTCCGTCTAGTAGTTGCATTAAATCGTAATAATTAGTGTGTTGTTGTATGTAAAATAAAGAAGGTTTAAACTTCACTGTGAACCTTAAACCTTCTTTGTATTCTTATTGCATTCCTTTCATTTGTCCCATCATTCGCATCAAATTCTTTCCTTTTGCTCCTTGCATCATCTTCATCATTTTGCTCATTTGATCGAATTGTTTCAACAATTGATTTACTTGTTGAATATCTGTCCCTGATCCTTTAGCAATACGTTGTTTTCGCTTTGCATCGAGAACCGAAGGAGTCGCTCTTTCTTTTGGTGTCATCGAGTGGATAATCGCTTCGATGTGTTTGAATGCGTCGTCTTCAATTTCTACATCTTTCAATGCTTTTCCAACGCCTGGTAACATCCCGACTAAGTCTTTCATGCTACCCATTTTTTTCACTTGTTGAATTTGCGTCAAGAAATCGTCAAATCCGAATTCGTTTTTCGCAATTTTCTTTTGGATTTTACGCGCTTCCTCTTCGTCGTATTGTGCTTGTGCACGTTCAACTAAGGAAATAACGTCTCCCATTCCTAAAATACGGTCAGCCATACGCTCTGGGTAGAAAACGTCGATTGCGTCCATTTTCTCACCTGTACCAATAAATTTAATTGGTTTGTTTACTACTGACTTAATTGAAATGGCAGCTCCACCTCGTGTATCCCCGTCTAACTTTGTTAGGATTACCCCATCAAAATTCAAACGATCGTTAAATGCTTTTGCTGTATTTACGGCATCTTGTCCTGTCATGGAATCCACTACGAATAATGTTTCATGTGGTGCGATTGCTTTGTGAATATTAGCAATCTCTGTCATCATCTCTTCATCTACAGCCAAACGACCTGCAGTATCGACAATAACTACGTTGAATCCATTTGCTTTTGCGTGTTTAATCGCGTTTTCAGCAATTTGAACAGGGTTGTTATTTCCTTCTTCCGAATATACCTCAACACCTAATTGTTCTCCAACTACATGTAACTGATTGATAGCCGCAGGACGGTATACGTCACACGCTACTAATAAAGGTTTTTTATTCTTTTTTGTTTGTAAGAAGCTGGCTAATTTACCAGAAAAGGTTGTTTTACCAGATCCTTGTAAACCAGACATCAAAATAACAGATGGATTACCCGATAGATTAATTCCAGCTGCTTCACCTCCCATTAATTGAGTAAGTTCGTCTTTGACAATCTTAATCATCAATTGGCCTGGTTGAAGCGTAGTCAATACATCTTGTCCTAAGGCTTTATCTTTTACTTTATTCGTAAAATCTTTGGCAATCTTAAAGTTAACGTCGGCATCTAAAAGGGCTCTACGCACCTCTTTTAAGGTATCTGCAACGTTTACCTCAGTGATTTTACCATGTCCCTTAAGAATATGAAAGGCTTTATCTAATTTATCGCTTAAATTATCAAACATATCGGTATTATTTAATACTTTGAAGCGCCAAAGATACTATATAACTCGTTAAGTCACAAAAAGCAAAAGCAGGAAAATAGCCTTTTTTGAAAATAATATCCCAAATCTTTTTTTCTCTCCCGCTATTTGTTTTGCAATTCCCTTTGTTTTCCTAGGTTTAAAATGAGCTTAAGCCAATTCGAACTCCACAATCGTTTGTCGTTGTCCTCTTGAATTAATCACATCAATTCCAAAAAAATCAAATCCATTGCTTTTTAATTCTTCTGGTGAAATAATCTCGCCCGAAATCAATTCAATTTCTCCTTCTTCATTCAAGAACTCCTCCATTTCTTCCTCGTAATCAATATTGTGATAGGCATAAACGAGAATTTCAAACTCCGTTTCTCCATTTAACTGTAACAATTGTAGTTCATTCTTGCGTTGCTCCAATACTTCTTCCTCATATTCATCGCAAAATAGCGCATCATACCCGTGTTTCGCATAGTCAAAAAGTAAAATACGCTCTTTTGTCACACAATCTTCCGCATAAACTAGAACAGGAAAATCATCTTGATGCACCAACAGCTCAATATCATCGGCATAGGTGCCACAATAATAGAGTTTAAACGTTCGTCCTCCTGTAGCGGATTGGATTTGTCCACGCCATTCGATGTCGATCATTTCTTGAAAATACGGTGGAGTATCATAGGTAACAACAGAGGCCAAATAAGTAGGAGCCGCATAGGTAGATGGATTTTTCATGCCTTTTCATTTAAACAAGCAAGGTAACTTGTTTTTTACAACTGTCTTTCCATTCGTCCTACTTTTTTCTTCTTTTTCTTCTTTGATGTACCTCAGTTTATATAACGGTGCTTTAATATTCGCTTAATATTAGAATAGACTACAAGCTTTACTTTAGCCTAAAATAACTTATTCGTATGAATACAGCAAAAGACAAATGGATTAACACCTATTACAATTTACATTGGGATGTGCTTTATCAATATTCGTATAATATTTTAAGGGATCAAACCTTAGCTTCGGATGTTGTACAGGATGTTTTTATTTCAATTTGGGACAACTATGACAGCTTAGCCATTGACAACGCTAAAGCGTATCTAATTACAGCCGTAAAAAACAAAAGTCTCTATTACCTCAAGAAAGTTCCATTCAATACCATACAATTAGAATCTATCTATCATGTTTTAACCGAACACGAATTACTCACCAACGAAGAGGAAAGTCTGTTTAAGGAGCAATTGCTGCAATTAATTTACAACAAAGCCCAGGAAGTACTACCTAAACGATGTTTGGAAATTTTTAATCTTCGCTTTTACAGCCATCAAAGCTATAAAGAAATAGCCTCTAAACTAGCAATCTCAGAAAGTACAGTGGAGAATCAAATTTCCAAAGCATTAAAAACACTAAAATCAACCCTCCCTTATTCGTTAGATTTTTATTTTTTATTGCTTTACCTCTTCCCTACTTCGGATTATTACCAAATTGTAATGTAATTTAAGAAAACGTTAGTATTGTTTGGTTACGTAGGGGCATGCTCCTGTTTTGTGCTCTTTCCTATATAAGACCAAAACAATGGAGAAAAAGTTTAAAACAATTTTACAACAATACTTACAAGATTCAGCTTCGTCTAAAGAAAATGAAGCCATTGAATCGTTTGTACACAAAATGCAGGAGGATGGTATTTCTTTGGAAGAAGTACAGCAAAATCTTCCACTCAAAAACACCTTATATCGCTCCATTCTCGCTCAATCTTCTGCCAAGAAGAGGCGTTTAAAAAAGAGGAGAAACCTAGGAGTTATTGGTGGTTTTTTAATCCTACTGCTGGGTACCCTAGGATACTATTTGCAAACGGACTTCCCTCAAACCTATACGTCAGCTGAGGATACTCAATTGATCACCTTGGCCGATCAATCTAAAATCACCCTATTCCCCCATAGTGAATTGACCGTTTCTAGTTCGTATAATCAAACGGATCGTCAAGTTCAACTGAAAGGAAAAGCTTTTTTTGCGATTAGTAAAAACAAACAACTCGCTTTTACGGTACAAACGAAAGATTTAGAAACTTCCGTTTTAGGTACGTCCTTTCTTATAGCAGAAAACAAAACTTCTACCGCTATTGAGGTTCGCACGGGAAAAGTAAAAGTGCAAACGAAAACCCCTAAAGATTACGTCATTCTTCTCCCTCAAGAATCTGCTCATTTTGAAAATCAACACCTTCAAAAATACAATGCACAAAACGATCGCATCTCTTCTTGGAATCAATCGCTAAATATGGTCAATGCTTCTTTTGCGCACTGGAAATCGAGCATTGAACGCGAATTTGACATCATCATTTTATCTGAGAGCAAAGCCATTCAACACATCAAGATAACTGGAGATTACCGCAACAGTAATTTACAGGATATCCTGGATAGTTTTTGTTTTATCAACAACTTAAGCTATAGCAATCAAAACAATTTAATAACTATAAACGAAACAAACACACATGATTCACAACGCTAAATTGAGCAGACGAATACGCTTGTATATCGCTTGTTGTATTTTCTTAAGTGCTCAATACAACTATGCTTTTAGTCAAGATCGCATGGACAGTGCAAAAACGATGAATATCGTATTGGCTGCAAAGAAAACCAATGTCGGATATGTTTTTAAAGCTATTGAAGAGCAAACCTCGTATAAGGTTGTTTTCTCTTCTGAAATGATCGACACGAATACAGTTATTTCATTTGCAAATACCTCAACAGAACTCAACCATTTATTGGATGTTATTGCCAAAGAAACAACAACGGCTTATCGCATCAACAACAATTTAATTTCCTTTAAACGCGAGGCTCAACGCACACAAGTGACAGAGCAAGTGGCACAAACCATTAGAGGAAAAGTCATTGATACAACTGGAGAAGCTTTACCAGGTGCAATTATTCAGATACAAGGCGGAACCGCGAGCACATTGAGTGATGTCGATGGAAATTTCAGCATCAAAGCAGTTCCTGGCCAAGATTATTTACAAGTCTCTTTTGTTGGTTTTACATCACAAGTCGTAGCAGCAAAAAACAACCTAACCATCCAATTAGGAGAAAGCACCAATGATTTAGATGAGATTATTATTGTGGGATATGGTACCCAACAGAAAAGATTAGTCACCACTGCTATTGATAAGATGAGCGTTACCCAAGAAAATATGCGTACCGTAGCTTCTCCCGTTGAATTGCTACAAGGTAAAATGGCCGGTGTAAATGTCAATACTAGTTCTGGAAACTTAGGAACAGGCGAACGCGTTTCGATCCGTGGAATTTCTTCGATTAGCGCAAGCAATGAGCCCTTGTATGTGGTTGACGGGATTCCGCTGTATAATCCTTCTGCCGAATTGTTTAATATGGGAGAAGGGATGAGTTCACTGAATACCATCAATATGAAAGACATCGAGTCAATTGAGGTGCTCAAGGACGCTGCCGCTGCTGCCATCTATGGTTCTCGTGCAAATAATGGAGTGATTATAATCACAACAAAATCAGGAAAGAAAAACAGCAGTGCTGTTCGTTTTAATATCAATACTGGAATCTCTGAATTTGCCAATAAAAACAAGTTAAAAATCACGAATTCAGAAAAATATATTGCGCAATACAACGAAGGAGTATCCAACTACAACAAGCAATACAACTTACAAGTTGGCGATAAAGACTACAAGAGTCCAATTAGCAATCCCTTCGGCAATCTACCAGATACCAATTGGCTAGACGTTATTACACAACGCGGAACATTTACGGATGTAGATTTATCTTTTTCTGGAGGCTCTGAAAAGACCACCTACTATCTGGGCGCTTCTTACTTACAACAAGATGGAGTAATCAAGACTAACAGCATGAAACGCTATAACTTAAATACAAAGCTTCAAACTGAAGTTACTCCTTGGTTGACTATTGGCACAAATAACAACCTATCCTATGTACGCAATAATCAGGTTCCTGGGCCTAATTTAGGAACTACAATTATAGCCCGAGCTATTGAACAACGTCCTTTTGATCGCCCTTATAAACCCAATGGAGACTACTACATCGGAGGTACAGAGGAGTTACTTCGACACAATCCTATTCAAATCCTCAACGAGCAAAAGACGTATTTAGACTTGTTTCGCTACATTGGAAATATCTATGCAGATATCAAAATTCTACCTAATCTGACATTCCGCAATAGCATCAATACAGACTTTAATTACACCTATGATTATTTGTACTACAATGAAAAACATCCTTATGGTACAGGAGTAGGTCGTTTGGTTGACTCCAAACGAACGATTTTGAATCTAGAAACAGAAAATATTTTAACGTATAACCAAAATTTCAATGATTTTGGATTAACGGCCATGGCTGGTCATACGTTCCAAAAAGTAACGAATAATACAACGGGAATTGATGGACGTGGTTTCCCATCTCCTACGTTTGACGTAATCAATGTGGCTTCTGAAATTACTGGTGCAACGGGATATGTAACAGAATACGCGATGGAATCTTATTTTTCAAGGGTTACGTTAGACTACCAGAGCAAGTATATTCTGAATGCTTCCATTCGTACAGATGGTTCTTCCAAATTTGCTCCTGATACGCGTTGGGGATGGTTTCCCTCGGTATCCTTAGGTTGGAATATTGACCAAGAGGATTTCATGCAAGAAGTAGGGATTGATGCAAAACTACGATTGAGCTACGGAAGTACTGGAAACCAGGAGGGTATCAACAATTATGGGTATTTATCGTTACTCTCTGGAGGCAATGATTATGGATTAGAAAGTGGTATTTCCGTTTCTAGTTTTGGGAATAATACCTTGACTTGGGAAAAGGCCAACCAAACGAACTTTGGAATGGATGTAGCTTTTTTCAATAGACAGCTGACCTTTAGCCTGGATATGTATAAAAAGAAAACCAACAATTTACTTTACTCCATGCCTATTCACGCCACCTCTGGAATGTCGAGTATCTTAACGAATATTGGTTCTATGGAAAACAAAGGAATTGAAATTGCTCTAGGTACAGATTTGACATTTGGAGATTTTCAATGGCAATCTAACTTCAACATTGCTACGAATAAAAACAAAATCACCCAATTGATTGACAACAAAGGAGAACCTTTATCCATTGGTGGAAACCGCGCTTTACAAGTAGGCAAAGATATTGGAGCCTTTTATTTATTTGTACAAGAAGGAATCTATCAATATGACGGAGAGGTTCCGCAAGAACAATATGAACGCGGTGTTCGCGCTGGTGATGTAAAATGGCGAGATAAAGATGGCAACAACATCATCAACGACAATGATCGAGAAGTGATAGGCAGTTCAAATCCCGATTTCTTTGGTGGTTGGAACAACAGTTTCCGATACAAGAATTTCCAATTCGATATCCTCACGACTTTTTCCTATGGCAATGATGTATATGCAGGATGGAAACCAGGCGTATTAGGTAAACTAGGAGATCGTTTTCCTATTTTGGAAGAATACTACGACAACCGTTGGACTGGTCCTGGTTCTACTGATCGCTATCCAAGAGCATTAATGGGCGATACCAACAACAATAGAAATTCAGATCGTTGGTTGGAAGATGGTTCTTATTTCAAAATCCAAGCGGCAACACTGAGTTACAATTTTGATCAAAAAGTCTTGGATCGCCTTAAAATCAAAGGGCTTCGCGTTTACGTTCAAGGAACGAACCTACTGTTATTGACGAAGTATTCGGGATGGGATCCTAGTGTAAGTCCAAGTTTAGATGCTCGTTTTTATGGAAATGATGCCTTAGGCGTTCCTCCTACGCGCAACTTCTCTATTGGTTTAAATGTCAACTTTTAATCGAACAACAAAATGAAAAAAATACTATTATTCTGCCTCAGTCTCACTCTTTTTTCATGTAGCAAAGAGTTAGACCTATACCCAAGAACGGGAATTTCTCCAGAAGCCGTTACACCAAATGATCTCAAAGCATTAGAAAATGGGATGTATAACAATGTACAAAACGACCCCAAAAGAGAATCGTGGATTATGTATGATATTATTGGTGGCAACGTACAAGGATCTAGCACAACAAGCAAAGATGTCATCAACAATACTTTAAACCCACTCAACAGCATCATTGTAAGCAGTTGGAAAGGCTATTATAGTGCACTTTATCAAGTAAATAATGTCATTGCTATTGCCGAAGCTCTTCCATTAGATGAAAACACCCGTCGAGTTAGAGGTACCGCACATTACTTTAGAGCCTATATCAATTATAGTCTCGTAACAAGATGGGGCGATGTTCCTTTACTCACTCAAAACACCCTAGAAAAACCAGTGCGTAGTCCGAAAGCCTTAGTTTGGGAACAAATCGAGAAGGATTTAGTGGCTGCCAAAGAATTTTTAGCTGCTTCCAAAAGTTACTATTACGTTTCACAAGATGCTGTAACAGCACTACAAGCAAGGGTGATGCTTTCACAAAACAAAATGCAAGAAGCGTCTACCTTAGCAGAAAGTCTCATCACCAATGGCAAATACGCTTTGGATGCTTTTGAAAAGATTTTTCGCAAAGAAGCAAATACTGAAATTATTTTTGCTTTTGAAAACCTAACTCCTGAGTCATCAAATACCATTAGTACGCTTTTTTACAACTATGGTCATCCAAATAAAGGAAGTTATGTGTATGCTCCTTCCAAAGAAATTTTAGAACTCATCACCGCTACAGATAAACGCAGAGCTATTTCTTTTGGCGTTTTTGGTGGTCAAGATTGCATCAACAAATACCCAAGTGGACAAACGGGTACAGACCCGGTAATTATCTCGAGAATAGCCGAGATGTATTTGATCAGTGCGGAAGCTTCTTCTCTTACTTTAGGTGTGGAACGACTTAACGCCGTTCGAACTGCAAGAGGTTTACCTGAAGTACATCCCACTTCTTCAGCAGAAATGCAAACGCTTGTACTTGAAGAAAGACGAAAAGAATTCTTAGCGGAAGGATTTGCGTATTACGATTATGTACGCACCAATACAGCTACAAAACACTTAGGTCTTTTGAACTACCAACATCTCCTACCTATTCCTGGTGGTGAACTACAATTAAATGATAAATTAACTCCTAATCCTGGTTACTAATGAGATCTCTAAAACTATTATTATTCGGTCTATTCATCCATTTTCAAGTATCGTGTCAAACAAAATCGGATGATAACTTTACTACCTATACGGCAGTTCCTAAAACAGAAATGGGAACCCAATTGGTTCAAAACAGCAATTTAATCGCACAAATATTTAAGGATTCAACCTATACCCTAACGAATGGAGTTCAAGTCAATGAATTATCCTATTTGGCTACAAAAGGATATTCCATGAAAACCTATGTTTACACTCTTGATTTAAACAATCCTCAAATCTCTGTTGTGGCTTCTATGCCTCACAATAAACCTGAATTTGCGATGCAACCCATGACAGGACAAGCAACAGCTTTACTACATCCTAACTATGAAGTTGTAGGGGGTGTTAATGGCGATTTTTACGATATGACTACTGGTGTTCCTAGAGGTATATTTGTTTTTAATGGAATGATTTTAAGAGCTTCTTATACCGCTAGAAATGAAGGATATTTAGCAGTAGACAAACAAAGCAAAGTAAGTTTAGAAGAAATAACAAACTTTGATCAGCAAGCCAATCAGCTTCAGCAAGCCGTATCTGGTGGTGTTTGGTTGGTTAAAAATGGACAGACCGTTGTACAAGCTGACAAGGAAATCCACCCGCGTACTGCAGTCGGTATAACGAATAAGAATCAATTGCTGTTGATGGTTGTAGATGGTCGAAACTACACTTGGTCTAATGGCATGAATTACGAAGACCTAGGTGATTTTATGCGCAGCATTGGAGCCGAAAAAGCTTTGAATCTTGATGGTGGAGGAAGTTCAACCTTCTTCATCAATCCTAATTTTGCTGTTAATAAATTCCTTATCCGCAATCTACCTTCTGACAATGGAGGAATTGAACGAGCAGTTGGAAACGGAATCATTATTACAAAAACAAAATAAGCATGAAGACACAGATAATCAAACCTAGCTTTCTGTTAGGATTTCTCTCCGCGATTTTGTTTTGCTTCTTCGGGTGTAGTTCTGATGATAATCGCTATGGTTTTACCCCAACGAATCCCAATTTAGCACTAGCACAAAAGGATTTTGAAGTAAGCAAAGAAAAGGGAGAACTAACCGTGAGTTTTGAGTCCAACTTACCTTGGCGCATAGAGTCTAATGACAATTGGATCGTTTCCAACCTCCTTCGTGGTGATGCTGGAAAACATACCTTAACAATTACCTACGACAAGAATTTAGCTTTAGCAGATCGCGTAGGATCATTGACCCTTAAAATTACGGATGACAGCAAAGAAAAAATTACGATTAAACAAGACAAAGCAAGTCTTGATGATACTTATACTCATTACTATGTAAAAGAAAATGGTACAGGTGATGGAAGTAGTTGGGAACAAGCGACAACCTTAAATCAAGCGCTACAACTTACTCTAAACAACAATGATATCATTCATATTGCAGAGGGAATACATTATCCTGGCACACATGAGCTAATTCCCGATACAGCTGATAAGGACAAAACGTTCTTGATTCAGGCCAACATCAAGCTTATTGGTGGTTATCCCAAAGATGCTACAGCGGGAAGTAAGCCAAATCCTCAAGCACAGACGATTCTTTCTGGAGCGAACCAAAGTGTACATGTTTTGACGATTTTGGCTCAAAAAATAACTGGTTTAACGGTAACTTTAGAAAATTTAACTGTTACAGAAGGAAATGGAGATGCAGGAGCGAGTAATTTAACCGTAAAAGGATTTAGCGTTCCTCGCGATCATGGAGCAGGTATCATCATCATGGAATCTGCGGTAACAATGAACAATTGTAAAGTAATTAAAAACCAATCTGGACGTCATGCAGCGGGAATTTTCGCTACACAAAAAAGTACAGTAACAATTACGCATAGTGTTATCAACGAAAATGTGGGACTAAACAGCAACTCCAATGGGGGTGGAATTTTCGTGAACAATTCCATGATGCAGCTATCTTTTACTGATGTTTCTTTCAACAAAGCAGGTGGTGTATCTGGCGGAATCCAAACCTTGAATAATTCGGAAATTAACCTCACCAATGTAACGGTTACAAATAACCAAGCCAATAGCAATGCTGGAGGATTTTATCACAGAGGAAATTCGAAATCGGTGGTCATCAATTCCTATTTTTACAACAACACCGCAACAGAAGGAGGAGGAATTTCTACGCATGATGGTGCGGTATTGCATTTGATTAACAGCACTTTGTACAGAAATGAATCCAAAAAATTGTATGGTGCCATCAACAATCAAGCAAACAATACGGTTTATCTCTATAACAGTTTGTTGTTTGACAATCCTAGTACAGCCAATAACAATGGAATCAATCCTGCGGGTACTTTAACTGTTACTAAATCAGCTATACAACCTCAACTCTTTGGGGAGGAAAATGTAGTGTCTGGATCTTTTACCGCTCAAGATCTCCAAACGGCCAATCCTTTACAACTCATGCCGAGTAGCGCAGCTAGTCCGATTGCAACGAAAGGAATGAATGGAACCGAATTAATGGAACTGCGCAATAGATTAGGTATAACTATCCCTATTGATGTATTTACTTCTGATTTAAATAACAAATCAAGAGAAGGTAGCAATACCATGGGCGCTTATCGCTTATAACCAATTACTTTCTCTATCATTTATATCATGTAAAGCCATCCTAATCAAAGGGTGGCTTTACTTTTATGGTTTACTAGGTTCTCACCTGGTTACAAAAAAAGGATACAACTCAATACTCTTCTTGATATCACCGTTTTCGCACTTCCAAATATTCCAATTGTTCCTCTGTAATTTATATGTAATTTTGTACGACAAACAAATTCAAAATCATGTCCATTCCCGATGTAGCTTTTAGACGATTTCAATCGGATATTTCACGAATCTCTAAACCCGAGAAGTTTACTTTTCCCTTTTACTATGAGCCTCATTCCTTGAGTATATTAGCAAGTGAGGAGTTACAACGCGAATTGGAGTCTCATGCTTTACTTGTCCCTTTGTTTGATGCAGCAAATCTGGAATGTTTACCTGCGGGCAAAATGTTTGGCGTGTTGATTGTAGAGAATCAAGCAGGTGAACTGGGCTATCTACGTGGTTTTTCAGGAAAATTAGGTCCCTATACACATTTGGAAGGATTTGTTCCTCCTGTCTTTGACTTGTGGAATAAAGACAGTTTTTTCACGAAAGAAGAAGCGGTTTTAAACGCCATCAATGCGCAAATTGAAAAGTTGCAAAAGGACAGTATCTATCAACAAACCAAAGAATTACTTCAACAACAAATTGCCTCGGAGAAAAAAGCGATAGCGGACAAAAAACAGTCGCTCAAACAATTGAAAAACGAGCGCAAAGTACTCCGAGAAGAACAAGAAAGTCAACTTACGACTCTGGAGTTTGAAGCGTTTAATGATGATTTAATCAAACAAAGTTTACGCGATAAACACGAATTACGCGTATTAACGACCTATTGGCAGGAACAAATCGAAGCGACTCAACAGCTTATTCTCGATTTTGACACGCATATCAATAGCCTAAAAGAAGAGCGAAAACAAAAGTCGAATGCCTTACAGCATCAGCTTTTTCAACAGTATCGCTTTCTCAATTACAACCAAGAAGAACAAGATTTACTCGATATTTTCGAAAAAACAGCGCTTCAACAGCCTCCTGCAGCAGCGGGTGATTGTGCAGCTCCTAAATTATTGCAATACGCTTACCTCAACGGATATAAACCGTTGGCTATGGCCGAATTCTGGTGGGGAGAATCCCCTAAATCGGAAATTCGAAAACACCAACATTACTACCCTGCTTGTCGAGGTAAATGTGAACCCATCTTAGGGCATATGTTACAGGGATTGAACGTGGATGACAATCCACTGCTTGTCAACCCAGAACTACAACGTCCTATTGAAATTGTCTATGAAGATGAGGACTTTGCTATTGTCAACAAACCAGAAGAATTTCTGAGTGTTCCGGGGATTTATATTCAAGATTCCGTTTATGAACGTATGAAAATACGATATCCCAAAGCAACAGGACCGATTATTGTTCACCGTTTGGACATGGCGACTTCAGGTATTTTAATCATAGCCAAAAACAAAGAAGCACATAAAGCCTTGCAAAGTCAGTTTATCAAAAAAACAGTAACCAAGCGCTATGTGGCTTTATTAGATGGAACTGTCGAAGGAAATGAAGGTTATATCGACCTACCTCTACGCGTCGATTTAGAAGATCGCCCGCGTCAAATGGTATGCTTTGAACATGGTAAACCCGCTAAAACGAAATGGGAAGTCATCGAACGAAAAAACGGAAAAACCAAAGTATACTTTTATCCGATTACAGGTAGAACCCATCAATTGCGCATGCATGCTTCCCATCCGATGGGATTGAATACCCCTATTATAGGGGATGATTTATATGGCAGCAAGAATACGCGTTTATTTTTACACGCTGAATCCATTACGTTCAAACATCCTAGAACGCAAGAAACAGTTAGCTTCCAAGTGAAAGAGGGATTTTGATAGGAATGAGATTTGTGAGGTTCGTGCTTTGTGAGGTTCGTGCTATGTGAGGTTTGTACTTTGTGAGTTTTCTTTGCAAATTGTCTTTAATCGATAAACCTGCAACTTCACAAAAAACAAAAAAAAGACTTAGCAGATAATAGAAAACTAATTTGACCTTTATTTGGGTTAGTTGAAGGGTTTTTGTTTCTTTTTTACCCTTAAAAAAGAAAGGATTGCCATCGGGAATCATCTAGTTACTTGGCAAATTGCCATTTGCCACTACAGTTTTTCACCCTCTCATCACCATACCATCTCATCGGGAATTATCCAGTTACTTGGCAAATTGCCATTTGCCACTACAGTTTTTTTCACCCTCTCACCACCTCACCCTCTCATCCTCTCATCCCAAAAAAATCCCTATCTTTAACTAAAAACGAGGGTATGCCAGATAAAAAAGCACAATTACGGTTACACAAACGAATTGCAACGGGACTATTTCTAATCATGGCGATTGTTTACTTAGTCATGGTGTATCTGCTAAAATACAGTCCAGCGAATTGGATGGGCTATGTCAAGGCATTTGCTGAAGCAGCTATGGTAGGGGCTTTAGCGGATTGGTTTGCGGTGACGGCTTTATTTCGACATCCCATGGGATTAAAAATTCCGCATACCAATTTAATTGAAAACAAGAAAAAGGACATTGGTGATAATCTCGGTAACTTCGTTACGGAGAATTTCTTAACACCAACAACCATTCGCCCGTATATTGATAAGCTACAAGTGGCTCCTTTTTTATCAACTTGGCTCAATCAACCTAAAAGCCAACAACTCGTAGAACGAGAGCTGGTTTTCTTGATGCAATCCATTATTGAGGATCTCAATGAAAAACAAATCATTGATTTCTTGACTAAAAAAGCCCAACAGGGCATCGATCAAATCAACCTGCAACAGTTTGTCGCCCAAGGGGTACGTTATGCTCTCGATCAAAATGAACACAACCGTTTGATTACTTTGGTTCTACCCAAAATTCAGATTTATGTGGAAGAACATCGCACGGAAATTTACAATCAAATTATAGAGAAAAAACCGCTTTTGGGATTAGTAGGTGGAAAAACGGTTACGAATCAATTAATTAAAGGATTACACGCGTTCTTGGAGGATATTCAGACCAATGAACAGCATAAAGTACGAGAGGAAATCACCTTGCAATTGACCCAACTCGCCACGGATCTAGAAACGTCACCTATCTGGAAAGAGAAATTACACGATATCTTACATCAATTTGTTACGGAAGAGGTCATCCATCACTGCTTAACCGATTTTTGGCAGACGTCTAAACAGGCGCTGCTCACTCAGCTTCAAGAACAAGGTTCGACTGTGCGCACTTATATCAAACAAACGATTCAATCTATCGCGCAGAACATTGCACAAGATCTCGATTTACAACAGCGACTCAATCACTGGACGCAAGTAACCTTATACCGATTAGCTTTGCGCAACACCCAAGAAGTGAACACCTTAATTCGAAATACGGTAGATCAATGGGATGGCCGTGAACTCAGTGATAAGTTAGAACTCGAAGTGGGTAAAGATTTACAATTTATCCGAATTAACGGAACGTTGGTTGGTGGATTAGTAGGTTTACTGATTTACTGTTTAACTCAATTTTTGTAAGCTCACAAAACGACTTCGAATGTGATCCGTCAACATTTTCTGTACTTGAGGATCGGATTCTGTTTGCTTTAAGAAATCAAAATAAGTTAATATTTCATCTGTTCGCTCTGATGAAAGTTGGATATTGGCTGTACTTAAAAACGTATCAAAAGAAATATGTGCTGCACATACATAGTCAAAAAGGTATTCTTTTCCACCTCGTTCCAAGAGTTCTTGGGCTAAAATATGATAGTTTTGAAAAACAGAAAAACTCACTTGAGCGACTTTGCCCAATTCAATAAATAAATCGCGAATCAAGTCAAGATTCACCGTGTGAATCTGATCGCAAACGATACTTGCAATTTGTTGTCTAAAGATATAATTCTCATCTTTGAACTTCGCGCCAAATTTTCCGTTCCATTTTAGTTCCAACCAATCGCGATCTGTTGCGTTATAATTTGTAATAAACGTCTGGATTCCAACATGCTCTACCGACATACTCCCTTTTTTTAATTCTATTTTTCCCCTAGGGCTAAGGTAAGACATAAATTTTGGTGTTGTTTTCTGTTGGGCGATTATTTTTAGGAAAATATTAGATACATTTTATTCATGGAATTAAAATATACATTTTAACAAAAAAACAAAATTGAAAGCCATTTAAAGTTGTTTAAATGGCTTTCAATTAAAATTATCAAAGAATTATTATCTTTTTTTCTTCTTTTTAAATAAGCGCTACTGTAACTCCTTTAGAGATAATAGTGTTCATAGCAGCATCTGAAGCAGAAGTTCTTGTACCATATATCAAAATGCCCAAAGTTGATCCTATTGGTTTATTCAAAATAGCCATGTCTTGTAAATACCTATCAATACTTTCAGTATCCATTGTTACTCGATGCAAAATAACCATATCTGTTCTATTTACCGAAGATGATGAATAGGTTAAAACCGATTGATTAGAAAGGCGAACTAATTTACAGGTTGCAGGTAGTAAAGCAATATCACCTGTAAGAGCCGCACTTGAAGCTTCAAGTGAGGTTATTTTTGAATTGTTGAAACACTTCATATTTCCTTTTAAAAGCGTGTTATGTGCCCTAAAAAAATTCAAGTGTCTAAAATCTAGATTTGTTACTTCTCCTGTAATATTTATCCCTTCTAAGATTAATCTTAATAAATTAGTTTGTTTTTCCTGACTCAATTTTGATATATCACATGATATCAAATCTCCATTTCCAACAATAGAAATATATCCATCATTTACAGCATCAGACGACGCTAATAAAGAGGTAAAATCCCCAGTCATGAATCCATCAGCAAAAGAGCTAGAAATAGTTAACTTCGTAATTGTTGGAGGTAAATTTTTCAAATCACCAACAATATTGCTTGATATTAATTGCCTTAGAGGGCAATACTTAAAATCCGAAGTATTAATATCTAAAAAAGCCAGTGACATATTTGATTCAACACCACGAAATTGGGTTAATTTGTATTTGTCTGTCATTAGAATTTCTCTAGTATCATCACTTAATATTAAGCCATTTTGTGTTGTCATTTCTTTTCCAATTACAGTTCCATTACTATTTAAGAAATTACCAGGACCTATAATTTTATAGACTACAGGTTCTGATGTATTAAGAGCAACAACTGTTCGAATAGAGTTACCTGTTGGTTTAAAAGTAAATCTTAGTCCTCCTAAAATAGGGGCACTAGCGTTATCTATAACAGTATCCAACTTTACTATAAAACATTTTTTATTTTCCATTTTTATTACATTAAAATAATTTCACTACTTGTTCCTATATTCATTCTTGTGAATGAAAATCGATTTTGATGCAATTTGCCATACTGATCTGTATGTCTTGCTACACCAATTGCTCCAACATATCCATAATATTCAAGCATTCCATGTAGCCCAGAATAATCTCCTCCTGATTTGTTATACACCATCACTTCTTGACATATTCCATATTTACTCATTACAAACCTGTTTTCAGCAAGTTCTATCATAAATGTAGGAGCTGTTTTATTGAATGGTGGACAATTATGCCATCTAGTATGATTAGCCACTCCATGACCTGACAACTGTACATCTAGAACTATTTGTGGAGAAGTTGTACTATTTGGTTCTAGTAACGCTTCTATAATTTGGGCAAAGTTTATTTTTGCACCTTTCCTTTCGAAGGATGCTCGAATCTTCTGATTATCCTGCCACCACTTGTGTATCTGGTCATCATCAGTAACTAATATTATACTTTTCTTAGGAATAGAGCCATTTCCTGACTGCCAATCTACCCATTGACGAAAGTTAATAAATGAATATCCTTTACTTTTTGCATCTTCTAAAACTCGATAAAGCTTGGTAGTTGAAATACCTAAATTGCCTAATGTATGCGTACTACCTTCATATGTATCGTAAATGTTATGCGCCATAATTCCAAAGCAAATTGGAGTTCTTGATGAAGCAATTGAAGTAAAATGGTTGTAATGAGTATAAACCTCTGCATCACCATAATCACCATAGTTAATTTCTAAATCATACAGTTGCAGATCAGACTGTGAATTTCCCAGAGTAATTAATCCCTCTTTTGGAAAACTTGAATATTCCAAACCATTTACAAACACATCGATTGACTTATCATTTAAGATAAGATCAAAGATGTGTTCTGATTTATCTACATTACTATGAATGAAGAAAGGATAGCAATCATAAGCCATTTCGGTTGTATTTCCCTCTCCAAGATTATCAGGATTTATACATTGTTTGAGATAACTAATCAAATAAATTTTACCACACTGAAGAACAGTACTTGTATCCTCTAGCGTATTTAGATTTATGTGATCAATATAAAAATCAACAAGCGATGAAATAGGATTCTTAGGATGTGCATCTAATGGGGTTGGAGGAACTAGCTCCTCATAAAAATCTTTTAAGTTTTTCCATTTTCCATTAGAGTCTTGCAAAGAAGTTGAAAAGATTATTCCTTCACTATCTCTACCTATAGTCAATTCATTATTTTCAATCGATATGTACAAGTCTTGATAAAACTCTTGTAAAGAATTACTTCTATTTCTTTGCTCTATTTCAGTATAGTAATTCAACATTGAATTAGTATTTGATACTTCAGTAATATTGCTAATCTTTTCGATTATAGGTTTTCCCCTAAACCATATCATAATCATTTGATCACCTTTTATTCCGTCCATCATAGTGAACTTAGATGCTCTATTATTGTAGTTCTCATATCTTCTAATAGTTTCACCACTTTTAAAACCTGATTGCAATGCAGCTTGAGGCAACATTATGTCGTAAGTATCAGCTAAATATAATTTCTCTATTGCCTGAATCGGTTTTGAATGTACAACCTCTAAAATTGAGTTTGTTGGCGTTGATATGAATGACTGTAATTTTTCTGTACTATTAATATCTCGAATAAACTTACCTTTTACAGAAATTCGACCTTTAAAATCAGTCTTGATATGATATTCTGCTGTAGGTTTTCCATAATCAGTTATTTTTTCAATATCAAAAATAGATTCTTGATTTTTAAGATTATTTGAAACTTTTCCGATCTGTTGTATGGATGGGGTGTTTTCTGAAGTATTTTGAGGAAAATAGATTCCATTATGTGTTACTGATTGCACTATTTTATTTTCCTTATCAACAACTAAATAAGCAAATTCAGGATGTTCAAAAATATTAAAAGATTGAGCTACAGATTTATCTATTAAAGTTTTATCCTCTTCTTTATCAACTTTATCATTAATTGAAGAATAAATGAGTTCAAGATTGGTTTCTTTATCAGGAAATAGACTACCATCTTTTCTAACACCAAATAAAAGCTTTTGATTTTGATCAATTACAGCATAATCAAACTCTTCATTTTCTTTAAAATTTTGAATATTATTATATACCTCACCACCTGACACAAAACCTGTATCTCCTTTTTCTATTTTTCCACTTGTTGTTATTGGAACTACAGCTACTTCCCACTTATTTCCATCATAAGTCACAAAGTTCACACCTTGGCCAAGATCAACCACAACATTATCCGCATTAATGAAAATACCTGATTCCGTCGGAATGTAAAACCCTGAATCAACTCTTTTTTCATTAATTGATAAAGTCCCTTGAAAACCTCCATTGGAAACATTAATTACAGGTACCATTTCATTGATCTTACCGACTATTGCGTTCACTTCATCTGCCAATATGAATTCAGTCGTAGGTATATTTTCTTTGATAATCTGTGCTAACTTAGCATCGTTATCAATTTTTTTATTTATTTTTAATGGTTGCAGCATTTTTTAATTTTGTACTATTATATAATCAATGTTAAATTTCAATTCCACAGCCTCTTGTCTTACAGCGACTATAGCTATTTTAAAACCTTTATTCGTTCTATCCATAATATTCATTTTAAAGCTATCTGGTAACAAAACATCCATTGTATCAATACTTAAATTACATGATATTGCATAATCATCATTTGGTAATTCTTGTGGAAATACAATTTCTAGCTTTAACCACTCTCCAAACATTCCTCCAGGCATAGACAAATTTCTTTTTGTTTCTGAAAAAAGAATTCGTTTCTTAAACATCTTATCTACTTTCTTTTGAAGTGTTAATAAATCATCTACTCTAACAAAACTATCCCAATTGATATTCACACTACCTTGAGCTGAGTTAGTCACATAACTAAACCCACGCACTGGTAGCATCTGTTTAGCACTTCCATCACCTGTATCGTATACATCATCCACTTTATCAGTGATAATTGTCACGCCACCAGTTTTCAACCCACCTTTAAACTGAAATATTCTCCCATCAATACAAACGATTCCATCAGAAATATAGGTAATTCCGTTTTGTAAGTAATCATTACACCCCTGTAAGATTGTATTCGATCCACACACAGCTGCTATACTTGTTAATGCCTGTTGTGAAGCATCATTTAAGGTTTGTACACTCTCTATCTGTAAAGGATAGCCATCCTTTTCTATAATTAAATGTTTATCTTGACTCATATCTTATTTCGTAATTTTTTGAATACAACTTGTAGTATTCGATTAAGTTTTTCATTGTGATTAATTGCGTTTTATCCAGTATTACATCCTCAGATATAAACACTAAGAAGTCATAATTTCTTATCCACTTCTCACTGAATAAATATATTTCACCTAAATAAATAGGCTTTTGTCTTTGTTGAACATACAGTAATCGCCTATCATCTATACTGTTATTCTGAACCTTGATTCGTTTTAAGAACGGATCAAATTCATCGTTTAACATCTTTTGCAGATATACTACTTGACTATTGTAACTAACTCTTTTAAGTCTATCTTTTCTAAAGTTTAAGAATAGAGAATGAATTGATTTAATAGGATTAATACAACTCCAAAACAACCATATCAACAAGGGTTGTCTCAGAGTAATGGGCAAGAACAACTTAACTAACTTATCCCAATCTATCCTGTATACATTATTGTTCATATGCTCGGTAGTTAAATGTTGAAGTTATTTTGTCTAGAATCAAATAACCTGAATCAGGTCTACGTATTTCATCAACCACACCTGCGTTATCTACACTGGTAGTTTCATAACTATAAGAAGCATATTTAGTCCAAGCATCCTTTATGTTTATGTACAAAACACCTTCTACACGTTTAACGACATCCTCAAGTTCGCTTTTAATAAACTCACCATTAAATTCAATTGAACGCAAATAGTTTTCTATTGCATCAGAAACAGGAGCCACTTTAGTACCATCAAGACGTTTACCTTCAGTATCCAAAACCAATGGATCATAATAGATATCCATCTTTAGTTTGAGATTATCACCTTTGTCTGAAGTAGGTTGTACGTATGTTCCTGCATCTGCTACCAAGTTCATATAAGCCGTGAATGCTTGCAGTTCCACAGGTACTAGAGGAATCATATTTACACCTTCCTTTTTAACCACTTTAATTCTTAATACTCCACGTCCACCAACAACTATCTTTTGTGCGGCTGCATTTGCAATTATCTTAGACCGTTCTATTTGATCTTCTGTCATTTCTTCAGTATCATACACATCACTCTCATTAAGCGAATAACCATACATAAAGGCTAATGCTTTTTCACGGTACCACTTTTGTGTATGTACCCTTGATTTAGCAATTTGATCATCAATATCCTTTTTAAACAAATCAAACAGTCCCTCCAAAATCCATATCCCAAACGAAATAAAATCAAACAATAAGTTCTCAAGACTAACCTTGGAAAACTGTTGCTCAAACGTTTTGTTTTTATCTAATTTATATTTAGACACGATTTCTTCATTATCTAAAAACTCTTCAGTCATTTGACCTTTTATTTCTTCTCTACTTCTCATATCTAAAACATTGGTAATATATGTGGTAATCTATAATTAAATACATTTTTATACGATATCAATCCTGTAGCTGGTATATAAATATTCAATACACCACCTATTGATTTATTAATATTTCCTGTAACTTTATAAATACTCCCAATTGTTTTTTCATCCGTTATAGAAGTATCATTTGCTTGTGCCATGACCAAAGTATTATTGATCGTTCCCGTACTCTCTAATACAAGATCTAAAAAGCATTGTTCATTTTTAATTTTTATAGTTTGCATCAATGACAAAGGGTTTATTAGGGAATAAGTCCAAACGATAAACAACCAACTCATCTAGGGCAAACTGTTCGCGAATGCGATGTCTCCACGCGAGGTAATCGTGATCCAAGAGCATATTGCTCAAACCAACGCCCAGGGTTGGATTCATTTTCCACTCGCCTGGATGCGTAATCAAAAGCAAGGATTTATTTTGCTCCACAATATCATTCACGACGATTCCTTGTGTAATGAGGCCTTGTTGATCTCGTTGCACCTCAACGTGCAAGTCCATGAAAGCAGGATGCTCTTTATCTCCTTGAATCTGTATTCCAATATTTTTACTCATTTTATAGTTCCTTGTATAGTTCCTGTTACTGCACCACCCGAATTTGCCAATCCGCCTAAATACTCAATTTCTCCTTCTTTGACATATGTATCAATCACCGTCGCCAAGCGGTTCGCAAATTCGTCAAAAGAGTTTTCTTCTCTTTGCATCATATCTTCAAGCAATTGCTTGATTCCCGTTTCTAGTTTACTCTTATCTAAAGCCATACTTTATCCGTTTACATTAGTTAAACAATGTTTTTAAATCGCGTTCTAGCTGTTGGATTTTTTGTTGCGTTGGTGGTAGAGGCGTTCCGGAAGGGCCGGTTCCCGTGCTAACAGTCAGCGTTTTGATCGCCTCACATAGATTGGCCAACGTTTGTCCGAGATCCACGCCATCCACCACTATACTCACCTTATCTTCTAAGGTAATTTGCATTGCCTCATTTACAAGTTCAATTTTATCTACCTCATTGATTTGCACAACAAATAAATTGTTCAGGTCCCCACTTTGAGAGAAAACGATTACATCACTGCCAATTCGAGGCGTAAGCAATAATTTTTGTTCCTCTCCTGTTTGAGTTGCCTTGAGCCTGACGCCATTCAATTCCAATCCACTAGCGAGTTGAATGGAGCAGGTCTCTCCTTTTATTTGCGTAACTTTTGCAGTAAATGGGAGGTTCCACATATCTCCAACAATCTGTTGGATGAATTGTCTTACATTTTTTGCACTCATCTATCCTAATTTTATTCCAGGTTCAATCGTTCTCACTCCCCCTGCATCACTAAAGCTAGTTTTTACACTTGCAACATAGTAGGATCCCCTTCGTTCTGGATATTCTTGATCAATAATTTCTACAGTAAACCCAGGAGATACAAAAGGTACCAACCAACTTGTCAAGGATCCATTTAAACGATCTGCTTTCTTTTTTTCGTAAATGGACATGGCTAATTTTTGAATATCCTTCCCTTTTGCATTTCCAATTTTTAACGAAAACTGCTCTCCTCCATGCTCTCCTACTTTGATTTGTTTCGCTTTTCCATTAGCCTCCGTAATTTCCACAATAACCTCTACTTTTCTATCTTCTCCTAGTACGTATTCCAAAGTAGAAGATTCTATATTTTTATGTGC
Source organism: Myroides gitamensis (assembly GCF_029894455.1). Classification (NCBI taxonomy): domain Bacteria; kingdom Pseudomonadati; phylum Bacteroidota; class Flavobacteriia; order Flavobacteriales; family Flavobacteriaceae; genus Myroides; species Myroides gitamensis. The sequence goes on from NZ_JARYHN010000001.1 coordinate 2,306,311, forward strand.
AGAATATTTTACCTTTCCCAATTTATCGGTGTAAAGCAAGTGAACATATAGAATTTTCTCCTTTGTATTAAACCAAACATTAGCAGTGAGATTATCTTGAATCTCCTTCAAAATATCGTATCCTGTCTTATTGTTTAGGGTATAGGTTTCATAAGTAAATTCGTAATCACAATCTATTGTATAGGTAGGATCTATCTGTTTACTGATATGAATAAGTAGATCTTTCAACGTAATTTCCTGGAGTTGTTCATTTTTCAAACTCTTTCTAAACAAGAATAAGGCATCTTCACATTCAATTACAATGGAACTATTGTTATACACAATCTTAGTTACATAGCCCCTAAACTCTTCTTCCAACTGATTATCATACCCCAAGCATACCGTTACTTCCGTTCCGCGTTTAATATCCTCATGGACAAACAAGGGATTGTTATAGCGAAAAAGAGGTAAGGTAATGGTACAAGTAGCAGCTAATTTTTCCACAGACTTCTCAATTTCTACTGCATGCAAGAGATTGAGGTTATAGGTCTTTTCTTCCTCAGTTTTAAAACTGACTTGATAACACATGGTAACCATCTTATTATTCAAATAATTGTAGTGGTACATCAGATAAGGCTTTGATTTCATAAGCCAACACATTTTCGCCTTTTACGAAGGGAAAGCTAAAATCTTCTATAGCGATATAATGAATACCCATGATTTCAAAAATCGGGGAAGTAACGGCAATTTCCTTGCCTTGCAACAAATAATACTTTAACGATTCGAAGTCTTCCCGAGGAAAGGCTTGATCATAGGTTCCCCTTTCATTTTCCCCTAGTAAAACACCTGTAATTGAAATTTTATAATCATCTGTGCTCCAACGTTCTTTCACTGTACCATACGTACTTCCAGAGAATTGTTCGTTATACTTGAGCACCGAGCGTTTTACTATACTATTTTTTCCCTCAATACTGATTAAAGGTTCATAGGGTAATGTAAAAGCGGTTCCTCCATCTACAGACAAAGTCAATGGAAAAAACTGTTGTTCTTTAGCAACTCGACTATTTACATTATTCCAAGAGGGGTCTGAATTATGAGAGACTACCGAAATACCTAAAGCTTGTTCTAGCGCTATAAAAGGAGGTGCTTGTTTAATAATTTCCCCTCCCATTAACGAGCTCAATATCATATCATTCATCTTAATTTCCTGCATTTACAGCGGATCCCAATAGACGAAGTAAAGCATCGGTTACTTCTCCTTCCATGTCTTCTACTGATTCTTGGAATCCAGCTTTGTTAATATTGACAACACCTATTAAATCATTTAAACTAATAGTAATATAGTTGTGTTTTGTTCCTCCATTTGCAGTGGTTGCTGCTGCGTTTGAATTGTTTTGAGCTCCTTGACTGGTGTTAATCGACGTATCTATTTGCTGCGTACCAGGTGTTCCTTTAGTATCGGCAATACCTGAAGTCTCTTTTCCATCACCAAAACCAATACTTGCTTTAAACTCATTAGTAAAATCCCCAAAATCCTTATCATTGAAGCTCAAAGATCCGTAGGCTTTTACCCCTGATTCCGCATAAGCTGCAAAATCAGCTTTCATCTCGTTTTCGGTATCTGTGATTTCCTTTTGACGCTTTGCCATTCCATGTATGATCTCTCCCATCTCTTGTTTAGCCTTTTTATTTCCCATCAAAGCCAAATTGTTCCAAAAAGCTAGACGAATTAAATCAAGACCATTCAAAACAGCATTAGAAAAACCAAGCCATCCCAATTTTAAACCATTGAGCATTCCATTCCATAGGTGCTTTACTCCGCTTACGGTATGTTCCCAAGCTTCTCCCCAACCATCGATTTTATAAATCAAAAAACCAATTAAAGCGAGTAATGCAATAACACCAGCAATAATCCAGGTTATAGGATTTGCCAACATCGCAGCATTTAATTTCCACCAAGCCAAGCTAGATAAATTTGTTACCGTAGTTAAGGCTGCTTGACCAATAGCTGCCAAAAACATTCCCGTTTTCATAATCGCAAGAGCTAAAATAACCGCACCTACTGCTATTGCAAAACCATAGATCCAAGGGTTCCCTTCTTCTAATTTTGTTACCAGCCATTCCAAACCATTAGCTACAGCATCAAATGCAGCTCCTCCAAATTCCACTAACTTTTCTACAACAGGACCAATAACGCTATAGAGTTGAAGTAAGCCTCCGTTTATTTTACGCATAAAATCCCTCCCATTTCCCTCCTAATGTATCGGCTTGTTTCTCAAGCATATTGTGGAATTGTCCTCCTTCTCCTGTTGCGTCAAAAAACGCTTGCTTCAACCTATCAGTAGAAATCAATCCTTGATCCATTTCTGCTTTTAGCTCTTCCATAGATTTTCCGGTAGATTGAGACATTTGAAATAGCGGATTAAATCCCGCATTTGTCAATTGATTTAACGTCCCTCCAAGCAGTTTTCCGTCGTTGTTTACCTGGGCATAAGCCGCAGCTAAACGTCCCAAAGATTCACCATCTCCGCCTGAAATATCTCCCATCGAACTCAACAACGGGGTTACATCCTTTTGATCTACGCCTTGTCTCAACATCCCATCAGCTGCACCAGACAAAGCACCTTGATCCATTTTAATTCCACTGAGATCTTGCATCAGTTTTTTAGCTGCCTTCTCAGAGTGAAGTAAAACTTCAAAACTGACTGTATTGGAATCATTTTTCATACCCGTACTGAGTACTTTTTGCAGCAATAGCATAGGGTTATTGAACATCTTCCCAATAGATGATGCATCGAATGTGTTTTTTAACCAAGTACCTAACTTACTTTTCGAAGCCGTACTCTCTACATTATTCATCTGTTCCTGAAAAACATTCAGTTCAATATTGTATAAGTTAAGCATCCTAATATCTGCTTGATTGATGAACCCCTGTTGATTCGTGGTAGCTGATTGTCGGGAGGTATTCCTGCTTGAATCTGAATGCGATACTGAAAGATTATCTTCCAATCCTTGCATTCTATTTGCAGCGCCAAAAGTTCCCTCTCCCAATCGTTGCATCCCACTAAATGTATTCTCTCTTACTCCTTCTATATATTCTGATAAATTAGCCATGTCCTACTTTTGATTCTTCTTTTCTTATCCATTCCAACTCTCTAAATCGATGCGCCCATTCCCATAATTCCATATCGTAAGGTTCTAGTTTCAAATAATATCGAATAGCTCCATGTATCTTCCGAATACTACTGATCCATTGATCTAACGCCTTGTAATATTCTTCTTGGGTTAGTTGTTTTCCTTTTCCAGAAGAAGAAGTAGGAGAAGTCATTTGGCGCTCAAATAGTGCTTCTCCTAAAGCTTTTCCACCTCAACGCGCTCAATTTCGACAACCATCATCATCTGAGAAGCAAAAGCATTGACTTTATACTCATCTTCTCGGATATCTTCATTAAGTGCTAACAAACAAGTATCAAAGAGATGTTTGTTATAAGAAATGAATTTATTTTGTGCCAACATCGTCTGACCGTATTCGATTTCCTTCATCGTGGGTCTGCGAACAATAGCATACACACCACTGTCTGATTTTAATTTATGTACAACCTTATGTTGCTGTTTAAACATTTCCACTTGCTCTGGAGTTACTTCTCCAATAAAAACTTTACTCATTTTTTTTATTTTTTAAAGAAAAGCCTCCTCTTTACGGAGGCTTTTTCAATTGATTTTTATTCTATTTTATACTCCACTTACTACGCGCATGGCTAAAAATGGCAATGTAATTTCAGCGCGTTTATCGCCTTGTTTCCACTCTCTTACATCTTCTGTAAATCGAATACCGATAATTCGATCCGTACGCATTGCTTCACCTTCAGATGGATTACCATAATTGACGATTGCATCCAAATTCAAGGATAATAAGCTTTGATTTACGCCTGCTTTCTGTAAAGCAATTACCTCGCTTTGCAGTAAAGTAATCTCCCCATCGACAGCGATATTTCCACTTTGAATGGAATGCGCATAGCGTCCTTTACCATAGCTAGCTTCGCGTTCTACTTTTTCTCCATACTTAATTCCTGTAATCCCTACTACTTCACGATTACCCAATACGAGTGAAATATCACCCCATTCATACTCACGGCCTCCTACAACTACCATATTACTTTTGATTTACGGGTACAAAACCCAATTCTACATTGATAAAACGATTATACCCTACTGGGCGAACTTGTACAGTCATCTTGATTTGTCCTGTACTAACAACATTGTGACTTAAATCTACTTGGCAAACCACCCCTCTGTCATTTGGATTTGCTCCATCTACGCTCAATTCTCCAGCAGCTGTCATCGCGTTGTTAATCGTCGATTCTACTGCATTTTCAATTGTTTTAGCATAAATAGGGCTGATTGTTCCATCGGGCATTACATTGCTATTGTCTAATAAGAAATCTAGCATTGCGATATACACTAAACGAAACGCTTTGTCGATGGTTCTTCTTCTTGTGATATTGCGATAGTCATCTGTTTCACTCGTTGCCAACACATCATCAATCATAAAGTACCCTGCTTTTCCTTGGTGGAAACGGAAAGAATTATAGCCTTTGTCGTTCAACGCTTCTACATCATATTGATCCACAGCTGTATCGCCAATAAATAGCGTTAACGGTTTTAATGCTCCATCGCGCACGCGTCCCATATTTACTTGAACGCCAACAGAAGACAATCTTCCCATAACAACACCTGTGGCAGCCCCTTTACTGTCTTTCTCAGTATCTCCAAGCAACACAGCAATGCGGTTAAAGTTTTTCTCAGTTAAGTTTTCTAAGGCTACTTTATCCCCGTCAAAGGCATACCCCTCAAGTAAAACAAAGAAAGGAGCATATACGCGTTGGGTATAGTTTTCAGCTACTTGTTGTGCCAAAGACATGGCCAATGTCACCTCTTTATCCAATCCTTTTGCCACTGTAATTTCAACCGTCGCATCTGGATCATAAGCTGTAAATAATCCTCTCAACTTTCCTTGTGCTGCATTCAATAAGGTTTCTGCTAAAACAATACCTTCTTTTTCATCAAACCAATCAGATAGCTTCGTTTTCTTGTCGATTCCCATCAACCATAACTCTGCCCCATCACCAGCTTCTGCGTAGAATTCTTTAACTGTTTTGTGCAATTTACTATTGGTCGAATCTGCTAAAATCCCCAACGCTACTAAATCGCGCATTGATTTTAACTGATAAGCTTTATTTAATTCGAATGTATCCGCTACAGCAACTGCAGAAGCTAATAATCCGAAAACTCCATCGGGAGAAGAAACCACCTGTCCTAGGTTTCCATTTTGAAATTGTATATTAATCTTTGGTAACATAACTTTTATTTTTTCTCATTTCTTTCTATTCACTACAATTCAATTCGTTAGAAGTATTGTAGCACTCCTTTCTGTTTTTAACAGCCCCTGGTGACTGTTCATTCTCGTTTCTCTTTTTCAACTTTTTCTTTTTTATCCACAATGCCATTGCTTACCTTCTTGATCGGAAAATATAACCTCCGCTACCTATTGCAAGCAACAACAGAAAGATTCGACCTAACCACAGTTGAGTAGATTGCCACCAAGATAATTCGAGCGGTACAGGCACGGGAATTCTGACTTCTTTCACCGTTTTTTCTTGAATGTATTGGTCTTTCCATTCAAAAAATAGTCGTTGAGCTTCCACGTGGCAATCGACAATCAACTTATTTCCATGGATTTGGACGGCTGGTGGTTGCAACACCTTTTGTTTACTGCGCTTGATATTCGCATCTTTCACAACGATTTTATTGCCTTGTATCGCAAGTTCCGCTACATATTGACTCTGATCTGCTTCTACTCGCCATAGCGTGTCCCTTTTAACTTCTTCAACTGTTCGTGTTACTTTTTCTGTCGATGTAGGTTGGAGACTGATGGCTTTCTTGCTGCTAGAACAACTGGAAACTCCAATGGAAAGCATCGCTACACTCACCACAAACAGATTTCGTTTACTCTTTTTCATGGATTTACAATTCTTTTAAAAAGGTCGGATAAACCCTTTGTTGATTGAACTAATTTTTCTTGTCTTTTCTGCCACGATATACCCTTCTCGACTGGCCTCATCATTTGTATTTCCTTCAATTGTTCGGATTGAATCCCCGATTACCTCTACCACAATTCCTGTATGCCCCATTCCTCTTCCAAAATCCATAATAAATACATCGCCTGATTGGGGAGTAGTCACGCGAAGCTTTTCGCGTGAGTTCCATTGATCCAAAACGCCTCCTGTCTTTTTGAGGGAATTTGACACACCGTAATCTTGACAAACTTCTTGTACACACCAGTAAACGAAAGCCATACACCAAGCATATCCCTCCCCGAGGCCCACACTATTTAAATACTTTTTCACTCCCGGGCCTTTGTTATTCTTCAAGGGCCACTCTTGAACTTTTACTTGACTTTTTGCCTGTACGATTAATTGCTTGGATCCTGTCATTCTCGCTTTCCATTTAACTGTTTATACTTTCTCAATTCGGCTATCAACTCCCTATTTTGCTTTGCTAAAATCTCGAGCCTTTGCTCTAAATTTTTAATCTCTAGCCTTGCTGTATTTAGCTCGTCAATAGCTTCTCGGTGTAAATGAGAGGTATTGTATAATTCGGCTGTTGCTTCCTTCAACTTATTCCCTAAATCATCTACATATTCTCTATAATATTTCAGTGACTTCTCTACATTTTCCAATTCCGAAGCTTGCACTTCTACTTTTTTCTTTTTTCGAGTCGCCCACCAAGTGGCAAGAGAAGAAACCAAACCAACAACTGCTACAATAAATGTCTCATTCATACATGAACTGTTATTATCAGTGAGATGATTTTGGACAAACAGTGCGAGGTACACTAGATTTTCTTGTCATGAATTCGAAAACCTTCATACAGCGTTTTGATTCTTTTTTTTATTGTACTTTTACTTTGTTTAAAGTCCATGGATTAAAAGCACAACTCCGTTTTTACTTCCTAGTACTTGGTGTTTATCCAAGCATGATATCTTCTAGTTATTTCAATTGGATTACGTATTTATCTTCACGCTTATTTGGTGTATACCGCACCTATTTCCTTATCATCTCGAGAACAAAATTGCGGCATTTTGAGTAGGTATTCAATTCGTTGTTTGGCATTCAAACACAAGTGTCCGATTGTAAAACAATAGTGTTCAATCTTCCTACAATTCACTCCTATTCAAAGCCCCAAAAGCAATCAAAAAAAGAAAGTATTTCTTCCAAGAAACAAAAACATAAAAAGGGACTGACTTTCTTTTACTCACTTAGAAAAAGACATAAAAAAAAGAGAAGAATTTCTTTTGCTACTACCATTAGTAACAAAAGAAATTCTTCTCTTTTCTAGGTCTTTATTTCTGTAATCAGCGAGCTGATTCTTTCTAATCCTTACAACAAATTCAATTGTTTACATTCCTCTTCTACCCGCATTAATTCTTTGTGTACTGCTGTTCCTAGAACCTCATACAATGTGGTTCGAGAAATAGGGTAAACGGGATATATATATTTACGCCATACCACACTCACGGGTATATCAGGCGTCTTATGCTCATTATACAAATCTAATATAAGTTGGTATCGACGTAGTTTATTCAATGTACGTCCTAATTGTTGTGACTTCATACAACCAAAATCATTTTCAGTATCAAACACTTTTCATTGTGTTTTTATACCCATTAAACATTTTTACTTTCCAACTGTACAACTCGACACACTCCAACATGAATCCTACAGTTTTTTTCCTTCTTTTCCTTTTAATTTTTTATTTTCTTACGCCTCAAAAAAATTAAATTGCCTATTTATTTCCTGCTCTGCTTCTTTCTCTCTTGCTTTTTATCTCCCCAGATTAACATCGAGACAAATCAATCAAAACATTTTCCTTTCACTCTTTATCTTTTGAGTGCCTGTATTTTTTCTTCAATTGCTTCATTCACCTGATAAGGGCGTAATTCTTCCTCTGATCCCATACTCAATAAGTATCCTCTTTCTTGATTGATTACTATACGTTCACCTGGTGTAAAATATCCGGTGTTAGCTGTGGCTTTTAAAACCTCATAAAGCTCCATTTCTCGCTGTAGATTTTGATTCATCTTGTCGTGTTTTTAATTGTTTTTCTAATTTCTGTTTGTCTTGTAAAATCAGTGTGTAATTAGGATGGCTACCGTTGTATTTGAGCCATTCTTCTAATTCCCTTAGTTTCTGTGTGAGTTGGCTAGCTGTCATCTTCGTTGTATTAGATGGAGTGGAACATTATTGTATTTCGCGATATAAATCGCAAATCCAATTAAAAAGCACCTATATTTTCGCATCAAAGAGGTTGTAATCGTATCATTTCTCCTAGCTATAGAACGAAATTCTTCGTTAAAATGCATTGAGGTGTTGATTTTTTCCATATATTTACTCGCTTTTAGGTTTGATCTTCTTGTACAAGACAAATATGCGACAATTTTAGTAAAAAACAAATAATTTTGCGATGAATATAGTAACAACAAAGGAAAGAATACTACAATACATTGATTACAAAGGAATTAGTATTAGTGAATTCTTGAGAAGCACCGCTATAAAACGAGGATTTCTAGATGCAGACAAATTAAATTCTGCCGTTTCTGATATTTTTGTAGCGAAAATAATCGCGACTTATAGTGATTTAAATTTAGAATGGCTGATCACAGGTGAAGGTCAAATGCTAAAAGAGAATAATGGTCAAGCAGATGACCTCATTGCGGAACCTACTGTATCTTTCCGAAAAACAGCAGATCCCATCAAAGACTTTCAGAAAATCCCTCTATTTAATTCCATGGCAACCATGGGGTTATTGCCAAAATCCAACGGGGATTTTGACGATGAGTTTATTGTAGATTACTTAAGTGTTCCCAATCTTCCAAGTGTCGATGGAGCACTCTATGCCACAGGAGATTCGATGTACCCTTTATTAAAAGCAGGTGATATTGTTGCTTTTAAGAAAGTGGATGTTGATATCAACAATATTTTCTTTGGTGAGATTTACATCTTATCCATCTATATTGACGATCATTCAACCTACAAAACGATTAAGTTTCTTCAGAAATCAGAAAAAGGAGAGGCTTATGTGCGATTAGTGAGCCAAAACCAACATCACCAGGATAAAGACATTCCTCTAAATAAAATTGCAGCAATGGCGCTTGTACGTGCCTCTATCCGAATTCACAATTAAAAAATACAGCCAACAAAAAAGGAGTAATAAACCACGTTTATTACTCCTTTTGCTATTTGATCAGGTCCTTTTTATTGTACCATTGTTTTTAATTCTTCTAAACTTACCGTTTGTTGTTCTCCTGAAGCTAGATTCTTCACTGTATACTTTTGGTGTTGAATTTCTTCACTACCCGCTAATACAGCAAATGGAATGCTTTTCTTATCGGCGAATTGAAACTGTTTTCCCATTTTTGCTTTATCGGGATAGATTTCTGTTTTAATTCCCGCATCTCTCAATTGAGCTACAGCTTTCATTGCATAACTCATCTCTTCTTCTCCTAGATTCAAAAACATCACACGAGAGGAAGCATTTACTGTTGCTGGGAATAAATCCAACTCTTCCATTACCAGGTAAATACGATCTAATCCAAACGAGATTCCAACTCCACTTACATCTTTCAATCCGAAGATGCCCGTTAAGTCATCATATCGTCCACCACCACCAATAGAACCCATTTGAACCGTTTCAGGTGCTCCGATTTCAAAAATAGCTCCTGTATAGTAGTTTAAACCGCGCGCTAAGGTCACATCTAAATTCAAAGTAGCTGTCGATAATCCGATTTGAGCAATTTCTTTACCAACAAAAGCTAATTCTTCTACTCCTTTTGTTCCTTGCTCAGATTCAGCTAATAATTGACCTAATTTTTCAATTTTCTCTTCAAAGCTTCCTGTGAAGTTAAACAACGGTTGAACTTTCTCAATAGCCGCAGCTTCGATACCTTTCTCCATCATTTCTTTCTTCACTCCATCTTCGCCGATCTTGTCTAATTTATCTAAAGCAACGGTAAAGTCAATTAACTTATCACTTGCACCGATCACCTCAGCAATACCCGCTAATATCTTTCTGTTATTTAATTTAATTGTTACCCCATGAAGACCCAATGTCGAAAATACGCAATCATAAAGTAAAACTAATTCCACTTCTTGCCACAGCGATTTTGAACCAACTACATCGGCATCACACTGATAAAATTCTCTATATCTTCCTTTTTGAGGACGATCCGCACGCCAAACAGGCTGCATTTGATAACGCTTAAATGGAAAGTCTAATTCATTCTGGTGCATCACTACATAACGTGCAAAAGGCACAGTTAAGTCATAACGCAAGGCTTTTTCTGAAATTTGATTTGTCAACTTCAAGCTGTTTTTATCTGCCAAAAGTGCCTCATCTACTTTACTCAAGAAATCTCCAGAATTTAATATTTTAAAAACCAATCGATCTCCTTCTTCTCCATATTTCCCCATCAAGGTCTCTAAATTCTCAAAGGAAGGTGTTTCAATAGGATGGAAACCAAAATGCTCAAAATGATGACGGATTGTTTGCATAATGTACTGTCTTCTTGCTACTTCAATCGAAGAAAAATCTCTTGTCCCTTTTGGAATACCTGGTTTCTTTGCCATTTTCAATTAATTTTCAAATTATCTAATGCTACAAAAATAAGTATTTTTAATTAGATATGGGAGAAGAGGAGGGGTTTGTGGGATGTGAGGTTTGTTTTTTGTGCTTTGTGAGGTTTGTTTTTTGTGAAATCGCTTTTTTGCTTTTTCGTGAAGTTGCAAGATTAGCTGAGATTGAAGGTTTATTCCTTTTTTGTAAGGAATTACCAGTCCTATCGCGCTCATGAATAGTATGTCTCCTTGACACAGGAAAGGTCGCTTTTTTGCTTTTTCGTGAAGTTGTAAGATTTATCGATGAAAGAAGAAACTCTGTTTTAATCGAAAATTCACCTCTCTCCCATTTCCTCTCTCCCTACTTATATATGTCTTCCTTGCAGTTTCCTTGGAGCATTCTCGGAGTTTCCTTGGAGTATTCTTGGACATTCCTTCGACATTCCTTCGACAAAACTACCTTTTTACCTAGTAAACTCCTAGTATACTCCAAGGAATGTCGAAGGAAAAAACACGATCTCTTCAAGTATATAAGTTCAAAATACAGCTTGGGTTAGGTTTTCAATTAAAGCCTAACCTATTAAAATGGAAATACGCTATTTGTTACTGCGCCTAGTTATTCCAATCAGTCAATCCACTCAGTATGTCATGCTGACGCAGGAAGTATCGTCTTTTTTTTCATAATTTATCTTGTTACTTGGCAAATTACCATTTGCTACTACAGGATTACATCTCATCGCCTCACCCTCTATCTCACCGAGTTGCTATTTTGTTTTGGTATTCGATGAATCTACACTTCGTTCCGATTTCACCACCTCACCGTCTATCTCATGGGTTTATATTTGTTTTCATATTCGATGAATCTACACTTCGTTTCAATTTTCACTGCGTTCCGATTTCACCTTCTCACCACCTCACCCTCTCACCCTCTCACCCTCTCACCCTCTCACCACCTCACCACCTCACCGTCTCAAAAATTCCTATCTTTACGTGTAACATTTACTTCACTCTAGCTACTCATACAGTATGTGGAAAATAACACTTGAGAATATCAAAATCGCAACGACGAGTATTAAAAGTCAACTCCTTCGCACCTTTATTACGGTGTTTATCATTGCTATTGGTATATGGGCGCTTGTTGGTATTTTATCCGTTGTAAGTGCATTAAAAAACACCATTTTAGCTGATTTCTCTTCTATGGGGGCGAATACTTTTACAATTAGTCAGTATGATACAGCGGGAAGAATAGCGAAAAATCAATCCAATCAAGTAGAAAATCCACCGATTACCTATGCACAAGCCCAAGATTTCAAGGAGCGCTACAGTTACCCTTTTTCGGCAGTATCCCTTTCTTTTAATGCGGCTACTAATATTGAAATCAAAAATGATTATGTAAAAACAGATCCCGAAATCAGCATTGTTGGTTGTGATGAAAATTACCTTTCCAACAGTGGTTTACTTATCAATAATGGACGTGGATTGAGTTATACAGATTGTAAAAACAATCACTTCGTTTGTGTCGTGGGGTCAGATTTTTCAAAAAACATGTTTAAAGAGCAATCCCCTATCGATCAAGTGATTTCTATTCGAGGGTATAAATTTAAGATTGTTGGAATCCTCAAAGAGCAAGGCAGTACCTTTGGTCAAAATGAAGACCAACGCGTGTTTATTCCGATTCAAATTGCTCGTAATATATTCAATACAGCCAATATCAATTATACCATCAAAGTAGGGATTCAACAAGAAGGCTTATTGAATCAAGCCATTGATCAAGCTACCCTTGATTTTCGCATCAGTCGAAACTTAGCGGTAGTAAACGATTCTAATTTTGGTATTGAGCGCAGTGATGATATGCTTCGCTCCTTAGAAAAGCAAATTGGCATGTTAAACATTGCTGCTTGGCTTATAGGAATGATAACCATTTTAGGTTCATCTATTGCGCTGATGAATATCATGCTCGTTTCGGTCACAGAGCGAACCAAAGAAATTGGCATCCGCAAATCTTTGGGAGCCAAACGAAAAACCATTGCCCAGCAATTCTTTACGGAAACCCTTATCATTGGTCAATTGGGTGGTTTACTGGGTACTATATTGGGCATTGGAACGGCGTATTTAATGACGTCTATCCTCCACTTTACTTTTGCTATTCCCTGGTCTGCTATCTTAGCCGCTTTCATTACCACCTTAGTAGTTGCTGTTATTTCGGGTTTATATCCTGCGATAAAAGCGTCCAAACTGGATCCTGTAGAAGCACTTCGTTACGAGTAAGTTAATTCGCAGTATAAATACAGCTAATCTGCGTATTTTTATACGACAACAAAAAACTCAACATGAACAGAACTTTACCTGAACATATTGCAGAACAATTTGTTACTGCATGGAATCAATACGATGCAGAACAATTAGCTGCTATTTTTATTGAAGATGCGGATTTTGTCAATGTTACAGGATTATGGTGGCACAATAAAGAAGCCATCTTTCAGGCACATGACTATGGTTTACGCATTATTTTCAACCACTCCAAACTGGAAATAAAACGCACAAAAGTCCGATACTTATCTGATACTATTGCTACCGTACATGCCCGTGTAAGATTAAGCGACCAAACCGCTTTAGCAGAAAGTGAAACCCCTCAAATTCGAAATACACTCTTTTTATTTGTTGTACAAAAAATAGAAGAAACTTGGTTTTGTATTGCTGCTCAAAATGTAGAAGTCCAAAGCGGAAAAGAAACATTCATAAAAAAAGAAGATGGAAATTTTGAAGCAGTCAATTATGGTCAATTCAAGAAGGAGCAAGATTAATTTTCATTTTTAGAACGCAAACTCATTATTTTTAGGGAGTACAACAAAAGTCCTTATTCGCTACTTTTGTAATCAACTAACAATCTTTCTAACTATGAAGAAGCTAATATTAGCCTTAGCGTTGAGCTTAGGTACTTTTACCTTGACACAAGCACAAGAAGTTACCACAAAAAACATCTTGATAAAACAAGGGAATACTACAATCGTTATTGATCAAAAAACACAAAACATCACCCTAAAGCCAGAGCGTTTTAGCCTTGAGTTTTTTAAACAAACCATACCAAGACAAAAAGGAGTTATTTTACGCTGCTAAGGCTTTAGTAACCGATAACAGTCAATTTAAAAATACTTTCGAATCCATGTCTTTTGACGATATTGAATTTTTTAGCCCAGGAACGGGATTTGCCGCTTCTTTTGGCAAAAGTCAAGGTTATCCTATGCTGAGTGAAGACGGACATCAATACCTCTATTTTGCTTCGAATAGCGACCATCGAATCAACAAAATTGGACAGCAAAAAGAATGGGATATCTACCAATGGAGCCTTGATGGGGTAAACATTGATGGAAATGAAATTGCATGGAAAAACTACCGTATTGGCGAATTATATCTTTACTTTGTAGTAGATCGTAATTTAAACGATACCATTGACCCAGACGAGCATCATTTAATTCGAATCACATTTAAAAAATAACGGACGCTATGCGTACCTAACTACATATACATGTCCTATTCTTCTAAATCTGCTTTATTTTTTGTTTCACTCTTTTGGTGTGTACTGCTCTTTTGTACATCCAACCAACTGTATGGGCAAGAAATATTGACGACATACAAAGAACAATACGACAAAACAGTAGCGGGAAGTCCTGCGCGTTTTGAAGTTGTAGGAAAATACGCGCAAGCGCTCTTTTTTCAAGAGAAACAACAAGAAGCCACTCAATTATTAAAAGAGAACATTCTCATCGCCGAAAAGCAAGGAGACAAAACCAATGCGGCCTATCTCTATGCTATTTTGGCGATGAATGCTCAACTAAATGAAAATACCAGTGAAGCTCATAAAGCCATTAAAAAGGCCTTAGACTATGCCCAACAGATTGAAAATAATGAAATCAAGGCGTATGTCAACTATTGTCAAGGGTGGATTTATGTACGCGATAATCAAGAAGCGAAAGCAGTTCAATCCTTATTAACTGCTATTTCACTCTATGAGAAAGCGCCACAATCACCTACTAAATTAGGTCGTTTATCTGCTGCATATAAAGAGCTGACAAGCATCTATGCTAGTTGGGATGATTACGAATTACAAGAGAAGTACAGCAAGCTTACGTTGGATATTGCCATTCAACAAAATAATCCCAACGCACTTTTCGATGCCTACATGATGATGGGGTATTTGTACGAAAGTGAGTTTTCTCATAATACCAACAATATTTATGCGCGTGATTTAGCTGAAAACTACTACAAAAAGGCCATCAAAACCTATGAAAACAATCGAGAAGTTATTCCTTTTCGTTCGGATTTAGCTTTTGTAGCCAATAATTTAGCAAGTCTTTATTTGCGTGCCTTTCCCAAACAATACAACGAACAAGCCACCTATTATGCCAATCTCGCTTTACAACAAGCGCAAGAAACGCATCAGATAAACTTTCAAGCGTCGTCTTATGGGATTTTAGCTGAAATTGCCTTACAAGAAAACAAGACCAAAATAGCTACGTCCTATTTACTTTCAGCGTTATCGGCGATTAATAGCACGCATTTACCAGATAAAAACACCTTGCTTTCTATTTACGAAAGTTTGGCTCAACTCAACGAAACAGAAGAAAATTACCTAGGAGCACTCCACTTTCACAAGCTTTACCTGCAAACCTATCAATCCATTTACAACCAGGATAAGCTCGAAATTAGTAGACGCCTAGAAGCACAATATGAAAAAGAGCAGCAAAAACAACAGCTGTTAACCCTGCAGTTGGCCTCGGAGAAAAAAGAGCAACAAATTCGACTGATGAAAACCTTGGGGTTACAACAGCAACAAGAATTGGAGAATTTAAAACTCTCCGAGGAGAATCAGCGAAAAAAACTAGAAATCAGTCAACTGGAAACCGAGACACATGCACAAGCATTGAAATTGTCTCAGTTGGAAAATGACAACAAGTTGTTGGATATTCAACACTTCAAGAAAACATTGTCCTATCAAGAAAAGGTTAATTCGTACTTTTTGGCCTTAGCGTTGGTGTTTGCTATTCTTCTTTTTGTACTGCTCTATGTGTATAAACAGCGTACAAAGAGTATGAATCAACAAAAAGAGCTCTATAATCTAGCATTGGAAAAAGAAAAGCAACACGCCAAAATTGCCACGTTAACGGCTTTATTGGATGGGCAGGAACAAGAACGCGCGCGTTTGGCTCGAGATTTACACGATGGTTTAGGAGGATTACTTTCTGGAACGAAGATTCAATTGAGTACCCTTCACCACAAAATCACAGATGCCAACAAAATAGAAATGACGAAATCGATTGAACATCTAGATAATGCTGTAGATGAACTAAGACGTGTAGCTCATAATTTGATGCCCGATTTACTGCTCAAATACGGATTAGAAGAGGCACTAAAAGAATACGCCAATCGCATGTCTACCGATCAATTGGATATTAATGTTCAATTCTTGGGGTATACCCAAACCTTGGAGCAAGATAAACAATTGTTGGTTTATCGCATTATTCAAGAATTGGTCAACAATGCCCTAAAACATGCAAATCCCCAACAAATTATTATACAACTTGTTGAAAGCGAGAATTCCTATATGGTTACCATTGAAGATGACGGTTGTGGTTTTGAGTTAACCCAAGCTCAACAAACCCAATCCGCCGGATTGCACAACATTCAGTCGAGAGTACAATTCCTCAAAGGAGAGTTGCACATTCATTCAGAATTAAACCTTGGAACAAGTATCGATTTTCAATTCCCAAAACAATAACCCATGATAAAAGTAGCGCTGACAGACGACCATCCTTTGCTATTAGAAGGATTAAAAAACATCTTAAACAAGCAGGAAAACATTCAGGTAACTGGTTGTTATCCCTCTATAGATACCTTGCAAAAAGGCTTAAAAAAGAATCCCATTCACATTTTATTACTCGATATTAATTTAGAGGATATCAATAGTTTGGATTGGATCAAACCGTTGAAGAAAAAACATCCAGAGATGCAAATCATCATGTTGAGTGTACACAATGAATATGCGGTAATCAATAGTTCCCTACAAGAAGGCGCTTCGGGCTATATTCAGAAAAATGCTTCTGTCGATGAAATTGTACAGGGAATTTATGCTGTGTATAACCAGCAGACCTTTTTGTGTTCTCAAACACAAGTCGTTTTAGAGAAGAAAAATAAAAACGGGCTGAATACGATTCCAAAGCTTACACGACGTGAAAAAGAAGTATTAGTGGAAGCAGCGCAAGGATTGACGACACAACAAATTGCGGATCGTTTGTTTATCAGTACGCATACTGTAGATAGTCACCGCAAGAATTTGATTGAAAAATTTCAAACGTCCAATTTAAGTTCTGTGATTACACTAGCCATTGAATATGGTTTGATTAAAAAAGCATAAACACAATCGATAACAAGATAAATAATCAAGGAAGCTGGATAAGTTGGTTCTTTTTTTTGGCAGTAAAAAAGATTTTTAATTTTCTTAACAGAAAAAACAGTTTTATGCGCTACAAAACACTGTTTTTCCGCCTTAAAAAAAATATTTTTCTTATCTTTGATAGAATAACTTGTTGTTTTATCCTTATAAATAGGGATTAAATGAGTTCAAATCGCAAGTTTCTAAAAATATTTTACAAAAAGACTTTGTAAGAATCAAATGACTTTATATATTTGCACTCGGTTTTGGCGCAAGTATATCAAAGCTGAATTTTTTGAAAAGTAAAATACTAAGATTTAAAGATAAACGCAATGAGCAAGAGAACGTTTCAACCTTCAAATAGAAAAAGAAGAAACAAACATGGTTTCATGGAAAGAATGTCTACTCCTAACGGTAGAAAAGTATTAGCTGCTAGAAGAGCTAAAGGAAGACATAAATTAACTGTTTCTTGTGAAACAAAACATAAACATTAATGTTTTGATTAAAATATAAATAAAGGTGTTACTCATTTGGTAGTAACGCCTTTTTTTATACTTTGTCGGAAGCATCACAATACAATCACACACACTATACTTACTTTTTTTAAACAAAGTAGTACAAAATAAACAACACAAGAAAATGCCTAAAGACACTTCTATCAAGACCGTTTTAATCATTGGTTCGGGACCAATCATCATCGGACAAGCTTGCGAATTTGATTATTCAGGTTCACAGTCAGCAAGATCATTAAGAGAAGAGGGAATTAAAGTTATCTTAGTTAACTCGAACCCCGCAACAATTATGACCGACCCTTCTATGGCGGATCATATTTATCTAAAGCCATTAACTGCACGTTCAATTATTGAAATTCTAGTTGCTCATCCAGAAATTGATGCTGTATTACCGACTATGGGAGGACAAACAGCTTTAAACTTATGTCTGGAATGTGATGAAAAGGGAATTTGGGCAGACTTTGGTGTTCGTTTAATTGGTGTAGATATTAACGCTATTAATATCACAGAAGACCGCGAACAATTCAAACAATTACTAGAGCGTATTGATGTGCCTGCTGCTCCAGCAAGAACAGCTACTTCTTACCTTCAAGGAAAAGAAATTGCACAAGAATTCGGTTTTCCTTTAGTTATTCGTCCTTCTTTTACTTTAGGAGGTACTGGTGCTGCTTTTGTACACCATGCTGAAGATTTCGACGATTTATTAACTAGAGGTTTAGAGGCTTCTCCAATCCACGAAGTTTTAATTGACAAAGCTTTATTGGGATGGAAAGAATACGAATTAGAGTTATTACGCGATAAAAATGACAACGTAGTTATCATCTGTACCATCGAAAATATGGACCCAATGGGAATCCATACGGGAGATAGTATCACTGTGGCACCTGCGATGACTTTATCTGACAGAACGTTCCAAAGAATGCGTGACTTATCAATCAAGATGATGCGCAGCATTGGAAACTTCGCTGGAGGTTGTAACGTACAATTTGCAGTATCACCAGATGAGAAAGAAGATATCGTTGCCATCGAGATCAACCCTCGTGTTTCTCGTTCATCTGCTTTAGCTTCTAAAGCTACGGGTTATCCAATTGCTAAAATTGCAACAAAATTAGCATTAGGTTATACCTTGGATGAATTGCAAAACCAAATTACAAAATCTACTTCTGCTTTATTTGAGCCGACGCTAGACTATGTAATTGTAAAAATCCCACGTTGGAACTTTGATAAATTTGAAGGAGCTGATAGAACCTTAGGATTACAAATGAAATCTGTAGGAGAAGTAATGGGAATTGGACGTTCATTCCAAGAAGCACTACACAAAGCTACTCAATCATTAGAGATTAAACGCAATGGTTTAGGTGCGGATGGAAAAGGATATACAAACTACGATCAAATCATCGAAAAACTAACGCATGCTAGTTGGGATCGTGTTTTTGTAATCTATGATGCGATTCAGCATGGTATTCCATTGAGCAGAATCCATGAGATTACAAAAATCGACATGTGGTTCTTAAAACAATACGAAGAGCTTTATCTATTAGAAAAAGAGATTTCAACTTATACAATCGAAACTTTACCTAAAGATTTGTTGTTAGAAGCAAAACAAAAAGGATTTGCTGACAGACAAATTGCCCATATGTTGAAAACATTGGAAAGTCAAGTTCACGATTTAAGAGATAAAATGGACATTCAACGCGTATTCAAATTAGTGGATACTTGTGCGGCTGAATTCCCAGCAAAAACACCTTACTACTACTCTACTTTTGAGGCTGATATCCAAAAAGCAGATGGAACAAGATATGTTTCAAATGAAAGTGTTGTAACAGAGAAGAAAAAAGTAGTTGTATTAGGATCAGGACCTAACCGAATTGGTCAAGGAATTGAGTTTGACTACTCTTGTGTACACGGTGTACTAGCTGCTGAAGAAGCAGGATATGAAACAATTATGATTAACTGTAACCCAGAAACTGTTTCTACAGATTTTGATACAGCAAACAAATTGTACTTCGAGCCTGTATTCTGGGAGCATATTTACGACATCATCCGTCATGAGAAACCAGAAGGAGTAATCGTTCAGCTTGGAGGTCAAACGGCTTTAAAATTAGCAGAAAAATTACACCGCCACGGAATTAAGATTTTCGGAACGAGCTTTGACGCTTTAGACTTAGCTGAAGATCGTGGACGTTTTTCTACTTTATTAGAAGATCTTAAAATTCCATTCCCTCAATTCGGAGTTGCTAAAACAGCAGACCAAGCGTTGCAGTTAGCAGATCAATTAGACTTCCCACTATTAGTTCGTCCATCGTATGTATTGGGAGGACAAGGGATGAAAATTGTTATCAACAAAAAAGAATTAGAAGAACACGTTATTGATTTATTAAACCAAATTCCTGGTAACTCGCTTTTACTTGACCACTATTTAGATGGAGCAATCGAAGCAGAAGCAGATGCAATTTGCGATGGTGAAAATGTGTATATTATCGGAATCATGGAGCACATTGAGCCATGTGGAGTTCACTCTGGAGATAGTCACGCGATGTTACCACCGTTCAACTTAGGAGAGTTTGTATTAAATCAAATCAAAGATCATACAAGAAAGATTGCCGTTGCTTTACAAACTGTAGGTTTAATCAACATTCAGTTTGCAATTAAAGACGATATCGTTTACATCATCGAAGCGAATCCAAGAGCTTCTAGAACGGTTCCATTTATTGCAAAAGCATACGGAGAGCCTTATGTAAACTATGCGACTAAAGTAATGTTAGGTGAAAACAAAGTAACTGACTTTACATTCAATCCACAGTTGAAAGGATATGCAATCAAAACACCTGTATTCTCTTTCAATAAGTTTAGAAATGTGAATAAAGCTTTAGGCCCAGAGATGAAATCAACCGGAGAAAGTATCTTATTCATCGACAACTTAAGAGATGATCAATTCTATGAAATCTATTCTCGTAGAAAAATGTACTTAAGTAAATAAATACAAAATCCCGCTTCAAAATGAAGCGGGATTTTTTTATTCCTTTAATTGAAGCATGGTTAAGTCTTAAACCAAAACTATCCTACTTCACTTTTTTATAGTATGTATATACAGTTCCTTTTCGAATATAAGAATATTTAGTTCCTCCCAACACAAACATCATAGGCTCCATACTCTTTTCTGTCGCTACCACTAATTATTGTTACATCTTTTTCAGCTACATTGTGTTCTCTTGAAGCTCTTCTTCTAATTTCTTCTATTCGAGTAGGAGTTAATCTGATATAACCATCTATAACTGCTTTTCGCTCATCATCCCGGGTAAATTTACAATAATAGTACAAGCCCATATCCCAGACTTTTCCTTCCAAATCTTGAGCGTCTGTAGTAATTACTACCTCTTCAATCACTTGATTAGTTGTTGGTTTTTCTTGTCCATAAGTATTGCCTACTAAAAGAAATAATCCTCCTATAAGTAATTTTTGACAACTAAAAATAATACTATCTTTCATATCTTTTGCTTTTATTTTTGGTAGTAAAAATCATTAACTACTCTTTAATTATAAATATTTTTGGTGCTTCCTAGACCGATTTTACAGTCTCTATACTTTTTTATTTTTTTGACAACCATTATTGATCACAATACTAAAACCTAGGCCAGCCATTTACTCAACTAATTCAGAAATTAAAGTTTTTTTGCACAAAAATCCCTATCTAAAATAGCTTTACGTTCATCATCTCTAGAAAACTTACAATAATAGTAAGCCCCCATATCCCATACCTTACCCTCTAAATTTTGTTTTACTTCAGTATGGATAATTACAGTGTTTTTTTTATCTCTTTCTTTATTTGCTCCATTATGCAAAAATAAAACTACTCCAAAGAAACAAAAAACATATAATTAACAAACAAAACCTCGAATCTATTTTATTTTTAAATAATTAAATATTGATTTACTAAATATATACATTAAAAAAGAAACAGCCAAAACAAAAATTAACCCTTACTTAACAAAAAGCACCTGTTTTTTTTGCTACAAATAAGAGCAACTAAAACGCCAAGCTACTCCTAAATAATCGTTATTTTTGAAAGTCACTCGAATTAAATCTCATGTCACAAGAAATCATCTTATCTATTGTCGCACTTTTACTTATTGTCATTGCTTTTATAGTTGGAAAAAAAGCATCGAATAAGGTTAGTGATTCTTCCCAAACGATTCAATTACTAGCAGAAAAGGAGTTTTTAGCTCAACAAAATCAGCAAGTACGCTTAGAAAAAGAAAAACTAGAAGAACAAACCGAAATACTTCGTCAAGACAATCAAGAGTTGATTGCACGCATTTCTATTCGAGAAACGGAACTAGCCAACTTCAAAGAGAAGCTCGAATTCCAACAAAAACAAACGCTAGCCTTACAAGAGCAATTTACCACGCAATTTGAAAACCTAGCGAATAAAATACTCGAAGAGAAAAGTGATAAGTTTACTCAGCTAAACAAGGCGCAAATGGAAACTATTTTAACGCCTTTACAGGAAAAAATAGGTTTGTTTGAGCAGAAAGTAGAACAAACCCATAAAGAGAGTATTGATCATCACGCAGCCTTACGTCAACAAATTTTTGGACTTCAACAAGTACACGCTAAGATGAGTGAAGAAACCCTAAACCTGACCAAGGCCCTGAAGGGAGATAATAAAATGCAAGGAAACTGGGGGGAAATGATTTTGGAAAGTGTATTGGAAAAATCGGGATTAGAAAAAGATCGAGAATATAAAACACAAGCGAGTTATACAAGTGATAACGGCAATCGCCTTCAACCTGATGTAGTCATCTATTTACCCGATAACCGCCACCTGGTGGTTGACTCTAAAGTATCATTGGTCGCTTATGAACAATACATCAATACAACAGAGAAACAAGAGCAAAATCGCTTTTTACACGAACATATTCTCTCTATTAAGCGCCATATCGAAAACTTATCAGACAAGAATTACTACGAATTATACAAAGGGACAAGTCCTGATTTCGTCTTGCTATTTATCCCCATTGAAACTGCCTTTTCTATAGCTGTAAATGCGGATAATACTCTTTATACAAAAGCTTTTGAAAAGAATATTGTGATTGTTACTCCTTCTACGCTACTCGCTACGTTACGCACCGTAGAAACCATTTGGAGGCAGCAAAAACAACAGGAAAATGCCTATGAAATTGCACGTCAAGCGGGATTATTACACGATAAATTTGTGGGATTAATCAACGACTTAACGAAAATAGGTAAAAAACTAGATGAAACTAGAAATGAATACGACAGTGCCTTTAACAAGCTGAGTCAAGGAAAAGGGAATCTGCTGACTTCTGTACAGAAATTAAAAGACATGGGGGCTAAGGCAAAAAAATCCATTGACGCTCATTTACTTGAAGAAGAGTAAGAGCGGCTGTGGCGATGAGAAGTTGAGGCGATGAGATGGTGTGACGATGAGAGGTAAAAATTATAATGTTCTCCTAACTTTAAGTCTGCGTACTTTTGTTTAACTTTATTATTAGAATATGATTAGAAATTTTAATTTCCTATATCTAAGCGTTACTTTTGCATTCGAAATGAAAAAATGATTGTTAAACACTTTATAAAATTCTAACTATGTTTTTTAAAGATATGCACCCAGCCGACATTGCTGAAGCTATTTCAGAAATGAGAAGGAGAGAACGAAATCTTCATTTTCTAAAGCTTTCCCCCGAGCTGAAGGTCGAAGTGTTTTCATTTTTAGATATCAATATTCAGGAGGAAATTGTACGCAGTATGACTCGAGAGGATTATGCTGAGGTACTGAATAACCTAGAGCCGGATGATAGAACGGAACTATTAGAAAACTTCCCTGATGAATTAATTAAATATTCAATCAACTTATTAAATGATACTGAAAAGCAAATTGCTTTAAATTTAATAGGGTACAAAGAGGATAGTATTGCGCGTTTAATGACGCCTTTGTATATTCAAACCAAAGCCAATCGAACAGTAAAACAGGTTTTTCAACACATTAAAAAATATGGTAAGAAAGCAGAAACGCTAAACTATATTTATGTTGTGGATGATCACAATGTACTGATTGATGACTTGCAAATCGGACAATTGTTGTTAGCGGATGAAGAGACTTTAATTGCGGATCTGATTGATCACAACTTTGTTTCCTTAGTTACTACAACGCCAATGGAAGATGCGTTTGATGATTTTGAAAAATACGATCGTTCAGCTTTACCCATTATCACAGAAAAAGGAGTGCTTGTTGGTATTGTTACTTTTGATGATATCTTAGATAAAATTAAAGAACGCGATACGGAAGACATTCAAAAATTCGGGGGGATGGAAGAACTGGATTTATCCTATACCCATACACCTCTTTATGAATTAGTAAAAAAACGCGCCGGTTGGTTAATTGTACTCTTTTTAGGGGAAATGTTAACGGCTTCAGCGATGAGTTACTATGACCAAGAAATTGAAAAAGCAGTTGTATTAGCCTTATTTGTTCCTTTAATTATTTCCAGTGGAGGAAACTCAGGTTCTCAAGCAGCGTCCTTAATTATCCGTGCTATGGCTTTAGGTGAGCTTAAGTTAGGTGATTGGTGGTATGTAATGCGCAAAGAACTTGCTTCTGGTTTAATGTTAGGAGGAATCTTGGGAATTATTGGTTTTATCCGCATTTTCATTTGGCAAGAAACAGGAATCTACGACTATGGAGAATTTTGGTTGTACGTAGGGTTGAGTGTTTCGGTCTCTTTACTATTTATTGTGCTTTGGGGAACTTTATCAGGTTCGATTATTCCGTTTGTCTTAAAGAAATTTGGCATGGACCCCGCAACCGCTTCGGCTCCATTTGTAGCCACTTTAGTAGACGTTTCAGGTTTAATCATCTATTTCACCATCGCTGCTATGTTCCTTACGGGAAAACTACTGTAAATCACATTTATCCTTATAAAAAAAATCCGATACATTACTTTGTATCGGATTTTTTTATATTAAATACTGTTCCTTCTGGAACAAAAACTTGTTTGCGATCTGTTTGATAATATATTTGAGGATTTACTGAATCCTGGTATACTTCTATTTGTGCTTTATAATCCTCTTCATAGGCAAATCCTTGCACACTATTTTGCTTGCTCCCACAAGATGTCAATCCGATAACAAACAAGCCGCTGAAAAAAACTGTACTAAATTTCATAATCTTATTTTTCAACAAGTTACAAAATTATTCTTCTCTAAATTTTACTTTTTTCATATTAGGTAAGAAACAAGCAATAATTCCAATTAAAGGCAAATACGCACATACAGTGTAAATGTATTCAATCGAAGTGTGATCGGCCCACCAACCTAAAAGTGCTGAACCTAATCCGCCCATTCCAAAGGCAAAACCGTAAAATAACCCAGATACCATTCCTATCTTCTTTGGTAACAACTCTTGGGCATACACCAAAATAGAAGGAAAAGCAGAAGAGATAATAAATCCAATAATCACAATCAGAATACCCGTCCAAGCTAAATCGACATGAGGCAACAATAGCGTAAATGGCGCAGCTCCAAGAACAGAGAACCAAATGATGTATTTTCGCCCAACTTTATCTCCTAAGAAACCACCAATCAATGTACCTAAAGCTACAGCAATTAAGAAGTAAAACAAATATACCTGTGCTTGAACTTCTGTAATACCAAACTTATCCATGGTATAGAATTGGAAGTAGCTTGAAATACTCGCTACATAGAAATACTTCGAGAAAATCAACAGCAATAGAACAACAATCGCACTATTCACTCGAAGTGAAGATAATTCTGGAATGAGTATTTTCTTTTTCTGTTTAGTGGCTGCATGACGTAAAATCCCTTTATACCACGTTCCAATAAAATAGTACACAAATTGAGCGATAATCGCCACTACAACAAACCAAAGCAAGTGTTGTTGTCCTTTAGGCAATACAACCCAAGCCACCAATAACGGTGCTAATGCAGTTCCTGTATTTCCACCAATTTGAAAGATAGATTGAGCCAAACTTCGCTTTCCTCCAGATGCAACATACGAAACACGCGATGACTCCGGATGGAAAATGGAAGATCCGATACCAATACAGGTTACGGCAACCAACACCCAAATATAACTTGGAGCAAAAGCAAGTAAAATCACCCCTAATGTGGTACACAACATCCCGTAAATTTGAGAATATGGTTGAGGTTTTTTATCGGTATAATTTCCTACTAGTGGTTGTAATAAAGAAGAAGACATTTGATAAAAGAAAGTAATCAATCCAATCTGCGCGAAACTCAACTGATAGTTTTCTTTCAATAGTGGATACGTTGCTGGTACGATTGCTTGTAATAAATCGTTACACAAGTGTCCAAAACTAATCGCTAACAAAATGGGATAAACCGTCTGTTGCGATAATGTTTGTTTATTAACCTTATCCAACACTTTATGTTGGATACTTAAAATTTTGTTCATACCCTCAATTTTAAAGTACACAAAGGTAAGGTTTTTTCATCCGTTCACTGATCTTTAGACTTCCAGAATATCATTACTGCCAAAAGCGTTATCTTTTGTTTGCAATCATTTCAATATCTAAAATAATACACCAAAACCCTTCTTTAAATGCATCATTTGCACCAAAACAACAAGCCCAAATAAATCCACTTTCCTTAACAAACGAACAAAATGGGTGCCTTTTACTGATAAATTCATATAAAAAAACAGCTGTAAGGGAGAATCATTTTCTCCTTTACAGCTGTTTCTGTTTTAATTTGAACGAGGAATTAGTCTTCTAATTCTTCACTTTCAACATATCTAGCCATTTCTCTTTCGTAGAATTCTCCTGCTTGTACAACTAAAGCTTCCATCTCTTCTTCTACTTCTGATTCTTCTGATTCTTCGATTGTTTCTAAGAACTCGATTTCGTCTGTATTTAAGTTAATGATAAAGCGTGGAAACTCTAAGTGTATAATAAAGATATCATCTAAATGGTCTGTATTATCAGCTAAAACAAATTTTGGTAATTGCATGATTTTATTATTTTATATTAGTATTAATCAATCGATTTGATATATGATGGAAACGCGAATAAAGCAAAATTGCTGCCGTTGTTAATCCGGCTAATAATCCAATCCAAATACCTGGTGTCCCTATATCAGTATACAAACTTAAGTAAATTGACATTGGGAATCCTACAATCCAATAGGAAATAAAGGTAATAATCATCGGTACGTTTACATCCTGTAATCCGCGCAAAGCTCCTAGCGTTACCACTTGCAAACAATCTGAGATCTGAAAGATGGCTGCAACTAACAACAACTGTCCTGCAATTCGAATTACTTCTTCATTCATCACGGCATTCATACTGTCTTTCGCATCTAAGAACAACAGCGGAATATAGTTGTGGAACGCCACAAACAATAAAGCAAAGAGGATATAAATAAGGAGCGCCATGAGCATAATAGAACGCGCTACCGTTTTTAAATAGGTATAATTTTTCAATCCCATTTGATTTCCGACGCGAATCGTAGCGGCAACTCCTAATCCACTAGCAAACATAAAAGTCATGGAAGACATGCTGAGTGCAATTTGATTCGCTGCTTGAGAAACTGTTCCCAACATACCCGAAAGCCATACTGCACCAACGAATAAAGCAACTTCAAAAAAGCTCATTAACCCAGAAGGCAATCCAATTTTAGCAATTTGGATCAATACTTTTTTCTTCACTTCATCAAAGCGCAGGTTTAGCATAAAAGGCTTGAACATATCTTGTCTTGTCAATGCAAAATGCATGTAAACAATCATGACAATACGAGCAATTAATGTCCCATAGGCTGACCCTACCATACCCAATTTGGGGAAAAACCACACACCGTAAATCAATAAATAGTTAAACAAGATATTTACTAAATTACAAATTATCGTGGCGAACATGGCATTTTTTGTTTGAGATTTTCCATCTGCAAACTGCTTGTATCCTTGGTACATTACCAAAGGAATAATCGACAAGGCTACAATATCTAAAAAGGGTTTTGCCAATACTGTAACTTCTTCTGGTTGCCCCATATGTTGGAGCAAAGGTTTGGCCAAAAAGATAATTGTAAATAGGACTACACCGACCACGGTACAAAGGAAAAGTCCATTGATAAAAGTTGATCGACCACCCTCTAAATCATTGGCTGCGTCGCTTTTAGCCACAAAAGGAGTGATGGCTGTAGAAAACCCAACCCCCAATGAAATCGCAATAAATACGAAGCTATTGGCCAATGAAGCAGCGGCTAATTCTGTAGGCCCAATCTTACCCACCATAATATTATCAATTACCCCAACTACCGTATGTCCTAGCATAGCTAAGATAATAGGATAGGCCAATTGAATATTATAACGAAACTCTTTGATATAGATTGACAGGTTCATGTACTAAAAAATTTGTGCAAATATACAGACTTGAAAACGAAACAATCTGTTGGGTTAACAAATTCTTTTAAAAGAATGACGAAACAACGGCAAACTATTTGTTTTATTTTTTTTCAAAACAAAACTAAAAACACAAGCTATGCTAAAGTCAAAAAGAACAATTGCGCTATTTTTAGCCCTAGGGATGTTAGCTCTCCCTACTGCTTTTGCCCAAAATAAAACAAAGCCCTATTACCCAAAAGGTTTTCGAATTGGTTTTGGATTAAATGGAGGAATTTCAACTCATTCCGACTTTGATGCTGTATTTGGTGCGGATGCCCGTTTACAATATGATTTGAGTAAAGAAACGTCCTTGACATTAACGACTGGATATTCTCATTTGAAGGAAAAACACGATCAAGATTTAGGTGTTATTCCTGTCAAAGCAGGATTCAAACATTTCATGACTAAAAACTTCTATGCCTTGGGTGAAGTAGGTGCTGGATTTGGAATACATCAAGGATCAGGCAATACCTTTATTTGGAGTCCATCTATTGGTTATGCCAATAAATACATCGATATCAGCTTGCGATATGAGCGTTATAACGATTATCACGTGGATCAAATTGGCTTGCGAGCAGCTTATGGTTTTAGCTTGAAGAAGAACAAAAATAAAAAATAATGTAAAAAGGGCCTAGGCCCTTTTTTTTATTCATTCAGCAATCGCTCTCTATACTTAGATAAATTGTCTTTAATATTATCCGGCAATTCTGGCAAACTGACATCCGTTAATTGTTCTGTTATTTCCAATAAAATACTGGCAAAAATATAGCGACATAGCTCTTTATTATCAGCGGGAATCACATACCACGGACATTCTTTTGTTGAGGTTTTCTCAATGACCTCTTCATAATACGTTTGATATTCATCCCAAAACTCGCGCTCGCGAACATCTTCTGGCGCAAACTTCCAATGGTGCTTCTCTTTCCCTAATCGACGTAAAATGCGTTTTTTTTGTTCGTCTTTTCCTAAATGCAAGAAAAATTTAAGCACCACTACTCCATTGTTGCTGATATGCTCTTCAAAATTGCTGATTTCTTTATAGCGCTTTTCCCAAAACTCTTCGTCTAATTGATCGGTACTCGTAATTTGAGGCAGTCGCTCATTCAATACAATTTCGGGATGTACACGAGAAACAAGTACATTTTCATAATGCGTGCGATTAAAAACAGTAAATTTCCCTTTCTCTGGCAAAGCGATATAATGTCTCCATAAATAGTCATGTTCCAATTCTGTAGAAGTCGGTTTCTTAAAGCTCTGAACCACCACTCCCCTAGCATTGAACGACTTAAACACTTCTCGAATCAAGCTATCTTTGCCCGCCGTATCCATCCCCTGTATGCAAATCAAAAAACTATAGCGATTGTGTGCATACATCAATTCTTGAAATTTACTCAAGTGTCTACTTACTTCTTCTAATTTGCGTATGGCTTTTTTAGGGCTCAATTCAAAATCTGGAACCGTAGCTAACTTGGCTAGTTTCGTTTTCCCTGTTGCCTTATATTTATTTTCAAAACTCATATCAATTTAATTCGTTAAGTAATTCGGATGTATTAAATTTATAAAATTCAATTCAAGTAACCATGAGAAAACTGACATTAGAGTTCCTCTATCATATTATTGGCCTAAGTGCGGCATCTGGTTTGTACTATGCCGAAGACAAACTTCATTTAATTGCAGACGATAGTTCGTATTTATATCATTACGACATACCGTCCAAACAACTAAATAAAACAGCCCTTACGGAGGATTATATCGGACAAGAGCATATTGCAAAAGCAGACAAACCTGATTTGGAATCCATGACCTTTGATGGAATCAACTACTATTTATTTGGTTCGGGCTCCAAACCCAACCGAACTGATTTATATGAAATCCATCAAATGACGAATGAACCGGTCAGTAAACAATCTTTGGAATTATTATATGAATCTATGAAAGCCTTTGCTCATATGGACGATGCTGATTTTAATATTGAAGGGGTGGTGTATGATGCTGAAACGTGGTATTTTTTCAATCGCGGCAATGGTCCTAAACAACAAAATGGAGTATTTGTCGTAACAGGTGAAAGCATCTTAGATAATTTTAGAATCACCTATACTCCCATGAAGTTACCGAAGTTAGAGCAGGTTCAAACCGGATTTACAGATGCCGTTTTAGTGGATCAAGATCTATATTTTATTGCAACAGCAGAAGATTCTAGTTCTACGTATGCAGATGGCGAAATCAAAGGTTCAATTGTTGGAAAAATCAACACCAAAAAAATGAAAGTTGAAAAGACCAAGACCATTAGTACAGATCAAAAGTTTGAGGGTATAACCGTATACAAAAACAACAAAAAAGAAGTTTCTTTCTTCTTGTGTACAGACCCTGATAATCCAGAACTACCGACGTCAATTTATCAATTAACTATAAAAAAATAGGATCGTTTACACGATCCTATTTTTTTTATATCTCTTGGGAAATGGTTTCCCCTTCTTTTCTTCTTAAGCGCCAATTCGTCCAGATGGCCAACATAAAATAAAAGAGGCAAACCAACCACATTTGCACAAACAAATCCTTGATATCTTGTAGTGAAGCCCCAAACTGAGTGAGTGCGACAAAACCTTTTGTTCCTACAGTAGAAGGCACAAAAAAGGAAATAACCTTAATGGCCGTTGGAAAAGCTGTAGTTGGCCAAGATAACCCAGTCATCAACAAAGTGGGAATTGAAAAAAGAGTAATCGTCATGATTGAATCTTCCCTGTGTTTAAAACAATTCGCTAAGGTCATCCCTAAAAAGGAAACCGCGAGTAAGAATGGAATCAAAAACAGCGTTACTTCCATTAGATTTCCGCGTTGTGGAAAGGTAAACAAGTGCATCACAACACCCAATACAATCCACATCATCAACATGGAAAGAATGAGGTAGGCTAAACTTCGTCCAATAGTCAAGAAGAAATTAGAAAAACGTCCTGTTGCATAAGCAAAGGCTTGTCCAAAACTTCTTTTTTCTCGTAACGTACCAGCTAAAATTCCCATTCCATTCAACTGTAGCGTCTGAATCGCAATCAAGAATACAGCGGGCATCAAAAATGTAGCATAACCTCCATTGATATTAAATAACGGTTTCGCCGTTACATCAAAAGGGCGTCTCGTCGCTGCTGCTTGTTTCATTGGCATTCCTCCAGCCATCATCTTATTCACTTCAACTTGCCCCTCCCAAAGTTCCTGCTGTAAGCATAACAGCCCCTAGGGTTTGCTTGTAATATAGCATATAGGAAGCATCGCAATACGCACCAAGCGTAGGTACTTTCCCCTTTTGTAAATCTCTTCCAAAATGTTCTGGAATAACGATTATTCCTTTGATTTTTTCTTGGTAAAACGCTTCTTGTGCCAAATCCATACTCGCTGTACGCAAATCTACTTTAAGCTGAGGTGTTGCATCCAACATGCGATCAATTTGAAAACTCATTTTCGATTGATCCTGGTTGACAATGGCCACAGGTAATTCTGTAATCACCTCTTTCGAATACACATAGGAATACACAAAAGCAACTAGAAGTACACAGACAATATACGTGATTACGATTGCAGAGTCTTTAAAAATCATTTGGATCTCTCGCTTACACGATTCGATAATCAAGGCCCAATTTTCTATCCATCTCTTAAGCATCATAGCCTCCTTTCTGTAATTTTTTATAATAAAACGGAATTCCGATTAATCCTAAACAAATGAATACGGCAAAAGCAATTAAATAGCCTGCTTGCTCTGCATTGAATGAAATACCACGAATGGCATAATTCACTACAAAGCGCATATAAGAATGAAAGGGAAATACATAATTTACGCCACGTACAAATCCGCTCATTCCTTCTGGTGGGAAAGTATATCCTGCAAAAGAGAATGCTACTGCCGCATAAGCACCACCTATCGTTAAGGCGATTCTCAAGCTATTCATCACAGAAGCGAGAAAGAAGCCCATGCTTTGGCAAACCAAAATAAACAAAAAGAAAAATGCATTGAGCACAAAGAAATTCCCTTTGAAAGGCATACTCAATTTATAGAATACATAACTATTCATATACAAGCCCAGCACCATAAAGATTAAGGTATAAGGCAAAATCTTAGCGATAGCCACAACCCAAATCTTATTATTGGCGCGTTCCAATAACTCTTTTCCTTTTCTGTATTTTAAGTCCACACCAAAAACGTAAATCGATACGACCAACATAATAATTTGCAAGGCCATAGGCATAAAAGCTAAACCTAAATAATATTCATAACTGGTGTATGGAT
Source organism: Myroides gitamensis (assembly GCF_029894455.1). Taxonomy (NCBI): domain Bacteria; kingdom Pseudomonadati; phylum Bacteroidota; class Flavobacteriia; order Flavobacteriales; family Flavobacteriaceae; genus Myroides; species Myroides gitamensis. Next base: position 2,338,619 of record NZ_JARYHN010000001.1, read on the forward strand.
TAAAGAGTACATGCTCTTCCACTTTAATAGGTGCCACTGCTGCTAGTGCTTGATTCGGCATTAATCCACCTTGCTCTAGTGATATGGTTCGAACCCCAGCTGCGAGATAGCCTGCTGCCGTTTGAAAATCGCGTTGAATTAGTCCTGCAGGCAATAAATATTGCCCATTATAGTAACACGTTACATTGGTTTTTACTCCTTTCTGAACGTTTTTCTGAAAATCTTTGGGTATGATGATTAAAGCAAAAGAATCCCCTCTGCGCACCGTTTTTTGCCCTTCTAACTCATCGTTTACTTCATAAACAATTTGCATTGCTGCACTGGCATCAATAAAACTCGCAAGTTTACGTGAAGTACTACTTTTATCTAAATCGAGGATTGTTACAGGTAAATCTCGAGAAACCCCTTCTTGTAACAAAGCCCCATAATATAGAAATAGCAAAAGTGGAATACCGAGAATCAGCACCAAAATTCGAGGTGTGGTCAGCATTCGTTTAAACTCTTCTTTAAATAGGGATAAAAAACCTTTACTCACGTTCCTTGTATTTTTACTTCAAACTACTTTCTACTACTAAAGCACTCATTCCTGGTCTTAATCCGTCCACTTTTTGTGTTGGATAAGCCTTAATCAAAAAGGTTTTCATATCGAAATCTCCTTTTGCTTTTGTAGCACTCCATGTAGCGTAATCCCCTTGTACAGCAATATACTGTACTTCTAATTCAATCGATTGATTCCCTAAGGCAGGGATAATCGCTTGAAATTTGGTATTCATTTTAAACTTACTCATCAAGTCTTCGCGAATATTGAAGTTCACCCATAGATCATTTAAATCTACTAGATTGACAATAGGATAACCTGAATTTACGATTTCGCCTTTATTTGGCATAATAGTATACACCTCTCCATCTTGGGGTGATTTTACAGCTCCTTCTCCTTTGTAAATTAGCACTTCTTCCACTGCGCCTTTTGCTTGATTAAATACAGCTAAAGCAGCGGCTTTATCTTCAGATCGAGCCCCACTTTTTGCCATTTGATAGGTTGCATGTGCTGCTTTTTCTACTTCTTGAGCTGCAGTATATTTCGCATAAGCTTCGTCTTTTTGCTGGGCAGGAATTACTTTTTCTTTGTATAAGTTTTCTACTCTTGCATAGGTTTTTTGAGCAAAATCAGCTCCCGCTTTGGCCTGTTGCCACATATTGTAAGCCGCCTGAATTTCTTCTTTTCGCGCTCCTGTATTTGCTTTCGCATCTTGGGCTTGTGCAGCTGCTTTTAAAGCTTCCACTTGTTGCAATTTAGCATCTATCTCTGGCGTACTAATCTGAACCAATACCTGTCCTGCTTGTACTTTATCTCCTTCTTTTACTAGAATATCATCAATTCTACCAGGAATCTTAGAAGATACATTAATTTGAGTAGCGTCTACTTGTCCTTGAATATAACTCTCTTGTGGAGCACTCATATACCAAATAGAAACAGCGAAAACAATCACTACAACTACAATTCCAACAATAGCACTTATTACTTTATTTTTCATCTTACCTTCAATTTATTTTGCAAATTGGACAAATTCATTACTCAATCCTGTGTACTCAAATAGAGAAGCTACATTCGCTACATAATTAAAATGCGCTTGTAATTTCTTCAATTTCACCACAGATAAATTTAATTCTGCATCAACTACTTCCGTTGAGGTAGCAAATCCCTCAACGAACGCTTTGTTGCGCACTCTAAGGTATTCAGTAGCCATTGCTTCTTGTGTTGTTAAACTTTCTATTTGTTCTTGTTGTTTTACAATATCTTGGTACAATTTAGCCACCAACATTTTAATATCAGCTTTTGCTTTTTCTTCAAAAAGCTCAACGCTCTCTCTTGTTGCTTTGGCCGCTCTAATTTCATTTCTGTTTTTAAATCCTTCAAATAAAGTATAGGTCACGCCAACACCAATGGTCCAAGGTTTATTATTATCGTAAAGTACATCTAGTCCACTAATGGGATTATTATGGGCTAAAATAGTCTGTCCAAAGGCAACTACAGTCGGGTAATTTGCTGATTGTTTCGCTTTTACTCCTTGTGTAGCCAATTCTTTTTGCAAGGCTAATTTTTGTAAAGCAGGATAGTTATCTGAGGCAGATCCTTGGTAGTATTCTAAATTTTCTAATTGAGGGAGCAAGAAAAAATCACTGCTTAAATCCGCCGTTACTTCCTCTACTTCCATCGTATTTGCCAAAGCCAAACGCGCCAAAGTAGCGTCTTTCTTTGCGGATTCAAACTCTCGATTCGCATCAGAAACCGCCACATCAGCCGCCATGCGTTGAACAGGGGCAATCATGCCATTTTCCTCTAATTTCAAAGCATCATGCTGGTGCTTTTCCATGCCTGTCAATACTTCTTGACGCACAACTAACGCACGTTCCGCTAATTTTACGGTGTAATAGCGAACGACGAGTTCAGATATTAATTTGTCCTTGGTTTGCTCCAAGTCCTTTTCTCCCATTTCACTTTTGAGCTTTCCGGCTTTTACAGCAGCATTAATTTTTCCTCCTGTAAACAAAGGCCAAGTAGCCATGAAACCACCGAAAGCCATATCTCGTTTATTAAAATCAACAGACCAGTTCCCCAATACTTCTGAGTTTGGTAAATGCACAAAATCACCTACTTGATTTCGAAGTCCATTAAAATCTAATCCTAAAGAACGATCCATGTAAATGCCCATTCCGAAAGCTTTCACCGAAGGCGAACGCAAGCCTTTCATAGCTTTCCATTCATATTGGTGAACCTCCTCTTGTTTTTCCATCGCTTTAATTAAGCTATTCTCCTCATTCATCACGCGCATCGCATCAGCAAAAGACAACTGCTGTCCATAACTAATTCCCGACATCGAAAAATAAAGTACAGTCCCTCCGATAAGCAGAAAAAAACGTTTCAAGTTTATTCTTTTCATTCACTTAATGTTGTTAATTACACATAAATGCTTCAATAAATATACAACCTTTTTCATTTTATGAAGCACTATTTACAATCGTTTTACAAATATAACACTATCCCCGGATGGAGAAAGAAAAAGCAGGCTTCTTTGCTGCTTACAACGGTTTAATTTTGCTGTAAATAGTAAAAAAAAGAAACTCCTTCCCTCAAAAAACTTAACAAAACACATGCCATAAGTCTTTTAAGAGAAGGAGTTTTTATATTTTCTACCTGAGAATCGTTTATTTTTCGATCTCGCGTAAGCTTTCCATTTTTTTGTGCGCTAAGAATCCTTTGATATCTTCAAAGTGTTCTTTAACGCGTTTATTGCCAAATTCAAATACTTTTTCGGCCAATCCATCTAAGAAATCACGGTCGTGAGAAACTAAGATTACAGTACCTTCAAAATCTTTCAATGCCGCTTTGATGATGTCTTTGGTTTTCATATCCAAATGGTTCGTCGGCTCATCCAGGATTAATAAGTTGTAAGGCTCTAATAATAATTTCACCATGGCCAATCTGGTTTTCTCCCCACCAGAAAGTACTTTTACTTTCTTTTGAATATCGTCACCAGAGAACATGAAAGCTCCCAATATGTTTTTGATTTGCGTACGGATATCCCCTTCAGCAATACGATCTACCGTTTCAAAAATAGTCAAATCGCCATCTAATAAAGACGCTTGATTCTGAGCAAAGTACCCTACTTGAATATTGTGTCCTAATTCAATCGATCCGGTATAATCAATCTCTCCCATGATTGCTTTAATCATCGTCGATTTACCTTCACCATTCTTTCCTACAAAAGCTACTTTTTGTCCTCTTTCCACAACCATATTAGCATCCTTAAACACAACATGGTCACCATACGTTTTACCCATTTCAGTAATCGTAACAGGGTATTGTCCTGAACGTGCTGCAGGAGGGAACTTCAAGCGAAGAGCTGAGTTATCTACCTCATCTACTTGAATAATTTCTAATTTTTCCAACATTTTTACACGAGATTGCACCTGAAGTGTTTTTGAATACGTTCCTTTGAAACGCTCAATAAACTCTGTTGTTTCTGCAATCATCTTTTGTTGCTCTTCGTACGCTTTCATCTGATGTGCTCTACGATCTTGACGCAATACTAAATAATCTGAGTATTTCGCTTTGTAATCGTAAATTTTTCCCATCGTTACTTCAATCGTACGATTGGTAATATTATCCACAAAAGCACGGTCGTGAGAAATAACCATGACAGCTTTTGCTTGTGTAATCAAGAACTCCTCTAACCATTGAATACTTTCAATATCCATGTGGTTCGTTGGCTCATCCAATAAAATCAAATCCGGTTTTTGCAATAAGATTTTTGCTAATTCGATGCGCATTCTCCATCCTCCACTGAATTCAGAAGTTGGACGTGTAAAGTCTTCACGTAAGAATCCCAATCCTTTCAATACTTTCTCCACCTCAGCTTCATAGTTTACTTCTTCAATCGAATAAAACTTTTCACTTAATTCAGATACGCGTTCGATTAGTTTCATATACGCATCACTTTCGTAATCTGTACGCACCGTCAACTCTTCATTGATTTGCTCAATTTCATTCTTCATCGAGAAGATTTGAGCAAAAGCCTTTGATGTTTCTTCAAAAACAGTACAATCATCTGCAGTTAATAAATGCTGAGGTAAATAAGCAATTACTGCTTCTTTTGGTGCAGCAACCACGCCTAAACTAGGTTTATCTACTCCTGCTACAATTTTAAGTAAGGTGGATTTACCCGCACCGTTTTTCCCCATTAAGGCAATTTTGTCATTTTCATTAATCGAGAAACTTACGCCACTGAAAAGTGTTGTACTACCAAATTGGACAGCAACATCATTAACTGTTATCATATTGTATTTTTATTAAACCGCTGCAAATATAGTATTTGTTTGTTTTGGATGGGGATATTTTTATAGAGATCTGGCACAAAACAAATAACGCATATACTTTTCTTTTTACTCCTTACTATATATAAGGAGTAAAAAGTTGTTTTTTATGTGGATCTTCTGTTTTTTTTATACTGACTATAAAATACAAATCCTGTAATCAATAACAACATAATCATAAGTATTGTCGCATTGAAATGTCCTTGTTCGCTACCAAAATAAACTTGTCCCACCATACTTACTCCCAAAGCGATACTTAACTGTTGTACTGTCAAATATAGACTAGACCCTAATGCTGTGGATGCAGTAGGCAAGGCACTTAAAGCATAAGTAAACATTGAAGGTAAAACAATTCCACACCCCAATCCATATTCAAACAACAGGAATGCCACTTTGTAAAACAAAACCTCATCACTATTTAATAAGGTATAATGAACAACAAGCCCGACTACCATCAACAGTAATCCAAAAAGCATAAAGCGCTCTTGATACCGAGCTAAAAAATGCAAAGACAAAAACGAGGCTAATACGTAGCCTACCCCTTGAAAAGCAAATAAAATTCCTGTTTGAGTAGCCGTATAATGCAATTGCAATTGAAAGTGATTGGCATAAATAAAAAAATAAGAATCCTGTACTAAGGAATAAAACACCAAGGCGATAAGAGTCACGCCAAACATTTTATAAGTAAATGGTTTAAAATCAAATAAGGTAACTTTTTCCTTCTTGTATTGTCTCCATTGAAAGCATAGAAATATGATGATTCCCCCCATTGCACTGAACAGTAAGAAAAACAAAGAGAAAGTCCAACCTAGATCCGCTCCTGTAACTAAACTATACATCAAAATCACCAGTAAAAAAACGAGTACAAACTGTGATAAGGGTTGTATTTTTAAATCTCGCTTGCGTGCTACCTCTGGTATAAACCTCCAAGAAGCTACTACTACGAATAAAGCAATAGGAACATTAATTAAAAAAATCAACCGCCAAGCCCCAAATGCGTAGTCTAAATCAGGAAGTACCCCTCCAAGAATCTGACCAAGTACAGAAGACATTCCAGCTATTGCTCCATAAATAGCATACGCTTTACGTCGTTCTGCTTCTTCAGTATAAATATGTGATATAAGTGTCACCCCTTGTGGAATCATAAATGCTCCACTAATTCCCTGAAACAAACGATAAAGATTCAATGCGTGTATCTCAGTAGCTAATCCACACAAGAGTGAAAATAGTCCAAAACTCAACATGGATAACACAAAAACGCGCTTATGCCCATACTTTATACCAACTTTACCTGAGGTAATCAGAAAAGCACCATAGCCAATGACATAGTAAACAATAACAAGCTGTATATCTGCTACACTGGTGTGTAGGGCAGTTCTAATTTTAGGAATAGCTACATTGACGATAAACAAATCTAATACTGACAAAAAGATAGACATTGAAAGTAGCAATAACAGGATACTCTTTCTCTGATGGGTTAAATTTTGCATTTTTTTCTTCCTATATTTTATAATTATCTTTACAAAAGTGAAGAATCACTTGCTTCCAATCAAGTAGGTAAAAAATCAAGACTAAGTATGAAAAATAATACGAATAGTGATAATGAGTATACTACGGTAGAAAAAAAATTGACTGATTTTGAAAATACTTGTGTGGCTCAACAAGCATTAAAGACCATTACGGGTAAATGGAAAATTTCAATTATTAAAATTGTAGCAGCTCAATGTCCAAAGCGTTTTGGAATTTTAAAACGCGATTTAGACCATATTGCCCAAGGTACACTCACCACCGTTTTACGCGAGTTAGAACAAGACGGAATATTAGCACGAGAAGCCTTTGCTGAGATTCCCCCACGCGTCGAATACAAACTCACAGCTAAAGGAATAAAACTACTTCCTATTTTAGTTGAATTAGAGCAATGGTATCAATCAGAATAAAAAAAGCCCACTCCTACGTGGGCTTTTTCCTGAAAAAACTACAACTGAAAGTAGTTGGTATAATTTTGTAAATCCTTATCCCCCCTACCGGAAAGGTTTACGACTACAATATCAGTTGGTAAAAACGTTTTATGTTGTAAAGCAGCTAGTGCATGTGAACTTTCTATTGCGGGAATAATCCCTTCTAACTTACACAGGGCTAACCCTGCTTCCATAGCTTCCGCATCTTTAATAGCGAAAAACTCTGCTCGATCTTCTTGTTTCATCAAAGCGAATAAAGGACCAAAACCAGGATAATCTAATCCAGCAGATATAGAATACGCTTCTAGCGGCTCTCCTGTTTCATCTTGCATGAATAAGGTTTTACTTCCGTGTAATACTCCAGGTTTACCAATAAAAGAAGTAGCAGCCGTTTGATTTGTATCTACACCAAAACCACCACCTTCTGCTACAATAAGCTTCACGCTTTCTTCTTCCAAAAATTCATAGAAAGCTCCCGTAGCATTACTTCCTCCACCTACACTCGCAATCACATAGTTCGGTTTATCTACGCCTTCTTTCTCCAACAATTGTTGTTTGATTTCTTTGGAGATGACAGATTGAAAACGCCCAACCATATCAGGATATGGATGTGGACCTACCACAGAACCGATTAAATAATAGGTATCTGTTGGGTTTTCTATCCAGTAAAGCAAGGCTTCATCTACTGCTTCTTTTAACGTCTGTGTTCCTGTTTTTGCTGCACGAACCTCAGCGCCTAGCATCTTCATACGCGCAACATTGGGTGCTTGACGTTCAATGTCTGTCGCTCCCATAAAAACCACACATTCCAATCCTGCTAGTGCACATACAGTTGCCGTTGCGACTCCATGTTGCCCTGCTCCTGTTTCAGCGATGATTTTCTTCTTGCCTAAGCGTTTAGCCAATAATACCTGACCAATGGTATTATTAATCTTATGCGCTCCTGTATGGCATAAATCCTCGCGTTTTAAATACACCTTCGTATTGTATAGCACTGAAAGTCTTTCTGCGAAGTACAAAGGCGTAGGTCGACCTACATAATCGGCTAATAGCTTTTGGTATTCTGCCTGAAAGGTTGGTTCTTTCCATGATTTCGATATACATGGCTTGCAATTCTGCTACAATGGGTTGTAAAGTTGGAGGGATAAAGGCTCCTCCAAAATCGCCATAAAATCCGGCTTGATTCACTTGATACTTCATATTCGTTTGTTTTATTATATTGTTTTATTTGAAATTTTTGGGCACAAAAAAAGGGCTTGTCGTGATGACAAGCCCTTAGAGGTGTAGGAATAATATATACTCGTTCCGTTATATTTTTTCTTCATACATACCAATAGCAGGACAGCTCACGACGTCTTGACGTAAGTTGCTCCACCACCAATTGTTTGTATGTTTGAAATTCATTTTTCTTTGTTTTGAAGGTGTAAAGGTAGAAATTATTTTTTCACTACCAAATAAAAAAAGGTGATCTGTCAAACAGACCACCTTTTATACGTTTACAGCATTACTAATGCATCTCGTTCTGGATCAATCTCTGAAACATCATACCCACTAAATTTTTTCAAGTAGGTCTTGATTGAAGTTCCGTATCCATCGCTAAATGAATTAGCTCCATTACTTCTTAAATATTTTCTCACAGATCCTGCTCCACCTAAGTGAGCAGCGGCTAATATCCCCGACTCTGTGATTCTGATCCCGTCGATTCTTCGTCCCTCGAACGCTTTAATCTCGTTTCTAAGAATCCATTTGTTTTTTGCAACCAGAGCATCAAATGCTTTTTCCTGTAATTGCGGATCATTCAAAAACTCTTCAGAATCAAAAATTCCTATTGATCTTAGAGCTAACCTTCCAAATTGGTATTTTCCGATGTACCCAAAAGAGTTAACAATTCGATACAAACCATTAGATTCTCTTGCACCTAAGGCTTGTTTAAACCCAATATAGGTTTTCCCTGTAAATGGTATTACTGCAGCCTCGTCTGCCTTCTTTTCTTCCACAATTTTTTCCTCAGGAAGATGGTAAGACAGCTCTTCTGTAGGGACAATTTTATACTGTTCTAGAAGTATGACTTCATACTTTTTGAAACCCGAAAAAACTCCACCTAATAGCAGTAATAAGCCAATAAAAAAAGAACATTTTTTCCTCATTAAAATTAATTTCTCAAGCCCTGTCACCACTTGAAATTTCACTCCGCAAAGTTACCTTCTTTTTTAAATCTGCCTATTTTTTAATCGTTAAATTACATTCCCTTAACCTATCCTTTACACACAAACCCTGATTAACAAAGAGATACATCGAAAAACTTTAACATTTTAACTCTTGTAAAAATCTTAAATTTTCACTATATTTTATAGCTTTATTCAGATTTAAAAATAAAAAAAAAGAGAGTGAAACTGTTTTTTCACCCTCTTTTCTGCTTTTTTTGCCCTCGAAATTACTCCCCTTTTTTGGCTGATAATTCAAACCATCTTTCTTCTTTTTCTTCGAGTTCTTTTATTATTTTTTTCAGCGCATTTGCTTTTTCGTCAATTTGGTTTTCTTGTACTTTTCCGTCTGCAAATTCTTTTTCAATTTCTTGTTTTTGCTCTTCCAATTTTGTCATTTCGCGCTCAATTTTTTGAAGCTCTTTTTGTTCTTGAAACGTCAATCCATTTTGTACTTGATTTTCCTTCCAATTTACTTTTTCTTTTGGCGCTTCCTCTTTCACAGGCTCAATACTGTCTTCATACGTTCTGAAATCAGAATAGTTTCCTGGGAAATCTTCAATTTCTCCTTCTCCTCTAAAGACAAATAAGTGATCGACAATCTTATCCATGAAATAACGGTCGTGAGAAACCACTACCAAACAACCAGGATAATCCAATAAGAAGCTTTCTAATACGTTCAACGTTACGATATCCAAATCGTTTGTTGGCTCATCCAGAATCAAGAAATTCGGGTTTTGAATTAAAACAGTACACAAGTACAAGCGTTTTAGCTCCCCTCCACTCAATTTTTCAACAAAATCGTGCTGTTTCTTGCGATCAAATAGAAAACGCTCTAAAAGCTGTCCTGCTGAGATAGAACGTCCTTTCGCTAATGGAATATACTCACCAAACTCTTTGATAACATCAATTACTTTCTGTTCAGGCTTAATCGAAATTCCGCCTTGTGTATAATAACCAATCTTAATTGTTTCCCCAATCACAACTTTTCCAGTATCGGGTTTCATCGTTTGCGTCAGGATATTCAAGAAGGTTGATTTTCCAGATCCGTTCTTTCCGATGATTCCAATGCGTTCTCCTCGGTTAAACATATAGCTATAATCTTGTAAAATCACTTTTCCATTGAATGACTTGTTCAACTTGTGTAATTCTACAACCTTACTTCCCATGCGCTCCATGTTAATTTCCAGCTCCACTTGGTGCTCTTTTCTTCTGCTGCTCGCTTTTTCTTTGATTACATAGAAGTCATCAATACGCGATTTTGATTTTGTTGTACGCGCTTTTGGCTGTCTTCTCATCCAAGATAATTCTTTGACAAAAAGATTTTGAGCCTTGTCAATACTTGCATTTTCAGCTGCTATTCGCTCTTCTTTCTTTTCTAAATAGTACGAATAGTTCCCTTTGTATTGGTAAATTAATCCGTTATCTAATTCGATAATTTCATTACACACACGCTCCAAGAAAAAGCGGTCGTGGGTCACCATAAACAACGTGATATTTTCTTTAGCGAAATAGTTCTCCAGCCATTCGATCATCTCTAGATCTAAGTGGTTGGTTGGCTCATCCAGTATCAACAAATCAGGTTTATTGATTAAGATAATAGCCAAAGCCAAACGCTTCTTCTGTCCTCCAGAAAGCGTTTTTACTTTTAACTTTAAATCGTCTAATTTTAGTTTCGTTAAAATCTGCTTGTATTGTGTTTCAAAATCCCAAGCATTGTGAATCTCCATTTGCTCAAAAGCTTTTTGATAAGCATCCTCATCCTCTGGATTTTCCAATGCTTTTTCATAGGCTTCGATTACTTTAAGAATATCACTATCTGAAGCGAAGATACTTTCTTCGATGGTCAGTTCATCTTGTAAATTAGGTTCTTGCGATAGAAATTCCATGCGAATTCCCTTGCGAATAACTACTTGTCCGCTATCAGGATCATCCAATCCTGTTATTATTTTTAAAATAGTCGATTTTCCCGATCCATTTTTTGCGACAAAAGCAATCTTTTGATCTTTATTAATACCAAATGACACATTTTCAAACAAGTTATGCGCCCCAAAAGATTTCGATATATTTTCTACTGATAAATAATTCACTTCAACTAAATTTTGACAAAAATAACCTTTTATTCTCCATTAAAAAAGTTTGTGTTTTTTCCCTTACACTTTCTCTTTTTTATCTTTCGTTTTTAACGTAACAACCACGTATTCTGATTGTGTTCCAATGCGGTATCTTCCGCCCCAAATCCCCAATCCAGAGCTAATGTAATATTGTGTATTTCCCTTCTTTACATATCCATGCGATTGTTCAAACAAATAATCCGTAATCCAAGAAAAAGGCCAAACTTGTCCGCGATGTGTATGTCCTGAAAACTGAAAATCCATTTGCTGTTTCTCAGCTGCCTCCAATGCATAAGGCTGATGGTCTAAAACAAGTTGTATTTTCGTTGGATCAGGCTGAACCAATTCAGCTAAAGTCTTGCGATGCGGATTAGATTTATCATCTCTTCCTATCAGTTGCAGTTGTCCATCGATGAGGTTCATAACCTCATCTCTCAAAACGGTGATATTCGCTTTCGCTAAAAAAGCCAAACTCATTTCGACATTGGCGAGGTACTCGTGATTCCCTAAACACGCATAAACGCCGTGTTTACTTTTTATTTCACTTAAAAGCTCATCCAATTTATAGTACGTCAAAGGCAGTAAGCTATTATCAATAATATCCCCAGCGAATAAAACAAGATCTGCTTCTTGTTCATTAATAAAGGCTACCCAACGTTTTAATTCTTTTCTAGTAATGGCATGTCCTAAATGCAGGTCGCTCAAGACTACTATCTTTAGCGGCTGATCCAATGGTTTTTCTGTTTCTAAATCGAGGTGAACAACTTTCTTTCGATAATAATTGATATTACCTATCCAAGCAATTCCTACAGTTCCCAATACGATAAACCACGCTTGCAATTGATCCAATCGAATCAATGATTGGGTCCATTTTCCGATAAAGTCACCCATCACAAGTAGGAATAAATCCGATAATAACGCCAACAGAAAAGTATAGATGATTAACATCAACCATCCTGTCCCTACCTTATATAAGATAGCCGCTTTGGGCACACTGACGCGCTTTCTAAAAGTAAAAAATAAAATAGGCGATATCACCAAAAAAGCAACAGCTACTCCATATAATACTTGAATGCCCCAAGGGGTTGCATCAAATAAGGGGTATACGCGGAATCCTAAGTAAATATTCGCTAAAAAATACGCAATAAAAATTCCGACAAACAACAATCTTCCTTTCATAAAACAAGAATTAAATCAGCAGCACGCTCTTTCTTTTAGGATTTTCAACTGCCTTATCACAATAATACAATCCTTTCTGTCATTCCTTAGTTTTATTAACAAATAATTGACGTGATTTTCGTTGATTTATTCACTTAAAGTGTCTTTTAATACCAAACGAATCCGTGTTCCTGCTGTCGTAGATTGTATGCTAATATGCTCCTCTAAGTAATCTTGAATCATCTTCATTCGCTCTTTGACTAAAAACAATCCTTTTGAATCGTGTTTTGATAAGGGCTCCGGGGCTTGTTGTTTTCCGATACCATTGTCGATGACTTCCAAAATCACATCGCGTTGTTGTCGATACACTTTCACTATAATCTTGGGGTTTTCAATACTTTCGGGAAAGGCATGTACCAAGCTGTTTTCAATAAAAGGTTGAAGCAATAAAGGTGGAATCATAATGTGATGTATATTCAATTGTGCATCAATCTCGATTTCCAACTGAACGCGTTCATCCAATCGCATATTCTCTAATTCAAAATAGCCTTGAACATAATCGAGTTCTTCTTTGATGCTCACTTGTTCAACCATAGATAGGTTTAGTGTTTTTCGAATTAAAGAAGCAAATCGCTCCAAATAATACAACGCTTCTTCTTCTTTATGTGCAATGATAAAATATTGAAACGAACTGAGCACATTAAAAATAAAATGTGTATTCAACTGACTTCGAACAGAAAGCACCTTTAATTCCGCTACTTTTTTCTCATAGCGCAACTGTTTGTCTTTACTTTCTTGTTGTCGCTTTATGCGCTGTATGAGAAGTACAACAATTCCAATTCCCAGTAATACGAGTAAACTAAAAAACCACCAACTATAATAAAAAGGCGGCATGATAGTTACATGGAGCAGTGTTTTCACTTGCTCTGCTCCTTTATCGTAATCGTAAATTCTAATTTCAATCGGATACTCTCCCGAATTTAAATAATTCAATGACAGCATCCGTTGATCTAAATCCAACCATTCTTCTGTGGGTTTAACGCGATATTGAAACTTTAATTTTTCTGGGTATTTTGCGCCTAATAAAACAAAATTGACAAAAATAGAATTTTGATCATAGGGTAATTCTAGCTCTCGATTTCCCTGCTCTTCTAGCTTTTTCAAATCTAATTTTGTTCCGTTTACCTTAATTGAAGATAGCACAAGATCATAAGTAACCTTTTGAGGTTTAAAATAATCAAGATCTAGGGTATACAATCCAGCATCCGTTCCTAACATCAATTGCTTTCCTAAAACGACACTGCTTTTTACATTGTAATTGTCCAGTCCTTGCTCTGTATTAAACAGAAAAGTTCCCGCTGCATCCAAAACCGTCACTCCCTTATTTGTTCCGATAAGCAATTGATCATTCCTATAATGTAAAAAGGTTATTCCGTGTCCTAAAATAGCTTGTTGAGGAATTTTCCGAATGATTTTAGGTTCTTGTCCACTGACATCTAAGCAATAGATATCACCAAAATCAGTCGCCACATATAGCGTTTCACCTGCTCCTTTTTCAAGGTGCTTCAGTCGATTTTCTAAAAATACGCCCTCACTTAAAAAAGAGCGAAAATGGTTGTTTTCATACACATATAAACCATCCAATGCTCCCGCCAAGTACATTTTATCTCCAATGGCCTGCATGCCTACAATATCGCGAGGAACATAACTCCCATCCTCTCGATCGAGGAATTGATAGCGAAAAGCAGCTATATTTTGATACAATCTTACCCCTCCATAAGGGTCTGTTTCTAGCAATTGATTTTGAATAAAATCAAACTGGTAGGTGTGTACTCCTACATAACTTTCAATTTCTCCTTGAAAATTCAATTGAAACAAGCCAATATTCGTACTGACCCAAATAGCGTTTAGCCCTTGGACTGCCTTGTAAAACTGAATTTGTTCAGAGGGTATTTGATGTTCTATTTCAAAAAAATGATGGGCTCGAGTCGTCACCCCCACAAACTTTTTATGGTGAGCTAATTGATAGGCTTTAAAAGCGGTTTTTTCAAGCGTATGAGTAACTTGATTGTTACGCACCAAGCACAATCCATTTGTACCAAAGACATAAGCCGTATCACCAGATAATGCAATGGCTTCTACTGGCCCAAAACGCGGATCAAAGCGCAAAGGAGAAGCCAAGTCCACTTGAAACAGCCCCTGTTTTTTACTTCCAACATACAAAAACTTGCGTTTAGCATCATAAGCTAAACTATAGAGTTCTGCATTGTTAATTCCATATTTTTGATTGAGTTTCTCTATCTGCTGCCCATCCCATGCATAAATTCCTCCACCTTCATTTAAAATATCCGCTCCTACCCAATACACCTGATTCTCTACGGATTGAAAAAAACGAGTCCCTTTAATTCCGTGTTTCACTATCGGTTGATTGGATGGAAGGGAATGAATTTCCAAGTCAAACTTTAACCCCAAGAATAGGGCTTGATGTTTGGAATCAAAAAAAGAAACTGTAATTTCTTTTTCCTCGCCTATGGGAATGAGCGTTCTTCCTTTTATTTGAAATATACCATGATTAATTGTAGTCGCAAAAACTGACTCACCAATTTGGTAAAAACTAGAAACAGGACTGGGCGTTTTAAGCGTATTTCGGGGTTCTTGTTTGTCGATAATCAACGTTTGAATATCAAGCGTAGTGATACCTTCTGATGTTCCAATATACAATTTAGATGCAGCAACAAATAGCGTATTGATACGCGTAGCAAATAATCCCGACTGTTCCTTAAACAAAAGCGTCTGTTTTTGGCCTTTATACAATATCCCCTGTCCATAGCTTCCGATCCAGATTCCTTGATCCTTATCCTCAACTATAGCTGTAATATTAGTAAAACGGTGCTGAAGCGATTCCTCATCAATAGCAATTTGCCCTTGCTGACGAACGCTCAATCCCGCTCTTGAACCAATCCAAAGGACACCCCTAGAGTCTAATAAAAGCGCTCTAATGTCATTGGCTATCAGTCCATCTTCTGTTGTATAACGTTTGGTAACCGTTGTTTGTGCGTAAAGCAAAGGAAATGCAATTCCAAATAGCAAGAGCACAAGCCTCCTTCTCATAACTCAAGCAATCTAAATTCTTTCATTTTAGTTGCTGAAACGACAATGTCATGGTTAATCTCCTGATCATTAATGATTACCTTATCTTTAAAAACAACGCGATTTGTACCAATCTCTATGTGTTTAACTCGTTTAAAATTAACGACATATGATCGGCCTACACGATGAAATTGCGGGTGCTTTAATTTTGAAGAAACTGCTCCTAACGTTTTAGATATCAAATACTTTTGATCTTGTAAATAGATTTCACAGTAATTGTCATCTGCTCTGCAATATAGAATATCTTCTATCGCAACAACTTCTCTCTTTTGATTGTTTTTGATTAGTTTGATAAAAGATTGTTGGCTTTCCTTTTCAACAAATTTATCGTAAGCAGCTTGTAAGTTTTCAACAGCTATCGGTTTCAATAAATAATGTAAACAAGTATATTCATTTAAAACTTCTAGTGCATACTGACTATAAGCGGTGGTGATAACCACTTCAAACGGAAGTGGCTCTTTAAAGTAGTCAAACAAAGCCAACCCGTTTTCTTTAGGCATTTGAATGTCTAAAAAAACCAAATCTGGCACGTATTGCTCAATCATTTTTACTGCTTCTGCGACTGATTTTGCCATATAAAACACCATTTTATGTTGGATTTGAATGCTATTCAGCAATCGGTGTTTTAATACTTCCGCAACTTTCATTTCGTCATCCACAATTAGAACGACTAACTCATTCATAATAGTATTCGTGTGTAAGGTTGTAACATAAATAGAATATCTCATTGATATTCTGCGACTTCAAATATACTATTATATCTAAAATAAATCTCCATTGGAAGAAAAATTATATTTCTTTATTCCTTCCAAACTTTTTTTAGAAATAAATTGTTCATGGGATTGATTCCCAATTGATGAATATCCTTTCGGCTAAATCGCACCGCTTGATCATAGAAGAGAATAAGTGCGGGCACTTCCTCTGCAATTAACTGATCCATTTGCTCATACAATTGCTCACGCTCTTTCTCATCCGTAACCAAGAAAGCTTTTTCATACAATCGATCATAGGCCTGATTGGCAAAAAAAGTATAATTAGGCCCATTAGGTGCTTTGTTTTTACTGTAGAATAACGACAGGTAATTTTCTGCATCCGGGTAATCAGCAATCCAACTTCCCCTAAAAAAAGCAATCTTTCCCGAAGCCATTCCCTGTCTTAAAGTAGCTGGTGGCATCACGTCAATTTCAACAGTTAACCCAATTTTTTGCCATTCTCTTTGCAAGTATTCCGCAATATCTAAATAGCCCGCATTGGTAGACAACGGAATCACCACGCTGGTCAAGTTATTTTCTTTTTTATAAGCTTGTACAAGTGCTTTAGCCTTTGTAACATCATACAGTGTTTCCACCTGAATATTGCCTTTCAAGCCTTGGGGAATAATCCCTCCTACTGCTGTAGTTCCCATGCCACTTCTCAGGTGCTTGAGCATTTTTTCGCGGTCAAATCCTATGTTTAACGCTTGGCGAATTCGCTTATCACTTATAGCGCTTTGTTTATCTTCCATATTGAAGCCCAAATACTCTGTGTTGAGGTAAGGTCCCGTTTCCATTTGTACCAAGGACTGATACTTGTCTTGTAATTTTCCTTCTAGCGTAATTAAATCATCTTTATAAGAAGGGTCTAAACCTGAAATAAAATCAAGTTTTCCTTGTATAAACTGCAAAAAGGCACTTTGCTTATCTGGCAAAAAAGTAATAGCTACCGATTCCAAATAAGGCAATTGAACTCCTTTTTCATCTGTTTCAAAATAGTTGGGATTACGACGTAAAACTAATTTGACATTTTCTTCCCAAAATTTAAAATAAAAAGGCCCCGTTCCAATCGGATGTGTTCTAAAATCATGTTGCGGGTCTTCAACCACTTCACGAGGCACGACTGAGGCATAACGCATGGACAACAAGCCTAAAATGGCAGGAAAAGATTCTTTTAGTTCCAATCGAAAGACAGTGTCATTCAACGCTTCATACTGCTTTACTTTCTGCATGATCCACGCACCTGGAGAGGCGGTTCTCGCATCCGTTAGTCGATCTAAACTATAAACGAAGTCACTAGCTGTTACTGCTCGCGTCTGTGCTGCTCCAAAAGCGGGATGTGGATGAAAATACACGTCTTTGCGCAAGGTAAAATCGTAGGTTAACCCATCCGGAGAAGCTTGCCATGATTGAGCAATATCTCCCACGACTTGCAACTGATCATCCAGCTGAACCAATCCATTAAACAATTGGTTACACGGCCAAATGATTGCCATACTTCGCGCAAAAGCTGGGTCAAGTGTTTGAATATTTGAACTTTCATTGTATCGAAATACTGCTCCTCTCTCATTTTCATCTCTTTTATTTTGACAAGAATAAACAGTGAAGACAACACAAAGAATTGATATATAATAAATTATTGATTTCATCAAACCGAATTTTGTACGTAAATTTGCAAGCTTTGTGACAACAAAGAGTAAATATACTTCAAAGTTACTACTCATAGTAAAGAATGATTATGGAAAATAGAAAAAAAGTAGCTTTTTACACCCTAGGATGTAAGCTAAACTTTTCTGAAACCTCAACAATAGCAAGAAGTTTCGTAGATGAAGGTTTTGATCGTGTTGAATTTGAGGATGTGGCAGACATTTATGTAATTAATACATGTTCTGTAACCGAAAATGCAGATAAACAATTCAAACAAATAGTAAAAAAGGCGCAAAAGAAAAACGACAAGGCTTTTATTGCCGCTGTAGGTTGTTATGCGCAATTAAAACCTGCTGAATTAGCCAATGTAGATGGCGTGGATTTGGTTTTAGGAGCAACTGAAAAATTCAAACTAACGGATTATATCAATGACCTTTCTAAAAATGAAATGGGACAAGTGCATTCTTGTGAAATTTCTGAAGCCGATTTTTACGTAGGATCTTATTCTATAGGTGATCGAACAAGAGCGTTCTTGAAGGTACAGGATGGTTGTGATTATAAATGTACGTATTGTACGATTCCATTGGCTCGAGGAATTTCTCGTAGTGATACCATGGAAAATGTAATGAAAAATGCAGCAGAGATTTCTGCTCAAGACATCAAAGAAATTGTCTTGACAGGAGTTAACATTGGAGACTACGGAAAAGGTGAATTTGGAAATAAGAAGCACGAACACACCTTTTTAGAACTTGTACAAGCCTTGGATCAAGTAGAGGGAATTGAGCGTTTACGTATCTCGTCTATCGAGCCTAACTTATTGAAAAATGAGACGATTGAGTTCGTTTCTAAAAGTAGAACCTTCGTTCCTCACTTTCATATTCCGCTACAATCGGGAAGCAATGACATTTTGAAAAAAATGAAACGCCGTTATATGCGCGAACTATACGTTGAACGTGTAGATAAAATTCGCACGGTCATGCCAGATTGTTGTATTGGTGTGGATGTGATTGTTGGTTTTCCTGGTGAAACAGACGAAAAGTTTTTGGATACTTATAATTTCTTGAGCAATTTAGAAATTTCATATCTGCATGTATTCACCTATTCTGAACGCGACAATACTGAAGCGGTTGACATGGAAGGTGTAGTACCAATGGAGGTGAGAAACAAAAGAAGCAAAATGTTACGCGGTTTATCCGTGAAGAAACGCAGAGCTTTTTACGAATCTCAACTTGGTTTAGACAAAACGGTCTTATTTGAAAGTGAAAACAAAGAGGGATACATCCACGGTTTTACAGAAAACTATGTCAAAGTAAAAACACCTTGGGATCCTGCTTTAGTTAATACTTTACGCCCAATTAAATTAACTAAAATTGATGAAGACGGTATCGTTCGATTTGATTTTCTAGATTAAACCCAAATTCCGCATTAGCCGAATACTACGAGTTAATTCTACTTTATATCTCATTCACTTCTTCTAAAACCATACTATAGTATGCTTTTTTCATAAGTTCAGCGCTATTTTGTATAATTCACTCTCGTTCATCCGTCTATTGCTGAATTTGGGTTAAATAAAAAAAACCTGTTTGAATTGAAGTTCAAACAGGTTTTGTTTTTTTCACCCATTAGGGGTATGTTGTGTGTGTTATAAGTGGTTTTTAAATCTCACAGGATTAAATTCTTATCCCTGGAGGAAGCATTTCTTTGTAAATAGGATTTTTCCTAAAGAAAGAAACAATTTTTGGATGTGTAGGAACGACTCTCAATCTTTTTTCTCTAACAATATCAAGTACTCCTTTTAAGAAATCGATGGATTGTGCCTGAACACCTTCTTCAAATCCTTTTAATTTGGTAAGAAAGATTTTTCTTTCTTGAAGTGAATACTCCACGCTAAGCAAACCTTGATCGGTTTCGAGCTCAAACTGACGAAGCAATTCATTGTCTTTAATTTCCATTATACTAAAATTTTATATTTTCATGTTAGGCAAAATGTTCTTTTTCATAGCATAAAAAGAATAAAGGACTCACCCGAGTCATCTTTCCATAACAAAATTATATCGCAAGAAATTTTTAGCGCTTATATAGGATGTAAACAAAAAGTTTTATTCCTATATTTATCAAAGTTCGTCATTTTTTTCCAAACCACCCCTATTAACTATGTTAATTTATTTAAAATGAACAAAATACCAATTTATTTCTTTCCTGGAATGTCATCAACTTCACTCATATTTGAAAGATTGGAATGGGATACTACACGTTTTGAATTGCATTTTTTAGAATGGTTACCTTGCGAAAAAAAAGAAAGCTTACTTGCTTATACCAAAAAATACATTCCCCTTATTCAACATAATAACCCTATCTTGGTAGGCGTTTCATTTGGAGGCATTATCGCGCAAGAATTAATGAAGCTCATTGACGTTCAAAAAGTGATTATCATTTCGAGTGTACGGACGAACAAAGAATTTCCGAGGCGTTTTAAATGGGCTAAATATACCCGACTATATAAACTCCTCCCAACGCATGGAATTGAGTTTCTCCTTCGCATGATTGAACGATATGGCAATGACAAACAAAAAAAACGCGTGACCTTGTACAATCGCTATTTATCTGTTCGAGATCCTCATTATCTGAACTGGTGTATTCAAGCCGTTCTGACCTGGGATCAAACAGAAGAATTAGATCATGTGATTCATATTCACGGAACGAAAGACGAGATATTTCCGTTTAAAAACGTACGAAATGCAATTGAAGTTCAAGGGGGAACACACGCCATGATTATAGTGAAATACAAATGGTTTAATCAACATCTAGAAAAAATTATACTGAAATAACAATGAAAAAGAGTCTTAAAAATGTGCTTTACACAGCGGCAGTTGTGGGCATAGCGTCTACTTTTATTTTTGCATCCGCACATGCAACTGCGGATCCTGTAGAAGCAAAAAATCCAACCGATCACCATGTTCCGCTTCCTTTAACTGCAAATTTTGCAGGAGAGAAGGCTCCTTTGGATGTGATTGATGTCAAAGAGCGTTTTGATCGCGAGATGATCATCAATGCGAACCTGCATTCATCTACCACCTTGGTCATCAAAAGAGCGGAACGTTATTTCCCTATTATTGAACCTATTTTAAAAAAGAACAATATCCCAGATGACTTTAAATACCTATGTGTAATTGAAAGTACCTTATCCAATGTTGTTTCCTCTGCAGGAGCTTCTGGATTTTGGCAATTTATGAAAGGAACAGCAGGAGAATACAACTTAGTCGTTGATGAGTATATCGATGAGCGCTATCACTTAGAGAAAGCGACGGAAGCCGCATGTAAATACTTTAAGGATGCAAAAGCTCGCTTTGGTTCTTGGACCATGGTAGCTGCCGCTTACAACCGTGGAATGGCAGGTATGACTAAAGCAATGAATGCACAATACGTAGACAACTACTATGATTTATTCCTGAATCAAGAAACTTCGCGCTATGTATTTCGTATCCTTGCCATGAAAGAAATCATGACTAATCCACAAAAATACGGATATGACATTCCTAAATCAGAAAAGTATCCACCTATTCCAATGCGTACAATTACGTTAGATAAAGATATTGAAGACCTACCTATGTTTGCTATAGAACAAGGTTCTAACTATAAACTATTGAAGTTATACAATCCGTGGTTGGTGAATACCAATGTAAAAACAAAAGGCAAGACGTATACAATTGAATTGCCGAGATAAATAAAGAATAGCCTAATCTAAATTGTTAGATTAGGCTATTCTTTTTGTCCTTCTTTTATCCTGCAAATGATTTTATATCTTTGTGAACGATACAACAAGAACAATGGATAAAGAAACGTATATCAAAACTGCCCTAGAGACAATTAAAGCCAAGAATCTTCAAGTGCCTTTCGAACTGGCCCAAGGGAGTGTTATTACTAATTTAGATCAATACTTAAACAGTTTGAAATCTTCCTATTTACAAGCGAAAGACCCTCGAATAGAACAACTATTTTTTGATAAGATTGAACATTTACTCAAACTATAAGTAGCGATTTAAAAAGGAGATAATCAACGTTAAGGTTTTCTCCTTTTGTTCTTTATGGGGGATATGCCCTACTCCTTCAAAGATATATTGTTCTGCAATTCCACTAACTTGTGTAACGGTATCTTCTACTTGTTTCAATGTTCCATATTCGTCCAAGTCGCCTTGTAAGAATAGCAAAGGTGACGTAATACGAGGCAATTCAGGCACCATCGTCCAATTGCGATAATCAGGGCTCAACCAGATATCAAACCAAGCATAACACAACTTTTCTACGCGTTCTCCATGGTATTTTGCTAAACGATAGCGCAAATCCGTCTCCTCGTATGCCTTTTTTGCATCAGCTACTCCTTGGATTGTTACATCTTCTACAAAAACATGACCTGCTTCAATCACCATCGCAGCAGTATTCTCGGGATACAAAACCCCATACCACAACGCAATAGAAGCCCCGTCACTATGCCCAAACACAGCAAGTTTGCCTAATTGCAAAACAAGGCGTAAACGCTCTAAAAACGCTCCTTCTTCTGCTAAATAATCATTCGCTCGAAAAGAAGTCTGCATGGGTTGTGATTTCCCGTACCCAATACGATCATAAACCATAACGTTGCATTGCAATTGACTAGCCAATAAACCAGGCCAATCACGCCACAATTCCACGCTTCCTAATGAATCGTGTAATAAAACTAAGGTTGTATCAGTCTTGGGATGTTCATGAGTATACAAATGCACAAAAATTTGTTGCCCATCTACTGGAATGAATTGCTCAGTCAGTTTATACATTGTTGTTTAGCTTTTCTCAAAAATAAGATTTTTAATTCAATGCTTATACATATTCCAGATGATTAATTGCGAATATAGCAATAACGCTCTATTGTTACGCTTTCTGAAATTAGCAATCCCCAATTTATACTCCTATCTTTAATCTTTTATAAATTCAATCTATCATGAAAAATTTACTTGTCCTGCTGTTTTGTATCAGCGGTGTATTATGTGGAAAAGCCCAAACGCCAAATGCTTCCCAACAGTTTATACACAACCTCGCGGAGCATTGCGGTAAAGCCTATAAAGGGACCATTGTATCTACACCTGTTCCTGCAGATTTTGATAACAAAGAATTAATTATGTACGTTTCCTCTTGTGATAAACGAGAAGTAAAGATTGCTTTTTTTGTAGGAGATGATCTTTCTCGCACTTGGGTATTTACCTCAAAAGGAGACCGAATTGAATTGAAACACGACCACCGTCAACGCAATGGAAAACCAGATGAGGTAACCATGTATGGTGGAACAACAACTAATTCAGGCACCCCTCATATTCAATATTTCCCTGCCGATCAAGAAACGGCCTTGGATATCCCTGCCGCTGTATCTAACCTGTGGTGGGTAACCATTGACGAAAAAGAATACAGTTATAACTTACAACGCGCTGGTTCTAAAACAAGCTTTAACGTTGTGTTTGATATCACAAAACCTATTACTACGGATAAACGAGCGTGGTAAATTGGTTGACAGTTTACAGTTAACCACAAACCGTTCACTGTAAACCGTTAACCGTCCCCCTTAACCATTAACCCTTAACCCTTAAATCGATTCTATAATTTCCTCTAATTCAAAACGAGTTTTAGGAGATACTGTTGGGTGTGCTGTATCCGAATGATCAGCATATCCTACTGTAACAACAAATAAAGGCGCATATCCTTCTTGCCCTAGTATAGTTTTATAAGCTTGACGATCGATTCCTTCCATCGGCGTTGCATCCAATCCTAAACTAATACAAGCGGATAAAAAGTATCCTAAAGACAGGTATACTTGATTCTCCATCCACGATTTTGTTGCTTGTTCACCACGAGCACGTACTAAAGGTTCATAAAAGCCTTTAATCCATCCTTCCGGTAAGATTGAAATATTGCGGGCTTCAAAGTGTTCAATATCTTCCATTACACTAAATACCACGACTAATCCTACGTCATTGATGGAATTCTCATTCGTATAAGACTGTGCTGCTAATTTCGCTTTCACCTTTTCATTGGTCACAAAAGTAAACTTCCAAGGTTGACTATTAATAGACGAAGGACTTAAGCGAATGATTGCTTTTAATTCTTCAATTTGTGCCGCCGAAATCTTTTTAGTCACGTCGTATTTTTTAGCTGCATACCTGCGTTTTGCTAAATCTAAGAAATTCATACTCATCGTTTTTTTATTTATTTTATTAATACTATACTTTTTATAGTTGCAAACTTATATATAGTAAACTATCTTTGCAATAACGGTCATAAAGGATAGCAACAGATGTATACGATAGACAACCAAGAATTCCCATGCAGTACAAGTTTGACAATGAGATACATAGGTGGTAAATGGAAAGCCGTCATTCTCATTCATTTAATAGAAAAAAAACGATATAGCGAATTGAGAAAGGCAATTCCGATGATAACGGAACGCACCTTAAGCTTACAACTCAAGGAATTAGAAGAACACGGTTTGATTAACAGAACCGTTTATACTAGTAAACCACCTTTAAAAGTGGAATACGAATTAACTGATTTTGGGCAAACCCTAATTCCGTTACTCACTGCCATTGCACAATGGGGAAAAGCAACAGGCGCATCGAAAGATAACATTACGTATACGCCAAATGAAGATATTCCTTGTTCGATATTAGAGTAATGAAAAAGCTAGATACAAAAAAAGTCTTCGTAAAATCGAAGACTTTTTTTGTATGTAATTCACTCTTTATCTTATCGTTTATAATAAGCAACGATACTCGCTTTTGCTAAAGTTTGATTCCCTAGGTTAAACCCAACCAAAGCAGGATGCACATTCGAATCTAATCCTAATGTTTTTGTTTTTAAAGCATAAATCGTAAAGATATATTGGTGATATCCGTGTCCTTCTGGTGGGCATGGTCCTCCAAATCCCTTCATTCCATAATCAGTCTTGCTTTGAATTGCTCCTTTAGGTGCTAAATCCAAGCTACTATCCCCTGCATTTGCAACTAATTCAGTTACATTCGAAGGAATATCAAATACCACCCAATGCCAAAATCCACTTCCTGTTGGTGCATCGGGATCATACATTGTAATCGCAAAACTCTGCGTCCCTTCAGGTGCATTTTCCCAAGACAATTGAGGAGATTGGTTCAATCCTGCACAACCAAATCCGTTAAATTCCATTTGTTTTGTTCCTTGTCCACCTAAATCCTTACTCGATAAAGTAAATGTTTTTTGCGCAAATATTGACGTTGATAGCATCAAGAATAGCAGCATGAATACTTGTTGTTTTTTCATTTTAATTTAATTAAAAAATTTCAAGTAAAAGTACTGCTACGCTTAGTTAGGTGGATTTTTCTATTGGTTCAAAAACTATCGCTAAAAGCTCATTTTATCTGATCTTGTTTAGGAGTAACCCCAAATTTGATTTTATAAGCCTGAATGAAACTCGATAAACTCTCATACCCTATTTCAAGGTAGATTTCCGAGGCCGTTTTCTTTTCGAAATGCAACAAATAACGCGCATAGTCCAATCGTTTGTTCTGAAACCACTGCATAGGTGATTCAGCATAATGTTTTTCAAAGGTTCTTTTAAAAGTAGAAACACTCATATTACACAAAAAAGCAAGTTCCTTGAGGGTTAACTTATGATGCTTATTACTTTCAATGGTACGAGTAAACTTTTGTGTACTGTCATTATGATGCAACAAAGAGTAGAGCAAATCCATCCCATAGACTTCAATAAGATACCACATAATTTCGTCGAATTTCACTGCTAATAATCGATGCTGAGCTTCTGTTGAGAGTTTATCAATATCAAGCAAACTAGCTACATATCGAAGAATAAAATCGTCGTATGCAAAGGAATGAATCGATTGATATTCCTGTGCCTGCGGTGGGTTTAACTCTATTTTTTGAGCAAACTTCTGAATATCTTCCTTGCTAAAGAAGAACAATACGCTTCTGTACGTACTATGTTTAGATAGCTTTTCCGTCATCAAACAATGTCCTGCCTTCATCAGAAGAAAACTTGATGGATCAATAACTTGTATGGCATCATCAAAAACAACCTCTTTTACTCCCTCCAACAAAAAACTAAACACATATTGATTCAAAACGATTTGCTGACGAGCGATTTCTTGGGAACTGCAATAATCAAAAATTTGAATCGAGGCTGAAGCATCGAGGTTCAAATCATTCGGAAGTGTAATTAGGTTCATTGGACTTATTCATTAATTTCCCCTTATACATCATCCTATCTTTCCGCAATAAAACGCACAAATCAAAGCTGATTAGGGTTGGTTAAAAATACGAAAATGCAATCGTATTTAAGGTTGAAAAAACTTTTTCACCTCTTTTTAGCTTTTTTCTTTTATTCCCAATGATTTAGCTGAATTTGCTAAAAAGGAATCTTTCTAAATAGAAATGCCCCGTAATAGGACTCGTATTATTGTTCTATTATTGTACAAAATAACAAAACTCAAATAGACATGTCAAAGACAAAACTAACAATCAACAATAACGGATCAGTAAAGATCGAAGGCGATTTTGAAATCGTAGACCGAAATGGAAATGCGTATGGATTACAAGGTAGAACCGTACTTTCAATCTGTCGTTGTGGGCTTTCAAAAAACAAACCATTTTGTGATGGTGCACACAATGGTCACTTTGAACATGAAGCTGTTGCATTCGATCTTCCACCAAAGAAAGTATAGGTTATTTACTAGCAAAAATAAAATTAAGGGCGGATAGTTATTCGCCCTTAATTAAACAGTAGGACTTACTACAAAACAAAAAAAGTCCTAACTTTCGTTAAGACTTTTTCGTGATCCAATCAGGATTATTTTACAACACATAACTAATTGATTTACAAATACCTATTGTTTTTTAAGGGTATCTATAACCTTCAGGTGTTTATCAATTTATTTGATATGAAATCATTTTTTTCCTATTTCTCCCATTAACGGAATAAAGTTTATATACTTTATCTCAATTATTCTATTGCATTATATAAAATACGACCGATTCCTTTTTTTACTAACTTCATACTACCTGCCTTACCATTGTTAAGCACATTAACACTATAGAGAATTTCCTCTCCGCTAAGTCCTGATGCTGTAAAACGAGCAGTATAAACATAATCGTTTTTTACCACGGTATAATTAGTAAGAACATCTTCATAAAAATAATAAAAATCTTCTATCTCTTCATCCGTAGTTAATTGTGTCTCACTATAATGATTACTAGGAACATAGGTTGGCACTAGAGCGTTTGGATCCACGTGTTTTTTTAAAAAGTCATGAAGAAACACATCTAAAGTTCTTGTAGCTTCTTGAATGACATAGTCTTTCCTTTGCCCAGGAGACAAGTTTCTTAAATTTATTTCTTGGGCATGAATTGTGCCAAAAGAAATAAAAATAAATAATAACAGTATATTTTTCATGTGCACTGATTAAGCATAAAATATAGGAATTATCTAAAATACAACTTCTTTTTAAACTGTAATCAATTTTGCCTTTTTACGTAGTCCCCGACTTTTTATACTGGATCCCTTGATTCGGAAGTTGTGGATCCCTTACTTAGACGGTACAACTTCGTACAAACAAAAAAAGTCCTAACTTTCGTTAAGACTTTTCGTGATCCAATCAGGATTATTTTACGAAATATAACAGATTAATATTTAAATACTTAACAGTTTACTCGTGTCAAAAATGGGACATGAAATATTTTTATGTAAAAGATAAAAGCACACTCATAATTTAAATGATAGGACAAAATAGTAGGAGTTTCGATCATTAATATGCTGAACAAGTCACTCTAGTTTTAGAAACAAAGTACACAAAAAAATTAAAATCAAACTGGATATTTTTATAAGTGAAACTCCTTACTTCAGTAAATAATTATAATTTATTATATATAATTCTACCATAACCCGCTTTTAATATACTAATCTTTAATGCTTTTCCATTATTAAGCACAGAAACTCTGTATAATAAAGGTTTCCACAAACGTTGATTAGCTACAAAACTAATGTTATATATATAATCCCCTTGTTCTAATATATAATCGGTAACAAAATCCCCATACAACTCATAAAAATCATTTATTTCTTCTTGATTGCTAACTTGTACTTCAGCATAACTTTCTTTAAATGCTGAATAACTCGGGCGCATCATATTTTTACCATACACATCTTGTACAAGTTCATAGAGATGATTGTCTAAGGCTCTGGTTGCCTCTTGAGAAACATAACGAATTCGTTCCTCTCGCGTCATGGTTTTTAAATCAATTTCTTGCGCATTGATGGACAAAATAGACATAAAAAACAAAAGTAATACAAGTGATTTTTTATTTTTTTTTACGTAATAAAGCATATAACTATTTTCCTTTAAGTTAAACTATTATTTATGATAAATAACTTTTGAATAACCCTCGTTCAAAATCATAATACTCAATGCCTTTCCATTATTCAAAATGACAACATCATACAGTAAAGGCTTCCAAACACGTTGATTGGCAACAAAACTAATTCGGCAGATATAATCGTTTTTTTTAAAGGTATAATCCGTTACAAACTTTCCATATTGTTCAGTTAAGGACTGTACGGCTTTCTCATCTCTTATCAGTATTTCCTTGTAACTACCAGCATAGGCTGAATAACCCGGACGCATAATATTGGGGTTGCCATATAGTTTTTTCATGAACTCGTGAAGATGTTGATCTAACGCTCTGGTTCCTTCTTGAGAAACATAGCGAATTCTGTCCGCCCGTGTCATGGTTTTTAAATCAATTTCTTGCGCATTCATAGACAAGATAGACATAAAAAACAAAGATAATACGAGTAATTTTTTCATTTTTGTACGTAATAAAGTATACAGCTCATATAATAAAGATAAATTAATCTTTAGCATAAATAACTTTTGAATACCCCTCGTTCAAAATCATAATTCTCAATGCCTTTCCATTATTCAGAATAACAACCTTATACAATAAGGGGTTCCAAACACGTTGATTGGCGACAAAACTAATATGATAAATATAATCGTTTTTTTTAAAGGTATAATCCGTTACAAACTTTCCATATTGTTCAGTTAAGGACTGTACGGCTCTCTCATCTCTTATCAGTATTTCCTTGTAACTACCAGCGTAGGCTGAATAACCTGGACGCATAATATTGGGGTTGCCATATAATTTTTTCATAAACTCATGGAGATGTTGATCTAACGCTCTGGTTCCTTCTTGTGAAACATAGCGAATTCTGTCCGCCTGTGTCATGGCTTTTAAATTAATTTCTTGCGCATTGATGGACAAAATAGACATAAAAAACAGAAGTAATGCGAGTAATTTTTTCATAAGTATTAGTTTAAATGGTGATAATAAAATTCTGTGTTTTGATCTTGAGGATTTGCACTGTATTTTATAACATTCTCTCCTTCACTATCATCATAAGTCCCCTCAAAATCTTTGACAATTACAGTTACACCATAATCACGTCCGATTCTTATGTCTTCATCTGAAGGACCTGGTTTTCGCGTAATCCCTTCTTCTCCAATAACGGTGTGATGATGGTACCAAGCCACCATTACAGCATCAGCAGGCATATCGGGTGTAGGATTTAATGTATAGTCGGCAATCGGTAGATAAGCACGTTCACTTGGATCTGTGATTATTGGTCCGCGCTGCATATTACCTGGATAATATTCTCCTGAATCCGCACTGTAAAAGATAAAAAAGCCCAATTCTTGTCGTTCCTTATTTCTAGTAAATTTATTCATTGCAACATTCCATAATTGTTTTATTGCAGTATCAATTTTTACATCCGCCACAATTGTTTCTCCATTCTTTATTCTTTCCCATTCTTCCTCTTCTGGTGTTAAAGGATCTTGTATAATCAGTTTTCCTCCTGGGCGTAAAAAATCAAACCCGCCGCCACCGCCGCCTGTAGGTGGTATACCATTCGAATTACCGCTGTTTTTACTGTCACCCCAACTAGGTCTAGGTGGAACAGGGGTGGAACCATCGGGTTGTGGGGGATGTCCTGGAGGATATTTTGTGATAATAATTTCAGGTAGCCATTTATTCTTTATAGTCACCCCTCTTGTACTCCTATGTATTGCTCCCAATCCTTTTTCTTTAATCAAGTCTTCCGCTTGTAGTAACCGCCTTTCCGATGCTTCGAAATACACCTCGTCTCCATAGAAATCATCCATATTTACTAAATATCGAATGTCTAACTCGTCCCCTTCTTTAAGACTCTGTTTTTTTATTTTGGCTGTAAGATAATCATAAGCAGGATAAATCTTAATTAAATGTGGAAAATATAAGTTGTCTTCTTTGGAATTAATCTCAAAAATAACATTGGTATAGCCCCTCGCAACAACTTCATCTAACTCGTGCATTGTGGAAGGTTTTTCATGCAGAAATAACGCAATATACTCCTTATCTCCAATTTTGGAAACGTAATAAAAGAATTCAAATAAAGGAGGTGTTTTAGCATTGAAATAAGCCTTTCCCAAAATATCATCCAGATGAACAACCGCAAAATCATTGGCTATTTGAGCATAACGATGCGCTTGTTCTTTGGTAAAACTATACTCTTTTACACTATTCGCTGTCTTTGTTTTTTGGAGGGTGTCAATTTGATCATCTTCAAAAGAACAACTCATGACAAACAAGGGTATTAGTAAATAAATTATTTTTTTATCATATTTTTACAAAAAATTAAAGATAATTAAATGCAAAAATAAGTTAATTAAACTAACATACAACTCCTTTTTAGTTTTTACATCTACAAGATCATTTTTAATATCCCCAAAACTTCAAGCAGAAAAGTACCCATACAGCGGTTGAATTCCTTAATACAAAAATTAAATACTTTAGAATGAGGCATAGAGTGATTAGAGATAAAACCCTCTTCTTCATTAGATTAACTAAATTTTTCACTTAATAGACGTTAAATAAAAAATGATTTATAGGATGCGCCCCTTCTCCTTCCTTCGTCGGGATGACAAATGTGAAAGAAATCTTTTTCTTTTTAGGGACATACGAACTGGAAAAGTCTACTTAAAAAAACTCTTTTTTATACTGCCCCCCAAGTTTTGTACTTGATCCTCTTTTTCTGATTTAATAGGGTGTTAAAACAAAAAAAGTCTTAACTTTCGTTAAGACTTTTTCGTGATCCAATCAGGATTATTTTACGAAATCTAACAGATTAATATTTAAATACTTAACATTTTACTCGTGTCAAAAATGGGACATGAAATATTTTTATGTAAAAGATAAAAGCACACTCATAATTTAAATGATAGGACAAAATAGTAGAAGTTTCGATCATTAATATGCTGAACAAGTCACTCTAGTTTTAGAAACAAAGTACACAAAAAAATTAAAATCAAACTGGATATTTTTATAAGTGAAACTCCTTACTTCAGTAAATAATTATAATTCATTATATATAATGTTACCATAACCCGCTTTTAATATAGTTATACTTAATGCTTTTCCATTATTAAGCACAGAAACTCTGTATAATAAAGGTTTCCACAAACGTTGATTAGCTACAAAACTAATGTTATATATATAATCCCCTTGTTCTAATATATAATCGGTAACAAAATCTCCATACAACTCATAAAATTCATTTATTTCTTCTTGATTGCTAACTTGTACTTCAGCATAACTTTCTTTAAATGCTGAATAACTCGGGCGCATCATATTTTTACCATACACATCTTGTACAAGTTCATAGAGATGATTGTCTAAGGCTCTGGTTGCCTCTTGAGAAATATAACGAATTCGTTCCTCTCGCGTCATGGTTTTTAAATCAATTTCTTGCGCATTGATGGACAAAATAGACATAAAAAACAAAAGTAATACAAGTGATTTTTTATTTTTTTTTACGTAATAAAGCATATAACTATTTTCCTTTAAGTTAAACTATTATTTATGATAAATAACTTTTGAATAACCCTCGTTCAAAATCATAATACTCAATGCCTTTCCATTATTCAAAATGACAACATCATACAGTAAAGGCTTCCAAACACGTTGATTGGCAACAAAACTAATTCGGCAGATATAATCGTTTTTTTTAAAGGTATAATCCGTTACAAACTTTCCATATTGTTCAGTTAAGGACTGTACGGCTTTCTCATCTCTTATCAGTATTTCCTTGTAACTACCAGCATAGGCTGAATAACCCGGACGCATAATATTGGGGTTGCCATATAGTTTTTTCATGAACTCGTGAAGATGTTGATCTAACGCTCTGGTTCCTTCTTGAGAAACATAGCGAATTCTGTCCGCCCGTGTCATGGTTTTTAAATCAATTTCTTGCGCATTGATGGACAAAATAGACATAAAAAACAAAAGTAATACAAGTAATTTTTTATTTTTTTTTACGTAATAAAGCATACAACTATTTTCCTTTAAGTTAAACTATTATTTATGATAAATAACTTGTGATTCCCTAACACTTAGAACAGTGATTTTAAGCGCCTTCCCATTGTTAAGTATTATCGCTCGATACAATAAGGGGTTCCAAACACGCTGATTGGCGACAAAACTAATATGATAGATATAATCATTTTTTTTAAAGGTATAATCTGTGACAAAATCACCATATTTTTCAGTTAAAGGCTGTACATCCTCATCCCTTATCAGTATTTCCTTGTAACTACCAGCATAGGCTGAATAACCCGGACGCATAATATTGGGGTTGCCATACATTTTTTTCATAAACTCGTGAAGATGTTGATCTAAGGCTCTGGTTCCTTCTTGAGAAACATAGCGAATTCTGTCCGCCTGTGTCATGGCTTTTAAATCAATTTCTTGCGCATTGATGGACAAGATAGACATAAAAAACAAAGATAATACAAGTAATTTTTTCATAAGTATTAGTTTAAATGGTGATAATAAAATTCTGTGTTTTGATCTTGAGGATTATTACTGTATTCTATCACATTCTTCTCTTCCCCCCTATCATAAGAACCTACAAAATCCTTGACAATTACGGTTACACCATAATCACGTCCGATTCTTATATCTTCATCTGAAGGACCTGGTTCTCTGTCACGTCCTGCTTCTCCAATAGCGGTGTGATGATGGTACCAAGCCACCATTACAGCATCAGCAGGCATATTGGAGGTAGGAATTAATGTATAGTCGGCAATCGGTAGATAAGCACGTTCACTTGGATCTGTGATTATTGGTCCGCGCTGTATATTACCTGGGTAATATTCTCCTGAATCCGCACTGTAAAAGATAAAAAAGCCCAATTCTTGTCGTTCCTTATTTCTAGTAAATTTATTCATTGCAACATTCCATAATTGTTTTATTGCAGTATCAATTTTTACATCCGCCACAATTGTTTCTCCATTCTTTATTCTTTCCCATTCTTCCTCTTCTGGTGTTAAAGGATCTTGTATAATCAGTTTTCCTCCTGGGCGTAAAAAATCAAACCCGCCGCCACCGCCGCCTGTAGGTGGTATACCATTCGAATTACCGCTGTTTTTACTGTCACCCCAACTAGGTCTAGGTGGAACAGGGGTGGAACCATCGGGTTGTGGGGGATGTCCTGGAGGATATTTTGTGATAATAATTTCAGGTAGCCATTTATTCTTTATAGTCACCCCTCTTGTACTCTTATGTATTGCTCCCAATCCTTTTTCTTCAATCAAGTCTTCCGCTTGTAGTAACCGCCTTTCCGATGCTTCGAAATACACCTCGTCTCCATAGAAATCATCCATATTTACTAAATATCGAATGTCTAACTCGTCCCCTTCTTTAAGACTCTGTTTTTTTATTTTGGCTGTAAGATAATCATAAGCAGGGTAAATCTTAATTAAATGTGGAAAATATAAGTTGTCTTCTTTGGAATTAATCTCAAAAATAACATTGGTATAGCCCCTCGCAACAACTTCATCTAACTCGTGCATTGTGGAAGGTTTTTCATGCAGAAATAACGCAATATACTCCTTATCTCCAATTTTGGAAACGTAATAAAAAAATTCAAATAAAGGAGGTGTTTTAGCATTGAAATAAGCTTTTCCCAAAATATCATCCAGATGAACAACCGCAAAATCATTGGCTATTTGAGCATAACGATGCGCTTGTTCTTTGGTAAAACTATACTCTTTTACACTATTCGCTGTCTTGGTTTTTTGGAGGGTGTCAATTTGATCATCTTCAAAAGAACAACTCATGACAAACAAGGGTATTAGTAAATAAATTATTTTTTTTATCATATTTTTATAAAAAATTAAAGATAATTAAATGCAAAAATAAGTTAATTAAACTAACATACAACTTCTTTTTATTTTTTACATCTACACGATCATTTTTAATATCCCCAAAACTTCAAGCAGAAAAGTACCCATACAGCGGTTGAATTCCTTAATACAAAAATTAAATACTTTAGAATGAGGCATAGAGTGATTAGAGATAAAACCCTCTTCTTTATTAGATTAACTAAATTTTTCACTTAGTAGACGTTAAATAAAAAATGATTCATAGGATGCGCCCCTTCTCCTTCCTTCGTCGGGATGACAAATGTGAAAGAAATCTTTTTCTTTTTAGGGACATACGAACTGGAAAAGTCTACTTAAAAAAAACTCTTTTTTATGCTGTCTCAAAGTTTTGTACTTGATCCCTTTTTCTGATTTAATAGGGTGTTAAAACAAAAAAAGTCCTAACTTTCGTTAAGACTTTTTCGTGATCCAATCAGGATTCGAACCTGAGACCTACTGCTTAGAAGGCAGTTGCTCTATCCAGCTGAGCTATTGGACCCTACACTAACTTGTAGTGGTCGGGGTGGCAGGATTCGAACCTGCGACCTCCTGGTCCCAAACCAGGCGCGATGACCGGGCTACGCTACACCCCGAAGAAGCGGAGAGACAGGGACTCGAACCCTGGCGACCGTTACCAGTCGACAGATTAGCAATCTGCTCCGTTACCACTCCGGCACCTCTCCGTTGCTTTAAAGAAGAGTTATCTTCTGTATTGCGGATGCAAAAGTAGCACGAGTTTTCGTTGTTTCCAAATATTTCAACGAGAAAAAACTAAAAAAAACAAGCCCAAACAACAAATCAATTATCTATCAAGCAGATACAGCCTCATATTTTTTTTATTTTTTTTCAATAAAAAAGTAAAATCTCGCAAAACCCCAGCTTTTACACCATACCTCCCCCTACACTATCCACTTTTTTTCTAAAATATCAGAGTAAAATCCTCCCTTCTCCAAGATTAATGTTAATATCAAGGATTATTTCCCCCTACAATTCTGCCAAATAAATTTATAACGTATATTTGTCCTTAACATTGAATCAAAAAATATCTAACTAATATCCAAGAACACGACTTTATTTTGCCACAAGCCTAAAAAAGCGATGCTCTGCATCCGCTGTTTATATTTTTTACTTGTTCCAAATAATCGTTAGTACAGGGTTGATAAACACTATTTATTATGAGTAAAAGAGTAGTAATTGTATCTGCTGCTAGAACACCAATCGGTAGCTTCTTAGGTTCATTATCTACAGTTCCAGCAACAAGATTAGGAGCTGCTGCAATTAAAGGCGCTATTGATAAAATTAATTTAGACGTAAATTTAGTTGACGAAGTATTAATGGGTAACGTTGTTCAAGCAGGTGTTGGACAAGCTCCTGCTCGTCAAGCGGCTATTTACGCTGGATTAAGCAGCAATGTTCCTTGTACTACAGTAAATAAAGTTTGTGCTTCAGGAATGAAAGCGATCATGCAAGGAGCTCAAGCGATTATGTCTGGAGATGCTGAGGTAGTTGTTGCAGGTGGAATGGAAAACATGAGTTTAATTCCACACTATGTACACATGAGAAACGGACAAAAATTTGGTCCTACAACTTTAGTTGACGGATTGCAAAATGACGGTCTTGTTGATGCTTATGACAACCAAGCGATGGGTGTAGCTGCAGACAACACGGCAAAAGTACACAACATTTCAAGAGAAGAACAAGATGCTTTCGCTATCCAATCATACGAGCGTTCTGCTAAAGCTTGGGAAGAAGGAAAATTCGACATGGAAATCGTTCCTGTAGAAGTTCCACAAAGAAGAGGTGAACCAATCATCGTTTCAAAAGACGAAGAATATTCAAACGTAAAATTAGACAAAATCACAGGATTGCGTCCAGCTTTCACAAAAGATGGAACGGTTACTGCTGCCAATGCTTCAACAATCAATGATGGTGCTGCTGCTGTAGTTTTAATGAGTGAAGAAAAAGCAAAAGACTTAGGTTTAAAACCGCTAGCTTATATCAGAAGTTATGCTGATGCTGCACAAGAGCCAATTTGGTTTACAACTGCACCTGCAAAAGCATTGCCAATCGCATTGAAAAAAGCAAATTTAGCTATTTCAGATGTTGATTTCTTCGAATTTAACGAGGCTTTCTCTGTAGTAGGTTTAGCTAATGCTAAGCTTTTAGAATTAGATACAGACAAAATCAACGTAAACGGTGGAGCTGTTTCTTTAGGACACCCTCTAGGATGTTCAGGAGCGCGTATCGTTGTTACTTTATTAAGCGTATTAGAACAAAACAATGCTAAAATTGGTGCTGCGGCTATCTGTAATGGTGGTGGTGGTGCTTCTGCTATTGTGATTGAAAGAGCTTAATTCAATTCAAACATTTGAACAAATATTAATAAAAGATGGGTTTGATTTCTTCAAACTCATCTTTATTTTTGCACTTTAATAAAAAGACCCTCTATGACATTTGCCTATTGTAATCTTTCGATCGTTCCCCTACGCGCAGAACCTAGCGATAAAAGCGAATTGGTATCCCAACTGCTATTTGGAGAATTGTTTACAATACTAGAACAAACAGAGAAATGGTCTAAAATTGAATTGGCCTTTGACCAATACCAAGGATGGGTGGACAACAAGCAGTATCAAATCATTTCAAAAAGTGAATACGATACATTAAATCAAACGGCTCCCATCTACGCAGGAGATTTTGTAGAATTTCTCCATTCTTCAGACAATCAACTGATGTCTATTCCATTGGGTAGTAACCTCAACGTTTTAAAACACGCTGTGACTAACCCGCTTAAATTTGCCTTTGAAGGGCGCTCAATCACTGGAACGTTTACAAAAAGTCAATTCGTAAAAACAGCCTTTATGTATTTAAATGCTCCCTACCTATGGGGTGGAAAAACACCTTTTGGTATTGATTGTTCTGGTTTTACACAAATGGTCTATAAAATCAATGGCCATATCATTCCTCGTGATGCCTCGCAACAAGCAACCATAGGAGAAGCACTGAGTTTTATTGAAGAAAGTGAAGCTGGAGACTTAGCCTTTTTTGACAATGCAGAAGGAAATATCATCCATGTCGGCATTATCATGGAGAATAACTACATCATTCACGCACATGGTAAAGTGCGCATTGACCGTTTGGATCATTTGGGTATTTACAATGTAGATTCAGGAAAACACACTCATAAATTACGCGTAATCAAAAAGATTTTGTAATTTATACACTTGTCTTTCATCCAATTTAATTCCAATACTTACTACAAGCATAAAAAAACGTATCTTTGTCCAAATAAGATATTTTATGCATACTTTCGAGCAATTTAATCTACCGAAAGCTTTACAAAAAGCCCTAGATGAGCTTCAAATTACTACGCCAACACCTATTCAATCCAAATCATTTCCTGTTATTCTTTCAGGAAGAGATGTGATGGGGATTGCCCAAACAGGTACGGGTAAAACTTATGCTTATTTACTTCCCATTTTAAAACAATGGAAATTTGCCCATGTGGATACACCACGCGTTGTTATTATTGTACCAACACGTGAATTAGTTGTTCAGGTTGTTGATGAAGTAAATAAACTGACGCAGTATATGTCGATTCGCTCCTTAGGTATTTATGGAGGAACCAATATTAATACACAACGCAAAGCCGTTTATGATGGTGTTGATATTTTAGTGGGAACACCGGGTCGTATGATGGACTTAGCCTTAGATGGTGTCCTGCGTTTTGACAACTTACAAAAACTAGTCATTGACGAATTTGACGAAATATTAAACTTAGGATTTAGAACCCAACTTACTTCTATCTTAGCTATGATGCGCAACAAAAAACAAAATATTTTGTTTTCTGCGACGATGACAGAAGAAGTAGATGAGGTACTGGAAGACTTCTTTGATTTTCCTGAAGAAGTTTCATTAGCCGCTTCGGGAACACCGCTAGAACAAATTGATCAACAATTGTATCGCGTTCCAAACTTCAATACCAAAATGAACTTATTGATGCATTTATTGCATGACAAAGAAGTTTTCAATCGCGTATTGATTTTCATTAACAGCAAACGTTTAGCAGATGTGGTGATGGAGCGATTGGAAGAGGCTTTTCCAGAAGAGTTTACGGTTATTCACTCCAATAAATCACAAAACTTCCGTTTGCGTTCTATGGCGGAGTTTCAAGCCAATGAATTACGTGGATTGGTAACCACAGATATCATGGCTCGTGGATTGGATATCTCTGATATTAGCCACGTGATCAACTTGCAATTTACAGATTCTCCAGAGCAATATATTCACCGTATTGGACGTACTGGACGTGCGGATAAAACGGGAATTGCCATCTCTATTGTGGATCCTAAAGAAGAGGAAATGTTATTGGAAGCGGAAGACTTAATGGAGAAAGAATTAAGAGAAATCGAACTTCCTTCAGCAGTCGAAGTATCAGACAAATTAATGGAGTTTGAACAATCGAAACTAAAAGCCAAGCAATTGGTTAAAGCGAAAAAGCCACTTGAAAAAGGAGCTGCTTTTCACGCGAAAAAAGAAAAAAATACCAAAGTTAATCTAGGTGGTCCTGGAAAGAGAAAACCAAGAAAAACCAAACCAAGAAACCGCGCCGTTGATGCAAAACGTGCAGCAAAGAAAAAGAAAGACTAAATTTCAATTCATAAAAAAAGCCGAAGACTAATCTTCGGCTTTTTTAATATGATGACGATACTATTATTTCTTTGCTTTAGCCGCCAAACTCAAAACGATGAATCCCAACAACCCTCCTAAACCAGAAGCAATTAAGATTCCCAATTTCGCCTGACCTGGAAACTCAGGGTGCAAATTAATATCAAAGGCTAATTCTGTTACGAACAAGGACATTGTAAATCCAATCGAGGCTAATAACCCTAATCCAAATAAGTTTTTATAGGTCATTCCCGTCGGCATTTTCACGACTCCGAATTTAATAATCAAAGCGGTTAACCCAAATACCCCTAAAACCTTTCCTATTAATAAACCTAGGGCAACACCTAACGTGACTGCGCTTAATCCTTCTCCTCCTCCTGTACTAATTGGAATAGCAGCATTGGCTAAGGCAAAAACAGGCATCACAAAGAACGCTACGAAATTGTGCATGCTGTGTTCTAATCGAATGGCTGGTGGCAAACTGTTAGTTGCCAAATCTTTTATCTCTTCTACGCAATCCATTTGATCTCCCGTTAAAGTCGGAATCTTATCATCAGGATCAATACTGTTGAATTTATTTTGTAGTTCTTTCATCTTTTTACGGAAGAACGGTTCGTTAATTTTAGCTGTTGATGGAATAGCAAAAGCAGCTAAAACAGCAGCAATAGTAGCGTGAACACCAGATAGCATAAAAGCCAACCAGATTCCACCAATTCCTATAATCGCGTAATAAACGGTATTGCGAACACCTAATATATTACTGATAATCAACAAGCCAAAAAAGCCCAATCCAATACCTAAATTAATTAAGGACAATTGCTCCGTATAAAAGACAGCAATCACTAGGACAGCACCTAAATCATCCGCAATAGCAAGAGCTGTTAAGAAAACTTTCAATGACGTCGGTACTTTATCTCCTAATAAATAAAGCACACCTAATGCAAAAGCAATATCCGTTGCCATAGGAATTCCCCAGCCGTGAGCTGCGTCTGTTCCTGCATTAAAAATAGCGTACATAGAAGCAGGTACAACCATTCCTCCAATAGCAGCAATAATAGGTAACATTGCCTTTTTAGGAGAAGATAGCTCACCTGTGGTCAACTCTCTTTTCAATTCTAAACCAACAACGAAGAAAAAGATTGCCATCAATCCATCATTCACCCAATGTTTCAACGAGTGATTCAATGAAAAGTCATTAAATGAAAAAGCAATGTGATTTCCTTCCCAAAAAGCGGTGTATTGATCTGCCCATGCAGAGTTAGCCATAAAGATGGCAATCAAAGCAGCAACGAACAACACAATCCCACCAGATGTAGATTTTCGCATAAATTTACTTACGGGGGCTACAATCCATTTATCTGCTGGTGTTAACTTCAGATTATCTTCCATTTCTTTTGAGTTTGTATAAATATTTAATACCAAATATAGGTTTCCTACATCTTTTAACCAAGCAAGCCTTTTATTTTTTAATATATTCTAATTTCAGGCTTTGAATTTTTCTGTTATAAAAACACCTTTTCACTAGGCATTTTTTACTTTTAACCAATATTATCTACTATTAGTTCTTTTTTATTAGAAGCCTCTAAGTTACATTACTATTTCCTTCCTATTTCAATAAAAACACTTTTGCTATTTTTTTATTTGAACCACTAGGAAAAGAAAAACGCTATCCTTTGAAAAAGAATAGCGTTTACTGTCTTACATCGCTAACTTCAATGTTTCTCCTTCTACAAATACACCCGTAGAAGAAGTGATATTTATCTTTTGTTCTGCAGTATACCCCAACGTTTCGCCATGTTTAAACACGACATCACTTCCAATTACATACGAACATATATTCACAATAAAAGAATACAATTCTTCTAGTTCTAAACTTGAGTTGACCACTTCTAATTCCTGTTTCCCGAAATCCGCCAAACCATACGTATAGATACTATTTCCTTCTTCCGTACTGCGCAAACCAATATAAACCCATAAAGGAACTAATACTTTTCCTTCTTTCATTTCTTCATAATAATCCAAATATTGAGCACGCGGAATTAGCAAGGTTTGACTGCCTTGGTATACCCCTACACAGCTTGGTGTTGTTGCGATGATTGCATACAAAATACGCGAAAGCAATAAATGTCTTTCCACCGTATCCATTGGTCCGCTTAACACCGAAACAATTGCATGACTATCGACCTCTTGCACATCCTCTACTACACTTTTCCAATTATAAGCATATTGAGCTGTGTTCTGAATGTCTTCTGTAGGGATTGGTGCTGGCATAAAAGCAATAGCAAACATCGTTCCTTCAACTGTCAATACTGCCGTGGTATCATTGTAATCCGTTCCTTCTACTTGATATCCCCACTCTTCCTGTAGGTTTTGCAATACAGCCTCAATACTGTACGTACCCCCTTTTTCAAACATGGGCATAGCCAATAATAGGCTATCATTTTGCTCCGTTGTACTTGGTGTTTCTTTTTCTGGTTGTGGCTTCTCTTTTTTCAGCCAATTGAATAATCCCATAGCGTTATTTTATAAACTCAAAAATACACATTAGGGCGTACATGTCCATGCTTAAATGGATTTAATTCTGACCTACTTTGACTTTAAATGCGCGTTTTCAGCAAGAATATCCTCAAAAAAGAACAAGAAATCCAAGTAGATAAAAGGAATCTACACAGTTTTATAATTCCGAAAAAACCAAAGATAAAAGAGAAGATTTCAGTATATTTGTACTTTGATAAAATGAAAGTATGGATACAATCTTAGACAAAAATATACAACCACAGGCCAAACCAAAATGGTTACGTGTAAAATTGCCTACAGGTAAAAAATATACTGAATTAAGAGGGTTGGTTGACAAATATAAATTGCACACCATTTGTACCTCTGGTAGTTGTCCAAATATGGGAGAATGTTGGGGAGAAGGAACAGCTACTTTTATGATTTTAGGTAATATCTGTACGCGTTCATGTGGTTTCTGTGGAGTAAAGACAGGACGTCCGGAAACAGTGGATTGGGATGAACCAGACAAAGTTGCTCGCTCTATTAAATTAATGAATATCAAACACGCCGTATTAACTAGTGTTGACCGAGATGATTTAAAAGATGGAGGTTCTATTATATGGTCAGAAACAGTGAAGGCTGTTCGTCGTATTAGCCCTGGAACAACAATGGAAACATTAATTCCAGACTTCCAAGGAGAAGAACGCTTATTGGATCGTATCTTAGAAGTAGCGCCGGAAGTAATTTCACACAACATGGAAACGGTTCGTCGCTTAACAAGAGAGGTTCGAATTCAAGCCAAATACGATCGCAGTTTAGGCGTATTAAAATATTTAAAAGACAATGGCGCTAAACGCACCAAGTCCGGAATTATGTTAGGTTTAGGTGAAACAGAAGAAGAAGTAATCCAAACCATGCACGATTTAAGAGCAGTGGGATTAGATGTTTTAACTATTGGTCAATATTTACAACCAAGTAAAAAACACTTACCAGTAAAAGAATTCATCACACCTGAACAATTCAAAAAATACGAAGAAATCGGATTAGAATTAGGTTTCAGACACGTTGAAAGTGGTGCACTAGTACGTTCATCATACAAAGCTCAAAAACATCTTTTATAATTATAATATTGATGGTCGCTGCTTGGCGACCATCTTCTTTTACAACCAATGAAAAAAATTAAAGTTGCAATTAATGGATTTGGACGCATTGGTCGAAATCTATTCAAGTTATTGCTCAATCATCCTGTCATTGAAGTTGTCGCTATAAACGATTTAGCTGATGTGCACACAATGGCACATTTGGTTAAGTACGATAGCATTCACGGTATTTTCCAAGCGGATGTTTCCCATGATGACAATCACCTCATCATCAACCAACAAAAAATACCTTATTTTAGTTCAAAGGAAATTGCAGACCTACCTTGGGCAGAACTGGAGATTGACTATGTTGTGGAGGCAACGGGAAAACGCAAAACAACAGCCCTATTAGCAGAACATATTCAACAAGGAGCAAAACGTGTAATTTTATCTGTCCCACCCGAAGACAATGAAATCAAAACAATTGTTTTAGGGGTAAATGAACAGATCTTAACGGGAGAAGAACGCATTGTTTCCAATGCGAGCTGTACAACAAATAATGCAGCTCCAATGGTAAAGATCATCAAAAAGTTA
This sequence comes from Myroides gitamensis, assembly GCF_029894455.1. NCBI lineage: Bacteria > Pseudomonadati > Bacteroidota > Flavobacteriia > Flavobacteriales > Flavobacteriaceae > Myroides > Myroides gitamensis. The sequence continues at coordinate 2,381,618 of NZ_JARYHN010000001.1, forward strand.
TGTGGGATGGAACAAGCCTACATCACAACGGTTCATTCCTATACCACCGATCAAAGTTTACACGATCAACCACATAAAGACTTGCGAAGAGCCCGCGGAGCTGCACAATCTATTGTGCCTACTACCACAGGTGCAGCGAAAGCCTTAACAAAGATTTTTCCTGAATACGAAGGGAAAATTGGCGGAGGGGGAATTCGAGTTCCGGTTCCAGATGGTTCACTAACAGATATTACGTGCTATGTTCAACGCGAAATAACCATTGAAGAAATCAATCAAGCTTTTAAGGACGCAGCAGAAAATGAATTGAAAGGAATTTTAGCCTATACAGAAGATCCTATCGTTTCTGTAGATGTCATTGGCAATACACATTCTTGTTTATTTGATGCACAGCTGACTTCTGTTCTTGATCGCATGGTTAAAGTAGTGGGATGGTATGATAATGAAATTGGATATTCCTCTCGTTTAATCGATTTGATTCTCTATTTCGATTCCATCAAAAAGGACTAAAAATACATGGAGAGGTGAATATCACGAATACCAAGATTGTTCACTCCCTATCACATAAAAAAATAGGCATTGCGAAAGCAATGCCTACTTTTTTATTTATACTAGGTATAATTATTTCTTATCTTGAAGCTTTTGGCTCATATCCATAGAAATAGCAGAACGCTCCATTAATAGTTTTCCTGCCATTGTTTCTACAACAACTGTTAATTCATTTAACTCAGCAATTCTTCCGTGTAAACCTGATTTAGTTACAATACGATCTCCTACTTTTAAACTAGCTTCGTATGTCTTTTCTTGTTTCATTTTCTTTTGTTGCGGGCGAATCATAAAGAAATAAATCGCAACAAAGATGAAAATCATAGGTAAAAATTGTTGTATACCTTCCATAAAATATAAGTATTAAAAAATTAGTTTGCCGGAGAAACGTTAGCTTTGATCGTTAGTAACTCCTCTCCTTTTTCTGTATTCGTTGTTAAAGTAACGGTCTTTTGTTGTTGTCCAACTGCTCCTGTTTGAAATCTAACTTTTAGTTTTGATTTTTCTCCTGGTTTAATTGGTGTTTTTTGATATTCTGGTACTGTACATCCACAAGTAGCACGAGCATCAATAATAACTAAATCTGCATTTCCTGTATTCGTAAATTCGAATTCTGTTTCTACTGCTTCATTATTTCCAATCGTCCCAAAATCATGTAAAAGTTCTGCAAACTCCATCTTAGGGCTACCTTGGTTTTGTTTCGTTACAGCATCTTGCTCTACTTTTGCCACATTATCTTCGCTAATACGACTTGATGCATCATTCTTTTTACAAGCTGTCATGGTTAATAAAGCCACGCAAGACAACATAAATACTTTTTTCATCTCAGTTATAGTTATTATGGTTAATTCGTCTTATAAAAGTCCTTTTCCAATTTTATTCAATCGACCTTGAGTTTCTAATTCTTTCGATATAGCATCAAGGATACCGTTGATAAATATACTACTTTTTGGCGTAGAATACTCTTTCACCACCTCTAAATATTCATTTATCGTAACTTTTACTGGGATCGAAGAAAAACGCAACATCTCGCAAATAGCCATTTTTAATACCACAATATCAATAGCAGCAATACGCTCAATATCCCAATTTGGTGTTTTACCATCGTATTCTTTAGCCAATTCAGCACCATTTAAGAATGTTCTGCGGAATAAATCCATAGCAAAATCTTTATCTTCTGAATCTTTGAAAACTTTCGGTACAAAAAAGGCTTGTTCCTTGTTTTTCAACTGTCTCAATTGCTTTTGAATCAAGGTATTTACCACAGGAAAATCATCTGCCCATGTTAACTTCGTATCTTCTAAAAAGTCGTAAATTTTATCATTTGGCGCAATAATTTCCGTGTACAAATCCACAATGAAATCTTGATCCTCTTGAAAAGAACGTGTCGTAGATTTCATGTAGTCCTTATACAACTGACTTGCTTTAACCTCCTCCAACATCGACTGAACGTAATGGTCTTTTCTTTGCCAATACACCATGCTTCTCTCTTCTACCTTATTGCTAATAGAAGCAGAATTACTCAATAAGTCGAGTACTTGGTTTTCGATAAATTTTTTGTTTGGATTGCGTTCTTCGTAAGTAGCTAAATGTTTTTTCTGAGAAATCTCGATGTATTCTTCTTCTTTTTTTCGAATTTCTATCAGGAGGGTTAGCATCAATAAATACAACTCTTGTATACTATCCATGCTGTGGTTTAAAAATTTCTCACCCGTTTGAAGTTGGTCAGAATTACTTTGGTGCAGTGCATAAAGCGTCTGCATAACCTTGATACGAATGTGTCTTCGATTTAACATGCTACTAAAGAACTTAAATGATTTGAATTTTTATTTCAGCCGACAAAGGTAAGAAATATTATTTCTTATCAAACTAAATAATGCAATTCATCGGGTAGATTTAACTTGTTTTTAAAAACTACAGCCTTCCATCTCCTGAAAAAACAAAATAACGGCTAAAAAAAACGAGGTCTAATGACCTCGTCTCCCGATTTAATTAAAGGTATAGAATAGTGAATCTACCTTTTGTAATGACAATAACAACATGTATGGAGGTATTGCATTTTATTGTTAGTCTAGACTTGCTTTTTCGGCACGGCGATCTGCTTCTGACACATTTTCTGCTTTTCCAAACTTCCAATACGAATAAGCATATAGCTCCTCTTTGGTCCAATTTTTCTCTTTGCGCAAGAAGTTGCGCAATAATTTCACATTGGAAAACTCAGCCGCAACATAGGCAAATTTAGATTCCATTTCTCCTTGTTCTTCAATATAAGCCAATGCTTTTTCGGCTAATAACGTATGTTGACCTGGTGTTGGATTAATAATCCATTCGATATCGGCTTGTGCTTTCGTCTCTAAATCTTGAATATCTTCTTCTGTTTCTATTTCAATGAATCCTTTGACTTGTGCACCTGCAGGTAAATCTTCTAAAATAGCTCCCAAGATCGGAATAGCAGTAGCATCTCCTACTAATATATAACGCGCTGCTGCTGGATACAATTCAGAAGCTTCCGTTCCCATAGCAACTCCTAACTGAGCGCCAATTGGAGCTTGTATCGCCCATTTGGATGCAGGTCCTTCATCTCCATGTGCAACGAAATCAACGTATAATTCATTGGTTTCTAAATTGATTCCACGATGGGTGTAAGTTCTAACACTAGGACGAATAGCCTCGTCCATAGGTACCCATTGTCCTTTTTCAGCATCAAATTCTGGTAGATACACTTGATCACATCCTTCTGGTGCTAAAAATATTTTATTGTTCGCTCCTATTGTTGTACGATTAAACTTTTGGGTATCTTTTCCTTCTAGTGTAATACGTATATAATGAGGCGTAATATAAGTTCTTTCTTTTAATGTAAATATTCCTCGATCTACAGTTTTCTTAGCCATATATCCTTGCTTTATTTATAAAAATCAATTTCTTCCTCCTTGAGGTGAAAGACAAATATAACTTTTTTAAATTAGATTAAGTATAAATAACAACCTCTCCTGCTAATAATCCAATACAATCCTTCTTTTACTCCTCTAGCTTCTATCCTGCTTATTATTCCTCCAATAAAAAGGAAGAACTATGCGCGAATCGCAAAAAATGTTTTTCCCCTCTTTGATTAATGTTTATTTTTGCTGAAAATATAGAAACAAACATGTTAATTATTGGAATTGCAGGCGGTACAGGAAGTGGAAAAACAACCGTAGTTCATCAAATTATGAACGAACTACCTGAAACAGAAGTGGGTATTATATCTCAAGACTCGTACTACAAAGCGACAGACAATCTTAGTTTAGAGGAAAGAACCTTAATCAATTTTGACCATCCAAGATCGATTGACTTTGATTTATTGGTTCAACACCTAAAAGAATTAAAAGAAGGAAAAAGTGTGAATCAACCCGTATATTCTTTTGTGAAACACAACAGAACAGACGATTACATTCTTACACATCCAAGAAAGGTAATGATTGTAGAAGGGATTTTAATTTTGTGTAATCCTGAATTGCGAGAATTATGTGATATTAAGATTTTTGTTCATGCAGATTCTGATGAGCGCTTAATTCGCCGATTAAAACGCGATATTGCTGAGCGTGGACGTGATATGATTGAAGTACTTAATCGCTATCAAAACACATTAAAACCGATGCATGATCAGTTTATCGAGCCATCAAAGGCCTATGCTGATATTATTATTCCAAATGATACCTACAATACAGTAGCAATTGATATTGTTCGTACTGTAATTAATGAGAAAATAGGTTAACTTTATACCAAATAAATAACAATCAAGCCAATGGATTCAAAAAGCATGCTTCGCAAACTGAGATATATCCGAATAGTGAAAAACCCGTTTTTTTTAATCACTATTGGCTTTTTTGTTTGGATTATTTTCTTTGATAGCTATTCCTTAATTGAGCATCATGCAATTGATCAAGAAATTGATAAGCTAGAAGAAAGACGAGATTATTTCCAAAATGAAATAGACAAGGACAAACAAGCCATCAAGAATTTAAAAGATGGCGATGCCACAGAAAAATACGCTAGAGAGAAATATTATATGAAGCGAGATAATGAAGATATTTTTATCATTGAATTTGATACCTTATCTTCGAAGTAAACCTGACATTTAATTCCTATGAATCATCATCTTTTCGGAGAATTTACGAGCATTCCATCTAAACAGTGGAAGAACAAAATTCAATACGAACTAAATGGAGCCAATTATAATGAAACCTTAGTTTGGGAAAGTTTAGAGGGCATCAAAGTACGTCCTTTTTATTCTGCGGATGAAAGTCAACCGCTCCCAATCGCTACTCAAAACACACAATGGCGTATTGTCCATACTATCTATATTCAGGATATAGCGAAATCCATTAGCAATGCAAAAACTGCGTTACAAAAGGGTTCGGAAGTTATTTATTTTACTTTAGCTACAGCTGACCTTGATGTTATACCGTTATTTGATGCTTTACCTCGAGAAGTGACCTATTTTTTGAGAGCTTCATTTTTAGATCAAGTCTATATGGAACGCGTGGCACAATGGGCCATTCAACATCAGTATACGCTTCATCTTTTAGTTGATCCAATTTATCAACTGGTAACAGATGGCAATTGGTTTCACAATATCAATCAAGATTTTGCAATTGTTCATGCACTAACCCATCAATATGCAACGGTCAACTTAACCATTGATACCAAAGCATATCAACAAACTGGGGCTACTATTGTACAACAAGTGGCCTATGCGTGTAATCATTTCAACGAATACCTCTCAAGAGTGACGACTCAAGGACAACCTATTTTTGTTGAGGTTGCCATGGGGTCCAATTACTTTTTTGAGATGGCAAAACTCAAAGCCTTGCGTTTGCTTTTTGATTTAGTTGCACAAGAATATCAAGTACCTCAAGGAGTAGTAAGGATTATCAGCCTACCTACCAAGCGAAATAAAACACTGTATGGGGCATCAATCAATGCTCTCCGCACGACAACAGAATGTATGAGTGCTATTTTAGGAGGGGCGGATTTTGTTGGAAATCTACCTTATGATGCACTCTATCGAAAAGAAAATTACGCGAGTCAACAAATCGCAAGAAATCAGCTACTCACATTAAAAAAAGACAATGATTTCCAAGCCGTTGACAACCCTACAGCAGGCGCTTATTATATAGAGGAATTAACCAAGCAAATTGCTGAAAAGGCGTTAGAGATTATCAAACAGATTGAAAAAGCAGATGGTTTAATCACCTCTTTTCACGAAGGAACAATTCAACGCAAAATTGAGGAAGCAGCAGCAAAAGAACAACAGCTGTTCCAGACGCAAAAGGAAATTTTAGTAGGTACTAATCTACAAGCCAATCCCAACGAAAAGATACAGGCTCAATTGGAACTTTTTCCTTTTGTCAAACAAAAACCACGCAAAACACTCATTGCCCCAATCATAGAGAAACGCCTAGCAGAAAGCTACGAACAACATCGATTAACAGAGGAAAACAACTAAGATTATTCGTTATGAAAAGAAAGGATTTACAGCATTTAAAAATAGATTCTACTCTATTCGAAACAAAATCAGCTTCCCCTGTTCCTATCGCTATTGAGGATATTGCCAACCAGCAAACAGATGGAGAAGACGACTTTCACTATGCTGCTGGATTTGCTCCGTATGTACGAGGAATTTCTCCAACTATGTATGTGCTACAACCGTGGCAAAGCAATCAAGTTCCACAAAGTTCAACCCTGGAAAAATGCAATCAGGTTTATCGCAATCAGATTCAGCAAGGACAAAAGGAAATCATGCTTGTTTCCAATCCATCCCAACAGCAAAATACAATTCATTCCATTGAAGAGATGAAAGTCTTACTAGATCAACTCCCTCTCCATGAAATAGCTGTTTCACTGTATACCGATGAAAGTATTTTACCTTTATTGGCTTGTTACTTAGCAGCAGCTGAAGAACTGGGTTTTGATGGAAAATCCTTATCGGGTCATGTACACTATGATTTAGTATTACCCGTTTTTACCTCGAACGGATTATACACTTTAGAAACAGCACATCAACTAGTTGCGGATATCAGTGGGTACATGCATCAGCATCACCCTGCATTCAATGCGCTTTCTCTTTCCAACAAAGCCTTTCAGTTACTTAAACTACCAGCTGATCAAGAGCTTGCCTATAGTTTAGCACATGGGGTTGATCAAATTAAGGCCATTGCAACACCTGCTATTTCGGTTGATTATTTAGCTACGCATCTTTCATATGCTTGGTCTACAGATACACATCATTTTACAACACTAGCTAAAATGAGAGCTGCTCGTGGACTATGGGCGAAATTACTCAAGTCTTTGAACGTGAAGAATGAGCAAGCACTTGCCTTATCTATCCGCACACAAACGCTACCAATCCCTTTGGATTCGAATGAAGCGATGGAGGCCTTAGGTCCAGCAACTGTAGAAGCCACTGCTGCTATTTTTGGTGGTACACAAGCACTTCACTTGCAACTACCTCCTACTCCATCAACGGGGCTTACTGCAGGTCAAATGCAGCGTTTTTTAATGGAAGAAATCAAAAGTTGTAAAACAGTTGATCCCTGGGCAGGTAGTTATTATGTAGAAAAACTAACGCAAGATATTGCTAAAAAAACGTGGGATACCCTTCAAGAAATTGAAAATAAGGGGGGAATACAATCCATACTCACACAGCTAATTCAAACGCAACTTGCTAAACAACCTGCCGTAGAACCTAAACCTAGTGATGAGATAGTAGCTGTTGACCAGATTCCTTCCCGTCAAACTAAAGAAGTAGAAAAAGCGTTAGCCAACCTTACTGAAAGTATACAAACACCAAGTGAAAATGTATTGGCCTTAGCCATTAAAGCAGTGAAAGCACGTGCAACGCTTAATGAAATTCACCAAGCCTTACTCCGCTAAATCTCGTTTTCACAATTCCCTAATTAACAATCAATTAAAAATAAGAAAACACGCTTTTTTTGAAGGGTACTTCATTAATTGCTACCAAAACGCGTACCTTTGTCATATAATATAAGTATAGGTTATGACATTTGAAGATTTACAACTGAATAAAAACATTCTACGCGCCATTGAAGAACTTGACTATCAAGCTCCTACTCCCATTCAACAAAAAGTAATTCCCTTGGTTTTACAAGAGAAGGATGTTATTGGTTGCGCCCAAACAGGAACGGGAAAAACAGCTGCTTTTGCCATGCCTATTTTACATTATCTTCATCGCTTAGGCAATACCAAACGCACAAAAAATGCCCGTGTATTAGTGGTAACACCAACACGAGAATTAGCGCAACAAATTGCAGATAATTTTACACTATATGCTAAATACACCAACGCAACTTTAATGACCATTTATGGTGGTGTATCAAGCAAACCTCAAATTGAACAATTAAACAAAGGAGCTGATATTATTATTGGAACTCCTGGTCGTTTATTGGATTTATACAAACAAAAACACCTCAATTTAGATCACGTGCATTGCTTGGTATTAGATGAAGCAGATTTAATGCTCGATATGGGATTTATTGATGATGTAAAAAAACTTATCCAGGTTACTCCGGATACGAGACAAACATTATTATTTTCTGCAACTATGCCTTTGCCAATCCGAGAATTGGCGCATAACTTCCTAAAGAAGCCTGAATATGTAGCAGTTGATGCTATTTCATCCAGTGCAAAAACAGTGAAGCAACAAGTCTATTTCGTTGAGAAAGGAGAAAAGAAAAAGCTATTGTATCACCTGATTCGCAATCAAAAATTAAGTGATGTCTTAGTCTTTACACGTACCAAACATGGGGCTGATGCAGTCGTAGAATCACTTGAAAAGAATGGAATCAATGCAGCTGCTTTTCATGGAGATAAATCGCAAAACTTACGTCAAGAGGCTTTAGATAGTTTCAAGCAAAAGGAAACGAAAGTATTAGTAGCAACAGATATCGCTGCAAGGGGAATCGACATCGACTCTTTGCCTATTGTTATCAATTACGATTTACCTAATATTCCAGAGACCTTTGTACACCGTATTGGGCGAACAGGACGCGCTGGAAATGAAGGTTTAGCCATTTCCTTTTGCGATAAATCCGAGAAAAAATACTGGGAAGATATCGTGAAATTTACGCGTACTCAACCTAAAATTGTTACAGATCATCCGTTCCCTTGGAAGGAAGAACCTAAAAAAGGAGAAGCAGCTCCTAAAAAGGATTTTCGAAATAAAGCGAAAAATGCCAATTCACGTAAATCTGAGAATTCTAAAAAAAATAAAAAACGTTGGTATTAATCCCGTTATAATTCCAAAATATGAAAAGAATAATGCTGGGAATAGGTCTATTGGGTATTGCTCTACTTCTTTTTATTTGGTGGGCCAATGCACAAGTATCATCAAGTACAAAGAATCAGCTATTTGATGAAATTGATCAAGTTCCTCACCATAAAGTAGGTATGGTTTTAGGAACCTCGAAATATTTAAACGGAGGCCAGCTTAATTACTATTTCACCTATCGCATTGAGGCAGCTGCAGAGCTGTATCATGCAGGTAAAATTGATTTCATCGTCGTTAGTGGAGATAATAGTCGCGAAAATTACAATGAACCCAAAGACATGGAAGAAGCCTTGATTGAACGAGGGGTACCAAAAGATCATATCTATTTAGATTATGCTGGTTTTAGAACCTTAGATTCAGTCTATCGCATGCAAGCCATCTTCAATGAAGACGCTTTTACCATTATCTCACAACCCTTCCACAATGAAAGAGCGGTATACATCGCCAATCATTTGAATTTAAAAACAGTGGGATTCAATGCACAAGATGTTACCCGTAAATATGGATTCAAAACGCTTTTGCGTGAAAAATTCGCTCGAGTAAAAGTGATATTAGATCATTTTATTGATAAGAAACCGAAATATTTAGGCCCGCAGATTCTCATTGGAGAAGGGCTAAAACAAGAAAAAGTCGAGTAAATTACTCGACTTTTTTTTAGTATTAACTGAATAGATGCCAAAGTTGTGTCACAGTAAAACACACGATTAAACCAAAGATAATCGGTAAAATTGAGGCAACTGTGGTCCATTTGACACTATGTGTTTCTTTATAAATTGTGTAGATGGTTGTACTACATGGATTGTGCAATAAACTAAAAAGCATCAGATTGACTCCCGTCAAGGTAGTCCATCCCGCCATTTGTAAAATGGTAGCAATCTCTCCGTCTGAAACTTCAAACATCACCCCTGCTCCTTCCCCTAACGTAGCATCACCCAAGACCATAGCCGTAAGCATTAAAATTGTAGGGATTACAATTTCATTGGCCGGAATTGCTACAATATAAGCCAATAAAATCACGCCATTCAATCCAATCAGAACAGCAAAGGGATTTAATCCTTCAATCATCCAAAGCGCTATACTTTTATCTGCAACATCAATATTACAAACCAACCAAATGATTGCCCCGGCAGGTGCAGCAAATACAACCGCACGCCAAAGAACAATTAACGTTCGATCAATCAAAGAAGTATAAACCGTCTGCCATACTCTTGGCGGGCGATATGGGGGTAATTCTAACGTAAAGAAAGAAGATTCCCCTTTGAGCATCGTTTTGGATAACATCCATGAAGTAAAAAACGTAAAGGCAATTCCCAATACTACGATTCCTACTACAGCTAAAGTAGAAACAGTAGGAGCTAAATATTTAGGTGCTAACGCGCCAATAAAAATAGTAGCCATTAAGATTTGCGTAGGCCAACGTCCATTACAAAGCGAAAAGTTATTGGTAATAATCGCAATTAATTTTTCACGTGGACTGTTGATGATACGTGTTGCCACTACTCCTGCAGCATTACAACCAAACCCCATACTCATTGTCAAGGCTTGTTTACCATGGGCTCCTGCTCCTTTAAAAATACGATCGAGATTAAAAGCAACGCGAGGTAGATAACCAAAATCTTCCAGTAGGGTAAACAGCGGAAAGAAGATGGCCATTGGAGGTAACATCACTGCAATTACCCAAGCCGTTGCTAGGTAAACGCCATCTACAAGAAAACCACTCAACCACCAAGGAAAATGCAAACTCACAGCTCCTTCTTTCAAAAAGGGATACAGCTGTTCCAATAAAAGATAAGACAGTGCTTCTGAGGGATAATTGGATCCGATAATCGTCAACCAAAGTATTCCACCGAGCATTAAAAGCATCAAAGGAAACCCTAAAAGCTTACTAGTTACTACGCGATCAATCAAGCGATCCACTCGAAACGCTCGCTGATTATCATCTACTTGAACACGTCCTTTTACAATAGTTGAAACCTGTGCGAAAATTGCCCCTGCTACATTATCAGAATAATCCAATCCTAATTCTTCGTTGTACTTTTGCGCTTTAACTACGATTGGTTCTACTTGTGCTTCCGTAATATGAGCAGATAAGGTACCACTAGCTAAAGCCGTTTGAATACTAGCATCCTGTTGAATCAAACGCATGGCAATCCACGATACACTTGGTAATTGTGCATCCAAAGCCAATAAATCAGCAGCTATATCTTGAACTGCTTTTCTTGATGCTCCAGATATTCCCGTAATATTCTTTTGTTGTGCTACAAATTTTCCCGTTGCTACTTGATCAATAGCATGCAGAAGATCGGTAATTCCTTCTTTATTTCTGGCTGATGTTGGAATAACAGGAACTCCTAAGTCACGAGATAGTCCACGTACATCAATCTCCACTCCATGTCGCTTTGCTTCGTCCATCAAATTGAGACAAACCACTACTTTAGTTGTGATTTCCTGAATTTGAACAACCAAACTCAAATGGCGTTCTAATCGACCTGCATCAACCACCACTACGGTTACATCGGGTTCTCCAAATAAGATATAATCGCGCGCTACTTCCTCATCTTCTGAAGTAGACATCAACGAATACGTTCCTGGTAAATCGACCAATCGATACGTTTGATCTCCATATAAGAAACTTCCTTCTGCTCGGGTTACTGTTTTTCCAGGCCAGTTTCCTGTATGTTGTTTAAGTCCTGTAAGTGCATTAAATATGGTGCTTTTTCCAGTATTGGGATTTCCTGCCAGCGCAATAGCATAATCGTATTTACCTGATAGATTGCCCAACTTTTTTAAATCAGCAGCTTTATTTAAATCACATAAGTCACAGGCTGAATGTGTTGTCATATACTTTCCTTTCCTCTTAATTAATTCTCTGAATCAAGTAACACCATTTGAGCGTCCTCTTTTCGCAAAGAAATAATTGTATTATAAATAGAATAAGCCACCGGATCTTTTAATGGGCTAATGCTGTGAACTGATATAACAGCTCCAGCTACAAATCCTAAATCGAGAAATCGTTGATGCACTTCTTTGGAACAATCTTTAGCGATGCCCTTAATGATGCCTTTACTTCCTAATTTTAAATCCGATAAATTCATTCCTTTGTCTTTTGTTTAGATATACAAAATTACAAAATTAGACAAGCCTAACAATAAATTTAGCGTAATTTATACTTTTTAAAAATAAAAAGACACAACATTTCCTAGTCGAAGATCATTAATGAGGCTATACTACTCATTTTCTTCGTCTTATACATAAACCAGAAAAGTAATTATTTGAGGTTACAGGGACTTAAACGCATTTTCAAAAGGAACACGATGAACCAAACTACGGCCTAAGGTAACTTCATCGGCATATTCTAATTCATCTCCGACGGCAATTCCTCTTGCAATGGTTGAGGTAATGACATCATAATCTTTGATCTGTTTATAAATATAGAAATTGGTTGTATCGCCGTCCATCGTTGAACTTAAAGCAAAAATCAATTCTTTGACATAACCGCTTTTTACTTTTTCCACTAGTGATTGGATATTCAACTGACTCGGTCCAACACCATCAATAGGCGAAATTTTCCCACCTAAGACATGGTAAATTCCCTTAAATAGTTGCGTATTTTCCAAGGCCATAACATCGCGTACATCTTCAACAACACAAATGATTTGGTGATCTCGAACAGGATTCGAACAGATTTCACAGATTTCTGCATCAGCTATATTATGGCAGCTTGTACAATAACTAATCTCACGACGCATCTTATCCAATGCTTGTGCCAAACGAGAAGTTTGTTCTTCAGGTTGTTTTAATAAATGTAAAGCCAATCGCAAAGCAGTACGCTTGCCAATTCCAGGCAGTTGAGCAATTTCCTCTACTGCTTTTTCTAATAATTTTGAAGGAAAATCCATCCGGCAAAGATATAAAATATACAACTATTTTCCATGTTTTTATATGGTTCGTCTTTCACATCAAAAAACAAATCCTCTAGCATAAGCCCTTGCTCTCAAACCATTCATCCCCAACTTTTTTTCATCGCTACCCATAGAAATAGATCTATAAAATTTACTTACTTTTGATTTTCTGGAACTACAAAAATATACGGATACCATGACGCCTATCACTATCATCATTATTATCGCTATTTACTTTGGAATGCTCATTGGAATTTCTCAGTTAACGAGTAAAAAAGACAGTAGTAATGATGCCTTTTTTAGCGCAAATAAAAATGCAAAATGGTATTTGGTCGCTTTTGGAATGATTGGAACAGCCTTATCTGGCGTAACCTTTATTTCCGTTCCTGGTGAAGTAGGTTCTCCTAATGGAGAACAGTTTAAATACTTTCAGTTCATTTTAGGAAATGCCGTTGGTTTCATTATCACGGCAGCCGTTCTCCTTCCTTTGTATTACAAGTATAATTTGGTTTCCATTTATACCTACATTGAGAAAAAACTGGGGTTCTACAGCTATAAAAGTGCAGCCTCCATTTTCTTACTCAGTAGAACAATTGGTTCGGCCTTTCGCCTGTATTTGGTTGTAATTGTTTTACAGCGTTATGTATTTGATTACTTTGGTATTCCGTTCTTTGCAACGGTATTAATTGCACTTTTATTAATCTATGCTTATACCTACAAAGGCGGGCTAAAAACGATTATTATCACCGATTCACTGCAAACCTTTTTCTTGGTTTCTTCGGTAATCTTAACCATTATTTTCATTTGTCATCAATTGGATTTATCGGCTATTCAGGCTTTTGAATCTATTAAAAATAGCAACTATTCCAAAATATTCTTCTTTGAAGATTTTATGGGAAGTCGCTACCACTTTATCAAACAATTTGTTGGTGGTATATTTGTCACCATTGCTATGGTTGGGTTGGATCAAGATTTAATGCAGAAAAACCTAAGCTGTAAAAACATCAAAGAAGCGCAAAAAAACATGTATTCCTTCACGGGAATCTTCGTACTTGTTAATCTTTTGTTCTTGGGGATTGGTGCACTTCTTTATATCTATGCCAACAACCAAGGTATTGATGTTCCCTTAGATGCAGTGACTCAAAAACCACGTACCGATTTACTATTTCCTGAAATAGCTTTCAACCACCTCGCTGTTATTCCTGCACTAGTATTTTTACTTGGGTTAACAGCCGCTACTTTTGCAACAACAGATTCTGCATTAACCGCCCTTACTACTTCTTTTTGTATTGACTTCTTACACATGGACAAAGACAAAGCGAATCCGTCCAACGTTTGGAGAAGAAAGTTGGTTCACTTTGGTTTTTCTATTTTAATGTTTTTGGTCATTATCTTATTTAATGCCATCAATGATGCCTCAGTAGTTAGTATGATTTTTAAAATTGCTTCTTATACCTATGGCCCGTTATTAGGACTCTTTAGTTTTGCTATCATATTTAAAAATCGACAAGTGAAAGACAAACTTGTTCCTTACATCTGTATCCTTTCACCTTTTGCTACCTTATGGTTTAGCAACAATGCTACTTCTTTATTGAATGGCTATGTTTTTGACAATGAATTAATTCTCGTTAATGCTTTAATTACGTTCGTATTATTGCTGTGTATTAGCTCTAAATCAAAACTGATTCGTGCGTAAAAGAACCAACGTACACGCTTCTTCATATCCGATATTATGTCGAATCAAGCGCTTGTAAAAATCGGGATTCTCTGTTCCAGGGTTAAAAATCACCCGATTCGGTTTTAATTCAATAATATAGTCGTAAAACTCTTCTTGCCTTTCTGGGTTGAGGTATAACGAAACGGTATCAATATCACGATACATTTTTTTATCCGTTTCAATAGTAACATCCGCCACTTTTCCTGTTCTCAAACCATGAGCTACTACAGAATGCCCATATTCACGCAACATTCGAATCGCTTGATTGGAATAGCGCTCTTCTTTTAAGGAAGCTCCAAATACAATTGTTTTTTTCATGTTTAAAAGTCTTATACTTAAAAATAATAATTTATCTTAAATAAAACAAATTCATAACAAGATTAGAAGTTTGTGTAAATAAAAATATAACACAATGATAAAAATCATGTTTTTATACTAAAACAATAGATACATTTGTTAAAGTATAATTGTAATACAGATAACTATGAAAAAGCTATTTCTATCATTATTAGGAGCTGTTTTATTAATGGGTAATACGGCTACTGCTCAAGAAACACCTACAAACGAGAAAGAGTCGTACAAATGGCAAGTTCGCCTACGTGGTGTTGGAGTAATTCCACACAATAGAGCAGAAATCGGAGGTATTGGAGGACAAATAGATGTGAATAACAACTTTATTCCAGAGCTTGACTTTACGTATTTCTTTACAGAAAACATTGCTGCAGAGTTAATCTTAGGAACATCTAGACACACTGTTGGAACTTTAGGTTCAGATTTAACTCCTGTTAAGGGTGATCCAGTAGCTAATGTAGACTTAGGAAGTGTATGGTTATTGCCTCCTACTTTAATGGTGCAATACCACTACCCTGTGACAAGTAATTTCAAACCTTATGTTGGGGTTGGGGTAAACTACACGATTTTCTACAACGAGAAATCAGGTAGTGCAAGAGATATTTCATATGACAATAAATTTGGTTGGGGATACCAATTCGGATTTGATATTGACATCACAGATAAATTCTTTATCAACGTTGACTTCAAAAAATTATTCTTGAAAACAGACGTAACAGTAGATGCTACAAATTTAAATCCAACAGGAGAGCAATTAAATCTTCCTGCTAAAGTAAAAATTGACCCTATGTTGATTGGTTTTGGTGTAGGGATGCGTTTTTAATCATTCAATTAATTTTTTTTTATAAGATGTTCCTAACCATATCCTTGGTTAGGAACATTTTTTTTGCTCTTTGTTTTTGCCGACCTTTGCCCTTGTTAGCATAAGGAGAAGAATTACATGGACCAATCAATTACTTTTAAAGGAATCAACAAACTTGCAATACCGGCTATTTTTTCAGGAATCTCAGAATCCATCATTACATTAACAGATATTGCCATTGTAGGAAATCTCAAAGAAAATAGTGTTGAAGCATTAGGTGCAGTAGGTCTTGTAGGATCATTCTTATCCGCTATCATTTGGGTAGTGGCGCAAACCAAGACCTCGCTATCAGCTACGGTATCTCAACATTATGGTTCCAATAGACTTATTGCAATCAAAACTTTGGTTCCTCAAGCTATTCTATTCAACTTTGCCTTAAGCCTACTCCTATTTTTAACGACCACTGTTTTTGTACACGAAATTTTTACCGCTTATAATGCTGAGGGGTTATTGCTTACGTATGCCAAAGAATACTATTTAATCCGCGCATGGGGATTCCCCTTAACCCTAATTACGTTTGCCTTGTATGGGGTTTTTCGAGGATTACAAAACACCATCTGGGCCATGAAATGTAGTCTAACAGGTGCATTGCTCAATGTTGTATTAACGTATCTATTGGTGTATGGTATTGATGGTTACATTCCTGCTTATCACATTAAAGGTGCAGCCTATGCGAGTGTTATCGCCCAAACCGTCATGCTCATCATGGCTTTCTACTATTTCTTCAAGTATACGCCTTTTACTATGCGTATTAGCAAAAATATCAATCCTACATTGAAGCCCTTCATCATCATGAGCTTCAATTTTATTATTCGAACGGCAACTTTGAACGTTGCCATCTACTTAGCAAATGCTTATGCGACTGGTTATGGAAAAAACTTTATTGCCGCTCAAAGTATCTTGATGAATATCTGGTTGTTCTTTTCCTTTTTTATTGATGGATATGCGACAGCAGGAAATGCAATGGCCGGAAAACTATTGGGCGAAAAAAACTATAACGCCATGTGGCACATGAGTAAAGCAATTAGTAAATATGCGATTATCATCTCCATTATACTTATTGCGATTTGCTTTGCCTTTTATGAACAAATTGGTTTGCTCTTCAATCAAGATCCTGACGTAATTCGCGTATTCACTTCTGTATTTTGGATTATTCTATTAGTACAACCTATTAACTCCCTCGCTTATATTTACGATGGAATATTCAAAGGGATGGGTGATGCTAAATTCCTGAGAAACAATTTAATATTTGCTACTTTTTGTGGCTTCCTTCCTACATTACTTTTCTTAGACTATCTCGGTTTTCAATTGTACAGTGTATGGATTGCCTTTGCAGTCTGGATGTGCTGTAGAAGCTTTCCGTTGATGTATATTTTTAAAAAGAACTATGTGAGGAATGGTTAACGGTTTCACCCCCCCCATAACCCATAACTTCTAACCCAAAATGTAACACTGTTGCAAACATGCCTCCGCTCTATTTATATTCTACAGAAGTACTTAACTTTGTATATAGAATAAATATAAATAGTTATGATACATCAAGATAAAGACAGTTGCTGCAATTCAAAACTTGAATTCCACAAAAAACCGGCGCATAACCACGAGGATCACAGTCATGATGACCACGACCACAACCACGGGGAAATGAATAGTAAATACACCATTGGTTTCAGTATTCTTTTATTCTTTTTAGGCGTATTATTTGCGAATGTTTTAAAAGTAGATTGGTTTATCAACAACCCTACGTTACGCGTACTTTGGTATTTAGCGGCTTATGTACCTGTTGGTTTTCCAGTATTGAAAGAAGCGTTTTCATTAATGCTAAAGAAAGATTTCTTCAATGAGTTTTCACTTATGGGAATTGCCACTTTAGGTGCTTTTGCAATTGGGGAATATCCCGAGGCAGTAGCAGTAATGCTATTTTACACCATTGGAGAAATGTTCCAAGAATCAGCCGTTAATAAAGCCAAAGGCAATATTAAAGCCCTATTAGATATTCGTCCAAATGAAGCCAATGTATTTCGCAACAATGCCTTTACAATTGTTAATCCAGAAGAAGTACAGATTGGAGAGCGCATTCAGGTAAAAGTAGGAGAGAAAATTCCATTAGATGGAGCTTTATTATCTGATAAAGGAAGTTTTAATACCTCTGCACTAACGGGAGAAAGTAAACCATCTTCGTATAAAAAAGGAGAAACAGTGCTAACGGGAATGATCAACTTAGAACAAGTAATTGAGATTCGCACTACAAAATTGTACCAAGACAGCTCCTTAGCTAAAATCCTAGAGATGGTACAAGAAGCAAGTACTCGAAAAGCACCAACTGAATTGTACATTCGCAAGTTTGCTAAAGTGTACACGCCGATTGTTTTCTTTTTAGCTGTACTATTAACCTTTGTTCCTTATCTATTCTTAGGTGAAGCTTATGTATTTACCCAATGGTTAGAAAGAGCCTTAGTATTCTTGGTAATTTCTTGTCCTTGTGCCTTAGTAATCTCTGTTCCATTGGGATATTTTGGTGGAATTGGAGCGGCTTCTCGAAATGGTATTTTATTCAAAGGGTCTAATTTCCTTGAATTAATGGCAAAGCTAGATATTGTGGTAATGGACAAAACAGGAACACTAACAGAAGGTGTGTTTAAAGTTCAAAAAGTCGAAACAACGCTACCACAAGAACAGTTTGTACAACTTGTAGCTGCTATTGAAAAACAATCCACCCATCCGATTGCGAAAGCAATTGTAGAAGCTTATCCAACCTCCTTAGTAGCAGAAAAGGTAAGGGAAATATCAGGTAAAGGACTTGCAGGAGTGATTGATAATCAAGAAATATTAGTGGGTAATACTGCTTTATTAACCCAACACAGCATTGCTTATCCAAGCGAGGTTAATGAAATTGTAGAAAGTATTGTCGTAGTCGCTATTGACAATCAATATGCGGGTTATATTACCATTGCAGATCAGATTAAAGAAGATTCTAAAGATGCCATTCGATTAATGAGATCCATGGGGGTTCAAAAAACAATCATGTTGAGTGGAGATAAGGATACAATCACGCAGAAAGTAGCGCAAGAAACGGGAATTGATTTTGCTTTAGGAGGATTATTACCTGAAGGTAAGGTGGAACAAGTAGAACGATTGAAAAAAGAAAATCCAACAAGCTCCCTTGCTTTTGTAGGAGATGGAATTAATGATGCCCCTGTATTAGCACTGAGTGACGTTGGAATTGCTATGGGAGGTTTAGGTAGTGATGCCGCAATTGAAACAGCAGATGTTGTGATTCAAACAGACCAACCTTCTAAAATTGCTACAGCGATTCACATTGGAAAAGAAACACGCAAAATTGTTATCCAAAACATTACACTTGCCTTAGTTGTAAAAATTATTGTACTAATTCTAGGTGCTGGTGGGCTTGCAACGATGTGGGAAGCCGTTTTTGCTGATGTTGGTGTGGCTTTACTCGCTATCTTAAATGCAGTGCGAATTCAAAAGATGAAATTTATTTAATACCACACGCATAGAGAAAAACAAGACGTCCTATATGGTTACATATAGGACGTCTTTATTTTATAGCTATTGATTATACGCCACATAAGCACCAATCATCATCCCCATCAGAAACAGCTTAAATGCAAATACAATATGATTGCGCTTGATCTTTATTGTTTGATTATTCTTCAACATACCTATTATTTATATTCTATTCCCTAGCTTAAATATCAAGACAAGGCTTTAAATTGATCTAATGTTTCTTTCATTTGTTTCAAATAGCGACCATACAAACGTTTAATCCAATAGTGAGACAAGATGAAAACAAATAGACATAAACCAATAAAATAGGTTATAAAAAACACATTAGTAAAAAGAGGAATCATTTTATCTAAAGTGAATCCCATAAAAAATGGAATAAAGAAAATAACAAATGGAGCCAGTGAAAAACAGAAATTCTCATAGAGTTGAACATACATTCGCGCATGAAAGTAAACTTCGTACAAACTATCGCGTGAGTTCATTTCAAACGTACTAGAAGTACGATAAAACATGGCCATTTTTATAATATAGTAAAAAGAAACTACTGCAAACAAAAAATAAACAACATAAAACATCACTGTATTTTCTGCTGGCATATTATATAATTGTGGAAAAAAAGCGATTCCTACAACACTAACACTTTGCAAAATAATATCCTTCAACGTATTCTTTCGGATGCGATCTAACGGTAAACGATCCATAGAGGAAACTAAGGCTTCTTCCGTTAATTTAGGTGCACTAATATCTTGTGAATCCCATGATTTTTTAATATCGTCAAAATTCATATCCATTTTTCTTTATAATTTCTTGTAATTTATTTTTTGTCCGATTCAATTTTACTCTTGCATTTCCTTCTGAAATCCCAAGATTAGTTCCAATATCTAAATGAGAAAATCCTTCTAGGTACAGGAAAATCAAAGCCTTTTCAATATCATTCAGTTCGTGAATAGCTTTATAGAGATAGGTAATTTGATTTTCAACTTCTAAACAACTCTCTTCATTCCGCAAATAATGCTCTTCTCCATTTAAACTAAACGTTGACTTTGACCTTTTGCTATCTTTTTTAAAATAAGTAATAGCGGTATTCAGACATACCCGATACATCCAGGTCGAAAATTGACTGCTGCCTTTAAAACTAGTATAGGACTTCCAGAGCTGGCAAATCATCTCTTGATACAAATCTTCTTGATCTGCTTTGGTATCCATATAGAGCTTCGCTACCTTAAATAAGATACCCTTATGATCATTAACCTGTTCTAAAAACTCTTTTTCTATGTTGACTCGCACAACTAGCTACTTTAAAATTGCATTGACTGTAAATCCTTTTTCTCTCAACAAGGCAATTACACCTGCTTCTCCTGCTAGATGTCCCGAACCTACAGCAAATAAGGTAGATGCTTTAGGCATTAAGACAATCATCTTTTCTATCCAAGCGCGGTTGCGATTGTCCAATAACAAAACTTTTCCTTCCGTTGATAATGATTTAGGATCAGTAGCGATATGATAAAGTGTTTCTATATCTTCTTGATTAAAAGCAGCAACCATCGTTTCAAAATCAGCTATTGTTTCATCTTTTTCTCTCAGCTGTATCAGAATTTCTTTGGCAGTATAAATGCGATTGGTGATTTCAATTTGATCTTTAAAACGTTCTAAACCTAAAAAGTATTTCTTTTTACTCAACCCTACATTCAAAATTTCCATGTCATATCCTGTAACTTCACAAGGAATATCTTTAACAGCCAACATGCTCATAGCAAGGATTGGAGGAAAGTGATCTACGACTTCTAAATCAATGCCATATTTACTTTTTAACAGTATACGAAACTCTTCTTGCTCTTCTTCAGTCAGTTGAGAGGATAACGTAGTCGTGGAAACCATCAACTCTTGTATGCTCATTAATTCATCGATATCCGCCAAATTCACCTCTAAAGCAATTTGATCCACAGCCTCAATAGCCGTTAAGACTTTATCCGCTACGTGTAAATCCTCTTTACAGACGAGGTGAAACGTTCCCAATAAATAGGAAGATTCTACTAAACCATTTCCACTAATCTCCCAAAGAATAGATTTTGGCAGTTGTTCTTGAGCGAAACTCGTAAAAAAAGTGCATATAAAAAGAAAGTGAAGTAGAAATAAACGTTTCATGTACTATAGATTGATTGGTATTTTAGTAGTAAGTACTAAAAATACGAAAACGTTACATTTTTTTTGAAGATTATTTTTTTTTGGAATGCTTTTTTGTTGTTTTGCTTCTTTGTGGTGGATGCAGTGATACAACATTTATCCTGTTATGAGGCCAATTGCCATTGGCCCTTACGGTGCAGCGTTTCATCACGATATTTTACTGTGATACAATATATATCATGTAAGAAGGCCAATTGCCATTGGCCCCTACGTCTTTTTCCAAACCGGTATAAAACAAAAAAGCCTGACTACTTACGTAATCAGGCTTTTCAAAAGAAGGGCGACGACATACTCTCCCACCATGTGGCAGTACCATCTGCGCTAGCGGGCTTAACTTCTCTGTTCGAAATGGGAAGAGGTGAGCCCCGCCGCAATAACCACCCTAAAGCGGTTGTTATAAATTCCTCTCGGATCCTATAACTAATTCGGTATATTATAACGTAACAAATACTTATTTCATTTTAGAAAGTTGCCCTCCCTCTACTTATTAGTAGAGGGAGTACACATAAGCTTACGAGCTATTAGTACTACTTGACTATGACATTACTGCCTTTACATCTATAGCCTATCAACGTTGTCATCTTCAACGGCTCTTTAAAGAAATCTCATCTTGTGGTGGGTTTCGCACTTATATGCTTTCAGCGCTTATCCCTGCCCAACGTAGCTACTCTGCGATGCCCCTGGCGAGACAACAGATGCACTAGAGGTTGGTCCAATTCGGTCCTCTCGTACTAGAATCAGATCCACTCAAATTTCTAACGCCCACAGTAGATAGAGACCGAACTGTCTCACGACGTTCTGAACCCAGCTCGCGTGCCACTTTAATGGGCGAACAGCCCAACCCTTGGGACCTTCTCCAGCCCCAGGATGTGACGAGCCGACATCGAGGTGCCAAACCCCCCCGTCGATATGAGCTCTTGGGGGAGATCAGCCTGTTATCCCCGGCGTACCTTTTATCCTTTGAGCGATGGCCCTTCCATGCGGAACCACCGGATCACTATGCTCTACTTTCGTACCTGATCGACTTGTTAGTCTCCCAGTCAAGCTCCCTTATGCCATTGCACTCTACGCACGGTTACCAAGCGTGCTGAGGGAACCTTTAGAAGCCTCCGTTACTCTTTTGGAGGCGACCACCCCAGTCAAACTACCCACCAAGCAATGTCCTCTGCAGTGCAGAGTTAGATCTCAAATAAGCAAAGGGTGGTATTTCAACAATGACTAACCTACGCCTGGCGACGCAGGATCGAAGTCTCCCACCTATCCTACACATCACTTATCCAAGAACAATACTAAGCTATAGTAAAGGTGCACAGGGTCTTTTCGTCCCACTGCGGGTAATCGGCATCTTCACCGATACTACAATTTCACCGAGCTCATGGCTGAGACAGTGTCCAGATCGTTACACCATTCGTGCAGGTCGGAACTTACCCGACAAGGAATTTCGCTACCTTAGGACCGTTATAGTTACGGCCGCCGTTTACTGGGGCTTCAATTCAATGCTTCTCCGAAGATAACATCTCCTCTTAACCTTCCAGCACCGGGCAGGTGTCAGGCCCTATACTTCATCTTACGATTTTGCAGAGCCCTGTGTTTTTGATAAACAGTCGCCTGGACCTTTTCACTGCGGCCAGCTTGCGCTGGCGACCTTTCTCCCGAAGTTACAGGTCTATTTTGCCTAGTTCCTTAGCCATGAATCTCTCGAGCGCCTTAGGATACTCTCCTCGACTACCTGTGTCGGTTTACGGTACGGGTACTAATAATCTAAGTTTAGAAGCTTTTCTTGACAGCCCTTAGGCACACTATCTCGTTGTTCGAAAACGCTGAGTACTATCGCATTTCTCCATCCCCTACGCATTTTACTATAGGGAATATAGGTACGTGCTTCAACGAACTATTCCGTCAGTTCGCGGTGCTTTCATCACTGTGTCACTCCATCACAATTATTAGTAGTACGGGAATATTAACCCGTTGGCCATCGACGTCCCCCTTCGGGTCTGCCTTAGGTCCCGACTAACCCTAAGCTGATTAGCATAGCTCAGGAAACCTTAGTCTTACGGCGGGGGTGTTTCTCGCACCCCTTATCGTTACTTATGCCTACATTTTCTTTTCTATAAACTCCACCATATCTCACAATACGGCTTCTACGTCGATAGAATGCTCCCCTACCACTCACGTTTAAAACGTAAATCCATAGCTTCGGTAGTATACTTATGCCCGATTATTATCCATGCTCGATCGCTCGACTAGTGAGCTGTTACGCACTCTTTAAATGAATGGCTGCTTCCAAGCCAACATCCTAGCTGTCTGGGCAATCAAACCGCGTTTTTTCAACTTAGCATACATTTGGGGACCTTAGCTGATGGTCTGGGTTCTTTCCCTCTCGGACATGGACCTTAGCACCCATGCCCTCACTGATGATTATCATTAATTAGCATTCGGAGTTTGTCAGGAATTGGTAGGCGGTGAAGCCCCCGCATCCAATCAGTAGCTCTACCTCTAAGTAACTATGATCATCGCTGCACCTAAATGCATTTCGGGGAGTACGAGCTATTTCCGAGTTTGATTGGCCTTTCACCCCTACCCACAGGTCATCCGAAAACTTTTCAGCGTTAAACGGTTCGGTCCTCCATTTAGTGTTACCTAAACTTCAACCTGCCCATGGGTAGATCACACGGTTTCGCGTCTACCACTACTGACTAAAGCGCCCTATTAAGACTCGCTTTCGCTACGGATCCATGACTTAATCACTTATCCTTGCCAGCAACGGTAACTCGTAGGCTCATTATGCAAAAGGCACGCCGTCACCCCACAAAGGGGCTCCGACCGCTTGTAGGCGTATGGTTTCAGGATCTATTTCACTCCGTTATTCACGGTTCTTTTCACCTTTCCCTCACGGTACTGGTTCACTATCGGTCTCTCAGGAGTATTTAGCCTTAGCGGATGGTCCCGCCAGTTTCAATCAGGGTTTCACGTGCCCCGACCTACTCAGGATACCACTATCCTTATCTTCTCTTACTTATACGGGACTATCACCCTCTTCGGTTTACCTTTCCAGGTAATTCTAATTCAATCCGCAAGAAATATCGTGGTCCTACAACCCCAATATTGCCGTAACAACATTGGTTTGGGCTATTCCGCGTTCGCTCGCCACTACTAGCGGAATCACTTTTGTTTTCTTCTCCTCTGCCTACTTAGATGTTTCAGTTCAGCAGGTTCGCCTCCTATTCGGATACTATGTCTTCAACATAGTGGGTTGCCCCATTCGGATATCTACGGATCAAGTCGTGTGTGCCGATCCCCGTAGCTTTTCGCAGCTTATCACGTCCTTCTTCGCCTCTGAGAGCCTAGGCATTCCCCATACGCCCTTATTTTGCTTATGTGCTTACAATTCTTTCGAATCGTACTTTCTATAAATTTTTATTAAAATAATAATATTACTATTACTATCTAACTGTATTTGTCGTTACAATATGTCAATGATCGTTTTGAACTTGCGTTCTTGTGGAGAATATCGGAGTCGAACCGATGACCTCCTGCGTGCAAGGCAGGCGCTCTAGCCAGCTGAGCTAATCCCCCATTATAAGGTTACAGGTTAACAGTTTACAGTCAACAGTAACTTTCAACGGTTTAACTAACCTCTAGAATTTCCTTTGTAATACTTAGTAGTCCCGGGCAGACTCGAACTGCCGACCCCTACATTATCAGTGTAGTACTCTAACCAGCTGAGCTACGAGACTCTGTATATTACTTATTTTTTTTATTTGAACAAACAGCGAGAGTAAATAAACCAACCTCTTTTTTTCTCTAGAAAGGAGGTGTTCCAGCCGCACCTTCCGGTACGGCTACCTTGTTACGACTTAGCCCTAGTTACCAGTTTTACCCTAGGCAGCTCCTTGCGGCGACCGACTTCAGGTACCCCCAGCTTCCATGGCTTGACGGGCGGTGTGTACAAGGCCCGGGAACGTATTCACCGGATCATGGCTGATATCCGATTACTAGCGATTCCAGCTTCATGGAGTCGAGTTGCAGACTCCAATCCGAACTGAGACCAGTTTTTGAGATTCGCATCCAGTTGCCTGGTAGCTGCTTTCTGTACTGGCCATTGTAGCACGTGTGTAGCCCAAGACGTAAGGGCCGTGATGATTTGACGTCATCCCCACCTTCCTCACGGTTTGCACCGGCAGTCTTGTTAGAGTTCCCGGCATGACCCGCTGGCAACTAACAATAGGGGTTGCGCTCGTTATAGGACTTAACCTGACACCTCACGGCACGAGCTGACGACAACCATGCAGCACCTTGTAAATTGTCCGAAGAAAAGTCTATCTCTAAACCTGTCAATCTACATTTAAGCCTTGGTAAGGTTCCTCGCGTATCATCGAATTAAACCACATGCTCCACCGCTTGTGCGGGCCCCCGTCAATTCCTTTGAGTTTCATTCTTGCGAACGTACTCCCCAGGTGGGATACTTATCACTTTCGCTTAGCCACTCAGTCCGAAAACCGAACAGCTAGTATCCATCGTTTACGGCGTGGACTACCAGGGTATCTAATCCTGTTCGCTACCCACGCTTTCGTTCATCAGCGTCAATAAGTACGTAGTAATCTGCCTTCGCAATTGGTATTCCATGTAATATCTAAGCATTTCACCGCTACACTACATATTCTAATTACTTCCATACTATTCAAGTTTAGCAGTATCAACGGCAATTTTATAGTTAAGCTATAAGATTTCACCACTGACTTACTAAACCGCCTACGAACCCTTTAAACCCAATAATTCCGGATAACGCTCGGATCCTCCGTATTACCGCGGCTGCTGGCACGGAGTTAGCCGATCCTTATTCTTACGGTACCGTCAAATAATTACACGTAATTACATTTCTTCCCGTACAAAAGCAGTTTACAATCCATAGGACCGTCATCCTGCACGCGGCATGGCTGGTTCAGAGTTGCCTCCATTGACCAATATTCCTCACTGCTGCCTCCCGTAGGAGTCTGGTCCGTGTCTCAGTACCAGTGTGGGGGATCTCCCTCTCAGGACCCCTAATCATCGTCGCCTTGGTATGCCGTTACCACACCAACTAGCTAATGATACGCATGCCCATCTTTTACCGATAAATCTTTATTATATAAATGATGCCACTCATATAAACCATGGAGCATTAATCCGAATTTCTCCGGGCTATTCCCCTGTAAAAGGTAGGTTGCATACGCGTTACTCACCCATCCGCCGGTCTCTAGAAAGCAAGCTCTCTATACCCCTCGACTTGCATGTGTTAGGCCTGCCGCTAGCGTTCATCCTGAGCCAGGATCAAACTCTTCATCGTATATTTTTAATATTGTAAAAAGTTAGCTAGTTTATTTGTGATCCTAAAATCACCTTACTCTCTTTATTTTGTATGCTGTTGTCCAATATGTCTATGATCGTGTTTCAAACTCTCTTCTACTTAAATTTCGAAGCGAGTGCAAAAGTAAACAACTTTTTTGATTTGACAAAAAAAATTTAGATTTTTTTCTTTCCTTCTTTTCGTCATCCCTTGTTTACCAAAGCGAGTGCAAAAGTAAAAACTTTATTTGAATTAGCAAAACTTTTTTGAAAAATATTTTTTCATCCCTTTTCGCTAACCCCAGTATTTACTGAAGCGGACTGCAAAGATAAGACTCTTTATTTCGATTATCCAAATTTATTTTTAAAAATATTTTTTAGCTAATCTCAAGTCTTTTCTACTGCTTTTCTATGAACGTCTGCTTGTTTAATGCGGATGCAAAAGTAGCACCTTTTTCGCCACTTCCAAACTTTACGCAACCTTTTTTTAAAAGTATTTTCGATAATTGTCGCAACTCGCTATTATCATACACGTTACATCTAAAAGTTTTTTTTGACTTTTTCATGGTTTGGGATCGCGTGGAGCGATGATGTTGCTTTTTTGCGTTTTTGCAAGGAGCATTTTCGAGGAATGCATCTGATAAAAGAAGGTTTTCTTTTGAAAAAGGTGGTTCGAGCATAGGGGCACATGGCCATGTGCCCGTACGGGCGGGGAAAAATATTTTCTGTTTTTGATGCTCTCCTTATATATATAGGTAGGGGCACATGGCCATGTGCCTCTTTAAAAAGAAAAAAGATTCTTCAAAAAGAGAATCAAGCAACTTCACAAAAAACAAAAAAGCAAAAAGCAAAAAAAAGGAGAGCCATGCTCTCCTTCTTCCTATAGTTGTTTAACTACTTGTTTATTTTTTTACAATACGCTCTGTCTTGTCAAAGCCATTGCCTTTTATTTTTACAAAATAAGTACCTGAAGACAATCCGCTCATATTTACTTCTACTTGATTTGAGGATAATGTTGGTAAACTTTGTACCAAACGACCTGTCATATCAAATACCTGAATAGACATCCCTTTTACATTAACCTCTTCAGGAATCGTTACATTCAACTGATCCACTACTGGATTTGGCCAAACAGCAAAAGATAAATCTGTCAATTCAAACTCTTCAGTAGATAAGTTATTGAAGTCACTACGGCTCATAATGATTGAATACTCTTGGCTTCCACCTCTTAATACACCTTTATGCGTCACTTTCGCTGTATAAATACCCGCTTCTGCTCCTTCAATCTCAATTTTCTCAATATTATCAACGTTATTATCTCCTTTTTGAGCGACTAGATTTCTAAAATCTTTATTTAATCTCCAAGGTAAATACTCCACTCCGTCTTTAAATACACGTAGATCTAAATCATTTACTAAAGAAGGATTATTCTTTGCATAATCCTCATCTGAGTTATTTCCATTCGTTAATGAACCCTCTGGATCAGTCCAAGCAATTGTAACAATAACATTGATTCCACTTTCCCCTACTGAAAATTGTTTTTCATATGTTGCTCCTTGCGCTAATACATTCTCTTCTAAAACAACACCACTCACTTTACTTCCTTCCAGAATTTGAACACCTCCTTTTGCATTGATTAATCCCCATCCAAATTTATGATCCGGACCTTTTGCACTTCCAGCTTCATCAGCTGTATGTGCCATCAACGCACGAATTGTAGCCGACTTGAATGCATTGCTATTTTTTTCCATCGCCCATTGTTGCCATAATACAATCACACCTGTAACTGAAGGAGCTGCCATGGATGTACCACTAGAATTTGAATATAAATTAGTTCTAGGTACTCCTGTTACTGGTGTTGGTAATTGGTAATTACTTGAAAATACTCTTACCCCCTTAGATGAAATATCGGGTTTAATACGAAAATCATTCGTAGGTCCAAAATTACTAAACTCAGACATCACAACACTTGCAGGCCCAGTATAATTAGCCACTTCTTCCACTGCTGCGACAACAATAGTATTTTTAGCTACTGCTGATCCTGTAAGCAAATCATTTCCATTTTTAGCAGGATTTATAATTCTAAAATTATCTCTATCATTTCCAGCTGCAATAACCGGTTGATAGTATTTATACTCAAAAGTAAGTTTATCATAATCAGCACTTGTAAAATCATACGTTCCGAAATCGCTCACTGCGAGTACTGCACGTCCAAAATCGTCAATTGCTGTATATCCGTAGGAGTGATTCGATACCAATAACGCATCTGTTCTTGCAGCTTGACGCATATATTGTGTATCTCTATCCCAATCATAACTAATTATTCTCGCAGCTGGTGCCATTCCTTTTGCAGAAGCATTGACTCCTTTTGCAGCTATTGTTCCTGATACGTGTGTAGCATGTGATCGTCCACCTTCAAAACTCAAACGATCATCTTGTGAAGCTGTACCGAGATTGAGCAAAGGCTTTCTCAATGTCATACGACTTCCACCTGTATCTCCTTGAAATTCCACATGCGTATCTAAAGCCGGTTGTCCATCCCAAACCCCTACAAGCATACCTGTTCCATCTAAGTTTAAACCTAAACTTCCACCTGGTGCTATATCATTTACTCTTGTTGTTTTTCTACTTCCTGCATTACTTGTAGAATAGTATATATACGAACCGTTTTCGTTAATTCGCTGTAAAGAGAACACTCTACCATCCTTCGTAATTCCTGAAATTGGTTTATTGTTTTCTTTGGCCATTTTATAAGCGAATTCTTTATCTTCAATTCTCGCTTTTTCAAAGGCCTTAGCTTCTTCTACATTTAACTTATCGTAAGTAGAAATAATTTTTTTACGAATTTGTTCCGTTTGCGCATTCATACTCACTCCCCACAAGGAAAACAAGCTGAATAACAACAAGGTATTTTTTTTCATAAATTCTGTCTTTTGGTTGTTTCTAATTTTAGGTCGTGAAAGTTAAGCATAAAACCAACAATAATGCTAATTTTAACTAAAAAACTATTTAATTAGAAATCCAACAAAAAACAAATACACAAAACTCAATATCAACAAACTAATAAAAGATTTTAAGCAAAGAAACGATTGAATCAATATGATTAAACAAAAAAAGGTTCGATTGCAAACAATCGAACCTTTTTATATATTTCTTATAATAAAAAAGAAGAGTATTATTCCTACAAAGAGAAATGCAAACGTATTGCTAAATCCAAATCGCTGCATAAATCTTTTGTTTTTCAGGATATAGCTTTCCACAAAGAGTACATATATATAAAGCATGACTCCTAGGTAAAGATATATCAGCTGATTATAATAGAATGCATCTTTAAATTTTCCTTTAATGATTGCGTCCATTGCTCTTTGTCCACCACACCCCGGGCAATCCCATCCGGTATAGTCTTTTATTGAGCAGGTTACAACCGCAGGAAAATAACTCAATCCTTTACTTACGGCAACTACAATTCCGATAGGAAGCAGGACGCAAAAAAGAATCCGATAAAAAATCTGCATAATGTAGATCTTACATTCCTCCTCCTTGCATCATTCCTATTGCCTCTTGAACTGACTCCATATAAGCATCCCATCCTCCCATTTGTTGGATATTATACCAAGAGTAAACGAGGTTAAGAACAAAAATACCCCATACAATCAAGCTTAGAATTTTGGCATTTTTCGCAGCTTTCACTGCCCCTTCATAATCCCCTTGCTCATACTTTTTAGTAGACTGCGTTGACATTACGATAGCTACAATACCAACGAAAAGTCCAATACAGCTACAAAAACCAAAAATTGTAGAAATAATAGATAAAGCCAAATAGTTTTTTGGTTTTGGTTGCATTTGATTTTGTGCTTGATTTGAAAAAGCATCAAAATTCTGATTGAAGTTACTTTGTTCCATTTCTTAAAATTTTAACGCAATATACTACTTTTTGTTCTTTCTAAACAAAACGTTTGATATACTGTTCTAACTTTTCTTGATACGTTGTTTGAGCATGATCAACGACAGCATCTACACCCTCGATTGTCAAGATTGGTTTTAACTTTGCTTCTGTACGCAACCAATCCAAATACTCTGTACAGAATTCGGCAGAATTGAATTCTCCCTCCTCTTCTAATACTTCTTTATCTTGAAAATAAAATTCATCTTCAAATACTACAGCTTCCACATCATACGCGGCTATCTGCAATAATTCTTGAATATTTTTAGCAACGACAAAAACACCACCTTCATCACCAAAGGCAACGATAGGAGTTTGAGTTAAATCATCTACTTCTTTGTTATTAATCCAAAAAGCATAGATACTTCCTGAGCTATTTGCTTCAGCAAAAGGAATAAATGCTTTTAGAAACTCCTCTTCTGTTGAAAAACTTTCAATCAGTGGGGTTTCTTCTGTCATTAAATAAATAGCATTTGAATAATAAGAGGGAATGTTTTCGGATACTTGAAACTCTAATAAGCTCTTTAATTCCTTAGGAATATTGTATCCTTTAAATAATGCAGTAAATTCTTGTTTTACCATTGTACTGTTCATTTTCGCCCTGAATATAGGCTCTATTTTCAACTTAAATTAAATTAAACTATACAAAACCTCTTCCATAGTTGAGGATCTTGTTTGATTGAATAAAGATAAAATTTTTTCTTTTACAAAAAACAATTCTTTAAACATTCTTATTTTTTTCTTTAATCATACTATAAAATTATGATTTTCAATTAAAAAAAACACATACTCCTCCACTTTTAACAAATCTAATGGAGTCATTTCGTGAATATTCATTTAAAACCTCCGATTCACTTTCTTCTTCTAATGGCAAAATTCCTTTACTTTTGAAGGCAAAATTTGTATTATGTCAACAGTCCAAACGATTTACCTTGCTTCAGCAATGATTATTGATATCCATGGAGCACTCTTAACTGTTCGAAAAAAAGGATCCCGTTATTATATGATGGCTGGAGGTAAAATTGAACCTGGAGAAGAACCTATTGAAGCCTTGCTCCGTGAATTACAAGAGGAACTCAACCTAATCGCCGATCCAAGTGAAATCCATTACCTGGGTACACATCAAACCCAAGCAGTGAATGAAGCTAATACCCTGATTCACGCAACCATCTTTCAATTAACCTTAACTCCCACATATTTTATTCCTCATGCAGAATTAGAAGAGATTAAATGGTTAACCTATGAGAACTACCAACAAGTTCCTTTGGCTCATCTTTTAGAAGAATTCAGTATTCCGCTGTGGTTAAAAAACAAAAAATCCCAGTAACAACTGAGATTTTTTTATTTTCTATCCTTGTTTCTTCACATATTTGGTAAGAATAACAATCATTTGTCCATCCACTTTACCTTCTATATACTCTACGTTATTTGGATCTAGGCGGATATTGCGAACTGCAGTACCAATTTTTGCATTTAATGAAGATCCTTTTACATCTAGATCTTTAATTAAAGTAACGGTATCTCCAGCTGTCAAAATATTTCCATTGCTATCTTTGTGCAATGCAACAGATCCATCTCCTGTATGATCTCCAGTTGCTTTAGCAAATTCCATCAATTCATCATCTAAGTACATCATTTCTAAATTATCTGCAGCCCAGCTTTCTTGTCTAAAACGGTTCAACATACGCCAAGCAACTACCTGAACAGCAGGTATCTCACTCCACATTGACGTCGTTAGACATTGCCAATGGTTGCTATCTAACTCTTGTCTTTTCTCAATTTGATCTAAACAAGTCTCACAAATATAAATTTCTTTATCTGCTTCATTAGCAGCCACAGGCGGAACCTCATAAACCTTTAATGGTCCTGTAGATTCACATAGTTCACATTTATTTCCACTTCTGTCTTTTAACTCCGCTTCTGTTTTCATAATACGTATAGAATATAATTTAAAAGTGCAAATATAACTTTAAATATCTATTTATAAAAAACAATAAAACTCCTTTATATTAAAAAGAAATACACTAGAATGGTTGTAATTTGATAATCGTGAGGTTTGTGCTTTGTGAGGTCGTGAAGTCGTAGGTTGCTTTTTTGCTTTTTCGTGAAGTTGTGAGATTTATCGATTAAAGAAGGAGCTCTATTTTAATTAGAAAAGACACTTTAAGAGGTATGGGGAAAGGTTATGAGGTATCGGTTATGTCTCTCACCGTCTCATCATCTCACCCCCTTCACCATCCATGAGGTTTGCTTTTTCGTGAAGTTGTAGAATTTATCGATTAAAGAAGGGTCTCTGTTTTAATTAGAAAATTTACTTTATGGGGTATGGTTAAGGGGTATGGTTAAGGGGTATGGTTATGAGGCATGGGTTATGAGGCATGGGTTATGAGGCATGGGTTATGAGGCATGGGTTATGAGGCATGGGTTATGAGGCATGGGTTATGAGGCATGGGTTATGAGGCATGGGTTATGAGGCATGGGTTATGAGGCATGGGTTATGAGGCATGGGTTATGAGGCATGGGTTATGAGGCATGGGTTATGAGGCATGGGTTATGAGGCATGGGTTATGAGGCATGGGTTATGAGGCATGGGTTATGAGGCATGGGTTATGAGGCATGGGTTATGAGGCATGGGTTATGAGGCATGGGTTATGAGGCATGGGTTATGAGGCATGGGTTATGAGGCATGGGTTATGAGGCATGGGTTATGAGGCATGGGTTATGAGGCATGGGTTATGAGGCATGGGTTATGAGGCATGGGTTATGAGGCATGGGTTAAGAGGCATGGGTTAAGAGGCATGGGTTAAGAGGCATGGGTTAAGAGGCATGGGTTAAGAGGCATGGGTTAAGAGGCATGGGTTAAGAGGCATGGGTTAAGAGGCATGGGTTAAGAGGCATGGGTTAAGAGGCATGGGTTAAGAGGCATGGGTTAAGAGGCATGGGTTAAGAGGCATGGGTTAAGAGGCATGGGTTAAGAGGCATGGGTTAAGAGGCATGGGTTAAGAGGCATGGGTTAAGAGGCATGGGTTAAGAGGCATGGGTTAAGAGGCATGGGTTAAGAGGCATGGGTTATGAGGCATGGGTTATGAGGCATGGGTTATGAGGCATGGGTTATGAGGCATGGGTTATGAGGCATGGGTTATGAGGCATGGGTTAAGAGGTATGGGTTATGTCTCTCACCGTCTCATCATCTCACCCCTCACCATCCATGAGGTTGACTTTTTCGTGAAGTTGTAGAATTTATCGATTAAAGAAGGAACTCTGTTTTTGTGAGGTTTGCCTAGACTTTATTATCTAGTTACTTGGCAAATTGCCATTTGCCACTACGGGGTTTTACATCACACCTTCTCATCACCTCTCCTCACCAATCTCACCACCTCACCACCTCACCACCTCACCACCTCACCAATCTCACCAATCTCACCACCTCACCACCTCACCAATCTCACCGCCTCACCAATCTCACCAATCTCACCGCCTGACAAAAACAAACCATCCCTCCTATTTCAATATTCTATCAAAAGACTTAACTTTACTGCATAACAACACATTTCTATTTACTATGAAAACAGATATTGAGATTGCAAGAGAGAGTGAATTAAAGAACATTTACGAAATTGCTAAAAATATCCAATTACCGGAGGAGTATGTAATTCCGTATGGCAAAAACATGGCGAAAGTTCAACTAGAAGCCCAACAACAAGAGCAACAAAAAAAATCGAATTTAATTTTGGTTACGTCCATCACTCCTACAAAAGCAGGAATTGGGAAAACTACTGTTTCTATTGGTTTAGCCCTTGGATTAAATAAAATTGGAAAAAATGCGGTTGTCGCGTTAAGAGAACCATCTTTAGGTCCGTGTTTTGGAATGAAAGGTGGTGCAGCTGGTGGTGGTTATGCTCAAGTATTGCCAATGGAAAATATCAACTTGCATTTTACAGGGGATTTCCATGCGATTACTTCTGCACACAATACCTTAAGTGCGTTACTAGACAACTACATCTATCAAAATAGAGCGGATGCTAATGGCATCAAAGAAATTTTATGGAAAAGAGTATTGGATGTCAATGACCGCAGCTTGCGTTATATCACCACAGGATTAAGAGGAAATGCCAATGGTGTACCTCAAGAAAGTGGCTTTGATATTACACCTGCATCAGAAATTATGGCGATTATGTGTCTAGCAACTGATATTGATGATCTACGCAGACGTATTGAAAACATTCTTTTAGGTTATCGCTATGATGGCAGTATGTTTACGGTAAAAGATTTAGGTGTAGCTGGGGCTATTACTGTTTTATTGAAGGATGCCTTAAATCCGAATTTGGTTCAAACCACTGAAAATACAGCTGCATTTATTCACGGAGGTCCTTTTGCTAATATTGCTCATGGATGTAATTCTGTGCTTGCGACTAAAATGGCGATGAGTTATGGCGATTATGTAATTACAGAAGCTGGATTTGGAGCAGATCTAGGTGCAGAGAAATTCTTTGATATCAAATGTAGAAAATCCGGTTTACAACCAAAGTTAACGGTTGTGGTTGCTACTGCACAAGGATTAAAAATGCACGGTGGTGTTGCCTTAGAAAATATTAAGGACAAACATATTGAAGGAATTAAAAAGGGATTGGAGAACTTGCAAAAACACGTAGAAAACTTGCGTTCATTTGGACAAAGTATCGTGGTTGCGTTTAATAAATATGCGACAGATAGTTCAGAGGAAATCCAATTGGTAGAGGACTATTGTCGTGCTAATGGATTAGGTTTTGCGGTAAACAATGCTTTTGTTGAGGGAGGAACGGGTGCTATAGCTTTAGCAAATGAGGTCATACAGATGATTGAAACCAATCCTAGTCAACCATTACAATTCCCTTATTCGGATGAGTTGACGATTGCTGATAAGATAAAAGCAGTTGCAACAAAAATCTACGGAGCCACTGCGGTTACTTTTAGCCCTATTGCACAGAAAAAATTAAATCAAATCAAAGGAACAAAACTCGATTTGTTTCCTGTTTGTATTGCCAAAACACAATATTCGTTCTCAGCAGATGCCAGTGCATATGGAGTAGCACAAGATTTCACCATTGCTATTAATGACCTGGTGATTAACAACGGTGCGGAATTTATCGTGGCTATTGCTGGTGATATTATGCGTATGCCTGGACTTCCTAAAGTACCACAAGCAACAAAAATTGACTTAGTAGATGGATTAGTAGAAGGTTTAAGCTAATTCTCATCTTTTATACCCTAGTTAAAAAAGCGAAAAATTGAATTTTTCGCTTTTTTTTATTCCCTAAACTAGGAATTAAACAAATAACCCCTACTCTTATTTATAATTTAATTTTTAACAAATTGTGATTAACAATTAAAAACTATATTCATTATATTTGAGAAAATTTAGAAAAAATAGCGTATAAAAATACGTATATCACCTATTTTTAATGAAAGATATAATTCACCACTTATTTTTCCCTGTTTCTAACGCCATCATGACCGTCTTGATGATTATATCAGTCATCTATTGGTTATTTTCAGCTCTTATGGGGGGATTAGATGGAATAGGTATAGACGCTCAACCGGATGTAGACGTTGATGTCGATGTAGATACTAATTTTGACTTACAGCAAAATCACGTGGATATTCTACACGATAAAGACCCAGATATTGACGAACCTACCCTATCTCATGAGTCGAATCTATTTATAAAACTCCTCCATTATATGAATGTAGGGCAAGTACCTTTTATGATGGTGTTGACTATTTTTAAATTTTTCACTTGGGCGGGTTCTTTACTAACTACAATATCACCGCATATCATCAAATTAGGCAATTGGTCTATTATCATACTGATTCCCTTGGCTATCGTAGCTATTATTCTCACGCATTATGTTACCCTTCCTTTGGGTAACTTCTTAAAAAAAACAGGTTATCACGGAGATGAATCTATTGATTTCATTGGTCGTGAAGGGTTAATGCAATCGAGTATTGATACAGATAAACACGGGATTATGCAGCTAGTGGTCGATCAAGATCCTATCAAGATTATGGTAGCCAGCTGGGATGGAGAACCCATCCAATTTGGAGATCGAGTTTACGTAATAGAAAGATCAAAAACAACCAACCTATATTATGTGGTCAAACGCATGTAATCATTTTATCAATCACTAAACACAAATTTTATGGACTTCGGATTAGGAACAATAATAGCAATCATCGTTGGTGCTTTATTTCTATTAATTCTATTATTCTTTGCTGTACTCGCTACTTTCTACAAGAAAATACCGCAGGGAAAATCAATTGTTAGAACAGGTATTGGCGGTACCAAAGTTGCTTTTAATAAAGGAATCTATGTTGTTCCTGTATTTCACAAAATGGAAATCATGGATATTTCCGTAAAAAAGCTTCAAATAGACCGTATGCAAAAAGAGGGATTAATCTGTAAAGACAATATCCGTGCCGATATCAAGGTGGCCTTTTTTATTCGCGTCAACAAATCCATTGACGATGTGATTAACGTTGCACAGACCTTAGGTTGTGAACGCGCAAGTGATGTAGAAACCCTGCGTAACATTTTTGAGGCAAAGTTTTCTGAAGCCCTAAAAACAGTAGGAAAGAAATTTGAGTTTATTGAACTATATGAGGCTCGTCGTGAATTTAGAGATGAGATTATCAATATTATTGGTCGTGATTTAAATGGTTACATTTTGGATGACTGTGCGATTGACTACTTAGAGCAAACTAATCTATCCTATTTAGATCCACAAAATATTCTAGATTCGGAAGGGATTAAAAAAATTACGGAATTAACGGCTTTACAAAACATCAATGCGAACTTGATTCGCCGTGATGAGCAAAAAGTAATCAAAAAACAAGATGTAGAAGCTCGCGAGGCGATTCTTGAATTAGAAAGACAATTATCAGAAAAAGAAGAGAAACAACGCAGAGAAGTTGACAACATCAAATCACGTGAAGAAGCTGAGATTCAAAAAGTACGCGAAGAAGAGCGTTTAAAATCTGAAAGTGTACGTATCTCAACAGAAGAGAGCTTAGCAATATTAGAAGAAAACAAACTTCGTCAGGTTATTATTGCGGCGAAGAACAAAGAGCGTACCGATGCAGTTGAAACGGAGCGCGTTGAAAAAGACCGTGCTTTAGAGCAAACAGAACGTGAGCGTATTGTATCACTAGCTCAAATTAATAAAGAGCGTGCGGTAGAAGAAGAAAAGAAGACGATTCAGAATGTTATTCGCGAAAGAGTACAGCTTGAAAAAGGTGTAGTTGAGGAGCAACAAGGCATCAAAGATGTGGAAGCTTTCAGAGAAGTTGAAAGAGAGAAACAAGTAGGTATTACCCATGCGAGTAAAATTGCTGAAGAAAACTTAATCAAGACAATTAAGGAAGCAGAAGCGAAGAAATTTGCACAAGAACAACTTTCACAACAAATGTTGATTGAAGCAGAAGCACAAAAAGAAGCTTCTATTAAACAGGCTGAAGCACGTAAGATCTTAGCAGATGCACAAGCGCGTGAAGACGCTACTATAGGACTTGCTGAAGCGGAAGTAATCAAAGCAAAAGCGGAAGCAATTGAGCAAGAAAGTATTGTTGAAGCGGCAAGAATTCAACGTATTGCTACAGCGGAAGCAGAAGGAATCGCGGCGAAAGCAGAAGCAAAACGCAAAGAAGGATTGGCAGAAGCAGAAGTAATCAAAGAAAAAGCGATTGCAGATGCAGATGGATTAAAAGAGAAAGCAGATGCAATGAAGCAAATGGACGGTGTTGGAAAAGAACACGAAGAGTTCAAGTTGCAACTTCAAAAAGAGAAAGAAGTAGAACTAGCTGCATTAAACATTCAAAAAGATATTGCTAAATCCCAAGCAGATGTCCTTTCTTCTGCGCTACAAACAGCAAAAATCGATATTGTGGGTGGTGAAACGATGTTCT
Organism: Myroides gitamensis; assembly: GCF_029894455.1. Lineage (NCBI taxonomy): Bacteria > Pseudomonadati > Bacteroidota > Flavobacteriia > Flavobacteriales > Flavobacteriaceae > Myroides > Myroides gitamensis. Next base: position 2,420,243 of record NZ_JARYHN010000001.1, read on the forward strand.
TTGAAAATATTATCAACCAGGTAAGTCGTGCCAAAGGATTTGATCAATTGGTTGACAAGAGTCAGAATGTACAAGATATTAAAACGGCTCTCTTAGGCGATGGAACGTCCATCAACCAAGGTGATCTATTTGACAATATTAAATATTACGCGCAACAGTTTAACGTAACAACAGAAGACCTGAAAAACTTGAGTATTGCAGCTTTAATAATGAAAATGCAACATAATGCTACAGATGAAAATCAAGGTTTATTGGGGACGATCTCCGATGCTGTACAGCGTTTAGGTATAGGAAATAAGAAATTATCATAATCGTTATTCTAGTCACTCTTTGTAAAAAAAGAGTGACTTTTTATTCGCTACTCCTCTACTCTATTTTTAATTTACCTCCGTATTAGCTAGACTAGGTTAATACAAAGTATCCTTTATATATGGCTGAATTAGAAAAACAACCTATAGAATCTTTGGATTCAAATACGTATGAGATTATACAGCGCAGGCTTCAACAACAGAAAAGTGATTTAATCAAACGATTACAAGCACTTAATGATGACCGAAAAGAAGTTTTTACGGCTGTAGATCTTAAGCTTATCGCCAACCAACGCATTACCACAGCAAACAATTGTACTGCCAGAGGCATTATTGCCTTTGACAACATCTGTATTTTTGGGTATAATGTTCACTTTGGATTAAAAACGACCATTGAACTCAGTGATGTATTCAGTATCTATCGTTTTGAAAACAATCAGTTTGTACCTCAACCGTTGGATTTTATTAGCGATGCAAACTTTATCAACGATTACCAAAATTTATATAAATACTATAGAGATTCTATTTTTAGCCGATTTAAGAAAACGGAGAATTACCTCTATATGGTTTTTCAAACCAGCAAAAATGTAGATAGTTTAAAAGCTTTTAAATGGTTGATTAAAGATGATCAACTGATTTATCAAGATGATCGCAGCATTCACGAAGTAGTTAAAAGTCCACAGTTTGAATTTACATGGAATAAAACCACCCTTGAAAACAGACGCCTGGGTGTTCATCCCCATGTTTCCATTCAAGATAAAGTCTTTATAGAAGCCGTTGGTGGGGATATTACCTTTAAGATTGAAGACAATACGAGTAATGGTCAGGGAATTTACGCTGAACCAGTAAAGAATATTGATCAACAGCTGGATGATGCGGACTACTACTATGCGGATTTAGGGAACTTTATTGCCCTTCGCATCAAGCCGTATCAAGAAGAGTTTCGCGCCTTTATCTTTAATACCAAAACCAAACAAGTAATCAATGTATCCGCGTTGAATCACACGGGTATATTACTTCCAGATAGCCAAGGAATTATTTTTTCCAATGGTTATTATTTACAAAGTGGTGAGTACAAAATTTTTGACAACAACATCAAAGATCTTGAGTTTATCAAACAGATTCCTTCTCATAATGGAGAAGATTTCTTGTATATCTTTTACCAGGCCGAACAGCACATTTATACACTGATGTCGTATAACATTATTAAACAACAAATCGAAACCCCTATCGTTTGTAGTGGATTTACGTTGTTTAACGATGGTAAACTCATTTATTTCCGTTCTGAAAATGATGCGGTAAAACACCATGTCGTTCAAATCTGGCAAACGCCTTATACAGCGACTTTAATTGAAAACAAGGAGCAAAAAGAAAATCAACTCTACAAAATAGGCAATAAGGATCTGGTAAAGGCGATGGCTGAATGTCAAGAGATTATTCACCTCATCGACAAAGAAGATTCCTACGAAGGCCTATATGGCGACCATTGCCAAAAAGGCAAATGATGTTATTGATGCTTATTTTTGGATTAATACCACAGAGACGAAGCATTTAAATGAGCCTTTAGAACAAATCAAAGGAATTGCCAATACCGCAATTGACGAATTTGAAAAAGTTCAAGAACAACGCAAAAAGGCTGCTGCTCGCTTAGTGGAATTGAAGACTGTTGTTGAAAAACAACTATTCAATGTAACCAATGCTAAAGGCGATACCCTAGAAAGCTTGGTTCATTTACTGGCTGAAAATCGAAAACTCCTTGGGGCTATTATTAGTTCCCGTCAAATCAAATACATTGATGTTACTGTTTTAGAAGGGTATCAAGAAAAGTTAGGGCAAACAAATGAAACCCTTTCAGATAAAACGATTGCTTTTCTCTTAGAGGAAAAGGCTTTAGTTCCGTATGAACAAAAAGTACTTCAACAAAAAGAAAAAGTCAATGGAGTAACGAAAGTAATCGATGCACATGCGATTGATGAAAGTTGTAAATCCATCTCTGCAGAATTGGAATTACTCATTGATATTCTCAACAGTTTAAAAATTGAAGATACCACGCAAGCGACCAAGATAATAGCTAAAATCTCTGTTATTTTTGCCTCGTTGAATGAAGTACGCGCGCAATTAAAACGCAAAATCGATGCATTGCGCACCAATGAATCTATTGCAGAATTTCACGCTCAATTGACTTTACTTGATCAAAGCATCATCAATTTTTTAGAGCTTTCCAATTCTCCAGAAAAATGCGATGAGTATCATTCTAAAGTCAGTGTTCAGGTAGAAGAACTCGAGAGTAAATTTGCAGATTTTGACGAATTCATCTTAAAAATTGCAGACAAACGCGAAGAAGTGTCCAAAGCTTTTGACACGAGAAAAACGCAATTAGTTGAACAAATCAATAGACGCACCCAAGCTTTAGAGCAGATTGGTATTCGCATCTTAAAAAATATTGAAAATAAATCGGCTTCTTTTAAATCAAAAGAAGACATCTTGGCTTTCTTTTCTTCCGATTTGATGGTAGATAAAGTACGTCAACTGATAATTGAACTACGCGAATTAGGCGATGTTTCAAAAGCAGAAAATCTAGAAAACAGCGTAAAAACAAGTCAGGAAGATGCTCTTCGCACTTTACGAGATAAGCAAGATTTATTTGTTGATGGTGAAAATATCATCAGCTTAGGTTCGCATAAATTCGCTGTGAACAAGCAACCGTTAGATTTAACCATCATTCGAAAAAATGATTTGTTGTATTATCACCTAACGGGTACTAGCTTCACTTCTCTGATCAAAGAGGATCGTATTTATTCCTATAAAGAAATTTGGAATCAGGATCTTGTTTCTGAAAACAACCATGTCTACAGAGCGGAGTATTTAGCGTATCAAGTGATGCAGTCTCTTTCGAATCAAAGAATTGAAGAATTACAAGAAGCGATTAAGCTGAGAGCAGAACAAAATTATGGCGAAGGCTACCTGAAAGGAGTGCATGATTTTGATGCCTTAGAGATTACACAAGCCCTCTTACAACTAAAGACAGACCTAGGAATTCTTACCTATGCTCCTGCTATTCGGGTATCTGCTCAGTTCTTTTGGCATCAGTTGGAGGCTCCTTTAAAAGAAACACTAATTAAACAAATCAACAGCGCCACTGCGGTACAAAAGGTTTTCCCTTCTAGTGCAAACTATCAGTATATTTTACAGCAGTTGGATGATTTATATCTGCAATGGAAATCTCCTTTGCAATTAGTAGAATCAAAACAAGCGGTTACGCAATATTTGTTTGAAGAGTTTACTGATGGAACTTATTTTACTAAATCTCAACAAGCCCATCAACTCAAAAAAGAGTTTATTGCTTTTTTACAGCAAAAGAATGCGCTCGTTACTTTTGAAAACGATATTCAGGAAGAGTTTTTATCTCCTTTAGATCGTTTCTATCTGATTCAAAACTGGCTGTACTCCTATTTGGGGCATCATCCTGAATCAGCTGTTTTAAGCAAATACATGGATGAAGCTTGTAATTTACTTCTTTTTGAAAAACAGTATAATTATACCATCAAAGAGAGTCAGGATTGCATCGTATTAAAAACATTAAAAGGCAATCACCCTCTTATTGTTCAAGATACTTACACCTTGGATTATCATCACTTCATGGATAAGCTAATTTCTTTTGAAGCGACAACTGTGCCTTTATTTCGCGCCTTTATAGCAACAAAAGAACAGTTACTCAGCGAATACAAACGAAGTTTAAAGATCAATGAACTACAACCTCGTGTCTTGACGTCTTTTGTGCGAAACAAATTGATTAATGAGGTTTATTTCCCTTTAATTGGAAACAACTTAGCGAAGCAAATTGGGGTTCATGGAGAAAATAAACGCACAGCTCGTATGGGTATGTTGCTTTTGGTTTCTCCTCCAGGATATGGAAAAACAACCTTAATGGAATACTTAGCAAATACGCTAGGTTTGCATTTTGTCAAAATTAATGGACCAACGATTGGTCATTCTATTACGTCAATTGATCCAGATGAAGCAAAAACTTCAGGTGCTCGAGAGGAATTAAAGAAAATAAATTTATCCTTTGAAATGGCGGACAATGTGATGTTGTATTTAGATGACATCCAGCATTGTAGTCCTGAATTTTTACAGAAATTCATTTCATTGGCGGATGGTCAACGTAAAATGGATGGAATTTTTGAAGGAGAAAGTAAAACGTATGATTTGAGAGGGAAGCGCTTTTGTATTATCATGGCAGGAAACCCTTATACGGAATCAGGAGAGAAATTTCAAATCCCCGATATGTTAGCCAACCGAGCAGATACTTATAATTTAGGAGATGTGATTGGCAGTACTGAGCATTTGTTCAAACTGAGTTTACTAGAAAATGCAATTGCGGAAAATCCGTATTTACAACAATTGAGCAGTACGAGCTTGGATGATTTTTATCGTCTAATTGCCCATATCGAAACTCAATCGGAAGAAACACTTTCCTTAGAAGGTAATTTTAGTGCGCAAGAAATTGAAACCTTTACTGCCGTATTGAAAAAATCGATCATTATTCGCGATTTGGTCATTCAGGTTAACCAACAATACATTATCAGTGCAAGTATGGATAATGCCTATCGTACTGAACCTGCTTTTAAATTACAAGGTTCTTATCGCGATATGAATAAGATGATTAGCAAAATCGTTCCTTTAATGAATGAGAAAGAAATTGAGGAGTTGATGTTGACGCATTATGAAAATGAATCGCAAACTTTAACTTCCGATACAGAAGCGAATCTATTAAAATTAAAAGAATTGGCCAATCAACTTTCTCCAACAGAGCGTGAACGTTGGGAGAACATCAAAACCATATTTGTCAAGCAGAACAAATTGAGTTTTGCCGGTCAAGATAATCAAGCAGCTCAAGTCATTAATCAGCTGATGGATTTCAACCAAAATTTAGCAAGCATTGCTCAGGCAATCAAAATAAAATAATTCAAAAGCGGTTTGTATAGCTACAAATCGCTTTTTTTATTCGCTTTACTTCTCTTGTATTTAGTACCAAATCCTCTAACAAAAACGCAGGATGTAATTGTATGGTTTTTTTTAAAATGGTATATTTACTAGTAAACAAGCTTATTCAAATAAAAAAAATTATGCTCTTAGGAAAATCTCAGCGTCAAAATGAATCGCTGATAGAAAAAAACGACGATGCTTCCCTTGTACTCCTACTGATACAAGGACGGTATTTGGAAGCCTATCAACTAGTCAGTCAACAACCTGAAAATCTCGCCAACTTATACAACAAAGCGTTGTGTCTTTATTTTGCTGAATTGCCTGATACGGCTCTACTCCTATTGGACCAAGCATTTGCATTGACCTCTAATCAACTGAAAGAAATTCCTTCTGCTGATTCCGCCATCCTAAATAAAATCAAAGCGATGCAAGGTAAAAACAAGGATTACTTACAGCCAATTAATCAATTTTATACGGATCATTTTCCATTACAAGTATGGGATAACTTATGGCGCATCAAAATTGACTGTTTGGTTCAACTGGAACAATGGGATGAAATTCTCCTTCATGTGCCTAAACTAATCGAAAAACACCATTATCAAAATATAAATCAGGCGATAGCATTAGCCCAACAAAATAAAAAGGAAAGCGAATGAATGAAACGATATTTAAAGGAATAGAAGATTGCTATGTTCGCAATAAGTTCTCTCGAGGAGGAGAAAAAGTAAATGTGTTGGAACAAATTCAGTTACTAGAAGACAAAAAAATAAGTACAACTACAGGAGATACGCTTTACCATTTGGCTGCGCGTTATCTCGATTTAGATACGATTAACTACTTACATCAAGAAGGAATAAAACCTCGAACAAACGATAGAGATCAAACGCCTTTACACTACTTGGCGCAAGCCCACACCAATGAAAAAGATTATGCGGCTTTGGCTGAAGCGATTTACAATTGTACGATGGCTTTAATCAAAGCAGGAGTTAATCCCCAAAAAGAAAAATCAAGAAGGGATTCCTGCCTATTGGAAAGCAGGCGAAGCGGCTTGTTATCCTTTCATTCAAGCCATGGCTGATACTGACATCAAAGTAGATCAGGTTGGAGAAGAAGGGAAAAACTTGCTTCATGTCTTGTGCTATCGCTTGGTTCACCGCAAAAATATTGAAGGCGTAATTGAAGCAACGGGTAAAACCATTCAAGTGATTCTAACGCATCAACTTCTTGATCCGGAAGACAAAGATATCTTTGATCGCACACCAATTTACTATGCTCAAAGTGCAGATGTTAAAGAAATTGCTGCCATTCTCAGTGGAGATGCCTTAGCCTTAGTCACAGGAGGCATGGACTTAAATCAAGCCGTACTGAATCGCGATTTACAAGCCGTACAAGCACTGTTGAACAACGGAGAGGATATCAATCAACTCTTTGATGCAAATGGAAGATCGGCGCTAATGCTAGCTTGTGAATACCCTAATCCAGAAATGGTTGAACTCTTGGTGAAACATCAGGTAGATGTTAACCTAAAATCAGGAGTCAATGGAACGACAGCCGTTTACTATCTTTTAGAAAAAGCAATCTACAATTTAGGTCGTGGTGTACAAGGTGGGCAAACAGATCGCGTGATTCGTCAGATTTTCAAATTACTGTTGGGCTGTGATTTACAAGTTAATGATACGATTCACCAGCACGATGGAACAACCGCGTTGATGCACTTAGTTAGCAACCAACAACTTTCTGGGTTAATGAACTCCATGGTAGAAGATTTAATTGATGCAGATTATAATCTCAATCAAACCAATAACAGTGGACAAACGGCATTAATGTTATTTGCCTTTGCAGGCAATGAAGATCGAGATAATATTATCGAACTTTTATTAGATAACGATGCGGATACTCGCTTACTTGATAAAGAAAGTAATACGGCTTTGATGTACGCAGCGCTAAATCATCATGCGATGTCTGCCAAAAAAATTGGAACTTTGCTGTTGGATGCGGATGCGTCGATAATCAATCAAGTGAATAATCAAGGAAAAACAGCATTAGATTTAGCTGTGGAACAAAATAATGAAGCCCTTGTTAAGGTGATCCTCAACAAGATGTAATACAAACGGAATACAATTGCTATGGATACCATGTTTTTAAATGCCTGTAAAGCAGGACAAAAAGGAGTTATTGAAGCGTTTTTGAAAAAAGGCGGGATCAATATTAATAAACGAGATGCGTTGGGAAATACCCCGCTATATTATGTCTGTATCAAGGGAGCGAGGGATTTGGTTCAATTGCTTATTCAAGCAGGGGCTGATGTTTCTCAAGCAAACAACAACAGTCAGGCACCCATTCACCGCATTGCAGAAAATGGCAATAAAGAAATCATCACCTTATTAATAGCAGGCGGAGCGGATATCAATGCTACGGATAAAGAAGGAAAAACACCTTTGCTTTATGCTATTAAAGCAGGAAAAACAGAAACAGCTCTTTTCTTCCTTAGTCAAAGGGGCGGATCAAACCATCAAAGACAACGAAGGTTTTAATGCCTTGGATTATGCAACAGCGGCAGGATTGCGAGATTTAGTTGTTGCTTTATCTAAAACAGCAGGTGTTAGTCAAAAAGATGATAATGGCAATACTCCTTTACATCAAGCCGTGTACAATGGGCAAAGTGAAACAGTAAAAGCCTTGCTCAAACAAGATACCTCAACAATTAATGAAGTGAACAATGAGGGGCAAACTCCTCTCGTATTAGCAGTTCAAAATTCCAATATTGGTGTGGTGGAGCAATTGATTCAAGCTGGAGCTGATATTAATAGTAGCCTACTGAATGGAAATTCCCCTTTACATTATACCGCAGCAATTGGCAATCGATTTATCGCTAAACTATTAGTAGACCAAGGAGCGGCTATCAATGCCTTAAATGCCTATAGTGAATCACCCTTGATTGTAGCTGCTTATCAAGGACATAATGACTTCACGGCTTTATTGATTGATGCAGGTGCAAACCTTAACCAAGTAGATGATAGCAGCAAAAGTGCAATGGCTTATGCCAGTGAAAAAGGCTTTACTGAAATTGTTGAACAACTGTTAATGGCTGGAGCAGAGAATTAAACACATTATAAAAAAATAAAGAGTACATAAAAATCAAGAACGATCTGAGCAACAGGTCGTTCTTCTTTTTTATACCTTTGTCTCCTAAAACAAACGCATTTACAATCCTCTAATTCAACTTTATGTCCAAACATTTGGCTCGAATAGCTGTTACGGTTTTATTCTTCTTTTTTGGTGGAGTCTCTGCCTCATGGGCTTCGCGAATTCCTACCATCAAAGAATATTTTGAAGTAAATGATTCGGCTTGGGGCTTTGTCCTGTTGTACATTTCAATTGGGACTTTAATTTCCTTGCCCTTTGCAGGTTCTATTATTGCTAAATTGGGAAGTAAACGTTCTACGTTGTATTTCTTACTTTCTTATTTTGTCTTATTGGTCGGTATTGGCTATTGGGACATCCTTTGGCAATTGAAAATAAACTTGGTTCTATTTGGTGTTTTTAGCAACCTCACCAATATCTCCATCAATACCCAAGCGATTAATGTGTCCAAACAATACAAAGGACAAATTATTGGATCTCTCCATGGTACTTGGAGCATTGGAGGTTTTGCAGCTTCCTGGTTAGGTGCTGAAATGATCAGCAGTTACGTTCCGCCTTTCGATCATTTCATTTACTTTTCCTCGGTAGGTATTGTAGCCTCCCTATTCTTGTTTAAATTTTTAACACCTGATGCAGCTCCGCTAGAAAAAGAACAAGCTACAGCACAAAAAAAATGGAATTGGCCCGATAAGAATTTAACCGTTTTAGGCTTACTCGCCTTTTTTTCGATGGTGACAGAGGGAACTATGACTGATTGGTCTAGTGAATACATGAAACACATTGCCTTAGCTCCTATTGAATTAGTAGGATATGGCTTAACGGCTTATATGTTCACCATGGCTAGTGGTCGTTTTATCTCGGATTATACCGTACGAAAATATGGAGAGCGCAAAACTTTATCCGTTTGTGGTTTACTTATTTTTATTGGTTTAGGTGCTGCGGTTTTATTTCCCCATGTCTATACCACTATTTTATCGTTTATGATTGTTGGATTTGGTGTTTCGGCAGTTGTACCTATGGTTTATCATTTAGCAGGAAATAGTACAATAATGCCACCACAACAAGCGTTAACATTAGTAACGAGCATTGGTTTTATTGGATTCTTTTTAGGGCCACCCGTGATTGGTTTTATTGCACAGCACTCTTCTTTACAGACTGCTTTTGCTATTATTGCCCTTTTCGGTTTGTCTATTACGCTTTTAAATCGATTTATCAAGCTAGATACTTCGAACTAAATTTATAAATTCTGTAACAATTGAATCGCTAAACCCCATACGATTGTTCATTTTTATTTTTATATTTGATCATATTTTAAACTATCATTAATGTTTACATTTTTGCAAGCTTCACCAGATGCAATTACTACTGCCGTAACTGATTTAAACGAAGTAGTAACTCAAGAAAGTCAAATTTCTGCGTTAGATTTTGTTCTTAAAGGAGGAATCTTTATGATTCCGATTATCCTTTTGTTTATCTATACGATATATCTTTCCATTGAGAGGTATTTGTATATTAGAAAACAAACGAAATACGATGCAACTGTACTTCCCAATACACTCAACCTATTGGAGAAAGGTCAAATGGATTCTGTTGATTTAACCTTGTCAAGAGACAATAATTCGTATACGAAAGTCATTCTAGAAGGTACACATTCAATTGGAAGACCGATTACTGAAATCGAAGCCAATATGGAGCGTTTAGCGACTATTGAAATTGGAAAAATGGAAAAGAAGATGGGTCACCTGGGATTAATTGCCGGTATTGCTCCTACTTTAGGTTTCGTTGGAACAATTTTAGGGGTTATCCGTATTTTCTACAACATTAGTATTTCAGAGGATATTAGTATTGCTAATATTTCAGGAGGACTATATGAGAAAATGATCAGTAGTGGTTCTGGTTTAGTTGTTGGTATTATAGCGTATGCAGCGTATCACTTGCTGAATTCGTCTATTGATACTTATTTGTTGAATACACAACAAACGATTTTAGATTTTATTAATGCAATACAAAGACCAAATGGCAATCAAAAGAAATAAACGCTTTAAAGCGGAAATTGCGACTTCCTCTTTAAGTGACATTATGTTCTTCTTGCTTTTATTCTTTCTTATTTTATCGACATTAGCAAATCCCAATGTGATAAAAATGATGCTTCCAAAAGCAGCATCAAATGAAAAGACGAATAAACAGCACTTGACCATATCGGTTACAGAAGATAAACGTTTTTTCATTAATAAGACTGAAGTCCCATACGAGGCATTAGAACAGACTTTATTAGCAGAATTAGGAGGAAATACCGATCAATCGGTTGTTATACGAATCCCATTTAATTCGCAAATTCAAGAACTTGTAGACGTTTTACAGATTGGTGTAAAAAACAACATCAAGTTTGTAATAGCTACACAAAAGCAATAAAAAAAGGAGCGATGAAAATCGCTCCTTTTTTTATGTTAGTTTAAACTGATAGACTATTTTTCCTACTTGTTTTGCAGGGGCCTTATCATTGGCTTGCCATTTGGTTTGTAAAGCTGCAATCTTTGCTTGTTCTAGTAAACAGCTAGCAGTATTGGTTGTTCCTTTTACACCAGCTCTAGCTTCTACTGTATTCCCAGCTTGATCCACCCAAACTTCAACAACTACTGTTCCTATTTCATTACATGTGTATTTCGGAATCGCTTTGACTGTTGCGCTTCGTCCATCAAGAGAATAATTGACTCCGTCACCTCTACCATCACCATGTCCATTTCCTACTCCACCACCAGATCCACTTCCGATACCTGATCCTGTTCCACTTCCTACACCGCTTCCGCTTCCTGTACCATTTCCAGTCCCTGTACCATAATATCCGCCATTGGTTGATAATCCTCCTTTTCCAGAACCTGTCGTTCCACCACCTCCAGAACCACTTCCACCATTCATAAAGCTACTAATCGCATCTTTTGTTGTGTTAGAAACATCTGGCTTAGCTGGTGTAGCCGCTTTTTTCTCTGTTGCTTCTGTTTTCTTTTCGGTCGTTTTTTTAGCTACATTCTCCAATGGTTTTTCAACAACGGGTTTCGCCTTTTTCGTTTCGTCCTTTTTATTTACAACAACCGTAGTTTCCTCTCCTTTTTCATACGCCAACACCTTATTTTCTTCTACCGGTTCTGCTTTTGCAATTTGTTGTTCTTCCTGTACAACCTCAACGGGTTTAGATGAAGTTGTCAAATGATCTCCAGGCGTTCCTTCTAGCGAGATAGCAACACCATCTCCTCCACCTCCGCCTCCACCAAAACTGGTATACGACGTGTGACTATCCATAAATTTGATAAAAAATAAAAGAAGGAAAAACAATAGGGTAATTCCCAAGGTTATAACGATTGACGTTTTTTCCTCTTTTGTATATTTTACATTCATATCAGTTACTCGATGCTATTAATTCATTCATTTGTTCTAACAAATGTACTTATTTTTTTGATTCTACTCTTTTTCTTCACTTCTTTTTAAGAAGTTACCACTCTACTTCCTTTTTCTTCGTCTTTTACAATAGACAAAGACAACGGAATTCGCTCTTGTAATTCATCCACATGGGAAATGATTCCAACGATTCGATTTTCTTTATGCAGGCTACTCAACGTTTCAAAAACAATATTAACCGATTCTGTATCTTGTGTTCCAAAACCTTCATCAATAAAGAAAAAGTTCTTATTGGATTTAGATAAACTCTGTACACTTTCGGCTAATGCTAAAGCCAGAGATAGCGATACTTGAAAACTTTGTCCACCCGATAAGGTCTTCACACTACGTGCCTTTCCATTATTTAAATAATCAATAATTTCAAAATCGTTATTTTCATTCAATTGCAAACTCAACTGATTATTTGTTAAACGATGAAAACGCTGATTCGCTATATCACAAAGGTTACTCAGGTAAATACTCGATACATAGTTGACAAATCCCGCACCTTTAAACATATTATCCAATAGATTGATATTTTTCAATCGCTTTTCCACTTGATCAAACTCTTGTAATAAAGCTCCTTTCTCTTTGTATTCTTGTTCTAATCGTTCAATCTCTCCCACTAGTTTTGCCACCAACGTTGTATGTTCCTTGACTTGTTGTTCTAAGGTCGCTACAACTGTGGTTTGATTTTGAAAACGCACAGGGTCAAAAGCAAGCGATTCTAATTTAGCAGCTAGTTGCTTCACTTGGTTACGCAATACTTCTAACTTTAATATAAACGCTTGAATCATGGTTCTTCTTGCCTGTATGTCTATATTTTTAGCGAGAATTTGTTCTACTGCTGCCACCTCTTCTAAATGAAACGCTTGAAGTAATTGATGGATATGTTCTTCTATCCCTTCTACTGTTTTGGTCAACTCTTCTATTGCTTGTTGACTGTTCTTCTGTTCCGTTTCCAAAGAAGCTAAAACAGGTGTTAATTGCTGTAGTTGTTGCGTCAATGAGCGATAACTTGTTTCTACGCTTGCAATCCCTTCTTCTTTACTTTGAATCTCTTGGGCAATCTTTTCTTTCTCTTGTGCTAGGATTTCGTTGAGGTTCAACAATTGAATTTGCTTCGCTTTGGCCTCAATCTCTGCTTCCATTCTTGCTTGCTCCAACTCGATCTTTGCTAGTTCAGCCATGTATAACTCAACTTTTGCTCGAATTCCCTCGGATTTCTTCACTCCTTGTTGGTGCTGTTGCTCCGCTTGTTCGAGTGCTTCATTAATTTTTACCGCTTGTTTTTTTAACTGATCTAGCTGGTCTTTATTTCCCATTTCAATTTCAGTCCACACAAAAGTGCCTTGCATTTGCTGCAACTGACTTTGTTTATCCTCCAGTTGTTGGTTGACTTCTTGTTCTTGAACCATCAAAAGATGTCGCTTATCCACCAAGGCTTGTACTTCTCTTTCGCTTTGGTTTAATTCCAACGTCTCTTGTCGAAGTTTTTCTTGTTTACGTTCTAATTCTGCAATTAAACTCGATACATCTTCGCTCGTTAGAATTGTAGGATGCTCCAAGGCACCACATAAAGGACAGGCTTCCCCTTCTTTTAAAGCAGTTGCATAATGCGCCAATTGTTGAGACACACGCAATTGATCCAATTCTTGAGTAAGCAGCATTTGAATCCCTTGACTGAGCTCTCTTTGTTTAGCTAAGTTTATACGCCATTCTTCTTCCGTGGTGAAATCCAGCTTTTCCAAAGCACTACTCAGCTGTTGAATTTCCCCTTGTACTTGTGTCTTTTTGGTTTGTAGTTCTTTGTTATTTTGCTGTACATGCGCCCAATCCGTAAACCATTTATCCAAAGCCATCAAACGCATGGCATCCATTCGATTGGCTTTTAAATTTTGTATTTGTTGCTCAATTCCTACAATCGCCTGTTGAATTTCTTGTAGTTCTTTTTTGGTTTGCACCACAACTTCATTGCCCTTTTTCAAGCGCTCACCTAAGGCTTTTTGAGATTCTTCCGTTAGTTTAATACTTTGAATTAATTGCAATTCTCGGAGTCTTGCCTTTTCTTGCTCAATCGTTTCATATTGTTTTTCAACGGCTACTAATTCTCCAGCAATCTGTGTATGTTGTGTTTTCTTTTCTTGAAAAACCTTGATTTGCTCTACTAAAACGGCCTGTTTCTCAACTAACTTTGCTTTGTTTTGTTGTTGTTCTTTTAATGCGGAACGAAAGGCCTTATCTACTTGTTCATATTGTTCTAATTCCTTTTGTTGTGCCTGAATTTGAACTTCTTGCGCTTCTAATGTTGCTAATTCTTTTTTACTGGTTTCGAACGTTTCGAAATCACTTTTCACTGCTTTCAATTGCTGAAAGAGCTCTTGTTCATTTTTAAACGTTGCTGTCAGTTGGGTTAATTGTACTTCTTCTGCTTTGTGTTGCGTTTTTTTCTCTTCGATCTGTTCTACTGTAAGCAAAGCAAAACGCTGCAACTGACCTTGTAAATGGTCATAGCGCTGACGAGTTGTACTATATAAGGCTTTGGTCTTTCCCGTTAAATCAAAACGATCCAAACCAAAGATTTCTTGCATCATCTTAGTTCGATCTTTCCCTCCTAATTCAATAAACTCTTTGAATTTTCCTTGCGGAATAATGATGGTGCGTTTGAAGTTTTCATAACTCAATCCGATTACCCCTTCCATATTTAAATCAGGTAATGGAATCCATTGCTCTTCTTTCCACTGATACAAGACTGAATCTCCGCGTTTTACATCATCAAAACGCTTAGAATTACGTCTGAACTCCCTGTATATGCGGTATTTTTCTTCTTTAAAATTCAGAAACTCAAAATCAATACTCATGCGGTCTGATTTTAAGTTCATCATATTATAAGCTCGATTATCACGAGCATTTAATCGTTCACTTTCACCATATAATCCAAATGATATGGCTTCTAAAATAGAAGATTTACCTGATCCTACTTTTCCAAATATCCCGAATAAACCAGCTTGAATTAACTGCGTAAAATCAATGACTTGTTTTTCTTGATAGGAATAAAAACCTTCTAGCGTTAATTTAATGGGTATCATGGTTCTTCTTAATTTATAATTTCATTGAACAAATCCATGATTTCATCATTGGGTTCTTGTCCATTGTTTTTTTGTTTAAAATAATCAGCAAAAAGTCCTTGAATATCTTGCTCTAGGTTGACTTGCTTTCTTTTATTCTCCTCAGATTGATTGGTTAAATTCACAACAGGAATAATGGTAATAATTCCATCATGTGCTTGGTGGATTCGCTTGATATCATCTGCTTGTAAGAAGGTATCACTCACTAAGGTTAGCTCGACCAAATGTGTTGGATTTTGTTGCAACCATTCGACTGCTTCATCCACAGCATAACATTTTTTTCTCGTCAATGGACGTCCTTTGACAAGAGGGATTTTCTTATAAGTAGCCGGTTGATTAGGTTCTACCTCAACCAACATCGTGTACTTTTCTTGTCCCGCTTCACTAAAACTATAGCACAACGGACTTCCTGCATAGACAACAGGGCGATCGACTTCTCCTATTTGATGGGCTCGATGCAAATGCCCCAAAGCGGTATATTGAATTTGCGTTGGAATACTATCGCTGTAAATCAGATCAGCATTTCCAATTTTCAATGGTTTTTCTCCATCGGGTTCTTCTAGTTCTTCTCCTCCTTTTTTCATCATGTACAAATGAGAAATTAAGAGGTTAACACCTGCTGTATCACAGTACTCCGAAGCTAATGTTTGCCAATTGCTTGCCAACACTTCATTTAGAGCCGTTGTCTTATCCGCTACATTCAACGCTTTTTTCAATCGCACCTCATTGGCATAAGGCGTGTGAATGATGCGAATTGGAAAAGGGAGGTGCGCTAACTTGATCTCTACCAATCCTTCTACGGACTGTGTTAATGTAAAAGTATCATTTTCTTCGATGGGTTGAACAACGGTATTGGGCAATCCAACCAAAAGAATTCCACAAGCACGTGCTAAAGGATCTGGTGCATCAATTCGCTCGGGGCTATCGTGATTTCCGGCAATGGCCAAAACAGGGCGCTGCCCATTACGCGTTAAACGGCGAAGGGTTTTATAAAATAAATCTTCTGCTTCGATGGGAGGATTAAACGTATCAAATAAATCACCTGCAATCAAGATAATATCTGCTTCTTGTTCATCTGCCACTTGACAGATTTCATCCAATACTTCTTTTTGCTCTTCGATTCTTGAGAAATTATCCAACCGTTTGCCTAAATGCCAATCTGCCGTATGTAATAGCTTAACTTTCATTCTTCCCTTTTGTTTACCTCTCAAAGATAAAAGTTATATCGGGGAATCCCTAGTGTTTTTAGTTGTCAGTTGTGAGGGAGAAATTTGGTTGAGGTACGACATACAAGAATATAAAACGTATAAAAAACACATTCTTAACGTTAAATAGCTAATTTCGTGTAAAAATTAAAACGATGAAAAAGATTGCACCTTTCCTACTTGTCTTGATACTAGTTCTGTCTTGTAAAAATAAAAACACACTAGACCCCGTAGCTCTTGCAGTAGCCTATGATGAGATTAACATTGTTTATGACAAGATAAACAGTGCTTTCATCAATAAAGATGGAACCTCGTTATACGACAATTTAGATCAAGAGTCTATTGAATATTATGAAGGAATATTAACTGCTGTCAAAACAAAAAACATAGATGGAACTTTAGTCGATCAAATGAATATCGCCAATGGTTTGTTATTGCTAAGTGATGAGGATTTACAAACTATAGATACGAAAAAGTTTGTTGAAATTTTATTTTTAAACTCGGCAGTGGATGATAAAAAGATAGAGGTACTTTCTAGCGCTGTACTTGCTAATTTAGAAATTGAAGAGAACACAGCTACAGGGACTATTTTTGGTATACAACCCGCTAATTTTTTTAAAGAAAAAGGGCAGTGGAAATACAGTTTGCTTGACTCCAGAATATTATCAGAAACGGTACTAAGAGAGGCACAAGAAGCCAACAACATGACAAATAAAGAATTTTTGATTATGCTGTTATCAACAAGTGATTTTACGCAAAATCCCAATATCAAACGCGATTTTACAGAAGTTTTTAACCTGATACAGGAAGAAAGACAAATACGTGGGGATAAAGCCTAACTAAAACATATAGGCTCTTGTCAAAACAAAAACCGTTGTCTTAAACAAATTCACGTTGTAAGGCAACGGTTTTTTTACTTTTGTTTGACTCATCAAACTTATGCTATAGTACGTTGAGTTTGACTAGTCGTCTTCGTATATTTTTATAATTTCTACTTGCTCTCCATTCTCCCATAGGGATTCAATCATCAAGGTTCCGGTTGCATGGTACTCTTTGACAAGGCCTTCTTTTTTGCCCTTAATAAAATTCGCTTCAGTACTTAAATTGCCATTATTATAGTAGTCTTTGTACAAACCTTCTTTTATCCCCTCTTCCCAATTGACTTCTTCTCGTATTTTTCCATTGTCAAAATACCCAATAAAAAAACCTTGTTTCTTTCCCTTTATAAAAAGGCCTTCCTCATAAAGTTGTCCATTTTCAAAAAATACTTGGTGCCATCCATCTTCCTTTCCTTCTTTAAATGGGGTTTCAACAGCTAAATCTCCATTTGGGTGATATTCTTTAAAAACGCCAATTTGCAATCCCTCACTCCAATGGGATTGTTTTCTCACTTGCCCATCTTCATAATAAACAAAGGCTTCCCCCTCTTTCTTTCCGTCTTTAAATTTCACTTCTTCCTCTATTTGTCCATTTTCATGGTAGGAGATAAAAAAACGATCGAGTTTTCCTTCTTGCAAATAGGCTCCTTCTTTTAAAAGGCCGTTTTCATCATATCGTTTGACAATCCCCGTATAAGGAGTTTGTTGATTCAGTTCGAAATACACTCCAGCTCTAGACTCGAGTTGATTGAAATTAATTTCTCTTTCTTTACAGCTAAGTAAGAAAAACGCAACTGCTACAATAACTAAAATTCTTTTCATACTTGTTTAGGTCAATTGGTATTTTAGAGTTGATTTCATTGGAATTACAACTAAAAAAATAGGCTGATGAATCATCAGCCTTCTATTTTTTATGCAATAAAACAAATTCATTCACATTAAATTTCACATCCATCAGGACCACAAGCATTCGCATCTTGATTTCCTTTCATTTCGAATTTAGGTTGGCTTTCTTCGTAAGCTTGTGTTAGTGCTTCTGCAAACGTATCAATAGGTTGTGCACCAGAGATTCCGTATTTGCGATCTACAACGAAGAACGGCACTCCTGAAATTCCCAAGGCTTGTGCTTCTTCAATATCGTTTTTCACTTCTTGCGTTTGCTCTTCGCTTTGCAATAAAGCAACTACTTCTTCTTTATTTAAACCAATACTCGTCGCTAAATCAGTCAATACTTCAAGGTCTCCTACGTTTTTACCGGCTGTAAAATGGGCGAAAAATAACGCTTCTTCCATTTCATTTCCTTTCCCATGAATTTGTGCCAAGTGAATCAAGCGATGTGCTCTAAATGTATTTACTGGAATAGCAATATCTTGTCTGAACTCAATTCCCACTGCAGCTCCCGATTGATCTAAGTGATGCATCATCCCTTCGATTTGCTCTTTCGGCATTCCTTTTCTCTTCACTAAATAATCAAGGGTTGATTCTGAAGCCCCTTCTACAGGTAACGTTGGATCCAATTGAAAACTCTTCCACTCTACTTCTATTTTATCTTTAAAAGGCAATTGTGCTAAGGCATTTTCAAAATGTTTCTTTCCAACATAACAAAAAGGACACATTACATCTGACCATATTTCTACTTTCATGTCTATACTTTTTTAAATTAATACAAGGGAATTTTGAAGTGCCCTATTCTTCAAAGATACGATTTAAGTAGGACTTCCCCCTACACATTTAACAGATACGAAGGCGTTCTCGCAATCAATTCTCCTATAATAAAAGAATTACCTTACAAATTGCCCTCATTTAATTTAACACGGTCAATTGTTGTTAACATTTTTTTAATAATTTTATCCAACCAAAAATAACTGCAAATTATGAAACACCTGTACCTATTTCTTCTGTTTATTCTAACCGCTATTTTATCCCATGCGCAAATAAGAAAACAAGTTCTTTTTATTGGGAATAGTTATACGTATACAGGAGATATCCCCAAATTAATTAAAGACATGGCTCAATCTACAGGAGATATTTTGGACTATCAAGAGCACACTCCTGGCGGTTCTACTTTTCAAGATCACATGTACAATGAAGCTGTAACAGCCAAAATAAACAGTAGAGCTTGGGACCATGTAGTTTTACAAGAACAGAGTTTGCGCCCTGCTCTGGGAAGTAACTACAGTGCACCTTATGCACTTATACTAAATGATCGCATTAAAAACTCCTCTCCTTGTGCGAAAACTTTGTTTTACATGACTTGGGGGCGCGAAAATGGAGAAGAAAACTTGTGCAACCAAGGGATGGCCCAGATGTGTACCTATGAAGTCATGGATGATAAAATCTATGAAACTTATATGGCTATGGCCTTGGAAAATAGAGCAGAAGTTTCTCCAGTAGGACGAGTATGGCGAAAAGTACGTGAACAATATCCAACGTACAAACTTTACAACCGAGATGAATCACATCCATCTTTACTAGGTTCTATGGTTGCTGCTTATACCTTTTACACGGTACTCTTTAAAAAAGATCCGACACTACTTACCTACAATACTGGAATAACTGCAGAACAAGCCCGTAATATCAAACTCATTGTAAAAGAGGTTGTCTATGATGATTTTGAAAAATGGTATATTGGTGTACACTACAACAAATCGGGGTTTACTTATGAAATCGTAGATGCTCCAAGTGTGCAATTCACCAATACGACACCCAATGTACAGCAAATTAGCTGGGACTTTGGAGATGGTACTACGTCAACAGAACTCAATCCGTTACACCGCTACCAACAATTAGGTGAATTCACTGTAACCTTAACAGTAACAAGCTGTAAGGAAACCTATACGGTAAAAGACACGGTAAATATTGAAACGTTAAGTACCATTTCTTTTGAAGAGCGAAATTTTGCTGTTTACCCCAATCCAACCAGCGATTATCTCTTTGTTCAATTGGAATCTGAAGCGTCTTTTACTGTTTTTGATCTAGCAGGAAAAAAACAAACGAGTCCCGTAACCCAACAAAATGGTTTATATCAAATTGACGTGCATCACTTGCCAAAAGGAACTTATGTGCTGTATATCAAAACCTCGAAAACGCAAGAACAATTTAAATTTATAAGAAAATAATCAAGTTATTTAAGGTGAAAAAATAAATCTTTCAATTATTTTGTCTAGATTTACCCCTGTGTATAAATTAATTATTAATTCACCTTATAACATTTTTTATACAACATCTATGTATTACCAACCCATCAACTTTATAGATTAAAAAAAGGAAGCTTATCAGCTTCCTTTTTATATCTATTTTTTTCTTTATTTCACCCAGGTATCTCTTCCGGCAATAATTCCAGAAATTAGAAGTGTAGCTGACATGATTAACAAAAATAGCAGCGAATACATCCAGTCTTTGGATAGGTCAAATAATGCGCCAAAAATAGGAGGTCCACAAGCGGCAATTAGGTAACCGAAAGATTGTGCCATTCCCGACAATTCTGCTGATTGTACTGTACTTCTAGTACGCAAAACAAAGAGCAACATCGACAAGCTAAAAGCTAAACCACTCGCTAATCCTATAAGGACACACCACAAGATGATATACTCTGTACGGAAGATTAAAATTCCGCTAATTCCCACCATAAACAACACCCCAACGACAAGCGCTAACAGTTTTTGATTGTTCATTTTACTAGCGATAATCGCTCCAATAAACGTCATGGGTAATTGGGCAAATTGTACATAAGATAAAATCCATCCTGAATCTTCTACCGACATCCCCCAAGTTTGCATTACTTTCGGTAGCCATGCAGCTAAACAGTAAAACAAGAGTGATTGTACTCCCATAAACACTGTAACTGCCCAAGCCAATCCTGATTTATAGAGATTCACTGTTTGCTCTTCAACTGCAAAATTTCCTTTGATTGGGTCTTCTTTCTTTTTCTTGACTTGTGGAATCCATACAAAAATCGTCACCAAAGAAAGAACCAACCAAATACCGATAGATCCTTTCCATCCCATTGTGGTATACGATCCTAAACTGATACTAAATCCCGCGGCTAAAGCTGCTGTTAAGTTCATGGCTACGGAATAAATTCCCATCATACTTCCTACTTTATGAGGAAAATTATTTTTAATAAAGGCGGGCATTAGAACATTTCCTACTGTAATAGCAGTTCCAACTAAAGCAGCACCTAAAAAAAGAGAAACAATATTTCCCAATGGGCGGATAAACAAACCAATGCTCAACAACACTAAAGAAATTAGCAGAACTAATTCCATTCCGTATTTTCGAGAAAACTTAGGAACAATACCCGATAAAAAAGCAAAAGCCATCAAGGGAATAGTAGTTACTAAACCTGCTGTGGTATTAGACAAAGCTAGGGATTTACTTATTTCACCAATAACAGGCCCTACAGAAGTTAGCGGGGCACGAAGATTAGACGCAATAAATATAACCCCTAGCAGCATCAAGATTTCTTTCGTTTTTGAAACTTTTTCGATCTCTTTATCAATTGAATTACTCATATTAATTTTGTGCGTTTGTTTTACAAGGGCAAAATTAAACGGAATTAAATGATTATATTCGCCATATATCATAACTAAAACGACAAGCATGTATGGACCTGAATTAGTCGATCAAGTCAAAAAAAACGGATTTGTTTGGCATGCAGAAAATTGGAAACACAACAATGAATTTCACCAGCATCACAAAGCACAGCTTGTTTTTGTTGAGTCGGGTTATCAATACTTGCATACCACAAACAATCAATTCTTATTACCCCAAAATCACGCTGCTTGGATTCCTTCGGATCTACCCCATAAAACCACGTCCGCTTCGGAATCTGTTTCGTTGCGAACGCTCTATTTTAATACTGATGGAATGCCTCCCTTTTACGATGATCTGTATTTATTTTCTGTTCCTGCTGTATTGCGCGAGATGATTATGTATACCGAGAAATGGTCGCTGAATATGGAATACCGTCAAAGTGAGCAAACGTTTTTACTGGCTATTTTAAAAGAACTTCCTTCTTTTATACAAGAATCTATCCCATTGATTACCCCAGTACCTAAATCGACCAATTTACTTGCTGTAACGGCTTATATCCATCAAGCCTATGGCAAGCCAATTGCTATTGAAGATTTAGCTGCCAAAGGTTTTGTGAGCATCCGTACCTTAGAGCGTCAATTTAAAAAAGAAACTGGTATTAGTTTAGCGAAATACATTCAAATGGTTCGCATAATTAAATCGCTAGAACTCCTGAGTGAGGGAAACCTCAACATTGGAGAGATTGCCTTTCGCGTTGGGTATAGTAGTGCCCAATCCTATAGCAATGTTTTTACCAAATTATTAGGTAAACGCCCGAGTGAATATTTTGAATCAGGGCTGAAATAAGCCAATAAAAAAAGCCAACTCCGTGGAGTTGGCTTTTTGCGTATGTTTTAGTTTACTGCAGGTAAGAAATTGTATTCTTTCGCGTAGTATAACATTTGCTCTTCAAACGTTTTAGGTTGTTTAATTACGTAATCCGTAACTTCTCCTTTATCATTTGTAACAGGTACAATATAAGGGTTTACAAATCCTCTATATGGAGCTGAATTGTATTTCGCATTGCGCTCTAATACTTCTTTATGAATCGCTTGATCCACTTTTACTCCATAGTTTTCTACTAATTGTTTTGCAGCATTGTAATCTCCTTCAGATTTGATGCGTTGCGTTTCTTTTAGTAATTCACCGAATAAAGCGTGTAGTTTATCATAATCCGTAATATTGAAATACGTTTTTCCGTCGCGAACCACTTTTTCAATTACATTGTCTTTCTTTCCTTTTTCGAAAACCCATGCACTCACCCATTGGCGGTTTCTCATGTGTGCTTCTTCGATGTCAGCTCCTGGCTCTAAACGCACCAATTGCGTCATTAATCCATTGCGGATATACCCATCATAAGCAGCCATTCCCACAGCTTTCCAATCCTCTACTAATCCTATTTCTTGTAATTTAGGATTGTATAAATAGAATAACCCTACTAAGTCAGCACGTCCTTCTTCTAAAGTAGAAGCATAACTTTTTAGTGTTTCTTTTGGTTGACCAATACCTGGGTTGATTTGTCCAGAAGCATGTCCAATTACTTCGTGTAAAGCCGTATGTAATTTATCAGCTAACTCACCGTATTGTTCTTCTAGTTTCACTTCTTCATCATCATGTGCAAACTCTTTTAGTTTACCAGATCCACCTGCGTGGTTATATGAGTCGATGATATTTCCTAAAGAGATTGATTTAGAACCGTGTTCTGCTCTAATCCAATCTGCATTTGGCAAGTTCACTCCAATTGGCGTAGAAGGTGATGAATCTCCAGATTCTGAAGCTACGATTACCGTTTTATACGTCACTCCAGTCACATTTTTCTTTTTGTGTTCTGGCATTAATGGAGAATTATCCTCAAACCATTGTGCTTCTTTAGATAAAACTTCCATTTTCTTAGACATATCGAAGTCTTTGATTTGCACTACACTTTCATACGAAGCTTTGTGTCCTAATGGATCGTTGTATACTTCAATAAATCCATTGTTATAATCAATATTTCCATCCGTAGCTCCAACCCATGCAACGTTGTAATCGTCCCATGTTTTTAAGTCACCTGTTTGGTAGTATTTGATTAATAATTTTAATGCATCTGCTTGTTTTTGATTTTCAGCAACCGTTACTGCTTTTTCTAACCAGTAAATGATTTTGTCAATCGCTTGACCGTACATTCCACCGCTTTTCCAAACTTTTTCAACTAATTTCCCGTTTTCTTTTACAACTTTCGAGTTTAATCCTGTTGAAAGTGGACGTAAAGGATCTGGGCTTTTCATTGCATTGTAAAAAGCTTCTACTTCTGCTTCTGTAATTCCATCTCCATAGAAGTTAACAGCTGATCCTTCTACTAAGCCTTTAGCCAAGTCTAAGTTTACTTTTTTATTGTCAACGTCATTGAATAAAATAGCCACAATACCAGCATCTAAATTTGTTTTAGTTGCTTCTAACAATGTTTTGAAATACGCTTCTGTAAAAGCTGGCTTGATTTTATCATTAGAATAATGGTGGTGAATACCGTTAGAGAACCACACTCTTTTTACATAGACTACAAAGTTTTTCCAGTCTTCTGTTTCTTTATCACCTGCATAGTTTACATAAATGCTTTCTAGTGCTTGACGGATTGCTAAATTGTGTTTGTAGTTTTGGTCCCAAATAATATCGCGTCCAGCATATCCTGCTTGACTCAAATAGTACACCAATTCTTTTTCTTTTAATGTCAAATCTTCCCAACCAGGAATTTGATATCTCAATACTTCAATATCAGCAAATTGATCTACACTATATTCAAAATTTTCAACTGCTCCCACCGTTTGTTCTCCTTCTTTCTCTTTGTTTTTTCCACATGATAATGCCATTGCCGAAGCCAATACAATACATGCCATTGTGTTTAATTTCATAATTAATGCTTTAATCGTCTTTCAACAAATATATAAAATATGGTTATACCCTCCGTATTTTATTATCCTCAAAAAAACTAATTCTATTTTTTTCCTTTTATTTTTTTAAATAATCATCAGTAAAATGCGTGTCAGCATTTGGATTATTAAATTTTTCTTGGTTGTAATCTTTGGATTTATTGCGGGGAATAGACAGGGATTGCCAAGCTTCATTTTTGATGAGTTTTCCAATAAATACAATTTGACCAATATGATAAGGATAATGAGCCAGTTGACGATATAACGCTTCTCCAACGGTATGATCTTGGTTTCTAATTTTCACCACTGCGTCTACATTTTCTGCAGTAATCGAATCTAACACGGTAAACAAAATGGTCCAACTTTTATCCCAATTCGTGATTAACTCATGCCTATTGTAAACGCCTGTTGCAAATTCACCATCTCGATCTCGCCATTCTTTTTCCCCATCTTCTGTAAAAAAATTTGTAAAACGAGAGGCTAAATTTCCAGTTATATGACGCACCAACATAGCAATAGAATTACTTTCTTCGTTGTATTGCCAGTTCAATTCTTCTTGAGAAAGGAGTAATATCGTTTTGTCGGCTAACGTACGATAGTACTCAAATTGTTTGCGAATGCCTTGTACTTCTTGTATAGTCATGCTTTATTAGGTTTTGTTCTTTCTAAATGTACTTCATTTTATAAAAATATCCATTGATTTACTCAAAAAAATGACCTCTTTTATACCAACGCCAGTCAACCATTTTAACGCGATAATCATCCTTTTACTTTTCTTTTTTTGTTGTAACTCAAAATTTGGCACAATAGTTGTAATTCTATTAGAAACTTTTTTTCATACTACTTTTGCCCTATACGCCCCCCAAATTTCGTATAGGGCATTTTTTTATGTTTCTTTTCATTCGTGTTATTATATCCGTTGTATAACTAGTCAAAATAAAGAGCAACACAAACGAATAATTTCACTCAGAAATATCGAACTTTGTAGGAAACACCCATTCAAATGATACTATTAGAACTAGAGCGAACATCTTTTCGCCTATTAAACTCAGCAGATAAAGAGGCTTTATTTGAGATTTACTCTGATAAAGACGCCATGCAATATAGAACAACCGCTCCCTTTGAGACGCAAGATGAAATTGATACCTACTTAGAGCAGGTTGAGCAAGAAAATCTAAGCGGACAAAAATTTCGTTGTGCCTTTGTACACACCGAAACGAATCAATTAATGGGAACTGCTGTTTATGCCTTACTTGATGCAACCTCTGCAGAAATTGGCTTTTCCATTGGTCGAGCGTTTTGGAAAGGAGGATATGGAACAGAAGGAACCTGGGGATTAATCGAGCTTATTAAACAAAGAGAACCGCAGATTCAACGAATTGTTGGAATTGCTCAAACAGCCAATGAAAAATCAGTCCGCATGATGGAACGCATGAATTTCACTTTTGTCAAAGAAGAGGGAAATAAGAGTTATTTTGAATATCTGCTTTAAGAAAAGGATGAGGCGGTGAAATCGGAACGCAGTGCAGATTCATCGAATACGCAAACAAATATAAACCTATGAGATAGATTGGTGAGATGGTGAGTAACGGATGCGGCCCCTCCTTCGTCGGGGTGACATACTGATCGTGGATTATGGGACGGAGAGTGGGTGAGATAATAAGCAAACCTCACAACCTATTATGGATTCGGAGGATGCGACCCCTCCTTCGTCGGGGTGACATACTGGATGCGGATTACGAGATGATGATAGATTCTTCTTTAATCGATAAATCTCACAAAGAGCAAACCTCACAAAGCACAAACCTCACAAAAAGCAAACCTCACAAAAAGCAAACCTCACAAAAAGCAAATCTCACAAAAAACAAACCTCTAAACCGTCAGCCAAAATAATTGCCCATCCCGATTTATTCCAATAAATTTGCAGCAATTGAATTCAACTATGTCTTTACTCTCCCGTTCCGTACACCCCATATACAACCTACAATTCATGTTGGTTTGTTTAAGTTCTTTGTTATTTTCTGCTAGTTTTAATATGTTAATCCCTGAATTACCGGATTATTTATCAAGTTTAGGTGGAGCAGAATACAAAGGTTTAATCATTGGTTTGTTTACGATTACAGCGGGAATTTCAAGGCCTTTTAGCGGAAAATTGACGGATAAAATTGGTCGAGTACCCATTATGGCTATTGGCTCAATCGTTTGTTTCATCTGTAGCTTGCTTTATCCTATTTTGACTACCGTTTCTGGTTTCTTGTTTTTGCGATTGCTACACGGTTTTTCAACGGGATTTAAACCTACAGCCACTGCAGCGTATGTGGCTGATATTGTTCCAAAAGAACGCTGGGGTGAGGCCTTGGGATTACACGGTATTTGCTTCAGTACAGGGATGGCCATTGGTCCTGCAATTGGAAGTACCATCAAGATTTATACTTCGATGAACTTCTTGTTTTATACTTCTGCTTTATTTGCGCTCTTGTCCATCCTAATCTTACTCAACATGAAGGAAACATTAAAGGTTAAAGAAAAGTTTTCTTTTTCACTCTTTAAAATTTCCCGCAAAGATTTGTTTGATTTCAATGTTTTACCGGCTGCTTTAGTGACCTTTCTATCCTATATTGCTTATGGGGTAATCCTGACTTTAATTCCAGATTGGACGGGGCACTTAGGATTGGAAAACAAGGGAATCTTCTTTATGATTTTCACGATATCCTCCCTATTGGTCCGTTTCTTTGCAGGGAAGGTATCTGATCAATATGGGCGCGTACTCATCATTAATATCGGATTGGTTTTATTGCTTATTTCGCTCCTCATCATTGCTTTCTTCCAAACTGTTAATGGTTTGTATTTAGGGGCTTTTATGTATGGTATTGCCTTGGGAATTTTATCTCCAGCTTTAAATGCGTGGACGATTGATTTCAGTACACCTGATCAAAGAGGAAGAGCTGTTTCTACTATGTATATCGCCTTAGAAGCGGGAATCGGTGGTGGTGCCTTTGCAGCAGGTTGGTACTATAAAGATCATCTTGAACACATCCCAACTATTATGTATATCAGTTCAGCTATTATTATGCTGAGTTTATGCTATATGTTTTCTAGAAAGTTCAAAACAAATTAAGGGAGGCTCTTTGTGAGGTTTGCTTTTTGTGAAGTCGCTTTTTTGCTTTTTTGTGAAGTCGTAAGGGTTATCGATTAAAGTAGATAGTGCCATTTGTTCCTTGTGAGGGGTGTTTTTTGTGAGGTTTGTGATTTGATTCTTTTTGATTCACTCTTAATCAAATAAATTATCTAGTTACTTGGCAAATTGCCATTTGCCACTACGAGATTTTACATCTCATCACTCATCTTCTATCTCACCTCCTCACCCTAATTACCTCACCCTAATTACCTCACCCTAATCGCCTTAACCCTTAACTCATCACCCTTAACCCTTAACCCTTAACTCATACCCTACAAAAAATACTTCGCTGGTGTTGTACCCGTATGGTTTTTAAAGAACTCAATAAAAGCGCTATCGGAAGAAAATTCCAATCGGTGGCTAACTTCGGATATACTGGTGTTTTCTGCGAGGAGTTCTATGGCGCGATAAACACGCCACTGCTGACGCCAAGCTTGATAAGTCATATTGGTTTCTCGCTTGAATATACGCGTGATGGTCTTTTCACTCGCTCCAACATGCTGTGCAAACTCATGTAAAAAGGGAGGTACTTTTTTTTCTAACATAAAAGATGTCATGAACGATTGCAAACGATAATCCGTAGGAATTTCCAAGGCATATGATTCTTCTTTTGCTTCTTCAAACTCATCCCAAAACACACGTAAAATATGCTGTTGTTTTGGTGTCGGTTCACCCTCCCACTCCCACCAACAAATACGCTCAATCACCTCTGCTAATAAAGGAGATACCACTCGTACTTGTAACGCAATATGCTCCAGTTTGAGCTTGCGCATATCCAAGTAAATCGAGCGATAAGCAACAACATTGCGAAAGGTAACCCGATGTTCTAGTCCTGCGGGAATAAAAAGTAATTTTTGAGGAGGCAAAATAACCTGGCGATTACGTGTCAATAAGGTCATACAACCACTCGGAGCGTAGAGAATTTGCGCATGTTCTGGATGTTGATGGAATCCCGAATCATGTTGAACTAAATCCGAAGCTAACCCAATTACTTCTTGGTCAATTTGCAGTAAATTCAGCTGTTGTTCTTTATTCAAATACGCCATTTGTCTGTTTTTTGATATTTTTTGCTTTTATCCTGTTATAAAGATAAGTGAAATTCATCGGAATTTTGCATCAGAAATAATAATAGAAATGAAAACAAAAGTACAATTGAGCTTTATGGTGCTCTTAATGATGTTTCCGCAATTTGTTGAAACCATTTATAGTCCAGCATTACCCCATATTGCTCAATCTTATCAAGTAACCGATACACAAGCATTGCTTACCATCAGCACTTATTTTATTGCTTTTGCACTAGGTGTAATTTGGTGGGGGATTCAAAGTGATTATATCGGAAGAAGAAAAGCGATGATTTGGGGCTTAACCACCTATATGGTAGCTTCTTTACTTGCTTTATTGGCACCAACTTTCGAATTGGTATTGGCCGCACGTATTCTCGCTGCCTTTGGTATTGCTGTCGGATCTGTGATTACCCAAACCATGATGCGCGATGTATATACGGGCGTAGAACTGAGCAAGGTATTTTCTATCATGGGTATTGCGTTATCCATCAGTCCAGTTATTGGATTATTATTAGGTGGAATAACCGTTTCTACATTTGGACATGTTGGTGTTTTTGCTCTGCTTGCTATACTCGCCTTATTTTTGGTTGTTAAAGCTTATTTTCAACTACCAGAAACAAAACAAACCCAAGATAAAATTACGGGGCAAGCTGTTATTCAACTCGCTAAACAAATGTACACGGATCGACGTATTTGGCGTTACGCTTTGTTAGTAATGAGCTACAATGTCTTGCTCTTTAGCTACTATTCATTTGCTCCTTTTATCTTTGAGTCTAATGGATATGATGCTTCCGTTTATGGCTATAGTGGTATTGTATTAGCTTTAGGATCGTTTGCGGGAAGTTACTTTAATAAGGTTTGCATCAGCAAAGGTGTTTCTAGCAATAGGCTTATTCTTGCATCAGCCGTATTAGCGCTAGTTAGTGCACTATCTGTTTGCCTCTTACTGCATTCGATGTGGTTTTTGCTTCCTGTTTTATTGGTTGTAGCTGCATTTGGTATCGCTATTCCCAACATTTTAAGTCAAGCGTTGATATCCTACAAAACCGCCATTGGATCCGCAGGAGCTTTATTCGGGTTGTTGTATTATATCTTGATTGGTTTGGGGCTATACAGCAGTAGTTTACTTCACCACTTTGGATGGGTATTGGTTTTATTTTCGAGTATTGCCTTTATTCTAGCCTTGACTTTACCCAAACAACGTCAATAGTTATCGTTCGTTTAAAGCTAAACGCGTAACAATGGGAAAGTGATCGGAATTTTTAAAATCGCTATAGGTTTTAAAGGACTTCACTTGAATACTTGGGTCCACGAAAACGTAATCGATACGCATTGGATAATACGGAAAATCGTAGCTTTTTCCGAATCCACTGCCTGCCTCAATGAAGGCATCTTTTAGTTCCCCCTTAATATTGCTATATACATACGAAAAGGCGCTATTGTTCATGTCACCGCAAATCACCTTGCGGTGCGTGGCGTCTTTCATGTGCGACTGAATCAACTCAGACTGCATTTGTTGCTCCTTAAAAGCGCTAGCTATGCGTTTGAAAATGCGTTTTGATTTTTCCTCATCTAACTTTTCGTGAATATCAGGACTAATACTCACCGACTGCAAGTGAATGCTATAAACGCGAATGGTATCGGCTTGTATTAATACATCCGCAAAAATGACATTGTTATTTGAATTAGGGAGATTAATTTCTCCTTTATCGATGATTCGATGTTTAGAATAAATGGCTTGTCCTGTTTTAATCTTATCTCCGTGAGAAACCACATATTTATAAGGATATTGCTTAAAGTTCAATCCTGCACTTTTAGAATACTCTTGTAAACACAAAATATCAGGGTCTTGTAGGTCGACAAATTCCTTAATTTTTTGAGGAACAAATTCATCGGGAATCCACTTAAACAAATTAAACAAACGAACGTTATACGTCATTAACACAATATCTTCTGGCTCCGTAGCTTCTTCTTTTCCTGTTATTTTATAGAACTTCGTAATAAAAGTAAAACCGAGTAATAGAATCACCACAGATAATGCCACTTGTTTTTTTACTTGAATGGCCCAATACAATAAGAAGAAGAAATTCAGCAATAAAAGAGAAGGGAGAATCAGCGTAAAAACAGATAACAGTGGAAACAACTTGGGTGCTAAAAAAGGCAATACATAGCCCAATAATGTTCCTATTGCAACGAGAACATTAAAGAAAAATATAACTTTATTAAACCAAGATAGTTTCTTCATACTTATTTATTTCCTTGACGAAAAAGAAAATCCTTTTCTTCTTTACTCAAACTTTCATATCCCGACCTACTGATCTTATCCAAAATGGCATCAATTTCCTTTTGTGAGGTCTCTTCCTTAGTAACGTTTTTCTCTACTGATTTATTGACATAAACCTTCTTAAACGTCGATTTATTTTTTGCTGTTCGCTTCCTTGGTTTAGCTAGATCTGTTCCTCTTTTCAGCAAGAAGACATAACCAAAGCCGACTAAGGCACCACCAAGATGGGCTAAATGCCCTCCAACGTTACTAGAAGACAGTTGAAACAAATCAATAAGGATAATAAACCCCGCTATATAAATCATTTTTATACGCCCTAGCAGCGCTAAACGCACTTCCATTTGCGGAGCAAAACTAGCCACTGCAATAAGTGGAGCCATAACCGCAGCAGAGGCTCCGACTAGTCCAGAACCCATAGCGAAGAAAAGAGCACTAATATAGTATAGGATACTTCCACCTAACGCCCCTGCTAGGTAAACAAATAAAAACTGTCTAGTGGTAAAAAACGTAAAGAATAGATTGCTGACAAAAAACAGCATAATCATATTCAAGAGTAAATGCCAAATCGTAGCATGTACAAAAGAATAGGAAATAAACGTCCAAAAGCGCCCCAATGATGCAACTCCCTCCGCTACAAAAGCGACATACGGAAACACACTGTGGTACACACTTGAAGAAACAACAGAGAGTCCATATAACAAGATAAAGACAACAATATTGAGGATAATCAGTAGTTGTACCTTATCCCCTAATTTGATGTTTCGTTTTAAATCCTCAAATCCTTTCATGTTACAAATCCCAACGGTTTTGTTTAAACTGGTTTTGTTTCCAATACCTCACTAATAAGAAGCCTGTTAATGCACCCCCTACGTGAGCGAAGTGCGCGATTCCTGTTCCACCACCAAAAATACTGAATCCACCAGTTAATCCACCGATTAAGTCAATCGCTAAGATTCCAGGCACAAAGTATTTCGCTTTGATTGGTACGGGAATAAACATCATCATCAATTCTGCATTTGGGAACATATAAGCAAAAGCAACTAGAAAGCCATAAACAGCTCCAGAAGCTCCTACAACAGGAGTATTAAAGGCAGAAATCATTGCGCCAAAATCAGCCGAACTAAGGTGAGATTCCCAACGTCTATCATACATACCGCTTTTCAATAGGTTATAGACTTCAGATTCCTGAAAACCTGCTGCAACCAATTGACTAACGCCATTTGATACGGAATAATAATTCACTCCCATGTGCAGCAAAGCGGCACCTAGTCCCGAAATCAGGAACAAAGCATACAGTCTTTTCGTTCCAAAAATCATTTCTAGGGTTGATCCAAATGAGAATAACGCGAACATATTGAAAAAGATGTGCATGATTCCACCATGCATAAACATATACGTCAGCGGTTGCCAAACTTGAAACTTGGCATTGTCAAAATAATACATCGCTAAATAATCATAGGTAGCAGGAACGAACATGCTCCCTATAAAAAATAGGATATTTATAATCAATAACTGTTTTACTCCTTCTGATATTCTCATTACAGTATAAATTTTCGTTCAATATCTTCTACTTTCATGGTAATAAAAGTAGGTTTCATAAATGGTGAGATGTTGGGCTCTTTACAACCAAATAAAGAATTCACAATATCTTCTTGTTCTGTTTCATTTAAAATTGTACCTGATTTTACAGCCAAACTTTGTGCCAATGTTTTAGCAATGCGTTCCGTTTGAATGTAGTTTGTTTCAGGAATTCCTTCTTGGAAGCTCATAATCAAATCGTCTAACACAATTTGCGCTTCACTTTCGGCTACATTTACAGGTAATCCAGATAAAATTACATGATCCTCGCCCATATCTTCAAAATCAAAGCCCATTTGTTTTAGTGAATGTCGAATTTCTTTCAACAAGACCACTTCATATGGAGCATAATATAGCGTTAAGGGAAAGAGTAACTGTTGAGAAATGGCATTGGATTTAGCAATATTTCCGATGAATTTCTCATAGAGGATTCGCTGGTGTGCGCGTCCTTGGTTGATGACCACCATCCCGGATTTAATCGGGCTAACAATATATTTTCGCTGAATCTGAAACGTACGAGAAGCCAAGGTAGTTTCTGTACTTTCGTCAAACAAACTTCCCGTTACTTCTTCCTCTTCGAATGTCAAGCCACTAATATCAATATCACTTCCTTTGCCTTTCAGTCCCTCAAAAACTTCTTGCCAAGCCCCTACTTCTGTTGCAGAAGACTTTTTAATTTCTGTTTTATTGGATTTGCTAGCAAAGAAAACAGCTTCATCCGCTTTTCTTCCTTCTTGTTTAAACGAAGAAAAGTCAATCGTTGATTTAGCTGTAGTCAGTTTACTTTCAAATACCTCAGCTTCCTCCTCTTCATCAGGTACAATCGGTTCTTCTGGTTCTTCCTCTTTACGCAAAAAAGAACTTTCTTCAAAAGGATTGAATCCCCTTGCTACGAAATCCGAAGGCAAACCATTCGTCGTATTTGCTGGTGTTTGTTTAAAAGGATTAAAAATCTCCTCTTCAGGATTTAGCAATTCATTGCTAAACGGATTATAATGTGTATCGATTTCGATTAAAGGTGTTTCTGCTTCTCTGTCTTTAAATTCATAAGGAACATCTAATCCTTCATCTCGATGAAAGTCGAGCACAGGCGCTACATTAAACTGCCCTAAACTGTGTTTAATCGAGGAGCGCAAAATACTATAAAGCGCTTGTTCATCATCAAACTTAATTTCTGTTTTTGTTGGGTGAATGTTGATATCAATGGAATCCGGAGGTACAGACAAATAAATAAAATATGTCGGTTGTGTGCCATCCTTCAGCAATCCTTCATAAGCAGCTAAAACAGAATGATGCAAATAACCACTTCGAATGAAGCGATCATTGACAAAAAAGAATTGTTCACCACGGCTTTTTTTAGCAAACTCTGGTTTCCCTATGAAGCCGCGGATGGTTACAATTTCTGTAATTTCTTCAATTGGAACTAACTTTTCGTTGGTTCTTGTTCCGAATACGTTAACGATGCGCTGACGCAAGTTTGAACTCGGCAAGTTAAATACTTCACTTCCATTGTGAATCATGGTAAAACTAATACCTGGATGTACCAAGGTAATGCGTTCGAATTCATCCACAATATTGCGCAATTCAACATTATCTGACTTTAAGAAATTTCTACGAGCGGGAATATTAAAGAAAAGATTTTTCACTGAGAACACAGTTCCTGGAGGTGTTACTGCCACTTCTTGTGACATTACTTTCGATCCTTCAATCACGAGGTGCGTTCCCAATTCACTATTGTGCAAACACGTTTTTAGATCAACGTGTGCAATCGCAGCGATTGACGCTAAGGCTTCTCCTCTAAATCCTTTTGTATTTAAGGCGAATAAATCTTCTGCTTTGGATATTTTAGATGTAGCATGGCGTTCAAAAGCCATTCTAGCATCTGTCTCGTTCATTCCCTTTCCATTATCAATTACCTGGATCAACGTTTTTCCTGCTTCTTTTAGCACCAACTTGATTTCCGTTGCCTCAGCATCCACCGCATTTTCTATCAATTCCTTCACAACAGAAGCTGGTCGTTGAACCACTTCTCCTGCGGCAATTTGATTGGCTACGTGATCTGGTAATAATCGAATAATATTAGACATTTAAAAAAGGAAGTTTTTTTTTGATTAAAACGTTGAACTCTATCCATACAAATTTAATTAAATAAATAGGGGAATTACTTCCTTAACTATTTTTTCACTTTTCAATTTCGTATGATAAAAAAAGCCTGCTTTTACACAGGCTTATCTTTTTTCTTTTATAGATTATTTAAAGCAATCATTTTCAAGGCAGTGACTGCGGCCTCAACCCCTTTATTCCCCATATCACCACCACTTCGAGCGAGTGACTGTTCTATTGTGTTATCTGTAAGTACACAAAAAATGACAGGAATATCTGCTATTAAATTTAAATCTTTAATTCCGTGTGTAACACCTTCACAAACAAATTCAAAGTGCATGGTTTCTCCTTTGATTACACAGCCAATTACAATAACTGCATCTAAGTCTTCAAAGCGTTCAATCATTCGTTTTGCACCGAAAACCAATTCAAAGCTTCCTGGTACATCCCAACGGATTAACCCTTCTCCTTGTAAACCACAATCTAAAAGTGTTCTTTTGGCACCGTCAAATAATCCTTCTGTAATCGTATCATTCCAATTTGAAACGACGATTCCCACTTTCATATTTGTTGCCGAAGGTAATGTTGTTTTATCATAAGCCGATAAGTTTTTATTCGCTGTTGCCATATTATTGAGCAAGACCGATTAAAGACTCTACTAACGTTGCTTCTGCAGCCGTTGAATAGTTATTCTTAACCTCGTTAAACATTTTTAAAGCTTCTGCTTTTTTCCCATCTTCTAAAGCTGCAAGTCCAGCTTTGTATAAAAATCTAGGTGTAGTGAAGCTGTTTTTATTGTGATCAGCTGCTTTTTTATAGTACTCAAATGCATCTGCATGTTGTCCTAATTCAGAGAAAGCATCTCCAATAGCACCTAATGCTGAAGCACCAATAACCGCTTCTGATCCTAATTTATATTGTTCTAATTGCTCAATTGCTTTTTTAAAGTCTCCTTGATTTAGGTAAGTTGTTCCTGCATAATAATGTGCTAAATTAGCAGATGCAGTACCTTTATAGTTATCGATAATACCTAAAAATCCTAATTTACCTTCTCCACCATTCAAGGCTAAGTTCAATAAATTTTGTCTTTCAGCCTCGTTAGTAAAAGCGTCATTGTAGTAAGATTGTGCCTGAAACATCTCATTCGCTGCTTCTTCGTTTTTAGGCTCAACTACAAACTTATTATATCCAACATAACCAATAGTCACTAAAGCAATGGCTCCAACGATACCAAAAATTGCTTTTTGATTTCTCGCTACCCAACCTTCCATTTTATTTGCTCCTTGATCTAAGGAATTAAATACCTCTGCCGTAGTACTCTTAGAAGTATCAACTGAACCATACTGATCAAATTCGTTATCTACCGTTTCGTCTTCCGGTTTTGGAGCTTTATAACCTCTTTTATTATAAGTTGCCATGTATAAAAAGTTTAATGAAAGGCAAAAATATGATTTTTATTGTAATATAAAAGTGCTTACTATTAATATTTTTGATAATTTGCAACCAAATTAGATAATACTATCACTCACTCGTTAAAAACACCTATATTCTCGTGTATTTAAAAAAAATAGATCTTCTCAATTTCAAAAATATTGAAGATAAATCTTTTGAATTTAACGCTAAAATCAACTGTTTTATTGGATTAAATGGCGTTGGTAAGACCAATATATTAGATGCAATCTATTATATTGCCTATGGCCGTAGTTATTTTAATCCTATTGCTGTTCAGAATATCAAGCATGGCGCTGATTTCTTTGTTATCGACGGTTTGTTTGAAAAAAATGAACAGAGTGAACACATTTTATGTAGCTTAAAAAAAGGGCAAAAAAAAATACTCAAACGCAACAATAAAAACTACGAGCGTTTTTCGGATCACTTTGGTTTTATTCCACTCGTGATTAT
This sequence comes from Myroides gitamensis, assembly GCF_029894455.1. Lineage (NCBI taxonomy): Bacteria > Pseudomonadati > Bacteroidota > Flavobacteriia > Flavobacteriales > Flavobacteriaceae > Myroides > Myroides gitamensis. Next base: position 2,456,917 of record NZ_JARYHN010000001.1, read on the forward strand.
CTCTCCTTCCGATAGTGATTTGATTATTGAAGGAAGTGAAACGAGACGCAAATTTTTAGATAGTGTTATTTCTCAAATGAACAGCAATTATTTACAATTGCTTATTCAACATCAAAAATTGATTACACAACGCAATGCTCTATTAAAGAGTTTTGTCAGCAACAATTACTTTGATCGAGATACACTTGAGATTTACAACGAGCAGATTGAAACGATTGCCCAACCGATTTACGAAACGCGTCGTGATTTTTTGCATGAGTTTATTCCTATTTTTAATCAATACCATCAATTGATTACGGGAAACAAAGATGATGTACATTTACTCTATGAATCACAATTAGAACATCATAGCATGCGAGAGCTTTTTGATCAAAACATTCAAAAAGATCGAGCGCTGCAATATACATCCGTAGGGATTCACAAAGATGATCTCGTTTTTTTACTCAAGGGAAGTCCAATTAAAAAGTTCGGTTCGCAAGGACAACAGAAATCTTTTTTAATTGCCCTGAAACTTGCTCAATTTGATTTTTTAAAGAAACAGCATAACATAGCGCCTATTTTGCTATTTGACGATATCTTTGACAAATTAGATGAACTACGAGTACGTCAAATTTTAGAGCTAGTTAACTTAGATACTTTTGGGCAAATGTTTATTACGGATACCCATTTGGATCGAACGGAATCGCTCTTAAACTCGATTAATCAAGATTTCAAAATCTTTACCATAGAATAACAAACTGCTTTCAATTCATACGCTATGATTCAAGAAAATATTTCTTTAAAACCTTACAATACCTTTGGCATTGATGTTCAAGCGAAACGCTTTACGCAAGTCGATACAATTACAGAACTGAAACACCTGATTCAATCCTTTCCTCAAGAACCTTATTTTATATTAAGTGGAGGAAGCAATATGTTATTGACGCATGATGTTGAACAACTGGTAATCAAGCTAAATATCAAGGGGATTGAAGTTATAAAGGAAGAAGAAGACTTTGTTTGGGTAGAAGCTCAGGCGAGTGAAGTATGGCATGATTTTGTGCAGTGGACGCTTGCAAGGGATTACGGAGGATTAGAAAATTTATCTTTAATTCCTGGGCATGTCGGCACAACACCTGTTCAAAACATTGGTGCTTATGGCGTTGAGATTAAAGATACGATGGTAAGTTGCAAAGCTTTACATATTCAAACCTTGGAAATTGAAGAATTTACCAAGGCCGATTGTCAATTTGACTATAGAGAAAGTATCTTCAAAAAAGCAGCGAAAGATCAATATATTATCCTATCTGTGGTTTATCGATTAAGCAAAAAAAATCACGTTTTACACACCAATTACGGTGCAATTAAAGGAGAATTAGAGCAAATGGGCATCACGTCTCCAACAATTCAAGACATTAGTCAAGCTGTCATTGCTATTCGCAGCAGTAAATTACCTAATCCAGCAGAATTAGGCAATAGCGGTAGTTTTTTCAAAAACCCGATTGTATCCAAAGCGTTATTTGATATTCTAGTAAAGAAGTATCCAACCCTGCCTTCGTATACGATTGATGAGGATCACATTAAAATCCCAGCAGGTTGGTTAATTGAAACAAGCGGATACAAAGGCTATCGAATTGGCGATGCTGGTGTACATAGCAAACAAGCCTTAGTTTTAGTTAACTATGGTCATGCACAAGGCATCGAGTTAAAAAAATTATCCGAAACCATTCAACATGAGGTTTTTAAGATTTTTAATATTCACCTAGAAGCGGAAGTGAATATCTTTTAGATATATTGCACAAAAAAGCGATTATTGATACCTTTGCCTCTTGCTTAATATAGTTCACACACCATGCTAACCATCTTATTTTACATACTGATTGGTATTCTATTATTTCACGCGCTTTATTATGTTGTTTTATACAGCAATATCGCCTTTAATAGCTCATTAAAGAGCAAAGCCAACGAACAGCAACTACCTGTTTCGGTGGTGGTGTATATCAAAGATAATGAGGCCGAACTACCTCAGTTCCTTGAAGCCATGCTTTTACAGGAGTATTCTTCTTATGAACTTATCCTCGTAAACAATGCTTCCGAAGATGAGAGTTTACCTATTTTGGAACAATTTGTTGCTCAACATCGTTTTGCTAAATTGGTCAATGTAGAGAATAATGAAGCCTTTTGGGGAAATAAAAAATACGCTTTAACGTTAGGAATTAAGACCACGTCTTATGACTATCTTTTATTCACGGAACCGAAAGCACTTCCGGATTCACCGCATTGGATTGCTAGCATGACAGCCCTTTTCACAACGAAAAAACAAGTTGTTATTGCGCATACCTCATTGGCAAAAAAGAAAAAAAGCCTCAGCAATAAATACGAAAGATTCCAACTATTTCTTCATACCCTTCACAACTTCATTTGGACAGAATTAGGCAAACCATTATATGGTAATAGCTTAAATCAAGCCTACAAGAAAACGCTATTCTATCAAGTGAATGGTTTCATCAAAGAGATGAAAATCAGTCAGGGGGAAGAGCAAGAGTTTATTAGACAGATTGGAACAAAATCAAATACAGCGATTACCCTTGCGCCTGAAAGTATGAATACCTTACACCAACAGCCTTCTTGGAAATCTGCTTTTCAACTGCAACGAAAAAACGATTTACTTTTTAAGCGAATCGGACTTTTCAATCAGTTAAAATTGAGATTCTACCATTTTAGTGTATTGGTATTTTATATTCTATTAACCTTCCTACTCCTCCATTTATATCAGTGGGAAATTGTAGTGGGGGTATTTGTTTTCCGATATTTTATCAGTATCTTCTACTTTGCAAAACTTTTGAAGAATTTCAATGAAAAAGACTTGGTGTGGTTCATTCCATTTTTTGAGTTTACTCATATACTATCGGGTCATTATTTTGCGTTTAAACACTTTATCACACGTAAGAAAATTTGAAAACAAGCGCAACAAGTCACACAATAGAAGCTGCTAAAAAAGGAGATCAAACTGCTTTTACTTCGCTATTAAATCAATATTGGTCGGAAGTGTACCATTTCATCCTCAAACAGACCGGGAATGAAACGGATGCTGAAGATATTACCATTGAAACTTTCTCGAAAGCCTTTAGTAGCATTGAGTCCTATGACAATAAATTTGCTTTTAATACGTGGTTATTAACGATTGCGAAAAACACGCATATCGACTTAATTCGCAAAAGAAGAAACCTACACTTCGTGGACATTACGGATGAGGAACAACAATACAACAATATTATTGATGATTCTGAAACCATTGAAGATGAATTAATTCGCGAACAGAATTTAGAAATCTTCAAAAACTATATTCGCCTTTTAAAACCTCATTACCAAGAAGTTATTGAGTTGAGGTTTTTCCAAGAACTTTCCTATAATGAAATTGCTAGTATTCTCAACGAACCGCTAAATAATGTGAAAATCAAAATTATGCGTGCGAAAAAGTTATTGGCTGAAATTATCCTGAAACAAATCGATCAGAACTTTTCGATTTAATTGCTTTTCTGTTTTTTTGCTTCTTCGCTTTTTCGCTTTTTCGAGAAATTCGCTTTTGGAAATAAAACCGTCTTTTTTGTGTGAAGGCGCTTTTTTGTTTCTTCGTTTTTTTGCTATCCTGTCTATCCACACCTTACTATATACGCAGTATGTCATACTGACGAAGGAAGTATCGCATCGGTTATTCAACGCTTGTTAGGAGCAAATCTGTATAATAGAACGTTTTTTCTTTTGTGAAGGCGCTTTTTGTTTTTTGCTTTTCTGTTTTTTTGTTTCTTCGTTTTTTCGAGAAATTCTCTTTTTTATGTGAAGTTCCTTCTTCGCTTTTTTGCTATCCTGTCTATCCACACCTTACTATACACGCAGTATGTCATACTGACGAAGGAAGTATCGCATCTGTTATTCAACGCTTGTTAGGAGCAAATCTGTATAATAGAACGTTTTTTCTTTTGTGAAGGCGCTTTTTGTTTTTTGCTTTTCTGTTTTTTTGTTTCTTCGTTTTTTCGAGAAATTCTCTTTTTTATGTGAAGTTCCTTCTTCGCTTTTTTGCTTTTTTGAAGAAATTCTTTTAGGAAATAAAACTGTCTTTTTTATGTGAAGTTTTTTTGCAATCCTATCTATCCACACCTTACTATACACGTAGTATGTCATACTGACGAAGGAAGTATCGCATCGGTTACTCAAACAAAAAAGCAAACACACACAAAAGCAAAAGAGCCTTTCCCAAAAAAAGCCTTTCCCAAAAACCTGATAAATATCAATATAGAAGACAAAAATGTCCTTTATATTTGATAGACTAAAATGAACTAACAAAGTGATGATTATGGATACAAAATCACGGAATTTAAAAAGAGGACTTGGAGCGATTGTATTGACTTTAGGTCTACTAGGTTTGGGAGGATGCTCTCAAAAGGAATCAAAGAACATTGTTATGGATGCTGATTGGGCAGAACGCTTAGTTGCACATGGAGAAAGAGAAGCTGAATTAACTGCTCCTCCTCTTGTACCTAAACCCGTAGGTAAAAGAGCTGCGACTAAACTAAATGTCAATTTAGAAATTCTGGAACAAGAAGGTGAAATGGTTGATGGTGTAAAATACATGTATTGGACGTTTGGCGGTACAGTACCGGGTAGTTTTATCCGTACCCGTGTGGGAGATGAAGTTGAGTTTACGCTTAAAAATCACCCAGACAACAAACTCCCTCACAACATCGATTTACATGCGGTAACAGGTCCTGGTGGTGGGGCAGCTTCTTCTTTGGTAGCTCCAGGGCATGAGGTAACGTTTTCATTTAAAACACTTCATCCTGGTCTTTATGTTTACCATTGCGCGACAGCTCCGGTAGGTATGCACATTGCCAATGGAATGTATGGGCTTATCCTCGTAGAACCGGAAGGTGGTCTTGCTCCAGTTGATAGAGAATACTACATCATGCAAGGGGATTTTTACACCAAAGGTAATTATGGAGAAAAAGGGCTTCAGCCTTTTGATATGAATAAAGCTGTCAAAGAACAACCTGATTATGTTGTCTTCAATGGCCATGTTAATGGATTAGTTAATGACAACGCCATCACAGCTAAGGTAGGTGAAACCGTGCGTTTATTTGTTGGAAATGGTGGCCCTAACTTAGTTAGTTCTTTCCACATTATTGGAGAGATTTTTGATCGTGTACATGTAGAAGGTGGGGATTTAATTAATGAAAATGTACAGACCACACTTATTCCAGCAGGAGGTGCTGCCATCGTAGAGTTTAAGGTGAACACTCCGGGTACATTTGTATTAGTCGATCACTCCATCTTTAGAGCCTTTAACAAAGGAGCCTTGGGTATGTTAAAAGTTGAAGGAGACGAAAACGAAAAGGTTTTTGCTGGTAAGATCAAAGAAGGTATTTACTTACCTGAAGGTGGAACCATCCAAACCATGCCAACAGATACAAATAAGAAAGCACCGATTGAAAATAAAACACTGGCGCAACAAATGACAGATGGAAAAAACGTATTTACAAGAACGTGTTTTGCTTGTCACCAATCAGAAGGCCAAGGAATTGAAGGAATCTTCCCTCCTCTTGCTAAGTCTGATTACTTAAATGCAGATGTCAGTCGAGCGATAAAAACAGTGATAAACGGTTTAGAAGGAGAGATTACGGTAAATAAAATTAAATACAACTCCATCATGACGAGTCAAAATCTAAGTGATCAAGAAATCGCGGATGTATTGACTTATGTGTACAATAGTTGGGGAAATAATAAAACGGTTGTAACCCCTCAAATGGTTCAAAAAAATAGATAATATGATGATTTCTCATCCCCTTCATTTTTTACTGTGTTTGTTGAGCATCTTGTCCATCCAATTGGCAGATGCTCAGCAAGCAACACCGATGCAAACCATTCGCAGTGGAGCGTTTGTTCCACTCTATGGCAGTACGGAAGAAGGCAATGTACGGGTTGGTTCTTTTCAATTGGATCAATTTGCAGTGACAAATGCGCAGTATTTGGCTTTCTTAAAACAGCATCCTACTTATCAACGCTCCCAAATCAAAGCCTTATTTGCTTCGAAGAGTTATTTATCACATTGGAAGAGCGATTTGGATTTTGGGGATTTAAATCCGCAAGCCCCTGTAACGAATATCTCGTGGTTTGCAGCTAAAAAATACTGTGAATGCCAAGGAAAGCGACTTCCAACTTTGGATGAATGGGAATATGTAGCCATGGCAGATGCACAGCAACTGGATGCGCGAGAAAAAGAAGCCTATAACCAATATATCTTGGCGTGGTATGAAACGCCTAAAACCTACCTCAACCCCGTAGGAAGTACACAAAAAAACTACTGGGGCGTTTACGATATGCACGGTTTAATTTGGGAATGGGTATTTGATTACAACTCTATTTTCTTATCAGGAGAAAGTCGAAAAGACAAAGGCAATGACGAGAATCTATTTTGTGGTAGTGCCTCTATCAATGCTTCGGATTTAATGGATTATGCGGCCTTTATGCGCTACGGTTTTAGAGGAAGCTTACGAGCTAATTTTACGACTAAAAACTTAGGCTTTAGATGTGCGAAAGACCTTTAAAAAATGTAATTATGAAAAAGTTTTCCCTCTTTTTACTTACTTGTATCACGGTATTGTTTTACAACTGTAAAAAAACAAACACAGCGGAACAAGATTCTGCTACCATTACAACAACAAATACCGCAACCGAAGAGATCTCTGAGTTATCGATTTACAATCTTCCCTCTACCTGGACCACCCAGGAAGGGAAAACGATTGAACTCAAAGAACTTCAAGGAAATGTCTTGGTTATGGTGATGATTTACACCTCTTGCAAAGCCGCTTGTCCTCGATTGGTAGCAGATATGCGTCATATTGAAGAAAAAGTAACTGGTAAAAACAAAGAGAACGTAAAATATGTTTTGGTGAGTATTGACCCCGAAGTGGACACCCCAGAACGATTAAAGGCTTTTGCCAAGGAGAATAAAATGGACGGCAATCAATGGCTTTTCCTGCGTTCTTCTGAAGATAATACACGAGAATTTGCCGCTACATTAGCGGTCAATTACAAGAAAATATCACCTATTGATTTTTCTCATTCCAATATTATTAGTGTATTTAATACAAAAGGCGAACTCGATTATCAACAAGAAGGCCTTGGTATTGATTATGAACCGACAATTAAAGAAATTGAAAAGCAAATTGCTTTAATTCCATAAGATGTTAATTATTAATTCGAGAATATACTGCTCTACACGGCTATTGATATAGCAAGAGCAGTATTTCTATTTTAAGTTGTTTTTTCTAAAAACCAACAAGATAAAAATCAAGCTTACCCCTGCAAATCCAAGCATGACTAAGGGTATATAATGCAGCCCATAATTTGCTATCACTTTTCCTCCTACAAAAGTTCCCAGCGCAATACCTAAATTTCCTAAAGAAGTAGCAAGGCTACTCCCTAATTCAAAAGGGATTGCTGTTGTACGCTGTAAAAAAGCAGTAACCTGAAGAAAAACAGGCGTATAGAATAAACTCCAAATAACGACTAAACCAGTTGTAAGCAATAGATTACTCCCTGATGCATAAAGCAATACAGCTATACAAGCAGCACCTAGTACATAAAAAGCATTACTAAACACAACACCTTTAGCCAGCATTTTACCTCCCACATACATGGCTGCTACTCCCACTACACCAAAAAGTAAAATCATACTGCTTACCTCTACTCCCGACATTCCTTTTTCTTTGTTGAGGTAATCTGCAAAATAACTATATACACTAAACCACATCGCAATAATAAATAAGTTTACGAGAGCACTACGCAGAAAAGAAGCTTGTTTCAAAACGCCTAATGTTCCGACAGTAATCTTGTTATCCTCTCCTGGAACAGCAGGTAATACGAAATAGATGACAACAAACGCAAGTGTACTGATTATCGTTTGGATCGTAAAAATGGCTTGTAACCCCACTATATTTGTCCAATAGGTCGCTAAAGGTATTGTCGTAAAAGAAGCAATGGTGATTCCACTAAAAACAATACTCATTCGATTACTTGCTTCTTCTTTTGGGCTAGTATTTACCGCTACAGCTAATGCATTGGCTATATATACTGGCTGAAGCAAAGCAGGAATCATCCGCAATAGCATTAAAATTCCAAAAGAAGGTAGAAAAATAGAAAAGAAACTAGTGCTCGCAAATAACGCAATAGCGAACAGCATTATTTTCTTTTTATCCATACGAGCGGTAAGAATAGTCATAAAAGGTCCAAATAAGGCGATAACTAAAGCAAAACCACTCAATAACCAACTCGCTTGATCAATTGAGATTTGATAATGAGATGCAATCTGCGGTAATACTCCAATTACACCAAATTCAGTTGTAATAATACTCCATAAACCCAGAGCTCCTACGTAAGCATATTTTTTCATAAAAATAATCGTTATACTTTTGTACAGACAACACAATTCACCTTGTAGTTGCCTCGTATTGATTTTGGACAAAAATAAAACGAGAAGGATTTGGAAACTAGCCCATCCTCTAATGTGAGTAACTAACAATTTTGTAAGTCATGGCAAAGAGAAAAGAAAATTCAACTAATAGTATCAATCGAGATTTCATCACCACGAATTGTGATGCCATCTATACGATTTGTAAAATAGGCGGACGTTGGAAAATGATGATTTTATTCACGCTAGCGGAATATGAAGTATTGCGCTTTAGTGAATTAAAAGAAAAAGTTCACGGGATCACGGATCGCATGCTGACGCTTCAATTAAAAGAATTAGAAACGGATCAGCTTATTCATCGACAAGTATATGCTGAAGTCCCACCACGTGTAGAATACACCTTGACTTCCATTGCACAAGATTTACTTCCGATATGGCCGGCTTTAGAACAATGGGGAGCAAAGCATCGAGCGTTTCAAGAAGAAACAAAATAAGTAATTATGCAATCCCGCCGTAACGCACAAAGCTGCCTAAGATTAACATCGCTAAACTAATCAGGGTTACTGTAATCATATGAAAGGCCATTAGCGGCAATTTTTTAATATCCGTTTTCAAACGAGGCAGTACGTAAAACTGGGCGCTTAATGCAAGTATAACAATACCTATTAACAGGCTTAATTTAAGTGATATAACGCGTTCAATTGGGGTTTCGAAAGCAAACCAATTTGCTATTTTCACATTGTAGAGGTACGCCATACGCACACCTGTAATCAACATCACCAACAAGGCAGGCATACCAATCCATTCATATCTACTTTCAAAAGCAAATAGTTTCTCCACGGCTTGTTCCTTCCAAACTTGAGGTAATATAATGACACACAACAAAATATGTCCACCTACCCAAATGGTAGCACCGAGTAAATGGAGAATCAATAAAAGATGGATTTCACTCATAACCTTTGCTTTACAACTAAACTGCTCCTACTAAAATAAGGAGAATATTTTATTTTTAAAACAAGAAGTGCCTCGTTTTAGGGAGACACTTCTGCTGCTATTTCATTTATTTGTTAGTTCATTTTATGCTCTAATACAATTGCACTAGGAAACAGAATATTATTTTCTAAGTGAATGTGTTTGTGTAGATCTTCTTCAAACTCTTTCAACATGGCATACGTTACCTTGTAAGTATTACAAGCATCTGCTGGAGGAGTATAGTTATCAGACAAAGCTGCAATTTTTCGGAATCGTTCGCCTTCCCCATCGTGTTCATGCATCATCATCGCTACTGGATTTTCAACAGTTCCAAAATGAGGAGCTTCAATCGGTTGTCCCGTAATCGTTGCTGATACCATTTTGCGTACAAAAGGGAATAATACCAACTCTTCTTTTTTCAAATGCTGACTTAGTTCTTGCGCACAACCAATAAATAACTCATTGATTTCATATAGTTCTGGATGTCTCTCTCCGTGAACTTTGCTCAGCTTATTTAAAAACTGTAAGAGCACAGGAATCTTTTCTTCTACATAACGGTGATGTGTTTTTTCAATATAATCCGCTAATAAATCTAACGGCCAATGTCTAAAATCAATATTATTTTCCGCTTGTTGGCTTAATAGACGTTCTAATTCGCCCATCAATTCTTCCGCATCTACTGCTTTTTTCTCACATACTTCATCTAGAGTACGTCCACCTTTACAGCAAAAATCAATTCCATATTTATTGAACACTGCTGCTGTTCTAAAATCTTCTGCTACAAATGAGCCTATTGTTCTATTTTTCATGCTCGCTTTTTTTTAATGTTAATTTAAATATGAATAGGACGATTGCAAAAATCCCAATAGTGAATATTACATCTCCAATTGTTCTTAACCATTTTAGGGTATTCATCGCAGGTAATTGCATTAACTCACTTGAACGCGCATACCACATACCGTGTTGAATACTTTCGATTGCCTGCCATATGCCAATAGGCAACAGACTTAATAACGCCATGAGTAATAAACCTAAATTCAGTCCCCAAAAGCCTATTTTTAATAATTTATCATTCCATTGTACTTCTCTATACATGCTGCGTAAGACAAATAACATCAATCCGATTCCCAACATACCATACACTCCAAACAAAGCTGTATGTCCATGTAATGGCGTTGTATTCAGTCCTTGAACATAGTACAAGGCTATTGGTGGGTTAATAATAAATCCGAACACTCCTGCACCCAAGAAATTCCAAAACGCTACGGCTACCATAAAGTAAACAGGCCATTTATAATCTTGTAACCATCCCTTATGCGTTGAGATTTTATAATTTTCATACGCCTCATATCCTATGAGTGTTAATGGCACTACTTCCAAAGCACTGAATGTTGCTCCCAATGCCATTACTGCCGTTGGTGTACCGGAGAAATACAAGTGGTGAAACGTTCCAATAATTCCTCCTGACATAAAGATAATCGTAGAAAACAGAGCCCCATTTGTTGCTGTTTTGGTTTTAATCAAGCCCATTCGCACAAATAAGAAGGCTAGTACAACCGTTGCAAATACTTCAAAGAATCCTTCTACCCATAAATGCACGACCCACCATCTCCAGTATTCTGCTATTGCTAGGTTCGTTTGTCTTCCCCACATTAAGCCTGCACCGTAAAACAAGGCAATTGCACCACATGAAATAAGAAACAGTACAATGAGGTTACGTTGACTTCCTTTCGCTCTTAAAACAGGGATTAAAGGTCTAATCATAAGCGCTAGCCATAAGAAGAGCCCCACAAACAAGAAGAGTTGCCAAAAACGCCCTAAATCAACATATTCATACCCTTGATGTCCAAACCAGAAGTTTTGTACGAGATCTAATTTTTGCATGATACCAAACCACTGTCCTATCATTGAGCCTAGTACAATAATCAACAAGGCAACAAATAAAAAGTCTACACCAAACACTTGATACTTGGGATCTTTTCCTCCTACAGCTGGTGCAATATATAATCCTGTACCCAACCAAGCGGTTGCAATCCAAAAAATAGCCAATTGCGTATGCCAAGTTCGCGTAACAGAATAAGGCAGTATTTGATCCAAAGGAATACCATATAAACCTTGTCCTTCTACCCCATAGTGTGCCGTGATAATTCCCAATCCCACCTGAAGTAACATCAGCAAGCTTACTACCCAAAAATACTTTTTGAGTCTCGTCATACTCTTTGTGGTTACCCCATTAGAAACAGGATCATCTACAGGTACTAATTCTTCCTCTTCTCTCTTTGAGGCTATGTGATAGTATACCAGAACCCCTACAGCAAAAATCAGTAGAATAATACTCACCCCTGACCAAGCTAATAAAGGCGTTGTCGCTTTATTTCCTACAAGATCATCTGCGGGCCAGTTATGCGTATAACTTACCTCGCTATCGGGTTTATTCGTTACCGTTGCCCAAGTTGCCCAAAAGAAGAAAGCATTCATCTGCTTCATTCGAGCTACGTCTTTAATGGAATTGTTTGGAATCGCGTAATCTTTGCGCAACTGATCAAAAGCAGGATCATCGGTAAATAACTTGCTATAATAATCTTCAAGATACAAACGCGCTTGATTTCTTTCTGGCGTAATCGTTAAAACACCCGTTGCTTTATCATAGGTATTCGAGCGAATCATCCCTTGTAAACGCGCTTGCAAGAACGCCTGTTGCTCTTTGCTTGCTGCTTCGTATGTTTTACCGTATTCCTCTTGTGCATAATAATCCAACAAAAACAGCGCTTCTCTATGCAAATAATCGGCGGTCCAATCAGGGGCAACGTAAGCTCCATGTCCCCAAATAGAACCTACTTCTTGCCCTCCAATACTTTGCCAAACATTCTGGCCATCTTTAATATCACTTGCAACAAGCACTACTTGTCCATCATTCGTTCTAACTTCTGTAGGCACCGGAGGTGCTTCTTGATAAATTTCTATACCAAAATAACCGAGTACCCCGAAGGAGAATACCATTACTACCGTAAAGGCTATCCATAATTTTCTTTGACTTATATTCATACCATTAAAATAGAAGACTTTTTTATCCTTTATTTAGTTCTAAAAAAAGGGAATCTCGTTCCCTCCTACATTTATATCTTTAAAAAAGTATCACCAGACTTGGTACCATTGGCTAACTCTTTCAAGGACGTTGTTTCTAACATTTGCTTTAGTTCATTGCGAATCGATTTGAATTTAAAGTGTACAGGACACGGATGCGTCTCAGAACATTGTGCCAAGCCTAACCCGCAACCTTTATAAATCGAATCACCATCTATCACATTAACTACTTCACACAGTTTAATGTGCTCGAGTTCCTGTACGGGTATTTCAAATCCCCCTCCTGCTCCTTTGATTGATTCAATGATTCCGCCTTTGACTAACTTCTGTAAAATCTTAGCGACAAATGCTTCTGGAGCATCTATTTCTTTTGCAATTTCTTTAAACCCTACACGCGTTTCTTCCAGTGATGATACTGCAATAAAAACAACCGAACGAATCGCGTATTCACAAGCTTTTGAAAACATACCTTCAATTTTACTCTACAAAGATAAACTATTTTTTCAAATAGAGGACAAAAAAGTCTTTTATTTAAATTTAAAAAAAGCGACAAGAAATTTTCATCTTTATCGCTTTGCTATTTTTATCTCAAAACGATAGCTGTGATAAGCTCTCGTTTTAATTCTTCGTTTAACATCTTCACAATTTTATCTTTCCCGTAACTCAATTCATCCCGAACAATAGAAGACGATAATTTGACATACAACGTTCCACGTTTAAAAGCTACGTCTTGGGTGTATGAAATAATACCAGGCCCTAGCACTGCTTTCCAAGCTTCATATACATCAAACTCATTCAATCCTTGATCCAAGTTGTTCTCTGTTCTAAACAGCTGTAACAATTCAGATATCCCCTTGCCTTCGCGCACACGAGGGCTAATTTTATTGCGGTTATAAGGATTGTTTTTATTCACGGTTATTCTTTGATTTGAATCGGATGTGCTCTTTTATAAAAATACTTGATTTTGTTTTCGTTTTCCATCACCATATTTTCCTCACTCACTTTGATTACGCGTTCTTCCCACGTAGCAAAATCAGTTTTGTACTGCAACCAAACTGCACCATCTTTCTCTTGCATTACAAATGCTTCTGGCATATCGTTGGTCAAATACTCTCCATTAAACTGAGGAACAACTTTAAAGCGAACCCCTGTTTGATCTTCTTTCCATTCAAAATAATCAATGGTCGAATTAATGGTGTAATCTTTTTCTGTCCCATCTGGTAGTTGAGCTTTTTCAATTTCCCAATATCCTGAGATGTGTTGTTTTACTGCTTCTGTATCTGCTTTAGATTGACAAGCTTGTAAAACGACAATAAGGCATAAGCTAAAAAAAACGTGTAAACTGCGCATCCTTTATTTTATTTAAAAAACGAATCGACGAATTCGTATTTGTTGAACACTTGTAAATCTTCAATTCCTTCCCCTACTCCAATATAGCGAACAGGGATTCTAAATTCGTCTGAAATACCAATCACCACTCCTCCTTTTGCTGTACCGTCTAATTTAGTAACAGCTAATGAAGTAACTTCTGTTGCAGCGGTAAACTGTTTTGCTTGCTCAAACGCATTTTGTCCAGTAGAACCATCTAAAACCAACATTACATCATGAGGGGCATCTGGAATTACTTTTTGCATTACGCGTTTCACTTTAGAAAGCTCATTCATTAAATTCACTTTATTGTGTAAACGTCCTGCTGTATCAATAATTACAACATCGGCTCCTTGTGTTACAGCGGATTGTAACGTATCAAATGCTACAGATGCAGGATCACTTCCCATTTGTTGGCGAACGATAGGCACTCCTACGCGATCTGCCCAAACTTGCAATTGATCAATAGCAGCTGCTCTAAACGTATCTGCAGCCCCTAAAACCACATTCAGTCCTGCTTTTTTAAATTGATATGCTAATTTTCCAATGGTCGTTGTTTTACCAGCACCATTCACACCAACAACCATAATAACATATGGTTTTTTATCTTTTGGAATTTCAAATTCTGTCGATTCTCCCAAGGCTGTTTCAGATAACAAGCTTGCGATTTCTTCTCGTAGAATTTGATTTAACTCTTCTGTTCCAACGTATTTATCGCGGGTAACTCTAGCTTCAATGCGCTCAATAATCTTTAATGTTGTATTTACTCCAACATCCGAAGTAACTAATACCTCTTCTAGATTATCTAAAACATCATCGTCTACCTTAGATTTCCCGGCTACTGCTTTGGTTAATTTAGAAAAGAAAGACGTTTTAGATTTCTCTAATCCCTTATCTAAAGTTTCCTTTTTTTCTGAAGAAAATATTCTTTTAAAAAAACTCATAACGTTCCTATTAGTTTGTACAAATATAAAGAATAAAAGTATATCATCTTATAGCGGTTGCTATAACTAAACTAGATAAAAATGAAAAAAGCTACCTGTATCAGGCAGCTTTTTTTCAAGATATTTAATGGTAAATTACTTTTTACTCAAGAATTCATCTACAAAATCAGGAGCCATAACAGACTCAACAAATGTGTAAGCACCTGTCTTTGGAGATCTAACCATTTTTATTGCTTTAGTCAACTTCTTAGAAGATGTTCTTAAACTAGCTACGGTTTTCTTTGCCATGACTTAATTATTTAATTTCTTTATGAATTGTTACTTTCTTCATGATAGGGTTGAATTTTTTAATTTCCAATCTATCAGGTGTGTTTTTCTTGTTCTTAGTTGTGATATATCTTGAAGTACCTGGTAAACCAGATGCTTTATGTTCAGTACACTCTAAGATTACTTGGATTCTATTACCTTTCTTTGCCATCGTTTTCCTTGTTTTTTATGGTCCGAATTATTTTACTAATCCTTTTACTCTTGCTTCTTTCAAAACAGCAGTAATACCTTTCTTATTAATTGTTTTTAATGCAGTGGTAGACAATTTTAATGTTACCCATCTGTCTTCTTCAGCAATGTAAAAACGTTTTTTAATTAAGTTTACAGAAAACTTTCTTTTAGTTTTATTCATCGCGTGAGAGACGTTGTTTCCAACCATCGCTCTCTTTCCGGTAATTTCACAAACTCTTGACATTATATCTAATCTTTTATTTCAATATTCAAAATCAGGGTGCAAAGTAAAGAAAAAGAAATTTATTAAACAAAATGTTTTGACTATTTTTTTAATATTTCCTTATAAACCAACTCTAAAGCCCTACTAATTGTACGTTCAATCACTTGTTCTCTAGGTTGACCTAATTCATACTTTACCGCGTAGGTGCCCTTTTCAGAGGCAATTCCTACGTAAACGGTACCCACGGCTGCTGCAGAATCCCCTTTCGAAGGCCCAGCATTTCCGGTGGTGGCAACAGCAATATCCGACTGAAACTTTTGACGGGCTTGTTCAGCCATTTCGCAAGCAACTTGCTCACTTACGACACTATGCGTTTCAATCGTTTCTTTTTTAACACCTAATACGTCTATTTTAGACGTTGTGGCATAAGTTACCATACCGCCTTTAAAAAACGCCGAAGCGCCTTCTTTTTCACTAAATAATACAGCTAAACGCCCACCTGTACAACTCTCTGCACAAGCAATTGTTAGGTCTTCTGCTTTTAATTTTTCAATCACTACATCCGAGCGACTTAAATCATCATAAGCGCGAATGTTTTCTTTCACTAACGAAGGGATTGCTTCAATCTGTTCGTTTAGCAATTGTTCAATCGCTAATTTGTCTGTTCCTGTAGAAGATAAACGCAGGCGTACTCTTCCTCTACTAGGCAAATAAGCCAATTGTACCGTTGCAGGTAGATTATCTTCCCATTCCGAAAGATATTCAGCTAATAAACTCTCTCCAATACCGTAAACCACAATCGTTTTGTGTACGTTAAATCGCAAGGTAAATCGCTCTTTTAACAACGGGGTTAATTCTTTCTCTACAATGCCTTTCATTTCAAAAGGCACGCCTGGCAAAGAAATGAAATAGGTTTGATCGCGTTTTAGCATCATCCCAGGTGCAGTTCCCAGTGCATTAAAGAGGACTGTTGCTTTTGATGGCACTAGGGCTTGCTTGCGATTCAGCTCTGATATAGGGCGTTTAAAATAGTCTTCTATCAATGCTTTAACATGGGCAAATACAGCTTCATTTTCAACCAAAACATCGTCGAAAAAGTCGCAAAAAACTTGTTTGGTCAAATCGTCTTTCGTTGGACCAAGCCCTCCGGTAATCACCACAACATCGACGCGATTCAACTGTCTGTTCATCGCTTCTTTGATTGCTTCTTCCGAATCAGCAATTGACAGCATTTCAACAATTTCAAATCCCAGTTTATCCAAATAATTGGCTAAATAATTAGAATTTGTATCGATGATTTGTCCAATCAATATTTCATCGCCTATAGTTATGATACTCGCTTTCATTGCACCACAATATGATAGTCTTTTTTTATCTCTTTTACTGCTGAACGAATGTGTTTGCGCAGCAATTTATACACTTCTTTGATTTCTTTAATCTTCCCTTTTTGCTCAATCCATTCCTGAATACTGTTGAATTCTTCAAATGCTTGATCCATTCCCAGTGTCTCTACCATAGGCTGCAGCACTTTCACATGTTTTTGAAGCTTTTCATAGTTTTTTGCATCTATGTGCTTTTTCATCTTTTCTAATCGCTTTGTCATTTGTTCTACATAGAAAACAAGCTCTTCCGCAACGAGTTCCTCTGCGTTATTATGCTTCATGTATAGCGATCTCACATCGTAAAAAAGGGCCATAACTAATTATTTTACAGTTAAATGAAGAACTTTCCTATCTACTAAAAATCCTTCTAATATATCTCCAGGATTTACTTTGCCCACACCAGCAGGCGTACCTGTAAAAATCAAATCTCCTTTTTTTAGCATAAAATACTTGGACACTTCTGCGATTAATTCATCGATGTTCCAAATCATTTGTGCCGTAGTTGCTTGCTGTACAACTTGTCCATTTTGTTGAAACGAAAAGGGTAAATCTACTAGGGATTCAAACTCCGTTTTAGCAATAAAAGTTCCTATCACAGCAGAATTATCAAAAGCTTTTGCTTTTTCCCAAGGTAGTCCTTTTTCTTTTAATTTCGTTTGAATATCACGAGCAGTAAAGTCAATTCCGAGCGAAACTTCATCATAGTATTTATGCGCAAATTTAGGCTCAATGTACTTCCCTACTTTCGTAATTTTCACCACTACTTCAGCTTCGTAATGAATATCTTGAGAAAAATCTGGAATAACAAACGGAAAATCTTTCGCTAACAGCGCTGAATCTGGCTTAATAAACAGTACGGGTTCATCTGGTCTTTCGTTGTTTAATTCTGCGATATGCTCGACATAATTTCTTCCTACACAGATAATTTTCATCTTCCTTTTCTTTAATTATAGTTTATTATTGAGTTTTCTCAACTTAAGAGCAGTCAAAACCTTTTTGGTATACAGCGGGAAGTCTGCATTTTGAATCCATCCATAATATCCTGGTTCATTTTCAAGCACTTCGTCTACTAAAACGCCTTTGTGTTTTCCAAAAGTAAAAACCTCCTGCCCGTCTTCATTCAAAGCAATAAAGCCAGCAAAATCAACGCTTTTCTTTCTTGTTGTAAATTCAGACAACGCGCGCATATCATTTTCTAAATCGTCATAACGATCCAATTGCGCTTTTAAGATTTCATAGGTTGCATTCGTATCTGCTGCTGCTGAGTGTGCATTTTCCAAGCTTTCGTTGCAGTAAAATTTATACGCAGCACTTAGGGTGCGTTCTTCTTTTTTGTGGAATATAGTCTGAATATCTACTGTCACGCGATTACCTAAATCAAAGTCAACGCCCGCACGTAGTAATTCTTCCGCTAGTAAAGGAATATCAAATCGATCTGAATTAAATCCAGCTAAATCTGAATCTTTTATCATCTGATAAACCAAGGGTGCTAATTCTTTGAATGTAGGTTCATTTACTACTTTCTCATCCGTAATTCCATGGATTTTAGAAGATGCTTCTGGAATTGGTCGTTCTGGATTGACCAACCAGGTTTTACTTTCTTTATTTCCATTAGGAAAGACTTTCAAAATAGCTATTTCTACAATTCTATCCCTTGCAACATCTACTCCCGTTGTTTCTAAATCAAAAAAACAAATAGGTCTATGTAATTTCAACTCCATATTTCTTGGTTTATTTATCTACAAATATAACAAATGTAAAAGTTTAGCCAATACAAATCCAAGGGTTTAGTTTTAGTTTCCTTTTACACGAATAACCTAACACCCAGATAAAGAGGATAAAAACGCCTAAAAAAGCAAAAGCTGTTCCAGAATAGAACAGCTTTTGCAACCTACTTTAACCAAAACACGAAACGTGCACTACTACCTAAAACGGTGATTTTTTCACCTCCTCAGGGATATCACTAGACAAACTACCTAAAAACACGGTGATATCCTCTATTTGTTCTTGCGTCAAGGTAATATTCGTTTGCAAACTCGCCATAATGCGAACTGCTTCTTTCAAATCTTGAACCGATCCATCGTGAAAATAAGGTCCTGTATGGGCGATATTTCTCAACCCTGGTACTTTAAAGAAATAATTTTCAGTTTCTTTTTTACTTAAATCAGCTAAGCCTTTATCCACTTTATCTGATTTTGTTTCTACCCAATAATCACCATAAAGTCCGAACTTTTGAAACATTTGACCACCTAAAGCCACACCGCTGTGACAAGTGGTACATCCCACTGTCATAAACGCTTCTAGTCCTCTTTGCTCTTGTGCTGTTAAGGCATCTCGATCGCCTTCTAAATAGGCATCAAATCGGCTTGCAGGCATCAGTGTACGCTCAAAAGCACCGATGGCATTGGTTATATTCTTAAAGGTGATTGGTTGTCGATCCGTTTGATACACTGCGGCAAACATTTCTTTGTACAAGTCCA
Source organism: Myroides gitamensis (assembly GCF_029894455.1). Taxonomy (NCBI): domain Bacteria; kingdom Pseudomonadati; phylum Bacteroidota; class Flavobacteriia; order Flavobacteriales; family Flavobacteriaceae; genus Myroides; species Myroides gitamensis. The sequence goes on from NZ_JARYHN010000001.1 coordinate 2,476,314, forward strand.
CTTTGCGCAAGCGTTCTTCTAATTCCTTCTCATCTTTGATATTGTGTTCTACTGGATTTAAAATCGGACCACCTGCTTGTTCTTCTACATCTTTTGCACGACCATCCCAAAATTGCATGCTATGAAGTGCTGCGTGAAAAACAGTTGGTGAATTACGTCCACCTAAAGAACCATCATCCCCAGGAGAAAAAGCAAGATTATCTACTCCGTATGTATTCAAGTTATGGCACGAATTACAGCTGATATTTCCCTCTTTGGACAAACGGGTATCAAAATACAAATGCTTCCCTAAGGCTACTTTTGTCGAATCTAAGGCAGGTAGTTCTACCGATGAAATGGGCTGAAAAAACGTTTGTGCTTGCGTAAATAATTCAGAATTACCTTTTTGAACAAATTCAAACGCATTTGACTTATCCTTCTTACACCCAATAAACATTGATAAAACAGCAAATAAAATAACTTTTTTACTCATAATTCACACTACTTTAATTTGTAGTATTAAATTACGCCTCATTTTTTTGATAAAGGCTGATATATATCACTTCTAGTTTAAAAGCAGTTTTTACCAATTCATCAGCTTTTCTGATTGAAATACCTTTACTTTCGGACTAAAAACAGTTTAAAAATCAATATAATTTAAAAAATATTTTGTTTTATTGAATTATTATACTATTTTGGTCTTATAGAATTACACCAATAAGCTTATGAAAAAACTATTTCTTCTTACCCTATTAGCCTTGACGCCTCTTGTACAGAGCTGTCAAACTACTGAAACTATAGTTTCTTCACCTTACACTTTAGATAAAAGCAAAACAAAAGTATTTACTGCAAAAACGTTTATGTTTAAGAACTACTACTTTACTTATAAAGATGGTAAAGCAACGTTAGTTTATCAACAAGATACCAAGCTAAATGGAGTACAAGCGCCGATTTTTCTAACATTAGAAGAAGATCAAACTTCGAAGCGTCACCAGTTATTTGTTGACTCATCGAAACAAATCTCTGTAAAAGTAATCAACAACGCGAAAGTAAAATTGCGTTTAGATAAAGTTACTTACACTTTGTATACAGAAAATTACTTAGAAAGCGTTCATTCTGATACAGATAAAATTCTAGCGGACGTAGCCATCTGGCGTAAAGACAACTATTAATCATCAACTAAAAAATAAAAGTTCCTTTGCTTACTGAATGAAACAGGATGTTACAAAGGATTTACTACAAATAAAAAAAGGTTCTTGTTTTACAAGAACCTTTTTATTTGATACAATTAATTCACTTATTAATCCAAATATTCTTTTTGGTGATGATCTGCATAATTTACAATCTCATCATAATTGTCGCTGTCAAGATTTTCTTCTCCTGAATCGAAAAGAACGACATTCAATCTTTTAAATAACAAACCTAACATTTGTTTTTGGCCTTCTGCATCAAGATCAAATTGCATTTTCACTAAATGATCTTTGAATGGAGTGCTTTTTTCTTTGTCAACACAAAGCATTGTTAATTCAAAATCTTGAATTCCTTGTAGTGATACTCCTACAACTCTAAAACGCTCCTGATCTACACCGAAGTACTCCCCAATACTACTGATGTAATTTCCTTTGTTAACTGCAATCATATCTGATATGTCTGCAGCTACAGTACCTTTGAAATCGTTATACTGTACTTTTGCTTTCATAAACAACAAATTTTAATTTTTTCCTATGTGAATTTAAGCATTATTACGCAAGCTAAAAAACAGTCTCTTATTTTTAGCAATCCATTAATCTTATACCAATCAAACATTTATTTCCTTATATTTTATATTAAATAATAAAAAATACATTAAAAACAGGGTAAATAATCAACTATAAAACCAAAAAATTAACACCAAAAAAAGTAACAAACCAAACAAATAATTCAAAATTTTATGATAATCACCTATAAATAGAAATTTATGAACATATAGTGTTCATTTTTATCCCTTCAAAAAGAAATAAAAACCCTAAAAAAGCTCCTTTCCTAGCATGTCCTTACACCATCCATACTAGAACTCGAAATAAGAGATACACATAAAAAAAAGGAAAGCATGCGCTTTCCTTTTTTTTTAATCTTTTTCTATAGCAATTTGAACAACAGTTAGTACTCTTTTTCATAGCTAATAAACTTCGTATTTCCTGCTGTTCTATACTTAAGACAAGCAATCGAGGCAAAAGTCACATAATTAAGTTTTATTTAACACATCGCCTCCCCTCGTACGAATAAATTCAAGGTATCTGGGGATAAATAAGGGATGTTTAACCCCAAACCTCTTATAATGAATAACATTCCAATAATCACAATAACAACGGGATAGTATTTCATTATCCCTCTTCTGAATCCATCAGAGAACAAATTTTTAAAATAAATCACCAAACTCATCAAGGGAATTGTTCCTACCCCAAATAAGGCCATATAAGCCATTCCCATTACTACATCTTGTGTTGCTAAAGCGCCAAATAAGGCAACATACACCATTCCACAAGGTAAGAATCCATTAAAAAAACCAATGAGAAACAAGGCTTTGGGTGACTTCTTTTTAAACTGTTTTCCCAGCGAAGATTTGATCCAGTTTACAAATCGATACAGCGGTTTCAACACATTGAAATTACCAATTCGATTGGATGGAACAAGAGCCAACACAATCATGATAATTCCGACAACAATAGATAACTGTTGTTGAAATCCTGCTAAAAACAAACCTTTACCAAACAAACCAAAAACAACCCCTAATAAAGAATAGGCAGCTATTCTTCCTATGTGATAGGTGAACATCTGCCTAATTTTTACAACTGGGTTATGCTGGCTAATTGGCAACATTAAAGCAATGGGTCCACACATACCGATGCAATGCAGACTACTTACTAAGCCAAAAATAAGTGCCGAAATCAAATTTTTCTACTTTATCGTTAGTTGTTTTACATTTCGATAAGATACATCATTATAGTTCCATTCAACCACAATATCCCAACGACCGTCTACCAGATTTGTGTTAGGTATGAGCAAATTGGAAGAAGACAATGATATGAGAGTATCAAAGTCTAATTGCTGGTTAGACGGTCTGTATAGGAATATTTTTCCATGTATTTTATTATAGTCAAAGCTAGAAGGGAACGTAAATTTAATTCCCTCGCTTGTGCTGTATATTGTAACTTGTTCTTCGAGTTTCAGTGCTTCCATTTCTCTCTCACGACGTGAATCCACCTCAACTTCTTGTTGGTAATAATTTTCCGTTACCAATTGGTTATCGTATTTCGCATCAAATTGAACGCGAATGACATATTGTAAAATGAATATCATAAATAAGCCTATAGCTATTACGATTCCTGTTCCAAAATTAAATTTCATACCTAACTATTTTTTAATTTTTAATTCAATAAGCGCGGGCCTAAGAAGTTGGTTTTCGTTGTTTGAATCAAACGATCCCCATCATACACTTCAATAATTACTTTTGTACTATATCCATCGAGATCCTTTTGAGGAATTTCGATAAACAGTACTCCTTCGCTATAATTTTCTTTTTTAACTTCGATGATATCCTTACCAACCACTTTCACTTCTGCACTTTCTGGATTTTTCACTTTAAAGGTCAAATTATCGTAGTCTTTCATCGTTTTGTTCATAACCTTAAACGTATATACGTTAGAGATATTCGCTCCTTTGTGTTCAAACGTTTTTCCTGCAACACGCAATACTCTTGCTTCAACATCCGTTCTCAAGAATACCAGTCCAATTAAGATGACAACTAAAATAGACAATACCACAGTATATCCTTTTTGTCTTGGTGTAAACTGATATTTTTTATTCTCTACAATTTCTTCTTCAGACGCATAGCGAATTAAGCCTTTAGGGAACCCTGCTTTTTCCATTACGAAATCACATTCGTCAATACAAGCTGTACAATTCACACATTCTAATTGCGTTCCGTTTCGAATATCAATTCCTGTTGGACAAACGTTCACACATTGTTTACAGTCGATACAATCACCAAAACCTTCTGCTTTTCTGTCAATATTTTTTTTCAGTTTTGCTCTTCCGTTTGTGCTTTCTCCTCTTACGTGGTCATAAGCAACAATGATGGATTTATTATCGAGTAAAACCCCTTGTAAACGCCCATAAGGGCAAGCAATCACACATACTTGTTCTCTGAACCAAGTAAAGACAAAATAGAAAGCACAGGTAAAAATAATCAAACCGACAAAATTCCCCATGTGCACAAATGGCCCATCTTCTACCATTAAAAGCACAGCGTCACTTCCGATAATATAGGATAAGAAAACGTTGGCAATGATAAAAGAAATCACAAAGAAAATGAACCACTTCAAGAGTCTCTTGCGTATTTTCTCCGCATTCCAAGGTTGTTTGTCTAATCTCATTTGCGCTCCTCTATCCCCGTCAATCCAATATTCGATACGCCTGAAAACCATTTCCATAAAAATAGTTTGCGGACATATCCAACCGCAGAAAATACGACCGAATGAAACCGTAAATAAGGTTACAAAAACAACACCGATAATCATTGAAATTACGACCAAATAAAAATCTTGTGGCCAAAATGGGAAGCCAAAAATGTTGAATTTTCTGTCTATAACATTAAATAACAAAAATTGATTTCCGTTAATCTTTATGAAGGGTGCAGCTATTAAAAAAATTAGCAGTAAATAACTAACTATTTTTCTTTTGTTGTAGAATGGACCGGATGGCTTCTTCGGATAAATCCAAGCTCTTTTACCATCTTTGTCAATGGTACTTATCGAGTCTCTAAAACTCTCATTATTTCCATTTTCCATAGCCTTGTGTGTGTTTTATAAAAAGGAGCTGAGCATGTAAAATACTCACTCAACTCCTTTTTTCTTATATGTTTATTAGTTTTTTTTGTTTTGTCAAGGGATTACTCTTGACTTACTTCAGCTGCATCAGCAGTTGAAGCATCATCACTTGTTTCCGTTGCTGGTTCTGTCGCTTCGGCAGCGTCTCCGCTTGCTCCATCTATTTCAGCTTTAGACCAAATGATATCTCCTTCTGCTTCTTTCGGGCTTGCCGGAGTTGTTCCGTTTAATGAAATAACATAGGATGTTACTTTTTCAATTTCAGATGGTTTTAATGTTTTTTCCCAATCCACCATTCCTTTACCAGGTCTTCCTCCTTTAGCAATCGTGTGGAAAATATTTTTAACACCTCCACCTAAAATCCAATGATCATCCGTTAGGTTCGGTCCGATTCCTCCACCACCGTCAGCTTGGTGACAAGCCACACAGTTCATTTCGAAAATCTTTTTACCTGCTGCTAACGAGCTTTCATCCGTTAAGTATTGTGCCTCGTCTGCTGAGATTAAATCTGCGGCAGTCTTTCTATATTCTTCAATTTGTTCTTTGGCAATTGCCACTGACTTTTCGTATTCTACAATTTGGTTGTCGCCTCCAAATACGTGGAATCTCAATAAGTAAACAACAGAGAATATAACGGTAATATAGAATAAACCTACCCACCATGGTGGTAATTCATTATCTAACTCTTTAATACCATCGTAGTCATGCTCTAATAACAACTCATTTTCATCACTAATACCTTTAGTACGAGTCATTTTCTGCATTAATCTCTTCACCCAAGGTCTATCCGAAAATGAAAGGTTATCTTCTCTTTCTTTTTCTGCGATTTCTTCAGGCGTCATCAATCGTCTTAGTACTCTATTGGTTGCTAATGCAACTATTTCTACTGCTATTAAAGCGAATAAAAACAATCCCAACAAAATAAGTACTGCAGGATGATCTACAAAAGCAGGTCTTTGTGCTGTTCCGCCTGCTACCCATTCTACTAATACATAAAATAGCAAGAATAGTAATGGAACTCTTACATATACTGGAAAATACTTTTTCATAATTTTTTTGAATTAGGATCAACATTGTGCTTTTCATCATCTAGAAACGGCATATTGCTCAATTCCTCAATCGTCTCTTTTTTATAGGTAAATACCCATACAAACAAGCCTACAAAAAAGGTAAAGAAAATCAGCAGGGAGATAATCGGGTAAATCTCAATCCCACCTATAGTTTCCATTGTATGTTTAATAAATTTCAACATAATGCTCCTTTTTTATTATTCCTCAACTCTATTTTTGATGTCTGTACCTAAACGTTGTAGGTAAGCAACCATAGCTACAATTTCACGCTCGCTCATCGGAACGAACTCTTGTCCATTTTCTTTAGCAGCTTTTTCACTAGCTAAATATGAATCTTTATAATCCGGATCTGTTTGGAAATTCAACGCAATTTGTTCTCCTTGCTCCTTCATTGATTGTCTTGCATTTGCAATATCCTCATCTGTATAAGGCACACCTAACGTTCTCATTACGCTCATTTTCTTCTCAATGTGAGAGAAATCCGCTTGTTTGTTATCGAACAACCATTTATATCCTGGCATAATAGACCCTGGAGATGTTGATTGTGGATTATACATGTGGTTGAAATGCCAGATATCTGAATATTTCTGTCCTACACGCATTACGTCTGGTCCTGTACGTTTAGAACCCCATAAGAATGGATGATCATATACATATTCTCCAGATTTTGAATACTCACCGTAACGTTCTACTTCCGAACGGAATGGACGAATCATTTGCGAGTGACATCCCACACATCCTTCACGGATATACAAGTCTCTACCTTCTAACTCTAGTGGAGTATACGGTTTCACACTTGAAATCGTTGGAATATTAGATTTCACGAAGATTGTAGGAACAATCTGCACGATACCCCCAATTAAAATCGCAACTGTTGTTAAGATTGTAAATTGGATTGGTCTTCTTTCTAACCAAGTATGCCAAGCTTCTCCTTTTAAACGAGAAGCAGAAATTCTTTTTAATGCTGGTGCTTCAGCTAATTCGTCTTCTACTGGTTTACCAGCTCTTACTGTTTTATACACTAAGTAGATTAACACGAATAATCCAATTAAGTAGAACGATCCTCCAATTGCACGCATCACGTACATTGGCATAATAGCCGTTACTGTTTCAAGGAAGTTTCCGTATTTTAATGTTCCTGATGGATCAAAGTCTTTCCACATTAAGTGTTGAGAGAACCCTGCTACATATAAAGGAATCGTATAAAGAATAATACCTAATGTTCCGATCCAGAAGTGGAAATTCGCTAATGCTTTAGAGTATAATTCTGTTTTTGTCATTCTAGGGATTAACCAGTACACCATACCGAAAGTCATGAAACCATTCCATGCTAAGGCTCCAACGTGTACGTGAGCAATAATCCAGTCTGTATAGTGTGCAATCGCGTTTACGTTTTTCAACGATAACATTGGCCCTTCAAATGTTGCCATCCCGTATCCCGTAATACCTACTACGAAGAATTTCAATACAGGATCTACTCTTACTTTATCCCAAACTCCACGTAATGTTAGTAATCCGTTGATCATACCTCCCCAAGATGGTGCAATTAACATCACAGAGAAAACTACTCCTAAGTTTTGTGCCCATTCTGGTAAAGCTGAGTATAATAAGTGGTGAGGTCCAGCCCAGATATACAAGAAAATTAAAGACCAGAAGTGAATAATAGATAGGCGGTAAGAATACACCGGTCTATTCGCCGCTTTTGGCAAGAAGTAATACATCAATCCTAAGAATGGTGTTGTCAAGAAGAAGGCCACGGCATTGTGTCCGTACCACCACTGCACCAGTGCATCTTGAACCCCAGCATACACAGAGTATGATTTTAATCCGTGTACTGGTAACTCTAATGAGTTGAAGATGTGTAATACTGCTACTGTAACGAAAGTTGCTAAATAGAACCAGATAGCAACATAAATATGACGTTCTCTACGATTGATGATTGTCATAATCATGTTGATACCGAAAGTAACCCAAATAACCGCAATTGCGATATCAATTGGCCACTCTAATTCAGCATACTCTTTTGAAGTAGTAAAACCTAAAGGCAAAGTAATTGCTGCAGCAGCAATAATGGCTTGCCATCCATAAAAGTGAATGTTACTCAAAACATCACTGTACATTCTTGACTTACACAAACGCTGTAAAGAATAGTAAACCCCTGCAAAGATTGCATTTCCAACGAAAGCAAAAATAACTGCATTCGTATGTAGCGGACGTAGTCTTCCGTAACTTAACCAAGGAATTCCATCCGTTAAGTTAGGAAATATAAACATCACCGCTAATAGTAATCCTACAAGCATACCAATAGCCCCGAAAAAGATCGACGCGTAAAGGAATTTCTTTACAATTTTGTTGTCATAATAAAATTGTTGCACTTCCATAGTTGTTTATATTTGATTTTCTTTTTGATTAATTTTTTTGTCTTTTTCCTCCTCTTTAGGTTTCGTTTTTTTCAGTTCATCATCAAACAACATACGAACAGAAGGCGTATAAGCGTCGTCAAACTGACCACTTTTCACGGATCGAATGAAAATGTAGAGAAAGATCCCTGCTACGAAAACACTGATGCTAATTAAGAAATATATAACACTCATACCTGATAATTATTAAAACAAAGTTAACAATATATTTTACCTAAAACTATGATAAATATCACCAAAAACCTAATAATTAGTTTTTTTATTTTATCTTTTTTCCATAATAATTTGTCAATAAAGTAACAAAGCTAATGATTGTAAACGTGCTGATTGGCATCAAAATTGCTGCTAATAAAGGTGACATCATATTCATAATGGACACCGTAATACCAATCACATTATACGTTAAAGCAAGCACATAGCTGATTTTGATAACTTTAACAGATTGTTTAGAAAATTGAAGGTACCCCAACAGCTGATCAAAAACACTGGCATCTAGGATTGCATCACTGGCTGGCGTAAAGACATTTACATTCTCTGACACCGATACTCCTACATTACTTTGCGCTAACGCTCCAGCGTCATTTAATCCATCGCCAATCATCATTACATTCCCTCCTTTGTCTTGTAACGCTTTGACATACTCCAATTTCTCTTCTGGTTTTTGATTAAAGGCCAAAGCAGTTCCTGGAGGCAAAACAGATTCCAAGTAAGCTTTTTCTCCTTCATTATCCCCAGAAAGAATACTCAGTTTATAGTGGTGTTGACTCAAGCCTTTAAACAACTCTTCCAACCCTGGTCGGTAGTGATTTTCAAAAATGAATTTCCCGACATACTGTCCATCGATTGCAATGTATACTGCTGTTTCATTTAAGCGTTCTGTTACCTTTGCTCCCACTAAGGTTGCAGAACCAATCTTATAGTCTTTTCCATTAATTTCTCCAACAATTCCCTTTCCGGCAATTTCTTCAAACTGCGTGGGCTTGATTACGACTTTTGCCTGTAAAAAAGCATAGAGCTTTCGACTCAAAGGGTGGTTCGATGCGCGAACCATATTTTTGATATCTGCTTGTTGTTCTTTATCTAATTCTACTCCTTCATATTGAATTGTCGATTGTGCATTGGTGGTAATGGTTCCCGTTTTATCAAAAACGAGTGTATCCACTTTTGCCATTTGCTCTACGACCGTTACATTTTTCAAAAAGAACTTTTTGCGCCCCAAAATACGAATGGCATTTCCCAATGTAAATGGTGCAGTTAGTGCTAAGGCACATGGACAAGCCACAATTAAGATCGCTGTTACCACATTAAAGGCACTATTCAAATCCACAAAGGCCCATCCTGTAAATGCCAATACAGCAATTGTCAACAAGGCTGGAGTAAAATAGTGACTTACTGTATCGGTAATCGTTTTGTATTTCAAATCCACTCGTTTTTGAAATACCTCATTGCTCCACAATTGGGTCAAATAACTTTGAGAGACCTTATTAATCGCTTCTACTTCTACAGCTTCTCCCATTTGTTTCCCTCCTGCAAAAAGTTTATCTCCTGATTTCTTTTCTACCGGAATCGCTTCTCCCGTTACAAAACTGTAATCGATAAAAGCGCGTTCTGACAATAAGATAGAATCCACTGGCAAAAGCTCTTGATTGCGAATTAACAAGCGATCGCCCTGTTCCACATCATAGACTTGAATTGGTTCTTCTGTTCCTTGTTTTGTCAATTTAGTAATGGCAATCGGAAAGTATGATTTGTAATCGCGTTCAAAAGACAAGAAGTTATAGGTACGTTGTTGAAATAACTTCCCTAACAACATAAAGAAAACCAGCATCGTCATACTATCAAAGAACCCCGGACCTAAATCAAAGACAATATCCACCGTACTTCGAATAAACATGACAATGATTCCCAAGGACATCGGAATATCAATGGTGTAATTTTTTGTTTTGATTCCCGTCCACGCGGCTTTGTGATAAGGTGATGCCGAATAGAAAAACACAGGCAACGACAAGAATAAAATCAACCAACGGAAGAAATTCTTGTATTGATCCATCCAGATATCATCAATATTAAAGTACTCTGGAAAAGACAGCATCATGACATTTCCATAACAGAAAAAGGCAACTCCAATTTTATAGATCAAGCTGCGATCAATACTATTGGGTTTTTCTTCGTAATTCTTTAAGCTGATATAAGGTTCATAGCCAATACGGCAAAGCAAGAGAACGATTTCTTTTAAATCGATAGCTTCCGTATTGAAGGTAATTGTGGCTTTCTTCTCTGGAAAATTAACCAAAACACGGTATACTCCAGGATTTAATTTATGTAGATTTTCTAAAATCCAAATACAAGAGCTACAGTGAATATGCGGAATATACAGCGAAACAATAGCGGTATCTCCTTCATTGAATTCTAATAATTTCGATACAATGTCTGGATTACTCAAGAAATCATACTTTCCATTTATCTCTTCGGGGGTAGCTCCTGGTGTAGATTCCAGGTCATAATAACAGGTTAAATCGTTTTCATTAAAGATTTCGTAGACGGTTTTACAACCGTTACAACAAAACATTTTCTCATCGTAGTCTATACGATTAAAGGCAGTAACACTGTTACCACAATGAAAACACGCTTTTTTATCCATAAAATTTGCTCATTTACCTTGTACAAAGGTCTTAGTTAATTCTCCTAAAAATTATGACATTTATCAGTAAATAGCACTATCTTTGCAGAGGTATTTTACCAACTGCATGAAAAAATAGTTTATATAGGTATGGGAAGATGTGAGCAATGTATGATTAGAGAATTCAGTTCTCTAAAAGCTTTAACTAGAGAGGAGTTACTAGCTATTTCAGAAACAAAAACCCACTTTATTATTAAAAAAGGAGAAAATCTATTTTCGGAAGGCGAAAGTTTAAATGGGGTTTATTGTATCAAAGAGGGGTTCTGTAAATTAACAAAATTAAATTCAAACGGAAAAGACTCGATTGTCAAATTGGCAAAAAGAGGAGACCTATTGGGGCAACGTTCGATTATTAATGAGGAGGCTTCTAATCTTTCTGCTACTGCCTTAGAAGATATGCAGGTGTGTTTTATACCTAAAAAAGAAATGTTAGACAATTTTACGGAGAACAACAAATTTTCTTTGTTGGTTACGCGAGATATCTGTACACACTTAAAAGATGCCGATCAAGACTTAGCGAATCAAACCCATAAAACGGTAAAAGAGCGCTTAGCGATTATGCTGTTGAAGTTGGAAGACTTAGGAGGATCTTCTTCAGAGACCCAAGCCTTAAACATCAAATTATCCCGTGAAGATTTAGCGAATATGGTCGGAACGGCTACAGAAAGTTGTATTCGTTTATTATCGGAATTGAAAAAAGATGGCATTATTCAACTGAAAGGAAAAGACATTATTCTTTTAGATAAGAGAGAGCTCCGTGCATTGGCTGAATAAATGCGAACTGTTATTTTAATTTTATTAAATTCATCTTTATTTTTATGCAAATGATGCAAAATAACTTATTTTCGCATTATGAAGCATACATCAATAGATACGTTAAAACAACTTATTAGTTTACCGGCAAAGACCTTTGCAATCATCCCACATCGCAACCCCGATGGTGATGCTATTGGTTCTTCTTTAGGCTTATATCACGTATTAAAACAATTGGGACATAAGGTAGAAGTTATCTCTCCCAACGAGTATCCAAACTTTTTGGCTTGGATGCCTGGTACTGCAGCAATCAAAATCTACGATTTTAATAAACCTGCAGGTCAACATATACTAAAAAATAGCGATTGTATTTTTACGCTAGATTTCAATATCTTATCTCGTACAGGAGATGAAATGGGCGCTTTTTTAGCAAGCTTACCCAATGATTTTGTCATGATTGACCATCATCAAATGCCTGGAGATTACGCCAAATTAACCTTTTCTGATACGTCTTTTGGATCAACCTGTGAATTGTTGTATTCGCTTTTAGAACAAATGGATTTGACTGATTTGGTTCACCAAGAGGCAGCTACTTGTATTTACACTGGAATTGTTACTGATTCTGGTTCTTTCCGATTCCCGAAAACGACGGCGAAAACACACCAAGTAGTGGCTGCCTTAATTGAGAAAGGAATTGACAATCCGAAGATTCACCATGCGCTGTTTGACAATAGTTCATTCAACCGTTTACAGTTAATGGGACGAGCATTACAGCATCTGCATTTGATTCCCGATACGCAAGCTTCTTATCTTTATTTGAATGAGGAAGATTTGCATGAATTTTCCCACCAAAAAGGAGATACGGAAGGGTTAGTTAATTACGGACTTTCTATTAGTGGAATTGATTTAACTGCTTTTTTCATTGAACGCAAAGAAGAAGGAATTATTAAAATTTCGTTCCGCTCATCAGGTAATTTGGATGTAAATTTATTTGCTCGTACTTATTTTGAAGGGGGTGGACATATCAATGCAGCAGGAGGTAAATCTACCCTTTCACTGGATGAAACAATTCAACGCTATATCGACATTGTAAAACAACACAAACAAGATTTTTATGTTTAAGTATACGCTTTGCTTCACTCTTCTTGCTAGCGTTTTTCTTATGACGAGTTGTCAAGAGAAACAAGATGCTCGAAAACCTATTTCTAATTCGCGTTCAGTAGAAACAAAGCTTTCGATTGACCGCAATATTGAATTGAGAGAAAGCGAAGAAGATATCTTTACCAAATACAGAACAAAGGACGTTGCCAATACCTATATTCACTCGAATTCAGGGTTTTGGTTTACTTACTTAAAAAGAGCGGTTAAGGATTCGGTCCTTCCTCAGAAGAGCGATATCGTTCAATACACGTATGAAATACGTCAAGCGAATGACAGCGTTATCTATACGCAAAAAGAAATCGGCACATTGACCTATAAAGTTGATGAAGAAGATATCTTACCTGTTTTGCGCCATAGCTTAAAAATTTTAAAACCTACTGAAAGTATCAAGGTATTAAGCCCTTCTAGTTTAGCGTATAGCTATTTAGGGGATCAAAAGGCTATTGCAAAAAACCAACCTTTAATTTTCATTATTTCACTGGAATCAATCAAAAAATCTAATTAATAAAAATGAAAAAAATGACGAGTCTAATTTTAAGTTTAGTCGCTTTAGTGTCGTCTTGTACTACGCAAAAATCAGATTTACCTGATGGTTTGTACGCAGACATTCAAACAAACAAAGGTCATATCATCGTTGAGTTAGCGTATCAAAAGGCGCCTGTAACTGTGGCAAACTTTGTGAGCTTAGCTGAAGGAAAAAACCCTTTTGTCGATGAAAAATACAAAGGCAAACAATATTATGATGGAATTAAATTTCACCGTGTAGAGAACGATTTCGTAATCCAAGGTGGAGAGATCCAACCGGAACAGGTGCTGGTGGTCCAGGTTATGTGTTTAAAGATGAGTTTTCACCCGAATTAACTCACGATAAACCAGGAACTTTATCTATGGCTAACAGTGGTCCTTTTACGAATGGAAGTCAATTCTTTATTACACACAAACCTACTCAGTTTTTAGATAACAGACACTCTGTTTTCGGTTATACAGTAAAAGGAATAGATGTAGTAAACAGCATTGTAAAAGATGACGTAATCGAAAGTGTAAAAATTATCCGTCAAGGAAAAGAAGCGAAAAAATTTGATGCTGTAAAAGTATTCAAAAACTACTTCGAAGAAGCAGCTAAAGAGAAAAAAGAAAAAGAAGATAAATTAGCAGGTGCGCAACAAAAATATGCAAGCCAATTCGCTGATTTAAAAAGCAAAGCAACGAAACTTGATTCAGGTTTGTCTTATGTAATTGTTGAAAAAGGTGCAGGTAAAAAACCAGCAATCAGTCAAGAAGTATTTGTTGACTATGCAGGATTCTTTGAAAATGGACTTTTATTTGATTCAAGCATTGTTTCTTTAACACAGGAATTTGATGCATTTGATCAACGCAGAGCAGACATGAATGGATATAGCCCAATTCCTTTTACCTTTGGAGCTAAAACAGGCTTAATCCCAGGTTTTATTGAAGGTATTGAGCAAATGAATTTTGGAGATACTGCAATTATCTTCATTCCTGCTCATATGGCTTATGGCGAGCGTGGAGCTGGTCCTATCCCTCCTAATACAGACTTAGTGTTTCAGATGAAATTATATGAAACTGCTGATAGAAAATAATCAAAAATCCCCACTTCACAGTGGGGATTTTTTTATGCCTACAAGTATCTATTGCTATTCTATAAACAAAGGCATAAAAAAACCACCTCGAAAGGTGGTTTATCTATTTATTTTATGTGTTGACGTTGTAAATAAGCAACTGCGCTTCTTCCTTCATTAAACAACAAGTCCAATATGCTTAAGTTGTTTAAAAATCCATTCTTATCATCAAAGACTTGGATATAAGGTTCGAATTGATTTTCATCTTTCTTGCCGTTAACTAATGTTCTAAAATCAATTACATCTGCTGAAACTTCTTTTAGATACTCATCTGTTTTGCGGTATTTCCAATCTACACCTAAACATTCAGTTACAATGTCGTGAATCTCTAGATTCAGATCCAACATATACTTGTGTTGTTTCTCAAAAAGAGAACGAATATCATCTTCAAAATACTCAAAATAAGGAGAAGTACGATAAGCTGCTTCTAAGCTCTTAAAGTGTTGCTTTTGCCATCCAAAGGCATATTCAATTTCAACCTCCTTAAACTTTTGATGTATTCCTTCTTTGTTGTGCTTGATGGGTATATTCAGCATTTGCATTCCATTAGCACTGTGAATATACATTCTGTTTCTATTGGTTTGTTTTTGAAAATTATCTTCTACTTCAAAAACAAGCTCTTCTGCTTGCGCCATCGCTACATAGTGACTTATAGAAGGAAAATAAGTCGGATGTAGTATAATTGTATTCGACATTATTAAAACTTAGAATTCTTTTTTTCTTTTCTTCTTTTGTATAAACTATATCCGCCCCATCCGATTAATATAACTGCGAAATAAGGGAAATAAGACACTTGTGTTCCATTGCCATTTACTGTAATAAACAAGCGGTCCCAACGGATTTTATCAAAAGCTTTTGACCATGGTATATTTTGATCCAAACTCATCCACACAAATACAGGTTTACCCACAATATGATCTTCTGGTACAAATCCCCACATTCTACTATCTTCTGAGTTGTTGCGGTTATCCCCCATCATGAAGTAATAGTTTTGTTTGAAGGTATATTGATCCGTAGCTTGACCATTAATGTAAATCTGCCCGTCTTTTACTTCCAATTCATTGTCTTCGTATACTCGAATTGCACGTTTATACATTGGTAAGTTATCTGCTGTTAGGGTGATGGTTTCTCCTTTAGCAGGAATGTGAATTGGTCCTAAATTAGTTTCTGTCCAATCTTCTTTATTGTGTGGGAAGATATACCCCTTAGGCATATTGTATTGAAACAATTTAGACATATCTGGACTTCTAGTCACACCTTTTACAGCACTAAACGTTTTTAGATATTCTACATCGTCATTTGTTAGCGATTGGAAAAATACAGCGTACTGTGGACTATTTACATAGGTTACATAATCGCTAATTTTTCTGTTTTGAATAATCGTTCTTAAATCTAATGAACCATCTGTTTCGATTAGATAACTATATTGAACTCTTGCTCGATCGTTTAGTTGTAATTCTTTGTCATTGATAAAAACAACACCCTCTTTAACTGATAAATTCTCTCCAGGTAAACCAACAGCGCGTTTCACATAGTTGGTTTTTTTGTCGATGGGTTTAATAACTCCAGGGCGTTTCACTGGGTCATTAAATTTATAAATGGTATCGACAGGCCAGTTGAACACAACAATATCGTTGTGTTGTACTTTTTGGAAACCAGGTAATCTAAAATAAGGCAAATGTGGCTTATTTAAATACGATTTTTTGGATGTAAATGGAATCGTATCGTGTACCATCGGCAAGGCAACTGTTGTCATTGGTGTTCTTGCTCCATAGTGGAACTTGCTCACAAATAAAAAGTCTCCCACCAACAAGGTTTTCTCTAAGGATGAGGTTGGAATGGTATAGGGTTGAATAGCATACGTGTGAATTACGGTTGCCACAACTACAGCGAATAAAATCGAGCTTACAAACTCTCCTGATTCTGTTTCTGGTTTTAGTGATCGATTTTCACGGTACTGTACATCGCCTACATAATTAATGAAAGCTACGTATAATCCCAAGGTTACCACCCCTAAAATCGTGTCTAATGTTGATTTCTTACCAAAGCTTCTCAATATTTCAACCCAAACTACAGGGAACATAATCAAGTTTACAATTGGAATAAACAACAAGATTACCCACCACCAAGGGCGATTGATAATTTTCATTAATACTACTCCATTATATACTGGAACAGCTGCTTCCCAAGCTTTTCTACCTGCTTTTACATATAGCTTCCAAGTTCCTATAAAATGAACAACTTGAATAAGCAAGATGAAAATTAACCATTGTGCTATCGTCATACTCTTTTTATTTTAAATCCCAATTTACTTATTTTTTCAAATTAAGCACATCTTTCATTGAGAAAATACCTTTTTTATCTTTTAACCACTCCGCTGCGACAACAGCTCCTAGAGCAAATCCTTCGCGATTATGAGCGGTGTGTTTAATTTCTATTTGATCAATACTAGAATCATAACGCACGGTATGTGTACCCGGCACTTGATCTTCTCTTACTGCATCAATGTGTATTTGCTTGTCTGTTGCTTGAGGATCTAACGTCCAGCTTTCGTAGCTAGAGTTTGCTAAAATCCCTTCTGCTAAAGTGATAGCAGTTCCACTAGGTGCATCTAACTTTTGTGTATGATGGATTTCTTGCATGGAAACACCATATTGCTCGAAATTCTTCATCATTTTAGCTAGGTAGTCATTCAATTCGAAGAAGATATTTACCCCTAAGCTAAAATTGGATCCATACAAGAAAGCGCTATCTTTCTCTTTACAAAAATCAGCGACTTCGCTATAATGCTCTAACCAACCTGTCGTTCCACATACCACGGGAACTTGAGCTGTTAGCGCTTCTTTTATGTTCGAAACAGCAATAGATGGTACACTAAAGTCAATGGCCACGTCTGCTTGTTCTAGGTTTCCAGTTGACTGTTCTCTTTGTTTGATATAGACAATTGAATGTCCTCTTTCGATGGCTATTCGCTCAATGATTTTACCCATTTTACCGTAGCCTAGTAATGCAATATTCATAAGTTCTGTACAGTTTAAAAGCGATATTGTACATTAATCGCGTATTGGTACTGTTGCTGTTGAATCAGTCCTTTTTGATCTAATTCAATTACCGGTTTGATGGTCAAGTTTTCGTTGACGTTGAATTGCATCAAATGCGCATCTACGTTAGCGTCTACAATACTCAACACATAGAATCCTACAGCAATAACAACAGATAAATCTCTGTTTTTACGATATAAATTTTGTGCATCCAATAATCGTTGATCATCCAATCCTGCTAGGTTTTCATCTGTTTGATCGACTTTTCCTTGAAGTCTATTTTTATATTCGTTGCGGTAACGATTGTAATTGCGTTGGTTATCTGCCCAAAAATAAACGGGAATTCCAATTCCAGCGTATACTAGTGGAACTTTCCAATATTTTTTGTTGTAAATCTGTCCTAAACCAGGAACAATTGTAGTATAGAATGCCGCACGAGAGGGTGCAACAGGATCAAGAGGCTTATAAGCGGCCTCTCTTTTTCTTTTTTCTTTTTTACTCTCTTTTTCAATTCCTTCTTCTTCTTGTGCAAAACTTGCTACTTGAAAAAGCAGGCTGAAAATCATTATCAATAAAAATCTACTTCTCACTACTTTTCTAAAAGTTTGATAATACGCTCTAAATCTTCTTCCGAGTAAAAAGGAATCGTAATTTTTCCTTTTCCACTATGGCTTGCTTTAATATCGACCTTTGCACCAAAAAATCGACCAAATGACTGTCTATACGTCTCTGGCACGACTGGTTGAGCCTTCGGTTGAGCTTTTACAGTTGCTTGTGCTGTATCCCCTTCCTGATATCTTTTCACCAAAGCTTCTGTTTCGCGAACAGATAAATTCTCGGCAATAATTTTATGGTAAATATCCGTTTGTACGTCTAAGTCATCGATGTTAATGATTGCTCGGCCGTGTCCCATCGTAATAAAACCATCTCGAATTCCCGTTTGAATAATAGGATCTAACCTCAACAAACGCAAATAGTTAGCAATCGTAGATCTCTTTTTCCCTACGCGATCACTTACTTGTTCTTGTGTCAAGCTAATTTCTTCCATCAAACGTTGATACGACATGGCGATTTCGATTGGATCTAAATCGTGGCGTTGGATATTTTCAACCAAAGCCATAACAAGCGAATCATTGTCATTTGCGATGCGAATATAAGCAGGAATCGTGGATAAGCCAGCAATTTTAGAAGCTCTTAACCTTCTTTCCCCCGAAATTAACTGATATTTATTAAAGTCAATTTTTCGAACCGTAATAGGTTGAATCACACCTAACTCCCGAATACTACTCGCTAACTCTTGTAGTGATTCTTCATTAAAATTTGTACGAGGCTGAAAAGGATTAATTTCAATTGCTTCTAAATCCAATTCAATGATATTACCCACAACTTTGTCTGCGTTTGTATCGTCAATTGACTTAATGTCATTCTCAGGATCTTTTAACAGCGCTGACAATCCTCTCCCTAAAGCTTGTTTTTTTATTGCTTTTGCCATAGTTTATCTTTCCTCTCCTATTTTTTAGTGATTCTTTTTTACTATTTCCTCCGCTAAATTAATATAATTTGTAGCACCTTTACTTGTTGCATCGTAATTTATGATACTTTCACCAAAGCTAGGTGCTTCACTTAATTTTACGTTACGTTGAATAATGGTATCAAAAACCATGTCATTGAAGTGTTTTTGCACTTCTTCTACCACTTGATTTGACAGGCGTAAACGCGAGTCATACATGGTTAATAACAACCCTTCGATATCCAATTTAGGATTGTGAATGCGCTGTACGCTTTTAATGGTATTCAACAACTTACCTAATCCCTCTAATGCAAAGTATTCACACTGAATTGGAATAATGACAGAATCCGCAGCAGTAAGTGCATTTAATGTCAATAATCCTAGAGAAGGTGCACAATCAATAATGATGTAATCATACTTATCTTTAATTGATTGTAATGCTTCTTTCAGCATATATTCTCTGTTCTTTTTATCAACTAGTTCGATTTCAATCGCAACTAAGTCAATATGAGCAGGAATCAAGTATACATTGGGGGCTGTACAATCCACAACAGCTTCAGCAGGCGTACAACTATGCTCAAGAACTTCATAGGTTCCTACCTCCACAGCTTCCACATCTACTCCTAAACCAGAAGTAGCATTAGCCTGAGGATCGGCATCAATGAGCAACACCTTTTTCTCTAGCGCTCCTAAAGAAGCAGCTAAGTTAACAGAAGTAGTCGTTTTACCTACGCCACCCTTCTGATTTGCAACAGCTATAATTTTCCCCATTTTCTTAATATCAAAAATTTTTGAGTGGTAAAAATACAATTAATTATCTGTATATAAAATCTATTTTATTAACATTCTCAATTGACAACTTTGAACTAAAAAAAGGGTAATCTCTTATTATCCAAAAGAATACCCTTAATTTAACTTCGTTTATCTTGTCCTTTACATCTTGCTTTATTTCTTGTGTGCATTGGCTTCTAACATATCCCACATCGCTTCAGGAACTTGATCTAACATATTAAACTCTCCTGCTCCCTGTAGCCATTCCCCTCCGTCAATGGTAATTACCTCTCCATTGATGTAACTTGAAAAGTCTGAAATCAGGTAAGCAGCTAGATTAGCTAACTCTTGGTGTTCACCAACTCTTCGCAATGGAATCTTTTTCGTCAGGTCGAATTTTTCTTTCAAATCACCTGGCAATAGGCGATCCCAAGCTCCTTTTGTAGGAAAAGGCCCTGGCGCAATTGCATTAAAACGCATCCCGTATTTTGCCCATTCTACAGCCAAACTTCTCGTCATGGCCAAAACCCCTGCTTTTGCAACAGAAGAAGGCACCACATAGGCCGATCCGGTCCAAGCATAGGTTGTCGTAATATTTAAAACGACTGTATTGCGTTGTTTTTGTTCAATCCAATGTTTTCCTAAAACCAATGTACAGTTTTTCGTCCCTTTTAATACGATATCTACAATGGTATCAAAAGCATTGGAAGATAAGCGCTCTGTTGGTGAAATGAAATTACCCGCTGCATTGTTGAGTAACACATCTACTTTTCCCCATTTATCCAATACTGCTTGTAGCATCTGTTCGACTTGGTCATAGTGTCGCACATCACAGCTTACAGGGAAACACTCCCCTCCTGTTTGTTCTTCTAGTTCTTTGGCCGTTTGTTTTAATTTGTCCAAATCACGGGAAGTAATCACGACTTTCGCACCAATTTCCATAAAGTAAGCCGACATGGATTTTCCTAATCCGCTTCCTCCTCCTGTAACAATCACTACTTTATCTTTCAATGCCGTTGGTGGCAACATTTTTTCTGTATAACTCATGGTGTTTTTTCTTTTTGATATCTTCTAAAGATACAAAAAAGGAAGTTGATTTTCTTTTATCGCGGTTGAAAAACTTTATTTTAGAGGATGAGGGGGTGAGAGTGGTGAGACGGTGAGAAGGTGAAATCGAAACGAAGTGTAGATTCATCGAACACCAAAACAAAATAGCAACTCGGTGAGATAGAAGGTGAGACGGTGAGATTGGTGAGGAGGTGTGGGAAGTTGTGAAATCGTAAATTTTTTTTGATTAGAAAGATTCACTCTATATACTTATGTCATACTGACGAAGGAAGCATCGCATCGGTCACTTCTTGTGTGAAGTTATGAATACAATCAAAAAATAAAAAACCCGACTAAAAAAGTCAGGGTTTTTATTTTCAGCTACTTAAGCGATCTTTTTATCGAAAATGAATATTTTATATAATACGAACACACTAGAAATTAGTGAAAAAATAGTCAATAAAAAAAGTAATAAATTTTCTGTATTGAATACGTCAAACCCCATAATAATAAGAAAAGTAGTTATCATAGGGCATAAATAAAATAAGAAATGGAGTTTATTTTTTTTCAACATACTAAATTGTTTTTTAACAAAAATAACATAATATATGATGTTTAGAAATTTCCAACATTGTTATTGAAACATTATACATTTTAAAATAATTTATTATAGATACAAAATGCAAATATTTCCTAAACATACTATGTTATTTTTGAAATTAACCTAGTAAAACAAGAACTATAAATGTGATTTTGTAAAGTTGTAAGATTGTTAAGTTTGTGATGTTCCTAAGGCCTGTAAAATTATATACCAATCACTGTAAACTGTTAACCATACTGGATGCGACCTTTCGTTCCTCAAGGTAACATACAGATTGAATAAAAATGACAAAGTATTGCACGTTCCCCCCCCCTTTCTTCTTTTCCCTTTCATAAGTCTTCCTTGGAAATTGCTTCCACTTTTCTAGGAGATTGCTTCGACTTTCCTAGGACATTCCTTCGACAAAAACCCCTTTTTTCCAAGGAATCTCGAAGGAATCTCGAAGGAATCTCCAAGGAATCTCCAAGGAATCTCGAAGGAACGGTACGCAATAGCCTTATTAAAGCAAAGTGGTTTTTATTTTAATTGTAAACTGTTTGAAAAACTCATCAGGAAATAGGTCTTTTGTTTCCGTAATTTATCTTGTTAGTTGGCAAATTGCCATTTGCCACTACAGTTTTTTCACATCCTCTCACCCCCTCACCCCCTCACCGCCACACCCCCTCACCGCCTCCCCTAAATAAAAAAAGACATCCCTCCGGATGTCTTTTTTTATTTAGCTCTATTTTTTTGCTTCTTCAATTTTTTCTTGAATCATTGCCCAATCGTAATAATGGAATACTTTTCCGTTACTCATCATCACCAACATTCCTTTCGGAAATTTAGGATCGAGTCCTTGAGCTGTAATTTCCAGTCCATCACATTCAATTGCTGCAACTGGGATTGTAGTTATCAATTGATGTTCATGTGGATTATCGGATGCTCCTTCTCTTGGGTAAATTAAGATGGAATTATCTTGTTGATTAGACACCACGATATATCCTGTTGTTGCTTCTTTTTTATAAATCGCAATGCCTTCATGGTCGCGTTTGGCATCCGTTTGTGCAAAAAAAGCAAGTTCTTGATTTCCCTTTACTGGATCTGCATAATACTTGCGTACTCCTGCTCCTTCATCAGAATAATACACATAGCCCAACTCTTGATCTACTGCTATGGCTTCAATTTCTTTTTTTCCGCTATAAGCACCGAATTTGCGTGACAATTGCAATTCAACCTTTCCTGCTGCATTGGTTTGATAACGGTATTGCCATAAATACCCTTCAGCAGGTCCGTTTTTACGGCCTACAATCGCATAAAATACCGTTGCTCCTCCTTCTTTTCCTTCATACAAAGCAATCCCCATCGGTTCATTGTACTCTTCTGTTGTTTCTCCTTCAAACACCTTTAATCCTCCTCCATCAATAGGAGTTAATTCAGGCAATTTAAAAATGCGAATCGCATTGGCGTTGCGTTCCGTTACTATTGCAACGTCAATTTTCTGGTTTTGATACGGAAAATCATACGCAATATCCACGTTATTTGGACGTGCCATATCGACATATTGATGTACAATCTTTCCTTGTAAATCATAAGCGTAGAGTCCACCGCCATTTTCCTTATCTGTTCCGATAATTAAACTTTTTGCTTGCTCTTGTTTGTTAATCCAAATAGCGGGATCATCAGTATCAAAAACCGTTTGTTCTGTCACTATTACAGGTTGAATAGCATCTGGTGAAACAGGTGCTAATTTATCTTTACAGCTGGTCAATAACGCCAAGCTAAATAAGACGTATATTGCTCTATTTTTCATTATTTTTTCTTTTGAATGGTGTGGGTATACAGTACTTCTGTATCTTCTTTGTTTGCTTTTACCACTTGAACGGTCAAACTAGTATTCAAGATAGAAAAAGCCATAAATCCAGGTTCAGCTGCTGCAAAAACAGTGTGTTCCATGGTTCCTGAAGGGCGGACTTCACTCGCAGCCCCAGATAAGAATTGCGTTGTATAGCGATTTTTTGGTTTAATAATTTGTAAATCATGTTCATGTCCGCAGATATAAGCATCAACTTGATGGCGATCAAAAAACGCAGCGAATTGTTGTTCGAATCCTTGGGTATCTTTATTTACTTTTCGCTTTCCTCCACTGTACATGGGATGATGCCCTACCACAATTTTCCACTGCACATCCGCATCTGCTTGTCCCAAGGTTTGCTCTAGCCATTGCATCTGTTTCTCCGTGTCTTGTTCCTTTAAATCTCCATACTTCGAACTCTTGCGGTAATTCTCAATAAATGGGTTGGTATCCATCACCACCAACAATAGTTTTTTTCCATTCTCTAATTTAAACGTTTTGCTGTAATAACGATCAGGCATATTCCAACGTCTACTGATTTTCGTATAATCGACTTGTGCTTGAACATTCCCTAAATAATCGTGATTACCTAAAGCAACATACCAATCCGCATAAAGCGATGGATTAGTGTATACCTGTTCAAAAGAAGAAGTCCAATGATAATCTTGCGTACTCGCTACGCCATTCGGATAGAAGTTATCCCCCACAGAAACAACAAATTCACCATCCAGCACCACCATAGCATTTCCCATTTCTCGAGCTACCTCTTTTTGATAGTAATCCCCTACGCGCCCAAAATCTCCTAGAACGAGGAAATTAAAACTATCTTCTTGATGTACTAAACTCGGAATATCTTGTCCAGAATAACCTGTACTTTTTTCGTATTCAAAAGCCGTCTGTGCTTGAGTTAATCCTGTGAAACTAAGTAAGACTAAAGTATAAAGTATTTTCTTCATGTGTTGTAAATGAGAAAATTACAGCCAATAAAACTATTCGCTGTAATTTTCTTGTGTATGGTTTATATTATAAATCAAATTTAACCCCTAAGGTAAATTTAGGTTGGTAGTATTCCATTTGTTTTACGCGATTACTCACCCCTTGGTAATATCTCAACGGTTGATTCGTCAAGTTATTTGCCTCAGCAAACACGCGCAAATACGACGTGATTTTATAAGATGCATTCGCATCTAAAAACAATTGTTTGTCGTAGTAGCTATCCTCAAAACTATTTCCTCCTAATGCATCTAAATAATCCGAAGCATAATTTAAGGAAACACGAGCAGAGAAGCGTTCATTTTCCCATGAAAGCGATCCATTAAACATGTGAGGGGCTGATCCAGGTAACTCCATATTTTTCCTAACCTCTCCATCTGCATTGGTAATTCCTTTTGCTTCTGAGTGTGTATAGGTATAGTTCACATAGATACCCAATCCTTTAAAGAATTTACCAGGAATAAAATCTAGCTGTCTTTGAAACGCTACCTCAACCCCGAATAAATTCACTTGATCTCCATTGCGTTGTTGCATAAATTTCCAGTTTTCACCCGCTTGAATTGGATTCACTTGATCAGGGAAAGCCGCATTGAAATTATCTTGGTTGAACGAATCTGAACGGTAGGTATAAATGAAATCATTTAAATTTTTGTAAAACACTCCCGCAGAGAACATCCCTACCGATTGGAAATACTTTTCTGCCATTAAATCAAAATTATAAGCATAGGTGGCTTTCAAATCTGGGTTTCCAGCAGCAATTGCATTATCTTGAGAAATTACACTGATATAAGGCGCTAAGGCATAATAATCGGGTCTAGCTAATGCTGTAGTGAATGCAGCTCTATAAATCCAATCTGTATCTGTTTGGTATTTAAATGTCAAACTCGGCATCACATTCGTATAGCTGTTGGTGTTGTTTACTTCTCCTACTAAATCACTTTCATCAACAATGTGATTTCCGGTATAATCAATACTCGTATGTTCTACACGAGCTCCCACAATCATGGATAAATTTGCATTGAAATCTTGATCCCAACGGATATATCCTGCGTAAATTTTCTCTTTGGCTTTGTAGTTTAAAGCTAAGTATTCTTCTGGTTTTGCTTCTTTTTCAAACAAAGCGGCATTGTTTAAATCTAAACCACCTACATATTGCTTAGCAGCAAAATAACCTGGAACATATCTACTTCCTGCTTGAAAGTCTTTTCCATCATAAAAATTATGCGGTACTTCTGCTAAATTTCCGATTGCATTTGGTGCAATTAGCGTGTATTCATAGAACATATTATCGCGTTCTTTGTCTTTTAGACGCAAGCGTCCTCCAAATCTCAATCGTCCTTTTTGATCTTCAATTACTGAAAATGGGATTCTGAAATTCAATTTCGCACCAAACTCACTGTCTTTTGTAAAGTTGTGGTTTTCTGTTAGTTTTCTAAAGCTAAAGTTTTCAGGGGTATCTTTAGCTGCAGTGATTAAAGGAAAATCGCCATTTGACAAATCCTCCACCATGGCTACTTTCTTATTTTGAAAATCCAAGTAGCGCTCTCCTGGACGGTCTTCTGAAGCACGTGCATAGTTTACCGACCAATCCATATCTAAATTACTCGACCATAAATGCTCTCCGCTTAAGGCATAGTTTTGTACGCGTTGATCTTCTAAACGTGCATTTTTATTGCGATTCGTATCGATTCCTCCTTTTGTTTCTCTACGGATATCTCCTTTGTATCCGATGATGTTATTCTCCGCATCGTATTCTGGTGTTATCCCTCTGTAACGCACGCGGTATCTATTTTCTCTATCATCTCTCCAATTGTACATCGCACTGGCATAAATCGTGTGATTTTCATTGATTTTATAATCAAATGCACCTGAGAAACTGCGGCGTACGCGTTGTACATCATACTTTCTGATGTCGTATTCACTGATGTAAACATTGCCGTGTTCATCTTGATCCCAAACGGCTTCAACGTTGTCTGAACCAAAATTATTGCTGTTGTACGATCCGCTGAAAATCATTCCTAATTTAGAATCTAAAAAGCGGTTTCCATACACAAAGCTTCCGATGTAATTTCCTTTTTCTCTAATAGGGTTATATCCTCCTGCTAGTGTTGCTGCAATACGTTCTCCATAAGGGGAAGCACGAGTAATCAAATCTACAGAACCTCCGATGGCGTCAGCATCCATATCTGGGGTTAAGGTTTTATTTACTTCGATAGATGAAATCATATCTGAAGGAATTAAATCCATCTGTACATTTCGGTTATCTCCTTCAGCGGAAGGAACGCGATCTCCATTTAAAGTTACGGAGTTTAAGCTAGAAGCCAATCCTCGGATTACGATGTTACGTGCTTCTCCTTGGTCATTTTGCATGGTAATCCCCGGTACGCGTTTTAAGGCATCTCCAATATTTGAATCTGGAAAACGCCCCACTTGATCCGCAGAGATAACATTGGTTACATTGGCATTGTTCATCTGTTGATTTAATGCCTTTGCTTGTCCTTTGAGACGATCTCCGACAATCACAATTCCTTCTAAGGTTTGTGCATCTGTAGACAAACTCAAATTAATTACGGTATTCTGTCCTGCTGTTACTTCTACTTCTTGTTCAATAGGCGCATATCCGATATAACTAACAGATAAGGTGTAAGTACCTACAGGTATATTTAAAAACTCAAAATAACCATTGCTATTACTGATGGTGTATTGTTTTCCTTTATTTAATAATACGGCTGCTCCTGGAAGTGAACTTTTATCTGTTGTGTCAATCACTCTACCGGATACAATTCCGTGTTTTTTATCTGCATTTTGCGCGTGTAAGGTCCACGCAAAACAAAGGGTAAAAAAGAATAATAAGTACTTTACTTTCATAATGATAACATTGAATAGTTTTAGGCAAACTTAGTCCTCCCCCTACGAAACTGTGTTTCTATATCATTATGATTGTGTTTTGGTTTTGGTTGTTGTGTTAAGAAGGGGTTATGAGATTATGGGGGAGGTTTATTCTTTGTGAGGTTTGTTCTTTGTGAGATTTGCCCTTTGTGAGGTTTGCCCTTTGTGAGGTTTGCCCTTTGTGAGGTTTGCCCTTTGTGAGGTTTGCCCTTTGTGAGGTTTGCCCTTTGTGAGGTTTGTTGAGCCTCATAACCTTTACCTCATAACCCATACCTAATACCCCATAAAAAAAGAGGCCATGCATCGCATGACCTCTTTTATTTCGTAAAATCAAATTCTACATTTGACTTTCTTCTAACTGCTGTTTTTTAGCTTTCTTCTCTTTTAATAACTCCATTGCGCCTCCAGTTGCCCAGTAGCAAGCGAAACCAATTAAGAATATCAAAAGCCAAAACGCCATTGTAATAACGGTCATGGCAACGATGAAACCTAAATACTGTTGAAATTCAAACATTTTATTCCGGATTTTTTTGTATACGTCCCAAATATACATCCTTTTCTCGATTTAGCAATACCTCTTATTTTATTTTATACCTTCTTTAGAATCAAACTAAATAATTCAGTACCTTTAAGGTAATTTTAAATACAAATCACATCATGGACTATAGAATAGAAAAAGACACCCTTGGGGAAGTACAAGTACCAAAAGACAAATATTGGGGCGCTCAAACGGAACGTTCAAGAAACAACTTTAAGATTGGCCCAGAGGCATCCATGCCTCATGAAATTATCGAAGCTTTTGCTTATTTAAAAAAGGCAGCGGCTTATGCTAATTTTGATTTACAGGTATTGAGTCAAGAGAAAAGAGATGCCATTGCTCAAGTATGTGATGAGATTATTGCCGGAAAATTAGATGATCAGTTTCCTTTGGTTATTTGGCAAACGGGATCGGGTACACAATCCAACATGAATGTCAATGAAGTGGTTGCAAATCGCGCACAGGTTTTAGCTGGATTTGGTATTGGAGAAGGAGAACCAGTATTGAAAGCCAATGATGATGTCAACAAATCACAATCTTCTAATGACACCTA
Source organism: Myroides gitamensis (assembly GCF_029894455.1). Lineage (NCBI taxonomy): Bacteria > Pseudomonadati > Bacteroidota > Flavobacteriia > Flavobacteriales > Flavobacteriaceae > Myroides > Myroides gitamensis. Next base: position 2,504,659 of record NZ_JARYHN010000001.1, read on the forward strand.
CCCTACGGCTATGCATATTGCAGCGTATAAAGCAGTAATTGAATCGACGATTCCTGGGGTTACTCAACTAAAAAACACCTTAGCTGCTAAGGCAAAAGCATACAAAGACGTGGTAAAGATTGGACGTACGCATTTAATGGATGCGACACCTTTAACGTTAGGGCAAGAAATCTCTGGTTATGTTGCTCAATTGGAACACGGCTTAAAGGCTTTACAACATACACTTCCTCACTTAGCAGAATTGGCTCTGGGTGGAACGGCTGTAGGAACGGGATTAAATACTCCTGTTAACTATGATGTCGTAGTGGCTAAACACATTGCGGATTTTACAAAGCTACCTTTTGTTACGGCTCCAAATAAATTTGAGGCTTTAGCGGCTCATGATGCGATTGTAGAAACACATGGTGCACTGAAACAATTAGCGGTATCCCTCTATAAAATAGCCAATGATATTCGCATGCTAGCTTCTGGACCTCGTTCTGGAATCGGTGAGATTATCATTCCAGCCAATGAACCAGGGTCTTCTATTATGCCTGGTAAAGTAAATCCAACGCAATGTGAAGCATTAACGATGGTAGCTGCTCAGGTATTGGGGAATGATGTAACGATTTCATTCAGCGGTACACAAGGACAATATGAATTGAATGTGTTCAAACCGGTGATGGCGGCTAACTTTATTCAATCGGCTAAATTATTAGGTGATGCTTGTGTTTCTTTTGATGAACATTGTGCACAAGGAATTGAACCTAACCACAAACGCATTCAGGAACTCGTAGATAACTCTTTAATGTTAGTTACGGCTCTAAACACAAAAATTGGTTACTATAAAGCAGCTGAAATTGCACAAACCGCTCACGCCAATGGTACAACCTTAAAAGAAGAGGCTGTTCGTCTGGGCTATGTAACACCAGAAGATTTTGATCTTTGGGTAGATCCGAAGAAGATGATTGGGAATTAAGGGTAAGGGGGTGAGGTGATGAGAGGGTGAGAGGGTGAGAGAGTGAGATGGTGAAATCGGAACGCAGTGAAAATCGAAACGCAGTGTAGATTCATCGAACACCAAAACAAAATAACAACTCGGTGAGATATATTCATCGAACACCAAAACAAAATAACAACCCGGTGAGATATATTCATCGAACACCAAAACCAATATAAAATTTGTGAGATAGATGGTGAGGCGATGAGATAATAAGTGGCTGTAATCCATAACTTCTTAAACTTAAAAAGCAGTAGGGAATAGTTCTCTACTGCTTTTTTTTTATAACTATTATTTTTTGTTTCGTAGATTGTAACTACAACCAAAGAAACTTTTAGATATTTCTATCAATAAACAAATTTAATACTGTTGGATTTTATATTATTTACAAAAGGAACATAATCCTCCTTTGACAATTCTTGAAGAAGTTCTTTGTCAACATACTGATCAAGCCATAAGCTACTCATTGAATATATCAATTCTAAAGTAACATATCCTTCTTGTCTTACAATATCCTCTACTGTATGCTCTCTATAGTAAACAAGATTCTCTTTTTGCATTTTCCTTAAGGTAAAGAAATAAGAAAAAACAATTTCATTTCCTTTTTTTACTAAAATTAAGTTCTTCTTACTTGTTATTTTACTTTCTCTACCATCAAAACAATCGAAATTTTGAGCAGAGACTAACATCGTCGCATAACTCGATTCTCCTTTTAAATGACTTGTTAGAGTCTCTTTCATCTCTAAACCTTTATAAAATGAATTTGTACAAAGAAAGTTTTTTGTTTGATTACTAGTAACCGTATCTAACGCGATCCAAATATCTTGATTCGAATTATTCACTAGTTTTACTTTTAACCAAGTGCTGTCGCGTACTTCTTTTTGTTCAATCTCAAAATATACTTTTGTTTTCTTGTCTTGGCTTACTCCAAAAGCAAACGAAAACAAACTAATAAGTAAAATTATCTTTCCCATCCATTTAGTTTTGCTTGTTCTATGTAATTTTATCATTCTTGCCTTGTGGGCATTTCACAAAAACAACAAAATATTAATCGTCTAGATACATTGTCTATTATAGAAACTAGTTAAATAAACAGACAAAACTTTCTTCATTGATATGTACAAGTACTTGATTGGAGTGGATTTCTTCAAAATAAGGAACATATCCTTTTTTACTGAGCTGTTTTAAAACCTTTTTATCTATAAACTTATTCATCCATTCTGTATTTAATTGATAACTTAAACTCAAATTATAGACAGGCTCACTAACCTTATACTTATAAAAGTTATCCGCATCTTCAGACCATAATAACTTAAATGGGATTGATATTTCCTTTTCTTCTCCTTTCTTGAGCAGAATAAAATCTTCTCCCTTTTTATTTGCTACTATTTTCTTCCAGGTATCAAACTTATTAAAATTTCCTCCTTGCATTGAAGTTCCTTCTCCTACAAAGGGAATTTGTTCTTCTGTATTTAAGTTTCTTAATACTATTTTAGGAACGAATACAGATGTTCGCTCAAAATCTACTGTGAATACTTCATAAGAGAGTATGGACACATCCCATGGAAGAAAAATTGATTGATCTGTTTGATTACTAATTCTTATTTCAAGTAGATCTCCATCTATTACTTCTGAATTTAAGATTTCTACTTTTACTCCAATTTGTCCATATCCAAACGGAAGAAATAAAAAAAGGAAAACGAGTTGTGTTACTTTTTTTATCCTGTTATTTATTAATAGCTCCATTTATTCTATTTCAATTTCTAAAAAGGCTTTGCCATAAGAAGGATAATCATTCATAAATACCTTCATCTTCTCAGAAATTTTAAGTGGCACAATATTACTTTCTATTTTTTGTGTATATAATTCATACCCTTTATGTTCTAGGTTCTTTCGTTCATAAAATTCATTCCCTTTTCTTAACTGTTCCATACTATCTCTTGTAACATGATATTCTAACTGAAAATTAGCTAACTGACCTTCTATTGCCCAATAGTATAGCGTACATTTATAATAATATTGTTTAAAATAAACAATAGGTATTTGTATCCTTACACGAGTTTTTGATTTTATCAGTAAAACATCAACATTCTTAAAATTCTTTTCTTTTTCTTTTGACTTGGAACTAAATAAACTTTGACTTGGATCCATACAATCACTTACATCTGATGCCATTAGTTTTCCTAATTTCATGTTTTTATCGTACCAATTTTCTTTTAAGGAAAAAATATTTTCAGATGCATATTCACTATTAAAGGTAAGATATCGAGTCATAGAAATATCTAAAGGCAGATAATAATCTGTATCACTATGATTAAAAAACTCAACCGTCACCAAACTATTATTTTCAATAGAGTCTTTTAAAATAGTGAGCGTAATATCTTCCCTCACTACATTTTGACTATATGAGGATATTGAAACAAAAAACAACATTAAATAATATAATCTTCTCATACTAAAATTAAATTTTATCATCATTTTTCGTTCTAATTTTACTATTAAAAAAGATTGGTTAAACTCTCGGTAAAACCAACAGTAGTAAATATAGTTCAAATCTACTCATCTTACACTAGTAAAAAAGGTATCTTCAACTGTAATACAATCTACTTTATATTTATTAGGGTTTGTAAAAAACTGTGGATGCATCAATATAAATTTGAAATTCAACAATTATGTAATAAGACTTAGTTCGCTTATCCTTTAAGGCATCTTTATCCATTACCTATCGAAAATAGTAAAAGCAGAATCTTGAAAGATAGACATTAAAAAAAGCACGATAAAATTTTATTTTATCGTGCTTTTTTTAATGTATTCTATATTTTCTAAGTCGTTTAAACCTTTCTATTTCTCAGTATTTTATTAAATATCCTTTCTCTTAATGTGAAATATTTTTCACATCTTCTGGTTTGTGTTTGTATTTAAAAATAATCGCGAATAAGATGGTCACGACTAAAGAGAACAACGCGAAAATAATCCACGAATGTCTCCATCCTTCTACTTGTAAAACCAAATCTTCTTGGCTGTATACATAGTGATTCACTACCGCTTGTGCTAAGAACATACCGATGGTTGCTCCGAAACCGTTAGTCATCATCATGAATACTCCTTGAGCAGACGAACGGATATCTTCACTTGTTTCGTTATCGACATATAAAGATCCAGATACGTTGAAGAAATCAAAAGCGATACCATATACAATCATCGATAAGATAAACATCCATACGCCATTTCCAGGATCTCCTAATCCAAACAATCCAAAGCGCAATACCCAAGCAATCATCGACATCAACATTACCACTTTAATTCCAAAGCGCTTCAAGAAAAATGGAATCAACAAAATACATAGGGTTTCTGAGATTTGAGAAAGCGAGATTATCGCATTGGCATTACTAGCGCCCCAAGTACTCGCATACTCCGGAATATTCTTAAATGTCGTAATAAAAGGATTGGCATATCCGTTGGTAATTTGAAGGGATACTCCCAATAACATAGAGAAAATAAAGAAAATAGCCATTTTCTTTTGCTTGAATAAAGCGAACGCTTTTAAACCAAAGGCATCTGCCAAGGTGCGCTTTTCATCTGATTTATTCACTGGACAGTTTGGTAATACAAAGCTGTATAAAAACAGGATTACACCTAAAAATCCAGAGATATAAAACTGGTGGTAATCTTGTTGAAAACTGATAAAATTAGGGCTACTACTGAAGTTAAATCCTAGAGTGCCATCTGTATATCCGAAGAAATTCACAAATAGCATAGCGATGATAAAACCAATGGTTCCGAATGTACGTATCGGAGGGAAGGCTTTGATAACATCCAACTGATTTTGCTTCAATACGGTATAAGCTGTAGAGTTGGATAAAGCAATCGTAGGCATAAAAAACGCTACACTAATGCTGTATAAGGTAAAGATCGTTGTAAAATCTACGTTACTACCCGAAACATAACCATAATACCCTGTTGCAAACATAAAGAGTGCCGCTAATAGGTGGTTGATTCCCAATAAACGTTGAACTGGAATCCATCGATCTGCCACGATTCCCATAATAGCAGGCATAAATATAGACACAATCCCTTGCATGGCATAAAACGAACCAATTTTAGGCCCTAATCCTATAGATCCTAAATAGTTTCCCATTGACGTTAGATACGCTCCCCAAACCGCAAATTCGAGGAAGTTCATAAACGTTAGTTTAAGTTTTACATTCATAATTATTTCGTGTGTAGTGTATAGAAACAAACCGCATGCGTATGCCCCATGCGCGTTTTTTCATGGGTCATTTTAAATTCTTTCTTTTACTAATTGCAGGATTAAATCAAATTGTTCTTCTCTTGACAAATTTGAATTGTCTATTTCTACCGCATCTTCCGCTTTTACTAAAGGCGAATCTTTGCGTGAAGTATCAATTTGATCACGTTCTACCACATTGCGAAATACTTCTTCATATACCACAGTGCTGTTTTTTTCTTGTAATTCTTTGAAGCGTCTTTCTGCGCGAATCTCAGGAGTAGCAGTCATGAAAATTTTCAATTCTGCATCGGGAAAAACTACAGTTCCAATATCCCTACCATCCATAACAACTCCTTTTGCTTTACCTAAAATTTGCTGTTGTTCTACTAGTTTTTTTCGCACGGCTGAAACGGCTGCAATCTGACTCACAAATCGAGATACTTCTAAGGTGCGAATCAGCTCTTCCACATTTTCATCATTCAGGTAGATATCAGCGTATCCTTTGGACACATTGTATTCAAAGTGTACATCAAAGGTATCTAGTAGTTCAATCAAGCGTTCTTCGTCAAAAGACTTAGAGGAGATTAAACCTTTGCGCATGGCAAAAAGTGTCACTGCGCGATACATGGCACCGGTGTCGATATAGATGTAGCCTAATGACTTGGCCAATGCTTTTGCTAACGTACTTTTTCCAGTAGAGGAAAAACCGTCAATCGCTATAGTTATCTTTTTCAAATTTGAAAAATTTACAATTAATTCATATCAATAAGAACACCAAACATACTAGTGTTTGCTGCTGTGGTTTGGCGTGCATAAGAATAGTCGAATTTAAAGCGTTTCAGTTGTAAACCAACGCCCGCAGTTATCCCTGCGAAATGTCTGTTGTCAACAATTCGCAATTCCTCTCCTTTACGGAAGTTATAACCCAATCGGATTTGAAACTTCTTTCTAGGAAAAAGTTCTACTCCAACAATGAAATGTCGTAGTGCATTATTAAAAAATCCGACCTTTTCTTCTTTGAATTCTTCGTCTATAGACGTAGTTCCCCTATTGGGGTTTGAAAAGGACAAATCCCATTGTTGTAAATTATCTATTGTAATGTGCCATCGCAAAGGTACGTTTTCTAATTCTTTCGAAAGAGAAATTGCGACATCTAATGGTAATTTTTCTCGATAATCTGCATACGTTTGCAGTTGAGCCCCTAAGTTTCTGGCAGTTAAGGCAAAGTCCCATTGCCCAATTTCGTCTTTATAGAGTACACCTAGATCAATAGCTGCTCCAATAGACTGATAAGATTCCATCGAAGAGAACACAAACTTGACATTTGCTCCTACATACCAATCGGATTGTTCGATTTGATAGGAAGATCCCACGGTCAAAGCCACTTCATTACCTTTAAAACTTCCGGTATAACTTCCAAACTCATCATATCCTTCCATATCGCCATAGTTGATGAAGTTGACCCCAACAAATAGATTTCGCTTGGAACGAAAGGTTTTGGAATACCCTAAAGAACCATAATTGGCAACGCCATAAACCTTACTAAAACTCAAATCAAGCTGATTATCCATCGTTTCATTGATCACGGCTGGGTTCCAAAAGGCTTGACTCACCTGTTCAGTAAAGGCATAGTTTTTTCCTCCTAAAGCAGCTTGTCTAGGGGAAGAGGGTAAATTCAAAAACTGATAGGTATAGTCTGCTCCTACTTGACTATGCGCCTCTAGCGACAGTAAGTGGAAGACAAGTAAACAAATCCATACGATTGAATGCTTCATTTAGCCATTGGTATTATGTTGCTAATATATTACATTTTCAAAAACAATCGCAAAAAAGGAAGCCTAAGCTTTTTATAGGAGTTTGGCGATTTATTCTTAGGTTAAGTTTAAAACGTCAACCTTACTTAAGGACATTCAGGGATATAAAAAAAAGCAGTAGTCACTAGTCCTACTGCTTTTTTATTTTTTAATAAAAGGAGAAGCTATATGCTTACTTCGCTTTTTCTATGCTGAAATCTTTCGCTTTTTTCACTTTTTCTTCCAACAAGGCAATCTCCAATACTTCTTCCATGCGGTCGACATAATGGAAGGTTAACCCTTTTACATAGTCTTCTTTGATTTCTTCGATATCTTTTCTATTCTCTTTACACAAGATAATTTCCTTGATATTAGCGCGTTTCGCTGCAAGAATTTTTTCTTTGATTCCGCCTACAGGTAATACCTTTCCTCTTAGGGTAATTTCACCTGTCATGGCTAAATTCTTTTTCACCTTGCGTTGAGTAAAGGAAGAGACCATCGAAGTCAACATCGTAATTCCGGCACTTGGTCCATCTTTTGGTGTTGCACCTTCTGGTACGTGAATGTGAATTTTATACTGTTCAAATACATCTGAATCAATCCCTAACTCATCTGCATGTGCTTTAATATATTCTAGAGCAATTGTAGCAGATTCTTTCATTACTGTACCTAAGTTTCCAGTAATACTCAATCCACCTTTTCCTTTTGAAATAATAGATTCAATATACAAGATATCACCACCTACACTTGTCCAAGCTAAACCTGTAACTACACCGGCTACGTCGTTATTCTCATATTTATCAGCTTCAAAACGAGGCGTACCTAAGATTTTACGGATATCATCTTCCGTTACCTTTGGATTGTACTCTTCTTCTAAAACAATGCGTTTTGCAATTCCTCTCGCTACATGGGCCAATTGTTTATTCAATCCACGTACCCCAGACTCACGCGTATAATGCGTTACGATGAACTCCATTTGTTTTTTTCCAATGGTTAAATCCTTCGCTGTTAAACCGTGTTCTTCCAATTGTTTTGGCAACAAATGTTGTTTTCCGATTTCCACTTTTTCTTCAATCGTATACCCTGTCATTTCAATAATTTCCATACGATCTCTCAAAGCAGGTTGAATCGTTGACAAGCTATTTGAAGTAGCAATGAACATCACTTTAGACAAGTCATATCCCATTTCTAAGAAGTTATCATAGAAATCGCTGTTTTGTTCTGGATCCAATACTTCTAATAAAGCTGAAGAAGGGTCTCCATTATTACTCACGGATAATTTGTCAATTTCATCTAACAAGAAAACAGGGTTTGATGTTCCGGCTTTTTTCAAACTTTGAATAATTCGCCCTGGCATCGCACCGATATACGTTTTTCTGTGTCCTCTAATTTCAGCCTCATCACGTAAACCACCTAGTGAAATACGAACGTATTCACGACCTAGTGCTTTGGCGATTGACTTTCCAATCGATGTTTTTCCAACACCTGGAGGACCATATAGACATAGAATTGGAGCTTTTAAATCATTGCGCAATTTTAAAACTGCCATATGCTCTAAAACTCTTTTCTTTACATCTTCGATTCCGTAATGGTCTTTATCTAAAATCTTTTGCGAGCGTTTTAAATCAAATTTATCTTCCGAGTATTTACTCCAAGGTAATTCTAATAAAAGTTCTAAATAGTTACGTTGAATACCAAATTCAGCTACCTGCGGATTCATGCGTTGCCATTTCATCAATTCTTTGTCAAAACGCTCACGTACCTCTTTATTCCACTTTTTCTCTTTGCCTTTTTTGCGCATTTCCTCAAATTCCTCCTCATTTGAAAACCCTCCCAATTCTTCTTGGATGGTCTTCATTTGTTGGTGTAAGAAATACTCTTTTTGCTGCTGATCTAAGTCGATACGCACTTTAGTTTGAATCGTATTTTTCAGCTGTAACTTTTGCAATTCAACATTCATCAAACGCAACGTTTCATACGCGCGTTCTTTTAAATCGTTGATACGCAACAAGCGTTGTTTATCTTCCACCGTCAAGTTGAGGTTAGAAGAAACAAAATTGATTAAGAACGAATTGCTCTCGATGTTTTTTACTGCAAAAGAAGCCTCTGAAGGAATATTTGGGTTTTCTTTGATAATCTCAACCGCCAATTCTTTAATGGAATCCACAACTGCTGAAAACTCTTGATCATCCCCTTCTGGGCGTATTTCATCGCATTCTTTTACTGTCGCGGTTAAGTATGGGTTTTCTGAAACTAATTCAACAATTTCAAATCGCTTTTTTCCCTGTAGGATTACAGTTACGTTTCCATCAGGTAATTTTAAAACCTTAATAATTCGCGCTACGGTTCCTTGTTGGTGAATATCTTGTAAACCTGGGTCTTCAATATCCTCATTTACTTGAGCAACCACTCCAATGCTTTTTCCCTTTTTATTTGCTGCTTCAATTAATTTAATTGATTTATCTCTTCCTGCGGTAATTGGAATCACCACTCCAGGAAATAAAACCATATTACGCAAAGGCAAAATTGGCAATTCAACCGGTAGTTCCTCATTATTCATTTCTTCTTCATCTTCCTGACTTAACAGAGGAATGAACTCAGAATCACCGTCTAAGAAATCATCAAGCATCAAATTATCTAATGTTATTATTTTTTGGTTTGCCATATTATAAATATCACGTCATTATGTCAGTAGCTATTATAGTACTGTAAACAACAAAAAACACAAGTCGTTTACTATCAGTCATTTCAGCTACTTATTAGTTTTATACTACCTTAGTAGTTCAATCTTTATGCCATAAAAAAACCTTGCATAAAGCAAGGTCTTATGTCAGTTTATATATTTATCAAATATTATAGTTCTGGGATACCTGGATCTGTTCCTGGGCCTCCTGTTCCTGGATCAGTGATAATTACTTCTTTCATGGATAACTTCGCTTTGTAGTCCCCAAAGTTCAATGTAATCACTTGTCCTTCTTTTGATTTCAATTTAAACGTAAATTTACCTGCGTACGTTTTTTTGTTGTCAATCGTTAAGTTTTCAATCTTATCGATTTTAAAGTAACTTCCTGCTAACGCTGCATCTTTTTCATCTGAAACATAAACCACTCCATTTTCTGAGGTATATTCTACGCCTACTTTTGAATAATCGTAATTACCAATAGGAAGTGTTTTGTCGAAGCTAATCTTTAGCATACGCTTACGCATCGATTTACTTCTTGCATTCATTACAATCTTACCATTTAGAATATCCCCTTCAAATTTTGAAAACACATCCATATCCTTAATATCTTCTCCGTTGATGTTGGTAAAAATATAACCCGCTTCATTGGTTCCGATACGCTCGTATGGGATATTCTCAAACTGTCCTGTAATTCTAAACGATTCTTTCAAGTATTGATTCAATGGTGATGGCAATAATAGACTGCTGAAGTTTCCACTAACCAACATATCATTGCGATCGATATTTGTAATCTTAATTATTCCGTTATTGCGTTTTGGATTTGCTAAGTCTGTAGAATTGAAAAATTCAAAACCGTTATCGCCAACACTATAGGTATAGTCTAAGGTATTGATGTTTGTTGGAAAGTTCCCTACTTGGAATTTCAAAATTTTCATATCAAAAAAGTGACCTTGCATCAAATCATCAATATAGAATTGAAATTCACCATTTTCATCAACATATGCATTAAACTTCTCTTTCTTAACAAATGTTGTATCTGGAAGTGTAACTGTAAAATAGGCTGGTACTCTGAAATCTGGATCAACAAAATCATCATCTGAACTACTACATGACGAAACTCCAACACCACATAAGGCTAACAAACTTGCACCAAACAATATCGAATAAATTCTCTTCATAATTTAATATTCTAATTACAGATTCAAATATATATATTTTAATAGATTTTAAATATTTTTTAACAAAAATAAATTAACAAAAAATCTTCTTTTTAATTCTTCTTGTCTTTTACACGCAATAATAGGAAAAAACCAACGATAAAAAACAGAATTAAAAACAAAATTGCATTTTGCATCTTCCCTGTCAAATCACTGATTAACCCATAAATAGACATCCCTACCACAATTCCAATTTTTTCTGTCACATCATAAAAACTAAAAAAAGAAGTTGTATCTGTCGTTTCAGGTAAAAGCTTAGCATAAGTAGAGCGTGAAAGCGATTGTATCCCGCCCATCACTAAACCAACAAAAGCAGCAGCCACATAAAACTCATTGGGCGTAATAATAGTATAAGCATAGATACAAATAAAAACCCAAAGTACATTCAAGACACACAATGTTCGAATATTGCCAATGCGTTTAGACAAACTAGAGGTAGCAAAAGCTCCAAGGATAGCAATAATCTGAATCAGCATAATACTGACGATTAATCCCATACTTCGTTGTTGATCATCAGCCCAAGCAATTTCTTTTTCTCCAAAGAAAGCTGCAATAATCATCACGGTCTGCACCGCCATACTATACACAAAGAACGCAACTAAATAGCGTTTTAGTATAGTGTGTTCCTGCAAAAGTCCCCATACTTTCTTTAATTCTTTAAATCCTTTAAAGAAAATCTCTCGGGTTAGTTTCTTATCGTTTTTAAAATCAGGCAGTCGTCTAAAGGTAATCTGGCTAAAAGCAATCCACCAAACCCCAACTAAAATAAAAGACATTCGCATGGCCTGCGTCGCATCTTCAAATCCCAACTTTTCAGCATTCATCACCAAACCAAGGTTGATAACCAATAAAAGTACACTTCCGATATAACCTAGCGCGTATCCTTTGGCACTGATTCGATCTTGTTGTTCTTCAAAAGCAATATCAGGTAAATAGGAATTATAGAAAACTAAACTCCCCCAGAAGCCAATCAATCCCATCATATAAATCAGTAAACTCCACCCAAAATAGTCCAAGCTAAAGAAATAAAGAAGCATACAGGAAGTTGCACCAATAGCACAAAAGAGTTTCATAAAAAACTTCTTTGTCCCGAGGTAATCGGCAATTCCCGAAAGCAAAGGAGATATAATAGCAATCAAAAGAAAGCCCAAAGCGGTGATGTAACTAATGATACTCTCACTGTTCATCTCTATGCCAAAAAACGAATAGCTATTAATAGCTCTCGCACGGAATAGCATCCCATAATATAAGGGAAAAATAGAAGAAGAGATGACTAACGCATAAACCGAATTGGCCCAATCATAAAAGGCCCATGCATTTAATAGTTTAGGATCTCCCTTTTGGAAGTTTTTCATCTTGTTGAATATAAATAGCTCGCTAAAATAGAAAAAGCCACCTAGAGTCGGTCGCTTTTTCTATTTTATTTTAAAATGTAACACCATATTTTGCAGCTTCTGCTTTGGCTGCAGGAATTAATTTCTTCAGATTATCAATACGCTCTTGATTGGAAGGGTGCGTACTTGTAAAAGAAGATCCTCCGCCTCCACCGCTATTTGCAGCCATACGACTCCAAAAAGAAACCGCTTCGTCTGGATTATAACCAGCAATTGCCATTAACGTCAATCCTATTTTATCAGCTTCTGATTCGTTACTTCTACTAAAAGGCAACATAACACCATATTGACTCCCCAAACCAAAGGCCATCCCTAACGCCTGCTTTGTTCCTTCTTTACTATTTGCTGTAGCAGCATCTAATCCTAAAGCAGCAGCTTGTTGCAGCATTGCTGCACTCATGCGCTGTTGTCCGTGGTTTGCCAAAGCATGCGATACCTCATGCCCCATAACGGTTGCAATTCCAGCATCTGTTTGACAAATCGGCAAAATCCCCGTGAAGAACACAATCTTCCCTCCTGGCATACACCAAGCATTTACCTCTTTATCATCTACTAGATTGTACTCCCAACGGTAATCTTGTAAATAGGTAGGATATCCATTCGCTGTCAACCATTTTTCAGCTGCTATTCGAATTTTATTCCCAATATCTTCAATACGCTTTGCATCTTTTGTTCCTTTAATTACTTTGTGCTCTTTTAAGAACTCTCCATACTGCTGAAAAGACGATGGGAATAAAGAAGCATCGGACACAAAAGCCATGGTACTTTTTCCACTAAATGGATTTGTCTTACAACCACTTAGCAAAAGAAGAATGCCTAAAGTTAAAACTAGTTTTTTCATTCTATTTTTTCTTCAAAAATAAAACTATTCTTTTATGTTTAACAAATTAGCAGCAGCTTTTGTTGGAAAGCTTTTTTGTCTTTTTGTTAGTTGCTTTTTTGTTGAACTTCATGCTAATCCAATAAATTTTCTTTCAAACAGAAGAAGATTTGACATACAACGAGATACCTTACTAAAATACAACCCACAAAAAAACAAATCGAAACGAAGTGCAGATTCATCGAACACCAAAACAAAATATAAACCTAGTGAGATAAAAAAACTTCCCCAAAAAGACCTCTCCCAATATATTTTGTACTTTTGCTTTAAATGTTTTTAACTCATGCAAGACAATTCTAAAAAAGCAAAACATTCCTTAGAAGTTCCTAAGTCCATTATTTGGACAGGAAAATTCTTACAGTTTTTTTCGCTTCCCTTAGCGGCTAAATTTGCACAGAATCTCTTTATCACTCCTATAAAATTCAAAACACCTAAACGAGAAAAAGAGATGCTTACCAAAAGTAAGCGCAGTAAATTATACGTCAATGCCATCAAAAAGGACATTGTGATGTATGAGTATGGCATCAATAAAAAAGCAAACAAAAAGGCTTTGTTGATTCACGGTTGGAATGGTCGTGGTACTCAATTGGTAACAATTGCCAATATTTTAATTCGACAAGGATATGATATTGTAAGTTTTGACGCACCGGGTCATGGCTTTTCTCCTAAAACAAAAACAAATCTAACAGAATTTATTGCTGCTGCTTTCGAAATCGAAAAACAATTCGGTCCATTTGATTTAGTGGTTGGACATTCTTTAGGTGGAATGACCACAATGAATGCTTTACGCGATGGACTTAAAGCAAAGAAGGCTGTTATCATTGGCAGTGGTGATGTTGTACAAGATGTTATTGAAGATTTCATCAAACAACTTCAGCTGAAACCACAGATTGCAGACATCATCAAAATGCGTTTTGAAAAACAATTCAACCGCACCATGGATAGCTATTGTGTACATACTGCTGCGGAACAAATTGACATTCCATTGTTAATTATACACGACGAAGACGATGTAGATGTTCCAATTAAAGCGGCTTATCAAATCAAGAAACACGCGGTAAACAGTCAATTAATGGTTACCTCTGGATTAGGGCATCGCAAGGTATTAGGAGATAAAAAAGTCATCGAGCGCATTCGAGATTTCACCCAAGAATAAACACAGCACCATCAATTCAAATCTTATGAACAAAGACAAAAATACAACAGAACAAGAGTGGAAAGAAATCCTGACAGAGGAACAATTCTACGTTTTAAGAGAAAAAGGAACAGAGCGTCCTTTTACTGGAGCTTATACCGACTTTTACGAAGCTGGAGAATATGCATGCGCGGGTTGTGGTCAACTTTTATTTGATGCCCAAACGAAGTTTAATTCCCATTGTGGTTGGCCTTCATTTGATCAGGCTATTGAAGGAAGTGTTGAGTATATCAAGGATTTATCGCACGGAATGGTTCGTGTAGAAGTGGTCTGTTCAAATTGTCAGGGGCATTTAGGACATGTATTTCCTGATGGACCTCAAGAAACAACAGGGCATCGTTACTGTATCAATTCTGTTTCTATTACGCATCAAAAATAAAAACAAAGGCTCAGAATCAGATTCTTCTTGTTCTGAGCTAATATAGCAATTGAATTTCCTTTAATCCAAAGGCTAATTCTCCTTGATTTTCCGTCTCAATGACTAATTTTCCATAGGGCGTTACATCTCGAATTATCCCATTGAAACGCGCTCCATTTGGAGTTTCAAAAGCAGAAATCTTATCTTTTCGAAACAGATGAGTTTTATATGCTTCCCATAAGGCATCTGCATTCCCCTGTTGCAAAGCATCATACCCTTCTTTTAATTCTGAAAGCAACGCGTGTAATATTATATCCTTATCAAATTGCTCTCCTGCTAGTAATGCTAAAGAACTAGCCTTACTCATCTCAGGGAAATAGTGTTGATTGACATTAATACCAATTCCCACAATTGAAAATATTTCCCCCTTAGCTTTGATGATATTTTCGATCAATATGCCACTAATTTTCTTATTTGCAGACAAAATGTCATTCGGCCATTTGATAAAAAATGGCAGATTTGTTATTTTTTTTAAAGTGCTTGCAACGCTCAATGCAATCATCACATTCAGATCAAAAACCCCCTGAAGGCTATCGGGCTCACTCTTCATCAACACACTAAAAGTCAGATTACTACCTGCTTCAGAAACCCAACTTGTTCCTCTTTGTCCTTTGCCAGCGAATTGATTTTCCGTGACAATTGTCGTGAAGTTTTCCAAATCGCAATTTGTTAACATCTCTCTTAAATAGGCATTTGTGGATGCAGTGGCATCGAGTTTGATGATATTCATATAAAATTATTGTAGTCTAATCAGAAGCGATTCACTATATTTGAACCCAAAATTAGGAAACATATTTTTGTTAACTTGAAGAAATTTAGATAAAATCAATAAATGACAAACAAAACTATCAACAACGACGAATTGATTGCTAATATTATCAAAGGAATTGAAGCTGTAAAAGGGGAAAATACGACGATTTTAGATTTAAGAGAAATAGATAACACACCTTGTGATTATTTCATTATATGCGATGGGAATTCGAATACGCAAGTCAATGCGATTGCAGGTTCCGTTCAAAAAATTGTATCAAAAGAATTACACGACAAACCTTGGCATGTTGAAGGTGAGATTAACGCAGAATGGATTTTAATGGACTATATCAACGTTGTAGTACACGTGTTCCAGAAATCTATCCGCGAATTTTACAACTTAGAGAGCTTGTGGGGAGACGCAAAGATTACGAATATCAACAGCCAATACTAAACTTTAAAATTTATTCTTCATGGCGGGAAACATAAAACCAAACCAAAACAAACCCAAATTTAGCCCGTGGATTTTGTACGCGAGCATTGTGGTTATCGTATTGGTTATAAACTTTTTATCGAACGGCAGCGGTGTTGGAGATTCCAAACAGCTGAGTCTTTCTAAATTTTTCGATTACCTGAAAGAAGGTAAAGTAGAAAAAGTAGAATTTAATCGTTCTGTTGCTAAGGTATATTTAACGAAAGATGCTTTACAGAGTAAAGATTTTGAAGAATTACAACGAAAATCAATCCTAGGCAAAGAAAGTACAGGTCCACAATTTGTAACTGAAATTGGTAACTCAGAAATTTTTCAAAAGAAATTAGATGAGGCTGCTGGAGAAGGTAAACTAGTGGAGTACAAATCAGAGGCTGAAAGCAATTGGGGAGATTATTTTATTAGTTTCCTTCCGATCATCATTATCATCGGATTCTGGTTATTCATGATGAGAAGAATGACTGGTGGCGGTGGTGCTGGCGGAGGCGGACAGATTTTCTCTATTGGAAAATCTAAAGCGAAGCTATTTGATGAGAAGAATGACATCAAAGTAACTTTTAGCGATGTAGCTGGATTAGAAGGAGCGAAAGAAGAAATCGTAGAAATTGTGGAGTTCTTAAAGAACCCAGAAAAATATACCTCTATTGGAGGTAAAATACCAAAAGGAGCCCTTTTAGTAGGACCTCCAGGAACAGGTAAAACGTTACTAGCAAAAGCAGTTGCGGGTGAGGCAAAAGTGCCTTTCTTCTCTTTATCAGGTTCTGATTTCGTAGAGATGTTTGTTGGAGTTGGAGCATCACGTGTACGTGACTTATTCAAACAAGCAAAAGAGAAATCTCCAGCAATTATTTTCATTGATGAGATTGATGCTGTAGGTAGAGCCCGTGGAAAAAGTAATTTCTCTGGATCGAATGATGAAAGAGAAAATACATTGAACCAATTACTGACTGAAATGGATGGTTTTGGTTCTCATACTAATGTGATTGTATTAGCTGCAACGAACCGCGCAGAAATCTTAGATAAAGCGCTTTTACGTGCAGGACGTTTTGACAGACAAATTTATGTTGATCTTCCAGATGTTAAGGAAAGAGAAGCTATTTTCAATGTTCACTTACGCAACATTAAACGAGTAGATAACTTAGATATCGATTTCTTAGCAAAACAAACACCGGGATTCTCTGGTGCTGATATTGCAAACGTTTGTAACGAAGCCGCTTTAACAGCAGCTCGTAAAGACAAAAAAGAAGTAGATATGCAAGACTTCTTGGATGCAGTAGATCGAATCATTGGTGGTCTTGAGAAGAAAAACAAAATCATCACGGTAGAAGAGAAATATGCAATTGCAATTCACGAAGCTGGTCACGCTACAGTAAGCTGGATGTGTGAACACGCAGCGCCACTTGTAAAAGTAACTATTGTTCCTCGTGGACAAAGTTTAGGAGCTGCTTGGTATTTACCAGCAGAGCGCCAAATTGTACGCACAGAACAGATGTTAGATGAGATGTGTGCTACTATGGGTGGACGTGCTGCAGAAAAGATTGTTTTTGACAAAATTTCAACGGGTGCTTTAAGTGACCTTGAAAAAGTGGCTAAACAAGCTAGAGCAATGGTTACCATCTATGGTTTAAATGAGAAGTTAGGAAACATTACATACTACGATTCATCGGGTCAAAATGAATACAACTTCAGCAAACCATACTCAGAAGATACAGCGAAGGTTATTGATGAAGAAATTTCAAAATTAATCGAAGGTCAATATGAGCGTGCACAAGCAATCTTAACTGAACACAAAGACAAATTAATCCAATTGGCTGATTTACTTTGTGAGAAAGAGGTGATTTTCCAACAAGATTTAGAAAATATCTTTGGTAAACGTCCTTTTGACAAGTCAGAAACAGAGGAAAATACGATTCAACCTCAAACGGATACAGAAAACACAATCGCTTAATCAAGCATTGCTGAGAATCAATATAAAAATCTTAACTTAAAGACTCATTTAAGTTAAGATTTTTTTTATCTTTGAAAATAATAAATTTTATACATTACGACACTTAGCGTATGAGCTTTCTAAAGAAGTTAATTAGCGGATTTATGTCAAAACAAAGCAACGAAGAGGCTGATGATCGAAGAAGCCAATATCTTCCAGAAACTGTTATGCCTGTTGATGACCTATTCACTGTTAACTTTAAGAATAACGGCGGTAAGTTTTTATACTGTGATACTCAAACAGAATTACAAGAAACTTTCGTCAATGTTTTACTAGAAAATGATTGGTTTGAAAAAGAAGCTTTAACGAACGAAAACCAATTTCACTCGTTATTGAAAGACAACAATATTCGCTTTGTCAATTCCAAACAACCTGTTTTCTTTGTTTCTTCTTGTGAGAGTTTAATCGCTGATGATGGTGCTATTTTATTTTGCGACAGACAACTCAAAGATTTTAAACCACATGAAATTCCCGACAATGTTATCATCATTGCAGCAACAAGCCAAATTACACGCACTAAAAGCGACGGGCTTCGTGAAATAAAAAGAAAATACAGCAGTGCATTGCCTACTAATATTACGGCAATCAATTGCTTTAAGCCTTCTGCCAATCAAGATTTCTTAAGTTATGGCAGATCCCCTAAAAACTTATATTTACTTTTATTAGAAGATCTATAATTATGTCTGAAACCGTTAAAAGAACAATATCTGGAGTAATCTATATTGTTCTGCTTCTAAGTGCAACTTTGTATGATGCACTAACTTTCAAAATACTATTTGGATTTTTTATGATTGTAGCTGCTTATGAATTTGCTAAATTGATTCAGCTATCAAAATATCTTTGCGTGGGTTTGAGTTTAGTTGCTGTAGCAGCTATTTTCCAAGACCGTATAGCGCTTCCAGTTCAAACGTTGGTGATTATCACTTTTTTAATTTTACTAGCCATTACGGCAGAATTATTCACCACACGTAAACCTAATCGAAGCGTACCGATTAAGATTATTCTATTCCTAGGTTATATCCTAGGTACTTTTTTGGCTTTTTTACACCTTCCTTATACACCCGAAGGATATCAACCTCAAATTGTTATCGGTATTTTAATTTTGGTCTGGACCAACGATACCTTTGCTTACATTGTGGGGAAGAAATTCGGTAAACACAAGCTATTCGAGCGCATTTCTCCTAAAAAAACTATCGAGGGTTTACTAGGTGGAATTGTATTCGCGATTATTGCATCACTAGTACTAAATCACTTTTTTACATCATTAAATGTGTATATTTGGATTGCAAGTGCTATTTTTGTAGGATTATTTGGAACACTTGGGGACTTAGTTGAATCTCATTTCAAAAGAGAAGCCGGTGTTAAAGATAGTGGCAAAATCATGCCAGGACACGGAGGTATCTTAGATCGCCTAGACAGCATCTTGTTTATCTCACCATTTTTGTATATCATTTTTCAAATTTTATAAGTCATGTTTCATAAAGAAGGAACTAAAATTATTTTTTTCTCGTTAGTAGTAGCTGTAATCTTTATTGTAGTATTAGATTATGTTATAACGATTGATTGGTTAAGAATGACCTTGTCATCTATTATTCTAGCACTGCTAATCTTAGTATTGCAATTCTTTAGAAATCCAAACAGAAGCATTACCCCTAACGACCACGTTATTGTAGCGCCTGTTGATGGAAAAGTAGTTGTAATAGAAGAAGTTTATGAGCCTGAGTATTTTAAAGATAACCGTTTAATGGTTTCTATCTTTATGTCGCCGATTAATGTACACGTTACGCGTTATGGCTTGAGTGGATTGATTAAATACAGTCAATATCACGCAGGAAAATACTTAGTAGCTTGGCATCCTAAGGCAAGTGAAGAAAATGAAAGAACAACGGTTGTTATTGAAAATAACGTTTTCGGAGAAGTAATGTACCGTCAAATTGCAGGTGCATTAGCAAAGCGTATTATAAACTATGCTAAACCTGGCATGCAAGCGATTCAAGGAACGGATGCTGGTTTCATTAAATTTGGATCTAGAGTGGATTTATATTTACCGATTGGAACAAAAGTAGATGTGGTACTAAACCAAAAAGCTATTGGAAACAAAACGGTAATTGCAAAAAAACAATAATGAGCGAACAACTAGATAAAGACTTTTTAGAAGCCTACAACCGAATTTCAAAGGAAGCTAGAAATTTGGCTCCAGATGTTATGCTGCGGATTTACGCGTACTACAAACAAGCGACAAATGGTTTGAGTCATCAAGACTTTGAACACATGTCTCATGATTTGAAAAAAGCGTTTAAATTCAATGCCTGGACTCAGGTGAGTCACCTATCCACAGATCAAGCGAAAGCTGAATATATCAAACTTGCTCAATCTATTTTAAGCGAAGGATGAAAAACAGAACGTTAGTAAACCTCGTGTTTCTCTTTCTTGTCGTTGTGACATCGTCTTGTAGAAAGAAAAACGAACTCATTGAAGTTGAGATTCCTAAAAGAGAGACTTTTGTTGTAGAGAAGAAATCAGTTCTTGGACAAGAAAAAGTCAAAACGAAACAGGGTCCTTTTGAGATGCATTCGCTTTCTTTTCAATACGAAGAAATTGAAAATTTGTTTAAACCTGAAGATTTAGCGCTCCACTATGGAACTATCCATTTGGATTATGCGAATCGTTTAAACACAGCTATTCACGGTACACCTTATGTTACCGATAGTTTAACTGCTATCTTAACTAAAGTTACCCCAGCACAGGCCGAAATAACGAATTTAGCAGGTGCCTATTACAACCACAATTTCTTTTGGCAGTCTATCAACAAGAATACAACAACTAGCCCAAATACAGGCTTATCTGCCTTAATTTCATCTAGTTTTGGTTCCTATGTTAATTTAAAAGCTGAGATAACGAGAATTGCCGTTGAGTTTGAAGGTTCTGGATGGTTGTGGTTAGTAGTTGATCACCGCAATAATTTGACATTGGTCACTACAGAAAACAACGGAAATCCAATTTCCATGCGATTAGGGAAACCTTTATTAGTGATTGATCTATGGGAGCATGCTTACTTGCCTACCTATAAAAATGACAAAGAGAAATACATCAAAGCTTTACTTCCTCATTTGAATTGGGAATTTGCTAATCAGAAATTGAATGATTAGATAGTAAAACATAAAATAATATATACAAAAAAGGCGAAAGAGTACTCTTTCGCCTTTTTTGTATTATATGTTTGATTCAGAAATTTTCTGATTCAAAAGGTTCTTTTTTATGTACTCTTAATCAAAAGGTTATCCTGTTAACTGGCAAATTGCCATTTGCCACTACGCGATTTTCACCATCATCCATCACACCATCATCCATCACACAATCACCCATACCCCATAACTCATACCCCCTTACCCCTTAAAAAGGAACATCATCATCATTAAACACATCACGTGCTGGTGGTAAATGTTGGGTCATATTTGCTCCTTCGTTAATTGCAGAAGAATATACCCCATCTCCACCTGCGAAACCTTCCATGCGTGCATCTTCATCCAAGTTGTCAAACTTACCGTACATTCCTAAGAATTTCAGACGGATATTATCCAATCCACCATTTCTGTGTTTTGCTACGATAAATTCAGCTTGTCCTGCTGTAGGAGAACGGAACTCATCATCCCATTCTTCAATTTTATAGTACTCTGGACGATAAATAAACGATACGATATCCGCATCTTGCTCAATAGCTCCAGACTCCCTTAAATCGGATAATAAAGGCCTTTTAGACGTTCCCCTTGTCTCTACCGCACGCGATAACTGAGACAAAGCGATTACGGGTATATCCAACTCTTTCGCTAAGGCTTTTAAGTTACGAGAAATGGTCGAAATCTCTTGCTCACGGTTTCCTCCTCCTTTTTGACTTCCCCCCGCTGTCATTAACTGCAAGTAGTCAATTACAATAAGTTTAATTCCGTATTGAGAGGCCAAACGCCTTGCTTTTGCACGTAAATCGAAAATAGACAAGGAAGGTGTATCGTCAATAAACAACGGCGCACGTTCTAAGTCTTTTACTTTTACGTTCAATTGCTCCCATTCATGTTTTTCTAGTTTACCTGTACGCAGTTTCTCCGAAGACAAACCTGTTTCTGAAGAAATCAAACGCGTGATTAGCTGTACTGAAGACATCTCCAAGGAGAAGAAAGCTACACCAGCTCCTGCTTCAATGGCAATATTACGTGCCATCGATAATACAAACGCCGTTTTTCCCATCCCGGGACGTGCAGCAATAATAATCAAGTCACTCGGCTGCCATCCTGAAGTTAGTTCATCCAATTTATGGAAACCCGTAGGTAACCCACTCAATCCTTCTTTGGTACTAATCTCTTCAATACGCTTTTTGGCTTGCGCCACTAAGCTTTGTGCCGTCTCAGAACTCTTTTTAATATTTCCTTGTGTAACCTCATACAATTTAGCCTCCGCTTTATCTAATAAATCGAAAACATCGGTTGTTTCATCGTAGGCATCTTCGATAATTTCATTGGAAATACGAATCAAACTACGTTGAATAAACTTTTGCAGGATTACACGCGAGTGGAATTCAATATGCGCAGAAGAACTAATCTTTTGTGTCAAACTAACTAGGTAGGCATCCCCTCCAGCCATATCTAATTTGGCATTTTTACGAAGTTGAGCCGATACAGTTAGCAAGTCAATGGGTTGGTTCCCAACGAATAATTGATCAATTGCTTCAAAAATATACTTGTGTCCTTCCTTATAAAAAGCTTCTGGTTGAAGTATATCGATTACTTCGTCAATCCCCTTTTTGTCAATCATCATTGCACCTAGAACAGCCTCCTCAAAATCAGTAACTTGAGGTGGTAATTTCCCTTTTTCTAAAGCAATAACATCTTTAGTAAAAGAGCTGGCGTAGGTACGTATATCTTTTGCTTTTTCCATAATGCGAAAATAACTCTTTTTTTAATGCTGTTCGCGTATTCTCTTTACAATCAATAAAAATAAACTTTTTTCATTTGATTCAAGAAATATTGAAGCACAAAAAATCCGAGTGTAAACTCGGATTTTCATTTTTTTTTTATCTTGTCATTTAGCTTCTGTACTCTCCCATTTCGAAGTACTTTTCCATGCGTTGGTTCAGTAACTTGTCTAGTGGAGTTTTAGCCAATTCTTTGTATGTTTTTTCAATATACGTTCTCACTGAATTAAAAGTAGCTTCTCTATCTGAATGTGCTCCTCCTAATGGTTCAGCGATGATATCATCAACTAACTTATTCTTTTTCATATCATAAGAAGTCAATTTTAATGCATCTGCCGCTTGTTCTTTATATTCCCAGCTTCTCCATAAGATCGAAGAACATGATTCTGGTGAAATTACAGAATACCATGTATTTTCTAACATGGTAACACGGTCACCCACACCAATACCTAATGCTCCACCTGAAGCTCCTTCACCAATAATAATACAGATGATAGGCACTTTAATACGGAACATTTCATAAATATTACGTGCAATAGCTTCTCCTTGTCCTCTTTCCTCTGCTTCTAATCCTGGGTATGCACCTGGAGTATCAATCAAAGTAACGATTGGAATATTAAATTTCTCAGCCATTTGCATCAAACGCAAAGCTTTTCTGTATCCTTCTGGATTTGCCATCCCGAAGTTTCTATACTGTCTTGTCTTTGTGTTGAATCCTTTTTGCTGTCCTACGAACATAAAACTTTGATCTCCAATTTTCCCTAAACCACCGATCATTGCTTTGTCGTCTTTTACATTTCTATCACCAAATAATTCTAAAAATGTATCGCCACAAAGTGCTTTAATATAATCAACTGTATAAGGTCTGTTTGGGTGTCTTGACAATTGTACACGTTGCCAAGGAGTCAAATTCTTATATATCGTTTTCTTTGTCTCTTCTAATTTCTTCTCGATTTGTGAGCAAGTCGTCGATACATCTACATCAGATTCTTCCCCGATTAACGTACATTTTTTTAACTGCTCCTCAAGTTCTTTAATAGGAAGCTCAAAATCTAAATATTCCATTTATGAATAAATTTTAGTTTCAATTACTAATCACAAAGATAAAATTTTCCTCTATATAGACATACTATATTTTGGCAACTTTTATCTTTTTCCTGTTTTTAACAATAGCATTTAGTACTACTGTGCTTAATATTAACAAGGCACCGACATAAAATTCGGGGCTCATTTTTTCACTGTCTTTAAAAATTAAAATGGCTAATAGAATCCCATATACAGGTTCTAGATTGATAGTTAGCATCACGGTAAACGGTGTAATATACTTCATAACATAAACCGATCCGATAAAGGCAAAAGCGGTACAAAATGTACCTAAAACCAACAACCACAGCCAATCTGTTGTTGTAACGGTAAAGAACTCTACTGTAAATCCTCCGCTAAACAAAAGATATAAAGAAAGAATCAGCAATCCGCCGACCATTTCATAAAAGGTAATAATAGAAGCGGAAGAATGCTGTGCAAATTTACCGTTGATAATTGAAAAAACGGCGGATAAACAAGCAGCACTTAAGGCCAATAAAATTCCCTCTACATATTCCGTACTCACACTAAAAATTAATCCTAATGCACAAACAACGATAAAACCAAAGAAAACTTCGTAGGCAATAATCTTGCGTTTATAGAAAATCGGTTCTAGAATGGAAGTAAAAAAGGCGCCTGTTGACAAACAAGCCAAGGTTACGGATACATTAGAAACCTTGATGGCCCAGAAAAAAGTCAGCCAATGCAAGGCAATGACAATTCCAGCGGCTAAAAATCGAGTAATATTACTTTTACTGTCCTTTAATGTTTGTCGTTTAAAAGCGAATAACAAAAGTAAGGTGATTACAGCAATAACAATTCTGTACCACACCAAAGGTAGAGCATCTAGTGTAATTAAATTACCTAAAATAGCTGTAAACCCCCAAACGAAAACAATGAGGTGTAACAGTAAATTACTCTTTACATTATCTGCGAGCATTTCGTAATAAAAATATAGCTAAAATTGAGAACGTGACGTTAGGAATCCACACGGCCACCAACGGTGACATACTTGAAGCTTCAGCTAACACACTAAAAATCTTATCAAAGAAAACATAGATAAAAGCTAACGCAATACCGATAGCTAAGTTAATTCCCATACCCCCTCTTCGTTTCATCGAAGATACAGATACGGCGATAATCGTCAAAATAAAGGCCGATACAGGCACACTGTATTTTTTATACAACACCACCAAATGTACATTGATATTAGAAGATCCGCGCATGCGTTCTTTTTCAATAAATCTCTTTAGTTGACCTAAAGTCATGGTTTCTGCTGCATATACGACAGGACTCAAATCATCAATATCGAATTCCAAATGCAATTCTTTGGAATCAGCAAACTCTAAAACATCACCCGCATCACCTACTTCTCTTTTGAAATAGTCATATAAGGTATACAGTTTCGTTTCTTCATTCCATTCAATGCGTTTGGCGTCGATTTTTGAAACTAATTTATTGCCATCAAACTCTTCAATGGTGAAATTATACCCCGTATTTGTACTATAATTAAAGTTACTTACAAAGATAAATTCGTTGGCATTGATTTGTTTGAATACGTTCTGACTCTCCCGAACCTCGTCTCTCTTTAGGTATTTATAACGGAAATCATTATATCCGGCACTTGCTTTAGGTACAATATACATGGACATGGCAAGTGCTAAGAACGAGATTAAAGTCGCTCCAATCAAATACGGACGTAAAAATCGAGTAAAAGATATTCCAGAACTTAAAATAGCCACAATTTCTGTGTTATTTGCCAGTTTGGAGGTAAACCAAATAATGGAAATAAACAGAAATATGGGGAATAACATATTGGCGAAATAGACCGTAAAATCCAAGTAGTACATCATGGTTGCTTGAATAGGCACCTTGTTCTCTAGGATTTTATTGATCTTTTCAGAAACGTCAATGACAATACCAATAGGTACAAATAGCAAGAGCATCACAAAAAAAGTGGCTAAATATCGCTTTAAAATATACCAGTCTATAATTTTCATCTGTACCCTACTTTTGCTATTTGACGTTTGTTGATTTTTACAATCTTTCTCCCAATTGTTTCACCATTTTATTTTTCCAAGCGGCAAATGTACCTGCTAAGATTTGTTCACGTGCTTCACGAACCAACCACATATAGAAACCTAAATTGTGAATAGAAGCAATTTGTTTTCCTAGTGATTCATTAGCTGCAAATAAGTGACGTAAATAGGCTTTTGAGTATTCTGTATCTACCCAAGTATGTCCCATTGCATCAATTGGAGAGAAATCATCCTCCCATTTTTTATTTTTGATATTGATAATTCCTTCAGATGTAAACAACATTCCATTTCTCGCATTACGCGTTGGCATTACACAGTCAAACATATCAATACCCAAGGCAATATTTTCTAAGATATTAATTGGCGTACCAACCCCCATTAAATATCTTGGTTTATCTTCAGGTAAAATAGAAGTAACCACATCAGTCATTGCGTACATTTCTTCTGCAGGTTCCCCTACAGATAATCCACCGATGGCATTTCCTTCTGCTCCAACATTAGCAATATACTCTGCTGATTGTTGGCGTAAATCTTTATATGTACTTCCTTGAACAATTGGAAATAAGGCTTGCGAATATCCGTATAGTTCTGGTGTTTTATTAAAATGTGTCACGCAACGATCTAACCAACGGTGCGTCATGTGCATTGAACGTTTTGCATAGCGGTAATCACATGGATAAGGCGTACACTCATCAAAAGCCATGATGATATCCGCTCCAATTGCACGTTGAACTTCCATTACGTTTTCTGGAGAGAAAAAGTGATATGAACCATCAATGTGCGATTTAAATTTCACACCTTCTTCCTTGATTTTTCTGTTAGCAGAAAGCGAATACACTTGGAATCCACCACTATCTGTTAGAATATTGCGGTCCCAATTCATGAATTTATGCAAACCACCTGCTTGCTTTAAGATTTCTACTTTTGGTCGTAGATATAAATGATAGGTATTTCCTAGAATAATATCAGGATTAATTTCTTCTTTTAGCTCACGTTGGTGCACTCCTTTTACTGTTGCTACCGTTCCAACGGGCATGAAAATAGGCGTTTCAATAACACCGTGATCCGTCGTAATTTTTCCAGCACGCGCACGTGACTGAACATCAGTATGTAATAATTCGAACTTCATATTGTCTATTTACAGCTTGCAAAGATAATTTAAAACTAGTCATCAAGCCTAGTTTTAATATTTTTTTCTATTTTCTAAAAAACACGGTATTTCAATAGTAAAGCAATAACGATTGGAGCACCAAAAATAGCGGTAATGGCATTAATGGGTAAAATCGCCTGTGCGTGTACTTGTGTGAGCATATCACAAAGTAAAAGCAAAATACTCCCCAGCAACATACAAGCGCCAATTAACGTGCGATGGGTGTTTGTTTTCCACAACATACGCGCCATATGCGGTACAGCTAATCCAATAAAGGCAATAGGTCCGACAAAGGCTGTTGCTCCACCCGCCAATAAACTCGTGGTGATAATAATTAAATTTCTCGTTTGCTTCACGTTTATTCCCAAGGAAGCTGCATACGCATCTCCTAGCAATAAGGCATCTAATCTTCGGATTAAAAATAGGGATAATCCGACACCTATGCTAACAACAAATAAAAAAAGTAGTATCATTTCTTGTGTCAAATTTCCCAAACTTCCCGACATCCACACAACATATTTTTTTAGCTGATCCGCTTCACTAAAATAGGTCAGTATCGCTATAATGGCATTGGCAAAACTTCCAAACATTAACCCAACAATTAGTACTGTAACGGAACTTTTTACCCGATGAGATACGGCTAAAATGAGTAGTAGCAAAAGTAAACTCCCTACAATAGCAGTACTAAGTAAGGTATAACTAGACATTAAATAAGGCGCGATAAATGCGGGAAGTAGTGTACCTCCCATCAAGACTAAAGCGACCCCTAGCCCTGCACCTGCGCTAATTCCCAATACATAGGACTCGGCCATAGGATTGCGAAACAGCGTTTGCATCAATAAACCACTTAACGCTAAGGCAATACCAACCAAAATAGCGACAAAAGCCTTGGGTAAACGATAATGCAGTACAATATACTCCCATGAGGCTTTTGTTCCTTCTTGCCCTGTGAGAATGCGAATGACCTCTTTAAAGGGGATGTGTACACTGCCCCAAGAAAGATTTACAATCAATAGGAATACGACCAATACTATTCCCAATCCCCAACTTGCTTTTGGTATGTTCATTTACTGCAATTGTCGATAAAAAAACGGTTGATAATCTGGTAATAGTTCTGGATGAAATATTTGAATAAGGTCTTTTACAACCAAATCCGGTCGAAGCGGTCCCCACTCATAAAAGAGCGCCCCTCCTGTTTTTCCTTTCGTTGGAGCAAAAGAATATACATTGCCTTTTTTGAATGCCTCAAATTCTTTATAGTGTGGATTAGCAACTGCTAAATCACTCAACGATTCATAATGACCTGGATTAATCCAAAAATCAGCGTGTTGTCCTTTTTCAAGTACTTGTTCAAAAGACAGGGCTAAACTCCCTACTCCTGGTGTATCTTTCCACAGATAATCCGCTTTTGCATCTTTAAAATACACGGCTGCCCAGCTATTCCCTTCTGGCAAATACCAAACATCGGAATACATCACTCCACTGACTACAGTCGGTTTAGTTTTTGCATTTTTTACCAGTTCTAAAGCGGCTGTATAATCTGTCACAATATTCTCAAAAAATTGATTGGCTTCCTTTTCTTTGTCATACAAGACACCGAACAACTTGATCCATTCTGCTTTGCCCAAAGGATTTTGTTCAGTCCAATCCCCATTATATAAGACAGGAATACCAGCTTGTTCAATTGTATGTAAGGCTTTATTACCATTATCCATTGCAAATGCCATGAATACATCAGGTGCTGCATCGACAATCACTTCTACATTCAGTGTTTCATTTTGTCCTAATTCACGAATATGCCCTCGATCAATCTCTTGTCGAACGGATTCAGTAGAGATATAATCTAGTCCTGCAAAACCAATAAGCGATTGCACTTCATCTAAGGTTGAAATAGCTGGAATATGCGTAGTCGATGTACAGGCAATGGTTTGAATGGGAATTTGAATTTGTGTATACTGTTTGAGAGAATCAGGCACTTGTGCTTGTTCTCTTTTTAAAACATAGGTAAACTGCTCTTTTGCTGATGCCCAAGGTTGGGTGATTTGAACCACATAAATACCATCATAGGCCTTTAGGGTGAATCCCTTAGCATACGTAATAAGAGATTGCGGTGTGGATTGCTCTACTTGTGCTGCCGTCTTGTCTTTGCATTCAGTGAACAAAAGCAACAAAGTTAATCCCAAACAATAAAAAGCTATTTTTTTCATTTACACTTGTGTTTACTATGCAAAAATAAACTTATTTATTCGATTGGAAGGCGAAGGTTGTTTTTTGTGGAGGTGGTTAGAGGGTGAGACGGTGAAATCGAAACGCAGTGTAGATTCATCGAACACCAAAACCAATATAAACTAGGTGAGATAGAAGGTGTGAAGGTGTCGACCTCACCAATCTCACCACCTCACCAATCTCACCAACTCACCAATCTCACCACCTCATCAATCTCACCACCTCATCAATCTCACCATCTCACCAATCTCATCGTCTCACCAATCTCACCCCCCCCAAAAAAAAAAGGCTATCCTTTCAAATAAAAGGATAGCCGAAACCAGAAACGTTAATTAATATAAAGTCGTTTAATCTTAAACTTTATGTCTTTCTTTTTGTAAAATCTAAATTGGAACTTGATCGTTTCTAACCATAAACGAATAAAAACTTCTTTGGAGTTTTTTCCAATTAATCGAGCATAGTGCTCTGCCATCTTTTCAATATCATTGATATTGGTGGTTAGATGCGCTAAATTTTTCATGCGATGGGAAAACGACATTTCTTGATCAAATTTCATTCGATTTAAATCGACCAAATAAAATATATAAGTTCCATCGGGTTGTTTTTTAATCAGTGTGTTTCCTGGCGAATGATCTAAAAACTTAATTCCCTTTTCATGTAAACCATAAGAAAAACGAACAAATTCTTCCAAAATAACATCCCGATCAGGATAGTTTTTTTGCATAATTAAATCGCGATAGGTAATTTCTGTCTCGACGAGTTCCGAAATATAATAGGTATTCCGAATGGTTGTGGCCGTACTGTATTCAAAATACGCTACCGCTTGTGGGTTAGCTACCCCCAATTCCTTTAGTTTTTCAGCGTGTTCAAACGATCGCAATCCTTTGGGTTTTCTAAAAAACTTATACACGCGTTTATTAAATTCATTGGGAATTTTAAAGGATTTAATAGCTACTCGTTGACCAGTTGATAAGGTTGCTAGTTTAATTGAGTTTCTACCTCCTTTAAAAAGATACGTAGTTAATGCATCATAGTTTTCAATTAGGTTTGTTAATTCTTCTTGTTGGTTTTGATATAAGGGGTGAATGCGTTGATTTACCCTTAGTTGAGTCATAATTTAATTGATTTTTAATTCTATACTAAGATACGGCTATTCTAGGACACCCGTTTTTACTCCACAAACAACACAAACACCTACAAAACAACTAGTTACAAATAAAAAATATCCCTATTCCATATTTTATCTCTTTTAAATTACTACCATTAAATTAAGAACTCCCTCTAACTAAAAAACATAAACAACTCATTTACTTAAACTTATCCTCTATTTTAAGCCTTTTTAATACATCTTATTCATTCACTATTCCTTCTTTTTAGCCTCTCTTTCGTTTCGTTCACTTTTATGGATATCATTCTTTTTTAATCTTAAGCATTTGTTTTTCGTGATTAATCTCACACTTCCTTGTCATTAACACATCTTTAGTTTGAAACATTCCGAACTAAAAAGTAAAATACATACTTTTGTATCCTTTCTTTCCTGTTAATGCTCAAACAGGACAAAATTGTTAAAAATAGTTAAACAAAAAAGCCCATTGTAGTAACCTCATGAAATATTTTTTTTGTTTTTTATACTACAATCCTATTATTTGCGTTAAGAGAATAGTAGAAAATAAGCCCTTAAAAAGCGAGTTTTCTGGGTATAAAACGGATGGCTAATACGCTTTTACAGTAAATGAATCACGTAGAATACGCGATTTCAATGTTAATTAAGGAGTTGACCTATAAATTTTACGGATTACCTCTTGTTTATTTCAGAATAAAAACTAATTTTGAGAAAGATAAAAATTAACATTTTATTAAACTTTCACTTTTGTGTAATACTAATACTATGCAACTAAATATGAAAAAACTTTTATTTCTAGCACTATCATTATCAATCCTTTCAACATCTTGTAGTACATCGGATGATCCATTTGTAGAAGTACCACAGGCTCCAAACCTTGACAATGGTTTACTTATTTTAAATCAAGGAGGTTTACAGTTTAATGATGCATCTATAGGATTTTCAAGTTTTGCTTACGATAAATATCATGCTAATATTGCACAAACCGCAGACAAAGTATTAGGAGATCAAGCTCACAGTATGTCTTTCAAAGACAACAAAGCATTTGTTGTATTAAAAGGGTCTAATAAAGTTGAAATTTTCAATCGCTATACATTTAAACACGAAGGAACTATTACAGAAGGTTTAAATATGCCGTTGTACATTGCTTTCGCAAACAACAAAATATATGTTACGAATGAGGAAACACAATCGGTTAGTGTATATGATGCAAACTACAAATTCCTTAGTGACATTAAAATCAATGCACCAGTAGGTCAAATTTTAGCATGGCATACCAAATTGTATGTACAAAAAAATATTTCGGCTGATAAAAGTGAAATCGCTGTTATTGACGCAAACTCGAACATTACAAAAACAATTCCAGTAGAAAAAGAGTTGAAAGATCTTGTTACTTTAGGTGATTTTGTTTTTGCTATTTCAAGTACAAGTGATAAATCATTCTTCTATAAAATAGACGCACAAACGGACACAAAAGTAACTGAATTCTTCTCTACGAGAAATTCAGCAGCAAAGAACTTGCGTTTAGACAATAATGATTTGTACTACACTAGTAATAACTCCGTTTACAAATGGAATCCACATGATACAAATGTACAAGTTGCGGCTGTCTTAACCATTCCGGAAAAAGATTATAATGCGGCTTCTACCTTCTATGGTTTCAACGTAATTAAAAATACGATTTACATTGGCGATGCTGGAGATATGATGGATCCAAGTAAAGTTTCCATCTACCAAAATGGTAAAATGGTACAAAGTTTTACAGCGGGAATCTTAACAAGTAATTTCTACGCCAACTACAAATAATAGCAAAGAGTCCTTCGGGACTCTTTTTTATTTCCCCCTATTTCCATTATATTTCAAAAAAGCTATAATTGTTCCATTATATTTTCTATTTTTACTATAATATTAATTTAGTTCGCAAGAAATAATGAAGAACAAAAAAAATTTCACTTACTTCATTGGCGGTATATTGATTGTTAGCTTACTTGTATTGGTCATACAATCCCAGTATCTCAAAACAACACAAGCACCACCTTCAGAAACCAATCTCGGCACTTTTTCTAATCCAGAAGTTGCTTACCAGGAATGTAAAACTATTTTATCTGAAGTTTCGAGAGCCTTAAATACTAGCGATACAACTAATTAGAATACCATGAAACGAATCGTACCTTATTTGATCTGTTGTTTGATGTTGTTTTCAGCACAACTAACATTAGGTCAGGACAGCTTTTCAAAGTTTGAAAAAAACAAAAACATCAACAATGTTGTAG
Source organism: Myroides gitamensis (assembly GCF_029894455.1). Taxonomy (NCBI): domain Bacteria; kingdom Pseudomonadati; phylum Bacteroidota; class Flavobacteriia; order Flavobacteriales; family Flavobacteriaceae; genus Myroides; species Myroides gitamensis. The sequence goes on from NZ_JARYHN010000001.1 coordinate 2,537,536, forward strand.
TCAATAAGAAGATGTTTGAAATGATGGCTAACGTAAAAGTAGAAGCAACGAACACCGAAGAAAAGCTCTATTTTGATTTAATCAAGAAACTAACCAGCTTACGCGTTTTTAATACCAAGACGCAAGAAGTAAAAAAAGAGATGACGTCAACTATTAATGAGTATGTGAAAGACAAAAATCTCAAAGAATTAGTAAACAAAAAAGACAGTGATTCTAAAATTATCATTTACATTGACCAAACAGGGACGAACCAAAATATTTCAGAACTGGTGATGTACAATGACAGTGTGGATCCAACTAAAGAAACCGTTTTAGTTCTCATCACAGGAAATTTCAGCTTAAAAGAACTTTCCTCCTTAACGAAGAAAATGAATTTACCACTAGGAAATACCCTAGACAAGCTATAAAAACAGACGCTCCTTTTAAACAAAGGGGCGTTTTTTTATTATTTACAACAAACAACTGATATTTATCAGACTATATTAATATTATTTTTCATAAATTAGTACAGAATAACATAAATAAACACGTATTATGAACTTAATGAATTTACCTCTGTACAATTTTGCTAATGGCACATTTATGATCATTATCTTTGGATTAGTATGTGTGGGACTTGTCGTAGCAATCTTCATGTTTATGGGAGGAAGCCCAAAAAAGGAAGATGAAGAAGAAGAAAACAAACTAGACTAAGAAAAAGACGATATACCATTCACGTGAAAAAAAAATTGTGATGTGCGACCATCACAATTTCTTTTTCAGCACATAGCAAGCTAAATTGCTTTGTCTTTTTATGTTTACATTGCGGTACACAGTTCGATTAAGAAACCGTTGCAATCTGTGAAATAGGCCACTGTTTGCCCCCATGGTTTCACCTTTACTGGCTCATATAATGAAGCTCCAGCTGCTACTGCTCGCTGTACTGCTTGCTCAACATCTTCTACTACAAACCCCAACTCGATTCCCATTACACGGTCTTTACTCACAGCTGTAAATCCTTTGGATAAATTAGTCTGTGCCAATTCCACTGCTGCAAAGGCCAAAGTGGTATCTCCTGAAATTAATTCGGCATAATCTCCTTCTGGGGTAATGAACTTGCGTTCAAATCCAAAAGCACTTTCGTAAAATGCAACGGTTACTTCAACCTGTTTTACATACATAATGGTATAGCTGTACTTGATCATTTTTGGTCTTTTTCTACTCAAAGATACAACTAGATTCTAGCATTAAAATCACAAAAAAGCCGATTTTTTCTCATTCTTATCGTTTTCTAACCTAGCATTAAATTTCTTTAATGTTAATTTTCAAACACTTATAAGTTTTACTTTTGTTGTAAAATGCACAAGTTATGAACATATTATTGGTTGAAGATGAGGCAAATGTGTCTAATTTTATTCGCAAAGGATTAGAAGAAAGTCAACATAAAGTAACCTTGGCTTATGAGGGTTTCATGGGGTTAAAATTAGCGATGGAACACGAATTTGACCTCATTATTTTAGATGTGATTCTCCCAAACATCAATGGGTTTGATCTCTGTCAGGAAATCAAAAAACACAAATCAGATACACCTGTATTAATGCTGACAGCCCTTTCTACTCTACATGATAAAATCAAGGGTTTCAATATGGGAGCGGATGATTACTTGACAAAACCTTTTCATTATGAAGAGCTTTTACTGCGTATCAATGCCTTGACTCGTCGCATGAAGATGGCTGTTCCCAGTTTAGAATATACCGTTGATAATTTAGTTATGAATTGCTTTCAGAAAAAAGTGTACCGCGATCAGGTTGAGATCAACTTAACCCAAAAAGAATATCATTTATTGGAATACTTTCTCCTCAACAAAAACCGCGTCTTGAGTCGCGCGCAAATTGCAGAGGCTGTATGGGGTATTGATTTTGACCGAGGAACCAACCTCATCGATGTATACATCAATTACCTGAGAAGAAAGCTAAACAAAAACCAAGAGACGACGCTGATTCAAACCGTCATTGGTATGGGGTACATTTTAAAAGACGAACAATGAAAATAAGAACCCGACTTTCCTTACAATTTATCGGTTTATTTGCCATCTTACTTTTAGGGGTACTGACCTCTATTTATTTTGTTGTTGCCACCCAATGGAAAAAGAATTTCTTTCGCCAATTAGAAGATCGCGCTATTACTGTAGGGCATAATTATTTAGCGGAAGACAATTTCACTAAGGCTGAATACGATGAAGTACTACGCAAATTTCCACGTACCTTACCCAAAGAGCAAATTCGCATTTATACCTCTTCTTTTGAACCCACCTATATTGCTGAACAAGAATTGCGCTGGGACAAAGTGCTCCTGCAACAAATTTACACCCATAAAAAAGTACAATTTCAACAAGAGGGTGATTTCATTGTAGGGATTTTCTATGAGGATAATTCTGGAAATTATATTATTGTGGCCAAAGCAACCAATGACAATGGAGAAAAAGCGCTACAACAATTGCGCAGTATCATGCTTTTTAGTCTTTTGATTGCTTTAATCATTACGTTTATATTGTCGCGCATTTTCTCGAATTCCCTATTAAACCCCATCAAGAGCATCATCAATCACGTTCAGGATAAAGACGTAGAAAATTTAGTTCAACCCATTCCCGTTGACCATATGTCCAAGGATGAAATTAAAACCTTAAGCGATACCATCAATATGTTGTTTTTGCGTTTGCATACTTCTTTTGACAACCAGCAATCTTTTGTTTCTCATGCCTCTCATGAGCTCAAAACGCCAATTGCTTCTATGATGGGCAATGCGGAAATTGCGTTGCGCAGTCCGCGTACAGACGTCGAATACCAAGAAGTATTGGCAGGTATAGTTAAAGATGCCAGTCACATCAATCGCATCATCAATAATTTATTGACCTTATCCCAATTAAACAACGCGCGTTATTCGCTGCAAGAAACGTCTTTTGAAACTTTTTGGTGGACCTTAATCGATCATTTGGTTGCTACCCAAAAAGATGTAAACCTCAACCTAGCCATAGAAACACAAGAAGAATTATATGCACTGTATTTTAATGGAAATTCTCATTTGCTTGAGCTCGCACTTTCCAATATCATCCTCAATGCCCATAAATTTTCTCATCAAGCTCCCATCCAATTGACCTTGCGCACAACAGCAAACGATATTCTGATCCTTATTGAAGATCAAGGAATTGGCATCATCAAAGAGGATCTGGATAAGTTATTCCTTCCTTTTTTCCGTTCTCCTAATGCTTTGGGGATTAAAGGAACTGGATTAGGGTTGTCTTTGGCTTATAAAATTATTGAATTACACCAGGGGAGTTTAACGGTTCACTCGATTCTTCATCAAGGAACAACCGTGACCATCCGCCTGCCCAAACGAATGAAAACAGCAGATTAATTTTTTTTAATCTCATTTTAATCTCTCCTTTATCTCGGTTTAAAGTCCTTTTAATCTCGTCCTACTAGGTTTGTCTTCTAATTTAATTGCAAACCACAATGCGTAAAACAAAAAGACTCTTAGCCACCTTACTCTTTTGTTTCAGCTTATTGAGTGCACAAGCACATGATAAAAAAACGCCGATTTTAGTGCGAGATGCTGAAACATTACTCCCTTTACCTGGAGTGACGATTGAGAATATGAGCAAAAAAGAATATAGTTTCACTTTAGAGGATGGTTCCTTTGACCTACAAGTAGAAGAAAAAGAAACCATCCAATTGCGATTGTCTTACTTAGGATATCAAGAGCAATTCATCACCATTGACGGTACTAGCCTACCGGAAACTATTGATTTACTTATTGAAGAAAACGTCTTAGACGGCATTATCATAACGGGATATACCAAACAATCAAAAGGAAGAACAACAGGTGCTGTAGGAAAAATTGAAGCAAAAGCACTCAATCAATTACAGGTTAGCTCAATGGATCAAGCCCTACAGGGACAAGTTCCAGGTTTGTATGTTGCTTCACCATCTGGACAACCAGGCACACCAGGCCGTGTTACCATCCGCGGAATTGGTTCCTTACAAGATGAAAATACCAATCCGCTTTACATCTTAAATGGCATGCCTATTTCGCCAGAGACCTTTACCTCTCTTCCTCCCGAAGACTTTGAGGATATTACGGTTTTAAAGGATGCAGCTGCGACTGCTCAATACGGTTCTAGAGGAGCCAATGGTGTTATTGTGATTACTTCGAAAAAAGGGATGGCCAATACCCCTTTACAAGTAACTTATCAAACCCAATATGGTTTTGCACAAGCCAACAACAGCAAATGGGATATGATGAATACCAACCAACGCTTGGAATTTGAAGAATTATTACAAGATCCTGATTTACCAGGATGGGCGTATTCTCAAAAAAATCCATACAAAATAGTGAATGGCACAACCGTTGCCAAAACGGATGAAGATTATATAAATGATGTACAACGGTTGAATCAAATCAGACAAACCAATATCGATTGGCGTAAAAAGATTTTGCGCAAAGGGATTATTCAATCCCACGCCTTGAGTTTAACCAGTGGAAATGAAAAAACACAACACTATACTGCTTTCAATTATTACAAGCAAGAAGGTGTTTTGTATAATTCAGGCTTAGAACGATTTAATATTAACTCCAATATTCACCACCAAAGTAAACGATTTAAAGCTGATTTTTTCATCAACTTGGCACAAAGCAACAGTAAAGAGTCGGAATCAGATTTTGACGTCAGCGAAACCAACCCTGTAGCCTCTCTTTACTTTGCTTTGCCTTATGAAAATCCCTATGATGAAAATGGGCAATTGCAACCAGGTGCTAATCGCTTCGGAACAAATGCATTGGCCATGTATCAAGATGTGAATCGAAAAACGATTGGTTTAAAAGGAGTGCTCTCTGGGAATTTCTCTTATGCCTTAACGGATGAATTGAAATTAACCTCAACGCTTGGGGTGGATTATAGTAAATACTCCAATACCCACATCATCAAACCCGATACCTATTTTGGTGAATTAGTTGAAGAAGGTGGACAAGGGATGTACAGCCAAGGCGATCAAAATAAAATCAGTACGATGAGTAATTTTGGTTTCAACTATAGAACCCAATGGGACAACCATGAAGTAGAAGCCATTGGATTAGTAGAAATGAATCGCTATAAATACGATTACCACGGATTTACTGGATTTGGACTAATTAACGGATTGGATCAAACGCCTTCAGGTATCACACCTGGAACACCAGAAAACGATTTTATTCCCAAAGTAGAAGGTGGTGCATCAGAAAACCTATTGGTTTCTCAAATCGCCTTATTGCGTTATTCGTATGAAAATAAATACACCCTGAGTGGTAGTGTAAGACGCGATGGTTCTTCTCGTGTTCCTTCAGCGAATCGCTACAAGTATTTCTATGCATTAGGCGGAAACTGGAACATGAAATACGAAGATTTCCTTATTGACAACGAAGTAATCTCTACTGCAAGAATGCGTATTAGTTACGGATTAACTGGAAATGCCAATGGGTTCGCTAGTGATTTTGGTTACCGTCGTTTATATGGCCCTGGACAATACAATGGGCAAACGGGATTGGTGCCAACAACACCAGGGAATGCCAACTACAACTGGGAGATGAATCGAATTTTCGATCTGGGTCTTGAAGTGGGATTCTTTAAAAATCGCCTCGTTGCAGAAATTGATTTCTACAACCGAATTACGAGTGATTTATTTATTGACCGCACCTTATCTATGACTTCTGGCTTTGAATCCCTTCCTTCTAATCTAGGAAAAATTCGCAACCGAGGCATAGAGTTCAAAATCGCTGGAGATATTATTAGACAGGGAGATTTCACTTGGAATATGGGGCTTAACCTGGCTTTCAACAAGAATAAAATCCTCAGCTTAGGAGAGGAAGACGATATCGTCACTGAAGATTACTCCATCCATCAGGTAGGAAAATCATTGGGACACTTTTATATGGTGCGTTGGGCAGGCGTGAACTCCCAAACAGGAGCACCTCAATATTTAGACAAAGAAGGCAATATTACGGATGTTTATGATCCAGAAAATGCCGTTTTAGTGAAAGGGAGCTTTGATCCCTCTTGGAAAGGTGGAATCACGACGAGTTTCCGATACAAGAACGTAGAAGTAAGTGCGTTATTTTCGTTCATCAAAGGAATGTATCGTTTGAATACGGGAGAGTTCTATCGTACCTCAGCGGATCCGAATTACCGCATTTACAACCAATCGACTAGCATGTTAGATTTCTGGCAAAAACCAGGAGATGAAAGCAGTAATCCACATCCAAGCCACACCAGATACTTAACTGATCGTGAGCTACAACGTGCAGATTATCTGAAACTGAGAAATTTAAACGTCAACTACAAATTCACTGATTTGGGTAGAGCAGGTAAATTCATCAAAGAAGTAAATGTCTTTGCACAAGGGTCGAATTTAATTACCTGGACCAAATGGAAAGGACAAGATCCTGAAGATGACAACAATTGGTACCAATATGAATACCCTCTTCCTCGCACTATCACAGCAGGTTTAAAAGTAATTTTCTAAAAGATAATACAGATGCATACAACAACATATACCCTAAGAAACAGCTTCCTTCTTCTACTCACTCTTGTCTTTTTGGCGAGTTGTGATCGCATGTTAGATCTTGATCCGAAGGAAAATGTGGATTCCGATCAGATTTACAAATCCGTACGCTACTTTGAATATGGTGTAGTCGGAGTTTACAACAACTTACACTTGGAAAACTCTACCTTATTGGGATCCATTATGGCGGATGAATGTAAATTGAGTAGTGAGAATACAGGAGTAGACGGTTATGCCGTTCACCTGAACCGATGGACCTATAGCTCAGATGATGAAATCCTTCATGAAACGTGGAAAGATTACTATCATGCCCTTTATAAAATCAATACACTATTGGAAAATAAAGATCGCGTACCACAAGAATCTGCGGAAGATAAGGAAGCTATGGCGATATTGGAAGGAGAATTAAAAGGATTGCGTGCTATGGTTCACTTTGAACTGCATCGCATCTTTGGTGATTCTGATGCAAAAAAGGGACACACTTTGACTATTCCTTATGTTACGAGTACCGATTTATTTCAAAAACCAGGAAAAACGCCCCTAGCTGACTTTTATACTCTTGTATGGAAAGACTTGCAAGCTGCAGAAGAACACTTGACGAATACGCATGCGCCGACTCGATTTTCACTAGATGCTACTTATGCTTTAGCTGCACGAGTAGCCCTTTACCAAAAAGAGTATCCTCGAGCCATTACCTATGCAACAAAAGTCATGACGCAATATGCCTTAGCTACAAAGGAGCAATACACTGCCTTATGGAGAGCCAATCAAACGGCAGAAGTGATTTTCAAATTGGCAAGAAACAATGAAGATGACCTACGTCCCAATACCCTATGGTACAACTTCAATACGGGAAAGAGTTTGTTTTATGGTTCAACGAAACTAATCCAATCCTATGAGGAAGAAGACGTGCGTTTCTCGCTTTTCTTTGGAGAAGAGCAGGCGAATCAAATTGCCAAATACTCCGGAGAAGGAAATGAGAATCGCATCAGTGATTTACCCGTATTTCGCCTAGCAGAAGTATATTTGATTCGCGCAGAAGCCTATTTCCGAACAGGTGCTACTGCGTTGGGAATACGCGATATGCAAGCGCTAATAGAGGCACGAATGGGAGAAGAAATCACGATAACGGAATTGGATGAATCTGTTATTTTAACAGAGCGATTCAAGGAATTAGCCTTCGAAGGACATCGTTACTTTGACTTAAAGCGATTAGGGCAACCCCTGGAACGAAATACAGAAGATTTAGCCGCCGCTACGGATAGTAAACAACTGCTTTTTGGTAGCCCATTATATCAATTGCCTATTCCGTTGAAAGAAGTACAGAGTAATCCTAATTTGTGAGGTTTGTTTTTCGTGAGGTTTGTTTTTTGTGAGATCGTGAAATCGTAAGATTTATCGATTAAAGAAGTAACGCTGTTTTAATCGAAAATTTACTTCTCTCGCTTTCCTACTTTCTCCTCTCCAATTGATTTGGGAGGGTTATGGTTATGGTTATGAGTGATGGGTTATGGGTTAAGAGCATTCTTTCTTTAATCGACAATTCTTCAAAAAAGCAAAAAAACAAAAAAGCAAAATATAAAAAGCCCTTAGTGTTTACTAAGGGCTTTTTATATTTTATAATTCTTTATCCTTCAAAATCTCCACAATCGTGTACTTCAAATGTTTCTAACAAACTGCGCAACGTATAAAAAGAAGCTTCTCTAAACATCGATTCATCAATTTCTTCACCAATGACCTTCAAACTATATACTGGATATTCATCTACTTGTTCAAATACAAAGGTATGAGATTGGGTGCGAATGCTAATTTGCTTGCCTTTTTCTTCCACTGATTCTATGGTATATGAAACCTGACTGTGTAAATCACATGCATTCATCAAATTAATCATCTCTCCATCAATTAAGATGTTCACCACATCACATGCATAACAGTTTCCTCCAAATTCTAATCCGTATTTGGTTGTTACGTCTTTAGAAGCGGGTTCAACAATCTCCATGGGAACAAGCAATTCACTGCTTATCTTTTTCAATGCAGCCGTACTTTCAAAAGCTTTAGCAACTTCTTCTTTGGTTGTTGCTTGATGGGCAGGTGCTTCTTGTTGTGTATTTTGTTTACACGCTAGGGTAAACAGGCATACGATGGCTAATGTCAATAGTTTTTTCATGTGAGTCGGTTTACTACAAAGGTAGTATTTCTGGCGTGAAAGTTAATACAGTTCTTGTAATTTACGTGCTGTTTTGGCAACTAATCGAAATCACGTTTATCAATAGTTTCCTTTTCTTCAGAGTCCCTCTTTTTCATCTTATTAGTTTGTCTGATTCAAATAGGAACTAATCGCTAAACTTTCTGCTTCTGATATTTGGTCTTTAAATGTTTGAACATGAAACATCCATCCATATTCTACTTGATCCTTTTTATTTGGTTCACCGAACAACCACGTATGTACAACCAAATGGTCTGTATTTTTTAGTGCAGGTCCAAGTACATTAATCTCTAGTTTATGACACGCAAAGCAATTTTGATCAAATAATTCTTTTCCTCTTTGCATGTCTTCAGGTAGATTAGGGACTCCGCAAAAGCCACTTTCATTTATCACTACAGGTGTTCTCTGCTGTTCCCCAAAATAAAAAAGTCCGCCAAATAAAATCAAAGCCATAATCAGGATGCCAGAAACACCCCAAACAAATTGTACAATATACTTCCGATTCGTCTTCATATACAGCTATTGCGTCCCACTAAGATACGTTAAACTTTTTGTTTTTAATCCGAAATAGGTTGTTGTTTAGGTATCTGATACGGATATCGTTCATAAATAGCATTGGCTTCATTAATTGAAAAACCCTGTTGGTTATAGGTAAAAAACAAATCTGAAGTTGCTTTGATTTTTTCCTCTGATTCTTTCATTTTCCATTGACTCAATCCCTTATAATAATAAGCATCTGAAAATTCTTTGTAGTTAACTACAGCTTGTTCAAAATAAGCGATAGCTTCTGTAAAGCGCTCTTGTTCATAACAAACAATACCCAAATAGAAGAGTTCCAAGTGATGTACATCAGGGAATACTTCTTTCTGCTTGGCTACCGCTCGTTTAAAATAGGTCTCGGCTTTATCAAATTCATTCAGTTGTAAATACGATAAGCCAATGTAAAAGGTATAGGTGTGATCCATTTCATAGCGATCGCCCCAATTGGCCATACAAGTTTCGAAATCAGCAATGGCATCGCGATAGTTTTTTGAAAATACACATTTGATAAAAGCGCGGTAGCCCAAATAACGCTCTGGGTCATACTGTACGGCTTTATCTATATATTCCACTCCCACTTCATATTTTCTACTTTTAAAATAAGGCATGGCTTTCTGCTGCCACAAATAGGCAATGGTCGAATCTTGAGCGAGCCCTTCATCCAAAGCGTCTTGCCATTCTTTCAGATTAAAGCTATAGTTATAGCGGTGGGCTTTATTCGTCGCATAAGTCTCAATAATGCTGTCTTGCTTGGCCTTTTGCTCTGGAGTAAGCGGAGGTTGTTTCAAGTCTTGCTGTCCTTGAATCTGTTGACAACTGATGAAAAGCAATAAAATCAATGGGAGGTATTTCATGTTTTTATTAAATGTAAGGGTAATATCGAATGAAAAACTTATATCAATCTTCGTTACTTATTTTTTCTTTACTGATCCAGATGTGATATAATCATACAACTCCTCAATTACTGGTTGCTCTAACTGAAAATTAAAATGAACAACTGGTAATTCTGAATCTGACATATAACTTTGTTTTACGGAACCTTCAATTATTCTTACATCTCCCATATAATAAAAATCTGTTCCTTCACCGTCTTCCTTCTTTACAAATAATAGAATTCTCTTAGAATCTAGAATCTTTTTTATTTCAATACTTTCTAATTTCAGTCTAGATCTTGATTCCCATGCAAAAACTGAAGGATTAATAAAATGATCATTATACTTAATTGTTTCCTCAATATCATTTGATTTATGATACGTTACAAAACAAGGAGTAATTTCATTTACTGTTCTATAGCCATATAAAGTACTACTGATATCTTTAGTCCAATTAAGAATACGACAAACATCTTTTCGACTATACTTATTGTACAAAATTAGTCCATCTCTAAAATTCTCTCTTTTATAATTTTCTTTAAAGACTTGTATCGAATAGTTAATAGAATCTAATAGAAAATCTTTAAAACATACATCGTTCAACATCTCCTTAAACATATTGCTAAATCTAAATGATCCATTATGCTTCAATAAGATATTACAAGGAGTTGGAATGATTAATGAACTTTTAGGTCTAAGATAAAACTCAAAATTAATATTTCGAATACATGATTCTATAGTTTCATTTGATACTAAGTATTGAAATTCTTTTTGAATTAATTCTTTAAATGTTGTTATTTCTATTTCACCCTGTTCAATTATTTTTAGTAGCAGAAAGCTTTCCTCAACTCTTTTTGCATTATTAATTTCTTTTGAAAACAAAGCGAGTAAATCAGATTTAGCCTTATCTAATACATTATCAAAACTATCATCAACCTTAAAAACAAAATCATAATATGACCTTTTAGAATAAATGACAAACTGATAAGGATCTCGAGATTCATATTTTAGAAAATCGACCATCCAAGGTATTCTTCCCAATCTAAATTTTAATAATTGATAATCTTTCTTTAAATCAGCTAACGTAGTCATATTTACCGTAGCAATCGATTCATAAATTTTTTCTTTTGTTATCTCATCAAAATTAATTGTAGAGGCTCCTGGCAACTGTTTACTACCTTCAGAAATAAGTTTTCTCAAGGTATCCTTATTAAAAGAAGTATCCCCATATAATGCAATAGGAATTAAATAATTATTTTTATAATTCCCTATGAAATCAACGATAGTTAGAAATTCTTTATTTTCTGCTTTCCTCAACCCACGACCTAATTGCTGTACAAAAACAATTGCAGACTCAGTAGGTCTAATCATCAGTATTTGATTTATCTTGGGTATATCTATTCCTTCATTAAAAATATCTACAGTAAAAATATAATCTAATTTTTCAATACTGTCCTCAGATTCCAATCTAGCAATAGCTTGCACGCGTTCTAACTCAGTACTTTTACCTGATAATGCAAGGGTTTTAAATCCATTTTCATTAAATCTTAATGATAAAAATGCGGCTTCAACATTACTTGAACAAAACACTAAACCTCTAATGATACCACTGTCACTTCCAAAACGTTTAGCGTTAAATATAATTTTATTTACTCTTTCACTATCCGATAACAAATTAAAATCTCTAGTATCTTCTCTATACTTATCATCGACTAACAAATCAGAAATTCCATAGTAATGAAAATCACTCAACATCTTTTCTTGCATTGCTGTATGTAGCCTTATCTCGTAAGCAATATTATGATCAAAAAGACCAAAAATATCAAACCCATCAGTACGTTCAGGCGTTGCAGTCATTCCTAATAAAAACTTAGGGCTAAAATAATCCAATAGTCGTAAATATGAATCTCCTCCTGAACGATGAGATTCATCAATTATAATGTAATCAAAATGCGTCTTTTTAAACTTCAACAGATTTTCCTCTTTACATATTGTCTGGATTGTTGAAAAAATAAAATCTGCATCTAAAGCACGTTGATCACCAGAAAAAAGTCCATACGTTCTAGTATCACCTAATAATGTTCTAAATGTATTCAGAGCATCATTTGCAATATTTAAACGATGTACTACAAATAGCATCTTTTTAGGGTTAAAATTTTTCACATCAAATGCAGATAGATATGTTTTTCCTGTCCCAGTGGCGGAAATTATCAATCCTTTATTTTTGTTTGCTAACCTTAATTTATTCAAATTTTCTAAAGCAGCCTGTTGCATTTTATTCGGCTTAATAACTACTTCACTTTTAGCCTCATTTATCTCTAATCGATTAATAACTCTTTGTTTAATATATAGTTCCTCATAAGAAGCAATATATTTCTCTGTTACCACTAAAGCCTCTTCAAAATTACGATGAAACTCATCCAAAACATCATTTACAATACCACTCGCATGTAAACCCGATATTTTAAGATTCCATTCCTTATTTACAGTTAGGGCATTAGCTGTTAAATTACTACTACCTATAATAATAGTATGATGATCTTCTTTTCGGAAAATATACCCTTTTGTATGTGTATTATTCTCCGTAGAAATTTTAAGTTCTATATTTCTAAAAGCTTTTAGCTTTTTAAGTGCCTCAGGTTGAGTGAAATTTAAATATTGAGATACTAAGACTTTCCCCTTTATATTTCTTTTTTCTAATGCAATAAGCGTATTAAATAATACAGCAATACCACTTGTTGTAACAAAGGCAACAGAAATAAAAAATTCTTTACAAGTATCTAATTCTTGTAATAATGTAGATAATACTTTTTTCTTTAGGAATCTCTTTATTCGTTAAAAGCCTAGGAATATTCGTAGAATTAGACACGATATTTTTATCCAAAAACCCTTTATGAATCCCTTCAATAAAATCAAGGCGTAGATTTTCATTCATCTTGCATCATTTTATACACAATAGGTAAATCCGCAGCAGCCCAATCTAATTCTAAGAAATCTTCTTTCTTTAACCATACATATGAAATATGTTCTTTTAAAGTGATTTTTCTATTAGGCATTTTACATACAAAACTATGCATTGTCAATTCAAAATCTGGATACTGATGGACTACGGTAAGATAAAGCTCATTGATTTCAGGATTTATATCTAGTTCTTCTTGTAATTCTCTTTTTAAAGCTTCTTGATGAGTTTCTCCTGCTTCAATTTTCCCCCCAGGAAATTCAAACTTTTTTGAAATATACTCTAACTTGTTTTCAGCTCTTTGTGCACAAAGTATTTCATCATTATGCATTAATATAGCTGCAACCACTTCTACTTTTTTCATACTATTTAACTTATCTCTTTTGATTACTTAATTCAGAAGACTACGCATAAAATTAAGTAATCGAAAAATATTATGACCTTTCTTTCAGATATTAATTTGAATTCTATAAATCAAATTTAGGCATATTTAATTAACATACCATTTTATCCTCACTAATAAAAACATCATACTCTTCTTTCTAACATAGAAAAATATTGGATTAATTCGTTTTATCATTAGTAATCGACTTACATCTTTCTCTTTTTCCTTATTCTCCTCCCTCCTTCTCCTATACTTCCTTCGACTTTCCTTGGACATTCCTAGGAGAATACTAGGCAAAACACCCTTTTTGTCGAAGGATACTCCAAGGAATGTCCTCCCATACTCCAAGAAAGCCTAACGATGTTACTTTGATGAGGTTGTCTTCTTTCTCATCTGGATACACTTCTACTTTAAAATTACAACTATTTTCATTTTAAACCCAAGTTAACCATCTACAAATAAACCTGTTATTTTTTTTCATCCCCTTTGATACATGAACTTTTTTTATCGTGCTTCTCCCTATCTTGTCAAGCTAAAAAAACAAGCTATGGCAGAATTAAAAGAAGGAATATTAGGCGGAGTATCTGGAAAAATTGGCAATCTTGTAGGCGTGAAATGGAGAGGAAGGGATTTATTACGCATAAAATCGAATCGTCTCCCTCGCAAAGCTTCTCCCCTTCAGCAACTCCAACAAGATAAGCTTCGCTTGGTTTCTAGTTTTGTCAGTAAAATTCGTGAGGTGGTCAACCTTTACTATCCTGAAGCGATCGTAAACAACAAAAAAATAACGGGTAGAGAACAGTTGATTTCCCTGTTGATGAAACAGGGGCTTGAGGTCATTGATCAAGTTCCTCATCTTGTTATTGAACGGGTGTTATTAGCCATCGGAACACTACCCGCGGCAACGGTTGAGGTTTTTCAACAACAAGATAACAATAGCTTACTCATAACTTGGGACACCGCATTGGGTGAATATACTCGCCCATAATGAAGATGAGCTAACCCTTGTTCTCTATGATGATGTGTGTGATGCAAGTACTATTTATCTTAACATCGGCAAGCGTCAAGAGGGACAATGTCAAATTCAGCTCCCTAGTACTTGGGAAAATAAACGCATTCACCTTTGGAGTATTTGGGTATCTACAGCGAACAAAAGAAACAGTTCCAGTCAATATCGTTTGCTAATGCGGGAAGCATAAGTTGTTTCACTTATAGGGAAATTTTGTTTTTTAAGGCTTGCTGAATCCTCCAACTCCCCAACAAAAACAAACCACAACCGCCCAGCACCCACCAAAGGCTATACCCTGCTGTTGCATATAGGGATTCTTTGGTGGTATACGTACTCCAGCCCGCTTCTCGATCTTCAAAAATTCCCCAATCGATCCAAAACCACAAGAGAGCAACGAGTAAACCGTGGAGGATAAATTGGATTAATTGTTGATGAATACGCTGTATCAGAAGTAGCAAAAGCAGATACAGTATACTAGTAATACCAACGGCCCAGAACACATCCGTATAAAAGTCAAAGGAAAGGTTGCTCGATGGTTGTTCCTTGAATGGAGCCATCGCTAGAATCGCTTGGAGATACCCCAACAGTACAAAGGGCATCCAATGTAAAAAGTAGGTAGTCCAGCGTGTTTTTTTTACCGTTTGATTCTTCATCTTTACTTGAAACAAATTATCTTTAATTTTATTTTAATTGTAAACGAATGTACGATAAAACCTTTGATATCATCCGCTTTGAAGCGGCTAAACAACAATACTTTCCTGTTTTTTTAGGTCGCCAAAACTGGATGAAAGAACGAGATGTTCCTCATACTGAAATCACTATTCCGCTCGGGCATTCGCGTTATGGAGGCCCCGTTATTGATTTACCTCCAGGGATAGATCATCCCGAAGGATTGCGTTTTGCAGGACAATTGGACTTGACACAATTTGCTCCTTATGACAAAACAGGGCTTCTTCCAAAAACAGGACAACTCCTCTTCTTTGTCAATATTATGACAGAGGAAGGAAAAGTAATCTATGCAGATATTCCAAATGAAACGTTGATTCGCACCATTGTAGAGCATGAGGACAACTTTTTCTATGGTGTTTTAATTGATCGCATTTATACTGATACAGATCAATGGAGTGATCGTTACTATCTACCGGAAGAAGATTATGAGGAAGATGACGCCGATGAAGATGGGTATTATTGGGATTATTTTGGCGGTACGCTTCGTTCAAAAATCTTTGGACTATTTACCCATTGCCAGTTGGGCAAAGAAGAAATTGAAGAAGTGATGGAATCCGATAAAATCGTACTCTTTCAAGTGGGAGAAAATGAATTCAATGATGACGGTGTGTTTTCTGTTTTAATTCCCAAAGCCGATTTACAACAATTGAATTTTGATCATTGCGAGTTTTATTGGGCACAATCGTAGTTTATTCCTTTTTTTATGAAGTTGTGAAGGGTCTACTGGCGTAACAAGTAGATTTTTTTAATCTGTATGCCTTAACTTTACAGCACAACCAACCAATGCTATTAAAAAAGAAAAACGATTAACCTATTGTCAAAGTACTGAATGTAATCCTTTCTATTTCAAAGTAACATACTACTAGAGATTGATTACACGTATTACTTTAACCTCACAAAAAATAAAACAATGCCTTATATACAAACTCCACAATTAACCCTTTGCTACCAAGATTTTGGATCTCCAAAAGATCCTTGTGTGCTCTTAATTGGTGGTTTAGGAACCTCGATGACCCGATGGACCGTTCCTTTTTGTCAGCAACTTGCTCAACGTGGGTTTTACGTGATTCGATATGATCATCGTGATACGGGTTGTTCTACTTTTACCACTCCAGCGATTACGAATCCTGGTGAACTCATGGCTGCTTTACAAAAGGGAAAAATGGAACCTCCTTTTTATTCGCTGTATGATTTAGCGCAAGATGCGATTCAACTCCTCGACCAGTTGCACATTGAAAAGGCACACATCATGGGACGCTCTATGGGTGGAATTGTCGCACAAATTTTAGGAAGTCAACATAAAGAACGCGTGTTGTCTTTGGTGATTATCATGTCAACATCGCTTAACCCAACTTTACCACAAACGGAGGCAACAGTGATGCAACAAATGATGAGCCCACTGCCTTCTTATTCTACTGCTAAAGCGGATCATCTCGCAGCAAGACTGGCGTTTATTCAACGTATTTCAAGTACGGATGTATCCTTCAACGCAGAAGAAGAAAAGGAATTAATTGAAGAGGATTACAATCGAAATCCAACATCCAACCAAACTTTACTGCATGTAGCAGCTGTTGGTTTTACCCCGTATAATCCTGCTATTACAGCGGGTATTCAATGCCCCGTATTAGTGATGCATGGAACAATTGACCCTATTTTTCCTCCGCCACATGGTTTGGATTTACACGCGGCTATCCCTCATTCAAAATTGATGTTGATTGAAAATATGGGGCACGATTTACACGCTGATCGATATGCACTCCTGTTGGATGCTTTTAGCCAAAATCAGGGATAATAAAGTTTCTTATTTCTTTTATCTTTATCACAAACAAAAACAACTGCTATGAATCTTACGGAAGAACAGCGTATCGCAATCAAAGAAGCTAATATTGCGCGTATTGCAAAAAAGAACTACCGCTACATTGATTGGTTACCTATTTTAGAAAACCCCAATTTGCGCAGCCAAGACGAATTAATTGGTCGCATGTCAGTGATGAATGCCTTGATTAATATTTCATTTGAAGCTCCGGTAGAAATAATTAAACAATGGATCGAAGATCAACAGTTATCGCATCATTTATCTACGTGGGAAAAAGAAATTTTGACCAAAACACAGGAGGATTTAGATCAATATGAGATTAATACCCTTCGTTGGTATTTGGAAGCGTTATGGGCTTTGATGTGGGCAACGAAAATGATTCCTCATCTGGATGAAACCCAATGGAATGAAGAATCAATGGCCTCAATGTTACCTAATTTAGAAGAAGGAGAAGACAATCATCGATTACAAGAAGTAACGACGATGCACACCACTGAAGATATTTATTCGATGCTCGATTTCTACTATCGCTTACATTGGTATTGTGTGGATGAACGCCTAAAAGGACAAGAAGCAGTCATCAATGAAGGTCTTGTTTATGAACGTCGTCGTGCTTTAGAATGGTTAATAAACAAAGAGACGGATTGGGATGAAATCGAAATGGGAACATAATAAGTTGACGGTTTACAGTTAGCTACAAACCGTAAACTGTAAACCGCAAACCATTAACCAACTCAATCTTCTCTACTTCCATCATCAGCCATACGGACAATTTTAGGTGTAAACATGGCAACCACATCTACTAAATCACCTTGAGCGGCCATCACTTGATGAATATCCTTATACGCCATCGGTGCTTCATCTTTTCCTGCTCCGATAAGTTCTACACCATGATCGGATAAAACGGCTTTAATATCGCTTGATTTTAGCGTTTTAATCGCTTGTGTTCGACTCATTTGTCGTCCTGCTCCATGTGATGCTGAGTTTAAAGCCTCTTCTTCTCCTTTTCCGCGAACTAAAAATCCGGGTGCAGTCATCGATCCTGGAATAATTCCCATCACACCTTTACTCGCAGGTGTAGCTCCTTTACGGTGTACAATCACCTCTTTTCCTTGGTACATTTCTTTCCACGCAAAATTATGGTGGTTTTCAACTTTAGCTAATACTTCAGCCCCAATGGCTTGGGTTAATTTAGCGTGAATCACCTCATGACAAGCCGATGCATAATCTCCTGCGAGATTCATCAAAGCCCAATATTCTTGTCCGGCTTCAGAGTTCATATCCAAATAAGCCAAGTTCTTTGCTTCATACGGCAATTTGCATTGTTCCTTGGCAATCTGTGTATAACGTCCTGCAATCGTTGCTCCCATTCCTCGAGATCCTGAGTGTGTTAACAGCGCTAAATAGGTTCCTTTTTCGATATTCAACACCTCATCACGTTCCATGAACTCCATCAATCCCCATTCAACAAAGTGATTTCCTCCACCAGAAGATCCCAACTGTTCCCATGCTTTATCTTGTAAGTTCTTAATGAAGGGATTCAAATTGAATTCCCCACGATCCAGAATATCATGTTCCGCCTTGTATTGTCCGTGGAATCCATGTCCTGCACCAAACTTCGTGTGTTTCACCAATTGTTCTTTTAATAAGGCTTCCATTCCGTAGAATTCAATTCCCTTGATATCAAAAATAGACAACGCCATTCGACATCCAATATCAACGCCCACACCATAAGGGATAACGGCATTTTCTGTTGCTAATACCCCTCCAATAGGCAATCCATATCCTTGGTGCGCATCGGGCATCAACGCTCCAGCAACTGCCACAGGTAATTTCACTGCTGTTTCCATTTGTCGAATAGCCCCTTCTTCAATATAATCTGATCCATAGACACTATATCCAACAGCCTCTTCTCTTAACGGGATTACCTCTTCCTCTACGTGTTGTCCAACCCCTTCGATAATGGCAGTAGCTAGCTTTCCAAACACGTTGTGATTGATATAATCCTCAGCCTGAGTTAAAACCATTTTGTAATGGGCCAACATCTCCACTTTTGTTAATCCTGTTCGCTTTTTATTTATTTTTAATGCAATACCCAACAAAGCTGTTTCTGGATATCCTAATGCGATTAAATCGTTTCCGTTTATTTGTGTATTTTGTTTCATTTTTTTGTTTTTTTTGGTTATGGGTGGTGGGTTATGGGCTATGGGTGGTGAGTGGTTATGAGTTATGAGATTATGAGATTATGAGTGTAAACCATTAACAGTTCCTCCTTAACTCTTAACCCTTAACTCTTAACCATAAAGCTCTTCTCTTAGCTCAACAACTATTCTCTCTGCTAGTGCTACACTAGGTTTACTCAACAAAGTTGAATCCGCGTAATACTGTTCTATTTCCTCGTTTAACTGAGTCACTTTATCCAATAGCTCGTCATAACTGTAATGTCCTGCTTTAATCTTGAGTAGTTCCTCTCGGTATGGTGTAAAGATTTGTAGTGTATTATTCTTCAATATATCACGTGCAGTAAGCATTAATCGAATCGTATGCATCATGTTCTTACTGTCATATCCACCTCCGTGATTTACTGTCGTTTGATAGCGTGTTTCATTTCGCTTCTCCATCCAATCCCAGTATTCTTTATACTGTTTGCAATAACTGGAGTATTCATCCATTTTACACAACAAATACGCTTGTATTTGCTCATCTTTAGGAATACTACTCAGGCATACTTGATTAGATTCATCCAAACGCACAATCCCCTTATAGCCTTTATCACCTTGCTCATCGTAAAACAAGGCATATAGATCTTTCATGTGATTGACTTTGACCAATCCGCATTGTGCTTGATGTTTATTATTCACTTGCAACCATTTTCTTAGCTCTACAGTTTTCTCTCCATCGAGAACATAACAAAAAATCCAAAAGCTCTTTGCGTTGTTTATCCATAGGATGAAAAACTTTTTTATTCAATCCTTTGGCTTTTTTTACCTGACTCATAGCATAACCTGCAAAGGCTTCTTTAGTCAATTTAGATAAAAAATCCTCTAATCGAATCTTATCGAATATGGGATGCTTAAATAATACAAATTCCTCCGGAGTAGCTAAAAGTTCTAATATATTTGGATTATTCTTACGCAGCAATTCGATAAACCGGCCTAGCTCATAATATACAATATCATTCGTTTCATTGCTAATTTGAGGGATATAGTTCAATCCATAAAATTGTTCTTTCGGCAGATAGAATACTCCGCGGATATCTGTATCCGAATCTTTTGTAGCCAAACCATAGGCTCGACTTCCGCTTATACACTCAAAAAGCACCAATTCTTGGGCTTTCATTTCATCAATTGTCATTTTATAATCTCCTTTCTAAAAAACAGATTCACTTGTTCTACATCGAAATGTCCTTTACTTTTTGTTACTGTTGATCGAGATAGTTTCTCATATAAATCATACACATAAGTTTTCAATGTAGAATCCCAAACATACCAATCTTGTTCTGTTCCACTTTCTTTTATTCTGATCAACCTAAGAATATATTCTTTTAGTTCCTTGTCCTCAACTAGGACGAGTAAAGGTTGAAATTCCATGGGAGCAATGCGATTCATTTGAACATTCCAGTGGGCTGACAATAAAGCTCTCAAGATATAGAATAAGGTTTTATACTTTATTTGTTCCCCTGTTATACTACTCATCTTCTTCTTTGCTAATCCCAAATAGTGATGTGCATGCGTTTGTTGGCAATAATACAATTGACATAATTCCCATAATTCTTTTTGGAAACCTTCCTTTTCTTTATACACAATAGGTGATTGTATCCATTCAAAGATTGTTGTATTTGACTTAAACAATAATCCCAGTACCTTCTTGATATCCCAAGCATTAAAATCCCAAGTTTCATCAATAGGCAGGTTTAAAAAATCTTGTACATCTACAACACTTAAATACGTTTTGTGTTCTCTTTTGTAAATTAAGCGAACATCGTAATCGCTATCTAATGAAGCAAATCCCCAAGCTCTACTTCCTGATTCACAGGCATACAATACTTGTATTGCATAAGTAACTTCTATTTCTTTTATCTTTTGTACTATTATCTTTTTCATTTTTTTTATGAATTATGGGTGGTGGGTGGTTATGAGTTGTGATTGGTTATGTTATGGGTTATGGGGTATGGGTTATGGTTATGAGGTATGGGTTATGTTACCCCTTAACCCTTAACCCTCCCCCTATTTTCCAAACATTTCTTTCAATTGCTTCAATACATTACCACCACCAGACAAACTAATTTCACCAACCTTCTCTGCAATTTTCTCAATGTACTCCATTTCTTTCAATCGCATCAACATATCATTTTCTTCCATCAATTTAGCGGTATTCAACAAGCTACGGGTAGCTGCTGTTTCTTCTCTTCTGGTAATCATATTCGCTTGTGCTTTTTTCTCGGCAATTAAAACCTGATTCATGATTTCTCGAATATCTCCTGGTAGGATAATATCTTTGATTCCGCACGTTTTTAGGGTAATTCCCAAAGCAGCAACTTCTTCCTGTACTCCTTCCAATATTGCTTGAGAAACATTTTCTTTGTTTTCCATCAACTCATCAAAAGACATACGTCCAACCTTTTCTCTTAAGATCAATTGAATCGCGTTGTACATTTGTTTTTCTACTTCTTTATTTTCTACATACGCTAGTAGTAAATCACGTACTTGATACACGATATTAAAATTGATACGCAACTGCACTTTGTCTTTGGTCAAGATCTCTTGTCCATTCATATCCATCGTTTGTTGACGTACATCAACAAAGATGATCTGTACTTTGATTTCATTTCTCCAAAAGCAATAATCTCCCGCATCCAAGATGCCTTGAAATTGCTCATCGATAAACAACAATCCTTTTTCATTTGCCCCAACCGTATACATTCTCAAGAAATTAGGCAAGTTACCTTTCCCTCTAATCGTACGCGAAATAGCCGCAGGAACTTCCAATTCTGTAGTTGTAAAGCGTTCGAAAGCATACATTTGTGCCTCTTTCCAGTAGATGTAACGTCCTGCACTTAATGCAGTATGAAACACTTGATTTTTATACACCAAGACGATTTCGTTATCCAATACATCGATTACTTCCAACATCGCCAATAACTCTTCATTTTTCAACAAAGCATCCATATCCCTACGCATAGGAAATAGTTCTGCTTTATTGTACTCCACTACTTCTTTATTTCCCCACAACCAATACTGACCTGTGGTATATACTTTTTGTAACTCTCCTTGGTTAAAAACTAGAGCAACGTGATTTGTTTTTACTTGTAACTTTTTCATAACTATATTTTTTATTTTTTAAATCATTTTGAATAAGAACAGTCTAAATAGGTTTCCCTTCACTAGGCGGAAAAAGAAGTACGCTTTGAAGTTGAATCATTTGTGTATAACCTAGGATCACTCAGCAAGCAAGTGATTCTTTCTATATCATCCCTGATTCTTCTTTCGCACCGTGACTTGTTTTCACAAGCGTTGATCGGGTGTTTTTATGCGGGTTGTCCGGAGACTTCCAACCTAAATACTGAAACACTATTTAACTGAACTTTTTATAGAGGAGATTTTTTATTGAAGTCCTCCTTCTTCACCTAAAGATTGCTTTTAAGGCAATTGGTATCTTGCTCTAACCAGCTAAGCTATATTGCTACTGCAATAGTAGGATTCGAACCTACGACACAAATACATACTAAACCACTAGTCATCCATCTAAAGGAAGTGAGGAGTCGAACCTCAATATTCTACTTGACCAAACAGGATATGGTAAACGATTGTCCCTTACTTCCGCGCTATACTGAAACGCTTCCAAGGTTTGTATCTTTCGAACAGTACAAAGATGCATACCTAACTACGCAAACAATTTGCGCAGTTTAAAATATATTTTTAAATATTTTTATAAATCACTAAATATCAGATATTTAAAAATAAAATTATTTTATACTTTTCACAACTACGCATGTATACTGCGTAGTTAAAGAGAAAAAAGGTTATATTTGAAAAATAATCCAACTGGAAAATCTTATGGCAACAAACAAACTGGCATTATTGCGTTACCGTATTCTTGATGAATGTTTGCAAAATCGATTCAGAAAGTGGACGTTAGAGGACTTAATTGAAAAAGTTGCTGATGGATTATACGATTACGAAGGAATTGATACAGGAATCAGCAAGCGCACCATTCAAATGGACATACAAACCATGCGTAGCGATAGCTTGGGGTATAACGCTCCTATTGTGGTTGTGGACCGCAAATATTACACCTATGAAGATCCGCAATACAGCATCAAAAACTCTCCGATCAACGATGCTGATATGGAAAAGCTAAAAGAAGTTGTAGCTATCTTAAAGCATTTGAACGGATTTAGTCAGGTAGATGAAATGAGCGAAGTGATTGCAAAACTAGACAATAGTTTACTGACACGCAGTACACAAGCTCCGAATTACATTCAGATGGAAGGCAATCCTTTATTGAAGGGAATTAAGTTTATTAGCCCTTTATATGAAGCCATAAAGAACAAACAAACGTTGCTGATTGAATACAAGTCTTTTAAATCGAAAGAAGCGTCTAAGAATTTCTACTACCCCTATTTACTGAAAGAATACCGCAATCGTTGGTTCTTGATCACACGTAGCAGCAAAGGAAAGCATTTACTTACTTTGGCCCTAGATCGAATTACCAATGTATATGCGCTTGCCAACGAACCTTACAAAGAATACCAAGGCGTTAATTTTGATCGATATTTCGAAGATACCTTAGGTGTAACAAAAACAGAGCAAGACCGAGCACAGAAAGTTATTCTATGGGTAAATCAATACCATGCGCCTTATGTCAAAACAAAACCGCTACACAGTTCACAACAACTGCTAGAGGAAAATGAAAAAGGAATCAAGATTCGTTTGGATGTGGTGTTGAATTTCGAATTAGAACGTGAAATCTTAGGTTTTGGTGAAGCGATAATCGTACTCTCTCCTCGTCATTTACAACGACAGATTGCTAAACGCGTAGAGAAAATGCATCAACAGTATTTGAAAGAGGAGTAAAATAAGATATTTATAAATAAAAAAGGCCTGTCTTTCGACAAACCTTTTTACTTTATTTTTTATCCCAAACTAAACCTTCTGTATCATATTCAAATACAACTAGCCCTTCATTATAAGCTTCAATCTCAATCATTACTTTTTTCGCCTTTAAAAGTTTCTTTATTACTTCATTTTTCTTATCAATGAACACATAATTATTCGCTGCACCTGAAGCAGTCGTATACGCGTAATTAACTGTACTCTCATCATCAAACTTAAACTTCATTGTCTTTTCTCCCCTAAGACTTGGCATGATTTGTCCTTTATCTAAATAAAGAAAAACTTCATTTCCTGCCCCTTTATTGCGTAAATTTATCGCTAGTCTTGATCCGCCCTTATAAGGGAACTGAAAATTAATCTTATTTGTAGAAGTTAATTCTGCAAAGTAGGTTGTGGTACCTTCCATTTTATCAACCTCCTCTGAATATTTCCATTTTGATTTAACTGTAGTACCATCTTCCATTATTTGATCTGTAGTGGTATCAGCTTTATACGATTTATCGCCACCAGAAGCAAGGGCAATTACCAGCATAAAAGCGACTGCAAGAGCCGAAAATAAATTCTTTTTCATATATCTAAATATTAATTTCTATTTCTTTCTTCTGAAAATCCAATAAGCACCTCCTATTCCAACCAAAATAAACACAAGGTCATACCAATCGAATGTGCCATAAAAAACCTCTAGACCAATCGATACAGCCACCAGTACCCCCAACCAAACATAATATCCCGTTGAGCGAACATCTTCCCATACAAGCGCTACAAGCGAAGAAAAGGCAAAAGCCCATAAACCATCTGGTAGATGATACTGCACCCAATAGGGCAATTCAATTTTATTCCACTTGATTGGAAGGAACTGTAAAAAATAAATCGATGAATCTCTAGCCATAACATAAATCAAACTCCCCAACAACAAGGGCAAAAAAACAAACCAGAAGCCTGTCTTACTGATTGACTTTATCTTATCTAAATTCACTTATTTTATATCAATTAAAATCAAAAATAAAGATTATTATAATCTTAAAAAAACTAATTTTAACATTTATTAAGCAATACATCACTTCGCAAGATATTTCTCACCTCATACTTCTGCCCCCTCAAGGTTTATTCCATAAAAAAAGGCTTGTCTTTCGACAAGCCTTTTGACTTTATATAGGATAGATTATATTTCTCTATTGATATCCCAAGCTTCTAAAATGTCAGCTACACGCTTAACAAAAGAACCTCCTAATGCTCCATCTACTACACGGTGATCATAACTGTGTGATAAGAACATTTTTTGACGAATACCGATGAAGTCTCCTTCTGGTGTTTCAATAACCGCTGGTACTTTACGAATAGCTCCTAAAGCTAAAATACCTACTTGTGGTTGATTGATGATTGGCGTACCAAATACACTACCAAAAGTACCCACGTTTGTAACTGTATATGTACCTCCTTGTGTATCGTCTGGTTTTAATTTTCCAGCTTTTGCACGGTTTCCTAAGTCATTAACCGCTTTAGCCATACCAACTAAATTCAATTGATCTGCATTTTTAATTACAGGTACAATTAAGTTTCCGTTTGGTAATGCAGCAGCCATTCCTAAGTTGATATTCTTTTTCTTGATGATAAAATCACCATCAACAGAAATATTCATCCCTGGGAAATCTTTTAATGCTTTAGCAACAGCTTCCATGAAGATTGGTGTGAATGTTAATTTTTCACCTTCTCTCTTTTCGAAAGCTCCTTTTACTTTATCTCTCCATTTTACAATATTCGTAACGTCTACTTCGATAAATGATTGTACGTGAGCAGAAGTCTGAACCGATTGTACCATGTAACCTGAAATCAGTTTACGCATACGATCCATTTCAACAATTTCGTCTCCTCCATTTACAGAAACAGGTACTGCTTTAGCTGCAGCCGCTGGTGCAGCTGTAGGTTTTGCAACCTCTGCTTTAGCTACTGGAGCTGCTGCTTGTGGTTGAGAACCTCTTTGTTCAACATAAGCTAAAATATCATTTTTCGTTACTCTTCCTTCTTTTCCTGTTCCTTGGATAGCTTCCAACTCACTTAAAGAGATTCCCTCTTCTTTTGCGATGTTTTTAACTAAAGGTGAAAAGAATTTCTCAGAAGCTGAAAAATCTACTGGTGCAGCAGCTTCTTGTGCTACATTTACTGTTTGTTCTACGGCTGCCACTGTTGGAGTTGATGTAGCAGCTGGAGTTGAAGCAACTTCTCCTCCTTCAGTTTCAATGATAGCGATAGTTTGTCCTACTTGAACAACATCGTCTACTTGAAATAATATTTCAACCAAAGTTCCCTCTACTTCTGATGGAACTTCACTGTCAACTTTATCCGTTGCGATTTCTAATACTGTCTCATCAGCCTCAATGCGATCCCCTACATTCTTCAACCAGTTTGTAATGGTTGCTTCCGCAACACTTTCTCCCATTTTGGGTAATTTCAATTCGAACTTTGCCATATTTATAACCTAAGGTTGTGTTTCTTAATTCAGATTACAAATTTAATAATATTTCGGACTTTTTCCACGTAAAGATAAAATTATCATTCTTCTAAAATTATCACGGATCCTTTACTATTACTATCATTACTACCAATCAAAAACAAAGAATTTACAGGTTTAATTTTATAAATTATTTCTGATCTATAATTTTCACGCATAAAGGTAATGATCTCTTTATTAGTTAAATAATCCCCATCAAAGATAATTTCTATTAAATCTCCATTCCTTTCACCTATTTGATTCACCTTTTCTTGCAGTTGATCTAGGTTTTCGATTTGATGAATGCTGTTTTGTAACGCTGTTTCAATTTGCTGTTTCAACGTTTTACTTTGGCTGATTACCCAAGTTGCTGCAACAACATCTAATACGGGACTTTTCTTTTTTTGTTTGGCAAACAAAAATGTCAAGGTAACCATGCGCATCATTACTTCAAAAACATAAGATTTTCGAAAGTGCTTTTCATAAAAAATCTGTGTTCCGTGATGAAATCGCTTGACGTATTCAATATCTTTATTGGTGCTTTCTCCTTTGTAGTGAATAACTGCCGTATCCGCTAAATAATAGTTTTCATACCCCAATTTTAAACTAGAATAGGATAAATCGGTATCTTCTACATACATAAAAAATCGTTCGTCAAAACCGCCTAATTCTTCGTATAAAGCACGAGTCATAAACATAAACGCGCCAACTAATATCTCTACCGTTCCATTTTGATGTTGAAGTAAATGAGAGGCATAATAACCATTTGCAAAAGATCGAGACGGAAATAGTTTATAAAATCCTGTAACCTTCATCAAAGAACGCCAATAGGTCGGAATTCCTCTTTTAGATTCGGGTAGAAATTTTCCTCTACCATCAATCAATCGACACCCCACAATACCTAACTTTTCTTTATGCTCAAAAAGAGCAATCAATTGATGAAAGGTATCTTCTGCTACAACAGTATCAGGATTGAGTATACAAATGTATTTTCCCTTTGCATGTTTTACTCCAATATTATTGCCTTTGGGAAAACCGAGATTCTCCTTATTCGCTAAATAGAGCATCCCTGGAAACAAGGCTTGCATCATCTCCGCACTATCGTCTTGCGAATTATTATCAACTACTATAATTTCCGCTTCAATCCCTTCAATTGCGGATTGCACGGATTTAATACATTGCTCTAAAAAGTAACGAACATTATAGTTTAAAATAATTATAGATAGTTGCATCCGGCAAATATAGTAGGATTAAGAAAATTACAATAGAAATAACACAAAAAAAAGGCTGAATACCTATAGATATTCAGCCTTTTACTTCTTTATTATAATTCCTTATCCTTTATTGATTGCTTCTATTGTTTTTTTAGCAAAACTATTCGTAGGATCTAAATTTAATACTTTTTTGAATTCTTCTACTGCTTCCGCATTTTTGTTTTTATTCGCATAATACGTCGCAATTGAAGTATGTGCCTCAATTACTTGTTCTTTGTTTGCAGCATCTTTCAATTCATTCTTCTCCCCTAATACTTTCAAGAACCCTTGGTATGATTCAAACATTCTATCATACGCATCTACGTGATCGATATAGCGATTCGCACGAGCTCTATAGAAATAAGCCTCTTGTGTTAAAGGAGAAGCTTCGATTGTTTTAGCTAAATACTCATCTGCTTTTTTCAATAAGTCTTCACTATCTGGACGATCTGTTGATCCCAATAAATAGTAAGAATATCCAACATAATAGTTATCATAGATATACCCAGATGACTCTTTTACGTCAGCAGAAATACTCAAAACATCAATTACATTTTGGTATTTTTTAGCTCTGAATAAATCTAAACCATAACGATTAAATTCACCTGCAATTGCAATTTCAACATTGATTGCATCTTTCAAATGGTTCAATCCTTTGTTGTATAATTCTTTGTTCTCTCCATCGTTTGACAATCCGATTTCAGACAAACCTAAATACATATAATCTCTACCAATTGCATTTAAGCTTTTTGACTCTTTCAAGTATACTTTTAAGAACTTATCTAAAGCATCAACACTTACTTGGTAGTTTTTGTTTTCATAAGCTGCATATCCTAAATATCTGTGGATACGTGGATTTACACCTTTAATGTCTTTCATTTGAGTTGCTACTCTTTCTAGTTCAGGATAGTTCTCTGTCTTCACTAAGAAATCAGCATATCTCATTTGAGAATCAATTGAATTATCTGTTGCTTTGATGAACTTTTTATAGTTTTCTCCTGCTTGAGCAATTAATTCTTTCTCTCTTGGTGCATTTGCTTTTGACCACATATATGAAATTTCAGCAATTTCTCTATATGCAGGTGCATAACCTGGCGTTGTAGCTAAGATTTCTTCACAAGCTTTGATTGCATCCGCATACGCTCTTGCGCGCTTTGTAATCATCGCCATTTGCAATTTAGCTTCTACTAAAGTATTGTCTAAATCATAAGCATTTCTGAAAGATGCGAAAGCGTCATTTAAATTCTTTTGCTCTAAGAACGCACGACCTAAAAGCAAGTGCCCCATTGGGTTGCTATAGTCTTTTGCTACTACATCAGCAGCAATTGTCTGTGCTTCTTTTGCATTTGGCATTTTAGAATTCAAATAAGCTGCTGCAACTAACAATTGCTCGTTGTAATCTTTCTTCTTGATATCTTTTTCTGCTTTTTTGAAATTAGCTACTGCTTCAGCAGAACGATTATTGTCTAACTCAATTTGACCTAAACCAATATAGTTTAATGAACCTTTCGTTTTTGCTAAAAGTCCTTGATCAAAATAATAACGCGCTGAATCTGATTGATCTTCTTTTAAAAATACATCTCCTAAATAGAAATAATTAACCCCATCAGCTGGTTTCTTCCCAATTAAATCTTTTAAAATCTCTTTCGCTTTATCGAACTGTTCTGCATTGATAGCCGTTTTTGCTTCATTAATACTTTGAGCAAAAGCAAAAGAACTACTTAAAGCTAAAGCTAACAATGAAATAGAATACTTTTTATTCATAATATATCGTTATTGTTTTATAAGTATGTGGTTTTATTATTTAATTTCCTTGGTCACTACAATTTCTCTTGGAGGGGTATTAAAAGGAAATAATCCCGATTTTAATACAATGCGCTGTCCTTTATATCCAGCAATATACGAAGCAAATCCGGTACCAAGACCATTTTTACCTTGCATATCCCATACATATAGTTTGCGGATTAAAGGATACGTACCTTCCGCAATGTTATTTTGACTTGGTTTGTAGTATTGTTTATCTGCATCATTCTTTACTGCTAATACTTTAACAGCATCAATATGCTTTTGAATCACTTCATTAGGTTGTGTTAACCAATTTAAGCCAATTACCCCAATTGCTTTAGGATTCTTAACCACATAGTCAATCACTTCTTCTGTTGTATTCAAGAAATAAGCGTAATCTTTAGGAAAGGAATCAAATCCTGTCGCTTTTCTAAATGCGGCAGAAACGCTTGAATTGTAATTATCAAATACCAAGAATGAATCGCCTTCTTTCACGCGACCTTGTTCCAATTGCTTTAAGATAGCAGTATAATCAACGATAGAGTCTGTAGCTGTTTTACTTGTTACAAAAACAATTGCGTCACTAGCAAAATGGGTTTGCTTTGGTGCAACTACTCCTTTATAATGTTCCATCTCTTGCTCCGTCATCAAACGCGGCAAAACAGCCACGCGAATAGAATCAGAGAACAACAAGTTCAATACCTCGCGTTCCGATTTAGGCAGTAGATTTAATTTGGCCTTTTTATACTCATTTTCAAAAAGAATAGCCACATCTTCAACGATTGGAAAAACAGATTCGTCTACTCCCATGGTTAGTGTGCCGCTTAATAAAGTTTCTTCTTGAGAAACTACTTCTGTATCTGTATCAGCAGTCGTTGTGTTCTTATCTTTACATTGAAAGAATAAACTCGTTGTTGCTAAAACACCAACTAAAATTCCAATTCTAGCAGCGCTTCTTCTTTGAATCATATAAAACAAATTTAGAGCAAAACTTAGTTTGCTCATTTTCTTTCGTCTAAGATAGATATTCTTTGTAAGAAGGAAAAAATAAAAGTTGTTTTTAACATAAAAACTAGGAATAAAAAAAGCTCCGAATACCTCGGAGCTTCTTTAATCTTTTCCCATATTAGTATTCCACAAACGGTAGAATCTAAAAAACCCATAGACTATTAATACTACACCGAATAAGATTCGGTGATTGTCTTCCATTTGAAAGGGCAATGACTTACTAACGATAAGTGCAATTCCACAAAACAAATAAAGAAGAAAAAACAATAGTCCAAAAAAGAACAAAAATCGCTGTATTAGCGATTTTTGTTTGAATTTATTGTTAAACATTACTATTGAACTTGAATTGTAATAGGTAATGTAAACTGTGATCGAACTGTTTTTCCATTTTGTACTGCTGGTTTCCACTTCGGCATGTTAGATAACACACGTACTGCTTCTTTTCCAGCTCCGTAACCTGGGTCACGTACAACTTTGATATCAGTTAAAGAACCGTCTTTCTCAACGATAAACATAACGATAACACGGATAGATTTCACACCTGAATCGATGTCTGGAGTTCTAAAACGTTGAATAAATTGTTTATTAAACGCTTGCATACCTCCAGGGTATTCAGCTGGTACTTGTACAGCAATGAAAACTTCGTTTCCATCTCCGTCTCCACCTGAACCTGTTCCTTTGTCCGCTTCTCCTGTTTTCTCAGTGATTTTGATCTCTCCTTTATCCTTATCACCTTTAAGGTCTTTTTTACCTACCTCTGCATCTTTGAAATCATCCTGTTTAGCGATTTCTTCTTTCACTTCCTCTTTTTTAGCAATTTCGGGTTCAGTAAACTTTTTCGTATCGTTTATTGATTTAACCTCATCTGCTGGTGGAGGTGGTGGTGGAGGTGGTACATCCTCTGGTGGTGGTGGTGGTGGTGGGATATCCTCTGGTAAATTTAAATTTTCCATTTCGATAACCTTATCCAATTTCTCCACCTTATTATTTCCAAAAGTACCCTTTGCCATTTCGATTAACATTGGCGAAACCAATACTAAACCGAACAAAGCAATCCCTGAGAACAATGCTACAGTCGTTACTTTTGGGTTTTCAGATCTCAATTGATATGCTCCGTAAGACTTGTTACGTCCTTCGAAGATAATATCAACCCAATCCTTTTTAAAGATATTTAATTTTGACATAATTTCTTAATTTCTCAGAACGTTAACTACTTCTCACCTAATATTTCAAGATCCTCAGGCGTGATATCTACTAATGCATATGATTTAATACCTGAGATAGCCATCTCATCTAAAATATCAACTAAGTTGCGATATGTAGCTTTTTCACTTGCTCTAATGATCACAATCAAACCTTGATCTGGTTTTCCAGAATAGGCTAAAGCTGCTTTGTCTTTCTCTAACAATACTTGACGAATACCTGCCTTACCATATGTTTGATCTGTTGGTCCTTCTAATGGGCTGTTTACCATACCCATATACCATTTTACTTTATTGTCTCCGCCAATTAGTATAGTCATTGTGCGGTTCTCATCTACCTTAGTTCTATCCTCTTCTATTTCTTTCTCGACGTCTTTATCCGGCATCGCAAGATTCATAGACTGAGGCTTATTCATAGATGTGGTCAACATAAAGAACGTAATCAATAAGAACGCTAAATCCACCATTGCAGTTAAATCTACTCCGGCATTTTGCTTCTTACTTCTTACTTTTTTGTCTTTACTGCCACCGCCACCGCCTGTATTTAATTCAGCCATTTACAGTTTAATTTTTTAATGATTAAAAATCTTCGTTTCTAAGTCCTGTAACTAAGAAGAATTTATTTACACGTTGTGCTTGTAAGATATCAATCACGTTTTTCACTGCAGGGTAGTTTGCCTCAGCATCTCCCTTAATTGCAACGTCTAACACTTTGTTATTTCTTTCTTTAGCAACTGTACGTGCCATCTCTACCCAATCTTTTAATTGATTGTTCACAGAGTCAGTTGGAATACCAGGTTGGTCAGCTCCAATTTTATTTCTAACGTCTGCAGGTAGATTTAAAAACTTCTTCAATTCGTTAATAGGAGTTCCGATACCTTCAGTATAAGCAAATACCTCTTTTTCTTGATCATTAAACTCAATCTGATAACGACTACCCATTTTTTCAAGCGTAGCAATACGATCTTCTTTACCTAAAACTCCGAAGAAAACCTTTTCTTCACCTGGTTCTCCTCCAATTGTAACTGTTGCTAAGTTACTTTCTGGCAATTTCGTTTGAACGGTTGAATTGGGTGTATCTACTGGTAATGGCTCCGGAAGCTTTGCTGTCGATGTTAATACGAAGAATGTTAAGAGTAAGAATGACACGTCGCACATCGCGGTCATATCTACGCTCATACTCTTCTTTTTCATTTTACCTTTAGCCATTGATAAATCTTTTTAACTCCTATATTTTTTAATATAAGATAATTAATACTTATTCTAAAATTATTTTACTAATCCTTTGAATCTTCTGTATGCTTGAGTAATAGCAAATCCAGCTTCATCAATTGAATAAGTTAATCTATCAATTTTTGTAGTAAATGAGTTATACATTACAATCGCTAATGTTGAAGTACCAATACCTGTAGCAGTACAAACTAATGCTTCAGAAATACCAGTTGCTAATGCAGCAGAGTCAGGAGTACCAGAAGTTGCTAAAGCTGAGAACGCTTTAATCATCCCTGTTACTGTTCCTAATAATCCACATAATGTACCAATTGATACTAATGTAGCCAATACAATCATGTTTTTCTCTAACATTGGCATCTCAAGCGTTGTAGCCTCTTCGATTTCTTTTTGGATAGCTTCAGTAGCTTCTTCGCTATTGTATCCTTCTTTTTTCATTTGTTGATACTTCACTAAACCAGCTCTAACAACGTTAGCAACTGACCCTTTTTGAGCATCACAAGCTTCCATAGCTTCTTCGATTCTTCCTTCATTGATAGAAACTTGGATTTCTTTAACGAATTTCCCAACATCTCCTTTTCCAGAAGCTTTAGAGATTACTAAAAATCTCTCGATTGAGAAAACAATTGTCATAGTTAATAATCCAATTAACACAGCAACAACAGGTCCCCCTTTATAAACCATTCCCATAAAGTTACCTGGTAGTGGATGTCCTGCTGGATCACCATTCTCAAAGTTCGCTGGGTTACCCATTACGAATTGCCAAATAAGGTATCCAAAAACAATACATAATACTACAGCTAACGATGCAAATAATCTACTTGCTCCTGAGCTTGACCCTACTTTTTCAACTGATTCGTTTGATACGTTTGTCATCTTTTTAAAATTTAATTCTTTTTTTTCAATTATTACTTATTACTTTTTTACTTTTTTAAAGTCATCAGTGTCGCAAATTTATGTTTTTAGATGAAATAAAAAAATTAAAATTCATTTTTTTAAAATAAGCTAACCTTGACTTAACATAAGACTTTTTTATACTTACCTTAACTTTTAAAAAATAGTAAGCAGTGGTAAAGATAATAAGTCTAAATGAATTTTACTATCTTTATTTCATCAAGCCAGATACATTTAACATTTGATATTTATAGCATTTCTTCATGTTTACTTGTGTATTTGATTCAAAATCACCTTTAATTATATAAAATATATAAAATGAGCCTAGAGATTTTTAAAACTGACATCATTAATGGTTATAGTCATAAAAGTGATTTTATTACCATTGGCTGTGCAAATCTGGATCAAAAAATTGTTCCAGACACTTTTGTAAATCTACCCTTAAAAACATTAAATCGCCATGGTTTAATTGCTGGTGCAACGGGTACGGGAAAGACAAAAACAATACAAGTTTTATCGGAACAGCTCTCTGCCAAAGGGATTCCCGTGCTCATGATGGATATTAAAGGGGATTTTAGTGGTATTGCCGAACCAGGAACCTTGAATGATTTTATCAAAAATCGCCACGAACAAATGAATATTCCTTTTGAGCCCAGTGGGTTTCCTGTTGAGTTACTCACACTTTCAGAACAAAATGGTGTGCGTTTACGTGCAACTATCTCCGAATTTGGCCCTATATTACTGAGTCGAATACTCGAACTCAACGATACACAAAGCGGAATTGTTGCGATGTTATTCAAATATGCTGCGGACGAAAACCTGGAATTGTTCAATTTAAAAGACTTTAAACGAACTCTTCAATACCTAACAAACGAAGGCAAAAAAGAAATTGAAAGCGAATATGGTCAAATTTCTCCTGCTTCTATGAATGCTATTTTGAGAAAAGTCATTGAATTAGAGCAACAAGGAGCTGATTTATTCTTTGGAGAACCTTCATTTGATATTAGTGATTTGATGCGTTATGACGAGAATGGAAAGGGGTATGTCAATATTTTGCGCTTGACTGATATTCAGGACAAGCCTAAATTATTCTCTACTTTTATGTTGAATCTCTTGACTCAAGTTTACAATAAAATGCCAGAACAAGGGGATAGTGGTCAACCCGAATTAGTGATTTTCATTGACGAAGCGCATTTGATTTTCAATGAGGCAAGCAAAGCTTTATTAAGCCAAATTGAAACTATTGTTAAGTTAATTCGCTCGAAAGGAGTGGGAATTTACTTTATTACACAAAACCCAACGGATATTCCCAATGGTGTTTTGGCGCAATTAGGGCTAAAAATCCAGCATGCGCTACGTGCATTCACTGAAAAGGACAGAAAAGCAATTAAAGCGGCTTCGGAAAACTTCCCTTCTACCTCCTATTATACCACCAACGAAATTATCACACAGCTTGGAACAGGAGAAGCATTAGTCACAGCATTAAATGAAAAAGGAACGCCAACTCCTTTAGTTGTTTGCACCATGCGAGCACCGATGAGTAGAATGGATGTGCTTTCTGAAGGGGAAATTGTTGCTATTTTATCTCGTTCAAAATTAGTATCCAAATACAATCAAACGATAGATTCAGCCAGTGCTTTTGAAAAAATAGAAGAACGAGTTTCTGCCCAAAAAGACAAAGAGCAAGAAGAAACTCCAACGCCGAGATCTAGTTCCTCTTCTAAAAAAGAAGATAATACGGTTACGAAAAGTATCTTAAAGGTGGTAACAAGTGCTACTTTTATCAAAGGAGCCTTTAGTTTACTCAGTAAAGTAATGAATGGATCTAGTAGTTCTTCCAAATCAACACGAAATACTTCAACGAAAAAACGAAAATAGAGGATTAAAATCCTCTATTTTCGTTTATCAATTGTTTTAATTTCTCTTCTATTTCAGGGCTATCCCAAATAACTTCTATCTGTTCAGTTTCCATAATTACATCCATAATAGCGGCTTGTTCATCGCCAATTGCCAGAGCTTCTTGGTAACTTCCTTTACTAAACGTTACTCGATCATATAAAGGCAACCATAAATCCGGGTATTTTTTAGCGAACTTACTTTCTATTTTTTTGCGCAACAAAAACAAGGGATTTGCTGTTAGCTCACTCATTTCTCTAAAGTTGCGGTACGATAATTCGGCAATTGCATCAGTATTAACCTTACGAGAGTATTGATATTGATCTAATGCTTCCATCCAATTTTCTGGATTTTGCTGTAAACAATCCAATAAAACATCGACATCCTCTAACCCTGCATTAAGTCCTTGTCCATAAAAAGGTACAACGGCATGCGCAGCATCTCCAATCAACGCTACCTTATCTTTATATACCCAAGGGAAACAAGTGGTTGTAACAAGTGAATTTACTGGATTTGCAGTATACAATTCAACTAAATCCGGCATCAATTGCAATGCATCGGGAAAATAGGTTTGAAAAAAGGCTATCACTTGCTCTTGGGTTTTGATGGCCTCAAAAGACACTTCCCCTTGATAAGGCATAAATAATGTACAGGTAAACGAACCATCCATATTAGGTAAGGCGATTAACATGAAATCTTTTCTTGGCCAAATGTGGAAAGAATGCTCATCCATAGCAAAAACACCCGCTGCTTTTGCAGGAATCACCAATTCTTTATACCCAATAGGTAGATAGGATTGTTGGTATTCAAATCTACTGCGTCTTTGTAAGCAACTTCTCACTTTAGAATAGGCACCATCAGCTCCAAAAACCACATCGTGTTGAATCTCTTTCCATTCTTGATATTCAGATTCACTCGTATACAGCACACCTCTTTTGGTATCAACACTCCAAATCGGCGTATTGAATACAAACTGAACCCCTACTTCTTCTGCCCATTCTACTAATTTCTTATTTAATCCACCACGAGAAACAGCCCAAATAGCTTCACCGTGAATTCCATAGGGTTGGTGTTCTTCTCGATTAACATGGTGAATTGCGCGTTGGTGCATTGGGATTCCAAACTGACGAACCTTCTCTTCCAGTCCGACGCGCTTCAACATTTTCCATCCGCGCTCAGAAAGAGCTAAATTAATTGAACGTCCTGAAAAATCTATGGTGCGAATATCATCTCCTTTTTCATACACAAACACTTGATGTCCTTCTTGTTTTAGCGCAATCGCCAACACAGTTCCTACCAAACCACTCCCTACAATTGCAATACTTTTCCCCATATCCCCTTTCAATATTTGAATCTTTAATATAATTACCTAATTAATATTTGAATAGTGTTTTTAGCTCTCCGTATTATCGACTACTTTTAAACTACACTCTTAACAGTAATGAAAAATTTAATTTGGATTATCGTTATTCTCCTGACAGGTTGTTGGTATATCTGTCAGTTTGTTTTTGATTTCGGTGGTTTGTACGTCTATAGCTTACTTACATTAGCCATCATTTTAACCTTAATCAACTTCTTTGTAAAAGAAAATCAAAAAAAATAATCCCTTTAAAAGGGATTATTTTTTTATTTCTCAAATGTTAATTCCTTTC
Organism: Myroides gitamensis; assembly: GCF_029894455.1. Taxonomy (NCBI): domain Bacteria; kingdom Pseudomonadati; phylum Bacteroidota; class Flavobacteriia; order Flavobacteriales; family Flavobacteriaceae; genus Myroides; species Myroides gitamensis. The sequence goes on from NZ_JARYHN010000001.1 coordinate 2,575,147, forward strand.
CTACTGCCAATCCTTGTGATTTTGCGAATGCTCCACACATATGGAACAAGAGTCTTGCTCCAACGTTTCCATCCCAATCATCTTCTCCTGGCGCAACTTCTACTAAATCCATTCCAATAATTTCTTTATTGGTTTCCGAAAGTCTAGTAATTAAATACGTCGCTTGCTCAAACGTCAATCCTCCTGGTACTGGTGTACCGGTGTTAGGACAATACCAAGGCAACAACGCATCAATATCAAAACTAATCACTACTTTTTGTGGTAGAGAAGCTATAATTTGATCACATTTTACTTTCCAGCTCATGCCTTCAAACTCATCTTTTTTCAAATCTGCATCCGTATGAACTAAAACGCGTCCTGAAGCTTTTACTACATCCACTTCTTGCTCACAGAAATCGCGAATCCCTACTTGAACAATTTTTTCAACTTGAGGTAATTTCAATGTATTGAACATAATAGAGGCATGCGAATACGTAAATCCTTCATAAGCATCTCTCAAATCCATATGCGCATCGAAATGTAAGATTCCGAAAGAATCGTGCTGTTTAGCCACAGCCTTATAATACCCTAATGGCGTACTATGATCTCCTCCTAACAATACAACGCGTTTTCCTTTGCTCATCCAGTCAGCCACTTTTGCTTCTACTTCTTTATGTAAAGTATCACATACTTGGTTAATGGTATTCAGGCTTTCTTGTAAAGTCGGGTGATCAGCTAAATCCTCTCCATTTTCTAAAGCTTCAATAATAGGTTGAGCTAACGTTTTGTATTGGGCACTTTGTTCTTGCCAATGTGCTGGTGCTTCATCAAAATAGATTCCCAACTTCCACAATTCAGGGTAGTTTTGGTGTAACAAGTCTACTTGGTAAGAAGCTTCCAAAATTGCTTCTGGTCCTTCTGATGCTCCTGCTCCATAACTTACTGTTACTTCCCAAGGCACAGGAACTACAATTATTTCACTTTCTTCTGCTGTAAAAGGCAAACCATAGATTGTTGCATCTGCTAACCCTGGTTGAGACGGATCAAAAGTCTCTATTTTTTGTTGCTTTGTTGACATATATTAAGCTGTTATTTTTCGCTGCAAATTTAAGAATTAAATCACAGTCGTACTATCAAAATTATTTTTGACTTAGAATCCCTTCTTTTAAGATTTGTCCAAACTGATACATATCTTCAAAACTAGTGTACAAAGGCACTGGCGCTAAGCGAATCACGTTTGGTTCTCTCCAGTCTACGATTACACCAGCCTCCATTAAATAGGTAAACATAGCGCGTCCTTCTCCATGTAATAAGATAGACAATTGGCTTGCGCGTTCACTTTGTTCTATTGGGGTGATAATTTCAAAATTCCCACCTACTTCAGCACCAATGGTATTGATGATAAATTCTAAATAAGCCGTAATTAAATTTCTCTTTTCAATTAACTTCGGCATACCAATTTCTGCAAACAGCTCTACTGAGGCTAAATATGGAGCCAAAGTCAAGATTGGTAAATTACTAATTTGCCATCCATGTGCCCCTTCAATAGGATCGTAATTTGGTTCCATCAAAAAGCGTCTTTCTTTGTTGTGTCCCCACCATCCACCAAGGCGAACTAATTCTTTATTGGTATGATGTTTTTCATGGATAAAACAACCCGAAGCATTTCCAGGTCCTGAATTCATGTATTTATAACTACACCAAGCAGCGAAATCCGCATCCCAATCGTGTAATTCTAAGTTGATATTTCCAGCAGCATGAGCCAAATCCCATCCTACATAAGCGCCTTGTTGGTGTGCTTTTGCTGTGATGGTTTTCATATCTAATACTTGACCTGTATAATAATTTAAACCGCCCATTAGCACCAAAGCCAACTCATCTCCTACTTCTTCAATCTTCGCTAAAATATCTTCTAATCTAAAATTGTGTTCTCCAGGTCTGCGTTTTACCTCAACGATTACATCTTTAGGATCTAATCCGTGCCATTTCACTTGGGTTTGGATTAAATACTGATCGCTAGGAAATGCTTTTTCTTCACATAAAATCTTTACGCGCTTTCCTGAAGGTTTGTAAAACGTAGCCATCAACAAATGAAGGTTTACGGTTAACGTATTCATTACCGTAACTTCTGAAGGTTTTGCTCCTACAATTTTACTTAAAGGCTCACTAAATCTTTCGTGGTAATCCCACCAAGGTTTATTTGCATAAAAGTGTCCTTCTACTGCTAACTCCGCCCAATCCGTCATCACTTCATTTACATATTCTACCGCTCGTTTAGGCTGAAGTCCTAGTGAATTACCTGTAAAATAAATCACTTGTTTTCCTTTAACTTTAGGAAAGTTAAATTCACTTCTATAGTTTGATAAGGTATCTTTAGCATCAAGACTTTGAGCAAAAGCTAACGTATTCTCAATATTTCATGGTTTATAATTTTGGTTTTTGTAAATGTAGAATTTTTATCAATATTTCCACTATTTTCTACTTATAAAAAATCCCTTGCTGGAATAGCAAGGGATTTTTTATAGATATCTTAGTTTTTGTTGATTTTATAAGATCAACATTGCATCTCCGTAAGAATAGAATTTGTATCCTTCTTCTACCGCTTCTTTGTACGCTTTCATCATTAAATCATGACCACAGAAAGCAGAAATCATCATTAATAAAGTAGATTTTGGCATGTGGAAGTTTGTAATCATACAATCAGCAATACTAAAATCATAAGGAGGGAAGATAAATTTATTTGTCCATCCTCTATATGGATTTAGGGTTTGGCTTGATGAAACAGAACTTTCTAAAGCTCTCATACAAGTAGTACCAACAGCACATACTCTATGTTTTTCTTCTTTTGCATTATTTACAATATCACAAGCTTCTTGAGACACCACAAATTCTTCTGAATCCATTTTGTGTTTTGACAAGTCTTCTACTTCAACCGGATTGAATGTACCTAAACCAATATGTAGGGTGATTTCAGCAAATTTAATTCCGTTGATTTCTAAGCGTTTCATCAAGTGTTTAGAAAAGTGTAATCCTGCAGTTGGAGCAGCTACTGCACCTTCTTCTTTTGCATAAATCGTTTGGTAACGTTCTGCATCTTCTGGAACTACTTCTCTGTTGATGTATTTCGGGATTGGTGTTTCTCCTAATTCTTGTAGTTTCGTTCTGAACTCCTCGTATGAGCCATCATATAAAAAGCGCAACGTTCTACCTCTAGAAGTTGTATTATCGATAACTTCAGCAACTAATGAATCGTCTTCTCCAAAGTACAATTTATTTCCAATTCGAATCTTACGCGCAGGATCTACTAATACATCCCATAAACGTTGTTCTTCATTCAATTCGCGCAATAAGAAAACTTCGATTCTAGCACCCGTTTTTTCTTTATTCCCATAAAGACGTGCAGGAAATACTTTCGTATTGTTTAAAACCATTACATCACCTTCTCCAAAATAATCCACAACATCTTTGAATAATTTATGCTCGATCGTTCCCGTTTTACGGTCAATAACCATTAAACGAGCCTCATCTCTATTCTCAGCTGGAAACTCTGCCAATAATTCTTCTGGCAAATCAAAATTAAAGTTTGATAACTTCATGAAAACAATTTTAATTAGTTCAATAAAAAGAAGTCAGTTCTTTTTAAGTTTTACAAATATACGACCTTGAGATAGGGGTTGTCAAGTTTTTAGCCGTATTTTTTTCTATCTCACTTAGATTCAATAGCCTGAACACCAATTTTTCGGAGGTCATTCCAAAAGGCAGGATACGATTTACTGACAACTTCCGCTTCATTAATAAGTAAATCCATTTGCATCACAAGTGGTGCAAATGCCATAGCCATCCGATGATCTTGATAAGTATCGATAGCTGGTACTGTCGTGACTGTACTTCTATGCGCAGCCAATGTTAAACTATCTGCTGTAACTACCAGCTGCCCTCCTAGTTTAGCCAATTCGTTTTGCAAAGCCTCTAAACGGTCGGTTTCTTTGATTTTCAATGTATGTAAACCTTGTATATGACAAGCGATTCCCAAACCAAAACAACTGACCACTACTGTTTGAGCTAAATCAGGCGTGTCGTTAAAATCAGCTTCAAAAGTAGGTTGAACTTCTGCTCTTTTCGTTAATCGAATGTAATCATCAGTTTCAAAAACCGTTTCTACGCCAAGTTTTGCATAAATCGCAGGTAAGATAGAATCCCCTTGTAAGCTCACCTTTTTGTATTTCCCTAAGCGCAGTGTCGTACCTAGAGGAGACAAGGCAAGGAGAGAATAATAATAGGAAGCGGAAGACCAATCTGCTTCTACTGTAAAATGAGTTTGTTCGAGTTGAAGCGGAGGAAAAACAGTAACGGTTTGTCCTTCAAAAGAAGTTTGGGCTCCCAACTCTCTGAGCATGGCCAAGGTCATCTCAATATAGGGCCTTGAAGTTATCTCCCCTAAGAGCTGTAGGGTAATTCCTTTTTTTAAGCGCGTTCCAACAAGTAGTAATGCGGAAATATATTGGCTACTGATGGCAGCGGATATCTCCACAGTTCCACCCTCTGCTTCTATGCCATCAATACGCAAGGGTGGAAATCCTTCTTTGGCAGTATAGGTAATTTGAGCACCTAATGCACGTAATGCATCGACCAAAGGAGCGATAGGGCGATTGTGCATGCGTTCACTCCCTTCTAAAACCACCGTTTGCTTTTGGCATAAAGCAAAATAGGCGGTTAAAAAGCGCATAGCTGTTCCCGCATGATGCACGTCAACCACTGCTGTTTTATGTGCTAGCCCTTCTTGCATAGCCACCACATCATCCGAATCGGCTACATTCTCAACAACCAATTGAGGAAATAACTTTTGCAACAGCAACAAGCGATTACTTTCCGATTTACTTCCTGAAATGACAATGGTTTGTCCCGATATTATGGATGATTTTTGTAGGTGAACCTGCATAATGGTACGCTTTTATTTCAATTTTTCGTTGTTGTGATGACGATCATGATCTCTTTTTGTTTTTAGATCCATCTTCTTATCAAACGCTTCTTGTAAATTAACACCTGTTTGATTCGCTAAACACATCACCACAAAAATCACATCAGCTAATTCTTCTCCTAAATCTTTATTCTTATCGCTTTCTTTTTCAGATTGTTCGCCATAACGACGAGCGATAATTCGGGCTACTTCTCCTACTTCTTCCGTTAATTGGGCCATATTCGTCAATTCATTAAAGTAGCGAACTCCGTGTTCTTTGATCCAAGTATCAACGGCTAATTGTGCGTCTTGTATATTCATCTTTTGTGTGTTTTATAATTTTAATACGTTCTTTTCTTGTGATTGTATCGTTTGGTCAGCAAGCTATCTCAACCCAATACCTGCTCTACTTCTGCTTTTTAAATAATTTGTTTTTTACCCATTTTTCATAGACAACCATAAGGATGATGAAAATCACATAGCGAATTGCTACATTCTGCATACACAGGGGGTCTCCTTTTAAAGCACAAACAAAATCAGTGGCAATAAACCACGAAAATAAAATATAGATAACCGTGAATAGGCTAAATTTAATCAGTGTTGTTTTCATTATTCCTTATTTTGAGAATCGATGCAAATGGTTACAGGTCCATCGTTGAGCAAAGCTACTTTCATATCTGCACCAAATTTACCTGTTTGAACTTTTTTATTTAAATCACGAGAGACTTGAGCGACAAAATCTTCATACATCGGAATGGCGAAATCTGGTTTTGCGGCTTTAATATAAGAAGGTCGGTTTCCTTTTTTCGTCGAGGCATGTAAGGTAAACTGGCTTACAATAAGCACCTCTCCTTCGATATCAAGAACCGATTTATTCATTACCCCTTGTTCATCTTCAAAGATGCGCAAGTTCACCAATTTGCCCGAAAGCCATTCGATATCTTGTTTTGTATCTACCTCTTCTATTCCTACTAGCACCAGTAAACCTGTACCAATATTACTGATGATTGTTCCTTCTACAGTAACAGAAGCTTCTGTTACGCGTTGTATTACTATTCTCAATGTATTATTTTTTTACTGCTTCGTTTATTTTTTCCAATACAATGGATTGGTTCATTTTACTATTCATTTCTAAATAGAACGCACGCAATTCATTGTAATATTCTTTTGGAACAACCGTATTGGTCACGCGTAAAGTATAAGCAATTTGCAATTGGTTTGCATCTAGTTCCTTCACTTCATACGTCATGTTCATCCCTATTGTTTTATTTGTCAATATACCACTGTTAGCTAACTGCTTTACTTTATATCCTGCAGGCAGTTGGATTGTAACTTTATACATATCCATAAACGGATACATAAAGTAAACATCCGATTGTCTAGTTGCGCTAACAAATGGATTCTCTTTATCTCGATACAAGGCTAAAGGATTAAACCTCATCGTTTTTCCCTCTTCCTCAATCGTGGCAAAGTTAAACTTTCGCACTTGAAATGCCAGCTCAACCTCTCCTTGTTTTGGGGTTATTTTTCCATCATTTAAGAACAACTGTGGGCTACGAGCTTCAATATCACCACGGCTTCTATTGAGTGGACTCTCGCCATATCTCGTTTGAAAAGCCAAAGCTTCATAACGCGTTAAGGTACTATTCAATTGCCCAGCCACATGCCCTGACTCATCCAATTGTAAGGAAAATTCCTCTTGCTTGAATGAAAGCTGTTTAGGGGTTAAATCTATTTTAGTCACTGTAAATTCTTCTGTAATCATCCATCCAGTTCCATTTAAATCTTCAAATGGAAGTACGTTCAATTCAGCATTTGGCAGTATGCCATCTACCATATACAATTGATTCTCTATTTTAAATCCTACAATAACGTGATTCATAAAACGAGAAAACAACAAAGGTGCTTTACCATTTGATTGCGTACTTAAAACAATTGGTTCTGCATAAATTCCAACTGCACGCAAAGCGCCAATTAAAGCTAAATTAATATCTGCTCCATTTCCTACGCCTTGATTCATGGCTTTCTTTACTCCTTTTTCTGCCCAATAACCATACTGTTGATTCCACTTGATTTTACTTTGAACAAATGCAATCATTTGCGCCGCTTTTTCTAGCTCGCTTCCATCTACAATAGGAAAATCTTTCAATTGTTTAATCCAATACGAATCCAAACGCAGCTCACTGCCAAAATTTCTTCCTTTGTAAATTTCTTTAGCAACGGCAGCAGGTTCATGAGGAATCACCACAGAGGAACTCATGGGATATTGAAACTGAATTAAATCAAATCGAATGCTACTGACATTGTTTTGACTACTGTCCATGAAAGGTTCGTATTGAAAAGCAGGAATATTCACAGCGCTGTATTGCAAAATTGCTTCTTTGAATCGATACGAGGTTCCCCATCTTGATGAAGATAAGTTACGCGCATCTTGGGTAACTTCTTTTTTCTCATTTAAAGATAGATTCCCTGTAGTCGTTATCAAATAAGTCAGGTTATCTGGAATCTTAACGGTATAACTGCTTTTTAGTTTGGGAATATTTTCTTGAAAATACCAAACAGGGATAGTATCAATATTATCGATGACTTTGGTATAGGTATACTCAATGCGATCGCCTACTTGAATATCGTCCACTTTAATTTCTTTTAGATAGAAATCTTCTTCAACCTTTGTATTGGTTGCCTTGTCAATTACTACTACTTCTTCTTTCCCATTGACTATACGATATATTTTATAGGACTCAATAACGACTTCTTCTTTCGCAAATCGACCAAAATAAAAGGGAATTTGTAAACTAGCATGGCTAATTCCATCTTTTGTTTGGATCAAAACACTGCGTTTTACCGTTTGTTTAAGTTTGAATCCACTTTCTTCATGAAATTCATACTCTACTATGCCATCTTCATTCAACACAACAGCATCAGCCTGAGTTTTAAATATAGCATCAGGTGATTGTATGATATTGATTTCATTCAGCAATTGATTAGAGGTTTGTTGTGCTAACGCAGTACAACTTAAAATTCCAAAGGCAAATAGTACAACCTTATTCATCTCTTATACAGCTTTTATATTATCCTTTTTCAAAAATACAAAACTCCTTCTGTTTCTCTTGTGATTTTGGGGAGGATTTATCATAGAAGCCAAAATCTCATTTACTTCTTTTCGATTTTCATTTCTTATGTTATGAGATAGGCACTTTATTATCCAATTATACTCAAAAAACAAGTTCATCCTATTTCATATACTATTCCAATATCACCACTTTTTTTAACTATTCATTAACTTATCCCAATCCACTTTTACTCTAGTTTTACTCTATCACCTGAATAAAAAAGGGCGTTTTTTACGTCTCTACAATAAAAGAAAGTAGCCTCTCTTGTTCAGCTACTCTATTTCATTGAAATGTGTATATAGGTACTATTCAGGTGTGTTTTTTAGATTAATCGGCCGACTTTAATCCTCAGATCCATTAAATAAAGATAGCGCAGCTATTTCCTTATTTCTTCCGCAATGCATGTCCTAATAAATCAACTCTTTTGAGTGATTTGTTATTGCTTATGCATAACGATACTATTTATCATACCGTGTATCAACTCGCTCAATTCAAAACGAATTAGCTCAACAAAACAGACAAACATGAAACAGTTATATTTAATCGTCTTGGGGGTAATCGCTTTATGCACCGCTTGCCACTCAGATCAAGCAACTACAGACAGCGCCAATCCAGCGCAAACCGAGCCTACTATTTATGAGCACATCAGTGCTACCTATGAACAAAAACAACACGAACTCCCACATAAAGCAACGGCTGGTTTTTGGGATTGGTTAAAAAGAGTAGCTTCGGCTGATGCAAAAGCTGCTGCTGCTTATGCAGTTAAAAAAGGAATGAAAAGCGATTGGAAAGAAGCTTTGCTTATTGGTGCAGCAGCTTCTGTAGGAGAAGCAGTTACCATCAAAAAATCCATCCATGGAATTCAAAACACTGCTGAAGTAAAATCGTATCACGCCCTAGTCTTACCTAATATTCAGCAAATTAAAACGGCTGATTTTAGCGCTAACACAATGGATGATGCTGGATATTATCACTATGTATTAGTGAACGAAGTACTCAAAGATTCCACGCTTTCGGCAATTCCTTCCAATGAGTTATTCACTATGTTATATGATAAGATTTACCAGCAAGCTGAGCAATTAGGATTACAGGCATCCTATGAAAAAGAAGCGGCTGTTGCCTTACTAGAAAAAATAAATCAATTAGATGACAATGAAAATGATACGTATTATGCCACCCTTTATCCGTTTGAAAATAAAGAAGACTTAGCCCATTTTAAACCAATTGCTAAAATCTATACCACTACTTTTTTCCGACTCAATAATACCGCTCTTTTTACCGCTTATTCTAAAGAAATGGAGACTGCTGTACTAGCAGACGCAACCTTATCTCAACACGTAAAGGACGTTTTATTGCTGGAAATGGCCACCTATCGCTTTGGTAATACCTACTATTTTTCTGAATTTTAAATATTTTTTTTGTTATTAAAAAAAAGGAGCCGTTTCAAGATTTTGAAGCGGCTCCTTTGTTATTTTTATTCTATAAAGAATATTACTTATATCTTTTTAAAGATGATTTGATCTTCCAATTTATTCACCAGTTTCTCATAAAAATCTTTGACTTTATTATAGTTCGATGGTTCTATCGTGAGAAGTGATCTAGAGAACTCTAAACTACAATGTAGCGTATTGTCTTCCCTTTCTACTTTATAAACTGCTTTTAATCCTACAGTAGCATCTACTAATTCTAACGTCTTAGGTAAATATTCTACTTCATACCCCATAGGAACCTTCACTGTCACTTTGTACAAATCAATTTTTGGAAATGTAAACGATATTGGCATTGTACGTACCTCCGATTTAAAAGGATTGGATTTTAAATCATAAAACTGCATGGGATTCAAGTACAACTCATTACCTATTTTTGAAGCAAACTTTGGTTTTTCAAAGGAAAAACGAAGATTGAGGTCTTTACTTACGTCTTCTCTATTGTATACTTTTATGTTTTTAATATTCATATTCTCATAGGATTGTTCAAATTCACTGATAATTTGTTCATCGCTCTGATCTTGAACATTAATTCTTCCTAAATAAGCCATATAATCTTTGTACGAAAAAAGTGCCTGCCCTAATCCTAACTCCACATCATCATTATTCCAATTTAGTACAAAGTTTTCTGATGAAATGGAATGAAAATTAGGTTTCATATCTACTTTACCGTACCCTCCATTTTTATTAATTATAACTCCTATCCAGTTTAAGTTTCGAATGGGTATAATATTAGTACTCGTATATTTACTTGTACCATCTAGTAAGTAAACAACTTTATTTAGCTCAACACTACTCACTACACCATTAAATGAAGTTTTTTGAAGAGATAAGTCTGTTCCGTTGTTTATTGTACTGACCAAAATTGGATTAGCTGTTAAACCAACATATCGCAACATACTAGTTAGCATTAAATTGATTTCCGCAACATTCCCTGTTTTATTTTCAAATGCTTTCTTTACTCCATCATTCGTATAATACCCTTGTTTCTCATTCCATGAGATGTTCTCCTTAACAAAAGTCAATACTTTATTTAACTTCTCTTCATCTGTCAACCCTTTATAGCTAGCTAAGTCAATGGCCTTTTCGAAGTATTTTGTCTGTTCCAATTGATTCTTAAAACTGCCATTCTCATAGATGCTTTTAATTAAATCATCCTCACTTAAAGAAATAACTTTCGGGCTTTGATTTGGATAATTAATCATACTTAAATCGAACTGTATACTTCCTCGATAATTTTCCATATTGTCGATATAAGGCTCACTTTTTATAGGTGGAACATTAGTAACAGTATAGTTCTGTACCGTTTCTTGTAAACTAACTTCTTGGAACGGATGTGTATTGGTGACACGAATCTTTTTTGTTTCCGTTTTATTACTCCTTACTATATTAACATCTCCCCTTAATCGATTAGTATATACCAAATATTCAGGTATTCTTACTTCATAACTTGATTTGCGAATTGGAATGTTTCTTTGAAAGTACCAAGCTGGAATTATATTAAAATAATCACTTGTAATGGTGTATTTATATTCCACAATACTGCCTTCTTTAACATCGGGAATTATGACTTGTTTCTTCTTCCAATTTTCATTCGTTTTATCATCGAAAATCGCATTGGATTTTAATTTACTTTTTTCGATTTTTCCATCTTTCTCATTATACGTAAATACTTGATCTATTTTCACTTGTTCAATCACTCCCTTACCAGTATAATAAGGTACACTTAAATCAACATAAGATATTCCTTCTTTTGTATATACTTTTATTTTTCGGCTTACCACTTGATTCATTTTAAACCCAACACTAGGAATGTAATCAAAATACACTTTTCCTTCCTCATTTAAAATGGTGGCATCTGCTTCTGGATTGACTAAATCTTTTTCTTCTCTAAGTTCCTCTAACGTTACTTTTCCTAAGAAATCTTGACCGAATACAAGAATAGGACTTCCTAAAACTAGTAACAATAAAATTATTTTTTTCATCTCTTATTTCTGTTGTTTCAAAACTATTTTAAGCTGATCCGCTTGATTTACCTTTTCTCTAAATTCTTTATACGCCCCATATTCCTCCTTGGTGTAGATTCCTCCTATATTATGTAAGCTTCTTTGGTATTTCAATTGGTTATTTTCATAGTTAAATTGTACGATATAGTCTCCAAATTTGCTTTTAATCTCAATATCTTCAGGTACAACATCCAATATATAACCTTCTGGAATTATTATTTCAACTTGATCCAAGTCTTGCCAATCTGTTTTCAAGTAAAACGGAGTAACTCTATTTCTTGCATTGGTCAACGTGGATGAAACTGTATTCCAATTTCCTAAAGCTAGCACTAGTCGATTTCCTAATTTCTGAGCATATTTATCCGTTTTAAACGTAAAAAACTCTTTGTATAACGTATTCTCACTATCTAACGCTACATTCAGTGTAGAAAATTGAATGTTTTTAAAATCTGAAAACAAACGCTTGTATAGTTTTTCTTTTTCTTTTGAATCTAATGTATACGTAAAAAATCTGTTGTCGAATTGTACGCCAGATGATTCAATTTTAATATCTACAAGTGCATTACCTTCTTGATCTAATGTCAATACTGTATTACTTTTTTGAAGACTTTCTGCATAGCTATATTTCTTCGTCTGAACTAGCTCACTCCCTTTTTCCTTTACAACTAATACATTTCGATTATCTGTAAATCCCCCAATAAAACCAAAAGGAGCTTTTTGACTCGTACATTCAATCCATTGATACCCATTTTCCACAGGCAAAGCCAAAATCATGTGATTTCCTTGTAAACAAACGGACTCACTTTCTATATCTATAGGTGTAGAAGATCCATAAAGAAGAACAGGATACGTTTCTACTCCAACCTCTTTTAACATTGCTCGCAAATAATTCGTCAAACCTTTGCAATCACCATATCCTAAAGCATCGACCTCTTTTGCATGCATAGGTTGCCACCCTCCAATTCCCAATTGAATACTAATGTATCGAGTTTTACTCTGCATGTATGCATATAAAATCTTCGCTTTTTCAATTGGATCATCCACCCCTTTAACTAGCTCTTGAACTTTTGCTTTTGTTGCTGGAGATAACGTTTCTGTTCCTTTGACTAAATTGGCATAATACCAATTTCCTAATTCTTCCCAGTTTGAGAATGAACCCGCTACCTGTTCAAGATTAACCTGATCTAAAGAAAAAATTCCCTTTGGAATAAATCGCTGGAAATTAGGAGATAGACTTTCATCTAATAAAGCAGGAAAATTTTGTAAAGTATACTGAACAGCAGTAGTTTCCCTCTTTTCTTCTATGGGATAGAAACCTTCGTTGTATATTTTGGAATTGAGCTTTAATGTAGCTGGTACTTCAATCGAAAACTTAGATACTAAAACAGATTGCCCGTACGTTTGAATCGGGTACCACTTGGGAAGAAATGCAGTATTTTTAGATTCTACTTCACTTTCAAACACAAAGATAACGGGATATTTTGACGGTTTAAAATCAAGGCTTAACAAACGACTGTCTGAAATACTCACCCCTTGATTAAGTGAATAATCTTTAAAATCACTTTTTTTGAATGTACGTTGAAGATTTCCACCATCATCATACATTGACACTCGGATATTTTTGATTTTCCTACTTTTACTGGTATAGTATTCATCAAAATTAAGATCACCCAATCCTTTTTCATTGAGGACCGTGATTGTTTTTTTTGTGTTCACAGTAAACCGATCATAAGACAACACTTTCACTGCTACCAATTCTTCATTAATCACGGAGAAGGCATGTTGTTTTAATTTTTCTGGTATTTCATTTACTGGAATATTCTTTTGTGCAAATAGACAAGACGGCATTAATAAAAGCCAAAGAAAGAGACGCATAATAACATTTACATTTAAGCCGCAAATATAACTGTTAATTTTTACTTTATATTAACTAAAACTATCTAAAAAAACACAAAACAAAGATAGATTTCTTTTAAAAGAAGTTATATACCCTTTACTTCTACTCTTTTTCATCTTATTAATTAAAAATGAAACAAAAAAAAAACCAAGATTATTCTTCTTGGTTTCTTCCGTCTTTATAAATATCTGTACGATAATGTTCTTCTTCTCCATCTAAAATTTGGATGTAGGATTTGTAACGCGACCAAGCCAATTCATCTCGATCTAAAGCGTCTTTTACTGCACAATGTGGCTCTTCTCGATGCAAACAGTTATTGAATTTACACTGATCTTTTAAGGCAAAAAATTCAGGGAAATAATCTCCTACTTCTTGAGGTGCCATATCAACAACACCAAATCCACGAATTCCAGGCGTATCTATAATCGCCGCATCGAACGTTAAGTCAAACATCTCAGCAAACGTAGTAGTATGTTGCCCTTGTTGATGTTGTTCCGAGATTTGTGCCGTTTTCAGGTTTAATCCAGGTTCAATCGCATTAATCAACGTTGATTTTCCAACCCCTGAATGCCCAGAGAACATCGATACCTTGCCAATCATGCGTTCTTTAATCGCATCTATTCCTTTTGATTCTAATGCAGATACACGCAAACACTCATATCCAATTTGAGAATAGATGTATTGCAAATACAATTGTTCATCTAATGCATCTTCTGAATAGGTATCAATCTTATTGAAAACTAAAACAGTTTTAATTCCATACGCTTCTGCCGTAACCAAAAAACGGTCAATAAAACTCGTTGTAGTCACGGGATTATCAATCGTAACAATTAAGAACATCGTATCGATATTCGAAGCGATGATATGTACTTGTTTAGATAAGTTTACCGATTTACGCACAATATAATTCATACGAGGCGCAATCTCGTGAATCACCCCAGTAGTTGCATCATTGGTTGTTTCTAATTCAAAAATAACATGATCACCTACTGCAAGGGGATTCGTACTTTTGATTCCCTTAATACGAAACTTTCCCTTGATGCGGCAATTGTAAAATTGCCCATCTTCACCTTTTACAAGATACCAGCTACCTGTTGATTTATAAACTGTTCCTTTCATAGGGCAAATATATTTTAAAATCCAGCTAAAAAAAAGAGACTAGGTAGAAAAATACCTAGTCTAATTCTGCTGTATTATTCACTTTCTTTTTTACTCTTCTTTTCTATTAATTACCTGATCCTGACGGTAAATACTCTCTTGGTGGATGGCATTGTAAATGGTGCGAATAAACTCATCCGTAAATCCGAGGTGTTCTCCCTCTTTCATCATTTTTTCCACAATACTATTCCATCGTTCTTGTTGAAAAACAGCAACATTTTTGTCGCGTTTCAGCGAACCGATTGCATCGGAAATCATCATTCTCTTTTTCAACAGATCTAATATTTTACTATCCATATCGTCAATCTGAATGCGATAGGTTTGTAATTTCTGTAGGTATTCCTCCGTATCATCTGTGATATTGCGCAGTTTCAAGGCTTGCACAATGGTTTTCAGCTGTTCCGGGGTCACTTGTTGAGCGGCATCACTCCACGCTTTATCAGGATTGCAATGCGTTTCAATCATCAATCCATCGAAATTCAAATCCAACGCCAACTGAGAAACCGCTAAAATGCGACCGCGTCGTCCTGTAATATGGGAAGGATCACAGAAAATAGGAATATGAGGCAATTCTGATTTAATATCTAAAGGAATCTGCCATTCCGGTATATTTCTATATTTTGTTTTTTCATAAGTACTGAATCCACGGTGAATCAGACCTAGCTTCTTGATATTTGCTTTTTCCAATCGTTCTAATCCGCCCATCCATAAAGATAAGTCTGGATTAATCGGATTCTTCAGCATGACGATTTTGTCCGTTCCCCTTAAGGCATCTGCTATTTCTTGTACAGAAAAAGGATTCACAGCAGTACGAGCACCAATCCACAAGATATCGATATCGTTTTGCAAACACAAATCGACATGTTCTGCTGTTGCTACTTCTGTTGCTAACAACAATCCTGTTTCTTCTTTTACCTGTCGCATCCAGTCTAAACCAATTGCTCCTACTCCTTCAAATCCACCTGGCTTCGTTCTTGGTTTCCAAATTCCCGCACGAAATACTTTAACCTCTTGAGGCAAAGAGTGAGCGATTTGCAACAATTGTTCCGGTGTTTCAGCACTACAGGGACCTGCTATAATTGCAGGGGCTTGACCTTGAAAAGCAGTTAACCAATCTTTACTCATTTCTTACAATTTCATTTGATGCAAATTTACGAGTTATATTCTATAAAATGGGATTTAATCCAAAATGATAAAAGGTAAAAACCAGATAAAGCTCTTTTTGTTCTTTGTTTTTTATAATAATTAATACATTTACTTTTCATCAAAAAATTCAACCTTAATGTCATTATTAACTTTTATCTTAATTATGTTTCTAGGTGCCTTTGCAGCTGGTTTTATCGGCTCATTATCAGGACTTGGAGGCGGTATTATTATAATCCCTTTACTTTCTGTTTTCCTCGGTGTTGACATGCATTACGCCATCGGAACAGCTTTAGTAGCCGTAATTGCAACCTCATCAGGTTCTGCATCGGCCTATGTTAGAGAAGGGATTACCAACATGCGATTGGGGATGTTCCTCGAAATTGCCACAACCATTGGCGCTGTAGTAGGTGCACTTATCTCAACCAATGCCCCTACTTCTTTACTCGCTATTATTTTTGGAGCTACTTTAATTTTTTCTTCTCTTAATTCGATTCGCAAAAAAGAAGACCACCTTATTCTACCAGAACAAGGCAGTACTTTAGCGAAAAAACTCAAACTAGCAGGCAATTACCCTACAACTAGTGGTGAAAAAGTACACTATAGCATGACTAATATTCTTGGTGGATTTAGCATGATGGGCGTTGCAGGCATGATGTCAGGTTTATTAGGTATTGGATCTGGCGCCTTTAAAGTAATTGCAATGGATACCATCATGAAGGTTCCCTTCAAAGTATCTACCACAACGAGTAATTTTATGATGGGAGTTACAGCTATTTCTAGTTCGGTTATCTATATTCAAAAGGGGTATATTGAACCATCCATCTGTATGCCTGTTATTATAGGAGTATTAATTGGTTCTATGGTTGGAGCGAAAGTACTAATGAAAGCCAACACCAAAAAACTCAAATTGTTTTTTGCGGTACTTATTTTCATTATCGCCTTGAACATGATTTACAACGGAATTACAGGAAAAATTTAAAGCCAAAACTATGAGTACAACTAAATTTACAGATAATCAATTACAAAGTATCATCGGAAATGTGTTGCGTTATGGCGTATTAAGTGCTTTAACCGTAACACTGCTAGGTGGAATTATTCTGTTAGCAAAAGATTCCCAACAAGTCGTTTCTTTCTCAACGTTTGTTGAAAAAGATCAAAATCTATTTGTTGTTTTTAAAACCATCTTTCAAGGGGTCAAGGATTGGAACGGAGAGTCGATTATTTTCTTGGGCATTTTGCTCTTGTTTTTAACACCCGCTCTGCGTTTACTCTTATCGCTCTTTTCTTTTATCCTCGAAAAAGACGCGATGTATGTTGTGATTACCCTAATTGTAATTGCGGTTATCATTCTTAGCGTGTCCTTCGGATTTTCTCATTAATTTACCTACATTTGTTTTTACTAACCTTCCATTATATATGTCTATTAAAGTAGAAAATATTAGTAAATATTACGGCGAGCAACAAGCGTTAAGCGCCATCAGTTTCACGGTGCCTAAAGGGCAAATTGTAGGTTTCTTAGGTCCAAACGGAGCAGGAAAATCAACGCTGATGAAAATACTAACTACCTTTATTCACAGTGACGAAGGAGTTGCTTATGTCAACGAGTATAACGTAGCGACACAAGCAAAAAAAGTACAACAATCGATTGGTTATTTACCGGAACATAATCCACTGTATTTGGATATGTATGTCCGAGAATATTTACAGTTTAATGCCTCGATTTACAAAACAAAAAAAGAGCGCATTGAAGAAGTAATTACTTTGACAGGATTAACACCGGAGGCGCATAAAAAAATTGGGCAACTGTCCAAAGGATATCGTCAGCGTGTCGGAATTGCCACGGCTTTACTACATGACCCTGAAGTATTGATTTTAGATGAGCCAACCACAGGACTTGATCCCAATCAACTGGTCGAAATTAGAGAGCTAATTAAAACGGTAGGGAAAGACAAAACGGTATTCCTTTCTACGCATATTATGCAAGAAGTAGAAGCGATTTGTGAGCGTGTCATTATCATTAAGAAGGGGCATATTGTTGCGGATCAATTCTTACACGAATTATTAGACAACCAACATGAACAAATTATCGCCGTAGAGTTTGACTTTAAGATTGAAATTGAATTCGTTAATCGAATTCCACACCTCATCAAAGCCAATCACGTACACGATACGCAATGGGAGCTTGTTTTCCCAACAGATCAGGACTACCGTGCTACGGTTTATGATTTTGCGCAACAACAAGGGTTAAAAACGCTTTCTTTACAACCAAAGAACAAAAATTTAGAAAAACTTTTTCACGAATTTACAACTAGTGAATAATAGAAATAAAAAAAAGAGCCTAAGGCTCTTTTTTTGTCTTTTATCTAAAATAATCCATTGATTTCTGCATTGATTTTATCGATAATCAACCCTAAATCTTCAGGCTTATCTACAAAGTCCATGTGATCTACATCAATGACTAATAATTTTCCTTTGTCGTATCCTTTGATCCAATTCTCATAGCGATCATTCAACCCGCTCAAATACTCAATAGAGATTGAATTTTCATACTCTCTTCCTCTTTTGTGAATTTGTCCCACTAGATTAGGCACTGTGCTTCTCAAGTAAATTAATAAATCTGGTGCAGCTACTAAGTCTTGCATCAAGTCAAAAAGAGTAGCATAGTTTTTAAAATCTCGATTAGACATCAAGCCCATAGCATGCAAGTTCGGAGCGAAAATATGAGCATCCTCATATATCGTTCGATCTTGAATAATTGTTTTTCCACTTTGTCTGATTTGAAGTACTTGGCGAAAACGACTATTCAAGAAATAGACTTGTAAATTAAATGACCATCGATCCATTTGGTGGTAAAAGTCATCT
This sequence comes from Myroides gitamensis, assembly GCF_029894455.1. NCBI lineage: Bacteria > Pseudomonadati > Bacteroidota > Flavobacteriia > Flavobacteriales > Flavobacteriaceae > Myroides > Myroides gitamensis. Next base: position 2,593,752 of record NZ_JARYHN010000001.1, read on the forward strand.
AAATATGGATTATCTACCACATCTTCATAATGTGCTTCCCATCCATAATGTTTGGCTAATAAATCTGTTAGTGTTGTTTTTCCCGCTCCAATATTTCCAGCAATCGCTATATGCATTACGGTAATTTTATTTGATAATTATTTATTTTTTGCTCGGTAAAAATACTCAATTTTTGAGTGTTATAAAAGAAGCCTAAAATGCTTTTTACATCAACTGTAATTTCCCAAATCTTATTCTTCTCCATATCAACATAGTACAGCTTATTTAGATACGAATAAAATACTTGTTTATTATTTACAATCTGAATGTGTTCATAATCTGTAGGCAATGTATAGTCCAATACTTCATTACCATAGATGTCAATTCCTTTAATTTGATTCGTTGAAGTAATACGATATAAATAATTCAGGGTAGACTGATACGTCTTAATTTGATCCTCTTTAATCGTATAAATATTGCGTACTTCAAGCGTGCTTAAATTATAGCGCACCACACTTTGATTGGCTTGGTTTACAATCCACAAGTTCTTTTGTGTACTTGTAGCAATATAAGCAGGATCCATTGCTGAGAATCGCCCTGCTAGATCAATGGTATTTAATAAGGCTAATTCCTTACTCAATAAAACGATAGAATTAAAATCGCTATAAAACAAAACCGGAAACTGAGAATTGGTTAAATCAACCATTTTCAATGTACCGAGCTTAGGTAAACTAAAGTGCTCTGAGCTGTATTTACTGCGTTTGCGCAAGATATTTTCTTCTTGTGTAAAGGTATTATCAAAAATATCTTTACTGAGAAAAACTTCTTTTTCCTTAAGCGTTTCACTATTTAAATACTGAGCTTGCAAAGATTCTTGAGCCGTTGCAACAAAACTACCGCAAAGAATAAACAAAGCGAATAACTTTTTCATATCTACTTTCGAGTATACGTTTGAAAAGTAAAAGCGTAGGCGTGTCGTTCATCTTGTGGATGATAACTCTCCTTTACCAATTGCCAATCGGAAGTTGAGAATTCAGGAAAAAACGCATCTCCCTCAAAAGAAGCGTGAATTTGAGTTAATTCTAATTTATCAGCGTAATCCAAAGCTTGGTGATAGATCTCACCTCCTCCTATCACAAACACTTCTTCTTCTTTTTGAGTAAGTGTTAGGGCTTCCGCTAAACTATGTACAACAATGCAATGTTCAGGAACAACGTAATCTTGTTGTCTGGTAATAATCACATGTGTTCGATTAGGTAATGGCTTAGGAAACGATTCAAACGTTTTACGCCCCATTATAATATAATGATGAGAAGTTAATGTTTTGAAGTGTTTAAAATCATCTGGTAAATGCCAAATGATTGCATTGTCTTTTCCTAATACCTTATTCTCTGCAATTGCTGCTATTAAAGTGATCATTATTTACTGTTTTGAATCGTCGTGATTTAAATCGCGTTTTACATCCACCAAAGGGAAATCTTTCTCCACTTTAGCGCGTAATTGTCTAATTTTTTCTTGTTGGATAGCGATTAATCGTTCAATTTCTCGCTCTTGCCAAGCAGGTCCCATAAAGCGATTAATAACTAATACATTAATCACGTGAAACAAGAGCAATAAGCCCCAAGCCCCTACGGCGTAAGTCCACCAAACGCCAACAATTTGCGGGTCTTTCACCCACATATTGATTCCGTATAGTACGATAGACCCTAAAAGAAAAACAACAAAGTGAAACAACAACATCTTACGTTGTTTGATTCGATTCTTTGCGTATTCGTACTGTTTAATTGCTTCCGTTTTTTCCATAGCATTTTTGGATTAGAATTATACAGATACTTTACCTTTTATCGCAGGATGAGATACATAATCTTCTAGTGTAAAATCCTCATAGGTAAAGCTAAAAATATCTTTTACAGCTGGATTGATTTTCATTTTTGGTAGTGCATAAGGTGTTCTACTTAGCTGTAGATTTACTTGTTCAATGTGGTTGTTGTAAATGTGAACATCTCCAAACGTATGAACAAAATCGCCCACTTCTAAATCACATACTTGAGCAACCATCATTGTCAATAATGCATACGAAGCAATATTAAATGGCACTCCTAAGAAAACATCTGCACTGCGTTGATACAGTTGACAAGACAATTTTCCTTCTGCTACATAAAATTGAAAAAAGGAATGACATGGAGGTAAAGCCGCTTTATTATTCGCTACATTTTCAGCAAAGGAAACGCTAGTATCCGGTAATACACTTGGATTCCATGCAGAAACCATAATACGTCTACTATCTGGATTATTTTTTAAGGTATCGATTACTTCTTTGATTTGATCAATTCCCTCACCGTTCCAATTGCGCCATTGATAGCCATATACAGGTCCTAAATCTCCATTTTCATCTGCCCATTCATCCCAAATACGAACTCCATTTTCTTTTAAATAAGCGATATTTGTTTCTCCTTTTAAAAACCATAAAAGTTCATGGATAATGGATTTTAAATGTACTTTTTTAGTCGTCACCAAGGGAAATCCTTCTGCCAAATCAAAACGCATTTGATGACCAAAGATACTCTTTGTTCCTGTTCCGGTACGATCTCCTTTTTGTACGCCTTTATCTAAAACTTCTTGTACTAAATTTAAATATTGTTTCATTCTTTCCCTCCTTAATTAACTATGATCGCTTACTAATTTCGTCTCTAATTCTTGCTGCCGTTTCGTAATCTTCATTACCAATAGCTTCATTTAATAATCGTTGTAAATCTTGTAATCCAAATTTACTATAGCCTTTTCCTTCAATATCTAGTTCTAGAAATTGCTCTACTTGACTTGCGATATCGTCATCTGCAGGATCTTCCTCCTCTACTTCTGGGTTTCCACTTAAAATAATTCCTGCTTTATTCATGATATCAGGATAGGTATAAATTGGAGCAAAAAAGCGAATCGCTAAAGCAATTGCATCGGATGTACGCGCATCCATCACTTCTTCGATTCCATTTTTTTCCCAAACTAAACTCGAAAAAAACACGCCATCCACTAATTTGTGAACGATAACATGTTTCAGTTGAATATCAAATGTATCGGCAAAACTTTTAAATAAATCGTGGGTTAAAGGTCTTGGAGGTCTAATTTCTTCCTCAATAGCAATGGCAATAGCCTGTGCTTCAAAAGCTCCAATAACAATAGGTAATTTTCGATCCCCATGCTCTTCATCTAAGATAAGGGCATAGGCACCATTTTGAGAATGGCTATATGAAATTCCTTTAACTGTCAGCTTAATCAAACTCATAATTATCTTTATAAAAACAAAAAACAGTAACTAAATCAAAGATAAACAATCTTTAGATTTTAGTTACTGTCTAAGTCAATTATCTAAATCAAAAAATGCTGATTACGCGTTTTTCGCTTTGAATTCTTTTAATTTCTCTACTAATTGAGGTACTACTTGGAAAGCATCTCCTACGACTCCGTAATCTGCTACTTTAAAGAAAGGAGCTTCTGGATCTGTGTTGATTACTACTTTCACTTTAGATGAGTTCACCCCAGCAATGTGTTGGATTGCTCCAGAAATACCAACAGCGATATAAAGATTTGCTGCAACTGGCTTTCCTGTTTGTCCTACGTGCTCTTCGTGTGATCTCCATCCCACATCCGATACCGGTTTAGAACAAGCTAGTGCCGCTCCCAATACTTCTGCTAAATCTTCTAACATTCCCCAATTTTCTGGTCCTTTCATACCACGTCCACCTGATACTACGATATCCGCGTCAGCGATTGTTACTTTTCCAGATACTTTCTCTACTCCTTCTACTTTTAAGCTGAAATCAGCATCATTTAAACTTGGAGCAAAATCTTCTGCAGCCGCAGCACCAGAAGTTTCAACCAATCCAAATGAATTTTTCCCTAAAGCAATTACTTTTACATCTGAAGTAATTTCAGTAAAATTAAATGCTTTATTTGAGAATCCTGTTCTTTTTACTACAAATGGAGCAGTACTTTCAGGTAAAGCAATTACGTTTGATGCAAAACCTGCATTCAATCCAATTGCAACTGCTGGAGCTGCATATAAACTATCTGTTGAAGAAGATAATACAACTACTTTAGCACCTTCTTTTTGAGCTGCTTGTTTAATTACATCTGCATATGCTTTTGCGTTGAATGTATTTAATTTATCGCTAGATACTTTTAATACTTTATCAACACCATATTTTCCTAATTCGCTAACATCAGCAGCATTAACTGTTACAGCAGTAACCGTTGTTCCCATTGATTCTGCTACTTTCTTCGCATAAGAAGCTAATTCTAATGCTACTTTTTTAAATTTTCCTTCTGCTGATTCAGCATATATTAAAACTGACATACTTTTTCTTTTTAAGATTAAAAACTACTAGATTAGATCACTTTTGCCTCGTTGTGCAACAAATTGATTAACTCATCTAAGTTATCAGGAGCAATCATTTTACAAGCTGATTTCGCAGCTGGTTTTTCGAATTTCACTGCTTTAGTTGCAGCATCCGCTCCAACAGGCTCAAGCACAGTTAATGCTTTTGTTCTAGCAGCCATAATTCCACGCATATTTGGAATACGTAAATCTTTCTCATCTACTAATCCTTTTTGCCCTCCAATAACCATTGGTAATTTTCCAGATATTGTTTCTTTACCTCCATCAATTTGACGGATTGCTTTTACAGCTGTTTCATCCACGTCCATACCTTCACATGAATTGATGAAATCATATCCTAAGATAGCAGCTAACATTCCAGGAACCATTCCACCATTGTAGTCTAATGATTCTTTTCCAGCTAATACTAAATCATATCCTCCGTTTTTCACTACTTCAGCTAATTGCTTTGCAACGAATAAACCATCAGTAGGCACAGCATTTACACGGATTGCTTCATCAGCACCAATAGCCAATGCTTTTCTCAATGTAGGTTCTGTGTCAGCTCCTCCAACATTTACTACAGTAACTGTAGCTCCTTGTTTTTCTTTAAACCAAATGGCACGTGTTAATGCATACTCATCGTTAGCATTGATCACAAATTGTACCCCATTTGTATCAAATTCAGCATCACCATTTGTGAAATTGATTTTTGATGTAGTATCAGGCACGTGGCTGATGCAAACTAATATCTTCATTATTATTATAGTTTTTTGTTTTACAATATTACTTGTGAACGAAAATAAGAATTAATTTCGAACTTTTTACTATGCAAGCATACTAATTTAGTTTGAATTAACCAAATAAAATTTACTAAATCGCCTAATAAGTCATAATCTTTATTGTGATTTTGTTCTTCAAATATTCATTCTTTGAAACAAAAGACAAAAAATTAAAAAGTTTGTAATTTCCAATTAGTCAAGATTCTATACTGATTGTAAAAAAAAAGTGCTTAACTTAGGTCAAACACTTTTCATTTCTTTGTCTGCTCCGTTTTTAAAAACTAACATTAACGATTAAATTTTCTCCTTCTGCCACGCCATTTTGAACTAGTGTACCATCTTTAAATACTTGAACAGTCATTTTAGAAACACTACTTTCTCCTTGAACAGCATGACCTGTAACAGCTACTACTACAGGTACATCTCCTGCAAAAGAACGGCTCCATCTTCTTCCATCATGATCCATAGTCTCTGTTTCCCTAGCCCCTTCTTTGACTTGAATACTCGTTATGCGGGCTTTTCCTGAAGTTTCTACAATCACCTCATAACGAAGAACTTGCTCTACATTCACCTCTAAATCTACCTCTTGTTTATGCCCATAAGCAACCATACCCACAGCAATAGCTAATACACTTAACGCTGTCATTTTCATTTTTTTCAACATAATTCACGGATTTTAAATTTAATTACAACTCTTGCAATACGCAAGATTTTTCTATTAAACCCTATATCAAAAAAACATCCATTTTCTCCTTTATATACTAAACGTATAAGCAATCGTATCTATATAATTGAATCTTATATCTAATTTTTTTTCTTCTTCAAAAAGAGAGACCGAATCATCTCCTTCTTTGCTTATCTTATAAACAAAAAAAGAGTCCAGCGGGGCTGAACTCTTTTTTTATATCTTTCGAAGTAGCTATACTTCTTTCAAGAATAAATTTAAATTACATTGAAATAGTTGCTACTAAAATACTTCCATCTGCTTTTGATGTCTTTACTACTTTTCCGTCTTTTACCACTTCTAAAGTTAAGACACCTGCTTTATCTGCAGCATCAACTGTACCCCCTGTAACAGAAACAGCTACTACTTTTTTACCAGAGAAAGACTTAGACCACTCTTTTTTTCCAAGCTCTGTAATCGTTTCTGTAGCTCCATCTTCAACCACTACAATATTATTAATTAGCGCATTATCCGATGTTTTAGCTACAATTTCATATCCATCCCCACTTGATGAATTGTCATCACTATTACATGAATAAAGCCCCATTGAAACCATCGCACATACAAGTGCAACCTTTACCTTTTTCATCATACTTTCTAGTTTTTTTTATTGTTTACAAGTACAAATAAAATGATGATTCGCAAATTGTACAACATTTTTTAACGAATCGGCAAAACTTCATCACCTTGCGTATTTTTTCCACAACCACACCCCTACATCAGTAGCTAATTTTGCCAAAAATTCACTCTTTCTCTCCTGATATCTCAACATCTTCCTACCACAGTACACTACTTCTTTTTTCTTGTATTCTTATTCCCGTATTCGAGAAGTGCCGTTAAAAAAAACAAAACAGAAAGTAAGATAAGCGAGGTAAGGATATTTTTTCATACTTTTGCTCCTATTGAATAATTTTACGGAAAATAAGAACTTATGAGAACGATTCAATTTAGAGAGGCCGTATGTGAAGCTATGAGCGAAGAAATGCGTCGCGATGAAACCATATATTTAATTGGAGAAGAAGTAGCGGAATATAATGGTGCTTATAAAGCTTCAAAAGGTATGTTGGACGAATTCGGTCCTAAACGCGTAATTGACGCTCCTATTGCAGAACTTGGTTTTGCTGGAATTGCTGTTGGTTCTGCTATGAATGGAAACCGTCCAATTGTTGAATTCATGACATTCAACTTCTCTTTAGTAGGAATCGACCAAATCATAAATAACGCAGCTAAAATGCGTCAGATGTCAGGTGGTCAATTCAACATTCCAATTGTATTTCGTGGACCAACTGCTTCAGCAGGACAATTAGGGGCTACTCACTCTCAAGCTTTTGAAAATTGGTATGCAAACGTACCTGGATTAAAAGTTGTGGTACCATCTAATCCTTATGATGCAAAAGGTTTATTGAAATCTGCTATTCGCGATAATGATCCTGTGATTTTCATGGAATCAGAGCAAATGTACGGAGACAAAGGAGAAGTGCCTGAGGGAGAATATACTATTCCATTAGGAGTAGCGGATATCAAAAAAGCAGGTAAAGATGTAACGATTGTTTCTTTTGGTAAAATCATCAAAGAAGCATTAAAAGCTGCTGAAGAATTAGAGAAAGAAGGAATCTCTTGTGAAGTAATTGACTTGAGAACTGTACGTCCATTAGATCAAGAAGCAATTTTAACTTCTGTAAAGAAAACAAATCGCTTAGTGATCTTAGAAGAAGCTTGGCCATTTGGAAGTATCTCTTCAGAAATCACGTATTTAGTTCAAGAACAAGCATTTGATCATTTAGATGCTCCGATTCAAAGAATTACAACTGCAGATACACCTGCACCTTATTCACCAGTTTTACTTGAACAATGGTTGCCAAATGCAAACGATGTAATCAAGGCAGTGAAAAAAGTACTATACAGATAAACTTTTTTAAGTAAAAAAATATTGTATATTTGAATTACTCCATCTTATTTTTAATAGGATGGAGTTTTTTGTTTACTCCCAAATTGATTATGAAAAAAAAGATATTATTTTACCTAGTTTTCCTTTTATTAGCTAGCTTTCAAGGCATTGCCCAAACAAAAGTAAGTGGTAGAATTAAAGATACGAGCAAAGTTGACGTATCTTATGCAAGTGTGTATTTCAAGAATTCCACCCAAGGAGTGATTGCAAATGAGCTTGGAAAATTTTATTTGGAAACTGAAAATAACTACGACACCTTAGTCGTATCATTCGTTGGATACAAAACAGCGTATGTTCCTTTAAAAAGCCGTACTAACCTCGATTTGAGCATTACCTTAGAAGAGGACAATATGCTTGAAGAAGTGCGTATTTTCACAGGTAAAACCTCCAAAAAGAACAACCCTGCTATTGATATCTTGCGTAAAATTTGGGAACGCAAGCGCAAAAATGGTTTGTACATGTTTAGTCAATACGAATTTGACAAATACGAGAAGATTGAATTCGACCTTAACTCTATTGACAGTGCATACCGCAAGAAAAAAATATTCAAAGGCATGGAATTCATTTTTGATCAAGTGGATACCAACCGCATTACAGGAAAAACATACCTCCCTATTTTCATCAATGAGAATATCGGACAAGTATTTGGAGATAATGTCGACAACAAAAAAATAGAAAAAACCTTAGGAAACAAAAACTCAGGTTTTGATACCAACCAACATATTATTGAGTTTGTCAAAGATTTATATGCAGAATATAATATCTACAATAACTATATCAAGATTTTTGATAAAGACTTCGTCAGTCCTTTATCTCGAACAGGAATCAATGTATACAACTACGTTTTAGCAGATAGTGCCTTTATTGATGACAAATGGTGCTATAATATTGTATACTATCCAAGACGAAAAGGAGAGTTGACATTCAAAGGTGATTTCTGGGTCAATGACTCCACCTTTGCCATCAAAAAAATTAATATGGAAGCCAGTCGTGATGCAAATATCAACTGGGTAAAAGAAATTTATATTGAGCAAGAATTTGACGTATTGAATGATTCCGTTTTCTTATTGACGCGTGATCACTTCATGTCCGATTTCGCTCTTTCGAAAAAAGAAGAATCCAAAGGAATCTATGGTAAGCGAACAACGGTGTACCAAAACCATCAATTCAACATCAAGCATCCAGATGATTTTTATAAAAAGGATGTCAATGAATATGATGAGTCGATTTATACTCGCTCGGATGATTTCTGGCAAACTTATCGTTTTGAACCTTTGAGTAAGGATGAGTTTGGTATCTACAAAATGTTAGACACCCTAAAAACCGTACCTAAATTTAGGTTTCTCTTCGACTTAACATCAACCATTGCTAGTAATTACTACAATATTCCGAAGTATAATTTCGACTACGGCCCTATTTTCTCGACCTTCGGTTACAACGATATTGAAGGCTTGCGTATGCGTGCTGGAGGGCGAACTTATTTTGGACCGAATGACAAATGGAGATTAGAAGGATATGGAGCCTATGGTTTCAAAGACAATAAATTCAAATATGGTATTAGTGGAAAAGTCTTACTTCACAGCCCATCGCGTTTTATCCTTTTTGGAGGAAACCGCCGCGATGTTGAGCAAATTGGGGTAAGTCTAACAGAAACGAATGATGTCTTAGGCCGTAGTTTCGCCTCGAGTTCTCTTTTTGCTAGTGGAGATAATTCCAAGCTTACCGACATCAATCTTTCAACAGTAGGGTTAGAGATTGAACCAGTCAAAAACTTGCGTTTATTAACGACATTCAGTTATCGAACATTAAAACCAGCCTCAGACCTCTTTAACTTAGATTACTATGTAGACAAAGAACGCACGATTATTTCAAATGAGACGAAGCAATCGGAAGTGGAAATGGCTATTGATTATACACCAGGGAAAAGAACGATTGGTTACGGCGTAGATCGCAAGGAAATTGATCAAAAATACCTCAAATTATACCTGCGTTACAGTCATGGTTTCAAAGGAGCTTTTGACAGTAATTTCCAATACGATAAATTGCAGTTATATGCTCGAAAACCTATTTTACTAGGTGGTTTTGGAACGTTTACTACTACATTTGAAGCAGGTAAAACCTTTGGAGAAGTTCCATTAGGTTTACTAAGTGTCGTACCAGGTAACCAATCGTGGTTTAACATCGAAAATACGTTTGCCAACCTGGATTATTATGAGTTTGTAACCAACGAATATGCTTCTATTCACTTAGAACACAATTTTGGAGGGCGTTTACTTTCCAGAATTCCATGGTTTAGGGATTTAAACCTAAGAGAGATTGTGGGGATTCGCGGAATCTACGGTAAAATTTCTCAAGAGAACATTAATTTGAATGCTTCTCAATTGGTATACAAAGCACCCGAAGATTTTTATTATGAATATTATGTAGGTGTAGGTAATATTTTTAAAATTTTCAGACTTGACTTAAGCTGGAGAGGAAATTACTTGGATATGCCAGATGCGAGAAGGTTTGCAATTCGAGGTTCATTTGGAATTTATTTCTAATATTGTGGATAAAACTTGGTAAACAGCACGAATTGAAGTATTTTTGCACCCATTATTAAGTTATTTGACTATAAAAAATAAATGAATATGAGTACATTCGAAACTTTTGATGCCTTCGTTGAGATCCCAGCAGGTAGTAGAAATAAATACGAATATGATTTTGATTTAAAACGATTGAGATTTGATCGTTTACTTTACTCAAACATGAGATATCCAGCTGACTACGGTTTTATTCCTGAAACGTTAGCTTTAGATGGAGATCCACTAGACGTACTAGTATTGTTTACTGAACCATCTCTTCCAGGAATGGTTGTTGAAGTAAAACCTATTGGTATTTTTTACATGGCTGATGATAAAGGACAAGATGAAAAGATTCTTTGTGTTCCTGTTTCTGATCCATTGATGAACAAATTAAACGACATCGAGGATGTGAATGAGCACTTCAAAAAAGAAGTAGAACATTTCTTCAAAGTTTACAAAGACTTAGAAAACAAAAAAGTTACTACAAATGGTTTTGGAGATAAAGCTGCTGCTGTAAAAATGATTCAAGAATGTACAGCGCGTTTTAATAACTTAGAAAACAAAGCAGAAGGTTTATTCAGCATCCGTTACTAAGCACAAAACAGTACAATACTATATAAAAGCTACTTCAGTTATTGAAGTAGCTTTTTTTTATGCCCGCTTCTTCCCTCTTCTTCCAATTAACTATAATCTTTTCTTTTACTCCACCTCCTATCAAAGTTTACGCTTCTTCAAAAGAAAACCCTAAGAACGAAAAAGGTTCAAAGTAGCATAGGAGATAATTCGAATAAATGCTTACTTAAAAGTACTCTGTATCTTCTTTTATTTCATCAAAAAAACCGCAATTATATTTAACTATACAAAAAAACAAAACAGATTACATATAATAATCACATTAAAATAGTGTATTTGATTAAAAATTATTATTTTTCAATTCAAAACATTTCAAATGGAAGAAGCAATAAAATTTATTAATGGCATACTATGGTCGAATGTATTTATCATTTTATGTCTTGGAGCGGGGTTATTTTTCACAATCAAAACGAAATTTGTTCAAGTGCGCTACATCAAGCAAATGGTAAAACTACTCTTCACGGAAGGATCTTCTGAAAAAGGGGTAAGCCCCTTTCAAGCGTTTAGCATCGCCATTGCTGGGCGTGTAGGCGTGGGAAATATTGTAGGCGTTGCTACTGCAATAGCTTATGGAGGGCCTGGAGCCATCTTTTGGATGTGGATGATTGCTTTTTTAGGTAGTGCTTCTGCCTTTGTTGAATCTACCTTAGCTCAGATTTACAAAGAAGAAAAAAATGGTCATTATTGCGGAGGGCCTGCTTTTTACATTGAAAAAGGGTTAAACAGTAAAAAGTTAGCCTTAGTCTTTGCTTTTGTAACGATTGTTAGTTGCGTGCTATTTTTACCCAGTATCCAAGGAAATAGTATTTCCATTAGTATTAAAGATGCTTTTCAAGTTCCTCAATGGATTACGGGACTTGCCGTTTGTGTTTTACTTAGTCTGACCGTATTTGGAGGTGCTAAAAAAATTGGCCGAATTGCGCAAGTTGTTGTTCCTTTCATGGCAGTCATCTATATTGTTATGGCTGTTATTATCATTGCCATAAATGCGAAAGAAATTCCTTCTATTTTTGCCTTAATCTTCCGCTCTGCGTTCAACTTAGAAGCTACTTTCAGTGGTATATTCGGTGCTGCTATTGCTTGGGGGGTGAAGCGCGGGATTTATTCCAATGAGGCAGGACAAGGTACAGCTCCGCATGCTGCAGCAGCTTCTGAAACATCTCACCCTGTTAAACAAGGACTAGTACAAGCTTTTTCCGTTTATATTGATACCTTATTTGTTTGTACGGCTACGGCGTTGATGATTTTATTTACTCATCAATACAATGTTTTTGATGAAGCAGGGAATTACATTGTCAATAACATCCCCGGTGTAGAGGTAGGTTCTGCCTATACAGTAAAAGCAATTGCTGTACACTTTCCTCTATTTGCCAGTCAATTCATTGCTATTGCGTTAACCTTCTTTGCTTTTACAACAATCATGTCTTATGTGTTTATTGCAGAATCTAATTTTAATTATCTAACTGATCAACCGAGAACTATTCTTCGTTGGTTGATGCGTTTGATTTTATTAGCTACGGTATTTTATGCGTCTATCAATGAATCTTCTACTGCTTGGGGCATTGGAGATATTGGCGTCGGACTTATGGCTTGGATTAACTTTATCGTTATTTTATTCCTATATAAACCCACAATTATTGCACTGAATGATTATATCGCACAGCATAAACAAGGACGCAACCCTATCTTTGATCCAGAAAAGCTAAACATTAAAAATGCGAGTACTATTTGGCATAGATTACTAAAAGAAAGAAAAAGTTAGTTGAACGCTAACAAACTCTTTCCTAACTTTGTAAAAAATTAAAAAACAAAATCATGCATTTTACCATTAGACCTGCACAAAAGGAAGATTTTGATGTTGTTCCTGAATTAATGTTACAAGCGATGGAAGACATCGTATTCAGTTTTATTCAACAAGAAGATATTGAAGAAGCAATTAATTTTCTAACTACTTTATTCAAACAACCAGATAACTTATACAGCTATCAAAATACATTTGTTGCTGTAGACGACGAAGAGAATGTGGTTGGCTCAATTACGGGATATAACGGAGATGATTTTATCAAACTAAGAGAGCCTGTACTAGAATTAATGCGAAACAAATACAACAACAATATGATTCCTGAACCTGAGACCGAAGGTGGAGAGTATTACCTAGACACCGTTGCGGTATCTCCTCTAGTACAAGGAAAAGGGGTTGGCAGTCATTTATTAAAAGCAGCTACAGATTTTGCTCGATCTCAACATTATAAACAAGTAGGATTAATTGTAGACTTAGAAAATCCTAATGCTATGAAATTATACGCAAGACTAGGATTTGTTCAAGGAAAACAACTTGATTTCGTTGGTGGAGAATATTATCACATGTACCTAAGATTCTAATTTATATAGGGGAATATCAAATTGATATTCCCTTTTTTCGTTCCCTATCTTTATTCCGCTCGAGACCCTCTCTTTTTGATAGAGATTATTTATATTTGCCTAAAAATAATAACAATGAGTAAAAATATCACGCCCTATAAAGATTCTCAGCTTGGAAAGAAACAACAAGTGGAGCAAATGTTCGATACAATTTCAGGCAACTATGACAATTTGAATCGAATGATCTCATTAGGGACGGATCAAGGTTGGAGAAGAAAAGTACTACAATTGGTTGCGGAGACAAATCCGACAACGATTTTAGATATTGCAACGGGTACTGGTGACATGGCGATTCTTTTATCAAAAACTAACGCTCAGAAAATCACAGGTTTAGACTTATCTGCAGGGATGCTGGAGGTAGGTAGAAAAAAAATAAAAGCTTTAAACCTAGACAATCGCATTGATATGATTCAGGGTGATTCTGAGAATTTACCCTTTGAAGACAACTCCTTTGACGCCATCACTGTGGGCTTTGGAATACGAAATTTTGAAAATTTAGAAAAAGGTTTAACAGAAATTTTAAGAGTATTAAAACCTAATGGAATTTTTATTATCTTAGAAACCTCAGTTCCGACTAAATTTCCTTTTAAGCAAGGGTACTTCTTTTACACTAAAAACATTATGCCATTCATGGGTAAACTGTTTTCAAAAGATCAAGATGCTTATAAATATTTATCTGATTCTGCTAAAAATTTTCCTTTTGGACAAGAATTGAACAATATTTTGGTAAAAGTTGGGTTTAAGACTGTAAAACACCGTCCGCAAACGATGGGTATAGCAACCATATATTCTGCTTCAAAGTAGTTATGAGAAAACTGTTTATCTTACTTATTATTCTATTCACCTCTGCAAATGTATCTGCACAGTGGATTTTTGGGAGAAATCCAATCTTAAATAAATCGGATTGGGACAAACAACGTGTCCACTACGGTTATTATATTGGAACAAATTTCTTGAATTTCAATTTTGACTACGATAAAGAGTATTACGATAAGCTCAAAAGTTTAGCTGGTGAATACGGCAGTGATCATACAGAAATACAAGTAACAACTAATATGGGTTTCAGTGTGGGACTTGTAGGGAACTTGCGTATTATGGAATATTTAGATTTGCGTTTTGAACCAGGATTAATCTATTCGAAACGCGATTTGAAATTTCCTCGCGCTTTTGTCATGGATTATTACATGAAAAACAAGCCCAATTCGGTTCCTACTATGCAGGAAATAACCAATTCCAGTACAAAATCAATCAGCTCTACGCTGATTCACTTACCTTTACTTTTAAAGTTTTCTGCTTTGCGTACAGGAAATATTCGCCCTTATGTACTCGGTGGATTTTCTGCTGACTTAAACTTAAGTAGCAATCACAAATCAGATGATGATAACTACGAAGGGGTTTGGAGAATGAAACAATGGACGACGAACTACGAATTAGGTGTAGGTGTTGATATTTACTTTGAATACTTCAAATTCAGCCCTTCAATCCGCGGTGTATTTGGTTTAGGCGATGAATTAATTCGCGATAAAGATCCGGATAGCCCTTGGACTGGTCATATTAGTTCAATGAAAACAAGAGGAGTTTTCTTAAACTTTACTGTACATTAAAAACACTTCTTCGGAATTCACTCAACACAATAGAGGTAGCCATAGCAACATTCAAACTTTCTGTTTGTTGTAAATTTCCAAAACGAGGAATTGTAATTTTACGAGAAATAAGCGCTTCTATTTCGGCAGAAATACCATTGGCTTCATTTCCCATTACGATTACGCCAGGTTTTACCTCTTTCATCTCATAGATATTTTCACCGCCTAAAAAGGTTCCATATAGTGGCACCTTTGCGCTTTGTAATAGTTCTGCTAAATCAGTATACACGATATTTACACGAGATACAGATCCCATTGTTGCCTGAATTACTTTAGGATTATAGCAATCTACGGTTTCTGATGAACACACTATATGGCTAATACCAAACCAATCGCATAAGCGAATAATGGTTCCTAAATTTCCCGGATCACGAATATCATCCAAAGCAACTACCCAATCCGAAAAATCAATCGTTTTACTTTCTAAGCAATGAAATACAGCCAAACAATTAGGCGTCGTAGTCAAAGCGCTCATTTTCTTTAAATCATCCGCAGAAACTCGCGTTACTTGATGTGTAGGAACGCCAAAATCCATCTCGTTTGTTACATATAAATGGTCTAAAACAAAAGATGATTGCAAGAGTTCTTGGATCACTTTAATCCCCTCTGCAATAAATAATTGGTGCTCTTTTCTATATTTTTTTTGATGAAGGCTTTTTATTCGCTTAATTTGGTTTTTGGTAACCATAAAAAAATGTATTTTTGATCTGTATATATCGATGTAATAAAGTTGGGCAATTTTTTATCAAAAATAGTATTTATTCTTATAATCTCTGCATGTTTTTTTTCGTGTTCCATAACGAAGAATGTGCCAGAGGATTATGATTTATTAATGGAGAACAGCATTGTTATCAATGATAAGAAAACATCTAAAGAAGAGATCTACAATCAGCTGTACCAACAACCTAATAGCAAATTTCCTGTTATTGGGTCGCGCCTGCGTTTGAATTTATACAACTTAGCAAGACAAGATGCAGATTCCAACTACCATGCTTGGTTAACTAGACATCCTAAAACAGACAAAACCTTAGAAAGCGTACTTTCTCGCAAACAAGTTAATCGCTTAGGTCAATCGTTCATCATTGCGGGTTTCAATAATTTCTTAATCAAAACAGGTGAACCTCCTGTATTATACGATAGCCTTAAAACGGAAAAATCCTTAACGCGATTGAAAAACTATTATTTCAACAAGGGGTATTTTGACACGAAGGTTACGAATGAAACCAAACGCATCGGTGAGCAGAAAATGACGAATTCCTATTTTATCACTACAGGAAATCCTTACCTGATTGATAGTATTTCTTATTTGATTGGTACACCTGCATTAAAGACATTATACGAAAGCAATCAAGCCAAAAGTTTACTGAAAACGAATACGGTATTTGATGTAAAGAACTTTGAAGAAGAACGCAAACGCATCACTTCTATTTATCGAAATCACGGGGCTTATCACTTCCAAGAAATCAATATTCGCTATGAGGTTGATACTATTTTAGATAGTAAAAATAAGGCCAACATTTTATTGATTGTCGATCAACAAACGGTCAAATCTGGCGATACTTTAAGTCAGGTTCCTTTTAAGATTTACCAAATTAGCAAAGTGAATATTTTCACGGATAATGTTTCTAAAAACAAAGCGTATGTATTGGACAGTATCCAATACAATGGTTTTAATATTTATAGTTCAACGAAACTCCAATATAAGCCTAAAGCTTTAACGGATGCGATATTTATTACTCCTGAAAGTACTTTCAGTGATTCGAGACGTATTCTTACCTCTCGTTCTATCAGTAATTTGCGCATCTTTAATTATCCTGTAATTGAATATGTTGAGGACCCTACTGATCCTAAAGGCGAAACTTTGATTAGTAATATCTATTTGACCTCGCGTAAAAAGATGACTTTCAATCCTTCTTTGGATGTGACCCACTCGAACATTCAGGATTTTGGAATTGGTGGTAGCATGGGACTATTATTTCGAAATGTATTTAGAGGGGCTGAAATTTTAGAATTTGGATTACGAGGAACCATTGGGTCCTCAAGGCAAATGAGCAACCCTAACGATGTGTTTTTCAACGTTACAGAATATGGAGCGGATATAAAATTAACTTTCCCACGCTTTTTATTCCCTTTTGCATCCAATAAAATCATCCCAAAAACCATGCTTCCTACAACGGCTATGAGTTTTGGTTTTGCAAGACAACGAAACATTGGTTTAGATAAAGACAATTTCACTGGTATCATCAATTACAGCTGGTATCCTTCACGCAAAAATTCTTTTAGCGTGGATGTAGCCAATATTCAATACGTAAGAAATACAAACCCGAACAACTACTTTAGTGTCTATAAATCTTCGTACAATACCCTAAATAACATTTCAAAAGAGTATGATGTACCTATAGACTACGTAGATGAAAGTGGAGATTTAACTATACAAGGTGAAGGTGCGAATCGCTTCATTAATGACGCATTAGCTACAACTAACCCTATGGGAATTTCACCAGAAGACTACAATGAAATTCGCAGTATTCAAGAGCGCAAGGTTCGCCTTTCTGAAAACAACTTAATTTTAGCTTCGAATATTTCCTTTAATTCATCAACGAGAACCGGAATTAATGATAATAGTTTCTATACTGTTCGCGCGAAAGTGGAAGCTGCTGGTGGATTACTTGATTTAGTTATGAATCGCGTAAGCGATAAAGAAGGTCATACAGGAAAGAGAACTTTATTTGATGTCGAATATTCACAATACATTAAAACGGAATTGGATTTTGTAAAGTATTGGGATATTGGACGTCAGCAAATTGTTGCGATTCGTCTATTTGGTGGTTTGGCGGTTCCTTATGGTAATGCCAATTCCATTCCGTTCTCTCGAAGCTATTTTTCAGGAGGATCCAATGACAACCGTGGATGGCAATCGTATCGTTTAGGTCCAGGTAAAAGCGGAGGAACGAACGATTTCAATGAGGCTAATATGAAACTCTTCTTCAGTACGGAATATCGTTTTAATATCACAGGTAAATGGAATGGGGCTTTCTTTGTGGATGCAAGTAATATTTGGAACGTATTTGACAATGTTGAAGACAAGAACTACACCTTCAATGGAGTAAGCTCATTCAAAGATCTAGCAGTGAGTTCTGGTTTTGGTATTCGCTACGACTTTAGTTTCTTTGTATTCCGATTAGATATGGGATTCAAAACGTATGATCCTTCGATTTACTCCAAACGCAAATGGTTTGGAGAATTTAGTATCAAAGAGTCTGTCTTGAATGTTGGTATTAATTATCCATTCTAATCAAATAATAATTAGTATTTTTGTCCAATAAATTAAACACACGACTATGGCACACAATATTAAACCTGGAGTAGCATTTGGAGATCAAGTGCAAGAAATATTCAACTATGCAAAAGAGAAAGGTTTTGCTTTACCCGCTGTTAACGTGACTAGTTCTAGTACAATTAATGGTGTATTGGAAACAGCGGCAAAACTAAATGCGCCTGTTATTATTCAATTTTCGAATGGTGGTGCATCTTTCATGGCAGGAAAAGGTTTATCTAATGAGAATCAAAAATCTGCTATTGCAGGAGCTATTGCAGGAGCAAAACATGTACACGCTTTAGCTGAAGCTTATGGTGTGCCTGTTATTTTACATACGGATCACTGTGCAAAAAAACTATTACCTTGGATTGATGGTTTACTAGATGCTAGTGAAGAACATATGACAAAATACGGAAAACCGTTATTTAGTTCGCATATGATTGATTTATCTGAAGAACCAATCCAAGAAAACATTGAAATTTCTAAAAAATACCTTGAAAGAATGGAAAACATGGGTATGACTTTAGAGATTGAATTAGGAATTACAGGAGGAGAAGAAGACGGAGTTGATAACTCTGGTGTAGATTCTTCTAAACTATATACACAACCAGACGAAGTAGCTTATGCTTATGAAGAGCTAAGTAAAGTAAGTCCTCGTTTTACCATTGCAGCAGCTTTTGGAAACGTACACGGGGTTTACAAACCAGGAAACGTAAAACTTACGCCAATCATCTTGAAAAATTCTCAAGACTATGTGGCTAAGAAATTCAACTTAGGACATAATCCTGTTGATTTTGTTTTCCATGGAGGTTCTGGTTCATCATTAGAAGAAATTAGAGAAGCAATTTCTTATGGTGTAATCAAAATGAATATCGATACAGATATGCAATTTGCTTATACAGAAGGAATAAGAGATTATATGACTTCAAAAATTGAATATTTAAAAACACAGATAGGAAACCCTGAGGGAGCGGATGTACCAAATAAAAAGTACTACGATCCACGTGCATGGGTAAGACAAGGAGAAATCACTTTCAATGCTCGTTTAGAAGAAGCATTTAAAGATTTAAACAATGTAAACACATTGTAATTTCTTCTCTAAACCTATTAACATAGTATAAACAAAACAGACATTTATGGCTTGGTTTAAAAGAACAGAAAAAGGAATTCAAACACCAACTGAGGACAAAAAGGATATACCAAAAGGTTTATGGTACAAATCACCAACAGGTAAAATTATAGATTCTGAAGAACTAGAAAAGAACCTTTGGGTAAGTCCAGAAGATGGTTACCATGTTCGAATTGGCAGTAAAGAGTATTTTGAAATTCTTTTTGATAATGGCGATTACAAAGAAATAGCAAAGAGTTTATCTTCAAAGGATATGTTGAAATTTGAGGATACAAAAAAATATGTAGATCGTTTAAAAGAAGCTACTTCAAAAACGCAATTGAATGATGCTGTGCGTGTAGCCGTTGGAAATTCAAAAGGAGAAAAATTAGTTGTTGCTGCAATGGATTTTGCTTTCATCGGTGGATCTATGGGATCTGTAGTAGGTGAAAAAATTGCAAGAGGAATTGATTATTCTTTAAAGCACAAAATTCCTTTTTTAATGATTTCTAAATCAGGAGGAGCTCGTATGATGGAAGCTGGTTTTTCATTGATGCAAATGGCAAAAACTTCTGCTAAGTTGACGCAACTAAGTGATGCTAAGATTCCTTACATTTCACTTTGTACAGACCCAACAACAGGAGGTATTTCTGCATCTTTCGCTATGTTAGGAGATATCAATATCGCTGAACCAGGTGCTTTAATCGGATTTGCTGGACCGCGAATTGTAAAGGATACAACAGGAAAAGATTTACCTGAAGGATTCCAAACATCTGAATTCTTATTAGAACACGGATTCTTAGATTTCATTACACACCGTAAGGAATTAAAGAAAAATGTAAACTTATACTTGGATTTGATTTTAAATCGTCCAATTAGATAATAAAAAAAGAGTTGCTGTACAGCAACTCTTTTTTTATTATCTTCAGATTATGTAGGCGAATGGCCATTCGCCTCTTCATTTCATTTTCTCTTTTCCCCTTTCCAATCTCCATTCTCCATTCTTCAGTATTACATTCCAGATCGAATCGCTTCAACGGGGTCTAATTTCGCTGCAGAACGCGCAGGTAAATACCCCGATATCAATCCTATAATGATAGATAATCCCAATCCAATACCAATATTAAACAGACTTAATACAAACTCAAAGTCCAGTAATACACTTACTCCTTTCGCAATCATCCAAACGACAATAATTCCCACTAATCCCCCGATTAAAGCCAATATAATCGACTCAAACAAGAATTGTAAGAGAATAACACGTCGCTTAGCTCCTATTGCTTTCTGAATGCCTATTAAGTGCGTGCGCTCTTTGACAGACACAAACATAATATTGGCAATCCCAAATCCTCCTACCAAAAGAGAAAACATACTGATAATCCACCCTACTACATTCATCTGCCCAATAATATTATCCAAAAATTCCATCATTCCACCGAATACATTGACAAAGAAATTGGTATCCTCCCCTACTTTTAAGCCGCGGAACGCACGTAATTTGGTTATTATTTCATCTTCAAAATGTTTGATATCTGCTTTTTCGTTGGGCTTTAAAATAATTACAGGTGTATACGCTTTGATATTGTCTCCAAACATTTGTCGAAATAAATTTACGGGGATATAAGCTGTTTCATCGTGACCTCCTCCTATAGAGATTGCTCCTTGCTTATCCAAAACACCAATCACCACAAATTTACGTCCGTATAATCGGATGTTCTTTCCTAAGGGATCTTGTCCAGGAAAAAGTGTATTGGCGATTTCATTTCCAATGACAATAACTCCGCTTCCATTCACCGCTTCTGATTCATTAAAAAAACGCCCACTCGCCATTTTTACATTGTCGAGGTATTGCATATCTGCACTACAAGGACGAACAATAACATCATTAGCATAATAACGATCCGCCTTCATATTTTCATTGCGCACGAAAAAATTAAAGGAAGCATATTCAACATCACTTAAATTTCGCTTTAAATAATCGTATTCTTCATAGGTTACATTCGGGAACTGATCAATCTTCCAACGCGGAATTTCTGATGGACCGAAGGAATGATTAAACACATAAATCATATTGCGATCAAATCCACTTAATTCAGATTTTATCGTGCGATCCATCGAATCTACAGCTGCTAAAACGGCAATAATAGAAAAAATCCCCACTGTCACCCCCAGGAGAGAAAGCAAGGTTCTTAGTTTATTTGTTCTCAATGCATTGATTGCAAATTGAAAACTACTGAGTAAAAGCCTAAAATATATTATCATAGCATCAAGTTCAACGACCATCCTATTAGTAGAAGAAGATTACAAAAGTTACACTTCCCTCCTATTTTTCTTTTAAAAAACAAGACAATTTACGCCTCTTAAAATTAAAATAAAAACTTCTATATTAACTTTATAAATACCTAGACATTAGTTATTTTTGCCGTTTAATTAATAACACACAATGAACACAACTAAAAAGATTCAATCGGCCTTAATTTCTGTTTTTAGCAAAGACGGATTAGAACCTATTGTAAGAGAACTACACAAAAACGAAGTAACTATCTATTCTACTGGTGGTACAGAAACTTTTATTAAAGATTTAGGTATTCCTGTTGTACCTGTTGAAGATATTACTTCTTATCCTTCTATCTTAGGAGGTCGAGTAAAAACTTTACACCCAAAAATTTTCGGTGGAATCTTAAACAGACAAGATCACGAGGGAGATATTCAACAAATGAAAGAATTTGAAATTCCTCAAATCGATGTAGTCATTGTAGATTTATATCCATTTGAAAAAACAGTTGCTTCTGGAGCGAACGAAGCAGATATCATTGAAAAAATTGATATCGGTGGTATTTCATTAATCCGCGCAGCTGCTAAAAACTTCAAAGACACGGTTATCGTACCTTCAGTAAATGAATACGATTTGTTTTTACAGATGTTGATTGAGCATAATGGTTCAACAACATTAGCACAAAGACGTTTACTAGCAACTAAGGCATTCCATGTTTCTTCACATTACGATGGAGCAATTTTCAACTACTTCAATGAAGCGGATGATACATTAAAAATCAGCCATGCAGAGGGAATTGAATTGCGTTATGGAGAAAACCCACACCAAAAAGGACACTTCTTTGGTGACTTCGATCAATTATTTAAAAAATTGCACGGAAAAGAATTGTCGTACAACAACTTATTAGATGTTGATGCTGCGGTAAACTTAATGAATGAATTCAAAGGAGAGCAACCAACATTTGCTATTTTGAAACATAACAATGCTTGTGGTGTAGCGCAAAGAAACACAATGAAAGAAGCGTATGTAGATGCTCTAGCTGGAGACCCTACTTCTGCTTTTGGAGGTGTTTTAATTGCGAATGGCACAATTGATGTTGCAACAGCACAAGAAATCAACCAATTATTCTGCGAAGTTGTGATTGCACCAGCATACGAAGAAGCTGCAATTGAAATCTTAAAAGAGAAGAAAAATAGAATTATCTTGGTTTTAAATGAAATTGAATTACCTAAAAAACACGTACGTACTTGTTTAAATGGTATTTTAGTTCAAGATAAAGATAATGTAACTGACAATAAAGACCATTTAACAACCGTTACTAAAGTAGCACCCTCTGATCAAGAAGTAGTTGATTTATTATTTGCTTCTAAAATCTGTAAGCACACCAAATCAAATACTATTGTTTTGGTAAAAGACGGTCAGCTTTGTGCTTCAGGAACAGGACAAACATCAAGAGTAGATGCTTTACGCCAAGCAATTGAGAAAGCTAACTCATTCGAGTTCAACCTACAAGGAGCTGTAATGGCAAGTGATGCATTTTTCCCTTTCCCTGACTGTGTTGAGATTGCTGGAAATGCTGGAATCACAGCGGTTATTCAACCAGGTGGTTCTATTAAAGACGATTTGAGTGTTACTTACTGTGATGAAAATAAAATCGCAATGGTTTTCACGGGGATTCGTCATTTTAAACATTAATTTACTAATTTTGTAGAACAACATAAATATTAACTCTAAAAGCCTTTTATATCTATGGGATTTTTTGATTTCATGACGGAAGATATCGCAATCGATTTAGGAACTGCGAATACCCTTATCATTCACGATGGAAAAGTTGTCGTTGACAATCCATCAATCGTTGCTAGAGATAGGACAACGGGAAAAATTATAGCCGTTGGAAAAGAAGCGAGTTTGATGCAAGGGAAAA
This sequence comes from Myroides gitamensis, assembly GCF_029894455.1. Lineage (NCBI taxonomy): Bacteria > Pseudomonadati > Bacteroidota > Flavobacteriia > Flavobacteriales > Flavobacteriaceae > Myroides > Myroides gitamensis. The sequence goes on from NZ_JARYHN010000001.1 coordinate 2,617,444, forward strand.
CTCATGGTAACATCAAAACAATACGCCCTTTAAAAGACGGAGTTATTGCTGATTTTGACGCATCAGAAAAAATGATAAGCCTCTTTATCAAAAGCATACCAGCTCTAAGAAAAAAAATGTTTACACCAGCCTTGCGCATGGTTGTATGTATTCCTTCAGGAATTACTGAAGTAGAAATGCGTGCAGTAAAAGAATCTTGTGAGCGTGTGAATGGTAAAGAGGTTTATTTAATACATGAACCTATGTCTGCTGCTATTGGTATTGGTGTAGACATCATGCAACCAAAAGGAAATATGATTGTTGATATCGGAGGAGGAACAACAGAAATTGCTGTTATTGCTCTTGGAGGTATTGTGTGTGATAAATCTGTAAAAATTGCAGGTGACGTATTCACGAATGACATCATTTACTATATGCGTACGCAACACAACTTATTTGTTGGAGAGAGTACAGCAGAAAAAATTAAAATACAAACAGGAGCTGCAACTGAAGATTTGGAAACTGCTCCAGAAGATATGCTAGTTCAAGGACGTGACTTGTTAACAGGGAAACCAAAACAAGTAACTGTTTCTTACCGTGAAATAGCAAAGGCATTAGACAAATCAATACAACGTATCGAAGATGCTGTAATGGAAACGTTATCTCAGACGCCTCCAGAATTAGCAGCTGATATTTATAACACAGGAATCTACCTTGCTGGTGGAGGATCTATGTTGAGAGGATTAGACAAACGAATCTCTCAAAAAACGGATTTACCTGTTTATATTGCTGAGGATCCATTGCGTGCAGTTGTACGTGGAACGGGCCTTGCCATCAAAAATATTGACAAATACAAAAGTGTATTGATAAAATAAACTAACCCATGCAGCAAATAATTAATTTCTTTATAAAAAACAGTACTAAGTTACTGTTTTTGCTGCTTTTAGTTATATCATTTGCCCTAGTACTCCGAACTCATACGTTTCACAAGAGTTCATTTATTAGTTCGGCAAATGGTGTGACAGGTTACGTCTATGAAAATGTAAATAATTTAAAGGAATACATGCGTCTTAAGACTGAAAATGACGCTTTAGTTCTGGAAAATGCCCTACTGAAAAAACAGGCTTTTAATAGTGCTGTTGTAACAGACTCTGTCCCTATTGAATTACCTCTTCTTACAACCCAAGAAGATATATACAACGTTATCGTAGCCAAGGTGATTAAAAATGAATTTAATACCAAGGAAAACTACTTAACGATTAAAGGTGGAGAACGAGAGGGTATTACAAAAGATTTAGGAGTAATCAATAGCAACGGAATTGTAGGGATTATTCAAAAATCATCCACAAAGTATTCTACCGTACAGAGTATCTTAAACGCAAAATCTAAAATCAATGCCAAGATTAAGGGATCAAATCACTTTGGTACCTTACAATGGGATGGTAAAAGCACAGGGTATGTTCAATTAAATGACATTCCCCGCTTAGCAGAACTCTTCCAAGGCGACACGATTGTCACTGGAGGTATTTCGGATATTTTCCCTGAAAATATTCCCATTGGTACAATCGAAAAAGCGTATACTACAGAAAGCTCGAATTACTTTACCATTGAAGTCAAACTTTTTAATGACATGACAAACTTAGGGTATGTATATGTGATTAAAAATAACGACATTAAAGAAATTATTGAACTAGAAGAAGCTACACGCAATGAATAGTACTATTTCCAATATTACGCGTTTTGTTATCTTGCTAATCGCACAGGTATTAGTATTTAACAACTTGGATTTATTTTCTTTTATAAATCCATTTCCGTATATACTTTTTATTGTACTTTATCCAACTGATGGCAACAAAGCGCTCTTTTACGTTTCTAGCTTTCTATTAGGATTAACCATAGACATGTTCGAGAACTCAGGAGGTGTACACGCTGCAGCTTCCTTGATACTCGCTTTTAGTAGGCCCTTAGTGTTGAAATTTTCATTTGGTATTAGTTACCAATACCACAACCTCAATATCTTCAAGAAAGTAACGAAAGATTTATTTTCCTCTATGGAGGTAATGGGTTATTTAATTATTACTGTAGTAATTCACCATGTTGTACTATTTGCATTGGAATTCCTGCGTTTTAATTTTATATTGGAAATCTTATTGCGAACTTTACTTACCACAGTAGCGACATTAATTAGCTGTATATTAATCCTCTATCTGATCAAACCATCTAAACGATGAGAAAGTTATTACTTCCTATTATCATAGTTGCAGTAACTATAACCATTCTTATTCGACTGTTCTATTTACAAGTCGTAGATGATACCTATATCAAAAAATCAGAGAATAATGCCTTAAAAATCGTTTATGAATATCCTGAACGCGGATATATATTCGATCGAAATAAAAAATTATTGGTCGCGAATCAACCTTCGTATGACATCATGGTCATCCCCAGAGAGGTAAAAGATATCGACACTCTAGCTTTGTGTAAATTACTCGATGTAACCCTCGATGATTTCAAAACAAAACTACAAAAAGCGACGGTTTATAGCCCTCGTCTTCCCTCTGTCTTTTTAGCGCAGTTAAGCAAAGCGGAATATGCTGCTTTTCAAGAAAAAATTCGCCATTTCAATGGATTTTATGTACAAAAACGTTCCTTGCGTGACTACCAAGTCAATGCAGGAGCTAATGTCTTTGGTTACATTCGCCAGGTTAATGAAGATAACATCAAGAGAAACCCTTACTATAGATCTGGAGATTTAATCGGTATTCAAGGGGTGGAACAGCAATATGAAGATATTCTTCGCGGTACTAAAGGAGTAAAATACATCCAACGCGATCGTTTCAATCGCGAGATTGGCTCTTTTAAAGATGGAGTTTATGATACTATTTCCATTAAAGGGAGTGATATCACCTTGACGATTGACTATGATTTGCAAGCTTATGGGGAGCTCTTAATGAAAAATAAACGAGGAGGAATTGTAGCGATTGAACCAAAAACAGGTGAAATTCTTGCTCTAATTAATGCTCCGTCGTATGATCCGTCCCTATTGGTCGGAAGAGAACGCTCTAAAAATTACACCAAATTATACAATGACTCTTTAGCAAAACCTTTATATAATCGCGTATTATCGGGAGAGTATTCTCCGGGTTCACCTTTTAAAATCCTAACGGGTCTAATTGGTTTGCAAGAAGGAGTTATCACAGAACACTCTGCTTTTTCATGTAACAGAGGATTTTATTATGGCCGTGGTGCCTGGATGGGATGTCACGATTCCGGAACATGGAATTTAAGACATGCGATTGCTTTATCTTGTAATACCTACTTTGCACAGACGTACAAAAAGATTATTGAGAAATATAAATCACCCGCAGAAGGAATTGATCGTTGGAGCAAGCACTTAGAAAGCTTTGGTCTAGGACAGTTTTTAGGGTATGATTTACCTGAAGGTCGAAAAGGTCATATTCCCAATTCGGAATATTACGATCGCTGGTATCCCAACAAAGGATGGAAAAGTACCACGACAATTTCCAACGCAATTGGACAAGGTGAGGTAATCATGACTCCAATGCAATTAGCCAATATGGCAGCCGCTGTAGCTAATCGCGGGTATTATTATACCCCTCATATCATCAAAAACATTGAAGATCACAATATTGATAAAAAGTTTGTTACCAAACAAGTAACTACAATTGATCCGAAACATTTTGAGCCAATCATCCAAGGGATGAATCAAGTGTTTCACATTGGTACTGGACGTAGTGTTGCGGTTCCACAGCTAGAGATGGCTGGAAAAACAGGAACAGTAGAAAACTTTACGCGTATCAATGGAAAGCGTTATCAATTGGCAGATCACTCTGTATTCGTCGCTTTCGCACCCGTAGATGATCCTAAGATTGTTATTGCCGTTTTTATTGAAAACGGGGTATGGGGAGCACGATGGGCTGCACCTATTACGAGTTTAATGTTACAAAAATATCTACTTCCAGAAATTGTTCGTCCTGATTTAGAAAAACGAATGCTAGAAGGAAGCTTAGAAAGTGAATACAACAAAGTTTTACAACTATACAATTTAGCGGATAAGCAGCAAAAATAATGAGAAGCGGAAGCGTACAAAAGCATATCGATTGGATAACTATTATGTTATATCTTTTACTAGTTGTAGCGGGATGGGTAAATATTTACTCTACCTCACTACCTAGTGAAGAAGCCAGTATTTTTGATTTTAGTCAAATCTATGGTAGGCAATTGGTCTTTATTTTGACGTGTATTCCCTTAATCATCCTCATTCTCGCTCTAGATACCAAGTTCTATGAGAAGTATGCCCTAATCTTTTATATTATCGGTATTCTCTCTATTCTTGGTCTATTTGTCTTTGGTAAATCAGTAAAAGGTCAAACCAACTGGTATCAGATTGGTGGATTAGGGGTTCAACCTTCCGAATTTGTAAAAACAACTACGGCCCTGTTATTAGCCAAGTACTTTTCGGACAACCAAGGTACTTTAAAGACGCTTAAAGAGCAGGTAACCGTTTTTATGATCATTGGTATACCAACCTTATTAATCTTAAAACACGATACAGGAAGCGCCATGTTGTTCGCCGCATTAATCTTTGTATTATTTCGCGAAGGATTACCTTCTTGGTATTTATGGTCCGCTTTTATTACAATAGCACTCTTTGTTGCAGCATTGATAGTAAAACCTTCCCTAATCATCACATCTATTGTATTATTAACACTATTACACTACTACTTTAACAAAAACATCAATAGAAACCCCTTTATTTATCTTATTTTAGCCACCGTAATGTGCGGCTTTGTTCTATCTGTTGATTACGTGTACGACAATGTACTTGAACCCCATCAAAAAGATAGGATAAACGTTTTACTCGGTGAAAATGTAGATCTTCAGGCCGAAGGATATAACCTCAATCAATCGAAAATTGCAATTGGTTCAGGTGGTTGGTATGGCACTGGTTTTTTACAAGGTACCCAAACCAAGGGAGGCTTTGTACCAGAACAACATACCGATTATATATTTACTACGGTTGGAGAAGAATGGGGATTCGTTGGTTCTAGTACAATTATCGTTTTATTTCTTTGTTTATTTTTCCGCTTAATCTATCTAGCAGAAAAACAAAAAAAGCGATTTAATAGAGTCTACGGGTATTGTGTCGTGAGTTTTTTATTCATTCACTTTGCCTTTAATATTACCATGTTAGTAGGATTATTCCCTACTATCGGGGTTCCACTTCCCTTTTTCTCCTATGGAGGATCGAGTTTAATTGCTTTTACATTACTACTATTCATCTTTTTGAAATTGGATGCCAATAGAATCAATGAATGGTAAAATTCGAACAACAATAGAATCAAAATAGAGAAAAAGAAAAATGAAAAAAACGTTTTTAATCGCTGGTATGATGCTACTTGGCACAACCGCTATGCAAGCACAAGAAGTACAAAAAGAAGAGTCTACAACAATTTTACCTGAAGTTCCTGTTGCGGAGATTGTAGAAAGCGCTGTAGAAGAAGCTCCAACTATGAGTACGGAAGAATTAAAGGCATTTGAGCAAGAACAAAAGCAAATTGAGCGCGAGCGCAAAGCAGAGCTTAAAAAGCAAAAAGAGATTGCTAAAACCCAAAAGAAAATCCAAAAAGCAACAGAGAAGCTAAACAAGACGAAAGCGAAGTACAACAAAGAGAATGACACGTTTAATCGCGATATGGCTTTAGGTAAAATTGCTCCTGTTCAAGAATTAAAAATCAAAACAAAACTGCATAAATACCAAACGCAAATTGCCAATTTGGAATTTGACATTAAAGCAGAAGAATACAAATACGAAACATTAACAAAATAAGAAAAAAGCGAAACTTAGGTTTCGCTTTTTTTGTTTACGGTTGACAGTTGACAGTGTATGAAAACAAAAAAACCGATAACTTTCGTTATCGGTTTTTTTCTGATGTGGTGCCTCCAGGAATCGAACCAGGGACACAAGGATTTTCAGTCCTTTGCTCTACCAACTGAGCTAAGGCACCAGTTGCTTATCAATAGTTTAAAATTTGTGGTGCCTCCAGGAATCGAACCAGGGACACAAGGATTTTCAGTCCTTTGCTCTACCAACTGAGCTAAGGCACCAGTTTTAAACTAAGTTACTAAAAGCTAATTTTGTGGTGCCTCCAGGAATCGAACCAGGGACACAAGGATTTTCAGTCCTTTGCTCTACCAACTGAGCTAAGGCACCAATTGGCTTTTAGTAGTGAACTTTTGTTCTCTTAAGCGGTTGCAAATATATAATACTTTTTTATTCTTCCAAAACTTCTCTAGCAATTTTTCTTTATTTATCTTTGTTAAACTAAGCAATAGAAACATGATCTATACCCTTGATATCGGAAACACCAGAACCAAACTCGCTATGTTTGAAAACAATAGCCTTTTGAAAACCGAATATCTTTCAACAAAAAACTTACAAGAAGAACTTTTATTTTTTTTAAAAAAAAATAAAACAAAGCCGAAAATTATACTCGCAAGCGTCGTTCATTTGGATTCTGAGCTGCTCAATTGGCTTCAAACCCATACTGATTTCATTCAAATCAGCCATACAACTCCTCTTCCTGTAGTGAATAAATATCAAACTCCTCATACCTTGGGGATCGATCGGCTAGTAGTCGCTGCTGGATCTACTATTGTTTATCCCAATACTGCCCGTTTAATCATCGATGCAGGAACTTGTATTACCTACGACTTTGTCAATACTGAAAATGAGTATTTAGGTGGTGCTATTTCACCTGGTTTACAATTACGATATAAAGCATTGAACGATTACACAGCAAAACTCCCTTATTTGCAAACGGAAGATATTAATTATTTTATCGGAAAAAATACAAATGAATCCATCCAATCGGGGGTTATCAACGGAATTGTTGCAGAAATAGACAATATTATCGACCATTATAAAAAAGATTATTCTGATTTAACAATAATTTTAACGGGTGGGGATACAGTTTTTTTGGCTAAAAGATTAAAAAATATAATATTTGCTAATCCAAACTTTCTTTCTGAAAGTCTGAACTATATATATCAATACATAATTGAAAATGATAAAAAGAATCATTCTTAGCTTTAGCCTTATTTTATCCGCTCAAGCTTTCGCTCAGCAAGGAACTGCATCTCCTTATTCGTATTACGGAATTGGAGACTTAGGTTACAATGGTACAAATGAATATAAAGCTATGGGAGGTACTAGTGTCTATTCAGATAGTTTGCACCTAAACTTATTGAACCCTGCTGCTATTAGCAAATTACAGGCTACTACATTCACTGTTGGATCTACCTCGAAGTTCTATAATTTCAAATCAGATAACAGCAATGACAACATAAAACGTCAAACAATTGATTATTTCGTTGTAGGATTACCTATTTCTAAAAAGTCAGGGGTTATTTTTGGACTTCAGCCTTATTCTTCTGTTGGTTATAAAATCGAAAGAGAGCAAATGAATGAGTTGAATCAGAAAGAATTCAATCAACTAGAGGGAACTGGAGGAATTAACCGTGTATTCTTGGGTACAGGATATGAAATAAACAAAAACTTTCAGGTTGGTATTCAAGCTAGTTATTTCTTTGGTAACACAGATAATACAAATACCATCGCGTTATTAGATGCTGGAGATGGATTTGGTTTGCTTACTAGTACAAATGAAAAAAGACGAATTGATTACAAAGGATATGAGATTCGCGCTGCTCTTCAATATGAAGGAAAATACAAAGGGTATGATTGGAAAGCCAATCTTACGTACAGTCCTGAAACGAAGTTAACAGCTGATAATGTAACGAACCTGAGAATTATCAATGCAAATGGTGGTATTGTTGATTCTAAAGAAATTTTTAATGGAAGTACGAAATTAACGAAACCGCAAGAATTAGCAATTGGAGCTGGTATTGGGAAAGATTTAAAATGGTTTGTTTCTGGACAATTCACGTATATTGAAAACAGTAAATTAGCATCAAGCTGGAGTACGGCCCAATATGCGGGTTATGAAGATACCAAACGTTATGCTGTTGGAGGTTTTTATATTCCTAAATACAATTCTTTCACAAGCTATTTTGATCGCGTTGTATATCGTGCTGGATTCCGTTATGAGAACACAGGTTTAGTATTGAAAAATGAATCAATCAACGACTATGCCTTTTCACTTGGTGCAGGATTCCCACTATTTGGGCGTTCTTTGTCTAATGTGAATATCGGGCTTGAGTATGGAAATAAAGGAACAAAAAACAGTGGATTAGTTAAAGAAAACTACTTTAACCTTTCTATCGGTTTATCTTTAAACGATTTCTGGTTCTTAAAACGTAAATTTGATTAATACAACTTATACATGTTGTTAACTAAAAAAACACTTTTTATTTCTTTACTACTCAGTAGCATCAGCTTTTTTTCTTGCGAGAGTAAGTTTAGAGATATTCAAAAAATACACGACAAAGCTCCATTTTATCCAGCTGGAATAGCAGAAAAAATGCGAGGTCAATACATTGATTCCGGAAGAGTCAAAGCGATTTTAGTTAGCGAAAAAATGCTTGATTACTCCACTGTAAAATACAAGTTTACCGAATTTCCAGAAGGAATTAACCTGACGTTTTTCGATAACAACAACAATAAAAACACCGTAGTAGCCGATTATGCTATACAGTATACTGCAACAGAGCTTATTGATTTAAGAGGCAATGTGGTGATTACAACACATGATAATAAGAAATTAGAATCCGATCAGTTGTACTACAACCAAAGATTAGATTGGTTTTACACCAATGGTAAATACAAAGCTTCGACAGACAAAGAAAACTTCACCCAAGGTGTAGGTGTTGACTTTGATGGAAAGCTAAACATTATTAAAGCTAGAAATAGCTACGCAGAAAGTATTAAAAAAGAAGAAAACTAAACCTATGAAAGCACTACAACTTATACCTTTTCTATATTTATTTGTTGCCATTCTATTCATCTATGATGGGGCAACTAAAATCATGGCAGGTGAGCCCTTCTCAAATTATTGGACAAGCTTTCTTGTTGCAGGTCTAGCTATTTTTATGTTCTTCTTCAGAAGAAAATACAGCAAAAGAATGGTTGACCATTACAATAAAAAATAATCATCAAGAAAATATACGTAAAACCGTAAAGTTTAAAACAAGCTTTACGGTTTTTTTTATCCTATAAAGCTCCTTTTTTCTTACACTTTCCTACTTTCATCTTTTTTTTATTTTTAGTCCATCCCTCGTTTTTCTCACCATTTTCCCCATCTTGAATCAAGCTTTAAGTAAAAAATTCTGTTTTTTAACATTAAAAAACAGCAGGAAACACATTCTTTCTTCAAAATAATAGGTTTACCCCTTTTATTATTAAAGAGATAATTGTATTTTCGCTCTCTGAAAAAAATTACACATAATAAAAAAACATGGCAGTTTTATCAAAAATTAGACAAAAGTCGGCGCTGTTAATTGCAGTAATTGGTATTGCTTTATTAGCATTCGTTATTGGAGACGTAGTTAGAAGCGGAGGTGCTGGTTCTTCAAGAAATATTGGAAGCGTAAATGGTGAAGATATCAATACGCAGATTTTTCAACAGAAAGTTTCCCAAGCGGAGCAAGGGAATCAAATGAGTAGAAATCAAGCCTATCAAATGGTTTGGAATACCGAAGTGAATAATATACTGCTAAAAACGGAGTTCGAAAAATTAGGTTTACAAATTGGAAAGGATCAATTAATCAACGTAGTGAAAACCAACCCTATGTTTGCTAATAGTCCTGAATTCCAAAATCAATTAGGACAATTCGACATGGCTAAGTTCAATGCTTGGGTTATGGCAATGAAACAAGCTGGACCAGAACAATGGCAAGCTTGGTTAAGCTATGAAGTTGAGTTAGAGAAATTTGGTTTACAACAAATGTACAATGCCTTGGTAAAAGGTGGAGTATACACAACACAAACAGAAGCTAAATATGCTTACCACGGTGAAAATAGCAAAGTAACTTTTGACTATGTAACTGTTCCATATAGCACAATCAATGATGATCAAGCGAAAGTAAGTGATTCAGAAATTACAGGTTATATGCAAAAACACGAAAATAGATTCAAATCTGAACCTACACGTGAGTTAACTTATGCTTATGTTGAAAGCACACCTTCTGAAAAAGACAAAGAAGATGTAAAAGAAACAGTTGAAGCTTTCTTAAAGCCAACAGTTCAATACAATGCTGAAACTAAAAAGAACGATACAATTGCAGGTTTTAAAGCAACAAAAGACTTAGTTGCTTTTATCAATGCAAATTCAGATGTAAAATTTGATAGCGTTTATTATGCTAAAAAAGATTTACCATTAGAATTCCAAGAACAATTATATAACTTACCAACAGGAGAAGTATTTGGTCCTTATTTATTCAATGATCATTACTGTATTTCTCGTATGGTAGGCAAAAAAGCTGGAGCAAAAGCAAATGCTGCTCACATCTTAATTTCGTATGCTGGTGCACCACAAAGTGCTGCTACTAGAACGAAAGAAGAAGCAAAAGCAAAAGCGGATGAAATCTTGAAAAAAGCTACTGCAGCGAACTTTGCTGAATTAGCTCAAGCTGAATCAGAAGATCCAGGATCAAAAGCAAACGGTGGTAAATACGAAGATATCGCTAAAGGACAAATGGTTAAACCTTTCGAAGATTTCATTTTCAACAACGCTACAGGTAAAATTGGAGTAGTTGAAACAGACTATGGATTCCACGTAATTCAAGTATTAGGAAAATCAGAAGGTGTACAAATTGCTACATTGGCTAGAAAAGTAGAAGCTTCAGAAGCAACAGCTGACGAAGTATTCGCAAAAGCAACAAATATTGAATCTGCTGCAACTTCAGGAAACTTAGTAGCAGAAGCAGAAAAAGTAAATGCAGTTGTTCAACAAAACGTAACAGTTCGTCCTTTTGACGAGTACTTACAAGCAGTTGGAGCAAGAAGTGAAATCGTTTCTTGGGCATTTAACAAAGAGACTAAAGATGGAGACGTAAAGCGTTTTGACATTCCTGATGGTTATATCATCGCTACTTTAGCTTCAACAAACAATACTGGTTTATTACCAATTGAAGAAGCTAGAAAAATTGTTGAGCCAATCTTAATGAATGAGAAAAAAGCTCAAGTAATTAAGCAAAAAATGACAGCTGCTACAGTAGAAGAAGTTTCTAAACAAACAAACGCTTCAATCGCAACTGTATCAGAAGTATCAAGACAAAACCCGTTAATTCCAAATATCGGAAACGAACCTTTAGTAGTTGGAACAGCTTTCGGAACAGCTTTGAATCAAAACTCAAAACTGATTGATGGAGCAAATGGAGTTTACATGGTAAAAACAACCAACGTTGCTTTAGCACCAGATTTAGACAACTACAACAACTACAAAACAAGAACTGAAAATGCAGTTCGCATGAGCGCTTCATCTAAAGTGTTACAAGCACTGAAAGAACAAGCTAAAATTAAAGACAACAGAATTGGAATGATCCAATAATCATATCAAAAGCCATCTACGATTAGATGGCTTTTTTTATTCTTTTCGTTTAACTAAGAAAAATACCTTATTTTTGCCCTGAATTCTATATTTAACACGATACATATGAAAGCATACGTTTTCCCTGGTCAAGGTGCTCAATTCACTGGAATGGGTAAAGATTTATACGAAAGTTCAGCAATTGCAAAAGAACTATTCGACAAAGCAAACGACATTCTTGGGTTCAATATCACAGACATTATGTTTGAAGGAACTGCAGAACAACTAAAAGAAACGAAAGTTACACAACCTGCTGTATTTTTACATTCTGTTATATTAGCAAAAACAATTGAGAACTTTAATCCAGAGATGGTTGCAGGACATTCATTAGGTGAATTTTCAGCTTTAGTTGCCAATGGTACCTTAGCTTTTGAAGATGCTTTAAAATTAGTATACCAAAGAGCTATGGCGATGCAAAAAGCATGCGAAATCGCACCTTCAACAATGGCTGCCGTATTAGGTTTAGAAGATGCTATTGTAGAACAAGTATGCAAGGAAATTGACGGTGTTGTTGTTGCAGCAAACTACAACTGCCCAGGTCAATTGGTTATCTCTGGAGAAACAACTGCAGTAGAAAAAGCATGTGAAAAATTAAAAGAAGCTGGAGCAAAAAGAGCTCTATTACTTCCAGTAGGTGGAGGATTTCACTCGCCTATGATGGAACCAGCTAGAACAGAATTAGCTGCTGCTATTGAAGCAACAACATTCAACCAACCTTCTTGCCCTGTATATCAAAATGTACCTGCTCATGCAGTAAGTGACCCAGAAGTAATTAAAAATAATCTTATTGTACAATTGACAGCTCCTGTAAAATGGACACAAGCAGTACAACAAATGATTGCTGATGGAGCAACTTCATTTACAGAAGTAGGTCCAGGAAAAGTTTTAACAGGCTTAATCAAAAAAATTGACAAAGACGCTGAGACTTTCAATATCTAAAATTCAACTAACCATACTTATAAAATCCTTGATTCCAAAAGTGTCAAGGATTTTCTATTTCATTAAAAACCGTGGAAAAATTATCACTTCAAGAGTGGGTATTAATCTTTACACTCGCTAGCTTAACCGCTTTAGGTCCATTAGCTATTGACATGTATTTACCTGCTTTTCCAAAGATAGCTACTGATCTACAAACAGACGTAAGCTATGTTCAAATATCTTTATCAACCTTCTTAGGAGGCTTAGCAGTAGGTCAATTATTTTGGGGACCAATATCAGATAAATATGGAGCTAAAAAGCCCATTATCTTATCATTGAGTATTTTCATCCTCACTTCTTTTGCTTGTTTGTATGTCTCTGATATCAAAATGATGTGGGCATATCGTTTTTTACAGGCTTTCGGAAGTAGTGGCGGACTTGTCATTGCGCGTTCTATTGTCAATAAACGATTCGATAAAGACAAAACACTAAAGATATTTAGCATCTTAGCCCTTGTTGGCGGGGTTGCGCCTATTGTTGCGCCTATTTTAGGAAATGCTGTACTCAAGTACTTTGATTGGCCTCATATTTTTACTGCCATGGGAGTGTTTGCTCTTTTTAGTATTGCCATGACCTTTACCTTTTTAAAAGAAGACTTTTCTAATCGCTTGCCTTCTTTAGAAGTAAAATCCATCATTCAAAACTACTTGAGGCTTTTTGAAAACAAAACATTCATAACCTATACCTTGGTTGGAAGTATCGCCTTCAGTTGTTTGATGCTTTACATTTCCAATTCTCCTGTACTTGTGATGGAAGTTGGAGGATTGAGTAGCACAGCCTTTAGCATCGTTTTTATGGTGAATTCGTGTGGGTTAATGGTCGGTTCATTCCTTACCTCCTCTTTTTTAAGAAAACGCCTAGAACCGAAGCAAATCATAACCTTAGGTACTAGCATACAATTAATTTCGGCTTTGGTCTTGTTTGGGTTCATTGTAACAGATGCCTCCATTTATTTCCAATTGGTGCCGCTTTTCTTTTTTGTTTTGCCCTTGGGGATGCTTTTTCCTACTTCAACCACTTTGGCTTTATCACCATTTAAAGCAGAATCAGGTATTGCCTCTCGCCCTATTTGGGGCTTCTCAATTGGCGTTTACCTTTTTGACTTCTGTCCTATTAAATACACTAAACAATGGTTCTATGTATGTTGTTGCACTCTCTTTAGCGGCTTGCGCCCTATGTTCCTTGCTCATCAATACATTGACTCAAAAAAATTAAATAAAAAAAGCCTTGATTTCTCAAGGCTTTTTTTATAGGGTTCAAGGACTATCTTAAAAATGCTTTAATCTCGTCCGTGATAAATTTAATTTGATCTGCCTCTAATTCAGAGTGCATCGGTAATGACAATACCTCTTTCACCAATTGATTTGTCACTGGAAAATCTTCTTCCTTATAACGAGGATCTAGATATGCCTTTTGATTGTGCAATGGAATTGGGTAATAAATTGCACAAGGAATTCCTTTTCCTTGTAAATGTGCCATCAATGCATTTCTATCTGCATTCACGATACGCAAGGTATATTGGTGGAATACATGACTATCATCATCCCCTTCTACTTTTGGCGTAATTACATTCGGATGATTTGCTAAAGCTGCAGAATATTGAGCTGCTGCTTCTCTTCTTGCTTTGTTGTATTGATCTAAACGCGGTAATTTTGCGTTTAATACTGCTGCTTGTAAACTATCTAAACGAGAGTTAACCCCAACAACATCGTGGTGGTAACGCTCATACATTCCGTGATTCACAATTCCGCGAATGATATGTGCTAATTCGTCATCATTTGTAAAAATAGCTCCACCATCACCGTAACAACCTAAGTTTTTAGATGGGAAGAACGATGTTGCTCCAACATGAGCAATTCCTCCCGTTTTTACTTTTTTACCATCCGAAAAAGCATAGCTTGCTCCAATACCTTGTGCATTATCTTCAATTACATATAAATTGTGCTCAGCAGCAATTTTCATAATTTCCTCCATGTTAGCTACGTTCCCAAATAAATGTACAGGTACAATTGCTTTCGTTTTAGGAGTGATTGCTTTTTTAATCGCTTCTACATCAATATTCATGCTATTTGGACAAACATCCACTAAAACAGGAGTTAACTGTAATAAAGCAATTACCTCCACTGTTGCAGCAAAAGTAAAATCAGCTGTGATTACCTCATCACCAGGTTGTAACCCTAGTCCCATCATAGCAATCTGTAATGCATCAGTTCCATTTGCACATGGAATTACGTGCTTTACCCCTAAATACTTTTCTAAATTAGCTTGAAAAGTATGTACTTGAGGTCCGTTGATAAATGCAGAAGATTCTAAAACTTCTTGGAAAGATTGATTTACTTCTTCTTTAATTCCTTCATATTGACCTTTTAAGTCAACCATTTGAATTTGTTTCATCACATTGGATTTAGTAGTATCTCAAAGTCTCTGGCTCCTCCTTATTTTAGAGCCAAACAACTTGACTGTCGATATGTTTTACAGCTACAAAAATACTAATTTCTTTACTTCAAAAATCTTTTCTTTACTAAAAGAAACGTAATTTCGCTAGATAAACTATTCCCTATGCTATTTCTTTATAATCTACTTATTCATATCGCCACTGCAGTCTTGCATCTGATTGCCTTATTTAATAAAAAGATTACCTTATTTGTTCAAGGACGAAAAGCTTCTTTTGCTATTTTAAAGGAACAGATTCAACCTAGCGATCGCGTCTTTTGGATTCACGTAGCCTCTTTGGGAGAATACGAACAAGGTTTACCAATCATGGAAAAACTGAAGCAACAATTTCCTACACATAAAATTGTTTTAACCTTCTTTTCTCCTTCAGGATATGAAGTTAAAAAAAATAACACCATCGCTGATGCGACCTTGTATCTTCCTATGGATACAAAAAGCAATGCTCAAGCCTTTTTGAAACTCGTTCACCCAGAAAAAGTTTTTTTTGTCAAATATGAATATTGGCCAAATTACCTCAATCAACTAAAAAAACAACAAATTGAAACGTACTTGGTTTCTGGCATTTTCAGACCCAATCAGGTATTTTTTAAATGGTATGGTGGTTTTTACAGAAATGCCTTGCATGCCTTCACTTATTTCTTCGTTCAAAATGAAGAATCACGTGCGCTTCTTGCCTCTATTCAACTTAACAATAGTACCGTAGTTGGTGATACGCGTTTTGATCGCGTAAGTCAGATTTTAGAAAACGATAATACCTTGGCTTTTTTAGAAGAACTAACACAGGGTAAAACCAAAAAGACAATTGTAGTGGGGAGTTCATGGCCACAAGATGAAAAGATCATCGTTGATTACATCAATCAAACACAGGATGACACCCTCAAATTTGTCATCGCTCCACACAATATTAAACCAGAGCAGATCAATCAACTCTATCAATCTATTGAGAAACCCAAACAACTCCATTCCAACTATATTCCAGGTGCGACCGATTTAGCTCAAACGCAGGTCTATATTATTGACGCCTATAGTTTGTTAACCAAAGCCTATAGCTATGCTACAATAGCTTATGTAGGTGGTGGTTTTGGAGCGGGTATTCACAACATCTTGGAAGCAGCCACTTTTGGGGTTCCTATTCTAATTGGTCCGAATTACAAGAAGTTTCAAGAAGCTAAAGACTTAATTCAATTAGGCAGTTGTATAGTTATTAACAATGAAGTCGACTTTATTAACAATTTGACCGAGTTATTAACAAATGACACATTGCGTTGTGAATTAAATCACATCAGCTCTACCTTTATTCTAAGTAATAAAGATGCAACAAACAAGATATACAACCACGTATTCAATAAGTTACAATAAAAAATATTTTTATATTCATTAAAAAGTTATTAACATTACATTCTATTACCTTAGCAATGAATTGTTGATAACTTGAAAAAAGTGAAGTTGGCTCTTGCCAATAAAACGAAAAAAAGGTAAGTAAACACTTTTGTTTACTTACCTTTTATAATATGAATTAATAATTACACTATAGGTAACTTATAGAAAGTTAGAGGTATATAAAAATTATATGAATACCGAACGAGCAATATAAGGCAAATTATTGATTCACACAACACCTTTAGTACTATTTGTTAAATTAAACTCGCACCTTAAGATTATTTATTTTTTAAACGATCTCAATCTTTACCTAGGCTCCCACTTCCTTTACTTATCTTATAAAGCCTTGGGAAAACGATTTTTTTTTAACATCCCTAGTCCATCTTTCCTTTTCTATTTTCACAGTTAGATTATCACTTTTATTTTGCTGAATCTCACAGTAAGAAAATGAGCGTTCATCACTGCTCATCGTCCGTTTACCTCCATCATTATAGTAAAAACAACAATTCTAAACTATCGTTCTATTTTTCGCACTACTCTTTCCTAAAAATCGAATAAAACGGCATATCGGCATTTAACACGGTGTTTATTTTTCTCAAAATACACTTAAAATAGTGGATGGATACGCAAACCGTAGCTCCTATTACCTGAATAGTTGTATCTTGCCTGAAATAAAAAAATAACGAACACTTTTATGAACTTAAGACTTAAAAACGCATTTAAACTGCTCGTTGCACTTCTTATTGTTCCTGTTTATGCACAACAAGGAGGTATGTGGATTCCTTCTTTGCTAGAGGGAATGAATGAAAAGGAAATGACGACCTTAGGAATGAAAATGTCCATTCAGGATATTTATGATGTGAATAATTCAAGCATGAAAGATGCTGTTCCACACTTTAATGGTGGATGTACATCAGAGGTTATTTCTCCTCAAGGATTATTATTGACAAACCACCACTGTGGATATGGTCAAATTCAGGCACACTCTTCAGTAGAGCACGATTATTTAGCAGATGGTTTCTGGGCTAAATCACAAGCAGAAGAATTGCCAAACGACAATTTGGAAGTTACTTTCATTGTGCGTATTGAAGACGTGACAAGTGCAGTCATGCATGGAATAAAAGCAAAAGATACTGAAACCCAAAAACAAGAAAAAATCAACGCGAACATTTCGCGTACTGTTGCTACCTTCCCGAAAAAGGATTGGCAAGAGAACAAGATTAAATCTTTCTATGAAGGAAATCAATACATTTTATTTGTTACAGAAACCTTTAAAGATGTGCGTTTAGTTGGAGCTCCGCCTTCATCAATCGGTAAATTCGGATCTGACACAGATAACTGGGTATGGCCACGTCATACAGGAGATTTTTCTTTGTTCCGTATTTATGCAGATAAAAACAACCGTCCAGCTGCTTATTCAAAAGACAACGTACCCTATACACCGAAACACTTCTTCCCTATTTCATTAGATGGAGTAGCACAAGATGACTTCACTATGGTATTTGGATACCCAGGTCAAACACAAGAATATTTACCTTCTTATGCTATCGAGCAAATCATCAATGATTTGAACCCAGCTAAAATTGGAGTACGCGATGTTGCTTTAAAAATTACAGATGAATACATGCGTAATGACCAAGCGATTAAAATTCAATATGCTTCTAAATATGCAGGTACTGCCAACTACTGGAAAAAGTGGATTGGAGAAAGTCAAGGATTGAAAAAGAGTAATGCTGTAGCAGCGAAAAAAGCATTCGAACAAGATTTTATTGTACGAGCAAAGAAGAGCAAAAACGCAAAAGAGTACACTGCGATTTTACCTCAATTCGAAAAATTATACCAACAGATTGCTCCTTATTCATTAAGTAGAGATTACTTCATGGAAGTAGCCTTGCGCAATGGAGAATTATTAGCAGCAGCTTGGCGTGTGTATGGTGTTGAAAGCGCATTAAACAATGAAACTCAATTCCAAAGTAGAAAAGCAAACTTGTTGCGTTCACAAGAGCGTTTCTACAAAAATTACAACAAAGATGTTGATCAAGATGTATTCAAAGCTATTGTAACCTTATATAAGGAGAAAGCACCAAAAGCTTATTTAGCTCCTGAATTACAACAAGCAGATGTAGCTTCTTTAACAAAGGACATTTACACCAACAGTAAATTAACTTCGTATGAAGGGCTAAAAGAACTATTAAGTGGAGATGCAAAACAAGTCAAAGCTGCTTTATTAGCTGATAAAGGCTATGTTTTTGCTAAAAGCTTAATTGAGAATTATCAAACCGCTATTTTACCTCAATATGAGGCTTTAGATTTAGAGATTAAAGCATTACAGCGTACCTATATGAAAGCGCAATTAGAACTTTATCCTGATGCTAGAATTTTCCCTGATGCAAACAGTACACTACGTGTTACGTATGGTAAAGTAGATGGATATGCACCAAAAGATGCTATTTATTATGAGCCTGTTACTCATTTAGATGGAATCATGGAAAAATATGTTCCTGGGGATTATGAGTTTGATGTACCAGCAAAATTAGTTGAACTATATCAAGCTAAAGATTACGGTGCTTATGCAGAAGACGGTAAACTACCTATAAACTTCATTGCAACTAACCACACAACAGGAGGAAACTCAGGAAGTCCAGCTATTGATGCGCACGGAAACTTAATTGGGTTAAATTTTGACCGCGTTTGGGAAGGAACGATGAGTGACATTTATTATGATCCAGCTATCTGTAGAAACATTATGGTAGATGCACGCTATATTTTATTCATTATCGACAAGTTTGCAGATGCAAAACACCTGATAAATGAGATGAAATTGGTAAATCCTAAAAAAAACAAAAAATAACACACTGATTTACAGTGTATTATAAATTATTTTTTTATAGAAAAATATTTTACAAAAACAAATTGTTGAATGAAATATTTTCTATATTTGTATCGAATTAATAATTAACTTTTATAACTTTAGTAAAATGAAAAAAATCGCATTAAG
Source organism: Myroides gitamensis (assembly GCF_029894455.1). Taxonomy (NCBI): domain Bacteria; kingdom Pseudomonadati; phylum Bacteroidota; class Flavobacteriia; order Flavobacteriales; family Flavobacteriaceae; genus Myroides; species Myroides gitamensis. The sequence goes on from NZ_JARYHN010000001.1 coordinate 2,636,803, forward strand.
CATTGCTTTAGTAGCTATGATGGGTGTATCTTTTGTTTCTTGTAAAGATACTGCAAAAGAACCTGCAACAGAAGAAGTAACAACAGAAGAAGTAGCTGCTCCAGTTGAGACAGTTGTAACTGAAGAAGTTGTAACTGAAGAGGCTCCAGCTACTGAAGAAGCTCCAGCTACAGAAGAAGCTCCAGCTACAGAAGAAGTTGCTAAATAATTTTAGCTAGCAATAAAAAAAAGCTCTCACTAGGTGAGGGCTTTTCTTTTTTATATGCGTTTCGCTTTTTAATTTAAAGCGATTAATTCTTCTATCAATTTTCTATCATTCGATAAACGAGGCACCTTGTGCTGTCCCCCCAATTTATCACTCCCTTTCAGCCAATCATAAAATAATCCTCGGCGCGCTTGATGTAAGACCAAAGGGTTTAATGTCATATTATTATAACGCTTGGCTTCATAATCGGAATTCACTTCCTGGATACATTTATCTAATACTTCAGCAAACTTGTTTAAATCTTGTGGTGCTTTGGTAAATTCAATCATCCATTCATGCGCTCCTTTTTCTTTACCTACCATAAAAATAGGTGCTACGGTATATTCAGCAATTTCTACTTGAAACAATGAACAAGCCTTCGCTAAGGCTCGATCTGTATTCTCCACCATTAATTCCTCGCCAAATACATTGATATGATGCTTTGTTCTACCTGTAATCTTAATTCGATAGGGCAATAAACTAGTAAAACGAACGGTATCCCCAATCAGATAGCGTACCAATCCGGCATTCGTCGTAATTAACATGGCATAATTTTTCCCTAATTCTACATCGCGTAAAGAAACGATTCGCTGTGCACTTGTTCCAAAAGTATCCATCGGAATAAATTCATAGAAAATACCATAATCTAGCATCAACAACAGTTCATTGCAGCCATTTTGATCTTGAATAGCGAAAAACCCTTCTGATGCGTTGTATATTTCATAGTATTTGAAATCACCACTTGGCAACAATTTCTGGTATTGCTCTTTATAAGGTTCAAAACTTACCCCGCCGTGAAAATATACTTCCGCATTTGGCCATAGCTCTAATAAGCTTCCCTTGCCCGTATCTTGCATAATCTTATTGAAAAGCACCAACATCCAAGAAGGCACTCCCATAAAACTAGTTACATTTTCATTTTGAACTTCTTTGATAATGGCATTCATCTTGGTTTCCCATTCTGCCATCAATGATGTTTTATTGGAAGGAGTACTACTAAACTCAGCCCAAAAAGGCATATTATCAATCAAGATTGCCGATAAATCTCCAAAGATGGTATTATTGTCTTCATACAACTGTTTACTTCCTCCTAAACGCAGTCCTTTACCTGTAAATAGCTGTGAATTTTCATTGTTGTTGAGATACAAACACAACAAATCTTTGGCTGCTTTATAATGGCAGTTTTCTAGTGCTTCATTACTAACTGGGATGAATTTACTCTTTGCATTGGTTGTACCACTTGATTTAGCAAACCATCGAATCGGTTCAGACCAAAAGATGTTGTTCTCCCCTCTCCTCGCCCTTTCTATATAAGGTTCAAATTCTTCATAGGTATAAATGGGCACACGTTCCGCAAATGTTTCATAATTTTTAATACTAGCATAATCATATTGCTTTCCTAGTAAAGTTTTTTCATTGGCTTTAATCAAACCTAAAAAAACATCATTTTGTACCTCATTTGGGTACTTTCGAAATAAATCTATTTGATGAATTCTCTTCTTGAGAATCCATGAAGCAATAGAATTAACAATTGTCAGCGCCATATATACATTATTAATAAAGTAAACTCCTTTTTCTTGTAAAAAGAGAATCTAAACAATAAAATTTGTTTTTGTACTTTTACTCCTTACCCAAAAATAACACTTTTATTTATGCTATACGAAGGAGTTTTAAACAAAATGCAAACGGAATGGAGCAGCCCTATTGAATACTATTTAGTCTTTCAAAATAACTTCATCAATTTGAATCAAGTATTAGATCGTCAACTGAAGATTTCATTTGTCGATTATCAATGTTTGAATTGTGGGCAACACAAAAAAATCTTCCGTCAAGGGTTTTGTTATGACTGTTTTTATGCAAGTCCGGCAGTAGGTGATTGGATTATGCGTCCCGAATTAAGTACCGCTCATTTAGGCATTGCAGATCGCGATTTGGACTACGAAAGCAAGGTTCAATTACAACCTCATATTGTCTATTTGGCTGCATCTAGCGATGTGAAAGTAGGTGTTACTCGAAAAACGCAAGTTCCCACGCGTTGGATTGATCAAGGCGCCTCAAGTGCTATCCCAATTGTTGAAGTACCCAACCGCTATTTAGCTGGAATAACGGAAGTTGCGTTAAAAGGACTTTTTACGGACAAAACCAATTGGCGCAAAATGTTGCAAAATGATACTATTACAACGGATTTACTTGCTATTAGAAATACTCTAGCAGATAAACTCCCAGTAGAAGTACAGCCTTTCTTTGATACAACAACAGCTGATTTGTATGAATTGAATTATCCTGTACTAGAATTTCCTACAAAAATCAAAAGTTTAAACTTAGATAAAACACCAACCTATCAAGGCGTTTTAAAAGGAATAAAAGGACAGTATTTACTATTCGAAGATGGTACTGTTTTTAATATTCGAACGTATGAAGGGTATGTTGTTCAACTTGATATTGAATAAAAAAAAGAGGTTATTCTTCGTCTAGGATAACCTCTTTTTATTCTAATCTAGCATTTAATCGATTTTCTATTGTTCTAATTCTTTGAAGCAAATCTTTCCATTCTAAACTATGCCCTAGTATCATATTCTCTTGCATCAATTCATAATCCGATTTCCAATTCGATAACACCTCATCAGGTGGTATAATACTCAGTTTTCCTTTTTTGTGATTCAAATAGTCTATACCCCGTATAGGATTCATTATTTTACGATGTGCTACAATTAATTCAAATAATTCATTATTTGCTAAGGCTTCTTCTCCATAACTAGACTGCATGATTTTATCCAAATCATAAAGATGCCTACTTAATCTTTCAACTCTTATTACACCAGTCGGTTTTAAAAACTCCTCATGTAGCAATAAAACTTTTTCTAAAAAAGTCCGTGTCGGAACAACAACACGTACATTAAAGAGAAGTATTGAAAAAATCTGTTTAGTATAATACTGATCAATAAAAGAAGAAATTAATTTTGATTCAACAGGTTCTGTCAGAGATCGAGCTCCTATTTCTAAGATTACGCGTTTTTGGATATAACTAACAACCTCTGGAATTTCAGATACGTAATACACTTCTAAAACCATAGGATCGCTCATATCATTTACCTCATTTTGGTATCTAATTTCATATGAACTCGAAGAAATCCCTAACAACTCTAATTGACGAATCAATTCTTCTCTAAACTCATGTATAATGAAATGCCCTGAGGCTTTTCTTAATTGCTTTATTTTTGTCTTTGAATTGACCACATCAAAGCCCAATAAACTTTTATCAAGAATTAAATCAATGTCCTTTGAAAAACGCTCAATCAGATGATACGCTTTACTCAATGAAGTACCTCCTTTAAAAAAAATAAATTCCGTGTATTTCGACTGAAAAATAGCTTTTAATAAAATAGTAACCCACCAATCCTTTTCTATAGCAAAAATAGGTAAACCATAAAAATTTCCTGTTTGTTCTAATACCTTCTTCTTTTGTTCTTTTTTTAGATCAATCCACATACGCATTGGAATAATAAAGTCTATTAATTTCTTTTTGAATCCATACTGGAGCGTATCTCAATTGACTTTGTATCATCTTTCTATCAACTTTTAGTACAGCAGGTGTAATTTGCTTCAAAAATAAAAGAGTTACTTCTTCTTGTCCTTTTGCTTTAAAAGCTTGAACAATAAGATAAAGCAATTGATCTTTTATTTCGAAAGTTTTAGGCACTGTACGTTTAAAAAGAAGTATACGATTCCCGATTTTAATTTCTCTTGGAGAACCATCAGTTAAGTAAACTGCTTTCAGCGGAATTTGCGTAGTTAATCCTAACAAATATTGAGCCATAATTCCAGTTGGAGCAATTCTAATTTTATCGCGTTTTGCTACTTCTTTTGCAATTTCTTCAACACTTGGATAAATTGCCCCTAGTACTGTATCACGCTTGGGTTTTACATAAATTCCTGTAGCAAGTCTCTCAATACATTGTTTTTTCTCCAAACGAAAAAGCACCTGACGAATATTGTCAGATGTACCGTATTTCACAAAATCATCTGCAAAAAAAATAGTGCGTTTCGATGATTTAATAATTTTATTTTCTATTTGATTATGAATTGAGTAAGACATAAAATTACATTTTAATATGTAACAAAAATAATACAAATTTGTGACAAAATACTCTTTAATTTACAATTGTAAAAGCCTTATTTCAACTTGATATTGAATAAAAAAAGGAAGCTGTACAGCTTCCTTTTTTTGTTATTCGCTTTTTTCGTTATTCACTTTTCTTTTTACCAAAAAGATCTTTCAATCCTTTTCCTATTTTCTCTACCGTTTCTTCGGCTTCTTTTTTCTTTTTCTCACTTTCTGGCGTAGTCTCTCCTGTAGTATTGTCTTTGTCCTTATTTCCACCAGTCAAGAGATCTTTTAATGCATCTTTTCCTTTATCTAAGTATTTGTTTGCCTGATCTTCTGCTATTTGTTTGGTCAGGTTTGTTACGACTTCATTCATATTCGTTCCTACCTTTGGTGCACTAAAATCACCCGTCAATCCAACTTTTACAGGAATAGCATCATATTTCGCGCTTTCTTGTGGGCTTAATTTAGTCAATAAATTCGCTACATCAGAACCAAGCATTTTAGCAGGTACTTTAAAATCTAACGTATAATTCATCTGTTGATCAAAACCATGTTCTCCAGAAACTTGAACATTCATGTCTTTGACTTTCAAATCAAAAGGAGAAACTTGTACTTTCCCATCTTTAAACTTCAGGTGAATACGCTTATTATTCAAATCAAGTTTACTTAAATCAACAAACTTCACCGCTGAATCTAAAGAAGACAACAACTTTGAATTTGCTACATTGACTTGTGAATTTAAGATATCACCCGTAAGATCCCCAGAAAGCGTATTCATTATAGGAGAAAAATCACTGCTTGCCAATTGTCCATCTAATTTGATGTTAGCATTAATATTTCCTGCGATAATTCCCGCTATAGGCGCAATCTTTTTCAAGAACTCAAATTGAGTAAATGTCTCTTTAATATCGAGTGTTTTCAGTCCTAAATCCATAGCAAACTTAGGTTGTGTTCCCTTGGTTGATACATCCCCAGCAAATAACAATTTCCCTCCGAATATATCTGTTGTCATATTTTCTAAGCGTGCTGTTTCATCCTTTACAATCAGGCGACCTTTTACATTTTTCAACGTTAGATTATCATACACCACGGTTTTAGCATCTGCATTCAAAGTACAATCCAAGAAAGCAGGAATTTTTAACGATTCTGCTGTCTTTGCCGCAGGTGCTTGCTCTTCTTTTGCTTTCTCTGTTGTAGGAGCTGTATCCTCTTTTAATAAATCCGCTAGAATAAAGTTTGTTGAGCGAACATTAAAATTTCCTTTCAACGTTTGTTTATTGAATAAGAATCCATACAAATTATCCAAACGTCCATCTGCTGCTACGTCCGTTTGTCCTGTAACTAAAGCAAATTTATTCAAGCTGACAAAATTCGGATTAAATGTAATCGCTGCCTCTTTGATATCCAATGGCTTGGCCATGGCATCCGATGCAAAATGGAAATTTGTCAAACTAATATCCCCTGCATTTCTAATATTTTGATACTGACTCTTCTCTACGGAATTCATATCAAAATTCGTTGCTACATTGGCTTTTAAAATTCCCGTTAAAGGAACGTCCATTTGTATTGGATAAGCCTTTGTCACATTGGCTAAATTGATTATTCCGTTCAACTTAGCATCTACGATAGGGTTCTCTGTGATATTTTTAATATTCGCACTTGCATTGAATACATCTTGATCAATTTTAAACGACAGCTTATTCAAATCAACATAGGTATCTTTCATTAGCCCTGTTTTATTCATGATTTGCATATCCAATACAATTTGCTCTACTGCTTTTGGCAAATCAGGGTACTTGAATGAAGCTTTATTCGCAGCCATTTCAATCGCTAATGTAGGAATAGTCGTTTCCGTTAGATTTCCTTTCACTTGCCCTGCTACTTTAAATTCACCTGTTGTTGTTACCCCTTTCAGCCCTCCTGCATATGCTTCGGGAATTAATCCTAAAAAGTTTTTAAAGTCTGAATCTGGTGTAGCGAAAGACAAATCAAAAGCCTGCCCCTCTTCTAACAGTTGAACTTTTCCATCAAATTGTAAAGGCAGTTGATTAATCAATGCTTTATTTTCTTTGAAGGTGTAAATCTGTTGATCCATATCCATACCAATCATAGCATCCAAAGACAGCTGTACTTGATTCAAGAAAGCAGTTCCGTCCATCACAAAAGAGACCTTCGCCTTTGATTTTGTATCTAAATCTAAAACATTAGCGGTTAAATTTCCTTTTCCTTCATGATTAAACTCGTCAATAACAAACTGCATTTTTGAACTTAAATCCGTGTAAGTAATCTTCGTATTTTCAATTTGATAATGTTGCAGAGCCAGAGAGAATGGTTTATCTTCTTTATCCTCCTCTTCTTCTTTATCCTCTTCATCTTTCAATGCGATGTCGTAGTTGGCAATGCCTTGTTCATTCACTAAAACATGGATTGCTGCATCTTTTAGTAAGATTTCTTCGATGTTCATCGGCTTATCTGCTCCATTGAATAATTCCATGACAGACATCTGCAATCCGATGGTTTGTGCCTGCAATAATGTATCCCCTTGAAAAGGCGCTGTATTGACAATCGTCAGCCCATCAATCGTTACGGTTGCTTTCGGGAAATTCTTTAATAAACTCAAATTTACTTTATCAAAAGACACCGTTGCAGTTAGGTTATCATTGATTGTTTTGAGTACTAAATCTTGAATTTTTCCTTTAAATAAAAATGGAGCGACAAGTAGTAAGAGGAAAATCCCCAGTACAACTCCACCAATCCATAATCCAACTTTTTTCTTCATAGTCATTTAATTTTCATACAAAATAACAAAAAAAAGAGTCAACTCAAATGATATGAGTTGACTCTTTCCTATATTAGGTAAATCTTAACCTATTGAATCTTAATTTCGAAAGGCATGATTGCCTGTGCTCCTTTTAGTGAATTAAAGTAATTTAATCGCTCCATCATTTCAAAATTCTCTTGTCCGATTTTTTCTTTCAGCAATTCATCTTGTGTTTGCATGATTGATGCACCTAAGAAGTTGCGCAATAAATCATTGAATTTTAATTCGTATTCTGGATAACTAACGACGTTGTAATCTTCGATTTCTACTTTACTTGCCGCATAAGCAATTGCTGCATCTAATCCTCCTAATTCATCCACTAATCCTTTTTCCAAAGCATCTACACCTGTCCAAACGCGTCCTTGTGCAATTTCATCTACTTTTTCAAATGTCATTCCACGACCAGCCGCTACGCGATTTACGAAAGTCTCATAAATAAATTCGATACTTTCTGTTACTTCCGTTTTAAACGATTCGTCTACTTTTCTGAATGGGCTATAAGAAGCTGCATTTTGATGTGTTTTTACTTGTTCTGCATTCACACCATATTTGGTTGCTAAGGTGCTAAAGTTTGGCAACATACCAAATACTCCAATCGATCCCGTAATCGTAGCTGGATCAGCAAAAATACGATCAGCGCCACAAGAAATATAATATCCTCCTGAAGCCGCTAAATCTCCCATAGATACAATTACAGGTTTTACTTTTTTCGTCAATTCAATTTCTCTCCAAATCAACTCCGATGTTAAAGCACTTCCTCCTGGGCTATTTACACGCAATACAATTGCTTTTACTTTGTCATTCTGACGTGCTTTTCTCAATGCTCTATTCACAGATCCTTCTCCAATAAAGCTCACATTCCCTTCACCATTCAAGATTTGTCCTTGAGCATAGATTACGGCTATTTGATCTGTTGTTGTTTTTTTCGTGCTTGGTGCACCTGCTTTGATGTATTCTAATACATCTATTTTGTTGTATTCTTTATCTTGTGCAAGATCTAATGCTTTTTTAATTCCAGCGTGATATTCATCTTCATACGCTACTTTATCCACCAATTTTACTTGTAATGCTCTTTCTGGTGTACGAGCAGCTAAGTTCGTTGCGATAGCATTTAAACTATCTACAGAAATATTTCTACTTTTCGAAATATCGTTTACGAAGGTTCCCCAAATAGAGTTCAAGAAAACTGTAATTTGTTCTCTGTTGGCTTCACTCATTTGTTTTTCTAAATAAGGCTCAACCGCACTTTTATATTTTCCGTGGCGAATCACTTCCATGTGAACCCCTGTTTGATCTTGCAATCCTTTTAGATATAAGATTTCTGTTGATAACCCACGGAAATCAACCCCTCCTACTGGGTTTACGTATACTGTATCTGCAACAGAGCTCAGGTAATATTCTCCTTGTGAAAACGTATCAGCATAAGACACTACAAATTTTCCACTTTGTTTAAAGTCTTGTAATTTTTCTCTAATTTCTCTGCGTTGTACAAATCCTAAAGAAGAAACGTTATTGAGCAATGAAATTCCTTTGATGCGGTCATCTTCTTTTGCTTGTTCTATTGCCATCAATACATTCGAAACACCGTCTTTACTTTCGTCGCTAAAGTTGAAATCTTTATAACTAAACTTTCCACCGTAATCATATTGAACGGTTGATAAATCTAAGGTAAGAACGGAATTATTCTTCACGATTACTTTATCTGAGCTTCCAGCTACGGCAGCAAAGACAATTAAACCAAAAAACAACAAACCGAAAAAGATGAACAGTCCTAGTAATGTTGCTAATAAATTTCTTAAAAACTTCATAGTATTCTATTTTACTGGATTAGTATACGCTATCGAACAAATGTTACAAAATAAGTATTTTATTTTCATTCAATATCTCCTACAAAGTTAGCATTAATTAAAATTTCTTTTACTTACTTTTGTCCCATGAATACGCAAAATACGCTGGTTTTATCCCTTGGAACCAATCAAGGCGACAAAAAAGCAAACCTTAATAAAGCTATAGACCTGATAAATAACGAAATAGGAACTGTTATTACTGTATCTCCTATTTACGAATTTCCTGCATGGGGGTTTGAAAGTGAGCCATTTTTTAACTGTGCCCTAGTTCTTCATACCCTTTTAGATGCACAAACTGCTATTGCTAAAATCTTAGAAACAGAAAAAAAGTTAGGCCGCATTCGTCATCAACAGACGGGTTATGCAGCGCGAATTATTGATATTGATATTATTGCGTTCAACGATGCAATCATCCAAGAACCCAATTTAGTGGTTCCTCATCCGTTGATGCAAGAGCGTCTTTTTGTGTTACAACCCATGGCTGATTTGCAATTAGACTGGGTTCACCCTATATTCAAAAAAAACTGCCAACAATTAGTACAAGATTGTACCGATCAAACGACATTCAAAAAAGTAGATGTACTATCAGCTCCCTTGCAAAATCATCCCCTACGCAAATTAAATTTCGTAGCCATTGAAGGGAATATTGGAGCCGGTAAAACAACGTTGACACACCGCATTGCGGAAGATTTTAACGCCAAGAGTATTTTTGAAGGTTTTGCTGACAATCCTTTTCTTCCTAAATTTTATGAAGATGCCAAGCGTTATGCCTTTCCATTAGAAATGTCCTTCTTAGCGGATCGCTATGCTCAACTTTCGGATGATTTAGCTCAATTTGATTTGTTTAAAGAATTTATCATTGCGGATTATTATATTTTTAAATCCTTGATTTTTGCTCAAATCACCTTAGAGGAAGATGAATTCCGCTTGTATCAACAAGTGTTTGATATCATGTATAAAGAAACACCGAAACCAGACCTTTATGTTTTTCTCTATCAGAATACCGATCGCTTATTGGAGAATATTCAGAAAAGAGGGCGTTCCTATGAAAATGATATTTCAGGACAATATTTAGATAAAGTTACTCAAGGTTATTTCAATTTCATGAAAACCCTACCAGCAGAAAAAGTATTAGTCATTGATATTTCTGATTTAGATTTTGTAGCCAATCAAGCAGATTATATCCAAATCTTAAATCAGATTGAAAATAAATTGACAACATAAAAAAAGCTCCAATAACCTTGTGTTGATTGGAGCTTTTATATTTTTATCGCATTTGCTGAAATAAATCCCAAATGACAATTCCTGTACTTACTGCTATATTCAAGGAATGCTTTGTTCCGATTTGTGGTATTTCAATTACACCATCACTCAAATCTACTACCCCTTGAGAAACACCTTTTACTTCATTTCCGAATACTAACGCATATTTTTGCTCGTCTTCGATTTGGAAATCGTTCAACATCACACTATTTTCTACTTGTTCAATGGCTTGAACGGAAACTCCTTCTGCCTTCAATCGCTCTACAACCTCAACAACATCCTTGACATATTCCCAAGCGACAGTTTCTGTTGCTCCTAGTGCAGTTTTGTGTATTTCTTTATTGGGTGGTGTTGCTGTTATTCCACATAAATACACTTTCTCTACCAAAAAAGCATCACACGTTCTGAAAACAGATCCGATGTTATGTAAACTTCTTACATCATCTAATACAACAATAATCGGTGTTTTGTCTGATGTTTTAAACTCGTCAACACTCTTTCTATCTAATTCGCTATTGGCTAATTTTCGCATAATAATGGACTATATTTTTGCAAAAATATTGATTAAACTAATACTAGACCAATATTTAATCCATGAAAATTAAAAAGGGGCTTTCCTTAATTACTTCTTTCCGTTTGGTGTAAATAAGTCTATATTTTTAACTAATCTTTCATATCGTTTAATTGTTAAACCTTTTGAAGTTCAATATTTTTGTAGGCTAAAATTTGAATATGTTTCACGAATTAATCAAAAAAGTAATTACCTCTGCTGTTCTCATCTACACTGTTCGTTGTCTTCTTGGTTTCTGCATAGGCTATTATCTTTATATTCACTTTGAGGATCATGAAACCTTGTGGACGATTATTTCGATTATTTTAGTCATTTCACCAGAGGGACAGAATTCAAAAAAGCTCTCTATTGAGCGCTTTAAATCCAATTTGGTTGGTTCAGTTGTGGGTTTAATTTGTTTGGAAATTCACACCCCTAATTTGTATGTCATTCTTTTTGGTATTGTCTTGACAATTCTAATTTGCTACTTTTTCAAAATCCTAAACATGGCTCGTGTAGCCCTTGTCGCTTTGGTTATTATTCTAGTTCAACAGAGTACTGGATTGACAGAAATGACTCCCTTAATGCGTTTCTTAGCGGTAACCATTGGCTGTTTAATTGGTTTAATGGTTGTTATTCTAACCTCCATGCCAATCCGTCGATTGAAGCGATATTACGACCTTCCTTTATCGTAAAAAATCTTTCTCTTTTAGCTATCTCGCTAATCTTACTGTATATTTGTACCTTCGTCTAAATACCTAAAAACACAAAATATGGCTGCGAAAGAAAAAGCGACAAAAGAAACTCCATTAATGAAGCAATACAACGAAATAAAGGCTAAATATCCAGATGCTTGTTTGTTGTTTCGCGTAGGAGATTTTTATGAAACTTTTGGAGAGGATGCTATTCGTACGGCTCAAATTTTAGGCATTACCTTAACCAAACGTGGCGCTGGATCTTCTAGTGAAACGGAGTTGGCAGGATTTCCTCATCACTCTATTAATGTTTATTTACCCAAATTAGTCAAAGCAGGACTTCGCGTTGCAATATGTGATCAGCTTGAAGATCCTAAAATGACAAAAACAATTGTAAAGAGAGGAGTTACGGAATTGGTAACCCCAGGTGTTGCCTTGAATGATGAAGTCTTACAATCCAAATCCAACAACTTTTTGTGTGCGATTCACTTTACCAAAAAAGCCTTGGGTATTGCTTTTTTGGATGTATCAACAGGAGAGTTTTTTACTTCAGAAGGTGATGCAGAATACATGGATAAGCTTTTACAAAACTTCAATCCAAGTGAGATTCTAGTACAAAAAAGCAACAAAGTTACCTTTCAACAGGAATTTGGATCAGCCTATAATCTCTTCTTTTTAGATGATTGGGTTTTCAAAGAAGACTTTGCTTTTGAATCCTTAACCAAACACTTTCAAACCAATTCATTAAAAGGATTTGGTATTGAAGATTTGACTGATGGTATTATTGCGTGTGGTGCTGTATTACATTATCTTTCAGAGACCCAACACACGCGTATCAAACATATTTCAAACATTCAACGCATAGCGGAAGATGCTTATGTGTGGATGGATCGCTTTACTATCCGAAATCTAGAGCTTTACCAAAGCAGTAATTTCAATGCCATAACCCTATTGGATGTCATTGATAAAACGTTATCTCCTATGGGTGGAAGGCTACTCAAACGCTGGTTGGCTCTTCCTTTAAAAAAGAAGAAAAGCATAGTAGAACGCCATGAAATTGTGGAGTTATTGACACAGAAACAAGATACACTTGCCTTTTTTCAAGGGCAGATTAAAAAAATATCCGATTTAGAGCGGTTAACCTCTAAAATTGCAACTGGGAAAGTATCCCCTCGAGAGCTTTTATTCTTAAAAGAGTCTTTGGATGCTATTATCCCTTTAAAAGAACAAGCCTTAAAAAGCAAAAATGATTCCTTAAAAATTATTGGGGATCAACTGCATGATTGTGGTTTATTGCGAGAGCGCATTGCTCAAACGATTCATCCGGATGCTCCTGTGGCCATTAACAAAGGAAATGCCATTGCTTTTGGCATTAATGAGGAATTGGATGAGTTGCGCAATATTTCATCTACAGGTAAAAGCTACCTCGATGAAATGGAGCAAAGAGAGAGCCAAAATACCGGGATTCCTTCGTTAAAAATAGCTTTCAATAATGTATTTGGATATTACATCGAAGTACGCAATACGCACAAAGATAAAGTACCTGCCGAATGGATTCGCAAACAAACCCTAGTCAATGCGGAACGCTATATTACGGAAGAACTAAAAGCGTACGAAAATAAAATCTTAGGGGCTGAAGAAAAAATCAGTCAGCTTGAAGGTCAGATTTACGATGAGTTTGTTCAATGGTGTGGGCAATACATCCAACCGGTACAATTAAATGCGCATTTAGTAGCTCAACTAGACTGTTTGTCTTCGTTTGCTCAATTGGCTTTAGAAAACAATTATGTACGTCCAGTACTCGATGATAGCTATGACTTAGAAATTAAAGATGGCCGTCATCCTGTAATCGAAAAACAATTGCCTTTTGATAAGCCTTATATAACCAACGATGTATTTTTAAATAATTCGACCCAACAAATCATCATGATTACCGGACCTAATATGTCGGGAAAATCTGCTATTTTACGCCAAACGGCTTTAATTGTACTGCTAGCTCAAATGGGGTGTTTTGTACCTGCAGCAGCTGTTCGCATGGGAGTTGTAGATAAAATTTTCACTCGTGTAGGAGCTTCTGATAATATTTCGATGGGAGAATCTACTTTTATGGTAGAGATGAATGAAACCGCTTCTATTTTGAATAATATTTCCGATCGCAGTTTAGTTTTATTGGATGAAATTGGCCGTGGAACGAGTACCTATGATGGTATTTCTATCGCCTGGGCAATTGCTGAATTTTTACATCAACATCCTTCTAAACCGAAAACTTTATTTGCTACGCACTATCACGAATTAAATGATATGCAAGAGCATTTTGAGGGAGTCAAAAACTACAACGTTTCCGTTAAAGAACTAAAAGACAATGTTCTGTTTATTCGAAAACTGATTCCAGGCGGAAGTGCTCATAGTTTTGGTATTCACGTAGCTAAGATGGCAGGTATGCCTCAAATTGTTATTAATCGCGCACAAAAAATGCTGAAACAATTGGAAAAAACTCATCACAAGGATGGAGATGTACAACTGAAACCAGTAGAACAAGATTTACAATTGAGTATTTTCAATATTGATGATCCATTACTCAGTAGTTTGAAAGATGAATTATCCGTCATTGACATCAATACTTTAACGCCAGTAGAGGCTTTGATGAAATTACATGAGCTCAAAAAGATGATTCAATAAGTAAAAAATAATACAAAAAAACTAGATATTCGACTTACTCCTTGGGGTAAGTCGATTTTTTTTTAAAATAATTTAGCTGATTATCCACTGACTGCCAAATGCTTAAAAAAAATAGAAAAAAATATTGTAATTGCGTATTTGCACAAGTAAAAAAATGTTTTACATTTGCACTCGCATTACAGAAATAATGCACGATCATATAAACGCTTGCGAAAATAGCTCAGTTGGTAGAGCGCAACCTTGCCAAGGTTGAGGTCGCGGGTTCGAACCCCGTTTTTCGCTCGAGAGTTTTTTATCACGCTCGAGTGGTGGAAGTGGTAGACACGCTGGACTTAAAATCCAGTGAACAGTAATGTTCGTGCGGGTTCAAGTCCCGCCTCGAGTACAAAAGTCCCAAGTTAACGCTTGGGACTTTTTTTATTTTAGCTTGTTTTGTTTTTAAGAGCACTATCAGAGATAAACAGAAACAAAGAATAAAAGCGAATTTCCATTTCCCCTATACTAACATCATAAAACAAATTCTCTTTTCTTCGATCTTTATTGACTGAAAGCCATTCAAAAGGAGACGTAACGAGTAAAGTACGGCTAGAGATAAAACCGTTTTTTTAGTTATTTTTTCTTTTTCAATACCTTTCGTCTTTTTTAAAAACATATTTTATCTTTAAAAAACACCATTTAAAGTTAATTTACCCTTATTTTATTATTTTTTGCAGATAAAAAAACCAACACATACCTTTGCACTGTTGTTCCTCATAAAAAATTAAATAACATGCAGAAAATAATAAACGCTTTTTCGACACTACACAATATGCAACTCCTATGGTCTCCTTTTGCTATGAAAATGGAAACTATGTGTATGTCTTAACGAAAGCAAAGCTTTATTATTTTTTGTTCTACAAAACAGAAAAGGAGGCTTTGGTAGAGCCTCCTTTTTTTTGTATCGTTTTTTAAGCAGCAAAAAACGATAGTCCATGATATGCTGCTAAAAATAATCAAATTTTTAGTGAAAATGAAAAGTATTCAACTTCGGCTACTCCTAGGTAGCTTGCTATTGCTATGCAATATAGCGGTAGCCCAACAAATAACGGTAACAGGTGTGGTACGTGAGCCAAACGGAGATTCACTACCTGGTGTTTCGGTTATTGTATCCAACACCACACATGGGGTACAAACAGATTTAAATGGACGATATAGTCTCAGCGTCAATGAAGGAGATATATTGTACTTCGATTATATAGGATTTAAACCCCAATCCATCCCAGTAAACAAGCAAAGTGTTATTGATGTTGTTCTACTCGAAGATGCGGTTCATCTAGATGATGTTGTTATTGTAGCGTATGGTACACAAAAACAAAAAGCCGTAGTAGGTGCCATTAGTCAAATCAAAAGTGATGTTCTAGACAAACAAGTAGCTACTTCTGTGGTAACCGCGCTTCAGGGAACGGTAGCTGGAGTAAACATCATCAATTCAAGTTCTCAGCCAGGTGAAAGTCCAACCATACGAGTACGTGGAATAGGTTCTATTAACGCCTCAGCAGATCCGCTAATTATCTTAGACGGGGCTCCCTATTCGGGAAACCTCAATTCGATTAGTGCGGATCAGATTGAGGCAATCAATATACTAAAAGATGCCTCTTCTACTGCCCTATATGGTTCTAGAGGTTCTAATGGGGTGATTCTAATCAAAACAAAAATGGGAAAGCGCAACAGCGAACCTGAGGTACAAGTCAAATTAAGCTCTGGGGTTGCCTTTGATGCTGTACGCACACATAACGTATTGGATACCGAAGGATACACCACCTATCTTTGGGAAGGAAGAAAAAACAATTACCAATATGTATTAGGGCAAGAAGAAGCAATTGCACGAAAAAATGCCTCTGATGGATTAGTCAGTTATTTTGGTTATAATCCTTTTGGGACCAATCAACCTGTTGATTATAATGGTAACTGGACGGTTAAGGATCCGTTGTTATGGGAAACGGATTGGAAAAAAGAACTACAGCGAAATCAAGCGTTCAGAAATGAATATAACTTTAATATTGCTGGCGGAAGTGACAAAACCACCTATTTCTTATCTGCCAACTACCTCAACCAAGACGGAATGATTAAGACATCTAATTTTGAACGTACAACAGTTCGTTTAAATCTAGAAAGTCAGATTACAGATTGGTTGCAAGTAGGAGCCAATACAGCGTATGCTAGTTCCAATCAGAACTTCCCTACCCAAAGCGGGACCAACTTGTATAGCCCGATGAATTGGATTTACGCTATGCCTAGTGTATTCCCTGTGTATAAAAGAGATGCCAAAGGGCAACTAGTTTACGATCCAACTGGAGGGAAAATTTACGACTACGGCAATGCCTCAAGCAAAGACGTTAATAGTGTTCGTCCGATTATGAGTGGTGAAAATGCGGTAGGTATCTTATTTAATAATAACACCATCAACCGTCGTTCTTCACTCAGTTGGAATGGTTTTGCTAAAGTTGATTTGACTGAAGGACTCTATTTTAAATCCAACTTATCTTATGAAAAATACGATTACAACGTAAAAGAATACAACAATGCACAATATGGACAAGCCTCTAGCGTCAAAGGGCGTGTTCAAAAAACAAAGGACACTTCTGAAACGATTAACTTTATCAATGCGTTACACTATGACAAAGTTATCGATGATCACCATTTTGCAGCCGATGGGATTGTTGAAGCCTATCGTTTTAAACAAGATTTGTTTCATGCTTCTTCTACGGGATATCTACCTGGAAATACTGAAATTGGCAGTGGTACAGCTTTAGAAAGCATTGAAGGATACGAGGTAGAAGATCGTTTAACGAGTTATTTAGGGCGTGTTAGCTATGATTACAACAATGCGTATTTTATAGAAGGTTCTTTCAGACGTGATTCAAGTACGCGTTTTGACAAATCTGTAAGGGCAGGAAATTTTTATTCTATTGGAGGTTCCTGGATTGTTTCTTCTGAAGATTTCCTAGCCAATCTTTCGTATATCGACTTACTTAAACTAAGGGTTTCCTATGGAGAATTAGGAAACAACAACCTAAAAGATAAATATTTTCCTTATTTGAGATTATTCGAAACGGGATATAATCAATTGGACAATCCTGGTGTTGTATTGGGAGACTTAACTGATCCTTATTTAACTTGGGAGAAAACCGCTTCTTTCAACGTCGGGCTTGATTTCAGTTTGTTTAACAATCGCCTTGAAGGTTCTGTAGATTATTACAAAAAGCGCTCTATTGATTTGTTATTTGCGATTCCACAAGCACCTTCTACAGGAAATCTTGAGTTACTATCGAATGCAGGGACTATTGAAAACTACGGATTAGAAGTGAGTTTAACCACTCACCTTCTCCGCACAAAGGATTGGAAATGGGATACATCACTAAACTTTTCAATCGACAGAAATAAAATTAAATCGTTAACGCAAGACAGTTTCATTAGTGGTCTAAACCGTTGGGAAGAAGGTCGTTCACTTTATGACTTTTACCTTAGAGAATGGGCAGGTGTAGATCCAAATGACGGATATGGAATGTGGTATAAAGATGTATTAGACGCTCAGGGACAAGTAACGGGACGAGAAACGACAAAAGACTATGATGAAGCGACTCGTTATTACAAACAATCGGCCCTGCCTAAAGTTGTGGGAGGTTTCAATACAAGTCTGTCTTATAAAAGCTTTGACTTTAGTGCTTTTTTCAATTTTAGTTTAGGTGGTTATATCTACGACAATGATTACGCTAGTTTAATGGGGGGAATTTCTAAAGGATATCAAAGTTCACCAGATTTGGAAAATCGTTGGCAAAAACCAGGGGATATTACAGACACGCCAATCATCTTGAATGCTTCTAATAATTTTGCTGCTACTTCAACACGATTTTTATACAAAAATGATTATCTCCGTTTGAAAGCCCTAACAATAGGATATTCCCTTCCGGTTGATCGTTTAAGTAAAATAAAACTCAAGCAAGCGAGAGTATATATACAAGGGGAAAATTTATTGACCTTCCAATCGCATCAAGGAATTGATCCAGAACAAGCAATTAATGGCGTGACGAATTATCGCGTTCCTTTATCTGCTACTGTTTCGGTTGGATTAAATATTAATTTTTAAAAGCGCAAACACATGATACAATCAATTATAAAAGCAATTATTTTAATCATACTATCTAGTAGTCTTCTGGGTTGTTCCTCTGATTTCTTAGATGAACCTCAACCTAAAGATAGTATTTCTCCCGACATTGTTTTTGGGAGCAAAGAAGGAGCAACCTCTTTTCTATCGGGCATTTTGAGATTACAAAGGATGTCAATGATTAACGACGAAGCATCAGGTCTTCATAGCATTTTATTTGCCCGAAGCGTAAAAGGAGCAGATTTAATCCAAAAACAAATCTGGTTTGATGATGATTACGATCATCAAGTCTATGTAAGTACCGGGACACGAGCTATATTTTCATGGAGATTACCCTATAAAATCATCGATCAAGTTAACAACTTAATTCAAGGGGTTAAAGCGAGTACTAAAATCAGTTCAGAAGATAAAAACACCTTAATCGGGCAAGCATTAGCACTTAGAGGTTATTACTATTTTCAGCTCGCTATTGAATTTGGAGATGCTTATCTATCTCCAGAACACTCTAATTTCCCTCCAATTTATACCGAACCTACGGCTACTCCAGCTCCCTTTACCACGAAAGAGGAGTTTTTCAGTCGCATTGTAACGGATTTAGAAGAAGCCACTACTCTTTTAGATGAAAAAAGAGAAAATAAATCCTACATCAATAAAGCCGTAGCACAAGCGTTTTTAGCGCAAGTATATCAATACATAGGAAAATGGGAATTGGCGCAGAAAAATGCAGCAGCAGCCTACGGTGGGCATCCTCTTGAAGTATTACGCGCGGAAGACTATAACAAGGGCTTTGCTTCTATCCAAGCAGCAGAATGGTTATGGGCTTTACCACAAAGCGCGGACCAAACCGTTTACTATCGTTCACACCCTCATGCCATGATGGATCATGTGGCCGTGGCTTACCATGGTACGTTCATTAATGATGCTTTTGTACAACAATTCAGTGCTACGGATGTCCGCAACTTATTTTCAAATTTTTATGAGAAACCAGCAGGTGATTGGCAAGAATACGTAACTTCTAAATTTACGTTTACTTTTGAATCTGACATTCCTATTCTTCGTTATCCAGAGCTTATTTTGATTGATGCCGAGGCCGCTTACCATCTAGGAGATGAAACCAACGCACGTAAATTGCTTGATGATATCCGCCGAAATAGAGATACTGCCGCACAAGCAACTACAGCCAGCGGTACCGATTTATTGGAAGCTATCTTACTCGAACGACGAAAAGAATTATATGGCGAATGTGGTGTAGAATGGTTTGATGCGAAGCGACTATTAAGAGGCATTAATCGTACGGGAAATCACCGCACCAAATTATCCATCGCTCCTTTAGATAAACGCTTCCAATTACCTATTCCACAAGAAGAACTAGATGCACGTAAGTAAAACGTATACTGAATGATACGATAAAAAAAGCCCTAAGTCAAACTTAGGGCTTTTTCATGTATTTAAATCTTTCTTCTTCTTATGAAGAACATCGCTTATTTACTCTCTCACAATGAATTGTACACTTTGTTGTGTTCCATTGCCTTTGAGCACAAGAATATAAGATCCCGTTGCTAAAGTTGAAGATAATTCTATTTGTTTATCTGTAGTTCCTTCTACAAACTCCCCTTGTTTGATTACTTGTCCTTTGACATTGTAAATCACATAACTCATTGCTTGTTGTTGATCTTCATCTAAACGAACGTGTAACGTTTGATTTTTCTGGACAGGATTTGGATATATTCCCCAATCTGCTGCTGCTTTTTGCTCAATATAAATTGGACAACTCACCACCTTTTTACCATTATACAACGTCAAGACTACATGATACTCTGCACCAACTTCTAATACATCGCTGATGCTATTTCCTGCTGAATACGCTTGTTGATCTCCAATAGGTTCTCCATTTTTAAACCATTCATATCCTTTGAATACATACCCTCCATTGGTTTTCTTATTGTTGTTTACCAATAAGACATTGTTGTATTTCTGATATACAAGATTGGTTGTAGCGAGGCGTTTTTCAATATACACAGTATACGTTTCCTGTTCGGTTCCACGAGGAGAAGTCACGGTAATAACTTGTTTGTACGTACCGTATTCTTTTACAGCTACAGTTATATACGTAGAAGGTGATACTTGCACTCCATCTGCAACCTGAACTTCGATAATTACTTGATCTTGTTCTTTTTCACAACCAATCACAACATACACTTCTTTCTCTGGTTTTCCATACGAAACACCATCAATAATTAAGTTTTCAATCTCCACTGCTTTACTGGTCACTTCAATTGTTCGTGCCACAGGTATCGCTGGGCTGTAATTTTCATTTCCAGGTTGAGAAGCGGTAATTGTAACGAATCCTGTGCGTAAGAAACGCACCATTCCTCTTTCATCTACCGTTGCCACTTCTTGATCTATTGCGTCGTTAATATGATAAGAAACAGGCAATCCAGAGCTAGCCGTTGCTGTTAGTTGTAACGTTGGTGTATCTTCAATCACCACAGTACTTACCACCTCAAAATCAATTACTTGATTTGCTTGAACTATTTTTAGCGTTCCATTCAACGTTAGAACTTCATAGGCAGGCCCAAAATCTACTGTTGCTGTCACTTCATATACACCAACTTCAGTCTGATTGTTATTGGTATAGGTAATTTCAGCCTCAGCCCCGACATTTCCTTCCACTTGTAGGGATTTTACTTGACCATCATAAACAAAAATTCGATCAGATAATGAAACACCCCTGATTGGGCTTTGTTTAATTTCAAAATCAGCTCCTGTAAAAGAAACTAGTTCGTAATTTGCTCGTACAGCTAAAGTACCTTGGTTGATGGCATATAATCCTATTTCCTCCCCTGTAACACGTGTTAAACGTCCTGTTGTTACCTGAATAAGCTGGTCACCTCTTTGTAAACCAATGGCATCAAACAAGAAAACGGGATCTGCCTCGCCATATCCTTTTGCTTGGTTTTCTATCACGACGATTTCTAAAGGTGCGGGTGTAATTTTAAACTTCTCTTGCCCTGCTACAGTCAAGATATAATTCCCAGACAAAGCTTGTATACCTCCTAAAGCATAATTATATACCCCTACATTTTCTCCTATTTGTCTACCGAGTAACCCCGTTAAAGCTGTAGCTGCAGTATCATTAAATTTGAGCCCTGTAACAGTATACGAAAACACAGGATCTACTTGTCCATATACTTTTTGCATGCCTGCATCAGGCACAACCACCAAAGCCGCAGGGGTAATACTCAATTCACTGGCTTGAAAGATCAATTCATAATTTGCTCCAATCACTTGTAGAGTTCCTTGACTGATGGCATAATTACCTACATTCTCTCCTGCTACACGACCTAGTATTCCTCTTAATACAGTAGCCTCTGTATCATTGTTTAACAACCCTGTTACTTGATAAGTAAACACTGGATCCGCTTCACCATATTCTTTCGTCTGCTCGTTGGCAGTTACAATTAATTCTGCGAAAATAATCTTGAAATCCGCACTGATAAACGTAATCTCATAGTTTCTTCCACCACTTAGAGTACCTTGTGTAATGGCATACATTCCCATTTCCTCTCCTGCTACTCTAGCAAGGGCACCCGAAAAAACAGCTAAAGTATCCGTATATTTAAATCCAGTGGCTGTATAAGTAAACACAGGATCTTCAGTACCATATCTTTTTTCTTGGCTACTATCTGCTATAACGGTGAGCATGGCTTTCGTTACTGTTAAGGTAAAAGTTACATCTTCAGCAGGTAAGTATACATTATTTCCTGGTTGACTTGCTGTAACAGTTGTCGTTCCCACTCCTTTTATCACCAGTTTTCCATTTTCAACTACAGCTACTGTTTCATCTTCTACCGCATAACTCAATGCCAAGCCACTATCTGAAACTCCATGTATAAAAGGTATATCACCATATACTTTCGTAACATCTTCTGCTGTGATTACCTGACTATCTGGAGGTAATGTACTGAATGTCACTGGTCCATACCAAACTCCACATGGTAAAGCTCGCACATATACATCATAATCAGTATCCGCTATTAAATCCGTAAACGTATAAGGCGTTGTTACATTGTCTACTGTTGTTCCAGCTCCTCGTACAAAACCAGCTGGCCCATATTCAATTTCAAATGTTGTTCCTTCCGATTCGATATGCAAGACCGTTTCCTCTTCATTCACTTCAACTTCTGCAAGCGTAACCTCGTCACATGGCACCCCTCCTGAAATATCAAAATCATCCAATGCAACGTCAAGATTAGCAAACACCTCAAGGACATTGGCCTTCACTCTGATTTTTACATACATACCTGCATAATCTTCAAGATCATACGTAAACGTTTGCCATCCACTTGTTCCATTGGTATTGATTGTTCCTACTTGGGTATAAGTTTGACCGAAATCCGTAGATAGTTCAACTGTTAAACGACCTAAACCAGTGTAAGCTGGATCACCAAAATCGTCTGTTAGTAAATATTTAAAAGAGAAGGTATCTCCATATAGTATAGGTCCAACAGTAATGGTTGAAAAACTCCCCGTTAGGACTCCACCTAAAAAAGAATAATCATATAAACTCGTATGAATACTATTCCCTTGATCAGTAGTTACTGGTGTAAAGCTCCAAGTTGCCCCAGGCAATGGAGCCCATCCTAAAGGATAAACTCGTCCTCCACTAAAATCTTCATGCCAAGGGGAAGGTGCAATAAGAATATCATCAAAGGATAATGGTCCAGCCCATACACTTTCTTCATCCGAGCAAATATTGCGCACATAAAACTGATACGCTTGCGTTGTTGCTAAATCTGTAAAGGTATAAGATGTTGTTGTAATATTCTCAATGATTGTACCATTTGCACTACCTTGTACAAAACCAGTAGGTCCATATTCAATTTCAAACTGAGCACCATCACTAGTCCAATTCAATGTAAATCCAGTAGGTGTAATATTCGTTTTCGTTAATCTTATTGGAGGCCCACAAGTAGGACAAGGCCCAATTGGTAACGTTTCTGATACGAGTTCTTCACAGGCCGTTACAGTTCCTGAAATATCATTAGCACCTCCAACTGTCACCGCATAATTTACCTCATTATCACAGTCACCCCAAAATTCATCATCCACTGTAATTTGCAGCGAATATGGATGGTTTGAACCAGTATACGAACGATTAATCACAAAATTTCTATAAGACCAAGAATCATAAGGACCACCACTGAGAACAGCGCGTCCATCTGCATCGAGTAATTTCCAAGTAGTTACATCTCCATAACTAGGGAACGTTAAATTAATTCCAATCTCACAGCTTACGCCTGGTTCAGGAGTTTCATTATCAGAATCCACATCCAACGTAAAATCAATGGCTTGACCAAATGAGTCATCATTGCTACCCCAATCCTCATCATATCCACTAATCCAACAAGGATCTATATTCACTTCAAAACCCAACGCAATCCAAGTTTTAGTAATTCGTATACGTGTTGCACCTGCTAAAGCTGTTGTTGGTACAGCAATATCGAATGAAACACTGAGTCCATCTTCTCCATCAGAATCCTCCAATCTTCCGATATAATAGATTTCGCCAGCATCATCTAAAAAACCATTGTGGTTCCAATCAATAAAAGCATAGATATCATTTTCATCTCCATATGTATTTCCATGAACCGTTAAGGTATAGGTTTGTCCTGCGACAACCTCAGCAACCTCAGCTGTATGATCCACTAAAAAATTCATATCATTTGTATTGGTTATTTCTAGCCCATCAAATTCAATTTTGGTAATTTCTTCCACAGCAAATCCATCTACTTCACAATAAGGCGAAGGAAATTGAGCAAAAGCAAGGGGACTACTTAAAAGGACTAAAAACAAAAATAGCTGTTGGAGCCATCGGTTGTTTTTTTTTGCCTTTGTAGTTAAAACATTTAGGTAAGTAATGTTATTCATAATAGGTCATTTGGTTATACATCCAGTACTAGCACAACATCGTCATATTAAGGGTTGTTTATTTAGTTAACTAATTAACAAAACCTTTCATATAGGCCATGGAGTAAACAATATTTTAAATAACAATATATAAAAATATATGCTATTATTTTCAATATTTACAAAAAAATATTACACATTACATAAATTAAACAAAACAAGTCGATGTTAATAAAAAACAAATATAAAAAGAGTTGTATCGTCTATTTAAGATTTCCACCGAATGCAGGGTATTACACTATTAGTTGAAAAGAAAGAAGAAGCAAGTATAAAAAAAGAGCTCAATCCTTTCATTATCAATCAGAAGCAAAAACCATTCAATTTTATCCTTAAAAAAGCTTGCAAAACAATAAATTCTATTCTATATTTGCACTCGCAATACAGAAGTACTGCACGATCTTACAAACATAGGCGAAAATAGCTCAGTTGGTAGAGCGCAACCTTGCCAAGGTTGAGGTCGCGGGTTCGAACCCCGTTTTTCGCTCCAGTAATTTATTACGCTCGAGTGGTGGAAGTGGTAGACACGCTGGACTTAAAATCCAGTGAACAGTAATGTTCGTGCGGGTTCAAGTCCCGCCTCGAGTACAAAAGTCCCAAGTGAATGCTTGGGACTTTTTTTTTGGACAAGTGCGAATTGCAATTCGCGTCAACAATCTTGAATTTATTACATTTTTATTATGAGCGCAATCGTTATTAGCCAGAAAGAAAATGAGACGTATAAGTTCACATTTGAACATCGCAGAGGACGAACTCTACTTACAAGCCAAGAACACACGACCAAAGAAGAAGTCTATGAAACCATTGACTACCTCAAAAACAACTTCTCTGCAGTTGAAGCTATACGTTTCAAAACACCTAGTGGTAAATTTTATTTCAAAACCGTTATTGAAGGGAACACTTTCGGTACTAGTCGCCGATTCAATACTGAATTGCGTTTTGAAAATGGCATTGAAGAAGTAATTCAAAATTTCACTTCAGCAGAAACACTGGATTTATCCCTTGATATTTTTGGAGATTTCCCAGAAGAATAGCCTAACAAAGAAAAAATAAAAAATCAGCTACAAAAAAAATAAAAAACCAAAATACTGATTACCAACAGCTAAACATAACTGTTCAAAAAAAGTTTTAATTTTCTTTATTTTTTTCTTGTGACACCTATTTTTTATTCTATCTTTGCACTCGCAAAACAGTTCTAATACTGATGAGCAAAGGCTCGAGTGGTGGAAGTGGTAGACACGCTGGACTTAAAATCCAGTGAACAGTAATGTTCGTGCGGGTTCAAGTCCCGCCTCGAGTACAAAAGTCCCAAGTTAACGCTTGGGACTTTTTTTTATCCTTATTTTCTACTTTATTTGAATAACTATTCTTTCGATAACTGTATAAAAAAAGGAGCCTAGTATAAAACTAAACTCCTTCTATTTTTATATTAATTAATAATAATTAATCCTTCTTTTTAACTTGCTGCTTCTAATCTTTGCATTAAGTTTTTATTCAATGCCTGCTCTGTATAAGCACGATCAACGACCAATTCCTTCACTTCCTCTTTACTCGGTAGCTCATACATCGCATCCGTTAAAATAGCTTCGCAAAGCGAACGCAATCCTCTTGCACCAAGTTTGTACTCTAATGCCTTATCTACAATATAATCTAAAGCTTCATCTGTAATAGAAAAAGCAATACCATCCATATCGAATAATTTCTCATACTGTTTGATCAACGCATTTTTAGGCTCTGTAAGGATCGCTCGTAGCGTTTCCCTATCCAATGGGTTCATATACGTTAAAACAGGCAAACGACCGATGATTTCAGGTATTAAACCAAAGTCTTTGACATCTTTCGGAATAATATACTGCATCAAGTTGGTGCGGTCTACTTTTTCTCCTTCTTTGATCGATCCATATCCTACAGATTGGAAGTTCAAACGCTTCGAAATAATACGTTCGATTCCATCAAATGCACCTCCCGCAATAAAGAGAATATTTTTAGTATTAACCTCAATAAACTTTTGATCCGGATGTTTTCTTCCTCCCTTAGGCGGAACATTCACTACACTTCCTTCCAACAGTTTCAACAACGCCTGTTGCACCCCTTCACCTGACACGTCACGTGTAATAGAAGGATTATCGCTTTTACGGGCAATCTTATCAATCTCATCAATAAAGATAATACCGCGCTCTGCTTTTTCAACATCGTAATCTGCAGCTTGAAGTAATTTAGTTAAAATACCTTCCACATCTTCTCCTACATATCCTGCTTCTGTCAATACTGTAGCATCCACAATAGCCAACGGCACATTCAACATCTTCGCAATTGTTTTTGCTACCAATGTCTTCCCTGTTCCCGTTTGCCCAACCATCAAGATATTACTCTTCTCGATTTCAATATCCTCATCCTCTCCATTCATCTCTTGTAACAAGCGTTTGTAGTGATTATATACCGCTACAGCCATTACCTTTTTTGTTTGATCTTGACCAATGACATATTCGTCTAAAAAAGCACGGATTTCCATTGGCTTTTTCAGCAATAATTCATTGGATAGACCTTCTAAATGTTTTGCATCTTCTTCTTCAAGAACAATTCCATAAGCTTGGTCCACACAACGATCACAAATATGCGCATCAATACCTGCGATAAGAATATTTGTTTCCGATTTTGGACGTCCGCAAAAGGAACATCTCATCTCTTCTTTAGCCATATTTATTCTCTAATTAGAACCTCATCAATCATACCATAAGCTTTCGCTTCTTGAGCAATCATCCAATAGTCTCTATCGCTATCATGATGTACTTTCTCCATCGTTTGACCCGAGTGTTTTGCTATAATTTGATACAATTCATCTTTTAATTTTAATATCTCTCTTGCTGTGATTTCAATATCAGATGCCTGACCTTGTGCTCCACCTAATGGTTGGTGAATCATCACACGTGAATGTGGTAACGCAGAACGTTTACCATCCGCACCTGCACATAGTAAAACAGCTCCCATTGAAGCAGCCATACCTGTACAAATTGTAGCTACATCTGGTTTAATAAATTGCATCGTATCATAAATACCTAAACCAGCATATACTCCTCCTCCTGGAGAATTCACGTAAATACTAATATCTTTTTCATTATCTACACTAGACAAGAACAACAATTGCGCTTGGATAATGTTTGCCACATAATCGTCAATTGCAGTCCCTAAAAAGATGATACGATCCATCATAAGACGAGAGAAAACATCCATCGAAGCGACATTCATTTGACGTTCTTCAATGATGTAAGGAGTCATACTGCTTACGATTTTATCGTAATACATGCTATTTATACCGTGATGTTTGGTGGCGTATTTTTGAAATTCTTTTCCGTAGTCCATAAATTATTTCTTTTTATGATTAAAAAAATGAGCGTCTATTCATTCAAATAGACGCTCAAATATACTTATTTTTCAGGAAAGAATTATTCTCCGTACATTTCCTTAACGAAATCTTTGTAAGAAACTTCTTTCACGTTTGCTTTTACTTTGTCTGTGAATAAAGCTAACATTTTCTCATTCATTGCTTGTTCAGAAATACGTCTTACCTCATCTTGGTTAGACATTACTCTAGCAACGATATCTTCAACTGTTTTATCATCTGGTTCAGTTTGACCGAATTGAGCCAACTGTTCTTTGATTAATTTTGTTGTGTATGCTTTAATATCTTCGAAAGTTAATTGTAACTCATATTGAGTCATTACTTTACCTTCAATTAATTGGTAACGTAAACCTTTTTCAGATTTTTCGTATTCCTCAGCAGCTTGTTCAGCAGTCATTGGAGTTTCACCAGCAGTCATTAACCATTTTTTCAAGAATGTTGCAGGTAATTCAAAAGAAGTAGTTTCTAACAATGATTCAAAAACGTCATTTAAGAATTTTTGATCTGCTTGAGAAGCGAATTGTTTTTCAGCATCTTCTTTGATTTTTTCTTTCAATTGTTCTACTGAAGTAACAACATCTTGTCCAAATAATTTATCGAAAAGCTCTTGGTTTAATTCTGCCTTTTCAGACTCGTTGATTTCGTTGATTGTAAATACAACATCAACTTCTAATCCGTGAACTTGATCGTGATCAATTCCTAAAACATCCATTAATTTGTGATCATCTTCGAATAACCCTTTTGTGTTAACCGTAACTTGATCACCAACTTTTTTGTTTAAGAATTTCTTTTGGTTTGTTTTTGTTCTGAAATCAGCAACAGCGATTGTTACATCTTTATTGATTCCTTCTTCTTCATTTGTAAAAGTACCAACTAACTCAGAAGTTTCTTCAACTGCCTCTTTCGATACTAATTTTCCGTATTGTTTTTGGATATACTCTACTTGCTCGTCTAACATCGCCTCATCAGCAACGATATTAAATTTAGTCACCTTAGTTTTTCCTTCTAAGTCAACAGTAAACTCAGGAGCCAATCCTAATTCGAAATCAAATTTTAATACATCAGCATCCCAGTCAAAGTTCTCGCTCATTACTGGAAGAGGATTTCCTAAAATATCTAATTTTTCATCTACAAGATAGTTATTCAATTTCTCTTGCAACATTTTGTTTACTTCTTCGAACAATACAGATTTTCCGTATTGTTTTAGAATCAAACTCATCGGTACAGCACCTTTTCTAAATCCAGGAACGTTAGCGTTCTTTTTATAGTTAGATAACACAGTATCTACATTACCTTGGTAATCTTCTTTTGCAAGTTCAATAGTAACAATTGCATTAAGAGCATCTACATTATTTCTTGTAATATTCATTTTTTGATGTATTTACATATAAAATTGGGTTGCAAAAATAAATTATTTTTACAACCCGTCCAACTTTTTAAGTGTTTGTCTTTCAACTATTAAATTTTTTATCTCTTTCTTGGCTCACCATTTTGCAGAATCCCATTTACGATTGATTGACAAAACGCTAAGATTAAACTGAATAATAAAGCATACCAAAATCCATTAACCTGAAATCCGTCAACGAAATAAGCACTCAACATGATAATTACTGCGTTAATAACGAACAGAAACAGCCCCATGGTTACAATTGTAGCGGGTAGTGTCATAAATACTAGAACAGGTCTCAAGAACATATTCAGCAATCCCATCACTACAGCCACCCATAAAGCGGAAGTCCATCCTACCACGTGTACACCTGGCAACAGCCAACAAAGAAAAACAACTAAAGCTGTTGTAACTAATAATCGAACTATAAAACTCATTTATATCATTTTTAATTTTGCAAAACTAAGGTTGGTCCTGGATAAACAGCAGGATTCACTAGAGGAATATTTGCTTTATAGTGTTTGTTGATCACACGTAAAATTTCAGCTGCGATAAACGCATACCCTCTAGGGTTCAAATGTACACCATCTAATGAAAACATAACGGTATTTAAGTTCCCCATTCCTTTAAAATAATCTGCCGTATAAATTTGACCATCTTCCACTCTCAATCCACTAACTGCTTTGCGCAACAAATCATTCATATCCGCAACAGCTAATCCTTTTTCATTCGCCACATTTTTGATAATTGAATTAAATGCATTGGTAGCTGCTTGTACTTTTTCTTGCTCTACCACATTCAATACAAATTTATCATCGATTGGATATGTAATTCCCTTTTTCAACATGGCATCCATTTCTGGTTTACCTGTTGAAGGTAATGCACCACCAATTTGCGCTCTACTTGTCAACAACATTAAATCTTTTGCTGTTGCATGTCTTGCTTGGCCAAAGCCTTTTGCGATAAAAGCAATTTCTTGATCAGATAATTTAATTGGAAATTTACCTGAATCCACTAACATTTTTATGATCACATTTAATTGTGGTTCTAAATTATCTAGTGATTTATCTTGAATAAGTAGCGGATTCGCTTTCGTTTTATCCAACAATTGTAAACGATCACCTTGCCCCAGTTGAGTTAAAACTTCTTTAAACATTCCAATCAATAGATTCAACTGACCAAAAACAGCATCTTCGTTTTGTCCAGGCTGAACGATAGCCGCTGATGTTATTGGATTATAAGGAACCGTTGTAAAAAACGGAATGGTTGTTACATCAGGTACAGTTGCTACTACTCCTTTTGCACCACCACTAACTAGTGTATTTACAATTCCTTCATACGCCATTTTAAATACACCTACATGCGTAATATCATTTCCTCCATATTGTGTAAGATCTGTTCCATTCGCTTGCTCATTTTGATCTAAACCTTCTCCTCCTGAAGTCGCATAAGCCAATACGTCATTTGCTCCAATCCAGTTTGTAAAAAAGGTCGGTTTTAACGTCATGACATCCGCCATTACCGTTGTCTCATCAGAAGTAGCCGTACGAACAAAATAAGGATTTGCCTTTCCTGCTAATAAATTACTCATACTACCATATCCTGGCGCAATTAAATGAAATGTTTTTGCTCCTGGAACACCTGCATTATGATAAGCCTTTTGTGCTCTTTTGTTTACATCTAAAGTCACAGTTCCCTTTTTATTTTCAGGGCTACTGGTAGACATATTCATCACCAATTTAGTATCAAAACCAGGTAGTGGATTTCCATTAATCAACATCCCTCCTACGTCGTTTGTATCATCATCCAAAGGGGGTTGAGTAAATGGCCCACCGCCTACAACTTTAAACTGTTGTGCTAAGATATTTGGAAACGAATTTTGTTGCCCAGAGCGATACAAAGTTCCATCCATATACCCAGCGGTTAAGGAATTTCCAATAGCCACATAAGAAGAAAAATCAGCTTCACCTGCATAGTAAGTATCTGAATTGATTTCATCTTTAATAGAAGGCTCACATCCTACAGCTATAACAGCTAAAAGTGGCGCTATATATAAATATTTTCTTTTCATTTTAAATCTCTTTAATCATTAAAAACTATACGTAATTCCTACACCACCACCTTGTAACAGCAGATTTATACGTTCCTCCAAACGAAACGTTTTGTCCATCCTCTTGAAAATAATCGTACGAGCTATTGGTATCGCTAAAGTGTAAGTAAGAGAATACTAGATCCACCCCAATTCCGTTTTTAAATTTATAGGTTAAACCTCCTGTATATGCACGCGAATCATTTCTAGGTGTTTCTGGTGCAAAGTATCCTTTTTGTACAGGACTTTCATCATAATACCACCCAGCACGTAATGTCAATTGCTCATTTACACTGTATTGTGCTCCTACACGGTATGTACTTGAATCTTTATAATTTCTAGGATTTACTGATGTTGGCACTGCGCTATCAACGAATTCAATCACCAAAGCATCATATACTTTCCAGAACGTTCTATTGTAATCAAAGGCAAATACCCATTTATCCCAAGTATAAGAAGCTCCCACTGTCAACTCAGCTGGCAACGGCATTTCTGCTTTGATTTTTCCATCCTTAAACAAGTCTTGTCCAAAACCAGGAACATTAGAGAATTTAGCTTTTCCACTATTTTCCTTCATTATAATTTTAGAACGGTAGTTTAATCCAAAACGCAAATGGTCATCCACGCTTACCAAATAACCTGCAGTCCATCCCCAAGCGGTAACATTTTTCGCTTCGATATCAACACTTGTTCTTCTTCCTTGCTCATCGGTCATACTACGAGATACGTTTCGATCAAATGTAACCCCTCCATTAACAAAGATAGGTCCCCCACCAAAACTGAAGTGCTTACTTACCTTGAAAGCAACCGTTGGTTGGAAGTAGAAGGCCTTTAAATCGATGTTATTCACCAAATGTGACCCTTGCCAATCTCTATCCCAATCGACAGCACTTCCATAAGGCGTATAAACCGCTAAACCGACCGTCATCCAATCCGTTGCTTTATAAGTCCCATAGAGATAAAAAGGCGTCCCCGGGTTACGCGTATCATTTTCCCATCCATAGGTCTTATTTTGAAATTTGGTATCAGCGACCAAATAATTCATTCCAGCAGAAAAGTTAAACTTATCCTCTAGATAAACTGATGCACCTGGGTTAAAAAATAATGATTCAGCACCACTACTAATAACAGCCACCCCTGCATGTCCCATCGCAAGCTGTCTATTTCCTTGCATACTAACGCGATAACCACCTGCATACGTAGATGCCGTGATGAGCGTCAGAAGGGATAATGATAATACCTTTTTTATCATAATTAACACTTATTTTATTTCATTTATAGTAAATATAAAAAGATATCCTAATTTGACAAATTTTTAATACCCACTTTAACACTAAAAAAGAAAAAATAGAAATAAAAATACTATTTTAAAAAAAGATTCAAAGCATAAACTTACTTTATTTAGCACATATTCATTTTATCTCTTAATTAACAAATACAATCGCATCTCTTTTCAACATTCTCTTAACAGTACTTTGCTTTCCGCATCAAAAACAAAAAAAGCTGTCCTAACAAGTTAAGACAGCTTTTCAAAA
The DNA here is from genome assembly GCF_029894455.1 of Myroides gitamensis. Taxonomy (NCBI): domain Bacteria; kingdom Pseudomonadati; phylum Bacteroidota; class Flavobacteriia; order Flavobacteriales; family Flavobacteriaceae; genus Myroides; species Myroides gitamensis. Next base: position 2,669,532 of record NZ_JARYHN010000001.1, read on the forward strand.
ATATAAACTAAAAAACGTAAGAATTCAATTTAATACTGGAGGTAAATCCATCCACTATAGGTATCATTTAAAATATTTTGCATCACATAGAAGTACGTTCCTGCTGGTAATAATTTATTTCCTGAATTGGATTGCCCATACCATTCCTTTTCATATTTCCCTGCGTTATAAACTAGTATTCCCAATCGACTATACACCTTCAGACTGATTACATCGTAATTACTTAAATCTAAATAATCATTTAATCCATCTCCATTTGGTGAAATTCCCCTAGGAATAAATACCTTTTGATAATTAACATCCATACAACTCTCACAAGCTTCTACTGGATCTTCATTATCTTCTGCTGTAACCGAAACGATATTAATAAAAGCATTTGTATGTTTTTCTGGTATGGTTAAGGTCACTTGATAAGTCACTTGATCCCCCACATCTAATAATGCAATTACATCAATCATATCTCCTATTCCAGATGTTCCCAAAGAACTTGTCCATTCCATGTGTTTAACCCCTTCTGGCATCATATCTATTACTTCTACATCTACAGCCGATCCTGGTCCTTTATTTTCAACAACAATAGTATATGTTGTTTGTTGCCCTGGAACATAGTACTGTATCCCATCATCTTTTACTGCGTGTAAATCTGCTCGATATAAAATTGGCGCAATCGTCGGATCATTGCGTTGTGGAGTAGTAGGATCATCAGACAACTGTGTCATTGTTCCACCATGGGTAATCGCTTTTAAAGAGGCTTGATTAATTACCTCTTTCGCTCTAAAGTCTTCTTCAGTAATGGTATGGTACGCTTGTACCGTTACCGATTCTTTCGGATCTAACACAGAAATTGTAGCAGGACTTAAAGATCCTGGATCTGCGTTTTCATCCGTCAATACAATATCTTTAATCGCAATTTCACCAATATTTTTCACAATAATTTCATACTCAATACGATCACCAATACGGATATAGTCCTTGTCCACTACTTTTTTAGTAAATTCTAATTTACCTAAGGCAACAATGGCTTCATCAGTATTGTTATCTGGATTAGTGTCGATATTATCACCTTCTACTGTAGCGATATTTTTATATTCCCCTCCACTTTTAATTTTCACCTTAATTTCAATAGTAACTTCTTCTTGTGACTCTAATGCTCCAATTTTCCATTCTCCTGTCGTTTCATCATAACTTCCCTTATCTGCTTCATAGCTAACAAACCCATATCCTGAAGGCAATAAATCAGTCACCACAACATTAGGATCTGTAAAAATTTCATCCAAGTTTTTCACTGTAATAATAAATACAGCAATGCTTTCCTCTTGTGATTTTACTTTTTTCGTGATAGCTAAATCTGTACAAGGTTTCACTAGTACATCTAGTGGAAGTGACATATTACTCCAACCACATTCTTTTTTAATCTTCACCGCATACATTCCACTCGCAACTACATCAATAAAATTTTCCGTAGTAATCTCTAAAGATTCTCCATTAAAAAACCACTCATATTCCAATGAATCTTCTTCCGATTCTATTCTCACTGTACAGTTGTCATTTTGTTGAATCTTGATTGGCGATTTTGCAGCCTCTCCAAAAGAAGAGAAAAAAGCAGACATAGAAAATCCATCTCCTTGTTGCACCAAACTAGCTGTTAAAGGCAATTCAGAACGCAGAACAATATTTTCTGGATTTCCAATAGACGTATGATTAAACGTAATCATGTATAAACCACTATTTCCTAATGGCACTCGATTTCTTCCTGTTAACGTTTCAATATTTTGATTGTTGATGTAAACAAGTTCTGTTGAGTGTTCAATAATAGCGAATCCCATATAAGGTAATCCTCCATCATTATAATTCACGAATTTCTTGGTTTGAATATTGATTGATCCTGCACAACCACCAATAGGCAATACGGTAGAAATATCCGTTTCACATTCAACTGCTGTACCTGCATAGACAATTACTTCGTTATCTGACACAATCAAACTAGAAGAATTGGGATTTCGACCATCCCCATGATAAAACGAATAGTAATCTCCTGCATTAGTTAATACTTGCGTAACCATTGTCCCAGTTTCCACCCCTTGTGGTGTATAACTCTTGATGGTAACTGTTGTATTATCCTTTGTTGCTACAATTAAACTCTGTTCTGATCCTAAAAATTGATTGCGTTGCGTATCATTGGGAATTGTTCCTTCGCCACGAACTACTAAATAGCGATTCCCCAACATATGTACAGGCGCTACTTGGTCAAAAGTTCCATCTTGTCCGTTAATTCCACCTGGCCCACACAATCGAGGTGTATCTCCCCAGTTTCCTACATTGACTACGACAGACTTCGTTGCTTTTAAATAGCTACCTAAGGGCGCTTTAAATAATCTACTTTGTCCTTGCTCCAGTGTAAAAGTCATTACACCTGTTGTTTGTTGAATTTCTACCTCCGTTTCATCCTCAGTTGCCATTACAGAATAAACGGGTGCATCCTCATATAGTCCCTGTGTACTTTGTCTATAGTATCCCAAGCGAAATTCCACACCTAATCCTTCCTCACCAAAACTCACTAAAGAGGCATTTCCTTTAATATTTTCCACCCCTAAAGAATTCCAACCTACCGTTGCGTCTGATGCAATATTTCGCATATTCACTAATACAGGTTCAGTTGCCTCAACCAATAACCCACGATCATTATATGTCGTGTTAACAACATTTCGATTCTGTGTATTAGCAGTTCCTACAAAACGATACGCAATAGGATTGTTCGCTGTTACCGTTAACGTTGTTAAAGGAGTTCCATCACTTTTTTTCAATACTACATCTACAGGAGTTGCTGACAAAGTTCCTATTACGATTTGATTAGCGGTGCTCCAATATTGCCATGGTGCTGGCGCTATATGATGGGTCTTATAGTATTGAGCAAATACAGCATTACTCAACAAAAGTAAAATACTGAGAAGTAAAAAGTTTTTTTGTTTCATAAATATAGTTGGATCTAAAGTGGTTTATACTAAACCTGCGTTGGTAAGCTTCAGGTTAACTCTATTCTAAAATAAAATCCGTCCAATTTAAGTTAAATTTAACTATTCAGCAAATTATACAAAATAAAAAAATAACCAAAAAATACTATTTTTTTTATTTTAACACCCAAACTTTAATATTTTAAATAAAAAACGTATTTTTATTTCACCATTCAAATAATGAAAAACAGCCCTACTTCCCGATAATTAACAAAAAAAGGCTCTTGCTAGTTAGCAAGAGCCTTTTTCAATATTAATGTATCATCGTTTTTTACGCTAAAAATTTCGAAACGATTTCAAAAAACAGCTGTGGATTTTCCGCATGTAACCAGTGTCCTGCACCAGGAATAGTTTCAATCACAGCTTGAGGAAAATGCTGTTGAATGAGTATTTCATCTTTTTCTTGAATGTACTTTGATGCACCTCCACGTACAAAAAGAGTTGGTTTATCAAATAAAGCAGTTTCATCAATACCTTCACCAACCACATTTTCATCTCTATTAAAAACGTCCAAGTTGAATCGGAAAGCCAATTGATCTGGTTCTTTCCAATATAAACTTTTCAACAAAAATTGTTTTGTACCAAAATCTGTAATTCGCGCACTTACAATATCATCTACTTCTTTTCGCGAAGGCTTCGTTGAAAAATCAACTGCATTTAATGCCTCTAAAATATCTTGATGATGCGGAGCGTAAGAGCGAGGAGAAATATCTGCAATAATTAATTTCTCTACGCGATTCGGATATTTTGTTGCCAAATGCATGGCTACTTTTCCTCCCATAGAATGCCCTAATACAATAGCATCACACATATTATAATGATCCATATAGCGAATGATATCCTCTACCATTACCTCATAAGACCATTCATCAGAATGAAAACTACGCCCGTGGTTTCTCAAATCTACCAAGTGCATCTCATATCCTAATGCTGTCATTTGTCGACCAAACGTATTCCAGTTATCCGACATACCAAAATACCCATGCAATACTAGCATTGGTATTCCGCCTTCTCCTTCAATTTTTGAATATAAAATCTCTTTCATTAGCTCAATTTATTTATATACATATTCACTACATTTTCCAATCCTAAATAAAGCGATTCTGCAATTAGTGCATGTCCAATAGACACTTCTAATAAATTTGGAATATTCGCTTTAAAGAATTGAATATTATCTAAACTCAAATCATGTCCTGCATTAATACCTAGATCTAATTCAACAGCCAATTCTGCTGCTTTAATATAAGGTTCAATTCCCTTCTCATTTCCTAAACCATACTGAGTTGCAAATTCTTCAGTATACAATTCAATGCGGTCTGTTCCTACCATCTTTGCCCCTTCAATCATACTCAACACAGGGTCCACAAAAATAGATGTGCGAATTCCTTGTTGCTTACACTCTTGAATCACTTCAGTTAAGAAGCCTTTGTGTTTCACCGTATCCCAACCAGCATTAGAAGTCAATGCATCAACGGCATCTGGTACTAATGTAACCTGCGTCGGTTTACATTCAAAAACCAACTTCAGAAAGTCATCCATTGGATTCCCTTCAATATTATATTCTGTATGAACAACCTGCACCAAATCTCTTGCATCTTGATAACGAATGTGACGTTCATCTGGTCGAGGGTGAATGGTTACACCTGCAGCACCAAATTTTTGAACATCTTCAGCAACTTTTAATAAATTAGGTACATTACCACCTCTAGAGTTTCTTAAAGTAGCAATTTTATTGATATTTACAGATAGCTTTGTCATAATTAAGATATTAAAAAACAAAAATACAAAGTATAATTAAGGCTTATTGGTTTATTTTTAATTATTTTGCAAAAGCATTTCAATCAGACGCATTTTGATAACCTTAGAATCTTTATTCATCGACGCACCTACCCTCACTAGCGACATGCAAGTGAGTGAGGTCATAGCCTTTTTAGATCAGCACGAGTATTCACACCTTTCCCTTGTCGATTCAGACAACAAGTGGATAGGCAATATCGCGACCGATTTATTGTATGATGTAGATGAAACAGAAAAGATTGCGAATCTACAGTATCATGTAGAATCTTTTTTTGCTTTTGCCTCTGATGATTTAGCTAAAATTGCTGATACATTTATTCTCAATAGCTGCAATTTATTGCCTGTACTTGATGAAGAAATGTACCTCAAGGGCATGTTACCTAAAGCGGCATTAACAGCCAATTTACTAGAAAGTACCTTTCTAACGGAACCTGGAACGACGCTCATCATTGAAATTAATGCTGAAGCTTACAGTCTTTCTACCGTAGTACAACTTGTAGAAAGTAACAATACTAAATTACTCGGTATTCTAGTACTTCAAACCAAAGACAATCAAACACAATTGCTGTTGCGACTTAGTCAACGAAACATTGAGGCAATTATTCAAGACTTTAGGCGTTTTGATTTTACGATTGTCTCGCATCACGACGAAGACTTACATCAGAACAAGCTGATTGAGCATTCTAATTATCTAAACAAATTTTTAAACCTATAGTATGAAATTTGCAATTTACGGGCAAACCAATAAAACCATCGTACAACAAATCGTTCAACGACTTTTAAATGTATTAGAGACGTACAATCCTACTATTATTTTTGAAAGTAACTTTTACAATCTTTTGAACGAGATCAATATCTTGCCGACGACGTATGAAACCTTTGGAGATGAGAATGAACTTCCTACGGATGTGAATTTCTTTATTAGTATTGGTGGCGATGGTACGATGTTGAGAGCCGCAAATTTTATCAAAGACAAAAATATTCCCATTGTTGGAATCAATGCTGGTCGTTTGGGATTTTTAGCTAATATTCAAGAAGACACAATCGAAGAACATTTACCTCATTTGTTTAAAAACACCTATAAATTATCGAGAAGAGCGCTACTCACTATTGCTTGTGATCCTGTGGCTAATTCCAATTTCGATATTAATTTTGCCTTAAACGACATCACGGTATCGCGTAAAAACACGACTTCTATGATTACGGTTGAGACTTATTTAGACAATGAGTATTTGGCTACGTATTGGGCAGATGGGTTAATCATTTCAACACCTTCTGGATCGACAGGATATTCGTTGAGCTGTGGAGGTCCAATTATTGAACCAGAAACAGGTTGTTTTGTTATTACCCCTCTGGCTCCACACAATTTAAATGTTCGTCCATTGGTCATTCGAGATAATCTTACAATTAAATTAAAAGTCAACGCAAGAGAAAGTCAGTTTTTACTTTCTGTTGATAGCAGTACACAAGCAGTAAACAACGAAACAGAAGTAACTATTTCAAAAGCACCGTTTACGATTAATTTGGTAGAATTTCCACAACAAAGTTTTATCAAGACATTGCGAAATAAATTACTTTGGGGAGAAGACAAACGCAATTAAATAAGCATGTAGCGCCATTTTTTTTGCTACATTTATTGTTTATTACAAGATTTTGTTAGTATTTGCTTCAACAAAATCTTTTTTTTCAAACAAAGAGAGTTCATTATTACTATATTTGTGAATTATTTTAACAAAATGAAAAAGGCCTTAATTACATTTATCTTACTACTTACCATGCCTTTAGCATACGCTCAAATCCATGAGGTAGGCTTTGGTTTAGGTGGTACAAACTATGTAGGTGATATTGGATCTGCACAGTTTATCAATCCAAAGAATATAGGCTATAACGTTTTTTATAGATGGAACAAAAGCCCTAGACATTCGTATCGTTTGAGTTTTAGTCAACACAAACTAACAGGAAATGATGCAGATGCTTCTAGTGAAAGTAGAAAAGAAAGAGGCTTGCGTTTTGATAATACACTACAGCAATTGAGCTTGGGTATTGAATTTAACTTTTTTGAATTCGATTTACACCAAGAGAATTTCGCCATGACTCCTTATCTTTACGCCGGTTTATCAGGTATTCGTTATTCTGATATTTACCACAGAAATAAAAAAATGATTAAAGGGGATAAAAAATACAATGCGGCAATACCGTTTGCAGCAGGAATGAAAATTCGAGTAAACCCTCAGATTAATATCAATGCAGAAGTTACCGCAACTTATACTTTTACTGATAATTTAGATGGTAGTCATCCTACTTCTTCTAGTACCAAACGCTATCGTTTTGGAAAAAGTGGAAATGATTGGTTTTTCTATTCAGGAATTACAATAAGTTATACTTTTGGACATAATCCTTGTTATTGCGCAGATTAAATGAAATTGAAAGAACAAATTAACATGAGTAATCTACCAAAGCACATTGCAATTATCATGGATGGCAATGGTAGATGGGCGAAACAAAGAGGTTTTCTACGAACAATAGGCCATGAGAATGGTGTAAAATCCCTCAGAACAACCATCACGACATGCGGAGAATTAGGTGTTGACTATTTAACCCTATACGCTTTTTCTACAGAAAATTGGAATAGACCCAAATATGAAGTAGATAAACTGATGGAATTATTGATCAAAGCGTTGACCAAGGAAATCCCAACTTTTATGAAGAATGATATCGCTTTAAATGCGATAGGAAATATTGATTTACTTCCAGAAAAAGTTCGAGAAAAGTTAACAGACGCAATTGATAAAACGAAAGAAAACAAAAGGATGACTGTAACTTTAGCACTAAGTTATGGCTCCAGAGCAGAAATAATACACGCAATTAAGGAAATTTCTATTAAAGTTAAAAATAATATAATTTCAGAAGACAATATTGACGAATCAATTATTAATGAGCATCTTTACACGCATAATATGCCTGATGTTGATTTGTTAATTCGCACAAGTGGAGAGCAAAGAATAAGTAATTTCTTGCTTTGGCAAATAGCTTATGCAGAATTGTATTTTACGGAGGTATTATGGCCAGATTTCTCTGAGGACGAGCTATATCGTTCTATTCTATCCTATCAAAACAGAGAGAGAAGATTTGGAAAAACTAGTGAACAAATTAAATAAAAACGAAAATAATGTTTCAAAAAGGCATCTCACTTTTTGCTCTGTTTATTGCAGGTCTAATTTGTAGTAGTGCACAAGCACAGCAAGGGGACAACATTCCTACTTTAGAAACCCCTAAAACCTACATTTTAGGAGATATAAAAGTAACTGGTAAAATTAATTACAATCCTCAAACGGTTGTAACTTTTACAGGTTTAAATAAAGGTCAAAAAATTTCTGTTCCAGGAGAAGAGATTTCGGATGCTTTAAAAAAACTATGGAAACTAGGTTTTTTTAAAGACATTAATTTTTACGAAACATCTGTTGTTAACGATACTATCAATTTAGAACTTACTTTAAATGAGTTACCTCGTTTAAATAGCGCTAAAGTAAAAGGCTTCAAAAAAGCGAAGTCTGAAACGGTAATCAAAGAAGCTAAATTGACAAAAGGGAAAATCGTTAATGAAAACTTACTTTCTACAACGAAATATTATCTTTTAAATAAGTACAAAAAAGACGGTTTCTACAATACAAAAATCACATTAAATACGGTACCAACTGATTCAACAGGCAGATACGTAGATTTAGTTGTAGGTATTGACAAAGGAAAAAAAGTGCGTATTTCAGATATTACTTTTGATGGTAATGAGCAATTGACAAACAAACAGTTGCGCAAAGCATTAAAAGATACTAAAAAACGCAGTCCATTCAATCCGCTGCGTATATTTAAACCTTCCAAATTTATTCAATCGAAATACGAGGAGGATTTAACACGCTTAGTGGATAAATACAAAGAAAAAGGATACCGAGATGCACGTATTATTACTGATACGACTGCTTACAATCCAAAAACAAATCGCATGGCGATTAACATCGATGTAGAAGAAGGGAACAAATACTACATCGGAGACATCCGTTTCATTGGAAACACCGTTTATACGAATAATCAACTTCGCAATATCTTGGGAATTGATAAAGGAGAAGTATACAATGGTGTGTTATTAAATAAACGTATTCAAGATTCTTCTAATCCAGATGCGTATGATTTAACCAATCAATATCAAAACAACGGATATTTATTCTCTAATATTACTCCAGTAGAAGTAAAAACAGCGAATGATACGATTGATTTCGAGATTCGAATTACAGAAGGACCTATTGCTCGTTTCAACAACATTACTGTTCGCGGAAACGAATATACGCATGATCACGTTATCCACCGTACGTTAAAAACAAGACCTGGAGAAATCTGGAGCAAAGCGATGGTTATGGAGACAATGCGTCGTTTAGGGGCATTGAATATTTTTGATGCACAAGCCATTGTACCAGACATCTTAAATCCAGATCCAACATCAGGAACGGTAGATGTGGAATGGTCAGTAGCTGAAAAAGGTTCGAGTCAGATTGAATTACAAGGAGGATACGGTGGAGGAGGTTTCATCGGAACCTTAGGATTGTCATTCAATAACTTCTCTTTGAGAAATATCTTCAATAAAAAAGCATACCATCCTTTCCCTATGGGAGATGGTCAATCTTTAGCCTTGAGATTACAAGGAAGTTCATACTACCAAACGTATAGTTTAAGTTTCTCTGAACCATGGTTGGGTAGAAAAAAACCAGTCAACTTATTTGGTACCATTGCTTATAGTACACAAAACTTATACGACTACTACAACAGAAGAACAGACCGTAGTAGAGGTTTTAATATTACAACGTTACAATTAGGGGTTGCGAAACAATTAAGTGTTCCAGATGATTATTTTGTATTATCACATACCCTTAGTTTCCAATACTATGATATGAAGAACTATAACACTGGACTATTTACGTTTGGTGATGGTTCATCGCGAAATTTAGCGTATCAAATTGAATTAACGAGAGACAACCGAGGAATGGATCCAAACTTCCCTACTTTCGGTTCGTTCTTTAGTATCAGTGGAAAATTCACTCCACCTTACTCGTTATTCAACAATGTTGACTACAAGAATTTAGGAAATCAACAAGAATACAAATACAGATCTAAAGCAGGACAAGTTGATCCAAATACTGGATTAGTAATTCCTGAAGGTACATACTTAAATGCAGCTGGACAACCAGTAAGTAACTGGCAAGATGCTACTGCTGATGCGAGTAAAGTTGACCAAAAACGTTTCAACTGGTTAGAATATTATAAATTAAAATTCAAAGGTGATTGGTATACCACAATTTTTGATAAATTAGTATTTAGAACAGTAGGAGAATTCGGTTATATGGGAGCGTATAATAGCAACCGTGGTGTTGTTCCATTTGAGCGCTTCTATGTAGGAGGAGATGGATTAGTAAACTTCTCATTAGATGGCCGTGAGGTTGTTCAGTTGAGAGGGTACAAAAACCAAGCATTGACACCAATCAATCAGTATGGTGAACAAATTGGTGGTACCATATACAATAAATTCACCCTAGAATTACGTTATCCTATTACACTAAAACCAAGTGCCTCAGTATATGTATTATCATTTGCCGAAGCAGGAGCAGCATATGATTCATTCAAAGATTACAATCCATTCGATTTAAAACGATCTGCTGGATTGGGTGTTCGTGTGATTATGCCTATGTTTGGTCTATTGGGTATTGACTTTGGATATGGATTTGATGCACCTCCAGGAACAACTCAGAAAAACGGTTGGGAGACTCACTTCATCCTTGGTCAACAGTTTTAGTGATACACTTTGCTAAAATTTAACAAATTATGAGGTATCTTTTTATTTTTTTAATCAGTATTTTTGGATATTCCTTTTCCTTTGCACAAGGAGGGTCTGCCCGAGTTGCTTATATTGATATGGAACTTATCTTGCAACACGTCCCGGAATACACCGAAGCTAGTGCACAATTAGCTTCCCGTGCAGAAGGCTGGAAACAAGAAATTGATAAGAAAAAGGAAGAGATTAAAAAGCTCAAAACGGATTTAGCAAATGAAAGGGTATTGCTAACTCGTGATTTGATTAATGAAAAAGAAGAAGACATCAGTTCTCTTGAAGACGATCTTTTAAAATATCAACAAAAATATTTTGGTACAGATGGAGAGTACTTTTCGCAAAAAATAAGTTTAGCGAAACCGATTCAAGATCAGGTATTCTCTATGGTACAAGATATTGCTGAAGCTAGAAAATACGACTATGTTTTAGACAAGAATGCAGAAACTACGATGTTAATAGCGGATAAACGATATGATATTAGTAATTTAGTCATTCGTCGGATGACCTCTGCTCGAAGAAAACAAAACATGACTGCGGAACAGGTTGAAGCAGTAGAGCAAGAGGAAAAAGAAGAAGATACTATTTCGTTGAGACAAAGTAGACGTGAAGAACAGCAACGAAGAAGAGAAGAAGCTGAACGTCAAATGCGTCAAGAACAGAAAGAGGAAAAGCAGAAACAACAGCAAACTTCTAATCAGCAGGAGCAAACGAACAAAGAAGACGCTTTAAAACGTCAACAGGAAGAGAAGTTGAAAGAGTTAGAAGATAAAAGAGCAGAAGCTGAACGTTTAAGACAAGAAAAGATTGAAGCGCAAAAACAAGCGTTGAAACAAAAGCAAGAGGAGATTGAACAGAAGAAGCAAGAAGATAAACAAAAGAGAGAGCAACTTCAATTAGATCGAGAAAAGCAAATCAAAGAGCAGCAAGAAGAAGCTGAAAAGCAAAAAGCTGCTAGAGAAAAAAGAGAACAAGAAGAAAAAGATAGACGACGAGAAGAAGCAGAAAAACAGCAAAAGAATGACAAGAATGAAGAACTTGAAAAATTAATTGCTGAAAGACAAGCTGCCGAAGCTAAGCGTAGAGCCGACCTAGAGCAAAAGAAAAAAGAAGCACTAGAACAACGTCAACGACAAATCGAGGAAACTCAACGTAAACAACAGGAAATTAAAGATCGTGTTCAACAAGAACAAGAAGAGAAACGCAAGAGAATGCTTCAAGAACAAGAAGAAATGAAAAAACAGATTGAAGCCGCAAAAAGTAACAAGTAAAATAATATAAAAAACGAATACAATGAAAAAAATGAAATCCTTATTGATTGCAGCAGTAATGTTTTTTGGCGTTAGCTTAACAACAGCAACAGCTCAAACTAAAGTTGCACACATCGATGTTCAAGCTTTGATTACAGAAATGCCTGCTATGAAATCAGCTGAGGCAGAATTGAAAACATTAAGCGAAAAATATCAAAAAGAATATGGAACAATGGTATCTGAGTACCAAACAAAAGCTCAAAAATACCAAACTGAAGCACCTACTGTAGGAGACAAAGTAAACGAAGATAGACAAAAAGAAGTTGAAGATCTTTTACAAAGAATCCAACAGTTCCAAACTACAGCTTCACAAGATTTACAAAAGAAAGAGGTTGATTTAACACAACCAATTTTTGAGAAAGCTAGAACTGCAATCCAAAAAGTAGCTCGTGCTCAAGGAATCCAATATGTTTTAGATTCTTCAATGGGTTCAGGAGTTTTATTAGCTGATGGTACAAACTTAGCAGCTGATGTAAAAAAAGAATTAGGTATTAAATAATTTTTATATTTTAATAAAAAAGTCCGTTATTACAACGGACTTTTTTATTTTTGTTCTACTTATGAAAAATACAAATCCCATTGGTCTATTTGACTCTGGTATAGGTGGAACCACAATATGGCAGGAAATACACAAACTAATGCCTACGGAGGACACCATTTTTTTAGCCGATCAAAAGAACGCCCCTTATGGTACACAAACCAAAGAAGCTATTCTTGCCTTATCCCATAAAAACATACAATACCTTGTTGATCAAGGTTGTAAACTTGTGGTTGTTGCTTGTAATACAGCTACAACCAATGCCATTCAAGAGTTGCGTTCTTCTTTCACTATTCCTATTATTGGAATAGAACCCGCAATTAAACCTGCATCCTTATTGACTAAAACCTCAACCATTGGCGTTTTAGCTACAAAAGGAACCATTACAAGTGATTTATTTACTTCTAAGCTGAAACTATACCCTAATGTTAAGATAATTGAGCAAATAGGCTATAATCTCGTTACCTTGATTGAGTCAGGACAACTGCACTCCCAAGAAATGAAAGATCTTTTACAACTGTATCTATTACCGATGGTAGAACAAGGCATGGATACCCTTGTATTAGGCTGTACGCACTATCCTTACTTAACGCCTATTATTAAGACTCTAATACCCGAACATATACTGATTATAGATTCTGGAGAAGCTGTAGCCAAACACACGCAAAAAATATTGGGAGAACATCATTTATTAACCCCACACACAAACAAGGGTAGTACTGTATTTTACACAAACGTTAACCCAAGTATTTTACAGACTTTTGCACCTGAAGATATCCAAGTTCAACAAATTGAATTTTAATAAAAAAGCATGGAACTTTCCATGCTTTTTTATTCAAGGTACTTAATCCCTTACATTCTTTAATTGGGAGAGCTATCATCCTCCCCTACTCTTTTTTTTTATTCTTTGAACCAACTAGAGTACATCACGTAATTCGTTGCTATACGCTCTATTTCCCCAGCGAAGTTAGAAGCATTTATATCTTTTACTTTTTTGGCAGGAACCCCTGCATAAATACTTCCAGATTCAATTACCGTGTTTTGAGTTACAACAGCTCCCGCAGCAATAATGGTGTTGCTATGCACCACACAATTATCCATCACAATCGCCCCCATTCCAATCAATACATTATCATGTATAACACAACCATGTACCATGGCATTGTGTCCAATAGATACATTATTTCCAATAACCGTTGGATGTTTTTCATAGGTACAATGAATCACCGCTCCATCCTGAATATTGACTTGATTTCCTATGGTAATCGAATTCACATCTCCGCGAATTACCGCATTGAACCAAACACTACACAATTCTCCTATCGTAACATCACCAACGATAGTCGCATTTTCGGCAATGTAACAATCCGCTGCTATTTGAGGGTATTTTCCTCTTATTTCTTTTATTATCATACTTCATTATATTTAAAAAAAAGTCCCGATAAATATCGGGACTTTTTTTTTAATCATGTAAGTTAGGACAGTTACAATCTAATGAACTTCGTTTTCCAAATAAATTAACTCCAAGTGTAAACAAGTGGAATCCTCCTTTGTTAAACGTATTATCTCCTAATTCATGTGTATACGTGTAAGTCAAACTAAACATCTTGTAAGATCCTCCTAATAGTGGACTAATACTTTGATTTGCTTGTTTCTTCGTTTTACCACTTTTCATGTACTCAGCTCTGTTAAAGTCGCGTCTATAAGAAACCCCTGCCCAAAGCTTTGCGTTGTCAAACGTTTTATACACTTTCATATTCACATCTGCTAACTTCATTTCCGTTTCTTCAACATACTGTACTAAAACCGAAGGCTCATACATCCATCCACCGTTATAACGTGTGTTTCCGAAAGTATATCCCCCACCTAATAAATAGCGGCGGAAATTACTGCTTTCTGCATCCGTGTACAATTCTCTTTTACTTGTAACTGCATTTTTAACTGTGAACATAGAGAAAAAATCCCCACGGTGATAAGCTGCTCCAAAGTCAACAGAGAAATAGCTGTCTTTTACTTCAAGACCACCACTTAGAATCGGATCATATCCAGAACCAAACTCTGTTTCATCTAATGTAGTTCGTGCAAAACCTGCACTCATACCAAACGATAACATATTCAATTCATAACGCGATTCACTAAATGTGATATGGTGTGCATACGTCAACTTCGCTCCTGTTTCTGAATGGTACCCATTCTTATCTTTGAAAGCGATGATACCAATACCCGATCGTTCTCCGACGCGGGTATTGATTGTTAAAGTTTGAGTTTGCGGTGCATCATCCGTATCTCCCCATTGTTGTCTTATCGCTCCTCTTACTTGTGTACTATTTTTCAAACCAGCCATTGCAGGGTGAATCAAATAATAGTTATCAGCTAAATAATCCGAATACATAGGTAATCCACCGTCTTGCGCATTACTCATTTGAGTAACTAATAACGCAACTGCTAAATATCTTTTCTTAAATATTTTCATATCCTAATTATCGTTTTAATGAGAAGTGCCCTTTATATTGAACTTTTCTAGGAACTTGATTCGCTTGTTTAGCCTCTTCTAAATATTCTACAGTAAACCAATAGTCTGTTGATGGCATTTGTTTCCCATTAAATGTACCATCCCATCCTCCACTAGCAGGATTAAACTGAGAAAGTAATTTACCATATCTATCATAGATATAAATCACTGCTTCTGGATGTCCTTTTAATGTTGGAATATTCCAAGTATCATTAAATCCATCACCATTTGGTGTAAAAAATCTTGGATACCCTAAAACAAATACGTCAACATATTGAGGACAAATTGATCTCTGATCTTTGTATCTAACCCAAACTCTATGTGAACCATTTAATACGTCATAGAAGATTCTTGAATCTTGGTAAGCACCTTCATCTAAAGCATACTCAAACAATCTAGTGTCTGTTGGGCTTTCAATTATAATTGAAATTCTTTCTTCTCCGTCAATTGCACCAATAATACCTTTTGAGTCAACATTCATTACTTTGATTTTGATATCCTCAACAAAGTTAAGTGTTATATCATTACTAGTATTTGAACATTGTTGTCCTTTGAACTTAACAACTACTCTAAAAACATTTCCTGATTCAATACTTTCAACTACATAGTATGATTTTGTAGCTCCAGCAATTGGTGTAAACCCACCTATAGCTCCTCTTCTCTCCCATTGGAACTCATAATCTCCTCCTTTGAATCCAGAATCAATCGTATACGGATCAACCAATTTACCTGTATTGTAATCGATACATACTAATGTACTCACTTGTAGTACTGGTGCTATTGGTGTTTCAGAAACAGTCAATGTGAATCTCGTTTCATCTTGACAGAAGAACTGAGCCCCCACTTGTTTAATCACTGCTACGATTTCATGTGTTCCGATTGGTAATCTGAAACGTCCAACATCTCCAGCATCAATTAATGCATTATTATAATAGTACTGTACTTCTAGATCAGCTGGATCAATAATTTGTGCTCCTTTAATCTCATCTGTAAACAAATTAAGATTGAATACCGCAGTACCTGTTGGACCTGCTGGTGTTGCACATTTCTCAATTCTCGCTTTATCTGTTGTGCTAATTGGGAAGGCTACTACTTTTTGTTCAATTGACAAGATTAACTTATCCACATAGAAACAACCCGTTTTAATATCTGTTAATCTAACATAAATCTCTTGTTGGTTTGGAACGATATTAACGTAATCATACATGATTGGGTTTCTATCATTCATTGCTGCATTCAAGTTCGTATAGAACGTAATCGTATAATCAGCTGCATTTCTACCTTCTAAAATCTCATCGAATTTCGTTCTCAAATCAAATTTCTCAAACTGTCCCGGATTATCCAAACAATGAATATACGGTTTCAATGGGTTAAAATACGGTTGAAGATTTACTTTCACTGGTAATTTTACAATCACATAACAGCTATCAGGTTGACCCGCGTTATTTTTCGCTACTCTTACCCAAACAATTCTAGTACCTGTAACATAGTTTGTAGGAAATTGAATTGGATTTACATTTCCAATAGCATCTGCTTCAGATTCAAAATAGCTGAACAATAAATTCGGATCTTGATTTCTCATATCCTCTTCAGCTAATTTCAAATTAAATTCCGCTTTACCATCTCTAGTTTGAAACTCACACATTTCTAATGGCATAGGGTTGTAATTTGGCAATGGTAATGGTTTGACTCTAATAACCAACGGTCTATAGCTTCTACAACCGTTTCTACCTTCAACAGATACCCAAATCGTTTGAGGATTTGTCCTATTTACATAGTTTCTTGTATTCTGAATCGGGTTACGATCATTTTCAGCATCTTCTTTTGATTCATAGTAACCAAATACAGCACCAAATACCTCAACACCTAATAAAAGATCTGACTCTCTTTCATGTAAATTAAATGTAGCAGAAACACCTGGTAACGTTAAATCTTGACATAGCTCAATTGGTGTTAATACTGCTGCAATCTCCAAAGGATTTTTAATCTCCAACAAGAATGAGCCCAATACATAGCATTTCGTTACTGTATTTTCAATTCTAACCCAAATTCTTTGATTTAATCTCGTATTTGTAAACACTTCTGGTGTAGTAATTCTATTTCTACGATTTAATGCATCATCTTCTGTTAGATAATAAACAATACTAATGTTAGCAGGATCAACTTGTTGTTCAGCTAAAATTCGGTCATTTTGAGCTGTTAAATCGAAAATAGCACTTGTACCATCATGTCTGTCTGTACACATAACTAAATTTTCAAGTGCTACAGGTAACGTTGGCGCTGCTACTGCAATAATTCTCAATGGTTTCACAGTAAAACAACGTGTTACAGGATCTAGTGCCTTCACCCAAACTGTCGATACTCCTGGTTGAATATTCGTGTAATTTCTTGGATTTAAAATACGATCAATATCGTTATATGCATTCTCTTCTAATTCATAGAAATGATACTCTAAACCAACAACACCTACCTGAATAGTATTGATAATATCCTCTAAGTTAAAAGAAGTTACTCCTGTTTCTCCATAACTACAAACTTGGAATGGTTCAGCGGTAATATTCAATGTTGGTAATGCATCCACGCGTAGTGCTAACGTTCTTACAACATGACATCCAACTTCGTTTTCAATGCGAACGAAAATGGTTTGGTAATAAGCTGTTTCATTTTCATAGCTATTAGGCAATCTATTGCGATTCGCATCTGCATCCGCTTCTGTTTTATGGTAGCTAATAACTAAACCTTGCTGACCATTTGCAATTACATTTTTGTATGCTAACAAATCGAAAGTTCCAATACCGTTATTCTCTGGCGCACTACATAATTTATATGTCGGTAACATCGCAGGAACATTAGGTAACAGTTTCGTCGTTAATACCAAACGTGTTACTGCATAACAGCCTGTTGCTCTATCCTGTACTCTTACCCATACTACATAAGCTGTAGTATTAGAGAATGCATTTGCATTATCAATAGCGAACTCTGCTCTGTGGGCATTATTTTCTGTTAAGTAGTACGTAATTTCAAAGTTCGCTGCATTTTGACCTCCTAAAATTTCAGGTTCTTTCAAACGCAAATCATAAATCACTTCTCTATTTTGACTATCTACACAAGCAGCAAATGGTGTTGGTGTAACAATTCTAGGTGAACGTGAAATCACTAATTCAATAGGAATAATTTCAAAACACCCTGAACGATCAAAAGCAATTCTTGCATAAATCGTTTGATTATTAGGAACAGTATTTGCGAATGTGTCTGGTAAGTTATTAATATTTCGTTGTGCATCAGCCTCAGAAATAAAATAACGTACACTTATATTAGGTAATATATTACCAAACAATTGGAATGTAATTGTACTCGTTGAGAACTCAGCAATACCATCATTATTTGTTGAACAATTAAAAATCGTTACGTCATCAGCATGCTCTGGAATATCCGCTACAATTAAATCGATTGGCGTAGTAGCAAAACACTTCGTTCTTGCATGCTCTACACGCGCCCAAATGGTTGAAGCTGTTGTTTGAAGAATATTTGGTAAACGGTTAGCTACCAATCCTGCAATTGCAGCTGCTTCTGTTGGGTAATAACTAACAACTAAATTAGGTCTACCTCCAGTTAAAGCTAGATTGTTCAATGGTAAATTAAATTCCCCGATCGATTTCTCTGTATTAATAGGGCATCCAAAAATTTCAGCTACTGGAAAGATAGTAGGTACTTCTTCAATAAACAATCTAAAACTAGTAGTTGCATAAGCTTCCGGATTCGTATCACTTTGCACACGTACATAGATTACTTGTCCATTTGTTCCTGTAAAGGCAGCCGCATCAGCTGGAGGAATAGCATTGTTTCCTGCTAAAGCGCCCTCTTGCGTGGTATGATACGTAACAGTAAATCCAGGTGTATTGTTATATACAATTGGTGTTTGTACAGTTAAATCAAAAATAGTTGATGGATTACAGATAATTAAATTATCCAAATTACGCAATTGTAACGCACAATTATTTACTACTAAATAAAAACTCTCAACAGTATAACAATTTAAACTCATCCCAGGATCAACGGCTCTCAACCAAACTTGTCTTGGACTATTGTTAATATGTACAACCTGATTCACATCTATTGGGCTTCTATCCAATTGAGCATCCATTTCACTATTATAGTAATTAAATATCACATTTGGATTTGAACTTACTGATGGTTGAACATCACGTAAATTAAATGTTCCTCTTCTTGTAGTTTGGTCCATACAAGCATTTAAGTTACTAGGCTTATCCGTGAATAAAACTGGGTCAACTGTAACTGTAATATCTTTAGTATATGTACAATTAAAATTATCTGTTACTTCATAAGTATAGGTATAAGTACCTGGAGTAACTGGGCGAACCAAAGCTTCACCATTTTCAAGATTCACAATCCCCTCACCTATCCAACGTTCTGACTTCACTTCTGGAGCAAATGATAAGTCGGCAGGTATAATAGATTCATCAAATATTAAGCTCCATGAGAAAATCCAACCATTATCTATTGCTAATTGATCTAAAATTTCAATTTTCCATTCTCCATTTAATTCTGTACCTACGAAACCTTGAAAAGAATCAACTGGTAAATAAGTTCCAGGATTAGCTGCTGGTCTAACAGTACCTTGAGGCGGCATCGATACTTGAGTTGTAGGAACACCAGGCCCTCCAACAATAATATTACCGGGAGCCATATTAAAACAATAGTCCCATCCTACACCAGGACCTTCTGCTTCATCTGCATCTTTTCCCTGTAACCATCTAGGAATACCAAAAGTTCTACCTGCACCAGCTTGATTGTGTAATCGAACTCTTTGACCATTTGGAGAAACCAAAGTAATTATTAAATCTCCCATATAGGAATGCTCCATATTCAAACAAACCGTAACGTGATTCATGTCTTCCAATTCTTGCCCTAAACAGAACTGATCGACAAAAATACTAGTAGTATATAAATCACGTCCATCTGGAATAAAAGTAGTTCCTGCTACTGGAGGAATTGGTTCATAATCATATTTTTTCAGCTCTACATCGGAAAATAGCATTATTGTTTCATTTAAACAATAATTAGGTTTATCTGTTGTCAATGTAATTTCAGCTTCATTAGAAGAAACCTGCACAACTACACTTACTAAATTTCTACTTTTACATCCTTCAGCATCAATAGCAACCAAGCTAAATTTATAAGACCCTTCTTCATCAAATTGAGTCGTAATTTCTTTTCCTCTATAAATGATGTTATTTAAATTCTCATCTTTTCTGTTTAAAACCCACTCATATTTTGCACCTTCATTATCTCTTTCAAAGACACCATCTGCTTTTAATGTAAATGGTGTTCCTTTACAAACGCGAATTACTCCAACATCTTCAGGACAAACAGGAACTACATTAGGGTCAATTTCAGGAACTGATCCCGCAAAAACAGCTCTGATATTTTGACACTCTCCTCTACAAGAAATTTTTGCACGCCAACCTGGCATTGTAGTTTCATCATCCGAAGTGAATACAAAAGTTAAACACCCATTGGTTGGTCCTAATGCTCCTACAACCGAAAAAGGATCTTCAATATGACCTGAATATGTAGCAATAGCCGCTCCATTTGCATTTTCACCTGCAAAAACAGTCAAAATATCAGCATTTGCTTCAGTAATAAAACTTTCAAAGTCAATTACTATATAATTGTCTTCATTATCAGGACAAATAGTAAACGTAAAGTTTTCATTATTTCCATAATGATTATCAAATCCACCCGAATCAAAGAAATAACCCGAACAGGTATCTATTCTCCCATTTTGAATGGGATATGGAGTATACTCTGAATTATTTTGAGCATAAATCAGAAAACTACATAATAAAAATAATAGGTTAATAATTTTTTTCATACTGCTATCTTCTATAAGCTTGTTGATGAATAATAATTACAAAATTTGTGTTATCTACTCGATACAAGGCATCTCTATTTTCGAAAAATGCCAAATTGTACTTTAACACATTAAATGTATTTAAATCAAATGTTACATCCCGTGTTAAAGCAGTATTGTACTTGTTAAACAAAGGTACAGTTGACAATAATTGATGTTTTTCACCTGAAACGAAAGCTTCTTCCTTAATTTCTACTCTCTCATTCAGTAGCTGCATTAAGGCATTTACTCTAGCTTCAGATAACAATTGCTTATTATCTCGATAGACTTCTGCAATTCGAGGATCTAAAGTCGTCGTTCTATCTTGAGCTCTTAAAGAAAATCCCAAGAGTATAGCTCCAACTAAGATAATGACAGAGCTAAAAACCATTTTAAACTTCATACGTTACACACTTTATAAAAATTATTATTCATTTATTACTATTATAAAATTCTAAAATAGATTAACTTACGTTCAGAACTGGAATTAAAAGGCTTCTATTTTTCGCGCTGTTAATTCATACTTAATTATATGTTAATTATATGTTTAAAAAACCAAATATACAGATTCGTAGAATATAAGTTTGTTAATTTTGAAAAAAAATAAAACAAAATGTCGCACATTAAAATTCAAAATACTCAAAACCCAGCAATTGTCAAGTTTATCCTACCTGATTTCATCACAAAAGGAGACAATTTTGAGTTCAAAAACATTGATGAAACTACTCAATCTCCTTTAGCACGAGAACTTTTCTACTTACCTTTTGTAAAAACGGTATTTATTGCAAATAATTTCATTGCTATTGAAAAATTTTCAATTGTTGAATGGGAGGACGTGCAAGACACGGTTGCAGACCAAATCCAAACTTTCATGGCTAAAGGTAAGAAAATCTTAATAGAATCTAAAGATGATGCCAAAAAACATCCTATTACGATTTATGCAGAGTCAACTCCAAACCCAGCCGTAATTAAATTTGTTGCCAACAAGGCATTAACCAAGCAAGGGGTTGAGTTCAAAAACATTGATGAAGCCAAGGCTTCTCCTTTAGCGAAAGAGCTGTTTAAACTGCCTTTTGTACGCGAAGTATTCATTGATGAGAACTATGTTTCTATTTCTAAATATGAGGCCTTTGATTGGAATGAATTCATTCAATCGACACGCTCTTTTATTAAGGAATTTTTAGAAAAAGGAAATTTAGCGGTGGATGAAGCTTTAGTAACTAATATAGAAGAATTAGAAAAACAAGCGGATATTCACTTTGACTCTTTAGATGAGAAGTCACAACGCATCATTAATATTTTGGAAGAAAATGTAAAACCAGCAGTTCAGGCTGATGGTGGAAATATCGCTTTCCAAAATTACAATGAAGATACCAACGTGGTTCAAGTTATCTTACAGGGTGCTTGTAGCGGTTGTCCATCTTCTACTTTTACCTTAAAGAATGGTATTGAGAATATGCTACGTCACATGCTTGCAGACGAAGCTATCGTTGTAGAAGCAATCAACGGATAATATCCCAAGTAATAGTATTAAAAAAAGCGCTTGAAGTGATTCAAGCGCTTTTTTTAGCTATAAGTTGAACGATTTAAAATTCCTTACCCTTTCGAAGTAAATTTAGTTCGTTTCTGATCGAGGTCAAATTGTTCAAATAATTCCAACAACCCTATAGTTGCTTTTACCAAATCATCAGTTTCAAACAAGATAGAGAAATACAACTTACTGTTCTTTGGACTTGTTTCTGTTGTGCGAATACGAACGATTTGCTTTTGAATTAATTTATCAATCGTTAGCGTAATCTCTTCTTTGTTCGCTAAGACATCACTAATGCGGTCAAACTTCTCTTCTAAGAAGATAGTTCCAATCTCATCTAAGAAGCTTTGTAGTTTATTGTCAATTAGCTTTAAGTCGCGAATCTGATTAAACTTCAGCTTCTTGTGGTTATTGTCCACGTGTGTATAGCTATTCTGTGTAATAAATAAGGTTGACTTGATAATATCTTGTAAGAATCCAAGCGTTAATACGTAAAACTTACTTGCTCCTACCGTAGTTTCATCTAAATTCTTAATGAAGAAATACACATTTCCGCGCAAGCTATCCACTTCTTTTTCCAGCTGTTTTAACTTTTTTCTACACGCTTTTAAATCCGCGTGATTTTGCAAAGCTACTCCATCAATCACACGAGTATATAATTCGTTTGTACGAACAATAACCTTAGCAATTTGAGCCGAACTCTCTGAAGCTACTTCCTGGATGGTAACAATATCAATTTTATTGAGCTTTTCCGTTTTGAGTTTTTTCTCTTGCTCTAAACGCTGATGCATTTTATTACTTCTATACAATAGAATACCCACTAAGATCAACATCGCTACTAAAGCATAAACTTCTCCTATATATAAGATGTAAGCTGTAATTAAAGAAGCCACAAAAGCAACAATAGCTGTTACAAACCATCCACCAATTACGTTAAATACCCCTGCTACACGATAAACAGCTGAATCTCTATCCCAAGCTCTATCAGCAAAAGAAGTACCCATTGCCACCATAAACGTAACATAGGTTGTAGATAAAGGTAGTTTCATCGACGTACCAATGGAAATCAAAATACTCGCCACCATCAAATTGACAGAAGCACGTACCATATCAAAAGCTGGTTCATCTTCCTTGTTCTTGCTTTTTGATTTTACCTCCGGTTGCTCAAAACGCTTATCCATGCGGATTTGCCATGATTTCGGAAGGAAATAATTCACAATTCCACCCAAAATAACCATGCTGCGTACTAAAGCCTTTGACAATAAATTCGGTGAGAACTTCTCATCTGAGGAATCTGAACTCTGACGGGCTAAGTTCATTTCTGTTTCGATTACATTGCGTGCCTTTTTCGATGTCCACAACGTATAAACCATCACCGCTCCAGCTAACAATAGGAAATAGAAGGGTGCTTTTACGCTTTCTTCTGCCAATTTCCCCATCATATAAACATCGGGCGCTTGTCCTGAGCTTTGAAAGAATTCAAAAGATTGAATCGCAGCAATAGGTACCCCAATAAAGTTCACCAAATCATTTCCTGCAAAAGCCAAGGCTAAAGCAAATGTTCCGATGATAATAATAACACGTAGGATATTTAGCTTAAACAGAGACATGAGCATCTGAGAGAACAAGGTCCAAAACACAAAGCTTGCTCCTAGAATAATTAGTTGATTGTGATCAATCCAATTTGATGCTTCCTTAGTCAAGAAACTCGAACCTTTTAATCCTTTTATTAAGATAAAGAATGAAATTGCCGTAATTGCCGTTCCTCCAAATAAAGCACCAAAGTATTTCAATTTACGTTCTACTTGGAACGTAAAAATTAGACGCGATACATATTGAACTAACGTACCTAATGTAAAGGACAATAGAACCGACAACAAAATACTCACGATAATTTCGGAGGCCTTTTTGGTATTGATATACGATGGCAAAGTAGCCCAACTGTCGTCACTTGTTACAATTTTTACTACAGCTAAACACACCGCAGCTCCCAACAATTCGAATACAATCGAAACCGTTGTAGACGTAGGTAATCCTAGCGTATTAAAGACATCCAACAACAAGACATCCGTAATCATTACGGCTAGGAAAATAATCATTACATCGTTGAAGGTAAACATACTGGGGACGAAGATTCCACTTCGGGCAATCTCCATCATACCACCAGAAAACACCGCTCCAACCAAAATACCCAAAGAAGCGACCAACATGATACCTTTGAAAGACATCGCCTTTGATCCAAGTCCTGAGTTTAGGAAGTTTACAGCGTCGTTACTAACTCCAACAGTCAAATCTATTATCGCCAATATCCCAAGGGCTATCAGCATTACAATAAAAATCTGTTCCATTTATTCTTTTATTTTTTGCGTACTGCAAAAGTGCTTATATTTCTGTAATCCAACGTTAACTTAATGTTATCCTTTGTTTTTTTTGGTTGTGGGTTGTGGGTTAGGTTATGGGTGAGGAGTTATGGGTTAGGGGTATGAGTTAGGGGGTATGAGTTAGGGGTTGTGAGTTAGGTCTCGACAAATGCAACTGTGCTCGGATTTCCAATAAAATTTTCCTTAATTTTGTTACTCAAACACAAGCTACGAATATGAATGAACTCCAACACGCTTCAAACCCGTATTTAAGACAACATGCTTCCAATCCTATTCATTGGAAAGCTTGGCATCCAACTGTTTTTGAGCAAGCCCAAGAACAGAATAAATTGGTTATTGTCAGTATCGGATATTCAACTTGTCATTGGTGTCATGTTATGGAAGAGGAAAGTTTTACCAATCCAGCTGTTGCCGAGGTAATGAATCAAGATTTCATTTCGATAAAAGTAGACCGTGAGGAGCATCCCGATGTGGATGCTTACTATATGAAGGCCGTTCAGCTAATGACCAAACAAGGAGGATGGCCTTTAAATGTTGTTTGTTTACCGGATGGAAGACCTATTTGGGGAGGAACTTATTTTCCGAAACAAACTTGGGTAGATGCTTTAACACAACTCGCACAATTACACCAAAACAAACCTGAAGCTACCCTTGAATTTGCCACCAAATTACAAGAGGGAGTTTATATAATGGGACTCGCACCTGTGGCAAACGAAGAAAGTCGATTCAATTTGGATATCGTGTTAGAGAAATGGAAACAAAGTTTCGATTTAGAATACGGTGGTTACCAACGAGCTCCTAAATTTATGATGCCCACCAACCTACTCTACCTTCAAAAAGTTGGTGATCTGACACGAGATAAAGATTTACTTCACTATATTGATTTAACCCTCACCCAAATGGCGTGGGGTGGGATATTTGATGTCTTGGAAGGCGGTTTCTCTCGCTATTCTGTGGATTTCAAATGGCATATTCCTCATTTTGAAAAAATGTTATACGACAATGCCCAATTGTTAAGTGTATATAGTGATGCCTATAAACGCACAGCTAATCCACTGTATTTAGAAGTAATTACCAAAACCATACAATTTATTCAACGCAATTGGCTATCTGATTGGGGCGGAATTTATTCTGCTTTGGATGCAGATAGTGTAAACGACAAAGGTATTTCACAAGAAGGGGCTTACTACGTTTGGACGGAAGCTACCTTGCGTCGTATTTTAGGAGATGACTTTTCTTTATTTGCGCAAATATTTAATGTCAATGCTTATGGCTATTGGGAAGAAGGTCATTTTGTACTTATTCAAAATCAAACTTTGGCTTCTATTGCTACAGCTAATCAATTGGATGTTTTTGACTTACAAGAACGCAAAAAGAAGTGGGAACAATTGCTGTTACAAGAACGAGATCACCGACCGAAACCACACTTAGACGACAAAATTATCTGCAGTTGGAATGCCATGTTGATTATAGGGCTACTAGATGCCTATAGTGCGACAAACGAAACAAGTTATTTACAACAAGCAGAAAGCATTTACCACTACATTCAAACGTATTTATTGGATGAAGAACGAGGATTATTTCACTCTTCTCACAATCAAAACGCACATACTTTAGGGTATTTAGATGATTACGCCTTTTATATTCAAGCTTTAATTCGCTTGTTTGAGCACACGGCAAATCAAGATTATTTATGGCAAGCCAAACGCCTCATGGATTTGACCTTAGACTTATTTTTAGACGAAAAGAGTAAGTTCTTCTATTTTAATCAGGCTAGTCAGGCTAACCATATCTTGAGAAGCATTGAAACAGAAGATAACGTAATTCCTTCTGCTAATGCAGTTTTATGTATGAGTTTACTTCAATTGGGCGTTGCATTTGAGCATACTCATTACACCCAGCTTGCCCAACACATGATTGAAGTGATGCAATCTAATTTAGATTACCCTTCAGCCTATTCACATTGGCTATTAGCAATGTTATATACAAATGCTCCTGCAGAACTAGCCATTGTTGGTACCGATGCTCTAGAAGCTAGTTTACAAGTTCAGGCTAACTTAATCAGTAAGACTTTTGTTTTTCCAATTAATCAACCTAGTACAATACCGTATTTTGAAAAATATACGATCCAAGAAACTACACAGTATTACCTTTGCGAAAACAGACATTGTTTAACGCCAACCACTGATTTAAGTAGCTTAATTAAACTGTAATTTATGGAAAAATTCGATCATTTATTGACGTCTTATATTGAAAATGCAATTGCCTATATTCCGCATATTGTAACCTCCCTTTTGATACTTGGTTTGGGGTTGTGGGTCATTAAAATGTCGCAGACAATCGCTAGGCGTATCATGACAAAGCGCAATATAGACCCAACGTTTTCAAGCTTTATACTCGATGTTTTACTTTGGGGGTTTCGCATTTTACTTTTTGTTGTTATCGCCTCCAAACTAGGCATTCAAACGAGCTCGTTTGTTGCGATAATTGGCGCCATGAGTTTGGCTATTGGGCTTTCATTACAAGGCTCGCTCAGCAATTTTGCTGGGGGCGTTTTGATTATTCTCTTCAAGCCTTTTCGCATTGGAGATATTATTGAAGCCCAGGGAGAAACAGGAAAAGTATTGAGTATTCACATATTTTCCACGCAAATTGTCAACTATCAAAACAGCGTTATTTACCTGCCTAATGGAGTTTTATCCAATAGCAAGATTAAAAATATATCGCAAAATAACTTGAGAAGATCAGAGGTACTTGTTCAGACGAACTTAACCAAAAATACCAATCTATTTATTGACCAGTTGTTAGAAGAGCTTCAGTCCAATGACAAAATCTTATCACAACCAAAACCTCGAGTATTAATTAAAGAACTACTCGACACTAAAATTACCTATGTGGTACAAGTATGGGTAGACAACGACAACTTTACCGCTGTCAATTCATTTATCTTACTAAAATCAAGAGAAATAAGTGATGCTTTATAATCACTTATTTCTTTTGTTTTACAGGCATCACAAAATCCTTCAAGTAGTAAGGTTCAAAATAAGCCACATCTACAAAGTCTTTTGCCGTATATTTTTCATAACTCAACGCGACCATTTCTTTGGCAGAAGGGTAGACAATAGCATCAATGAATTTAAAATTAGTTGCTGTTAGTACAGTTGCACATTTCATTGCTCCATCCCCAATGAAGTAAACGGGTGTTTTCCCTTCTAATTCACTAAAAGAAGCCTCGTCAATCACTTTTGCCTCAATAGGCTTAACCAATACTCCTTTATGAGAAAAAGTGGCGCAAAACACCTCCATTCGCCTTGCATCAATCATCGGGATAATCCATCCGCTATTCACTTGCAATTGCTTCGCTAAAATCTGCAACGTATCTAGCGCAATCATCGGGATATTTAGTCCATAGCACAAACCTTTAACGGATGACACACCAATGCGCAATCCAGTATAAGATCCAGGTCCTTGACTAACGGCAATAGCCGATAGGTTTTGCATTGTTAACCCGTTTTCTTTGAGCAGCTCTTCTATAAACACATGCAACTTCTCTGCATGAGAAAAATTTTCTTCTGCTATTTCTTTCACTCCTACAAGTGCTCCATCTACAGACAAAGAGACAGAACAGTTTTTAGTTGCGGTCTCTATATTCAATAGTACAATCATTCTTTCGTTTCTTCTTTCTTTATCTTATCATTGTGTTTCAAGGTTTTACTAACTGTTGAGTAAGGTCCTGTAATGATGACATCCCCTTGCTTCAACCCTTGAACAATTTCAATATTTTTATCGTCTTGAATTCCTGTTTTTACAAAGCGCAATTGGGCTACGCCATTGGCTTCTACAAACACCGCTTCTTTAAGCGCTTCACTCGTTTGTGCTGCTTTATTGCTCTCTTGATTACTCAATGTATCTGCAGGACTACGCATAACAACCGCACTAATTGGCACGGCAAGTACTTTATTTTTAACGTGGGTAATAATATCTACAGCTGCCGTCATCCCCGGTCTGAAAGGAGAATAATCTTCCAACTTTCCGTCGAGTAAATCCTCATAGGATTCACGTAAAATTTTAATCTTTACCTTGAACGTTGTTACCTGATCCGCAGATAAGGTTTGATTGGATGCTGAATTGGAAATACTCGTTACAATTCCCTTAAACTCCTTTTTCAAAAAGGCATCCACATTGATTTTTGTTTCATCCCCAACTTTCACTTTGACAATGTCATTTTCGTTGATGTTTACTTCAACTTCCATACTATTCAAATTCGCTACACGCAATAGTTCTGTACCCGCCATTTGTTGCGTTCCAAGTACACGCTCCCCAAGTTCAACATCTACACGAGAAATTGTTCCTGCACTAGGTGCGTAAATCGTTGTTTTCAACAAATTTACTTTTGCTTCTTCAACTGCTGCTCTTGAACTTTCTACATTGTAAAAGGCAGAATTTTTATTGGCTTTAGCAACTTCATACGAACGCACCACCTGATCCCATTCTGAACCCGAAATAACGCCTTTCTCAAATAAGGTTTTGTTTCGTGCAAAGGAAGCTTTTGTTTCTTTCAACTGTGCTTCTGCTTGTTCCAATCCAGCTTTACTTGTTGACAACATCGCCACCATACGATCTAGATTAGATTCATACAAGTTTGGATTGATCACAACTAGCAAATCGCCTTTATTGACTACCTGTCCTTCTTTGACTGGCAAATTTATGATTTCTCCAGATACTTCTGGTGTTATTTTAATCTCAATTTCAGGTTGAATTTTCCCTGTACCAGAAACCGTTTCTACTAAATTGATTTCATCAACAGCAGCTAACTCTACCACAGTAGATACATCCTTCGTCGTAAAAAACTGTATCCCAACAAAGAGACCGACAACGAGTGCTAAAACAATAAATATATATTTCTTTTTCATCCCTTAATTTCTTTTAAACAGCGGTAATCCGAAGTAGTATTCTAATATTTTATTCTTAAAAATGTAATCGTATTTAGCTTTGAGAAGATTCGATTGAGCCGTTACGTGTAAGTTTTGATTTTGATTGAGTTCAAAGATATTAATCAACCCAACTGCATAGCGTTCTCTTGCATACTCTAACGATTTTTCTCGAGATTCCAGCGTTACAACACTAGCTTCGTAGGTTTGAAAACTACTCTTGGTATCCGTGTAAGCTTTGAAAACCAATTGTTCTAATTTCAATTCCTCAGTTTCTTTCTCGTATTGCATCTGTTCCAAAGCCAATTGATTGAGTTTTACTGTTTTTCTTGTTTTTAATCCGTTGAATATAGGCACGGTCAAACTCAAACCAAAGGTTGAACTTTTGTTGTTGTCAATTTGTCTAAAAAACGACTCTGGACCACCATACACATTCATCATTCCTTGGCGCATCACGGGTTGTCCTGAACCTTCTACAAACCCAATTTGATCTAAACCTTCCGTCGGATTACTTCCGACAATTCGATCTTGATAACGCACATTAGAACCAAAATTATAGAATCCCGTCAGTTTAGGATAATAAGCTCCTTTGCTTATTTGTACTTCCTTTTCTGCCAATTGCACATTGAGTTCTGCCGTTTTAATATTCGTCAGAGATTCAAAAGCGCGACTGGTAATTTCTTCGGGAGTATATAACATCAATTCCGATTCTGTTATTTTATAATCTGAATCTTGAACATCAAAGTGTTCATAATCTCGAATTTGAAGCAATTGAGCTAGATTCAATTTTGCGATAATCAATTCATTTTCAGAGCTAATCAAACGCTGCGTAGAAGAAGCAACTGTTGCTTTTACATCCAGTAAATCTCCTGCTGGCACCGCCCCTGCATTCACCAAGACCTGCACTCTACTTACTTCGTTTTCATCATAGTCTAATTGAACTTTGTTCGTATGTACCAATTCTTTGTTGAAGATAATTTGTAAGTACGAATTAATCACTGCTAAGGCAATATCTTCTTTGATTTTTTGGACTTGATAGACTGAAGCTACATGTTCCAAACGCGCTTTTGCTAATCGCTTTTGCTTTTGTAGACCATCAAAAATATCAATCCCAACACTCAATCCAACGGTAGATTCCTGCAAGGTACGTTGTCCAATCGTTCCTGTTTGAACATCTGGTTGGTCTACCATCGTCCAAGAATGATTAGCCGATCCACTCAAGACAGGTAAAAAGTCGTATCGCGCCATATCCACAGTAACGACATTGCGCTGTTCACCTATTTCGATTTGCTTGACGCTAATATTGTGTTCGATAGCATAATCAATACATTCGTCTAGCGTCCAACGCTTCTCTTGTGCTAAGACAGGCAAAGCAAGAAAAGAAAACAGGACTGAAATGTAAAATTTACTCAAATTCATTGCAAATTAATTATCTAAACTATAAGACGTGAAGTAGAAACGATTGTTACATTAAAGGTAATAAAAAAACCGCCTTCTTAGGCGGTTTGTTCTTTTAAGCTCCTTTAACTCTTTTTCTTTTTATATACTTTGTAACTAAAATACAAGGCAAATCCAACGAGTAAATAAGGAAATATCATCAAGTAAACAATACCATTGTTTACGGCTTCTGCTTTTACTCCACCATCTTCCGTTTCTAATACAGCTCTACACATGGCGCACTGAGCAACTGCCGTTTGAGCAGAGGCTAAGATAAAAAACGCAACTAAAAAATAAAACTTTTTCATACGAGTCTAATTTACGTAATAAGGAGAAATCATTAAATATACGATTACCCCTGTTACTGCAACATACAACCACATCGGATAAGTAATACGCGCCAATTTTTTATGGCGTTGGTATGAACCTGAAATACCACGTACAAATGTGATTAATACGAAAGGAATAATGATAATAGACAATAAGATATGCGTGATCAAAATAAAGAAATACGCATAACGGATAAATCCTTCTCCTCCGTATTTCGTTTCGATTGAAGTCATATGGTAAGCAACATACATCGCTAAGAAAGCAACCGAACAAGCAATACACAATTTAATTAAACGCTCGTGTAAGGCTTTATTTCCTTTTTTAATAGCAGCTACTGCCCAAACTAACAATACGGCTGTAATTCCATTAATAGTAGCGTAAATTGGGGGTAAAAAACTCAAGGGTTGCACATCATACCCTAACTTTTGCAAGTTTACGCCAAATAGAATCGCTACAACCACAGGAATGGTGATGGACAAAATCCAAATCCACTTGGTATATTTTTGTTCTAATTCTTTATAATTTTCCATGTCTTATTCAGCTAACAATAATTTAATATCTTCTTTGATCCATTGAACACCTTCATCTGATGTACCATCATAGTATAACACTGGGTTTCCATGCTCATCAATTCTACATCTGATATTCCCTTCTTTATCAATTAAAGCAAATAAACCTGAATGCTCAAATCCTCCTGGCGCTTCTGGGTTAACTCCTGTATATAAATTGAATTTAGCTGCTAAATCATAGATGTATTTTGCATCGCCAGTCAACATGTGCCAATGAGGAATTGTAACGCCTAATTCCTCCCCATGTGCTTTCAACGCTTCAACGGTATCATTTTTAGGATCAATTGTGATTGACGCAATACCGAAATCCATATGTGGACGGAAGGTATCTTGTAACTTCAACATATTTTGATTCATAATCGGGCAGATTGTCGGGCAATTCGCAAAGAAAAATTCGACTACATACACTTTCCCTTTATAACTAGCATTATTGATGGTCTTATTGTTTTGATCGACTAGTTCAAAACTTGGCGCCTGTCCAATAACAACTAAATCTGACTTTTCGAATTTCTTAATAATCTTTGGCACTGCCCAAATTCCGAATACCAATACAACTAAAGAAATCCAGATATATGATTTATCTTTCATATCTACTCTTCATTACTATTAATGCGTTTATACTTTTTTAATGCTAATCGATATTCAGCCAATACAACTTTTACATCATCCATCATATCATTGTGTAATTCCGCTGCTGAAATGGTAGAATATCCTTCTTTATATTCAAGCTCTCCTGCTTTGTTTTTACCTTTTCTTCCTCTAAGGTTACGGTCTTTATCAACGATATACACATTGAAACTTGCTAAATCATCATCTAATTTACCAACTAGACCTAAGCTCTTATAAAACGTTTGAATTTCTTCTGGTTCTAGGAATAAGTAGTTCCAGTTTGACATATCCGAAATTGGACTTAGATCATCCACTACTTTTTGTGCTTCTGCTTCAGATCCCTTAGGTAGAACCATCACCAATTGAAAATCGTCAAAGTCTTTATAGCGGTTGTAGATTTTTTGATTGAGGTTAAAGGCATCTCCACGGTCTCTGTATAGATGTCCACCAGGGAATCCCAATACGGTAATGCGGCCTTGCAAAACAGGTTGTTTGTTTAATGAAGACTCACCTAGCGGTAGTTCATTTACATTTTCACTAATGATGGGTAAACGTTGAAATTGATTCACACCAGTAGCGAAAAAAAGATAAGCACAAATAGGCATTACAAAAAGCAATACGAGTATGATATATTTTTTCACTTTACAATAAATTAAATAGCTAGACAAAAATAAAAAAAGGCGGTTAATAAACCGCCTTTTAAATTATAATAACTTATTAAAATATCCACTTATATTGTGCATTGTGGAATACTTCATATACGTAGTTTCCTTCAATTAAAACCAAAGTAATTAAATAAACACATAGGAAAGCTAAAACTCCCGCTACCGTCCATCTAAATGCTGTTTTCTCTTGTTCTAAGTGCATGAACGACCACATGATGTAGTACGCTTTCCAAATTGTTAAAACAATGAAGATATAATTTAACAAACTTAATCCAAAGAAATGTACGTGATGTATGCTTTCTGGTTTAAAAATACCTAATACAACCTCTACAATTGTGATTGCTGATAAGATAAAGAATACTTTCCAGATTTTCTTTGCGTTTGAGTGGTGTGCTGTTGCATCTGCTGCCATATCAAATAATCTTTTATAACATTAAACTAAATAGAAGAATGTAAATACAAACACCCATACTAAATCTACGAAGTGCCAATATAATCCTCCTTTTTCAACCATTTCGTATGAACCTCTTCTGTCATACGTACCTAATAACACATTAAAGAAAATGATAATGTTAATTAAGATACCTGTACAAACGTGGAATCCGTGGAATCCAGTAATAAAGAAGAAGAAATCAGCGAACGTTTTGTGTCCGTATTCGTTGCGGATCAAGTTAGCTCCTTCAACAACTAATACTGCATCTTTCAAACGCTCAACAGAAGCTTCTCTTGAAAGAATTTCTTTGTGTTTTGCATCTGTTGTATTTTGTGTACGAATTCTGATTGCAGGATTCGCATCAAAACCAGCTTGAACTTCAGCTAAAGAATACGTTGATTGGCTAGGTCCATTTACGAACCAAGTTGCTTTAGCTCTTGTTAATGTAGCTTCCCCACGATTTGGATCTAAAACTACAAAATCAGCTAATGCGATTTGTTTTCCATCTTCTCCTACGAATTGTAAGATTGATCCTCCTCTAGTTTCTACAGCTCCATAAGAACCATTGATGAAGTTTTTCCATTCCCAAGCTTGTGATCCAACGAACACTAAACCACCTAGGATAGTTAAAAACATATAAGTTGCCACCTTTTTTCTCTTCATTTGGTGACCAGCATCAACTGCTAATACCATCGTTACAGATGAGAAAATAAGAATGAAGGTCATTAAGGCCACATAGTACATTGGTGCATCTACACCATGTAAGAAAGGAAAGTGGTTAAACACCTCGTCTGCAATCGGCCAAGTATCCATGAACTTGTATCTTGTAAAACCGTATCCTACAAGGAATCCACAAAATGTTAATGAATCTGATAATATGAAGTACCACATCATCATTTTACCGTAGCTTACATTTAGAGGCCCTCTTGCATCGCCTCTTACTTCAGTAGCTTCTGTAGTAACTGTCGCTCCCATAAAAAGTTATTAGTTATAAAGTTCCCAAATTTAATTTAAATTTTCTATTTAAAGAATGTAAAAAACAAAAACAAATAGACCCAAAGTATATCTAAGAAATGCCAGAACCATGCACATAGCTGTATTCCAACGTATTGCTCAGCATTATACTTTTGTTTAAAATGATTATAAATTACCACGAGTAAAGAAATCATCCCTCCAAACAAGTGTGCAATATGCACAATTACAATGACATATAAAAATGAAGTTGTAATTGTACTTTCGCTTCCTGTAAAGAAGTAGCCTTCGCTAATTACCTGTCCAAAGCCTTTGAATTGCAAAAAAACGAATAAGAGACCTAATATCAAAGTAGAAATTAAATAAATCGTACCACTTTTAACATTTCCCTCTTTCGTTGCCTTCAAAGCAAGGTGCATCGTCACACTGCTAATTACAATTGCAACGGTACTAATTGTAAAATCTAATGGCAATACAAAATCTGCAAGCCAGTCAGGTCTAGACTTACTTACCACGTAAGCACTTGTCAAACCTGCAAACACCATGGCAATACTTCCAATAGCAAATAGCAACATTACTTTTAATGCTCTACCTTTTTTCTCGTATTGCTCTTGCGCTACAATATTTTCCATATTCTATCTGTATAAACTATCGTAAAATTTTATCTAACACGTAAATAATCTGGATTAATGAGATGTAAGTTACACTTACTAACATTAATGCACGAGCGGCTTTATCCGTTCTTTGCTTATAAAGCTTTACGGCTGCTGTAAGCATCCAAATTCCCGCTAGTAAAACTAGACCCGCTGCAATTGGTGTCAAATACAATCGACCTGTTACATTAAATACTGGGAATATAGAAACGATGATCAGCCAAATGGTGTACAAAATAATCTGCGTTAGCGTCTTATTATCTTTCTTTCCAGTTGGTAACATGGAGAATCCACCACGTTTATAATCGTCAAACAAGAACCATCCAATTGCCCAGAAATGGGGAAATTGCCAAAAGAATTGAATTAAGAATAAGGTTCCTGCTTCGATACCGAAGTTATTGGTTTCTGCAACCCATCCTAACATAAAAGGAATTGCTCCAGGAAAAGCCCCAACAAACACAGATAGTGGTGTTATGGTTTTTAACGGAGTATAAACACTTGTGTATAAAAAGATAGAGATTGCACCAAACATTGCTGTTTTAGGGTTGATGGCATACAAGATTCCAATCCCTAAAAGCGTTAACACCACAGCTAGAATAAAAGCGGGTGTTGGCTTCACACGACCCGATGCGATTGGTCGATTTGCTGTGCGGTTCATTTTAGCATCTAAATCACGTTCAATAATTTGATTGTAAACGTTAGATGCTCCAACCATACAATATCCCCCTACTGCTAGAGCGATGATGGTCATATAATTTATGCTTCTAATATCCGGAACAGCTAAAACATAACCTGCCAAAGTGGAAAACACTACACTAAGGGCAAGTCCCATCTTAGTCATTTCTTTAAATTCCTTAAGGATAGAAACCGATTGTTTATTTTCAGAAGAAATATTCAAAGCTGTTTTCATTTGTTTTTAATGAGTTGCAAATATAATCCATTTTTTAGAACTATACCTATAAACATACGTTAGAGCTTTGAATATTCACTTATTTTAATCTTTTAGTAATTTTCAGTACTACCCTTCCCCTCAACGATAACTTTTGCCGAAGAAGTTCCTAATCTTTTAACGCCTAAAGTAATCATTTCGATAGCGGTTTCTCGATCGCGAATTCCTCCAGCTGCTTTTACAGGTAGTGGACCTGCGTTTTCCAGCATTAAAACAAGCGTTTCCATCGTTGCACCATTGGGTTTCCCTCCCTCTGTCTGATAAAAACCAGTCGATGATTTCACAAATACTTTATCGTATTCTGTTTCTTTGAAATTACTCAATACCACATTTTTAATCAACGCTGTTAGTTTAACGATTTCTGTATTCGTCAAAGCTGCTACTTCAATAATCCATTTCACTACTTTCCCTTGTTCTAAACCGAATTTAGTACAAGCGTAAACTTCTTCCTTCACGGTATCAACAGCTCCCTTTTGAAAGGCTTTATAATCTACGACATAATCCAACTCGTCTACTCCATCTTCAACGGCTTGTTTCGCTTCTTTTAGCTTTGCTTCCAATCCTCCATCTCCTTTTGGAAAGTCGATCACGGTACCAATCAAAACTTTAGAGTTGTTTTGATCTACTAATGCTCTTCCCGCTTTTACTTCTTCAGGGCGAATCATTGCTAGCTTAAACTGCTCTTCAATCGCTTCTTGAATTAAGTCGGTCACAACTTTCTTATTTTCTACTTCTGTCAAACCTGCTTGTTCTGCAGTTTTCAAATACGTAGAATCCATAAACTCTCTCAAATCTCTCATTATTGTAAGTACTTTTTATTAATAAAAAAAGCCCCATGACTGGGGCTCTATTTTTTTTTATGCGTTGTTATAAGTAAACCAAATAAAATTCCAATTGCACTTCCCAGTGAATTAGCGAAAAAATCCGCCCATTCTGCACTTCGTGAATTGGTGAAAAAATATTGACCTAACTCTACTCCTCCACCTAAGAACGTTGCAATAGTAAAGATAGCTATTCCTGTTCTTATTTTCGTCTTTTTACTGCTGTTTTTTTTGCTCGAAAACAAAAACCAAATAATGGAGAAAACAAAGTAAAAAGTAAAATGCGCGACTTTATCTTTATTCGGAATATTAAAGAAAGACGTTTTGGGTATTGAGGATGCTTCAGCTAGACATGCGTATAGAATAAAACACGTCCAAAGTAATCCTGCAATAAAAAATACCTTACGCGCCAATCAATTCTTTATATGCTGCATCTGATAACAAAGCATCAACTTCGCTTAAATCAGAAATTTTAATCTTAATCATCCATCCAGCTCCATAAGGATCTTGGTTTACTAATTCTGGTTCTGTTTCTAACCCTTCATTGAATTCAATTACTTCACCTGATAAAGGTAAAAACAAATCTGAAACTGTTTTCACAGCCTCTACCGTACCAAATACTTCATCTTTATCCAAAGTTTGGTCTAAGGTTTCAACTTCAACATATACAATATCTCCTAACTCTCTTTGAGCGAAATCTGTAATACCTACTGTAGCGATATCACCTTCGATAGCTACCCATTCGTGGTCTTTTGTGTACTTTAAATTAGCTGGTAAATTCATTTTGTATTATTTTTTAGCAAATGTATAACAATCTTATAGATTTCGAAACAAATTCAACTAATTTCCAAAACTATATCGCATCGTCAATCCGGTACGAATATTTGTAATTGGATACATAGTTGAAATAACCGCTTTAGAGAAAGAATGATCGTAGAAGAATATCGCAGTTAAATTCTTACTCAGCATGTAATCTGCTGTAATTAATAATTTCCACATATCTTGTCCACCTCCCACTTGGTTGTTGTTGTAATCTAAATAACGCACAATCGTTTCGCGTTTACTCAAGGTCAAATCAACTTTGATATTGATGTCGCTTTCAATACGCCCTCCCATTCCATTATTTGCATACATGGAATTGAATCCAACATTCTTAATTCGGTATCCCAATCCGATTACATAATCGTTTCCGGATGTTTCCGTTAAGAGGTTATTGTCAAAACTCAACGCCAAGGTTCTATCTTTTCTAATTTCTGCCAAGATTTTAATGGCCGAATTTGTTTCCAAATCAAAGCGAATTAACGGGTTAAATTGCTCCGTTAAAATAGCATTATTTACGACTGTTTGAGCAGGGTAATTTCCATATTGATTCACTTCATTTGGCTTCTCATAGTATTCAAAATTCGAACTAAATGAGCCCAAGGCATACGTTGCTGTATACCCATGGTGAATAGAGAATCTTCTGAATTTACTCTTTATCCACGGAATGCGCATTAACCCCGTATAACGAAGGTTCCAGTTTGGCAATGGAATATCTCTAAACATACTCGTAGATACTTTGTCTGCTCCTTTACCTGTATAAGCCGCTAAGAAAGATGGAAGTAATACTTCTTGGCTTCCTTTGCTGTATCCAACAGGGAATCCTTCTTTATCTAAATTAGCTGGATTATTGATATCAATTCCTCTTGCTGTTGCCAGACGATTCGCTACAATCAAACGATTTTCTTTCATGCGTTCAAATGCTGCCGAATACTCTAGTGAATTACTTGAAAAAGCACTACTCAACATAATAGTTGAAATACTGAAGTTTCCATAATTATACGGCGACTGAGATTGGTATTCATTATTCAGCACTTGGAATTGTTCCGCATAATTCTCCGACTTCATTCTTCTTCCTGTTACATCAATCGTCAAGTCTGGAATTGGATTAACACTTGCTGTAAAGTTTAGCGTCTTGTTTGACACTTCTGTATACTCTTGGTTAAACTCAGGGAAGTTAGTTAAATACCCGTGACTTGCCGCTTGATAACGCACATCAGCTTGATCTCCGAAGACAAATCCCATGGTTGGTTTTGATGTTCCGAAGAACCCAACACTTGGCATAAATCCAGGTAAAACAGTTCCACTATTTTCTGAATAGTTAATCTGAATCGTTTTTACAGATGTCAATAACCCAATAGCAAAATCAGTTAAAGCGCCTCCTGTAGAACCACCTTCTTTTTCCTTCTCTTGTACCACTTTTTGACCAGGTACAATCGCAGCTTTCTTCGCAGGCGTTTTCTTCGCTGTATTGCGTTTTACTAATCCAACGTAGCGATACAACGTTTCTAAACTGAAGGTTGTATTTAATTGTTGCGTTCTTGAGTTTTG
Organism: Myroides gitamensis; assembly: GCF_029894455.1. Taxonomy (NCBI): domain Bacteria; kingdom Pseudomonadati; phylum Bacteroidota; class Flavobacteriia; order Flavobacteriales; family Flavobacteriaceae; genus Myroides; species Myroides gitamensis. Next base: position 2,709,134 of record NZ_JARYHN010000001.1, read on the forward strand.
GATAGTATTTCCTAAGTTATAATTAACCCCATCAAATTCAATCTCCCTAAACGCATCCGAAGCACGTTGCCAATTGTACGTTCCTGTATATGCATACGAAGAGCGAACAAAAGCAAGGAATGGTATCTTATTTAACGGTAAATCATAATTCAATGTAAACTGTTGCGTAAACTGATTCGGTTCTCCAACGTTGAAATAATCATCCCAAATCGTGCTATTTTCAATTACATTAAATTGACTGTCATAATAATTTCGAACAATATTATTACTTCCTCCTACGTAATTTAAACGCAGTGATTTCGTCAAATCGAAATTAAATCCATAATTGTAATTGAAATAATAATTACGTCTGTATAATGGATCCAACCCAATTCCTTCCACATCAATCAAACGGAATTGTTGTTTGTTATATTGACGCATGATATTACTACTAAACATGATATTAGACGGTAAATAATTGAAGTTAAAATCCTTCAATATTTGCCAATATCTTCCTTTCATAAACTCCATTTTTTTGAATGGCTCGATTGGTTTCACCTCAAAGCTGTACGCATAATCCAAAGCCGATCTCGTTTGCTGATCAATCATGGATTCCACTTCAAAATCATGGTGAATCACTTCGTTGTATGAATGCGATAACGTTATGTTTTCAATGTCGTAAATTCTCTTTTTACTCTCTGGATCTTTCTGTTTATTCACCCCAATAAAGTTGATACTTCTTCGCTTGGTATAATCCGTTGCGCGTTTTTCAATTTCATCTGCCATTGCTGAAGAACCAGCTACAGATTTCATGGTTTTCAACTTCACGTCTGGGTTTGCCGGATCGAACTCTGGTGTAATAAACTCCTCGCTAATTGCATAGTTAAACGGTAGGTTAATTCTCCAGTTCTTTGGAAGTAATTGTCCCAAGTTCACATTCGTAACAATGCTATACGATTTAAAGTCTTCTTTGCTTCGTTGATTTGGCCCTTGTTCCAATCCTCCAAATCCGATGGTGCGTTTTGTTCCGGTTGCAGAAATATTAGCAAAGTCAGCCAAGTTTGCATCCACACTTAATGTCGCTGCCCAACCTCCTTTATTATCCATGTCTGACATTCTCAATTCGTCAAACCAGAATTCACCTGCTAAATCTCCTGTTGCCCCGTAACGATCTAAATCATTACGCAAACCAATCATAATCACGCGGACATTTCCAAAGTTCGGATTCCCCTTAATTCCGTATCGCAATTTATTTTCACGCGAAGCTCCTCCGCTCAATTCCTCTTCTTCTTTAAAGAAGATATCTGTTAAGCGTTCTTGCTTTCCAACCTCATTCATAAACATCACTTTCAACTTGGTCAAAAGTTCTAGTTTCAGTTCTAACTCATTCGCTTCTGGCCAGATTAAATCTGGATTTGCTTCTCCAAAATTCGTTACTTTCAACGGAATTTCCACTTGGTAGAAGTTATCCGTAATATCCGTTCCCAAACGAATAAAGGCCACCATTTCATCATCGCGTAAACGCATGGTACTATTTTCTAACGCTTCTGCGTGGATAAACATACGTAGCTTATTGTAACGACGAAGATCTAGGTTGAAGTTTTTATATACTCCTCTTGAATCACCAGGCGCTAGCCCATCTGGAGCTTTTCCTGTTTCAATTGGATATACTTTTAATGACAATGATTGCTCATTTTGTGCAACAACTGTATTGTTCACATAATATTGTTCGCGTTTAACTCCTGGAGGAATTACATACGGAATTGGTTTTCTGTCATAGTTATCTTGTACACTTACTGACGTAACATCGAATCCTGTATTTGGACGTAATGGCAATGGGTTATTATCCTTGTCATTTTGCAAACTCGCATTGTATCTTCTCCAGTCAGAACGCACTAAATCTAAACTTCCAAAACGCAAGGTGATGTCACTTTCAAATCCAGTTAAATACATACGCATAAAACGCATCGAACGGAAATCGTCAATCATTCCAATTTTCTTTCCATTTTCATCGATAGGCACTTTATACTGAACCCAACGTACTGGAGTTACAGATCCGTCTGCTAATTGCGCCGTAGTATTTCTAATATCCGTTACGTAATTTTCACCTACTTCTGGATTTGCTTTAATTTTTACTGCGTATTCAAAATAAGCATCGATGGTATTCATAGTATTATCCCCATCAATATCTTCTGCATCTGGTTGGTTATTTCCTCCTCTTGTTCCTGTTGTTGGTGAATTTCCTTCTAGTCCGTTGTAATTCTTATAACGCTCTAAGATACTTCCCTCCGCATCAAGGTAGTGTACAAAATTATCCGCAGCAGGATCAGAAAATCCAGCAAAATCTGCAAATTTTATACGTTCTTCCTCATCGCTTAATCCATCTAATCCGACGTCTTGTAAACGTCTACTTTCTGCATTTACATCAAACGCATAAATTAACGATGGAGCTGCAGGGACTTTTCCCCAAATTGTTTCAATTGTTGCAACAGTACTACCAACACCTGGCAATCCATTTTCATATTGTTTGTAACCATCACGCAAAATATCTTCCGAAATAAATCCGAAGTTCAGACGTAATTCTCCACTATTTCGTTCAGGCAACATATCATTAGATCGTCCCACATACGGGTCTAACACCCAAAATTCAACGAACTCAATATTGGCCTGTTCAAAGTTAGTTGTTGCCAATCCACGCATAACACCTCCCCAGTTTTTACGCGGTGTCTTCGATTTTAAAGACTGCAAATAATCAGGGTTAAAGTTATACGGTCCGCGTTCTTCAGGATAGAAAGACATATCTAACGTTGTAATTACGCGACTCTCACCATAGGCGATATCTTTGGTAGCAAATAACTCTTCACTATAAATTCTTCTTGTACGGTTCGAAGACATATCTTCTATACCAACTCCATTCGGTTTAGCTCCTACATAAAAAGTAGGGTCAATGGTATACCAGGCTAATTTACCTCTGCGGAATCCATCTTCTAATGAATGTGGTAAGTTATTAGGATCCTCATAGGTATTCGCATCTTTTTTGAAAAACCCAACTGGAGTACTCGATAATTTCCACGCTAAAGGTGATCGAATATCAATACGCGATTGTGCTCCTTCAAAATCATCAATATAAACGGTTGCTTCACCATTCATCTGGTCATTCTTCGAAGCTCCAGGTTGTAAATAAGCAAACTCTCCACGTACTGAAACACGAGATTCAACATCAGTGTCAATGTTTGGTAATTTATTAACCATACGCGTCAAGAACGGTACTTCTGTCGAATATTGCATATTGAATCCCCAAATCGTATTGTTTACAGACTCTTGTCCATAGACGGATTTATGTGTCATTGGTTTTTCAGACAAGCGCAAGAATGTACCTCCGATTTTGAAATCTTTACTAAATTGGTGATCAATATTCAATCCAAAGAAACGTTTGGTTTGTTGCCCAAACATTGTATTATTTTCAACAGAAATATTAATTGGCGTATTCGAAGCAAGCAAAGCTTCATCTAGAATCATAACACGACCTCCTGTATAGTCAACCGTATAATCTACTCCTTCAGCTAACACCCTTCCACCTGCATTCACGACAACTGATCCTGGTGCAATATTAAACGCCCCAATCGGAATTCCTTGTCCACTTACGCTTGAATACTTTCCTTTTAATTGAAATTTATTCTTGCTACTTTGATTTCGAATTGCAGATGATTTGGTATTCGAATATAATTCGCGGAATACATATTTTTTCTGGTTGGAGTTATATGACGCAGAAACATCATAATCTTCATCCATTTTATTCTTTAACTTATCGAATAAATGCGTTCCAAAAGGCTCTGCTGTTGTAAAAATAATTCGCCCATTAACGGCATCAATGGTTATACCATCAAAGATATTATTGTTGTATTGGTTTTGGTTGGAGTTATTTCCATATCCTCCACCATAAGAATTATTTCCACCGTATCCGTTGTTGTTATTGTTATTTCCAAAACTTCCGGTAGCAGGATCTAATCCATTGGTTGCACTTCCTTGTGCCAAGTAATCGAAAAATCCATCCCCTCCATTTTGTGGGTTATTCGATGAATCCAAGCGATCCAAGTGGAATACTTTCAATAATGGCGTGCGATCTACACCTTCTGGTAAAGGTAAATCTCCCGCTTGACTGATGTAATTCAGCGGACTTGGGTCAGTATATAATAAGTTAAAGCGGAATTTATCTTGTGAAATATTCATCGCGTTTGGTATCTGATAGATATTTTTCATCATCAAATTCCAAACTGGCGCACTCGTTAAAGTTAAAGAACTCTTCAACATCTTCACCACTAGGGCTTGTGCTAATGGTACTTGAGCATCCGGATCTGTTTGTCCAGGAATATTTGTTTCAACGTTTGAACTTCCACCATCTGTTCCGAATTCCCCTACTTGGTATACTTTATCTCCGATGGTATATTGGAAAGCAACAGCTAAAACTTCATCATTTGACAAACGTTGTTGAAGGGAGATATACCCCAATTGCGGATGAAAGGTAAACTCATTTGGGCTTAATTTTCTTGCACTTTCCAAACGAGCGTAATCCAATCCTTCTTGTACGCTATTGGTAAACCCACTACCTCCGATACCTGGAGTTCGTATAGAAGGTGTTAAGTAGTTGCTTCCTATTTTTCCCGGATCATACTGGTTATTTTTATTATCTGTCGGTGCGTCAATTATTTTATTCAATACGAAAGCAGCAGGATCAACACGTGGAGAAAATATTTTCTCCGACTTGACATTGCGTAAAAATCCTTCCCCTAAATCTTGAATCGCCACAATGTTTCGCAAGTTATTATTCGTTTGACTCACGCGATTATAGCGATTGGTTACCCAAACTTCCACACGTGTAATACGCACTCTCGAATTGATGTAAGGGTAATTTTTCAATGCCTCGTCATACTTGCTTCTAAAGTATTGTGATAAGAAGAAGTGTCGGTCTTCATCGTAGTCTAAAGCATACAATTCAAAATCTTCTAACATCCCACCTCCTTCAGCATTGACTGAAGTTGTCTGTGATTTTTGTTCCGAGAAAACCCCTGTAATTGTTGTTTTACCGAATTTAAGTTCCGTTTTCACCCCGAATAAACTTTGTGCCCCTCGAATTAAGGAACCACTAATCGGCATACTCACGTTACCCACTTCCACTTTTTGTACAATATCATCTTCATCGGGTGCATATTCCAATTTCATGATATTCTGGAAGTCAAAACTCGCTTGGGTGTCATAATTGGCATTCACGGCTAATCGCGTACCAACCATCCCTTGCAATCCCATGCTAATGCGCTGATCAAAATCAAACGTAGTCGATTTTCTATTTCGGCTCGACATCAATGGATTTTCTTGTTTCGTATGGCGAATTCCCATATCGAATTCCACAGAACCGGTTGGTTTCACATCAATTTCATTGGATCCGAATATTCCGGAAAACAATTTTGAATTGACATAATAGCGCGGTAACATATCGCGTTGTGCAGCTGGATCTTCTAATGTTCCATTGACTGCATTAAACTTCTGAGAGAAATAACGACGCATTTCTGCACGCATCAAGATTTTTTCATACTCTTGGCGCGACAAAATCAGCGGTAAACTCAAATTAAAATCACTCACCACTTTGGTGTAGTAATATTGATCCGTTAATGGATCATAGCTATACGATTCCTTGATAATTTCTGGATCAGGTAATGCAATATTACCCATATCATAAGCTGGCTGTGGAATAGAATCATTGGGTTGATTCAATGCGTTATTTTGTGCAAGACCACTCCACGTGCTGCACAAAACAAAAAGTAAACAGAAAGCCAACTTCCGGTGAAAAACAAAGAAACCTCCCAAGACTTACAACTTTTTTAATGCTTGTTTAATAATATCTTCTACAGAGGCCTCAGGATTAGCTTTTAGAATTACATCTACCACCTTTTCAGCAGTTTTGCGCACAAAACCAAGAACCTCTAAAGCAGATAACGCTTCATCGGCATTTGTATTGTTAATTGTAGGCAAAACTTCATCAATATTATAAAGTTTCAGTACTTTTTCCTGTAAGTCTAATATAATTCGTTGAGCTGTTTTAGCTCCAATCCCCTTGATACGCTGAATGCTCTTTGCATCCGCATTCGCAATCATTTGCAATAATTCTTTGGGTACAGTAGAAGATAAAATGTTTCGAGCGGTATTTCCACCCACTCCAGAAACAGAGATTAAAAGTTTAAATAACTCACGCTCCACTTTATCGATAAATCCGAATAAAGTATGCGCATCATCTTTAATTTGAAGAAAAGTATACAACTTAAGGTTCTCATCAGCACCAATAAGCGAATACGTATAAAGTGATATATTTATTTGGTATCCTACACCGTGACAATCAATAATCACTTCGGTAGGTGTTTTTTCAATTAATCTTCCTTGAATCTGCGCAATCATACTATCTAATTTTCATCAAAAATAGTAAATAATTTTAACTATTTACTAACATAATGAAAGGCAAACCAAGGAAGATTTTTGTTTTTATTTTTTTATTTTTTCTTGCGGCTCTCTCTTACTTGAGCATCCACCACAGCTACCGCTGTCATATTCACCATTTCATCAACGCTTGCGCCTAATTGGAAAATGTGAACGGCTTTTTCAAGTCCCATAATAATTGGTCCGATTGAAGTCGCTTTATTTAATTCTTTCAACATTTTGTAGGTAATATTTGCTGAATCCAAGTTTGGAAAAACTAATGTATTCACTTTTTTATTTACCAATTTAGAGAAAGGAAACTTCGATTTTAACATCTCGTTATTCAAGGCAAAATCCATTTGAATTTCTCCATCCACTACCATTTCTGGGTAGTGCTCATGTAAAATCTTCACTGCTTCTTTTACTTTCGTTGGAGAAGCATGCTCTGCTGAACCAAAGTTAGTGTATGATAACATAGCGATAACTGGATCTAAACCAAACATTTTCACTGTTTTCTCTACCATAACCGCGATTTTCGCTAATTCTTCAGCTGTTGGATTTGGATTAATTGCTGTATCTGCCAAGAACATCGGACCTCTTTTGGTCATCATCAAGTTCGCTGTAGCAATTTTATCTACTCCTTGTGCACGAGGAATTAACTCCAAGATTGGTTTTACCACAGTAGGGTAACTACGAGAATATCCAGTTAACAATACATCTGCTTGTCCAGTATTCACTAACATCGCTGCAAAATAGTTACGCTCACGCATTAATTTTGACGCTTCGTATTGTGTAATTCCTTTGCGTTGTCTTGTTTTCCAGTATAAGTCTGCAAATACAGCTCTTCTTTCTTTTTCAATGTCTGCTTTAGGGTCGATAATTTCAACATCTGCATGAAACTCAATCTCTTTTTTCAACTCTAAGATGGTTTCTTTATCTCCCAATAAAATTGGAGTAGCAATTCCTTCTTCGTAAGCGATTTGAGCAGCCTTCAATACATCCAAGTGATCTGCTTCAGCGTAAACCACGCGTTTTGCATCAATTTTAGCGCGATTAAACAACATACGCACTAATTTGTTATCAGAACCCATACGCTCTTCTAACTCTTGCTTATATTTATCCCAATCGGTAATCGGAGCTTCTGCCAATCCAGATTCCATTGCAGCTTTAGCAACTGCCGGTGGAACTACAGCAATTAAACGAGGGTCAAATGGCTTAGGAATGATATACTCACGACCAAAGCTCAATTTAGTTTCTCCGTATGCGATATTCACTTGTTCTGGCACAGGTTCTTTAGCTAATTTAGCTAGAGCAACTACCGCTGCCATCTTCATTTCTTCATTGATTTTCGTAGAACGAACATCCAAAGCTCCTCTAAAGATATAAGGGAATCCTAATACGTTATTCACTTGGTTTGGATAATCAGATCTACCTGTAGCCATAATCACGTCTTTACGTGTTTGAACCGCTACATTGTAATCGATTTCTGGTTTTGGATTAGCCATTGCAAATACAATAGGATTATCCGCCATACCCAATAACATTTCTGGAGTTACGACATCCGCAGTAGAAAGACCGATGAATACATCACTTCCTTTCATTGCATCCATCAATGAAATATCGTAATCTACAGCAAATTCACGTTGCATATCAGAAATGCGATCATCGCCTTTCTTCAATACCCCTTTACTGTTGAACATCAAAATGTTTTCTTGTTTTACACCAAATGCAACGTATAAATTAGCACAAGCAATCGCAGCAGATCCTGCTCCAGAAACCACCATTTTCACTTCGTCAATTTTCTTTCCTGCCAATTCTAAAGCATTTAATAAAGCTGCCGCAGAAATAATTGCTGTTCCGTGTTGATCATCGTGCATCACTGGAATGTTCAATTCCTCTTTCAATCTTCTTTCAATTTCGAAAGACTCTGGTGCCTTGATGTCTTCTAAGTTAATTCCCCCAAAGGTTGGAGCAATGTTTTTTACTGTCTCAATAAATTTATCGATATCTGTAGTATCTACTTCAATATCAAAAACATCTATATCAGCAAAGATCTTAAATAAAAGACCTTTCCCTTCCATTACAGGTTTTGATGCTTCAGGACCGATATTACCTAATCCTAAAACGGCAGTACCATTGGATATAACAGCAACTAAGTTTCCTTTTGCTGTATATTTATAAACATTATTTACATCTTTTGCAATTTCTAAACAAGGCTCTGCTACTCCAGGTGAGTAAGCCAATGCTAAATCTCGTTGAGAAGAATATTTTTTTGTAGGTACTACTTGAATTTTTCCAGGTGTTGGTTTTGCGTGATATAACAACGCTTCCCTACGTAAGCTTTCTTTATTCATAAAAATATTTTTAACCGAATAAACAAAGTTACCTCTTTTTAAAGATAATTTAATGTTAGAATTTTATTCCTTTAAAAATTTAATATTCCTCACTAAACCCGTATACTTTGTTCTTTTTACTGCGGATTTTCTAAAGATATCATTAAAAACCTCATTTGTAAGTTCTTCCCACTCCTTGTTGGAATAATTCATTAACGCCTCGTTAGGAGTAAATCGAGGTTCATTATGAGGTTTAGCAAAGCGATTCCATGGGCAAACGTCTTGGCAGACGTCACAACCGTACATCCAATTGTCAAATTGACCTGCAAATTCGGCTGGAATATCGTCTTTTAATTCAATGGTAAAGTAGGAAATACACTTGGATCCATTCACGATATAAGCACTTTCAATAGCCCCTGTTGGGCAAGCGTCTATACAACGGGTGCACTTTCCGCAATGATCTGTAGTAGCTCCATCTGATTCTAGTTCTAAATCAATGATTAATTCAGCAATAAAGAAAAAAGACCCCACCTGTTTTGAAATAAGATTGCTGTTTTTTCCAACCCAACCTAATCCGCTTTTTGCTGCCCAAGCTTTATCTAAAATTGGAGCAGAATCCACAAAAGCACGGCCATCCACAGCGCCAATATTGTCGTGAATAAAATGCAGTAGTTCTTTTAATTTGTCTTTAACCACATAGTGATAGTCCTCACCATATGCGTATTTTGAAATTTTATACGCTCCATCTGTCTGTTCTTGTTCCGGATAGTAATTAAACAAGAGTGAAACAACACTCTTGGCTCCTTCGACAAGTAAGGTTGGATTCAAGCGCTTGTCGAAATGGTTTTCCATGTATTGCATACTTCCATGCATATTGGCATTCAACCACTTTTCTAAGCGCGGAGCATCTTCTTCTAAAAAACCAGCTTCAGAAATACCACAAGACAAAAAACCTAAGCGCTTTGCTTCTGCTTTAATGAGTGCAGCATAATGAGATTTTTTATCCATAAAGATTTACAAGTCAAATAATCCACCGACGGATTTAGTACGTCCTAGGTGTTTAAACGCTAACTCCGTAGCTTCACGACCACGGGGAGTTCGGATAATGAATCCTTCTTGAATCAAGTATGGTTCATATACTTCTTCTAGAGTTTCCGCATTCTCCGATACTGCAGTAGCCAAAGTAGATAGACCTACAGGTCCTCCCTTAAATTTATCAATGATGGTAGAGAGAATTTTATTATCCATTTCATCCAATCCACGAGCATCCACATGGAGTGCATTTAAGGCGTATTTAGAGATTTCGATATCAATGCTACCATTACCCTTAATTTGTGCGAAATCGCGCACCCTACGCAGTAATGCGTTGGCAATACGCGGCGTTCCACGACTACGTCCAGCAATTTCAATCGCTGCTTCTAAATCGATTGGTACATTGAGAATCGATGCACTTCGTTCGATAATCGTTGCCAACAATTCTTTAGAATAATATTGCAAACGGCTTTGAATCCCGAAACGGGCACGCATTGGAGCCGTCAACAAACCAGAACGCGTCGTTGCACCAACTAAGGTAAAGGGATTAAGATGGATTTGAACTGAGCGCGCATTGGGCCCAGATTCAATCATAATATCAATTTTGAAGTCTTCCATTGCAGAATATAAGTACTCCTCTACAATAGGACTTAAACGATGAATCTCGTCAATAAACAAGACATCTCGTTCTTCCAGATTCGTCAATAATCCAGCTAAGTCTCCCGGTTTATCCAAAACTGGACCTGAAGTAATTTTGATTCCTACATTCAACTCATTCGCTAAAATATTAGCCAACGTCGTTTTTCCCAATCCTGGAGGCCCGTGAAATAAAGCATGATCCAAGGCTTCCCCACGTTGATTTGCAGCAGCCACAAATATTTTCAGGTTTTCCAAAACACTATCTTGACCCGCAAAATCATCAAATGACAGGGGTCTCAGTCTTTTTTCAACATCGAATTCCTCTTGGTTGAAATGCTTGGTAGTAGGATCTAAATTCTCATTCATAGAACAAAGATAAATCAAAAAATGGGATACAAAAAAACGCCATTCAAAAATGAATGGCGTTTTTATATTTAAACTAAAATATAATTCTAGTGGTGTAATTGCTCCTCACCTTCCATATAAGGCATAGTTTGAGGCGCGTAATCTTCTGGTAATCCAGGTTTACTATAGTCATAAGGCCATCTGTAAACAACTGGTAACTCACCAGGCCAGTTTCCATGGATGTGTTCTACTGGAGTAGTCCACTCTAAACTGTTTGATCTCCAAGGGTTTTGAGGTGCTCTCTTACCGTAGAAAATACTAACAAAGAAGTTCCATAAGAATACTAATTGGAATGCCGCTCCTACTAAAGCAAATACTGTAATCAATACGTTCACATCATAGAATTCATCGAATAATGGGAATGCTGTATTTGAGTAGTAACGACGAGGTAAACCTGCTAATCCGATGAAGTGCATTGGGAAGAATACTCCGTACGCACAAACTGCAGTTACCCAGAAGTGAATATAACCTAAGTTTTTATTCATCATTCTTCCGAACATTTTAGGGAACCAGTGGTAGATACCAGCGAACATTCCGTAAAGTGCAGAGATACCCATTACTAAGTGGAAGTGAGCGATAACGAAATATGTATCGTGTACGTTAATATCTAAAGTTGAATCTCCTAAGATAATTCCTGTTAAACCTCCTGTAATGAACGTAGAAACGAAACCAATACAGAATAACATTGCAGGGTTCATCTGGATATTACCACTCCAAATTGTAGTAATGTAGTTGAACGCTTTTACTGCAGAAGGAATTGCGATCAATAACGTTGTAAAAGTAAACACAGATCCTAAGAACGGGTTCATACCCGATACGAACATGTGGTGACCCCAAACGATTGTTGATAAGAACGCAATACCTAAGATTGAAGCAATCATCGCACGGTATCCGAAGATTGGTTTACGTGCAGAAGTTGCGATAATTTCAGATGTAATACCCATTGCAGGTAAGATTACGATATATACCTCAGGGTGACCTAAGAACCAGAATAAGTGTTCAAACAATACTGGTGATCCTCCTTGGTAATGTAAAACTTCTCCAGCTAAATAAATATCTGACAAGAAGAATGAAGTACCGAAACTTCTATCGAAAATCAATAATAATGCAGCAGATAAAAGAACTGGGAACGATACGATACCGATAATAGCTGTAACAAATAACGCCCAAATTGTCAAAGGCATTCTTGTCATCGTCATTCCTTTTGTTCTTAAGTTAACTACAGTAGCTACGTAGTTCAACGATCCCATTGTAGAAGAAACGATGAAGATAGCCATAGAGATTAACCATAATGTCATCCCCATACCAGAACCTGGGATTGCTTGTGGAAGTGCACTTAAAGGAGGATAAATTGTCCATCCTGAAGAAGCAGGTCCACCTTCTGCGAAGATTGAGATAACCATTAATACCGCAGAAACAAAGAAGAACCAGTAAGATAACATGTTCATGAATCCTGAAGCCATATCACGTGCTCCAATTTGCAATGGAATAAGTAAGTTCGAGAACGTACCACTTAAACCAGCAGTTAATACGAAGAATACCATGATTGTTCCGTGCATTGTAACCAAAGCAAGGTAGATATCATTTCTCATTACTCCGTCTGGAGCCATTTTTTCTCCTAATAACCATTTGAATACCTGAAAAGATTCTTCAGGCCACGCAATTTGCATTCTAAATAAAAGGGACATTACAATCCCGATGATTCCCATAATAATACCTGTGATTAGGTATTGTTTTGCAATCATCTTGTGATCTAAACTAAATACGTATTTAGTAAAGAAATTTCCTTTATCGTGATGATCGTGATCGTGATCATTAATTATTTCGTGTCCTATTGCTGACATAGTATAAGTTTTAATTTAATTCGTGAATTATTTAACTACTTGAGCGATAGCTTCCGTTTCTACTTCTTCTGTGATAACTTCTGTTTCAACAGCAGGAGCAGCTACTTCTTCTTCTTTAGCCCCATTTTCAGCAGCAACTTGATCTGCTAAAGTAGGTAACTCTTTTAACCAAGATTTAAATTCTTCTTCTGTAGACACAACAACTTTAAGTTGCATGTTATAGTGCGAAGCTCCACAAATTTTATTACATAATAATAAGTAATCAAATGTATATGGATCTAAAGGCTCATGACCTCCAGCAACAAGCTCTTGACTTCTTTCAGCTCTAATATTATTAATATTATTCACTTTACTAACAATCGATTCACGAGTTCTCATTTCTTCTGTTGTAACGCTAGGTACAAAAGCGAATTGAGTAACCATTCCTGGTACACAGTTCATTTGCGCTCTAAAGTGAGGCAAATAAGCTGAGTGTAATACGTCTTGAGATCTAAATTTCAAAACAACCTTCTTTCCAACTGGTAAGTGAAGTTCTTTTGCCATTTTATCATCTTGAGCATTCGGGTCTGTCATATCAACCCCTGCTACGTTAACGCCTTTAATAAAACGCACGTTAGCTTTTCCTAATGTATTGTCTTCACCAGAATAACGAACATCCCAAGCGAATTGTTTTGCATACACTTCGATGTTGATTACCTCTTCTTCTTGATCAACAAACATGATATCATTCCAAGCGAATAAACCGTAAAGGATCAAACCTGTTAACGTAATTGTTGGGATGATTGTCCAAGCTGCTTCTAATTTATCATTATCAGAAAAGTATCTTGCTTTTCTTCCTTTAATACCACGTGCTTTAAATGCGAAGTAGTGTAATAAGAATTGAGTAACAATCTGAACAAAGAAAATTAATCCCATTGAAATCCACATAAGATTATCAACTGTTTTTCCGTGTTCCGATGCTGAATCACCCATTAATGGGAAACTTCCATATTCTACTAAACAAAATATTGTAAATACGTAGATGAAAGCTAGGAAACCGAAAACGACATAACCTTGTATGTTATTATCTTTCGGATTCGCTACTTGAGATGAATAGTCATCAGGACCTGACCCTACTTGCGTTAAATCAAATATCTTAGTCAATTGCCAAATTGCAATTCCCAATAATACAACTATCGCTACTATTAATAAACTAGTCATTGGTTTATTTTTAATTATTAATAATGAAAATGTTTACTTTCTTCGATTAGCGGGTTGTTCTTAGCTAATAATGGAGTTTTAGAAATTGCTGTAAATCCAACATAGATAAATAATCCAATGAAGAACATTAACGCTGCAATTTCCGGAACACCGATAAACCAAGATCCACCAACAGTACCAGGGCTAATCATAATAAAGAAGTCTAAATAGTGACCTACAATAATACAAGTACCAGCCATAACTACAATCCAAGATAGACGTTTGAAGTCTGTGTTGATCAATAATAATAAAGGCAACACGAAATTCAATACTAACATTCCGAAGAATGGTAAGTTATACTCTTGAATTCTGAAGATAAAGTATGTAACCTCTTCTGGAATATTTGAGTACCACTGTAACATGAATTGCGAGAACCAAAGATAAGTCCAGAAAATACTTAAACCAAACATAAATTTAGCTAAATCGTGAATGTGACTTGTGTTCACGAATTCTAAGTAACCTTTTCCTTTCAAATACAAAGTAGTAAACGCGATAGTAGTAATACCAGTTACAAAGAAACTAGCAAATACGTACCATCCGAATAAAGTACTGTACCAGTGTGTATCAATAGACATAATCCAGTCCCATGAAGCCATTGATTCAGTAACAATAAAGAAAGCTAAGAAACCAGCAGATGCTTTAAACATTTTTTTGTGGAATGTTAAATCACCTGTTTCATCTAATTTCAACGATTGCTTTCTCATATAAATTCTATATAAGTTCCAACCACCTAAGAAAATGATTGCTCTTATCAAGAAAAATGGAATATTCAAGTAACCTGTTTTTCCTTGGATCAAAGCGTCATGTTCAACAATAGCAGGATCCATCCAAATGAATAGGTGGTTACCTCCTAGTGAACTTGCTACTAATAAAAGGAAGAATATAATAGACCCAGGCAATAAGTAAGCCGTCAATCCTTCCATAACACGGAAAAGAACTGGAGACCATCCTGCTGCTGCTGCGTGATTGATTCCGTAAAAAGCTAAAATCCCAAGAGAAACAAGCATTACAAAAATACAAGCAACATATACAGCTGTCCAAGGTTTATTTTGCATCTGTGTTAGCACATGCTCTAAATGTTTTTGATGAGCATCATGATCCGCTTGCGAAACTTCGCTGTGATCTGCGTGATGTCCACCACCATGGTGAGCTTGCTCATTTAAAATCTGCTCTACATCAGCAGTTGTCTTTGGTGCACTGAAAAACCCATACGCAATCCCTACTAATCCTAGAACCATCAGGACTAACGCAAAGGTTTTCAAATTTTTTGATAATGTGTACATATCTAAACTTTCAACTAAGTTTTACAATTTATTATTCTGATTTCAATTTAAGCACATAATCAGTAACTAACCAACGCTCATGTTGCGTTAATTGGTTTTTATGTGATCCCATTGAATTCAAACCATAAGTAATAACGTGATAAATTCCTCCTTCTGTAAGTTCTCTATCATGATAGTTAGGAACCCCTAAGAATTTCTCTCTTTTCACTAAATTACCTTTTCCATCTCCTTTTGCACCGTGACAAACTGAGCAGTAAATTGCATACAACGCTTTACCTTTCTCTAAATCCTTTTCATCTGCAGTTAAGGGTGATTTTAAATGTAGTCTTGCTTCAGCCAAACCTTCTGGAGTATCTGCATACTCTTCTGGTTGAAATCCACGAGGCACAGATCCCTCTGCAGGAAGTTGTCCTTCCTTACCATTTGCAAAAACAGTAGTCGGAACTTCAGCGTATGTTTCATATGCAACAGATTCGTACATATTAGGCATAAACTGATAGTTAGGACGCTCTTTATTAAAACACGACGTAGTCAAAACAGCTACACCTGCTAAAGTTACTATTTTATATATCGATTTCATGCTACTATTACTTTTCAATTACTTTAACTTCAACTGCTCCTGTACCTTTGAAAAATTCAATTGCAGTATTTTCGTCTCCATGTAAAGCAACCTCCATTAAGAAATGGTCATCAGTTGTTCTTACATCTGGGTTTTCAGCTGTTTTAAATGGCCATAATTTACTTCTAAAGAAGAAAGTTAATACCATTAAGTGAGCAGAAAACAACACAGTCATCTCAAACATAATAGGCACAAAAGCTGGCATATTTTGAATAAAACTAAAACTAGGTTTACCTCCAATATCTTGTGGCCAATCCACAATCATAATGAAATACATCATGCTTGTTCCAAATGCTAAACCTACTAAACCGTATAAGAATGCACAAATAGCTAATCTAGTTGGTTTTAATCCCATCGCCTTATCTAGTCCGTGAACTGGGAAAGGCGTGTATATCTCTTCAATGTGATGGTGAGCAGATCTCGTTTCTTTAACTGCATCTAACAACACATCATCATCATTGTATATTGCGTGAATAAACTTATTACTCATAACGAATTAGTGATTTAATGATTGATGACCTTCTTTACTATCTCTTTCTTTTTTGTAGTATTCACCTGATGATTTCAAGATAGTTTTCACCTCTGCTTGCGCAATTACAGGGAAACTTCTTGAATATAACAAGAATAATACGAAGAAGAAACCGATTGTTCCAATATAGATACCAGCATCAACAAATGTTGGTTGGAACATTGTCCAAGATGACGGTAAGTAATCTCTGTGTAACGACGTCACGATAATTACGAAACGCTCGAACCACATCCCCACGTTTACAACGATTGAGATAATAAACGAAGCTAAAATGTTAGTTCTAATCTTTTTCACCCACATAACTTGTGGAGAAATTACGTTACAAGTCATCATCAACCAGTATGACCACCAGTATGGACCAGAAGCACGGTTCAAGAAAGCGTATTGTTCATACTCAACTCCAGAATACCAAGCTACCCATAACTCTGTGATATAAGCAACCCCAACCACAGATCCTGTAATCATTACGATGATGTTCATCAACTCAATGTGCTGAACTGTAATATAATCTTCTAAGTTCGATACTTTTTCTCATGATGATCAACAACGTGTTTACCATTGCGAATCCAGAGAAGATCGCACCCGCAACGAAGTACGGAGGTAAGATTGTTGTATGCCATCCTGGGATTACTGACGTAGCAAAGTCAAAAGATACAATCGTGTGTACAGAAAGTACAAGTGGAGTAGCTAAACCAGCTAATACTAAGTGAACTTCCTCAAAACGTTGCCAGTCTTTTGCTCTACCCGACCAACCGAAAGATAGAATTGAATAAACTCTTTTTGTAAATGGGGTGATAGCTCTATCACGTAACATTGCGAAGTCAGGTAATAAACCAGTCCACCAGAATACTAATGATACTGATAAATACGTAGAAATCGCGAATACGTCCCATAATAACGGTGAGTTAAAGTTTACCCATAACGAACCGAATTGGTTTGGAATAGGTAATACCCAGTACGCTAACCAAGGGCGACCCATATGTATAATAGGGAATAAACCAGCCTGAACTACTGAGAAAATTGTCATTGCCTCAGCAGAACGGTTAATAGCCATTCTCCATTTTTGTCTAAATAATAATAATACAGCAGAAATTAATGTACCGGCGTGACCGATACCAACCCACCAAACGAAATTGGTAATATCCCAAGCCCATCCAACAGTTTTATTTAATCCCCAAGTACCTATACCTGTTCCTACAGTATAAGCCATACAGCCTACTCCCCATAGGAAAGCTAACAAAGCAATAGTGAAAACTCTCCACCATAATTTATTTGCTCGTCCTTCAACAGGTCTAGCCACATCCACAGTTATATCGTGGTAAGATTTCTTACCGATAACTAAAGGTTTTCTAATGGGTGCTTCGTAATGTGACGACATAATCCTTTATATGTTTCTTTAATTAATAATTCTTTTTAAACTAGATATTTCTAACCTTAACGTGGTAGAATACATTTGGTTTTGTACCAATGTGCTCTAACAGGTGGTATGTTCTATCTGATTCAGCTAATTTAGTAATTTCTGATTCTTTTTCATTAACATCTCCGAATACCATAGCTCCACTTGAACAAGCTGCAGAACAAGCAGTTTCGAATTCGTTTGGACGAACCGCTCTACCTTCATTCTTCGCTTTCAAGATTGTTGCTTGTGTCATTTGGATACACAATGAACATTTTTCCATTACCCCTCTTGAACGAACTACAACGTCTGGATTTAATACCATACGTCCTAAATCATCATTCATGTGGAAATCGAACTCATCATTTTGAGCATATAAGAACCAGTTGAAACGTCTAACCTTATAAGGACAGTTGTTTGCACAGTATCTAGTACCAACACAACGGTTATAAGCCATATGGTTTTGACCTTGGCGACCGTGTGATGTAGCAGCTACTGGACATACTGTTTCACAAGGAGCATGATTACAATGCTGACACATTACAGGTTGGAAAACAACTTGTGGATTATCCGCAGGGTGCTCTAATTCCATATAAGCAGAACGAGCTTCTGAGAATCCTTTAGCTGTTACTTTCTTATCAACATCTGCAGCAAATGTATCTTCTGATGAATAGTATCTATCAATACGCAACCAGTGCATATCTCTACTTCTTCTTACCTCTGATTTACCAACTACTGGTACGTTATTTTCAGCGTGACATGCGATAACACATGCTCCACATCCAGTACAAGCATTTAAGTCAATCGATAAATTAAAGTGGTGACCTACTGTACGATCGAATGATTCCCAGATATCAATTGATGCAGCTCTTACTTCTTGGTGATCGTAAGAAACCATTGGGAATACGTTCCACTCCTCAGCATCTTTTGTATTGAAAATTTCTAATGTAGTATCTTTAACGATATCCCCTCTACTCATTAATGTATTTTGTAACTGAACACAAGCAAACTCATGGTTTCCTGATGCTTTAGCTACAGTAACATTTTGTACATTTTCGAAGTTGTGATATAATGTGTAAGCATTAACACCTACTTGCATATCTTCTTTTAAGCTTGCTTTTCTTCCGTAACCGAAAGCTAAACCAACTGTTCCAGCCGCTTGTCCTGGTTGAATTAATGCAGGTACATTTTCTAATGCAACACCATTTGCAGTAATTGTAACATAGCTACCATCTAAACCACCGTTAGCTACGTGGAAGTTTTCAATTCCTAAAGCTTCTGCATCAACGCGAGAGATAGTTAAGTAGTTATCCCATGAAACACGTGTGATTGGATCTGGAAACTCTTGTAACCAAGGGTTATTTGCTTGTTGTCCATCTCCCATACCCGTTTTAGAGTATAATACTAACTCTAAACCTTCTCCTTTTTTCGCTTTGCTTAAAGCAGCAACAGCAGAAGAGAAATCAGCAGTAGCTGATACTTTAGTATTTTCACCTGATACAGCGAAACCATCGTGAACCAATTGATTCCAAGTCAATCCATTTACATATGAAGCGCTAGTTGCTTTGATGTAGTCATAATACGCTGTATTATTTCCATTCCACAACAATAAAGCCTCTTGGAATTGTCTTGTATCAAATAATGGTCTGATAGTAGGTTGTGTAACTGAATAGTGACCGTTTTTGATCATCACATCACCCCAAGCCTCTAAATAATGAGGAGTAGCTGCTGCGATTGTAGCCTCTAAAGCAGTTTCGTCTTCTTTCATTGAGAAGCTTACTGAAGTTTTCACTTTCTTCAATCCTTCAACGAAAGCAGCACTATTTGCTAACGTATATACTGGGTTGATTCCTGACATGATTAAAGTGTGAACTTTACCTGCGTTCATTTCTTTAATCAACTCAGTAACTTTTGCAGCATTACCTTGTCTTACGTATTTTGTTTGTTCTGGCATGAAAGCCTCTGCTTGTAATGCTTCGTTAATTGCAAGAACAACTAATTGAGCATTCACATCATCTAAACCTGTAACAACAACTCCTTTTGAACCTGCTGCTTTTACTTGTTTAGCTGCTTTCATAATAGCTTCATCGTACGTTGTATTAGCAGAAGAAACAGATCCTCCTACGATTGCGTTGTACAATTTCACTAATGCTGCTTTTTGATCAGCAACAGATAATGGAAGACGAACGTCAGCATTAGCTCCAGAAAGACTCATATTAGCTTCGATCTGAATGTGCTTAGACATTACTCCATTTTTAGGAATACGATTTTGAGCGTAAGCTGAATCGTATCCTCCACCTTGCCAATCTCCTAAGAAATCTGCACCTACAGAAACGATTACACTAGCTTTACCGAAATCGTAATCAGCTAATCCACGTTTTCCGTATGCTTGTTCATAAGCATCTGCTGCTGCAGAAGATGAAATCGCATCGTACACTACGTGTTTCGCATTTGGATAAGTTTCGATAAACTCTCCGATTAATTTATCAGTAGAAGGACTTGCCATTGTATTGGTCAATAACACAACGCTACCTCCTGTTGCTTTAGCATCTTGTAAACTTGCTCTAACCTTAGCATCTACATCATCCCAAGAAGCATTTTTTCCTTCGATTTTTGGCGCTTTTAATCGCAAGCTATCATACATCGAAAGTACTGATGCATGCACACGTGCATTCGCACCAGAATATGCATTTGCAAGTTTGTTATTATCAATTTTGATTGGACGACCCTCACGAGTCTTAACCAAAACATTCACAAAATCAAAACCATCTGCGATTGTAGTCGCGTAGTAGTCAGCAATTCCAGGGATAATTTCCTCTGGTTGAACTACGTAAGGAATTGACTTTATTACTGGTCCCTCACAAGCAGCTAACGTTGCTGCAGCTGTTGAAAAACCAACATATTTCAAAAAGTCTCGACGAGTTGTTGAAGAAGAAGACAATTTGTTTTTGTCTCCAAGAAATTCATCTGTAGGAATTTCCTCAACAAACTCATTGTTTCTTAGCGTCTCAACAATAGAACTATTATCATTCAGCTCTTCAACACTTTTCCAGTATTTTTTGTTTGATGCCATTGTATATAAATATTAGCTTCTTATTCTTAAATAATTCTTAATAGTGACATTTACCACACTCAAGTCCCCCCATTTGAGCAACTGTCAACTTCTCTACTCCGTACTTGTTTGCAAGTTCTTCATGGATTTTAGCATAGTAAGCATTATCCTTTAACTTAACATCAGTCGTTCTGTGACAGTCAATACACCATCCCATTGTCAATGGAGAGTGTTGTCTCATGATTTCCATTTCTTCAACTGGTCCGTGACAAGTTTGACATTCTAAACCAGCAACATTTACGTGTTGTGAGTGATTGTAGTAAACGAAATCAGGTAAATTATGAATACGAACCCATTTTACAGGCTTCTCTTTACCAGTATATTTTTGAGTTGAAGGATCCCATCCAACAGCGTCATATAACTTTTGAATCTCAGCAGTGTAAAACTCTGGAGTATATTTTCCATAGTCTGTTCCAGCATCACCTGTAAACTCACTGATGCTCTTATGACAGTTCATACAAACATTCAATGATGGAATTCCTGAAGTTTTACTTGATCTTGCAGATGAGTGACAGTATTTACAATCAATACCATTATCTCCTGCGTGAATTTTGTGTGAAAAGTGAATTGGTTGTACAGGCTCATATCCTTTATCTACTCCTATTTGCATCATAAAGCCATAAGCAAAATACGATCCAATTAGAATAAAGATAATTGTAGAGCAGATTACTAAGAATTGGTTTTTCACAAACGCTTTCCACAATGGAACTGTTTGACGAACTTCTTCTGTCAATCCATTAGCCTCAACAACTTTATTCAATACTTTTTTAACAAGGAAAAGCATCGTTACTAACAATAACAATACTACTACTAATGCTCCTAATACAATCATATTAGAAACTGCATCTCCACCTGCTCCTTGTCCTTTAGCAGCATCAGCACCTCCAGCCACAGCGGCAGCAGGTTCAGCTTTTGGTTCAGATACATACGCCAAAATATCGTCAATATTTTGGTCAGATAAACCTGGGAAGTCGTTCATTACAACTTTGTTCCACTCGCTGAACAGTTTTACTGCACGAGCGTCACCAGATTTAATCAAAGATGAACTACTTTTAATCCACTTGTGTAGCCATTCTACATCCCCGTCGTGACGTTCAACAACTCCACGAAGTGCAGGTCCTGTAGAAGCCCCGTCTAACTTATGACATGCCGCACAGTTAGAATTAAACAATTCCTTACCTTTTGCTGCATCCTGCGCAAACGAAATTGTAGAAAACGATAGCATTAATGCTAAACAAAAGAATAAAATCTTTGAAAACGAATTATGGTTACCCACTTTTTTCATAGTTATAAATTGATTTTCAACTAAACTTGGTCTTTCTAATAACAGCAATAATCAACTATTATTCAATACACCTTATTTACAAACTCCGACAAAAATACAATTTATGCATAACTCTTAAAACCTTTAACGACCTTAATCTTTAATTTATACGCGTTCTAAATAAAGGCTTTCCACGCAATTTTCAAGAATAATTGTAAATTTGCTTCAAATACATTTCATTATGAGAATTTTAAGAATATTTCCGGTTCTTTTTTGCTTGTTTTTTACGCATCTTATAAGTTATGCTCAAGAGCGAAATAACGCCATTCAAGAGCCCTTAGCCATAAAAAAACTAGTTGAAGCGAAAAGAAGTACAACAACTTCAGGCCTAAACACTGATAAATACAATATTCAAGTTTTTTATGGAAAAAACAATGAGGCAAAAGCCGCGCTAAGTCGCGTCAAAAGACTCTACCCAGACCTAGAAGCAACCTTAGTTTATTCTAACCCTTCCTACAAGGTTTTAGCAGGAAATTTCAAGACGCGTTTAGAAGCAGAGCGATACCTTCAAACCATTAAAAAGGATTTCGACAATTCACTCCTTCTCCGTCCAGGAAAATAAAAAATAAAAATCCCGTTGTACAATTGCACAACGGGATTTTCTTTTATTTGTTCACTTCGAAACATTATCCAACAATGTTGATAATTTTTCCAGGTACTACGATCAATTTTTTAGGCTCGCGTCCTTGTAATTGCGCTTGTGTTCTTTCGTCAGCTAAAATTATTTGCTCAATTTCTGCCACACTTAAATCCAATGGCAATTCAATTTTAAAACGCATTTTCCCATTAAAAGAAACAGGATACTCTTTTGCATCTTCTACCAAATATTCTGCTTTAAATTCCGGGAATGCTTGATCCGCGATAGTCTCCGTATGCCCTAACATACTCCAAAGTTCTTCAGCAATATGCGGTGCATAAGGAGCAACCAAAACAGCCAATGGCTCTAAAATAGCTCGGTGGTGACATTTTTGTTGTCCCAACTCATTGACACAAATCATAAACTGAGAAACAGAAGTATTGAATGAGAAAGCCTCGATATCTTCCTGTACTTTTTTAATGGTTTTATGTAGTGACTTGTACATCTCTTTCGTTGGTTCCTCATCCACAACGACAACAGCTGTATCATCCGCATACAGTCTCCACAATTTTTTCAAGAAACCAAAAACTCCAGAAATACCTGCTGTATTCCAAGGTTTAGCTTGCTCTAATGGTCCTAAGAACATTTCGTATAAACGCAACGTATCCGCACCATATTCTTGGCAAATATCATCTGGATTAACTACATTGTAGTATGACTTAGACATTTTCTCTACTTCATGTCCAACGATATATTTTCCATTTGCGTTGCAAATAAATTCTGCGGTAGCATAATCAGGTCTCCACGCTTTAAATCCTTCCGTATCTAATTCGGATGAATTATTCACCAAACCAACATAAGCATATAACTGCTGTACTTTTTCATCCTTAATCATATCCTTAGAGATGAATGTATTTGTTCCTTCAATTCGGTAAACGAAAGCAGAAGTACCCAAAATCATCCCTTGGTTGATCAATTTAGCAAAAGGCTCTTCCGTTGGAGCTACGCCCATATCTTTTAAAAACTTATTCCAAAAACGGCTGTACAATAAATGCCCTGTTGCGTGTTCGCTTCCTCCTATATATAGGTCAACATTTTGCCAGTAATTCAATGCTTCTTCCGATGCGATAAATTCTTCGTTTGTAGGATCCATATAACGCATCCAGTACCAAGAAGAACCTGCCCAACCTGGCATTGTATTTAATTCCAATGGGAAAATCGTTTGCTCGTCAATCAAGTCATTCGAAACTACCTTATTATTCACGGTATCCCAAGCCCATGTATGTGCATTCCCTAAAGGCGGTTGTCCATCCTCAGTTGGTAAATACTTTTCCACTTCTGGCAATAAGATTGGCAAATACGCTTTGTCAATCATCTTAGGTAATCCATTCACATAAAACACAGGAAATGGTTCTCCCCAATAACGTTGACGTGAAAACACAGCATCACGTAAACGGTAATTTGTTTTTCCCTTTCCTTGACCTAATGCCTCAATAGCAGCAATTGCTTTAGCCGAAGCTTCTTTATAAGCTAATCCATTCAAGAAATCAGAGTTTTCTAAAACGAAACCTTCTTTTTCAGCAAATGCTTCTTCACTGATATCTTGATTGAAAATATTTTTAATTGCAATTCCAAAGTGTTTTGCAAAAGCATAATCACGTGTGTCTCCAGCAGGAACAGCCATAACAGCTCCTGTTCCATATCCCGCTAATACATAATCCCCAATCCAAATTTCAATTGGTTCTTTCGTAAAAGGATGTTCTGCATAAGCCCCAGTAAAAACACCTGAGATTTTCTTCACATCTGCCATACGATCGCGCTCACTTCTTTTCGACGTTGCTTCGATATACGCTTCTACTTCTGCTTTTTGCTCTGCTATTGTGATTTTTCTTACTAAATCATGCTCTGGCGCTAAAGTCATAAAACTCACCCCAAAGATTGTATCTGGACGTGTTGTAAACACTTCAATGGTATCTGTAGATTCTTTTAAATTAAAAATTACAGAAGCACCTACTGATTTACCAATCCAGTTGCGTTGACTTTCCTTTAAACTTTCTGTCCAGTCAATTGTATTTAATCCTTCTAACAAACGTTCTGCATACGCAGAAATACGCATACTCCATTGCTTCATCTTTTTGCGAATCACCGGATGACCACCACGTTCTGATAAACCATCTTTAATTTCGTCATTCGCCAATACAGTCCCCAAAGCTGGACACCAGTTCACTTCTGTTTCTGCTAAATAAGTTAAACGGTATTGCAACAACACTTGTTCTTTTTCTTCTACTGAAAAAGCGTTCCATTGTGCTGCGGTAAAGATTTCAATCGACTCATCGCAAACCGCTTGTACCGTTGCATTTCCTTCTTGCTCAAATAACGCTACTAAAGTCGAGATTGCTTCCGCTTTATCTGACACCTTATTATACCATGCATTGAACAATTGGATAAAAATCCATTGAGTATGTTTATAGTAATCCGCATTGGAAGTGCGAATTTCACGAGACCAATCAAAAGAAAATCCGATTTGATCTAATTGCTCTCTATAACGTGTAATATTTACTTCTGTAGTAATAGCTGGATGCTGTCCTGTTTGAATCGCATATTGTTCAGCAGGTAATCCAAAGCTATCATATCCTTGAGGATGTAGCACATTAAAACCTTTGTGTCTTTTGTAACGCGCAAAAATATCTGATGCGATATACCCCAGTGGGTGTCCCACGTGCAGTCCTGCTCCTGATGGATAAGGAAACATATCTAGTACATAATACTTCGGTTTATCAGATGTATTTGAGGTTTTAAAAGTTTCATTCTCTTTCCAAAACTTTTGCCATTTCGCTTCAATTTCGCTTGGATTGTATTTCATAGTAAAAATATCATTTATTACACCTGTTCTTTCTCGATGACTTCGAAAAAAAACGCCAACTTGTCGCAAAAATAAACTATATTTATAACAATTAGAAAAGTTTAATCGTAATTGTGTTTTAAAAACACTTTTGTTTTTTAATTTTACAGCTTTAAAAATTGCATTATGACGTCTACTTATGAAAAATACCAAAAGCGAAAATTAATTTCGTCTTATTTTTCTGTAATACTGAGTATTTTCTTGGTTCTATCTTTATTAGGGGCCTTGAGTTTATTTGTGATTAACTCCAAAAGGATATCGAATAATTTCCGAGAAAATATTCCCATGACTATTTTCTTTAACGATAAGGCTTCTCAATCAGAATTTGATGCATTTTCTAAGAAATTAGGTGAAGCTCCGTATATCAAGAGTTTCGACTTCATCTCTAAAGAAGCTGCAGCAGAAAGTCAAAAAGAAGATTTAGGCGAGAATTTCTTAGAATTCTTGGGTTACAACCCGCTTCAAAACTCGTATGACATCTATATCCAAGGAGATTATGTCGTAACGGATAGTTTAGCTACTATAGAAAAGGATTTTCTGAAGACGCCAAATATTGAAGAAATTCTCTATGACAAACAATTAGTTGAATTAGTCAATCACAACATTACACGCATCACCAATTGGGTACTGATTATTGCAGCTATCTTAACGGTTGTTTCTATGTTATTAATCAACAGCTCTTTGCGTTTATTAATTTTCTCAAGCCGCTTTACTATTAAAACCATGCAAATGGTTGGAGCAACTAAAAACTTTATTCGCCGTCCATTTATTTGGCACAGCCTGCGCTTAGGACTTATCGGATCGATACTAGCTGTTCTTGCTTTAGTTGGCTTAACCTTCTACCTAGATAAGAAATTCCCAGATCTTGAACTTAATCCTATGGTCAATTATATGCCATTGGTTATTGTTGGAATGGGTATCATCCTAACGGGGATTATTATTACAACCATTAGTACATACTTCGCTACACAGCGATTCTTGAATCTTAAATCAGACGAACTATACTAGATATGAAAAAAGATAACAACCCTTCAGGCTTTTTGTTTTCTAAACAAAATTACACCTTACTCCTTGTAAGTTTTGCGGTTATAGCCTTGAGTTTTATCCTTATGGGTGGAGCTTCTAATGATGATCCTACACAATTTAATGAGGCCATCTATAGTTTTAGAAGAATTCACTTGGCACCAGCTGTGTTTTTTATTGGTATTGGTGTAGCCATTTATTCTATTTTTAAAAAAGATAAAAAACAATCATAACAAACTAATTTTATGGATTTAATACAAGCCATCCTTCTAGCTATTGTAGAAGGACTCACTGAATATTTACCTGTTTCATCTACCGCTCATATGATCTTTTTGAGCTCGTATTACGGGATTCAGGAAGATGATTTCGTCAAACTCTTTCAAACTGCTATTCAATTCGGAGCTATCTTAGCTGTAGTTGTTCTTTACTGGCGTAAATTCTTTGATTTCAGTCGTATTTCATTCTATAAAAAATTAGTTTTTGCTGTTATTCCAGCCCTTGTTTTAGGGAAGTTATTGGACGATAAAATCGATGCTGTTTTAGGAGAAACCATCTACATTGCTATTATGCTAATTGTCGGAGGATTTGTTCTAATTTTCATTGATAAATACTTCAAAAATCCAAAAACAGTACGCGAAGAAGATATTACCATTAAGCAAGCGGTAACGATTGGTTTTTGGCAATGTTTAGCGATGATGCCTGGAACAAGTCGCTCTGCAGCCTCAATTATTGGAGGAATGCAACAAGGACTTTCTCGTCAGGTAGCAGCTGAATTTTCATTCTTTTTAGCGGTACCTACTATGGCAGCTGTAACGGTTTATTCAATCGTATTCAAAAAATACGAATCTGGAAAAATGGGATATGAATTGCTTTTTGACAATACAGACAACTTAAAATTATTCCTTTTAGGCAATGTTCTAGCGTTTATCGTTTCTATTTTTGCCATCAAATTTTTCATTGGAATTATCAAAAAATACGGATTTAAACCTTGGGGATATTACCGCATCATTGCGGGTGTCCTTTTATTGATTTACTTCGGATACTTAAAAAACTAAACATGCAATTTTCAGCTGAAGCTTTTCAGGAAGGTCAAGTCTTATTGATTGACAAGCCTTTACATTGGTCTTCTTTCCAAGCCGTAAACAAAATTAAATGGCTTTTAAAGAAAGAATACGGTCTTAAAAAAATCAAAGTTAGGACACGCAGGAACGCTAGATCCTTTAGCTACTGGGTTATTACTGATTTGTACAGGAAAAGCAACTAAAACAATTACCGATTTACAAGGTCAGGAAAAAGAATACACGGGTACTTTTTGTTTGGGAGTTACAACACCTTCCTATGATCTTGAAACGGAGATTAATCAAACCTTCCCTATCGATCATATCACGCCCGAAATGATAGAGCAAATAAGAGCAAGTTTCTTAGGGACAACGGAACAACGTCCTCCTATCTTTTCTGCATTAAAAAAAGACGGAAAAAGACTATATGAACACGCTCGAAAAGGAGAAGAAGTAGAAATAAGCACACGTCCTATTACTATTTCTGACTTTGAATTAACACGTGTTGCACTACCTGAAATTGATTTCAGAGTTGCTTGTTCTAAAGGAACGTATATTCGTTCACTTGCTTTTGATTTTGGAGAAAAACTAAATAGCGGAGGCCATTTAAGTGCTTTACGTCGAACTAAAATTGGCGATTACGATGTAGCGAATGCCTTGAGTATAGAAGCATTCGAGAAAATGGTAACAGTTGACGGTTAACAATTGACTATTAAACTGTACACTGTAAACTAAAATACAAAAGGCTACCCTAAAAGGTAGCCTTTCTCACTCATCGTATTAAAGCAATTATTCATTTAAAATTACCTCCTCAAGCTTTGGTAGCTCTTCTGGTGTAAACATACGATAATGTATCTGGAAGGTTTTCTGTTTGGGCGTTTCTAAAGAGAAACCACCGGCTCCAAAACCATCTGTTACGTCTAATGTGAAATGAGCGTGTTTCCAATACTCGAATAAATCGCGATCTACCCAAAAATCAAAACCACACACCTCTCCAATTTTGACATCTCTTCGTCTTAAGTAATACCCTCCCTTCACAAAACACATCGGTTGTGTACCTTCACAACAGCCTCCAGCCTGATAGAACATCAAATCTCCGTGTTCGGCTTGTAGTTCTTGTATCAAGGCCTTTGCTTTTTCTGTTACATCAATTCGGCTAACTTTCGACATCTTATTTTCTTTTTAAAAGAATCCTAATTTGTTTTTATTGTACGAAATCAACATGTTTTTTGTTTGGCGATAATGGCCTAACATCATTTTGTGATTTTCACGTCCAATACCCGATTGCTTATATCCTCCAAACGGAGCTCCTGCAGGGTAATTATGGTAATTGTTCACCCAAACACGTCCTGCTTTAATTGCTCTTGGAATTTGGTATAATTGGTGCGCATCACGCGTCCATACTCCTGCTCCTAATCCATACAATGTATCATTGGCAATTTCAATTGCCTCTTTTTCATCTTTGAAGGTCGTTACAGCTAATACAGGTCCGAAAATTTCCTCTTGGAAAATACGCATCTTATTGTGTCCTTTAAATAAAGTTGGTTGGATATAATATCCTGTTTCTAGATCCCCTCCTAAATGGTTCACTTCTCCTCCAACTAATACTTCAGCACCTTCTTCTTTACCCAGTTTTAGGTACGAATTAATCTTGTCGTATTGAATTTTAGATGCTTGTGCACCCATCATGGTTGTTGGATCTAATGGATTTCCAACCTTAATTGCTTTTACGCGCTCAATAACACGTGCAATAAATTTATCGTAAATGCTTTCTTGAATCAACAAACGAGACGGACAAGTACAAATTTCACCTTGGTTAAAGGCGAATAATACTGCACCTTCAATAGCTTTGTCTAGGTATTCATCGTCGTGATCCATAATCGATTCAAAGAATACGTTTGGCGACTTCCCTCCTAACTCTAAAGTAACGGGAATAATATTTTCTGTTGCGTATTGCATCACTAAGCGCCCTGTTGCTGTAGAACCTGTAAATGCCGCTTTGCTAATTTTAGGATTGGTTACTAGTTTCTGTCCTAATTCAGAACCAAATCCATTGACAATATTGATTACCCCTACTGGAACTAAATCTCCAATCAATTCCATCAATACCATGATCGAAATTGGCGTGCTTTCTGCTGGTTTCAGTACCACACAGTTTCCAGCTGCTAATGCTGGGGCTAATTTCCAAACCGCCATTAGAATCGGGAAGTTCCAAGGAATAATTTGAGCTACCACACCAAGTGGTTCATGTACAATCATAGAAACTGTATGCTCATCAAGTTCTACTACCGAACCTTCTTCTGCGCGAATCACACCTGCAAAATAACGGAAATGGTCAATAGCCAATGGAATATCGGCATTCAGCGTTTCGCGAATAGCTTTTCCATTGTCTATGGTTTCCACTTGAGCGATATAATCTAAATTTTGCTCCATTCGATCCGCAATGCGATTCAAAATATTACTGCGTTCTGTTGCTGATGTACGGCTCCATGTTTCAAACGCTTTATCTGCCGCATCAATGGCTAAAATTAAATCATCTTCTGTTGAATGAGCTGCTTTGGCGAATGGTTTTCCCGTAATAGGCGTAATCGAATCAAAGTAGTTTCCTTTTACTGGTTCAACGAATTTTCCGTTGATATAATTGCCGTATTTTTCTTTAAACTTGGGGAATTGCATGTTGTTTGACATAAATAATTCTGTTTTTTTATGGTTAATCTTCCTAAGATACAATTAATTACAGTTCAGAACAATCCCAAGCAATGGATTATATAAAATTTAACACAAGCGTAAAAGCAAGCTTTTCAACCAATCAGATAAAGGATTGATTTCTTTCCTTGTTTATCTAAGGAGAAATTTTACTTTTGTCCAAACACGAAAAGATTATGAAAAAAATACTAGCGCTTATTGTTTTACTATCCACGATAAGCTATGCTCAGCAGACAACGTTTAAAGAAGGAGATTTGATTTTTCAAAACCTAAAATGTGGTCCACTTTGTGACGCAATTAATGAAGTGACCTATGGATATGAAGGGTTAAACTTCAATCACATGGGAATGGTTATTGAACACGATGGCAGCTTACAAGTAATAGAAGCTACTTCGCCAGAAGTATGTATCACTCCGCTAGATCAGTTTTTAAACAAGACTACAGAGCCTATGTATTTAGGACGAGTACTTGCAAAATATGAGAAATTACTTCCGAAAGCGAAGGCCTTTGCTTTGGAACAAGTTGGCGTTCCTTATGACGATAATTATTTATATGCCAATGGTAAATACTACTGTTCAGAGCTTATTTACGATGCTTTTAAATCAGCCAATAAAAACAAGGAGTTTTTTAGAATGCACCCCATGACCTATCGCTCAAAATACACAGGAGAATTTTTTCCTGTTTGGGTACAATACTTTGAAAAATTAGATCAAACCATCCCTGAAGGAGCTATAGGATGTAATCCAGCAGGCATGTCTTGGTCAAAAAACATCACTATTGTAGGCCCTATCGTACAATAGTGATATTATAGATTTAGTTATCAATTGAGGTCATCAATGCTGCAACTTCTTGTTGTACTTGTTGACCTTTATTTTTTGTATACCACTTATTCAACAAGATGATTCCATCTTCATCAAATTTCCCGTGTGCTGTTTTGTAATCATTTACTAATTGAACTGCATCAGCAGGACGTGGTCCCCAATCACCTAGAACTTCCAACGTTTCTTTGTCTACGATTAACAATTTTGGAATTGCTCGTCCCCCATTGGTTAAGTACTGATCCATCAACTCCAAGTTTTGGTCGCGAAAAACAATACGCAACTCCACCTTTCCAGTAAGTTCAGCCATTTTATTTAGCATGGGTACAGACTGAGCCGCATCACCACACCAGCTTTCAGAAATTACCAGCCAAATGTACTCTTTCCCTAAGTTTTCCATTACTAAAGCAACTTCAGGCTCCACACGCAACGTTTTGTCTAAGCGATGTAAGCGCGCTTCATTCAATTCAGCATATGGTAAATAATCAGCTGAAAGATTTAATTTTTCTGGGTTATTTTGCAGAGCCTCCGTCACATACGAACGGAACGCTGCATACGAAAAGCTATTATTCAATTCTTTTATCTCGACTTTGTTCATTTTTGTTTAATTTTATTAGTTTGAATTCAAAGTTAAACTTTTAAACACTAATCTATCAATACTTTATTTATGAAAACCCCAAAAATAGGTTTGGCTTTATCTGGAGGTGGCTATAAAGGGATAGCTCATGCCGGTGTTCTTTCCTTTTTACTTGAGCAAGACATCAAACCTAAAATCCTCGCTGGAACAAGTGCTGGATCCATTGTTTCTTGTTTATACGCAATGGGATTGACTCCACATGAGATCTTGGATTTTTTTAAATCTGTCAATGTTTTAAACTGGCATTTTTTTACGTTTAAAAAAGCAGGGCTAATTGATTCAAATGCATTTGAGAAATATCTATTCTCTATTTTTGAGAATAGAACCCTGGATGACTTGCCGATTCCAGTCCTGATTAACTCCACCGATATTGCAAAAGGGGAAGTACACGTTTTTGATCCTAGTACGCGTGTAATTGATGCGATTTTAGCTTCTAGTGCTTTTCCCGCTATTTTTTCACCGCACAGTATCAACGAGCAATTATATAGCGATGGAGGGATTCTCAACAATTTCGCTACAGATTTAATTCGAGAGGATTGTGATGTTCTCATTGGGAGTAATGTTTGCCCTATTGAGCAATTAGACAAGAAAAATCTAACCTCCCTTCGATCCGTGGCTATACGAGCCTATGATTTAATGGCGGCTAATCACAACCGTTCCCAATCGATTTTATGTGATTGGTTAATTGAATCGCACCACATCACTCAATATTCAACTTTTGAGCGAAATAAGCAACGAATGGATGAAATTTTTGACTTGGGATATCAAGCAGCTAGCAGAACGTTTAAAAATCATCAGGATAAATTCGCAAAAGCTATTTTATAGTAGTATATAATCTTTATATTTGCAAAACTTTAAAAATATCATATCCATGAAATACAAAAGAATTCTACTTAAATTAAGTGGAGAAGCTTTAATGGGAGAGAATCAATATGGAATTGACCCTAAGAGATTAGCTGAGTACGCAGCTGAAGTAAAAAAAGTACATGATCTAGGTGTTGAAATAGCGATTGTTATTGGTGGTGGAAATATTTTTAGAGGAGTAGCAGGAGCAAGTGTAGGTATGGATCGCGTTCAAGGAGACTATATGGGAATGCTTGCAACGATTATCAACGGAATGGCACTTCAAGGTGCTTTAGAAGATGCCGGAATGCTAACTCGTTTACAGACAGCCTTGAAAATCGAAGCTGTTGCTGAGCCTTATATCAAAAGAAGAGCTGTTCGTCACTTGGAAAAAAGTAGAATTGTAATTTTTGGAGCAGGAACAGGAAACCCTTATTTCACTACAGATACAGCTGCAGTATTAAGAGGGGTTGAAATCAACGCTGATGTAATTTTAAAAGGAACACGTGTTGATGGCGTGTACAATGCAGATCCTGAAAAAGATCCTACTGCCGTTAAATTTGAGCAAATCACATTTAGCGACGTGTTAACAAAAGGATTGAATGTAATGGATACTACAGCATTTACCTTGAGTAGAGAAAACGAGTTACCGATTGTGGTATTCGATATGAATAAAGAAAACAATTTACTAAAAGTTTGCCAAGGAGATGATTCAGTAGGAACTACTGTTTCCGTAAACATTAATTAATAAACGTTATGACAGAAGAAATAGATTTAATTATTGCAAGTGCAAAAGAGGCAATGGACAGTTCTATTGCTCACTTAGAAAAATCTTTATTAAATATTCGCGCTGGAAAAGCATCACCTCAAATGTTAGGTGCCGTTTTTGTAGACTATTACGGTTCACAAACTCCGCTATCACAAGTAGCAAGTGTAAACGTTCCAGATGCTCGTACATTAACGGTTACCCCTTGGGAAAAAAGCATGTTACAACCAATCGAAAAAGCAATTATGATTGCTAATTTAGGGTTGAATCCAATGAATAATGGAGATAATATCATCATCAATATCCCTGCTTTAACAGAAGAAAGACGTAAAGACTTGGTAAAACAAGCCAAAGCAGAAACAGAAGAAGCAAAAATTGGTATTCGAAATGCACGTAAAGATGCAAACAACGATATCAAGAAAGAAGAAAAAAACGGAGTTTCTGAAGATGTTTGTAAAGATGCTGAAGAGCAAGTACAAAAATTGACCGATGCTTTTGTAAAGAAGATTGACGATATCTTAGTGAGAAAAGAAGAAGAAATTCTAAAAGTATAAGGAAAGCCCGCTGATGCGGGCTTTTTTATTGCTACATATTTCAACGTTTTTAAGGCAATTTGTTTCTTTTACAAATCAACCTTCCGATGCAACGGCTCTAAAAGCGTTATTTCACACCGAATGTTTGATTAATAACCTGATTGTTTACACCAATATCTATTGTTTTTTTAGTACATTTGTTCGTATTTCAATTCCAAGAATTGATCTACCAGGTAACAAAAATATAATCAAAAATGAAACACACCAAAATTATCGATCTACTTACCGGGAAGGCACTTTTGCACGAAGTAAAAGCAAAAGGTTGGGTAAAGACATTTAGAAACAACCAATTTATTGCTTTAAATGACGGATCGACAATCAATAACATCCAATGTGTTGTTGACTTAGATAAGTTTCCTGCTGAATTATTAAAAAAGATTCACACAGGAGCAGCTATTTCTGTAAGAGGTACCCTAATTGAAAGTAGAGGAGCTGGACAAAATGTAGAAATCCAAGTTGAAAACTTAAAAGTTTATGGTGAATCCAATCCAGAAGAGTATCCAATTCAACCGAAAAAACACTCGTTAGAGTTTTTACGTGAAAATGCTCACTTACGAATTAGAACAAACATTTTTGGTGCTATTATGCGCGTAAGAAGTACACTTTCTTATGCTGTACATAAATATTTCCAAGACAATGGTTTCTTTTATTTCAATGCACCAATCATCACAGGATCTGATGCTGAAGGAGCTGGAGAAATGTTTAAAGTAACCAATTTCAATTTAAATAAACTTCCACGTACTGAAGAAGGAGCGGTTGATTTCTCTGAAGATTTCTTTGGAAAAGCAACAAACCTAACTGTATCTGGACAATTAGAAGCGGAAACGTATGCTATGGCATTGGGATCAGTATATACATTTGGCCCAACTTTCCGTGCAGAAAATTCAAATACATCTCGTCACTTAGCTGAATTCTGGATGATCGAACCTGAGGTTGCTTTCAACAAATTAGCAGACAACATGGATTTAGCAGAGGATTTCATTAAATATGTAATCAACTATACGCTAGAAAAATGTCAAGATGATTTGGCTTTCTTAGAGAAGAGATTACAAGAAGAAGAAAAAAATAAACCGCAAGCGGAACGCAGTGAAATGGCTTTACTTGAGAAACTTCGTTTTATCACAGAAAACAATTTCAAACGCGTAAGCTATACAGAGGCTATTGATATTTTAAAAGCTTCTAAGCCTAATAAAAACAAGAAATTCAACTATATCATTGAAGAATGGGGTGCTGATTTACAAAGTGAGCACGAGCGTTATTTAGTTGAGAAACACTTCAAATGCCCTGTAATCTTATTTGATTACCCAGCAGATATCAAAGCCTTCTATATGCGTATGAACGAGGATGGAAAAACAGTTCGCGCTATGGATATCTTATTTCCTGGAATTGGAGAGATTGTAGGTGGTTCTGAAAGAGAAGAGCGCTATGACGTTTTATTAGACAAAATCGAGTCAATGGGAATTGACAAAGAAGAGCTTTGGTGGTATTTAGATACCCGTAAGTTTGGTACAGCTCCACACAGTGGATTTGGTCTTGGGTTTGAGCGTTTAGTACTATTCGTTACAGGTATGACGAACATTAGAGACGTTATTCCTTTCCCTAGAACTCCGCAAAATGCAGCGTTTTAATTATTCATAGAAAGAAACCTATCAAATGTTTACTTTTATCGTATTTTTTCTTTAATTTAGAGGGAATACCGATTAAAAGTAAACATTTTTATTTCGTTAATTTTATTTAGCATGCTAAAACAAAGTTTACAGCTTAAATTATCTCAAAAATTATCTCCTCAGCAAATCCAGTTGATGAAGCTGATTCAATTGCCTACTTTAGCCTTTGAACAAAGGTTGAAAGAAGAACTAATTGAAAATCCTGCCTTGGAAACTGGGAAAGAAGAAACAGGGGATGACTTCGATAGTTTAGACAATGATTTTGACGACTTTGACAATGAACGCATTGACACAGAGGACATCAATATTGATGACTACCTCAGCGATGATGAAATTCCTGATTACAAATTACAGGCGAATAATTATAGTTCTGATGATGATGATTATGAAGCACCAATAATTGCTACAGAATCCTTTCATCAAAATCTAATCAATCAACTCAATACCTTCATCCTTTCTGACCACGATAGAGCCATTGCGGAATTCTTAGTGGGTAGTATTGATGAAATGGGGTATATCCGTCGTGATGTACAAGACATCGTGGATGACTTGGCCTTTACTCAAGGGATTTACACCGATTTAGAAACGGTGGAAAACATCTTGAGCATTGTTCATGAACTTGAGCCAATTGGCGTAGGTGCACGTGATCTACAAGAGTGTTTATTGTTGCAATTGAAACACAAAACACCCACAGATGCTATTACAATAGCCAAAGACATCATTGAGAATCAATTCGATGCCTTTACTAAAAAACATTATGACAAGCTATTAACGCGTTATAATATTACTAAAGATCAATTGCGTAAAGCCATTGATGAAATTGAAAAACTCAATCCGAAACCAGGAGGAGCTTACACGGGATCTAATCGCTTTATTGAGCAAGTGATTCCCGATTTTACCATCAAAATTGTCGATGGTGAAATCGAATTATCCTTAAACAATAGAAATGCACCTGAGCTCCACGTCTCTCGCGATTACCAAGAGATGTTACAGACCTATAAAGATTCTACGCAAGCTAGTGCTTCTCAAAAAGATGCAGTTCAATTCATCAAACAAAAGTTAGATGGAGCAAAGTGGTTCATTGACGCCATCAAACAACGTCATGAAACGCTTTATGTTACCATGAGTGCTATTATACACTATCAACAAGAATATTTTTTAACGGGAGACGAGACCAAACTTAAGCCAATGATTCTGAAAGACATTGCCGATTTAGTTGGGTTAGATATCTCTACGATTTCACGTGTTGCTAATAGTAAATATGTTGAAACTCCTTATGGAACTAAATTGATCAAGAATTTCTTTTCAGAAGCAATGATGAATGATCAAGGAGAAGAAGTATCTACGATTGAAATCAAGAAGATTCTAGAAAATATCATCATGGAGGAGGATAAAAAGAAACCGTATCCCGATGATAAAATTGCGGAATTATTGAAAGAAAAAGGATATCCTATTGCTCGAAGAACTATTGCAAAATACAGAGAACAATTGGACATTCCAGTCGCTCGAATGAGAAAGAAAATTTAATTAGAAATACAAACCATTCACTAACCTAGCGGTAGGCCATCATGAAAAAATTAGCTCAACTTGTTTCCTATCTTTTTCATCCTATTTTGGTTCCTTTACAAACTGTTGGGTTGTACTTTCTTATTCAGTACTATTATTTTACGCCTTTAGAACTGTCTATTATTCTCAGTCAAGTAGCCATTGTTACTTTTTTCATTCCCATTTCCATTTACTATTTGATGCGTTCCTTACGTATTCTTAAATCTAGTGTAATGGTCAATGAAACCAAAGAACGCATCTTTCCTTTTGCCATTAATATTTTACTGCTTTATACGCTTAAATCACTGGTTTTGTACAACAACAGTGCGTATGAACTGAAGATTTATTTTTGGGGCTTAATTGGATCGTATTCTCTCTTGTTACTTGGCGCATTTTTGAAACAAAAATTCAGTGTTCACACTACTTTATTAACTGCAGGATTAACGTTTCTCATCCTGTTGCTTATCCACCAAAAAACACCTGCTTTAATTCTAGTTATTGGCTGTATATTAATTACGGGGATAACCGCTAGTGCTCGTTTATTTTTACGTGCACATACCTCGTATGAAGTTATTCTAGGTGGGTTAATTGGAATTGTTCCTCAAATTTTGTGCTGGGTGCTTTTAACCAAATAAAAAAAGAGCCTTTTCAAGCTCTTTTACTTATAAAATATAAAATATCACGCCCACTTTAAACAAGCGCAATTTTTCTGAATCATCTTTGATTGGAGCCTCTTTATAAATGGGATTCAAACCGTAATAGGCATAGAAGTTCCATGTATTAAATCCAGCTCCCACATACATGCCCAACAACCATTTGTTGATATTATCATCTCCTCTAACCGTTGTGGAATAGGTATCGGTTGAAGTTTTAAGACGACTTCCCAAAACATAACTCGCTTTGAACCCTACATAAGTACGCCAAAATTTATGGCTTTCTGGAGTAGAAGTTCTCCATCGCAATTCGATAGGAAAATCTAACATATGCAACGAAAGACTATTTCTTTTATAATTTGGTAACGTAGTATAAGTCCCATCTTCTGCTAGTCCAAAGTTGTTGCGCCAAATTTTGATATGAAAATCCAAAACCTGGAGCAATAGCTATGGTACGACTTTTATTGATTGGAAAATCCCTCAAAAAACCAACATCCATCCCCACAGAAACCGAATTTCCTTTAAATCCAACAGGTTTACCTTGCATCAAGGTATGCGATATACCGAAGTAAAATTGATCTTCTCTATATTTATAGTCTAGAGCTACGCTATCCTTTTTATTGGTCAACTCATCAATTCCTCCTAGTTCTTGTGCAAAAGAAAAGGAAGATATAAAACAACATAAACCGAGTAAAAAGACATTCTTCATTGTACTAATTTATAAAATTAAAAGGAATAAACTAGCCCTACTCCTAGTGTTTGTTTGAATTGAATTTTTGGTCCTTCCATTACTTGTACACCATTGCGTTCAACTTTTGTTTTTACGTTGTCATCGTAAATCAAGTTAATTCCAACATTAGCACGTACAAAATCATTCACCTTCATATCGAGTTTTAAGTCCCACATCACATCAATATTACCAAATCGATCAATGTAATCACTATATAACGTCAATTTTGTATCAATAAATATATTCGTAAATACTTCTTTCTTCCATTCTGTACTCACCAACAAACCAACCTCCGCTTTAGAGCGTTTTCCGTGTTTCAGAATATTTCCATCAGCATCTTTGATCGCTTGATCCACACCAAAAGCTCCTTGATCTGCCAAGCGTTGATCATTAACAAACGTTGCTTTATAGGTCAAAGGTGAGATATAGTATTTAATTCCTGTTTTAGAATCCATATATTCCCCCCCGATCCCGACAAATAGATAAGCTGGAGCTAACCATCTTGAAACTGGATCATCCGTATTAGGATAATTAAATCCATCTGTAAACTGAGTTCTAAAGTTTAATTTAGAAACATAGTACCAATCGGATGCTACCGAAGATTTATAGCCAAAGGTTGAATTAAGTTCTAAAACATCATCTGTTTTGCGCAACTCTCGATCAGATTGTTTATTTACACCGTAGCGCACATTTAAAACATTATCCCAAATCAAACGCCCTTTAATATACTTTCTACTGAAATCTCCTTTTAGTAAGCCTGAAATCGAATTATCTCCCCCAGCACTCCAATTGACAAAAGCAATTTGATTGAAATCTAACCCTACTCTATTTTTTTTCTCCCAGTACCCTATAATTTCATTATTCACAGGAATAGCAGATAACTGAATTTGAGGGTTAAACTTTGTTTTGATTTGCGTGTATTTGGGCTTACTGCGTTCCACAAAAACCTCTGGTTTAAAGAAGCCTAAATCTTCTCTACTCCCGATATTCATATAGCTCATCAGCAAATCTTCTTCCGCATAATTTTGACGAGGTAAAAAGTTCATCAAGGGATTAAAAGGATTCTCTTGAACTTTTACCGTATCCTGAGCTACTTGTGTATTGGGTTGAGGATTGCCAGCAGGGGTTTGTCCCTCTTGAGCTAATGCACCAACACCAGATAAACTTAATACAGAAGAAAAAAAAGCAATCTTGCCTAACTTATTCAAAACTTTCACTAATTAATTTAACAATTGAATCTATGTCTATTCCACAAATTTCTTGTTGTTCTCTTACGGTTGCATGTTCGATGAATACATCGGGAACACCTAAATTTTCAACTGGAATCCCTGGATAATGTTGTGCTACAAATTGAGCAATCACACTTCCAAAACCTCCTTTTATTGCGCCATCTTCGATGGTTACAATACGTTCATGCGTTTGACAAATGTGGTGTAGTTCTTCCTCATTTAATGGTTTCACAAACATAAAATGATAATGCGACCAATCTTCAGTCTCGCATTTTTTAAAGGCTTCTATCACATTATTGCCAATAACTCCCGTAGAAATCATCGCAAATTTATTGCCTTTTCTTAAATTTTTAGTTATTGATACGTTAACTTTTTTGAATTCTTCTCGCCAATTGGATTCTTTTACCCCTTTTCCTCTAGGATAGCGAATTGCCCAAGGTGTATCAATTCCCAACTGAACCGTATATAATAAATTGCGCAATTCTATTTCATCTAAAGGCGCAGCAATCACCATATTGGGAATGCAGTTCAGGTACGCTAAATCAAAAACGCCTTGATGTGTTGCACCGTCCTCTCCTACTAATCCTGCGCGATCCAAGCAAAATACTACAGGAAGTTTTTGCAGTGCTACATCGTGAATCAACTGATCATAAGCGCGTTGTAGAAAAGTGGAGTAAATGGCACAATATGGGATTAATCCTTGCGTCGCCATTCCTGCGGCTAAAGTCACCGCGTGTTGCTCTGCAATTCCGACATCTAATGCCCGTTCAGGAAATGCTTCCATCATATACTTCATTGAACTTCCTGTAGGCATTGCGGGAGTAATCCCTACAATTAACGGGTTTTGTTCTGCTAGTTCTACTAATGTATGTCCGAAAACATCCTGATACTTTGCTGGGTATTCCTTTTCCTCTTTGCGAATCAGCTCTCCCGTTGCGCTATCAAATTTACCTGGAGCATGATATTTTACCTGATCTTCTTCTGCTTGTTTTAATCCTTTTCCCTTAGTCGTAATGACATGTAAGAACTTAGGTCCTTGATGTTGCTTTAACTTCGTTAATTCTTTAATCAACTGTTTCAAATCATGACCGTCTACAGGACCGCGATAATCAAAGTGCAAGGATTTAATCATGTTATTTCGCTTGTGATTGCGTCCTTCTTTCACTGCCGTTAAGTAATCTTTCAATGCTCCTACACTTGGATCAATTCCAATTGCATTATCATTTAAGATGACCAACATATTGGCATCACTCACGCCAGCGTGATTAAGACCTTCAAAAGCCATCCCCGCAGCAATAGAAGCATCTCCAATAACAGCAATATGCTGTTTATCGTATTCTCCTTTTAACTTTGAAGCAATGGCCATACCTAAAACAGCAGAAATAGAAGTCGATGAATGCCCTACGCCAAAAGCATCGTATATGCTTTCAAAGCGATTGGGAAATCCACTCACTCCATCTTTTTGTCGATTGGTATGAAAATCAGCTTGACGTCCAGTTAATAACTTATGTCCATATGCTTGATGTCCCACATCCCAAACCAATAAATCATTCGGTGTATCAAAAACATAATGCAAGGCAATTGTCAATTCAACAACCCCTAAACTCGCTCCTAGATGTCCTTCCTTCGTGGCTACAATATCAATGATAAATCGTCGAATTTCAGCAGCTAAATCTTCCAACTGAGGCAAACTCAATTGTCTAATGTCTGAAGGATCTTTGATTTTTTCTAATAACATACGACTATTTCTACTCTTTTATACAAAAGACAAAATTACAACTTTGTTTTTACTCAAACGCCAATCCAATTAAATAATACCACGCTTCCTATCGGAATTCCCAGTATATAAAATTGCTATGCACAACGCAGACGAATGGGCATTCGTCCCTAGTTGTAGTGATTTTTTAACATTATTTAAAAGGGAAAACCTTTTTCATTTAACTTTGCTTGAAATAAAAAGAGACCATGGATATTTTTACAGATGAATATTTTATGCGCATTGCTTTAAGTGAAGCTCAAATTGCCTTTGAAAAAGGAGAAATTCCCGTTGGAGCGATTGTTGTTTCTGATCAAAAGATCATTGCCAAATGCCATAATCTCACAGAATTACTTCACGATGTTACGGCTCATGCAGAATTGCAAGCAGTTTCTTCTGCAGCAAACTATTTAGACGCTAAATATCTGAAATCATGCACTTTATTTGTAACTTTAGAACCTTGTCAGATGTGTGCAGGCGCCTTATATTGGAGCCAAGTTTCACGCGTAGTCTGGGGAGCAAGTGATGAAAAAAGAGGATTTCAAACGATGGGCGGACAACTTCATCCTAAAACAAAAGTGACTGCTGGAATTTTAGCCGATGAATGTGCAGCACTTATGCGCTCATTTTTTGAGAAAAAAAGATAAAACGATAAAAAGCTATGAAGAACAGAATTGTATTAACCGTAGTGTGTCTACTTTTAGCCTTTCTACAGGCTTGTAAAAAAGACGCTACACAGGATTTTCCATTATCGGATCCCAAAGATTTTAGCGAATACATCAGCGCTTTTACCACAGGAATGATTTCCTCTAAATCGCCGATTGATATTGCCTTA
This sequence comes from Myroides gitamensis, assembly GCF_029894455.1. Taxonomy (NCBI): domain Bacteria; kingdom Pseudomonadati; phylum Bacteroidota; class Flavobacteriia; order Flavobacteriales; family Flavobacteriaceae; genus Myroides; species Myroides gitamensis. The sequence goes on from NZ_JARYHN010000001.1 coordinate 2,751,671, forward strand.
ACCAAAAACTGGGGCGAATGGCAAGATCAAGAGGAAGTTGATGCTAAATTTTTCACCATTTCACCTGCTGTGAAGGGAAAATTACACTATTTAGCTAATCAAACACTGCGTTTTGAACCTGCAGAACGACTGAAACAAGACCAGAAATATTACATTACTTTTCATTTAGGAAAGTTAACCAAAGTAGAAGAAGATCAACAAGCGTTTTCGTTTTTAGTGCATACGGTACCTCAACAGTTTACTACGGAATTTGCAGACTTACAATCAACAGACAAGGATACCTACATGCTCAATGGTGTGATTAAATCAAGTGATTGGATTAGCACAGAAACCATTAAAAAGATTGCAACAGCTCAACAAGGAAAACAAGCCCTTGAACTTTCTTTTCAAACCAATGATGCCCAAGAAGGAAAGGAATTTCCTTTTAGTATTCGTGGAATCAAACGTCAAAAAGAAAGCAGTGAATTGACCTTAACAATTGATGCAAAAGCGATTCAATTGGAACAAAAAGCAACGCAAACTTTTGATATTCCTGCAAAAGATGTCTTCCATGTACACCAAGTACTGACAACGGTTGGAGATAATCACGCTTTTGCTATTAACTTTTCCAATCCCATCAAAAAGAATCAAAACTTAGAGGGATTAGTTCGCTTACAAGGATTAGAAAGTTTACCTCTTACTTTTTTAGTGGAAGGTAACTTAATCAAAGTATACAGTGAAAAAACACTACCTGAAGAGGTAACCTTAGTGGTTCAAGAAGGAATCAGCGATAGTTATGGCAATAAATTAAGCAATAACTATACAGAAAACATCACGTTTGCTATTCCAAAACCAGAAGTGCAACTCTTGCAAAATGGAACAATCCTCCCTTCTTCAGAGAATTTGAAAATCAACTTTAAAGCGACCTCTTTAAAGGCAGTTGATGTGAAGGTTTACAAAGTATTCCAAAACAATATTTTACAATTCTTACAATCCAATAACCTTGATGGTTCGTATTCGTTATACACCGTTGCAGCACCTATTGCTAAAACAACAATTGAATTGACGAATCCTGATCCTAAAGCGCTATTGCGTTGGAATGCGTATGCCTTAGATTTATCGACCTTAATCAAACCTGATCCAGGCGCTATTTATCATGTGAAGTTTTCTTTCAAGAAAGCCTATGCGATCAACTGTGAAACAGATGGAGAGGAAGAAATTGAAGTGGAAGAAGAAGAGTTATCTCCTGAGGACGATGAATATGAATATTACTATCGTTACTATCCTTGGGAAGAAAAAGAAGACCCTTGTTCTGATGCTTACTATTACTATATGCAAATGCCTTCAACGAATGTATTAGCTAGTGATTTAGCACTTATTGTAAAAGGAGGAAATGACAATGTATATACTGCTGTTGTAACTAATATTTTAACGACAGCCCCTGTGAATGGAGCTACAGTTGAATTCTATAGTTATCAACAACAATTATTGGCTACGGCTAAAACAGATAATGAAGGAATTGCCAAAGTAAATTTAGGCAAGAACAAAGCTTATTTTGCTATTGCAAAACAAGACAACAATACGACGTACATTAAAATTGATCAAGCGAATGCGCTTTCTGTTAGTAATTACGACGTAGATGGTACAACCCTACAAAAGGGAATGAATGGTTATATGTATACGGAACGCGGCGTTTGGCGTCCTGGAGATTATATTCACATTGGTTTCATCTTAGATGATATCGCCAATCCTTTACCAGAAAATCACCCTATTAAATTGACGTTATCTGATCCGTTTGGAAAAGTAACAGAACAAATGGTTCAAAAGAAAAACGAAGCCAACCACTATGCCTTTAAAATCAAAACAGATGCCGAAGCCCCAACAGGAAACTGGGAAGCGGTGATTCAGGTAGGTGGAGCTAAGTTTTACAAACGCATCAAAGTAGAAACCATCAAACCCAATCGTTTGAAGATTAAAAATAATGCAGAAGGGAAAGTGATTACTTCTGATTATTACAACAAGCAAATTGATTACAACGTAGAATGGCTACAGGGAAGTACAGCTAAAAATTTAAGAGCAGAGGTACAAATCAAATTACTTCCTGAACAAACAACGTTTAAAACGTATCCAAACTATCGTTTCAACAATAGTTTGTCTTCTTATGCAACCGAAGACATCAATGTATTTTCTGGACGAACAAGTGAAAGTGGTGCTTTTTCTTTCGCTTTAAATCTGAAGAATACAGTAGAAAACTCAGCGATGTTAAAAGCAATTTTAACGACCAAAGTATATGAAAACGGTGGAGATGTATCTACTGATGTATCTACATTGACCTACTCTCCTTATGCTAGCTATGTAGGTATTAAAGCACCTGAGGCTAATAAATACGGGTATTACGAAACAGATAAACCGTTGGATTTTTCCATTGTAACGGTGGATAGTGAAGGAAAAGCATTAGGTCAAAATGTACGCGTAGATGTTTATAGAAAAAAAGGATACTGGTGGTGGAGTTCTAATGAGTATGGAGTATCAAATTACAATGCTTCAGAATATTATAGTTTATACAGCACAGATGAAATCAGTACTTCCTCAAAAGGAGGAACGAAATACGAATTAAAAATTCCCGAACAAGATTGGGGGAATTACGAAGTTGTATTAACCAATTTAAACAGTGGACATGTTGCTTCTCAACAAGTGTATGTAGACTGGCCGTATTGGTCAGCCAAAACCAAACACAGAGAAGGTAAAGATGCCATTGCACTCTCTATTGCAACAGATAAAAAAGAATATACTGTAGGCGAAAAAGTAAACCTATCCTTCCCGTCAAGTGAAGGAGGGCGAGCGTTAGTTTCTGTTGAAAGTGGCAGTAGTGTTTTATCTACACATTGGGTACAAACCAAACAAGGAGAAACGACGTTTGAGTTACCTACTACGGCTGCGATGGCACCAAATGCTTACATCAATATTACGTTGATTCAACCGCATGCTTACACCATCAATAATGCTCCTATTCGCTTGTATGGTATTGCACCAATTAGCGTATACAACAAAAAGACGAAGTTAGAACCTGAGATTATCATGCCTGACAAATTGCGTCCAGAAGAAAAATTCACCTTAAAAGTGAAAGAGAAAAATGGAAGCAAAATGACATATACAGTAGCTATCGTTGAAGATGGTTTATTAGATCTAACACGTTTCAAAACACCAACTCCTTGGCAAAATTTCTATAGTAAAGCAGCCTTAGGTGTTCGCACATGGGATGTTTTTGACTATATCATTGGAGCCTATGGAGGAACTATCAACCAAGTATTTAGCATTGGTGGAGATGAAGATTTAGGCGCAGGTCAGGTGAAGAAAGCCAATCGCTTTAAACCAGTTGTTATTTTCTCTGGTCCACATACCTTAGAAAAAGGGAAGACTGCTTCTCATGAAATTAAACTACCTAAATATATTGGGTCGGTTCGAACCATGATTGTGGCTTCAAATACAGAAAACAGAGCTTACGGAAATACAGATAAAACGGTAAAAGTGAATAATCCGTTGATGATTCTAGGTTCCTTACCACGCAGAGCTGTTCCAGGAGAAAAAATCACTCTACCTGTTACCGTATTCGCTATGGAGAACCACGTTAAAAACGTTCAGATTTCCGTAAAAACAGATGATAAATTCAAAATCAGTGGTTCTTCCTCTCAACAACTTACATTCAGTGAGCCTGATGAAAAAATCGCTTATTTTGAGCTAGAAGTAGCGAATAAAACAGGAATTTCTAAAATTGAAATTGAAGCAACTTCCGGAAAAGAAAAAGCAACTTATAGCATTGAATTGGATGTACTCAATCCAAATCCTGTAACGACACGTACAGAAATTGTAAGTATTGATCCTCAAAGTGAAGCAAACTTAGATTGGAATCCATTTGGTATTGCCGGAAGCAACAAAGCAACCTTAGAGCTTTCCGCTTTCCCGAATATCAATTTGACTTCGCGTTTGAATTACTTGATTACATTCCCACATGGATGTACAGAGCAAATCACTTCTGGTGTATTTCCTCAGCTATATCTTGGCGATTTAATCACGTTGGACGACAGCAAAAAACAAAGCATCCAGCGCAATGTAAACGAAGGAATCCAACGTTTAGCACAGCGTCAATTCTCTGATGGTGGATTTGCGTACTGGCCAGGTAATAGCTATGCGGATGATTGGGCAACGTCTTACGTTGGACATTTCTATCTTGAAGCAGAGAAGAAAGGATACGCGCTTCCGGTAAACAGTAAATCCAACTGGATTTCCTACCAACAAAAAATGGCTCGTCAATGGAAATCTAATACGCGCTATAATACCGATTTTGCACAAGCATATCGTTTATACACTTTAGCTTTAGCAGGGCAACCAGATATTGCTTCAATGAACCGACTAAGAGAAACACAAGGAATCTCTACGAATACCAAATTCCGTTTGGCTGCAGCCTATGCGTTAGCAGGGCAAAAAGAAGCTGCTCAAAAATTAATTGCAAACCTTTCTTTAGATGAAATTGCAGGTTATTCGTACTATGGTTCTTATGAAAGAAACTTAGCAATGGTTTTAGAAACCATGATGTACAGCAATGGCAATAAGATTAAAACGCATGAATACGCTATTGAACTAGCGAATAAATTGGGATCATCTCAATGGATGAGTACACAAACCACAGCGTATGCTTTAAATGCAATCGCTAGCTATGTGAATGTACACAAGCCAAGTGATGGAATTAATACGCTCTATACCTATAACGGACAAACAACAACCGTTAATACAACAAAAGCAATGGTTCACGCTGAATTGAAAAACATCAAATCAAGTAATAACCTAGCGGTTCAGAATAAGAGTAATGCTGTACTGTATGCCCGTTTAACATCGAGTGGTATTTTACCTGTTGGACAAGAACAAGCGGACCAGAGTAACTTAGCCATTAAAACGACATACCGCGCTACAAATGGCCTTGTGATTAACCCTGCGAGTTTACAACAAGGAACAGAGTTTATCTGTGATATTACCATTTCCAATACAAGTAACCGCAGTATTGAAAACGTAGCCTTAACGCATATTGTTCCTTCCGGATGGGAAATTGTCAATTTGCGTTATACAGATGCAGGAGGAACAGAAAATCAAGTGGATTACACCGATATTCGCGATGATCGTTCGCTGTTCTATTTTACATTAAATGCAAATAGTACCAAAACATTAAAAGTAACATTAAATGCATCGTATTTAGGAAACTACTACCTTCCGGGTGTACAAGCCAATGCCATGTATGACAATGCCTACCGCTGTCGAACAATAGGACAATGGGTAGAAGTAATCAAATAACGAAAAATTAAATCAAGATAAATACAGGGATAGCTATCCCTGTATTGCTTTTATATGAAATTCAATCTCAATTTAAAATGGAGTACGTGGAGCACGAAAAAGAAAGTGCTTGTTATTCTTGTAGGCATTGCTTTGATTGCCTACTATTTTTGTTTGCCTCGAACGTTATTTGACGCTCCGTATTCTACTGTTATTGAGAGTAAGGATCACCAACTATTAGCGGCTCAAATTGCTCCTGATGGTCAATGGAGGTTTCCTGAAATGCAAGCGGTACCCGATAAGTTTAAAACCTGTATCACATTATACGAAGATGAATATTTCCAATACCATTGGGGATTCAATCCCGTATCTATGGTCAAGGCTTTTATGTCCAACCTATCTTCTAATAAAATAAAAAGAGGAGGAAGTACATTAACCCAACAAACTATTCGTCTAGCTAGAGATGGACAGAAGCGAACCTATTTTGAAAAAATCATTGAACTGATTCAAGCAACACGCTTAGAATTCAAATACAGCAAACAATCCATTTTAAACTTATATGCCTCCCATGCTCCTTTTGGAGGAAATGTTGTAGGCCTGGATGTTGCAGCTTGGCGTTACTTCGGAACAGCTCCTGAGCAACTTTCTTGGGCTGAAAGTGCTACATTGGCTGTATTACCGAATGCTCCTCGTTTAATTTATCCTGGTAAGAACCAAGAAATTCTATTAAACAAGCGCAATGCTCTATTGAAAAAGCTCCTCGAAGCAAATAAGATTGATCAAAGCACCTACGAACTAGCACTTACAGAACCCTTGCCTCAAAAGCCTCATGAGTTACCCCAAATAGCTCCCCATCTCTTACAGTATGTTGCCAAAACCAATAAAGAAGAGCGCCTGGTTACCACAATTGATTACCAGGTACAACAAAGAGCAAATGATATTATCGCCAACTATTACCTGCATTACAGACAAGCGGAGGTATACAATATTGCGGCACTGATTGTAGATGTTGAAAACCGAGATGTTATTGCTTACATCGGCAACTCACCAACCACTGTTACCCATCAAAAAGATGTAGATATCATCCAAGCCAATAGAAGTACGGGTAGTATTTTAAAACCCTTTCTCTATGCAGCTATGTTGGATGACGCTTCCCTTCTTCCTCATCAATTAGTTGCGGATATTCCGGTGGTAATCTCTGGCTATAAACCGACCAACTTTTCGAATAGTTATGAAGGGGCTACAACAGCCAATGAAGCTTTATCTCGATCGTTGAATATTCCCTTTGTTTTGATGCTACAACAGTATGGGGTGTATCGCTTTTATGACAATTTACAACAGCTGCAACTATCCTCCATCAACAAATACCCGGATCATTATGGTTTATCCTTAATTTTAGGAGGAGCCGAAAGTAGTTTATGGCAACTAACAAGAGCCTATGCTGGACTGGTCGGTACTGTGAATCATTACAACACAGCGCATGAATACCGCACCAAAGAAATACAAGAATTAAACTGGAAAGCCGATTATACACAAACTTACGGCGAAAGCTCCAAAGAAAAGACCATTTGGGGCGCAGGAGCGATTTACAACACATTTGAGGCCTTAACGAAAGTAAATAGACCCGAAGGTGATGAAGCTTGGCAATACTACGACTCAGCGCTTAAAATCGCATGGAAGACAGGAACCAGTTTTGGAGGACGAGATGCTTGGGCGATTGGTGTCAACAAAAAATATGTAGTCAGTGTGTGGGTAGGAAATGCAACTGGAGAAGGACGTCCTTCTATCAGTGGTGTTCGCATGGCAGGTCCTATTCTCTTTGATTTGTTCAAGCTGCTGCCTAAGCAAAAAGACATGACTGCACCACTTAACGATCTGGAAGAAGTGTCGATTTGTTCAACTTCTGGTTATTTAGCGGGACCTAATTGCCCTCAAACTAAAACAGACCTCGCTCCTTTTCGCGCAAAGAAAACGGTACTTTGCCCTTACCATAAACTCGTGCACTTAGATGCTAGCTTACAGTATCAAGTCAATAGTCAATGTGAAGCTGTGGATCAAATTGTACCAACCCCATGGTTTATTTTACCGCCAACGATGGCTTATTTCTATCGAAAGTCACACAGTGATTATCAAGACCTCCCGCCATTCAGGGCTGATTGTGGTCCACAGGATCAACTCAAAAAGATAGAATTTATCTATCCGAAACACGGGGAACACATTTATCTCACTAAAAATTTCTATGCCGAACTGCAACCTTTTGTAGCAAAAGCAAGTACAAGTAGCGCAAACAAAACACTGTTTTGGTATTTAAATGAAGAATATATTGGATCAACAAGGCAGTTTCACGAATTGGCCATACATGGAAAAACAGGAACTAATTACCTGACCATTACCGATGAAGAAGGTCATACACAAACGATTGAATTCTACCTTGAAAAACAATCCTAACAAAAAACCCAAAACGGTGTCCGTTTTGGGTTTTTCGTTATTCTGATATTTCCTTTCCTTTATCATCAAAGAAATGGTATTCTAAATACGTGTAAGCGTCACGCGGTACAATTTTGACCCATTTCTTGAATTCCATCCACCACTTCATTCTCAAAGAAGGCAATCCTTTCGTTAGATAGGCCGCCACAAAAGGGTGTGTATTCAAGATTATTTTGCAAGATGGATCTCTTGCAATAATATTTTCGATTCGAGCTCTAATTTTATCAATAACTAAAATTGGCGCTTCAATCTCACCGTGTTCATTTGGATCTTCTTCTCTAGTTTCGATTGACACTTCAGGTCTCACGCGTTGTCTAGTGATTTGGATCAATCCAAATTTACTTGGTGGTAAAATTTTGTGTTTGGCTTTATCATCGCTCATCTCCTCTTTCAAGAAGTCATAAAGGGTTTTTCTATTCTCTGGATTACCCATATCAATAAAATCGACCACGATAATTCCGCCCATATCTCTTAATCTCAACTGACGTGCAATTTCTGCAGCAGCAATTAAGTTTACTTCAAGGGCTGTGTCTTCTTGTGATTGTGCTTTGTTTGAACGATTTCCACTATTCACATCAATGACATGCAACGCCTCCGTATGCTCTATGATCAGATAAGCACCTTTGCTCATAGAAACGGTTTTACCAAAAGAGGTTTTAATTTGGCGTTCAATGCTGTACTTCTCAAAAATTGGAACTTCTCTCGATTGATAATGTTTTACAATCGACACCTTGGCAGGGGCAATTTCTTGCAAATAGTCCTTAGTTTGATAATACAAATCCTCATCATCCGTAATGATCCCCGTAAAAGTATCATTAAAAACATCTCGTAATATTGAGGAAGCTTTGTTTACTTCACCCAACACTTTCGAAGGATGATGTGCGGTTGTTAACTTTTTGCACATGTTATTCCACTTCGACATCAAGTTGCGCAAATCTTTATCGATCTCGCTTACTTTCATATCTTCGGCCACTGTGCGTACGATTACACCAAAACCTTTGGGTTTAATGGACTGTACTAATTTCTTTAATCGTTCCTTCTCTTCTTTCGACTCAATTTTTTGAGAAATTGAGATGCGATTTGAAAAAGGCACAAGTACTACATATCTACCTGCGATTGATAATTCAGAACTAATACGCGGTCCTTTTGTCGAAATAGGTTCTTTAACTATTTGTACTAGCAAAGATTGATTGGCACTCAATACATCTGTAATTGCACCATCTTTATCTATTTCTTCTTCAAAAACAAAGTTTTCTAAGGCGAAATCTTTTAATTTACCTCCACTTACAAGTTTAGTGAACTTCAGTAGCGTTTTTAAGTTCGGACCTAAGTCATGATAATGCAAAAAAGCATCTTTTTCAAAACCTACGTGTACGAACGCGGCATTCAATCCAGGAACGGGTTTTCTAATTTTGGCGATAAAAATATCACCTACTTGAAAACCATTACCTTCATCAGCCTCACGCTCTCTGTGTAGTTCAATTAGTTTTCCATCTTTTAATAAGGCAAAATCTACTGTATCAGAATTCGACCTAATAATTAGCTCTTTATTCACACTGTACATTTTTATCCATACTCATTCATTACACTGTTTTGATTATTTTGGAGAATCCCGTCAAAACAAAAAGAGTTTGTATAGATGGATTAAACATTATTTTAAAAACAAGTTAGACTTGTTTATTCCTTCTTCAACTTGATAAGATATCTATCAATGAGCGTACTTTGAAATTTCTTAGAAAAGAAAAAAGTAGTATTAAACTACTTTTTCTTTTTGTGACGGTTAGCTCTCGCTCTTTTTTTACGCTTATGCGTTGCTACCTTATGTCTTTTTCTTTTTTTACCACTTGGCATAATGTGTGTAATTTAGAGATTAATAAATTATTTTACTTTTACTTCTGTGTTTGATTTTACACCTTCTACAAACACTTTAGCTGGTTTAAATGCAGGAATGTTGTGAGCTGGAATCCTAATTGTTGTGTTTTTAGAAATGTTTCTTCCAGTTTTCTCAGCTCTTGTTTTGATGATAAAACTTCCAAAACCTCTTAAATACACATTTTCACCTGTTTCTAACGACGCTTTTACTTCATCCATAAAAGATTCTACTGTCGCTTGAACGTCACCTTTCTCAAGCCCTAATTTCTCTGAAATTTTAGCTACAATGTCCGCTTTAGTCATTTTAGATATTAATTATATTTGTTGTTGTCCGTTTTTTTTAGAGTGTGCAAATATATTAATTTATAATCCAATAATTCAATCTTAATCGATTAAAATTTAATTATATATCGTTTATTTTTGCCTTTCACACATTTTAATCATGATTTTCTCTAACAAACTAATAGCTTGGTACTTAGACAACAAACGCTTTTTACCTTGGCGTGAAACAAAAGATCCGTATTACATTTGGCTATCAGAAATTATTCTTCAACAGACGCGCGTAGCGCAAGGATTACCCTATTTTGAGGCTTTTAAACAGACTTATCCTACTGTTTTTGATCTAGCAAATGCCCAAGAAGATGATGTTTTACTACTTTGGCAAGGTTTAGGATACTACAGTCGTGCACGTAATTTACATGCAACAGCTAAGAAAGTAGCCTATGAACTAAATGGACAGTTCCCAACAACTTATAAAGACTTACTCACCCTAAAAGGCGTAGGTGAATACACCGCTGCCGCAATAGCCTCTATTGCTTATGATGAAGTCGTTCCCGTTGTTGATGGGAATGTTTTTCGAGTTCTCGCACGAATTTACGGAATTACATCTGATATATCTACTCAAAGAACAAAAAAAGAGTTTCAGCAGGTAGCAGCAGGCCTAATCTGTCCTGAACAACCCGCTATTTTCAATCAAGCCATCATGGATTTTGGCGCCATTCAATGCACGCCTAAAGGAACAGATTGCACCCCTTGTCCTTTTATAACGACCTGTGTAGCGTATCAAACCAACCAAGTGGACAAGCTACCAGTAAAACTGAGTAAAACTAAGGTAAAGAATCGCTATATGGACTTCCTGATTTACCTCGATGAGGCTGGGAATACCCAACTGGAACAACGCACCAAAAAAGACATTTGGCAAAACCTCTATCAATTCCCTGTAGTAGATCGATTTGAGGACACCCCAATCAACATAGAAGAATACCTTCAGCAACAGCCTAGTTCTTCTGCTATCACGCATATAGAATGCCTGACACAAGAAGTGATTATTCATCAACTCTCACACCAAAAACTACACATTCACTTTTGGCTCGTTAAAACCAATACTACACCAGCGAATCCTATTCCTTGGGAGGAATTAAATAAATTTGGTTTTCCAATTGTAATTCATAACTTTATTCAATCCTTAACTGTCTAATTTTTTCACTTATGAATGGCACATTGAACAAAGTAACCCTTATTGGCCACCTAGGCGAAAATGTCAAAATACACTATTTTGAAAATGGCAATTGCATTGGGCGTTTTCCCTTAGCTACCAACGAAGTTTACATTAATAAGTCAACCAATGAACGCATCACTTCAACGGAATGGCATAATATTGTAGTCCGCAATAAACAAGCGGAAATCTGCGAAAAACACCTCACAAAAGGGGATCGTATTTATGTAGAAGGTAGAATTCGCACCAGACAATGGATTACAGAAGAAGGATTACAAAAACAAATTGTAGAAATTATTGTAACGGAATTCATGTTCTTGGATACGAAAAAAGAAGGTGGAAAAACAGCTTCACCAGAAGAAATAGAACGCAAGAAGGCCATTGATAACTTCTCTATTCCTGGAGAAAATAACAATGATAATTTGCCTTTTTAAACGGATAAGTAAATCAACCCTATGTTCCAAAAAACATTTGCCCTTTATGGCGCTGCCTTTTTAGGCGCATTGCTAGTACTAGGTTCTTGCAAAAAAGAAACAACACCAAGACCAAATGCCTATCTAGCTCTTGAGTACCCTCAACAAGAATATCAAAGCTACGAGAACTCCTATCATCATTTTACCTTTGATTTAAACAAGACTGCATCAGTGAAGGAAATTAAGTCAACCGCATTCGAGGTACACTACCCTGAAATGAAAGCGACTATTTTCATGAATTATAAAACCGTAGACAACAATTTAGATGCTTTACTTAAAGATGCTCAAAAATTGACCTATGAACATTTTATCAAAGCAGATGAGATTATCGAACAACCCTATTTAAACGCAGAAGATCGCGTTTACGGTATGTTTTATCACGTAGGAGGTAATGCGGCTACCAATGTGCAGTTTTACGCTACAGACAGCGTTAAAAACTTCGTTGTAGCTTCGTTGTATTTTTATGCTAAGCCAAACTTTGATTCCATCCTTCCAGCTAGTAACTATATCCAACAGGATATGCGAAAAATGCTAGAATCGTTGCGTTGGGAACAAACGAAGAAATAAAAAAAAAAGCTTTCGATGATCGAAAGCTTTTTTTTTATTCTATTGCGATTAAAGCGCTTTAATATCTAAGTTCTCTACTTTATAACTGCCATTTGCAATTTTCTGAACCGTTTGTGTTAAAGACTCTCCATTTTGCTTAGCGTCATCAAAAACAACCGTAGCTGTTTTGCTGTCAAAGTCAACAGTAGCTTCTTTTACACCTTGTAATCCAGTTAACTTTCCTTCAATCATTTTAGCACATCCCAAAGCACAAGTCATTCCTTCAATTTGAAAGGTAGCTTGTTCCATGTTTCCTGCCACTTCATTCGTTTCTGTCGCAGTTGTTTCTACTTGCTCTACAGTTTCTGCTTGCTCTGCTTCTTTTTTAGTTTCGCTTTTACATCCCACTAAAAAAACTCCTCCTAATAAGGCAACTAATCCTAGTTTTACTATTTTCATCTTGTTCTTGTTAATGCTTTGATTTACACAATGCTTTTCTTAGGTACAAAAATACAAAAAAATAAATCCCTTGCTCCCTCTAATTCACTCTTTTTGTTTTGAGAATCAATACCTCAGCATCCACTTGGCTTTTGTATTTTTATTTTTCTACAACTCCTACGTATTCCCCAATAAAAAAAGTCGCTATTCGATTAGAATAGCGACTTCTCAAAAGAATTATAATTAATTTTAAAAAAGATTATTTAAAATCCGCATCCGAAACTCCTTCGTTAACTTTAACTTCCTTGATTTTCATTTCGATTTCAATACCAACATTCATCGATTGAACGAATGGAAATTTAATTCCTTTTACTTCTTTGTAATCTGAATAGTTAACTACTTGTTGCATTTTTTGCCCCATTTGCTCTACTTCTTGAACAACAGCTACTTTTAATCCTGTTGCTGTATCGTAATAGCTTGTTGTATTTCCAACTTTCACACCATAAGCATCAACACCATTGATTGACTCAATTCCTGTTAATACTGCTGTTGCATTTGCTTTTAACTCACTAAATGGAGTTGCTTCCGCTTGAGCCTCTTTCAATTCTTCTCCAGTGATTTCTGCTTTTTGTCCTTGGATAACCGAATACCCCACTTTAGGTGTAATCACTTGCTTAGACATTACTGCTCCCATCATTTTTTGTTCTGATGATAAAAAGCCGTCTTTTACTTTATTCACCATCTCCAACTTCATACCTTGTACTTCAGCCTCACTTGTAATCATCAACGATTTCACTGCTTTTACTTTAGCATCTCCTCCAATCGCTTGGATGTAGTTTGCTAAAACAGTTTGTACCGTTACTCCAGCAGGAACTTCTTTTTTGAATACTGTTTTTTCAACCGCATTTGCTTCTTTATCATAGAAGAACATTGGTTTTTGTAATCCTTCTAATGCAGGTACAACATCCGCTCCTTTTCCAACAATTACAATGCGCATATTGTCATTCAAGAAATATTTTTGCGCTGCTTTTTGAATATCTTGTGGCGTTACTGCATTGATACTCTTGATATAGTTTTCATAGAAATCAGCAGGTAATTGGTGTAATTCTTTATTTAAAGCATAACGCGCTACCGTTTCTGGTTTTTGAATTTCCATCACAAAGTTTCCGATATACTTCGCCTTTGCCATTTTCAATTCCTCATCCTTCACTAGCGTTGTACGCATTAAGTTGATTTCTTTGATAAATTCAGTTACAGCACTATCTGTTACTACGTTACGCACAGAAGCACTTGCTCTAAATTTACCTGGGTATTTACGCGCTGTACTAATTGAAGAATACGCACCATACGTCCATCCATGTGCTTCACGTAAGTTCAAGAACAAACGTCCTTCTCCACCACCACCTAAGATTTGATTCGCTAAAAGAGCAGCGAAATAGTCTGAGTCAGTCATTTTTAAATTCACCTCATTAACCAAGGCAATCTCTGACTGTACAGCATTTGGCATATTGACAAAGTCAATTTGCGTTGCAGCAACATTTTTATTTGTTGTTCCTTCAGTGAATGTTGTCGTTGATTTTTTCCAATTGTTGAATAACGACTTCACTGCTTTCTCTGTTTTCTTGTAATCAACATCACCAACCACCACTAAATAAGCGTTGTTTGGAGCAAAATATTTCGCGTAGTATTCTTGTACATCGGCTAAAGTAACGTTCGATACTGTTGCTTCTGTTTCAAACTCTCCCGCTGCTGTATTTTTACCATATAACAAAGCATCTTCTACACGACCTGCAACAGCAGACACACTTTTCTCACTTGTTTTTAAAGACTCAATTACTTGAGCTTTTGCTTTGTCAAATTCTTCTTGTGTGATTACTGAGTTTAAAGCTCCATCCGCTAATAAACCTAAAATAGTTTCATTGTACTTTGACAATCCACTTGCAAAAGCACCACCAGCAGAAAAACGAACATTTGCTCCTAAGAAATCAATCTCATCATTGAATTGTTCCTTAGACATTTTCTTTGTTTGATTTCCTAGTACTTCTGATAAAATAGAAGTTACCCCTGCTTTATCTCCTTCTACGACCAATGGATTATCAATCGTCAACATATAAGAAACTTGAGGTAATTTATGATTGGGAACAACCAAAACTTTTAATCCATTTTTTAATACAAATGAAGTCGGTTGTCCTACATGTACAGTTGGTACTGGTCCCGATAGGGGTTGTTTTCTATCTTGTGCTTGTAATTGAGCAGCTGCTAAAGCAAAAACTAAACTAGCTGCATATATATATACTTTTTTCATTTTTCTTTTACTTGTTTAGCCTTAGTTATTTGCGTCTTTTTCTGGAGTATAATCTAAAATCAATCGCTGATTTTTATTCAAATATTTTTTAGCTACCTCGCGGATTTCTTCACGCGTAATGTCTCTATACATTTCAATATTTGTATTGATTAGATTTGTATCTCCATATAACAAGCTATAAGTAGCTAAGTTATGAGCCAATCCTTCTAAGTCAGAGTTTCCTCTTACGTATTCATTTTCTAATACGTTTTGTAATTTTTGAAAATCGCGTTCAGAAATTAATTCGGTTTGTAATTTTTCAATTTCTTTATCGATTTCAGTTACTAAATCTTCCGTTGTATACCCTTGCATTGGTAAACCGTAGATTAAGTACGCTCCGTAATCTTCTTGACTTAAGTTGAATGCACCAATTTCTAGCGCTTTTTTCTGCTCATCTACGATTTTTCTTGTATAATCTAGAGCTTTTTCCATTTGATAAGATGGAAGAAATCATATCCAATACACGAGCATCACGTGTTTTCATTGATGGTGTACGGTACGCTTGAACTAACATCGGAATCTGAACATTCGGATCTTGGTATTCTGCTCTGATTTCTTTTGTAATTGGATCTTCTTGGATTGCAGCACGCGTTACTGGTGTTCCTTTTGCAATGGAACCAAAATATTGCTTAATCCAATTTTTAGCTTGTGCTGTTTCAAAATCTCCTGCTACAACTAATACAGCATTATTTGGGATATAGAATTTTTTATTAAAAGCCAAGAACTCCTCTAAAGTAGCAGCATCTAAATGCTCCATTGATCCAATAGGAGCCCAACGGTATGGGTGTTTCTTGAATAAATTTTCTTTTACTTGAGGTAATAATTGCCCGTAAGGTTGGTTGTCCATACGTAAACGCTTCTCCTCTTTTACTACCTCATTTTGTGTATCAACACCAATTTGGTTGATAATTGGGTGCATCAAACGCTCAGACTCCATCCATAACGATAATTCTAAATTATTTGACGGGAATACCTCATAATAGTACGTTCTATCGTCTGATGTATTGGCGTTGTTTTTACCTCCGTTTGCTGTTACCAACTTAAACCATTCTCCACGCTCAATATTTTTTGTTCCTTCAAACAATAAGTGTTCAAAGAAATGCGCGAATCCTGTACGCTCTGGATTTTCATCCTTTGCTCCTACGTGATACATCACAGAAGTAATAATAACAGGCGCTGATTTATCCTGATGTAAAATAACTTTTAGCCCATTGTCTAACGTGTATTCTTCGAATTCCACTTTTTGAGCTGACGCTGTCATTCCGTAAAATAATGCGCCCAAAATCAAGAGTGATCTTTTCATTTTGTAGTTTTTGAATTTAGTTTATACGTGGATTAGACGCATTTTTTTTAAAATGTTACAGGGGAGTTAATCTAAATAGTGAGATTTAACATTCCGTTAACAAAACTGCAAGGATGCTTTTTTTTGTTTTTGTGTTTTCGCTTTTTTGAAGAATTTTCGATTAAAGAAAGAAGGCCCTTCAATCCAAAAAGAAAAATCTCGCTCATTTCATGAACTTAGAACTTACGAATCACAACATTACAAAACAAATAATCAAAAAGATTTGACCAATTAAAAAAGATTTGTAAATTTGCACACTTAAATAAACCTTAATAATTTATTGTTATGTACGCAATCGTAGAGATAGCTGGGCAACAATTCAAAGTTAGCAAAGACCTTAAAGTTTATGTTCACCGTTTGGCAACAGAAGAAGGAGCGACTATCACTTTTGATAAAGTTCTTTTAGTTGATGACAACAATAACATTACTGTAGGCGCCCCAGTTATAGAAGGTGCTTCTGTAGAAGCTAAAGTTTTACAACACCTTAAAGGTGACAAAGTAGTCGTTTTCAAAAAGAAACGAAGAAAAGGTTACAAAAAGAAAAACGGTCACAGACAAGCTTTGACTCAAATCGTAATTGAAGGAATCAACTTCGGTGGAGCAAAGAAAAAAGCGGCTAAAAAAGAAACAGCTGAAGCAGCTGAGTAATTAACAATTTAAAATTATAACGTCATGGCTCACAAAAAAGGTGTCGGAAGTTCGAAGAACGGTAGAGAATCAGAATCGAAACGCTTAGGTGTTAAGATTTACGGTGGTCAAGCAGCTATCGCTGGAAACATCCTTGTAAGACAAAGAGGTTCTAAGCATAATCCTGGTGAAAACGTTTATATGGGAAAAGACCATACTTTACATGCTAAAGTTGACGGTGTTGTTAAATTCCAAAAGAAAAAAGACAACAAGTCTTACGTTTCTATCTTACCATTTGAAGCTTAAGAATCTACTTATCTGTTTACACAGATAAAAGATTACAAAATAAAAAAAGGTACTGTGTTTGCACAGTACCTTTTTTTTTGGATTCGATTTTGCAATATACAGGGCAAATTGCCATTTGCTCCTACGGAATTCTTTTGGATTCGATTCTTCAATATACAAGGCAAATTGCCATTTGCCCCTACTCACCCTCTCATCGCCAATTCCCCTTGTTGGTTATTCTTATTTAGAAAAAATAAAAATAATATTGCACATCTCATTTTTCTTATTTATTTTTGGTCTAAATTAAATTATAACTAAAAACATAATAATCTACTCATGATGAAAGTAACTAAATTCCTATCTGCTTTAGCAATACTTGCATTCATTTCATTTGGTACTACTAGTTGTTCTAGTGATGATAACGTAATCAGACCAGAGAAACCAGACGAAAATGGACAAACAGAAGTAGGTACTGAACTTCATTTTGAAGGTACTTACGCTTACGGGCATGCTGGAAATCCAATTCCATTTGATTTTAAAAAGAAATCAATCTCAATGCAAATGTCATTAATGGCAGGAAGCGGACAAGAAGATGACCTATACAACATCATCAAAATTTATAAAAATACAGATGGTGTATTAAAAGTAGTTTCGAAACATGAAACAGAAAGCGAATACAAAGCGTTTTTCTTACGCAATATTAAAGACGGTGAATCATTAGATATCAATATTGACTATTCTTTCACTTCAGAAATTGAAGCAATTAAAGCGGTTTACCCTGCAAGTGGAAATTCAACACCAGATCATGCAAACAACAAATTTGGTTGGTTGAAATTGACTAAAATGAATGGTGAGCCTTCAGAAAAAATTAATCTTCCTGTACAAGGAAAATACGTTTTCTCACAATCAGGACATACTTATTTCTATACTTTCTCAAATGAAACAGTAAACTTCAATGGTTCATATGACATGAAAGTTTTAAAGCACAACAAGAATACCAACAAAATCTTACTTGAAGGTTTAGCTGAAAAAGCAGGAACATTCTACGTGGTTCAATTAAAAAACATCACAGCTAACACAGTAGATGTAGCAAGATTAACGTTTGGTGAAGCAGATGCAAAAACCAAAGCAGAAGCTGAATTTGCTTTAGCAACTGACTTAACTGAAGGTAGATTTAATACTTATACAAAAGAAGATAGTGAAGCTTCATTTGAAGGATTAAAAGGTACTTATGTTTCTGCTACAATCGGCAATAACTTAGGATACTATCAATTCACAATGGGAGAAAACAACGAAGCGTTCTTATTCATGGGAGATTTCGCTGGATCAGGTACCTTTGATGAAGGTGGAAAATTAGAATTGAAAAAAGTTTTTGCTGACAAAGCTAAAGGACAAATCATTTTCGAAATCACAAACTCTGAAGGATACTACGCAGAAAGAAATGGGCAATTCTTAACGTTATACGTTAAAGATTATGCAGATGGAACAAAAGCAACATTTGCTATTGCAACAAAAGGTGGTGTAACATCTATCTCTACGAGTAAAGGAAACGTAATTGGAACAACACTAGAAGAAGCAAAAGCACTTGCTGCTCCAGATGCTATGAAAGCATGGGACGGAGGAATGATGGCTTACGCTCACGTTTGGATCCCAACAACTAAAAAATAAGGCATTTCCATATTTGTTTAGATAATGAAAAAGGGCTTTTGAAATGAATTTCAAAAGCCCTTTTTTTATTTGGTTACTTTTATGGTATGATACAATTCTAATGCTTTTCCATCCGTCAGCATCGAAACAAAATGACAGATACTCATCAAGCGTTCATACATGCTATCACTTTCTATAATATAGCGTTCTGGAAGTAGTTTAATGATTAACCCATCATAATGGTTATCTTCTCCGTAATAACGATTATTTGTAGCCGTAATAAAGCGTTCTAAAAGTGTTTCTATTACTTGGTAGCCAATGATTTCCTTTTCAATGACTTCTTTACTCTGATAGACATTATTGATGCTTACAGCTAAGATATCCTTCATTTGAGCGATGTAAGAACACTTCTCTGTCAAAGCAAAAGGATAATCCCCTGCTAAAATCTTTTCTTCATTCTCAATAAACAAACGAGTTACATCGTCAATTAAACTTCCGATGGCCAAAGCACGTAAATAACTTACGCGGTCTTCTTTCGAATTTAATTGTGAATACTTTTGCGTATTAATGCTATTTTGAACAATCATGATCAAGAACTCCAAAGCGTGTTCTTCTGGAATCCATCCTAGATTAATCCCATCTTCAAAATCGGTAATAGTATAACAGATATCATCTGCTGCTTCTACTAAATAAGCCAGTGGATGGCGATAGAATGCAGTTTCTACACGATCATCTTTCATGATCATTCCCAATTCAGAAGCGACATCAATAAATGCTTCTTTGTCTCCTTGGAAAAAACCATACTTCTTATCCGAAATATCACGTGTTGGTTTTTTAGGTAAACTCTCCTTTGGGTATTTCATAAAAGCACCTAAGGTAGCATATGAAATACGCAACCCTCCTTCAATACCAGGACGCGATTTAGTCAAAATTGAAAAACCATTGGCATTTCCTTCAAAATCAATCAAGTCTTGCCATTCTTTTTCTGTTAGTTGTTCTTTAAACACTTGGCCTTTGCCTCGGCTAAAATAATCGCCAATTGCCTTTTCACCAGAATGACCAAATGGAGGGTTTCCAATATCATGTGCTAAGGATGCTGCGGCAACAATTGCGCCAAAATCATTAACTGTATAACCATATTCTTCTGACAAATAGGTATATTTCTTCAAGAGCTTCTCTCCTACATTTCGTCCTAATGAACGACCTACCACAGAAACTTCTAAACTATGTGTCAACCTTGTGTGAACAAAGTCTGTTTTTGATAAAGGGATAACTTGTGTTTTATCTTGTAAACTGCGAAAAGGAGAAGAAAAGATAATGCGATCATAATCTACTTCAAACCCAATTCTCGTCTGACTTTCATCTAAGCGATTTCGTACAAATGTGTCACCGTGTTTCTTTAAAGACAGTAACTTTTCCCATTTCATCATATATTCTATTCTTTTATTCTTTACTAATTTTCTAACTCTAGTTGGCTTGTAATAATATTGTTCTTTACTGTACGATAAATATGCGTCTTGGCCTCTGCATACGAAATATCATACAATCGTTCTACAGCTGCATACTCAGCAGGATAAACAGCCAACATTTTATCATAATACAAATCTAAGGCCTCTTTTTCCGGCGCTGTATATTCGAGTTTTAACTCAAAGCGACGCACTAATGCTTCATCAATCATTTGTATTTGATTAGTCGCTGCAATTAAAATAGACTTTTGTGGAAAGTTATCAATGAGTTGTAAGATGGCATTGACCACGCGTTTCATCTCACTATTATCTTTGTTGTCATAATCGCGAATTTGCCCTAAAGAGTCAAACTCATCAAAAAACAAAACAGCACTCTCATATTGAATTTCTTTAAATAGACTTTCGATATTTTTTGCCGTTTCACCCAGTTTAGACGAAACAATAGTCGCCAAGTTTACAATGATTAGCTTTTTATCTAACTGCTTTGCAATGGCTTTTGCGGTCATTGTTTTACCACAACCTGTTTTACCGTAGAGTAAGATCTTATTACTTACTGGTAGGTTGTATTTCGTCAAAATTTCACGATACTTATATTCCTTTAAGAACGCTTCGATTTCTCTTGCTACTGCTTCCGTAAACATAACGTCTTCTAAGCGAGTATCCGTTCGATCGATATAATACAAAGAACTCATCTCAAAAAATAGGATTTGAACATTATTAACTACAAATATAAGCTAAAAAAAACGTTACACTCCAACGAGTTTCTGTAAAAAAGCAAAGGAAAAACAATCTCTATTTAAACCCATTTAATCCAGTTAAAACTTCGGTTTACGGCCATGCTTATTGGGTAAGTCTTCTCCTTTTAGCAAGAGTAAGATAAGCAACACAACAATATTCAACAACGGAATCAACAACAGTAAAGCGAGTATTCCATGTCGATTGACATCGTGAAGACGTCTAGCAGAACAAATAATCAAGACATAAATTAAGGCCGTACAAATAAAAGAATAGGTTCCTTCAACCTTAAAATGAGGGGCATAAAAAAAGGCGCTTAAAAATAGGCTTCCGAGAAGGGCCACACGCAATCCATAATCCTTTCTTGAGCTTCTCCCTAAAGGCGCTAGAAATCCCATACTCCAATGGTGAGGATTTGCATAGTTCACCTGATCTTGCAGGTTAGCCTCTGTGAAATTCATATACACGCCATTATTCAAGTGAATACTACGCTTTTCTACATGTGCACTATACTTATTCGTTGCTGTCAACTCAAAAGACAAGTACTTCGCATCTAATTCTTTTACACGATAAATAACCTTCCCTCTTAATTCATCCATATAGCCCATCGGATAAATTCGAATCACATCTGCTTGTTTGCATTCCCAGCTAATTTCAATCCAATCTCCCATAAAGAAATACGTCTGATTGCAACTAAAATTCACCACTTCGGGTTTATAATAATCTGCAGTGGGTTGGGCTTGTCTGGTTGTTTGTGCACTAGAAGAGGTAGAGATTGATTGATACAGTGTCAAATCATAGGCTTTTCGCTCTACTTCATTCCCTAATATCTCATAAGCTTTAATCACCTCAAACAACTTGTTTTGATACGTTGTATTGCCTTGATTCATATCGGGATGATACAGCTTAGACAATCGTCGAAACGCTTGTTTGATCTCGTTTGAACTAGCTGTGGGATTCACTTCTAAAATAGCATAATAGCTGCGCATATACTTGTGCAAATTAAATACTTGACCTTCTTTCTTTGTCTTCTAATCACAGAAGACACCTTACCTAATGGAACGGTAATGTAGCGCAATACCAGCAGTTAACAAAATAAATTAATCGCTAATTCTCACTTTGAGTTTTCTTTATTCGTAGGTCTGATGGTTGGGGGTTAGGAGTTATGGGTTAGGAGTTATGGGTTAGGAGTTATGGGTTAGGAGTTATGGGGTTAGGAGTTGGGGGTTAGGAGTTGGGGGTTAGGAGTTGGGGGTTAGGGGTTATGGGCTGGGAGTTAGGAGTTAAGGGTTAATGTAAAGGCATAAAAAAAGGAGACAATTACCCATTATCTCCTCAATTCCTTTATAGCCTTTCGCCTAAATACAGCTATTTATTCTTCATCTGCTAAGAAAAACTTCATCGACTTCATTGGATAAGCTGTTCTACTTTTTCCACTTGGATTCGCAATTACCGTTTTGATACTAATCATATCTCCCAATTTGAATTGAGCTTCTGTGTATTGGTAATCCAATAAGTAAGGTCCACAAAAATAGTTTCCTAATTCGTCCTTTTCTATAATCCCTCTAAATATTCCTTTTTTCGTTTCTTTCGACATGGTCTTGTTATTTTAATGAACAAAGATACGATAGAAAAAGGTTTTTTGGTGCGGTTTCTGATTTTGTTATTTGAGAGGGGATTTGGGTGAGAGAGGGTGAGACGGTGAAATCGTAACGTAGTGAAGATTCATCGAATACGAAAACAAATATAATCCAATGAGATAGATGGTGAGGTGGAGATTGGTGAGGTGGTGAGATTGGTGAGATTGGTGAGGCGATGAGAGGATGAAAAACTGTAGTGGCAAATGGCAATTTGCCAAGTAACTAGATAACAAGCCTAGACAAACCTCCCTTAACCCCTAACTCCCCACCTTTTCCAATAAAAAAAGGCAACTAAACTAGTTGCCTTTTTTCTATATAAACCTTTATTCTACTAAAGTTCTAATGCTTTTTTAGGATTGTTATCCATCAACAATTCAGTTGGGTTTTCTAATGCTTCTTTGATTGCAACTAAGAAACCTACTGATTCACGTCCGTCGATGATACGGTGGTCATACGATAACGCTACATACATCATTGGGTGAATTTCAACTTTTCCATCAACTGCGATTGGGCGCTCAATAATATTGTGCATTCCAAGGATTCCAGATTGTGGAGGGTTGATAATTGGCGTAGATAACATCGATCCAAATACACCACCATTTGTGATTGTAAATGTACCACCAGTCATTTCATCTACTGTAATTTGTCCATCACGAGCTCTTGTTGCTAAACGTTTAATTTCAGCTTCAACTCCACGGAAAGACAATAATTCAGCGTTGCGAACAACAGGAACCATTAAACCTTTTGGTCCAGATACTGCAATTGAAATATCACAGAAGTCATATACAATTTGCTC
Source organism: Myroides gitamensis (assembly GCF_029894455.1). NCBI lineage: Bacteria > Pseudomonadati > Bacteroidota > Flavobacteriia > Flavobacteriales > Flavobacteriaceae > Myroides > Myroides gitamensis. The sequence continues at coordinate 2,775,165 of NZ_JARYHN010000001.1, forward strand.
TTGTCCGTCAATCATTGAGTTTACATCTGGGTACAATGCTAAAGCACGCGTAACCGCTTTTGTAAAGAAAGACATGAAACCTAAACCAACACCGTGTTTTGCTTTGAAAGCGTCTTTGTATTCGCTTCTTAGCTTGTTTACGTTTGTCAAGTTAACCTCATTAAATGTGGTTAACATTGCAGTTGTATTTTTAGCTTCAACCAAACGCTCTGCTACTTTACGACGTAACATAGACATTCTTCTACGCTCTTCTCCTCTTGATCCTCCTGTTGGAGTACCCATTGAATGTTTCGCGTTTAAAGCATCTTCTTTCGTGATTCTACCATCTTTTCCTGTTCCAGAAACTGTAGCAGCATCAATATTTTTTTCATCTAGTATCTTCTTAGCCGCTGGAGAAGCTGTTCCTGTTGCATACGTTGCTGCAGCTGCAGGTGCTTGTACAGGTTCTGCTTTTGGAGCCTCCGCTTTTGGAGCTTCAGCCGCAGGCTTAGCCTCAGTAGAAGAACCTCCTGCCGGTTTTGCAGCACTAGTATCGATTAAACAAACCACTTGACCTACCGCTACTGCGTCACCTTCTTCTGCTTTTAAAGTAATGATTCCGCTTGCTTCAGCAGGCAATTCTAATGTTGCTTTATCTGAATCAACCTCAGCAATTGCTTGGTCTTTTTCAACATAGTCTCCATCTTTTACCAACCAAGTAGCAATTTCAACCTCTGTAATTGATTCACCTGGTGAAGGAACTTTCATTTCTAAGATGCTCATCGTATATTCTTTAATTAAATATTGTTATGTAAAAATACTCTTTTTTTATTATAAGTTCTTATTAAAAACTTTCTCAATTGCATAGGCAAAACGCTTTTTAGAACGTGTTGAACTACCTGATGCTGGTGCACTGTATGCTTTATTACCTGCATAACGCAATGGTTTTTCGTCAAAATTCATCAACATATAACCATAAGCTCCCATGTTTTTAGGTTCTTCTTGTGCCCATACGAAATCATCTGCATTTGGATAAGAAGCGATTACTTCTTTGATTTGCTCGATTGGTAATGGGAACAATTGTTCTAAACGTACAAATGCAATATCATCTCTTCCTAATTCTTCTCTTTTCGCTACTAAATCATAGTAGAATTTCCCTGAACAGAATACCAATGATTTCACTTTTACTTTATCTACAGCAGCATCGTCAATTACATATTGGAATTTACCATCCGTTAAATCGCTAATTTTTGAAGTAGCTAATGGATGTCTCAATAAACTCTTAGGCGACATTACGATTAATGGTTTTCTGAAATCAGTTACCATTTGTCTTCTCAATAAGTGGAAGAAGTTAGCTGGTGTTGTACAGTTTGCAACGAACATATTGTGTTCTGCACAAAGCTGTAAATAGCGTTCTAAACGAGCAGAAGAGTGTTCTGCACCTTGGTTTTCATACCCGTGAGGCAACAACATCACTAAACCATTTTGGTTGTTCCATTTATCTTCTGCTGCAGAGATATATTGATCTAGCATGATTTGAGCTCCGTTAGAGAAATCTCCAAACTGTGCTTCCCAAATTGTCAATGTATTTGGATTAGTTAAAGCATAACCATATTCAAATCCTACAACAGCATATTCAGACAATAAAGAATTGTAAATTCTCATTTGTCCTTTTTGGTCTTTCAACTCATTTAATAAAACAACTAGTTCCTCCGTATCTTCTGTTTTAACCACAGCATGACGGTGAGAGAACGTACCGCGTTCTACGTCTTGTCCTGACATACGAACATCATATCCTTCTGAAAGTAAAGATCCGTAAGCCAATAATTCACCCATAGCCCAGTCTAACTTGTCATTTTCAAAGAACATCGCTTTGCGGTCTCCGATTAGACGTTTTACTTTGCTAATGAATTTCTTATCTTCTGGAAGATTGGTAATTACCTCAGCAATATCCGTCAATACTTGTTTAGATACTTTCGTATCATAATCCACAACCATTTCTTTTTCGTCTACTGTTCTGAAATCTTTCCAGTTTTCTTGCATGAACGTTCTGATTTTAGCAAATTCATTCTCACGAGAAATTTGTAAATCTTGTTCTAATACATCTTTATATTGTTGTTCTAAGTCTTTCACAAAGCTTTCATCTACAATTTTGTCTTCCAACAATCTTGCGTTATAGATATTTCTAGCATTTGGATGCTTTGCAATTAACTTATATAAAAGAGGTTGAGTGAATTTTGGTTCATCTCCCTCGTTATGTCCATATTTACGGTACCCTACTAAATCGATGAATACATCTCTCCCGAATGTCATACGGTATTCTAAAGCAAATAAAAATGCGCGTACTGCTGCTTCTGTATCATCTGCATTTACGTGCAATACAGGGAAGAAGCGGTAACTTTTGCGATATCTGTTGAATACGTTGATGAACGTCCATCTGTATAGTTTGTAGTAAATCCTACTTGGTTGTTTAATACAATGTGGATAGTACCTTCTGTTTTGTATCCTCTTAATTGAGCCATTTGTACGATTTCATACACAATTCCTTGTCCAGAAATAGCGGCATCTCCGTGTAAAGCGATTGGCAATACTTTCGAAGGTTGGCTAGCGAATACTGTATCTTGTTTTGCTCTTGCAATCCCCTCAATAACAGCACCAACCGTCTCTAAGTGAGAAGGGTTTGGCGTCAAGTTTACGTGGATATCTTTACCTGAGCGTGTTTTACGTGTTGAGCTTAATCCTAAGTGGTATTTTACGTCTCCATCATATCCCTCTACCGCATCATAGTCTTTTCCGTCAAATTCCGAGAAGATCTCTTGTGTTGGTTTTTTGAATACGTTAGCTAAAACGTTCAAACGACCACGGTGAGCCATACCTACTACGATTTCCTCTACTCCTTTTGCAGCAGCAGATTCAATTAAAAAGTCCATCGCTGGGATAGCAGCTTCTAAACCTTCTAATGAGAAACGCTTTTGACCTACATATTTTGTATTTAAGAAGTTCTCGAAAGAAACAGCTTCAATTAATTTATGTAAGATTTCTTTCTTCTCTTCTGCGTTAAATTTTGCTTCTGGAATTTCGAAGTGGTCTTGAATCCAGTTCACTTCTTTTTCGTCTGTGATATATTTGAATTCAATTCCTAAAGTAGCACAGTAAATTTTCTCTAATTGAGCGATAATTTGTGCTAATGAAGAAGCAGGTAATTGAATTGCTTTAGCAGCGTCGAATGTAGTATTCAAATCAGCTGAAGACAATCCGAATTTCTCTAAACTTAAATCTGGATGAACGACTCTTCTTTCTCTAAGCGGGTTTGTTTTAGTCAATAGGTGTCCATAAGTCCTGTAGCCATCGATTAGTTTTAGTACAGCTAACTCTTTTGTAATTTGGCTTGTATCAACCGAACTACCTGTATTTGAATTATTTGTTGGGGATGAAACATACGTTACTTTCTCTACTGTGCCGTCACTAAATTCATTTGCAAAATCGAAACCTTGAAAGAAGGCTCTCCAACTTGGTTCTACGCTATCTGGATTTTCTAAATATTGATCATACAAATCTGCAAAAAATGCAGTGTGTGCCGCGTTTAAAAAGGAAAATCTATCCATAATTTTCGTCTAAAGACCTATTGATTAAATATTATATATACAAAAATACAACTCTTTGATTACAAAAGTATAAACTTTTTCTTATTTTTATCTCACAACAATTTCATAAAACAGCTATGAGAAGATTTTATGTCAAAAAAATGAGTGTTTTATTCATTTTTTCATTTTTTTTATTGTCCAATTTTTCACTTTTTGCACAACAAAACCGAAATAACTCAGAAAATTACGATTCTGTCAAAAAATGGAGATTCGGTGGAGGTTTCGGATTAGGCTTTGGCAACGGGTATACCGATGTGATGTTAGCGCCAAGTGCCTTGTACGAAGTGAACCCCTATTTGAATCTAGGTGTGGGTTTACAAGGAAGTTACATCAACAGCAAAAATCGCTCTTTTTACTATAGTAGTGTAAAAGAATACCAATCTTGGATTTATGGAGGAAGCTTGATTGCGCTCTCCAATCCCATCCCACAATTACAACTATCAATCGAATTGGAACAATTGCGTGTAAACAACACCTATACCTATAAGGAAGATTTACACAAGTTGGATGCCAACTTTTGGAATACCGCCTTATTCTTAGGTGCGGGTTACAGCAGTGGACCTGCCACAGTAGGAATCCGATACAATGTATTATATCGCGAGAAAGATATGGTATACGGAAGCGCTTTTATGCCCTTTATTCGCGTATACTTCTAATAAACACCTTAACCGATAAGGTACAAAAAAAGAGCCGATTAAACAAATCGGCTCTTTTTTTATACTTTTTATTGCTATTCTTTCGATAAACTGGTTCTGAAGTATACCTTTTGAAACTCGCGTTTCACAATTAGGTAAGTCAGCTGTTGAAAATAATTAAATACATCCCCTTCTTCTAGCGCTCTGATGTCCTTTTCTGCTACATCAATGCGATATAACAACATGGACAACTTTGCAGGAGCACGAGAAGCAATAGCCTCCAACACTTCTTGAATTTGTTGAACGAGCTCAAGAGGCGTTGAAACAGGAAACGCTAAATCCTCATCCACACTCATTCTAAAGTCACGTTCCACCTGCTGAACCAAAAGTTCAAATAAATTATCCTGCTCCTTTAATTGATTTTCGAGATAAGTGACTGCTACTTCCATCTATTTTTACATTTGTCTGTTCATTAATTCTTTACTGAAAACGCGAAGCAGTTCTTTTTTATCTTCTTCAATAGCCAAGATATCCAAAATCTTTAATGCCTCTTCAGTATATTGTTCAATCAACTTTGAGGATGCTTGTTGAGATCCTGTTTCAATAAATAGTTGTTTGACACGTGTAATTTTTTGCTCTTCATCAGCACAATCTACTGTCGCATAAAAATGAAGTAACTCTTCTTTTTGTGCAGGATTCGCTTGTTCTAACGCTTTTAAGTACAAGAAAGTCTTTTTATTTTCTAAGATATCTCCGCCAATTCGCTTACCAAACGTCGCTTCGTCTCCAAAGGCATCCAAGTGATCATCTAGTAATTGGAAGGCAATACCTAAATTCAAACCAAAGTTGTAAATCTGATCGCCGTTTTCTGCTGTTGTTTTAGCTACAATAGCTCCCATCTTCAGTGCTGCAGCAACTAAAACCGCAGTTTTGTACTCAATCATCTTGATGTATTGTTCAATCTGTACATCAGAACGTCCTTCAAAACAAATATCGTATTGCTGTCCTTCGCAAACTTGAATCGCTGTTTTACTAAACAACTTCGCCAAATCTCTGAAAATAACAGGCTCGTAGTGTTCAAAATATTGATAAGCTAAAATCAACATGGCATCTCCAGAAAGGATAGCCGTATTGATATCCCATTTTTCATGTACGGTTTGATGTCCTCTTCGCAAAGAAGCATCATCCATGATATCGTCATGCATCAAGGAAAAGTTGTGAAACAACTCAATCGCTGTTGCCGCATAAATAGCTTTTTTAGGATCTTCATTGAAAACATCCGCTGCCATCAACGTTAAAACCGGTCTAATTTGTTTTCCTCCTAACGAAAGAATATAAGAAATAGGCTCATAAAGTTCTATGGGTTGACCATCTAATTGAATTGAATTTAGATAATCTGCGATCTGTTCTTTGTATTTTGCTATTGACTGCATGTTCAAAAAAATTTTGGTAAAAATACGCGTTTTTTAAAGACTTTTCGTTTCTCTCCGCTATTCTCCCTTTTGACTGACGCAAATATCCTAAAAATAGATTAGTAATCCACTAGTTTTTCTTTAAAAACAACGTGCAATCTTCCTCTATTCGCTTTCTATCGACAAGTCTGTTCCTCCTTATACTCCCTCAATTTGAATGCCTATTGAACACCGGAAACTTTTGGATACGTTAAAGTTTTCATAATAGAAAAGGAAACTTTTAAACGATATAAGTTTCCTATCTATATTTGCCCGACTAAAAAGAGATACATGGAAACTTTAATACTAGAAAAAGCAACACATTTGTTTTTATCCCAAGGATTTAAAAGCATTACAATGGACGATATCGCAGCTGAATTGTCTATATCTAAAAAAACAATCTACCAACACTATGCTTCTAAGCCAGAATTGATCGAAAAATGCTTGGTTTATATCAATGATAAATTCTTAAAATCACTCGAACTAGTTATTGCACAAAATAGACCTGCTGTTGCAGAAATTATAGCGGCACATAATAATATGAATGAGGTATTTGCTGTAGAGACATCCGTTTGTTTGTACCAATTGAACAAGTATTATCCTAAGATTGCACAAAAGCAAAAGGTTATCCATAAGAAAAAATATGTAGGTATTATTGAACGCAACTTAGAAAAGGGAATCAAAGAAGGGGTATACCGCGCGAGCTTGGATGTAGAATTTACGGCACGTTTACACATTGCTTCTGTCGTATCCATTGATGATCAAGATTACTTTGAGCCGGAAGAATACACGCATATGCAATTACACGCTTTACATCTCGAACATCACATTCGAAGCATCAGCACAGAAAAAGGATTGAAACAATACTTGGAATTAAAAGAAAGCATCAAAAATGAATAAGACCTTCTTAACCGTATGTAGCCTATTACTCTCTTGCAGCCTCTGGGCTCAAGAGCCTCTGACTTTACCCGAAGCTTTACACTATGCCTTGGAGCACAAAGCAGAAGCTAGACAAGCCGCTTTGGATATCACCAACAGTGATTATCAAATTCAAGAGGTGAAAGCCAATGCGCTTCCGCATTTAAATATTGAAGCCAACATTGCCAATAACGTCAAGATTCAAGAGATGCCTTTAACGTTAGGTGGACAAACGCAAATGATTCCTTTCAATTTGAAGTGGAATTCCCAAGTTACGGCGACTGCCTCGCAGATTTTATTCAATCAGGCGGTATTTATGGGGTTAAAAGCGGCCCGTTCAGCGAAAGAGTTTTACATCATCAACAAAGAGCTAACCGATGAACAAATCATCGAAAAAGTAGCCTCGACTTACTATCAAGTATTTCAATCGAAAGCGATGTTAAAAACCCTGGATACCACGATAGGCAGTACAACGCGTATCAAAGATATCATTGAGGATTTACACCGCAACGGTTTAGCTACTCAAATTGATTTAGATCGTACTAAGGTAAGTTTAAGCAACTTAAAAGCAAACAGACAGCAAATCATTAATGCGATTGATTTACAAGAAAATGCTTTGAAGTTTTTCATGGGAATGGATTTACAAACTGCCATTCAATTACCTGAAAACACGTTTAGCATTGATGAAAGTGCCCTTCTAGCTGATAATAAAATTGATACGAGAACTGAAATACACTTGTTAGAGAAGCAAAAAGAATTGTTAGCCTATAAACTCAAATCCATCCAAGCGGATTATTATCCTTCTTTAGCGGCCTTTGGTACTTTTGGTTATCAAGGGATGGGAGATAAATTTCCGTGGGGAAATAAACCCAGTGATGGTGCGTTCTGGACGAGTGCTTCAGCGGTAGGGATATCATTAAAGTTACCTATTTTCAATGGTTTTGAAACCCGATCAAGAGTGAGACAAGCCAAAATTGACATCGAGAAAATTGACGTTCAATTAGACGATACCAAACAAGCCTTGGCTTTGGATTTTGCCAATGCGCAGAAATCAATTGAAAACGCCTTAATTACCATCAATCTTCAAAAGGAAAACGTGGACTTGGCGCATAGTATTTTAACGAATATGCAAAACAATTACAAGCATGGTTTAGCTTCCTTGACTGATTTATTGAATGCAGAAAATGCCTATACCGAAGCAGAGAACAATTACACTACTGCCCTACTAGACTTTAAACTCGCGGAAATTCAAATCATCAAATCACAAGGCGAATTAAAAACCTTACTCGACTAATTCTTTTACCAAATCTCAAACAACCATGAAAAAAATAATAACAGCTATAGTCCTAGTTGCCTTAATTGGAGGGACCATCTACATATTAAACCGAAACAAAACGAATAATGATGCTGAAACTGCCATTGTAGCGGAGCAAAATGCGACCATTACCGTACGTGTGGAAAAAGCAACAGTTCGCGTTGTGGATGCAACTTATAAAGCAAATGGAAACTTTGTTCCCTATCAAGAAGTAACTCTTTCAGCAGAAACCCCTGGTCGTGTTGTAAAACTACTCGTTGATGAAGGAGCACAAGTGCGCAAAGGACAAGTAGTTGCCTTAGTGAATAGCGATCAAATCAATGTACAGGTGCGCAATGCTGAAGCGGCCTATGCAACAGCCAAAGCTGATGCTGCACGTTTTGAAAGTGCGTATACAACAGGAGGAGTTACCAAGCAACAATTGGATCAAGTGAAACTGATGCTTCAAAATGCAGAAGCCAACTTGAAGTCTGCTCAAATTACGGCTGGCGATGCTCATATCAAAGCACCTATTGATGGAATTATCAATAAAAAACACGTAGAACAAGGTAGTTTTGTTGCTCCTGGAGCCCCTATTTTTGACCTCGTTAATGTCAATCAATTGAAATTGAGAGTAAATGTAGACGAAAGTCACGTAGCCAATCTAAAAGAAGGAGATATCATTGAAGTGAAAGCGAGTGTTTTCCCTAATGATCGTTTTGAAGGAAAAGTAACTTTCATTGCACCTAAAGCAGATGCTGCATTAAATTACCCCGTAGACTTATTACTGACGAATAATCAAGGCAATAAATTACGCGCAGGGATGTATGGTTCTGCTTATTTTGATGCAGATCAAAATCAAGACACCCCATTACTCCTTGTTCCTCGTAATGCATTTGTTGGAAGTGTGAGTTCTAATTTAATCTATCGTGTCATTGACAATAAAGCCGTGGCTACTACCGTAGTATCAGGTAGAAACCTAGGAGACTTTGTTGAGATTCTAGAGGGATTAAAAGAAGGAGAGATTGTTATTACATCTGGGCAGATCAACCTTACTGATCAAGCTCCTGTATCAATTATTAACTAACGGACTAAAGAAAAGGATTGACATATGAAAATAGCCGAAATATCCATCAAGCGTCCGAGCATCATTATTGTGCTCTTTATTGCACTTGTACTCGGAGGTATATTTAGTTATAAAAACTTGAGTTACGAATTGATTCCCAAATTTGAAGTAAACGTGATTACTGTAGCAACAGTATACCCAGGAGCTTCCCCTTCGGAAATCGAAAACACAGTAACCAAGAAAATTGAAGATGCTGTTGCCTCTTTAGAAAATGTAAAAAAGGTTGAAGCGCTTTCTTTTGAGAGCTTATCAACGGTAATGATATACTTGACTTCTGAAGCCAATGTGGATTTGTCATTGAATGATGCACAACGCAAAATTCAATGCGATTCTCAAAGATTTACCTAAAGATGTAGACCCACCTTCGTTACAGAAATATTCGTTGAGTGATTTACCGATTATGACATTGAGTGTAACGAGTAACTTAACGGAAAAGGAATTATTCGATTTATTGGACAAGAAAATTCAACCGATCTTCTCACGTGTTGCGGGAGTAGCAAAAGTTGAATTAGTAGGAGGAGAAGAAAGAGAGATTCAAGTACTCTTGGACCCAAAGAAAATCGAAGCTTACGGGTTGAGTGTACCAATGGTACAACAAGCGGTGTTGAGCTCTAACTTAGACTTCCCAACAGGAAGTGTAAAATCAGGAGATAAGCAAACCTTAATCCGTTTAGCAGGAAAGTACAAGAACATCGAAGAGATGCGTAATCTTGTGATTGCTTCTCAAGGTGGAATTGACATTCGATTAAGTGATATTGCCGATGTCCAAGATGGAATCAAAGAAGTAGAAAAAATTGCTCGTTTGAACCAGCAATCAACTATTTTGATGCAAGTCATCAAACAATCTGATGCCAATGCGGTAACCGTAAGTGAATTGACACAACAATCAATCGCTGAAGTTGAAAAGAACTATGCGGACATCCAATTGAATATTAAAACAGCTAATGACTCTTCTCAATTTACATTAGAAGCAGCCAATGCGGTAATGTTTGACTTATTCTTGGCTATTGTATTAGTAGCTTTTGTTATGCTATTTTTCTTACACAGCTTTAGAAATGCACTTATTGTAATGGTCGCTATTCCACTGTCCTTAGTTGCTACCTTTATTGGAATCTATCTCTTAGGCTATTCTTTGAACTTATTAAGTTTACTTGCTCTATCTCTAGTTGTAGGTATTTTAGTGGATGATGCCATTGTGGTGATTGAAAATATTCACCGTCACATGGAAATGGGTAAAAACAAAGTACGTGCTTCCTTTGATGGAGCAAAAGAAATTGGATTTACCGTTACTGCTATTACCTTAGTTATTGTGGTAGTATTCTTACCTATTGCGATGTCTTCTGGTTTAGTACCGAATATCATTAAGCAATTCTGTGTGACTGTAATTATTGCAACGATGTTATCGTTATTAGTATCCTTTACCATTGTGCCTTGGTTATTCTCTAGATATGGTAAAATTGAGGTCATTCAACCAACTTCTTTCTTTGGAAAGATTTTACATGGATTTGAAAAAGGGTTAACCTCTTTTACACACAGTATCTCTGGTTTATTAGTATGGTCATTAAACTCAACAAAGAACACCATCATTGTGTTAGTGATTGTAGCCTTTGCTTTCTTCGGATCGTTAGCCCTACCTTCTTTAGGTTATATTGGAGGAGAGTTTTTCCCTAAAACAGATAAAGGTGAATTCTTAGTACAGCTGGAATTAGACAAAGATGCTTCTGTGCAACAGACCAACCACATGACGCAAAAGGCAGAGGAATTCTTGCGTACCAAGCCAGAAGTCGTAGATATGATCACTACAGTGGGGCAATCTTCTGAGGGATATGGAGGAAGTCAAGCGACCAAATACAAATCGGAGATTCACGTTATCTTGACGGACAAAAAAGAACGCAGTGAGAGTTCATTCGTCTATGCGGCCAAGTTGAAAAAAGAATTAGCACCGCTGATGGTGGGGGTAAAAGTAAAGACTGTTCCCGTGGGGTTAATTGGTGCAGAAGAAGCTCCGTTAGCCTTAACTATAACAGGATCTAATTTGGATGATGCGATGGATTTTGCCATTCAAGCGAAAGCCTTATTAGATGCAATTCCAGGTACCATGGAAACGAAGTTGACCACAGAAACTGGAAGCCCTGAAATCAATGTACAAGTGGATCGCGATAAAATGGCAGCACTTGGTTTAGATATGTTTACCGTAGGGATGACAATGCAAACAGCATTTAACGGAAATACCGATGGAAAATATAGAGCAGGTGAATATGAATACGACATCAACATCCGCTTTCAAGAATATGCCAGAACAACGATTGATGATGTAAAAACCATCAACTTTAAAAACAATCAAGGCCAAGATGTGAAATTAGAACAATTCGCTACAGTAAGCTATAGTTCAGGACCTTCTATCTTAGAGCGCAGAGATAAGAGTCCGTCAGTAACCATTAAATCACAAACCATTGGACGTTCACCTGGTGATATTGCCAATGAATGGTTACCTCAATTTGATCAGTTGACCTTAAAACCTGGCGTAAAATACCAATGGACAGGAACGATGGAAGATCAAGAAGAAGGATTTGGTACCTTGGGAATTGCTTTATTAGCGGCTATTATCTTGGTTTACCTCGTAATGGTAGCCTTGTATGACAGTTTCTCAAAACCGTTTATCGTTATTTTCTCCGTGCCATTATCGTTTATTGGCGCTTTATTAGCCCTAGCTATTGCCAATATTTCATTGAACATTTTCACCATTTTGGGGATTATCATGTTGATTGGATTGGTGTGTAAGAATGCCATCTTATTGGTTGACTTTGCCAACCATAGAGTGGAAGCTGGTGACAGTGTACACGATGCTTTAATCGCAGCCAATCACGCGCGTTTACGTCCGATTTTAATGACGACGATTGCCATGGTTATCGGAATGGTACCTATTGCTTTAGCCAACGGAGCAGGTGCAGAAATGAACAATGGATTAGCCGTGGTTATTATTGGAGGACTATTGTCATCCTTGCTGCTTACTTTGGTTATTGTACCCATCATCTACTCCATTTTTGACAAAATAGGCAAGCGATTCGGAAACAAAGAAAAAGTAGATTATCAAGCCGCTATGGAGGCAGATTATGAACCTAACCACAACTTTGTAGATCATCACTAGGAGAATATCCTCGTTGACCTAAATAAAACTAAACAGCAATAGAGTAGAAAAATGTTTTTTCTACTCTATTTTTTTTTCTTAACCTAAAACAACTTTTTTATCCGTTGGACTTCTTATTTTTATCCCTTTAACTATGTCATCGTATTGTGAAGAATAATTATATACAATCCTACTCTATTTCCGATATCCTAAATCGATATGAACGTTTTATTGTGGATAAGCGATTAGCTGTGGTAGAGATTGGCCCCAAGCACAGTCAGTATTTTGTTATTGGTAAACCGTATAAATTCGCTTCTTTTGGTTTGATCCTAATCACCTCTGGAGAATGCGAAATTACCATCAATTTAGAACCAACTAAGGTAAAGAAGAACGATATTCTTGTTGTTTTACCCCAACAGTTCTTTGAGATTATCCAATACACGAAAGATTTTAGTGTTCAAGCCTTTTTCGCCAGTGGTGAATTGTTCTTAGATGCCGGATTTCACTTAAAATCCAATAATCTCATTCAATTCTTCTCTTCTCAATACCCTAAAGTCTTACCCTTAAACAGCTATATAATTAAGGAGATCAAGTACCACTTGAAACGATTGAATAAACTCGTTTTTGCTAAGGACAATATGTTTACCCATCAATTGATCTTGCATCACTTTTCTATCTTGATGTATGAACTGGGGCATTTTTACAACAAAAGAGTACTAGCCAAAACAGAGAAAAAGACGCTTCGCAAGGAAGAATTAACCAAAAACTTTCTCTTGCTTGTTTCTTCTCATTTCAAAAAAGAAAGAAGTGTGCAGTTTTATGCCGATCACATGTTCATTAGTCGCAAGCACCTTACTAAGATCATTGCGGATGTATTTGGCAAGGCGCCTAAAGATATTATCGTGGAGACTATCATCCTCGAAGCGAAGATTTTGTTGAAAGATCCGAACAATTCGATCACCCAAGTAGCCACGGAACTGAACTTTCAAGATGTTGCACTTTTCAGTAAGTTTTTCAAAAACAGTACGGGTGTCTCCCCTCGAGAATTTAAGTTAATAAATTAACATTTGATTAAATTTATGCGTCTTTTTGACAACTTGTTCCGTTTATTTAACTACTAATATTTAGCTAAAAATAGCGAGATTTGAGTTCTTTATTAGGGAAACACAGCCTAAAGTGTAATGAATTATTATTTGCACATAAGACGCAAAATAAACAACAATGTTGAAGAATAAACAACAATATGCTCAAATAACAGCCATTGGTGGATATCTACCGACAACGAAACGGACCAATGCTGATTTAGAACGTTTGTCAGACACATCTGATGAATGGATCATGAAAAGAACAGGAATCAAAGAGCGCAGAATTTTAGAAGATGGTCTAGCGACATCTGATATGGCTGTAGAAGCTATCAAAGAGCTTTGTTCTACTTATCAAAAAAACGCAACAGACATTGATGCCATCCTTATTGCGACTTCCTCTCCCGATATGCCTATGCCATCAACGGCTAATATCGTTTGCGATAAATTAAACCTCCACAACGTATGGGCTTTCGACATGAATGCAGCTTGTTCTGGTTTCTTATATGCTCTTGATATGGGTGCCGCTTTAATTGAGACAGGACGCTACAAAAATGTAGTTGTTGTAGGAGCTGATAAAATCAGTGCTTATGTAGATAGCAAAGACCGTTCAACCAATATTTTATTTGGAGATGGTGCAGGTGCCGTTTGGTTAGAGCCTTCTGCAGAGACGGGTATTTTAGATGCATTACTCTTAAGTGATGGGAAGGGAATCGAATTCCTCAACATCAAAGGAGGAGGTTCTTTATATCCTTATGATGCGGAAGATTGGAATGACGAACACCGCTATTTAAAACAAGATGGTAAAGTCGTATTCAAAAATGCTGTAACAGCGATGAGTGCTGCTTGTCAAACGCTATTAACGAAGAATGACTTAACCGTTGATGATGTCAACTGGCTAGTGGCTCATCAGGCAAATAAGCGCATCATTGATGCTGTAGGAAAAGAATTGGGGATTGAAGAACACAAAGCCTTAAATAACATTACCTATTCAGGCAATACAATTGCAGCTACCATTCCCCTTTGCATGTGGGAATTTAAAGATCAAATTAAAAAAGGTGATTTGCTATTACTCACTGCTTTTGGAGCAGGTTTTTCTTGGGGAGCAAGCTTATTACAATGGAACATATAAAAAAAGAGGTCTCACATAGAGACCTCTTTTTGATTATAGATTATTTAAACGATCAGGTTCAGGTATAGACCACAGGTCTATCAAGCAAATTCATCTGGAAAATCAACACCTTTTTCTTGAAGATATTGAAGAAGCTGACCGTGCTTTGTCTGTAAATCCGAAGTACAATCACATGCAATAGGGCAAATTTGAAACGGAGAGATTTCTAAAATTATAGCAATCTCATTTAATACATCATTCTTCAATTTCGTCTTTCCGCTTTCAATATCAGAGTACGCTTTTTGTGAAATATTAAGCTTCATCGCTACATATTCCTGAGAAAAGCCTAATTCTTTACGCCTTGAACGCATCTTTTCTGATTGAATCTTACATTTTTGGGCTGGTGTTTGCATAATAAACCTTATAGTTTAATAAATTATCTCACACAAAGGTAACACTTTATTATATTTTAGTTCCTTTTTATTAAACTTTATCGTACCTTTGATTAACATAAACAACAAAATCAATGTCAAGCTTAAAATGAATATAATGAAAATTGATGTTCAAAAATTCATATATGCTTAACGAAAAAACTGCTTTCCCCAAAAGCAGTTTTTTTTATGTCCACTTTCGTTCTGTTCACTGTTCACAATCGAACACTCACTTAAAATAGCAATATTGCAAGATACTAATTTTCAACGAATTAAAAAAACATTAATTTCTTGGCACGCCTTTGGTTTTCTATTTAGTAAATAAAACTAATCATGAAAACTAAACTAATCATCCTCATCTGTTTCACTGCATCACTTGTAAGCTTTGCACAAACTAAACTTTCTGGTTCTGTTGTTGATGCCACACAACAACCCATTGACTTTGCAGAAATCTTACTATTATCTCCAGAGGAAAAGCTAATCCAACATACCTATACAGATGAAGCGGGTAAATTCTCCTTTGAATCTATCGCATCTGATTCTTACAAGATACGCGTAAATAATTTAGGCACCAAACAATATGAAACGGCACTAACCATTTCTCAAGATAGCACCCTTGCCCCTTTTGTTATTCAAAATGATAAAATGCTAGATGAAATTGTCGTTGCTGCTCAAGCAAAGGTATTTGAACGCAAAGTAGACCGTACAGTTTTCAATATCGAACAATCGGTACACGCCAATAACAGCAATGCCAAAGACTTATTAAAACTTACTCCAGGACTGAAAGTCGATAAGGATCAAATTTCCCTTATCGGAAAGAACAGCATGCAAGTAATGATCAATGATAAAATGCTGCCCTTAACAGGAGAAGAATTAATCAACTACCTGAATACCATTCCATCGGAGAATATTCAAAAAATTGAGATTATTAGCACACCTCCTGCGAAATATGAAGCGAGTGGAAACAGCGGATTAATCAATATTGTTTTAAAACAAGCGAAACACAATGCGTGGAACAACCAAATCAGTACCGGTTTTGAGGCTGCCGATAAAGCAACCTGGAAGATTAGTGATGTATTCAACTACAGCAAAAATAAAGTATCTATTGCCGCGGCTTTCAATGCAAGCACAGGATACAACCAAGAAATTGGAAAAATGGATTTGCATTACCCTACTGAAACCTGGAATACCGTGTACCGCGAGACGAAGAAAAATAAAGATATTTCGGGTAGTTTTCAATTGGATTATCAAGCGACACCACGCACTGGATTTGGCGTTCAGTACCGAGGCAGTAAAAACACACAAGAAACAACAGATAAAAACCAAGTAGGTGTTTATAACCTTGTTGATAACTTGCTTAAAAACATTGATACAAAGGGAAAATCTGCTCCAGATTTCAACAATCACGCAATCAATTTAAATTTAGCTCATAAATTTGATACTGTGGGAACTAAACTTAATATAGACATGGATTACTTCAACTATATTACCAACAAATCACGAGTTTTCAACACAATTACAAGCGATGTTAATAACGTTGTTAACAAAAAACAACAAGCGCAAACAACAGGCGATCAAAAAATCGACAATTACAGTGCTAAAATCGATATTGAACAACCGTTGTCTTTTGTTAATTTATCGTATGGAGCAAAAGTGAGTTTTGTCAAAACAGTCAACAATGCAAACTCGTTCAATTTCAACAACCAAACCTTAGTGAATGAGATTTTACAAGCCGACCATTTCATTTACAAAGAAAACATTCAAGCCGCTTACATCAGTGCAACAAAAACCATTTCTAAAAAATGGGAAGCACAACTCGGTTTACGTGTGGAAAGCACACAAACGATAGGAGAATCTGTGGCGACAAAAAGTATTGAAAAAACAAATTACACTGAGCTTTTCCCGACGCTGTATGTGAGTTATAAAATGAATGACGAGAACAACTTCACTTTAAGCGCAAATCGCCGCATTAACAGACCGAGCTTTTGGCAACTGAATCCATTCAGATGGTATATCAATGAATACAACTATGTGACAGGAGATCCGACCTTAAAACCAACGTATGTCAATGCAGTGAATGTAGGCTATACCTTTAAAAATAAATTGTTCATCAATGCATCCTATTCGAAAATAACCAATTTAGCTTCGCAATATTCTAACATTGATTCAGCAACAAACATTCAAATACTTAAACAAGGAAATATTTTTGATGCAGCTAGCACAAACCTAAGCATCACGCATACTTTCGACACTTGGCACTGGTTGAATTCACAAAACACCGTATCGGCATTTTACAATTCATCAAAATTAATTCAAGACGTCAATGTAGAAACGAATAACGGAATGGGGTATTATTTCAATTCCAATAACACGATTCAGTTGAACGCGGACAAAACCTTCCAAGTCCAAGTTGATTTCTGGTATCAATCGAAATTAAACAATGGAAACTGGAAATTAAAACCGATGTATGGATTGAACTTAGGATTAAAATATGCGATGTTAGACAAAAAACTGAATGTTTCTGCTTACATGAATGATATATTAAGAACCTCAAATCTACGCGCACAAGCAACATCTGATGGGGTAAAACAACAATACAACATGTATAACGATAATCGCTATTTCACTTTTGGTTTGAGCTATAATTTTGGCAACGCTAAAATCAAAGTAAAAGAACGTCAAGGAAGCAACAAAGATATTATCAACAGAAAATAAAACAATTGTTTATAACCTAGTTAATAACTTATAGAATTCGTTGATTTTCAAGCCACAATTAATTCTAAAAAATAAAAGTTATAAACAATTATAAAATAATAGTAACAAATGAGTTAAATGAGCTACCTATAGGCATCATTCAAGTTATAAACAGAAATAAGACCACTTGTTAACAACCTTATCAACATTGTTAATAAGTATACACCAACCTTATCACTATGAAAAAGAACATTACCCTATTTATTGCTTTTTTTTGTGGACTTACCCTTATGCATGCGCAACACATCATAAAGGGTAGAGTCCTCAACAAAGACAAACAACCGATTGATTTTGCAGAGTTGCACCTATTGAAAGAAAACAGCGATCAATTAATACAACAAGGATTTACTACAGAGACGGGAGAATTCGCCTTAAAGAACCTACCCACCGAACAATACAAATTGAACATTCAGTATTTAGGAGAATTACTCTACACCCAAACGATCAAGTTGGATCAAACCATTGACTTAGGTGATATTATTGCTGAGTCTTCCACTCAATTGGGCGAGATTGTTGTACAAGCAGAGAAAAAACTGGTAGAGCGCAAAGCCGATCGCTTGGTATTTAATACCGCGCATAGTGTTGCCTCACAAGGAATGGATGCGATAGAAGCCTTGACCAATACCCCTTTAGTAAAAGTACAGAATGACAAAATCAGCATTGTTGGAAAAAGTAGTGTAACCATTATGATCAACGATAAAATTGTACAACTACAAGGCGATGCTTTAACCAATTACCTAAAGACATTGCGCTCAGACGATATTGAAAAAATTGAAGTAATTACCAATCCACCTGCCAAATATGAAGCGAGTGGTAATAGTGGACTCATCAATATTGTTTTAAAGAAGAACAAAACACTTGGAATGTATGGATCAGTTAGTACTTCATACTCGTATAACAAGTACAATTGGTATTCGATGAATGGTAGTTTGAATTACCAAAACAAAAAGTGGAACGTGATGTTAAAAGCCAATGGAGGCGATGGAAAATACGGAAATGAGAATACCTATACGTTTCAAAATGACACGCGTATCTTGGATTCTTATGCCAATCCAACAGGTAGTTATACGTCAGGAGGAATAAACTTAACGACCAACTATCAACTATCCGATAAGGATGTAATTGGAGCAACGTATGATTTATCCAAATACAAAAACGACAATACCAACCCCCATACAGCAAAATATATTGCCTTGCCAGAAAACAAAACAGATTCGATTATCAAATCCCTATCCAAGGCAACAAACAACAATATCTACCATACAGCTAATTTATTTTACGATCGAAACTTAGATACGCTAGGCAGTAAATTATCCTTAGGGGTGAATTATTTCTCTAATATTCCGGAAGGGTCAACAGATATGAGAGATTATAACGCACAGAGTAATATTAGAAATGCAACTTACTACACCAATGATTTAAAATATCAAGTATGGAGTGGAACGGCGGATGTATCATATAAATTACCTTGGGCGGATGTAGAATTTGGAGGAAAATACTCGAATTACGACAACAAATCGAAAGTATTCTACTACAACCGCATGAATGAGGATTTAATTTATGACGATACGCGTAGTAACCGATTCAATTACAAAGAAGACAACTTTGCTGGATATGTAAGTTTACACAAAAAATTAACGGAACAATGGAGCGTTAAAGCAGGTATGCGATTTGAGCAAACGGAAGTAACGGGTCATTTACTCGAAACGGATGAAACATTTAAAAAATCCTATGGCAAATGGTTCCCAACAGCTTATGTGTCTTATGACCCTAGTGAAAAACACTCATTTAACCTAAATTACTCGAAGCGAATTAATCGTCCTTATTCAGGCATATTAAATCCGTTCCGTTACTATGCCAATAGTTACTCCTACAACAGTGGAAATCCAGAATTAGATCCTTCATTTACGGATAATTTTGAATTAAACTACTTGTTTAATGGTTCCTTGTCTGTTGGATTAAACTACTACCACATTACAAACTCATTCGACCAATATTCAACATTAATCGACGATGTTTTTATAAGTACGTATTACAATATGCTCAATAGCGATAACTATGGATTAAGTGTATCCTATAGCAATAAAATAACAGGATGGTGGCAAACGAGTACAGGAGCAGATGCGAATTATTCGAATTCCTATTACCGAAATCAAATAGCGAATCAAGTTCCACAAAATGGAGTGTATTTTAGTTATTATTCACAAAATACCTTTACCGTTAATACAGCGAAAACACTGAACCTATTTTTGAATTGGTATCACCAAGTACCACATAAAGAAGACAACTCTAAATATGGTTCATACCAAGCGTTGACTACAGGAATCAAAGCTAGTTTACTAAACAAGAAACTCAACGTCAATGTTACGTTATACGATATCTTCAATACAGGAAAATCGAATGGAACGAGTTACTTCAACGACAACATACAAAAATTCAGCAATTCATGGAATAGCCGAAGATTATCAATTGGAGCGACATATACCTTTGGCGATAGTTCAAACAAGAAAAGTATCAAAGAAGCAAACTTTGAAGATAAAAGCAGAAGTAGTAAATAACGAAAAAATAAAGTGTGATTTACAGCAACTTACACCCTTAGTAAAATTTAACAAAAAAACATTTTCAAAGGCTGTAACAAAACAATCGAAAGTGCTACCAATAGTGCACAAACAAGCGATACTACTGGAGTTCGCGAAAAAAAGTAAATTTTAATTCTCAGGAAAGTCTGTTTCACTTTTTTCTCTTCTTCACCGAAGAACAATAAAGCTTGAAGCACTTTTATAAAAATGGCGTGATGACCCATTTTAATTGATTAGTTAGTTGAGCGTCCTTTGTATTTCCATACAAGGGACGTTCTTATTTATAGCCATTGGTGTTCTTGTTGCACTTGCGGTTCTTCCATCCTATTGACAATAGCAAATGCACGAGCATGTAAGAGCTCTTTTCGACCCTCTGGAGTTCGGGTATAAACAATACTATTCTTTCCAACTTCTTGCGTCCATTGTTGCGCAAAGTAATTCACCCGCGCTCTATTCACCCCGATACATTCAGGAACAGCATGGAAATCAGATTCGCTATCTTGAATCGGCAACAAGGTTTTGCGGGCTAAGACATACCGTGGATTTTCAATAGGCGATAAAATTTCTTTCATACAAGAAGCGAACACATGACTTTCTCTCAGTGTAGCTCCTTCTAACGAACAAAATACACCACCACCCAATTCTAAGGTAGTAACCACGCGAAGAGAAGCCTTGGGTGTAGTCAAAAGGTCAAAGGCACATAAAGTAGAACAAAGCGCCTCCCCGATTCCCTGTACATCTTTTCGCATATCGCCAAACTTGCGATACATGCGATAATACGTCCATCCTTTCCATCCAAAACGGAAGCCCAAGCCCAATACAAACGTTTGAAAAACCCAGTACCCAAAAGACCACAAACTCACCCCATGCAGTAAGATGCCCTTGCCTAAACCAATAAATTGATAGGTCAAAAATAAAATAGCTGAACACACTAGCGTAAACAAAGCAGAGACTAACGTCTTATTCGTATAGAATTGCTTGGCTTTATTCACGTCTCTTCTTTCTTTGGCCGAAGAAAATAGCACCTTTACTCCTTCTGCCAGATGAGTTCCGTTTTGAATAGCAGCCATCCAACGCGATTTTAATGCTGCTCTTTGCTGTGCCAGTTGTAGCGTTTGTTGATTTTGCTGTGTGATATACACCTCATCACGGGTTCTTTTTTTCTGTGTTTCTTCCTTTAATCGTTCAATGCCATTTGAGATAAACGTTTCCACTACTTGTTCACTATTTGATATCCCTACAAAAGTTTGAAAACGACGGTGAATAATCTCCCAGTCCTTTCCTCCATCCGCTGCATACGCATCCACACAGGCTAAATGCCAAATATGTGCCGTTTTATTTGGGTCTTGGGGATTAATGCGAAACGCACGTCCTCTCACCTGATTGGAAGTAATATACGCACCGATTGAACTCGCCATCACTAAGGCATTCAATGCAGGCGCATCCCATCCCTCACCAAGTAGCGCTTTTGTTCCAATCAATACTTGAATTGTACCGTCCTGAAACAATGCGGTCATCCAATGAACAACCTGTGAGCGTTGCTGTGCAGTTAATTGCAAGGCTACATAATTTGGGTCATACGCTAAAGGCACTGCGGATATCCCTGATTCTTTTTCTTGGGCTACTTGATGTAAAGCCCCTAAACAAGAAGTTGGAATAATCACCACCGAACCGGTCAACACAGCCATAGTAAGCGCATTAACATTGTTGCGCCTCAGCGTTTCAAAAATGGACAGTACGCCCAACTTAGACAGCACAGCAGGGGGTGCTTCGGTTGTACTGTAGTATTCTTTTCGAATATAATCAGTCAATACCGCCAAGCGCAAATCGCGGCCTAAACTGGCGTATTCAAAAGCAAGAATCTCTGCAATACTTTGCAATTTACTCAAACTAGAAAGCAGAAGATCATCCCCTTTGTTATCTTGAACCAATTGAACCTGTCGAAAGGCAATGAGACCTCTCTTCTTCAGTTCAGCTGTCAATTCATTTTTACACGCTAGATAATCGGGAACCTCTTGTAATACATCCTGTCCTTGAAAGCAGTAAAAATTAAGCATCTTCTCAAACCACACAAAATCCAAAGGCGGAATTTCTTCTTCTTGCAAGCCCAACACTTTCTTGTGCACCTTATCAATCCCTCCATTGACCTCTTGAAGAAAAACCAAACAAGCCACATAGGTTGTCAAGTTCTCATAAATCCAATCCAAATGAGCTAGAGGTTGCTGGAAAATAGCAGCTTGTTGCAGTGTATGAGCGAGTAGTGCATGTGATTTAAATATCGTATAAAAGGAATAAACCTCACTTTTATGCAAGGCTATTTTTTCGCGTTCTTCCGCTAAAGGAGTACAATAGTAAATAAAATCTTGGTGAGGGCACAAATCTTCCACCTCAACCAAGGTAGGTACTGCAATTTCCTCATCAACAGGCCCAGCTAAAGCCATATAGCGTTGCCATTCAAAACTAGACGCCCCATAAGGAGGAGTCGCCGTTAAGCCTACTACGGTCGATTTTAATTCATTATCTAATAAGTCTAATGCTTTCCACCATTCTTTTCGCAAGTGATGTACCTCATCCACCAATAGCGTTTTGATGCCAACGGCACGCAACTTGCCAATGATTTCCTGCGCATGTATATTGGTATACGTAACCGCAGTATCCCCAGGCATTTCTTCATCACTTTCCTCCTCTTCTTTCAGGTAATTAAAAGCAGCATGCAGCCCTTGATAGGTAGAAACCGTCAAAAACTTCGGTTGCGTTAATTGCGTTGAAATCCAATCTGGAACCTCATCCACTTGAAGAAAAAGAGAACAAAAGCGGTCAATCCACTGGTTTTTGACAGCCAATGTAGGAGCTAAAATTAACGTCGGTTGATTCAGCCGTAAAATCACTTCCAACCCCAAAACAGTTTTACCCGATCCAGGCGGTGCTACTACATGTAATTTATCATCTTGTAGATGTGTTTCTAATTGATCTAACACTTTTTTTTGGTAGCTACGCCAAGGATATTTAAATGCGATAGGAGTGGGAAACTTTTTCAATAGTATCGATATTTCTTCCTTAAAAATAAGCAAGCTTTTGGTAGGAAACAAAGCCTTTTAAATGTTTTTACGAACACCGTGTAAAGTCATATTTTTTTCATTATTTTGTAGAACTATCAATATTTGAAACGACTTAACTGGCTTTCCACTAATTACAATGACGACAAAAATTCAATTTAAATTAAGTAACGACATCCTTCTTACTGTTATTCAGATGGTTGAAAAAACCGATGACTATGTTGTACAATCTATAAAAGACGCTTTATTGGTTAGTATAAAAGAAGATTTACTTGCTAAACTTGAAGACAAAGCCAAGAATATTCAGAAACAAGTTTCTATTTTAGACCACAATAAAAAGCATGCCATCGTTTTAAAGTACCACGAAGCGTACACGATGTACAAACTTTTAGAGCTCGTTTACGAAAAAGAAACCTTTGCTGATCATCCGCACATCAAAAAAATCAAGCGTTTATTGGTGGATTTGGAGAACAAAGTAGAAAGTTTTACAACAGAAAATAACCCGTCAGATATCGCCCAAACAGCAACTCCTGTTTTGGCTAGTTTCCCTCGTTTGGGTGTCAATGAAATTATCATTGAAGAAGCTACCATTTTAGAGGGAGAAATCAACGAGGACATGCAAGCCCTAATTCAAGAGGAAGAGGCTAATCCTACCTTGGACCCTACCATTGATATCAATGAAATAGTGGTGAAAAATTATTCCATTTTTGATCTTTTGGAAGAAAGTCAACCTGTGGATACATTAGCTGAAGAGACTGCAAGTAAAGCCATAGAAGTTATTGCTGAACCAGTCATCGCTTTAGACGAAATACCACAAGAGGAAGAGAAACCTACTCGTACTGAAGAAGAGTCGACAGATGTTTTTGTTCAAGCTACACAAGTAGAAGAACAAAAAGAACAAGAGTTAACGTTAGAAGAAGAAGCAAGCCTAGAAACAGAGGAAATCACAGCTCCTCTACTAGAAACTAGTACTGATGAACCCGTTTCAGAAGAAGCTGTAGTCGAAGAAAACGAAGAAATTGTTCAAGCTGAAACAATCGCTGAAACAGAAACAACAAAAGAAGAAGAAGAAGTTCCTTTTTGGGCTCAACAAGCACCACCACCTATTTTTGATGGTATTGTTACTAAAACCTCGATTTGTATTGAATCTGAAGAAGCTACAACAGCTTGCACACCTGAAGAAGAAACACTCAATCTCTTTGAAGAAGCTACACTTCCCCTACAACCCCTAGAAGAAAAAGTGGAAAAGGAAGTCAAAAAAGAAAAAAGAAAACCTGCAAAAGACAATACCCAACAGGGACAAATTAGTCTTTTCTAAAATAAGTGAATGAAGAGAGGTAGTGCTGGCACTACCTCTCTTCATTTCACCTCACCACCCCCTCTCACCTATTTCATATTGGTTTTAGTGTTCGATGAATCTACACTTCGTTCCGATTTCACCCTCTCAACACTTCCTCACCACCACACCCTCTCACCCTCTCACCACCTTCCCCCTTTCTCAATAAAAAAAAATCCCTATCTTTGTTCTAGTATTAACGAATAAATAATCGGATGAAACTATAAATAAGTATTTCGTTTTAGTAGTACGAGTTGTTTTCAACTTGTAGGAGCAAACATTTTCTAATGGCCTCTATCTTCCATAGAGCCACAATACTTATTTATTTATGTGAATTCATTTCCAATACCGTGAGTAGTGGTGTACGGGCCACAATAGTATATTACTCATTCAATTACATTTGATTATTATGTCTATCGTTATAAAAAATCTATCTTACGAACATTCGGATAAAACACCTTTATTTCACCAAGTTGACCTTGTCTTGAATAAGGGAGAAAAAGCCAATTTAATTGGTGCAAACGGAACAGGTAAAAGCACCCTATTGAAGCTTATTGCTACCACATCACTACCAGCTATTCAGCTCGGCGGTACAGCCTATTATTTACCTCAAATTAACACCAATCAAATTACGGGGCAAACCATTCAGGAAGCCTTACAAACAGATAAAAAACTACAAGCCTTACATCGCATTTTACAAGGCTCAGTAGAAGAACAAGATTATGTTGACTTAGATGATGATTGGCAAATTGAAGAAAATATTGCGCAAGCCCTTCAATACTGGCAACTAGAAGGAAAGGATTTGACCCTTCCCATGCATCAGCTGAGTGGAGGACAACAGATGCCGCGTGTATTTTGCTAGTATTCACATTCACCAACCGGATATACTCCTACTGGATGAACCAACCAATCACATTGATCAAGCTACGCGACAATTGTTGTTTGACTTTTTAGATCAATACAGAGGAACAGTACTCCTTGTGAGTCACGATATTGAGCTATTAAATAGACAATCGCTTACGTTTGAAATTACCACACAAGGGATTCAAGCGTACAAAGGCAATTATGACTTTTACAAAATGCAAAAACAAGAAGAGTTATCTTCCCTTCAACATCGAATTGATACCCTTTCTAAGGATTTGCGTCAGGTAAAAACGGACCAACAGAAATTACTTCAAAAGCAACAAAAAGCGGTAGGGCAACACAAAAAAGCAGAGCAAAAAGGAGGTTTACCTAAGATTGTTGTCAATACACTTAAAAATGCTGCAGAAAACAGCAGTGCGAAAAGTACAGAAGTACAAGTAGAGAAACAACAAAAACTACAGGGAGAGCTTTGGGAGTTAAACAGATCAATTGGAACAAGTCAAACCCTTTCATTTGAACTTCAACTCCTCGAACTTACATACCAATAAGGTGTTATTTCAGGTAAAAGAAGTCAACTATCAATATGAATCGACAGCGGATTGTATCTGGTCAACTCCCTTGAATCTAGAAATTCGAAGTGGAGAACGCCTTTTAATCGAAGGAGTGAATGGTTCTGGGAAATCAACGTTATTGCAGCTATTAGCAGGAAAGCTACAACCTACTATAGGTCAGGTTGAGCGATTGACTCCCAATATCGTTTACTTGGATCAATTTTACGCCCTTCTCGACCATCACAAGACGATACTGGAACAAGCTCAAGCATTTAACCACAACTTACTGGATGAAGCTAGTTTAAAAAACACCTTATTTCAATATGGTTTTCGACCTGAAAGTTGGACCAAACCAATAATGCAATTAAGTGGTGGAGAATGCCTGCGTTTAACGGTTTGTTGTTTGAATCTTTCGTTGGCCTCTATTGATGTATTATTACTCGATGAACCCAGCAATAACCTCGATATTTTCGGTTTAGAAAGTTTGTATCAAGCACTAAAAACATACCAAGGAACGATTGTATTTGTCTCTCATGATATGAATTTACGTGAAGCAATTCAACCTAATCGCGTAATTGAAATGTAATTTTTGTTGGAAGAGAATTTCCATAAAAAAATGACATCCCCCACACAGCATATCCACACCGTATGCCATGTTGGGGGATTATGAGACGGTGAGGAGGTGAGACGATGAGGCGATGAGGAGGTGAGGAGGTGAGGCGATGAGCAGATCTCACAAAGTACGAACCTCACAAAGCACAGTTGTGTGAACGCAAGATGCGACCCTTCCTGCGTCAGGGAGACATACTATTCGTGAGCGCGATCAGACTGGTAATTCCTTATAAAAAGGAATAAATTTTCTATTTCAGCAAATCTTGCAACCTCACAAAAAACAAACCTCACAAAGAGCAAAAAACAAACCTCACTCCTTTCTTTTTTAAAGGGTAAAAAAGAAACAAAAAACCCTTCAACTAACTCAAATAAAGGTCAAATTAGTTTTCAAGGCTGAAAATAAAAGAACTCGCTACGCTCAAACACCTTTTATTTTTACAGCCTTTTCAAACATTTGACGCTCTTTATTTGACTTACGTTGGAGGTAGATTATCTTTTGTAAAGATGTTTTTTGCTTTTAAATAAATTGGTTTTCTATTATCTGCTAGATTGCTTTTTTGTTTTTTTGCTAGAAGCTTTTTTGCAAATTGCCTTTAATCGATAAACCCTACAACTTCACGCTTTGTGCGGGGTGTATGTCATGCTGACAAAGGAAGCATCGCATCTGTCAATCAACGCTTGTTAATCAAAAAAAGAGAAGAGAAGCACTGGATGCGACCCTTCCTCCGTCAGGACATCGCGTGTGTAAGCTTGATGAGGTTAGTGTTGTGCTATCTTTTAATGCATTTTCCCCTCTCGTTTTTCTTTCATAAGCCTTAAAACTTCTTTTTCTCTCTCTTGTTCTTCAGGTGTCATTAAGTCCCATTCTAATAGCCTGATTTTTTCTTGATTATCATTATATTCCTGAAATATTTCTAAATTATCACCTCTATATGTATCCAGTTCCTTAACCGTTTTATAGTCTTTAAAAATTTTAGGTTTAAGTTCCTCATTTCTTATTTTCAGCTCTTCTAATCTTTTCTTATTATTTTCCATAATTATTTTTCTTTAAGCATGATTTCTACAATTGTTTCCATAATATTTGTTGGATTTGGAATTAGTATTACGCTTTCCACAGTAAAAACAGTCTTTGATTTAAATAGTACTTCCGCTTCATATACAGTAGGAGTGAAATGAGGATTTAAAGAGCATTCCTACAAAAAAGCAACCTTTCAAAAAAATTAGAAATTTTATCCTTTTTTCATTGATCTCACAAATTTTATATTTGTTTTTGCGTTCGATAAATCTTCACTACGTTTCGATTTTTATTCGCCCTTCTCTCTTTTCCATTCATCTCCGATTACATATTTCCCATTCTTTTCGAGAATTTCTAAATCTGGTGTTCGTCCTTCTGCCCCACCATCGTGAAACATAAAAGGCTCTAATGTATCTTCTTTGAAAAAGATAAAATATGGGCTTTGCCCTCCAAATTGTTCATCAGGGACTTGTACAACGACTTCCCACACATCAAAATTAAATTTATCAATATCTAATTCTTTAATTTTATGTGGAGTATAAATTTTGAATGTTTCTTCGAAGAATTCTCTTCCAAAATCTTGTAAAATATCTTTTGCTTTTTCTATCAATACTTCTTGAGTTTCCATTTATTCAAATTTTATTAATTCTTCTTCTAACTTCCATCTTTTATAGTATTCTAGATCAACTTTAGGGAATCTAATTCTATTACTTTATTCAAAAGCTTTTTAAGCTCCTGATACAATTCGTCACCCTTTTTACTCAGTAAAACAATTACTTCTTCCAGCCATTTCACTAGTGCTTTACTCTCTTTTAACGCTCTTACTTTGGCTATGTTGAGGCTACTTACACACTCATCAATTATTATCTATTTTCTCTTTCCACTCCTCCCCAATTACATATTTCCCATTCTTAATTAAGATGTTTAAAAAGGGTACCCTCCCTTCAGCACCTCCATCGTGAAACATAAAAGGCTCCATTGTTTCATCTTTTATATAAATAGAAAATAATCCGGTACCGCCAAACTGCTCTTGAGGTACGCTTACTACTACTTTCCATATATTTTGAGAAAAGTTAAATACAGTTATTTTTTTTACTTCCTCAGGATCGAACACTTTAAATGAATCGGACAAAAAATTATCCCTTTTAAAATCATTTAACACTTGCTTCGCTTTGTCTAAAGCTATTTTATCTTTTGCCATTTATTCAAATTTTAATAATTCTTCTTCTAACTTCCATTTTTTATAATATTCTAGATCAACCTTTTGCAATCCTTTTTGTGTTCTTAGTCCATTAATATTTTCCAAATCATTCAACAAATCAACTTCCAACCATTTACTCGAATCTTTCATAAACTCAGACAATACATATTCTTCGTGAAATAATACATTTTCTCTTCCTAAAGTTTTTTGAAAAAGTGGTTGTAATTCTGGAAATTCCCTAGTCATTTTATACCATAACTTCATATGAAACATTTCATGTTGTACCGTATAAGCTGTTACACTTTTCCGCAGATACATTACGCCCTCTACCATATTAAAAGAGCCTGCAACTCTTCTCGCTGTCCAATCTTTTAATTTGCTTTTAAGTTTAGGGGTTTGATCAACTAATTCCAAAGGCACATCAAACGTCTCTTTCAATAATCTTCGCAGTTTTTTTAAGTCATATGTAGATAAGATTTGTTCTCCTGCAAGGTTGAATTTTTTCTCTATCTTTCTAAAGTATTCTTCTGTTTTTCCTTCTTTAAAAAACGCTTCTCTTACTTTAGACAGTGTACTTTCAAATCGCTTACTATTTTTCTTAATCCATTCTATTATCTTATTCAAAAGCTTTTTAAGCTCCTGATACAATTCGTCACCCTTTTTACTCAGCAAAACAGCTACTTCTTCCAGCCATTTTATTAAAGCTTTGCTGCCTTTAAGCTCCCGTACTTTGGCTATGTTGAGGCTGCTTACAAACTCATCAATTATTATCTATTTTCTCTTTCCACTCCTCCCCAATTACATATTTTCCATTCTTTTTGAGAATTTCTAAATCTGGTGTTCTTCCTTCTGCTCCTCCATCGTGAAACATAAAAGGCTCCATTGTATCATCTTTTATATAAATAGAAAATAATCCAATACCTCCAAATTGTTCTTGAGGAACATCTACAAAAATTTCCCACACATTATAAGGGAATTTATAATATGTATTATTCTCAACTTTTTCTGGATCATATACCTTAAATGAATCTGAGAAATACTTCTTTTTAAAATCACTTAAAACTTGCTTCGCTTTGTCTAAAGCTATTTTATCTTTTTCCATAATTATTCAAAATTTTAATAATTCCTCTTCTAACTCCCATTTTTATAGTATTCTAGATCAACTTTAGGAAATCTAATTCTATTACTTTGTTCAAAAACTTTTTAAACTCCTGATACAATTCATTACCTTTTTTATGCAAAAAACTGGGCTATTTCCAGCAATCTAACCATTGCCTTATAGTCTTTAACGCTTTGGATTCGGGCTACATTTAATCTTGCAACAAACTCTTCGGGTATAAATTTATAGGGTTAAATTTTAGGTTCGGCTAAGATATTTTAAGGTAGAACAAAGTTTATCTCCTTAGGAATAAGCACTGTTCAAATATTACATAAAATACATCGCTCTGTTAAAACTCTATAGTTGGTCTATCATCTGTTAGTATCTCATATTCTTTATTCTCCATAAACTCTTTAAATTTCATAAGGTAGTAATAGACTTCTTTATTAGAAAATTCTAATTTATGTGGTACAGGCGCGTTTTTCATAATCCCTTTAAAATTGTAATTAGGATTATCTTTAGCCCACTGCAAAGCTTCATAAATATTGTTCCTTTCTTCTATTCCATATCCGTCCTTTATGTAATTACTACTTTCTAAAGTAAACTTTACTTCTTCCAATGAAGATATTTCGTAAAGCCAAAATATCGGAATCATCAAATTATTTTTTTTCATAATAAATATTATTTAATGTCTGTAATAATAATATCATCAATATTAACTCCTTCATTTTTTATAAGCTTTAAAAATTGATTATTGAAGCTCTTTGAAGGCTTATAATGTCCACTTTTATTAGTCACCTCTTTAAGTATTCCCTCGATGATTTCTAATTCGCCCGCACTCGCTACAGGCTTACCTGATAAAAAACTTGAATGATGAAACACTCCTGCATAATGATATGTGCTTGCATAAATCCTCCCATCTTCGGTCATAACAAATATTGCTTTGCTTTTAGTAAATAGGGATTTTGTATGAGAAGTGTTGAAGAGTTTTCCGTTAACAGTATAAAATTTTCCATTGACAATAGCAAGTTCATATTTAGCTCTTTCAGCTTCATTCAGATATTTTACTTTATTTGGCATACACCAACCTTTACCCGTTTCCTCACCTATATACTGCTTCAGCATTTTGGTGGCTCTAAATCTCACTATCCTGCTTTTTTTTAAATATTTATTAATATTAACATCTTCATTTTCAAACTTTTTCCTATTGGTCTTAATCCATTCTATTATCTTGTTCAAAAGCTTTTTAAGCTCCTGATACAATTCGTCACCCTTTTTACTCAGCAAAACAGCTACTTCTTCCAGCCATTTTATTAAAGCTTTACTGCCTTTAAGCTCCCGTACTTTGGCTATGTTAAGGCTACTTACAAACTCCTCAGGTATAAATTTACTGAATTTTGCAATAGCACTTACTTTAGAAACGTTAGCTAATGGTATGAAAAGTGATGCGATAAAGCCAAAACCAAAACCACTTGTATAAGCTATTCGATCAAAGTTATAGTTTTCTCGAGGATTAGATGTATCCAAAAACACCAACAGTTCAACAAGCATATCTTGCTGTAATTGAAATGGAATTTTATAAAAATCCGCAAACGAAAACGCTTCCCATGCTTCTCTGAAATCGTCTATAGCTTCTTGCACTGCCTGAAAATTTTGAGCAATGTCATACTGCGCTTGTAATAAGGTCCCTAGAAACTTAAATGTACCAGCTACAAAATCAACTAGTCCGTTCCACAGCCCACACAAAAAGGCAATCTGTTCTGAAAGGTAAATAAATTCATCAAGCTGCTCCACACCTTTTTCTTGCCGTTCGTAAATCAGATTTACCACAAGTGCCGCTTCAATATTGTACCAGTTCGCCATACTTTGTACTGAACCCAATATTTGGGGCATCCATTTCGCTACAGGTGATAGTGTTGCTAAAATTATCCAGTTCTCAGACTGCTCTATATGCTGCTGCCACTGCTTTATAAAAGAAGTGTCTAGTTGCATATCCTTCACAACGTTTTCTTTCTTTAAAAAATAATCCTCACTTTTGGAATCCCATAAACTCTCAGGTATCATTAAGAATTCCACTGCTTCACCAATCTGTTCACTTAACCAACCAAGAGCTTTACCTGCTGCTCCAGTTAAAACGACTACCTGTAAAGCACCATTCAATAAAGCTCGTAATGGAGTTATTGAAGCTTTTACCTCTCCGGTACTGATAAGTTCGCGTAGTTTATTTTTATCAAAATCAGGCATATTTTGGGCAATAAAATCCAAATTTTTATTGCTCATCTTCAGTAAAAAATCCTTATCAACCTTATTGCCAAAACGCACATACAAGCTCTGATCACTTAAATCACCTGTATTGTCCTCCATAAAAAACAATATTTCATCATCTGCCACCCCTTGCTTCATACAATCATACAGCTTCTTCAACTTTGCGTTATTAGTAGAAATGTAAATTTTAATCGTATAAATTAACTCATCTTTTCCCGTTTGATAACCATTTTTTTTATTGCTTTCTCTATATATCCAAATTGTTTTGGGATCTATTTCTGTTCTACATTCTGGTTCTTTAATCCATTGAATATTCTTACCTATTTTGTGTTGCGGTAACTTATAAAAATAACTGTCTGCGATTTCCCATGAAGCAATAGTTGAAAACTCAAAATTTTGTACTAAAGGGTTTAAATAATTGGTTGAAGCTTCATTTTCTACTAAAGCATCTGGAAAGAGAGGCGCTATAGGAAAATTCCCTTCTTCTAACTCTTCGGTTGTGTTTTGTAATCCCCAATGCTTTGGAAACAAAGAATCTGTACTCATTCACTTGCTATTTAATGGAGCTGGTAATACCAGCTCCATGATTAAACCTACTTTCTTTCTTTTTTTAATTCACCGGTTCTGGTTCAGGTCCCGTATCCCCGCCAATTAAATTATCATTGAGTACAAAGGCATCAGTACAAGGAACTTGAGACGGATCTTCGAAATCTGCTGTGTCGTCACAGTTACACGGTAAGGCTTTTTCTACTTCTAGTCCAGCACTTTTCGCTTGTAAGATGGTCAGTGAAGTAGGAATACGTGTAATCCACGCTTTCCCTTCTTTTACAGTTTCTGCTTGGCGTACCTCATCAATCAACGACAGGTACAACTCATCACCAATAACGGGTATTTCACCGCCATTCCATATTTTCCCTGTACTCATATACAACTGTACGGCTTCCTCAAAGCCTGGACGAACGGTTGCCACAACACGAGCCATACCCGATTGCATAAAGCTTCTGAAAATAGGATCATCACTTTCATCATAAGTGTATAAATCTGCCCAATGGCCTTTGCCTCCCCAATAAAAAGGGTAGAAATTGTAAGAAATTGCCTCCCATTCAAAAGCTTGTTCCAAGAATTTAGCTAAACTAGCATAAGCTTCTAGTTCCTTACTTTGTTGTACGCCAAAGTCAGCAATTGTCGAACCACTCGTAAAGCTTTTGCCCATATCGTTAAAGCGAGTCAAGTAAGCAATACAGTTTTTACGCAACACTGTATTTTCAATTTGACGATAAAACCCAGGATTGGTGCGTTTGATTTCTACGGCTTTATTCTGTTCTGTGGCTAACTTATCATTATACGCCTTTACTTCTATATTATAGGCCTCTATAATTGCTTGAAAACACTCTTGTTGCCATCTTTTACAAGCTTCATTTTTTAATTTACATTTTATTTTAAGACTCGCTGAAATAGCTCCTAGGTCCCCACCTGATAAGATGAGTTCTAATTTTTCTGATATACCCTTAAGATTAGTAAAATCAAAACTAACATCTCTGTATTGATTGCTATTTACATTCCTATAATGGATCTCTTTTTGTTCTTGTCCTATAGATA
Source organism: Myroides gitamensis (assembly GCF_029894455.1). Taxonomy (NCBI): domain Bacteria; kingdom Pseudomonadati; phylum Bacteroidota; class Flavobacteriia; order Flavobacteriales; family Flavobacteriaceae; genus Myroides; species Myroides gitamensis. The sequence goes on from NZ_JARYHN010000001.1 coordinate 2,808,894, forward strand.
TAATTCCATGAGAATAGGCTTTGATATTAGTTGGAATTAAAATATAATGCAGATTGCCTAATACAGTAAAAGTCTCATAATCTTCGGGTAACTCGACAGAAAAACTTTTTGCTCCTACATAATTTTCATTTTGAATATAGCTTTCACTATTTCCATGATCTGCGAAAGCAGCAGTTATCGTAATATTTTCGTCTTTTTTTTCTGGAATCTCCGCATTGTATTGTGCAGCCCAATACAATGCTTTTTCTTCCGTAATTTGATCCGCAGTTGCTATAGAATTACTACTATGCTTTCTAGGATCAATCGGTTGCTTAATCGTAAGTATCGTTGATTCTTGTTCATCTTGCATCGCTAAAAGATGTAAACGAGCGGGTTCTGGAATCATAAATTCAAACATCATGCGCTTGCCATAGTTATACACCTGATTCTTATACAACTTATCCACCCAACGATATACCCCAACTACGTGTTTATCTCCTTTTCGGTTGTCAAAGCCATGTTTGTTGTTTTCTTCAAACTCCTCCACCATTTTCTGCATGCGTTCGCGTTTGATGCGATTGACCACGCGATCTTGTGCCTGATAAGTCAACTCTTTGGCTTCAGTTACGGAGCGTCGTATACTCTCTTCTTGAGCGGTATTACTCGCTTGGGCTACTCCTCCTTCAATGTGAAATTTACCATACGAATATCCTGTATTAACATAAGCATTCGTGCTTTTATTCTTTTGCAACATAGAATCAATTTCACTCTGCATTTCATAACGATCCGTAGTAATTGTATCCGTAAATGCTTCAATTTCTTGTTCCGTGGTTTCGGTTGTCGTTTCTTCTGTTCGTCTCAAACGGCGGGTTGACTTTTCACGATATTCCCTCGCCATGATGTTTTCAATATTCGACACCTCTCCTTCAATATAACAATGCACGGTTTGTTCTACTTTTTTATAATCAGCGATTCCCAATAAACGAACACCAAATTTCTTTGGATAAGTCGGTAAAGGCGCTATTACATTCGTCCCACAGATTCCTTCGAGTTCTCCCCTATAACACACCCGAGCAGCAATGTCAAGAGCTGGCATACGCTTAACACAACCATTGGTGAATTGAAAATCTATTGCCATTGTTGATGGAGTTCTATCCAACATAGTAGCAGCGGAATAGCCTTCAACATTGTATAGGGTAACTTCATTTCCACTTCTATTTATAGCAGAAGCATCCAATATGTAACTTTCCTTTAGCGCTTCTTTTGCAATGGATACTGTAATTGTAGCTATTCGCCAAGATGAATCAGGAAGCTTGATTGTAATAGTGGCCATACGTTGAAGATTCGTCACAGTTCCACAAGCATTATATTCTAATACTTTAGAATTAATTTCATTATTAATGGGAAATAAAACTCCTCCAATACTCTTTACAGCTTGGTAAGCCTCAATATTCCCTGTTAATAGTGCCTGATTATTTTGCATATTTGCCTGTACATACGTATTTAAATTCGCATAAGAACCTATGGTATTTAATAAACGCTGAGGGGTAGCTTCTTCAGCCTTAATGCTTCTTCGACTAGGATTAGCCGTTTGTTTTTCCTGATAACCGATACTTTGTAAAAGTGTTTGGTAACTAATAGGATCCAATTTCTCCTCGAGTTCTTTGACTGATAATTCTTCTTTAAACTTAAATTCAAATTTCGGAAGGGTTGGCATGGGCACATTAGGCACTTGTTGACAAGGATCATACGGGTTGTATTCTCTCTTTTCTATCGGCACTGTACTACAAAAACTTTTTCGAGCCTCCTCTAGCTCTTGGTAGTATTTGGTATAAATTGGTGCGACATCCTTATCATAAGCTTCTTGAGCAGCAGTATAGGCCTTTTGATACTCTTTTTGGTATTCATCTGCTAAAACAGCTAAATCTTGCTGTAAGATTGTTAATTGTTCCTCTTGCAATTTAGCCTTTGAAATATTGATGTTCTGCGTCATCAAACGATTGGGTAAAACAATCTGAGGCTTTTCCATTGCAGCCTTTGGCTGTACCTTATCATCTTCAATCCCTTCTTCGTTAAAAAGTTCAGCAGGCAATACAAAGCTTGCTGTTGCTTTCTCATAAACCACATCATTAGTTGCCTTGAGCTTCAATTGCTCTAATAACGCATTTGCCTTGAGAATCTCAATCATTTGATCGTTAAGCACTAAATTATCTTGAACCGTTGCTTGATAAAAAACATTATTCCACAATTTGCCTTGCTGTTTTGTATCGATAGCTTTAATGCCTTCTGCTTTCTTGCTAATTTCTTCTGGGGTTGCCGTAGTTTTATTTTGCGCTAACCAAGTAGAAAAAGGTTGGATACCCGCAAACTCTTCTTGTAATGCTTTGGTTGTAGGAATGACTTCTTTAAAACTCGCTGCCGCTTTGAGCATGGTTTCATATTTAGTTGCATCTACTGGACGTTTTTGTATGGCTTCATAAAAAACGCCTTGTCCAACTAAGTCCTTTCCAATTTGAACGTAGCGCTGAAGCAGATCTTGAGCATCGGGAATTTGAACGCTTCGCAAACTGACAAAGCGAAATAAAGTATTTGAAATCGTATTCTCCATAATAATATCTTGTTTTTTATTTACCCAAAATACCAATTATACCAATACATTAACTTAAATTTTAATAACAAAAATCAACTATTTTAACTAAATTAAATTATTCAAATAAAATATTTCCCCATCAATAGAAAAAAAACAATAAAACAACAAACAACACAGAATCCTTGATAAAAAATCATTTTATCAAGGATTAATTTTTCTAAACTATTCAACTATTTTCAAGAAAACGACGTTAACCACAAAAAAAGGGGAGCATCAACATGCTCCCCTTCGGTTATTTTTTATCCTCAACGAAAAATTTCACTCGCTTTTTGTATTACAATGCCGCAATTTCCGTTGTGTAATTGGTATTCTTATTTCTCACATCAAAACGCGAAGCGAATGACTCCGCTTGTGCTTTGAAGTGGGTGTATAAATCTTCTAAATGGTACTCCCCACTCTCTTGGTAATAAGCCAATTGTGGAGAAAGATGTAAGGTTTTCGTTCCACCTTGTTTCATGATTGGCATCATGTAACGCGCAAAATTATAACGGTGAATATCTTCTGCTTCAATATCCCATGTTGCGATACGCTCAAAGAAAGACCACGTTTCGGGGTGATTTATTGCATGCATGTACGACATCAACAACCCCATTGAATAGCCTACAGAGCTATCATATTGATCATGTGCTACGTATTCTTCAATCGCTCTGTTGAAATACTTCTCTGCTTCTGCGGCATCTCCGGCTAACCAAGAATAGTAGGTCAAACTACAAAACGTTTGGAACGGCATCGAATAACACGTCAATTTCTTGTGAATCAAATCTTGTGCTTTCACGATCGCATCTTCCAATTTTCCTTGGAACAGCAATAATTCTACTTCTGTATCCAATTCACAAGCTGAACAATTCGTCATATCATCCACCAACTCGCTATTCGCTGCATCGATGTATTTTTTCGCCAAATCATAATCGCGCAAGTGGAAAGCTAAGCCCGTCATCACATTGTGATACGCACGGGTACTGAATCCATTTTTCACCAAACGGCGTTTCAAGTCTTCCCCAATTTTTTCAATTTCTTCTAGCGGAATTAAAGCACTGCGATACGCTGAGCAAAACATCCATTTGTATTCCCATAGGAATTCAGATTCATCGAAATAATCTTCATTGGCATCACTAGTGTGTAAAATCCAAGCAAAAGCCGGAAAACTCTCATTACAACGCGAAGTATTGCGTTCTTGGCGAATTAAATCCAAACGCAAATCAAATCCCCAATCAATATCATTGTGTTGATCAGCCAATTGTATAGCCTCTTTCAAAGCGACAATCTTATCTTCTAAACTCTTTAAACCTTCTACTTCAAGTAGAATTTTCTGGATTTCTAAATTGTAATTCATAGCTATTTTTTTCTTTTATTTTCTTCCTCCATTCGCTTGATTTCCTCTTGAGCAGCAGTATTTCCATTTCGGATGTCAAAGCGTTGAGCCCAATCATACGCACTTGCTTTATAAGCCTCTGACAATTCCTTGAGGTCATACCACCCATCTTCTTGATAGAAGGAAACCCCAGGCGATAGGGTTAATTGTTTTTTCTCTTTTTGGTCTAAGACAAACATCATGTGGCGACTCAACATCAGTTTTAAGTCATCTTCAGCGTCAATATCCCAACCTGCGATAATTTCATAGTAATGCCAAAGACTTTCATCTCCCAGCAAGTGTAAGGCGTAAATCAGACGCGTTAACCCATAAAGCAAAGAGCTGTTTACTTCTGATAATTGAGTAAACTCTTCTTTGGCTTTCTCTAAATATACCGCAGCGCGATCATCTCCATAGCGAACCATAAAATACCCCATGGAAACATAGGTTTCAAAAGGCAAGGAGAAATCGCGTATTTTTTTGTACTCCATTTGTTGCATCAAAGCAATCGCCTCATCAAAATGCCCCAAACGAGAAGCACTTTCAATCTCATTGTCATACACCACGGCTTCCCCACAAATATCATCTAAAGCCTCTTCTCTTGCTTTCACCACATAAGCTCCTCCAAGTTCATAATCCCCTAAATGTTGGGCAAAACCGGCCATAGTATAATAATAGCTTCGCTTAGAAAACTTAAAATGCTCTAACTTTTGTTCCAAATCTGCAGCAATAGCATGTACTTGTTCCAAGGGAATATTCACATTGCCATAAGCAGAACAGATCATCCATTCGTATTCTTCCAAAAATTCAGACTCTGATAGTTGATCCGGATGCAAACGCGCTTGTTCCAATAACCAGGCAAAAGCCAACGGACTTTCAATGCAAGCGGAAGAGCAGCGTTCTTCGCGTATCAACATGATGCGCAAATCAATAGCCCAACTCAAATCTGCATGCTTATCTGCCAAGTAAATGGCCTGTTTCAATTGAGCAATACAGTGTTTGGAATCGGTGTATTCCTCTTGGATCTGCAACAGTATTTTTTGTATTTCTAAACGATGTAGCATCTTAAAATTCAGGTAAAAAATTAGTCATTCCCAAGATTACGAATTGATATAAGGCATGGTTAAAAATATCCATTTCTTGTTTGTTGATGGTATAGCCCCCCCAACATCAAGGCCTGTACATATAATACGTGAATCAAGGCTTCAAAAAGCTCGGGATCCTTAATGACCAACAACTTCGAAACTAAGTCGTTTTGCTGATTGAAACACAACGTAGGCAATACTTCTTCTTGCTTTTTAAAATGCCCTAAAGCAGCGGCAAAAGGATTAGCACTTTGCGCTAAATTCTGCATGCTTTTATTGCTTAAGGCTTCTTCATTGGCAATGTAAATAGCCGTAGTATCTTGCGGTTCAAATCGCTTTACTTCTGCTTTACAGTATTGTGCTTTTAATATTTTATTGGCCTTCTCCAGAAAAACCGCAATGCGATCATCTTCTATTGAGGCCTCTTCAAAGCTATTTAAGACATCATTGGGTTTCATTAATTCAATAGACAATCCCGGATTACTCGCTTTGATTTTTTGAATTAAATCTGCCTCATAGCTATAAGCTGCGTTGATTACTAATTTCTTTTGAGAACCCGCAATACGTCGAATTTGTCTAAAATCATCCAAAGAAGGGGTGTAGAAAATCGAACCGTAATTCGCTCTAATATCTCTGAACAACAAAGTACCTTGATTGGTTTCAAAAGGCAAATAATCTTCAAATAACTTGAGAATTTCATTATCAGAAGCAGCCAACGACTTGATATACAAATGGTGAATGGAGATAATCTGTTCTAATTTATCCAAATTTGAAACAGACAGTAGTTTCAAATAATCTTTAAAACAAGTGGTCAATTCTTTTTTTGCCTCGATTAACAAGGCATTATTCATGAGAGATTCTCGAGAAGCTGTTGGTTGTAAGCTATTGGAATTCATGATACAACGCACAAAAGAGGTCCATTCTGGCAATAGATTAGTCGCTTGATCACACAAATACATGCGTTTCAAGAAAATCTTGTGCTCTTTAGACGTTGTCATATTCACCTTGTTGGGAATAACATAAGCCATTCCTTGAATATCTCCAGCTGCTGAAGCAATGGGAAATACATCCAAGAATTTCGTCTTAAATAGTTCTTTTCCGAACGCTAATAACTCTTCTTTTGAAGCTTTGGGATTCATCCAAATCGGATTCCCATCCGAAACGATTTCTTCTTCTCCCTTTTCAATAAATTTTATTTCGATTGGCAAAGCACTCCCGTAAAATAAAACGTTTTGCTTCACTTCTTCTCTTTTAAACAGGGTTCTCCAGTTCTTTTTCGCTTGCAGAATCACGCGAGTTCCTACTTCTGGCAATAGATCAATGCTTTCTACATCATAGGTTCCATCTGCTCTTCCAACCCAACGCACAGATTCCTCTTTATACAGAGAGCGAGATTCTACTACAATTTCCTCTGAAACAACTAAACAAGAAAGCAAACCGATACCAAAACGTCCGATTAGATCTTTCTCGGCTAATTCGCCTCGTTTAGAACTTTGTCCGATAACCGACAAAAACTGGTGCATATCCTCTAAGGATAAGCCCACGCCATTATCTTGAAAAATCAACTGATCATTATCAAAAAACAGGGTTATTTTACCCTGAAAACTTTCATCAATTCCCTTTCTTACGGTCACAGCATCAACGCCATTTTGCAGTAATTCACGAATGAAAACCGTTGGCGAACTATAAATGTGTTCGCTCAACAGTTCTATCATTCCTTTCATATTTACTTGGAACTGATAATTCTTTTTATTGTCCATTATCTTCTTCTTTTTCTTGGGCCACCAATGATTTTCTGCGCATCTTCATTTCCATTTTCCGCAGCTTGTTGGTACCAATGTAAAGCCAATTCATCATTTTGCTCTACACCTTCTCCTTTTAAATAACAATTACCCAATTCATACTGAGCCGAATCATATCCCGCATTAGCCGCTTGCTCTAAATAAGCAATTCCTTCCGCTAATTCTTGAGCTACGCCTTCTCCTTTTACTAACATTACCCCTACATAACCTGCAGCTTCTAGGTTGCCACGGTCTGCTACTTCTCTCAGGTAGTATAATGCTTCTACATAATCTTTTTCTGTTCCAATTGCGTAATAATAGCACAGTCCCAAACGGAAATAAGCGGCATCATATCCGCGTTCTACTGCAATTTTATAGAATTGGAAGGCTTTTTTCTCATCGCGTTCTACGCCAATTGCAAATTGGTAACAGATTCCCAATCCTTCCGAAACATACCCACGTTGTTCTGCTTCTTCATAATAAGGGAACGCTAAATCATACGGTTGATCTTCTTCATATCCGTATAAATAGTAATCTCCTAGCGTCAACATGGCTAAAGCAGATCCATTTTCTCTGGCTTTTTCTAACCAATATTTAGCTAATTCTAGGTCTTTCTCTAAACCATAGGCATAGAGGTAATAACAACCTAGTTTATATTGTGCGTAGCTGAATCCTATTTCTGCTGCAGTAGTCATATATTCTACTGCTTTAGCAGCATTTTCTTCAACTCCTCCTGATCCTTCTTCATACGCTAAGGCTAAATCTACGTTTGCATCGTTATAACCATATTCCAATGCTTTTTCAAATAATTCAAAAGCCAAGGCACGATCTTCGGCACCTCCGATTCCATAGCGGTTGCAACGAGCCAATTGATACATTCCCTCTGCTAAATCTGCATTAGCTGCAATTTCGAAATGTTCTCTTGCTTTTTCAGCATCTACCTCACCTAGTAATCCATCTTCATACATATACCCTAAGCGAACTGCCGCAAATGGATAATTATTTTCTAACGCTTCTTGATAGAATTGTTCTGCTTGCGTTGGATTTGCCTCTAAACCATAGCCGCGCTCCAACATCATTGCCAATTCTACTTTACAATAGTTTGAATTATAAAGTTCAACTCCTTTTTCGTAATACGCAATTGCTTTATCTAAATCTGGATTTTCATTGTAACGGTAGTATCGTCCAGCATATTCAATTCCCAAACCATTGTTTCTTTCAGCAGCTACTTCGTAGAATTCAATACATTTATCAAACTCTTCTTCTGTACCGAATTCTCCAACTTGGTATCCATACCCCAGGCGGTAAGGAGCATAATCATCTCCCAATTCAATCGACCCTAACAATAGTGCTTGTGCTTCTTCTACGTTGCGTTCAAGGTCTTGGTGTTCCAATAAAGCAATCGCTTTTTCATTTCTTGCACGGGTGGATTTAGCCGCAATAGCGCGATCTAAATACTCCATGGCTTTGTCTATATTTTTATAATCGTTGTGGTATAGGTATAAAATAGCCAATTCTAATAAAGCCTCATTTGAACAATATAAAGCTGCTCTTTCAAGTGCTTGAATTGCTTTGTCAAATTGTGGTTCACTTTGATCTGCTGGGTATAGGTAATAGTATCCTAATACGAATCCAGCATAAGCGATTCCATGTTCAAAACCTACTTGTAAATAAGGAGCTCCTTGTTCAATTTCATAGCCTAGTGGAGCAAAACGCGTATTGCTGATCATCAATCCCAACATATAGTTGCAATACCCGCTGTTGTATTGAATTCCTTCTAAATACGTTTCTAATGCTTTTTGATCTTCTCCTTCACGCAGGTAATAATCTGCTAAAACATATAATCCTCGTTTTTCAACGTGAAGTAAATCGTGGTATTCTTCCAAAACAGTAGCAGCCTCTTCTCCAGATCCACAGCTGTGAAATTTAATATTTAAAGCAAATAACTTCCCAGATCTATTATCCGGAGCATACGAACTTTCAATTAAAGCCAATCCTTTTTCCGCATCTTGTTCAAAACCTAAATTTCCATAATAGGTATTGTACCCAACAAAGGCTTGTGCGGTTTTATCTCCAGCTTCATATCCTTTGATGATGTATTCCGCTGCTTTAGCTTCATCTTTAAACCCATAACGAGCATTCATGTACAATTCATGCATGAACGTATAGGCTTTGGCATAGCCTTTATCAATAAATAATTGATTCAGCAAAATCACATCGTCAAACCAAAGGGCATAGTCTTTATCGTTTAAATAAAAGCTACTGCGTTCGCGATTAGAGTCTTCGTTAATTTGCTCGTATAGTTGTTGGAATATCGTTCCTTCTTTTCCTGTTTGTTGAGCTAACATACAAAGTGCATGTGCCTTGAACCAACGGATAGGATCCGCATAATCGTCTGCGTTAAAATACAGTTGTGCCGCTTGGGTTAAACTTTCTTGCCCATTGGCAAACTCGCTGATATAGCTCAAGTATTTTACATTAAACTCGCCCATAATTTTTTTCTTTTTCTATTAAAACAATTTTTTATTCCGTCGATTAATCCAACTACCAACAAATTTAAGAAACACCCGCGACATAATTTGTTAATTATGACAAAGTGTTCTTTCTCTAAATAAAAATCCCCATTTATAGGGAAAGAAATAAAAAGACAAGAGGCATCCTAGCAGTTGTTTACCGCTAAATTGATCTTGTAATTCTGATGATTAAAGGAAAAACTATGCGTGTAAGTACTTTTTATTCACGCGACTTGAGGCAATATACGATGCGATAAAGCCTAAAATAAAAATAGAGAAAAACACCACAAAGATATCGCTGATGTTAAATTCTACGGGATATGCGAAACCTGGTCGGATTAGGATAAGTCCGAAATGTTCTTGAATCAACACCCCGATAATCCCCAACGTAATCCCCAATAACCCACCTACCGTACTGATGATTAATCCTTGCAAAAGGAAGATTCGCTTCAGCTGTTTTAGTGAAACACCAAGGTCATTCAGTGTTTTGATGTTGTTTTTTTTCTCTAAGATAATCATGAGTAATGCTCCTACTAAGTTGAAAAGAGCAATAATCACAACCAATAAAAAGATGAAGTAAACGACTGCATTTTCCGTATTCAACATGCGGTATAAGCTATCGTTCAATTGAATTCGATTTTTGACAACTACGTTATCGCCGAGTACTTGTTGAATATAGGCGATTGCTTCTTTTTCAGTAACCCCTGGATTTAAGGCAAATTCGATATTGGTATATGCATTTTCATCCAAACTGAGTAAATGTTGCGCCAGTTCAATGTCACAAAATACATATTTGCTATCTAGTTCTTCATTGCGCAAAGAATAAATCCCCACAGTATGAAGATAGGTACGAAGAAAGGCATCTTCTGGATTACTTACCACACCAGAGCCGGGTTTGATGGACAAAGCTTGTAAACTATGTTCGATATCAAACAATCCCATGGATAGGTAATACGCCATCCCTAAACCGACCACAACCTCATCGGAACCAGGTTCAATCCAATTTCCCAATTCCACTTTTTCTGGAAATTGACTGACTTTAGGAAAATCAGCATCCACTCCTTTGAGTATAGCAACGGTTTGCTTTTCATTGTAGGTAAAAAGCAAACGGTCTTCTACTACTCGAGCCACCCCTGAAAAAAGGGGGGATTGACTCAATTCTTGGTATTGAGCTTGGTTTACGACGAAGTTTTTTCCTTGTTTGCTAAAAACTTTTAGCTCCGGATCTAATTCGTTCGTAAAAGATAAACTGAAAGATCGAAGTCCACTAAACACAGCTAATACAATTAACATCGCCATGGCACTTACTACGATTCCCATAGAGGCAATCGCCGTAATGACGTTAACTGCTTTGCTCTTGCTTTTACTAAAAGCATAGCGTTTGGCTATGTAAAATGCTATCTTCAACGGCTTACTTTTTCTTTCTCTTCGCTAATAAATCTGGATTAGCAATTGGATTCTCGTCTCCTTTTAATGCTTTGTCAATTTGGTCAATATACTCCAAACTATCGTCAACGTAAAACATTAAATCTGGCACTTTACGCATTTGGTTTTTCACGCGTTGCGCTAAGTCGTGCTTGATTAATGGTGCATTGGATTGAATCGCTTTCAACAATTCTTTTCCACGCTCCGCTGGGAAAATGCTCAAAAACACTTTCGCGATTGATAAATCTGAGGTAATATTTACTTTAGAAACTGAAATAATCAAATTGCTTATTCCGTTCTTGCGCACTTCTCCTTGTAATATATCTACTAGGTCACTTTGTAGAAGTGCTCCCATCTTCTTTTGTCTATTTGTCTCCATGGTGCAAAAATACAATTTTTTGCATCATATTTTTTTATATTTCACGCTTCAATTGCTTCTGTTCGATAAAATTACTTCTCCGCCCTTGAAAAAGAAAAGTTCCTCCGTCTGAATACCTCAACGCTTTGATTTTATCCTGAAGCTAAAACCGCTTTATCCAAAGAAAAAAGCAAAGACTGCATCTCCGTTCTTCCCTCTTTGCTTCATCGTGGAATTGAAACAAGAGAAGCCTAATGAAATAGTCTAGGGTAAACAAGAGGTTTAGTCGAGATTCTTTTGAGTTCGTTTGGAGTTTCCTTCGAGTTCCCTTGGAGATTCCTTCGACAAAAAGGCCTTTTTTCGAGGCGTAGTCCAAGGAAACTCCAAGGAAGGTCGAAGAAACCCCACAGTATCCCTTTACGAACAGCGAATCATCTAGCAACAAGAGATCTCCTTCTCCAAACTGTTGGATACTAAAAACGAAGGATTTACAGTTTTCATTTAGGGAACTGTATTCAGCTAACACGAGTCAAATGGGGGAATCAAAAAAATAAAAAAACGGCAATAGGGAAAACAAATAAGTTGAGGAAGTTAAAAAAGGAACTGAGTACAAATTAGTTACCTCAAAACGAGGGAATCAAGGCGTAAATAAGGAGAGGAAAATAAATATTTTTTGGTTGTATTTCTTGCAAAAACCAATAATACGCAGTAATATTGCAACCGCTAATCGTCAATTTGACTGGTCCTATAACTCAGCTGGTTAGAGTAGCTGACTCATAATCAGCAAGTCCCTGGTTCGAGCCCAGGTGGGACCACAAATATTACAGTCAAATAGGCCGGTCCTATAACTCAGCTGGTTAGAGTAGCTGACTCATAATCAGCAAGTCCCTGGTTCGAGCCCAGGTGGGACCACAACAAAAAAGCATCTATTTTTCAATAGATGCTTTTTTTTATTTGTAGCTCTGAGCAATAAAATCTTTAAGTTCAATTCCTCTTCACTCACTTTACTATTTATCCATTATTGGATCGGTTCATGTTCTACTCTTAGTATAACATCATCCACTTTAATATCGTATGTAAACTTTTTATCTGTTAGTTCAAAGATAAAAACAGCACGCTCAGATGCCACCGAACCATCAGCAGCTCTTTCAATTAATGTTTGCAAATCCCCATCTAGAGAAACATACCAATCCCCTTGAGCAGTCACTTTTTCTTTGTCCCCATAAGCAGTAAACAAAAATGTTCCATTACTATATTTTCCTTCAGCATTTTTAGGAAAATACGCTTTTCCATTTTTGTTTTCATAGTAAGCATCTCCAGAGAAATTAACTGCAGGAGCAATGGTTTTATCTAATTCAACAACAGGCGTAACTCCATTAGTAATATCAAAAACTTGAGTTGTTTTCCATGCTGTACTAGCTAAAATTTCAGCTGGAATTTTTGGCTCTGGGTGATTCGTAACCGGTTTATGCTCTACATTGTACACAACTTCTCCGTTGTCATGATCCTCTATTTTATAGGTGAACATCGTATTATTTAGTTCCACAATATCAACAGTACGTTCAAAAGCTACTTTGTTCTCTGAGTTATAAACAACCAAGTGTCTTTTTGTATCCTGATCTTTCAACGACCATAAACCAAACATTTTATGCCCATCTTTAAAATCAACAATTCTAAAGGTACCATTCGCATTATAATAAGCATAACCTGCATATGTTTCTCCAGGCTTAACATCTAAACTGATATTTTCTCCTTTGTTGTCAACTATTTTTGACGTCATCCATACATGTTTAGCTAAAATTTCCGAACCCGTTTCTGGTTTAATCGGTTGTTTTACATTGTCATCGCTAGAACAAGCAACAGTAGCAGCAAAGGCTAATAATACTCCGCTTACACTTAGTAAGCTCAAAAGTTTTTTTCTCATTATTTTTTATTTAACTGATGCAAAAATATACATAAATTACAGAAAACAAAATTAAAATTACATTTTTTAACCAAAAAGATATAAAAAATACAACAAAAAGTAAATTACACCACAAATAATTCATTTTGTTATGTTTTGTGTTTTTTTATATTGTAATAGAGCATAATAGAAGCTAAATGGAGGTACGATTCCACCTGCATCAGAAAGAAATAACGAATGGAATGCTTGATGGTATAACAAGCGTTGAATAACCGGAGCAATACCTCCTGTATCAGAAAGAAATAACGAATAAAATGCTTGATGATATAACAAGCGTTGAATAACCGGAGCAATACCTCCTACGTCAAAAAAAATAATGTATGAAATGCTTGATGGTATAACAAGCGTTGAATAACACGTACGATGCCTATAGCATCACAAAGAACAAAAGGGACTATCTCTTAAAGTGTGTAAGTTAAAAATAAAGCTTGGGTTAGGTTTTCACTTTTTCTAACTAAAACAGAGTTCCTTCATTAATCGATAAATCTTACAACTTCACGAAAAAGCAAAAAAACAAACCTCACAAAAAACAAACGGCACAAAGAGCAAACCTCACCTTCTCACCCCCTCACAAAATACCTACCTCCTCCTCCGCAGTTTATGCACCACGTGACGACCTAGCACCACCACCATCATAAATCCCATATAAATTAGATTCATAACCAGGTTGACTACGAAGCTCACAGCTACAAGGAGTTTATCTAACCACGATTCTTTCATTATGCTATTAGAAATTAAACAGTACAAACACGAGCATAAATACACTAGCAAATAAAAGTACAGCAGATACGAGAGCTAATCCTGCAGCACGCCACATGGAATAAAAAGCATTATTTTCTTCCTGGTGTTTACGAAGGACATCTCCTTGTTTGACTTCTACAATCCAACTTACTATTCCTGTAAATAGCAGCGGAAAAATAAAATTGGGAATGCGATCAATAACCATAGTAGGTACCAAAAAGAGTAAACCAAAAAAGGCAACTGTCGAAACGATACCTAAGAGAAGTGCTTGTTTTGCTTTTTTCTCTTCTTGTAAAGCAAGGTAATTTTCGCGAATCAAATACCCCGCGATTAAAGGGCCTCCTAAAAAAGTAGCCAACCGAATAGCATTCGGTGAATATAATTTTAAATCTTGTGTTGGATTTTCTTGTGCTATCATACTATTTATCTTATTCAAGGAAGTATCCGTGTTTATTTCCTTTTCGTTTTATTTTTAAAAAGCGGTGGCTTTGAATAAAGGTATTATTCGTCGATTCTCTTGTATCAACCAAAAGCCTAGTTTTTCCATATTGCACCAAAGTATCTTTTCCAATTATTGTATCTCGAAAAACATCCTGGAGCAAAACACCAGTCAAATGATGATCAATGGTATTCCTATAATAAAACTCCAAGCGATTACTACGTTCAGAAATTACAGAACTCAAAATTACACTATCTGTAATTTCATCGTATAACAATTGCAAACGACGTCTATTTTTAGCATCAATTGGCATCTTACCAAACATCGTATGTAAAGTCAATGTGCCTTTATACCGATCTAGTGTATCCGTTGGAAAAATTTCTAACGTATAAAATTCGCTTTCGAGTGTATCAATAACTCTTTCTTGATTGTAGTAATAGTATTGATTTAATATCGTATCTCCTACTTCAGAAATATAATATTGAATTTCTTGACCAATTCCTTCAGGTGATACAGCATAAAACCATTTCACCTCATACAAGGTATCACCAAACATCTCATAACTCCAGGTTCTTTTGATATCTCTTTTTCCACAACCGAATATTAAAAGTCCTACGAATAAAAATATTAATTTATGCATCAACTACATCATTTAAAGGTAAAACGAAAATAGACATTCTTTAGCGAACATTCCCTCTTTCAACTAAAAAACACCTATTCTTATTTATTTCTGGCCTTGCCGTATTACTTTTCTCATTCAATTTGAGAAGTAAGCAACTTAATCTCCGCAAATTATGCGGTGATTAAACGATTTATTCGCCGCATCCTCTTCTATTCCTTTAAGTATCAGCATAAAAAAAAGCCCAATGAATAATAGATTCACTGAGCTTAACATAATATAGTTTGATTGGTTTTTGTGCTATTTTACAAGTTCTCTTTCGCGTAAAAGCGTTTTCTCGCCCTCTTCTACTTTGTATTTTTTGGTCCAAATACAATCACCATCATATTCATAGGCAAATTCTTCTTTTTCAATCACAGGACGAACTGGTGGTGTTTTATCCTTTTTGCGTCTCTTCTGTTTAGTATAGTTCGGCGCAATGGTTGTACGCGTACTCACTTCACTAACATTCCCACAAGAATCGTATTTGTATGTACTTGTGCGAATCTTCTTTTCTCCTTCCTCAAAAAATGTAGTCTTTTCCAAGCGAATCGTTCCGCTCTCATTATAAGCACGAACGGTACTGAATCCACGTTGATAGTCTTCCGAATACTCCCTAGAAGTAACAATCATGGGTCTTCCTTTTACGATTTTCGTATAAGTATGTTCTCCATCATCAATTAATACCCCATTATCATCATACGTAAAAGAACTCTCGAAAACCACTTCACGCACTTGGCCGCGATCCGCATCATACATCAATACCTCTTGATACACTCGCCCTTGATCATCGTAAAACACATCAAATACTTTCCCTAGTTCATCATTGTTATAATACAAACGATAGCTTTTAATTCGCCCATCTTCTAGTTCATATTCAATTCGATCATGAGGATATATACTGGATGCATCGCGTTCATAAAAATGGTCATATTGTTTCCATTTTGGATTTGCGTCAATTCGATCTAGTGCCATTTGAGCAAATGCGCCAGTACTCATCGTTAACAAAAGTAAAGTAAGAATAGCTGGCTTTTTCATTAATCATTGGAGTTTTTGTTGTACATTTTTCCCTTAGGAGTACGCAAAGTAGAAAAAAAACCAGCCATTACAAAAAATAAAGCCAACGAATACAAAAAATTAACTTAATACACCTCTCGTTTTTAGCATTGTAACATGCCATTCAGGAAGTTACAACAAGTCTACTTGTAGCAGTTGCTTTTGATAGAGCAGTCCGACTTCTATTAATAAAGGGGCGCGACGGGACTGATCCAACCCAAACACCTGTTTACTTGCATTGGGATACGTCAGGGTGGTTTCTACATGAAATTCGAGTAAGGCGTGCGTATAAACATAACGTACCACCAGCTCTCCTTTTTTGTTGATTTCCTGTAAATACAATTGGGTAACGCAAGCAGGCTTTATGGGACTATATTCTTCAAAATAACTTTTCACTTCCAAAAAAAGTCCACCTACTTTGACGGGCTGTACTTGAATAGAATCAATCGTTGTTCCTTGCTGTAGCACCTTTAGTTGTTGTTTTATTCCTTGACTTCGCGCAGGTTGGCCACAAGACAGAACCAAAAGGGCAATCAACACCGCCTTACGAAAATCACAATTTTTTCTTAATTCTAAAAAAAGGCACACATATTGCATATAACAATAATAAGATTAATTATCATAAAAGTCTAGAAAAGTACAACAATCTGAAAAAATAAAATGGGGACAGCCCCTAGAATTTGAATAAATATTTTCACAAAATGCCACTAATAACAAAACAAAAATGGGTATTTAGCGTTTATTCTAAACAATGTACTTGCTCTTATCACATAATGAAAGCAACAAAACAAATAAAAACAAAGATATGCGTTAGCAAAATTCATTTTTTAAAAAATTTTAACTATTTTTAATAAACATATGTTTAATTTTGTAGATGATAAATAATCTCCTCATAACGAAAAGAAAATAGTAGGTTTAGGCTTCTAAAACAGCCTTGGAGATGAACCGTTAATCAGAGTGTAATTATAAACAAAAAGTAGCGCTTTATCGCGCGCTTTTTTAGCTACACTTCGAAAGGAAAAAGATTATTTTATATTAAATTTGCAACTGAAAGAAATAAAGAAAAGAAATGAAAAAGATTATCTCACTATCCATTCTACTATTGGCTTTTTCGGTGTCCTATGGGCAAAGAAAACCAGTTATTCAAAGTAGCAGTGATGTTATTGTTTATAAAGATATAGAGA
This sequence comes from Myroides gitamensis, assembly GCF_029894455.1. Lineage (NCBI taxonomy): Bacteria > Pseudomonadati > Bacteroidota > Flavobacteriia > Flavobacteriales > Flavobacteriaceae > Myroides > Myroides gitamensis. The sequence goes on from NZ_JARYHN010000001.1 coordinate 2,826,077, forward strand.
ACATCCTTCAGCACAAAGCCGAATTGGGATTAAGTCAAAAACAAGAAGCTTCTTTTGTCGTTAAAAACGAATACATCAAAAGAGACCTACAAGCGTTAAACGACAGAACAGACATGTTGCCTGTTGAGAAAAAAGAAACGGAAAAAAAAGTAAAGGATTCGTATCAACTATTCATTCAACGTACTTTAAACAAAGATCAAATGGATGTTTGGGCGCAAAAGAAAGTTGAATATGATTTGGCTAATATCAAAGACGACGGTTTAAAAGCAGATTTAAAAGCGTTGGATGCTGTGTATAAAGCAGATCAAAAAGAGATTTACAGAAAATATGGTATGGACCGTGCAATTTATGGAGCACAGAAAAATACCCTTCGCAAAAAATATGAGACAGATCGCCTGAGACTAATGGAATACTACAATGCTTCTGGAGAAGAAAGCGAAGTAATGTCCTTAGAAGAAATTGCGAATTTGGTCAAAGAGTTTGATGATTACTACAGTGGAGAAGCTCCATCTAATCCTTTAAAGTATTTGAACATTAGAGAAAATACAGAAGGGGAAGGGGAAGAAGCAGTAGAAGAATCATCGTATACAGAAGAACAAGCAGCGGAATAATAGTACTTTCCCAATCAACAGCAGTAAATCATGGTTTACTGCTGTTTTTTTTATCTTGACTTTATTGTCCGGTATCAATGTCCTAATGCTTTTTATCTTTTTCAAGACAATCAACGCTATAGCGATAAAATAAAACAACAACAAATACGAAAACAGCAATTAAAATGTCTGAATTGTACCAAAATACAGCATTTTAAAACCTATACATTTCAGTATTTTTACTTTACTTTGCATAAAAATAATCTTATGTCATACATATCAAGAGTTTTAAGTGGAAAATGCCCAAATTGTGGCAAGGAAGATTTATTCTATGATAAGGGAAATCCCGTTACAATGCGCATGCCCCAAAATGGCGAAAGAGTGTTCTCATTGTCATTATAATTTCCATAGAGAAACTGGTTTCTACTTTGGAGGGATGTATGTAAGCTATGGTCTTACAGTTGCAGAAATGTGTGCAGTAATGGTATTGAGATTAATCATCAATGCACTTTTTGACGTGCATATTACTCTCCTTCAAACCTTTATCGCCATTGTAGTTGTTCTACTTTTATGTTGGACTTTTAACTACCGATTATCCCGTATAATTTGGTTAAACATATTTTTCAAAAAAGAATAGTTTCTTTCAAAAAGTTATTTATCTTTGCACCACTTGAAACAAAAACGGGTGTAGTTCAAGGGTAGAATAGCGGTCTCCAAAACCGTTGATGGGGGTTCGAATCCCTCCACCCGTGCAAAAAAGTCCTTACTCGCGTAAGGACTTTTTTTATTGGTATCGTTTAAAGAATTCTTTAGGCGTTTCTCCTACTCTTTTCTTGAATAGTTTGGAAAAATAAGAGTAATCATCATACCCTAAAATAGACGCAATATCATTGAGTGGATAATCGGTATAAATCATCATGCGTTTGGCTTCTAAAACCACGCGATCTAGGATAATATCCGTTGTTGTTTGATTGACCATTGTTTTACACACGCGATTCAAGTGCTTTTGCGTCATATTCATCCAGTTCGCATACACAGCAGCTGACTTTTCTTCGGCAAAGTGTTTTTCAATTAATTCCTCAAACAACTGCAAATGGGTTGCATATAAGTTATTGTTAATCGTTTTAAAGGTTTCTCCTTGCAACAAGATTCGATTGGTCTCAATGTAAAACAACAGCGTTAAGCTCACCAATTGCTGGTTGCGCTTCCACTGCTCTTGTCGAACCTCTTTCACCATGCGATTCAAAACAAAAGCCAATACTTGCGTATCCGATTCATTTAAGCAGACATGATTGGGGTAAAAAGCAGAACGAAATACGGGATAGTCACGTAGGGTCTCCTTCAACAAATATAAATCTAAAAAATTCTGTGTATGAAAAAAGATATACCCTTCAATATCTTCTGATAGCTCCCAGCTATGCGTTTGTCCAGGCGCCAACATAAAGACAGATCCTGGTTTTACTTCATAACGGTTAAAGTCAATTTCGTGGATGCCTTCCCCTTTCGTAAACAAAACGCCTACATAAAAATTATGCTTGTGCGGTCGCTCAATATGGCTGTGATTATCAATGAGATGTTGAGATAAGGTATTCGCATAAAAATCAGTTTGTAAATTGTTATGCGTTATATCATTAATTTGTAAAATAGCTATTTCATCCATACCCTCCTCGTTTTGTAGCAAAAGTAAAAAGAATTCCAACGAAGCCCAATTTAATTAACTATCTTACAAGAACTTTCATTTTCTAAAATAAGCATTGCATAAGCAAATTTTATTTTCAAACTTTGTTACTCAATCTAAAAATAATTGCTCCAATGAAAAAAGCAATCGGAATAGCGAGTTTTATTGCCCTTTTAGCGACAGCTTGTACACAACAACAACCGACACAGAATTTAGAATCTCTAGATAAAAAATCTGCTCGAGAAGTTACGTTAAAAACCGTAATTTCGGGTGATAGCATCTACCATATCACGGCTCAAACGATTTGGGTGAATGGTAAAATGGTGCAACAAAAAGCAGACACAATTACCACAGCGAAAAACTTTAGCGACTGGGGTGATAGTCAACCAACCAGTTTAGAAAAAATTCCAATTTACGTAACAGTAGAATAATATGAAAAAAAGTAGTAAAGCCGTTTCTTTAGTTTTAATTACAGCCACTTTAGCTTCTTGTTCTAAACCTACTGAAACGAAAGAAGAACAACAACGCGTTTTTATGCGTGCAGACAGCAGTGCGCCTTATACAGAAGTAACGGATCAATACCAACAACAACGCAGTAGTGGCGGTGGAATGGGTATGGGGAGTGCTTTATTGTGGTATATGGCTTTCCGTCCGATGATGGGAGGAGGCATGGGCTATACTAGTCCAGGTATTTCTCCACAATCCAATGTCGGAACAAATACCTCTAAAGCTGACGCCTATAAAAAGCAAACTGCACGTGGTGGATTTGGCAACACAGCCAAAGACAATACTGCATCTTCTTAATTGTAAAACATGCAAATAAAATACATCACACCGCAATCCAATTGGCAAGATCGATTGGAACAGAACGGTTTTGGTTATCATACAGATGAAAATAACATCCCATACTGGATCGAAGAGTACTACTATAGTATCTCTGAACCTTTAGCGGATGAAATTTATGCGGCTACGGCGGATTTATGGGAGATGTGTCTCAAAGCAGTAGATCACGTCATCACCCATAAATTATATGATCAATTTCAGATTCCCCTTTTCTTCCATGAGCATATTGAGCGTTCTTGGGAAAATGATGAATTAAGTATTTATGGTCGTTTTGACTTTGTGTATGACACGGTTGAAAAACAACTAAAAGTACTCGAATTTAATGCTGATACACCGACTTCTTTATATGAGACGGGCGTCGTGCAATGGCAATGGATGAATACTTATTTTGGCAACTCAAGAGACCAGTTCAATTCGGTACACGATCGATTAATTGAAACGTGGAAAGAAGCGAAAGCCCACATGAAAGGAAGTACCTTACACTTCTCTTGCATGCGTGAAACGCTAGAGGATTTGACGAATATTGAGTATTTACGCGATTGTGCTATTCAGGCAGGTATTGAGACCAAACTCATCTATATTGATGATATTGGTTGGGATGGTGAAACATTTACCGATTTGGAAGATGAGATGATTACTGATATTTTCAAACTATATCCTTGGGAATGGCTAATCTATGAACGATTTGCTTTACACATCCCTAATGATATGGCTCAAGCGCAATGGATTGAACCTTCTTGGAAGATGATTTTATCAAACAAGGCCATTCTGCCTATCTTATGGGAATTATATCCAAACCATCCTTTACTCTTAGAATCGTATTTTGACGAACCTAAAGGCATGCAAAACTTCGTTAAGAAACCCTTATTATCTCGAGAAGGAGCCAATGTAACCTTGTACATCAACAATCAAATTGTAGAGGCAACAAAAGGCGATTATGGCGATGAGGGTTATATCTGTCAAGCCTTAGCCAATTTACCAAATGAAGGTAAAGGGTATTTTATCATTGGCAGTTGGCTCATCGGGCAAGAACCTTGCGGCATTACCTTTAGAGAAAGTGATAAGCGAATTACCACAGATAAAAGTAGATTTGTACCTCATATTATTGAATAACCTATAAGCCTAATTGCTTTTATTAGGCTTTTTTTAATTTCCCTATCCTATGACTCCTGATTTTATATACGACCAAACCTTTGAAAACATCACTTTTGAACCGAATAGTATTTCGTTTAGAGAGTATGAAAACTGTCAATTTATCCACTGTGATTTTAGTGCATGTTCCTTTCTTTCGACTGTATTTATCGATTGTGATTTCAAAAACTGCAACTTTAGAAATGCAGCGATTAACTACGTAGGATTGCGAAATTGTCATTTTCAAACGTGCAATTTCACCCATGTAAACTTCACTATGATGGATCAGACTATTTTTGAATTTTCCTTTACGGATTGTAATTTAGAACTATCGCTCTTCTATGGTTTGAATTTAAAGAAAACAGCCTTTATCAATTGCAGCTTGATTAGTGCGGATTTTATGGAAGCCGATTTATCGCAAGCCATGTTCGACAATTGTAATTTGTATCGTGCTAATTTCACTAAAGCCAAAGCGGAGAAAACTGATTTTTACACCAGTTACAATTTTGATATCGATCCGGATTCAACCAAACTGAAAAACGCCATCTTTGCCAAAGAGGCTTTGGATGGGTTATTGAGAAAACATCAATTGATTATACGATAAGCATAAAAAAAGAGAACCAATGGTTCTCTTTTTTTATATCTTACTGTTGCTTTGCTTACTTCTTAAATCCACGTTTTCTGTGATTTGAAAAAAGCGGCCTTAATAGCAGCATAATTTTCAACAATGAGGTACACATTGAATACTAAGACCATTAAGTCAAAATAGATAAAATCAAGGGCATGACTAATGTAAACATGTGTCAAGAACATCCCTACTGAAACAGGAAATAACCAAACTGCTCCAAAGAAATAGGTTCTTCGGAACAACAGTAATAATCCTCCTACCAATTGAGCAAAACCAATCACTTCAATAAAATTTGTTCTTTCCCAAATCAAATAGAAATCCAAGAAATCTCCTCCTAATCCAAAGTCGATATACTCTTGTTGACTGATTTTTTCTGTCAGTTTTTCATAGCCATGTGGAATAAATACATAGGCTAAAAAGGCGCGAAAGATATAGCTTATCAACAGGCCAATTCGCTGAACTACTTTTTCCATGATGCTATTTGTTTTTATCCATAATATGGAAGCCCATTAAACGTCCACTTCCTTTTAAGCGAAATGTTTCTTTAACTTCTCCTGTTTTAGGATTGTATTGATACGCTCCTGCAAAATTTTCTTCTGAATTATTGGAGATAAAATAGATATTTCCGTTGTGGTAAAATGGATTTTGATACGAATAGAAATTATCCGGTAACATCTCTAAACGGGTTGCTTTTTTTGTATGTACGTCAATTTCGTTCCAGTACCAAATATCTTTTCTATAAGAAACACCGTGTTGACCTCCTCCATAATACGAAGTCGGACGACTTGAAATTGTTGTATACACCTTGTTGTTGTGTGCAAAAATTCTGTTGAAATCACTTGGGTATTGATAATCAGATATCTTCAATTCAAAAGTAGGGTCAAATTTAATTTCTCCTCTTTTAATACGCAGGATTTTCGATTCTGGTTTTTGAACAGTCATATCTCCCACTGCAATCACGTATAAATCTTGTGTAACTTCATCCAAACTCCACAAAACATGGTCTGCAAATAAACCTAAGTTAGTTGCTCCTTCATAAGAAGTAACTCCTTCTATTTTATTTGTAGTCAAATCAAATACTGCTATTTCTACTTTTTCTACATTCGGTTTCACTTGCCAAGCGGTACTACGTGTTCCGTGTTGAATATCAACATATAGTTTATTGTCTCGTTTCGCCAAGATCAACTGACCTGCTGCTTCATAAGAACTCCCATCAGAAAGAGATGAAAAATCCACTTCTCCTATACGCTGCATCGTTTGTGGATTGAATTTTTGTACTTTTAATCCTCCTGCTGCTGAATCCCAATAATATCCTTCTGTAGCATTAACCACTAAATAATTGGTTTCATAGGTATTATTTGGGGTACTAATAAATCCATCAGCTGCAAATTTATTTCCATCCATTTTGTATTTTGACAATCCTACTTCACTCGCTAATGCCCCATCTTTTTTGTACAATACATTATCTACAACACGACCTCCAGCTGAATATCCCAACTGATAGAAAGGAATAGCTGACAAATCCATAACACGAGATTTTGCATCGCCTAAAGCATAAATACCTCCCGCCCATTTTTCTGTTCCATTGAAAATAACCCATAACTCGTCTTTGGGTAATTCATCTGGATTAACAGGTGGTGTTGGTTCTTGCGTATTGTCATCACTACTACACGAAAACAGCAAAAAAGTAGCTAAGAAAGCCGCAGCAATCCCATTGAATGTAAGTTTTTTCATGATTTTGAATTATTAAATGATTTTGTAAACAATTTTAAATTGAACAGCACGTCCAGGTTTTTGTACATTGAAATTATCGTAGCGCTTTACATTTCCTACATTAAGTAGTTCTAAGGCTAGATTAATCTTTCGATTAGCAAAGTGATAATACACTCCTATATCTTGGGTAAACTGTCCTAATCTCCCATCATTGGGGATAATTAACTTAGAATCCACCATATCCGCTTTTCCAAAAAGACTAGGTTCTTGTTTTTTGGGAATATCCGTCAGATAAAAGCGATGTAAATAGTTGAGATTCCAGTTCACACTCACTTTATCTCGAGAGGAAAATAATCCATGAAAGTGACTGGTAAAAAAGGCATTTCCAAAAAAGAAAGGAATGTTGGGCACGCGCGCGCCTTCGTACATTTTAAATTCGGCTCTTTCGTTTATGCGCCTAATATCTTGGTAAGTCACATTCATCCCCAACTCAAACTGTTCTTTAATCTGATGTGTTACTTCTACTTCCACTCCCTTAATTGCTACCTGATGAAAATTAATGTATCGGTTATACGGAATATCTGGCTGAAGAAAAATAGCATCTTTCACGCGGCGATAAAAAAGAGAAAGCCCCACGGTTCCCTTATGTGTGGATTTCCCATAGGTATAAGCTGTATTTAAATTGACATTATGACTCGTTTCTGGAAGAAGATCTAAATTCTCCTTAATCAAAACTCCATCACCAAAAACCTCCATCTCATCGGGTAATCGAGTTGCGTATTCATAAGATAACTTGAGTAAAAGCGGTTTAGCATCCCATTTCAACCCACCGAGATAGCCCCATTGCTTATTGGATTGAGAAGATTGCCAAGCGAAATTGAATTTATCTGTCGTAAATCCTTTCGATTGACTGTTATAATACTTTAGTGAAACCATACTCTCTAATTGGTCGTTCAACCAAAGGGAGCGGAGCGCTAAAGCAGTGATATTTTTTTGATACGTTGCAGGAATGGTCAACACATCCACCTGATAAACAGGAGAAACAGCTCCTAATGGATCAGTGCCCTTTCTGCGCTGGTGGTAAATTAATTCTCCGAATTCAATAAAGTGATTGGGATTAACTTGAAAGGTAGCATTGATTCTCCCTGAAAGTAAATTGTAGTGCAACTGTTGTTGGCTTCCTCCTTTATTTATTTCGCCGATTACTTGATCGCTCAAGATAATCTCATTGTCCCAATTGTAACGCACTGTAGCAGTATCCTCTAATTTGGTATTAAAATGGCTTCCACTCAATACGGCATTCACCTGTAATCGATCATCCCAAAACCCTTTCTTATACGATAAAATAGCGGCGTAATTTTGTTCTGAACTATCTGCCTCTCCAAATACCTTTCCCATCTCACTATCGTGCTGTATTTCCTTGTAAAAATCAGCAAATACGAATGTAAAACTCAAATCATCCGCCCAAGCTTTATCTCGAACTCCAGCAACTAATTCGCCATAATAAGAAGAAGTTCCATCGTGAAATCGACGTACTTTTTTAGTGTATTGTTGCCCTGTTGTAGCATCAACGAAAGGGGCATCAATCTTGTAATTATTAGCCGAAGTATTATAGGTTGTGTTCATCCCAAAATAATACGAAGGATTCTTTCCAACCAAAAACACATTAGCTGTCGCGCGATGGGTGCGAAAGGAACCGATTTCATACGAGAGTTCAACCAAATTGGATTTGGGTTTTCGCGTAACTAAATTCACCCCGCCACCTAGTGCATCTGAAGCTAAATAAACAGGCATTGCTCCTTTGTAAATCTCAATGCGTTCTAACATATTGGTAGGAATCGTACTCAATGAAAAACCATGTCCAAATAACTCTATGGGAATACCATCTTTAAACAGGCGAATTGCTTTGCCTTGTAATCCTCCTAAATTTAACTGAGTTTCGGCTCCCAATCCACCATTAGATCGAACCTTAATTCCCGCTGAGCGATTCAATTGACTACTGATATCTCCTCCTCTATTGTGCACTTGTTTCATATCCAACACCTGCACCGCAAATGGAGTTCGCTCTATTTTTTGTTGTGTCGTTTGAGCGTGAATCACAACCTCTTCTAATTGTTCATTCTTCTCTCTTAGTATCAAGGGATAATGCGCGATTTGACAATCAACCTCAACAGATTGGCTGTCGATCTGTTTTCCATTCTCATATACTTGTAGGGTATATTCTCCCGCGGGTAAATCTATGCGTCTACTATGTCCCTGTTCATCCAATCCATAGGTTTGTTGATTCACAACTAAGGTAAAAGCCGCAAAAGATACGGTTTGACTTCGTTGAACGGAAAAAGATACCTCACAAGCCAAAGCCGTAGAAGAGCAACATAACAAAAAGTATAAATATTTAACCATGTTGTTATTTAGAATAGATTTAAATACTGTATTTTTACGCAAAAATAGCAGTAGGACGTTCAATACGTCTTACGAATTTGAGTGTAAGATTTACGTAAAAAGGTTTATTATGAGCTATAGAATGGATATTGCAGACTTTTTAGACCTGGTGGATTATCCATCGACTCCTGGAGCGAATACTGCCTATAAAAAAGAGAAAACAACGGCACTACTTCCAGAGAAAATAGCCATTGAACAGGAAGTAATCAACGACCATTTACGCGTAGTTTCTCTGCAGTACACAACCAAACAAACCATGACATTGGATTGTTTGGAAAATGATCCTTTTTTAGAATTGCATTTCAATTTATCTCCTCAGGCTATTCCCTATAAAAACTCTTTTTCCTCTTCCAAAGAAGTTCCTCCTATGACAGGAAATATGATTTATTTAGCTTCTACTGGGGAGAAATCAGAACTATCGTTCCAAAAAGGGGGTGGACTATGAAACCTTTGATATTCATCTTCCCTTAAGCATGATTAATCAATATGCAGGTGAACATCGTCAGTTGGATTATTTTCTCAATCAAATCACCCTTGCTAAGAGTGCGGGGTTAACTGAAAACTGCATCTCCATCACTCCTTCTTTATACCATGCAATCCAACAGATCAAGCAATGTTCTTTTGAAGGATTGACGCGAAAAATCTACTTAGAATCCAAGATTTATGAAATATTAGCTTACTGTTTTGAGGAACAAATAGCGACTCAAACCGTTAAATTAACAACAAGAGATATAGAATCCATCCATTTTGTAGCGCATATCATTCAGTCGAATATAGGTCATCCTTTAACCATAGAGGAAATCTCTAAAAAAGTAGGCATCAATCAAACCAAACTAAAACTAGGATTCAAGCAACTATATGGTACAACTATTTTTGGCTATTTACAAGAATTGCGAATGAATCAGGCGCAAAAATACTTGCTGAATACAGCCGATTCCATTGAAGAGATCAGTATAAAATGCGGATATATCAATACATCCAATTTTAGCAATGCCTTTAAGAAACACTTTGGCTATGCCCCGAGTAGATGTCGCCAAAACAGCAGTATACCTCGTTCATATCCAGCACTTAATCAATAGTAAAACAAGTTCTTAGCTGATGTAAAACCAAACAAAGTTGAAACATCTTTACACAAATAAGTAACTAAAATGGTATCTTTGAGTAAACAGTTTTTAACACCTAACTATGCGATTGAAAAAGAAACATAAAATAATAGGGGGTATTTTCATCCTTATTGTGGTAGTATATTGTTCGGGTCAATGGATAATCAATTATGTACTGAATCAGTATTTACCTACAATCATAGCAGAAAAAAACGACTCCCCTTATGATTTAACTTATCAATCCGTTCACTATTCGATTGCTGAGCGAAAGTTAAGCATTCAAGACATCGACATTCAACCCAAAGCCACAACAGTAACGGATACGCTGTCCTACCTCAAAGGTAAATTAAAGCAGATCGATATCAAGCAAGTAGGCCTCTGGGATTTAATCAAGAAACATCACCTCGCAGCAGAAGGAATTACGATCATTCAACCTGATATTCAACTGTTTCAACACCAGACTCCAAAAGACACAACGCCTGCACCACCCCTTCAGTTTATTCAAGCTATTGATATCAAAACGATTGCGGTGAAACAAGCCCATGTTTTGATACACGATGTGGAGAAAAACCTTCGTTTACATGAAGTACACAACTTTAGCGCAGAACTTAAGGGTATTCACTTTGGCGTTGAAACCCAAGATAAACCTATACCCTTTACCTATAAAGATTATATTATTTCTTGTGATTCTGTACGCAGTTTAGTGTCAGATTCCCAACAATTAACGATTCACGGGATTCAAGTCAATCCCAATCAAATTAGCACTTCACGCCTTTTACTTGAACCGTTGACAACAGTTAAGGATAAAGCCGATTTACCCCATCGTCTTTTAACCATCGACACCCCTTCTTTGCTGCTAAAAGGAACCGACTGGGGCTACAAAAACCAGGAGGATTTCTACTTGCATATTGATCAAATTCAGGCTCCAGCTGTGGATGTCGTAGTAGAAGAAAATGCATTATCCACCCGCAAAAAAGAAGTCAAGACCACTGTCAATCCTAAGCTTTTACCTTTTGATTTGACCATTGCGGCTATTGATATGGATAGCATTACTATTAATTCGCTCAATCAATGGTTAATTAAACGAGGAAGTCTACACCTGAAACGCGTAGCAAACAAAGCCAAAGAAGAATTACACATTGGAGCCATTCAGGTAGTACATCCGGATATCCATTTGCATCAATCTCAACAGAAAACAAAACCCAAAACCCAAAAGGTCGATGTGTTTTTCGACGATTTAGTACAAATTGATACCCTATCCCTCCAAGAGGGAAGTTTTACTTCTACAAAAGGAAAAGATCGCACGGTTGTCTTGCAGACCAAAGGAGTTCAAGCCTCTATTGAGCAAATTCACCTCGATGCACAGACGTTAGCCAATAAGATTCCGGTACGTTACAAAGAAATTTCATTTTCATCCGAAGCCATTCAATGGAATACCGGTCGTTTTTACGATATTAAAATTGATAAAATACAAGGGCATAATACGACATTAACCTGTACTAATTTGGAGCTTACCCCTAAATACAATCGCAAAACGATGGTGCGCATGTTCACCTATGCGGATGATATTTTTACGGTTAAGACCAAAGCCATTACCCTTTCCAATTATACTTGGGGATTTGACTCCCAAGACGTGCTATTCTTCAAAGCGGATCACGTTCGATTGGACCATATTAATGCCAATATATTCCGCGATAAAACGCCGACATTTAATATGAGTATAAAACCTTTGTTTAGCAAAAAACTACGTGATATTCCGTTTACATTGGAGCTAAAAAAGGTAGATATTGTCAATTCTACTTTAGAATATGAAGAATACGATCAAAAGGCAGTTGCACCAGGAAAGTTGACTTTTGGGAATTTCAATGCTTCCATTCAAAATGTATACAGCGGGTATAAACAAACGAAATTACCGACGACCACATTGGCTATTCAGGCTAGTTTTATGAATGCTGCACCGTTACAAGTCAACTGGTCTTTTAATGTTTTGAATCGCTCAGACGATTTTCGCATTAGCGGAACCATTAAAAACTTCCCTGCTACAGCTATGCAACCGTTCTTACAACCTTATGTGAAAGCCTCTACCGAAGGGAATTTAGATTTAGTTAAATTCAATTTCACGGGGAATAACAAAGTAGCAACGGGTACTTTCGGTATGAATTACAAGGATTTAAAGGTGACTTTATACCGAAAAAATGGAGAAAAGAAACGAAAAATACTATCTAAAGTAGGTAATTGGTTCATTCACAAAAACTCCGCTGGGGAGTTCAAAGAAGTTGAGATAAAAAAGGTAAATCGCATAGAAGAAAAGTCTTTTTTCAATTACCTTTGGTTATGTATTTTACAAGGTCTAAAACAAACTATTTTATAACACAATCGCATATGAAAACAGTATTTATCACAGGAGCATCTTCAGGTATTGGGCAAGCTACGGCCAAAGCGTTAGCACCCAATCATCGTTTAATACTTTGTGGAAGAAGAAAAGAGCGATTAGAAGCATTAGCCCAAGAATTAAACCAAACGACTGAAACCCATATCTTAACCTTTGAAGTTCGCAACAAAGAAGAAGTTTTTCAGGCTGTTGCTTCTTTACATGATGCTTGGAAAGATATTGATATCCTGATCAACAACGCTGGAAATGCACATGGCTTGTCTTCCTTTCAAGATGCCGCTATTGAAGATTTAGAAGCGATGATTGATATCAATGTGAAAGGGTTAATTTACGTCACTAAAGCCGTTTTACCGTTGTTATTACAACACAATCGCGGAGGACATATTGTAAATCTATCTTCTATTGCAGGGAAAGAAACTTATGCGAATGGAGCTGTATATTGTGCTTCAAAAGCTGCTGTCGAATCCATTTCAAAAGGCTTGCGCATTGACTTAAACACCAAGGGAATCAAAGTAACGAATGTAGCACCTGGTGCTGTAGAAACCGAATTTTCTATGGTGCGTTTTAAAGGAGATCAATCGAAAGCAGATCAAGTATACAAAGGATATGATCCATTAAGTGCAGATGATATTGCACAAGCAATTGCATACGCAATCAATCAACCCGATCACGTACAATTAGCAGATATGACTATTTTTCCGAAAGCACAGGCTAGCGGAACAACTTTTTACAGAAAACCTGAATAGTGCAAAACGATTTAAAATCAACCACTTTATGAAACACCTTTTTGCAATTAGTCTTTTTGTTGGACTTCATTGCACCTTTAGTTCTCCGCTTCAAGCGAGTGAAGCTAAAAGCGCTTGGAATGAAAACCTTATTCCTTTACTTCAAGCGACTTCGGATACCGTTTTTATTGATTTAAAAAACGATCCAGATTTTAAATTTGTCAATAATTTACGTTGGTTTCAAGACCCTGAATTATCTCTTTTTGGGATCAAAACAAAAACAGGAGAATTGTTTATTGAACCTTTGTTTCATCAAATAGAATCTTTTGTTGATAATGTTTCTATTGTAACCTTTGAAGGGTATCAAGGGGCAATTAATGACAAAGGAGAAGTTGTCATTCCTTACATCTATGAAGAATTACAAACGAGTAGTGAGGAGCGAATCGCTTATTATGAAGGAGGTTTATGGGGATTTTTCTCCACCACTGGAGATAAAGTAATTCCCGCTTCGTATGAGTTTGTCGGTAATTTCTCAGAGGGACTTGCATTAGCCTCTAAAGACAATTTATTCGGTTATATCAATAACCGAGGTAAAGTTATGATTCCCTTTCAATACGAGTATGCTAGTAATTTTGAAAATGGACAAGCACAAGTGGAAGTGAAATTCCGCGCTTTTACCATTAATAAAAAAGGAATGAAAATATCGGATTAAGGGAAACAATGTAGGGGCAAATGGCAATTTGCCCATGAATCTGAATGGTAATTGGAAAGAAGGTGAGGCGATGAGATTGGTGAGACGATGAGATTGGTGAGATTGGTGAGATTGGTGAGATTGGTAAGACGGTGAGATTGGTGAAGTCCCTTACCTCTTAACCCTTAACCCCTTACCCTTACCCCCTACCTCACAAAAAACAAACCTAAATAGAAAATGGGAGAAGGAAATCAGAACGGAGTATACTCTTTTCTAATTTCTCTTCTCCCATCTTCAATAAACAACTAACTCAAACATCCGTATAGTTTACAGCCCATCAAACTTTATTCCTAAAGTGAACCATCTACCAGGCATTGGCACAGCGCCCGCCTCAATATAGGTTGTATCAAATATATTCTGAGCATCTATATAGAACTTTAGCTTATCCAAGGCATAGTTCAGACGAATATCCGTAATCCAATAACTCTTATACGTCAATCGTTCGTTGAATCGATTCGCTAAGGTTATACTAAACTTATCATGCGTATAGTTTACAGTTCCCACGACTTGGTGTTTTAAACTTTCTAAAGAATATTTAGAGAGCATCCCTGCTTCTGCTGATTTATTTTCAATCGTTGGAGACAAGTACGTATATGAAAGTCCTAAATTCCAGATATCCACCTCATCACCCAAGCGATAACGCAAGGCAGTATTGACTCCTTTTGTTTTATTCTTAGACGCATTATACGGTTGGTAGGGTTGATTCATATCCACGCGAATCCAATCTACGAAGTCATCAATATCGCGGTAGAAGACAAAAGCTTCCGCCTGAAAGCGATCCTTTCTATACTTCCCTCCCACCTCAACTTGATACGCTTTCTCTGGGGTTAAATCTGGATTTCCGACATTACCTGGACGTTGATCTAAGTATAAATCCGTAAACGAAGGAATTCTACTAGCCGTTCCAGCGTTAAACGTAGCTTGCCAATTCGGGTTAAAGTTATAACTCGCATCAATTCCTGGGAAAAACTCCCATCCATATTTTGTATTATAATTGACATAAGCGCCAATATTAACATCTAACTTTTCGAACCAATCGCGTTGAAAAGCAGCAAAGAATCCGTAATTACTTTTACTATGATCCCCAATGTTGGTTGAATTAATTTCTTCATAACGCATTTCACCTCCAAATGTAAATTTCCCATAATCTGCGGTATATTCTCCATTGACATTTGAGGTAATTGCATGCGTATAATGTCTACTTCTTGCAACATCCAAACGCTGGCGATAATAGCGATAATCATCAAAATTATAGCGATACGCTACACTAGGCATCAACGTCAAACGATCAGATAAATAATGGCGAGAACTCAAGTTCAACATAGTCGTACTGACAATTTCTTTCGATTCTTTATCTCCTGGTGCGGCATAAAAACCATTTGCACCAAAAGAACTATTCGCATGTCCGGCCAAAATCATGATCGCATTTTGATCATTGGGAACAATATTTCCTTGATAAAATACTTTGTTGTTGTGGTAAGCCGTGTTGTAGCGGTACCCATTTCCTGAATCATGACTAGCGAATAGCAAGTGATTATCTTTGGCTCGTACTAGCGTCCCCCCTACTTGAACCCCTCGGTTATTATAGGTTTCATTGTGATCCCCATCTTTGTCTTTTTTAAAGCTCGTACCTCCGTACATAGCTGCAAAGACTCCATCCTTCTTTGGGTTTTTCGTCACGATATTCACCACGCCAGTCAAGCTATTTACCCCATACAAGCGTGCTGAAGGTCCACGTACAATTTCAATGCGTTCTACAGCCTCTAATGGAATCGGAATATTCAGTGAATTGTGTCCCGTTTGTGGATCCGAAATCTTTTGCCCATTCAACAACAAAACATTCTGCTCAAAACTTCCGCCATCAATACTCAAATCCGCTTGTGTTCCATTAGGTCCACGTTGTCTCAAGTCCACCCCAGCCACAAAACTCAATAACTCATTAACTGAACTCACCGGTAATTGCTTGATTTGATCCTGTCCAACGACCGTAATATTTCTATTCTTTAAAGTACTTGGAAGCTGTAATCGCTGATTGTAAATTACAATTTCTTCCATATTATCCTCAACCGTTGTGGTGCTTTTTTCTTGTGCATAACCAGCTACAGATAAAAAGCTACAAAGCGTTAAGGCTACATAAAATTGACGTTTCATAAGTATTCAATATTCATTTGTATGCTGCAAATGTAGGAGAGGATTCCAATTCATTTCTAGTCCGGTTTAAAGATACAAAACAGACCGGTTTTAAACTTTCTGAAAAAAATATTTTATTTCTTTCATTTTAGGACTTCCGCATCAACTCAAACAACAATCATATCTTAAATGTAAATTATTTTCATTATTTTTGGTTTATAATCTTGCTATATGATTAAGAAATTAGTACTCCCAACCGTATTGCTTACTTGTGTGCTTTCCTCTTGTGGTGAGCGAAGCAAGCAAGCCATGCGAGTCGTCTATGGTGAACAATGAAGTGGTTGAGGCTTTGAATGAAGTTCCCAACATCCAATTTGATTCCCTACAAACCAGTGCACTTCAAGAAGAAGTTCGTCTTTTTTACAAGACCAATGACTACCATTTAGGCTGGTTTAATGCTGCTAACAGACAGCAACTCTTAGAAAGTGTTCGCGATCTCCAGAATGATGGAATCAAAATTGCGTCGAAAGAAATACACCAACTCGTAGATTTAGATGCGACGTATGAACAACTCAATGAAACAGATAAAATTCAAGCGGATTTTTTATTTTCTACGATGTATGTCAATACGTTAGACAACCTATTCAACGGAAGTGTTAGAGCTAAGCGTTTATATGGGGATTGGGAAATAACCCCAAAGCCATTAAATACCAGTGCCACGATGCTTTTGGCCTTAGAGCATGAAAATGTTGCATTAACCTATGACAGTATTCGAACCAAACAACCAGTATACACCCAATTAAGGAAAAAACTATCTGCTTACTATGCGTTGGGAAAAAGACAGTTTAAAACCGTTTAAACAAGGTAAAATTAACGATACGATTCCGGAGCTTGTTGCCGTTAAAAAACACTTGATTTTCTTAAATCAATTGGCGGATAGCATGCAAACCGATGCAATTTACAATCAAGCGACAGCTCAATCCATTAAGGCCTTTCAAACCCAGAAGAAACTCAGTGTTACGGGCTTTACCGATACGAAAACCATTGAGGCTATGTTGCGCGATGAAAATGCTTTAAAAGAAAAAATTATCGTCAATTTAGAACGTTGGCGTTGGTTTCCGAGAGAATTTTCATCCAATTATATTTTGGTGAATATTCCCGCCTATAGTTTAGTTTCAGTGTCCAATCAAGATACAATTCGACAACACAAAGTTGTTGTAGGAACAGCTGCGCGTAAAACACCAATTTTAAGCTCAACCTTGACAACTGTTGTATTGAACCCGACTTGGACTGTACCACCAACCATCAAGAAAAATGATTTGGTACCAAAAGCGAGTAACGATTTATCTTATTTTTCAAGGTTGAATTTTACGATTTACAACAGCCAAGGAAAAGTAGTTACTCCCGAAAACTGGGATGCGAGTAAAGGGACTTCCTACCGTTATGTACAAAAAGGTGGACCAGGGAATACGTTGGGGCGTGTCAAGTTTCTATTTCAAAACAACCATGCGGTTTATCTCCACGATACACCAAGTCAATGGGGGTTTGCACGCAACGACAGAAATCTGAGTTCGGGATGTGTACGTGTACAAGATCCTTTTGATTTAACCAGTTATATTTTTGAACTAGCAGCTCCAGATCTTACGAAAGAGGAAGTTGATAAGATTATTGCTTCTCAAGACACCAAGAGTATCAAGGTAAGTGAAAATCCAATTGATGTTCATTTGTTGTACTGGACGGTACAAGTAGATACACAGGGGAAGTTCACCTATTTCAAAGATATCTATAAGTATGACGAAGAGCTTTACAAGCGTTTAAATAAATAAAAAATCTCCTTATATATAAAAATAGCCTCTGATATCAGGGGCTATTTTTTATATCTTTTATTTTACCAACTGAAAAGTTCCTTGAATAAAATTTGAGCTTCGCTTTCCTTGGCTGCTTGTTTCATCCGCATAACTTAGAAAAGCATCAACACTTCCTTTTTGCATATCGATAACCTGACTAACTGTTAAGCCATCGCGTTCAATCCAGTTTATAAAAAACAGGTGATCTCCTATTTTCTTATAACTCATTGTTTCCGTTCCTTCTGAAACTACTCCCTCTGCATTCGTTGTTTTCCAATGCAATTGATTTTCTGATAAATACGTTACCTCTGCTTTAAAATCAGGGTAAGTTAATATTCCCTTTTGTCCAATTAGCCCACCATGATCTTGTATTGATTGCGTCTGAGTAGCCTCACTTGTTTGATTGGATTCTGCTCCTTTTGTTGTTGAATCTCCTTGTTTGCAAGACAAGAGCAACAAAGGAGTTGCAAGTAAACATAAACTGATTTTTTTCATCGCTTTAATTTTTTTTAAGTAATACTATCGTTTGTACTACAGTGCATCACATGCAATCCCAACTTGTAGCACACTTAAAAGTAACAAAAAGTAGGCCTGTTTGTATTAAAAAATTTGATTTATTTTAAAACAAAAATGTCCAACGCACCAGAGTACGTTGGACATTTTTAGCAACTATTCGTTGAATCCTATGCTATTAGATTAAATATTTTGATTGTTTTAAATAATCTTGTTGTGTAGAGTAAATAAATAAACAAGACTCCTCTTTAATTAATTCGATTAATTCTTTGTTTACTTCATTTGGAACAGCAGGGCAACCATAACTTCTACCTAAACGACCTTGTTTTAAGGCTAAGGCTGGAGAGGCATAATCTGCGCCATGTACAACAATCGCACGAGTACGTGCATTGTCATTGATTCCTTTTTCCAATCCGTCTAAACGCATAGAAAAGCCATTGCTTCCTTGATACGTTTCTCCAGTTTTATAGAACCCTAAACTACTCATGTGAGAATTGATTCGATTTGAAAAAGCAGTTGCAAACTCATCCCCTGTTCTTTTGCCATGGGCAACAACAGATTCTAGTAGCACTGTATTTTTTTCCATATCAATCACCCATAATCTTTTTTGTGTAGAAGAAACACTAAAATCAACAATGGTCAATTTACTATTTTTGATTAACCCTTCTTCTTGCATTTTAAAATAGCCTTTCAGTGCCATAGTAAATACTTTTTCAGAAGGAGCATTAAACGCTTTTAAATCTAACGTATGAAAAAGAGTATTTGCTTTTAGTGCAAAACTTTCTTCTGCGGTTAATTCCGTTTTTTCTACTGTTTCTGTTTTTTCTGTTATATCAGCATCCAATTGAATGGATGAACTATCAAATTGAATTGAATTCTTGGCAATACCTGCACCAACTAATACCAAAGCCGCCGAAGCCACTATCCACTGCTTATAATTCATTGTATTATCTTTAAAAAAGGGGTTATTTTTAATTACGAAGTCGTAAAAATAAAAAAATATTTTTACCAAACAAATGATAATCACCAAAGTAAGGCTATAATTATGTTTTTTTTGTACATTCTTTGCGAATTGAGCTTTTTTCGTAGCCTAAAATCACAATTTCCTTAAATCCTCAAAAGTCAACAGCGAAAAGCGTATTTTTTTTAAATAAAGTGCAGGAATCTCCCCTTAAAAAGTAGAACTTAAAAATACAATCTGTAAATTTGTATAAGGAATAATTCAAACGACAAAAACACACAACGATGAATAAGAAAGTAATTTTAATGATATTAGATGGCTGGGGGAAAACACAAGATCCTAAAGTTTCAGCCATCGCACATGCTCAGACTCCTTTTATTGACAGCCTATATACCCAATACCCGAATACGTATGTATTAACGGACGGATTAAATGTAGGATTACCAGCAGGTCAGATGGGAAATTCTGAAGTAGGTCATATGAACTTAGGTGCAGGTCGAATTGTGTATCAAGATTTGGTCAAAATCAATATGGCGGTTGAAAACAAAACGATTGCGCATGAACCTGCTTTGCAAGCGGCTTTTGCCTATGCAAAAGAAAACCACAAGAAAGTTCACTTTCTAGGTTTACTTTCAGATGGGGGTGTGCATTCACATGAAAAACACTTGTATGGTTTACTTGACGCTGCAGTGGATTATGGCCTACAAGATTTATTTGTTCATGCTTTTACAGATGGACGTGATGTAGACCCGAAATCGGGAGTGAAACACATTGCTAAATTAGAAGAACACATTGCCTATTCTCCAGTTCAATTGGCTTCTGTCATTGGGCGTTATTACGCTATGGATCGCGACAAACGTTGGGAGAGAGTAGCAAAAGCCTATCATTTATTGGTAGAAGGAAAGGGAATTCACTCTACAGATGCAGTAAAAAGCATCGAAGCAAGTTACGTGAATCAAATTACAGATGAATTCATTGAACCTATCGTGATGGTTGATGAAGACAATCATCCTGTTGGTAAAATTGCAGCCGATGATGTGGTTATCTTTTTTAACTTCCGTACAGATCGTGGGCGTGAATTAACCCATGTGCTATCACAAGATAATTTCCCTGAATACGAAATGAAAGCCTTGCCTTTGTATTTTGTAACCTTAACCAACTATGATGATACCTTTAGACGTGTGCATGTGGTATACGACAAAGAGAATTTACATCATACGCTTGGAGAAATTATCGCTCAACACGGTAAAAAACAAATTCGCATTGCCGAAACGGAGAAATATCCACACGTAACCTTTTTCTTTTCAGGCGGTAGAGAATTGCCTTTCGAAGGAGAGCAACGCATTTTATGTCCTTCGCCTAAAGTGGCAACCTATGATTTGCAACCCGAAATGAGCGCTTATGATTTAAAAGATGCTTTAATTCCAGAATTGCAAAAAGGAGAAGTTGACTTTGTGTGTTTAAACTTTGCCAATGGAGATATGGTTGGACATACTGGAGTAATGGAAGCAGCAATTAAAGCTTGTGAGGCAGTAGATCAATGTGCCAAAGAAGTAATTGAAGCAGCTTTAGCGAATAATTACACGACTATCGTATTAGCCGATCACGGAAACTGTGAAACCATGCTAAACGAAGACGGTAGTCCGAATACAGCACACACCACGAATCCAGTGCCAATTATTCTAGTTGATAAAGACATCAAAACCATCAACCACGGTGTTTTAGGAGATATTGCCCCAACGATTTTAAAATTAATGGGATTACCTCAACCTGAAGAAATGACGAGACAATCTTTGGTTTAATACTTAAATCAAACAACAACATAAAAACAGCGCTTTGTAAAAATACAAAGCGCTGTTTTTTTATAATTAATTCGCTATATTCGTTTGACTTAACACCGACCAATCAACCCATGAAATATAAATTACTCGCGTTAGCAGGTCTTGCACTATTGTGCAGCTCTTGTATAACGATATATGGAGTCGCCAGTGATTATAAAAAATTAGATCCAGCACTCCACCCCTATCTTGCAACTTATGAAGAAGGAAAAGACACCCTACACAATCGCGTCTATGCCATAACAGGAGAACAAATCCGTCAACAAATGGAACAACACGATAAAATTCTGGTTTACACCTTCGCGAATAGCTGTGTAGGATCTACTTGTTATCCTTTAGCAACTTTTAAACGCTGGGCAGATGAGAATGGATATAAACTGTTCTTGGTTACTACAGGGTATGGTGCCCTAGGTACCACATTGAGTCAACAAATTGACCTACCACTCTATGTAGTCAACTACAAAGCATATAATACCAATATGCACGGAAAATGCAATAATCGTTTTTTGATGGATTTACTTCAAAACGAACCCAATCCAAAAGCAATTGTAAAAGGCAAATACGCGAGTTTATATGCTTTTGAAAAGGGTAAACTCACGCAAATTTCCGGTGATTTACTACAACTTGAACCGAAATTTATTCAACTATAATACAAAAGAAGAGGCTTTTTATCGCCTCTTTTTTATTGTTTTTATCTATACTTCTATTTTTTTATTCCATAGGAATCACTTACAATACCGCATAGTTCCACCTACCTTTACTTTAAACAAATACAAAGTAGATCATGAAAATAACAGCCTTAACCTTAGAAACAGCAAACCTAAATAACATCGTTCATTTTTATCAACATACCTTAGGTTTAGCACTTACAGCACAAACACAAAACGAAGTTCACTTTCAAGCAGGTGACACCAAATTAATTTTTCAAGAGAAAAAAGACAGCTCTGCTTTTTATCACCTTGCGTTTAATATTGCTACGAATCACCTAGCGCAGGCTATTGCTTGGGCAGAGGCGCATAACCTTGAACTACTTCCTTCTCCGAAAGCCGAAGTTATTACCTATTTCGATGCTTGGAAAGCGCAATCGATTTACTTTTGGGACTTGAACGGAAATTTGCTCGAATTCATTGCGAGAGAAGATATTCAAACGGTACTCGATCAACCTTTTTCACCAAAAGAAATGTTGAATATTAGCGAAATCGGTATTGTAACTGCCCAACCGATGCAAACAGCAGAAGGGATTATGCAACAAACGGGATTACAGTATTTCGACAAAGCGCAACCTTTACCTGAATTCTGTGCGATTGGCGACGATGAAGGGTTACTTATCTTCGTCACCCCCGAAAGAAACTGGTATCCGACTGCAATAAAAGCCCAACCAGGCAATGCGGCGATTCAGTTAGAAGTCAATGCTAATTCTTATACCATTCAGGCTTCAGATTGGAAATAAGCCAATTATTTTGCTGTTCAACAACATAGAACTTCTTTATTTCTAAAATTCCATTTTCATCCATTTTTTAGATTCAAAGGAATACCGTAATTTTGTAGTTCTTAAATCAATAAAGTATGATCATTCCAAAAACTCTAGAACAAATTGAGTTGATGAGACAAAGTGCCCTTTTAGTTTCTAAAACATTAGGGATGCTTGCAACAGAGCTAAAGCCAGGAGTAACGACTTTAGAATTAGATAAAAAAGCAGAAGAATTTATCAGAGATCACGGTGCAGTACCGGGATTCAAAGGATTATATGGATGTCCTTCTACTATTTTGACTAGTGTAAACGAGCAAATTGTACATGGACTACCAACAGATAAACCCATTATAGAAGGTGATATCGTATCGATTGACTGTGGAACAGTTATGAATGGATATTATGGTGACCATGCCTATACCTTTGAAGTAGGTGAAGTTGCACCTGAAACAAAGCGTTTATTGCAAATCACCAAAGAATCGCTTTACGTTGGGATTCGCGAATTCAAATTGGGTAACCGCGTAGAAGATGTAGGAAGTGCTATTCAGCGTTATTGCGAAAAAGAAGGCTATACGGTAGTACGTGAATTAGTAGGTCACGGACTAGGAACAAAAATGCACGAAGCTCCTGAGATGCCAAATTACGGTAAACCAGGAAGAGGAAAGAAATTCGTTGAAGGTATGGTTGTTGCGATTGAACCTATGATTAACTTAGGAACAAGAAACATCAAACAACTGAATGACGGATGGACTATCGTTACGCGTGATGGAAAACCATCTGCACACTTTGAGCACGATGTGGCTTTAGTGAATGGTAAACCAGAATTGTTATCTACGTTCCAATACATTTACCAAGCCTTGGGAATCCAAAGCAATGAAGAAGATGAGTTTAGAGCTAATCCTTTAGTTTTATAATTCACTTCCACTAATGAAGAAACTTTTCAAAACAATACTGAACATTATACCTCGACCGATTTTAATTCGGTTGAGTTATCTTGTTCGACCTATTTTTGCCTGGTACCTCAAAGGTGATCGCTATACAGATCCTATTGATGGCAAAAGTTTTAAAAGTTTTTTACCTTATGGCTATGCCAAACAGCGAAACAACGTACTTTCTCCAAGCACATTGTCTTTAGAAAGGCATCGTTTGTTATGGCTGTACTTACAAAGAGAAACCGATTTTTTCACGGCTCCACATCAGGTCTTGCACTTTGCCCCTGAACAAGCCTTTTATAAGCGCTTTAAAAAACAGGCCAATTTAACGTATACTACGACAGATTTAGAGTCGCCTTTAGCAGATGTCAAAGCAGATATCTGTCACTTACCTTTTGCGGATCATTCATTTGATATAATCTTGTGTAATCACGTATTGGAACACATTCCCGATGATACCAAAGCCATGCAAGAATTATATCGCATCCTAAAACCTGGCGGTATGGGCATTTTTCAAGTCCCTCAAGACTTGAATAGAGCAACTACTTTTCAAGATGACAGTATCACAGACCCCAAAGAGCGCACCTTGCTGTTTGGTCAATACGATCACGTTCGCGTTTATGGAACAGATTATTTTGATAAACTGCGTCAAATTGGTTTTACGGTTATTGAAGAGGATTACACCCATCGACTTACCCCAGCCGAAGTGGAAAAATATTGTTTAGCAGCGGGAGAAATAATCCCAGTTTGTTTCAAACCACTGTAAACCTTCCTTTCTCATTCTATCGCTTTTCCGTATATTCGTACAACTATTATTCGTTTACGTATTTTAACTATGATTACGACCGTACTTTTTGATATGGATGGCGTTTTAATTGATTCTGAAAAATTTTGGCAACAAGCAGAAAGAGAAGTTTTTACTGCAGTTGGTTGTCAATGGAGTGAAGCAATAGCCCATCAAACCACTGGACAAACCACAAGAGCAGTAACTGAACTTTGGTATCGTTTATTTCCTTGGACTAGCCATTCACTCGAAGAAGTAGAACAAGCCGTTATTGACCGAGTAGATGAACTAGTTCGCCAAGAAGGAGAAATCAAAAGAGGAGTTTTAGCCACCTTAACCTTTTTACAAGCCCAAGGGATTAAAATTGGTTTAGCGACAAACTCTACGCCTTCATTGATCCAAACTGTTTTAACGCGATTGGATATTCATTCCTTTTTTCAAACGACGGTATCTGCATTGGATGTTCCTCAGGGCAAACCCGCTCCTGATGTGTATCTACAAGCCGCACAAAATCTAAACAGTCAACCAGAGCATTGCCTTGTTGTTGAGGATTCTTTTACAGGAGCTACAGCAGGTAAAAATGCAGGAATGACCGTCTTTGTGGTTCCTGAATTGGAGTTTTACGATGACCCTAAATTTAATTTAGCAGATAGAAAGCTATTTAATTTAGAGGAATTTGAAGAAAATTTCTTAGCTTTAAATTACGTAACCCCTTAATAGATCATCGCTCATGTTGAACGTAAAATGGCTTTTTATTTTCTTTTTTTGCACGTTGCTTACTCAAGCACAGTCAACACAGGATTATACTGCCAACTACATCAAAATGGCTGCTTTCATGAATAATGATCAAGCTGTCACTCCTTTCTTTCCCTTAAATGAGAGTTTTGCACTCGAATTTGACGATTTGTATGGAGATGAAGGAAATTACTACTACCGTGTTCAGGCTTATAATTACGATTGGACCCCTTCTCAATTGAGACCGATTGAATATATCAAGGGAATGGACAATCAACGCATCCAGCAGTACAACACTTCATTCAATACGTTGCAGATGTACACGCATTACAAGTTGACCATCCCTAACTCCATGTATCGCATTACCAAAAGCGGTAACTACATCTTAGAGATTTACGATGAAGATAATCAAGTAGTCATCCGACGTAAATTTGTCTTGTATGAAAATACAGTTGGTGTGGGAGCACAAGTAAAAAGAGCAAGAGATTTAACCTATATCGATACGAAACAATCTTTAGAACTGACCATTAAATTAGGGGATCAAACGTATCAAAATCCAACAGCGAATATCAAAGTAGCGTTGTTCCAAAATGGTCGTTGGGATTCATATATTACCAAAGTTCCCCCTCAATATACCATTGGTACAGATTTGATTTACAAATACGACAAGGAGACTAGTTTTTGGGGAGGTAACCAATTCCGCTATTTTGACAATAGTGATTTAAAACAAGCCAACAACATGATTTACTTCAATGGGAAGGAAAATGACATGTATAAAACGACACTTTATCCGATTACAGGATGGTTGGACAAGAAATATTCTTACTATCCCGATATCAATGGCTCGTTTAGAGTGCGCAATATCTATGGAAAAAAGGCGGCAATTGAAGCAGAATACAGCTGGGTATATTTCACCTTTCAACCTGTAGCTGAGGATAAAAACGAGGTGTATTTTGTTACGGGAATGTTCAACAATTATGAATTAACCTCAGAGCATCAGTTGACCTACAATCCAGAAACGGATCGTTTTGAGAAAGCCATTCTCATCAAACAAGGATTCACCAATTACAACATTACAGCCGTTGTAAAAGGTAAGGTTAGCACCGAGCACAACCCAGACGGGAATCACGCTTTGACCACAAATAAATATCAAGTTTTAGTATATTATAAAGGAAATACTGATTTATATGATCGTGTTATCGGTTTTGCAGAAGCAAATGCAGAACAGATTACGTACTAAAAATAAAAAGGAACAGCATTATGGTATCAAAACAAACCAAAGGAGTAAATGTAACAGTAGAAACACTGTATGAAGGTTTTTTTCAACGAAGTAATAGCATGCAATTTGCTTTTAGTTATGAAATTACCATCGAAAACCAGAGCGATTCTACGATTCAGATCCACTCGCGTCATTGGGAAATTTACGATTCACTCAATGCCAAAGAAATTGTAGAAGGATTGGGTGTTGTAGGGGAGCAACCCCTTATTTTACCCAATGAAACCTACACCTATAGCAGTGGTTGTGTATTGACCTCTACTTCTGGAGCGATGCATGGATATTACAACGTCATTCGCACAGAAAATCAAGAAATGATTACGGTTGAAATTCCCTTCTTTAAACTCGTAGCGCCCTTTATTTTAAATTAGACGCTTTAAGTTAAACTAGTGTGTAATAACCTGTAATTCGAGTAAAATTAATTACCTTTGTAGTTATATATTTTAATAAACCCGAAAAAAAGTACATTATGTCAAAAGGATTCTACAAAGTTCCGAGTGCTATTAATGAGCCTGTAAAATCATACGCGCCTGGGACGCAAGAGAGAGAATTGACTTTGAACTCTTTCAAAGAGCAATATAGCCAATTAGTTGATATTCCATTATTTATTGGTGGAGAAGAAATCAGAACTGGAAATACAAAAGATTTATTCCCACCTTTTGATCACAAACATAAATTAGGTGTTTATCACCAAGCAGACAAAGCATTAGTTGAAAAAGCAATCGCTACTGCTTTAGAAGCAAAAACAAAATGGGCAGCAATGCCATGGGAACACAGAGCAGCAATTTTCTTAAAAGCAGCTGAATTATTAGCAGGTCCTTACCGTGCTAAAATCAATGCCGCAACGATGATTGCTCAAGCAAAAACGTTACACCAAGCAGAGATTGATGCAGCTTGTGAGTTCATCGACTTCTTGAGATTCAACGTTGAATATATGTCTCAAATTTATTCAGAACAACCGCTATCAGTTGATGGAGTTTGGAATAGATTAGAGCACAGACCATTAGAAGGTTTCGTATACGCTATTACTCCATTTAACTTTACTGCAATTTCTGGAAACTTACCGTCTTCAGTTGCCATGATGGGGAACGTGGTTGTTTGGAAACCATCTGCTACACAAATTTACTCTGCAAGAGTAATTGTTGAAGTATTCAAATTAGCAGGTTTACCTGACGGTGTAATCAACGTAGTATACGGTGATTCTGCTATGATTACAGATACACTTTTAGCTAGCCCTGACTTCGCTGGTATCCACTTTACAGGATCAACTGGTGTTTTCAATAGCATGTGGACAAAAATCGGACAAAACATCAACAACTATAAAACATACCCTAGAATTGTTGGGGAAACAGGAGGAAAAGATTATGTGTTAGCACATCCATCTTCTTGTCCAAAAGAAGTTGCTGTTGCTTTAACAAGAGGAGCTTTCGAATACCAAGGACAAAAATGTTCTGCAGCTTCAAGAGCATATATTCCTGCTTCATTATGGCCACAAGTAAAAGATTTCATGGCTGCTGATTTAGCAACAATCAAAATGGGTACGCCTGAAGATCCTTCAAACTTCGTATCATCTGTAATTTCTGAAAGTTCTTTCGACAAATTAGCGAAAGCAATCGAAGCAGCAAAAGCGGCTACAGATGCAGAAGTAGTATTAGGAGGAAAATACGATAAATCTGTAGGGTACTTTGTTGAGCCAACAGTTATCTTAACTTCAAATCCAAAATACGATACAATGGAAACAGAATTATTCGGTCCTGTTTTAACTATTTACGTATACGAGGATGCAAAATGGACTGAAACATTGAAATTAGTAGATGAGACTTCAGCTTATGCCTTAACTGGAGCTATCTTCTCTCAATGTCGTTATGCTATTGCAGAAGCTACTGAAGCGTTAGTAAACTCTGCTGGTAACTTCTACATCAATGACAAACCAACAGGAGCTGTTGTAGGTCAACAACCATTTGGTGGAGCGAGAGCTTCTGGTACAAATGACAAAGCAGGTTCTATCTTGAACTTATTGCGTTGGGTATCGCCAAGAACAATTAAAGAAACCTTTGTTCCTGCAAAAGATTACAAATATCCTTTCTTAGGATAAGAACATACTAAAAGGCGGTTTCAAAAGACCGCCTTTTTTCATTCACAATTCAGTGCTTTTTATTGGGATCGTTTCCTCTTTTTAGACCAAACGATTAAGTAAAAATTACTTTTATATTTTGCTTTTATTCTTTTTCAGTAGAAAAAGATCCTTATTTTATTTCTAAAGTACTGGGTTATAATTATTAACAAATAGTATATAACTCATGTTTAAAAAATTACTAGACAAAAGACAACTGGTGATTAATCCACCTGTTTTTACCACCTCCATTTTTCTAATCATTTTACTTATTGCCGTCTGTCTCCTCTTCCCTAGCAAAGTAGGTGATTGGTTTCACGTAGGACAATTAGCAGTAACAGAAAATTTTGGTTGGTTCTTCATTCTTACCGTCAATATCATCCTCATTTTTGCCCTCTTTTTAGCCTTTGGTAAATATGGAAATATCCGTTTAGGGGGTGATGATGCAGAACCTGAATTCTCCAAACCTTCTTGGTTTGCCATGCTCTTTAGTACGGGAATGGGAATCGGAATCATGTTCTTTAGTATTGGAGAGCCTGTATCCCACTTCTTTAATCCTCCTCGACCTGCGGATAGCGATATTGATTCGGCTATTCAGGCGATGGAATTTACTAGTTTACACTGGGGATTACACGCTTGGGCTATTTATGCCATTGTTGGACTGGCTCTAGCCTTTTTCAGCTTCAATAAAAAATTACCCATGACCTTCCGTTCTTTACTATATCCTTTTTTAAAGGAAAAGATTCACGGTTGGTGGGGACATACCATTGATATTTTATCCACCTTAGCTACCGTATTTGGTTTGTCTACTTCGTTGGGATTGGGGGTAACTCAAATCACAGCGGGACTTGAATACCTGTACGGCTGGGAGATTTCTCCCTTAATGCAAGCAGGGATTATTATTGGTGTAATTAGTGTTGCAACCATCTCTGTTTTCTCCGGATTGGATAAGGGAGTCAAACTATTGAGTAATGTCAATATGTATATGGCTTCTGGTTTTATGATTCTGATTTTCGTTTTAGGGCCTACCTTATTTATTCTAAAAGGGTATGTGCAAAACACAGGAGCATACTTGGCAAACTTCATTGATATTAGTACGTGGAATGATACCTATAAAGGATCGGGTTGGCAAAATGTCTGGACGATATTCTACTGGGCTTGGTGGATTGCTTGGTCTCCTTTTGTGGGTAGCTTTATTGCCCGAATTTCAAAAGGACGAACAATTAAAGAATTCGTATTAGGGGTTTTAATCGTACCGGGGTTGATTACCTTACTTTGGATGAATGTTTTTGGCGGAAGTGCCTTACACACCATTCTAGAGGGTGATATGACAATGGTACTTGCTGTGAAAGAAGATATTTCAACGGCACTCTTCGTTTTCTTAGAAAACTTTCCATTCACGAACTTCCTGTCTATTGTAGCCATTATTCTAATTTTTTCGTTCTTTATTACGTCTTCGGATTCGGGATCTCTTGTCATCGATAATATTACATCTGGTAGTGAAGGAGATTCGCCCGTTTGGCAACGTGTATTCTGGTCCTTTTTACAAGGGTTTATTGCCATTGTCTTGTTGTGGGGTGGTGGTTTAGATGCCTTGCAAACCGCTGTAATTATAACCGGACTTCCGTTTGCAGTTATCCTGCTATTGATGTGTTACAGCTTGCAAAAAGGACTACAAGATGAACTGAATAAAAAAGCCAAACAATTGAAGTCGAAACAAGAAAAGAGTTACAAGGATATTATCTCTGATTTAATCGAAGAACAGCAAAAATAACGCATCATGGAAACAAACAAAGCACTCAATATATTAGTTGGTTTAGATCTCTCTGAGATGGATCATTACTTGATTCAATATGCCAAAATACTCGACCATATTCTAAACGTAGAACAAATCACCTTTATTCACAATTTAAAATTAGGTGAACTACCCAAAGAACTGATTCAAAAAGATCAATTGGCATTGATTCAAAAAAGAATCACCAAACGTGTAGAAGAACAAATCAGCGCAACAGAAATTACCTATAAGTACGAAATTATTATCACCGTAGAAAACTATTCTGAAATTGCTTTTGCTAGTATTTCAAAGCAGAAAAACTACGATTTACTTGTCTTGGGGAATAAACAACAGTTAACGGGTAACGGTGCATTAGCCAATAAATTAGTTCGCCTTTTACCTTCTGCTACACTTCTTGTACCAGAAACATTCCATATTCCCATTGAGACGGTAATTGATGCTATTGATTTCTCTCGCTATACCAATGCGATTATGCTATGGGCAGATCGTTTTAAAAACAATTCCAAAGGACAGCGCATTAAGCACTCCGCAGTACATATCTCTAAATCATACTGGAGCTATTTACCTATGATGACGGATAAAGAACTTGATAAAATATCACTCGAGGATATCAAAGAGAAAGAAGGAAAATGGAACAAACAATATGCGCAATACACCGATATTGACATCGTTCCTGCAAAAAATCAAAATGTCGCTGCTGCCTTAATACAATATGCCAAAACAAAAAAGGCAGACCTTATGATCCTAGGAGTTAAAGGTTCAGCAGGTATCAAAGATATTATCTTGGGAAGTGTAGCCAATCACGTGCTCCATCGACCTACAGATACGTGTTTGCTGTTTGTGAAACCACTTCGTTAACTATTGGAGAGGAGGTATGGGTATGGGTTATGAGGTTATGGGATTCATTCATCGAATACTAAAATAAAGATAACCCCGTGAGATAAATGGGGATGATCTGAAATCTCATACGGACCTATTATCTTGAATCTCCTTGTGAAAAATAATTATGATTAAAAAAAAAGGATGAATTGCAGTTGCAATTCATCCTTTTTTTATATGATACTGTTTTTATCTTATAGGTTTGATTTTTGTAGTAATTTTAGATGCTCATCCATTCATCTCATAACCCATTTACCCTTTATATTTCAACGGCAAATACACTACTTTTTTCGTTTCAAAGAATTCATCATCAAAGATATTACTCAAATCAAACTGAACGGCTTTTGGGAAGTCTTGTAATTCTTCTGTCAAATCCCCACCTTTCAAGTATAGGATTCCATTTTCAAATTCATGGTGATTTTCCTTTTTCGTTTTATGGCGAATCCACTTCACAAAATCAGGCATATTGGTTACAGCACGACTCACAATAAAATCGAACTTCTCCTCTACTGTTTCGGCTCTTTTTTGTTCTGCAACGACATTGGTTAACCCTAATGCTTGGATAACTTCATTAACGACACGTATCTTTTTTGCAATGATATCAATCAAGTAGAATTTTGTTTCTGGAAACATAATAGCCAATGGAATTCCAGGAAATCCTCCTCCTGTTCCAACATCCATTACACTACTACCGGGAACAAATTCCATTACCTTGGCAATTCCCAACGAATGCAAGACATGCTTTACATATAATTCGTGTATATCTTTTCTAGAAATAACGTTAATTTTTGCATTCCACTCCTGGTACACAACTTCCAATTGTTCAAATTGCGAGATTTGTACAGGGGTAAGATTAGGGAAATATTTTAAAATTTCTTCCATTTCAAAAGTTTTGACAAAAATAGCCTTTTTTCTCGGTAAATAAGCCCCTCTTAACTATAATATAGATTTATTATACTTACCTTTGGTTGATACTATTTAAATGTATTTAATACCTATGGAAACTCAAGTTCTATCAGATAGAATCAACAATCTTACAACTTCACAGACTTTAGCGATGGCAGCAAAAGCTCGCGAGCTAAAAGAACAAGGAATAGACATTATCAGCTTGAGTCTTGGTGAACCAGATTTTAATACACCTGACTTTATCAAAGAAGCAGCTATTCAAGCAATCAAAGATAACTATAGTAAATATCCACCTGTTGAAGGATATTTAGAGCTAAGACAGGCGATTAGCAATAAATTCAAAAGAGATAATAACTTACACTATACAGCAAACCAAATCGTTGTATCTACAGGAGCTAAACAAGCTTTATTCAATGTAGCTCAAGCGATGATTAACCCTGGAGATGAAGTAATCATTCCTGCTCCTTTTTGGGTGAGTTATGCTGAAATCGTAAAAATTGCAGAAGGTATTCCAGTAGAAGTATCTACGACGATCGATACTGATTTCAAAATCACAGCACAGCAATTAGAGGATGCCATTACCCCAAAAACCAAAATGGTATGGTTTAGTTCTCCTTGTAATCCAAGTGGATCTGTTTACAGCAAAACAGAATTAGAAGCTATTGCAGCTGTATTGGAGAAATACCCTTCTATTTACATCCTTTCGGATGAAATCTACGAACACATTAACTTCGGTAGCGCTTACTGCAGTATTGGTTCAATTGGCAATTTACTTGACCGTACGATTACTGTAAACGGAATTTCAAAAGCGTTTGCTATGACAGGATACCGTATTGGATATATTGGTGCTCCTGAATTTATCGCAAAAGCTTGTGCAAAAATGCAAGGACAAGTAACCTCTGGAGCGAATACAATTGCACAACGTGCAACAATCACAGCTGTTAATGCTGATCCAAGTGTTTTAAAAGACATGGTACATGCCTTCAAAAACCGAAGAGACCTTGTTGTAAACTTGTTGAGAGAAATTCCAGGAGTAAAAGTAAATGTACCTGATGGTGCGTTCTATTTATTCCCAGATGTATCTTCTTTCTTTGGTAAAACCTTGCAAGGAGTAACCATCAACAATGCTAATGATTTATCAATGTATTTATTGGATAAAGCTTATGTGGCGACAGTTACAGGAGATGCCTTTGGAAATCCAAATTGTATCCGCCTTTCTTACGCAACAAGCGAAGATCAATTGACAGAAGCTTTAAAACGAATGAAAGAAGCTTTACAATAAGCTACCCCATAATCGAATATAAAAGCGCCCAACACAACGGTATTGGGCGCTTTTTTTTATGTATTCTAAAATAAAAAACGTATTTTTATAAGATAAACGAATTGCTGTGGATATATTATTAGAAAGCATTGCGAAGCATGTAACCTTGACAGAAGTAGAGCAAAAAATCGTATTGGATTCTTTCGAATCTCATCGTTATAGTGCAAAAGAAAAACTCCTGGTAGAGGGTGAAATCTGTTATAATTCAACTTTTGTAATCTCGGGAATTTTGAGAAACTATTTTGTAGATGATCAGATTGTTGAGCATACCGTTAGTTTTGCAACAAATGGATGGTGGATAGCTGATATGTACAGCTTCCTATCTCAAAAGCCAGGCAATTCTTATATCGAGGTAGTAGAAGACGCCATGGTACTAACCATGACTCGCGAGCAACAGCTCAACCTCTTTGACCAAGTTCCAAAAATGGAGCGTTATTTCCGCATTCTGATTGAACGATCCCTAATTGCGAATCAACAACGCTTGATGGATAACCTTTCGCTAACCGCTGAAGAGCGTTATGAGCGTTTTTGCGAACGTTTCCCTGATATTAAACACTGTTTACCACAAAAACAAATTGCGTCTTATTTAGGCATTACTCCTGAGTTTTTCAGTAAATTGAAAAAACGCATGCTTACGGCGAAGTAAATATTGGTTGACGGTTTACTGTTGACACAGGACGTGTGCATTTCCCTTTTTCCGATTATTTTCAGGGTAACGGGCAAATTGCCATTTGCCCCTACGTGCGTATTTCATCCTCTTCTTCTTTCCCTTTTCCAAATACCATTCAGGGTAATGGGCAAATTGCCATTTGCCCCTACGTATTTCACCCTTTTCCCCTTTCTTCTTTCCCCTCTCCAATTACCATTACGTAATTTCTTAACCTACATTAAGCAACTAAACCATTGACTATCTGTATCTTTGTATAACAAAATCGATACAACTATGGAAAATTTTATTTTTTACAAATCTGACACAAGAGGATATGCTGACCATGGTTGGTTAAAATCAAACCACACCTTCAGCTTTGCTAACTACAGAAACGATGATCGTGTACACTTTGGTGTTTTACGCGTACTCAATGATGATTATGTAGCACCAGGTATGGGGTTTGGGACGCATCCACATGAAAACATGGAGATTATCTCAATTCCATTGAAAGGAAGTTTAGCGCATAAAGACAGCATGGGCCACGGCGAAACCATTCACGTTAATGAGATTCAAGTGATGAGTGCTGGTACAGGTGTACAACACAGCGAATTCAACCCTAGTGAAACAGAAGCTAGTGAGTTCTTGCAAATCTGGGTATTTCCCAATAAGCTGCATGTAACACCACGCTACCAACAATTGCCATTGGATGTTACTAAACGCCACAACAATTGGGATCAAATTTTATCACCTAATCCTGACGATGCTGGTGCATGGATTCACCAAAATGCGTGGTTTCATTTAGCCAACTTAGATCAAAATAAAACACTAAACTACGAGCTGAAAGATAAAACCAACGGAATTTATCTCTTTGTATTAGAAGGTAGCATCACCGTAAACAACCAAACACTGGATCGCAGAGATGCCATCGGCATTTGGGATATTGATTCACTTCAAGTACAAGCAACAGCAGATGCACAGCTTTTATTAATGGAAATTCCTATGGAATTACCTAGTTACTTACAATAATTACTAACAGTAAAAAAAATAAACAAAATGGAAACTAAAATTTGGAACATTGACAAAACACACTCTTCAATTGGATTTAAAATTAAACACATGATGTTTACCAATGTAAGAGGAAACTTCACTGATTATCAAGCAACAATCAACTTAGTAAATGATAATCTGGAAGAAAGTACCCTACAATTTGAAACGCAAATTGCTTCAATTGATACAAACAACGCAGACCGTGATAATCACTTAAAAAGTGCGGATTTCTTTGATGCAGAACAATACCCTACTGTAACTTTTACCTCAACTAAAATTGAGAAAAAAGGAGAAGCTCATTATGTAGTAGAAGGTACTTTAACCATGCACGGTGTAAGTAAACCTGTAAAATTAAATGCAGAATACAGCGGTATTATTCAAGATCCATGGGGAAATGCTAAAATTGCTCTAGCCCTAAATGGTAAAGTGAATAGAAAAGACTGGAATTTAAACTGGAACACCACACTAGAAACAGGTGGTTTATTGGTAAGCGAAGAAGTAAACTTCGACATCGAAACTCAGTTTGTTTTAGCTTAATAGCTGACCGTTAACTGGATATAGTAAAATATAAAAAAAGCTCAACCTTTTCGGTTGAGCTTTTTTTTATCCTTGTTGTAAACTGCGAACTTCATCGTCCGTTAAAAATCTCCAGCTTCCTCTTGGTAGATTCCACTTGGTGATATTTCCGTACATCACGCGATCTACTTTTAATACATTATAATCCATTGATTCAAATAAAGCACGTACTAATTTTACGTTCGATGCTTTTAATTTGATTCCAATTTCAGTCTTCGGTTGATTCTCAACATAAGCAACATCTTCAACAAATACACGCTTTTCGTCAATGTAGATTCCCTTTTGTACGCGTTCTAAATCTTCGTATT
This sequence comes from Myroides gitamensis, assembly GCF_029894455.1. Classification (NCBI taxonomy): domain Bacteria; kingdom Pseudomonadati; phylum Bacteroidota; class Flavobacteriia; order Flavobacteriales; family Flavobacteriaceae; genus Myroides; species Myroides gitamensis. The sequence goes on from NZ_JARYHN010000001.1 coordinate 2,862,154, forward strand.
TTAAATTTCGATCTAACGAAACTTGGTACATTTTTGAAGAACGTTGTTCTGGTGAACTTAACTTTTGAATTAAATTAGTATCATTGGTAAAAATCATCAGTCCCAATGTACTTTTATCCATACGTCCTACAGGTGCTACTGCTGACTTAGTTGCATTTTTAATCAAGCTCAATACATTCTCTTGACTAATAACATCTTCATTGATTGTAGAGAATCCTTTTGGCTTATTTAACAAGATGTATACCTTTTTCTCTGGTACTAATACCATACCGTCAAAGTTTACGACATCTGTTATATTTACTTTGTATCCTAATTCCGTTACTACTTCTCCGTTCACTTTTACGTTACCCGAAGTAATATATAAATCTGCGTCTCTTCTAGAACATACTCCAGAATTACTAATATACTTGTTTAAGCGCATTACTCCATTATCTTCTTTTGGAGTAGCTACTACTTTTGGTTTTTTATCGAATGTTCTAGCAGAAGGATTAGGTTTTTGTGCTCCTTGTCCTTGACTAGCTCGCTTTTGGAAAGGTTTTGCACCTCCAACTTTTGATCCTCCAGCTTTAGATTTACCAGCTTTTGGCCCTCCAGCTTTTGGTTTTCCACTGCGATTAGATTGGGGTTTTCTAGAACCTGATTTACCGTTATTCATATTAAATATTTTTGCAAAGATAGACAAACTCCGTCTTTTATTTCAAAATACGAAAAAATATAGCTTTTTATTATAAAGTCTCCTCTAAAAGATACTTCCCACTTGCCAAAACATCGGGTTTAATTAACACAATAGATAAGACCCCTAAGAGAATCAAAAGCTTAAGTAAGAAATGCAATTGGTGATACTCTTGCGTGGTGTGCGATTTCCATAATCTCAACAAGAAGAACAGCAAAATGACAATACTGAAATAGAAATAGTAAATCATATAGCCGACATCAAAGCGAACGGTCATGAAATAAATGGGAATCAAAGCTAACACAAAAACACCCGTAATGACTTCTTTTGCTTTTTGTTCGCCAAAACGTACCGGAATTGTCTGGTAGTTATTCGCAAAGTCTCCTCGGATATTTTCTAAATCTTTCATGATTTCTCGAATCAAAATAATCAAATACAAGAAAAAGGCATGAACAAAAATAGAAATATGAAAAGATCTAAAGTACATCAGAATAGCAAAGAAAGGCAACATGGCCAATAAAGAGGCTAATAGATTACCAATGATTGGGTATTTTTTCAACTTATGGGAATAAAACCACAAGAGAAAAATATAGATGGCAAAGAAAATAGCTCCGTGTATGGATACAGGAATTACAATACAAACAGATAGAAAATTGAGGAAGAAATAGACTCTCAATTTTGTTGTTTGACTCACCAAGCGATCCAACATTGATTTATTGGGGCGATTGATTAAATCTTTTTCTGCATCATAAAAATTGTTGATGATATAGCCTGAAGCAATTGCTAAGGCTGAAGCCAATATAATAAGAAATAACTGCCAATCTAAAATAACATCTAAAGCTCTTTTTTCTGGAGCGAAGATAAAAATGGAAGCTAAATATTGGGCTAAAATAATAACAAAAATGTTATAACCTCTCACCACAGAAAACAGACTGAATATTTTAGCTAAGAGGATTTTATTTTTCCTAGATAACATATTTATTTTTTTCTTGTGATTAAAAAAGGTTATAACATTCTCTATAATTTATTGCTTAAAATTGATATACTACTTCTAATTTGTAATCTTTAAGCGTTTCTTTTGCTTTGTCAATATCTGGCGTAAATCCTAAGATATAACCACCTCCACCAGAACCACATAATTTCAAATAGTAATCATTGGTTTCGATTCCCTTTTGCCACACATTGTGAAACTGTTCTGGAATCATAGGTTTAAAGTGATTGAATACAACAGATGAAAGTTCTTTTGTATTGTTAAACAAAGCTTTCAAATCTCCTTTTAAGAAGTTTTCAACACACGCATCCGTATGCTTGATGAACTCTTCTTTTAGTACTTTTCTGAATCCCTGTTCTTTTAATTTTTCCATAAAAATCGTAATCATAGGTGCTGTTTCACCTACAATTCCTGAATCGATTAAAAACACAGCCCCTTTTCCATCTAAACTTTGAGAAGGTATTCCGGTTGGTTCGATATTATCTTTGGAGTTAATTAAGATTGGTAAACTCAAATAGCTGTTCAACGGATCTAACCCTGAGCTTGTTCCGTGGAAGAATGCTTCCATTTTACCAAAAATCCCTTTTAATTTCAGTAATTTATCTTTGCTTAGATTCTCTAAAACGGTGATTTTTTCTAGTGCATATTGATCGTAGATAGCTGCAACTAAGGCACCACTACTACCAACACCGTATCCTTGTGGAATACTAGAATCAAAGTACAATCCATTTTCAATCTCTGCTTGTAAGCGATCGAAATCAAATTGTACCAAAGCAGACTCAGCCTCTTGCATATCTTCTAGATACGCAGCGAAGTTTCGTAAGCTTTCGTTTGATTTTTTAGCGAATCCCTCTAGGTTCTCTTCCATTTTTAAGGCTCCCTTATAAAAATTATAAGGAATAGATAATCCTTTTGAGTCTTTTATAATTCCATATTCTCCGAATAATAGAATCTTTGAATAAAATAAAGGTCCTTTCATAGCTGATAAAAGTAATTTACCCTGCAAAGGTACGTATAATATTCACGCTTAGGTGATTTTGTTTTATTTTTTTCTATAAGTAACGGTTCTTAAAACCATACACGCAATGTCTGCATCCATTTTGACAGCATTGTCCTTTCAAAAAGTGGTACAATTCAGTAAAAACAAAATAGCCATTTTCCATGTAATAATGTTTTCCTTCTACCATTTCACTTCTTGTCCGTGGAAACTCATTCGCATGTCCTTCTTGTACCAACTGTTCCATTTTTTCCAGGCAACTTGGACATAAGCACTTGTGAAAGGAGCTTCGCAAGAAGTTTCGAGTAGCCGAGCTAACCTCAACTTGAGAACAAGCACATTGATCAATCGCTTCCGGTTGACAATCAATAGGAGTTTTACAGTGCGTACACACTTTATTCTTCGTCATAATTTCTACTTCATGGTAGCAAAATTGTAGAACTTCATGTTTCCTGTTGCCTCAATTTCGACTTGTTGTTTTACAATTTCACCTTGTGGTCTTTGCAACTCCAAGCTCAATTGATTCTTTCCTTTTGTCAAAGGTACACGAGCATATCTGATTTCAGCAGGTAGGGTTTGCCAGTTACGTGTATCTGCTTTTTCTGAAAACAAATTATACAGCTGTAATCCCAAGCCCACACCTTCTAGTACTGCATTATTATCATTGGATCTAGCTGTAGATTTAACAGCGTATTCTGCCGCTTTTTTTACAGCCAATCGCGTTAATATTTTTCCTAACTCTTTTCCTGCTCTTTCTTTTAAAGTAGAAACTGCAACAACATCTATATCTTGCACTTTTTCTAAAACAAAAGTTGCTGAACCATTGACTTGCACTTGCGCTTTTGCGTAAGGCACTGGAATGCTAATGTACTTAGGAAAGGCAATATTCACACTGTGAACATCACTTAAGTTCGTATTACCCGCAATACCAAAATCCAACGGAATCATAACCCCTAAGGCATTGGTAAAAACTAAAGCTCCACTATCTCCTTTAATTAACGAAAAGACAATATTCTCTTCCTCTTTAATTGGTGCAACCCCATTTTCCCAGAAGACGACTAACTCTCCTCCTTCAGCCGTTTGATATGGTTTAAAAGGCATTGAAAATTCCTTCTCAAATCTTTTCAAATCACTGGTAAAACCCAGCTTATTTGCCATATTCATGACATCATACTTTAGGTTTTCAGGAATACTTACCCCATAATACAAACCACCTGTTGCACTTTGATACACTTCTACAGCATTTCTATACGCAATAAAAGCATCGTTGTAATTTCCGGTAGATTCGTAAATAAGTCCTTGTAAATTTAGAGCAAAGGCATCTTTTGAATAACGCGTAGTCTTGTTGTTGTATTTATCTCCTTGTTCATAGTTCTGAAGGGAAATACGACGCGCTTCTACTAAAGCTTCTTGGGATTGTCCTAGGTATAAATAGTTTAATGCTTTATAGTAGTGAATCATGAAGATCTCAAATTCCTCTCCTTTGTAACTTTGAGACATGGAGTTCAAGAAAAGTCCTACCATAACATCCCCAACTTTTGTCACTTGATCTTCAATTAAAAGATCCGCCTTATTTAAGTATTGATTACTCAAGGCATAGTTCCCTTTGAGGTGTTCCACTCGCCCCTTTTCCATATAGAATAGGAGTAAGTTTCTTGTTTTTTGCAGTAGTTTATTCTTATCCAATGCATTATCGGCTCCTACGTAGTCTTGTTGAGTCATACGCTGGTAGTAATCCGTAATGCGATCGTGATAAGTGGCGCATCCAAATACGAAAAACATTAGCGCCAATGGCACTAATGTTTTTGATATTGAAGATATGGTTCGATTGAAAACCATCAATTATAAGTTTAGTTTTTTACGTATTTCGCTATTTTTTTATCACCGATCCAAACAACTTCATTTGTTTGAAGATTCGTTAATTCCAAATTAACTTGATAGTAAACCACTTTTTTCTTTTTGTGTGAATCAACGATTGAGTTGATTGAACCTTGCAACATGAAATCTGCTCCTTGTTCTAGTCCAAACTGTTTCATTGAAGAAGCAGAAGCATTTGTTTGTTGATCTGCTCTTTCTCCTCTTAACTCATCGCGTTTTTTACCACCTTGTACCAAACGAACACGTCCAGATTGGATGAATGATTGCTCTACGTCTTTTACGAAAGTTTCAGCGTCAATATGCTCATGGCTTTTGTTGTAAACCATTCCGACGATAACTACCGGTTTTTTATTGTCGTTGTCATCTTGAAAATTACCAATCCAAGCACCATCTAATACTTGTCTTGTCATTTGTTGTGCAACTTCTCTTGAATCTGAGTTATTCCATCTACCACTTAAGTCGATTGTTTCTTCTGTGCTAACACGTGTAACTTGACGACCACATGATGTGATAAATAAACCTGATGCTGCTAAAATTGCAGCTAATGCTATCTTCTTAATTTGCATACTTTTTTTATTATTCATTAATTTTTTCCATTAAATAGAGAACCACCAATTACCAGTTCTAAAACCAATACGAGGAGACCAATTCCAGTTGCTATAGTTTCTATAATAACCGTTGTACCCTGAATTGTAATTATAGCCATAATCCGAATAATAACTACGGCCGTATTTTGCACGAGCCATACGTTCTTCGTGGCGGTATTGTCTTTTTAGCGCTTTTCGTTCTTGCTTGGCTTCATACCAATCGTACGCTTTATAAGTATCTTGTACAGTTTCCCCTAAATTTACTAAAAGTGAATCCTTTTGCATCATGTATTTTTCCATACTTACACGATAGTTGGGATTCTGATCAAAAATAGGAGTTTGTGCGCTAACTTGATATGTTAACAAGCTACATATCACGAGTCCGAATAACTTTATAACATTTTTCATAGCTTGAATTTTAAAAATTAAACACTATTTTTTCTAAGGTAAATATAGCGCTTTTTATTTAATTAATAAAGCGCCTGATCCCATTTTATCTTCAATAAAATGTTCATTCTGACAGAATTTGCTTAATTCCTCACGTATAAACGCAAGGACAATCTCTTTATTGCTTTCTGGAAAAAGGACGTGTACATTCGCTCCTGCATCTAACGTAAAACAAACGGGAATTTCTGTTTTAGCGCGAAAGGCCCAAATTTGCTCAATAATTTGAAGTGTATTGGGTTTCATCAAAATAAAATAAGGCATTGATGTCATCATCATCGCGTGTAAAGTCAAGGCTTCACTTTCTACCAAAGCCACAAATTGTTTCAAATCTCCCGTTTGGAGGATGTTTTTCAATTGACTCAAGTTTTGATGCGCTTGATTAAAACGCTCCTTTGCAAAAGGGTGGTTGTGCATTAGGTCATGTCCAACCGTACTTGATACTTGTTTCTCTCCCTTATCCACTAACAAGATAACATCTTGGTAATTTTTAAAATTAGCATGCACATCAAAAGGCGCTTCAATACCAAATAAATCAGAACTACCTGCCACCTCTGCTTGCTCGCCCCAAACGACAATTTCTCCAGCAATACTTCTACAAGCACTTCCAGAACCTAAACGCGCTAAAAAAGAAGCTTTTTTCAAGAAATAATCTTGTGTCATGGCAGGGTTTAATACTTGTTCCAACGACATGATATTCATCGACAAGGCAGCCATTCCGGAAGCAGAAGATGCAATTCCAGAACTATGAGGAAATGTATTTGTAGTATCGATAGTGAAGTGATAATTTTCAATATACGGGCAATAGGATAAAATACGCTCAAAGAATTTTTGAATTTTCGGTTTGAAATCTTCTTTGGGTTGCCCCTCAAATAACAAATCGAAAGTAATGCCTTTACTTTCTTTCTTTTTAAATTCTAATGTGGTAATTGTCTTGCAGTTACTCAATGTAAAACTCAATGATGGGTTTGCGGGAATCTGGTGTTCTTTTTTCCCCCAATATTTCACTAGAGCAATATTACTTGGAGCACTCCAGGTAAAAGTTCCTTGTGCTGCTAGTTGTCCTTTTGTTGCAGTTGCATCGAAAATAAAATCAGTTGCGCTTGTCATTCCTTTCAAAATTTTGACAAAAATACCACCTTTTTATCACATACCGAGTTTTCTTCTCCATATCCCTTAAAACTACTTATAACCAAATCTTTCACATTTTTTATTACACTATCCGTACAGTTTTTATGTATTTATTGCAAAAAAAATAGTTCAATATTGGATATTATATAAACATATATTATATTCGCTCTACACCGAACCCACAAACTCACAAAAACATGGTTAAATTACACCTTACAACGACCACTGAAAATAAATTGAAGGGGATCCAATCCATTTCCATTTATTCAGGGACGAATTTGATCAAAGAGCTAGATTGCACCACTTCGTCTAGTATAGCTTTAGATGATCACACCCCAGATCTGTTTATTACAGATGGGCATACCTTACAGCACATTTCTCTCGCAGAAATCAAAGAAGCCAAACAACTAACTGTACAACTAACAGAAAATTTAGCCGTCCAACTGCGCGCAAGCAATCCTATTAACCTTTGGGATTACACCAACTGGATCTTAGCTTCGCTTTCCGGTATTATTGCCATTGGTTACTCTATTTTCACCAATTCCAATTCGAGAGAATTTTTATTTCTACTAGGTAGTACAATTATTGTCTTGTTTGTTTTTATGTTACTGTACAAGCACCCTATTAAGACTAGAAATTACAACATTCGAATGTACGCTACAATTAGTGCACTTGTTTTAATTTTCATCTTTATTCCCTTTGAGAATTGGTATTTGAAAACACTTGTAGGTTTATCAACCTTAACGGTGATTACGCGATTTATTAAAGCTTATCAACGTTCATTAGCTGTGGCTTATCAGCCTTTTACGAAAGAATAAAAAAAATATGGAAGGGGATACCTTCCATATTTCTATTAGCACTTACAAAATTACATACATCTTTAAATCATACTTGAAGTAGTCTAATTTATTCGTTGTGTGTTTGCCAAAGGAACGCAAAATACTTGCATACACTACCAAAACAAAATAAACTTATCAACAATGTTATCACCAATTATCTTTTATTTAAGATAAGATTAAGAACGGTAATAATATTGATTAATTTTTTCAATTACTTCCTTTCTACACTGCACACTGATATAGTCCTCATCAATCGGAGCACTAAACATAAACATCGGATTTGCAGGGAATTCGGTTGATGTTCGGAACAGTAAAAAGTAACTTTTTCCTGAGCGTCCCGCTTGCATCCATTCTTCTAGTTTATAATAATCAGGGATAGAACGACGCTCTCGGACAACAATTAAAACATCTTTAATCTCTGACCAGGGTAAAAATTTCTCTTTAAACAAACTTTTATAGCTTACTCCTTTTTCGTCAATCGTCACTTTCATAAAGAGCACTTTATATAAAAAAACAAAAAACAAGAAGAATAGCAGGACCGCAACAAATTTAACGATGCCCGAAGCAACCAAGAGGAAAAAAATTCCAATGGATAAGAAAGGACCTAAACACAGAATCAAGAGTAGTACACTACTACTTGTATTATAATAGTTGAATTTCATGTTGTTCTTTTAAAATTTTGAGGCAATTGCTTGAGCCGCTAAGAAACCAGTTGTCCAAGCATTTTGAAAATTAAATCCACCTGTAATTGCATCAATATTGAGAATTTCACCTGCAAAATATAAATCTGCATTGATTTTGCTTTCCATAGTTTTAAAATTGACATCGCGTAGATCAATTCCACCAGCTGTTACAAACTCCTCTTTGAATGTACTTTTTCCATTCACTTGAAACTCTCCTTCTTGCAATTGAAGCATAAGGGCTTGCATTTGCTTGTTATTGACATCCGCCCAAGTTTGTGTTACATCAATTTGTGCTGCTTGCACCAATCGTTCCCACAGACGTGTTGGAAAATCAAACAATCCTCTTTTCATTACCATTTTCTTGGCATGTTCATGTTTGAAGTCTTTCAATTGTTCCAATAAATCTTCTCGATCTACCGTTGGCAGCCAATTGACTACAATGTGAAACTGGTAATTTTTCTCAGCTAAGATTCGAGCACCCCAAGCCGATAAACGCAAAATACCAGGTCCGCTCATTCCCCAATGGGTAATTAGCAAAGGTCCGGTAGCTTCTAACTTTGTTCCTTTTACTTTAATAGATGCTTCTGTAGAAACCCCCATTAAATCTTGAATGCGTTTATCTTTGATATTAAAGGTAAACAAAGACGGTACAGGCTCAACCAAACGGTGTCCTAACTCCCCCATCATTTGCCATATTTTCGGATTACTCCCTGTGGTGAACACCAATTGCGCGCACGTCATACTTTCTTTTGTCGTATCCAGCTTCCACCCTTTTTCACTTTGATATACTCCTTGCACACTAATGCCTTGTAAGACATCAATTTTATATTGTGCAGTTGCTTTAGTAAAACAATCGATAATCGTCTGTGAAGAATCCGTTGTCGGAAACATTCGCCCATCCTCTTCAATTTTCAATTCAACGCCGCGGCGCTCAAACCACTCAATCGTATCTCCACTGCAAAATTGATGAAAAGGCCCTAATAATTCTTTAGCCCCTCGAGGATAAAACTGCACTAATTCATTGGGAATAAAACAAGCATGGGTAACATTGCAACGTCCACCACCCGATATTTTCACTTTAGAGAGTACCTCTTTTCCGCGTTCTAGAATAGCGATACGCAAACTAGGTTGGCGTTCTGCAAGATTAATTGCCGTAAAAAAAACCCGCTGCGCCCCCTCCTACAAGTATAACATCATAATACATACCTTCTGTATTTAACCATTAAGTAAAGATCCTTTTTTTTATTTTACATGAAACAATTATCTTTACACCCACAAAGATACTTACTTACAATCGCATCCTTATCATTGTAAAATTAAGATTATGAAAAAATTGCCTTTTTTATTCCTGATTGTTTTATTTGCCATGTGTAAATCTGTTCCACCTGGAAGTAGTACAAATAACAACAGCAGCAGTAGTTCCAACTCTTCCAAAGATTTATCTATTGAGGAGCGCTTAGAAGAGATCAAAGAAGAAAACAGATTACCCGAAGCCAAAGACGTCATCGATTTGCCTTCCTATGCTCAAGTAAGAGACGATTTCCGTTCTGTAACCGACAAGACCAAAGAATCGTATTTACAGGGGATGCAAGCAACTGGAGATAAATACAGCGTTGTTATTTTAACCCAAGGGTTCAAAGGAGAGAATATTGTTGTTAAAAACAGCAGTAAGACATTCTTCAAAGGAATGACCATGAGTGATTTATCCAATGGAATTGCGAAATCGATTCGCGTAGACAACACGGATGATTTTACGATTATGGACACTTATACCAATAGCGAAGTGCTAATTGAAAGTGATCATGCTAAGATGTTTAAGTTTATTTATGTGATGAAGAACAGCAGCAAAGACAATCCTTTCAAAGTAACGTTTAGCAATACGCTACGACCTGTACGTTAATGGAAACACGAGATACTATTTTACGACTTATACAACAAACGGCTCTTACTTTAAGGGCCTTTTTCAATTCATTGCCTTTGGAAGATCCTCTTCATGAGCAAACCGTTGACGATTTTTCTTCCCAGTTGAAAGCACAAACAGCTATAGATCTTGAAGCTCTACTCCTATTGAAGTCTTCCGTTGATCTGCAAGATTATTTTGCCCGACACACCTCTTTTGACTCAACGAATCAAGAGCTCTTAGCTGATTTACTAGTTAACCTTGCCGAAAGAACAGTAGCTTTAGATACAATCAAAAGTCAAGCATATCAAAACTTAGCACTATCGTTGTATCAACTAATCAATGAAACCACGCAAACCTATAATTGGGAAAGAGAAGCTAAAATAGCGCGTTTAAAAGAATAACCATTTTTTTTTCTTTTTGACAATAACCTCCCCAAGAGCAAATTCTTTCATAATAATTACTTCATTTTTTGAAGCTAAGAGTCTCTCCACGTTCAGTAATTGATCTTCAAAACCAATATATTGCAAAATCACATTCTTTGATACATCAAAATCCAAAGAAAGCTCTAGCTTAAAAAAACCATTAAAATCAGAACTCGTCTTATATTCTGTCCCTTCAATATAAACAGCTGCACCAGGTAATCCTAATCCCTCCTCATCGACAATTTGCCCTGTTACTATGCGTTTCAACGGTTGTGTTGGAAGAACTGTTACTTCAATATTATCACTACTATTCCCCTTTTGTTGCTCACTTTGTTCTACTGAATTTTTAACTTGTGCTTGTGTATTCGCAGCTGTGGTCAAAACCAGTAAATTAATTGTAGCCGCAACAAGACCACGCAGACCAATTCCACGATTCGCTGTTGATTCATTCAACTCAATATCTAAATATTTTGCAGGAACTCGTCCACAAATCTTTCCTTCTTGTTTGATGTGCTGAATCAATTCTTGTTTTGTATAGTTAGAAAAGTCTAAGATAGTCTTTTCGCAAACTGCACAATGTCTTCCTTTTTCTAAAGGCGTCATCTGATTCCAATCTTCAGAACAAGGTTTAGGGATATTGATGGTATATTTTGCCATACAGGATAGTCTATAAATAAAGCCTTATTTTTTATGCTTGCTTAAAAGTAAGTAATCTTTTTCTCTTTGAATGTCATATACTCCTAATTCAACCGTTTCAACACGAGAAGAGGAACAAGTACCACTTTGTTCCACTTGATGTAAAGTAAGCACTACTTGGTCTTGTCCTTTATATGTAAAAACACCTTCACTAGAAGTAAAACAATCATTTCCACAAGGCGCTGCATAGTTACTTGTGAAAGTACCATCATCCTTAAACACAATGAAATTGCCATATAGAGCCACTTCCACTGTTTCATCATTTCTATTTACAAAAGTCATGACGTATTGCTCTTTCACGCGATAAGTTAAGAGCTCATCCGTTCTCCATATTCCCTCAATACCTTGCGCATATACAGCACCTCCTATCAACAGTAAGAAAAATAAACTAAAATTCTTCATTGCCTTTTATTTATTCGTTTATTTTTTCTTTACTCCAGGCGACCACTTTAATTCCATCCGAATAATTAGGAGCGATTACCTGGTTTTCCGTCAAGTGAATCCCCGCGAGTTGATAATCTACTTTCAGTTGATCAAACGTTATTTCTTTCAATTGCCAAACTTCATGGTGAATTTGATAGTGATACAAATTATGGTTGACGTAAACATACAAACAATAGCGTTCCGTTAACCATACTTGCAGTGGAGTCTTCTGTTGTACTTTTTCTCCGATCGTGTATTTTACTTCTAATTGAAATTTCTTTTTTTCATTTGAAGAGGCATATACCTTCTCTTTGCGTTTCATGGTTGCTTTTTCATAGGGTAATCCCGATAGTTGCTTGGAAACAAAAACGGAAAGCGATTTTCCACCTTCAATATTCAAAAAGTAAACGCCAGCTTTTCCTTCTTTTTTTACATAAGTACGTACATTGATTTCATCAAAATTGGAAATAAAACCAACAGCAGGTAAAAACCGAGGGCGAATCTTCTCCATGGTAAAAGGAACCACTGAGATGTAGTATTTTCCATCAAATTCATCTAGTTCTAATGCGGTAGGTACCAAAGCTCGTAAAACATCAAAGGGAACTTCAAAGTGCATGAAGAGCAATCGATTCCACTCTTGATAATAGCTCCACGATCCGGAGGGTAATGCCCAAGGCCTATGTGCAGTATCTGCCATAATGTCTTTGATCTTCTTCATTTCTTCTTTTTATTTAAAGATACTGAAAACCAAAGTAACAAACACTAAAAAGGCACCTGAATAAGATGCCTTTTTCTCAATAGCTTCTTCCTATATTGCTCATACCAAAAGCTATTACTATACAATTGAACACATTCGGAAACTAAAAGAGTTATCAACGAATTAAAACATTATAAATATACTAAATTCCACTAAAACTTCCCTCTACTAGCGAGGCAAACCCTTATTTTTCAATAATACCTAGCGAAACAATCAAAAATCAATTAATCTGTTGACCAAATGAAACATCTCATTTAATATCCTTAGCAAAAGGATTGGATTACAATAGGTTTCTCGCATTTTGTATTGAGAAATCTTGCCATTGAGGCTAAAAAACACAAAAAAACCCGAAGTTGAGCTTCGAGTTTTTTTATTTTTCTATTTATATCGCTATCATTTCTGTGTAAGGCAGTACCGTAGCATATCCTTTCTCTTGGAAATAGTTTGTTGGATCATTTTCGGCAACCGCCATAATAAAATCACCTCCCCAAGCACCTAAGCTTTTAATTGCTCCATCAAAATCAGCAAACAATTGTTGTTGAATTGGTGGAATACCTAAAATAGTACTGAGAATCGATTCATGTTCCGTCATTAACGCTTGAAACTCCTCTCTTGTGTTTGCAGTCACCAACAGCTGGCTAATAGCCGTAATCCGTTGTATTTGTTCCACAATCTCTCCTTTCTTCGTTCTATATGCAGCAATTGCCTCTTTGCTACTTTGTTTTTGATTCAGGTAGACAAAGTAAATATGTTGAGCAAAAGTAGGTTGAAACTCTACTAAATCAACTTTAGGTTGAATTGGCGACGTTCGTTGATACAACAGTGCACTTTTAAATTGTGCACAAGCAATGTCATATCCACTTCCTCCGAATGATTCTTGTAGTAATTGGTATGGATTAATTCCGAACCACTGTGCCACGTTATTGATCCAAGTCGATGATGTTCCCAATCCCCATAGACGTGGAAAAGTTAGTTTACTTTCAACTCGAAATCCTCCTTGCTGTGTCAGTACGTTTGGATTTTGTCGATGTGCTGCACGTAAAACGTCAATTAAAGTTTGAAGGTAAGAAGATTCTTGTCTATCAGTTCCATTTACTACTTGTTCAATTGCTACTTGTTCTTGCATCCAAACTTGTCCATCTACATCATAGCTGGTCCAGTACAATATAGGCTCTTCAATTACTGTTACCTGTAAGAATTGTCCCATTGCTGTGGGCAATGCGAAAGCAACCGCTCCATCAAGGACCACATACTCCCCAGATACCAACAATTTTCCATGACTATAAAACTCCATCGAAATTACTTTCTCAGCGTTTCTAACAATTCTACAACTGCACTATGTGACACTACATTTTTTTCAAAATGCGTCACTACTTTTACACGTTCTTCATCTGTTGCTTTGAATTGATTTAGGATATTCATTAAGTGCATCTTCATATGTCCTTGCTGAATTCCCGTTGTTGTCAGGGATTTCACAGCAGCAAAATTCTGCGCTAATCCAGCAACTGCGATGATTTGCATCAATTGTGTTGCTGAAGGTTTTTGCAGCATTTGCAAGGCAATTTTCACCATTGGGTGCAAAGAAGTTAATCCACCTACTGTTCCTACGGCTAATGGTAAATCAATCCAAAATCTAAAGATACCCGCTTCAATTGAAGCATGAGATAAACTGCTGTATTGTCCATTTCTAGACGCATAAGCATGTACTCCCGCCTCAATCGCTCTAAAGTCATTTCCAGTTGCTAAAACTACCGCATCTACTCCATTCATCACTCCTTTATTGTGCGTAACCGCTCGAAATGGTTCAATTTCAGCAATGCGTACCGCTTGTACAAATTTCTCTGCAAAAAGCACTGGATCTTGAATCTCACTTGATTTTAATTCTTCAACTGGACAAGATACTTCAGCACGCACTACACAATTTGGTACGTAGTTTGACAAAATACTCATCACGACATCAATTGCTTTTTCATCTTCAGTGAATGCAGCATATTGCAAAGCCTCACGTTTCAATGTAGTTGCCATTTGCTCCAAACACGAATTGATAAAATTCGCCCCCATGCTATCTTTCGTTTCAAAAGTAACATGCAATTGGTAATAGTTTGGAATAGCATCTGTTTTATCGCGCAAGGTTACAGAAAGGATTCCTCCTCCGCGTTTCTGCATATTTTGCGTAATTGAAAAGGTATCCGTTAAGAAAACACCTTGTATCGATTGGATGAATTGTTCTAATTTTTGCTTTTCTCCTTTATAAATAAAGTGAACCTGTCCAATTTTTTCGGTGTTTAGAATTGAAGCTTTAAATCCGCCTCGGTCCGCCCAAAACTTAGCAGCTTTGGATGCTGCGGCTACAACAGAACTCTCTTCAATTACCATCGGAATGGTATACCAAGTATCATTAATCAGGAAGTTAGGAGCTACACCAAGAGGCAAATAAAAATTCGTAATCGTATTTTCTATAAATTCATCGTGCAATTTTTGTAACTCTTCATCTGAATTCCAATATTGCTTGATTAAATCTACGACCGCTTCTTGGTTGTTTAAATATGTTTTTGCTATCCAATTGATTTTCTCTTCTTTGTTTAGTTTCGAAAACCCATTTATACTCCCTATCATGATTAAATATTTTAATCACAAAGATAGGAGATTCTATTGGGTTATTGGAAAGGAGTTCATAGAAAAGGGTGAATGGAAAGAGAGCAAGGAAATATTTATTTACGATTTAACTCCATTTTCATTTCCTTGCCCTGCATTTCTCCGCTCTATTTTACACGCTCTAATATTCATTTTGCTGTCTTCAATCCCCTTTCTTCTTCAAATTATTCATGATGCAAGAATACTCTAAACATGAGGGAGTAAAAAATGCAAATAGCAGAAATTAGATACGATTTGTTCAAGGTATTATGATTTTCACTACCAATATCGCGTCAATAATTTTAAGTTTTTATTGTTTAATCTCAAATAAAATTGGCATAAATCATATTTTTTCAGTAAAATTGGAAGTTTTTTCGACTAATTAGATAATGAAATACATTAAAATCACCTCTCTGATTTGTGTGATTGCCACGCAAATTGGTCTTGCACAAAAGAAGATCGAGCTATCAGAAATTTGGGATGGCACCTTTAAAACGGAGGCCATGCAAGCGGTTAATACGCTAAATACCACGAATCAATACGCGCGTATTGAGCGCATCGCTAAGCAACATCAAGTCATCAACTTATACAACTTTGCCACTTTAGAAAAAGCCAAAACTGTATTTAGCAATGAACACTTTCCGGAAATTGAATCGATTGAAAGTTATGTTTTTGATGCAAAAGAGGAACAAATTCTAATTGGAACGAATACTACCCCAATCTTTCGTCGTTCTTTTTTAGCGGATTACTACTTATTTAATCCCAAGACGAATCAAACGACTAAAATAGCCAATCATCCAATCATGGAGCCTTTATTCTCACCGGATGGAACTAAGATTGCCTATGCCTACCAAAACAACTTGTATGTTTATACCATTGCGACACAACAAACGACGCAATTGACTCAAGATGGAGCGAAAAATCATATCATCAACGGTATTTCAGATTGGGTATACGAGGAAGAATTTAGCGTAGTACGCATGTTTGATTGGAACAAAGCAAGTAATCAACTGGCTTATGTGAAGTTTGATGAAACAGAAGTGCCTGAATATTCAATGGATGTCTATGGCAATGGCTTGTATCCAACACAAGATAAATTCAAATATCCTAAAGCCGGAGAAAAAAATGCGGAAGTAGCTTTATACATCTATGACGTAGATAAGGCAACAAACAAACGTGTAGATTTATCTGAATTTTCTAATTTTTACATTCCTAGAATTAAGTGGACAAATGATGCTAAACACTTAAGTGTACAAGTAATCAATAGACATCAAAACGATTTAAAAGTATTTTTTGTCGACGGTTCTACTTTAACGAAAAAGCTAATTCTTAACGAAAAGGACAACGCTTATGTCGATGTACATACGCTTTCTTTTTTAGACAATAACGACTTTATTTGGCTAAGTGAACGAGATGGTAATAACCATTTATACCACTACAACAAAGAAGGAAAACTATTAAATCAAATTACCAAAGGGAACTGGGAAGTTACAGATTACTACGGTATTGATTTAAAAAACAAGAAATTATTTTTCCAATCGGTTGAAAGAGGATCGATTTACCGAGATATCTACTCAATTGATTTAAATGGAAAAAACAAAAAGCTATTATCCAATCAATTAGGAACGAATACTGCAATTTTTAGTCCTGATTTTGATTTGTTTATCAACACTTATTCTTCTACTACAACAGCCCCACTTTACACCTTACAACAAAGTAAAACGGGTAAAGTAGTAAAAGAAATTTTGAACAATACCGCTTTAGAGCAAAAATTACAAGCCTACCAATTGCCACAGAAAGAATTTACTCAAATTCCAACTGTCGATGGGGTATTATTAAATGCTTGGATTATGAAGCCAGCTGATTTCGATGCATCGAAAACGTATCCGGTATTCATGTATCAATACAGTGGTCCTGGATCACAACAAGTAGCAGACAAATGGTTGGATTCGAACGACTATTGGCATGCCATGTTAACGCAAAAAGGATACATCGTTGTAACCGTTGACGGAAGAGGTACTGGATTTAGAGGTGCTGCATTTAAGAAAACAACACAGTATGAACTAGGAAAATACGAAGTTGAGGATCAAATTGAAGCGGCTAAATATCTAGCAAAACAAAACTATGTCGATGCAAATCGAATTGGTATCTGGGGATGGAGCTATGGAGGTTTTATGTCAACGAATTGCTTGTTAAAAGGCAACGACGTTTTCAAAATGGCTATTGCTGTAGCACCAGTAATCAACTGGAGATTTTACGATTCAATCTATACAGAGCGCTACATGAAAACACCACAGGAGAATCCTTCTGGTTATGATGACAAACTCGCCGTATTTCTTTGCCAACCAATTGAAAGGTCGTTATTTACTTGTTCATGGAAGTGCAGATGACAACGTACACGTTCAAAATGCCATGGCCATGATTGAAACATTGGTGCAACACAACAAAGATTTCGATTGGTTAATTTATCCAGATAAAAACCACGGGATCTACGGAGGAAACACACGCTTACAACTGTATACGAAGATGACGAATTTCATCTTAAACAACCTATAACACTATTAACGATCAACTATAAAACTATAGTTTAAACTTTAAAACAAACTATATTAAACTTAACGTAAATGGCAGCAGAAACAGCTACTAAATCGGACCTTTTTAAGTCTAATGTCTTAGGGCATCCAGCAGGTCTTTTCGTTCTTTTCTTCACGGAGATGTGGGAACGTTTCTCTTTCTACGGAATGAGAGTCTTATTGATTCAATTCTTAACCGCTCAAGTGCTTTTTGGCAGTGAGTTTTCAGGTTGGGGTTGGTCAGCAGAGCAAGCCGGAGCCTTATACGGTACTTATGCTATGCTTCTTTATTTAACTCCAATTTTAGGGGGAGTTATCGCCGATAAATACATTGGTTCTCGTTGGGCTGTAATCGTTGGAGCGATTATTATGACTGTAGGTCACGCTTCTATGGCAGCAGAGGGAATCTCTAAGATCTGGTTCTTCGTCGGATTGGCTTGTTTAGTTATTGGTACAGGTTTCTTTAAACCAAATATGCCTTCAATGTTAGGAGAAATGTATAAAGCACTTCCTGAAAAGAAAGATGGAGCGTATACTATTTTCTATATGGGAGTAAACTCAGGTGCGTTCTTCGGAATGATGCTTTGTGGTTACTTAGCAGAAACAAAAGGATGGCACTATGGATTTGGATTAGCGGGTATCTTCATGTTATTGGGAACGATTCAATTCTGGTTAGCTAAACCGCTATTTGGCGATTTAGGGGAATTGAAAAAAGTTGACGTAACGAAAGAGAAAACAGCGGAGGAAATCAAAGAAGAAGAGGAAACAAAAAATCCTTATACCCTTGTAGATTACATCTTAATCGCTATCGTATCTATCGTTGGATTACTGTATGCGTTTAATGACCCATTATCAAAAAACAACGTATTAGATCTTTTTGCCTTCTTAGATACTCCATTCTTACGTGGACAAAACTTAATGGCAATCTTAGCTTTAGTTTCTTTCTTATACTTAGTAATATCACGTATTCTACGTTATGGAAAAGTAATTAGAGACCGTATGTTTGCGGTTATCTTATTGGCTTTCTTCTTGATGTTCTTCTTCATGAGTTTTGAACAAGGAGCTACTTCATTAGTATTAGTTGCTAGAGATTATGTAGATCGTACTTTAGAGGGTACAGCCTTGACGATATTCAACATCGTCAATACCTGTTTAACCATTATTCCATTGTTGATTATTTCATGGGTATTGATTCTATTAGCTAAAGCAACTTGGAAAAAAATTGCCTTATCTAATGTTATCTTATTCATTTGTTTCGCTGGAATTTGGGCGATGGCTATTTATATGTTAAATGCAGAATTTTCAAAAGAAGTATCGGAAATCACCGTTTCTTGGTTCTCTATTTTGAACTCATTCTTCATCATTGCTTTAGCATCATCTGTATCGAAACTATGGGATTCTAAATACAATCCACCTGCTGCATTCAAATACGGTATTGGTTTGTTATTAGTGGCTGTTGGATTCTTAATTTTAGGATTGGGATCAATGGGATTAGGTGATGGCGTAAAAATGTCGATGATATTTTTAGTTTTAACTTACTTATTCCATACTTTAGGGGAATTATTTATTTCACCAGTAGGATTGTCTTATGTGTCGAAATTAGTACCTGGAAAAATGCTAGCTTTTATGTTTGGTATGTGGTACTTAGCTTTGGCTATTGCACAGAAATTTGCAGCCATCCTAGGAGGTCAAATTGAAAATATCAAAGAAGAATATTCATTGAGTCACTTCTTCTTCTTATTTACTTTAATCCCTGCTGCAGCTGCAGTATTGGTGATGTTAGTAAATCCATTATTGAAAAAACTAATGCACGGTGTTCGTTAACCCACCGTGCATTGCACAATAAATAAAAACTATATACAATGAGTCAAACACAAACAATAGAAGAGATTCAGAATTTCGAGGGAAAATACCCTAAACAGATCTGGAGCTTATTCTTCTCCGAAATGTGGGAACGTTTTTCGTTCTATGGAATGAGAGGAATGTTGGTATTCTTTATGATACACCACTTGGATTTCGAACATGGTAAGGCAAACTTACAATACGGAGCTACTCAAGCGTTCGTTTATGCTTTTACCTTCTTAGGAGGAATCTTTGCAGATAAAATTTTAGGTTTTCGAAAGTCTCTTTTTTGGGGTGGCTCAATGATGATTTTAGGAAGTTTGATTCTTGCGATTGACCCGCATGCTTACTTCTTTACAGGTATTGCCTTTACCGTTATTGGAACAGGTTTCTTTAAACCAAACATTTCAACTATGGTAGGTAAATTGTATAAAAAAGGAGATAACCGTACTGATGCTGGTTTCTCGTTATTTTATGCAGGGATTAACTTAGGAGCTTTACTAGGAGGATATTTGTGTATCGCTATTGGTAAAGGTCAACTTTTTGCTGATACTATTGATGAAGCTCATCGTTGGAATGTAGCTTTCGGATTAGCAGCATTTGTAATGTGTGTGAGTTTAATCAACTTCATCTTTACAAAGAGACATTTAGGACCTATTGGACTTCAACCGATGCAAACAAATGCAAATGGGGAGCAAACTAAAATGCCTTTATGGAAAGAAGTTGGAACTTACATCTTAACTTTTGCTATGGTTCCTGTTATTGTATTCATGATTGACAATACAGAATATACAGCGTACTTCATGTACACCGTTGGACCATTAGCGTTGATTTACTTATTCTATGAGATGAGAAATTTAACGAGCGCTGAACGCAAGAAAATTATTGCAGCTTTAGTGTTTATTTTCTTCTCTATTTTATTCTTTGCGATTTACGAACAAGCAGGAGGATCATTGAGCATCTTTGCTGCACAAAACTTAAATTCAGAGTTATTGGGGATGCATTTAGATCCGAACGGAGTGAATAACTCTGGGGGAGCTTTCTTCATCATCTTTATTGCTCCAATCTTAGGTTTATTGTGGATCTGGATGGCGAAAAAGAAAATTGAACCTAATACAGTTATGAAATTCGGTATCGGATTTATCTTATTAGGAGCAGGTTTCTACGCTTTATTCGGGACTAGATTCTTTGCTGATGCTGCAGGTATGACGTCTTTAGACTTCTTTACCTTTGCTTTATTAATCATCACGTTAGGGGAATTGTGTTTATCGCCAATTGGATTATCCATCATGACTAAACTTTCTACAGCAAACCTTCAAGGGATGATGATGGGAATGTGGTTCTTAGCTAGTGCATATGGTCAATATGTTGCCGGTATTATTGGGGCTTCTATGTCTACACAAGAAGTTGAAAATCCAACAAACTATGATTTATTAATTACGTATACAGACGGATATAAAGAATTAGGATTATACGCTGTAATTGCAGGGGTAATTTTAATTGCTTTCTCTCCAGTAATGAAAAAATTAATGCAAGAGGTGAAGTAATTATACAACACTTCTTTTCTATCCTATCAAGAAAAAGCGGCTAATTAGCCGCTTTTTCTTTTTTAGAGCGTTTTTTTTAACACGGAATCCATTGCTATATAGAATATAGGAATTAAATTACGCTCCTTAATTTTAACAATCTTTTATACGCATGTCACAAAATAATAAAACCTTTGGACAGACTTTAAAATCGTTCAATAAAAACTTCTGGATCGCCAGCTTCATGGAACTTATGGAACGTTGGGCATGGTATGGTATCTATACCCTTTTAGGGCTTTACTTAGTCGGATCAACAGACACAGGTGGTCTTGGTTTTGACCACGTACAAAAAGGAAGTATCATGGGAGGTGTAGTAGGTATCTTATACTTCTTACCTTTATTTTTTGGTGTTATCGCTGACCGTATCGGTTATAAAATTTCATTGATTATTTCCTTTGTTATCATGATTGCTGGTTATTACCTTTTAGGGGAAGTAACTGCATTCTCCAATGTCTATGCCGCCTTTTTATTAGTTGCGGTAGGAGCAGCTTTCTTTAAACCGGTAGCATCAGCCATTATTGCAAGTAACACCGATGAATCTACGGGTACCTTAGGTTTCGGTATCTTTTATATGATGGTAAACATCGGAGGTTTTATCGGACCAGCGATGTCTTCGGGATTGCGCACTACCTATGGTTGGAACATCATCTTCATCCAAGCGGCTGTGGTAATCGCTATCAATTTAATTGTTGTATTGTTTTTCTATAAAGAATCAAAAGTAGAAAAACCGAAAGACTCTATCGTAAAAGCCATTAAAGATTCTATACTAGGTATCTTTGAAGCTTTAAAAGACGTCCGTTTAGGTATCCTTTTGTTGTTAATGATTGGGTTTTGGACCATGTTTAATCAATTGTTCAATACACTACCAAACTTCATCGAAGACTGGGTTAACTCGGCGGTATTAAGTGAATGGATCAATGAACATATCCCTTTCTTAGGAACATTACTAACGCAAGATGGTCAGGTAAAACCAGAATGGTTTACTAATATTGACTCATTTATGATTATCATCTGTCAGGTAACTATTTCCTATTTCGTAACTAAAATGCGTCATATCAATGCCGTAATCCGCGGAGCTATTATTGCAAGTATTGGAGTTGGATTAACCTTCTATACCAACAATCCGCTTTTCACTATTTTAGGTACCATGATCTTCTCTATTGGAGAGATGATGTCAAGTCCAACAGTATCTTCGTTCATTTCATTAATCACGCCTAAAGGAAAAGATGGTTTGTACCAAGGGACTTACTTCTTACCTGTGGCAGCGAGTTACTTTGTTACGGATTACATCTCAGGAAACTTATACCAGTCGTGGTCTGATAAGTTATCTCTATTAAAAACGGAGATGGCAACACGCAATGTTCCAATGCCTGAAGTAATCAGCCATGAACAATTTATAGAACAAGGAGCCAAAACGCTAAACATGTCGATAAATGCTTTTGAAAAGCAATTTAATCTTAAAGCTGAATCTGTAGATTGGCCTACTGTAATACAATCTTTTAAAGACTTTGCTATATCTAAGAGTATTGACATTAGCCAAGTACACTTCCCTTTTTCTAAAAATGAATACTTTGCTTTAGCAGAACAAAAGCTAGGGATGTCGCATTGGGAAATGGTTGATATGTTGTGGGCTACCTACAATCCAAACAAAATTTGGTATGTGATTGTTGCTATTGGTGTATTTTCAGTTGTTACCTTAATGATCTATGACAGATTGGTGATTAAACCGATCGAAAACAAGAAATAATGGATTGTTTTTATATTAAAATTATTGAGAACAAAAAAAATAGCCTTTTAAACTAAATAAAAATAGCTATCTTTCTCAACCAATTTAAAAAACGACTATTTATGCAGACAAGCTCGAGTACGCAGCCGAACTTTTTTGACACCAAGGTACTTGGACATCCGGCCGGTTTATTTGTTTTGTTTTTCACTGAAATGTGGGAACGATTCTCTTTCTATGGAATGAGGGTTTTATTGATTCAATTCTTAACCATGTCCGTGATAGGAATCAACACCGGTTGGGGTTGGAGCGTTGAAGATGCGGGAGCCTTGTTTGCTACATATGCCATGCTATTGTACATCACTCCTATTTTTGGAGGTATCCTAGCAGATAAATACATTGGTTATCGCTGGGCTGTCGTTATTGGTTCTTTGATTATGACCTTAGGACACGCAGCTATGGCCTTAGAAGGCGAAACCTTTATGTATATTGGATTGGCGTGTTTGGTTATTGGAACAGGATTCTTTAAACCGAACATGACTTCGATTTTATCTGAGATGTACAAATCCTTTCCTGAGAAAAAAGACGGTGCTTACACCATCTTCTACATGGGAGTAAATGCGGGTGCATTCTTTGGGATGATGCTTTGTGGTTACTTAGGAGAACGCGTTGGATGGCATTGGGGATTCGGATTAGCAGGAATCTTCATGTTGTTGGGAACCTTACAATTCTGGTTGGCAAAACCTATTTTCGGAAATATTGGAGAGGTACCTTCTAAAGAAGCGAGAAGCGAGAAAGAAGAAGTGGTAGATACAACCAATATGACAGCAGAAGAAAAAGATTCGCTAAAACGCAATCCTTTTACAACTGTTGATTATATCTTAATTGCGATTACAACCGTTATCGGGTTAATGTACGCCTTTGACGATGTATTCCGAATTGTTGGTGGTATTAACTTATTCCCTGAAACAATTCTAGGGCAAGACGGTTCTACCGTTGGAATTGCTTTCGGATTAATTGTGTTCTTACTCTTAGTGATTTGGCGTATTGCTCGTTACGCAAAAATAGTGCGTCACCGTATGATTGCAGTAATCATCTTTGCTTTCTTTACTATCTTTTTCTGGATGAGTTTTGAACAAGGAGCAACCTCTTTGGTTATTTTCGCTCGTGATAATACACAACGTGTACTTTCTGGTGATACGGCTCTGCTATTCAAAATATTCAATACGCTATTGACGATTATTCCATTGGCTTTAATTTCATGGGTATTGATCATCTTAGCGAAACGAACGTATAAAAAAGCATTGATTTCCAATATTATCTTAGGACTTACCTTTTTAGGTGTTTGGGGTGCTGTGGTTTGGATGTTAGACCGAGATTGGTCTTCACACGCCTACCAAGTACACTTCCAAACAGTGGAAACACCTGTGCTAAATGCAGATGGTACACCAAAATACGATGAGAACAAAAATCAAACGTATCATTATCAAGCTATCTCAACTGCTTTTCAAGCGAAAGACGGAGATAAAATCGTAGAAAAAAACACGATTATTTCTAATAGAGGGGAATATGAAATTGGTTCTACTATCAAGATTTACGAAGAGTTAGGTACCTATCATATCCTAACAGAAGAAATAGAGACTAAGTTAGTGGCAGAATATGGAGCGAAAGATAAAACTCCACATATTGTTCAGGCAGAGGTTAAAGAAATTAAAGACAACCAAGTGGAGATTACGGCTTCGTGGTTCTCTATCTTAAACTCCTTCTTTATTATTGCTTTTGCTTCTTTGGTTTCTAAGCTATGGGATTCAAAATACAATCCACCTGCTTCAATTAAGTATGGATTAGGATTAATCATTATGGCACTTGGATTTGGTGTGTTAGCGTATGGAGCACATGGAATTACAGAAGGAAATAGAGTTTCGATGATGTGGCTTGTTTTTGCCTATTTATTTCATACCTTAGGAGAATTATTCTCTTCACCAGTGGGGCTTTCTTATGTTTCTAAGCTTGTTCCTGCGAGAATGATTGCCTTTATGTTTGGTATGTGGTATTTGGCTATTGCAATTGGTAATAACTTAGCAGCTAAATTAGGGGGACAAATTGAAAATATTACAGAAAAATACTCTTTATCTGGGTTTTTCTTAATCTTTACCATTGTTCCAATTGTTGCGGGTATTTTAGTAATTGCACTAAATCCAGTTATGAAACGTCTAATGCATGGTGTTAAATAAAAACAAACCTAATTACAATGAAAAAAATCGTATTCTTATTTGCCTTGATTTTGGTTGGATTCACAACACAAGCACAAGAAATCAAGTGGATGTCATTAAATGAAGCTTTAGCTGCACAAAAGAAAGATCCGAAACCTATTTTTATGGATGTTTACACAGATTGGTGTGGCCCATGTAAAATGTTAGATAGCAACACATTCAGTGATGCAAAATTTGCAGAGTATGTAACGAAAAATTACTATGCTGTAAAATTTAATGCTGAAGGAAATGAAACGGTTACCTATAATGGTAAGAAATACAGCAACCCGAACTATGACGCGAGTAGAAAAGGAAGAAATGCAACGCATGAATTAACTTTATTCTTACGTGTACCTGGTTATCCAACAATGGTTATCTTGGATAAGAAAGGAAACTTAGATCAATCGATTGTTGGTTATCATACACCTGTTCAGTTGTTGAGTAAAATATAATCTCAAAGAAATTGAGAAGACCAATATCCCTTTTCGCGTATATCGTGAAAAGGGATATTTCTTTTTAGGCAACTCTGTATTACCTTATCTCGATACCAGAAACTCATAGCACGACCGATAATAACCATTTGGGGCTGATGTAAGGCCAAAACGCGATCAATGTTCACTTGGATGGGCTCACTGAAGTAAATCAGCTCAAAATGCAATTGAAATTGATAATAGAGCATCTCTTTGGAAAGCACCAACAACTTGTGATTCGCATCTATTTGAAACAGATGCTGACGAGGTTTTTTGGCCACTTCCTTAGGTACGTAGTGCTTGCTATATCCTTCCACAACTCCTTTTGTTTGTTCTACTTCTCCAAATACCTGCAATTGCTGTTGGGTATAATGTAGAAACAACGGCTCTTTGCCATGTATTGCAGCAATAATAAATTCATCTTTATTTGCCTTTTGATCCGCAAAGTGAAAACAGCTAATTTGAACAACCATGGCTACTATCCCAAGATAAGCCATTTGCTTGATGCGAGGTTTATACAACACCACTCCTATTCCAACTCCCACCATACACATAGCCATCATTGCTTCCTTAGTAAGATAGAACGAGATAACTGAAAGATTAATCTCATTCAACCCCTGAAGCACCGTAAAAGTAAACTGTATCACTTGCTCCAACATCCATCCCAAAAATTCAGCAATGGAGGTAGACATCCACCCCATACTCAAAAAGCAAAATCCGCCCACTAACACAACTGTAATTAAGGGAATGACAACGAGATTACTGCCTAAAAAAGTCCAAGAAAATGAATTAAAATAGTACAGTTGAAGAGGCAATACACAAAGCTGAGCAATCAACGAAACATAGACTATACCTAAAAAATAATTGACGATATTCGATTGTGTATATCCCTTTTTAAACAAAGGCATCAACCATACAATACTGAGAACAGCCAAATAGCTCAACTGAAATCCCAAATCAAAAAGCCAATAGGGTTCAAACAACAAACTAAGAAAAAAAGCCAAACCAATACTTTCCTTAGTCGGTTGCTTTCTCTTAAACGATTGAGCCAGAATCAGGAGGGTAAACATAAAAACGGTACGGAAAACAGAAGGAGAAAAACCAGCTAGAAAAACAAAAATCCACAAGAGCACCAAGAGTATACAATGGCGATAGCTGGTTCGCAAAAAAGAGGTGATTTTAGATAAAAATACAGTAATCACGCCAATATGTAATCCTGAAATAGCTAAAATATGCATCAACCCCAACCGCTGAAAAGAAGCAACGGTTTGTTCATCCATCTGATTTCGGTTTCCCAACAACAAACTACTCAACAAGGCTTTGCTCTGACTGGACAATTGTTCGTTTTGATCGATTTGCTGTTGGAACGCAGCTCGACCTTGCATCAACCAGGCATATACGCCTTCAGTTGACCCAATATAAATCGAAGTTTTAGTCTTTAGCTGTTTTCCTATATGCTTTCTTTTCATATACGCCTGATAATCAAACTGCCCCAGATTTCCTACAGTCGGAAACGATTGAAAAGAACCAATAGCAGTAAATCTATCCCCTATTTGAGCCAAACTATCCACAGACATCAACAACGCTTGTCCTTCTGTTTGCTTCCCTTCTGTTTGCTTCCCTTCTACTTCTTCAATCACAACAACATAACGCATCGCTTGTCCTTTCGTCTTTTGTTTTTCGACGATGCGATACTGCACAGCATATAATTGCTGATCCGTTACGTTCGGAATATAACTAGCTTGATTGTCCTTCCAATCCGCATAATGCACAACTAGAAAGCCTAAGATAAAACACAACAAATAAAAGACAATCCCTGTTAGGTAGAAGACAACAGGATGAAAAAGCCAATTTTTCTTACTATAGGCACCAACAGCCAGTAAT
Organism: Myroides gitamensis; assembly: GCF_029894455.1. Lineage (NCBI taxonomy): Bacteria > Pseudomonadati > Bacteroidota > Flavobacteriia > Flavobacteriales > Flavobacteriaceae > Myroides > Myroides gitamensis. The sequence goes on from NZ_JARYHN010000001.1 coordinate 2,889,542, forward strand.
CCAAGTAGCACAACAAAAAGAAGACTCATAGCCATCAGATTACATGCATCTTTAGCCAGAATACCAAACGCTACCGCAGTAGCATAAAACAAAAAAGAGAATTTTAATGGGCTCATACTCTGAGTACATCAAAATTCTCTCCAATTTAAATTAAATCCTTTGATTTAAATATCTTGATCCAATAAAACTCGGTTTATTTGAACAAATCTTCTTTTATAATAATCTTCTTTGGTTGAAGATACAATAACTCCTTTTGTTGTTGAAGAATGAATGAACTTAATTTCGTCATCAATAACCTCTGTAATAATTCCCACGTGGCTAATTCTACTTCCTCTTCCTGTGCGGAAGAAAATCAAATCCCCCTTTTGTGCATCGTTTTTAGAGATTTTATCTCCTACTTGCGCCATTGCACTAGAGTTTCTAGGTAGATTAATTGACGTATCATTAAAAGCATTCATTACTAATCCGGAGCAATCCAATCCACTGCGTGTTGTTCCTCCAAAGCGATAACGAACACCTTCAAAGTCAAAAGCAGCACTTAATACAAGATCAGATACTTCTTCACTCATACTTTTTGACGTACTCATTTCTTCTAAAAGAGCATCTAATTCATTTCGAATCGCATCATCCGTCTTTTTGCTTTCTTTTAAAACAAGCGTTTCTTTCTTTTTACCTGGGTTCTCGACTTCTGCTTGTGCAGCCTGTGTATGACTTGAGCAAAGCAGGCTCAAACCGAATAAAATTGTGGAAAGTATTGTTTTATTTTTCATAGCAAAAAGGGGGTTTTACATAGTCAATCCTAAATTAGAATTTTTAATTATTTCATTAGCGGCTAAATCACTAGCCCCTCGACCGCCTAAATTATGAATTAATTCTTCATAATCCAACAAAATTTTGTCTCTTTTTTCACTTTTGACAATTTTTTCGAATTCTACAGCGATTCTTTTAGCATTACAATCGTGTTGAATAAGCTCTACAACCACCTCATTATCCATAATTAGGTTGACCAATGAAATATATTTCAACGTGATGATTCGCTTGGCAATTTCATACGAAATTGTATTTCCTTTATACAAAACTACCTGAGGTACTTTGAACAAAGCTGTTTCCAGCGTTGCCGTTCCCGAAGTTACTAAAGCAGCATAAGCGACATCCAACAAAGCATACGTATCATTGGTAATAAAAGAGATATTCTGTCCTTTTAGAAATTGCTCATAAAATACGGGTTCCTGTCCTGGAGCACCTGCAATTACAAACTGATATTCTGGATGCTTTTGCACCACAGATAACATTTCGCCTAGTAGTCGTTTAATTTCCTGTTTTCTACTTCCTGGCAATAACGCAATAATTGGACGCTCATCCAACTGGTACTTTTTGCGGAAGTCAACTTTTTCACGACTGCGGAACTCTTCAATTTCATCAATTAAAGGATGTCCTACGAAAGTCACCGGATAATGATGTTTTTTTTCGTAAAAGTCTTTTTCGAAAGGCAAAATCACATACATATAATCTACGTCGCGTTTAATTGCTTTAATTCGATTTTCCTTCCACGCCCAAATTTGTGGTGATATATAATAATGTGTAGGGATTTTGTGTTCCTTTGCCCATTGTGCGATACGCATATTAAACCCTGGATAATCAATAAAGATTAACACATCTGGGGCAAACGCAGCAATGTCCTTTTTACACAAGGAGATATTTTTTAGAATTGTACGCAGGTTTTGTACGACTTCCACAAACCCCATAAAGGCTAAATCTTTATAATGCTTTACGAGTGTTCCTCCCACTTTTTGCATTAAATCTCCGCCCCAAAAACGCATTTCTGCTTGAGGATCTTTGGCATAAATCGCTTTCATCAAATTAGCACCGTGCAAATCGCCAGATGCCTCTCCTGCAATAATGTAATACTTCATCTATAAGAATAGGGTAATTAGCGTTACAATAATCACTGCAAAGATGCAGCCTCTTGCATAATAGTCTTTTCTTCGATTGATAAAAAAGGTAAAAATCCCCAAATTCAACAAACTTCCGATAGCGACAATTCTGCCTAATAATCCTGCTTTTCTAATGAGGTCAAAATTGACAAATAAGTCAAAATTCGTAAACAACCTCAAATAAAGTTCAGCGCCCAATACGGTCAAACCCGAGCCAATTAAAAAGCCCAGAAGAATATCTTTAATTCTATTTCCCATTTATACTAATTCCCAATTATTAATTCTATTAATAGCATGATGTGCAGTTAGATCAAAATGAACTGGAACAATCGAAATAAATCCATTTCTCAAAGCCCATTCATCTGTATCTTCTCCTTTATCTTGGTTGACAAATTCTCCTTTTAACCAATAGTATTCTTTTCCATTTGGACTCAATCGTTTATCAAAATCCTCAATCCAAACCGCTTTCGCTTGTCTACATACTTTAATTCCTTTGATTTCATCTGTTTGTAGTCTTGGGAAGTTAACATTCAATACCACTTCTTTTGGGATGCCTTTTTCTAATGCCTGCGTTGTAATTTTTTTGACAAACGTACGCACTTGCTCAAAATCAGCATTCCAACTAAAATCCAACAGAGAAAAACCAATCGCTGGTATTCCGCTCATTCCTGCTTCTAAAGCAGCACTCATTGTACCAGAGTAAATCACATTGATAGATGAATTCGATCCGTGATTAATTCCTGAAACACATAAATCTGGTTTGCGATCTAGAATTTGACCCAACGCAATTTTGACACAATCAACGGGAGTACCTGAACAAGCATATTCATGTTCTAATTCAGCATCAATCTGAACCTTTTCTAAAGTCAAGGTATTATTAATTGTAACCGCGTGTCCCATTCCAGATTGCGCACTGTCAGGAGCCACCACAACTACTTCTCCTATTTCTTTCATCACATCAATCAAAGCACGGATTCCTGGCGCCGTGATACCATCGTCATTAGTAACAAGTATTAATGGTTTTTGCATCATCTCAAATTTTTAATTACTTTCGTAAAAGTAACAATTATTATGTAAAACATTCCGTTATTTCAGACTTTCTAAACATTAAAACACGTCGATTCGAAGTTGTATGTTGTGATTTAACAAATAATTATCTGCTTACTTAATAATTACTTTGCTTTTTTAACTACTTTAGTTCAAAACTATTTAATGAATACTATTTGGGCATTTATGAAAAGAAATTATAAGGTTATCATTCTTCTACTCGCAGTTTCTGCAGCTTTATGGAGTTTTATACCTAAAAAGGAAACTGAGGATCCAGAAAAAGACCAACTTTTATTAGAGTTAGTCACTTATCTAATGGAGCGTACCCATTATGATCCACCCAAGTTAGACGATAAGTTTTCACAACAAGTGTACAAGGAGTACATCAAGGCACTTGACCCGATGAAACGCTATTTTCTTCAATCTGATTTAGATGAATTTAATAAATACGAACTTTTAATTGATGATATGATTCAATTGAAAGAGCTTTCATTTTTTGATTTAACCTATGAGCGTATTACAGCTAGGATGAATGAGGCTAAAGCCATCTATACAGATGTCTTAGCAGAGCCTTTTGACTATAAGCAAGAGGAATCATTTGATGCAGATTACGACAATATTGAATTTGCTAAAACGCCAGAGGAATTAAAAGACCGTTGGAGAAAACAATTGAAATTGAATGCTTTATCTACACTTACTGATAACATTAAAGTCCAAGAGGGCAAAGATGTTGTGGAAGAAGAAGAGGAAGAAGTAGATGAATATGGCAATACGGTTGAAAAAGCAAAACCAGCTAAAAAGAAAAAAGACGATAAACCGAAAGAAATTAAATCTTTCGAACAATTAGAAAAAGAGGCACGTGAAAGCACTAAAAAATCTTTAGATGAATACTTTGACGCCTTGAATGATTTAGAGCGCAAGGATTGGTTCTCTGTTTATTTGAATTCTATTGTTGAGCGTTTTGATCCGCACTCGTTTTACTTTGCTCCAGAGAACAAAGAAAAATTTGATGCGAGCATGAGTGGTAGTATCGAGGGAATTGGTGCTGTCTTAAGAAAGAAAACAGAAGGTGTTGAGATTAATGAATTAGTACCTGGAGGTCCAGCTTGGAGAGGAAAAGAAATCGAAGTTGGAGATATCATTCTTAAAGTAGCACAAAGTAAAGAGGAAGAACCTATTGATATTGTAGGGGTCCGTCTGGATAATGTGGTAAAATTAATCAAAGGAAAAAAGGGAACAACGGTATACTTGACGATTAAAAAAATCGAAGGGACAATCAAAACGGTTGCCATTACTCGTGAGGTTATTGAGTTTGAAGAAACATTTGCCAAATCGAGTATTATTGAAGATGGAGATAATCGCTATGGAATCATCCAATTGCCGAAATTCTACATCAACTTTGAAAATAAAGATAACCGCAATGCCTTTACTGATGTTCAAAAAGAAATTATTGAGCTGAAAAAACAAAATGTAGATGGTATTATCATGGACTTACGAAACAACGGTGGAGGATCCCTTCAAACGGTTGTAGATATGTTGGGATTATTCTCTAAAGAAGGCCCAGTAGTACAAGTAAAATCATCTAGAGGTAAACAACAAATCTTAGATGATAAAGGAACTCCAATTGTTTGGGACGGTCCCTTAGTTGTATTAGTAAACAATTTCTCTGCTTCGGCTTCTGAAATTTTTGCTGCAGCAATTCAAGATTACAAACGTGGATTAATCATTGGTAGTAAACACACGTACGGAAAAGGAACAGTTCAAAACTTAGTTGATTTAAATGAGTTATTGAAAAAACAACCTTATGGTGATTTGGGTGCCTTAAAAATTACCCTACAGAAATTCTACCGTATCAATGGAGGTTCTACACAACGAGAAGGTGTATTAAGTGATATTGTTTTACCAGACCGCTATTCGTATATCGATATGGGAGAACGCGATATGGACAATGCAATGCCTTGGGATAAAATTGATCGTGCAAACTATACCCCATACAACAATGACTTTACTTCTGTGATCAACAAAAGTAAATCTAGAATTGCGGGTCATGATCAATTCAAATTGATTGATGAAAATGCGAAGTGGATTAATGAGCGTAAAGACGAAAAATCTTTCACATTGAATCTGAAGAGCTACGAGAAAAAACAAAAAGAAGTAGACGAAAAAGTGAGGAAATTCAAGTCGATTTCAAAATACAATAACCATTTAAAATTCTCTTCTTTGCCAAGTGAAATTGAACGTGTAAAAACGGATACGCTTCTAGAGCAAAAAAGAGATAGATGGCACGAGTCTTTAGGTAGTGATGTTTACGTTGAAGAAGGTGTAAAAATCTTAAAAGACATTCAACAGCTAACGAAAGCGCCGAGAAATACGAAAACGTTTTCAGATAAAAAAATATAAGCTACTAGTTTAATGGCTAGAAATAAGAATAGTAACACAAGTATTGCGCTCCGAAAATTCAAAAAAGATTTTCGGGGCGTTTTGTGTTTTTGGATTATCATCTTTTTTCTTTTGGTCAGTGTGTTTGCGTATTTCATCATTCCCGATCAATCGCAACATGCTAATGCAGGGGATTTAGCTATTCGTTCCAAGCATCCAGGATTTAGTACTGCTGTATTGGTTTTTCCAGCTACAGCGTCCACTACGTGGTCCGAATATTGGTTTGGTCGTAAGACACCCAGAGAACAAATTCCGTTGCTTAGCCATCGTATAACACAGGATACCTTATTTTATACGCCTTATACTGAACTAAGTGATTTAGCACAAGAAAAAAAACTAGCTTTAGCCTCTTTCTCAGCAGAAGAAAAAGCAGTCTTAATCCAGCAGAAAACCTTTTGGTTGGGAACAGACAATCAGGGTAGAGATTACTACAGTCGATTGGTATTGGGGTCTCGTGTTTCTATTGCTATTGGCTTCATTGCTGTTTCCATCTCCTTGATTATCGGTATTAGCTTAGGTGCTATAGCGGGATATTACGGCGGAAAAATAGATGCTTTTATCTTATGGGTGATCAACATCTTTTGGTCTATTCCTACACTTTTACTCGTTATTGCTATTACGCTAGCATTAGGTAAAGGATTTTGGCAAGTATTCATTGCTGTCGGACTAACCATGTGGGTAGAAGTTGCCCGTGTTGTTCGAGGGCAGGTAATTAGCGTAAAACAACAGCAATATATCACAGCTGCACGTGCTTTAGGTTATTCGGATTACGCAATCATCACCCGACATATTTTACCTAATTGCATGGCACCTGTCATTGTGATTTCAGCAGCTAACTTTGCTTCCGCTATTTTAGTTGAAAGTGGGTTGAGTTTCTTAGGGATTGGTACGCAAGTACCCACACCCAGTTGGGGCGCCATGATTAAAGAAAATTACAACTATATCTTAGTTGGTAAAGCGTATTTAGCGCTATTACCTGGTTTTGCGATGTTCATCATTGTTATGTGCTTTACGCAACTAGGCAACGCCATTCGCGATGCTTTTGACGTGAGAAAATAGCGCTACTTGACAAGAATATTGCGAATATCAGACTTGTTTCCGTTGTAGATATTTAAGTCGACCTTACCATCAATTCCCTTTACTATTCCTTTTTCTGTAAATTGCCAAAAGTGCCAATCAGGCTTTATTTCTTCCACAAAGAAATTATAATTAGCAATCCAGACAATATGGTCGGGAAACCATTTTTGAAGGTGATTGGTATAATAGTGTTCTCCTGAATATAAAATAGGCTGTACACCGTAATGTTCTTCAATCATTTCCATCCATCGCTTCAATCCTAAAACTAAATTTTCCATGGATTGCTTTTTAGGTAGATCTTCAATATCTAGTACCGGAGGAAAATCTCCTTCTGATAATTTTACGGTTGCAATAAAGTTTTCTGCTTGTTTGATGGAATTTTCATCCGGACGATAATAGTGATAAGCCCCGCGAATAAAGTGATTGGCGCGTGCCCCTTTCCAGTTTAAATCAAAGGCTTTATCTTTTCCATCATCCCCCATCGTTGCGCGTACAAAAACAAATTCCAAAGGCGCACGTTGAGCCACAGAATCTACGGCCTCCCAATCAATAACACCCTGATAATGAGAAACGTCAAACCCAATCATGCGATCCTGATGACGTTGTAATACTTCTACTGTTCTAAAATCAAAAAAGGATTTCTCATCCGCTTCTTTGCGTTGAGCACTAAAAAAGTACTTAATTCCCTCTTGAAAAGTAATACCAAACCACACACCTGCTCCTAGTAAAACCACAACAATACACACCCATTTGATGCGTGTAAATGTTGCATTGTTTTTCTTCTTCTTTGGGCGTCGAGGTGTTGGCTTTCTTCTTGCTGGTTGTTTTTGATTCACAACTGCTATGGGAGAATTCTTTCCAGTTCCGTATTTTGTAGAAGCCATAATTACATTAAAAAGACAAAAGTAAGTATTTTACCCGAACGTCATTCAACTGAATTTACGCTACAGGTGTTTGATCTACTTTCAGTACCGGTACTGGAAGTGCAATATTATTAAGCTTAAATTTCTTGTCTATAGCAAAGCGTATATCACTTGAAATACGATCGTTATCAAACGCATTTTCAATAAAGTAGTACAGAATAAATCGAATGGATGAATCCCCAAACTGGTCGATAAAAACGATCGGTTGAGGATTTTTCAATACCTCTTTATTGTCCTCCACTGCAGAGATTAAAACGGCTTTTACCAATTCTACATCTGTTCCAATATATACACCCACATCAATTCGCGCACGAATAACAGGATCTTCATGTGTCCAGTTGTACACGATATCATCAATTAACTTGCGGTTAGGAATTACAATATCCTTTAAATTTCGCGTTTCCACTATCGTACATCGCAAGTGAATCGCTTTTACACGAGCAACTTGTCCATTCACTTCAATGACATCCCCCATATTCAGGGTTTTATCAAATAGAATATAGATTCCCGCAATGATATCGCGGAAAATATCTTGAAGTGCAAATCCCAATCCAACAAATAGAGCTGCTGAAGTGGTCAAGAACATGCTAATATTCAATCCAACTACATTGAGTATGAAAAAGAACATAATCACATAGATGAAGTAATTAACAAAATTAAATACACTTCTCAATCGCAACGCCACATCAGGAGGTGAACTTTTAATAACCGCCTTGCGCAAAAAGGTCAAACCATATTTGGTAATCAACAAGGTAAAAACGATAAAGAGAATCGTACCTATTGTAATACTCAGTGATTTGCTTGTATAAAGCTCATATTCTAAAAACTTGGAAAGCAGTAGTTTTAAATTCAAAATAAGTCTCTTATTAAGTTAGCTATACTATTTGGACTCGCAATCGTTGAAAAGTCACTTTTATGAACCATCCAATTGATAAATTTAAAGCTTTATAAGAAATATTGAAAGAATTGAGGCAAATAAAAACAAATCTGAATCCATTTTCCTCTTTGCATTAAGGATATACTAGAGAGGAAAAATAGTTTAAATTTTCTTGCAACACATCCGAATTGGATAACACGAGAATCGTATCTAGTTGCTTCTCTTTAAAAACAAGTACGGCGGAGTCCTCAATAATATTCTTATTGTAGAATAATTTCTTATTATCAATAATTAGATTCTCCTTATTGATTGTTTTTAATTCAGACAAGTCCACAAAACGTTCATCATTAGACACGACAAATAATATATCCTCATTATCGATATGCTGAAGCATAAACGCATTCAATGCTTTTTGGCAACTGGGACAACTGCCATCTTCTAACACTAAGATTGCTTTATAGTCTTTTCGTATGTTTAGTGAATCAACTAATAGGGTCTGAATGCGATCATACTTACTAGGAACTGCTTGTTCACAAGCAGCAAACAAGACTAAAACAAACAGGTAAAAACTTATTTTATATTTTGAAAAGGTCATAACTTAAGGTATTGGTTTTATAATTTGGGTTCATTTTACTATTAGAATGGATGAGCAATCCTTCTTTGGTGGGAAACATACTTTTATAAAAATCATATTTTCGATTGTAGAATACTTGTTCATCTATTTTATTCAATGCTTCGTCATAGGTAATAATCGAAAAAGGCCTATTGGTGTATTTTTGTTCTGGATTCTTCTCCACATCTGCACGATGGGCCAATACAACTAAAAACGTATTCCGATACGGATCATAAATAATTTGATTAACCGAAGTTGCATATTCATAATTATAATCTGTAAAATTGACGGTCTTTGCTTTTTCTTTGGTATAAAAAGTAAAACTACCGATCGCCGTATCCGTATACTCAGACTCAATCGCGACCGTTCGTTTTACTTGTAAAGTCTGTCGATCTAGTACATAGATGAGATTAGCCGATCGATCCACAAATAACACTTGATTTTTAGTCAATATAGCCGAAGTATAGGAGGAGAAATGTTCTTCCTTATTTTTCTTTGCCTGTTCCGTTAAATAAGCTGGAGTTAGATTAGAATAAACTAATCTAGTATCATTATCAAGCCCTTCAATCTTACTTAATATTGGTTTATTTTTACTTTCTAACCACCTTAAATCCCGACTACCTCTATTTAAAGTATCTTTAAAACTAAGATCAAGTAAAATTGTCTCTCCTTCAATTCCATCTATACCTATCGTAAAATATGCCTCAAGTGACTTGTTTCTAATATAATAAGCAGTATCAATCTTCTTAACAACATTTGCTAAAGAATCAAGTTTATAAATAAAATGATTTGCATAGTCTAGGAGATAAATATCATTTCTGGTTAATACTTTTACTTGAAATCCGGTTGTATTGGGGATAATTACATGTTCCAAATTCAAGCGATTTACTTCCTTCCCTTTACTATCATAAAAACGCATGGTTCGCGTGCCTAAATTGGTTGTATAGAAAAAATCACCTTCCTCTACATAACCCGACCAATAAGAAGATGAATAGACATCAAAACTTATTGTACGATCATAGGTATATCTCTTTTTTTGCTGCTGTTTACAACTAAGTAAAGCAAGCATTAGGACAATTAAAATAATTTTCTGCATCAGATTTATTTTTGTAGTGGAAGACTGTACATCTTCCACTAATTAAAAATTTACATTTGAATTGGATAAACTCCCACATCCATATCATCTATTATGCGATAGAATCTTACATACTTGGTATTTGTACCCTTATTGAAATCAATGCGAATAGAAAAAAATGCATCTATCGTTCCTTCAACTAACTTGGGTTCGAATGTTTCGAGTGCCACCTCTTTATACCTTGTAAAAAGATCAGCAACCTCTTGTGGATTTTGCTCTAATCTTTCAATAAGTTCTTCTAGTTTCGGTCTTGTAACAATAACTGTTGTATCCGCACAAGCACTGCCCTCACCGCTACAATTACCTCTTTCTGTACTATACCACCCCTTAGCTGGTCCTCCTGCCAATTGAAAGTCTTTATAATCGCTAGGAGATTCATCATTTACTGATGTTTGGTTAACGAGATTCGAATTATTGGATTCTACCTCATGTTCATTAGAACAACTAGTCATAAAAACAATGCTAGCCATAAAAAAGAAAATACTTTTCATAATGTATTGTATTCAGTATTCAACCGCTGTCTCCCGTTTTAATTAGTTTAATAAAAAAACACAAAAACAATACCCAAAAAGTAACCAACACCATTTTTAGTTGAAACATTACACAAAAAACATCCCTATCATTGATTATTTAATAACACACTTCACTCTAAGCTTCTAAAAGCTCCAATAAAAAAGAAAACAAAACACAAAAGGCAAACTTTTCGCCTTTCTAAAAAGAATATAATCATCAAATTATCAACACGATATACAGAATAAAAAGATTTCTGCAAATTCATTCTAGTATGATAAATATCACCTCTTACGCACCATAATTTAGCTATTTTTCGCCCTTTACAACTAAACCTAAACTCGAATGAAAATAAAACCTTTGCATTCCTTTCACATTCCTGTGATGGGGCTCGCTTACACCATTGACAGTCCTGTACGCGTTGCACAATATGGACTAGCTTCCACGTTATCTGTTATGGACGATGAGCTTATTGAACGCATGAATAAATTCTACTGCGAGAAATTCGAATTGCCATACCAAGAGATTACAAAAAAAATTGAAGATTTCAGAGCCAAGCGCATTACTGCCTACCTCAACACATTGGATACCATTGTAAAACAGAAATTCGACCACCTCAAAAAGGATTTACTTCAAAGTAAAAAAAACGTAGAAGATTATATTGATATGTTGCCTACCGTTTCGGATATGCGCAAGCAATTACAAACGTATATTGACGATAAGATTTCCGTAGATAACCTCAAGAATATTCTCGATACCTATCTGACTCCAGGAGATATTGACGTCAATATTATGACGAAAGTAGATCGTGAAAACTTTGACAAAAAAGAACCACTACCAGCTAAATACAACGATGCACATGCCGCTTTACGAGGATTTAGCAACAGTAGTTTAAATTCTTCTGTGGTACTCTCTGCAGGGATGAACCCAAAGTTATTCAGCTATTTTGAAGAATTTGATGCCTTTTACCCAGCACCTGATCAAGCCTTGCAGAAGCGAATCATCTTAAAAGTAAGTGATTATCGTTCTGCCTTAATTCAGGGGAGTTTTTTGGCTAAAAAAGGACTTTGGGTATCCGAATACCGCATTGAATCGGGGTTAAACTGTGGTGGGCATGCTTTTGCTACAGATGGTTATTTACTAGGAGTTATTTTAGAAGAATTCAAAACGAAGCGTCAAGAATTAATTCAAACTACCCACGACTTGATGTGTAAGGCTTTAGCACAGAAAGAACGCTTTGTGCCAGCATTGCCTTTGGAGTTAAAAATTACAGCTCAAGGAGGAGTTGGAACAGCGGCTGAACATCAATTTTTACTTGATTATTACCAAGTAGATTCTGTGGGATGGGGATCACCGTTCCTCCTAGTTCCTGAAGCTACTTCTGTGGATGTTGCTACACGTCAACTTTTGGCCAATGCTAAAGAAGATGATTTGTATTTAAGTCATATTTCTCCTTTGGGTATTCCTTTTAACAACATCAAAGGAACGACAAATGAATTTCACAAAGCACAGCGCATCGCCAAAGATAAAGCAGGAAGTTCATGTCCGCGCAAGTATTTAGCTTTAGATAAAACGCATGATAACGAAGGAATTTGTACAGCGTCACGCAAGTATCAAACCATCGAACTAGCGGCTTTAAAAAGTCAAAAAGAAACACTAACAGCAGCCGCTTATCAACAAAAAATCAATGCCATTACTGAAAAAGCGTGTTTGTGTATTGGATTAGCCAATGCGTCTTTTTTAGAAAATGGCTTGCAAATCAAAGGAGAAGCCCAAGGCGTTGTTATTTGTCCTGGACCTAATATTGCCTATTTCACTAAAGAAGTGTCTCTCAAAAATATGATGCAACATATTTATGGGCGAACCAATATTATAACGGATGATAACCGTCCACATTTCTTTTTAAAGGAATTGCGCATGTATATGGATCATTTTAAACAGGAGAAAAGCCAATTAGAACTGGAATCGACACCTTTAAAAATGAAAAAAACAGAGAAAACCAGAGCGAATTTACTAGCTGGTATTACCTATTATGAAGCTCTATTCGCAGATGATACTGTTTATTTTACGAATCATCAATCGAAGATCCTCGAAGAATTAAACAACAGCAAAATAGCGTTGTTACACGCATAGCCCCCCTAATTAGTTTTTTTTGATTGTAATCAGGTTCTCTTTCTTTGAGAACCTGATTTTTTTTATTCTATTCGTTTTCGTTTTAATTGCTTCCACTATTCGTATACAATTAAAACATTTACACTCAAATACTTACTTATATCACACATCGTCAAGGTATTGCGATTTTTTTTATTTAGTTTTAAAAATAAAAATGCAGCTCGACCCAACCTTATTGACCTTTTCCCTCTATCTGTTGCTTATTTTAAGTATCGGAATCATCGCTTATTTGAGAACCAAAAACTTTTCAGATTACATTCTTGGTGGACGTCGTTTAGGTCCATTGGTAACCGCTTTATCAGCAGGAGCATCAGATATGTCAGGATGGTTGTTAATGGGATTACCGGGTAGTATTTTTAAATCGGGATTAGCACAAAGTTGGATTGCAATAGGATTGCTGATTGGTGCTTATTTCAATTGGCGTCTCGTAGCAGGACGATTACGCGTACATACCGAATGCAATCACAACGCTTTGACTTTACCTGATTTTTTCTTGTATCGATTTGGTACAACGGGTCAAGGGGTTAAAACCATCGCTGCGCTCGCTATTCTTCTGTTCTTTACCTTATACTGTGCCTCTGGTATGGTTGCAGGAGCACAACTATTCACCACGATCTTTCATCTCCCTTACCTCCAAGCTTTACTGCTTAGTGCATTAGCGACCATTATCTATACGTTTATTGGTGGTTTCTTGGCCGTAAGTTGGAGTGATACCCTACAAGCGTCTTTGATGTTATTTGCTTTAATCCTAACCCCTATCATGATTGTTGTTTCACTTGGGGGGTGGTCTGAGATACAAGAACAGATGGAATTGGCTATTCAAACGCATCAAATCGCCTATGCGAACCTCATCCACAACGTCAATTTCATCACCATTGTAAGTGCAGCAGCTTGGGGTTTGGGTTATTTTGGTCAACCCCATATTCTAGCTCGATTTATGGCTGCAGATTGTGCAAAGACGATGCGCAATGCGCGTCGTATCGGTATGACTTGGATGTTATTGTGTCTATTTGGTGCTGTTGCTATTGGTTATTTGGGCATTAGCTATTTTCAAGCCCATCCCAATCAAGCAGCTGCTGTACACAAAAACAACGAAATGATTTTTATTGAATTAATTCACTACCTCTTTAATCCTTGGGTAATTGGAATTTTACTATCTGCTATACTCGCTGCCGTAATGAGTACATTAAGTGCTCAACTGCTCATGGCATCAAGTACATTAACGCAAGATTTTTATCGTTCATATTTTCGACGCAATGCGCATCAACGGGAATTAGTCTGGATGAGTCGCTTAGCCGTTTTACTCATTTCCTCTCTTGCCTTGTATATTGCCTTAGATGAAAACAACAGCATTTTAGGCTTGGTATCACGTGCTTGGGCTGGTTTTGGTGCAGCCTTTGGACCGTTGATTCTCTTTGCGCTATTCTCTTCCAAAACAACGGGAACAGCTGCCTTAACCGGAATCATCGTTGGAGGGCTAACCGTAATCTTTTGGCCCCTTTTCCAAGAACAAGTTTTAGGCGGTGTTATTTTTGGTTATCATGAACCATTATATGAAATTATCCCAGGATTTATATTGAGTACACTGAGCATTTATCTCGTTTCTACTTTTGGTTCACCAGCTACTCCAACGATGAAGCTACAATTTAAAGCTGCTGATGCAAAATATCACAGAGAGAAGTAAATTCGCATTTATACTGTAACAATCCCTTTAACGAATTCAATGACAGCAAGCCAAAGTAAAGCTGAACCAAACAGTACAGCTGCTTGCATGAACCATTCTAACCAAGTGGATTCTTCTGCTTCTTTGATATAAAAATAATTACTTATTCTACAACTAAAGTAGATATGTCGTTTATACTTTTTTAAAGCTATGGTATCTGCAATTTTATACAACAATAGATAAAACAACAACAGTAGAGGACTCAAAACGCTGAGAATTTCATTGTGTTCCCAACCCATTTTAATTTGAAAACACGCATAAATTACTCCAATACTAGACAGAATAAAGAGGGCATAAAAGACGTTCTGTTTTCTAAGATAGCTGTGAATTGGTGAGTATATTAAACTACTCATCATTAGTATAAAAAATACACCCAAAAAAAAGGGTGAAAAATCAAAATAACTATTCATCTATGCTACACAACTTAGTATCTCTAACCTATTACCGTTTCTCAAAAAGTAAATTTAATCTTTCGCTACAGCAATTTTAACTTTCTTATTCTTTAATCGGGTATTTTCTAGTGTACGCAATAAAGGCTTGATTTTAGCGGTACGCACTGCCACAAAAGCTTGTGTATCGCGTACGTCAATTAATCCGATATCCTCCTTTTGCAGGCCTCCTATTTTAATTAAATACCCAACGATATCTACTTTATTGACTTTGTCCTTTTTTCCAGCACTGATATAAATCGTTTTAAAGTCTGTGGTATTGTCGATCTTATATTCTCCTTTCAGCTGCTCAATAGGCATCTCTGGATCAAGAAAGCTATACTCTTCTTCATTGGTAACCATCACATAGGCTTTCCCCGTTGCTTTCATACGCGCAGTTCGTCCATTTCGATGAATAAACGCGTCTTCCTTCTCTGGAATCTGATAGTGAATAACATGTCCAATTTCAGGGATATCCAAGCCTCTAGCAGCTAAATCCGTCGAGATTAGAATATGACAACTTCTATTGCGAAACTTCATCAATGCACGCTCTCGATCCTCTTGTAGCAATCCTCCGTGAAAAGCACCATTAGCCACTCCTTTTTTAGTCAAGGTTTCACTGATTCGCGCTACTGCCTCTCGGTGATTACAAAAGACCAAAATGGTATCCTTTCCAATTTTTCCAATCAATTGGATGACAGCTTCTAATTTTTCTTCTGCTGGACAAACGACTTTACTAAATGTCAACTTGGGTTTGATTTCTTCCGTCTGTAAGAACTTGAGGTTTTTAGGATTGTCAATTCCAGTAAATTCTGGTATTTTTTTCAATGCCGTAGCCGAAGTCAACATGCGAAATTCAAGTCGATCAAAAGAATTAATGATGTAATCCATATCATCTTGAAATCCCATTTCTAATGCTTTGTCGAATTCATCAATCACATAGCTATGTACATTGGCTGTATCAAAAGAATTTTCTTCAATATGAAAAGCCACACGTCCAGGTGTACCAACTAAAACAGCAGGTGGAGAAGCTAGGTTATTTAATTCTGTACGCGTGGAGTGTCCCCCATAACACGCATTGATTTTAAAAGCAGTTCCCATCTTCTTAAACACCGTTTCAATCTGAAGTGCAAGTTCACGTGTTGGCATAAGAATAACGGCCTGTACGCCTTTTACTGCAGGATTTAATCGTTGAACGATAGGCAACAGAAAAGCCAATGTTTTACCAGATCCTGTCGGAGATAATAAAACAATGTTATTTTTTGTTTGCGCGGTTTGAAGGGTTTGAAGTTGCATCTCATTTAGAGCTGCAATCTCCAATTTTTTAAGGATATCAACTTGATTCATGCGACAAAGGTAGGGATTTTGATGGATAGTTTAGGGCGAACTATTTACAGTTTTCTTACTGATTATATTTATTCAATGATCGAATCAAATCTCTGATAAAAATCTCCTCTTCTTTTTGCCTTTTGAGAAAGACACATAAAAAAGAATATACAAAATCTTTCCTTCTATGTTGAATCAAAAATACCTGATACTAAAAAAGCAGTAGAATCAACGCTACTGCTTTTATTTACAATTATAAATTACTAGGCAGGATTTAGAGATGCTACCTAGCGGATTCTTATTTATATCTTTTTATCAAAAACGAATTATACACCCTACCATCTTCAATCAATTGTTCGATAAAACCTTCTTTTGCTAATGCTACTAATTGGTCATTTAATTCCTTTTCATCACTAACAAGATAATAATAGCTATCTATAAAATCTTTCAACTTCATAGCAGTTATTTGATAAGTTAAATCCTCTATGAAACGAGAATAATTAAAATCACATTTTACACCATCTTTCTCTACAAAACATCCTGCTCCATGGTATTGATAGTAGTACCCCTTTATATTACCCCGCTTATAGTTGATGCTACCCTTCGATTTTGAAAATAGTTTATGAATTTCTTGGTATACATCTTCTTCAACCAATCCCAACTCTTTTCTCAATATTCCCTCAAAATCAAGTACAAATTTTCTAAAATCAATGATACTTTGTTTTATTCCCATTTTCAACATTAAGACCAAAATAATATTTTTTCATCTGCTTCATTTAATACTCCCTTTTTTTATTCCATTGTTTTTTATCCAATGATAGTATCAAATCTCTTACAAAAATTTCATCTTCTCTTTTTCTTTTAGCAAAGACACTTAAAATAGTATGTACAAAAAAACCGCTCTCCTCAGGAATAAAATCTCTGTAATTTGTTCCTTCATACTCTATTTTAAATTCTTTGAAGAACTTTACTAAAAACGCTAGGACATCATCCCCATCTAATCCTAAATCAGACAGTGAAGTATTAACTGTTAATTTACTTTTATCATAATTAAGTTCTTCACAGATATAATCTAATACAATATGATAATTTCTATTTTCCATTAATTATATTATTTGTGTATTATAAAGTGTCATTCACACATCTTATGCAAGTAGGCCCCAAAAATTACCTCCTGTTAGTACAGCTACTCCTCCTCCACTAACCGTAGAAAAAGAAACCATTGCAGCGGTATTATCTTTTAAACTATCGCCGTATTTAAAAAACCTTGCACTATTTATTATTCCAAATATAATGCTTTTCACAAAGCTGTAACTCTTTTTAAACGTTGCTAGTGTACATGTATCACCTTATGATTAATCTTATACAAAGTTGAAAGTACCCACATAGCAAATGTAAGTTGAATAGGAAATACCTGATACTAAAAAAGCAATAGAATCAACTCTACTACTTTTATTGGTTATTATAAATCGTTATTGGGGATCAAACCACGCTTTTCGTTTAGCGACTTCAATCATATGTCCAACTGTAATAGGTGTTTTTTGAACGTATTTCTTTTCAATTCTTTTTGGAAAAAAACCTAAAAACAAAGCATCCAAAAAAGCTAATTTATAGAAATACTTATCGAGATCAACATCAAAACAGCTAGATTCCTCTATGTCAAATTCAACTAAAAAATCCTCAAAAATCATTATAGCATCTTCTCGGTCTAATTCTATCGTGTTAATAACCTTATCTAACACATTCAACTTATCACACAAATCCCACTTATTAAAAAAATCAATAACTTTAGTTTCTATTAATTCCATAACCATTTAATTACTCATTAATCCTCCAGTACCTGCAGCAGTTCTCGAACCACCAAAAATCAAAGTATTTCTTCCCATAAAAGAGGACCAATAATGTGTTCTACCAACACCATAAACTGAAAGATAAGGGAGTCTTTTTATGCGACCACCAAATAAATTTATCTCTTTAGCTCCTAAAATCGATTTATAATATACAGATGATTGTAGCGTTCCTCTCGAGGTATCCCTTCCAAAAACTTTCAATAGTAAATCCTTTTTTTGATAATACTTTAACTCCCATTTTCAGTTCATATGCTCCCGTAATTACATTAAATGCATCCAACACAAAATCAGTTAATCCCATTCTAACCCCCTGTGGGCCAACCATATTTATTTTAAATCCATTATCCCTTAATACTTGTCCTAATTCTCCTTTGGGGGTTGCCAGAACTTCTTCACCATCTACAAAAATTTTATCATAATCATCCTTCGTTCTTTCAACTTCGACTGTTTTATCTTTGGTATTAATTCTAACATTTTCCTCTGTTGTCATTTTATGCACCCCATGATTCAACATACTCACGTAAAAAGCAGTTGCAGCTCCTTCACGGAAATTACCTCCTGTTAGTACAAATACTCCTCCTCCACTAACCGTAGAAAAAGAAACCATTACAGCAGTATTATCTTTTATACTACCTCCGTATTTAAGAAACCCAGCAGATAGCAAACTACTGATTGCTGCAGATGAAAAGGAAGACCCAAATTTACCAAATACTATTTTGTATAAAAAAACCGATCATCAACACCATTCCCTTCATGATCTATTACATAAACATATTCTCCAATTTCTCTATCTTCTTTTCCTAGTAGTGTAAGAAATACTTCTATTGTGTCATCGGCTGTATTCTCATGAAACCAAAAAATCTGGATCTCTTTATTTTGCATTGTAATATCTGTAAAATATATTCCTAGATCTTCTTGAAGTTCATTTTCTATAGATTTATTATCAGGAACATTAATTAAATATCTAAATCCTTCTCTTGCTTCATCATAAAGTCTATCCATTTCTTCTGCACTTGGCATATTAAATAGTTTTTTACTCATCATATCAATTAAAATTTATTTTCGCATTAATCAAAAATTTCAAAAAAATATATTCTATCTTCAATGTAGTTTCCTTGCATATCCTCGAAATATAGAAATTCTCCTAAAAGAATACCTGAATCTCCAAAAAAATAAATTGTTATACATACTTTATAGTTTTCATTGTCTCTATTTAACCAAATCAAAGTTATTCTAGTATTCTTAAAACGTAAATCATTAATATTTTTCAAATATTTTGGTTCTATTTCATCTCCTATTTTTTTAATGTTTTCAGGCTGTTTAATCCAAATATCTATAAAGTTTATTGCCTTACTATATAAGGCTTTTATATTTTCTTCATTCATACTATTTATCTGTTCTTTTTATGAGTCATTGGTGTTTCAAAATATATATACCCATTTGCATTACCATAAATTCTAAGATCTATTACATAAACATATTCACCTATTTCTTCTCCTTCTTTTCCTAGAAGTATAAAAAACACTTCTATCGTATAATCGGTTGTATTCTCATGAAACCAAAAAATAGTAATTTGATTATTTCTTATCTTAATATCGTTAAATCAAATTCCAAAATCTTCTCTTAATTCATCTTCAAGCGATTTATTATCAGGAACACTTATCATATATTTGAACCCTTCCTGTGTTTCATCGTAAAGCCTATTCATCTCCTGTGCACTTGACATATCATACAATTTCTTTGTCTCCATATTCAATTCTTATATATCATATTAATCAAAAATCTTAAAAAAATAGATTTTACTATTAATCTGATTCCCTTCCATGTCTTCTACATAATGAAAATCAACTAATTCGACATCTCCTTGCCCTAGAAAGAAAACACGTACACTTATGTTATACTTTTCATAATCTAATCCTGACCAAATTAAAGTTATCGTGTCATTTTTAAATTTTAAATCTTTTAGACTTTTTAAATATTTGGGCGCAATTCTATTGGTTATTTTTTTTTGATTTTCCTCATTCTCTAGCCAATCTTCAATGGCTTTTCTAGCTTTACCATATAAAGCTTGCATATCTTCTATGTTCATTTTATTTTTTAAAACTATGTCCTCATTACAGCAGTATTATCTCCTTAACTACCTCCGTATTTAAGAAAACCAGTGGACAACAAACTATTTATTATTCCAAATATAGTGCTTTTCATAAAGCTGAAACTCTTTTTAAACGCTGCTAGTGCACATGTATCACCTCATGATTATTCTTCTACAAAGTTAGAAGTACCCACACATCAAATGTAAGTTGAATCGAAAATAACTAATACTAAAAAAGCAGTAGAATCAACTCTACTGCTTTTATTTACAATTATAAATTACTAGGCAGGATTTAGAGATGCTACCTAGCGGATTTTTATTTATACCTTTTTATCAAAAACGAATTATACACCTTCCCATCTTCAATCACTTGTCCGATAAAACCTTCTTTTGCTAATGCTACTAATTGTTCATTTAATTCCTTTTCATCACTAACAAGATGATAATAGCTATCTATAAAATCTTTTAGTTTAAATGAATCAATACAGTAGGTTAAATCTTCTGTAAACCGAACATAATCAAAATCGCATTTTACACCTTCTTTCTCTACAAAACATCCTGCTCCATGGTATTGATAGTAGTACCCCTTTATATTACCCCGCTTATAGTTGATGCTACCCTTCGATTTTGAAAATAGTTTATGAATTTCTTGGTATACATCTTCTTCAACCAATCCCAACTCTTTTCTCAATATTCCCTCAAAATCAAGTACAAATTTTCTAAAATCAATGATACTTTGTTTAATGTCCACCCTTAAATTATTTTTAATATTAAAATAAACCTTGATGTATTTGATCTATTGAATCTCCAAATTGTTGCATTCCTTTTTGAGCATTAAATTTTACAACTTTTAAAGATTTATTCGCTTTAATTGCAACTTGGGTTCTGTGATGCCCATCTAAAAGATTTGTTACCTCAAAAGCAACTTTATCCTTTACCTGAAAATATTGCCTTACGCGTTAATTCCTTTTAAGAACCTGCTCAAGTTGAAAGGTTGCATTTTCTTTTATTATAGAATCGTCATAACTTTGTAATAACTCCAATTTTTGTATTGCTTCCGGTGTATTGATTGCACTTAAAGCCCACATGCATTTTTTCGCCAAAGCCCTCATCTCATCATAATCAGGAATATTAATAGCAACTTCGTACAATTTATCTACACTCTTAGCATCTTTAATTAATTCAAGGGTGCTTACAATATCCTCTTCATACATATGCCATTTCTCATCTAAAAGATGTAGTAAAATATCGGTATAATCACTATCAGCTCCATCATTATAAATAATAGCTAGGGTAGCAGCTAATCCTTTTTCATTTTTATTTGCAACATTTTCTTTAAGTAAAGAAAATGTCTCTTCTTTAAATCGTAAACGTTGACCACTAGGAAACTGCTCCCAATAATTATCAAAATAATCGGTTCTATCTAATAGACCTTTATAAAATTTCCAAAAATCAAACATTACTTAATTGCTTTAAAACTATTTATCCAAGGATTAAACATATGTATATTTTGTTGTATTCCTAAATTCATCGCTCCTTCTTCTGATTTCCACCATAATCATCACAAAAAACCAAACTAATTGACATCAAAAGACACCTTACTTTTACTATCATAATAAATAACATTGATATTTGTCTTTTTAAATACCTCTCCGTACATCAAAATATCCTTTGTATAAACCCTCATTGTATCGTTAAGTTGATTGACGCTCCATTTCTCTACCATCGAAATTTCATCTAATTTAGAAATTAGGTATTTGGTGTCTTTGACTTTATATGTAAATTTTAAAGAACCATTATCAATATCATGCGTTCCTTCAAAATTAGCTTCAACTTCAATCACAAATGGTTTTAACCACTCGTATTTTACAACATCTTCTTGTTTGAGTTTAACTGTATCTCCACAAGAAAAACACAAAAAACCGAGTATCACAAAAACTCTTTTTATGGAATACATCTTACTACTGTTTAGGTAAATTATTCTGTACAAATTTAAAAAGCACCTCTTGATAAATAAAATGATAATAATTGAAATAAGGCAATTTTTGAGCTGACATTCTTCAATAGACATTATTATGTTTCATTATTTGAATGACCATCTATCATCAACACCATTCCCTTCATGATCTATTACATAAACATATTCACCTATTTCTTCTCCTTCTTTTCCTAGAAGTATAAGAAATACTTCTATCGTATAATCGGTTGTATTCTCATGAAACCAAAAAATAGTAATTTGATTATTTTTTATTATAATATCGTTAAAGCAAATTCCAAAATCTTCTCTTAATTCATCTTCAATCGATTTATTGTCAGGAACACTTATCATATATTTGAACCCTTCCTGTGCTTCATCATAAAGCCTATTCATCTCTTGTATGCTTGACATATCATACAATTTCTTTGTCTCCATATTCAATTCTTATATATCATATTAATCAAAAATCTTAAAAAAATAGATTTTACTATCAATCTGATTCCCTTCCATGTCTTCTACATAATGAAAATCAACTAATTCGACATCTCCGTCCCCTAGAAAGAAAACACGTACACTTATGTTATACTTTTCATAATCTAATCCTGACCAAATTAAAGTTATCGTATCATTTTTTTATTTTAAATCTTTTAGGCTTTTTAAATATTTGGGCGCAATTCTATTGGTTATTTTTTTTGATTTTCCTCATTCTCTAACCAATCTTCAATGGCTTTTCTAGCTTTTCCATATAAAGCTTGCATATCTTCTATGTTCATTTTATTTTTTTTAATTATGTCCCATTACTTTCTCGAAAAAAATATGCCATTGCTATTCGCATTACCATAAATTCTAAGATCCCCCTGACTTTGTGCCTTTCATTTTTAGTTTATGAGTAAAGCCTGTTGCTTTAGCTCCAGAGGCTGTTAACCTTATGATTATTCTTCTACAAAGTTGGAAGTACCCACACATCAAATGTAAGTTGAATCGAAAATAACTAATACCAATACAAGCAGTAGAATCAATTCTACTGCTTGTATTGGTTATTAAAAATCGTTATTTGGAATGAAATCATTTTTTTTATATAGCTGCTTAAAAGTTAACAACACAAATTTAGATATCGTTCCACCAGGTCTGAAAATCGTTAATTTCTTCAAACGAGTAATCAAAATCATCCGTCTTCAAAGTTCCTATTTTTGTAAAAACTTCATCTAGTCTTCCCTCTTTGATTATGCGATCAATAGCCTTTTTAATCGTTGTTTTTTCCATATTTGCAATAACGATTGTATCCACCATATCGATATATCCGTCATAATCGCGTTTCGAAGCTAATGTCGTGACATTTTTTACAGTCATTAGTAAGCCAAAATATATTTCTCCTGTCTCTAGTACAATATTAACATCACAATTATCATCCTCTTTATTTACTAAACTAAAGGGACTGATGAAAATAATTTTATACTTCACTTTGTGTTCCATAAATTCTTTTTTATGCTATCCCCAACTTTTGTACTTGATCCTAAACTACAAACGGTTCACCATAAACCATAAAAAAAGCCTCTTCTTTCGAAGAGGCTTTAGTGCGGGTGATAGGACTCGAACCTACACACCTTGCGGCACCAGATCCTAAGTCTGGCGTGTCTACCAATTTCACCACACCCGCAGGTGGCTTAGAACTGCCGTACACTTGTGTACTGTTGTTCTTTTAAGACGTTGCAAATATACAACCTGTTTTTTAATGCGCAAGAAAAAAATAATTTTTTTTTATTCTTATGTTTGTAAGGAATAATATAACTGTATCGATACATACTATGAAAGATTCAAAACAATTTGTTCAAGAAAACAAGCAACGTCTTCTAGATGAGCTAATTGAACTACTTAAAAAACCTTCTATCAGTGCAGATAGTGCGTACTCTCAAGACGTAATAAACACGGCTGAAGCAGTAAAAGAAAATTTAATAAAAGCAGGTTGCGACAATGTAGAATTGTGCGAAACTCCAGGATATCCTATCGTATATGGAGAAAAAATCATCGATCCTGCTCTTCCAACGGTATTGGTTTATGGTCATTATGACGTACAACCAGCAGATCCAATTGAACTTTGGACCTCTCCACCGTTTGAACCTGTAATTAAAACAACACCTATTCACCCAGAAGGAGCAATCTTCGCTCGTGGAGCTTGTGATGACAAAGGACAAATGTTCATGCACGTGAAAGCGGTTGAATATATGATTGCAACAAATACTTTACCTTGTAACGTGAAATTCATGATTGAAGGAGAAGAAGAAGTTGGATCAGTAAGTTTAGGATGGTTCGTAAAAAGAAACCACGATAAATTGAAAAATGACGTAATTCTGATTTCTGATACTGGAATGATTTCTAATCAACAGCCTTCTATTACAACAGGATTGAGAGGATTAAGCTATGTTGAAGTTGAAGTAACTGGACCTAATAGAGATTTACACTCTGGATTATATGGTGGAGCGGTTGCTAACCCAATCAACGTATTAACGAAGATGATTGCTTCCTTACATGATGAAAACAATCATATCACTATTCCAGGATTCTACGATAAAGTAGAAGAGCTTTCTCGTGAAGAAAGAGATGAAATGGCAAAACGTCCATTCTCTTTAAACGATTACAAAAAAGCATTGGATATTGATGAAGTATACGGAGAAGCAGGATATACAACAAACGAACGCAACTCTATTCGTCCAACATTAGACGTAAATGGAATTTGGGGAGGTTATACTGGTGAAGGAGCTAAGACTGTTATCGCTAGTAAAGCATTCGCAAAAATCTCGATGCGTTTAGTTCCAAACCAAGATTGGGAGGAAATTACAGCGCTATTCAAGAAACACTTTGAAAGCATTGCGCCTGCAGGTGTGAAAGTAGAAGTAAAACCTCATCATGGTGGGCAAGGTTATGTAACGCCTATCGACTCTATTGGATATCAAGCGGCTGCAAAAGCGTATGAAGATACATTTGGTGTAACGCCAATTCCAGTACGTTCAGGAGGAAGTATTCCAATTGTCGCTTTATTTGAGGAAGAATTAGGATCTAAATCAATTATGATGGGATTCGGATTGGACTCTGATGCGATCCACTCTCCTAATGAGCACTTTGGTGTATTCAACTACCTAAAAGGAATTGAAACTATTCCATTGTTCTATAAATACTATATGGAATTAGTAAAATAATAAAAAAAGCGAGTAAAGATTTTTACTCGCTTTTTTTATGCTTATTCTTTTCTTCAATCCAAAGGGCCATGTACTTTGTACTTTGTGCACTGTGGTGTTTGAATACTTCTTTTAAAAAATGGGTCTTGCGATACTGTTCCAACGTGGTATCCAAATCAATTATTTTCGCTTTAAATGCAGCTGTAAAATGTGTTTTACTATAATACTTTTGAATGATGTCTACGCCTTTTTGTTGTTTAACTTTCCAAAGGACTTCATCTTGATAAAGTTCTACGGCCTTTGAAACAAATTCCTCCACTTCATCTGCACAACATCCACTCCACTCTTCAGTAGTTGCCATAGCTTCTATACCAACCCTAGTAGTTACATTGGGTGTTCCCACACGCATGGCATCAATAAACTTCCCTTTAATTCCAGCACCAAAAGGAATAGGTGCCAATAGCACTCGGGCCTTTGCAATTACTTCCAAAGCATCTTTCGCTCTACCGTGGATAAAGAAATTTTCTTGTTCCTTGTGTAACTGTAACACTTTAGCCGAGGGATAGGCTCCATAAATATGCAATTTTGCTTTAGGCAATCGCTTGCGCAACACGGGCCAAATAACGGTCTTTAATTGCAACACCGTTTGCCAATTGGGCTCGTGTATAAAGTTTCCGATAAAGACAAAATCTTCTTTTTCTTCAAAGGTCAACCAGTTCTGTTGTTGTTCTGTTGTTATTTCTTCTTCTAAAAAAGGCAACACAAAGAGGCCTTCCTCGGATAGTCGAAAAGTTTCAGTCAACAGATGAAATTCGAAACTAGAAATCAACAACGTCAAATCACATCGCATGATACTCGCGAGCTCTCGTTTCGTTCGTTCGCTATACAAGTAATCTTCCAAATGACCTTCTCCTTTTTTGCATAGCTCTTGACGTGCATAACGCAAAAAGTGTAGATCTTCTGTATCGAGTAGGGTTAACGCATTAGGGCATTGCGAGCTGATACGCCATCCGAATTGTTCTTCAATCATAAAACGGTCATACATCACCCAATCGGGCTGCAAATCCGCTAATAACTGGTCGGTGCGCTCATCATTGAGGAAAACCTCAACTTCTTTCACAGCATAAGGGATTAAATCATCGCTATAGGGTGTTTTCTGTGCCGTAGATCCAAAGTAAATCTGCATCTCCCATCCTTGAAAAACCTCCAATAACTGCAACATCCGTTTACCTGCTGCAGATGAACGAGATTCAGGCCAAACTTGCCCAATGATCAGTATTTTCTTTCCTTTTAACGAATGCTCCATCTTACAAAAGTACAGCTTCTAAAGCAGTATCACTCCTTAATTTTTAATCTCTATTATATTTAGTATTTTTGCTACAAACGAAAAGGAACTATGTTAGGACTTAAACTTTTAACCGATCCAAGATGGGCAAATATTGCAGAATCAAACCTTGAGGAAATCTTGACGGATCATTGCTGGTGCGAACAAAAAGCCGCAACCAATGCCATTACGTTGATTACGTACAATTCAGAACACGAAGATTTAGTAACCGAATTGACAGCAATTGCTATTGAAGAAATGGAACATTTCAAGATGGTACATGAAATCATCAAAGAAAGAGGCTATACTTTAGGGCGCGAACGCAAAGATGATTATGTCAATCAGTTGGTTAAATTCTGCAAAAAAGATGGAAGTCGAAATGATGCTTTCATTGATCGTTTGCTCTTTGCTGCTATGATTGAGGCTAGAAGTTGTGAGCGTTTTCGCGTTTTATCTCAAAATATAAAAGACAAAGAATTAGCAACGTTTTACTATGATTTAATGGTTTCTGAAGCCAATCACTATACGACCTTCTTAAAATTCGCCCGCAAATACACGGAACGCGTAGATGTAGATCAACGCTGGAAAGAATGGTTGGAATTTGAAGGAAACTTAATTCAGAGCTACGGGACAAAAGAACATATTCACGGATAATAGCTAAATGCGAGTCATACACTCGCATTTTTTATTTCAATGCACTAACTTTCTTCAGTAGTTTTCGGGCCTTACTTTGGTAAGCAGGTGTTTTGGCAGCAAACCTAACTTCAATTAATTCGGCAATTAACTTCGCTTGTTCTGGAAACTTTGCAGCCAATCGCATGATGATATGCATCGCATTGGCTTCTGTAGCTACTTTGGTTTCTGAAGTTAGGCACCAAATCAGACACTGATCGAGGATCGCTTCCTCTAAGGTTGCATTGAGCAAACTTTGGCGTTTCTCAACCAATACAATCGTCATTTTACTCGTTAGTCGCTTGACACTTTCATCTTTGACTGATGACAGTTGAAGAATAAAGCGTTCAACATGGTCATCTAACAACAAAGGATTCTCTTGGACTAAATCATCCAAAACAATACTAGCCAAAACATTCACTTTGGATTGGGTATCAAAAGTAAAGTCAATTAAAATAGAAATTACTTCATTCTCCTTTGACAATTGTTGAATAATGTCCCTTCGGCTGGCTAAGCTAGTATTCCCTTTAGCTAATAACTCAAAAATCATAGTATAAATCGCATAGATGGTTCAATATAAAGGTATTGAGCTAGTAAATATACTAGATTTTTTTTCTGTTTTTAAAAATAACATTTGGTTTTTAAAATACTTATTCTATATTTGTAGAACAACATCTACATAAATAGAAATGAAAGCAATTGTCTTACTTTTAGTTTTACTGTTTTTACAAAGCTGCGCCATCAATCAAAAGGTGAATGGTGAAAAAGTAGGACGTTGGGTTTATAGAACTAAAATAGAAGACAAAGATAACGAAGTCGTACGAGGGCGTTATGACAACAAGGGATTTCAAAAAGGAGTCTGGCGTTATCGTTACAATGGAAAATTATACAAGAAACAACAGTTTAAAGATTCCATTGCTTATACGACCTATTACCATCCCAATGGCAAAATAGCCGAAAGAGGACAAACGAAACTAGTATCTACAGCTTCTAGCTTGCATTATTTTTACTTTGGCTCTTGGTTTATTTACGATACTAAAGAACAATTGACGCATGTTAGACATTATGAATTTGGACAATTAAAACACGAAACAAAATTACAACGATGATAAAACTACCTCAAACTGAAGAACAACTAATGCAGTATATCTGGGATTTAGAAACAGCTTTTTCCAAAGAATTGTTAGATAAATACCCCGATCCGAAACCGGCACAAACGACCTTAGCAACGTTGCTTAAACGACTGACAGAAAAAGGTTTCATTACCTATGAAATGTTTGGAAACTCAAGAGCGTATACTCCCTTGATTAAAAAAGAAGATTATTTCGAAACACATCTGAACACCATGGTCGAACAACACTTCAATAATTCTGCTTTCTCATTTGCTTCTTTCTTCACCCAAAAAAGTAAGATGAGTAAAAAAGAATTAGAAGCGTTGAAAAAGATTGTAGAAGATCAACTAAAAAAATAAACTATGCTGCTATACCTCATCCAAACCACACTCTTATTGTTGTTATCTATTGGACTATACAAGCTCTTCTTAGAATCGACGAAGATCCATGTATTCAAAAGATATTACTTGCTTTTTGCTCTTGTTTTTATTTTTATTTTGCCTCTAATCAAAATACCATCAACTAGTATATTGACCACGACAAATACTAAATTACAGGAATTAAATGAAGTAATTATTGCACCGCAAATCGAGACTGCTTCGTCTGCCTCGTCGATATGGACCTTATCTACGCTTCTTTGGGGCATTTATGGACTAGGTGTGTTCATTATGTTTGTACGTTTTCTCCTTTCGCTTCGACGTTTTAGTCGTTTAGCTCAACTGGGTACCCCAATTGTTGACAAGGGGCAAAAATTTGTGTTCGTTCAGCATCTCGATGCCGCATTTACGTTTAGACAAACCATCTACCTGCCACTTCATATTCCCATTGATTGGACCAATAAAATCATTTTACACGAATACAATCACGTGAAACAGCAGCACTCTTTTGATATTTTATTAATTGAAGGGCTGAAAATAATCTTTTGGTTTCAACCTCTATTATACTGGTACCAACAACAGATGGCGTTAAATCATGAATTTTTAGCTGATGACACGCTTAATTCTTCCCAACAAGAAACACAAGAATACCTACAGCTACTATTAACCCAAACCTATTTACACAATGAACAACCGCTCAGTAGTTCATTCAATTTTAATTTAACTAAAAAACGTTTTACTATGCTTACAAAAAATAACAATCCCCTACAAAACACCTTTGCTGTGTTTGCTACATTGACCTTCTTTAGCTTCTTAGGTCTTACTACCGTTTTTGCTCAAGACAAACCAAACCGAGAACCTATTGTATCCAAATCAACTCAAAAAGAAGATCCCAATGAAGTCCACATTTCTGTTACAGAGCCTGCCAACTATCCAGGAGGGATGCAAGCTTTTAACCAAGACTTTATTACCAACTTTAAGACACCTAAATTTGAAGGAGAGTCAATCCGTATTATTCTAATGTTTATCGTGGAAAAGGACGGAAGTTTGAATGAGATTAAATTGGTCAAAGATTCGGGTTATGGCGTAGGAGAAGCAGCATTAGACGCCTTGTCAAAAACCAAAAAATGGACTCCTGCAAAAGATCATGGAAAATTGGTTCGCAGTCAATTTACGTTGCCTATTACCATACAAATTGACCCTACAGAAGAGGCAACAAAAGAAGCGTAACATAAGGTATTAACATTTTTTTATAAAAAAATCAAGAAGAGCGTTTCGGCGCTCTTTTTTTTATTACCTTTAATCCACCTAAAAACTACTAAATGAAAATTCACCTTACTATTTTTTTATTTATTATAACTTTAGGTAGTATCTCAGCACAAACACTTGTTCCTACTACTACTCAAAAGGAACAAGTACAGGATGATAACGATATTTATACCCTTGTTGATACCCCAGCTAAATATCCTGGAGGCTCTACGGCATTCAATCAAGCTTTTATCGACAATTTCGAACCGCCAAAAATCGATTCTTCTGTACGAAAATTAGTTTTCACGATTCAATTTGTCGTAGAGAAAAATGGCCATGTATCCCAGATTAGTGTGCTAAAAGATTTCGGATACGATATCGAACAAAATGTAAGAGCTGCATTCGAAAAATTAGATACTTGGACGCCAGCGCTAATCAAGGAAAAGCCTGTGAGATATAAAATGACATTTCCTTTTACAGTCAATCCTCCAATTAAAGAAGAAGCAAACTAAAAAATATAATTGCTAAAAGCTACTTTCTTTCTCATTACACTAGTTCATCGTTTAAACTGTCTTTGACTTTTTTGGTCAAACTGGCATAAACTAATTCATAGGAGTGATCGATTAACGCTTTAAGCAAAGTCCATTGTACAGCACCCCCTAGGTGTACGCTATTCCAATGTTTTTTGCTCATGTGATACCCTGGAACGATTTCACTGTAATCGGCACGCAATTCTTCTGCTTTTTCAGGATCACATTTTAAATTGACAAAACAACTTCCCTGCTCCCATTTTGTTAAGTTCAACAAGAGATAAATCTTACCTCCAACTTTAAACGTCAATGTTTCTTCATCAAAAGGAAAATCTTCTGTTGTTCCTTTTTTATTTAAACAATAATCGTAAATCACATGTACATCCATGGTGTATGAGATTAAAAAATTTGATACAAAATTGGTTTACTTGGTGAAGCATCATTGACAAAAGAGGCAATCTGAATATTTAGAATATACATTCCATCTGCTACCTCATCAGCAACATAAATTAGTTCTGTAATCGTCGCATCGAATTGAGCGTCATTATTCACTTGATTTACATCCTTGACGTTCCAAAACGCTTTGTGAGCCGCTAATTTTCCTTCGTCTTTTTCTTTATCTACACTTGGTAAATCAATCAATAGGTGTTTGATTCCTTTTTCACGTAAGAAAGTAGCGGCATCTGCTGCTAAATACGGAGGATTTGTATGGGAATATTTGCTGTGTTTTTTGTTTTCTTGATTTGGTAAGGTACGAAGAACAACAGCTGTTTGGCCTTGTTCGTTCCATTGACGTTGGATTTGTGTCAAAGTAATCACAGCATCCCCATCTTCTTGTTGTTCTGGTGTTATCGTTAGTAATTGTGCAAGAAAAACAAAGGTTTTCAACGTATCATTAATACTGTAAAATTCACGTGTAATATGACCTAAACACTCTGTATGTGTTCCATGTCCATGTGGATTAAACGCTATGGTATTAAAATTAGTTGAAGATTGCCCTTCACTCACTTTTCCTACCCAATCGCCCATGCGTACTGGTTCAATAGAAGGTTTATCCAAATACCAAGCAATGGGATTTTCATCTGTATTCGTCAAGGGAATAGAGATATCAACAGGCTGTGAAAAATCAACAGTATAGGTCTGATTGGAAATAGAGAGGGTTGCTTTCAATGTTTTATTTCAAATCTAACCAAAATAAATCAGATGCAATACCGTCACTTAAAAATTTTCCTTTATCAGTAATCGTTAAAATATTTTCTTGCTGTTGCATCAATCCATCTGCAATAAATGAAGTGGATTCTCGAACGAGATAGTCGTGAAATGTAGCGCCAAATTCATTTGAAACTCGCGTTAAATCAACTCCCCATATTGTTCGCAATCCCGTCATTACGTATTCATTATACCGATCAATAACAGAAAGTTCTTCTATTTCAGACGGCAATTCACCAGCTTCAATGGCTTTGATATACAAGGGATTATTGGAGATATTCCAACTGCGGTATCGCCCATCAAAACTATGTGCTGAGGGGCCTATACCTACATATTTTTTACCCAACCAATACGCTGAATTGTTTTTAGAGTAATATCCTGGTTTTGCAAAGTTTGACAATTCATAATGTATATAGCCATTGGCTCTTAATTTTTCAATTAACAGCATAAAGTGTGCGTGAGCCACTTCTTCTTTGGGACTGGGAATCACGCCTT
This sequence comes from Myroides gitamensis, assembly GCF_029894455.1. Classification (NCBI taxonomy): domain Bacteria; kingdom Pseudomonadati; phylum Bacteroidota; class Flavobacteriia; order Flavobacteriales; family Flavobacteriaceae; genus Myroides; species Myroides gitamensis. The sequence continues at coordinate 2,921,806 of NZ_JARYHN010000001.1, forward strand.
TTTGAATGAGTTTATTTAAGGCTGTACGCTCCTCAACAGTAAGCGCATAGCAAGAAATATGGGGAATACCTAAATCTAAAATACGCTGAATATTTTCTATCCAACGTTCATTGGATAAATTGGGAATTCCGTAGATTAAATCAATCGAAATATTATCGAAATACTTTACTACTTCTTGTAAACAGCTGATTGCTTCTTGTGCATTATGCGCGCGATTCATCATTTTGAGGTCTTCTTCTCCGAAAGATTGAATGCCTATACTCAAACGATTGACTTTTGATTGTGCTAAACGCTGAATCGTTGCGGCATCTAAATCATCTGGATTGGCTTCTAATGTGATTTCAGGTTGTTCTACAACAGTATATTGCTGGTAAACGGTATCAATCAACGTATTGATTTCATCCACAGCGAGTATACTTGGTGTTCCTCCTCCAAAGTAAATGGTCTCGATGTGTTCTCCTGCTAATTCATCTTTACGCAAAAAGAGCTCTTTTTGAATAGCTGCTAACATTTCTTCTTTCTTCTTTAATGAAGTAGAAAAGTGAAAGTCACAGTAATGACACGCTTGCTTGCAGAAAGGAATGTGAATATAAATACCAGCCATTATTTTTTTACTCGATCTTGATTTTGTTTTACAAACGCATCCCAACCTGTATAAGACTTACCTACAACGGTTTTTCCTGAATTAAAGAAATGACATACCGCCGCTGCTAAACCATCTGTACTATCTAGATTTTTAGGTAATTCTTTTAATCCTAAAAGTTGTTGGAGCATCTTTGCCACTTGTTCTTTACTCGCATTTCCATTCCCTGTAATCGCCATTTTTATTTTCTTTGGTTCATATTCGGTGATGGGAATTCCACGGGAAAGTCCAGCAGCCATTGCGACTCCTTGTGCACGACCTAATTTCAACATGGACTGCACATTTTTACCAAAGAAGGGGGCTTCAATGGCAATCTCATCTGGACAATGTGTTTCAATTAATTCAATGGTACGTTCAAAAATTCGACGCAATTTAGTATAGTGATCATCGTATTTATTCAACTGTAATTCATTTAGTTGAATAAACTCCATCTTCTTATTTACCACACGTATCAGCCCAAACCCCATGATGGTAGTTCCTGGATCAATCCCTAATATAATTCTATCTATTGTCAAATCTTTACTTTTTTTCTTTCCTATTCATCCAGACCAAAAAATATGATTTACTTTGCATGAATGAAAATTGTATCCAACAAAACTAAGCAATTCCTAGTACTTCTACTTAAGATTATTGTCGTAAGTAGTGCTTTTTATTATATCTATAACAAACTCTCCAGTGATGCTACTTTGGATGGGAATTTGCTCAAAGAAGTTTTGGTTGATCCCCAACATACTTGGGCCTTATTGGCTTTGCTTTTCTTGACTTTCTCCAATCGCTTTGTTGAGATTTTGAAATGGCAGAATCTATCTTCATTGATTCAGCCCGTTACAGTAGGACAGGCTACGAAACAAGTATTGAGCGCTTTAACCTTGGGAATTTTCACCCCTAATGGTATTGGGGAATATGCGGGAAAAGCGTTGTATTTTTCTAAAAAAGATACGGGAAGGGTTATTTTTCTCAATATGGTATGCAATGGTGTTCAGGTCATTTATGCCATTTTATTTGGTTTACTCGGTCTAACCGTCCTCAATTACACCCATCAGTTTATTCCGCCTTACTACTTGTGGATCCTCTATGGAATCGCCTTAACGATTATTCTTTTGGTCTTTTCTTTTCGTCATTTGAGCATTAAAGGATATTCTATCAATACCTTGATTCAGATGCTTCGAGATATTCCTAAAGAAAAGCATCGCAAAAATCTATTTTTAGCTTTGTTACGCTATGCCTCATTCACTCATCAATATGTAATTTTATACTATCTATTTGGGGTAGATATTCCTTATTTTGAGTTGTTATGCGCCGTATCAGCCATCTATCTTTTGGCCTCTTCTCTCCCTAATTTTCAATTTTTAGAATTTGCCGTAAAAGGAAGTATTGCCATGTTTATTTTTTCTGCTTTGGATGTCAATCAATGGGTTGTTGCTTTAGTAGCTACCTTAATTTGGCTACTGAATATCGTATTGCCCATCTCTATTGGTAGTTACTTTGTGTTGACTTTTAAAGTAAAAAAATAAGATTGACCGCTTTCTTGTGGGATTCTTTTTTACAATAAATAAATCAAATTATCGGGCAAATTGCCATTTGCTTTTACGTTTTCACCTTCATAAATCACCCTCTCATTTTACAATAAATAAATCAAGGTATTGGGCAAATTGCCATTTGCCCCTACGGGAGGTTTTACATTTCCCTTTTCCCTTATTGCTTATGCAACACCAGTGGCAATACAAATTGACTTGTTACGGGAACGCCTCTTTTTGTTGCGGGAGAAAGTTCGTGAAACTTCTTGCTTTTCTCTACCAATAAACTATCTACGCTTTTTAATTGTTGTTTCAAACTGTCGTTCAATTGATAGAGCGATAGTGACACTTGGGCATCTGCCTGAATTGTCACAAGTACTTTTAGGGTATCTAATGTGGCAAAGGTGCCTCGAAGGGTATCTACGCGTAAATTTTCTTCTAGAGCAGCTGTGATATAGTCGAAAAAGCAGGTTTTTCGAGCTGTTTCATCAAAAATAGAATCACAACTGGCTACACTGGGATAGGTATCTACTTTAGTCCAATCAATTTTATTCAACTCTTCCTCCAGCAATTCTTGCTCATTGGGAAGCTGAGCGGACATCCACTGACAAGAAGTGAATACAACGGGAAAAAAGAAAATAATCCAACTCGATTTCATGAAATAATATTGTTGTACTTTAGTTAATCAAAAATACAAAAAAAATAGAGATGGACTATTTCTTATTAATCTTAAGCCTTTTACTATTAATATTCGGTATTATTGGTAGTGTACTTCCGGCATTACCTGGGCCTCCTGTTAGCTGGTTAGGGATCCTGTGCTTATATTTTGTTGATGGAGTTGAAATCAGTTCGATTGCCCTTTGGGGAAGTTTACTCATTACTATTGTGGTCTCTATTTTAGATTACGTCATTCCGGCGCAAGGAACCAAGCGCTTTGGCGGAAGTAAATACGGCGTTTGGGGAACCAATATCGGTTTAATCATAGGAATCATTGCTCCTATCCCGTTTGGCTTTATTTTAGGCCCATTCTTAGGTGCTTTGATTGGTGAACTAATCTTGGATAGCCGAGACATTTCTCGGGCGTTAAAAGCAGCTATTGGCTCTTTTATTGGCTTTTTAGCCTCAACCTTTTTAAAAGTGGTATTGGGTATTGCTTTTCTAATCTGGGGCGTTTTACTGATTATCCAGAAATTTTCTGCGTATAGTTTTTAATTTGATGGTCCTATTAAGGGTTTATTGATAAAGGTAATTCCAATTCCCACCAAAATAATACACCCGCCAATAACCATTTGCAGGGAAATTGCCTCATCTAAGAAATACCAAGCTAGCAAAGCGGCAAATAAGGCTTGACTTAGCAAACTCAACGACACACGAGTAGCTCTCATATTTTGGGTAGCATAACTAATCAGCAACCACGCCAACAACTGACAAACAACCCCTTGTACGACTAAAGTCATCCAACCTTCTGGAGAGAATCCCGTAAACGCAGACCCCATAATTAGGTTGAGTATAGCAAGAAAAATAGTTGAAACAAGAATACTATAAGACATAAATGAAACAACACCTACTTGCTCCAATACTTTTTTACTCATTAGAATGTACGTTGCATACAGCAATCCTGACAGAATACTAAACAGAAAAGGAATATCAAACGATAAGTTCACAAATACCTCAACGCCAACTAAGGTCACCATGCCGATTAAAGCGAGGATTGTTCCCAGCCAAAAATTGAGTGTTGGTTTAATCTGTAAAAAGAAATAACTTCCAATTCCCACCCATACAGGAGCCAAGTTACCGAGTAAAGTGGCCTGCGTTGCTGTTGAACCTTGAATGGCAATATTCCAAACGCCAATATCCAACCCAAAACACATACCGCACAAAACAATCAAGAGCATGGTTTTTCGATCGTATACTTTGATTTGTTTGGTAAACAAGGCATAGGGTACAATAAAAAGGGCCGCAATTGCCATACGATAGAAGGCGGATATTAAGCCAGGCACTAAAGCCATTTTTACTAAAACAGGGAAAATAGAAATACACAAAATTCCTATAAACAGTGCAATTCTAGGTTTATTTGCCATGGGATTGTATGCTTTACATTTGCTCCGCAAAATACATTAGTTTTTCTGGTTAAAAGGTATTTTTTGCTTTTTTGTTTGTGCCAAGGAAAAACAAAAAAACCCTATCACAGGGATAGGGTTTCTTCATTTATGTATTGATTTTTTTATTCTTCGATTTTATCAACAGTTAATTTATCCATTGTAAAATACAACGCTGTATTGGCATATCCTTGTGCGTTTACATCTGTTGTTTCAAGGAAAAATAACAAGTATTTCACCTCACCTAAAGAAGATAAATCTAGAGTACTCCAATTTTTATTAATTGTATTAACTCCATTTCTGAAATCAACTAAATAATGGGTTACAGGTTTTGCAGATGTTAATTTCATATCTGCTCCTACTCCATACACTTGAAGTGCAAAATAATCTCCTTGTTTAAATTTAGTTGCATAGTCATCTCCTTCTGCAATTCCATAATAAGCCCATGGACTTAAAGCAACAGCTGTACTTACTGCTTTGTATCTGTTTTTATTATCTAAAGTTACTACAGCACTGAAGTTTTCTACATCAATTTTTGCTCCTTGTTGTAATACACTTGCATCCGGTTTATGATCTGCATAAGCCACTAAGAACGGTTTTCCAGCTCCATCAACTCCACCTTGTGCCATTGATCCCCATTGGTTTTTCACCCAGCCTCCTTCAGCATCGATCTGATTGCTGTTATCTGAACTGTTAGAAACAGTAAATCCATACCAAGTATTCCATTCTTCAATAGCATTGTGGTTAAACGAAAAGATGTTCGATTTTAAAACTGCGTCTTCTGTAAATGTATCTTTCCAGATTTTCCCTCCAGTAACTTCTACACCATCAGCTAAATCAAAATCAACAAGATTCAATTTTACGTATCCAAAATCATCTGATTTTGCAACATCAACGCTATACTTATATAATTGTACGTTACTACCACGTTCAATTTTTAATGAGATGTTATGTATTCCTGGTGTTTGGAAAGCATGTTTTAAAACTGCTTCCTTCGATATCACAACATTCGTTGTATGATCAAACCAAGTAAATACGCCTCCTTGTGTTTCTACTTGTGGATCAATTACAACTTCTTGGAAGGTAACGGCTTTTAAACTTCCTTTGTCAACTGAAACATTGTACACATTACTGTCATCACTAGAACAACTTGTTAATGTTACTGTTGCTAAACTTAGCCCAAGAACAAATAAGGCGCTAAGACGCAAAAAACTTTTTTTCATATTATTTAAGTGTTTGTATTGATGTTCCTTCTACATGTAAATCAATCGCTCCAGCTACTTCAGTTGAGGTTTCCCCTAACCAACCCGCTTCTTGATTTAATCCTGTATATACTTTTACAAAATCAATTCCAGGTAAATGAACTTTATTTCCTGCTTGGTCTACTGCCCAATCAATATCAATAGCAGCTCCTTCGTGACGATTGGGATAATTATCTGCATACCCCCAGGCAAACGTTTGCAACTGCCAACTCGTTTCTGTTTCTCCTACTTGCACTGCATTATTGGGTAATAAAGTACCTTGAAATGTAATTGTTTCATCTTCTATCCATTGCGGATAATAGCTTTGATGATGAAACGTATTTTTCGTTTTCCACCCTTCATTTCCTTGGTTATCCGTCCATCGAATATAATGATCTAATGCTTCAACTGTCTCATCATGCTCTTTGGATGGTTTATAATATGTAATCCTATATTCTTTAATCGTTTTCTTATTCGTATGCTCACTTCCTTCAATTTCATACCATTCATCTTCATCGGGAACTCCATTTTTATTTTTGTCGTATGCAACTAAAATAACCCCTGGTTCTGCATTATGTGCAAAAGCATTACCTAAAACTTTAAAATCTCTTTCTCCAGCAATATTTTCAATGGTATGATCAAAACCAAAAACAACATAGCCTCCAAATCCACCCAACGAAATAACCTCATTATTAATTAAGGCTTTTTCTGCTTTTACGCGCATGCTTTCTGCCGTATCTCCTACTTCATATCGCGGCAATTCATTGACGAATTGTCCAAAGGCAGGTACATACTCCAAAACACGTGTAATGGTTGCTTTGTATTGCTTCGGCTCTTCTCTTGAATCACTATCACTTGAGCAGCTTATACCACTCCATAGGGTTATTCCTACTACACAAAATAGTCCTACTCTTCTTTTTTTGTTTTTCATTTTCTTTTTTTCTTCTGGTAAATGGTCTTTGACCTATTCATTTTTATGGAATGAAATTCTCATTTGATCTCCAAATCTTCATGTTATGGCGCAATTGCCGTTGTCCCCTACTTGTTTGTGAATGCAAGATGTGCGGGAATATTTCCGGCCATTGTTTTCCACTTTAATTCCCCATTTGAAGAAAAACAGTAAATATAGCCATTCCCTATATAATCTTGCGCATCGGTTACAAAAATTTCTTTCGTTTCTGGGTTTACTGCTATTCCATAGGGCATCAGTATCTTTTTTTCTGTACCATCTGTACTTAAAGAAGAGCGTATGATTTGCTTTGTATTGGTATCTAATATCCCCAAGGATACTTCATTTGTATTGGTATTAGCCTGATAAGCACTGGCATAATAGTACAACTGATCTTCATCAAGGGTCATATTTGAAACTGGAATATCCAATTTTTGTTTGACTTCATCCACAGCTGAATCAATAACATATAAATTAGGTGGTATATCCTTGTAGTTTCCACGTGAACTTACATAGATGTCTCCTCTACGATCTACTTGCATGCGATGTAAATTGGGTGCTACTTCTATTTTTTTGATTTCGGTAAACGTCAGTAAATCAACAACGGAAACCGTAGTATCATAATGGGGTTCTCGATAACCTCCAGAATTAGCCACATACAACTTATTGCCTCTAATTGCCATCTCCTCGGGTTGATATCCCACTTCTACTTTTCGTCTCACCTGCAAAGCAATCGTATCAATTTCCGCTACAAAACCAATTTCTGCATTGGGATTGGTTTCTATTTTGCCTGAAAAGGAACTCACATAAACTTTTCCATCAGCAAAAGCTAAATACCGACAATTAGGGACATGAATTTGCTTGATGTGTTTACCTGTTGCTACATCAAAAACCTCAATAAAATTGGAGGCATTGATGGTTGCATAGGCTTTGGTTCCATAAATTTTAAGGTCATTCCCAACATCGCCTAATTCACGGGGAATCGAAGGATTGCGTTCGGCAAAAATATCACGCGTATACAATCCTGTTTCATAATCAAACCAATCGAGGGTTGCGCGATTCATTCCCATATTTCCTTCATTTAGAAGATAAAACCCTTGAATATTTTCTAATTGTACAGGGATAGAAACGGCTGAACTATCGGAAACAAAAATCAATTCGTCCTTGCGACAGCTACTGAATAATAAGCCTACAATCAACAGGATATAGCTAATTTTTCTCATATACTTATAAGGCTACACGTAGGGTTAAACGAAAATTTCTTCCAGGCATGGGAAAATTAGTCACTACTTCATAATATTGATTGGCTAGGTTATTGGCCTCAGCTCGAATCTGAATGGTCTTATTTCTCCATTGCAACTGTTTTTGTACGCTTAAATCATGCGTATACCACGGTTGTAACTCATTGCGTTTGGTATTGTTTTTATTGCCATTGTAGCGCTTTCCAACATAAATGAAGCTATAATCCAGCTGCCAATTGTGATAATCTAAACCGAAGATAGCGGATCCAGAATGCCAAGGGGTATAGGGAATTTGATCTCCATAAAAAGAAGGTTTTCCTGAAGGTGTCAAGCTTAAATCTTGAGCAAGGGTATATTCATACGTTGCTCCAATTTGAGCCGTCATCCCCTGCATCAGTTCCCAATGCGTTTTGATTTGGCTTTCTATTCCATAATGCTCCACTTTTCCTAAATTGGACATCATCCAACGCATCATACTCGAAGTAGGCGAAGCGATTATCTTGTCTTCTACTTGAGCGTAGTATGCATCTACTGTTAGGTGAACTTCTTTCAGCAGCGTGCTTTTAATTGCTACTTGATGAGCAAATCCTACATTAAACTGACGAGAAAGTTCTGGTTTTAAATGAGATGTCCCGATTTGGGTATAATACAAATCATTAAATGTAGGCAGGCGATACATCTGTTTGTAAAATGCATGTACTGTAAAATTTGATGTATCCCAAGGTTTATAACGCAGAAAAACAGAGGGTGTAAACAACGAGCGATTCGGCGCTTGGTAGTTATTCCGTACCTTTTCTTTAGTAAAGGTCCCTAAAAGGTTTGCTTGTGCTTTCAATCGACCTACATCCACACTTGTTGAGAGCACCGTATAAAAAGTATAGCGCTCTGGATAGGTAAACAGCGCTTCTTGCCCTAAACGCGTTGCATTTAATTTATTATACTGTACATCTGTGGCTAGTGAAACATTCCAAAATGGGGCTAGTGTAAATAAATGAGCGGCCGATAGGTACCATTCTTGTTGGTGGTAAGTATTGTCAAATTGCGGATTATAGGTTACCTCTTCGCCTTGAAAGTCGACTGTTTTTCTCGATTGATAATGCAGTTGATCATAGGCAAACTTCCCTTTTATCATCCATTGATACAAAGGAGATACCACGCGTTTCCACTCCCCTTGTAACATGACATTTTTATCGTTTTGTTTTTCATTGTTTTGTTCCGTAGCCAGAGTTGCATCGCTTTTTTTAATAATTGCTTCTGGCAATCCTCGGTGGGATTGATAATAGTATAGATTAACCTGCCAAGTATTAACTTCATCTTGACCAAACCAATTATTTTCTAAACGGAAGGATTCAATACCGCTATTTTTTCGATACGCGGTGGTATCATAGGCTACTGTCCCATCCAGATTAAAGCGTTTTTGCCTGAATTTATAATTGCCATTGGAATATAAATAAGCTGCACTAATACTCGTACTAACATGATCACTGACTTTAATAGCCACACGAGCGGAAGGATTGGTCCATTGAATGGAGCCTAACTTATATTGAAACTGCGTGTGTATTTTCTCTTGCGCGATAAAAGTGGGGCGCTTGGTTTGAATATAGATGGCTGATGCAGTTGCATATTCTTTAGCAGCTTGCAAGGGAGCACTTCGCTGTCCGTTATACAATTGGATCGCTTCAATATCATCTAAGGAGAACTTCCCTAAATCAACAACCCCATTTTGGGCATTGCCCAATTGGATACCATTGTAAAAAACACCGACTTGATGGGTTCCCATATGACGTACATCAACTGTTTTCATTCCTCCCATACCTCCGTAGTCTTTCATCTTTACTCCGGCGAAATAACGCAGAGCATCCGCTACATCTGTACCATTTAAACGGCGCAATTGCTCTCCTTCTAATGTTTGGGGTAGAATAACATCCTTCGTTCGTTCTTTGACTACTAAGATTTCCTTTAATGCCGTAAGGGTGTCTTGACTTTGTTGTGCATATCCACTAAGTGCTCCGAAAAACCACAGACTTCCTACTAAGAAAAATAAATACTGTACTCGCATAAGCATGAATCATTTCGCATACAAACGCATCGTACGGGTTCCTTCATCAAATGAATAAAGGATACGTAGTATTGCGTTTACTATTTTGGCATCGAAAACATTAAACAAAACCTAAAATGGCAGGTATTCTGACTTACTCTTAACAAGGTCCTTCCCATTTTACAACAGTGGACAACCAAGCTTGTTAAACCATTGAGCTTACAGCAGCGGGCCTGTTGGAGATTTTCACTCCATTCCCTTTTCATTATCTTTTCAGATAAACCATTTTATTGATGCGTAAATATAGTGAAAAAGTGATGGAACAAGAGAGTAGAGAAAGAGGTGTAAAGACGAACCTAACTAAAATTTCCAACAAGTAATCATTGAAGCTTGATCATATTCATAACTTATAAAAACGCGATGCTCATCAAAAAGTTGAGCAATTCTCACTTTCTCATTTAAAACAATCGTATCTACTATTTGTCGTTTTACTAAAGAATACAACCAAATTGTATTATTGTAAATCAGATATACAATTTCTTCCGTTTTAGAAATAACAAAGGTTTCAAAATAAAAATCAAATCGAAGCGCTACTTTTTCAGTAAAGTCTTGATTGTAGATATCAAGTTGATTGATTGGTGCTATAGATTCATGTGTATTGGAAGTAGCAGGAATAACCTTTCCCATATGTAAATAGAAATTACCCGATAAACCTTGCTGCACTTGATAAAAGATATCGGTTTGGATAACTTCGCTTACCTTATTCTCACGCAGATTATAGCGTTGTACACTGCCAATTCGAGCACAGAAAATTAAATATGCATCTTCACTCGTTTTGAAGATACCTCTACACGTATTCATCTTTTTTCGCTTCCCTTTTTCATTTTTATAGTCATACACAAACAAAAATTCTGAATTCCAATTCATTAGGAATAACATATCCTCATCATTAGAAGAAATATAATCACTATATCTTGCGATGCCTTTTTCATACTTTTTAATAAGAGTGAAGTCAGTTCGATCAACTTGGAAGATTTTACGATCCGAAACGACAAAGAGATTTATTCCATCTGGATGGAAGTACAAGCAACGAACCGTATTTTTTATTGCAATCGATTTTACTTCTTTCCCATCTTCTAAAGAAAGCTGTCTTAATTTCATCGAAGTAAAAGAAGAACCCCATCCATCTGAAATATAAAATTTCGTTGAATCAAATGGATCAAGTATAGGCATTAATCCACCAAACAGATTATTTTTCAAACCTACGGTCCAAGTTTGTATTGGTTTCATTGCAATAAAAATTGAAGATTGTAAAGAGAAAGATACAATTTTTTTCTTAACTGGTTCGTTTACGGTTACGATGGACGGTTTACGGTAAGTCTAAAAAGAAAATACTCTCCTCTCCATTTTCCAATCCAGTATAAAAACAAAAAAGCTCTCCATGAATTTCAGGAAAGCTTTTCATTGGTCTAACTACTAAACCTAGTGCTTGCGCACTTAACAACACAACTAAATTTTACAATCTAATAATCCAGTGATTATTAGAGGGCAAAAAAAGCCTCCCACGAAATGAGAGGCTTCTTTTTTACTGGCGGTCTGGACGGGACTCGAACCCGCGACCCCATGCGTGACAGGCATGTATTCTAACCAACTGAACTACCAAACCAGTATTAACCATAAAATCATTACAGCGACAAAGATAGACTTTTTTTAAAAACTACAAAGAAAATTATTCTTTTCTTCGTCTTTTTCGCTGACTCAAAATTGCTCTTGAGTTTTGCGGTCTGGACGGGACTCGAACCCGCGACCCCATGCGTGACAGGCATGTATTCTAACCAACTGAACTACCAAACCTTGTCTTTATTGCTGTAATGCGGTGCAAATATACGACCATTTTCTACACTTCCAAATCCTACAGCAAAAAAAATCAAACTTTTTTTCACCAAAACCAGAAGCCACCTGAGTTTCAACACTATAAAACCATAAAAAAAATGAACTTTTTTTTTCCTCCTTTTTGAATCTTTCCCCATTTGGAGGAAATAATTCCTCCTTCTTTCTACTTCAAAACGACTACAACTCGATTTCTCCCACTCTTTTTTTGTTCTTTTTCTATTCTTTTTTGTTCCTTTTCTTCAATCCTCCCTCTTATTATTTTTCTTTTCGATGTAGAAATTTATCTTTTCAGGTGCTGTAAAAACAAAATAGAGCAAAAAAAAACAGCAGTGAATCAAATTTCACTGCTGTTTTTTTATCTTTTTAATCGCAAAAGGCTTCTTATAAAGCTTCATTGATTAAGTCTTCGTATGCTTTTTTAGGAGCTACTCCTACTTGACGTCCTACAACTTCTCCATTTTTGAATACTAATACTGTAGGAATGTTGCGGATTCCATATTTTGAAGCGAATTCTTGGTTGTTGTCTACATCCACTTTTCCAATTACTGCTTTTCCTTCGAAATCTGCACTTAATTCAGATACAACTGGAGCTAACATTTTACATGGTCCACACCATACTGCCCAAAAATCTACTAAAACTGGTTTGTCTGATTTTAATACTACTTCTTCAAATGTAGCGTCTGTTATTTCTAATGCCATGGTAATACTTTTTTACGTTATAAGACAAAACTACTAAAATAATTATACTTACCTCATCCTTTTTAATCAATTTTATCTATTTCGAGATATACAAAGCTAATTCAATAGATACACTAAGATGATGAAATACATTTTACCATTTCTATATCCCATCCAACTACAGCAGAATAATACCGATATTTGTACCTACTTATAGAATTGTTATGCAAAAGGAGTTACAACAACTTAAAGACTTTTTTCTACAACATGCAGGAATAAATTTCATTCCGCAAGCAGAAGATCCTGAATGTGAAGAATACAGCGGTTATACCTGTCTATTGGATACCTTTACTATTAAGTTTAGAAAAGCCAAGATAACACCTAAAAAAATCGGTCAATTTGTAACGGTATGGAAACGGAATGCTGAGGGCATCACAACACCCTTTACCCTTTCAGATCCTTTTGATTTTTATAGTATACTGACGGAAGCATCAAATCAAGTTGGCTGTTTTATTTTTTCCAAGTCTATTTTGGGAGAGAAAGGCATTCTAACTACCCCAAAACAGGAAGGGAAACGCGGTTTTCGCGTGTATCCCACTTGGGATTATCCAACGAGCAAACAAGCGCTAAAAACGCAACAATGGCAAGAAAACTATTTTATTTTGCTCTCTGCTCAGGAGGATCAATCATCCACAAGTCATAACACAGTAAAGCTTCATCGAATACTAAAACAACATATCGACACAGTGAAATAAAAAAGCAATCCATGCTACAACGTCTTACATAAAATAAAAAAAACGCCTTACTTCCGTTGAAGTAAGGCGTTTTACTATAACTAAATTGGTAGATTTAATTCAATTTAAACATGATCTGTTGGCGTTCTAATTCTTCTAACAGATCCGCGCTAATTGTAATACGGCTATTTCGACTAGACATCTCAATGCGGTTCACAATTCTAAATTCTTCTCTTTTATCTTCTAATTCAAAAGAAGCTCCTTCTCCATCTTCCATATCATCCAACATTTCTCCTTCTTCATTCAGTGCCACATTGATGACTGGCATTGGTTTGCTCTCTTCTTCCAATTCTACTTTCTCCACTTCAAAAATATCAAAGAAAACCTGTTTATCTCCCATATATTTATCTAGCGTAGCCTTGATTTCATTGAGTTTATTTTCGCTCAACTCCTTAATGTTCATTTGCACGACTAATTGTTTTGCAAAAGCAGGAATCACCTCATGTAATAATTTCATCTCCATAAACTGTAAACGAGGTTCACCACGTTCACCCGTATCCTTGCGAATCCATCCTTCATTCACTTGCACGCGAACAAATACAAAAGTATTTGTCAATAAGAAATGCCTAAATTTCAAGAAGTCCTCATTAAACAAACGGAATTCAAAAGACTCGTCATATCCTTCAATAGTAAAGGCCGCCCAATCTTTTCCTTTTGCTGACGTTCGAAACTGAACATCGCTAATCATTCCGCCAAAACTAACAACACGTCCTGTAAAGTTTTCCAAACGAACCAATTCCTCTACTCGAACATTACAGAAATTTTTCAACTCAAAACGGAAATCATCCAAAGGATGCCCAGAAATATAAATTCCAACGACTTCTTTTTCTTTCGCTAGTTTTTCCATGGTGCTCCACTCTTCACAAGCAGGCAACATCGGTTCTGGAATCTGTACTTCACTACTATCCCCAAATAAACTTACCTGTGCGGAGTTCTCACTTTCTTGTGTTTTTGCTCCATACTTGATGGCTTTTTCCAAGAAGGTATTTGGATCTGATGGATCCGTATAGAAATATTGCGCACGATGTGTATTCTCAAAACAGTCAAAACCACCAGCCAAGGCTAAGTTTTCGAATGCCTTTTTATTTGCAGCTCTCAAGTCAATTTTCTTCGCTAAATCGAAAATCGAACGATAACGAGCATTGCTTCGATTATCGACAATCGTTTTCACCGCTCCTTGTCCAACTCCTTTAACTGCTCCCATTCCAAATCGAATCGCATATTCATCGTTTACCGTGAATTTATAAAACGATTCATTTACATCTGGTCCTAATACGTGAAGCCCCATGCGTTTACATTCTTCCATGAAGAACGTTACTTGCTTGATGTCATTCATATTATTCGATAGTACAGCAGCCATGTATTCTGCAGGATAATGAGCTTTCAAATAAGCCGTTTGATACGCAATCCAAGCATAACAAGTCGAGTGCGATTTATTGAAGGCGTACGAAGCAAATGCTTCCCAGTCTTTCCAAATCTTTTCTAGCACTACAGGGTCATGTCCTTTTTTTGCCGCTTGCTCCACAAATTGAGGCTTCATTTTATCCAGTACATCTTTCTGTTTTTTACCCATAGCCTTACGCAAAACGTCAGCCTCACCTTTGGTAAAGTCAGCTAATTTTTGCGACAAAAGCATTACCTGCTCTTGGTATACGGTAATTCCATAGGTCTCTTGTAAGTATTCTTCACAAGCATCTAAATCGTATACAATGGGTTCTTCCCCATTTTTACGGCGAATAAACGAAGGAATATACTCCAAAGGCCCTGGACGATATAGGGCATTCATGGCGATTAAATCCGCAAATACTGTCGGTTTTAATTCGCGCATGTATTTCTGCATTCCCGCGGACTCGTATTGGAATACTCCAATCGTTTCTCCACGCTGGAATAATTCATACGTCTTTTCATCATCAATCGGAATCAAGTCGGGATCAATTTCAATTCCCGTTCTATACTTCACTAACTTGATGGTATCTTTAATAAGGGTTAAGGTTTTCAACCCCAAGAAGTCCATTTTCAACAACCCTGCACTCTCTGCCACGGAGTTATCAAACTGCGTCACATATAAGTCCGAATCTTTCGCTACGGTTACAGGCACGAACTTGGTAATATCATCTGGTGTAATAATTACCCCACAGGCATGAATACCTGTGTTTCGCATGGATCCTTCTAATATCTTTGCTTGCTGAATCGTTTCTGCGGCCAAAGAATCTTCTTTAGCCAATGCAATCAGCTCTTTTACTTTATCAAACTCCTCACTTCTCAATACGCCTTTAATTGCATCTTCTCCTTCCGATAAGAAACGAGCTAAATTCCATTTGGAAGGCATCATCCCCGGAATCAACTTCGCAATACGATCGGCCTCAAACAAAGGCAAATCCAATACACGAGCTGTATCTCGGATTGCAGACTTGGTTGCCATCTTACCATAGGTAATAATTTGCGCTACTTGATTGGAACCATATTTATTAATTACATAATCCATTACCTTACTACGACCTTCATCATCAAAGTCAATATCAATATCGGGCATGGATACACGATCAGGGTTCAAGAAACGCTCAAAAAGCAAGTCGTACTCAATCGGATCTAAGTTGGTAATCCCTAAGCAATAAGCTACAGCAGATCCAGCAGCAGATCCACGACCAGGCCCAACAGAAACTCCCATTTGACGAGCTGCGGCAATAAAATCCTGTACAATTAAGAAGTACCCTGGATATCCCGTACGCTCAATGGTCGCCAATTCAAAGTCTAAACGCTCGCGTATTTCCTCTGTTACTTCAGGATAACGGCGTTTAGCCCCTTCATAGGTTAAATATTTTAAGTAGTTGTTTTCTCCTCTTTTTCCAGATCCATCCCCTTCTAAATCTCGAGCATCTTGAAACTCTTCAGGAATATCAAATTTAGGAAGTAATACATCGCGGTGTAAAACAAAAGGTTCAACTTTATCGACAATTTCTTGTATGTTGTAAATTGCTTCAGGTACATCCTCAAACAATTTTTTCATTTCGTCTTCTGATTTGAAATAGTACTCTTGGTTGGGTAATCCATAACGGTACCCACGTCCTCTTCCAATCGGTGTACTTTGTTTTTCACCATCTTTCACACACAACAAAATATCGTGTGCATTGGCATCTTTTTTATCTAAATAATAGGCGTTATTTGTCGCTACCATTTTGATATTGTGTTTGCGAGCTAGTTCAATTAACACTTGGTTCACGCGATTTTCATCTTCTTGACCGTGACGCATTAATTCAACATATAAGTCTTCGCCAAATTGTTCTTTCCACCACAGTAACGCTTCTTCAGCTTGACGCTCTCCAACGTTCAATATCTTTCCAGGTATTTCTCCAAATAAGTTACCCGTCAATACGATGACATCTTCTTTGTATTGTTCTACAACCTGCTTGTCAATACGCGGCACGTAGTAGAATCCATCGGTATACGCAATAGAGGCCATTTTAGCCAAATTATGGTATCCCTTTTTATTTTTAGCCAAGAGTACCACTTGATACCCGTTGTCTTTTTTCGTTCGATCGAGGTGATTTTCATTGATGAAGAATTCACATCCCACAATAGGCGTAAGCAAAGGCAAAGCCTCTTCCCCATTTTCCAATCGCGCTTTATTCTGTGCTTCAATTCCTTTGTTATGGTTATTGACCGCCATAACAAAGTGAAACGCTCCCATCATATTTCCGTGGTCTGTCATTGCGATGGCAGACAAATTCATTTCTCCTGCTTTTTTAACTAGATTGGGAATCCCAATTGTCGATTGCAATACGGAGAACTGTGTATGCACGTGTAAATGTGCAAATCGAGCGTTTTGAAACTGTTGGCGTTCTTCTGTAGAAATTGCTTCAGTAGCACTTCCTTGTAATTTCGCCAGACGCGCTCTGATTTCATCAGATGCTTTCTTTAGGTTAATGTGTTTTAATCCTACTGGCTGAAAAGGCTGTGGATTGAAAGCGGTATAACGTTGAATATACGTTTCATCACATTGCAATTCATCCTTTGAAAACGTTTCGCGTTTAATCAATTCAAGAAAACAACGCGTTGTTGCTTCCACGTCGGCTGTTGCATTATGCGCTTCTGCGAAAGCTTCTCCAAATAGATAGGTGTGTAATTCCGTTAGGGTAGGCAATTTATATCGTCCTCCGCGTCCACCAGGTAGCTTCAACATTTCTGCCGTAACCTCTGTACAGGTGTCTAATACTGCCATGGTTGTCAATTGGCTATCCACCCCCATACGGTAGAATTCACATCCCATAATATTCACGTCGAAACCAATGTTTTGACCCACAATAAAACGAGCTTTTGAAAGCGCAATATTGAATTTGGCTAATGCTTCTTCTAAGTCAATTCCTTGTTCTTCTGCTAATTCTGTAGAAATTCCGTGAATACGCTCTGAATCATAAGGAATATTAAACCCTTTCGGCTTGATTAGGTAATCTTGATGTTCAACAAGTCGTCCCATATCGTCATGTAACTGCCACGCGATCTGTACACATCGCGGCCAATTATCCGTATCCGTTAAGGGAGCCGACCAACTCTTCGGAAGCCCAGTAGTTTCCGTATCAAAAATTAAATACATACTTGATTTATAGAATATTAACCCAAAAACAGGGAGATTTGTAACAATTTCAAAGGTACAAAAAAAGCTGCTTAGTTAATAAGCAGCTTTTCTCAATATCGATATTTTCACAAATCTTTATTCTCCTTTTCCTAGTGGAATTCTAAAGAATACTCCACCGTCGAATGTTTTTCTATCTACATAACGCTTGATTACTTTGTTTTTATCATCCAACTCGTTATCTGGTAAAATACTCGCATTCATGTTAATTACAAATGTTCCAGAAATAGTTCCTGGCACTTGTTTATCAGCAGGATCTAAGATAATATATCCTGGGCGATTCACTGGTTTATTTGTAATAACGCTCAATGCATCCGTAGAATACATTGAAGCTGTATTTTTATAATCATCATATACGATATAATCGGCTTTGATATTATCTGTTGCGTTAAATTCATATTTTGCCCCAAATTCATAATCTGGTAAATAGATTCTCAAAGTAGTTGAATCCGTTTTAGCTTCTATGTTCAACGTTTTCTCATTCACTACAAATGCTTTAAACGTTTGTGGTTTGTATTCCGTATAATGACTATAGGGATTACCATTTATTCTCGTTGAATCTGTGATTGCATCAAGAGTCATTGATGCATACATTCCTGGATCTGAAAATTTAACATCACTTTCACATGCCATGAATCCCAAAACTAACGCGAACATTCCTATTATCTTTCTCATATTATACTAATCTATTAGTGATATATATACATCGCAAAAATATATTTTTTATTGTTCATAAAAAAATTTTTTTAATAAAACTTTAACTTTGAAAAAGAACTTATTTTTCCGTTTCCTTAAAATAAAATTTCAATGCTGCTTCATGTACCACTGAGAATTAATTTCTATTGAGAAAAATACAATTTTTATATCTTATAACTGCTTTTCTATTTAGATTTTTTTAATTGGATGCTTTTTCTTTCCCTTTCTACTTATTCCTACCCTAACTTCAACTAATCTCCCAAAAACAAATAATACTTCTATTTTTATTCTTAGAAACAAATGCTGTAAAATAAAGATAATTAAAATTCACATTTGCCAATATACTTTGTTTTAACTTTATTTGCTTTTTTTTAACAAAAAGAATTATGAAGAAACCTTTACTTCTCCTTTGCCTTATTGCAAGCATGTTAACGATAAACAGTTGTAATTCAACTGATGATAATGATGGCCCACCAGCAACAAAAGAAGCCTTGAAAAAAAAATTACAAGGTCGATGGGAACGCTACAAAGTTGTAAATATATACACCCAGCAAGAACTAAGTGTTGAGGAATACGATTTTAATTCACTTTTTTTTCTTGATTTTGGTACCCTAAATACCATTTTTTTTAAATGGGACACGGGTATATATAACGAAGAACATCCCATTGAATCAGGTCGTTACACTATTTGGACTTCTGGTTCATTTTATATCAATCCAAAAGATTCAAAAGAAGAAGAAGAAATTCAATATATAATTGTGAAAATAACGAAAAATAATCTTGTTCTTTATAGAAGTCCAAATGAAACAGGCATTGCAGAACACTTTAAACGTGTCAAATAATTTCTTTTTTCTTGCATTGCGTCGTTGATTCACATCAAAAAGACCTCATCATTTTGAGTTATCAGCGGTAATTCACTTAGAATCAAGGAGATTAAAAGACATATTTTTCCACCTAAATACGGTGTTGCATTAAAAAAGTTAGTATCTTTGCGCAAATTTTTAACCGAGGTCGGGTACCTCAAACAAAACAAATTATTATGTCTGTAAAAATTAGATTACAAAGACACGGTAAAAAAGGAAAACCTTTTTACTGGGTAGTAGCTGCTGATTCACGCGCTAAAAGAGATGGTAAATACTTAGAGAAAATCGGTACTTACAATCCTAACACTAACCCTGCAACTGTTGAAATCAATGTTGATTCAGCTGTTAAATGGTTATTCAACGGTGCACAACCAACGGATACTGCTAGAACATTACTTTCTTACAAAGGTGCTTTATTGAAACACCACTTACAAGGTGGAGTGAACAAAGGTGCTTTAACTCAAGAACAAGCAGATGCTAAATTCACTGCTTGGTTAGAAGAGAAAGCAAACAAAATCAACGCTAAAAAAGATGGTTTAACATCTTCTAAAGCGAATGAGAAAGCTCAAAAGCTTGCTGCTGAAAAAGAAGCAAACGCTAAACGTGCTGCTGCTCAAGTTGCTAAAGTTGCTGCTGAATCTGCACCTGCAGAAACAGAAGAAGTAGCTGAAGAAAACAACGAAGAAACTCAAGCATAATTTCTGAGCGATATGCGTAAACAAGATTGTTTCTATTTAGGCAAAGTCGCAAAAAAATTTAGCTTCAAAGGGGAAGTTTTGGTCTATTTAGATACAGATGAACCTGAGTTATACGAAAATTTGGAATCAGTGTTCGTTGACTTTAACGGACAACTGGTTCCTTTTTTTATTGAAGCCGCTTTTTTGCACAAAAATGATTTCTTAAGAGTCAAATTTGAAGACTGCCAATCCGAAGAGGATGCAGACCGTATTATTGGTTCGGAATTATATTTGCCCTTAAATTTATTACCTCCATTGAAAGGGAATAAATTCTATTATCACGAAGTGGAAGGTTTTGAAGTAATTGATACAACCCTAGGTTCTGTTGGAACTTTAATCCGTATTAATGACAGCAACTACCAAGTCCTATTCGAAATTGATCACAACGGAACTCAAATCTTAGTTCCAATGATTGACCAATTCATCGAACAAGTTGATCGCGAAAACAAAAAATTAATCCTTCATATTCCTGCTGGTTTAGTAGATTTATATTTAGATAATTAATTTTTAACGTTGATAATTTAAAAAAAACGCCAAGAGGTTTCCTCTTGGCGTTTTTTTTAGTTGAGGAGGTGATGAGACGATGAGGAGGTGAGGCGATGAGATACCTCACCAAACTCACCAATCTCACCAAACTCACCAATCTCACCAATCACACCCTCTATCTCATGGGCTTATATTTGTTTTCGTATTCGATGAATCTACACTGCGTTCCGATTTCACCTCCCCAAAAAAACAATTCCGCATTTTCACAAAAAATTCTCTATTTTTAATAGAAAAAAAGATGAAGATCAGTGCTATAAGTAAAACAACCATCAATCTAGGCGAAGACATTCGAGCCAAAGATATTAGGAAAGGGATTTTTGAGCTCATTCAGCGAGATTACCCTGCTATTACCAAGGAGGATTTTATCACGTTAAGTGAACTCAACCGATACAGACGTTTGTATCTAACCGAATTAATGATGCAGGAAAAAGGCGAATTGGCTCTGTTGGATCGGGATGTCATGAATGCGATACAGAACAATGCAATCTTATCTGAGAATATCCAAGATGATATCGAAACGAAGTTAACACTTGGCCAGAAGATTGCAGACAAGGTGGCTGCTTTTGGGGGTAGTTGGACTTTTATCATCACCTTCTTTACCTTCCTCATTATTTGGATGGCTATTAATATCTGGGTGTTTACCGCCAAGCCGTTTGATCCTTATCCTTTTATTTTACTCAACCTAATTCTGTCTTGCTTAGCTGCTATTCAAGCACCTATTATCATGATGAGCCAGAATAGACAGGAACAAAAAGACCGCCAACGAGGGGAACACGATTATAAAATCAACCTCAAAGCGGAATTGGAAATCAAATTACTCAGTGAAAAAATAGATCATTTATTAGTTCACCAAAATAAAAAGTTACTAGACATTCAAGAAGTTCAAGTGGATTATTTAGAAGATTTAATGAAGGAAATTAAAAAGAGTAAATAGGCTTTTTTGTTTCTTCGCTTTTTTGTTTTTTTGCGCATTTCTAGGTTTAAAGAAAGTCCTTCTCATTTTTAGAAAAAACATCAACAACCAACAACAATCATAAATCAATAAAAATGATCCCACTAGAAGCTTTAGGAACCCGTATCTGCATTATTGGCAATAGTGCTGCTGGAAAATCGACTTTAGCGCAACACCTAGCGAATCACCTCAACATAGCCGTTTGTCATTTAGATCAACTTGCGCATGTCCCTCATACCAATTGGCAACCGAGGGATCGTGAACTCATGCGATTGGACCATCATTTTTTTTTAATTCAGCACGAATCATGGGTGATAGAAGGAAATTACAGCTATTTAATGCCTGAACGATTTCAACAAGCAACAACTATCATTTGGTTGGATTTCTCGCGTTGGGGATCAGCGTATCGCTTTATCAAACGGAGTATTCAAAACAACGAGAACCGAGCTGGTAACCTTGAAGGAGCACGCCAACAATTCAACTTTAAAATGCTCAAACACATTTTATTTACCGTTCCCAAGAACAAAGTCAAATACCAGCAATTAATCGAAGCAAGTGGTGTTCCTTGTATTCGAATTCAATCGTTTAAAGCTTTGCTGGATTTTTATAAAAAAATGGAGTTATATACGAAGTAATTCCAAAACCCTACTCTTCCCCCTACCTACTATTGAAGAGAAGAAAAATATATCCTTTTCTCTTCTTTTACTCTTATTTTCGTGTATCTTCCTTCGACAATCCTTGGACAATGCTAGGAGTTTCCTTGGAAAAAAGGCCTTTTTGTCGAAGGAAACTCCAACCAAACTCCAACCAAACTCCAAGAAAGCTAGTATCAATCATGGATTGAAACAAGTAGTCTTTCGTACATTCAAATTACATCTTTTCGCGATTTGAAGCAATAGTATAAAACTTGGGAATCATAATTTTACGTTCTATCTCTTACTTTCAAAAAATATCAAAATGCAAACAAAAAAACACATTATATTTATAGCCAATAATCAACCTAACTAATCTATGTTATTTCCTAAAGCTAAAAAAATAGCAAAACAGCAGAACTGGTTTGCAACAAACCAGCTTGTGTTTGGTTTATATAAAAAATACCTCTTTCAAATTGGCGACGCTAGTTTACTAACAACACCATCTTCTAAGTTCGTTATTTCTGATATAACTTTAATTTCAGAGGAACAACGTAACATGGTTGAACAAACACTAACAGCAAATAAAAAGGCTTTGAAATTTTCAACTTATGCCTTTCAAAATAACACAATTGTATTCACTTTCAACGAACATCTAGCTTTAACTAAAATAACAACAATCTACGCCCTCCTCGATTTCTTAACCGATTTATATACGCGTATTGATTTGCCTATTTCCAATTATTGTCAAAACTGTAAAGAAACCAGTCCTATTAACTTCTACAATTTAAATGAAAAGGGCATTCAGCTCTGTTCTCTTTGTACGAGTGATTTTAAAAAGCGATTCTATCGCCATGAAAGTGATGAAAGAAGAATGAATTCAACGTATAGCAAAGGAGTTATTGGAGCATTACTATTTTCTATTCCAGGAATTATAATGTGGATTATTGTTGCTTGTTACTTTAATACGATCTATTCCGCTTTAGCATTAGTACTAGCTGTATTAGGCTATTTAGGCTATATTAAATTCAACGGAAAAAAAGGTTCAAAAACATTATTTGTCCTATCTATAACGAATTTTACAACGGTTATCCTTGCAAATCTCATTGTCTTTTTAATAGAACTAAATTCCGCAGGTTACTCCTTAAGTGAATCTTTTCATGCCTTATTATCAAAAGAACTCTTCATAGAATATACGCGTTTGCCTTTATTTCTATCCACCATCTTTTGTATTGTAGCCACATTATTTTTGGTAGGTTTAGTAAAAAAAGGTCCAAGTATCACGCCAGCCGTTAAAATTAAAGGCTAATTTCACACTATTGGTCGAAATGCTACTGTACGATGCAGTAGCATTTGCATACTTCCTAATCCGTTCCCTCCAACATAAATAAATCTTCAACAGTTACCTCGAAATAGCGCGCCAATTTTAATGCTAACACGGTTGACGGCACATACTTATTTTTCTCCATTGCATTAATGGTTTGTCTAGTTACTGAAATAATAGTAGCTAACTCTTCTTGTGTTACATTTTTTATTGCACGATGTATCTTTAGTGTATTCTTCATGATTTATTTTTTATGGAGCAGTAATAAATAGTGAAAACGGAAAATAAACAAAATCAACATAGTAAACATATTGTAAATCATAACATAAAAAAATTCCATTCCATAGATCAATACAAAGGTAAAAAACAATAAAATGTAATTAATAAGAAAGGCCCATTGAAAAGATTGTAAACGCAATTTGGCTATAAATTCATCTTCGATTCTTTCCTTTGAAAACACAACGAGTAATCCACCTATTAAAAATAAACTTCCGACTAAGGTTGAAGTAATATTTGCTCTAATAACAGTAAAAAAAGCGGCATCATCTGTCAAAAAATAACTTCCTGCAACAGTAAATACAGGGGT
The DNA here is from genome assembly GCF_029894455.1 of Myroides gitamensis. NCBI lineage: Bacteria > Pseudomonadati > Bacteroidota > Flavobacteriia > Flavobacteriales > Flavobacteriaceae > Myroides > Myroides gitamensis. The sequence continues at coordinate 2,945,865 of NZ_JARYHN010000001.1, forward strand.
TTCCAGAAAAGACAATTCATCTTGACCTGTTAATGTCAAATAGAGCCATAGTAGCGTACTGCAAGTCAAAATAACCCAGCCTACTTTCTTGTAGCTGTAGGGTAATAAAAATTTTGTGTCCATCGTTTTTTGATTATAAGGTTCAATCAAATGTAATAAAAACTTTTCATTATGTATGAAATTCTTTACATTTTGATTAGTATTTTTTACATTATAAAAATAGACCAACTAACTATAAGGAAGCTAAATATCTTCAAAAAGCAGGCGCTTAAAGGAAGATCAACACTAGAACACCTGCATTTTTTTGTACTTTTGCCGTTCAAAATTATACATATCCCTATGTTTCAATTCAAACAATTCACGATAGAACAAGATAAATGTGCCATGAAAGTAGGTACAGATGGCGTGCTTTTAGGTGCTTGGACCCCCGTTGACCATTATCCTACAAAGATATTAGACATTGGTACAGGTACAGGATTAATCGCTTTGATGCTTGCACAACGCACCGATGCAGAACAAATTGATGCGGTTGAAATTGATGCGGATGCCCATGAACAAGCCATTGAAAATTTTGAAAATAGCCCTTGGGGCGATCGTTTATTCTGTTACCATGCGGGTTTAGAAGATTTTGCCAATGGTATGGATGAGGAATATGATTTAATTGTTTCCAATCCTCCTTTTTATAGTGAAGATTACCGTACCCAAGACGAGAAAAGAGACCAAGCGCGTTTTCAAGACTCACTTCCCTTTGATTTACTCATGGAGGCTGTTGAATACTTTTTATCCGAAAAGGGAGTATTTAGTATCATCGTTCCTGCTAAAGAAGAAGAACGCATCATGTACCTCGCTGCCGAGTTTGACATCTACCCGCTACAGGTTACACGTGTAAAAGGAACGCCTACTAGTGAGATTAAACGCAGTTTACTTGCCTTTTCCAGAACACGCATAGAGAAAATTCCTCTAAATGAACTGGTAATTGAAGAAAAAAGACACTGTTACACCCCTGAATTCACCACCCTTGTTCAGAATTTTTATCTAAAATTATAGTATTTCAAGTTTTTATAACTGCTATTCAAAATATTTTACAGAAATTTGCTCTACAATCAATCCAAAAAAGGAAGCTGAAAAAATAATCTTTTTTACATTGATTCAGTAAAAAAACCAAACCATGATTTTAAAAGTTAACCAAATGATGATGCCTATGAATATGAACATGATGATGTTCATATCTCGTCATGGCCGAAAGTCAGCAAGTTAACCTCTTTTGTAATAGGATAAATTAGTTGAAGTCTCATCGGTCTGCCGGTGGGGCTTTTTTTTATTTCATTTTTTCCATTCTTTAATACTAATCTTATGAGCAATTTTCATTTTTCAACCCAAGCTTTACACGCTGGACATCAAGTAAATCAAACCGCAGGATCGAGAGCCGTTCCTATTTACCAAACTTCTTCGTATGTATTTGACAATGCAGATCATGCAGCAGGAGCTTTTAATCTATCCATTCCTGCGTTTATCTATACCCGATTAAACAATCCAACCAATGATATCTTAGAGCAGCGCTTAGCTGCACTTGAGGGCGGAATCGGCGCAGTCGTAACCGCTTCAGGTGCTTCGGCAATTAGCACAACCCTATTAACCTTATTAAAAGCAGGAGATCACCTTGTGGCATCGAATAGTTTATACGGAGGGACGTATAATTTACTCAATGTTACATTACCTCGATTGGGCATTCACACGACGTTTGTCGATCCAACTGACTTGGCGAATTTCAGTCAGAATATCCAACAAAACACCAAAGCTATTTTTGTTGAGAGTCTCGGTAATCCCAAGTTAGATGTAATTGATCTAAAAGGTGTTGCTCAAATTGCTCAAGCCCATCATATTCCTTTTATTGTGGACAATACTGTCCCTTCTCCTGCTTTACTCAGACCCATTGAACACGGAGCAAATATTGTAATTCACTCCCTAACTAAATATATTTCAGGCAATGGTACGGCCTTAGGTGGTGCTATCATTGATGCCGGTACTTTCGATTGGAGCAATGGAAAGTTTCCGGAATTCACTGAGCCCGCAGCCGGTTACCATGGGTTATTTTACCATGAAGCCCTTGGAAAAGCAGCCTTTATTGGCAAGATACGTTTAGAGGGTTTACGCGATTTAGGAGCAGCTTTGAGTCCCTTTAATGCTTTTCAAATTATCCAAGGCTTAGAAACCTTAGCTATACGTTTAAAAAAACACAGCGAAAATGCATTAGCCCTAGCGGAATGGCTAAGCAAACAAGATGCAGTTGCATGGGTAAATTACCCTGGGTTATCCTCAAGTCCGTATCACAAACTCGCTCAAATTTACTTACCTGAAGGGCAAAGTGGGGTTATCACATTTGGGTTGAAAAAAGGATTTGAAGCGGCTAAGACAGTAGCCAATGACACACAGCTTTTTTCTTTAGTCGCGAATATAGGAGATACAAAATCACTTATCATTCACCCTGCTTCTACAACACACCAACAACTAACTGTACAGGAGCAAAAGGCAACGGGAGTAACGCCTGATTTAGTTCGCCTTTCTGTCGGCATTGAATCCGTAGAAGATTTACAGCAAGACTTGGCACGTGTTTTCAAAACCTTAGTATAATTATTGTTTCGCCTTTACAGTTTCATTTCATCATGCATCACTTACACACCATCCAACTTACAGCTTATCGCTTACCCGATCAAACTGCGCAAACCTTGTATTTGAACTATGAGATTTTTGGTCAACCCTTGCATCAAGCTCCCGTTATCTTGGTTAATCACGCTTTAACGGGAAATAGTACTGTCACGGGAGAGCAAGGATGGTGGAATCAAGTGATTGGTTATGATCAAGTGATTGATCTAAATCGATATACTGTTTTGGCCTTTAATATTCCAGGCAATGGTTATGGAAACAAACCGGAGCAATTACTCCTCAATTATACTGCATTTACCACGGCTGTGATTGCGGATGTATTTTGGAAGGGATTGGATTTCCTTCAAGTTCCCCAACTCTATGCGGTCATCGGTGGGAGTTTAGGCGGCAGTATTGCTTGGGAAATGGCCTTACAACGACCAGAAGCGATTCACCACTTGATTCCCATTGCGACCAATGTACAAGCCTCAGATTGGTTGATTGGTCAGGTTGTTGTACAAGAAGCCATTCTCAATCACTCCAAACATCCGTTAGAAGATGCGCGCAAGCACGCCATGCTGCTCTATCGAACGCCTGAATCGATCAATCAGAAATTTACTCGAGAGCAGCAAAGCATGGATCAAATTCACCCCGTTGAACAATGGCTGACCTATCATGGTCATGCCTTACAAAAGCGCTTCCAATTGGCTGCTTATCAACTGATGAATCACTTGCTCCAAACTATCGGTAAAGCGTTGACGGAAGAACAAGTCAAACAATTCGCCTTAACTACCACTGCCCAGATTACCATGATAACGGTGGACAGTGATGGGATGTTTACACAAAAAGAACAACGAGAAACCTATTGTAAATTATACGCTTATGGCGCTGATATCCAATACAAAGAGATACAATCCATACACGGTCACGATGCTTTTCTCATAGAATACCAACAGTTACAAACCTTATTACAACCTCTTTTTTAAATCTATACAATCATGAAAATTCTAAAGTTTGGAGGAAAATCACTTGCATCAGGACAAGCTTTCGACCAAGTCATTCAAATTATAAAAGATAAAACGGAACAAGACACCATTGCTGTCGTCGTTTCTGCTATTGGCGATACCACAGATGTTTTAGAAGCCATCTTAGATTTAGCTAAAAATCAAGCTGATTACCACACCCCTTTCCTTGCTTTTCAAGGGAAGTCCTATCATCAAACTATTGATTTAAAAGAGGAGTTTACGCTGTTGCAAAAATTATATGAAGGTGTTTCTTTACTTGAAGATTACAGCCTAAAAATCAAAGATTTAATCTTGGCTCAAGGGGAAGTCATTTCAAGTAAAGTACTAACCCATCACTTACTTCAACATGGCATTCACGCTGTGGCTGTTGATAGTCGTCATTTCTTTGTGACAGACTCTACTTTTGGTCAGGCTCAAGTGCAAGAACACTTATCGAAAGCAAAGACTTCCATCTACTTCAAAGGGCTCTCTCCTCAAACATTTGCTGTGGTGACAGGTTTTATTGGAGCCACAGAAAAGGGAGAAACGACAACCTTGGGCCGCAATGGCAGCAATTATTCTGCTGCCCTTCTTGCTAATTTTCTTCAAGCAGACGAATTGCAAAACTATACCCATGTTGATGGTATCTATACAGCAAATCCGGATTGGGTTAAAAATGCGCAAAAGATTGATGAGTTACATTTTGATGATGCCAACGAATTAGCACACTTTGGTGCTTCCATCCTCCATGCCAAGACGATTCTTCCGTTAGTAGAAAGCAATATTCCACTGCGTATTTTAAATACCTTAAATCCAAAAAATACAGGAACCCTTATTTCTTCACGTCCCACTGCCGCAGGAATCAAATCGATTTCCGTTCAATCTGATATTGCGTTGATTCAGCTAGAAGGACGTGGTTTATTGGGAATTGTTGGTATTGATGCGCGTATTTTTACTGCCTTGGCTCAAGCGGGTATCAGTGTGGGTATAATTTCGCAAGGATCTTCAGAACGTGGATTGGGTTTTACAGTAGAACAGAAAAAAGCCAGCCGTGCTGTCGAGGTACTACAGAAAGAATTTCAAGCGGAATTTCAAACCAAAGATGTTGACACCATTCACCTCTTACCTGAAGTGGCTATTCTGTCTATCATTGGACAAGATCTCACTACGTTTGACAAGCCGTATACAGCTTTGGTCAAAAATAAAATTACGCCCCTACTCTTTCACAATACGGTGACTGGTAAAAATATTAGTTTAGTTGTTCGTCAAGAAGATGCAAAGAAAGCTTTGCATGTTATTCACGGTCAGATTTTTGGTATAACTAAAAAAATCAATTTGGCTATTTTTGGTCACGGACTTGTGGGAGGTACATTGATTGATCAAATCTTGGCTTCTGCCACAGCTATTGCAGCTAAGAAAAATATAGCCCTTCATATTTTTGCAATCGGAAACTCCAAAAAAGTATGGTTCACTGAAACGGGAATTACAGCCAATTGGCGTCAAGAAGTAGCACAAGAAGGAGTTCCTTATACGATTGAAGAAGTGATTTCCTTTGCCAAAGAGCATCACTTAGAAAACCTCATCGCTATAGATAATACAGCTTCTCAGGCGTTTATTGAACACTATATCCCCTTGGTTCAACATGGTTTTGATTTAATATCATCCAACAAAATCGCCAATACCGTTTCTTATGACTTTTACAAGACCTTGCGAAAGGAATTAAAGGCCAATCACAAAGAGTATTTATACGAAACCAATGTAGGAGCGGGATTGCCGTTAATTGACACCATTAAACTCCTGCATCTATCTGGAGAAAATATCACAAAAATCAAAGGGATATTTTCAGGCAGTCTGAGCTATATCTTCAATCAATACTCCGTTCAAGACAAACCTTTTAGTACGGTTTTACAAGAGACGATTGCCAAAGGCTATACAGAACCCGATCCACGAGAAGACTTATCAGGCAATGATGTTGGGCGCAAATTATTAATCTTAGCACGAGAACTAGATTTACAAAATGAATTAGAAGAAATTCAAATTGAGAATCTCATTCCATTGGAATTACAATCCATGGATACACCAACTTTTCTTGCTCAATTGGAACAATTAAATCCTTATTTTGAAAAAATAAAACAGGCATTACAACCTGATACGGTGTTGCGCTATGTGGGGGAATTATCTGGTGATTTACAACAAGACAAAGGTATTTTAGAAACCAAACTAATCGCAGTTCCCCTTCATACTGCGCTGGGGCAATTACAAGGATCAGATAGTTTATTTGAAATCTATACCGAAAGTTATGGTGAAAACCCCATCATTATCCAAGGTGCAGGTGCAGGTGCATCCGTCACAGCAAGAGGGGTATTTGGTGATATTCTCCGCTTAGCAGATAAGTAAAACGAAATCTATTTATTCTTATTTTATAGTTAACCATGGAAAGCGTTTGATTCATTCCACTTTCCTGGTGGTTGTTTATTCTAAATTTCAAATGAAAATGTCCTTCGGTATGAAGGACATTTTTTCTTTCCCTTTCCTCCCTAAAACTAGTGATTTACCTCAAAATCCGTAGTTCCTTTCACAACTGTAGCTATCTTTTTTATACCTTTAATCCAGCTAAGTTGGATGTATGCTAGGCAATCAACCTCCTATAACTTAAATAAAAACGCTATGAAAAAAATAGTATTCCACACCGTAATAGGCGTAATCTTCCTACTAACACTCGCTTCTTGTGATAAGAAATATGACAGTGTAGCGGCTGAAACGGCAGATTATCTCAGTCTTGCTGATACCGATTCATCTCCTGCTAAAAATTTAGAAGCTGGGCAAACGGTTGAGCGTAAAATCATCAAAGAAGGAAGTATTCGCTTTGAAACAGCTAATGCTGCAGCAACGCGCAAACAAATTACAGCAGCCTTGGCCACTTACAAAGGATATCTTGCACAAGACCAATCCGAAACTTATGCTAGTCAATCCGTTTATACCCTCACGCTGCGCATTCCTGCTGAAAACTTTGAGAAACTACTAACAGAGATTACCACTGCAGCACAAAAAGTAGACAACCAAGATATTAAAGCGTTAGATGTTACAGAGGAATTTATTGATGTAGAATCGCGTATTCAAACAAAAAAAGAGCTAGAAAATCGCTACAAAGCTTTATTGAGTAAAGCCAATAAAGTAGAAGAAATCTTAGCGATTGAAAAAGAAATTGAAGCACTGCGTTCAGATATTGAATCCTATGAAGGACGATTGAACTACTTAAAAAGCAGTATTGCCTATAGCACCTTAACGGCTGTATTTTATGAGAAACAGACCGCAACCACAACATTTGGTTCAGAATTTTCTACCGCTATTGGAGAAGGATGGGACAACCTTGTTTCCTTTACCTTAGGTCTTTTCTATATCTGGCCGTTTATTCTAATCCTACTAGCTATTCTCTTCTTTGTGAGACGAAAAATAAAACGCAGAAAACTTCAAAATAAGTAAGATTTCTCCTTTCATTAGATTTTATATTAAAACCATATAAATCAATACATTATAAAAAAATGAGCCGATTAGTATTTTTAATCGGCTCATGACTTGCATTATTCAAATTAGGTATAGGTCTTGTACAAGTCGGTAGGTATGTCAGCCAAGAAATACATGTCCCTTACAAAAACGTCTAAAGCTACAGCAACCCGTGATTTACAAGATTTAGTGGAGAAAGGTATCTTTGCCGTAACAGGAGCAGGTCGTTCCATTCGTTACCACTTATTACTAACGTAAAATTTTTCAATCTACAGACATCTAGTTTATTTTACGAGGTTCCTTTCAATAAGGTTTCAAAATCTTCTGGGAGTTCATCATAGATGGCCAACAACTTGCCGTCAGGATTAAACAAGAAATAATGCGGTGATTTCTATTCTCGCGTAAAACAAAGGCAATTTAGCTATACTTTCACATGCAAAAATTGCACATCTATAAATATTACTTATTTTTGTTGTCACAACTGATAAACTTAAGAATATTATGAAACCAGATTTATTTCAGGCGCCAGATTACTATCTTTTAGATGATTTGCTTACAGAAGAGCATAAATTGATTCGCGATGCAGCGAGAGCATGGGTTAAAAGAGAAGTATCTCCAATTATTGAAGAATATGCTCAAAAAGCAGAATTCCCAAAACAAATTATCAGTGGATTAGCTGAAATTGGAGGATTTGGTCCTTATATTCCAACAGAATACGGAGGAGCAGGATTAGACCAAATTTCGTATGGTTTAATTATGCAAGAAATTGAAAGAGGTGATTCAGGTGTACGTTCAACATCATCTGTTCAATCTTCATTAGTAATGTATCCGATTTGGAAATACGGAAACGAAGAACAACGCAATAAATACTTACCAAAATTAGCAACTGGAGAAATGATCGGTTGTTTTGGTTTAACTGAGCCAGACCATGGTTCAAATCCATCTGGAATGATTACCAACTTCAAAGATATGGGTGATCATTATCTATTAAATGGAGCAAAAATGTGGATTTCAAATGCACCTTTCGCTGATATCGCTGTAGTTTGGGCGAAAAACGAAGAAGGTAGAATTCACGGTTTAATCGTTGAAAGAGGAATGGAAGGTTTCACAACTCCAGAAACGCACAACAAATGGTCATTAAGAGCTTCTGCAACTGGAGAGCTTATTTTTGACAACGTAAAAGTTCCAAAAGAAAACTTATTACCAAACAAATCAGGATTAGGAGCACCACTAGGATGTTTAGATTCTGCACGTTATGGAATTGCTTGGGGAGCTATTGGAGCAGCAATGGACTGTTATGATACAGCTTTGCGTTACTCAAAAGAGCGTATCCAATTTGACAAACCAATTGGAGCTACACAATTACAGCAAAAGAAATTAGCTGAGATGATCACTGAAATCACTAAAGCACAAATGTTAACTTGGCGTTTAGGTGTTTTGAGAAACGAAGGAAGAGCAACTTCAGCTCAGATTTCTATGGCAAAACGAAACAACGTAAATATGGCATTAGAAATTGCTCGTGAAGCACGTCAAATGTTAGGAGGAATGGGTATCACAGGGGAGTATTCTATTATGCGCCACATGATGAACCTTGAATCAGTTGTAACGTATGAAGGAACACACGATATCCACTTGTTAATTACAGGTATGGATGTAACGGGATTCCCAGCATTCAAGTAGTCTAGCTTATAACAAAATAGATAAACTTTATATAAAGAGCTTCTCCTTACCGAGAAGCTTTTTTATTTTTGTATAAATCTTTTAATCATTATGAATATTCAAACCGTTAATCAACTGATTACTCCAGAACGTCAAGCTTTATTAGAGCATCCATTATATCAAAAAATTACTACTGTTGCCCATTTACAAAAATTCATGGAAGGCCATGTATACGCAGTATGGGATTTTATGTCCCTGTTAAAAGCCTTACAACAAAAGCTTACGTGTACAACTACGCCTTGGTTCGCTTCTCCTTATCCACAGACGCGTTATTTAATTAACGAGATTGTCTTAGCGGAGGAATCCGATTTAGCTATGGACGGACAGCGTTTGAGTCATTTTGAAATGTATGTCGATGCAATGCGCGACGCCCAAGCAGATGTGCAAATCATGGATGCTTTTTTAGCTCAACTACAAGAGGGAAAAAGCATCGAACAAGCGATTACAGCATTAGCTGTGGATCAAGATATTAAAGACTTCTTGACTTTTACTTTTGACATCATTGCGCAAGGAAAACCGCATGAAATTGCAGCGGCATTTACTTTTGGTCGTGAAGATTTGATTCCTGAAATGTTTACTGCTATCCTAAAAGGGTTTCAACTTAACTTTCCAGAAACAGATTTGTCCAAATTAATTTATTACTTTGAGCGACACATTGAATTAGATGGCGATGAGCATGGACCCATGGCAATGCAAATGATTACGGAACTATGTGGTTCAGATGAACAAAAATGGCAAGAGGTGATTCGCGTATCCAAAGAAGCTTTAATCAAGCGATATGGCTTATGGAATGCAATCGAACGCGCGATTGAAGCAAATTAATTAATTCTATTTATAAAAACACAAGGCTATGAGTCCATTAAAAGGAAAAAATGCAATTATCACAGGTGGTGGTAGAGGATTAGGAAAGGCTACAGCACTTGCCTTTGCAAAAGAAGGAATTAACGTGGCAATCACAGGTAGAAACGAAGAACGCCTGAAACAGACGGTTGAAGAATTAACAGCATTGGGCGTAAAAGCAACGTATGCTGTATTTGATGTCGTAGATAAACCAGCCGTTCACACGGAAATTGCAAAAGTTATTGATTTCTTAGGTGGAATCGATATTTTAGTCAACAATGCAGGTATCTCTGAATTTGGAAAATTTGTAGATATGCCCGCTGATCGTTGGGAAGAAATCTTATTGACAAATGTGATGGGGGTTTACAATGTAACCCGTGAAGTATTACCGCATCTGATTCAACAAAATGAAGGAGATATCTTCAATGTGGCTTCTACAGCAGGGCTAAATGGAAATCCAACCACTTCAGCCTATTCAGCTTCTAAGTTTGCAGTTATCGGTCTATCCGAATCCCTAATGAAAGAAGTTCGCAAAAACAATATCCGCGTGTGTACCTTAACACCAAGTACCATTGCTTCAGATATGTCTATTGAACTAGGTTTAACAGATGGTAACCCAGATCATATCTTACAACCGGAGGATTTTGCAGAGCTACTGGTAGCAACTTTAAAATTACCGAGAAGAGCGATGTTGAAAACCGCTTCTTTGTGGACAACAAATCCCGTATAATATCACTAAAAAAGCTACCTCAATGAGGTAGCTTTTTTTCTTACATTTTTTTTACTTCCATGAATTGCATTTCGCAATATGTTAGTACATTTGTACCAGTTTTTATACGTTATAAATCTATGGTTCGCAAACTTTTACGCTTTATTCTAAAGCTTGTGTTGTGGTTCTTTGCATTAAGCATCTTTTCTGTCATCTTTTTTCGTTTTGTTCCTGTACCTTATACACCCTTGATGTTTATTCGGTTATACGATCAAAAGAAAGAAGGCAAATCTTTTACATTGAAACACGATTGGGTGTCTTTGGATAAGATTAGTCCTAATTTACAGAAAGCTGTTATTGTAAGTGAAGATGGGCATTTCTTAAGCCATAATGGTTTTGATTTCAAAGCGATTGAAAAGGCGATGAAAAACAATGAGAAGGGAAAACGCATCAAAGGCGGTAGTACTATTTCACAACAAACTGCTAAGAATGTATTTTTATGGCCGGGTCGAAGTTATATTCGCAAGGGGTTTGAGGCTTATTTTACGGCCTTAATCGAACTGCTATGGTCAAAGGAGCGCATTTTAGAAGTGTACCTCAACAGCATTGAAATGGGTGATGGTGTTTATGGCGCTGAGGCAGCTGCACAACATTGGTATAAGAAAAGTGCGGCGAAACTGACGGTTAATGAAGCAGCTGGACTAGCGGTAATCTTACCGAGTCCGAGACGTTATAATCCAGTAAAGTCTGGTCCTTATGTTAGCAAGCGAAAACAAACCATCTCTCGTTATATCAAGGGGTATGGCCCATTGGATTTGAATAAAAAGAAACAGAAGTAAAAAATAATACGTTTTTAGTTAAAAATTTTCATTTAAACTAGATTTTTCCTAACTTGTAGTCAAACTTAAATTATTTTTGTTATGAAAAAAATTGTATTATCGTTAGCTATTGGTGGTTTACTGTTCGCTACATCTTGTAAAGACACGAAGTCAGGAGCTGTAGATTCAGAGACTACTCCAGCAACAGAATTAACAGAAGCGAAATCCGAAGCTGAGCTTAAATTTGATGAAGCGAAAAAAGCAGTAGAGGACGCAGTAAAAAGTGGTGACAAGGCAGCTGAAGAAGCGGCTAGAAAAACACTAGACGAGGCACAAAAAGCATGGGAAGCTACTAAAAATAAAACAGAAGAAGTAGTGAACCAGGTTGGTGATAAAGCGGAAGAGTTGAAAAATGACGCTGCAAAATCACTAGATGAAGCAAAAGGCAAAGTGAATGAAATGAAAGATGAGGCGAAAGAGAAAGCAGACAAAGCCAAAGAAAATGTAAATGATGCGGCAAAAGAAGCTCAAAAAGGGTTAGAAAATGCTGCTGATAAATTGAAAAAATAATCATGCGAAAAGGATCTGGAAACAGATCCTTTTTTTATTTACACCCTACAGAAACACTATCCTTTTATATAAAAAAGGTTATTTTATCTTTTATTTATCATACAAAACAGGGATTAATCCCTACTTTTTTTGTAATTTGTAAGCAACTAAAATCAAATACTATGAAAACAAACATTGGTTTAAAAGACGACGTAAGACAACAAATCACAGACAAGCTTGCTAAACTACTAGCAGATGAATTCGTGCTTTATACTAAAACGAGAAATGCACATTACAACGTGGAAGGAATTGACTTCCATTCCATGCACTTATTCTTTCAATCACAATATGAAGCTATTATTGTAGACGTGGATGCTATTGCAGAGCGAATCCGTCACTTAGGACATTATGCGCCTAGTAGCTTAAAAGAATATCTTGCTTTGACTCAACTATCTGAATCAAGAGATAATCAAGGAAACGACAGTGCCTCTTGGATTAAAGACTTGTGCAAAGATCACGAATCGATTATCATCTACTTAAGAGAGAACATTGATGCCATTGACGATATGCACGATCAAGGTACAGCTGATTTCTTAACGGGATTATTAGAAAAACACGAAGAAGCAGCTTGGATGTTACGCGCACACATCAAGTAATCTTGCTGTTCTGATTTATTATAAAGGTTTGTCTTTTAAAGGCAAACCTTTTTTGCTATTTTTACAGCCAACCCAGAACAACAAAACAATGAAACGATTGATTATGCTTGGTGCTGTCATTCTATTACAGTACGCTTGTACGTCTTCGCCCCAAACTGAGACAGAAAAAGCCCTTTTATTTCAAAAAAGCTTAAATAAAGAATTCGGAAATAAAGAAACTTCTCCTTTAGTGCCAGATGCATTAAATAAATTTGTTAGCCTCGAATTTTTCCCCGTTAATGAGCGCTTTATTATTGAAGCTCAATTCACCCGTACTCCAGGTGAAGTGCCTTTTGAGATGCCGACAACCACAGAACGCAAACCCATTTATGTCAAATACGGTGAGGCTTCTTTTACTTTTAATGGCAAACCTCAAAAATTAGATTTATTTCAGGATGTGAACTTGCGCAACCAGAAAGAATATGAAAAACATTTATTTCTGCCTTTCACTGATTTAACTTCAGGCGTTAGTACCTATGGTGGAGGTCGATATATCGATTTAGAGATTCCCGAAGGAGAAACTATTATTTTGAATTTCAATTTAGCGTATAATCCATACTGTGTGTATAATCCGAAATTCTCATGTCCTATCCCACCGCCACAAAATGATATTAATGCGGAGATTAATGCAGGGATCAAAGATTATAAATACTAAAATCAGAATAGCAAGAAACGGATTGTAGCGCTTGTATCATCCTCCTACTTTTGGTCTTTTAAAAGATAGAAAGATGAAATTAAAAGGAAAGATTGCCCTTGTTACGGGTGGCACAAGCGGTATAGGCAAAGCAACAGCTCAATTATTCAGTGATCAAGGGGCTCAAGTTATCCTCACAGGTCGAACGAAAGAAACAGTGGAACGCACAGTCGCTGAAATTGGTAACAACGCCCTTGGGATTGTTTCTGATGCAGGGTCTATGACAGATTTACTCCAATTACAGCATTTGATTAGTCAACAGGTATCTCATTTAGATCTTGTATTTGTCAATGCAGGGTTTGGAAAATATGCTCCATTGGAATACATTGATGAAGCGCATTACAATGAGATGTTTGATGTGTTAGTAAAAGGAACCCTATTCACGGTACAACAGGTACTCCCTCTTTTACGTCCGAATAGTTCCATTATACTAAATACGTCTATTGTTACGGAAATTGGCATGGCCAATTCTAGTGTTTACTCTGCTGCAAAAGCAGCAGTACAATCCTTTACAAAGACCTTTGCTGCGGAACTCATCAGCAAAAACATCCGAGTAAATGCAGTTTCACCTGGTCCAATAGAAACCAACTACTTTGACCGTTCGAATCTATCCGAAGAGCAAGTGAAAGCGTTTACGACTTCCTTTGCTCCTCAGGTTCCGATTAAGCGCTTTGGACAGGCCCATGAGGTTGCTCAGGCCGTTCTTTTCCTCGCTTCGGATGATTCTTCCTTTATTGTAGGAACAGAAATCAGCGTAGATGGTGGTTTTCCGAAAATAAAAACAAGTTAATTCCATCGACACAATGTCGCTTTATAGCATAAAAAAAGGCTATCTCCACAAAGAGATAGCCTTTTTATTTATTCTAGTCTGTTTATTTCAACTTCTTTACTCCCATACTGTATAACGTGAATGCTTGTAAGTCAACATGCTCTTGAATTTGTTGAGCAATTGATTTTCCAGCTCCATGTCCAGCATTTGTTTCAATGCGAATTAACATTGGATTATGTCCGTTGTTTTTCGCTTGTAACTCAGCAGCAAATTTAAAACTGTGTGCTGGTACTACGCGGTCATCATGATCTCCTGTTGTAACCATTGTTGCAGGATAAGCTTCTGCTTTTACATTGTGTAATGGCGAATATCCTTTCAAATACTCAAACATCTCTTTGCTGTCTTCCGCAGTTCCGTAATCATACGCCCATCCAGCACCTGCTGTAAAGGTATGGTAACGCAACATATCCAATACTCCTACTGCTGGTAAAGCTACCTTCATTAAGTCAGGACGTTGTGTCATCGTTGCTCCAACTAATAAACCTCCATTTGATCCTCCTTTAATAGCTAAGAAATCAGATGATGTATATTTATTGTCAATCAAATACTGAGCAGCAGCGATGAAATCGTCAAATACATTTTGCTTTTGCATTTTTGTTCCTGCTACGTGCCAAGCTTTTCCATACTCACCACCCCCTCTTAAGTTTGGTACTGCATATACTCCACCGTTTTCTAACCAGATTGCATTTGCAATGCTAAATGATGGTGTTAAGCTGATATTGAATCCTCCATACGCATATAACATTGTTGGGTTTTTACCGTTCAATTCAATTCCTTTCTTATACGTGATAATCATCGGTACTTTTGTTCCATCTTTTGAAGCATAGAACACTTGTTTTGATTCATATTGAGAAGAGTCGAATTTCACTTTTGGTTGTTCATACACTTTAGAAGCTCCATCTTTTACATCTAATGCATAGATTGTTCCAGGTGTAATGTAGTTTGTAAAAGAATAATACAACGTTGTATCTTCTTTTTTACCTCCAAATCCACTTGCTGTTCCAATTCCAGGTAATTCGATTGTTCTGATTTCTTTCCCTGTGTAATCGTATTGTTTCACCATAGAAACCGCATCTTTTAAATAGCTAGCAAAAATATAGCCTCCTCCTTTAGTTGGTGACAATACATTTTCTGTCTCTGCGATAAAATCAGCCCAGTTTGCTTGTTGTGGTTTAGTTGCATCCACCGTTACTACGCGTGAATTCGGCGCATTGAAATCAGTTTCAATATACAATTTACCGTCTTTGCTGTCTAAAACACTACTGCTACTATCGAAGTTATTTACCAACGTTACAATTGGACTATTCGCTTTTGTCAAGTCTTTGATGTACAATTCATTTCCGTATGTAGAATTCGCAGCAGTAATCACTAAGTATTGATTATCTCCTGTTACATATCCACCTACGTATCTTCTTTTTTGGTCTTTACCAAAGATTAATGCATCTTCTTTTTGAGCAGTTCCCAACTTGTGGTAGTACAATTTATGTTGATCTGTTTTAGCAGACAACTCACTTCCTTCAGGTTTATCGTAACTTGAATAATAGAATCCTTCATTTTTAAACCAAGAAACACCACTAAATTTTACATCCACTAAAGTATCACCGATAACTTCTTTCGTTTCTGTATCAATTACAATTACTTTTCTCCAGTCGCTTCCTCCTTCAGAAATAGCGTAAGCTGCTTTGCTTCCATCTTCTGAGAAATCAATACTTCCTAAAGAAGTTGTTCCATCCGTAGAGAATTTATTTGGATCTAAGAATACTTCTTCTTTTCCAGCTTCATCTTTACGGTATAAAATAGATTGATTTTGTAATCCATCATTTTTGAAAAAATACGTGTATTTTCCTTCTTTGAATGGAGCACCGATTTTTTCATAATTCCATGCTTCTTCCATTTGTTTTTTCAACTGATCTCTAAATGGAATTTGAGCTAAGTAACCATTAGTTACTTCATTCTGTGCTTTTACCCAAGCTGCAGTTTCTTCGGAACGGTCATCTTCTAACCAACGGTAAGGGTCAGCTACTTCAACCTCGAAGTATGTATCAACTACATCTCCTTTTTTCGTTTCAGGATATTGAATATCCGCCACCTGTTCCTTTGCTCCTTCATTTTTACATGAAATAATCAAAGTTGCTACAAGAAGTGTCATAAACGATTTTCTCATAATAAATATTTCTGTTTTAAATTTCTGTGAAAGTAAATATATTAATAATAAATACAAAAGCAAGGCATTACGCCTTGCTTTTCTACAAATATAAACCAATTAAGGCGGCTACTTAATGTGCGTGGTCGTGATCATCATGGTCGTGATCGTGGTCATGTCCACCATCTCCTTCTCCTGCTGCTACAATTTGGATATTTCTAAATTCCATGGTTTGATTCCCTGATTTATCCAATACTTTTACCACAAAGTGATAGTTTCCTGGTTTAGCATTTGCGTCGATGATGATTTCATGGTGGTGAATTTTATCATTTTTCACCCCTCCTAAATCCCATGTTTTGTTAAAGGCAAAAGGTTTCCCGTCAGCTGCAACTTCTTTTACAGCCAAGGCATGCGTATGGTTATCCCCCCCTGAATGGTTATGTCCATCAAAATTATTGTGGATATCTACGTTATACGAAGCCAATCCGTCATTATCGGATACCACCATATCAAAGTGAATATCCTTTCCTACTTCTAACTTAGCTCCTTCTGCAGGTGCTACTAAGTCAATGACTGGTTTTTCTGTGTCTGTGCTGTCATCACTTGAACATGAAGTAAAAGTAAATACACTTGCTATTGATGCTATTGCTAAATATTGTAATTTTCTCATTGTTTTAAATTTTAATCGTTTACGTATATATATATGTTGTTGTTTCCTTCTTTTCTTCTTTTCTTCTTTATACAAATGGCGGTCCACGATTAAAATAAAAACAACTTACTCGTTGTTCTATAAGTTTACAAATTAATAAAACAGTTGTTTCGTATAGAACTAGGGGGACAATATCAATAGAAAGTTGTGGTACTTCAATGGCTGGGTGAATCTTGAATAAGTATTGATCGCAGTAGTGTACTTTACTACCGTCGATCCATTCTACCTCGTGATTTCGCTGTCCAAATTCATGTTCAATGATAACATAATGCAGTAAATTACTAATTAGAGGAATAAAAAATACAACAACTAAAAAAGCATATTTACTACCATTGATGTTAACGTTCTTCATTAAAATGGTATTTGAATCATTAATTGAATAGATCTACCTAATTCGGGTATCCCCAGTGGTCGATAAAAACTCATGTGATTCAATATTTTTGCATCAAAAATATTGGTTGCGGTTAAACTTGCTTTGGCTGCTACACTACCCAATCGAATCGTTGAAGAAAGTCCCAAACCATAGCTTTGTGAACTCGGTGTGACATCTTCTCCTTGTGCAATTCGCTTTTGCTCTGCGTACCATTTTCCGTTGACAAATACTTCAGGTTGTTGGAATACTTTCCAATCATTCAAGGTATAACTTAACTGCCCAAAGAAATTAGCAGGTGTTGAAAAGGGCAAAGGATAATTTCCCTTTTTACCGTTATCTAATTGTTTGTTATAGATAAATTCAAACACCCCTTCTACTGTCAAGCGATCCCATAAGCGTTGCTCTGCTTTCCACTCAAACCCTGTAATTAAGGCTTTTGATTGCGTATACTCGTAAATCTGTCCACTATCGGGTAAGATTGAAAACGTTCCGCTTGGCTTTAAGAAGATATAATTGGTAAAATAGTAAGCATAAGGACTTATCGTCGTACTAAACGTTGACGTTTCATAGGTTGCTCTAAAATCAAGAGCAATTCCTTTTTCAGGATCTAAATCGGGATTTCCTTTTTCGTGGCGAAAAGCACCGTGATGCACTCCATTTGACGCTAGTTCAATTGCTGTCGGAAAACGGAAGTTTGTACCTACCGTCGCTGCAATATTAAAATGTTCTGTCCAATCAAATTTAGCTCCAATCATTCCATTGAAACTACTAAAATTACGGTCTTGCTTTTGACTGCGTTGGGCGTAATTCTCAGCGGTTTCTACGGATTGTCCTCGATCGATTAAATAGTCATAGAGAATTTCATCGTAAAACGGTTTTACGTGTACACTTGCATAATCAGCGCGAATACCAGCTTCCCAAGTTAAGCGATCATTGACAAAATACTCATACATACCAAATGCACCAACTCCAGACTTATTGAACTTTGGTAATAAGAATCCATATCCACCAATGGTATTATTTTGGTAATTCTGTTGAATCCCAACGGTCAACTTATGTTCATTGCTAAAAAGGTGCTCGTATTTTACCGCTGCGTCAAACGTATTCAACACAAACTCTAATTCTAGGTTTGGATTATTTGCTGGAGGCGTTTGATTAGAAAAATGCGAGTGAAACAAACTGTTTTCTTGTCTTTTATTATTTTGAAAAGCCAATAAAACGCTCAACTTTCGATTCGCATCGAACTCCCAAGTAGCCGTATTCGTTACTTTAAAGTGATTGACCGATTGGTTTGGCAATTCTACATTTCTGTGATTTCCATCATCTTGAACCGCTGCAATATTTGGAATACCGTGTGCTCCTGGAAAGAAACCACTTTTATCGTATACGTTACTAATGCTCAAGATATTTTTAAACTGCGTACCTACATACCCGATTTGACCATAAAGCGCCAAGTTATTTCCGGCTGTATTTTTCATACGTCCCCCTTCAATAGGGATAATCGTATTGAGGTAATCAATTTGTTTGATGGGTACGCGATAATCAGCGTAATCCTGTCCTGTTACTTTTAACTTATAGAAGAAGCGTTCTCCTCTTTGCTTGATTTGAACTGAAGCCCCTAGTGCATCATTAACTGATTTTCCATACACAATCGCTTTTCCATCAAAGGAATGTACTTGCGGGACTTTTTCATTGTTAATCTTAATTACACCACCAATTGCATCACTCCCATATTCAATGGCCCCAACTCCTTTGATTACTTCAACCTCTTCTGTACTAAACGCATCGATTTCCAATCCGTGATCAGCACCCCATTGTTGTCCTTCTTGTTTGGCTCCGTTTTCTGCCACGGCTACTCGATTAAAACCCAAACCGCGAATTACGGGTTTAGAAGCTCCGGCACCAATATCCATGGAGTTAACTCCTGCTACAGATTCTAGGGTTTTCGCCAAAGAACCTGCGAACTTCTCTACTAATTGCTGATTGGATACTTTATCTACGTGTTGTACGCTGTGTTTCGCATGACTAGAAACAACTACCTGATCCAATAGCGTTGAACTTTCTTTTAAGTGTAGATCCAAATCTTGATCTGCTTCTACTTTTACGTTCATTGTTAACGTCTCATATCCGAGGTAAGACACGACTAGTTGATAGGTTCCTTTTTCAATAGGTTTTGCTTGAAATCTCCCTTTTACATCTGCCATAAAAGCTTGATTTTCAAAAGTAATTGTTGCGCCAATTAAGGCTTCTCCATGATAGTCCGACACTCTTCCTTTTAAGGTAAACGCTTGTGCAAGCATACTAAAAGAGCACAACAGAACCATCCATGTACATAGAATTCTCATTGTATCTTGTATGTTTTAATTAATAAAATAGCAGTCAGACAATACATTGTCTAACAAAAATCTAAATAATTAAACCCATACTGGAGGGGCGCGAAGGGAATAGTAAACGTGAGATAAAGGGGTAAACAACAACGTTACCTCTTCTTGTACTTCTTGAATGTTTTGGTAGGCAACTGCATGCCATTCCATTTGAACAGGCTCTAATCCTGAAGTAGGAATAAAATCACAAGCAAAACAATGGTCCATGTGACTGTGATCTTCAGTAAGTTGAACGCCACCATGATCACTTCGTCCTTCTGTGTAATGTGCATGCGTGTGATGCTCTTGTTCATAAGCAACTGCAGTAGAAATATGTTGATAGCTATGTACCAATTGGAATACGGTGGTAAACAAAAAAGCTACCACTAACAATACTCTCGCTATCATTTTTTTTCTACTCATAAGCGACAAATATAGTACAGAATATTTAGTTAACGCTTTTTTTATGTTTTTTTTAGTGCTTTTTAAACAACCCTATTTTTATTCTTTTGAATGACTTCTTTGATATTTCACCCCAAATAAGCCTTGACCTATTGGGTTTCCTTCAGTTTATTTCATTAAATGCAGCACTTCCCATTTTTTAATCTAGGACGAACTAATGATTTGGTAACGATTCGTTGATTTTACGCCAACACTGGTAAAAGATGACTTGTTGAACAGTCTCAACAATTTTACCAAAAATTCAAGCTTTAAGTCACAATAAGAATAGTGAATTCTATGCTAGAAAGAGAAAACCTCACCTTATTCTTCAAATAAATAACAGATTCCAAAACACAATACAAGATACTCTTTTTTAAAGAGAACGCATTTCAATCAATCAAATGTTGTATTTTTAACAATTAACGCATTTTTATAAAACAAAATTATCTTAACATTAAAATAATAAGCCAAAAAGCTTTTTTATCTTTGTGTTTCGTCTAAATTTTTCAACGTAATGAACAGTAAATTGCTTGGTAGCATCTTAATTATTGCAGGCTCTTGTATCGGAGGAGGAATGCTTGCTATGCCCATAACATCAGCAGGTGTTGGGTTTTGGGGAACCACCTTATTGCTGTTTATTATTTGGTTCGCCATGTGTTATACTGCCTTGCTCATGGTTCGCATCTACGACTACAACGAACCAACAGATGGATTTAATACCTTAACGAAAAAATATACAGGTCCCTTTATCAACAAGCTAGCAGGATTTAGCCTGATGTTTTTGATTTATGGACTTACAGCGGCTTATATGTCTGGAGGAGGAACCATCCTCAAAACAAATATTGATTTGTTGTTGGACACCAATTTTGATACACGCACAGCTATCTTGCTATTCTCCCTCCTTTTTGGGGGCATTGTCATCATTGGAACCCATTGGGTGGATTGGTTAACCCGAGGCTTATTTATTGCCAAACTGATTTTCTTAGTTTTGCTGGTTGCTTTGTTGTTTCCTTTTATTCAACAGGCTAATTTACTACATGCTCCTCTATCTGTGGGTATTACGGTAACAGCACTTCCTGCTATTTTTACTTCCTTCGGATTTCACGGTAGTATTCCTAGCATTGTCAATTATCTTGGAGGAAATAAAAAACAACTGCATCGCGCCTTTATTTGGGGAAGTTTACTTCCCTTAATTATCTATTTGATTTGGCAGGTTGTTGTTCTGGGGAGTATTGATCAAACTCGATTCATGCAAATTTTAAATGAAAACTCAGAATTAAGAGGGCTCATTTTGAGTGTCCGCGAAATGACACATTCTGCACATATCGAAACACTGTTTAGCTTATTTGCAGCTACTGCATTGGGTACTTCATTCTTAGGGGTGAGCATCGGTCTTTTTGATTATTATAAAGATGTATTAAAACCTAAGACAAAAGGTTTTGTAACGACTAGTGTCGCCGGATTATTAACCTTTATTCCGCCTTTACTATTTGCTTTATTTTACCCAGAAGGGTTCATTCTTGCTCTAGGTTATGCTGCAATTGCAGGGGTAATCTTAGCTTTGTTCATTCCTCAGTATTTATATCTAAAGGCTATGAACTACCATAAACAACGCATACCGATTGCACAAATTATCTTGATTACCCTCATTTTTATCCTGGCAGCTATCATTATTTATGCGCAGATAAAAATTGCCTTACAGCACTAAATAAAACAAACATATTACAAACACTTTACACAGATCATGAGAAACATACACTATATCGTTTTCTTACTGATTTTATTTAGCAGCCTAGGTGCCTTTGCACAAACGGAGCTAGATAAAGCAAAAGATACGCTAGAAAAGAAAAAGTTTTTTGAGCGGATTGTTCACTATTTTGAAGAAGCCAAAAAAGATAAATCCCAAAATAAATTTGACATCTCCTTTATTGGAGGTCCAAGTTATTCTGTCGATACTAAATTGGGTTTAGGGCTTGTAGCTTCTGGTTTATATCGCCTGGATCAAGAAAACATGGAGCTATCTCCTTCTAACGTTTCTATTTATTCTAATATTACCACCAGTGGTTTCTTTTCCATTGGGATTGAAAATAGCACTATTTTTCCAGAGGATAAATTCCGCATCAATTCGGATATGTCCTTTAACTATATGCCGAGTAAATACTATGGCATTGGGTATGATGCAGGGGCATCAGGAGAATATTCAAAATACAATGAGTATCGTTTATCCCTTAAAGCAGATTTCTTAGCCGAAGTGATAAACAACGGATATGTAGGGTTCACCTTTGCGGCACAGAATGTAAAAGGAAGTGATTTTGAAAAAGCAGCATTTGAACCACAAGAAAATTTGACGACTACGCTTGTTGGGAGTGGTTTTATCTTTTCGTATGATACTCGAGATTTTATTCCAAATCCGAGTAAAGGGATTTTTCTACAATACCAACAAACGTTTTATTCGCGTACCCTAGGAAGTAATATTCATTTCAGTCGAATCGAAACAAGTGCTCGTTATTTTCAACAACTAGCGCCCAAGACTATTTTGGCATTTGATGCGAATGGAATATTCAACAATGGGGATATTCCTTGGAATATGATGGCTCAACTAGGAGGGGCTAGACAAATGCGCGGGTATCTTTCTGGACAATACCGCGATCGAAAAGAACTAAACACACAAGTTGAACTTCGTCAAAAAGTATACAACCGCCATGGGTTAGTTGTATGGGGTGGAGTTGGTACTATTTTTGATAAATTCAAAGACATGAACTGGGCAGAGGCTTTGCCTACCTATGGAATTGGTTATCGCTGGGAATTCAAAAATCGAGTAAATATTCGCTTGGATTATGGAATTGCCAAAGGACAAAGTGGCTTCTACTTTAATATAAACGAAGCTTTCTAAGACACTATTTATGCAAGAAAAAATACAAAGAAGAAGTCTATTAGGTAGACTGAGTACAAATCTGGTGGCCCTATTCTATATTTACTTAGTTGTCAATATGGTGCCCTCCCTTTATTTTGCTTTATTCCAACCGCTCAATTTCTTGGGAAAAGCAACGGTATTCTTATTTCCTTTGAGTTTATATCTTCTTGTTTTTTCTCTGTTTAAAAATATGGGGCGCACACAGATTCTCTTGTTTCCTGTCTTGTTTATTCACGCCTTTCAAATTGTTTTATTCTATTTGTTTGGAGAAGATGTCATTGCGGTTGATATGTACTTAAATGTCGCTACAACCAATACCTCTGAGATTACAGAACTATTGGGAAGTTTACTTCCTTCGATTGCTTTTGTTTGCATCTTATATATTCCAACTATTGTTTGGGCCATCCTTCAATGGAAGCGAAAAATATATGCACCAAAACTATTTAGACACAAAGCGTTGATTGCTGGTGTAGCTATTTTATTTGGTTCACTATTGATATCTTTAGGAGCAAAAAACACCAATCGCAATGCTTTTGCATTTACTGTTGATGTATATCCCATCAATGCGTATTACAATTTAAATTTTGCCATCAATAAATGGAAAAAAGTTCAGGCATATCCTGAAACATCCAAGGATTTCACCTTCAACAGTACCTCAGCTTCAACTAAAGATCAGCGCGAAATTTTCGTGCTCATTGTAGGCGAAACGAGTCGAGCGCATAACTGGCAAGTCTATGGGTATAACCGTCCGACAACCCCCCATTTATCACAACAACAAAATACAGTATTCTATCAAGACGCGTTGACTCAATCCAATACCACACACAAAAGTGTGTCGATGATTTTATCTGATGTCAATGCAACCAATTACGAGGAGATCTATCAGAGAAAAGGAATCGCACAAGCGTTTAAAGAAGCTGGATTTACCACAATCTGTCTATCCAACCAATCGGAGAATAATTCCTTTATTGAATATTTCACCAAAGAGGCAGATATCTATCAAACGATTCGCACAACAGATCCCAAAACACGATTAACGGTGAATCGCCCTGATGAGGATTTGATTCCGATTATGATGAATTTAATTGAAAAAACAACGGGCAATTTGTTCATTGTTTTACATAGCTATGGTTCTCACTTCAATTACAAAGAGCGTTATCCTTTGGCATATCAAAAATTCACGCCTGATAATTTAACAGCTGTGAGTCGCAGACAAAAAGAGCAGTTAGTCAATACGTATGACAATAGTATTTTGTATACGGATTATTTTCTCTCCTCGACTTTACAGGCTTTACAGCAGGTTAATATTCCAAGTTTGGTTTTGTACACCTCTGATCATGGGGAAGATTTGTTTGATGATGATCGCGGTTTGTTCTTGCATTCCTCTCCGACACCATCATACTATCAATTGCATATTCCCTTTTTCTTGTGGTTTTCGGATTCCTTTATTGAAGAACATCCTGAGCAATATCAACTTGCACAACAACGCAAAAAAGAGCCCATCAGTACCCATGTTATTTTTCACACCTTATTGGATGCAGCTGAAATACAAACCCCTTACTTAAAACGAGAATTTTCTCTTGTTCATCCGCAATTTAAGGCAATACCTCGACAGTATCTCAATGATCACGACCAGGCCGTTCCTTATCAACAGATGAATTTGAAAGAAGAAGATTTTGAACAAATAAAAAAATTGAATTTAAAAAAATAAAAATATGAAGACTTATTTACGACTGATCCCTATTCTAGTTGGCCTTTTGTTATCCACGAGTCTTTGGGCACAGAAAGAGCGTTTCGAATTACTTCCTTTTGGAAATATGAACCAATGGCAAGTACGTGAGATTAAAGAATCCCTATTGATTGGAGGAAATACGCGTTACCTCTATTCCATTAATGATACTAAAGACACCCTTAAAGATAACACCCCATATAAGAACACGCGTTCCCCTTGGGCGACGTCTTCTGTATTGGCTGTTGTAAGTGGAATTACCAAAGGTAGTGTTACCGTCTTCCCAGAAAAGAGAAGCGGTGGCTATGCGGCTCGTTTAGAGACAAAAATAGAACGCGTTAAAGTATTAGGCGTAATCAATATCAATGTTTTAGCTAGTGGAACGATTTTCTTAGGTGAAATGATCGAACCTATTACTGACACGAAGAATCCACAGAGTAAACTCGTAACAGGAATTCCCTTTACCAAAAAGCCGAAGGCTTTACAATTTGACTATAAAGTAACGACAGGCGGGACTTCTAGTCGCGTGAATGGCATGGGAAAAGGAACGGTTTTAAATCAAAAAGACAAGGCTGAGATTCGCATCTTATTGCAAAATAGATGGGAAGACAAGGATGGTAAAGTACATGCAAAACGCATAGGAACAGCTTGGTTGAACCTAACGACAACGGAAAAAGAATGGAAAAACAATTTCCAACTTCAAATTAATTATGGCGACATCCGAAATCAAGCCATCTATAAAAAGGAAATGGCTCTTCGCACCGGTGAATTCACAGATTACACCCGCAATAGCAAGGGAAAAATGACACCAATTATTGAGGAAGGCTGGGGAAATGCTGATGATCCGGTTACCCATCTTATTGTTCAATTCTCTTCGAGTAACGGAGGTGCTTATATCGGAAACGAAAATAGCAGGCTGTGGATTGACAATGTAGGATTGGTTTATGAGTAACAATTAAAAAGATCTACATAGGACATAAAAAAAGGAAGGAGTTTTAATCAAAACTCCTTCCTTTTTTATAGAAAAATTACGTATTACTCACCTTCCCTCACACCATATGATTTTATCTCTCTCCTGCTTTAGGATCAGCACCATATTCATTTTGTCCTACCGTACCATCAATACAAGCAAAATAAAGTACGACAAGAGCACCAATTCCTGTTAACCCTAACAACATCCACCAGCCACTTTTTCCAGTATCGTGTAAACGACGAGCTAAAAGTCCTAATGAAGGAAGTAAAACCGCTAAACTATAAATATAGCCTGTAAAGCCTATTCCAATCGTTCCTAAGAGTGAATCAACGATTCCGAAAGCAATTGAAATGATCACACTAACCAATGTAAATGACCAAAATTCTTTACGTCTAACACGTCCATTAAAATCTGTATAGTGATTTTTTAAAATATTGATAAAGTTTTCTTTTAATGTAGTAAAATTCAGTTCCATCTTTTTTTTATGTTTTATGAGAACGAATGTAAAATTCTTTCTTGAAACTAGTGTAAAAAAGAAGAAAAGTTCACTATAAATGGGGAGTTCTGGTTTACTGTGAACTGTAAACTAAACCGTGAACTGTAAACAAAAAAAGGACATTCCGAAGAATATCCTTTTAGGTACTAAAATGATCTAATATTATTATTTTCTAATGCTGTCATGGCTATGCGTTTCAACACCATCATTCCACAGGGTCAGGATATCTGTTGCAACAGCAGCACCACTTCCAGCTGCAATAGCAAGTTGACTGCGGTGTCCCGCTAATGTACCTGCTACATAAATCCCCTCGGCTACAAGGTGATCTATATTTTTCAATTGAATTCTATTCTTTGTGGGGATAGACTTTTTGTGGGGTTCCACATAGTCCATCAATCCCTCAATGGCAAACGTATTACTTGAATTAACAGCTACGACTACCATCCGTGCTACATATTCGGCTTTATTCGTCTCTACAACAAACAGCTGTGCTGAATTTCTTCGTACACGGCTTACCTTCTCACCCTCAATTTGAGTCACGTTAGCATAGATTTTCAAATTCTCTTTGGCTTGTGTAAGTAAATCACTTCCTAAAGTGCCTGGTTGAATACCAAAAGCATTATTAAAAACGGCATCTTGAAGCATACTTGCCTTTTGGTGTATCACAATACCAATTGTCTTTCCTTCCATGAAAGCTTTTTTGGCAGCGCTACCTAACACTTGAGCACAAGAAACGCCAGAAACGCCTCCTCCAATAATTAAAACATCATAAACCAACATCTTTTGATCTATTTTGTTTTCTCGTCAATTAACTTTGAAGTTCTGTAAATCAACAGAATACAAACTGCGCATAAAAGTGCTACAATACCAATTATAGCAATCAAACTGTCCCCTTGAAATAAGTTATTAAAATCAAGCATTGTGATATTTAATACAATTAAGGCAACAACAAATGCAATAATAATGTAACTGAATATTTTCATTATTTCTAAAAAGATTTTAATTCTATTGTCCGAAAGTACAAAATAAAAATCACGTAGAAGCCTCTTTAACATTCCTACTATATAATTTAACAACGCCATCGTTTGCAACTTTCCCTCTCCTTCTTGTTTGCAAAACACACAAAAAGAGAACTTTCCGTTTTCTTTCCTCCCCTTTAGAGAAGTTTCTCTTCCTCGTTTTCCTGACCTTTATATCCTGTTATTTTATAACTGATTGCTTTTCTTTCTGATTGAACCTGCTCATTATTTTATCTTACATAAAAATTAACGCCCGCAAAAAAGGAGGTTTTAACATAAGTCAAGGCTATTCTTCCTTTTATCATTAAACAAAGGCTCCCTTTGGAGGAGCCTTCGCTATTAATTTGTCTTTCTTAATTCAACCCTTCTGTTTTTAGCTTTGTTAGCCTCTGAATCATTTGCCACTAGAGGACGTTCAGCGCCAAATCCTTCAGCAGTTAAGCGAGTAGCCGCAATCTTTTGTCCGATTAAAGCTGCTTTTACGGCTTGTGCACGAGCAGTGGATAACTTCTTATTGTGAGCCGCATCACCTACATTATCTGTATGCCCTTCAATAGCAATCGTCAATTGACCATTTTTTTGTAGGGCCGCAGTAATTTCATTGACTACCTCTTTGCCTTCTGGAGTAATCGTCGATTGATCGTGGTCAAAGTTGATATACAAAATCGACTTTCCTGTTTCCGCAAGTGATTTAGCAATTTCATCTGCTGTAATCTTGGTCATGGTTTGTTCAAACGCTTTTGTTTGAAGTACATTCAATTTAGCTGCAGCATTATTTGCCGTATACTGAATGTAAATATCTCCTTGTTCTTTATGGCGAATGATATAAAACTTAATGGGCTCGCCTGCATATCCGATATCTCCTTCATCTCCTTTATGCGGATCTAACTTATTGTATCGGTCATATTCTTCTTGTGTAATACTTCCATCAAAGATCTCTACTGCTCCAATTGATTTCAAATAGTCGTCCATGCTGCGTCTAAAAAAGCGTTCTGAAAATTGCTCCCCACTTTCAGCTGTTAAGTTGGCTTTATACAATCTACCTTCTACTTCAGTCATCACGCCATTTACAGGAAACAGACAAACGTCAAACGCACTCAACAAAGGCTTATTTAGTTCTTTTATTCCCTTTGGTAAAGCTAAATATGGGAAATCCCCAATATCTGCTGTAGTGTAAGGAATTTTAGTTAAATCAAGGGTGGTCTCTACCGTTGTTGTCGTTTCAGTTGCTGTTGTAGGAACCTCTTCTTGTTGTTCCACCACAGGAGTATTCTCTTCTTTTGGCGTTTGTTTACACGAGATAAAAGCTACTCCTGCAACAAACAATAACGCTATTTTTTTCATGTTTTTATAGTCTTTAGTTTATCCATTAAAAGTCGATTTAAATTTTGAAACATGCAATATATTCTGGTTTAAGAAATCATTTTTTTTAATTTCTTTGTCTCATCTTCTTATGAAAGTCAGTCGTCTTACGGTTTTTATTCTGCTCTTTTTCTTTTTGTTTGACTTTTATTCCTTTCAAAACCGCTCTAAATAGGAGCTCAAAATCAAGCAGTTAATTTAGTATCATTATAAAATAGCGGTTGAACGAGCAGAAGCGGTCAACATCCATGAAAGATTCGTAATTTTGTAGCCTCAAAAAAATAAATAAACATGTTTCAAATTGGTTCAGCCTTAGTATCGGAAGATATTTTAGAAAAAGAATTTGTGTGCAATCTAACGGCTTGTAAAGGTCAGTGTTGTATTGATGGAGATGCGGGAGCGCCCGTAGAGAAGGAAGAAACGGCTATTTTGGATGAAATATTTGAAACGGTAAAACCTTATTTACGTCCTGAAGGTATTGCGGCTATTGAACAACAAGGAACCTATATCCTAGGTGAAGATGGGGAATTTGAAACTCCTTTAATTCACGGCGGAGAATGTGCCTATGTTATTTATGATAATGGCATGGCTTTATGCGGGATTGAAAAGGCGTATTTGGAGAAGAAAATCGATTGGAAAAAACCGATTTCTTGTCACCTATACCCTATTCGAATCAAGGAATATTCTTCTTTTTCAGCAGTGAATTACCACAAATGGCATATTTGTAGCGATGCTTGTGCTTTAGGAAAAGAACTAGAAGTTCCAGTATACAAATTTTTAAAAGATCCTTTGACGCGAAAATACGGTTCTGAGTGGTACGAAGAACTGGAATTAGTAGCCAAAGAATACTATAAGAAATAGACTTACTTCACGTATAGGGTCTGTTGTCCGTAGTCGAGAATTGCTTGACCTAATGCGAACACATCAGACCCTATAATTCCGTGGACATTTTTGGTTTTATACTCTGTGAGTGCGGTATTCACATGGCTCAAATCCAACAAGACAAAATTGAAATTATCTTTTTTCCATCGTCCCATTTGAATTTCATTATGGTAGCTCACCTGAGTCAACATCCCATTTGCTCCAGCACCAGACGCTCTTGTTTCTGATTCTGAAGTAGTTAAATTAAAATGGTCGATACTTTGAAAATCGATACAGCTATTAGATGCGCCCGTATCTAAGATAAAATCTCCCCATACTCCATTTACTTTTACACGTACAAAAAGGTGGTTTGTTCGCGCTATTTTGAAGCGGATTTGTTTATAGCGTTCTTTTTTTAACCAATCTTTATAGTTTTCCATCAATTAAGTTTAGTTTTAATACTTTTTATAAGGTACTTTTGTAGTTTGAAAGATACTACTTTGTAGAATATTACCAAAGCATGATTTTTACCGATACTCATACACATCTCTATTCAGATGCATTTGCGGAAGATCGCAAAGAAACAATAAATCGCGCAATATCAAATGGAGTTACGCGTTTTTTTATACCTGCTATCGATTCAAGCTACGCTCAAGCGATGTTTGATTTGGAAGCGGCGTTTCCTGATTGCATCTTTTTGATGATGGGCTTACACCCTACGGATGTAAAACCAGAGACGTATAAACAAGAGCTTGCTTTTGTAGAACAAGAGTTAGCACGTCGGAAATACTATGCTGTTGGGGAAATTGGCGTGGATTTATATTGGGACAAGACCACATTATCCATCCAACAAGAAGCTTTTCAGCAGCAGATTCAGCTAGCGAAAAAGCATCAGTTACCGATTAATATTCACTGTAGAGATGCTTTTGACGAAGTTTTTGAAGTCTTAGAACTAGAAAAAGACCAGGCACTTCGGGGTATTTTTCACTGCTTTACGGGAACGGAAGAGCAAGCCCAGCAAGCCATGAGTTACAACCTCAAACTGGGAATTGGCGGTGTAGCTACTTTTAAGAACGGAAAAATTGATCAATTTTTAAACAAAATACCGTTAGAGCATATCGTATTAGAAACTGATTCTCCGTATCTTGCACCAGTGCCTTTTCGAGGCAAAAGAAATGAAAGCGCTTATATTCTCAACATAGCAGAAAGGCTATCAGAACTATACGAGCTTCCATTGGAAACAATTGCAAACCAAACGACTGCCAATTCAAAAGCAGTTTTTGGAATCTAATTGTACAACATAGAAACATAACATTTAAGTTTACATAAATATTTAAAACACTAATGTCTAAGTTTGATTCAATACGCCATTACCATGATCACGAGGTCAATGAGGTCCTACAAAGAATCTCTAAGCACCCTATGGTCAAAGCGTTAATGGGTTTTACTTTTCCAAATAAAACCGAACAGCAATGGATGGAAGATTTGAGCAAAGTAACCTCGATACAGCAATTTCAAGAGGAATTTGCCTATTATTCTATTCTGCGCATCTTAGAAAAAAGTTCGAATGGACTTTCAACTTCTGGTTTTGAGAAGTTAGAAAAAGATACGGCTTATTTATATATATCCAATCACCGTGATATCATCATGGATACGTCTTTACTGAATGTAACCTTAAAAGATCACGGCTTAACAATGACTGCTTCTGCCGTTGGAGACAACTTGGTACAGAAGTCTTTTTTATTGGCTTTAGCCAAAGTGAACCGAAACTTTTTAGTTCGTCGTAAAGTAACACCAAGAGAATTGTTAGAAAGTTCTCGTTTGATGTCAGAATACATTCACAGTCTTATTGTAGAAGAGAATCGTTCGGTGTGGATTGCACAGCGCGAAGGAAGAACGAAAGATGGCAATGATGCCACACATACAGGTGTTTTAAAAATGCTTGGTATGGATGCAGGTGATGAAAACTTAATGGATTATTTCAAACAGTTGAAAATCGTACCTGTTTCTATTTCTTATGAATATGATCCTACAGATGCCTTGAAGATGCCTCAATTATTAGCTATCGCGAATAATGAAGCGTACATCAAGGAAAAAAATGAGGATTTTGTCAATTTATACAGTGGAATTATTGGTCAAAAGAAAGGAATTCACATTCACGTTGGGGATGTGATTGATACGGAATTAGACCAAATCAAAGCCATTGCAGATAAACCCAATAAACAATTACAGGCCTTAGCTCAAGTGATTGACCATTCGATCATCACCAATTACCACCTATGGCCGACCAATTATATCGCGTATGATATTCTAAATAATACGAACAAATTTGCAGATCGCTATAGCGAGAAGGAAAAACAGTTGTTCGAACGTCGTTTAGAGCTACGCGTAAACAAACAGGAGCAAAAAGTAGTCGATAACTTCTTAGCGATGTATGCAAATCCTGTAGTGAATAAATTAAAGTTACAAGATGAACAATAAGCCAGCTATCTTACTAATCTATACGGGTGGGACAATCGGTATGGTTAAAGATTT
Organism: Myroides gitamensis; assembly: GCF_029894455.1. Classification (NCBI taxonomy): domain Bacteria; kingdom Pseudomonadati; phylum Bacteroidota; class Flavobacteriia; order Flavobacteriales; family Flavobacteriaceae; genus Myroides; species Myroides gitamensis. The sequence continues at coordinate 2,977,787 of NZ_JARYHN010000001.1, forward strand.
TAAAACGGGTGCTTTGCGCGCGTTTAACTTTAATCAATTGGTTGAACGCATTCCCGAATTGCATTTGTTGGATTGTGCTATAGAAACCTATTCGTTTGATGTACCGATTGACTCATCGGATATGCAACCGGATTTATGGGTACAAATGGCGAGCATTGTAGAAGATAATTACGACCGTTTTGATGGATTTGTGATTTTACATGGTTCAGATACGATGTCGTATTCGGCTTCAGCTTTGAGTTTTATGTTGGAGAATGTTCACAAACCTGTTATTTTAACGGGTTCTCAATTGCCTATTGGAGATTTGCGTACGGATGCAAAAGAAAATCTAATCACGGCTATTCAAATTGCAGCTTTACAAGAAAACAATACCCCTGTCATTCAGGAGGTTTGTTTGTACTTTGAATATAAATTATACCGCGGAAATCGCACATCTAAAGTAAGTGCAGAGCTATTTAATGCCTTTACCTCTCCCAATGTTCCGCATTTAGCAGAATCAGGGGTGAATTTGCGTATCAATCATTCGTTATTGATACAAAAACCGCTATCTTTGCCGCTGACCGTTCATAAAAAAATGTCGCGCAATGTGATGATTTTGCGCTTGTTTCCAGGTATTCAACAACAGGTTTTGGAGGCTATATTGGCCATCCCAAATTTAGAGGGAATCATACTAGAGACTTATGGTTCAGGGAATGCTCCTACAGAACCGTGGTTCTTAGAAACATTGCGCTGTGCCACACAGAAAGGACTTAAGGTGATCAATGTGACCCAGTGTTCTAGTGGTAGCGTTATGATGGGGAAATATGAAACGAGTACAGAATTGAAAGAGATTGGCGTTATTTCTGGGAAAGATATTACAACAGAAGCAGCGATTACCAAATTGATGTTCTTATTGGCTCAACCCGATATTGTAGATTTTAAATTAGCTTTCGAAACGCCGATTTGTGGCGAAATGGAAGTATAAATAGAGAGAGGTGGCCGAGTGGTCGAAGGCGCACGCCTGGAAAGTGTGTATACGGCAACGTATCGAGGGTTCGAATCCCTTCCTCTCTGCAAGGAAAACCACCAACGGATGTTGGTGGTTTTTTTATTTGTATAAGGCTCGTGGAAAGCTCTGCTTTTCTAAGAGGCGTTACAAATAAAAAAACAAGCAGGAGTGCAACGAATGCGTGGTTTTTCTTGTGAAAAAGCCAATTATTAGGGAAAACCGAAGCATAGCGGAGGTAATCCTTTTATGATATTCCTCGCGCAAAGCGCTGATTTTCTAAAAAGCTATAAACAAAAAAACCAGCAAAGCACTGCAATACTGGTTTTTCCGTATTTATATAAATTCTTTTATTATAGAGCAAAAGTCTAATTTTTAAAAATACTAGTTATGCATCACCTAAAGCGATAAGGTATTGAACTAAAGCAAACCCCACAATATCTTGTGTTGCTGTATAACCTCCATAATCTGGTAGACCTACTTTCTCTAAAAAGGCTTTCGCTATTTCCAAACTTGTATCTCCATAAAGGAAATCATCCATACTGATAACATTATCTAAAAAATCAATATATAATCGCTTAAAATTTTTAAATTCAACGGAGTCTTGAATAGCATTAGCATTATTTTCAACTGAAAAATTAAATTCTGATTGAATCATTAGAGCATTACTATAACTACTAGCAACAAAAAACACTCCCATTGCTAATACAAACATTTTTTTCTTCATACTTTTATAAATTTTAATGTTAAACTAAACATAAACTTAACTTAAATAAATACAATAAGCAATGTTTTTTATCCAAAAATAATAAGTAGTAGGCAAAAAATTAACCATAACTATCCGAATTAAAAGTCCGAAAAACACTTTCAAATGCTCATAAACTAAGGAAATACATCAATTAAATTTGTTGTTTATTATTTCTAGGAGTAGAACAAATGAATAAAGCTTAGTCCTTATTACGAATACGTGTAGGTTGAACTAGAAAGAAGGAAGAAAGCAATTTGCTACAGGACTATTCATAAAACCTATACACTGGCAAAACTCTAAACAGAGAGCCCATCCTCCCAATGAGGAAAACAATTTTATTGATAGTGTAGTTTTACTAAAAAAACCTTATAAATAAAAATCGAAACATAACAGAGGTAATCATGATTTATCACAACCGATTTTGTTTCTTATAATCATGTTATTATCTAAGAATATCATGTAAATTTGTGCCAATATTACAAAATACTATTAAAGTAAACCTAACAGTTATGAATAGAATCTTACTATTTTTTTTATTTTTTATTTTATTCACATCTTGTGCTACCACAACCGCTACAAAAATTCCACAACATTTTGAAAGTTCAACTGAGGGTATGATTGTTGGTACATTCGCTTTTGAAAATGAAAAACCGATTTTTAATCAATACTTCTATCATTATCAAGCTGAAGGAGACAAAAAATTAAGACAACGCAGGATGATGACGATACGTCCTCATCAAATATGGAAGATGAAATTTGAACCTGACTTTGCGGATAACACTAAAGCTGTTTACTTTTTTTCAATTAGAGAAGTAGAAGGAAAATATGCTTTTACTCTTCTACGATTACATAGCAATAGAGGTTATATACAAAAAATGGCTAACATCCCTTTAGAAAACTTAGATTTTACCATCGAAAAAGGAAAAATAAAATATATAGGAGAGATTTACTTTAATTATCATCAAGGAATTATTTCACTTACGGATCAAAGAGAAAGAGATTTACCTAAATTTAAAGAACGATTTCCCAACCTTACTATTGAATAATCATATTCCTACTGAATTATTTTAGTAGAATTGGTGCATTTTTTGTTTCATTGGCATCTAAATTAATTCTAAGGCTATCAAACTGTTTCAATACATGTTCTTGGTCTAAAGGAACCGATGAATGGACAATGGCATCTCTTGTCTGTACTATACTATAATGCTTCATTGTAGCCTGACACGAACAGCATAATACCCTAAAGAATAGTAAAAAAAACTTCATCATACCCAATATTTCAACTGATTGCAAGTATACCATCAAAACAAAAATTCATTAAAACTGGTGTAGTCTCACTGGCATTGGAAAAAAGAAATCCCATTCCAAATAAAATTAAAATTAACTTTTTCATGACTTAAATAATTAGAATTACTATTCTAACACAGTAACAAAAAACAGTCCAAAATGTAAAAACATTTGCATTTCATTTGGAATGACTTATTTCTATTTCAATACTGAAACTGATGACCTAGATAACGATCTTTTATCTTTTGGTGCACTTGATTAAAGTTGGTAATTTATCCAGCCACTATCGAGTAAACAGCTGTATCCACAAACTTACCGTTATGAAATTCATTTTCTTTAAAATAAGCTTCACGTACAAAGCCACATTTTTCTAGTACCCGTTGTGAACCTACATTATCTGGGTAAATGATTGCTTCAATGGAATGGAATCCAAAATCATCAAATCCGTACTCAACTAATCGTTGTACTGCTTCTGAAGCATAGCCCTTGCCATAGTATTGAGGAAGTAACATATACCCCGTTTCCGTTCGATAATGTTGTAATTTCATACGATAAAACCCTATTGTTCCTATCATTTCACCATTCTCTTTTAAGGTGATGGTCCAATTGACACATTCCTTATTTTCCATTCGTTCTTGTAGGGAATTGATATAATCTTCCGCTTCTTTGAGTTCCGTTGCTAATGGAACGGGAATATATTGCATCACTTCTGCACTGGAACGCATCGCAAACATGCCTTGAGCATCTCCTAAATTGGTTTGACGTAGGATTAAACGTTCTGTTTCTAATATAGGAGAGGTAGTAAAATTAAAATCTAACATAAATAGTTATTCTAGTCTAAAAGTTAAAAGTAAGAAAAAAAGAAGTTGACTTCTTCTAAAAAAACAACATACTAAAAATTGAGAACTTTCCTTTATCCATCCCTTTGTTTTGCTACAAAAAGCGATAATTATCAAAAACTAAATTTACATTATTTGTATTTTTTACCACACAATCTATTGTATATAAGTAAATTAATATTTACTTTTAACCTAATAAATTGACAATTTCATACTGCAACGATTTCAATTTATTACGTTATTTGATGAAGCGGTATATTTCATTTTTACAACGAACCCAGCGTCATGATTTATGCTTTTTATTTACAACGCTCTAAACTATGTTTAGAATTTGAACAATTAGAACGAGAAATCAACAGTTTTCCAACTGTTATTCGAAACGCTATTTTGAAGTATAAAAACAGAGCTGATCAAGAAGCCAGTATTTTAGGAAAATTACTCCTCAAATATGGTTTCATCCAACTTGGTTTTGATGGTAATGCGCTCCTTCAACAGCTAACAACAGATACCAACGGCAAGCCATCTATTGCTCAAAGTAGTCTTTCTTTTTCAATTTCGCACTCCGATGATTTCATCATTTGTGTGCTGACTTCTAATCCTAGTATTGGCGTCGATATTGAAAAGGTAACTCCGATTCCCCAAGAAGATTATACCTTTCTATTGCGAAAGGACGAACAGATTCAAATTGCTCAATCCTCCCAAAAGGATCGTGCATTTTATCAATTATGGACCCAGAAAGAAGCTTGTCTAAAAGCAGATGGAAGAGGTTTATCCTTCCCCTTGGAAAACGTTTTCATCTCTCATGATATAGCCTCTGTGGATACCACTATTTGGTACCTAGAGGAACTTTTGCTCTCTGATGTTTATTGTTGTACAATCGCAACCAATACAAAGAGGCAAAATGAAATAGTAAAACAACAGATCCATGATATTAATTCGTTACTATCATCCTATTAAGTTAGACTAACCTCATGATAGTGGTATGCTATACTAATAGTCGCACTGATTTATTAATCCTCAGCCCAAGACGTATGAATCTAAAACCGACCTCCTTCATACGTCATTTTTCCCCTTTTCCCCTCAATATTCAGGAAATCATATCTTCCACCTCTTCTTTATCTCAGAAGTAGGTAAGGTCTATTATTTCCTCTGATGCTCCTAATATTTTTCATAGATACTGTAGTTCTTTTATTCCTATTTAATCCTGGGATGACTTTAAGGTCTTATCATCTTTAAAATGAATATCAACCAATTACAATGTATTATGAACCAAAATGTATACACCGATCCACTGACGATCAACGAACCAACGCTTACAGCCAAACAATTAGAACAGATTTTATCCTTTAATCAAACCGCTAATCATGCCCATCCATTTGATCAAAACCCTTATTGATTTAATTGAAGAGCAAGTACGATTAACACCAGATAAACAGGCTCTTATATTCCAAGACAAAACGCTGACCTATCGCGAAATGGATCAATTAGCCAATCAATTGGCCCATCACCTGTTGCATTCAGCCACAATCAAACCTGATGATCGTATTGGATTAATCATGGATCGCAGTGAAAAGCTCATTATCTCTCTTTTAGCGATTATGAAAACAGGAGCTGCTTACGTACCTATGCCTCCCTTATATCCAGAAGACCGACTAAATCACATTAGCCAATCTGCTCAGCTTTCTCTCTTATTAACCGAAGAAACTTATAAAGAAAAAGCGCATCAAATTTTAGCAAATACTGTCACTTGGGAAGAAGTTGACTGGCTCTCTGCCTCAAAGGAAACTCCATCTAGAGTCCTTAAACCGCATCATTTAATGTATGTCATGTTTACTTCGGGGTCGACAGGAGGACCAAAAGGCGTAGCTGTGGAGCACAAAAGTGTGGTGAACGCCTTAAGTTATTTTACTAACAATGTTATTCATCAATCAACGGGGAATATGTTAGCCCTAATTACCTATGCTTTTGATGTTTCCGTACTGGATATTTTCTCTGTGCTACTTACAGGCAATACGCTTGTAGTGGCTTCACAAGAGGATCAGCTCAACCCAGAAGCATTAGCTGAGCTTATTATAAAACACAATATTACAGTTGCTCAGGCCACCCCAAGTACTTGGTCTATGATTATAGAAACAGCACCTTGGGCTAGAGTAAAACCGCTGACCATTATCTGTGCTGGGGAATACCTTTCCACTACCTTAGGAAAAGCCTTGTTAGCAGGTAAACATACAATCTGCAATGTTTATGGACCTACAGAAACTACTATTTGGGTTACGTGTAAGATGATTTATTCCGAGGCAGATTTACAGACCATCGGCATTCCTATTGACAATACTGATATTTACATCCTCAATCAAGAGCATATTCAACCGGTGAATGAAGTTGGAGAGATTTGTGTAGGGGGCATTGGATTAAGTCGTGGTTATTTTGGTCAACCTAAACTCACTCATGCTAAATTTGTGGACCATCCACTGAAAGTAGGAAAGAAAATCTACCGAACGGGTGATTTAGGGCGTTGGTTAAGCAATGGAGAGATTGAATATTTAGGGCGAATTGACGACCAGGTAAAGATTAGAGGGTATCGTATTGAGCTTCAAGAAATAGAAGAAAACCTAGCCAATATGGAAGGGGTAGAACGAGCCGTAGTACGCGTTAAATCCGATCACGATTACGATAAAAAACTCCTTGTTTTTTTAGAATGTCCTGACTTGCGTCTTGATGAAAAAGGAAGACATGCCCTTATTAAACAGTTTAGAGAAGCTCTTACCCATCGTCTACCTGTTTATATGATTCCTCACGATTTTATCATCCTAGATAAATTTCCAATCAACAGCAATGGAAAAATCGATAAAAAAGCATTAGAGAATCAGTATACCAAAACTTCCGTTCAAGGAGATGATACGAAAGTATTCAAAGATGAATTTGAAAAAACAATCTACAAAATCTGGACAGAGATTTTACAATATCCTTTTATTGAAGTACAAGATGACTTCTTTGAATTGGGTGGGCATTCTTTACTATTAGCTAAATTGTATAATCGATTGCCTGATTCTTATCGAAAAGGTATCAAACTACAAGATTTACTAGTTCACAAGACTATTGAATCACAGGCTCAAATTATTCAAGAGAACATGTTCAACAGATTGGTTAATCAGGAAGGAGAAGCCCATGAGATTATGCGTGCGCAACTGTTAGAAGATGCTCAATTAGTTCCAGAAATTACGATTAAAGGAACAGTAGATGCTTCGACGATGGATTCGCCTAAAAACGTTTTATTGACGGGGGCTAACGGATTTGTGGGTGTACATGTGATTGATGAATTAATGAAGCAAACGGAAGCTACGGTTTACTGTGTAGTTCGTGCCGAAAATGAACAAATTGGATTCAAACGTTTACGTCAAGCCTTTGAGCAATTCTTAATTCCTGTACATTGGTTTGATACTGGTCGAATTCAGGTGGTGACTGGAGATTTAAATAAGCCTTTATTAGGATTTAGTGAAGCACAATTCAATGTACTAGCAAATAAAATAGATTGCGTGTACCATTCAGGCAGTGCAGTTAATTTCATTGAACCTTATTCTATTATACGAAAAGCCAACATTTTAGGGCTTCAAGAAGTTATTAAATTCGCTGCTGCTGGAAAAGTAAAACCAGTATCCTTGTTTTCTACTTGTGCCGTTTTCAGCTTTGGTCATCAGTTTACCAACCAGCGATTTGCGATGGAAGATGCCGATCTTCATCAAGATTTGGATGCAGTTAGTCGCGATTTGGGTTATATACAGAGTAAATGGGTAATGGAACAAATCATGGAGAAAGCAGAAGAGAAAGGGGTACCTGTTATGGTCTTCCGTTTGGGATATGCCTTGAGTAATTCACAGACAGGTTCTACTGCCGTATATCAATGGTGGAGCGCCTTGGTTCGAAATTGTATTGCCAATAAAGCCTATCCGTACATTACAGGATTCAAATCTCAACTTGTTCCGGTAGATTATATGGCTAAGAGTATTGTGCGTATCTCTCGCCAAAAAGAAGCCTTGGGTAAAAAGTTTCACCTAACTCCACTTCCTGAGGGTGATGTTTCTATCCACGACTTTTTTGATAGACTAAATGAATATTTTGGATTTGAAATGAAACCTGTTCCGTATACGGAGTGGCTCAACCAATGGAAAGATAATGAAGATGATCCATTATATCCGTTATTAGGGATGTTTATGGACAAAGTACAAGGAGAATCCACACTGAAAGAAGTCTTTCAAGACTCCTATTTTTATGATTCACAGAACACCTTGCGTTTTATTAAAGATAGTGATATGCCTTCTCCGCCTTTTATCACCAAAACCATGCTAGAGCCTTATTTGAGATATTTAGCTGTTATTTAATTTCTAAAAAAGCAAAACAAAAAGCGCAGTAAGTTACTGCGCTTTTCTTTTTAAAATCACAATATTTTATGCCGTATCTTTAGCATTAAAAATAGAATTCTTCTTTACGCTTATGAAAAAAATTGCCTCTACCATTCTTCCTTTGCTCTTTCTATTTCTAGGGTGTACACATAAAGTTACCATTGACAATAAATATCTAACGGTTACTATACCGATGGAATACCGAAATTTGACAGATTATAATGAAATGGATGTTCTGTATTTGGATTGCAACAAAAAAGATGGATTGCAAAGTATCGTCTCGATTGACAATATCGTTGATTTAACTATTCAACCCAATAGTCAAACGATTTCAGAAGATACACCTGTAGAAGTTTTATCCCGTCGTTTCCGTTCAATCAAAGATTCGGTAGACAATGACTCCACCTTTAGTTGGAAAAAATTTAGTATTATCGAAGAGCCCAAAGCTACAACCTTTAAAGGATTACCTGCAGCAGAAGGTGTATTTGAAGTCGAGGAATATATAAAAAGCACTGATCGAATGATTCAAAAAAGAGTCAAACGCATGGTTGTTTTCGTAGATCATGACTTATGGAATATTGTTTTAGCTCCATCACAACTAAAACATTACGAGGATGAAATGCAAATCTTTGAGCAAATCCTTGCAAGTATTGAGATTAAAAAATAAAGCGTACGCTAATGGTTCATTTTGACAATCTAAAAACCCATGCTACTGATTTTCCCAAGACTTGGACTTTTCTATGGTCCCCTGAAGAAGCTGCGGATATTCCGCAGACCCATAAAGACCAAATTTTCTTCCTCGATGCAGCAGCGACAACTTTTGTGCAACAGTATATAGCGAGTGCTAAAATGGTGACAGGTCCATTGTGGAAACCCTTTAACGAGCGCTATTTTAAGACTGTTGAAACCTTTGAGATTACAACGGATACACAGGAGCACGTCAAAAAATGGTTGTATGAAAAGCCTATTCCCTTTGATCACTTTGTTCTTGTTGATGCTGATCGCAGTGGGCAAGCCATATTACTCACATGGAAAATGGTACTTCACTATTGGGAAGGTCTTTTCTTTGCTGATGATCTACTGATTTTTGATGCTTCTCTTACTTGGGGCTTGTTCTATTTTCACGAAGATCAGCTGTATTTTGGAAGCGATAAAATCTACGATAAAGAATTTGAATATGAGAAAACAAAAGCGCTACAAGAATTAAAAAAACAATTCTTTACGCCCAGCAACTTAAACTTCACCCAAGAGGAAAAAAGAAAAGCGATTCAAGCCTTTAAAACCAAGTACGATACGGATTCATTAAACGATTAATTTCTTTTTTCTATTGTTTCGGTACACATTGTTTTATCTTTAAACAAAAAAGGCATGCTACAAAAGACAATTACCATTTGTTTATTACTCCTATCTATTGTAGGCTTTAGTCAAATTACGGACTTTAAAGCTCCTGATTATTCATCCATTGAAAAGGATATACAAGATACGCAATCGGACTATTACTATCCTCAATTGATGCAACAACTGAAAACAGGAACTACTGTTCTCACGGCAAGTCAATATGAGCATTTGTATTATGGTTATGTTTTTCAAACAGCCTACAATCCCTATGCAGTATTCTCAAAAGATGAAGAACTTGATACGTATTATAAAAAAGAACCAGACATGGAAGATATTCCTCGTCTACAAATTCTATTGCGAGAAGCATTGGATGAATTTCCTTTTGATTTTACCGCTATGATGTTTCTCTCTTATATTTATCACCTCAACGGGGAGGAAGAAAAATCAGAATTACTATCGAAACACTTTGAAGGGTTTGCAAAAGCAATTATGGCTTCTGGTGATGGGTTAACTTGTGAAACAGGAATACACGTTATTGCGGTTGAGCATGAATATCACATGCTTCAACTTTTTGACTTACAGTATATCAGTCAAAGTTTTGATGGTACGTGTGACTTCTTAACTCTTGATCCAGAATATTATACCTTACCTGGAATTTATTTTAATGTGAGTCAGTTGCAGAAAAAGAATCCAGCAATACTAAAATCCAACAAATAGAAATCCTTTTTAATCCAGTACCTCTCAAAAAAAGTCCTATGAAAACAATAGAAAAAACAGCAGAAATGCTCGATGAAACTCAATTTTGGACTATCGTTGAAGCTTCTTTACAACACAGCGATTCCCAAGACACACAAGAAGCTTATTTGATTCAAGCCTTAGAGAAATTAACGCCAAAAGAGATTATTGGTTTTCGTCTGAGAACGGACAAACTTTTATATGACACCTATAATTCTGCTATGTGGTGTGCAGGATATTTGATGAATGGCGGTTGTTCAGATGATGGTTTTGAATACTTTAGAAATTGGGTAATTTCTAGAGGAAAAGAAGTGTATGAACAAGCAAAAGCCAATCCCGATACGCTTATTAGTCAAAAGGATAAAGCGGAAGATGATTTATTCGACTTTGAGAGCTTTTGGTATGTAGCCTTAGAAGCCTTTGAAAATCAAACGGGAGAAGAATTATACGATTATATCGATGAAGATAATTTTGATACAAATGAAGGCAACTACCCTTCTTTTGAATTTGATTGGAGCGATGAAGAACCTGCAAGTATGCAAAAGCTTTGTCCTAAATTATACGAGCATTTTTGGAATTAATATCGGAGGTGAATCATGTCAATACAAAAAACATATTTCATTTTTTTATTCTTTATCACAAGTAGTTGGTTGCATCTCGCTTTGGCACAAAAACTAAATAAAGGCAAACTTTAAATTAGCTCTCTAGTTGTGTAAAAAATGATTAACACCTATCCTAATCCTTGGAATTTTTCCAATACCGATCTAAATCTCATTTCGCCTAATCAGCAAAATAAAATTGAATATGGCGATTTATACGAAATCGCCATGGGCGCGCCTATAGGGGGTAGTTGTTATCTATATCAGAAAAATAAAAAGATAAAAATAAGTAATTGGGCGGGAGGCCCAATCATTTGGGATGAAACCAGTACACGACTAGCTCTTCCCTTGTGGACTTCTGAAAGAAAATAACAAATCGGAATATTAGATTTAATTAATTCTACCTTAACTATTTACCAACAACCATTTCGCGTATTACAACTTTCTCATTTTGATGACAGCTGCATCATAGGTCTTGATAGCCCCATTTATCAAAGTAAAGCGGTTCATTTTGATTACACAAAAGAAGTAATTGAAAAAGTTCAGACTTTACCAGAGAAATGAAATTCTATTTTTTAAATTTAATTAAGCTTTATAGTAAAAAGAATGAATCCATCCCATCAAAAAATAATAGATTTATTAAGTGAATATATGGAACAACATCCAGAGCAACGATTTGCACAGATTCTCTTCAATTTAAGAATTAATGAATTCAAAGAAGGAACTGACTTTATTCTTCGCGATATTTATAATGATAGTGATGAAGCTATTCAAAAGCGCATGCAAGACCAACTTATTTGGTTTGAACTACAACAAAAAGTAAATCGAAATATAAAAGAATTTCGAGATTCGTTGCCTGGTATGACAGTTAACGAAAGGCTCTATCTAACAAATCTTATGGATGATTTTGATATTTATCGCTTGTCAAATAAAAAATTTGCTGCCTATATACTGAGAGAATTAGGAGTAGATCAAGAGGCTATTGATCAAATACTATCCTCAAAATAAACCTCGCTATGACCGTATTCTCCTATCATCTAACACAAGTTTCTTTTCTAACTGCTCTTCGATTATTATTTTGTCCTCTCAAGGCAAAAAACATTCCGGGTTTAGTTCATGCCGATACCATGCATAGTATGATATTGGGATCGCCTGTTGTTTCACCCGCACGATTTCTAATACGTCAACTTGTTGTATTTGCTCAATGGGAAAAATAAAGAAGCAAGACTTACTTTGCTAATCGGGACTACACAGGTACAACACAGCAATTAGCTATTTTGCGTATAAACATATCTACACGAACAATCTTTTAGCTCATTTTTAGCGTTTTGAATTTAACATCATTTACCAAAAATCAAGTGATTGGAATTGACAACCTTATTTACCACTCTAAACCAATTTTCTTTAATCTCCAACAAGAAAGCATCAATAGTACCAAAAAGACAATTTATCTCCAACATCATTATCTTTCATTTTATGTTGGTTTCGGTATTCTTATTCGGTATTTTTGAAATCTAAACAACCTAAAATAACTAATGAAATATCTCAAACTAAGTTTCATTCTTTTTGTACTTTCATTCTTCACAAGCTGTAATCTTCTAGTAGATTCATCAAGCTATGAAACCACAACCTCAGCCTTTGTTGAAGCCTTAAAACAAGATGATTTTGATACGTGCATCTCCTTGATGCAATTGGAAAACACACAAGGACAACGTTTACATGCTGATACCTTACGAGTAGAATTTGATCACTTTAAAAAGCTTTTACATCATAGTTTTGGCGAAAAGCCTTACGAATACAACTTTGTCAAATGGCAAAAAAACATCTACTCCAATCAGGATTATAAAGATAACACACCTCCCAACACGACCAGAGTTTTTATAGAATTTAATAATGGGAATGAATTAGGTGTCTTCCAACTTTTATTTGATGACTCCACAAATAAAATCCTAGATATTCGTACTTTAGACATTAAAGTAGAAAAGCCTGATATTTACTTGTTTTGGTTGTCTGCTATAATACCAATAATAGTACTGCTATTTAACCTTTACGTTATACGAGAAATTAAACGAAGTAAATTATCGAAAAAATGGATTAAATACTTAGCCGTAATTCTATTGAATGTTCCTTCATTCACCTATGCAGCTATTGGAGGTCTAACTGTTAACTTCTTGAGTTTTCAACTTCTTTTAGGCGTTGGTTTTAGTGGCAATGGTATTATAGAATCCGCTTGGACTATTGGTATTCCACTTGGAGGACTCTATTGGATTTGGCAACTTAAAATGTGGAAATAAAAATAGGGCCACTTATATGACATTTTTTTCTTATCATTTAGTACGCGTATCTTTCATTACTAGTTTACGCCTCTTATTCTTTCCCCCTAAAGCAAAAAACATTCCGGGTTTAGTTCATGCCGATACCATGCATAGCATGATATTGGGATCGCCTGTTGTTTCACCCGCACGATTTCTAATACGTCAACTTGTTGTATTTGCTCAATGGGAAAATGAAGAAGCTTTAGAACGCTATCTTAAGACGAATACCTTAGGAAAAAAACTGGCTCAAGGTTGGCATACGCGTTTGCTATTTGTCAGACAATGGGGAACACTTTCTAACTATAAAATCCCCAACGAAGGTGTCGCGTTAAACAGTGAAAATGAAGCCGTCATTGCTGTGACCTTAGCTCGGATGCAATACTTTCAAATTCCCCGATTTATTCGCTGGGGTCGTCCAACCGAAAAACTTGTCCGCGATCATCCTGCTCCGACATTAGCCTTAGCATCGTTTAAATTTCCGACTACTATTTCTACCTTTTCGATTTGGCCTTCTGTAAAAAGTATGACCGACATGGTTCATGGGCATAGCCAAGTTACTGAACCACATAGACACAAAGAAGCCATGAAGGAAAGAAATCGAAAAGATTTTCACATCGAATTTAGCACCTTGCGCTTTAAGCCTATTGCTGAGTATGGTACTTGGCAAGGTCAACAAGACTATATTCTTCGAGCAAACCAAAAAAATTAATATGCAACGCGTATCAATTAAACAAAATATTCAAGATTGGTTTACCCAACAATGGGTTATCACATGTGGAAACAAATTTAATCCATCAGTATCTCCTTGGTTAATAGGTCCCTTTGGACAAGTGGGTGATACCGGAGAAGATTTTATTCATCAATTAGCACAACAAGAACAATTACTCCTGAAACGCAATTGCACAGATGCAGGTTTATTATCCTCCTTTAAAATATTGGGATTATCTCACGAAGAAGAATCAAAAATAGCTCCAGCTATTATTGATTTTTATGAACAAACATCGGCCTACAACCTAACACTTACTTTGCGTTGGAATCCCTTTTTTAAAGGGTTTGGTCACCTTGTGAACCTCCTGTTTAGCAATCGACTCAACCAATTACATATCCCCATAAACAACCAATTAAGGAACGCACCTATAACGAGTGAGATTATTCAATTAATCACACCAGATACAAAAGAAGTGCGTTATACTTTTTGGCTGAGAACCCTTCCATCAACAGGTATAATTATATTTTCTGGCGTTTATGGGGCCTGTCAATTACCCTCAGGCAAACAAGCCGTAAAAGCCGTATTTCCATTACCAAATGGCAATGCTACTGTACTAATGGAACCACAAGTGGGTGCACAAGGAGAATTTATCCTGTATTCTAGTGGAAAAAAATGGGGGGATGCGGGTTTTTATTTTTTATTACAAGATACTCACAAAAATTATTGGTCTCACTTTATCCCTTCATTTAAAGATAAACTTGTCGTACAAACCCATTCTGATGGATTAACAGCCAATCAACAACTAAAACTTTTGGGGCTAACTGTCTTAACTATTTCGTATTGCATTACACCTAAAACATAAAAAAGAATAACGCAACAACGTTATTCTTTTTTGGTATACTGAAACAACCAGTTATATAAATCTAAATGGCGATATAAGTCCTCTACACTACCGTGATTTCCCCCTTTGACTACTTGTAATTCAACAGGCGCTTTTGCACTACATTGTTGTATAGCCGTCATGATTTTTTTCGACTCCTTCAGCGGTACAATAAAATCTTTATCCCCGTGGATTAATTTAATCGGTAAACTGGTTAAGTTACAAGCATCTTGTGTTTCTCCACCCCCACAGATAGCGATAGCAGCAGCAAGGCGATTAGCATACTTACTGGCATATTTCAATGTGCCATAGGCGCCCAAACTCATCCCTGTAATATAAATTCGACTTTCATCAATGGCATAATGTTCAATCATGTACTGTACCACCTCATCTATTTTATCGGGATTCCACGGTCCAGAGGGTAATTGAGGAGCAACCAAATAAGCAGGTAATTTTAGTCCTTTCTCAATACCTCTTAGTGGGCCATAACGCTTCACTCGGTCAATATTCGTTCCTGACAAACTTCGCCCGTGTAAAAAGATAACCAATGGATTTTTCTCTTGTACTGCACTGGGTTCATTGACCCAAAATTGATACGAGGTTTGATCTAAAACAGCTTGGGGTTGTGCAGATAACGTAAACGAAATCAACCCCATAAGTATACTTATTAAACGCATAGAATTTTTACCTAAATATAGCTGTATTCTAGAAAAGCACACAGAAAAAAAATAGAGCCCTTATTTTTCTTCTCTTAATTTAAGCGCACCCCAATTAAAGCATTAACATCCAATACCTTACAATTAACACACTGACAATACTTTATCATTGATTCAAAAACGATATATTATTTTAAGTTAATTATAACGAAATTAATTTAACATTTAAATAAAATATTCTATTTTTAATCAAAAAATAAAAATATATAACACAACTAAATGAAAAAACCAGTAAAGACAACATTATTCGCCAGTCTTGGCTTATTCTTATTCAGCTGTAATTCGGATGATAGTACCCCAATAAAAATGGAAAAAGTATACCAACTTACTTCCATAGAACAAAACTATTATGATGAAAACGAGACCACTGATGAAAAACATTTACTTCATGTGACCTATCAATTAAAATACGATGCTGATTTTAAATTGAAAAAAATCTTATATGAAGATACAGGCTATATCAATAAGAAGGTAGTTAGAGAACAATCCTTTGAAATGCAACACGTCTTAGATGAAAAAGGAAGGTTACAAACTTTTATGATTAAAAAGCTTCCTACCCTTTTAGATGAGTATACCTATACGTATGTAGATGATTTAATCCAATCAACAACCTTTAATTTTATACAACAAGGTAAATCCGTTACAGCAACGTTTAGTCATAATGAAAACAAACAAATGGTTAACAATGACTCACAAGAAGCAGATTCACCAGGAGATAATATACGTATAGATTATACCTACAATGAAAAAAATCAAGTGAATCAATTTAAGGTTAACCGTAAAGCGAATAATAGTCAAACTGTTCAATTAACATATGACGATAAATTATCGCCCTTCTATAATCTTCCGTATGACTTGACTAGTTTACTACTCAATTTTAATCACACATTTCCTTACAGCTATAAATTTCCCAACAATATAACTTCATTAACAGAAGGCAAAAAAGTTAATGAGGCTGAATTTACTTATAATGAGGCTAATTTACCTACGAAAGCCATCTACTATGATGGACCCAAAGCAGATAATCTAGTAACCTCCGACATTACCTATTCTTATATCGTTAGAGAAGTCGAAGCAAAAGCAAAAAAATAAACTCAACATACCTTACAACCGATTAGTAACCTAATCGGTTTTTTTATTCGCACCAAGTCTTTAAACTACGCCAAGCTTTTAATTTTTCATCAAAAGTCATTCTTGCATTTGCTCCGCTAGGAGAAGGTAAGGTTACCATTGGTATCCCAACTGCTGTTCTGATGTATTTTTTGAAGTATTTTGCTGCGTTTTGGCTAGAGAACACGATCAGTTGAATACTGGGATAATCCTGAAGTAATTGCTGGATGTTATTCGGATATTCCGCCTTAATTGCGCTATCTAAACTCCCTTCTCTTTCACACGATTGTAAAACATCCCAAAGCGCTAGGTGATGATTTTGAATCAACTTCACTTTATCTGCATATACAGTTGATAGAGGTACCTCAAAAACAGCAAACAAAAGCTTCCAAAATACATTCTGCTTGTTGCCATAATATTCTTGTTGTTCTAAAGATTTCACACTAGGCATCGTCCCTAAAATTAAAACTTTAGGAGTAGCACTGAGCAAAGGTTGAAAAGATTGAATACGCCCTGTTTCCATTTGTTGATCTTCTTGTTTTATCTATACGCTAAGCGATGTTGCATAGGGCTCTGCCCTACATAGGTTTTAAAATAACGGCAAAATGTAGTCGAATCAGCAAAATGCAACTGTTCGGCAATTTGATAAATCGGCAATTCTGTTGCGGTAAGGTACGTTTTAGCCTTGATGATAACTAATTCCGTAATAACTTTAGAAATAGATTTCCCAGTACGTTGTCGTATCAAAGTCGTCAAATACTTCGGCGTCAACTTCAATTGATCCGCATAAAAACGCACGGACTTCTCCACAAGATAATGCTGATGCAGTAAGTTATAGAACTGAAACACAATACGATCCTTTCGCGAACTCGGTTGCATGGCTTGTTCTTCTTGCTGATATACTCGATTGATATGGGCAATCAAGGAATACAATAGATAACGCAACGCATCGGGTTTAAAAATAGATTCAATAGACAGGTGTTGCTGAAAAAGAGCGAGATATGATTCAAAAAGAGCTTGATCTTTTTGCTGTAAAACAAGGAGAGGTTGCTGAACCAATACACTTAAAAAATTGTAATTGGTAGGCAAAATCATCTCATCTATGGTTTGAAAGTTAAACACCAAATGAATACACTCAAAATCAGTACTGCGTTGTTGCGTAAAAACTAAACTTTGAGGCAATAAAGTGATTAGTGTTCCCTGAGTTACATTATACGCCTGCGTATTGATAGTTACACTTGCCGTTCCGGAAATACAATACGAAAGAATAATTTGCCCTTCTTGCTGTATTGCAGTAGGGTTCCACAAATTAAAGAGTTCTTGAGAAGTTAGCACTTGAATATTCTTCATCTATCTATCGTATTTCATTTACAAATATAACCTTTTGCACATTAATCCACATAAATCATCGACACCTATTCAAACTGAAATAGAGTACTTTGCACTTTATATTCGTATTTATGCAGACCAAACAGATTACAGTAAACGACAAAACATACACTTTGCACATTGCTTATCAAGGAAATGAAACGCTGCGAACAGCGTTCAATGCGATGACGTTTGATTTTTGGGAATTTACATTTGAATCCTATTATCAATCTGGATATTGGGATGATACCTGTATTGTTTTTTCTTTATTTGACGGAGAAACGATCGTTGCTCATACAACTTTGAGTCTATTTCAAACACAAGTACAAAATCAATCGCTTTGCCTTGGTCAATTGGGAACTGTTATGACCCAGCCTACACATACCAAACAAGGATTATCTCGTTTCTTAATGGAGTACATCGTTGAGGCGTATCACAATACATTAGATGGTTATTTCTTATTTGCCAATGATACCGTCTTGGAGTTTTATCCCAAATTTGGTTTTATCGCTGTTCCTGAATTTCAAGCCACAAAATCATTTCAAAAACAAGCGAATGCTTATGAAGTAAAACAACTCAATCTCACACACAAAGAGGATTTAGCCTTATTTCAGCATTACCTAAAAAATGGACAGACAGCTTGCCGTTTTGATACTCAAAATTTCGGATTAGCGCATTTCTATTGTTATGCCAATCCTGAATTCGGATTTGCAGATGCAATATTTGTACTACCTGAATTAGAAACGTTGGTTGTTGCACAACAAGAAGACGATACTTTACGGGTATTTCAAGCCTATTATTTACAGCAGAATCACATAGAAGAAGCAATAAATGCCCTAGCAACAGCACAAACAACCTGCATTGCGTTGGGTTATACCCCCACAACAAGTGGATATGACTTTATCCCATATGAAGAGGAAGACCTAACACTCTTTGTTACACCGTCTCTTGTTCCTTATTTTACGGAACAACAAACCATGATTCCACTACTATCGCATACCTAAAAAAGGAGAGCTCTCGCTCTCCTTTATAATTTAAGGAATGATTTGTTCGTCTCTCAACTTTTGAAACAACGTGTAAAAAGAATCTCGTGTAGATTGATAGGTTGTAAATCCCAATTTTCTACTTTTAGACATATCGGTTACCACTTCCAAAGGGCGACCCAAATCTAAATCTGTATGCCAAGGCGAGATGACTTGATGCAAGGGCTGTCTCTTCAATTGATGAGCCGTAACTATGGTTTCCCATAACGCTTCCTTTCCTTGTATTTGTTCTTCAAGCGGTTGTGGTTTCTCTTCATAACCTACCGCTTCTACTCCAAACCAAGACGCGAGTTCAAACCACAATTGATTCCATCGGAATACATCGCCATTGACCACATTAAATGCCTGATTAGCTGCTTGCGACGTTTCGCTCGCCCAAACGAGTTGCTTAGCCAAAATTTTCGCATCAGTCACATCAGACAACCCCTTCCACTGTGCTTCAGAACCAGGCCAAACCATAGGTTTTCCTTCTGCTTTACACAAACTCGCATATACTGCTAAGGTTGTTCCGATATTCATTAAATTAGTTCCTTTCGCGCTTCCAACGATTGTATGCGGTCTGTGAATACTCCAAGTAAAACCATCACGGCTAGCAGCTTCATACACCTCATCTTCTTGAGCATAATAAAAATTAGGTAAATCTAAACGAGGGTGTTCTTCTTTCACTGGAGTTAAAGGCAGTTTCCCACTTTTTGCATAAGCATCAAAAGGACCTAAATAATGTTTCAGTCCAGTAACCAAAGCGACATGTTGTAGGGATTTTTTATGTGATAAAGCGGTTAGAACATGGCGAACTAATGCACTATTTCTTTGAATATTTTCTTCTTCTGAAGCACCGCGTACCCAAGAGGTAAAAAAGACATGTGTCGGTGCAAGATTAGCCAATGCTTCCTGTACTTGTGTTGCATCTAAAAGGTCTACTACCACGGGAATCACTCCAGCAATCCCCACATTTGGATTGCGTGCCAATCCATACGTTACCCATCCTTGAGTAACTAATTCTTCAGCCAAATTACTTCCCGCAATTCCGCTTACTCCTATTACTAAAGCACTTTTTTTCATCTGTTCCATATTTATAGAACAAAGCTAGCTCGACTTTTAGTGCTATCCTTTGATCTACAATAAGAACGTCCCTTGATCTAGATCAAGGTTATTCTCTTTTTTTATGCTTAATCCGGCTAAATGTTTCTGGGGTAAGACCTAAAAAAGAAGCGAGTAAACTCTGTGGAATTCGCTGTATCAATTCGGGATAGGTTTGGATTAAATGGTTGTACTTTTCTTCAGCAGAATAAGTTTGAGCAGTGACTAAGCGTTGATCTTTCGTTGCCAAACTCCTCTCATATACCAAGCGAAAATAGCGTTCCATTGCAGGAACTTCTTCTAACATTTGGTCATAATTTTCACGAGACAACAGTAATAATTCACAGTCTTCTATCGCTTCGATAGCCAGCGTAGCAGGTGATTGAAATAGAAAACTCTGAAAATCAGCAATCCACCACCCCTCCCATCCAAAGAGATTGATGTTTTCATTGCCTTTTTCATCCAATACATACGATTTTAAAAGCCCATGACTCACAAAGGCAAAGTCCTTACAAACATCTTCTTCCTGTAATAAAAACTGACGTTTTCTCAATTTCTTTACACGAAAAAAAGACGAAATCTGTTCCTTTTCTGTTGGAGTTAATCGAACTTTTTGTTCAATATGTGCAAATAGATTTTCATATATCATGATTCGTCCTATCGATAGTCAAAGATACAAATCCTTCTACTGAAATGCGATCTTTTTTGACCTTCCGTTATAAATCCTATGGCACTTTTTACCAATCCTATTCGTTTTCTCCTACCTTTGCATGACACTCTTAAAAACAAAACAGCATGCATAACTTAGACGACATAGATTTAAAGCTACTCAACTTATTATCAGAAAATTCCAATGTCACAACCAAGGAATTAGCTCAACAGGTAAATCTATCCTCTACCCCTGTTTTTGAGCGTGTAAAACGATTGGAACAAGAAGGCTTCATCAAAAAGTACATTGCATTAATTGATGCGGAAAAGCTGAATCGCGGTTTTGTTGTTTTTTGTAATGTCAAGCTCAAACAACATGAACGCATCATCAACAATAAGTTTATTGAAGATATTCTAAATATAGAGGAAGTAGTAGAATGTTATAATATTTCTGGTGAATACGACTTTTTATTAAAAGTATATGCCAATGATATGCGTCATTATCAAGACTTTGTATTCAATAAGTTGGCTATGGTGGACAGTATCGGAAGTACACATAGTTCTTTTGTGATGCGTGAAATTAAAAATGATCACAACATCAAAATCAGCTTGCTGTAACAAGATAAAACAACGGTGTAATAGCACAATTACCCTCGTTATAATAGCAAAAAAACATGGTGTTATTGGTACGATAAAAAAGTACATCACAATATGCGTGCTGACAGGATACTGAAATAAAAAACAAGCATTTTACAAATTCTCTTAACTTTCAGCACATTAATTCTTAGTTTTGTAAGAAAAGAAAGTCTATGAAAAAAGTTATTTATTTATCATTACTACTCGTTTTTATGATGAGTTGTAATACCAAAGACAAATCTTCAGAGGCACTCCAATTTGAACAAAAAGAATTTGTTCAATCCTCAGATAATTGTATAGCAGATGAATGCACAACAATTAAGCTGAGTCTTCCGGTGATGACCAATGAAGATCACGAAATTGCAGCAAAAATCAATCAACATCTTGTATCAGAAATTGACAATATTGTAGCGGTTGATGACACCACTGCAACCAGTGCTTCTCTAGAAGAACTCACGCAGAACTACATCCAAAACTACAACGCTTTTGTTGCTAAATATCCTGATGAAACACTTGCTTGGAAAGCAGAAGTAGAAGGAGATATTACTTTTTACAATGCAGATTTACTCTCTATTTCCTTAGAATACTACACTTTTGCAGGTGGAGCCTATGGTTTTAAGAGTGAAAAGGCTTTAAATTTCAACCCCAAAACAGGGGATTTATATCAGGTTGAAGATTTAATAGGCAATTGGGAGGAGCTGCAAAAACTGATGGCGCTTCAACTGAAAGATAAAATGGACATTTGGACAGCAAACAACCAATTGAAATACCCCGAAAGTATTTTCTTTTATGAAGATATGGTAGGATTTATCTACAATGCGGTTGATGATGATGCACATTACAATGGTCCAACAAAAATTGATTTCCCGAAAGACCGTGTTCTTCCTTTTTTAAAGATAAACTTGGATCCCGTAAAAGCCGAAAAATAAAGCATTGACCCTTAACGCTCGACACTGTGAGTATTTATAAAAAAATTTTTCAACAGACTGCTATCTATGGTTTAGCTGCTGTTTTCCCTAAAGTAATTGGTTTCTTTTTAGTTCCGTTTCACACGGATTTGATGAAAAATGACGCATACGGAGAATATAGCGTAATTTTTTCCATCATGATGTTGTTGAATGTGATTCTATCTTTTGGTATGGAAACCGCTTTCTTTCGATTTTATAATACTCGAGACAATAAGCAAGAAGTCATCAACAATAGTATGCTCTTTTTAGGGGCAACTACTGTTCTTTTTGCCGTATTCGGGTTCTCTTTCCTTGATTTTTGGTCGACGCTCCTCCATATTCCAACCAATATTCTACACTATGTACTGTGGATTTTGATATTGGATGCTTTGGTGATTGTACCTTTCGCCAAGTTAAGAGCTGATCAACGCCCCCTGTATTACAGCGCTATTCGAATTGGAAATGTTTGCATTTATTCAGTATTGAATGTGCTATTTTTATATTTCTTGCCACAATGGGCAGAACAGGCTCCTTCATCGATTTTTGCATCCCTCTATATTGAAAATTTTCAAGTAGAATATATTTTCATCGCCAATTTAGTGGCTAGTGCCGCTACGTTCTTCGTATTTACTAAGAATTATTGGCAGCTGAATTTTAATATCAACAAGGAATTATTACAGCAAATGTTGCGCTATAGTTTTCCTGTGATGGTTGCTGGATTGGCTTTTGCCATCAATGAAAGTTTTGACAAAATCTTATTACAGCGTTTATTACCCGCAGATATTGCTTCTGCTGAAGTTGGTAAATATGCCGCTTGTTACAAACTAGGTCTTTTTATGGTGCTCTTTAGACAGGCCTATACCTTAGGAATCGAGCCTTTCTTTTTTAACTACGCCAAAAATGACGATGCACCAACTAAATACGCCACTGTAACCAAATACTTTATTTTAATGGGAAGTGCTATTATGCTTGGGGTTGTAGTATTTTCGGATGTATTAAAAGTACTGTTTATTCGCAATGAGAGTTATTGGGATGCCATGATTGTGGTGCCACTTATTATCTTAGCCAATCTATGCATGGGTATTTACACCAACCTATCCGTTTGGTATAAATTGCGCGATAAAACCAGCATGGGGGCTTATATCTCCATTTTTGGAGCGGTATTGACTTTGATATTCAATTATGCATTAATTCCTTTATGGGGTTATATGGGATCCGCTATCGCTACCTTATTAGCTTATGGATCGATGATGTTAGTATCTTATGTATTAGGACAAAAATATTACCCCATTCCTTATGATAAAAAAGCCATTGGTTTATATATGGGGTTATCTATGCTCTTGTCGTATATCTATTTCTACCACTTTAGAGAAAACTATTTCGTAGGTTTCGCTGCGATTCTCCTTTTCGGTATAGTTGTGTTTAGCCAAGAGAAAAATACCCTAAAACGAATGCTTAAAAAATAAGAAAAGCCACGCTAAGCGTGGCTTTTATATTTTAACCTAATAGGCTGTTTCTAATTTTTTGTCTTTGCTATACTTGATGGTATAACTCATTCTCACTTTTTTCACTTCATTCGGTTGTAATTGAACATCCCACGTAACTAAACCTTTCTCTGCATCCAATTTTCCTTTTGGCGATTCATCTAACGTAATCTCAATTGAATTATCCGTACTGATTGGATATTGGTCTTCTACTTGAATAGCAACTGCTTCTTTTTTATTGTTTTTTATTGTAATCTCATACGTGAACGTTTGCTCTTTTTTCGATGATAATGTTTTCGTTCCTGATTTATCTGAAATCAACGTACGACTAATTGAAATATTAGGATCTTTTCCAATGTTCAGACGTAATTTCTCTTCTGTATTTTCAGTAGATAGATACGTTTGTCCGATATTCATACCATCATAAATCACATTGGCTTGTCCTGATAATAAATTGTGTTTCCCATAATCCTTTATTTCCGCAACTAAATACGCATTAGCATCTAATTTTGGTGCAGTATAAAACTTATAGTCTCCACTAATATCAAACGTATTCAAATCAACACTGTGGCGTTTGCCATTGCTTAAGATCGAATACGGGATTGCAATGTCAAAAGTTATATTTAATTCACTCTGATTTACTGTAGTATACTCTGCCAGTGTTTGTCTATTTTCATAAGACACCTCATCTAAAGCAGCGACATAACCTTGGTTTTTTCTTACATCTTTGCGACTCATAGAAGCTGTTTCATAACTAGCACTCACTCCTACATCACCTTGAGCCATTCTCTCCATGATACGTATTTCTCCCCTATCGTTTTCATACTGAACAAACCAAGTATTCCAAGTCGGAATGGTATAATTTTGGTTTAATTTACCTGAAGTCAAACTCAATCTTACATTACGCCAATCAATACCCGAAGTTTGCACCACTTGGGCTTTATACATCATCTTAATTGGCGCGTTTATTTTATCAATACGCAAATCATACGAAGGAACCCATTGCGCTTGATTGGTGGCATAGTTAATTCGGAAAGGAACATTTCCTTCTCTCCCATTCATCACTTGTACAATTAGTTTTCCGCGACTGATGCGTTCTGATTTATCCCCACCCAACGTTAATTGTCCCTTCAAATCATTCCATTTGGCTTCAATCACTACTTTCTCCTTTTTCTTTAAGAATAAAGCATTTTGCAGTTCTTGACGCTTCTTTCCGTAGTATTCTACCCATTTAGTCACATCAGTAAACCCAAAGCTTGTAAATGTTTCGCTTGCACTTGTGCGATCCAATAAATTAATGGTTTGAGTATCCGCATTTATTGCATTAGTTATTTTCTCCAATTTTAGTTCTGCTGCTGCAATACTATCGCGTAACGGTTTCATCAAAGGGGAATTATTCACATTGTCATATTCTTCAATATAGGCATTGGAAAATTGCACAGACATTACGGTTACCTCATTGATAGAACCTACTTTAATCGTATTTTCCATCAATTGATCTGAAACATTAGTGATTACTACTTCAGACAATCCCTTTGGTAAAGTCACTTGTGTATTTTGCGTTAATTCGGCACCATCATAATACACCCGCGCGCTTTCTAAATTCGCCTTAGTATAGACGGGTTTTTGCGCCCACACCGCTACGGCACTTAATGCCATCGCTAAAACAATTCCTTTTCTCATGCTACTTTTTTTTCAATTTTTATCCAAAGAGATGTTCTACCACATCCTCGATCTTCGTTACTAAAATAACTTTTATTCCTGTTCCCGTGTATGAAATCTTGTTGTATTTGGAAACAAGTATCTCCGAAAAACCTAATTTCTCCGCTTCTTGAATGCGTTGATCCACGCGATTAATCGGGCGGATCTCTCCTGAAAGCCCTACTTCTCCTGCAAATGTTACTCCTTTTTGAATGGATATATCTTGATCTGAAGAGAGAATTGCAGCGACTACTCCTAAATCAATAGCAGGGTCATCAACCGATATTCCTCCTGTAATATTTAAGAAAACGTCTTTCTGCCCTAAGCGGAATCCCGCTCTTTTTTCTAATACCGCCAACAACATATTCAATCGCTTCAGATTATATCCCGTAGCACTGCGTTGCGGCGTTCCATACACTGCTGTACTAACCAACGATTGTACCTCTACCATCAAGGGACGCATCCCCTCTAAAGTTGCAGCAATCGCTGTTCCCGATAATTCTTCGTCTTTATGAGAAATTAAAATTTCCGATGGATTAGAAACCTCTCTCAATCCACTGCCTTGCATTTCGTAAATACCTAATTCAGCCGTAGATCCAAAGCGGTTTTTATTGGCGCGTAAAATACGGTATACGTGATTGCGATCTCCTTCAAATTGCAGCACGGTATCGACCATATGCTCCAACATTTTCGGACCAGCAATACTTCCATCTTTGGTAATATGTCCAATAATCAACACGGGAGTACCGGTCTCTTTGGCAAACTTTGTCAGTTCTGCTGTACATTCTTTAATTTGAGAAACTGTTCCTGCAGAGGATTCAATATAATCCGTATGCAAAGTTTGAATAGAATCAATAATCAACACATCCGGTTGAATTTCTTCAATCTGACGAAAGATATTTTGGGTATTGGTTTCTGTTAAGATATAACAATTTTCATTATTGGGATTGATGCGTTCTGCACGCATTTTGATTTGCTTCTGGCTTTCTTCTCCAGAAACATAAAGTACTTTAAAAGGTAAACGCAAAGATATTTGCAAAAGCAACGTACTTTTTCCAATTCCGGGTTCTCCTCCTAATAAAACCATCGATCCAGGGACTAATCCACCGCCTAACACGCGATTCAATTCCCCATCTAAGGTATTCATGCGGATTTCCTCTGCGCTGTCAATTTCCTTTACTTTTAAAGGTTTTGCTATACGCTTTGAAGTGGATGCACTAGAACTAACGGCCTTCCATGCCGTTTTCTCTTCTTTTTGAATCACCTCCTCTACCAGCGTATTCCATTCCTTACAAGTAGGACATTGTCCCATCCATTTGGGAGATTGAGCACCACAACTTTGACAGAAAAAAGCGGTTTTTACTTTTGCCATACGACCTTCTACTTTTAAATTCTAAATCTCAAATTTACAATTAAAAGTTTAGATTTGAATTCCCTCTTTTTAGCTATAAATACAGCCGTAAAAAAGAAAAATTAGGCCTGTTGATGTAAAAAACTAAACAGATAAATCTTGAATACACTGTTCACGTATCGCCCAGATTTCAGTTGTAGCATAGGGAGTATCTTGATTTGCTTGAAGCCATTGAGTCATAAATTCCTGGTGAACTCGCACTTTATATGCTCCGATTTCATCGGCTTGTATTTCGTATTCAACTAATAAATCCGATTCAAAATCTGCTGGAGAAGCCCCCGTTCGAGTAAAGTCAAAACGCTGATTCTTGTATTTTAAATAGGTATGTGCCTCAGGAATATAATCGAGTTTGTATTGAGCCAAAGTACCTCCTACCAAAGGGGTATTTTGTCCATTCATCTTAAATATCCCAAGAATTAAGTGCAAATCGGTATAGCCATTTTCTTCAGCCACCTGTTTTAAAACCGCATGTTTAGTACTGCAAGTCCCTTTGCCATCAGTAAAAAAGGAAAGTAAATCATCTTTATTGGCGTTTCGACCATAAGGTAAATCGCAAATATAGGCGGTAGCTGCTTGAAAAGTATAGACTCCGACATGGAGAAATGCTTTCGATATCACTCCTTTGGGGTGAATGTCAAAATTAAATAGTGTGTTCATTGGTTTGGGGTTACTCTTCTCAATGATGTTCCTTCACCCATCGTTGAAAATGGTCCACATAGGTTTTGCCTATGGGAATAATTTTATCGTTGATAAAAATTCGATTGCGCTCAATGGTATCAATCTGATCCAAACGCACAACATACGATTTATGAACCCGCATAAAATCATCGGACGGCAATTTCTTTTCTAATTCGAGAAACGTATCGAGAATAATGATTTTTTCTTGTCTTAAATGTAAGCACAAATAGTCTTTTAATCCTTCGATAAAAAGTAAATCTTTCAAAAATATTTTAATCAATTTCCCATCCGTTTTGACAAATAAGAAATCGGCTTCTCCTTTTACTTGTGGCGCTGAAATAGCTGGAGCACTTGGTTGAACAACAGGTTGAAAATAGTCTTTCGCTTTTTGAACACTCTTGTAAAAACGCTCAAACGAAATGGGTTTCAACAAATAATCCAACACTTGATATTCATATCCTTTTAAAGCATATTCGCTATAAGCAGATGTAACAATATACTTGGTTCGATTGCCCAAAATATCCATGATTTGCAACCCTGTCAATTCCGGCATTTGAATATCAATGAACAACAGATCAATCGTCCTCTTCTTCAAACAACTTCAGAGCTTCCAAGGCCGAAGTGCTTGAACCCACCAATAACAATTGAGGAATCTTTTTAGCGTATTCCGTCAAAAGAGAAATCGCCATGGGTTCATCATCTAAAATAAAACAGCGGATTTGATTCATAATTCAATCGTTAGGTTACAAAAATACGATGTTTCCGTTTGTGTAATCGTCAAGGTGTGTTGCGCTGGAAAATGCAAAGCTAATCGCTTTTTTATATTCTCTATTCCAATTCCTTGCTGCTTATCTTTTTGATAACTATTCACTTTATTACTCGATTCAAAAATCAAGGTACGCTCCTTTTGGGTGATAGTAATTAAAAAAGGATGATTTGGATCAGTTACTTCCCCATGTTTAAAAGCATTTTCAACAAAAGGCAACAATAAAAGTGGCGGAATTTGCAATTGAGGTTGTTGAATTTCTTTTTTTATTTTAATATACTTCTCGCCTTGTATTCGCATACACTCCAACTCAATATAGTTTTCAATATACTCGATTTCCGCTTCTAAGGACACCGTTTGTTGCTGGCTTTCATAGGTTACATAACGCATCAAATGACTTAATTTTTCAATCGCACTCAATGCTAAATCCGATTTTTGATACACTAAATAATAAATATTATTCATGGTATTAAAGATAAAGTGAGGATTAACTTGAGACTTTAAAAAATTAATTTCCGCTTCTGTTTTCAATTGCACCGCTTCTGTTTTTTCCTTTTGAGATTGGACAAACTGCACAATCAACCAAATGGTAATCGAGGGAATAATACAAAGGCTCGCAAAGTATAAATTGTCAACAATATAAAACGAAGTGGGTAAAACGGGGCTGTAATTCGTAAATCCAAAAAAGAGATTCAAGAGATATTCTTCCACAAAATAACGCAATCCAATAAAACAGCTATAAATTAAAACGACTCCCAATACAATGCGCCCAAATTTTTTGGATCCAATGAATTTTGGAATTACATACCAATAATTAAAATAGAAAATAATGGCGCTTAACAACGTAAAAACGATAGGATAATATCGAAATACAGCCTGTTCACTCTCTTCTTTCCAAAAAGCAAATTCAAACTGCAACGTATCATAATCAAAACGCGTGGCAGTGCGAATAATAAAAATAACCCAAAACACAAGATGAATGGCACTAATTTGCTTCTTTGTCATAATTGATTTGCTAAAACATGCATTAAAGGTACACGTAAAAACAAAACGAAAAGCTATTCTTCGACCAACGTCCTAAAATATCCGACCAACTTCTCATCGGAAAAAAAGATTCGTTGGTCTAAAAAAAAACACTACGTAACAGCACTTTCGCATATTTGTCTCAAACAAATAAACATGAAATACACCATCCTCTTTTTTTTGATTTCTCTTTTCTCATTTAGTCAAACTGTTCAAGTAACAGGGCAGATTTATGAAGGAGAACAACCTACTGAATTTACAACCGTGCGATTCATCAATAAGCAATCACAAGAACTCGTTCAAACCTATACGGAAGACTCTGGCCGTTTTACTCTCGCCCTAACACCAGCTTCCTACCAATTGACACTACACCAATACAACCAAGAAGTCTATCAACTGGATATTGAACTTACCCAAGATACTGACTTAGGTAAAATTAGCATTGAGACGAATAAGCTTCTAGAAGAAGTGCAAATTGTTGCGCAGAAACGTTTAGTAGAACGCAAAATTGATCGTTTGGTTTTTAATCTAGAATCGGCGGTAGTCGGTACCGGTGGCAATGCATTAGAAGCATTAAAAGTAACCCCTGGCGTTCAGGTTTCTCCGTCTGGTATTTCCATTGTTGGCAAAAATCAGGTCTTGGTATTAATTGACGATCGACCAACCTATTTATCGGGAGATGAACTTACCCGTTATTTAGAAAGCATCAGTAGTGCTGATTTAAAAAGCATTGAAGTGATCACTACCCCTCCAGCTAAATATGAAGCGGAAGGAAATAGTGGTATCATCAATATTGTAACTAAAAAAACACCCAAAGACACCTGGAATGCAACGGTAGGTTCTACTTATCAACGTGGCAAGCGAAATACGCTGCGTTACAATGCGGGTTTTAATCTAAACCAAAAAAGGTGGAAAGCCAAAGCAACGGCCAATTTTGGCGATGCACGCTTTCTTCGAACTTGGAGTAATGATTTATTCTATACAGATGAAACTTGGGAAAGCAGAGCGACAACTGATGGTAAAAACAACTACAACAACCTCAATTTTGATCTCTCGTACCAATGGAGTAAAAACTGGGAAATGGGAATTAAATTAGCCAAAAACAACTATGATTTCAAAGGAATTATGGAAGGCAAAACCACGCGTTTAAATCCAAATGGGATTCATTCTTATATTACAGAAGATTCCAAGGAACAATCCAAATCAGACCGTTTTATTCTATCCTACTTTAATGAAATTAAACTAGATACTTTAGGAAAAAAACTGACGTTAGATTTAGATTACATCAGCAGTGATCAGCCGAGTTTCAGAAATTTCACATCTGAAACCCTCAATCCTTTGCATCAAAGTATTCCCAACAGTTTGCTACAAGGAGGAAATGACAATCAAAATACCATTGACAATTATATCGGAAAATTAGATGTAGATCTACCCTTTCAAGGTTTTACTTTTAATGTAGGGGCGAAACTTGCTACTTCAAAAACAAAAAATAAATTGCTGATTTACAATTCAACTCTTCCTTCTGGCGTGCAGAACAACCAATTTGATTATACCGAAAACAATCAGGCTGTTTATGTTTCTGGTACTAAAACCTGGTTAGATGCCTTGACACTTCAAGCGGGTTTACGCGTAGAAGCCACCCAAACGAAAGGATATGCTTCAGCATTAGATCAAACCAATAGAAATAACTATGTCAAATTCTTTCCGACGCTTTATATCCAATATCAATTGAAAGAAGACCAAACGTTGGGATTCAATTATGCGAGACGAATTAACCGACCTAATTTTGAGAGTTTAAATCCTACGCGTTCTACGTACAATGCGTACAGCTATCACGAGGGAAATCCTTTCTTAAAACCAGCCTATACCACTAATTTAGAATTCATTTATACCTATAAAAAATTAGAATCAAAGTTGTATTACAGCCAAATGAAAGATGGTATTTCACAAGTTTCTCAGATTGATGCCGAAACTAAAAACTACAATTACATTTGGATGAATTATGTAGATGTAAAAGAAATTGGTTTGTCAGAAAGTATCTACTTTAAGCCAACGTCCTGGTGGAGCAGCTCGAATGAATTCACCTTGACTTACTCTTCTGCAGTTCCTATTTTAGAAAATGAAGAACGAGTAAAAGGAACAGCCGCTTATTTTTCAACCTCCAATGATTTTATTCTGAATACTGCCCAAACTTTATTTGCTGGATTTAATTATACTCAGAGTTTTAAAGGGGTATCCGATAATTTTCATTCTAAGGCGTATGCAGATTTAAACTTGAATGTAAAATATCTCTTAGTTAACAAGAAACTGGAATTGTCCCTTCAATTGAGCAATGTGTTAAACAGCGTGTATTCTACGTATAAAGAAACGACAGAAGCCATGCAGCGCTTTCAAAATAATTGGGACAATCGTGCGATTCGCTTTTCAGCGAGTTATAAACTAGGGCATAGCACCTTGAAAGTGAAGCAAAGAGCAAATGCATACGAAGAAGAACTAGAAAGAATGTAATCTTATCTTCTTCTTGTGTGATATAGAGGTAGTAAAAAGAAAGACAACGCACCTAAAACAACGACAATCGCCGTTTGTGTTGTCCACAGAATCCAGCCAAAGGCGGTTCCTGCAACAGTAGAAATATGGTACAAGACCAATAACTCTGCTAGTAGTAAGGGGAAAGCTCCAAAACCGCCATTGGTAAAGGATACGGCAAAACTTCCCGCCACAAAGGCCGACATAATCATCGGAAAGGTCAATACACTCGTTTCTGCTAAGGCCAACGTACCAAAGTAAAACGTAGCGATATATCCAAACCAGATGACTAGCGTAAAAAATAAGAACTCTACTTTCGTCGGCATTTTAAAAATGCTATTTACTCCCTCAACCAACCCTTTAAGCTTCTGTTTAACAAAAGTAATGGGCTTCCAGGTTACATACATAAATACAACAACCACAAGTGCAAATCCGACAATAGCTAGAAGTCCTAACCACATCAATTGATCTACGGGAACATATTGCAATAAGAAGTCCTTGAGTACACCATACTGTAAAATAAGCGCAGTACATACACAAAGTAACAAGCAAATTAAATCAACTACGCGTTCAGAAACAATACTTCCAAAACTCTTGTCGAAGGGAATTTGCTGGTATTTTTGCAGTACTAATGCGCGAGAAACTTCTCCAGAACGAGGCACCGTAAGATTCATGAGATACCCAATGTTGATCGCCATGAAATTCGTCGCAGTTGAAGAGGTATACCCCATATAATTCAAGGCGTATTTCCAACGATGCGCACGTGCCCAAAGGCTAATAATAGAAAAGATTGAAGCGATGAT
Organism: Myroides gitamensis; assembly: GCF_029894455.1. Lineage (NCBI taxonomy): Bacteria > Pseudomonadati > Bacteroidota > Flavobacteriia > Flavobacteriales > Flavobacteriaceae > Myroides > Myroides gitamensis. The sequence goes on from NZ_JARYHN010000001.1 coordinate 3,010,562, forward strand.
AATATAGCTGTAATCCGCGCCTTTAAAGTGCATGACCATCTCTTCAATCTGTTCTTTTGTAAATTTAGCAAAAGCGTAATAAACTAAAAAAACTCCCAACGCAAGTGGGAGTATAATTGATATGAGTTTATTAACGGTTTTCTTCAATATGCTGGATTAAGTTAGACTATTGTTTTCTTCATTTGGAAAAACAATAGAAGGTCTAAATGTTTTAGCTTCCTCAAAATCCATTATTCCATATGAAATAATGATAACGATATCCCCTTGGTGTACCTTACGAGCTGCTGGCCCATTTAAAGTAATTTCCCCGCTATTACGAGGACCAGGAATCGCATATGTTTCAAAGCGTTCTCCATTGTTGATATTCACAATAGAAACTTTTTCACCCTCAATCATATTGGCCGCTTCCAATAGAGCTTCGTCTATGGTAATACTTCCAATATAATGTAAATCGGCACCTGTTACGGTTACACGATGAATTTTTGATTTTACTACTTCAACTTGCATGTCGCGATAGTTTAGTTAAAAGATAAATTGTCAATTAATCGAACCCCTTCAATATGCGCTACAAGGAAACCTCTGTACTTATGTCCTGCTTGTTTAGCAGTAGCCACCTTTAGCGTCTCCTCATCCGCAATTGTAAAGTATTCGAGGTCAAAGGTAGAATTATTTTTAAATTGAGACTCAACAAATTGATTAACTTTTTCAATCGATTCCGTTTTAAACAATTCTTGTGCTTGTTTCAAAACTTTATATAAAAAGGTTGATTGGTGCAATCCAGTTGTAGAAATACGTTCATTTCTAGAGCTCATTGCTAAGCCATCTGTCGCTCTAAAGATCGGAACACCGACAATTGTAACTGGTAGCTGTTCTTTTTCAACCAATTTTCGGATGATTTGGAGTTGTTGAAAATCCTTCTCTCCAAAATAAGCTTTAGTCGGCTCAACCAAGTCAAAAAGTTTTTTGACAATTGTACCAACACCATCAAAATGTCCAGGTCGTTGTGCCCCCTCCATTTCGAATTCTAATCCGTCATAATCGAACTTTTTAGCTACCGTTTCACCCGCGTAAATTTCCTCTACAGAAGGTGAAAAAACAACAATTTGTTCTGATAATGAGCGGATAATCTCTAAATCTCGCTCTAAAGTTCGAGGATATTTTGCTAAATCTTCTGCATTATTGAACTGCGTCGGATTAACAAAGATACTAACTACTGTACAACCATTTTCTTGTAGGGATTGTTCCATCAAAGAAAGGTGTCCACGGTGTATAGCCCCCATTGTAGGCACTAAACCAATTGATTGGTTCGTCTTGTGAAAAGTCTCTAAATAAGCTTGTAATTCGACTTTTGTATGAAAAAGAAACATCTGCTTCGCGTTTTAAATAATGGCAAAATTAGTTAATTCGAGAAATAACTCCATAAAATTTCGTAAATTTGCACAGTTTTATTTATTTCAACAGAAACTATTTTTGAAGATGAAAGATAAGAGGATATTGTACGTATCATCTGAAGTGGTACCTTATTTAGCAGAAAATGAAGTTTCATTAATGTCTTATGATGCGCCTAAAATGATTAATGAACAGGGAGGGCAAATAAGAATTTTTATGCCGAAATACGGTAGCATCAATGAAAGAAGACATCAATTACATGAAGTAATCCGCCTATCGGGGATGAATCTTGTCGTAAATGATATGGATATGCCTTTGATTATCAAGGTAGCTTCTATACCGAAAGAGCGAATTCAGGTTTACTTCATTGATAACGATGAATACTTTAAAAGAAAATCAACGTTTTCGGACGAGGATGGCGTTCTTTACCCAGATAATGATGAGAGAGCTATTTTCTTTACGAAAGGCGTAATAGAGACAATTAAAAAATTAAACTGGGTTCCGGATATCATCCACGTACAAGGTTGGATGGCTTCGCTATTGCCAACTTATTTAAAAAATTACTATAGAGATGAAGCGATTTTTGCTGACACAAAAATTGTAACTTCTATTTTTGATGAAGGATTTGAAGGTGCTTTAAGCACATCTATGCATACCAAAGTTGCCTTTGACAACTTGCCAAAAGAAGATATTGCTGATTTCGAAAAAGCAACGTATCACAACATAATGGTTAATGCGGTTAAGAATTCTGATGGAGTGATTCTTGCGTCTGAGAACATCCCTTTAGATTTAACAAAATATATAGAATCTTCTAATAAACCTTTCTTACCTTACGCTACTAAAGAAGCATTTGCTGAGGCATATACTACTTTTTATAACCAATTTTTATAATACTAACGCATATATTCGATTTAGTAGATGAATTATAAAAGCATCGTAAAAACATTCGTAATTCTAGCAGGTATGGCTAGTTTACAATCATGTGACAAAGATTTCAGTGAAGTTGGAGGAGATATCATCGGAGATAACAACTTAAATATTGACACCTATCAAGTTCAAAATATAACAGCTTACACCCAACCTTATGGTGCTTTGAGTACCAAAAATTTACCTAACGTTCCTTTTGGTTCAATTGACAATGGTGAATTTGGTCGAACAAACAGCAGTTTTGTAACACAAGTACTGTCTTCATCTACTTCTTTTGATTTGATGAAAAGCAATGCGGTTATTGACTCGGTTTATGTTTATATTCCTTACTATGCGCAATATGACAAGGTAGAAGATGAAATTACGTATTACAAATTATTAAACGTAACAGGAGATGGAAGCTTCAATTTAGAAGTATATGAGAACGGATATTATCTTAACAATGTGAATCCTGGTACAGGAAAAGATTTAGAATATTTTTCTGATGCTACAGCACAGTTTGAACAATTTAAGAAGCCAACCCTTCTAAATAATTCAAACGACACCAAGCAGAATACTGATTTTTCTTTTACTAAGCGAAACATTATCATTTACAAAAGAGATGACAAAGGGAATATTGTATATGATGAAAAGACAAATAAACCGACTGAACAAGAACGATTAGCTCCTGGAGTATGGTTAGACTTAAACAAGGATTATTTCAAGAAATTCGTAGACAATACAGACCTTTACAAAGATCAATCTCAGTTTAAAAACCACTTCCGCGGTTTGTATTTCAAAGCTACAGGAAATAGTTCAATAGGCGCTTTAGGCTTACTGAATATTGCCCAAGGTAAAATGGTGATTAAATACCACCAAGAAATTGAAGAAACAAATAACGAAGGAGAAAAAATCAAGAAAACACAACGTTTAAGTATCACACTTCCATTCACGAAAGATGCTGTAAGTGATAGTTCATTCGATTCTCATATCAATGTCAGTTTAACCACTACAGAAGGAAATACGCATACGCAAGAAGGAGACAAAATCAATGGGGACCCGTTTTTGTATATCAAAGGAAGTGAAGGAAATGTTGCCGTTATTGATTTATTCAGTGCCAATGGTTTTGAAGAATTAAAAGCGCTTAAAGAGAAAGAATACTTAATTAACGATGCAATTCTAACTGTTCATGTTGATCAAGCAACCATGAACAAGAATCAAATTCCTCAGCGTCTATATTTGTATAACTATGACAACGGAACGCCTGTTTCTGACTTCTTGAATGACAATAGTGCCAATGCAGATTACAGCAAATTGGTATATGGAGGAATTTACCAAACAGCGAATGAAGAAACGAAAGTAAAAGGAAACTTTTACAAGTTTAGAATCACAGAATATATTCGTACGCTATTAAAAAGCAAAGAATTAAAAAGTCCAAAATTAGCAATTGCTGCAACCTATAATTACAACGATGTTTTATTAAACACCGTTACAAAAGGAATCAATAGCAAATTAAAGACAGAAATACCTAACACACCTGAAAACGTAACTTACGTGCCTACACTGTCGGCAGCATACCCTATGGGTACCGTAGTTTACGGAACGAATACTAACTCAGACAAAAAAATGACACTGCAAATATTTTATACTAAAACTAAAAACTAATTATTTATGTGTGGAATCGTTGGATACATAGGGCATAGAGATGCATATCCGGTAATCATCAAAGGACTAACTAGACTAGAATATCGTGGATACGATAGTGCTGGATTAGCTGTTTTTGATGGAGAAACGATTAATCTTTGCAAAACAAAAGGAAAAGTTGCTGATTTAGAAGAAAAAGCTACAGATGCAATTAAGAAAGGGACAATAGGAATTGGTCATACACGTTGGGCAACACACGGTGTACCTAATGATGTAAATTCGCACCCTCATTTTTCCAACTCAGGTGAATTAGTCATTATACACAATGGAATCATTGAAAACTATGATTCATTAAAACAAGAATTAATCAAACGCGGTTATATCTTTCATTCAGAAACAGATACCGAAGTATTAATTAACTTGATAGAAGACGTTCAAAAAACGCAAAAAGTAAAACTAGGAAAAGCAGTTCAAATTGCATTAAACCAAGTTATTGGGGCTTACGCAATTGCTGTAATGGATATCAAAAAACCCAATGAAATTGTAGCGGCTCGTTTAGGTAGCCCCTTAGCTATTGGAATTGGTGAAAATGAGTACTTCATTACCTCTGACGCTTCTCCTTTTATCGAATACACGAATAATGCTATCTATTTAGAAGACGAAGAAATGGCTATTATTCGCTTACACAAGCCATTAAATATCCGCAAAATCAAAGATGACTCTTTGGTTAATCATTATGCTCAAGAGCTTCAATTGAACTTAGAGCAAATTGAGAAAAACGGATACGATCACTTTATGTTGAAAGAGATTTACGAACAACCAGACGTAATCCGCGATACATTTAGAGGGCGTTTACTTGCTGATCAGGGCTTAATTAAAATGGCGGGTATCGAAGACAACCTAGATAAATTCCTCAATGCAAAACGCATCGTTATTGTTGCTTGTGGAACATCTTGGCATGCTGGATTAGTAGCAGAATACATCATTGAGGAGTTTGCAAGAATCCCTGTTGAAGTAGAATATGCTTCTGAATTCCGCTACAGAAATCCAATCATCAGTAGTGATGATGTCATCATTGCAATCTCACAATCAGGAGAAACAGCAGATACCTTAGCAGCTATTAAATTGGCAAAAACTAAAGGTGCTTTCGTTTTTGGTGTTTGTAATGTAGTAGGGTCTTCAATATCAAGAGAAACACACGCAGGAGCTTATACACATGCGGGTCCAGAAATTGGAGTTGCATCAACTAAAGCATTCACTACGCAAATTACAGTGCTAACTTTAATTGCTTTGCGTTTAGCTAAATCCAAAGGATCTTTATCTAATTCAGAGTATTTAAAATATTTACACGAATTAGAACTAATCCCTGAACGCGTAAAAGAAGCATTAGTACAAAACCAAGAAGTTTTAAAGATTGCAGAAGTCTATAAAGACGCTACAAACTGTTTATATCTTGGAAGAGGGTACAACTATCCAGTTGCCTTAGAAGGAGCTTTAAAACTAAAGGAAATATCATATATCCATGCAGAAGGTTATCCAGCTGCAGAGATGAAACACGGTCCAATTGCATTAATTGACGAGCATATGCCTGTTATTGTAATTGCACCCGATCAAATGCACTATGACAAAGTGGTAAGTAACATCCAAGAAATTAAAGCGCGCAGTGGAAAAATCATTGCCGTTGTAACCAAAGGAGATAGACAAGTGAGAGAATTAGCGGATCACGTAATTGAAGTACCAGGTATTTCAGAAGCGTTAACGCCTATTTTAACAACAATTTCACTACAATTATTGTCGTATCACATTGCAGTTTTAAGAGCGTGTAACGTTGATCAGCCTCGTAATTTAGCGAAGTCTGTAACGGTTGAATAACTATAAAATGCGAACCCAAATCGGGCTCGCATTTTTTTATATATAAATAAATTTTTAATCATTTTCATATTAAGAGAAAAAAACTATCTTTGCACTCTGAAAAAGTAGTTTTTTTCACTAAACGTAAATAGCTGTTAAATAAATACATAAGCAATGTCTAAAGTTACAGGAAAAGTTGCGCAAGTTATCGGACCAGTAGTTGACGTAGTCTTCAACACTGAGAATGCCGAACTTCCAAAAATTTATGATTCATTAGAAATCACTAAACCAGATGGTTCTAAATTAGTACTTGAAGTACAATCACACATTGGAGAAGATACAGTTCGTACAATTTCAATGGACTCAACAGACGGATTAAGTAGAGGTTACGCAGTAGCTGCTACAGGATCTCCTATTCAAGTTCCAGTTGGAAAAGAGGTATTTGGTAGATTGTTTAATGTTGTTGGAGACGCTATTGACGGTCTTGGTAACTTACCAAAAGCAGGAGCGAACGGATTACCAATCCACAGACCTGCACCGAAATTCGAAGATTTATCTACATCTACAGAAGTATTATTCACTGGAATTAAAGTAATCGATTTAATTGAGCCTTATGCAAAAGGGGGTAAAATTGGATTATTCGGTGGAGCTGGAGTAGGTAAAACAGTATTGATTCAAGAGTTAATTAACAATATCGCAAAAGGTCACGGTGGACTTTCTGTATTCGCAGGAGTTGGAGAGCGTACACGTGAAGGAAACGACTTACTACGTGAGATGTTAGAGTCAGGAATTATCAAGTATGGTGATGACTTTATGCATTCTATGGAAAATGGAGGTTGGGACTTATCAAAAGTTGACCGTGAATTAATGAAAGACTCTAAATGTACTTTCTTATTCGGTCAGATGAATGAGCCACCAGGAGCACGTGCACGTGTTGCCTTATCAGGATTAACAATTGCTGAGTTCTTCCGTGATGGTGCTGGAGACGACCAAGGAAAAGACGTACTTTTCTTCGTTGACAACATCTTCCGTTTTACACAAGCAGGATCTGAGGTATCAGCGTTATTAGGACGTATGCCATCAGCAGTAGGATACCAACCGACATTAGCAACAGAAATGGGTGCAATGCAAGAGCGTATTACATCTACTACAAAAGGATCTATTACATCAGTTCAGGCGGTTTATGTACCTGCGGATGACTTAACTGACCCGGCGCCAGCTACAACTTTCGCCCACTTAGATGCTACAACAGTATTGTCTCGTAAAATTGCTGAGTTAGGTATTTACCCTGCAGTAGATCCATTAGATTCTACTTCTCGTATCTTATCTCCAGAAATTTTAGGAAATGAGCACTACGCTTGTGCACAACGTGTAAAAGAAATCTTACAGAAATACAAAGAATTACAAGATATTATTGCAATTTTAGGTATGGAAGAGTTATCTGAAGAAGATAAATTAGCAGTACACAGAGCACGTCGTGTTCAACGTTTCTTATCTCAACCATTCCACGTTGCTGAGCAATTTACAGGTATCCCAGGAGTTCTTGTAGATATTAAAGATACAATCAAAGGTTTCAATATGATTATTGATGGTGAATTAGACCATTTACCAGAAGCAGCTTTCAACTTAAAAGGTTCAATCGAAGAAGCGATTGCAGCTGGAGAGAAAATGCTTGCTGAAGTTTAATAATCACTTAAAAAACAACTATTATGAGATTAGAAATTGTATCACCTGAAGCGACCTTATTTGCTGGAGAAGTTACTTCTGTATCGGTTCCAGGTGTTAATGGTGAGTTTCAAATGTTAAACAATCACGCGGCTATTGTCTCTTTATTGACAAAAGGAAACGTGAAGTTTACAGGAACTAACATTTCTATTAAAGAACCATTTAATTCGAAGTTCGTTAAAGTTAGCAACGATACCTACCACTTACCTATCAACATGGGTACAGTTGAATTAAGTGATAACAAGATTATTATTTTAGCTAATTAATTAGCGAATAACCCATAAAAAAAGCCCGATTCTAACGAATCGGGCTTTTTTATTATAAATCCAAATTAGCGAATACCTTTTTTCTTACGTTTTAGCCCATTATTGTAATCCTTAGCAATTATCTACAACTTACTAGTGAAGTATCAAATTAAGCCCTATAAAGCTAAAAAAGAGAGCCTATTGCAGACTCCCTATGACAGCTACATAGTCTTTCTTACCTAAAAAGTAATATTAATTCACCTAGCTACTTAAAGAACAACGTGATTTCGTAGTTTTTTGAATACAATCTACATGTACAATAGGATTTCCTTGACATCTCACTGCATCAACTTCATTTACTCCTCGAAGTTTAGTATCATCAATATACTTCGTACTTCCATCACAACTTAAACTAAAAGGCTCTTGCCTTTAGCTATCACTTAATAATTTCCAACTGCCTTAAAAACTTATATAAATTGATTAAAATTATTTACCCATAGCATTGCATGTACAAGACAACACACGCTAACCAAATAAAAAAAGAAGAAGGAGACTAGATTATGAAAATTATAAATCCGATTTTTCACTACATTCAGCATAGCACGGATTAATTACAGGCAATAAAAAAAGCCTTACAAGATATCTTGTAAGGCTTTTTTTATTTGCTCCCCCTCTTGGGCTCGAACCAAGGACCCTCTGATTAACAGTCAGATGCTCTAACCAACTGAGCTAAGGAGGAAGGTATTTTATACCTACCTAAAGGTTACACGTTTAAAGCTTTTGCTTTGCTCCCCCTCTTGGGCTCGAACCAAGGACCCTCTGATTAACAGTCAGATGCTCTAACCAACTGAGCTAAGGAGGAAGGTGTGTTACCTTTATTGCGATGCAAATATAGTGTGTTTTCTGCTTTCTGCAAATATTTTGCACAAAAAAACTTACTTTTTTCAGCTCTCTCCTTTGAGTGTGGGCAATCCCAAACGATAACGAGTTGCTATCAAACGAATTACAAAAACAGAGGCTGCAGTAGAAATTTGAACAATTACAGCATCTAAACCGATAGCTTGTAGCATATAGTAAATAAATACCCCAAAAATACAAGCTAACGCATACCATTCTTGTCTAAAAATAGCCGGAATCTCATTGATTAAGATATCGCGAATCATACCTCCTACAACACCTGTTATTGTTGCCATAATAACGACTACCCAAAAAGGATATCCCAATGCTAATGTCTTTTCAGCTCCTACCACCACGAATAACCCCAACCCTATACTATCAAACCATAGAAACGTATTATTTAAACGAATCAACTTCTGTGGAAACATAATCACGAGCATCAAGGCAACAATGGTACACCAGATATAGACACTAGTAAGCATCCAAAAGGGAGTAACCCCCAATAATATGTCTCGTAAGGTACCTCCTCCAGTTGCGGTAACAAACCCAACCACAAAAGCTCCGAACCAATCCACATTCTTAGCAGAAGCTAAACGAATTCCCGAAATGGCAAACGCAATAGTTCCAAAAAATTCAATCACATCGACAAACTTAATTGTCAACCAAAACTCCACAAAGGTGTCCACTAACTCATTCATAGACCAAACCGTATTTCACGCTATTACTTAATTACAACGGTCTTCTTGTTGACAAAAGCAAGCAATCCTTCTACCGACATTTCTCTTCCTATTCCTGAAAATTTATTCCCACCAAAAGGCACACGAGGATCAGAGATGACCATTTCATTAATAAAGACTGCACCATCATCAAATAGATGTACCCATTTTTTTAACTCCTCAATATCTTTGCCAAAAATAGATACTCCTAAACCAAAACGAGAATCATTGCTCAAGGCTATTGCTTCTTCAATAGTATCAAATCCAACTACTACCGCTAACGGGCCAAAAGTTTCTTGCGTAAAAGCAGGCATTTGATCCGTAACATCCGTTAAAACTGTAGGCTCAAACCAATTCTTATCGCGCTTTCCTCCACAAACCACATGAGCACCCAAGCGAACCGATTCATTTAAGATTGTTTCTAGCTCAATTGCAAGATCTTCTCTTGCCATGAGACCTATTCCTGTAGAAAGATTCATGACGTCTCCCTGCTTTAGTTTTTTGGCTTCTTTGGCTAATCGCGTTGTAAATTCTTCACGTAAAGATTCATGTACTAAGAAACGCTTAGCGGCAATACAACTTTGTCCTGTATTCTGAAAACGCGCATTTACGGCAAGTGGAATAATCTCATCCAAATCAACATCTGCTGTCACAATAAAAGCATTGCTTCCACCTAACTCTAACAACACCGGTTTAATTAAACTCCCTGCTTTCTGTGCCACCGCACTTCCTGCAGGTTCACTTCCTGTAAGGGACACGCCTTTTACCGCAGGATGTGCAATGACTTCCTCCACTTCTTTGCCTGGCAGCGTCAAGTTGAAATAAACTTGCTCGAAACCTTCTACAGCAAAGCAAGATTCTAATGCCTTCGCCGAAAAAGGCACATTACTCGCATGCTTAAGCAAAACGGTATTTCCAGCTAATAGTGTAGGAATAGCAAAGCGAAATACTTGCCAAAACGGATAATTCCAAGGCATTACGCCTAAGATAACACCCATTGGATCATGTACAATATAAGTTTCAGACCATTTCGTTTGGATGTGACGTCCTTGCAAAATCTCTTTTCCTTCTTCAATATAATAATCAATCAGGGTTGCACTTTTTTCTACTTCAGCAATCGCTTGACTCAAAGGCTTGAACATATCTTGCGTAATCACCGCACCATATCGCTCTTTGTTAAGCAACAGCTTTTCTTTTACTTTTTTGAGGTATTCTATGCGCTCCTCTAAGGCAATTTTGCTCCATCTTTGATAAGCATTTTCCGCCTGTTCTATTCTAATTTCTACTTCTTTTTTCATATTAATGCGTCTTTTATCTCCTAAATTTACAACATCATCTACACTAATCTTACTTCTTACTAAAAAAAAGACAAGATTCTTTTTCAAATTCACTTTTGATCTACTCCACAGAAAAAAAATCTATACAGCGATCAAAATTAGAAAAGTCATCCTTTCAATATAACGCTTATCTTTGTAGAAACAAATTATACAATCATGGATAAAAATGTAAAACTCTTAGCCTTCGGACTCGTACTTTTTGCTTTAAGCTTGGTTTTAAAAGCCACACAAATCATCACCACGGGAATCAGCACCGCAGTTATCTTAATTGGATTCGCTTTTATCGTTGTTTCTTTATATCATTTAGTATTCACAAAACTGCGCAAGAAATAGGTTGACAGTGGACAGTGGACGGTTTTATAAAGTACGAGAAACGTAGCCTTACAAAAATCAAAACACAAAAAAACAGCAATAAGCTACTGCTTATCACTGTTTCTGTATCTATACATCAACTACTCTTTTCAAAGTAGTTCGCGTTCTATTTCTTTAAAACTTTACTTAGGTTTTCAAGCATTACTTCCGTCATAGAAGATAAGTCATACTTGTGTTTCCAGTTCCAATCTTGTTGCGCACGGCTGTCATCAATACTCGCTGGCCAGCTGTCTGCAATAGCTTGACGGAAATCTGGTTCATAAGCAATTGTAAAATCAGGAATATGCTTCGTAATCTCTGCAGCAATTTCTTCAGGCGTAAATGAGATTCCACCTAAATTGTATGAAGAGCGAATTTTAATTGCTTCTTTTGGTGCTTGCATGATTCCCACTGTCGCATCTAAAGCATCATCCATATACATCATTGGCAATCCTGTTTGCTCTGATAGGAAACAGTTGTAGTGTTTATCTTCAATTGCTTTATAAAAAATATCCACTGCATAATCTGTCGTTCCACCACCTGGAGGAGTTGTCCATGAAATCAAACCTGGGTAACGGATACTGCGTACATCTACTCCGTATTTATTGAAGTAATATTCACACCAACGCTCTCCAGTTTGTTTTGAGATTCCATATACTGTACTTGGTTCCATTACTGTGTACTGCGGAGTATTCTCTCTTGGAGTAGTTGGTCCAAATACAGCGATTGAAGATGGCCAAAATATTTTTTTAATTTTTCCTTCTTTCGCTAAATTTAAAACGTGAAATAGAGAGTTCATGTTTAATTCCCAAGCAAAAGCTGGATTTTTCTCTGCAGTTGCAGAAAGCAAAGCAGCCATTAAATAAACCTCTTCTACTTGATGCTTCTCAATCACCTGCGCAACGGCATCAAACTCCATTGCATTGACAATTTCAAAAGGTCCTGAGCTCATCAAAGCTTCATTTCCTTCTCTAATATCTGAAGCGATAACGTTCTCATTTCCATAGATACCACGCAACTTTAACGTAAGTTCAGAGCCAATTTGTCCACAAGCTCCAATAATTAATATTTTGGTTCCCATTTGTTTTGTATTTAGTTGCACAAATATAGCCGTTGCTAGACAATAAATCAACGTAAAAAAGGACATTTCTATCAGAGAACAAATAAAATATTGCCTTATTCTGCTATCAATTGGTTGAAATTCGCTATGGTTTATCGCAAAGCAAGTCGAATAAATTCAATAACATTCGTAAATTTGAGGTTTGAAATTCAAGGATATGAAAAACATTTGGACGATTATACTGGTGGTACTTAGTTTGAATCTTACTTCTTGTAAGAAAGAAGTGGATCAAAGTGCCATAGAGCAAACCAAATTACAACAATACAACGATAGTGTATTTACGCATTTAATGAAAGAATGGAAGTTTAAAATTCCTAAAGCTTCGAAAGAGCTAACTCCCATTCTCGAAGATTGGAAAGCGTGGACAAATCTAATCAATGAATTAAAATTACGCCCTGTATCAACGATTGGTGCCTTCCAAAAAAAGGCGATTACCCTTAGTGAAATAGCAGAAAACCTTCCGTACCAAGGGTATCCTTCTGCCTTAGACACTCCGGATATCAAAATCAGATACTCAACGCTTCTGACATCTTTCCAGAATCTGGATATGTATATCAATCTAAATCCTGTAGACATTGAAAAAGTCGACAAGTGGCTAGACAATATTCAGCTTAATTTAGATGATATCGTGCGTATGATGGACGAAAATTTAGTTCGTCAAAACTATGCAAAAGAAGCAGGAGAAGATGCGATGTTGGAGGAAATGGAAGAATTTAGAAATGATATGCGAAAAGCAAATCCCGAAGAAGAATTAGAATAACCTATGGAATTAAAACAATATTTTAATGAGGCTGTACAAACCCAACAAGTTGTACAAGATTTATTAAATAGTCGACAACCCATACTTTTTAAAGGTATACTAGGATCTGCCCTATCTTTTCAGCTGGAGAGTCTCTTTCGTCAGACTGAACTTCCCTTTTTATTAGTTTTCAACGACAAAGAAGAAGCGGCATACTACCTCAATGATTTAGAACACTTGATCAACAAGCAGGATGTACTCTTCTACCCAGGGTCATATCGCCGTCCTTATCAAATTGAAGAGACAGACAATGCGAATGTCCTCTTGCGTGCAGAAGTATTAAATCGCATTAGCTCTCGCAAAAAACCAGCGATTATTGTTTCTTATGCGGAAGCCATTTTTGAAAAAGTAGTTACCAAAAAGGTATTAGAAAAAAATACGCTAAAAGTACAGGTTGGAGATCAGTTGTCGATTGATTTCGTAAATGAAACCCTATTCGAATATAACTTCAAACGCGTAGACTTCGTTGCTGAACCTGGAGAGTTTTCTCTCCGCGGAGGAATCATCGATGTCTTTTCTTTTTCCAATGACAACCCGTATCGTATTGAATTTTTTGGGGATGAGATTGACAGTATTCGAACCTTTGATGTAGAAACGCAATTATCTGTTGATAAGCAGAAGAAAATCACCATTATTCCCAATGTTGAGAATAAATTCACTGCTGAAACAAGAGAAAGTTTCTTGGAATATGTTTCCGAAAAAACAGTTGTTTTCGCACAAAACACGGCTTTTATTGTGGATCAATTGAATCACAATTTTGAAAAAGCCCAGACCATTTTTGCAAAATTAAATAAAGAGCTCAAGTATTCTAATCCGAATGAGATGTTCCTTCATGGAGACACTTTTTTACGTCAGGCGGAATTATTCAATTACATTGAGCTCACAGATAGCAAACACATTACGCCTAAAAAACAGTATGTGTTTCACACCAAACCGCAACCGTCTTTCAATAAGCAATTTGATTTACTGGTACGCAACCTGAATGATAATTCGGATCATGGTTATACCAATTATTTATTCTGTGCCAATGAAAATCAAGCGCGTCGATTCAAGGATATTTTTGATGCTATGCGCGATGAAAACCAGAATCAAGTGGTACAACAATATAAAACCATTGTTAACCCTATTTATCAAGGGTTCATTGATGAAGAGAAGCAAATTGCCTGTTATACAGATCATCAAATTTTTGAGCGATACCACAAGTTCACCCTCAAAAATGGCTACACCAAAAAACAGACCATTACGCTGAAAGAAATCTCTTCCCTTACGGTTGGTGATTATGTAACGCATATTGATCATGGAATTGGAAAATTTGGTGGCTTACAAAAAATTCAAGTAGAAGGCAAAACACAAGAGGCTATCAAATTAGTGTATGCGGATAATGATATTGTCTATGTGAGTATTCACTCTTTACACAAGATTGCCAAGTACAATGGAAAAGATGGTGCTGTTCCTAAAATTCACAAATTAGGTTCTTCTGCTTGGAAAAACTTAAAAACAAAAACGAAAGCACGAGTTAAAAATATTGCGTTTAACTTGATTCAATTATACGCCAAGAGACGAACACAAAAAGGGTTTGCTTGTGCGCCAGATAGCTATTTGCAACATGAGTTGGAAAGTTCGTTTATCTATGAAGATACGCCAGATCAATTAAAAGCGACACAGGAAGTAAAAGCCGATATGGAACTGGATCGTCCTATGGACCGTTTAGTTTGTGGAGATGTAGGATTTGGGAAAACAGAGGTTGCCATTCGCGCAGCCTTCAAAATGGTTGATAATGGTAAACAAGTTGCTATTCTTGTACCGACGACAATCTTAGCCTTTCAGCATTTTAAAACGTTTTCTGAGCGTTTGAAAGACATGCCTGTTCGCGTGAGTTATATTAATCGCTTCCGAACAGCTAAGCAAAAAAGCGATATCCTACGTGATTTGGAAGCAGGACAAATCGACATAATCATTGGAACGCATCAATTGGTAAACAAAAATGTAGTTTTCAAAGATTTAGGACTACTTATCATTGATGAGGAACAAAAGTTTGGTGTAGCTGTAAAAGATAAATTAAAGACGATTTCTGAGAATGTGGATACGCTTACTTTAACCGCAACCCCTATTCCGAGAACACTTCAATTTTCATTAATGGCAGCACGTGATTTATCTGTTATCACAACACCTCCACCCAATCGTTATCCAATTGACACCAATGTTGTTGGATTTAATGAGGAGATTATACGCGATGCTGTTGCGTATGAATTGGAACGTGGCGGACAAGTGTATTTCATCAATAATCGAATTGAGAATATACGCGAAGTAGCGGGGATGATTCAACGTTTAGTTCCTGATGCAAAAGTGGGTGTTGGTCATGGACAAATGGATGGCAAGAAACTGGAAGAATTGATGCTCGCTTTTATGGATGGTGAATTTGATGTGCTCGTCGCTACTACAATTATTGAAAGTGGTTTGGACGTTCCCAATGCGAATACGATTTTAATCAACAATGCGAATAATTTCGGTTTGTCTGATTTACATCAGATGCGTGGGCGCGTTGGACGAAGCAATAAGAAAGCCTTCTGTTACTTCATCTGCCCTCCGTATTCTGCTATGACGGAAGAAGCCCGCAAACGAATCCAAGCTTTAGAGCAGTTTAGCGACCTAGGTAGTGGATTCAATATTGCAATGAAAGATTTAGAAATTCGAGGAGCTGGGGATATTTTAGGTGGTGAACAAAGTGGTTTCATCAATGAGATTGGTTTTGAAACCTACCAAAAAATCATGCAAGAGGCGATTGAAGAATTAAAAGAAAATGAATTCAAAGATTTATACCTCGAAGATAAAAAAGAAGAAAACAAGGTATTTGTACGCGATTGTCAAATTGATACTGATTTTGAAATCTTATTTCCAGATGAGTATGTCAACAATATTTCAGAGCGCCTAAACTTATACAATGAATTGAGCACCATTGCTACAGAACCCGTATTAAAAGCATACGAACAACGCTTGATTGACCGTTTTGGACCTCTTCCAAGACAAGCTGTTGCGCTTTTAGACAGTTTGCGTATCAAATGGCATGCTAGTAACCTTGGGATTGAGAAAGTGATCTTAAAACAAGGGAAAATGATTTGCTATTTTATTGGCGATCAAAAATCGGGATACTATACCTCGCCTAAGTTTAGACAAGTCTTGACCTTTGTACAGCAAAGTTCTCACGTGTGTAAAATGCGAGAAAAAGAAACGAAAAATGGCTTGCGCTTGATGTTGTCTTTTGAACAAGTCAAATCGATTAAAAAAGCGTTGGAATATTTAGCGGGAATTGATGAAATGGGTTAGGAGTTATGGATTATGGGGTGTGAGTTAAGGGTTAAGGGTTAAGGTTATGGGTGAATGAAAACAGAGTTCCTTCTTTAATCGATAAATCTTACAACTTCACGAAAAAGCAAAAAAGCCTCTTGCAAAAAACAAACTGTGGGTTAGACATTGGCATTTAATAAACTCCTCTATATTTCCATTCCGCTTATCACACCCAGTATGTCGCCCTGAGGCTACGAAGGGTCGCATCCAGCGCTCACAGCATGCTGGACGAATGGTTAGTGTTGAGTGACGGATGCGATCCCTCCTTCGTCGGGATGACATACTGGGTGTGAATGGTGAGATTGTGAGGTGGTGAGACGATGAGGTAAATTATCCAGCTAAAGATAATTATTCTTCTTTAATCGGCAATTCTCACGATTTTGCGAAAAAACAACTTCACAAAGAGCAAACCTCACAAAGTACAAACCCCTCTACAATTTCCCCTCTACAATAAAAAAAAACACCAACTTTTCAGTTGGTGTTTTTTTTTATTAATATCCGAATAAATCTTCTAAAGTTAATTCTTTGATGGTACCGAATTTTTTAACGGCTTCCCAATCTAAGTTTTCTTTTTTACCTAATAGACCTACGTTAAACGTTTTCCCTTTTACGTGTTGGTTAAAGAAGTTTACCAAATCAGACAATTGCATCTCTTGGGTTTGTTTGTAAATATCTTTGTTGATATCATAATCAATTCCTCTTTCCTGCAATCCTAACCAGTAGAAGAAAATCTGTGCTTTTGTATAACGTTGTGTTGCAATGTTTTTCAATGCTGAATTCTTCGCATTTTCAAACTGATTTTGTGCTTGAGGCATATCATTCATCAAGTCCATCATCGCATCAACGGCTTGTGGTAATTTGTTTGCTTGTGTACCCACATACGCCATTACGTAGTTAAACTTATCTGATTTACCCGCATTTGCATAAGCTGCATAAGCAGAATAAGCCAATGATTTTGATTCTCTAATTTCTTGGAAAACAACAGATGCCATTCCTCCGCCAAAGTAGCTATTGAATACACTTGATGTTGCTAATAAGTCTTTGTTGAACTTACTTTCTCTACCACGGTACGAGATTTCTGCTTGTACCATATCATAAGGAGCAAAATAAACCGTTCCGTCTGTCATTGGTTCAGCATACACTTTTTGCACTGGTCTAACTTTTCCTTTTCCTAAGTTGTGATTCGCTACGATTGCTTTTTTCACCGTTGCTAAGTCATTTCCGTAGTAGAATACTTCTTGATTATAATCAAAGAATTTATGTAACAACCCTACTAATTCTGTTGGATTGATTGCTTGTAATTCTGATTCGCTCAAAATATCCTTGAATCTACTTAACTGATTTCCAGACATGATATAGCTATTCAATGCACGTTGAATTCCACCTTTACTCGATTTTGCATCAAAACGAGACTTCAAAATTTGGTCCACTAAATTTTCGTATGCCTCTTGATCTGCTTTTGCATCCGTCAATAAGTGCTCTAACAATTTAATTCCTGCAGGGATATTCTCTTTTAATCCAGCAATTGTGATATATGATTTATCTGTTCCTGTATTCAACGAATAATCAACCCCTAATTTGTAAAACTCTTTGCGAATATCTGCTGGAGAATACTTGTTAGTTCCAATATAATCCAAGTACTCTAAAGCTAAACTTAATTTTTTGTCGTGATCAGATCCTACTGGTGTGATATACGTTACAGTTGCTAAGTCATTCGTTACATTTTCAATGCTGTATAACGTTGTTTTGATTTTGCCAATTTTCTCTCTTTTCAACGCTTTGTTGAAATCAACGAATTCTGGTTGAATATCTTTAACAGTCACTTGATTTAATGCTTTATAGAATGCTGATTCGCTATCTCTATTTAAATCAATGGGTGTAATTCCAGGGTTTTCAACGCGAACTAAATCTTTGTTTTCTCCTTGGCGTTTATACACAATCGCATAGTTATCTTTGTAGTTCTCATTAGCAAAACGCACGATATCCGCTTTGGTAATTTTCTCCATGCGGTCGATTTCGCTCACTGCATCTTCCCAAGATCTACCTTGAATAAAGGCTTGATACATCTCAGTAGCCATCGAATCATTATCTTCTAATGCTTTCATTGAATTCTTTCTCAATTCATTGATAACAGCTTGTAATAACCAATCGTCAAATTCTCCTTTTTTGATTTTTTCGATTTGCTCTAACATGATATCTCTCACCTCTTCTAAGGTTTGTCCTTCGTTAGGCATACCTGTTAGTTCATGAACCGAATAATCTTTCATGATCATAGATGAACTACCTGCGTATAACGTTTTTTGTTTTTGGTTAATATCTAAGTCAATCAAACCTGCTTGACCATTGCTCAATAGCATGTCAATCATCGTTACAAATAAAGCATCTTGTGTTTTTGCACCACCTAAACGGAAGCCCATCTCTACGCGTTCCGCTTGTGGGCTAAATACCTCAGCCGATTTAATTCCTTGAATTGGTTGCTCAACCGCTACATATTCTTTCGGCTGAACTCCTTTTTTCATCGCACCGAAATACTTGTTTACCATTTGAATCGTCTCATCAAACTGGATATCTCCCACTAATACTACCGCAATATTATTTGGTACATAATATTGATCAAAGTAATTGTGGATTGCTACCATAGAAGGATTTTTCAAATGCTCTGACGTTCCAATTGTCGTTTGCGTTCCATAGTGTGTCGTTGGAAACAACATCGCCATCATCTTCTCATTTGACGCCCAGAAGTCATTATCTTGACCGCGGTTGAACTCTTCGTATACAGCCTCTAATTCGGTATGGAATAAACGCAATACCAATTGAGAAAAACGCTCTTTTTCAATGATTAAGAATTTTTCTAATTCATTTGAAGGAATGACATTTTTATATACCGTTTCCTCAAACCAAGTATGCGCATTCGTTCCTGTTGCTCCAATAGAAGCTACCGATTTATCATACTCATTAGCAACCGCATATTGAGAAGCTTCTTTCGAAATTTCATCAATCTTTTTATAGATTGCTTTTTTCTTTTCTACATCCTTTTCATTTTTATGTTGCTCATACAAGTCAGAGATTTTTTTAATCATTGCTTGCTCTACTTCCCAATTAACCGTTCCTAATTTAGAAGTTCCTTTGAACAACATGTGTTCCAAGTAGTGTGCTAAACCTGTACTGTCTTCTGGATCATTATTTGAACCTGTACGAACAGGAATATACGTTTGGATTCTTGGCTCATCGTGATTCTGTGCTAAGTATACTTTTAGCCCATTATTTAAGGTATAAATTCGAGCATTTGCTGGATCATTTTCTACATATTCATAGGTAAATCCGTTGGCATCCGTTTTTGTAAGTGTTTTATATTGAGCGTGTAATACACTACTCATTGAAAATATAAAACCGTACAATAGGTATCTTTTTTTCATAAATAGTAATTTGTAAGTCCAAAGCTAAACATAATTCTCTTTTCTTACACAAAAATAACATAGGCTTAAAAAAGAAAACGCCTTCAGTTTTTCACTAAAGGCGTTTTTTTTACTTCTTATTGTTCAATTGCTTCTTGGATTGGTGTTCCAATGTTTCCATTAGGGAACTCTATTTTCAAGATTTGTGCTATTGTTGGTGCAATATCTGTCATATGTGTTTGACGGGTTGTTTTTCCTGGTTTAACCCCCCATCCTAAGAATACTGCTGGAATATGCGCATCGTATGAATTCCAACTACCATGTGTCGTTCCTTTTCCATCTTTCGATCCACTAAACCATTGTGGTTCTAGAATAAGCTGAATCGCTCCACTGCGTTTGAAATTGTATCCATTGATGATGCGTTCTCTCAATATCTGCGGTACTGATGATTCCGCAGCTTCATTCATATCCACCACGAAAGCTACACCGTCAACTTTTTTCAATAGTTTGATGGCAGCAGCAATAACCTCATCCTCTTCTACATCATTCGCTTCAATCACTTCATAGTTCAAGTGTACTTGATAATTGGCTAAGCTTTTTACCAAATCCGCTACCCCAAACTTACTTGCTAACTTTTCATTCAAGTCTTTTCGAATCGCCTTTGTGTCAAAATATCCTGAGTTTCCTTTTTGATCCGCAAAAAACTTAGGATTATGAGCTGCTCCATGGTCAGCACTTAAAAATAACGTATAGTTACCTTTTCCAATATTTTGATCTAAATACGCTAAAAAATCAGCGATATCGCGATCTAAACGCAAATAGGTATCTTCGATTTCAATTGAATTAATGGCAAATTGATGTCCAATATAATCCGTTGATGATAAACTTACAGCTAAGAAATCCGTTACTTGTAAAGGATTATTCCCCAATTGTTCGTTTTCAATTGCACGTTTAGCAAAATCCAACGTTAACGTATTTCCTTGCGGTGTACTTTTAATTAACTCATACCCATTTTCTTTCTTTAGCTTCACTAAATCACGAGGGAATGTTGGTGTTTTTTCTCCTTTAAACGTTTCTTCATACAAATTGTCATCCGCCGTACTCAACACATACGTATCTATCGGATACAACGTCTTCCATCCTTGTTTATAGTATTGATCTACTACTTTCTCTTTATTGAATCCCTTTACCCATTTTGGTAAATCCTTCATATAATACGTACTCGTAATCCAATCGCCTGTTTTACCATCTAACCAATATGCAGCATTAGCAAAATGCCCAGCAGGAAGAATTCCTCCTCTATCTTTAATTGCAATTCCAATTACTTTCGATTGGAAATTAGTCGCTAATTTCAATTGATCGGTAATTGTAGACACCAATAAATTCTTTGGTGATTGCTGTCCTACTTTCCCTTCACCACCAACTGCCTGAACGCTATCATCTTGGGTACAGTACATATTTTGTCCTGTTGCTTGGATGATAAAATCATTTCCTGCAATCCCGTGTATTGCCGGTACACTTCCTGTATAAATGGTACTATGTCCAATTGCGGTATACGTTGGTACATAATCAATTAATGTATTTTCGCTGGAGAATCCTTCGTTTAACAAGCGCTTAAATCCATTTTCACTATATCGATCATAATAACGATATAAATAATCCCAGCGCATTTGATCAACTACAAGACCCACCACTAATTTTGGTTTTTCTAATTTTTCACTTGCTAAAACAGCAAAGGAAAAGAAGCAGCACATGGCTGTAATTACCGTTGACTTAAAATTCATTTTTTTCTTTATTTGGGTGTTATTTAAGTATTTAATAAGGTTTAACAAAGCTATTAAAGACATTCTACATAGAAAACATCTTGTATCATAAAGTTTGTTAGCATATTCAACGACCTAAAAAATTCATTTTGACAAATAAAGGCTTTTTGACCTAATTTCATATTATCTCAATATTAAATAACAATAATACACTCGATAAATTAAAAATTTTATTCTTTCACACTCCTGTAATTCCTCCACTCCCTTTCTTTGAGAATTCCTATCTTTGTGTATTCACAACTCAATCAATTTCATTCCTTTTATCATGGATATCGATCAAATTCTTACGGCTATTTATCCTCTACCTGAGCCTTCCCTGACGGCGCTAAAGAGTTTGTGTAGTGAATTACACCTACCGAAAGGCCATATTATACTTGAAGCAGATCGCATTGAACACAACATCTACTTCATCAAGCAAGGGGTTGTTCGTGCATTTTCCTCTCATGAAGATGGGGAAATCACCTTTTGGTTTGGCGAAGAGGGAAGCACTATTTTATCCATGAATAACTATGTAGAAAATCAAAAGAGCTATGAGAGTATTGAACTTTTGGTTGATTGTGAACTCTATCAGGTAAATGTTCATGAGCTAAGTGACTATTATTTAACGGACATCCACATTGCTAACTTTGGACGCAAATTGGCAGAAAAGGAACTCATGCGTTTAGAAAAGCGTATTATCTCTCGCGATTTACTATCCGCTACAGCCCGTTATAAAGATTTAATTTCCAACTATCCGACGATTATTCAGCGCGTACCACTCAAACATATTGCTTCCTATTTGGGAATTACCCAAGTTAGCTTGAGCCGTATACGCAAAGATGTTTAATCCAAGATTGCGTTAAATTTAGTCTCTTTATACCAGAAGGCCCTGAATGTTTACTTACCTTTAGGCTAATTATAACAGCATAACATGAATAAAATTAAAGTTGTTGCATTTGATGCAGACGATACGCTTTGGATTAATGAACCTTTTTTCAGAGAAGCCGAACAACAATTTTGTATTTTGATGGAAGATTACCTTACGCATCAAAGTATTTCTCAGATTCTCTTCAAAACACAAGTAGATAATTTACCACTTTATGGTTACGGAATCAAGGGATTTACACTTTCCATGATTGAATCCGCTGAAATTATCTCTAAGGGAACTTTAAACGTAAAAATTATTGATAAGATTGTCAAAATAGGAAAGGGATTATTGACGAAACCCGTTGAATTGATTGACGATGTAGAAGCGATTCTCCAAGAACTACAAACAAAATACCGTTTAGTCGTTGCTACCAAAGGGGATTTAAAAGACCAACATCGCAAATTACACAAATCGGGATTGGGTTCTTATTTTCATCATATTGAAGTAATGACGGATAAAGAAAAGATCGATTATGAAAAATTACTTTTGCGACTAGATGTACAACCAGATGAATTTATCATGATTGGAAATTCGTTGCGCTCTGATGTGTTGCCAGTCTTGGAACTAGGTGGCTATGCTGTACATGTTCCCTTTCACACGACTTGGTTACACGAGCACATTGAGCACCCTGTTATTCACGATAACTTTACCTCCATTAAAAAGCTATCTGAAATTAAAGGCCTATTGTAATAGGTTTGATATACACAAAAAATAAAAACAAAAAATAAACAAGCGATGAAAACAAGAATTTTAATCTTAGCAGCCCTAACCTTAACTTCAGGTTACCTTTTGACAAGCTGCAAAGAAAACACCAAAGAAGCCACTACAACTGTTTCAGAAGCAACGGAAGCGAGTCAAGTTACAGAAGCAACAAAAGCTGAACCTGTTAACCTAACTTTTGTTTCAGAAGGATATGCAACAAAAGAAGATGGATCGGATTGGGTAAAAATCAACATAACAAGTTTAGAAAAAGATCAAGTTACTATTCTAGTGACTTCAAGAGAAGACATTAAAAAACCTACTTGCTCTTTAGAAACCGTAGCAACCCAATTAAATGACCACACGTATCAAGCCATCTTGCAAGAAGTTCCTGTAAACTTTACTTTAAAAGAAGGAGAATTAAGCATTGATACGGTGAATGAAAGTAATAGAGGAGTTTTATCGTACTACTGTTCTGGTGGAGGTTCTTTAGTGGGAAGTTATAAAACACTAAACTAAGGTTTTCATCCTCCTTACCCTTGATGTAGTTCACTGGTTTTATGAGGATGTAAAGCGTATACAAAATAGAAAAAGGAAACCGTTGGGTTTCCTTTTTCTATTTCATAAACAATTTTATTCTATATCGCGCTTGTTCATCGATCGATTGGGTATTCTAGGAATCTCCATTTCGTTTCGATTTCACTAAAAGCGATAGCCTACATAAACACCAAAATTCTGATTGTAGATTTTGAGATCATTGGCTCCTGTATTTTCTTCTACCCCAAACGTATTGGAATTGTCAAAAATGGAAGCAAATCCTCGGGTATATTGTGCACCTACGATTAACCCAAATTTAAATTGATATTCTATCCCTGCTGTAACCCCATAATCCATCTTTTGCAGGTATTTACTATCCTCTTGGTCATCTTCTGTTGAACCAAAGATACCGTGATCTTTATATGTTTTTCCTTCTTCATCTACAGCCGTAATCGAAGAGTACAACAACATATTGATATAAGGACCTGCATACACTTGCAGTCCCCCTATTTTAAACGTAGGGCTAATGGGATTCAAACGCAAACTGTGCATCTCTAACGTGGCATCAAACGTATGCTCCTCTAGCGATCGTTTAAAATCTGCACCGTAATTCTGATAGTACAATTCGTGTTTTAATCCAAAATAAGTTCCGATACTATTATCTACACTTACGCCTACAAAAAAGTTATTGCGTTTATCTATTTTGCCGTCTACGGCTAATTCGTTCACATCACCACCTTTTAGGGTAGATTGTAACCAACCCGCTTTTACACTAAAAGAGGTTCTTCCTTTTAGATCTTCATTGAAGTCCTGTGCTTTCATAGAAAGCCCAGTTAATACTATTAAACTGAATATAATGTGTTTCATCCTACGCTTCTTAAAAATCAATATCCCAAATTCCCACCGCTTTTTCTAACTCTACCAACGATTCTGCATAACCGAATAAAGTCTCTGCATACGCTTGTTGGGTTTCGTTATACGTACGTTGTGCATCTAACACTTCCAATAAGCTACTAGCACCACGTTGATAGCTATACTTAATTCCTTCAAATACCTGTTTAGCTTCATCTAACATGCCATTCTCAAAACGTTGAATTTGCTTTTGTTTGGTTAGATAATTGCGATACGCCTGTGTAATTTCTTTTTCCAACTCCAATTCGACCATGTCGTATTCCAACTCTGCTTGTCTTTCTTCATACAAAGCGGTTTTCAACCCCGCATCACGTCGATTGGAAAATTTCAAAGGAACTGAAATACCCGCTTTCACTACGGTATTCCCAGGTGTAGGAGCCACTGCATTTTTGACAAATGAGTTATTTTCAACCCCTAAATTCAACCCTAAATCAATCACGCGTTCTGCTCTCGCTAATGCAACTTGACGTCCTGCAACTACTTTATTTTGTTGAGCAACTAGAAAATCTGCACGATTATTCTGAGCGGTTACAATAAGATCCTCTAAGGCAAACAGTCGAACGAATTGATTAAAATCCCCTACGGGTAGATAAATCGAATCAATTCGACGTGCACTAATGATATTACGCACTTCAATCAAACTATTTTCCCAAGCATCATCCGCATCTTGCAAATCATTGAGCATCGACTTGGCTTCCAACTTACTTTGGATCGCATCGACTTTGCTAATTTGTCCCAAAGAATAGCGAATACTATCCGATTGGGCTACTTGACGCATTGATTCGTATGAATCCTTTTGAATATCATACAACATCTTATTTTGCATGGCCTCCAAAAAGGTAACCGTTGATTCTGCACGCAGCGTGTGAAAGAATTCTTGCAATTCTAATTCTGCTAATACTTTCTGATCGTGTGCTAAGTTCTTTCTTGCTTTTCGCTTTCCTCCAAGCTCTAAATCCCAAGATAATTCCGCTTCAAATCCATACCCCATTTGCATGCGCTTCTGCTGATTATCTGCCCAACCAAAACTCAATTCTGGATCGGGAAATGCTTTAGCTGCTTGTACTTCTGCCTCTGCAATGTTGATATTATACTTTTCCGCAGCATAGCTCAAGTTGTTTACTACCATTTTGGATAGAAACTCCTTATAGGTCAGTGTGCTTTTATTTGTCGCTTCCTCCGTATGCCCATTTTGCGCATACATCGTACCACCACAAACGATTGACATCACACTTATACTTATATATTTCTTTACAATATTCATCTCAATGCTAGTTTTCTTCTGTTTCTTCTACTTTCACAAAGTCACTGTCTTTTCCCCATTTGCGTTCTACTAAATAATACAAAGCAGGTAATACAAAAAGGGTTAAAATAGTAGCGAATAACAATCCATATACAATTACTGTTGCCAGTGGACGTTGAACATCTGAACCGATTCCCGTTGCCATAGAAGCAGGGAATAATCCTAAAATTGCTACAGTTGCGGTCATTAATACCGGTCTAAATCGCTGTTCTGCTCCCATCAATACAGCTTCTAACAGTGCATGTCCTTTCTTGCGCAAGTCATTAATATGGGAAATCATAATCACTCCATTCTGAATTGCGACCCCAAAGAGTGCAATAAATCCAACGGCTGAAGACACGTTCAAGGACATCCCTCTCACATTCAAGGCTAACATTCCTCCAAAAAGAGCCAAAGGAACTACAACCATCAATAATCCTGCTTGTCTGAACTGACCAAATGCTCCGTAGAGTAACACAAACATCAAACACAAAGTAAGCGGAACGATAATCGCCAAACGGTTGTATGCACGGTGTTGATTTTCAAATTGTCCTCCCCACTCAATGTGGAATTTATTGTGGTCATACGTAATGTTGTCCTCTATTTTTTGTTGCGCCTCTTTCAATAAAGAACCCAAGTCGCGGTTACGAACGTTTAATTTCACTGTTAAATGACGTCTGTTCATCTCACGGGTAATGGTACTTTCTCCTGTACTTGTTTTTACATCCGCCACTTGTGACAAGGGAATCTTCGCTCCACTACTCGAAGTCAACATTAGATTAGCAATCTTTTCTGGTGTATTTCTACTCTCTTCCGTATAACGCGCACTAATATCATACACCTTATTTCCGATAAAGATTTGAGAAATCGCTTTTCCACCAATCGCCACTTCAATCAATTCCGCTACATCCGCTACATTCAATCCGTATTGTGCAATTTTATCTCGATTCGCGTGAATTTGCAATTGTGGTAAAGGTGGTTCTTGATCAATCGCTAAATCTACTGCGCCATCTACTGTTTTCAATGTTCCTAGCACTTCATTGGCAATACGTCTAGTTTCGTGGAAATCTTCTCCATACACTTTAACCACTAACTCACTATGTGCCCCAGAAATCTTATCCATTACACCGTCAATCATTGGCTGTGCGAATCCTACTGTAAATCCAGGAAGCGATTCATATTCTGCAGCCAACTCTTCAATTAGGTCATTTTTCGTTTTGCCTCTTGGCCATTCTTTATAAGGTTTAATCCCAATAGAACACTCAAAATGGGAAGGCGTAAATGGATCCGTACCATCGTCATTTCGTCCAGCTTGCACCATAACATAAGTCACCTCTTCATACTTCATTGTTCTCGCACGTAGTGTATCACTCATCTCTTTGGATTTCTCCAAGGAAATTCCCGGAGGCAAAGTCACCTGTAACCAAATGGATCCTTCATCTAGAGGCGGTAAAAAGTCTTTCCCCACTTTTACCGTTAATCCAACTGTAATCGCCAATACAATAACGATAGGTAAAAACACTTGTTTCGGTCTTTTCATAATCTTTTCAATGCGATTATGATACAATCCCGTTAGTTTTTCCAACCACTTATTGTGGTATATTTTTCTTGGTTTTTTATACACCGCATAAGCCAACCCAGGAATTAAGAATAGCGCTACTAAAAGAGCCCCCAACAAAGCAAATCCTACGGTGAATGCCATTGGCGTAAATAGTTTCTTTTCTACGCGCTCAAAAGCAAAAAGAGGTAAATAGGCCGTGATAATAATAATCGTTGCGAAAAACACAGGTTTTGCTACTTCTTTCGTACGTTGTGCAATTGATTTCTCCTTCAGTTCTTCATTCGGATTATCTTCTCGCTTCTTGAGGATGGACTCCATCATTACAATAGCTCCATCGACAATGATACCAAAGTCAATCGCTCCTAAAGACAATAAGTTTGCTGGAATATCTGTGAAATGCATTAAGATAAAGGCAAATAAAAGCGATACAGGAATGGTGATTGCTACCAATAAAGCCCCTCTCCAACTACCCAAGAACACAATTAATATGATAATCACTAAGCTAATTCCTTCAATCAACGTAAGTTGATACGGTATGTAGTGTCGTATCTACTAATTCTGTACGATCTAAAAACGTGTGAATCTTAACGCCTTCTGGCAGTAATTCGTTGTTTAATTCATCCACATATTGGTGAATTTTATCTAGTACTACTGATGGGTTTTCTCCTTTCAATAAAAGGACAATTCCTTCAATACTATCGGAGTAATTACGCTCTTTATCAGAATAACCTAAAACTCCTTTGCGCTCGACATTTCCATATTTTAAACGACCTAAATCTTTTAAGAAAATGGGAATACCATTATCCGCTTTTACAACGATTTTTCCTAAGTCTTCTAAATCCTTCACCAACCCAATTCCGCGAACAACATACCCTAAATCTCCACGTGTTAACACACTTCCTCCAGAGTTTACGTTGTTTTCTTCAATTGTTTCCGTTACATCACTTAAGGATAAATCGTATTGTTCTAATTTATGTGGATCTAATTCAATTTGAAATTGAGTCGTAATCCCTCCAAAATTCGTTACTTCTGCTACACCTGAAACTTGATTTAATTTCGGAATAATCACAAAGTTTTGAATATCCGTAAGCTCGCGCAAACTATACCCATCCCCTTCGATAATATAGCGATATACTTCTCCAATTGGCGAGGTTAAGGGATCTAATTCAGGAACAGCTTCATAAGGCAATTCCACTGCATTTAGGCGTTCTTGAATACGTTGACGAGCAAAATAATCATCGACTCCATCCTCAAAAACAAGCGTAATCATGGATAGTCCGAACGTACTATTACTACGCATCACGTGCATCCCTGGCATTCCATTTAGTGCACGCTCAATAGGAATTGTAATCTGTAATTCAATTTCTTCAGCAGCTAAGCCTGGTACTTGCGTCACTACTTGTGAGGTTGTATCTGCAATATCGGGATAAGCTTCTATGGATAATTGTTTCCAAGAATAATAACCGAAGATACACAGTAAGCCAAACAAAGCAGCAACAAGCCATCTTTTGTGTATAGCTGTATCTATTATATTTTTTTTCATTTTTTTGCTGTTTTATAGGATTACTACAGTTGTGGTAAGTAAATACCTCCTTCGCTTACAATTTTGTCTCCTTTTTCTAAACCAGATAAGATCACGGTCTGATTGCCTGATACTCCACCGATGACTACATTTTTACGAATGTATTCGTTTGGTGCTACTTCAACAAAAACGAAAGAATCATCTTCTCCCTGTAATACGGCTCTTGAAGGAACTAAAATCACTTTTTCCGGTTGATCAATGAAACGTACATTCACATACATACCTGGTTTTAACTTGCGATCGTTGTTATTCACTTCGATTAACACATCGATACTTCTCGTTTCTTCATCTACAATTTCATTCACATGGTAAATGGTTCCCTCGATAGGCTCACCTGGATAAGCAGATAACTCAATTTGAACTTTATTCAACTTGGTCAAATGTTGGATGTCTTTTTCTTTGACTTTTCCTACAATCCAAATTTTGTTCAATGCAGCAATTTTAATTACTGGATCTGCATCATCATTGATATACTGCCCTAATACAATATTGTTTTCCAATACTTCCCCCTCAATAGGAGAACGCACAATTAGCGGCTGTCCTAAAACCAAAGAGGTCGGTTGAACATTGTATATTTTGATGGCGGCTGTAGCATTGTCAAAAGCAGCTTTTGCCATTGAGTTTTCCGTTTCAGCTTCTTCATACTCTTGGCGAACTCCAACTCCGTTCGCTAATAAGTCTGCTTGTCTTTTTAAATTCAAAGACGCCTGCTTGTATTCTTGTTTGGAATCGAAGTAATCCTTTTGTGCTTCGAAATAATCTGGTGAAGACACTTCGAATAAAGGTTGGTTCACACTTACTTTTTGACCCAATTTGATAAACGATTTGATAATTCTCCCCGAAAAAGGAGAGGCAATCTCCGCATAATGGTTCGGTATTGCTTTTACTAAACCTGCAGTTACTAAATCAAAAGTAAAATCTTCTACTCCTACTTCTGTTACTTTAATTCTGCCTTTGAGGTTTGAATTTTCTGTTAAGGAAATGACCTGATTATTCACTTGGTATGGTGCAACGTCACTGGTTTGTTCCTTTTTATCAGAGCAAAAACTCAATAAGATACTCAAGCCTAGAACTCCTGCTATTTGTACTTTTTTTGCCATTATGATTGTTTTAAATTTTAACTTTATAATATTTTCTTAATTTACGAAATTTTACGCTATATTTTTTACCGTAAAAATAAAACATTACGTTTATTTAACAATAAAAACAATTATCTATTACCCATAGGGAGTCAAATCACAGCGAAAACGACACTTTTTCATTCTTTTTATCTTTATAGTATGGTTTATCTATCTTTTAATTAGTGTAAATCGAAGATGTAAGCCGCTAATCCGAAATAGATTAACAAT
Organism: Myroides gitamensis; assembly: GCF_029894455.1. Classification (NCBI taxonomy): domain Bacteria; kingdom Pseudomonadati; phylum Bacteroidota; class Flavobacteriia; order Flavobacteriales; family Flavobacteriaceae; genus Myroides; species Myroides gitamensis. The sequence goes on from NZ_JARYHN010000001.1 coordinate 3,040,934, forward strand.
CCAAGAATATTGACAATGGTTCGAATTGCTGGACTCGCTACTACAGCTGGATCAGCTCCCATTTTCTTCACAAGGAGCGGCAAGGCAGCCCCAATGACAGTAGAAAATATCACTTGTAAAAACAAAGCCACTGCAATCACTCCGCCAATAATCCACAGGCTAAACACTTCTGGCGATTCTGTTTCCCAACTCAACAAGACGACTTTACTAAAGGCTAATACGCCCAAGCACAAGGCTAACATCAATCCGATTTTCATTTCTTTCCACAGCACAAGCATCCAGGACTTTACTGTTATTTGCCCTAGTGCGATTGCTCGTACAACAACCGTTGCGGACTGACTTCCAGCGTTTCCTCCTGCATCAGCCACCATAGGCATATAGATGGCTAGAATGACCATTTGCGCAAGAGCTCCTTCAAAATTGTGAATGATTAACCCTGATACTAAACCAACAATAGCTAAAGTCACCAACCAAAACACGCGTTTTTTAAAGTGATCGAAAACAGAAGTTTGCTCATAATCCGCATCCTCACTACTTCCCATCACCCCCATAAACTTTTGCATGTCTTCGGTGTGTTCTGCCTGAATAATATCTAAAGCATCATCATGGGTTACTATCCCCACCAGCTGTTTCTTGCGATTGAGAATAGGCAAGGCTACTAATTCGTATTTATCAATCTTAGCCGCAACTTCTTCATTATCTTCATCAACATAGCCAAAAACAAAATCGCGGTGTAATTCTTCTTCTACTAATTGATGTGGTTCTGCTATAATGAGATCTTTTAGGGTAATGAATCCCAATAAGGTTTGGTCTTCATTTACCACATAGATATAGTAAATCGTTTTCTTTGATGGTGCATCTTGACGTACCTTGTGAATCGCTTCAAAACAAGTCATATCCTTACCAACCGTAGCAAAATCCGTACTCATAATTCCACCTGCCGTATCTTCAGGATAAGAGCTCAACGCCAATACATTCTCTCGTACTTGCTTGGTCAAAAACGGCAACAAATCAATTTGTTCCTGTTGTGTTAGAATTTGAAATAAATCAGCGCGATCTTCAGATGGCATTTGCTCAAATAATCGAGCAAAGCGCTTCATGCTCAACTGCTGAAAGACAGAAAGCTGTTTCACCAAAGGAAAGGCAGCAAAGATTTCAGCTTGATGTTCTAGTGGAAATTCGCGTAAAATAACAAACAGTTCTTTTGTTTCCATCAAAGAAAGCGCCTCACTCACATCAATAATGGGCATCTTTTTCAATACCGGAAGCATCTTCATCATTTGATCTAATCCTTGAAAATCTTGTGCTATTTTGCGTAAACTGCTGTGTTCGTACTTCATTGTTCTCATGCCTTTTCTCTTTAAAGATTAGTATGTAATTAACTCCCATGAAACTTCAGATACACCAAATTCTAAAGAAACTTTTTGTGTGATCTGTTCTAAAATATCATCCTTACGTCCGATACAGTACACCTCAAATTTGAGGTAGGAAAAGGCAGGGTTGCCATTATCTGAACTTTTTAGCGAACGCATTTGCAATTCTTTTTGTGCTTTCAGGTGCTTCAGCACCATCACTCGAATATCATTCTCTACTTGCTCTTTACATCCTACAATGATTTCGTAGAATACTTCGGCGGAATCGCTTTCTGTTTCAAAAGACAGCTTATTCATTAAATTCCCAATGGGACGTAATAACAAGTGAGCCCCTACAATTAAAATCGTCATTGCGATTGCCTCTTGCCATAAACCTACTCCACACATAGAGCCAACTGAAGCTGAGCACCAAATTGTTGCTGCTGTATTCAAACCGCGGATGCTGAATCCATCCTTCATAATCACGCCAGCTCCTAGAAAACCAATTCCACTTACAACATAAGAAGCTACTCGCCCTACAGCGGTTCCTCCAATTTGATACGACATTAATACAAATCCCGCTGCTCCAATACAAACCAACGTATTGGTTCTCAATCCTGCACTTTTTTGTCTTACTTGACGCTCAGCACCAATTAACGCTCCTAAAACAAAAGCAAGTAATAATCTTAAAATAAATACTGTAATTGCCATAACTTCATTTTTTTTGCTCCTACTTCGTGCATACAAACTCCGTTATAAACAAGCAGCAGGACAGTTAACATTCTTTTCTTCGAAAGGATTCTGTGTCCATCATTTATTTTTTTTGATGGGACAAAAGTAGATGTTATGAGGCTTGGCGGCTATTAGAAAGCCTTTAGAAAAAAATTAGAATTCTATTAGAAAAAGAAAGCGCCTACTGTACAGTAAGCGCTTGATGAGTTAAAATTGAATCGTAAATGTCGTTCCTTCTCCTACTTGAGAGTCGACACGCAACGTTCCTTTATGTAGTTTGATAATTTTATTTGTCAAAGGAAGACCAATGCCATTTCCCTCTTTGTAGTTTTGGTTTTTACCGCGATAAAAAGGTACAAAAATAGATTCCAAATCCTCCTCCGCTATACCAATTCCCTTGTCGATCACCTGAACGACTAAGTGATAATCTTCGTATTTCACTTGAATGGTACAAGCCTTCTGTTCTGAAAACTTACACGCATTTTCGAGTAAATTAACCAAGGCAACCTCTAATAAATAAGGATTAGCATGTACCATCATCATTTCTTCCTTGGTTACCGATTCGTCAATGACAAAGTTAAATTTGTATGATGCATCCATTTTCTGCAACTTCTGACAAGCATCTAAAATCACTTCATCCACGCGAATTGATTTAAACACAATTTCCGTTGGATCATAGCTTGCTTTCGCAAAATCTAATAAGCTGTTGGATAAACGCACGATTTTTTGTGAATCGTTTAGGGCATTCTCAATCGTCTGAATATAATACGCCTGATTTTGTTCTTTACTTAGGGCTAATTCCAGTTCTGCAATAATAGCTGCTAGTGGCGTTCGAAGCTCATGTGAAATATTGGACACAAATTGCTTTTGAGAATCAAAAGAATTCTCTAGGCGATTCAGCATCTCATTAAATGTATTAGCCAAAGCTCCAAGTTCGTCTTTATTTTTTTCTGTGCTAATGCGCAAATCTAAATTTGTAGCTGTGATTTGATTCACCTCATCATTCATCTTCTTAATGGGTAACAATACTTTATCTGCGAAAAATAACCCCACAAAATAAATGACTAACAACGAGATTACCACGAGTACTACAATAGTTACAAATAAGTTTTGCAACTTGGTGTAACCGTATTCATCATACGCTGTAGCTGTAACGATATAGTTTTGGTCATTGAATGAATACGTCATCCCAATAACTTGCCAATCTTCTTGTGTATAGTGTAAACTTCCTTTATCAATGATGCTTCCGATCATTTCTTTGGTTTCCTTTACGCGATCAATCTCTTCTGCATCGTGATACAATAAGTTGAAATTATAATCGTAAACGGCGACCTCAACCTCATTGATAATTTCACTATTGTTGAGGTAAATTTTGTGTAAGGTTGTTGGCTTTACTTGCGCTTCTAAAAAGAGTTTGGCTTTCGTAATCGCTTCTTTTTCCAATTCTTCATAAAACTCAACTTCTCTGCTTTTGGAGGAAGACCAATAAATAACACTGGCGAAAACCAATAGTATAGAGGCCACCAACAAGGTAAACAGCAGTGTCAGTCTCGTTTTAATTCTCATGGCTTTGCAGGATAAAACCCATACCTGATTTTGTATGAATCAATTTGTTATTCGCATCGAGTTCAATCTTCTTTCTCAGATAATTGATGTAAACATCAATAAAGTTCGTTCCTGTATCAAAATGGGTATCCCATACTTTTTCAGAAATCTCCGTTCGCGATAAAACGCGCTCTGGGTTTTCCATCATGAATTGCATCAGGTTAAATTCTTTGGGAGTCAGGTGAATTTCTTGTCCTGCACGCTTGAATTTCTTCTGATTCAAATCAATCTCTAAATCGGCATATTTTAAAATTGGATTGCTTGTTTCTGTAGCATTTTCAAAGCGCTTCAATAAGGCGCGAATGCGTACATAAAGTTCGCGTAATTCAAAAGGTTTCACCAAATAATCATCTGCACCAGCATCAAATCCTTCCACCTTATCATCGGTTGTTCCTAAGGCAGTCAACATAATAATGGGGGTATTAGGCAAGCTATGTTTGAGTTCCTTACACAAATCAATACCATTAATCTTTGGTAGGATGACATCGGTAATAATCAATTGGTACTTTTTCTGTAGGGCTAATTTCTTTCCCATATAGCCATCATAGGCCACATCTACAGCAAAGTTCTGATCTTGCAAGCTGCGTTGAAGCAATTCTGCAACGCGAATATCGTCTTCTATTACTAATATTTGACTCAAAAGATTTTCCATTTAAATTAATCTTGAGCAAGATAAGTCTTTTTGCAAAAAAAGAGGTTATTTATCCAGTAAAACAACCTCTAATTCCTTTTTAATCCTTTCTTCATCAGCTAAAAAAGCAGTTCCGAAACGACGATTTCAGTGATGTATCTCTTGTTGTTTTCCTTGTCCTCATAGGAGCGATTCACCAACTTTCCTTCAATAGCTACCTCTTTGCCTTTTAAGACATATTTTTCAGCAATATCTGCTAGTTTGCCCCAAGCGACAACATTATGCCATTGCACATTTTCAATCTTTTCGCCTTTGTCATTGTAGTAAAATTCATTGACCGCAATAGAAAAAGTAGCTCGTTTTTTATCTGAACTAAAAACGATAATTTCTGCATTTTGCCCTGCTCGTCCAATTAGTTGAACGCGGTTTCGTAGTGAACTCATAGTATGTCCTTTTAAATTAAATAATCTCGTATTATTTTTTAGCAAAAAACACACCAAACTCAAGGGGTTATCCCCATTTACCTTCTAAAATATTTACTTATTACAAGTATTATTTGTAATTTGCAATAAAAAATTCATGGATACTACAATTAACAAGATTGAACTTCGCAACCTCCAGCTTGACGATTATTTGGAGCTTAAAAATTCAATGCTTGAATCCTATACGGGTATGGAAGACCCTTATTGGGATAAAAGTGAGATAGAGAACCTACTGAGTATTTTCCCAGAAGGACAGTTGGTCGTTTTGGTGGATGATATTGTTGTAGGATCGGCGCTTTCTATTATCATTGATGAGAAAAAAGCCATGTCCGCCCATAATTACGATCAGATTACGGGTTATTCTTCTTTTAGTACACACAACCCGAAAGGGAATATTTTATACGGGATTGACGTTTTTATTCACCCAAAATATAGAGGATTACGTCTAGGGCGTCGTTTATACGATGCGCGTAAAGAATTGTGTGAACAACTCAACTTAAAATCGATTGTATTTGCAGGAAGAATCCCGAAATACGCGAAATATGCGAATGAACTTACGCCAAAACAATACTTAGATAAAGTAAAGGCGAAAGAAATTAACGACCCGGTGATGTCCTTCCAAATGTCGAATGACTTCCACATGGTTCGCTTGATGCGCAATTACCTAGATGGAGATAAAGAATCGAAAGATTATGCTGTATTATTAGAGTGGAATAACATCTACTACGAAAAAGAGGTACAGCTTATCAACACCAAAAAGAGTGTGGTCCGCTTGGGGCTAATTCAATGGCAAATGCGTCCCTTTAATGATTTGGAAGAATTCTTTGATCAAGCGGAGTTTTTCATCAATGCGGTATCGGATTATGAAAGTGACTTTGCCATGTTCCCGGAGTTGTTTACAGCGCCTTTAATGGCAGCGTATAACCACTTATCGGAGGCCGACTCCATTCGTGAACTTGCACGTTACACCACGCCAATCCGCAAGCGATTCCAAGAATATGCTATTTCATACAACATCAATATTATTTCTGGTAGTATGCCATATATCATTGATGGAACCTTATACAATGTTGGTTTCCTTTGCAAACGCGACGGTACGTATGAAATGTATTCGAAAATTCACATTACTCCAAATGAGGTTCACTATTGGGGAATGCAAGGGGGCTCAGCCATCCAAACCTTCGATACCGATTGTGGAAAAATCGGAATTATCGTTTGTTATGATGTTGAATTCCCAGAATTACCACGCTTACTTGCCGAAGACGGAATGGAAATCTTGTTTGTCCCTTTCTTAACGGATACACAAAACGGATATACCCGTGTTCGCAACTGTGCTGCTGCTCGTGCCATTGAAAATGAGTGTTATGTAGCCATTGCAGGATGTGTGGGTAACTTACCAAAAGTAAATAACATGGATATCCAGTTTGCGCAAGCTGCTGTATTCACGCCTTCTGATTTTGCCTTCCCTACCAATGGAGTCAAAGCAGAAGCAACTCCAAATACAGAGATGACGTTAATTGTCGATGTCAATCTAGACTTATTGAAGGAATTACACGAACACGGAAGTGTCCGTATCATGAAAGATAGACGTTTAGATTTATACAATTTACAGAAAAAGAAATAATTTATTTTTCTTCAACTTATAGAAAAGCTTGAGTAACCCTCAAGCTTTTTTCTTTTTAATATCCTGCCGTCTAGTACGTCATTTTGCGCTAAAAATTAGCATGTTTCGGATTTTATAACTGATAAAACCTAGCGATATTTGTTGTGGGTTGACAGCGTATAAAAAGTAAAGGGTTAGAAGCACATTAGGAAAGGGTTTATAGTCGTTTTGTTGGACATTCCTTGGACAATGCTTGGAGTATACTAGGAAAATACCCCCTTTTGTCGAAGGAAAGTCGAAGGAATCTCCAAGGAAAGTCCAAGAAGTGTTGAAGGAAACTCGAAAGAACCTTATTCAATTCCCTAAGCGATCTCCTTATATTCCTAGTTTTGAAGTAAAGTTGGGAAGTGAGTAGTGAAAAAATGAATTAAAAAACTGTAAACGTAAACTGTCAACCGTACACTATGAAAGAAGCGGCCTTAAACTATACTCGTATTGCGGAAGCGATTGAATATATTCATACCAATTTCAAAAGACAACCTCGTTTAGATGAAGTTGCGAATGCTTTACATTTAAGTCCGGCGCATTTTCAGCGTTTATTTACAGAATGGGCAGGTACTAGTCCGAAGAAATTCTTGCAATTTACGAGTTTAGAATATGCAAAATGGCTACTCAAAGATCAACAAGTGACCTTATTTGATGCCACCTTTGAAACAGGGTTATCCAGTACCAGCCGTTTGCATGATTTGTTTATTACCCTCGAAGGAATGACCCCTGCAGAGTATCAGCATGGAGGGCAGCAACTGACGATTAACTACAGCTTTGCCTCTAGTTTTTTTGGTCCTATTCTAATTGCTTCAACGGCAAAAGGCATTTGTCACCTCGTCTTTGTTACAGCAGAAGCGGTAGCCTTACAAGAGTTAAAAGCTAAATTTCCGCAAGCCACCTTTCAAGCACAAACCGATCAACTACAACTACAAGCGCTAAAAATATTTCAACAGCCTAAACCCGACTTGAATCAGATCAAACTGCATTTAAAAGGAACTGAGTTCCAGCTCAAAGTTTGGCAAAGCTTACTTGCAGTTCCCATGGGCGAATTGACCACCTATGGAGCCATTGCACAAGCAATAGATAATCCCAAAGCATCAAGAGCTGTGGGCACAGCGATTGGAAACAACCCGATAGCCTTTTTAATCCCGTGTCATCGCGTTATTCAGTCCTCGGGTGTCTTTGGTAACTATATGTGGGGAGCGACGCGTAAAACGGCTATTATAGGCTGGGAAGGCGCACAAGTATATGGAAATAATGAATCAAAAAATACAGCTGATGGACTTATTTAATTCTTTGGAAGATACACAACACAATTACTTGCCCTATGATGGGACCGTTCATTTCTATGGCTTTCTTTTAACGGCTGAAGAAGCTTCGTTCTATTTTGAGCATTTACTCCACCATATTGAATGGAAAAATGATGAAGCCATTATCTTTGGCAAAAAGGTAATTACAAAACGCAAAGTGGCTTGGTATGGATCACAAACCTTTCCGTACACCTATTCTAACGTAACCAAACTTGCTTTACCGTGGACACCTGAATTATTGGAATTGAAGACACGTATTGAACAAGCAACAGGAGAAACGTATAACTCTTGTTTGTTAAACCTATATCACGATGGAAGTGAAGGCATGGCTTGGCATAGCGATGGAGAAAAGGATTTAAAGAAGAATGGAGCTATTGCTTCTTTGAGTTTAGGGGCAACGCGAAAATTTCTATTCAAACACAAATCCACAGCAGAAAAAGTTGAATTTACCTTAGCTAGTGGACACCTGCTCGTCATGAAAGATGAAACACAAACCTTTTGGTTGCATCGATTACCTCCGACGAAAGTTGTCCATCACCCAAGAGTCAACTTGACGTTCCGCACCATTGAAAAATAAAAAAAACAGCTCCCAAACACAGAGAGAGCTGTCTTAAACTAAAAACATAATAACTATTCTTACGATCCACTGAAGAGAATCGTAAGAACGTATAAACAACTGAATTACTACTTTATAACAAGGAAGTAGGACATACAAAAGCCGTCTTATCTACGGTTGTTACGGGTGCAATCGCTTGAAAGCCTCCAACAACATCAACTACTTTTAAAAATCCTTGTGCTCGTAACATGGAAGCCGCAATCATACTGCGGTATCCTCCTGCACAATACACGACTTGTGTTTTATCTTTATCTAAGGTGTTCATTTTTTCTTCCAATGTATTCAAGGAAACAAAAACGGAAGGAACCAAATGTTCTGCTTCGTACTCGCTTTCTTTTCGAACATCAACAAGCACAGGTTTTTCACTTTCGATATAAGCATCTAATTGCTGCGCTTCCAAACGCGGAATCTGATGTAAAGATCTATTGGCTTTTTTCCAAGTATCGATCCCTCCTTCTAGGAATCCAACCGTATGATCATATCCCACACGAGACAAGCGAATCATACTTTCTTCTTCTTTTCCAGGATCGGTAATCAAGACAAGAGGTTGTTGAATATTTTTAATCAACTCCCCTACCCATACAGCAAAAGGACCATTCAATCCGATATTGATACTTTGGGGAATAAATCCTGAAGCAAAGTCTTGAGGTGATCGGGTATCCAAAAGGAACACCTCTCCTGTGGCGAGCATCTCGTCAAACATAGCCAAGGTCAATGGTTTATAAGCGCGGTCTAATACCTCATCCAATTGCTCATAACCCCCTATATTAAGCAAGACATTTTTCGGAAAATATTGCGGCGGTGTTGCCAACCCTGTCAATACCTCATCTACAAACTCATCTTCCGACATATCAGCGCGAAGCGCATAATTCGTTTTCTTCTGATTGCCTAATATATCTGTTGTTTCCTTACTCATATTTTTACCACATGCACTTCCCGCTCCATGATTTGGATAGACGATAAGATGATCGGGTAACGGCATAATTTTATGGCGTAGCGACTGATATAAATGTCTTGCTAATTTTTCTTGCGTTAGTTCTGATTTGACCAACTGCACCAAATCAGGTCGTCCTACATCTCCAATAAACAACGTATCTCCCGTAATAATAGCATGCGGTTCTCCTGCTTCATCAAAAATCAAATACGTACTACTTTCCATGGTATGCCCTGGTGTATGCAGTACTTGGATTTTTACTCCTCCTACTTGAAAAACTTGATTATCTGTTGCAATAATCGCCTCATAATTGGGTGATGCCGTCGGGCCAAATACAATTTGCGCTCCCGTTTTTTGCATCAAGTCCAAATGACCACTAACAAAATCCGCGTGAAAATGCGTTTCAAAAACATACTTGATTGAAGCTTTATCTTGTGTAGCTCGATCGATATACGGTTGTACATCGCGCAAAGGGTCAAAAATAGCTGCTTCTCCTTGACTAGAAAGATAGTAGGCAGCATGTGCTATACATCCTGTATAAATTTGTTCGATTTTCATGGTTCACTATTTTGTTAAGTAAAAATAATTCATCCTCAGGGGTTTAAAAATGACAATTATCATGAATCCTTCAGTAATTTTAGATTTATTTTAAGATTAAATCCCCCATACTACGGGAGGTAATCCATTATTTTTTTGTAAATTGGGAAAAACTAACAATTATGAAGAATTACAAAATAGCTTCGCTTAAAAAGCTACAAGATGAGGGCAAAGACATTCATCGTTTGCCTTTTTCAATTCGTATTCTATTGGAGAACGTATTGCGAAATCACGACGGATTTGCCATTACAGATGAGCACATCGATACGTTAGTCAATTGGCAACCTCAACCTACAGATAAAGACATCCCTTTTAAACCTGCGCGTGTATTGATGCAAGATTTTACGGGTGTTCCTGGTGTAGTGGATTTAGCTTCTTTACGTGCGGAATATGTACGTCAAGGAAAGAATGGAGAGAAAATTACTCCGGCTATTCCTGTTGATTTAGTCATTGACCACTCGGTACAAGTGGATTATTTTGGAACAGATTATGCTTATAAAGAAAATGTAACCAAAGAATATGAGCGCAATGCCGAGCGTTATGAATTACTGAAATGGGCACAACAAGAATTAAAAGGATTTACTGTTGTACCTCCAGGAATGGGTATTTGCCACCAAGTGAACTTAGAATACCTTGCAAAAGGGGTTATCAATAGAGACGGTTGGTTATTCCCGGATACTTTAGTAGGAACAGATTCTCATACCCCGATGGTCAATGGAATAGGAGTAATTGCATGGGGTGTTGGAGGAATTGAGGCAGAAGCTGCTATGTTAGGTCAACCGATTTACTTTACTTGTCCAGAGGTTGTAGGACTTAAATTAACTGGAAAAATACCAGAAGGAGCCACCGCTACCGATATGGTATTATCCATTACTAAAATACTGCGTAAACAAGGAGTTGTAGGTAAATTCGTAGAAGTTTTTGGAGATGGTTTAGATCATCTTTCTGTAACGGATCGCGCGACAATTTCGAATATGTCTCCTGAATTTGGATGTACAGTTACCTATTTCCCTATCGACAATCAGACGTTGCATTATATGCGTCAAACGAATCGCGAGGAAGACCACGTGCAATTAGTAGAAGAATACTGTAAAGAAAATCTTTTATGGCGTACGGGTAAAGAAGACATTACCTATTCTGCTGTTGTAGAATTAGATTTAAATACTTTAGAACCGACGGTATCGGGTCCTAAACGTCCACAAGATAAAATCTTAGTGCGCGAATTAGACCAAACCTTCTCTACCTTATTAGAAGAAGAATACAACCGCGCTTATGTATCTGTAAAAGACAGACGTGAATCTGCTTGGTTATCTGAAGGGGGTTCTGGAACTGAATTTGTCTACAAACAGGCGGAGAAACCAACAAGTGAACCGACTGAAGTAGTCAAAGAAAATATGCGTGCGGTTCGCATCAAACAAAAAAACAAAGAATATGTATTAAGCGACGGTAGCATCGTGCTTGCAGCCATTACCAGCTGTACCAATACGTCCAATCCGGAAGTTATGATTGGTGCTGGATTGGTTGCTCGAAAAGCCATACAACGTGGATTGCGTACAAAATCATGGGTAAAAACCAGTTTGGCTCCAGGGTCCAAAGTAGTTACGCATTACTTGGATCGTTCAGGTCTATCAGAAGATTTAGAAGCTTTGCGCTTCCATACGGTAGGCTATGGTTGTACATCTTGTATTGGAAATAGTGGACCATTACCTGCTCCTATTGCAGAAGCCGTAACCCAAGGTGATTTAGTTGTAGCTTCTGTACTATCTGGAAATAGAAACTTTGAAGCAAGGGTTCATCCTCAAGTGAAAATGAACTTTTTGATGTCGCCTATGCTTGTGGTTGCGTATGCCTTAGTAGGACGTGTGGACATCAACTTAATAACGGATCCTTTGGATTATGATCCAAATGGAGAGCCGGTGTATTTAAGAGATATTTGGCCAACGCATGAAGAAATTAGAGCTGTAATCAATGACTCCTTAAAACGAGAAGACTTTAAAGAAGTGTACGATCAAATCTTTGAAGGGGAAGAAAACTGGAAGAATCTTCATGCTCCGAAAGGTGCAAGTTTTGAATGGAATCCTGCATCTACCTATATTCGTCATGCTCCATTCTTTGAAAACCTGCCGAAAGAGCCTAAACCTCTAACAGATATCGCTGGAGCACGTGTGTTGCTTTACTTAGGTGATTCTGTAACGACGGATCATATTTCGCCTGCAGGTTCTTTTAATGAAGAATCAGCAGCAGGAAAATACTTATTGTCGCAAGGAGTGAAACCCGAAGACTTTAACTCATACGGATCTAGACGTGGAAATCACGAGGTGATGATGAGAGGAACATTTGCCAATGTTCGCATCAAGAATAAAGTAGCACAACGCGAAGGAGGATATAGTACCTATTTACCAACAAATGAATCTTTGACGGTATATGATACTGCAATGAAGTACAAAGAAACAGAAACACCGCTTATTGTACTTGCTGGAAAAGAATATGGTAGTGGTTCTTCTCGTGACTGGGCTGCAAAAGGGGCTTATCTATTGGGAATCAAAGCGGTTATTGCAGAAAGCTTTGAGCGTATTCACCGCAGTAACTTGATTGGAATGGGAATTGCTCCGTTGCAGTTCTTACCTAATCAATCGGCAGAAAGCTTAGGATTAACCGGAAAAGAGACCTATACTATTACGGGATTAGCAGAAAATCTAACGCCGCATAAAATAGTAGAAGTAACTGCTGTTAATGAAGCAAACCAAACGATTAAATTCCAAGCTTTAGCTCGATTTGATTCACTTATTGAAATTGAATACTATAAAAATGATGGAATTCTTCAATATGTATTGAGAGATTTCTTGAAACACTAAATAGCAAAAGGCTGTTCCGAGGAACAGCCTTTTTTTATACAAAACCTTGTTTAATTGCTTCTTGTACGAGGGTTGCTGAATCTGGCACACCAAAAGCCGCTTTCATTTTAGCTAAGCGCTTTTTAATTGTAGGTGCAGATAAAGGCACATAATGTTCTAAATCAATCAACTTATGTCCTTTGGCCAATAGCAGCAAAATTGCTCGATTGTAATCGTCATACATCACTTCCTTACAAACCATTTCTTCTAAGCACTTTTTCACTAATGGGCTTTGATAATCATGTCCCATAATAACCAAGTGAACAACGTCAATTAACACTTGAGGTGTAATTTCCTTTTTGCCAATAATACTTGTAGGTCTAATGTTTTTTACGATATCGTAAATGGTCAATATCTCCGTGTGTCCCGTGATGGTAATGGTTCTACACGTAGGCATTTCTTTTTTAATGTAGCGGATAATATCCCCTCCATCTTCCCATGTTGATTCTTCTCCTTTGGGTAATGAAAAGTCCACAAGTGCGAGATCATAAGGTTCTTTATGAGCAATTGCTTGGTCAATTTTTTGTTTTGCTTCGGTACAATCAAATGCTTTTTCAAAAATAAAACCTTGAGCAAATTCAGCATGATTCAACAATGCCATTCGATATCCTTCTAAAATCAGAGGATGATCATCTACTAACAAAATTCTTTTCATACGACAATCTTTACTATCTTAACTTGCGTTTTTGAAACGCTGTGCTGTATGCCCCTTAATCAATTCCCCAAAAAGATTAAAAGTTCAAATAGACTTCAGGCCTATTCCCCGCTAATGTAATAAAAAACGCCCTTCCTTTTCTATCCGTTGTTCACATTTGGTCATTTTTATCCTAAAAGGATAACCAACTTCAACAATACCTTCATTAAACGAATAAAAAAAGCCAATTAGCGAGCTAATTGGCCTACAACTAAGTTGCCTTATTCTTTATACTAATCCGTTGGCTACTAGATATTCTGCAATTTGAATCGTATTTGTAGCAGCCCCTTTTCTTAAGTTATCGGATACGATCCACATATTTAAGGTATTCGGTTGTGTTTCATCACGGCGGATACGTCCAACAAAAACGTCATCTTTTCCTTGCGCATAAAGTGGCATTGGATACGTATTGGTATCTGTATTATCCTGGACTACAATTCCTGGTGTTCCATGCAAAATACGGCGTACCTCATCGATGGCGAAATCCTGTTCAAAAGCGACATTCACCGCCTCACTATGTCCACCTACAACTGGAATACGCACAGCCGTTGCCGTTACTAATACTGTATCGTCTTCTAAAATCTTCTTAGTTTCATTCACCAATTTCATTTCTTCTTTTGTGTACCCATTATCTTCAAATACATCACAATGAGGTAAAGCATTGCGGTGAATTGGATAAGGATACGCCATTTCTCCAGCCTCTCCTGTATATTCATTCTCCAATTGTCTGACCGCTTTAACTCCGGTTCCCGTAATGGATTGGTACGTAGAAACAACGACGCGTTTCACGTTGTATTTTTTATTTAAAGGCGCCAAAGCCATCACCAATTGAATGGTGGAACAATTGGGATTAGCAATGATTTTATCTTCTTTTGTTAAGCTAGAAGCATTAATTTCAGGCACTACTAATTTCTTCGTAGGGTCCATTCTCCAAGCTGATGAATTATCAATCACTGTTGTTCCCACAGCTGCAAATTGAGGAGCCCATTCTAAAGAAATAGATCCACCAGCAGAGAACAACGCAATTTCTGGTTTCATCTTTACAGCTTCGGCCATTGATTGTATTGTATACTTCTTCCCCTTAAACTCTATTTCATTCCCTACTGACTTCTCAGAAGCCACAGGTATTAATTCTGTTACTGGAAAATTGCGTTCTGCTAACACTTTTAGCATAATCTCTCCTACCATTCCGGTAGCGCCTACTACTGCTACTTTCATTTTAAATAATAAAAATTATAGTTATTCTATTTTGTTTTTACACTAATTGCATATCCTTAATTTGCAACTGATTGCTAATCTCACCCTTCCATTCATTTTCTTCGATGGAATACACTAAATCGAAAAACGCGCGATTCTGAATCTCGTCTAAGTACTTCCCAAAAGAAAAACCTATAGCACTAAATCCTTTATCTAGATGTCCGCGCTGTCTAACGTACATCTTCAGGTGGTCTTGATTGGCTCCCAATCCTCTTGCATAGCCTGTATCATACACGTTTTTGGTCAGAAATACAGGACTCATATTCTCTGGTCCAAACGGTTCAAATTGCTTCAAGACACGACAGAACTTCGGTGTGATTTCAGCGAAATTCAATATTGCATCAATTTCAACTTCGGGTATTAGATCGCGTTCTTGAATTGTATCAGCCACTATGGCTTCAAATTTTGCTTTGAAGTTGAGGTAGTTTTCTTTCTTACACGTCATTCCTGCTGCATACATATGTCCTCCAAATTGAATCAATTCATCAGAACACGCTTCTAAAGCAGCGTATAAATCGAAATTCTTAACTGAACGTGCGGAAGCTGCTAATACATCACCGCTTGCTGTAAATACGACCGTTGGTCGGTAATACGTTTCAATTAAACGAGAAGCGACGATACCAATTACTCCTTTATGCCACGATTGATGGAAAACCACCGTTGATTTGTTGTTAATCTCGCGATTTTCTATAATCTGATCTTTGGCTTCTTCTGTTATATTTTGATCTAATACTTTTCTTTCCTCATTAAAGGCAATGATCATTTCAGCAGTTTCTTCTGCTTCTCTCATCGAGAAACGCGTCAGTAAATCTACTGCATAATTGCCGTGTTGTATTCTTTCCTGCTGCATTTATTTTCGGTGCAACTTTGAATACGATATCGCTTACCGTATAACTGCTTTGCTTGTATAGATTCAGCAATGCTTTTATTCCGGGTCTTGGGTTGCTATTTAAAACTTCTAATCCGAAGTAAGCTAGGATTCTATTTTCTCCTGTGATGGGTACAATATCCGCTCCAATTGCCGTAACGACAAGATCGAGATAAGGCATTAAATCTTCTATAGTTTGATTTCGATTTGCTGCTAAAGCTTGCACCAATTTAAAACCAACACCACAACCACATAATTCATCATAGGGATAAGAACAATCGCTTCGCTTAGGATCGAGTACCGCTACTGCATCGGGAATTTTATTTCCTGGCAAATGGTGATCCCCAATGACAAAATCCACTCCTTTTTGCTTGGCATATTCAACATGTTCAACGGATTTAATTCCACAGTCCAATGCAATGATTAATTTGATGTCATTATCGGCTGCATAATCAATCCCTTGATAGGATACCCCATATCCTTCTTTATAGCGGTCTGGAATATAGCGATCCACTTGTGGATAATACGATTGCAGATACGAATAGACCAAAGCTACCGCTGTGGTTCCATCTACATCATAATCGCCAAAAACCATTATATTTTCTTTTCTATCAATCGCTTCTTCAATTCGTTTAACTGCCTTATCCATATCTTTCATTAGATAAGGATCATGCAATTCATCCAAAGAAGGACGAAAGAAACTCTTTGCTTGTTCGTAGGTTGTGATTCCGCGGTCAACGAGTAGTTGCGCTAAAACGGGATCAATTCCCAATACTTGAACTAGATGATTAACACTTTCTTGATCTTTTACCTCTTTTAAAGTCCACCGCATTATTGTTGTTTATGGTAATGAATATTCGTTTCAACTTTCGCAAATTGCGTAAACATATGCATTACACCACAATATTTTTCTACAGATAAATCAACTGCTTTTTTCAATTTTGCTTCATCAAGATTATCTCCATAAAAGTGATAATCGACAATTACGGTATGGTAAACCGCTGGATCTTCATCGGTCAATAATCCTTCTGTTTCGATTTTAAAATCGGCAACATCCAATCTCATTTTTTTGATTAAAGAGGCAACGTCTAATCCTGAACATCCTGCCAAAGCAGATAACATCAAGGCTTTAGGTCTAAAACCTTTATTATCTCCTCCATTTTCTGGGCCAGCATCAATTCGCATGGTTCCTCCACTTGGATTCGTTGATTCAAATTGCATATTCTCTAACCAAGTAGTTGTAACTTTATGTGACATGATATATTCTCGTTTTTATCAAATGTATCAAAAAAAAACAAGGATTAATCCTTTTAAAACGTTAATAATTAACACATCTAAAATCGTTTTTTTTTTAAAATTTCCTTACTAAATGTACTTTTTGAAACTTTTTTATCAAAAACAAAGATTCATAGTATGCTATATGCAAATTCTCTTTAATTTAAAGGTTTTAAAAAAACAAGGACAAAAAGAAAAGATGATAAAACCTAAAATAGGAATAATTTTCGCCGGTGATCAAGAACTAGACGAACTTGACCTCCACTGTGATAAAGCTTCTCAACTTGCAGTTGATCTTACCTTATTATTACTTCAAGAAATTTCAAGACAATCCCAAAATATAAAAGGAGCTGTGTTTTGATACACAACTCCTTTTTTTTTATTTCTTTCCTGCTACTACCACAACAATTTCTCCTTTAGGCGGTTTCTCTTCGAAGTGTTTAAGCACTTCTACAACAGTTCCTCTCACGGTTTCTTCGTGTAATTTAGACAGTTCTCTCGAAACTGAAATCACGCGATCTTCACCAAAATAGGTTTGAAATTCTCCTAATGTTTTGACTAATTTATGTGGTGAAACGTAGATAATCATTGTTCTCGTTTCTTCGGCTAATTGTAGATAGCGGGTTTGACGTCCTTTTTTATCTGGCAAAAAACCTTCAAATACGAATTTATCATTCGGCAGACCACTATTCACCAAAGCAGGTACAAAGGCAGTTGCCCCTGGCAAACACTCGACTTCAATTTGATTTTCGATACAAGCTCTTGTCAATAAAAAACCTGGATCAGATATAGCAGGTGTTCCTGCATCAGAGATCAAGGCGAATGTTTCTCCTGTTTGCATGCGTCGCACTAAACTTTCTACGGTTTTGTGTTCGTTGTGCATGTGGTGACTCATCATCGGTGTATTTACCTCAAAATGTTTCAACAGCTTGCCGCTGTTTCTTGTATCTTCTGCTAAAATATAATCGACTTCTTTCAACACCTTAAGGGCGCGAAAAGTCATATCTTCTAAGTTGCCAATCGGTGTTGGTACAACATATAATTTTCCCATAATCTTATTCGAAACGCTTTTCAATTAACGTCATAAAACGCTCAGCATATTCTTCTTTACCTTCCCAATTATTGTATTCTGGTTTCACCAAGTGCTCCACAAAACTTCTTGCTTCATCGTATGTACTCACGGTATTCAACTGCGACAATACGCGATTGAAGTCTTCTGAACTATTAGCAAACAAGTGTTTCTCAAAAGCAATGCGATCATTTAATCCCACTACAATTGTACCGCGATAGATGTCATTGATTGATTTTTTTACAATACGAGGTTCTCTCACCGATACTTGATCTAAATTGAACAACATATTTTGTTGATTTTCAACCTTGTCTTCTTTCTCTTCTTCCTTTTCCTCTTGTTGTATTGTTTGCTCTTCTTTTTGTTGAGCGAAAAAGTTATCTGTCGATTGGTTTTCTTCAACTGAAGTTGTTTGTTCTCCTACTCGTTCAAACATACTGTCATCTACGAGAATCGTATCTTCCTTTGCTAAGTCTTCTACTCGAATAAACTCAATTTCTCCGAAATCAAATCCTTCAAACGGATTATCTTCTCTTTGATCTCCAGTTAAAGGTGCAAATACTTCTTCTTCCGTTTTTTCCTCTTGGAATTCAAACGTTTGTTCGTTTTCAGTTGTTTCAGCGACCACTTGATCTGCTAATTCCTCTTCCTCCAACACTTCAGTCGTATCCTCTTCCGTCCATTCTTCCTCTTCTTCTTCTAGCTCCTCGTCTTGTTCCTCCTCAGTTTCTTCCTCAATCTCTTCTTCTACAAGAGCAGCAAATTCGGCTGCTTCTGCCTCCTCGTCTTGCTCTTCTTCCATTTCGTTGGCTAATTCATCTTCCTCTTCTTGTTCAAATTCAAGGCTTTTTTCTTCTTCATCTTCATCTTCTTCGATTTCTTCTTCAACCAAAGTAGGTGCATCAAAATCTACCACAGTTTCTTTCTCTGCTTCTACAACGATTGGATAATCTTCCATGATGAGATCTGCAGGAATTTGAGATCGTGTATCCTCTTCTTCTGGAGCAGCTATCATCGCAATTTCTTGCTCGCTTGTTTCGGCTTGTTTCACCGCACTTAATTTTGCTACTAACTGATCTTCAGCTATGTCGTTTACAAGTCCTAATGCTAGGTTATCTTGGTAAAATTTTAAAATTTGAAGCTTCTCATACAGTTCTTTGGCTTCAACATATAACTTATCCACATCAGTATCCTTCATCTGTAAAACGCGATGAACGATGCTCAACAACTCTCCCTCTAAGACTTTCTTCATAACTTTTAATTTCATTAGTAAATTATACAAGCTTTTTTTGATAAATTTGTCCTTCACAAAGTAACAAAAAAACTACTGGTTTCGACCTGAAAATTACAAAATGTTTCTAGAAATTCCTGTTAATCACAAAGAACAGTTTGGTTGGATCGAAGTAATCTGTGGATCAATGTTTTCTGGAAAAACAGAAGAACTGATTCGTCGACTAAAAAGAGCCCAATTTGCCAAACAAAAAGTTGAAATTTTTAAACCTGCTGTAGATACGCGATATCACGATGAGTATGTCGTATCTCACGATTCTAATGAAATCCGTTCTACTCCAGTACCCACGGCAGATAGCATTCGACTTTTAGCTAGTGGTTGCGATGTAGTTGGTATTGATGAGGCGCAATTCTTTGATGATGAAATTGTCAATGTTTGCAATGAATTAGCCAATTCGGGTATTCGTGTTATCGTTGCTGGTTTAGATATGGACTTCAAAGGAAATCCTTTTGGTCCCATGCCTGCCCTGATGGCGACTGCCGAATATGTCACCAAAGTACACGCAGTATGTACACGCACGGGAAACTTGGCACATTATAGCTACAGAAAGGCTGCTAGTGATGCTATTGTTATGCTTGGCGAAACAGAAGAATATGAACCGCTGAGTAGAGCTGCGTATTATAACGCAATGCGAGAAGCTGAAAAACTCAAAAAAGAAAAACCCAAACCCTGATTATATAGATTAAACACGTCATGAAAAAAATATACCAAATTTATCTAGACTCTTATCGAGGATTATCCTCTGCATCTTGGATGTTAGCCATCGTTATGTTAATCAATAGAGCTGGATCGATGGTATTTCCTTTCTTAGGTGTTTACATGACCAAAGAGCTTCATTTTACAGATGAGCAAACGGGCTATGTTTTAGCTTGTTATGGACTTGGTTCAATGACTGGCTCGATGTTAGGTGGGTGGATTACGGACAAAATCGGTAACTACAAATTACAGTATTTGAGCTTACTTGGAAGTATTCCGATGTTTATTTTACTGCCTCACTTTACCTCTGTCATCAGTTTGGCTTTGATGATATTCTTTCAAAGTACTATCAGTGAAATGTTTCGTCCTGCCAACTCTGTTGCTATTACAAAATACGCTCGACCTGAAAATATTACGCGTGCTTTTTCCTTAAACCGCATGGCGGTGAATCTTGGATTTTCCATTGGTCCTGCTATGGGAGGAATGTTAGCCGCAATTTCTTACGCCTTATTGTTTTACATCAATGCAGGTGCAGCTTTCTTCGCGGCAGTTGTATTCATCTACTTCTTTAAAGGGCGTAAAGAAAACCCTAAACCGACAGTATCCGTTGAAGAGGATCAAGATATTACTTTAGGTGCTTCGGGTACCAAACGCAAATCTCCTTATAAAGATGGACTATTCTTGTTTTACAGTTTCTTCTGTACGTTATATTCCATTGCCTTTTTACAGCTTTTTAGCACCTTACCTATTTTCTATGAGAAAGTGGGAGGCTTGAATGAGTTTGAGATTGGAATTGTCTTAGGGTATAGTGGTTTGTTGATTTTCTTGACTGAGATGCTATTGGTACACATGGCAGAACGCCATTTAACCACGCAGAAAACGATTTTCTATGGGGCTTTAATTGCTCCTCTAGCTTTTGGTGTTTTCTTGTTGGATCACAGCTTGTTTACCATTTTCCTTTCTATTACGCTTTTAAGTGCTTCAGAAATGCTTATTTTCCCGTATACCTCAACTGTTACTGCAATGCGTGCGGATGATTCAAGTAAAGGGGCTTATATGGGAGTAAATGGACTAACATTTGCTGTTGGATTCATTATTGCTCCTATTTTAGGAACGAAGATTGCAGCTAATTTTGGTTACAATACCTTGTGGATTGTGATGGGATCGATCTTTTTACTTTCTGCTTTTGGATTAAATTATACAGTCGGAAAAATGGTGAAACCGAAAGTATAAGCGTTCCCTTGTTATTTCTTACTTTTTCACGGAAAGAAATAAAATATCGTTAGTTATTGATTACAAATGGGATAGCGAAAAAGGAATAAAAATTAAATGTTAAAATTTAAAACTCTAAATAAAATCGAGCTTTTACGCCTTGCATTATATATATTTTGTTCTATATTTGCACTCACATTTACAAAATAATGCAGTCCAATATATGGCGAGGTAGCTCAGTTGGTTAGAGCGCAGGATTCATAACCCTGAGGTCACGGGTTCAACTCCCGTCTTCGCTACAAGGTAAAAAAAGACTTAATCGAAAGATTAGGTCTTTTTTTTGTTTTATCGTGAACGGCTGGTTGATTTCAATCATTCCGAATCAGGTATAAAAAAGTTGAGAGCGAAACAAAAAAGTTAGCGCTCCCGTCTATTAAGTGTACTTGCGCGATTGATATTTTAAAATCTGACGCCTATAACAGGTACTACTCTTTATTTCTTTACCGAAGAAGGAGGAAAGCCAACGTGTTTTTTAAATACTTTACTAAAATAAACGGGATCTTCAAATCCTACTGCCCATGAAGTTTCTGCTACACTTGCCCCCTCTTTTAACAATTGAATCGCTTTTTCAAAACGAAGCGCGCGTATAAAATCAGCAGGTGTTTTTCCCGTTATGGTTTTCAATTTTCGAGTAAGTTGACTCACAGATAGAAATACTGTTTCTGCCAAGTTATTTACACCAAACTGCACATTCGAAACGTTTTGTTGAACGGCTAATTCTAAATCGTCAATAAATTTTCTTTCTTTCTTGTTTAATTCAGGGGTTGTCTCCTCCGACGGTAGACTATTCCCTTTAAATTTTTCGCGAAGTAATGCTTTAAACTTCAGCATATTTCTTACCCGAAGCTTTAATTCTGCCAAAGAAAAAGGCTTAGCAAGATAATCATCTGCTCCTGTTTCCAAGCCCAACAGTATATCTTTCTGCTCCGTTTTTGCAGTTAATAATATAATTGGAATATGGGAAGTTGCTATGTTATTTTTCAATATCTCGCATAATTGAAACCCATTCGTATCAGGCATCATTACATCGCTAATGATTAAATCAGGTACTAATTCCTCTGCCAATTTTAGTCCTTCACTTCCATTTGAGGCTTCTACATACTGGTATTCTTTCCCAAGATTTTGCGTTATAAAATGACGCAATTCAGGTTGATCTTCCACGACAAGTACTAGTGGAAGCGCTGTGTCTTGTTGTTCTTTATGCTCAATCGGGCTTTCCTCTTTCACGGGAAAAGCGATATTTTGTTCAGTAAACGCTAGGTTTGTATTATTTTCTGTTGTTGCGCTGTCAATCCAAAAAGTAAACGTACAGCCACCATCAGCTGGAGATTCTACCTTGATATCCCCTCCATGTAGTACAGCGAGCTCTTTTACTAAAGCTAATCCAATACCGAAACCAGCATAGGCCCTCTTTCCGGGATCATCCACTTGGTAAAATCGATCAAAAATTTTAGGTAGGTCTTCTGCCTCTATTCCTTTACCTGTATCAGTAACCGTGACCAACAGTTTAGCATCCTGATAATCTATTTTAACCGCTACACTTCCTCCAGAAGGAGTATATTTAATAGCATTAGACAGTAAGTTCGTAATAATCACAGTTAATGCTTCGGAAGAATAGATAAACGGATTTTCTGCCAATTCTACTTTTACGCGTTCGGTTTGGTTTAATTTTAATTCAATATCGTGTTGTTCTGCATAGGAATGAAAAGATTGCACCAGCATACTTGCTTCGTTCAATACATCTCCTCTTTTATAGTGAAGTTTATAGGCTCCACTTTCCATTTTAGATAAATCAAGCAATTGATTAATTAAAGTAAGCAGCCTTTTTCCGTTTTGTTCGATTTCTTCAAAATGAGAAAAATCTTCTTTTCGTCCGTTTTCTTTTAATACTTCAATATGCCCGTTGATTAAGGTAAGTGGAGTTCTGAACTCATGTGAAATATTAGCCAGAAATCGAGATTTAAACTGCTCCGTTTCTTTAATGGTCTCCACTTCTCTACGTTGCAATTCTAGATTTTGTTTTTCAAATTTCAATTTTTTATTTCTCAACCTAAAAAGATAAATGGCAAAAACGACAAACAGTCCCATCACACCTACACCTGCCAATGCAACATTTCGCTGTAATTTTTTAGTCTTAAGTTCCTCCTGGATTACAGCCTCTTTTTTATCATACTCATACTCCATGGCTATCGCCAAGCTTTGCCTTTCGCTGTCTTCATTCATCAGGCTATCGCGATAGACAATGTATTGTTTATAATTTTCTAATGCATCTTTATAATCCCCCAAAGCGCTATCATCCAACGTAGCGTTATGGTAGATATTCATGATAAGTTCTTTTCGCCCCATTGCTTTAGCAATAGATAAGGCTTTTCTATACTGTTCTTTAGCTGAGGCTGGTCGGTTTAATTTAGATTCTATAATTCCTAAATTCAGGTATGACATTGCAATACCACCCTTTTCATCAATTTCCTCGAATCCTTTTAAAGAGTTCGAAAAACTCTTCAGGGCCTCTGTGTATTTGCCTTGTCTCTGATAAACAGCACCAATATTGTTATAAACACCTGCCACTCCACGCTTATTCCCTAGTTCTTTTTTTAGTTCTAAAGCGGCAAAATAATTTTCCAATGCTTCCGGATACTTGCCTTGATACTCATAAATAAGTCCAATATTATTATAACACTCTGAGATGCCTAATACATCCCCAGTTTCTTTCCAAATTTTTAATGCGACTGCGTAATTTTGCAGGGCTTCTTCGTGCTTACCCGTATTTCCATTAATAATACCAATACCGCTGTTACACAATCCAATTCCCTTTTTATACCCTATTTTTTCAAATATTTTTAGCCCAGCGTATAAGTTTTTTAGTGCTTCTGGAAAGTCTCCTTGATAATCATAAAGCGTTCCAATGTAGTAATAAGAATAGGCAACCTCTCGTTCATCTCCAATTTCTTCATATATTTTTAAACCCGCAACAAAATTTTTCACTGCTTCAAGATCTTTTTCTTGTTTTTCGTAGAACTTCCCGAGAACATGATACGTATTTGCTTTTCCTCTTTTAAAATCAAGCTTTTCTGATAATTTTAATGCCTTTTGAGCATAACTAAAAGCACGATCAAATTGCTTCTCTTGAACCAAAAGGCGAGCAAGCGTATTCATTTGACTAACTGTCAAAGTATCCGTAACGGTTTTGGTAGTAAGAATATTCGTTAGGGAGTCTATCTTGTTTTCTAACACTTGTTTGTCTGATTGTGAAAAAAGCGTAGAATGAATAAAGAAAAAAAGAAGTAAGAAAGAAAAGCACTTGTTCATTAGGTGAATTTTGAAATGCGCGAAATTAACAAAACAAATTTTTAAAAAAAACTTATTAAATAGAATATACCCAATAAAACCCCCTTAGGAAAATACATCTATTAGAAAATTAAAAACAATTTGATTCTTGGTTCATTCTCCTTCTTTGGAATGCCGTGTACGTTTTAATACAATATGACATCCCCGTTTTATAGCAATAGCATCTCTCTATTTATTCCTCATAGAAGCTGTCCTTTAAAAGCAAACACGCTTTCTAGGAATACCTGGAAGAATGCATCAAAAAGAGAACAACGCACAACTTTATAGCTTCAGAAAACCAGCATCACTTCATACTAAAAAAAAGATAACAGCAACTAATATTTAGTGCATCTACTGATTTAAAAAAAAGAAAACGCTCTTTTACCCCAATTAAGCCAATAAACTAACATACAATCACTTAATCCATTTACGTGTTGTTTTTCAACTATTTTATGCGCAAAAAACGCCAAGTTTTCGCTTCATTTTTACCTAGCAGACTAATCAACACGACCCTACATTTGTACCGAATTTCCAAACAGAGAATGGATCTGATATCGACTTACTCAACTATTAATAAATAACTAAAAATTCAAAACAAAATGGTTAAAAAACCCTACTTATTTGGATCGTTACTTGTTTTATCACTTATGCTTAATTCTTGTGGAGGGACGCAACCTTATGCAACAGGAGTTAACTCACAAACACAACGTGTAGATTCAAAATTAAAAAGAAGTGATTATACGATGATGGATCAGCAATACCAAGGTGCTGTGGTTAATACGAAAAAACTCAAGAAATACAATGTAGATCAACTGAAAGAGTTGGCTTTTATGGAAGCAGAAAAAGCAGCGATAAAAGCGGGAGCAGACGGTGTGCTAAATCCTGTTTATATGGTAGATCAGAAAGGAAAAAAATTTTATGTTACAGCTCGTGTTAAGGCTTATAAGTTGAAAAGCGACAACGAATATCTTGACATGGAGAACAATTTAAAACACAATCCAAATTGATAATCCTAGTAAAAATCAATGCTGAAAAAGTAAAATCTTACCTATATATTATATCAAAAAAACGCCTCTGTAATTTAGGAGATGCAAATTACAATAGCACTAAATTTAATTAAAACACTTATATACCAAATGATGAAACAAATTCTAAAAATTTCGATTGTAGCTACTTTATTTATGTTTATGTCTTGTAGCAGTGATGATAGTGGAAGTGGAAGCTGCGATGAAGCTGCACTTACTAAAGCATACGAAACGGCTTATAACAACTACAATCAAGATAAATCTGACGCGAACTGTTTAGCTATTGTTAAAGTGATTAAGCAAGCATTAGACAACAAATGTATTGACCAAGAAGAAGCTGATACTTACGGACAAGGCTTACCTTGTTATAAAAACTAAGCGTGATTCAAAAAATCTTCTATTGCAACTAAATTAAACCATGAAGTACATGTAATACTAGTATTGCATTAGAAGAAGAATCTCATTTTACCTGAAGTAAAAAAGCCTTACTAACGCTTCACCTTACTTCGATATTTAAGTTATTTACCATAACGAATATCAAGAGAAACCGCCATGAATTGGCGGTTTCTTTATTTAAAAATGAATTTAACTACAACCTATTTTTTCTTCCAGATTCAAGTAAAAGATTATACCCTTTTATTCTTTTTTATTCTTTTTCATTCTTATCCAATAATTGAGTAAACAACGATTTTTCATAAATACGTTTAATTTCTTGTTCTCTCTCTTCTCCTTTCAGATATTCTAATTGCCATGAATTTAACTCGATATCTGTTCCTAGAAATGTAATGTAGTCTTGTTCATACTGGATTTTTTTCTCTTTGATAGTTTTAATCTGATGATTTTCAAAACTAGCAGCAAATAAGCTTTTCAACTCTTCTTGTTTATATTGCGCACTCAAAATATCATAAGTAAAATGCACTAGCTCCGAATTGTCGGCAAGTCCATTTTCAAGAAGATGGGGAACAAGAATTTGGATTGCCTTATCTATTTGATTCAATCCAACATAACATTTAGCGTAAAGCAAACGCATTGTAATTTTTTCTTCAGCATAAGCATTGCCACAAAAATGCTGATAAGCATATTGCTTAGTTAAAGCTAGATACTCTAATGCTTTATCGAAATTCTGTTCCTCTATATAGATTTTAGCTAATTCTTTAGCCGCTCTATTTTTATAGTTTGCATAGGGTTCTCCCATTATGCCAGAACCCGCTCCGCCTTTTTCTTTATCATTCGCATTACTTTTCAATACTTGTTCAAAGTACAATTTTGCTTTATCCTTATTTTGTAACGCTAATTCTGCAAATCCAATATTGTTTAAAGCTCTAAATGTCCATTTTGACTTTGGGTATTCCTTTATTAGTTCTTGATATAAATCAATAGCCTTTATTAGCATTTTATCTCTTATATCAACTGCAAGTTCTTTTGCATATTTGTCTACACTACTAGAATAAAGATAATAATCCAACGCTAGTTCTTCTTCTATAAAATTCTGAAATAAAACTGCTTGCTGAAATAAAACATCATCTGGACCAATTTTTTTTGCTTGTCCAATACCTTGATAGAAGGATAAGAATATAATAATTGCAAGGATCTGTTTCATTGTTTCTCTATTTAGCTTCGATTTTAAAAATAAATCCGAACGTTCATTTCTGTATTCACTTTTTGTCCCTTAATTATTCCTGGTTCCCAATAATTATATTCTTGTATCTCTTTCACACCAATAGCAAAGAGTTCGATTTCTAACTTTTGATTCGCTTCACTATTCACTTCCATAAAATTCGAGAGATGGTACCCAGAACTCTTTCCATCTTGATCAATATAAAAACCAATATCCATAAATGGACGGGATCCTTCTGCATTGGTTTCTATTTTTAGTTTCAATTCTTCAGGCAGATTGGCGTCCCAGCTTTTGTTTCTATAAAAATCCTCAAAAAAATAATAGGGAATAGTGTCTTGTTCCACAATGAGCAACTGGTCTGCTTCATCTAACAGGTTTTCTTTAAATTTAGATCCAAACTTTTTTGCAATAACTTGATCCATATAGGCGGCATAACATCCTTGTGTCTGACCTTCAAAAAACATATCACTAAAGCTTTCATACTCGAAAACAATTCCGTGTTGTTCACACAACTTCGCCAATTGCTTTTCTTGTCTAAGTCCTGAAGATAAAAAATAAAAAGGATACGTGAATACTATTTTTCCTTTTGATACATCTTGCTTAGCTCTTTCAAGATCACCCAAACAAAGTGTATCGCTTTTTAAGGGTTGTAGAATATATTGCTCAAGGTCATATTCAGACGAACCAAAAAGCTTCTCCAAGAATCGACCTTTATTGCAAGAGCTCATCATGCCCAACAATAATCCGAAAATAATAACTCTTTTCATATTCTACTTTTCTTCTTCAGTACTGCTACTCTTTCAAAAAATCAAAGTCAATCACCATATCTTTATTTGACACCTTCGCTTTTAGTTTATCTCCATCCAATTGATAGGCGATATGTGTTGGAAAATCGTGTGCTTCGTTAACACAAAGCAAGGTGTTTTCTTTTAATTCTGCGACTTTAAATTCGACTGTATCGGCTTCATCCGAGGTTCTGACAAACAAGCTCCATTGCCCGTTTACTTGTTCTACTTTCATATACTCTTTACTCAAGGTATCTCCTTGTGCAAGTGTATAACCAATTCCATCATATTGCGTAGCACTTGTCTTTTTCCACGTTTCAAAAGTTGAACGACCTACTTCGTCATTGGTTCTTTTCCAATTCCCCAAAAGCCAATCTAAATTTGCGGTTTGGGTTACTTCTGTTTGTGCTTGTGACGCTACAGGTTCTTGTTTCGGATGCTCTTTCCCGTCTTTGCATGAAGCAAATACAACGGCCATAATCGCTAGTACTATTCCTTTTTTCATCGTTTCAATTTTTAGTGTTCGTGTGAGTTATCTATTAAAGGTAGTTAATTCTATAACATCCTATAAAAAAGTGATTCTCTTTTTTTTCCTGCTAAACTTTACCTAAAAAAGGAAGGAAGATGACTAAAAACTAAATATATTTGTTTCATTCATGATGAAGTACAATCGACATATCGCCCAATTTTTGTGTCTCATATTTGTTTTGTTAGGGGTTGAAAAGATTAATTTTTTCGCCCAACAAGATTGTGAGGACAGGCAGTCTTTCTGCCCGATTGCGAATATGTATGTCTATCAGTTGGGAGCTACTCCTTCAGAAGATACTGGAAAATCGACCAAGAGCAAAAGCTGTAAGGCGACCAACATCAGCTGTGAAACGTTTTTTATTGCAGAAGTATTGGAACAACCGCAAACAAAAGATCGACTTCGCTTTACTGGCAAACTGTACTTCTACCAACCTGTCATCCATTCGAATCCATATATAACACTAGTAGATCCTCCTCCTAATGTTTCAGTACTATACAACAAGAGCTCCCAAAAGGAGCTCTTGTTTGTTTTTAGCCTTGTTTAGCATTTATAAACAACAAAGGGCCACTCTGATTGAGTGGCCCTTTTGGGAATTAAAATAATGTGTTTATAGCAGCACTAATTTTACATTTTTACAATGATAAACTCACTTCTTCTATTTTCTTGGTGTTGTTCTTTTGAACATGGAACACCATTTTTGCATTCGTTGATTAACTGACTTTCTCCATACCCTCTTCCTGAGATTTGCTCTGGATCAATGCCTTGTTTAATCATCCATTGCATCGTTGATTTTGCTCTACGGTCTGATAACTTCATATTATAAGCATCATTTCCACGGCTATCCGTATGCGAACGAACGTCAATCTTGATGTTTGGATACATTTTCAATACCTCAACAACTTGTGCTAATTCTGCTGCTGCATCAGGTCGAATGGTTGCTTTATCAAAATCGAAATAAATCGGTTGTAATTTCAGTTTCTTGAATAAGTCATCATCTTCCGTAATTGTTTCTTGAAGGGGCTCTAATCCAATTTCTACTTGCTCTACTGCATTTAATTCATACCCCATCGTTTGCGCAATTTCTTTGGTTTGGAATCCTTCTGCTTCTGCTTTTAAACGGTATTTTTTACCACAATCTAGGTCGGTTACATTAAACTTTCCTTGATCATCTGCGTGAATACTATCCAACACTGTGTAAGTAGCATCATATACCGTGATTTTAGCATGGGCTAAAGATTCTCTTGTAGAAGCATTAAACACCCAACCAGCAATACTTTGTTTGCAAATGATTTCTTTCTTCTCTTGTACGAAGTAGATATCATCTCCTCCTGTTCCACCAGCTCGATTGGAGCTAACGAATCCCTTTTTTGTTTTAGGATCAAAGTAGTAACCAAAATCATCGGCAGGACTATTCATTGGCTCTCCAATATTTGTAACGGTTCCAAAAGATCCATCTACATTCATTTTCGCCATGAAGATGTCTAATCCACCTAATCCAGGTCTACCATCGGTTGAGAAGTAGAGCATAAAATCACTTGAAATAAACGGAAAAGTTTCGCGCCCTTCTGTGTTAATTTGCTTTCCTACATTCTCTACTTTCGCAAAGCTTCCATCTTCTAATATTGCTACGCGAAATAAATCACTTTGTCCGATAGATCCACTGCGATCTGACACAAAATACAACCATTTATCATCTGGTGTTAACGCAGGGTGTGCGTTATTTGCTTTCGCATCATTAATCGTCAATGCCACAGGCTTGCTCCAAGTTCCGTCTTCTTGCAATGTAGATTTGAACAACTGCAATAAGGCATTTTTAAAGCGATTCTGTTGTATTTCATCTTTGGTAGCACTTGCATTTTGAGTAAAGTACATCGTTTTACCATCTTTGGTAAAAACAGCCGTTGATTGATTGATGTCCCTTCCATCTCCATTGAAGAAAGTATGGGGTTCTTCAAACGTTCCGTCCTGTTTAATTTTTGACGCATATAAACTTGTATAGGCTTCATTGGTCCATTTGTGTACTTTATTCCCCGAAACATCATTTGATGCTCTCGCAGAGGTATAGATCAATTGATCTTTAAAAATCGCGGCTCCATAGTCTGAATACTCACTGTTGATTTGCAGCGCTTCTACTTCATAGCGATTTGAACGCTTCTCAATATCCGTTCTGTAATTATTCTTGTTTGCTTCAAACAATTGAGCGCGAGAATCCGTTTGTTCCAAAGCTGTAAACTTTGTCATATAGGCATCTGCTTCTTCATATTGCTGCATCGCACGCAAGGTTTGTGCATAGCGATAGTAATATTCTGAACCGATAGATGCTTGATTCTCTTTCGCAAATTGAAATAGTTCTTCATACCATTTATTCGCCTCAGTCAGCTTGCCATTAAAATAATAAGCATCTCCTAGTTTTTGCAGCGTGTTTACGCTTTTAAATCCTTTTTCGACTGCTTTTTCATATATCTCAATCGCATTGATATACTCGTACTTTTCAAATTTTTGATCTGCTTTATTTTCACGTCTTTCTTGTGCCCATCCTATTGATGTTGTCAACGCGATTGAAGATAAAACTAGTAATTTAACTAATCTCTTTTGCATAATTTATCATCTTTAGGTTAGAAGAAACGCGGCGATGTTTTTCTTGTGTATCGATTAAAGATATCGGCACGTAAGAAAAACTCATGTGATCCACTGTTGTAATGTTTCAATTTGGATGTATCCGCATCATAAGAATATCCTACGAATAGGCTTTCACTGATTTGAAATCCGACCAATCCACTAACAGCGGCATCCCAACGATACGCAACTCCTGCAGTTAATTTCTCAAAAATCAAGAAATTTGCGGTTAAGTCAATCTGTAAGGGTGCTCCTTGTACCGTTTTCACTAAGAATGCAGGTTTGAATTTTAAATCTGGATTGATATCAAATACATATCCCCCGATTAAATACAACTGCATGCGTTGTTTCATTGTTGTAACATCGTTATCATCATAACGGTGTGTTTCTAAAAAGCTAGGCACGGATACCCCTAAATACGATCGATCAGAATAAAGGTATACCCCTGCACCAATATTGGGTGTAAACTTATTGGTGATATTTTCTTGGATATTGATATCTGAGGGATCAAAAGGATGTCCTTTTGTATAATCTACATTCAAGAGATCCGCAGAAGCTTTTAATCCAAAAGCCAACTGATAGTTATAGTTCAGTTTTATTTTGTACGAGAAATCAATAGCAATATTGTTCTCATCCATAATACCAATCTTATCATTGACAAAAGAAAGTCCCAATCCTACATTAGAATCATTAATAGGCGTATTCACGGAAAAACTAGCTGTTTTTGGAGCTCCATCTAATCCTACCCATTGTGTTCTATAATTTCCAAATACACTTAATACTTCTCTTGTACCAGCATACGCAGGGTTATAAACAGAAGTGTTATACATGTATTGTGCAAACTGAGGTTCTTGCTGTGCAAAACCTTGTTGAGCAGCACTTATCAATACTAAGGCTGTTCCAACTTTTTTGAGTTTGTTTAAAAAATTCATCCTTACTATTAATTCGTTTCTAAATGTAAATACCCTGCTTTCTTAATCGTTCTCGATGCGCCGTCTTTCTCTACTTCATAAACAATAACATAGTAATATGTTCCTGAAGGTAGTTTCTCACTATCATTTAAGGTCATTTTCCCTTTAGAATAGCCTGTAAAAACATTGCCATTTGAATCGTAGTTTTTCGTTTCAAACACTTTAGCTCCCCATCTGTTGAAAATTTGAACGCTATTGTTTGGAAATCTTTGGATGTTATCAATAAAGAAATAATCATTCACTCCATCACCATCAGCGGTAACAATGTTATAGATTACGACATCTCCTTCTAATAACCAATCTGTTTTGACAGTTGCTAATGTAAAGTATCCCAATCCTTTTATTGTTGCTGGTGTGATGATACGATTGGTACTCATATCGACAATTCCACCTTCATCTACCCATATTTTCTTTTCCTCATCCCAACGAACAATATGTAAATCTTTTTCAGGGTTTTCAAGTACAGTAGGAGAAGTTGTGCGATCATCCCAACTTAACTCGAGGATGACGTTTTTTTCTTCTTTGTTTGCCTTTCCTTTTTTGTTTCCTGTCTCGTCATTGGTTTCTTTATCTATATACCAATACTCCGTTGTATTCAAAGTTTTGATTACACCTGAAGCATTTGATTTATCATGAAAAAAAGCATCGTCTTTGTACTTATATCCTCCTACATAAACTGTGCTGTTTTCTGGCGCAGTAATATGAGCAGGGCGATAGTACCCATGATTTCCTATGGGAAAAGTAAAAGCATCCTTCCCTACTTTATCTACCGTTCCATTCACATGGCTTTGGTCTGATGGGTTATTCGCTTTGGCTCCTTCCATAAAAGCAAAAGAACCTTTACTTTCTTCCATCGTTACAATTCCATCTACAAACTCAACTTCTCCTTTTGTTGAAATATCATTGCTTAGGTAAAAAGCACTTTCAGCAGTTGAATTATTCAGTTCGAGGTTATTGAAACGGATCCCTTGACTTCCACCGATGAGTTGTTGTTGATTAGCAGTAAAGATTGTTTTACCTGAATTTTTCAGTTTTCCATCTTCTCTAAAATCAAAAATTCCATCATTGGACAAGTTATGGTATACATACAACGTCCCGTTGTTGAATACCGAAGCTTTCTCTTTGTTTTCCATCGGGAAGAGCGTTGCCATTTCTGTATTTGGCATAATGTACAAACCACCGTAATTAACGGTTTGTCCAAACGCTAAACCTCCTGTCAAAGCAAAAAAACCAAGCAAGATTTTGTGGTTTATTCTCATCTCTTCTTATTCTTTAACAACGAAAACAATATTCATCACAGAGTATGGATTACCTGAACCAGTTACGGTATAGGTCATTTTTCCATCTGCTGTAATAGAAATACCAGAAAAAACAGCCGTATCATAATCTGTTACATAGTAATATAAATCAGTTGCCTCAGGGAAATGCGGAATTACTGCGGGTGCTCCAACGCTACTAGCTGTATTACCAACTAACGTAAATTGATTTACATATTCTTGGTATAAATCTTTATTTCCGGCACCAGGTGTACCCGTATTAAAAACAATAGAAGGCATATAGAAGAACTTCACTGCTTTATTGTCTGAAGTTACCATTTGTTGCCATTTTGTTCCATCATTATAATAGAACCCAGGGACTACATCATTTTGTCTTTTGGTATTGTAAACGGTCATACCTGCTACATGCGCTTCTAATGGAGCAAAATCTGTTGTACTAACCAATTCTAATCTTGGCAATAATAGACCTTTATCAGAAGCTTCAATTTCAAGCATCGCGTTCGCATTGATTGTTGGTGTACCCCCTACTTTAGTTTGAGCGAAACCTACTGTGCTCAATACTGAAAATACGAATCCTAAATATATCTTTTTCATCTTATTGTTTTGTTTAAGTTTAAAATGATGGGGTTTATCTGTTACAATAAAGCCCCATCATTTCGCTATTGATTAATTTAAATTAGGGTTGAACTTGCTCGTTTGAAGCATATTCAACTACAACTTCATAAGCACCTGCTGGCAACATCATATATTGATTACCTACACCAATATTAAATTTCACTGTTGTTCCAGTCTCTACAGCAACATCCGTTGTGCTCTCCGTTACAATGTGTCCTGCTGCATTGAGTAATTTGATTCCCAATACCTGTCTAATTTGTTTATCACCTGCTAAACTAGCAAACGACACAGGCGTAGCAACTGCAGAATACACTTGGATGGTTGTAGCTCCTTTTCCTAGATACACTTTATATCCATTGTAAACATTTCCAGTGAACACTGTATCTCCTTCATTAATAATTGTATCACCTAATGCTTGCTTCACAATATCTTTGTACTTGTTAATCAAGTTCACTAAGAAAGAAGCTGGTAATTCAATTTCTTTGTTCTCTTTAGTACCATCTAGCTTGGTAATTACTTGGTAGAATACAGCAGGAGTATTATCATCATTATCGTGATCTCCGAAGTACACGTTACCTCCTAAATTCAATACATTCGTGATTGCATTCTTAATCTCTTCGTTGTTGTTGATTGAGTTTAAGATATCTTCCGTCATATTGATGTAATCTACATTTCCTCCCTCAGCATTGTACTCATAGAAGATTTCCCCTTTTTTCACGTCTCCTGCTACTGGTGCTGTACGTACTTCTCCAAATGTTGGTAATGTACCATCTACTAAAACTTCAGTGCGTTTGATTTGTGTTTTCGTCTCTGTCTGCGCAACTAAATCTTTAATATCAATAGTCTTGTAGCTATTAGATGCTTCATCCCAATATTGGAAAACCCAAATTTTCTGACCCGCATTGGCTGGATCATCAATTTCTCTGTACACTACATTTCCATCTGAATATTGAGAAATGTACTGTAAGTATTCCTCTACTGTGGTAAACGTTTTATCACCTTCTGTTGTAGTAATTGTGATATTCGTTGGTGATTCTAAGATCTCTTGGATGTTGTTAATTACTCCACCTACTACATCTACGTGAATCGCACCTGCTGGAACAGCCGTCCAATTTGCTGGATCTGTTTCTCCTCCTGCTTTGATATACGCTTCTGATAAGTAGTATTGTTTGTTGTTATAAGTAACAATCGTAGTATTGGTCTCAGCTGCTTCTACTAAACCTTGAATGTCGATGGTTTTGTACGTATTTGTTGCTTCATCCCAATATTGGAATACCCAAATTTTCTGACCCGCATTGGCTGGATCATCGATTTCTCTGTACACTACATTTCCATCTGAATATTGAGAAATGTACTGTAAGTATTCTTCTACTGTGGTAAACGTTTTATCACCTTCCGTTGTAGTAATGGTGATATTCGTTGGTGATTCTAAAATCTCTTGGATGTTGTTGATTACTCCTCCTACTACATCTACATGAATCGCACCTGCTGGAACAGCCGTCCAATTTGCTGGATCTGTTTCTCCTCCTGCTTTGATATACGCTTCTGATAAGTAGTATTGTTTGTTGTTATAAGTAACAATCGTAGTATTGGTCTCAGCTGCTTCTACTAAACCTTGAATGTCGATGGTTTTGTACGTATTTGTTGCTTCATCCCAATATTGGAATACCCAAATTTTCTGACCCGCATTGGCTGGATCGTCGATTTCTCTGTACACTACATTTCCATCTGAATATTGAGAAATGTACTGTAAGTATTCTTCTACTGTGGTAAACGTTTTATCACCTTCTGTTGTAGTAATGGTGATATTCGTTGGTGATTCTAAAATCTCTTGGATGTTGTTAATCACTGCACCTACTACATCTAGGTGAATCGCACCTGCTGGAACAGCCGTCCAATTTGCTGGATCTGTTTCTCCTCCTGCTTTGATGTACGCTTCTGATAAGTAGTATTGTTTGTTGTTGTACACAACAATTGTTGTATTGGTCTCAGCTGCTTCAACTAAATCCTTGATGTTAATAGTTTTGTACGTATTTGTTGCTTCATCCCAATATTGGAATACCCAAATTTTCTGACCCGCATTGGCTGGATCGTCGATTTCTCTGTACACTACATTTCCATCTGAATATTGAGAAATATATTGTATGTATTCTTCTACTGTGGTAAAGGTTCTACTTCCTTCTATTGTGTTAATCGTAAGATTGGTTGGTGATTCTAAAATCTCTTGGATATTGTTGATTACGCCACCTACTACATCTACGTGAATCGCACCTGCTGGAACAGCTGTCCAATTTGCTGGATTTGTTTCTCCTCCTGCTTTGATATATGCCTCAGATAAGTAGTATTGTTTGTTGTTGTACGAAACAATCGTAGTATTCGTTTCAGCAGCTTCTACTAAACCTTGGATGTCGATGGTTTTGTACGTATTTGTTGCTTCATCCCAATATTGGAATACCCAAATCGTTTGACCTGCATTGGCTGGATCTGCAATTTCTGTATAGATTACGTTACCATTTGAAAATTGAGTAATGTATTGCAAATATTCCTCTACAGTTGTAAAGGTTCTATCCCCTTCTGTTGTAGTAATCGTGATATTTGTTGGTGATTCTAAAATTTCTTGGATATTATTTACCACAATATCCTTCACTTTGATTGGCATTGCTCCAGGTGCATTATTTGGAATATTCGCAATTGTATTTGCAGCATCTGCCGCTAACCAATCGATAATTGTTTGCTCTGAAAAGTAAATCATTCCGATTACTTTCCCCTCTGCATTCAATACCTCTTTCATGAATGTTTTCGTTTCAAAACCATTCACCATATCCTCAAAATTGATTTCTTGAGTTGTGTATGTTTGTGTTGTGGCATCATACGTTACCGTATAAAATTTACCATCTTTATATACTACTGTTGTATGTGTTTCTGGCGTAGTAGCATCATTAGAAGGATTAGAAGGTAAAATGTAATTAATTACTGTTTGTATGTTTTTTACATCTGCTTCTAAATTGGTAATATTATCGCCTAAATTTTCAATAACTTGATCCAGCTCTGCTTTTCCAACAATTCTATTCCATTTGGAATCAACCCAATAATAGAATCCGGTTGGAATATCAGTACCGTTACTATTATATACTAATAAACTCTCCGTTTGTGTTCCTACAATTGGCTTAAATTCATTTATCGCCGTTAATGGAACGCGAGGAATTAAAATACCCTTATCGTTAGCTGTCACGTCTAATTGTGTAGACGAAACAGGTGTTGGTATACCTATACCTACCTGAGCATTCGCAAAATATGAAGCTCCTAAAACTGCCGCTAATAATGTGATTTTTTTCATAGTGCTATATGTTTTAATTCTCTAGTATATCTTATTTAATTTTTTGTGTGACGTTCAGATTTGACTTTACTGAACAATTTTTCAATAGTAAGCGAATAGGTAATCTTCTACCTATGACACAGCCATTTCTGTACGTTTGTACATAAACAACACTGTATTTTGGTCCTAAACCTGTATCTCCAGGTAATTCATCCTGATATTCAGGTAAATAATAAGGTAATCTGAAGTTATTCAATCCTTCTGTTGGAACTGGTGTACCACCTGTTTCTTCGGTATAAACTTCATAAGTAGAACAGTTGTCTTCAGCATTAATAGTTAATATACCGCCTTGACATAGGTCTAAATATTCCTCGTCGATATCAATGCCAACATCAATTCGAGGAGCCACTGTTACTTCGTATATCCTAGTAAGGTCTCCAAGTACTCCAACCACGCTTCCATAAGAAATCTTAACGCGATCAAAAGGTTGATCGATGTCTTTGATGATCATTTTGTACTTATTGCGATACCCCAATCCTAATAATTTTAGATCTAGAATTTGAGCACCATTTGTTCCATCAATCTCTGCTCCTACTTTTTGATCTCCTAAATAGCGTTGGATTGTATAGCCTTTAATTAATTCTAAACTCAAAATAGGATTTCCTGGAACCTCCGTTACGATATGTAATTTATCTCCAGGCATCGCTTGTTGTTTAAAGACTACTGTTAAACTTGCAGCATTCAACACAGCAACACCTCTAGCTATCGTAGCATACGTTTCAAGATTGCCATCCACAGCATTCCATGGATTAGCAACAGAAGCGGTTGCACTTGCTACTCCTAAACCTAAATCTTGCACTCCATGTAATACATCTAGTACTGCTGGATGTACATTATCAGAAACAGGTTCACAGTATTCAGGTGAAAATGCACTTACATTTTTCGTATGATACGCATGGTACACTTTAGCTATTTGAGCAACACTCAATAAAGATCCTTGAGAAACACGAACCCCTTTATACTTTTTAGGTCCATTTTTATCAGAAGGAACAAATGTATATTCAATCACATTATCCGCTGCTAATAAATCTAATAAACCACCTTGAACTGATTTTAACGTTCCGATGGTATTACCATCAGCATCTAATCCTACAACTGAAATACCTCCAGCTAGCATCAATCCACTGTATTGTTTTCCAAGCTTAATGGTTACAGGAGTACCCGCAGTTGCTTCTTCTTCAAAATAGATATTTTGCCATACGGTACCGATACCTAAAAGTCCAATACCCGTTGTTAACGTAGAATAAGTTGTTGGATCTCCATCAATTGTATTACTTGTACCACTAACTCCTCCCGTAATGATAGATCCCCAGCTTGATGAACCTGTTGCGTACACTCTTTCTATCATAGGCGGACATAAGCTATCATCATAAACGGTAATCATTACATTTTCAACAGATTCACATTGATTAGTTCCCTGAGCCACTACAGTTAAGATGTAAACTCCAGGAGCATCAAATGTGATAGAAGATCCATCAAATTCTACAGCCTGATCATTATACCATTTTATAGTTCCATTTCCTCCTTCAACAGTAGCTGTTGGTAAGGTTACTGTTACTGTATTTTGATCTCTTGGTATCGTCACGTTAATACGTTGACTCGATGAAAATTGAATAACTGGCGTAGGACTTTGAGTCACGACAAAAGGATCTGATTCAACTGAAACTTCTGCTCCTTTGGTATACACAACCGTATAACTACCTGGATAATTAGTTGTTAGTGTCTTTTCCTTTCCGTAATTTGGATTCGTTGACCCAGCCATTGTCGCATCAATCGCTTCATCACCAAAATACCATTGGTACGTATCTGCCTCAGCAGGACCTTTATTTGAATCTAAAGTAAACTCCGTATCTGAACATACAGCATTCCCGTGATCTGAGGTGATAATCGCCTTAGGCAATGCCGTACTATGTACTACTTGGATAATCGTTCCAGGGTTCTTTGTTAGATCTGGTTCTGTAGGGTTGGTATTATCTACTGGTGGATAAGAAGGATATGAAATAATGTCTCCCGCTTCTTTCGTAAAAGCAGTGTTTTTTATTTGTAAGATACCCTCTAACGTAGGATTTACAGCTACTGTAAATACAAATCTTTGCTCATTCCCTGGTGTCATTGTACCTGAGAAATTGTAAGTTATTAGATCTCTATTAACAGACAAAGTTCCATTGGAAAAATCAGTACCAAAAGATGTACCTGTAGGGATTCGATCAGACACTGAAAATTGATTAACTACTGTTGAACCAACGTTTTTCACGTGAATTGTATATTCAATTGTTTCTCCTCCTGTTACGAAATCAGTAGCAGCATCATCATTTACTTTGTATGACTTCCATGATACTAAGTTTTGATCGGGTCCATAGGGACTACAAAGTCTTTCTACCTTATAGATTTCTACTGGAGGAAATACTCCAACACCGACTACACTTTTAATACTAATCGCAATTCGATCATATATGCCATTGGGTTTAAATGGAATATCAACAACATTAGCAGAATTTAGCAAGCCTAAAAGATCTACTCCTTCCAACAACTCGTTATTCCAATCCAAACGATCTACAAGGGCATCCCCTCTATAAGATGCTATTTCTAGATTTGCCAATAGGTCAACACTTACGCCTCCTGCACCAACTTTCAATCGGATATTAGTAATATCATCTGCTTCAGATAGTGAATTAAAATAAATCCATTGTTTCACACCACCTGCAACACTAATTGTACCTAAACTCATTTGTGAGCCATGGGTAGAATTATCATCAATAGCACGTTCAGGGTATGTAACTCCTGCTCCGCCTAAAGCATTCACAGATAAATTAACTCCTTCATATTCATACGAAGTTGCAAAAGGAGCTACACAAGTTGCTGGAGCAGTTTCATAACACATCCCATAAACATTCATGCTGTTGGGTTGTGCCAAAAGGCCTAAGGCACTATTTGTTTTATCAATAATACGAACGGATTTATAAGCACTAGTTGGCGTAATAGCTAAATAGGTTCGTCCTAGTTTATCAACCACAACTCTAATGGTTCCTTCACTTGAAGAAGCATTAGTCGTTTGTGTTCCTCTATTTAAAATAACATTTCCCTGTTCATTTTTTACTTGAACTTCAAAATCGTGATTTCCAAATACTAATCCATTTAATATTCCGGTGACTAGGTTCCCTAAACTTCCGCTTATTAACTTTTCTAAAGCCGTATTTTCAAAATCTATACGAACATAAGACGTGGTGTTGGCAGGTACCGAAGTGGCATATCCCATTTCAACATAACCTTCATATTTATTGCCTAATCCCAATAAAAACCCTGCTCCTGATTGCAACGTTGCATAGGAATCAAAGTTACCATCAAATAGGTTATTGATATCATTGACGTTACTTGCGTCCAATAATTCAGTTGCACAAACTGGTGTCGTAAAAGGAGAAGCCCCACTTGATTCAGGACAAGTTGTACTCACGCGTTTCACATCATATAAGCGAATGGCTGGTATAACAGAGGCATTCACTAAAGACCCAACCTGTATTTCAACACGGTCGAATGTTTGGGTTGTATCAAAAGTCAACGTTTGAATTCCCCCTGATTTGAATAAGTTTAATAAATTTAGATTATTAATCAAACCTTGTTGTAACGTGAATACTTCTTTCTGTTGATCACCTAAGAAAGTGACCACACTATACTTACCTGCTAAATCCAAAGCTAAAAGTCCTGTAGGATTTAACTGTAAACGCATTTTTATTTGATCACCAACTTGAGAAGGTTTTCCGAAGTAAATTGCTTGTCTTACTTTTGCCGCAACAGCAACTGTTCCAGTACTAATCTCTGCATAATCAGAAGAATTACCACTAATTGCATAATATGGATTAGTTACTCCAGCCCCATTCAACGAACCTAGACTCAGACTGAGTCCAGTTTGATCGTAAGATGTAAACTGTGGTGCAAAACACGGATTTGTTCCGATTTCGCGACACATATTATATACTTTCAACGCGCGAACTGCACCATTTGCAAGACCTGACACGCTATTGGTAATTTTAATACTTGTATACGGTTGATTAGGAGTAACAGCAAGATAGAATCTTCCGATTTTATCTTGAACAACGGTCATTTTTCCTCCTGTAGTGTTGGCAAAACCATTTTGACTTGTTGTATGGGAAACTGAGTTAGATCCATTGTAAGCATCTACCTCAAAATAGTGATTCCCAATTAAGGTTCCCACTACTCCACCGAGTAAATTACCTAGTGTTCCACCTAACAACTTATGGATAATTTCATCTTCCATATCGATGCGGATATACGAAGTTGTATAGGCTGGTACTGTATTTGGATAAGCCATGTGAATCATACCTGAGGAATATTCTCCGGCTAATAACGTTCCCGCTTTTGCATATAAAGTTGCATAGGTTTCGTTATTATTATCCAATACATTCGTAGCGAAGTCAACATTTTGGAAATCCACTAAAGAAGTAACACAACTAGCGGTTTCAAAAGGAACTTGCGTAGGAGTTGGAATAGTAAAATTTGGATTAATACAAGTAGTTCCATCATAGCGTTGAACATCATAAATGCGCAATCCACCACTGGCTAGACCAACATTCACTGCAGTATTCAAGCGAATCTCTACTTTATCAAAAGACCTACCTGGTGCAAAAGTTAAAGTAGCAGGAGAACTTCCTCCTAATAAGCCTAATACTTCAACTCCATTTAACAAACCTCCTCTTAATGCACGAACATAAACTTCTTTATTTCCTTCATACGCTCTAATTTCTAAACCAGAAATCAAAGCTAAATCCAGTAATCCGGTATTAGCGCCTAATTTAATTGTAAATGTTGCATCCGTTTTTGATTTATTTGGGAAATAAAAATATTGTGAGAAATAACTTCCTACATTAACATTTAAAATATTTCCAATTTTCAATATGGCATAAGTATCTGCATCATCATCTATGGATTTTCCATATTGATTTGTACCTACAGTAGTAAACAATCCACCAAGTAGATTAACATTTAATCCTACTGCTTCAACGCCCGTCACTAAAGGCTTACCACAAGAAGTATCACCTACATAATGAAAAGCTCCATATACATTCATTTCCAACCCTGCCCCTAGTTGAATACCTAGAGCAGCCGTTGCACTTCTCAATCGAATTGTAACCGAATTGTATATTTCTTGAGAAGATATTGCAACATAAAGCGTTCCATCTTTATTTTCTACTAAAGAGGTCTTTACTTTACTACTTTCAATTTTACTTCCATTTAAAGAAGCTTCGACAATGATCATATTTTTCTCAAAAAGTCCAGTCAAACCTCCTATTAAATCAATTAAATTGACAGATAATCCTGTATTAATAGGTTTGTCAATTTTTATAAATGAAGTAGTATTTTGTGTCAAATTAGCGGGAAACTTCATCGTAACCCAAGCTTCTCCTGTTGCTCCTATTCCTAAAAGAGTTGCACTTTTGGAGGTTAGGGTAGCATAAGTAGTATCATTTCCATCTACAAGTCTAGATACATTGTCTACCTTCGCTATTGTACTTGTCGATTTATCTTGATATTCAGACATACCAACTAAAAGTTGCCCTGCTTCTCGAAGCCCATTAGTTTGTGAAGTCGCAAAAACCTTCGTTTGTCCATATCCTTGGACCAATGGTACTAAGAGTACCAGAAAAATTAACACCCTCGTCCAGAGGGAAAAAGTAATTTTCTCTTCCATGTGTTGTCTATTAAACATATTATTATAGTTTTTAATGTGTAAGGTGTATATGTATAGCACAACAACAATATGCATGATACGCATATGTGTCATAAATAGAAGATCTACTAAAAAATATAAAGAAGTGGTTCCAATACAACAGTGTATGGAACAGAAAAATACACGGCAATGCTACACTGTGTAAGTACAGCGTAGACATTCCTATTGCTACTAATACATTTAAATTTACTCAGCCCAAGTCAACTTAAATCTATTTTTTATATTTATTTTTTTTCGATCAATCCTGCGTAGTTTTTAAGCATCCCACTTAAAATATCTACAGAAATATACTTTCGTTTCTTCTTATAGTTCTTTCTCTTTTTTTGCTTTTTTTTCTGGATTTTCCTTTTTTTCGCTCAGCCCAAGTAAATTATTAGAAAACCACTGAAATGTCCTTTATGCTTATAAATACTTATATTTTTTACTCCTTTTCTTAGGTTTTCCTTCGTTTTAGTAGTAAAAGGTATAAATATATCTTCATGATTATTATGCGTTATTGTATAAAATCAACACAAAAATAAACAATTATGTGCAAATAATAAACTATTTATAGAATATTATTCACAATACATCAGCTTAAAAAATTATCATATTCACATTTATTTTTTGAAATAAAAAGGATAATAACCTTTAAAAAAGTTAATATTAAAACAAAAAACAACCTTAAAAGTTAATTAACAACTATTAAATGATTTTAAGTTAATTATTTTGAGAAGAGTCAAAAAATCGCATTTTTCGAAGTGGTTCTAAAAAGACATCTTGAAGTATAAAAAGTGCTTTTTGTCCTCTAAATAAGGATAGAAATAAGCGATAAAAAGTTACCCAATAT
This sequence comes from Myroides gitamensis, assembly GCF_029894455.1. Classification (NCBI taxonomy): domain Bacteria; kingdom Pseudomonadati; phylum Bacteroidota; class Flavobacteriia; order Flavobacteriales; family Flavobacteriaceae; genus Myroides; species Myroides gitamensis. The sequence continues at coordinate 3,084,871 of NZ_JARYHN010000001.1, forward strand.
ACTGCATTTTTAGTTTTAAAAAAATGCGTTCAGCATGTATTTTTACAAGTGATACTCCTTGTTTATTAAAAATCATCAACCTAGTAAAGAAAAGTATTTTTTTCTCTAATACCTGCAATCTAATTACATCCCTTATTTTTAACCTAAAATTAAACGTTAAATACGTTAAATTCAGGTTCCTTTTATAAAATCTCATTATGTGAATTTTTTCTTAATCCAACACAATTATTTTACGCTAAGAACCAAAACTGGGTTGAGCCTTATAAACATTTTATTGCGTTCGTAAGATTTCTTACATTTGGCAAAAGACTATTATTATGCAACAAAACGCCAATATAAAAACCGCCATAGCGGATAAAATTGCAACTATTACGTTTTATAGCCCTGCAAGCAACTCATTTCCAAGCTTTTTATTAGAAGAGTTAACCACTGCAATTACCCAATTAAACAGCAACACAGCGGTTACCACTGTTATTCTACAAAGCGAAGGAACAGGTGCTTTTTGCGCAGGTGCTTCTTTTGATGAATTATTGGCTATCCAAGACAAAGCCACAGGAAAGAAATTCTTTTCTGGTTTTGCACATGTTATCAATGCCATTCGCAAAAGTCCAAAAATATTTATCGGCCGTATTCACGGAAAAACGGTAGGCGGAGGAGTTTGGATTAGCAGCTTCTTGTGATTATTGTTTCGCTACAACACAGGCGTCTATCAAATTATCTGAGTTAGCCATTGGTATTGGTCCATTTGTTATCGAACCTGCTGTATCGAGAAAAATAGGAAAAACCGCTTTTACTTCCATGTCTTTAGCTGCACACGAATGGAAAACAGCTACTTGGGCACAACAACATGGTTTATATGATGAAGTGTATGAAACGACAGAGCGATTAGATCTTGAACTCAACACTTTTGCACAGCGCGTAAGCACCTATAACCCAGAGGCCTTAACCGAAATGAAACAAATCTTTTGGGAAGGAACTTCAAATTGGGATGAATTACTAACAGAAAGAGCAGAGATTTCTGGTCGTTTAGTATTATCAGATTTCACAATTAACGCGTTAAACGCTTTTAAAAATAAATAATAGCATCCGCTGAATAAACACGATTTCACTTGAAATCGTGTTTTTATTTTACCTACCTTTAAAAGAAAAATGAAAATCAAACGATTATCATTCCTTCTCCTGTCTTCCCTGTTGCTAGGCCCTTGTATCCTTTTAGCACAGCATAGCACCCCATCACAGGATGTTGAAGCATTTAAACAGCTTACGATTGCCACAGGACTGACAACTTTAGGTTTCAATTTAGAAATAGCAACTCCACTGTCTCCTCATTTTCTACTAAAAGGAGGCTTCAATACCTACAGTTATAGCACCCAATCGCATCGTTTTAATTTAGACGATCCATATGGTGCATTACGTCAAGCTTTCGGGCAAAACGTAGCCTATGACATGAAAGCTAAAATGAATAATGTACACGGTAATCTCGTTGTGGACTACTATCCATTCAAAGGGGGGATACTCTATCTTAGTGGAGGATTTTACTTTGGAAAAACAAAGCTTTCTGCAAATGGAATCATCGTCAATCGCGATGGAAGTCCAGCGCAATTACAACCACCCTACGATTGGCCTGAACTTGACTTCAATGGTCAGAAATTGGATATTACTAACGGAAAATTAGATGCGGAGTTAACACTCGGCAATACCACCAAGCCTTATATCGGTATAGGACTAGGTCGGGCCGTACCTAAAAGGCGTTTTGGCGTTAAATTTGAACTCGGACTTTTATATGCTGGCGATTATGAATTAAAACAAAATGGAGTTGAGATTAGTCCAACACTAGCAAGAGGCAATAACTTTGGAGAAGTAGACACCTACATCAATTGGTTTAAATATTATCCAATGGCAAAGCTTCAACTCCAGTATCGTATATTTTAAAATCAACGGCTCAAACCAAAACCTAACCAAAGAAGGGACAACCCAACTAGATTTTTCACTACCTTTGTCAAAATTTTTGGTTATGTCTAAAATTAGAATTACAAAACAATTTACGTTCGAAACAGGTCATGCATTATATGGATATGACGGTAAATGTCGCAATGTACACGGACACAGCTATAAACTAGCTGTTACAGTAATTGGTACACCTATCACCGATTCCTCTAATGTAAAATTCGGGATGGTAATTGATTTCAGTGATCTAAAGAAAATAGTAAAAGAAGAAATTGTAGATATTTTTGATCATGCTACAGTCTTCAATAAAAATACACCTCACGTTGAGTTAGCACAAGAGCTGAAAGACCGTGGACACCACGTAATTTTAGTTGATTACCAACCAACAAGTGAAAATATGGTGATTGATTTTGCCAATAAAATCAAGAATCGTTTACCGGAGAATCTTGCTTTGTTTTCGTTGCGTTTGCAAGAAACAGATTCGTCTTATGCAGAATGGTATCAATCTGATAATCTATAGACTCCTGTGAATTTTACTATTGATACAACAAAAGGGGTTTACTTTGCTTCTGATCAACATTTCGGAGCGCCTACGCGTGAAAAAAGCATACCGCGAGAACAGCTTTTTTTAGCATGGCTAAACGAAAAGGAAGAAGACATGGGAGCGCTATTCATCTTGGGCGATCTATTCGACTTCTGGTTTGAATATAAAACGGTTGTACCCAAAGGATTTGTTCGTATACTTGGCAAATTAGCAATGCTAAGAGACAAGGGAATTCCCATCTACTTCTTTGTTGGCAATCACGATTTATGGATGAATGACTACTTCCAAAAGGAGTTAGGTATACCTGTTTTTCATGAACCCCAAGTTTTCACCATCAATGGCAAGCGTTTTTTCATTGGACATGGCGATGGCTTAGGTCCTGGAGATTTAGGGTACAAACGAATGAAAAAAGTATTTACCAATCGATTTTCTAAATGGTTGTTCAATTGGTTACACCCAGATATTGGTGTACGTTTAGCGCAATACTTATCTGTAAAGAACAAATTAATCTCAGGAGCTGAAGATGTGCGTTTCTTAGGAGAAGACAATGAATGGCTAGTCCTCTATGCAAAGCGAAAATTAGAACAACAACACTATGACTACTTTGTATTTGGACACCGTCACCTACCGATGGTGATTGATTTAAACCAACAATCAAAATACATCAACCTAGGAGATTGGATTAATTACTTTACCTATGGTCACTTTGACGGTGAATTTCACCTAGAAAAATATAAAAAGCCTTCTGAATAGAAGGCTTTTTTTGTTATTGTGAAGTTGCTATTTGTAAAGTTGTAAAGTCGTGAAATGTATCAATCAAAGGAAAACTTTCATTATTTAGAAAATTTACCCTAAACTCATAACCTTTAACTCATAACCTTTCAACATTAAAAAGGTTTATCCAAAATCCATTCACTATGCCCAAAGTAATTCCAAGGCACGCTTGCTAAATCAACATTCTCATCGATATAACGGCTATACTCACGTCCGTTAACGGAAACCCAACTATCAGCATAAACGGCAACATCTACGCCTTTAGCGGCATATTCTTTCTTGATATACTGTGCCATTTGCCAAATCATATCAGAGGTATTCAAACGAGTTTCTTGTTTTCTACTTAATACGTCTTCTGCATTATAGAAACTGCGTTCTTTTGTGTTTTTATCTTCTACAATAAAGTTGGTATATCCCCCTCTTGAACGCAACATCATGCGCCAACTTAAACGATGAGCCTCATCTGTCCATAAGATATCACCTTCTATAAAATGTTGTCTTAAAGGCAAAGCAAATTGAATAAACATAAACACAGCTAAAAATCCTAAAACCGGTTTGCTTAACTGAGGAGTTGTGAAATTTTCTTTTTGTTCCAAAACGGGTTTCTTTTTCAAAAAGATACGTCGAATCTGATCGGAAGGATAGAAGAACAACGCAAACGTAAGAGCAAAATAAGGAAAAATTCCAATATGTAAGGTGACAGAATTAAACAAGTGAAAAATGCAAGAAGCGACTAAAGCTAAAGTACGCGTGCGTTTCCACAACAAAGCTGGAACAATCAATCCATCGAATATAATTCCTAGGTAAGCAATAATCAAATAGAATTCTTTCTGAGTAAATATTGTTTTGAAAAAATCGGGAATATTAGCCGATTGATACATGATTTCAGTAAATGGTACCATCCAACCAATCTGGATAAAACTTTGCAATCGTACCGTATACATACAATACGCTCACTTGAAAGATAAAAATCCAATTAAAATAAAGCGGCATAGCCAATTCTTCTTTGACGCGATTGGCTTTTACATCTAACGATTTATACGATGCGGCAGGTAAAAAACACATATAAACACAAATAATCATCAAGAGATAATAGTGATTATTATACGATGTTTTCTGTAAAAAGTAGGTTCCTGCCCAAAGTAAAGTCAGCAAAGGCATAGACCATTTATAGCGATACCCTAGCATTACAGCTAAGGACGTAAGTCCCATTACAAAAAAGTAAACATACATTTGCGGTCCGACTAAGACTTGCAAAAAATCCATATAAATATGGGAGAAGGTAAACTTGACGTCTACCATATTCAATCTTACCCATCCCGTAGCAATAGCGCCAAAAGATTCACAGGCAAATAAAAATCCGAAAAAAATTCTAAATATAATTAAAGGGGCATTATCAACGGGTTGTAGTGCTTTTTTCCACATGGCGGTCAAAATAAGCTCTCGTCGCTAGTTCATCTTGTTTTAGACAAGCGATAAGCTCTTCGAGCGAGTTAAATTTTTGTTCATCTCTAATGCGATCCAAGATACGAACTTTTAACGTTTTATTATATAAATCTCCTGACCAATCTAGAAAATTTACTTCTATTGTATGCGGATGATTCACAAAGGTAGGATTAATACCAATGCTCATCATTCCTTTTACTTGTTCCCCTTCTATTTCCGACTCCACCACATAAATTCCATTTTGTGGAATCATTTTATACGATTCAGAAATTTCAAAATTAGCAGTTGGAAAACCTAATGTACGGCCCAGTTTTTTACCGTGAATTACTTTACCTGAAAAATGATAGGCATGACCTAAGAACTCATTTGCTAAAGCTATATTCCCTTCCTCTAATGCTGTTCGAATCTTTGTTGAACTAATCGAAACATGATCGATTTCCTGTGCAGAAATCTCCTCCACTTCAAATCCGTAAAATGCACCAAAGCGCTTTAAATCGTGAATATCTGCTGTCCTGTTTTTTCCAAAACGGTGATCATATCCAATTATAATCTTGGAGATATTAAAAGTATCAACTAATACTTGTTTGACAAATTCTTCTGCGGTTAGATTTGCAAAGTCCAAGTCGAATTTTTGTACCACAAGATTGTCTAAGCCCAAGTGCGCTAATAGTTCTTGCTTTTCTTCCAAAGTATTAAGCAAACGAATACCGTGATCCTGCTTCAATACCATTCGCGGATGTGGAAAGAAGGTTAATACCAAACTTTCAGCATCCAATTCTTTGGCAGCATCCACTAATTTCTTGATAATCATTTGATGTCCAATATGTACACCATCGAAGGTTCCTAGTGTTGCAACAACTTTTTTATCTGTTTTAAATTCGCCAATGGAAGAAAATATTTTCACGATGATAACTTTAGTCTTTTAAGGGGATTTTACTTAGTTTTGCCCCGTTTTCTAAATAAAAATTCAAGCTGTAAAAATACTTCATTTTTTACAAATCACATGAATTATTACACAATAATACGCCTAATCTAAAGTAATTAACATGCCTCGTTTATTTAAAACCGCCTTGGTTTTCCTTTTGGTACTTGCCCCTCTTCTATTATTCTCCCAAGTTAAAATCATGACTTGGAACCTAAAAAATGTCGGAAGTAGTAAAACAGAAGAAAATATCAGCTACATTGCTCAAATCATGAAACAAGCTGATGTAGTTGCTATCCAAGAAATCGTAACGAATCCAAGTGGCGCACAAACTATTCTAGCCCTACATGAAGAGCTCAATAGAAAAAGTGGTGCTAAATGGGATTATGTACTCAGTGACCCCACCGTAAGTTCTCCTTATCGATCAGAACGCTATGCCTATTTGTGGAAAACAAAACAGCTCAAGCTACAAAAAAAGGCCTTTTTAGAACCAACCTATCAAATGGAAATTGAACGCGAACCCTACATGGCTACCTTTCAATATAAAGATTTCCAATTTACCTTGGTCAGCCTACATGCGCTGCCAAAAAAACATCAACCCGAACAAGAGATCAAGTATTTGAAATTCTTACCTGCACTTTATGAGAATAAAAATCTTATTTTCTTAGGGGATTTCAATACACCCGAGTCGAACTCTGTTTTCAACCCACTAAAAAAGCAAGGATACACCCCTGTCTTTACCAATCAGAAAACATCTTTGCGCCAAAAATGCATCAAGGGAGACTGCTTGGCTAGTGAATATGACAATATCTTTTTGCAACAAGAACTTTTTACTGTCAAAACCGCCAAAGCTATTTTATTTTTTGAAGATTTTGAAACAATCAAAGAAGCAAATAAAGTTTCCGACCATATCCCTTTATTGATTGAGATAGAATAAAAAAAGGATTTCAATAATTGAAATCCTTTTCTAAACAATTAAAATATAATAAAAACATTTATTACCTTCTATTCATGTAAATCATTACATAGTATAGCAATGTCCCTAAAGAAGAAAGCGCCGCTACTACATACGTTCTTGCAGCCCATTTCAAGGCATCTTTAGAGCCTACTAATTCTTGAGGAGTTACGATATGTTTCGCCTCCAACCATTTCAACGCACGATTACTCGCATCGTATTCAACTGGTAGTGTTACAAAAGAGAATATCGTAGTCAACGCGAAAAGGACAATTCCCAATAACAATAATTGAGGAAACGTTTTCAGCATTAATACACCTCCAATTAAAACAAACGGCATAAAGCGAGATGACACTTCTAAAATGGGAACCATTCTTGAGCGCATCGTTAACCAAGAGTAAGCCTGTGCATGTTGCACAGCGTGTCCTACTTCGTGAGCTGCTACAGCAGCCGCAGCCGCATTGCGTTGATTGTATACGGCTTCACTTAAGTTTACCGTCTTATCCATCGGATTATAGTGATCAGTTAATCTACCTGGTGTAGAAATCACGCGTACATCGCGAATACCGTGGTCTAAAAGCATTTTTTGTGCAATTTCAGCACCACTCATCCCATTCTGTAAATGAACCTCAGAATACTTCTTAAATTTAGCTTGTAAACGATTACCCACCCACCAACTGGCAAGCATCATGGCAATCATAAAAACCCATATCATCATAGATATAACAATTAATGTTCCTTACTAATATAGCAAATGACGCGCCAAATAAAAAAAGCAGTCATTTTGTCATAAAAAAAGAGAGACTCTTGCGAATCTCTCTCTTATATTTTGATTAGAAATCAGCTTATTTAAGCTTTTTCTTAACTTCCACTTCTTGGAATGCTTCAATCGTATCGTATTCTTTGATATCGTTGTAGTTTTTAATTTGAATACCACAATCATACCCTTTAGATACCTCTTTCACGTCATCTTTGAAACGTTTAAGCGCAGTAAGTTCTCCTGTATAGATAACTACACCTTCGCGGATTAAGCGGATCTTAGAGTTACGGAAGATCTTACCATCAAGAACCATACATCCTGCAATTGTACCCACTTTAGAAATTTTGAATAACTCTCTAATTTCAGCAGTACCTGTTACTTCTTCTTTCAACTCTGGAGATAACATACCTTCCATTGCGTCTTTCAAGTCGTCGATTGCATCATAGATAATTGAGTAGTTTCTGATATCGATTTCCTCTTTATCTGCTAATACTTTAGCCGAAGCCATTGGACGAACGTTGAATCCGATGATAATTGCATCTGATGCAGAAGCTAACAATACGTCAGATTCTGTAATGGCACCCACTCCTTTGTGAATGATATTGATTTGAATTTCTTCTGTTGACAATTTCGAGAATGAATCCGAAAGTGCTTCAACAGATCCATCCACGTCTCCTTTTAAGATGATGTTCAATTCTTTGAAATCTCCTAAAGCAATACGACGTCCAATCTCAGCAAGTGTGATATGTCTTTGTGCACGAACTGATTGCTCACGTAATAATTGAGTACGTTTTGCAGCAATTTGTTTTGCTTCTTTTTCTTCTTCGAATACGTTGAATTTATCTCCGGCTCCTGGTGCACCGTCTAATCCCAATACAGAGATTGGTCTTGATGGCCCAGCTTCTTGTACCGCATTTCCACGCTCATCGTGCATTGCACGAACTTTACCGTGGTTACATCCTGCTAATAGGTAATCTCCTACTCTCAATGTACCAGCTTGTACTAATACCGTAGATACATATCCACGTCCTTTATCTAAGTATGCTTCTACAACAGTACCTGATGCTAATTTATCTGGATTTGCTTTTAATTCAAGCATTTCTGCCTCAAGTAAAACTTTCTCCAACAATTCTTTCATTCCGATACCTTGTTTCGCAGAAATATCTTGTGATTGGTATGTACCTCCCCATTCTTCAACCAATAAATTCATCGAAGCTAATCTCTCTTTAATCTTCTCTGGGTTAGCCGTTGGCTTATCCACTTTATTGATTGCAAAAATAATTGGTACTCCAGCAGCTTGTGCGTGACTAATCGCCTCTTTTGTTTGTGGCATGATATCATCATCCGCTGCAATTACAATAATTACAATATCGGTAACTTGAGCTCCACGTGCACGCATTGCGGTAAACGCCTCGTGACCTGGTGTATCTAAGAAGGTAATTTGTTGACCACTCTCTAACGTTACTCCGTACGCTCCGATGTGTTGCGTAATACCTCCAGACTCTCCTGCAATTACGTTCGCTTTACGCACGTAATCCAGTAAAGATGTTTTACCGTGATCCACGTGTCCCATTACAGTCACAATTGGTGCACGAGGTTTTAAATCTTCTGGTCTATCTGGAGTCTCTTCAATTGCTTCTTCTAAGTCAGCAGTTGTAAAGTCAACTTCATAACCGAACTCATCAGCAACAATTGTCAATGTTTCAGCATCCAAACGTTGGTTCATGGTAACCATGATTCCCAAAGACATACATGTTCCGATTACCTTCGTAATAGGCACATCCATCATAGTAGCAACTTCACCTACAGTAACGAATTCTGTTACTTTCAGTACTTTGTTTCCAGCTTCTAATGCTCTTTGTTCCTCATCTGATTTTTTACGGTGAACATCACGTTTATCACGACGGTATTTCGCTGCTTTCGATCTGTTTCCTTTACCTTGTAAACGCTCAAGCGTTTCTTTAATTTGGTTTTTAACTTCTTCTTCCGTTGGCTCAGCTTTTACAACTGGAGCATTTCTACGGTTGTTGTTATTTTTATTGAACTTACCATTGTTTCCACCTGGTTTATTCGCATTATTTCCACCTGGGCGGTTGTTATTTCCACCTGGTCTATTTGCGTTTCCACCTGGTTTATTAGCAGTTCCACCTGCGTTATTTTGGTTTGCACCAGCGCCTTCTGCATTGGCAGGTTTTGCAATACGTTTTCTTTTATTACGCCCAGCAGCATTGCCTTTTTTGTCGTCTTTCTTCTCCTCCTTCTTCTTCTTAGGCTTGTCAAACTGAGACAAATCGATCGTTTGCCCTGTAAAAGTAGTCCCTGAAAGTTTTTGATAATTCGTTTTGATGATTTCATCACCTAACTTCGCATCAACTTTATCGTCTTCAACTACTTTAGTTTCTTCGTTTGCTATTTTAGCAGACTCCTTATGTTGCTTTTCTTCCACAGGTTTGTCTTTTACTTTTGATTCTTTATTCGCTACTTTCTTCGCTTCAACTTTTTTTGTCGTATTTTTTGCTGAATCAGTTTTTGAATCGACATCAACCTTAGCAACAGGAGCAGCCTCAACTTTCTCCTCTACTTTTTCTTGTGCAACGCTTTCTTTCGCAACTGGTTCTTCACTCTTTACAGGCTCAGCTTTCTTTTCTTCTTTCTCAACCACTTTTTCAGATACAGCTGAAGAAGATTCTAAAGTTTTTTTAGGTTCAAGATCAATTTGACCCACAGTTTTGATAGCAACTTGCTCCTCTGCTTTGGCTCTAATGATTTCTTGTTCTTTCTTGATACGAGCTTGTTCTTCTTGTTTTCTCTTTTCTTCTAATTCGCGTTCACGCTCAACTTTAAGCGCTTCCTTTTCTTTTCTTTTCTCTTCACTCACTTCAATAGAAGCTTCCTTTTTCCCTCTATCAGCAGAAAACTGTTTATTCAGAACGTTAAATTCTTCTTGGGAGATCTTTGCATTTGGTGTTGCATCAATTTCATACCCTTTGCCTTTCAAAAAGTCCACGGCTCTATCTAGAGAAATATTTAATTCCCTTAAAACTTTATTTATTCTTATTGCTCTTTCTTCAGACATATTATCTTTTTAGTGTATTATTTGTGTTGTGTTGTTAATAGAAGTGCTGGTTTAATCCTCAAACTCTTCCTTAAGAATACGAAGAACCTCTTGAATCGTTTCTTCTTCTAAGTCTGTACGTTTGATTAGTTCCTCTACACTTAAATTCAACACGCTTTTTGCTGTATCTAATCCAATCTTCGCAAACTCCTCAATTACCCACACGTCGATTTCATCGCTGAATTCTCTTAATTCAACATCATCGTCTTCTGGGTTCAATTCGCGCATTACATCGATATCAAATCCTGTTAACATTCCTGCTAACTTAATGTTTTGCCCTCCTTTTCCAATTGCTCTAGAAACTTCTTCCGTATCTAAATATACGTTTGCTTTTTTGGTTTCTTCATCAAATACAACCTTATTTACTTTTGCAGGCGCTAATGCACGTTTAATAAACAAGTCTGTATTGGTTGTATAATGAATAACGTCGATATTTTCGTTTCCAAGTTCTCTAACGATCCCATGGATACGCGACCCTTTCATTCCAACACAAGCTCCTACAGGATCAATTCTATCATCAGATCCTTCAACTGCAATCTTTGCTTTTTCACCTGGAATTCGAACTACCTTTTTAACTTGGATTTTGTCTTCTCCAATTTCAGGAATTTCTTGTTCTAACAAACGCTCTAGGAATCGGTTCGATGTTCTAGACATGATAATTTGAGGTTTTGCTCCTTTCAATTCAACAGCCTCAATAATTCCTTTTACTGTATCTCCTTTTCTGAAAAAGTCAGAAGGAATTTGCTTTTCTTTTGGCAAAACAATTTCGTTTCCTTCATCATCCATCAAAATTACAACTTTTGGTCGAATATGATGTACTTCTGCAGCGTAAATCTCTCCGATTACCTCTTTAAACTGCTTATATAGCGTAGCATTGTCATGCTCTGTTACTTTTGAGTTCAAATATTGACGTAAAGCTAAAACAGCTCTTCTTCCAATATCCTCTAACTTCACTTCTTCCGAAACTTCTTCTCCTACTTCAAAATCCGACTCAATCTTTCTAGCTTCACTTAATGAAATCTCATATTTATCATCCTCAACCTCACCATCGTTTACAACGACTCTACTTCTAAAAACCTGGAAATCTCCTTTATCAGGGTTAATAATGATATCAAAGTTATCGTCATCACCATATTTCTTTTTCAATGCATTTCTGAATACATCTTCTAAGATGGCCATTAACGTAACTCTATCAATGTATTTTAACTCTTGAAATTCTGAGAACGATTCTACTAAACCACTATTCTCCATCTGATATTTTTTTAAAATGAAATTATTATACTAGCTTCTTTTATATTTTCGAATGGTATAACAGCTTCTTTTTCAACTGTAACCTTTCCTTTTCCAACAGCTTTTGCTTCACGCGCTTTCCACTGTAATACGATCGATGCTTCTCCGACTGATGCGATTGTTGCTTCGTATTTCTCTTGATTTAAAGTAACTAACTTCACTTTTCTACCAATATTCTTCTTATACTGACGCAACAATTTCAACGGTGATGTCGCACCCGCAGAGGCAACTTCTAGAGCGAAATCATGTTCTTCTCTATCTAAGTTGTGCTCTATGGCTCTACTTACATCAATACAGTCTTGCAAATTAACCCCGTTATCTCCGTCTAAGGTCACTAAGATCTTATTATCTGGAGAAATTGTCATTTCAATCAAAAACAACTCTTGCTTCTCAGCTAAAGCTGCATCCAACAACTCTTGTACTTTGTTTTTAAATGTCATATGCTATAAAAAGAGGGGACTATTATGTCCCCTCATTATTTAACTTCTTTAATAAATAACGGTGCAAATATACTATTTTTTTTGTACTAATAAAAACTTTTGTGTATTGATAATTATATGCTTAAATTTAGAACACTAAAAAAACATGTTAAACACTTAATCCACTTTTACACTTAATTATGAAAAAAATACTAATACCAACGGATTTTTCACAACAGGCACATAGCGCAATTAAAGCAGGTGTAAATTTTGCAAAAAAACACAACGCTGAAATCATTTTACTACACATCCTTGATTTACCACAAGAAGCAAGTGATGGTATTAGTAAAGGAACACCAGCTCCAGAAGTGATGTTTTTCAAAAACGCTGCTGAACAAAAATTACAACAAATTGCACTAGATTCTTTATTTGATGGATTAACGGTTTCTACAAGCTTAATTTTAGACCGTACTTCTCAAGGTGTGACCAAATCAGCCATTCACAATGAAGTGGACCTAATCGTTATGGGATCGCACGGAGCAAGTGGAATGAAAGAATATTTTGTTGGATCGAACACACAAAAAGTAGTGCGTACCTCTCCAGTTCCCGTATTTGTAGTAAAAGGGGAATTTGAAGATAACTGTATTAAGGACATCGTTTTTGCTTCTGATTTCACAAGCGAAATGAAAGATTCTTTCAAAAGCACATTAGCCTTAAACAAAGTAGTGGGCGCTGACTTGCATTTATTAATGGTTAACACACCAAACAGCTTCAAACCAACACATGTAGCAGAAGAAACCCTTGAAACATTCTTAGAAGATATTACAGACAAAGAATTTGATTTAAGCATCTACAACGATATCAACGTAGAAAAAGGGATTTTAAATTACTGTCAAAAAATTGATGCTGATTTAATCGCGATTGCTACGCACGGTCGTACTGGATTAGCACACTTCTTTAACGGAAGTATCAGCGAGGATTTAGTAAACCACTCTCCTATTTCGGTATTGACATTTAAAATTGACTAAATTTTTGGTTGGAGATGGGGTTATGGGTAAATTTCTTTAGATTGATAAATCACACATCTTTACGACTTTACAAATAACAATTTCACTGAATAAAAATGTATAAATTAAAAAAGGTTCGATTTAAAAAATCGAACCTTTTTTATTGGCAGCCAGTAGGAGTTATATTTTGTGAAGTCGTAGGTTGCTTTTTTGTGAGGTTTGGTTTGTATAAAATCATGAAGTTATTATTCACTCCTATCATTCATTAAAATTGAACTGTACACCTAAACAAATAACAGCAGACATAACCCTTCAAAAAAGCGAAAAAAAAATCACAAAAAGCAAGTATCCTTTTCCCTTCGCTCAACTCCAAAAAAAAATGCCCGAAGGCATTTTTATTATTTTAATATTTCAATATGACTTTCCGAAACAGTCTTAATTGGGATGTAATTCTTTTTACCATCCACTAGTAAACATAGGTATATATTATCAATAGAAATCACATAACCTTTCAATCCATTGATTCCAATATATTGTCCTACTTCTAAATTTTTTCTCGCATAAAAAGAGTACAGCAATTTCGTAACCACATCTTTTGCACCCAATCCTAACGATAACGCTACCGTCAATAAGATAGCTCCTATAATAATAGAGATATTACTTGTAATTATAGACGTATCAATTCCCATTTGATTCAACGTTGTAATCACAACGAAAATCAAAATCAAATAGAACAGAATATTTCCAATCATTCGCGCACCAACGAAATCTACCGCTTTCAGCACCTCTACAATCACCTTCTTGATCCAAGAAGCGAAGTACAGTCCACCAATAAAAATCAGCAAAGCCACAAATAACTTCGGCACGAACATCATCAGATTACCTATTTCGCGCGAAACAATTTCCAACCCGAAAAGCTCTGCGCCAATAAGCACCATTAAAAACACAAGAAAAACCTTGACAAAGAAGAGCAGAATAGCATCAACTTTTACTCTAATCTTGATTTTGCTCAAAAACTCATTATCATCTAATCCCTCTTGAATCTTGTCTAAACGAACCAGTTTAAACATCTTCTTAAGGACATAGGAAAAAAGCTTAAGCATGAGCCAGCAAAGCAATACATAACCTGCAATAAGCAGAAAACCAAAAACGCCTTTAACTAGTGAATTCATCACATCGTTAATCATCTCACTTGGATATTCAAAATTATATAATTTCTCCATCATGATCTTCTTTTTTAATTTTTTCTATTATTTTCTTTTCTTTCTCTTTATCAACATCTCCTAAAAACGATTCAACCACTTTGGGCACTTGAACCGTATAAAGTTCAGATACGTCTAAGGAAAGTTTAATAAAATTCAAATTGTCAATCACCCGATCTTTCAGATAGTCCGGCAATTTCTCGTCTTGCAGTATTTTCTTAAAAGGATTCTCCATTATGACAACGAATTATATAATTCTACAATCTTCTTTTTAGCCCTGTGTAATCGCATTTTTACGGCACTTTCTCCCAATTCAAGTAGTTGTGCTATTTCGCGTATCGATTTATCATCTTGATACTTCATTAATAAAACGATTTTATCCTCAGGATCAATTAAGCCTAGTGCTTCTTGAAGTTTTTCAACTGTTAATGAAAAAATTTCTTCGTCCGTCACTTCCTCGTCTGCAGTAGAAACATACATTGCTTCTTCCCGTAATTCCACATTATCTCTTTGCCGCTTTAAAATAGACTTCGAATAATTAACGCAATGATTATACGTAAATGAATAAAGCCAAGTCGAAAATTTCGCCTCCCCCCTGAATGACTTTAAATTAAGGTATAATTTCACGAAAACATCTTGCGTCAAATCTTCTGCAGCATCTCGGGACTCAGCGAACCCCAAACATTTTTGATAGACTTTCTGCCCATACCGGTCATAAAGAATACCAAATAAACTTGTATTTCCATTGTGAATGATGAATTGTACCAACTCCTCATCCGTCATCGAAACAAAGTTTTGACTTTGCACATCCATTTCCATATTACTGTTTTACAATTCAAATGTAATAGATAGGAACAAATACATCGAATTTTTAACAAAAAGTTCTTAAATACTCCTAATGCGCAGTAATTTCTCCACATACTTTCCGATCACATCAAACTCCAAGTTTACGACCTGTCCTACTTCATAATGTTTGAAAATAGTATGCTCTTTTGTATACGGAATAATCGCAACGCTAAACGTATTAATTCCAGAATCCACAACAGTTAAGCTCGTTCCATCAATCGTAATTGACCCTTTAGAAATCGTCGTATGTTTTACGTTTTTATCAAATTCAAATCCGTAATACGTACTTCCATCCGCATCTTCAATAGACACACAACGACCAACTGTATCTACGTGTCCTTGTACAATATGTCCATCCAAACGCGCATTCGCTAACATCCCGCGTTCTAAATTAATTTCTTGTCCGATTTTCCACTGTCCGATTGTCGTAACATCAATCGTTTCTTTGATAGCCGTCACAGTAAAGGTTTCGTTTTCAATCGCCACGACTGTTAAACATATTCCATTGTGTAAAACACTCTGATCAATCTTCAGTTCATTAACGAATGAACACGATACAGTTAGGTGGATATTTTCTTTTTCTCGTGCAATATTTTTAACGATTGCAATTTCTTCAACAATTCCTGTAAACATTACTCCATTTATTTTATTAAATTTGTTTTCAAAATTACTAATAATTTATACGAAACTATGAGCCATAAAGAAGAAAATGTTAGGGTAGGTATATCAATAGGCGATTTAAACGGTATTGGACCCGAAGTTATCCTTAAATGTTTCGAAGACAACAGAATGCTTGAGCTCTGTACGCCCGTTATTTTCGGTAGTTCAAAGCCCTTATCTTATATTAAAAAGAACATCAATAGCAATGTGAATTTTCAAGGCATTGATAGTTTAGATCAAATTGTCACAGGTAAGCTTAACGTATTAAACCTTTGGAAAGAGAACGTCAACATCAACTTTGGCGAGAACGATCCGGTTGTAGGCGGTTATGCAATCAAATCATTTGTTGCAGCAACAGAAGCATTAAAAAATGACGAAATTGATATTTTAATCACTGCTCCGATTAATAAATACAACACCCAATCGGAAGAGTTCAAACACCCTGGGCATACAAATTACCTAAACGAACAGTTAGAAGGTAATGCTTTGATGCTTTTGGTTAGCGACGATTTAAAAGTGGGATTATTAACGGATCACCTTCCTTTAAAAGACGTTGCACAAGCAATTACTCCACAGCGCATCGAAGAAAAAGTAAAGACTATTCGCGAAGCATTGATGAACGATTTCAACATCTTCAATCCGCGTATTGCTGTTTTAGGACTTAATCCACATGCAGGAGATGAAGGCGTTATTGGAACGGAAGAGCAAGAAATCATCAAACCAACGATAACTAAACTAGCAGAAGAAGGCATACTCGTATCCGGTCCATTTCCAGCTGATGGCTTTTTTGGATCACAACTTTACAACAGCTTTGACGCAGTCATTGCGTGTTATCACGACCAGGGCTTAGCACCTTTCAAAGCGCTTTCTTTCAGTAAAGGTGTAAATTACACCGCAGGTCTAAACAAAATTAGAACTTCACCTGATCACGGAACAGCTTATGATATAGCAGGTAAAAACCTAGCTGACCCTACTTCTTTTCGCGAGGCCTTGTACTTAGCCCTTGATGTTTTCAGAAACCGAAACCGAAACATTGAAGCCAAGAGCAACCCACTTGTGCCCCAAGAAAAAGAAAATAATACAAAAAAATTTGATAATTAGCTTGTAATAATAATAATTTTTTATCTTTGCACGCTCAAATCATGTATTTGATGAATACCGAAAAAACATATTCGATATCCTTCATAGGATTGAAAAATGGAGAACATACTTTTGAATATCAAATAGGTAGTGATTTTTTTAAAAATTACGACTACGATGATTTCAACCGTATAGAAGCAAATATTAGCGTTCTTTTAAATAAAAAAGCTACCCTTTTAGAGGTAAACTTTAAGGCAAAAGGAGTTGTAAACGTTCCTTGTGATGTCACAAATGAAGACTTTGATCTTCCTATTGAGAATGAATTCAATCTAGTTGTAAAATTTGGAGAAGAATTCAATGACGATCACGATGAAATACTCATCCTCCCGATGAATGAATACGAGATTAACCTCTCGCAATACATCTATGAATTACTTGTATTGTCCATTCCTGTCAAACGAGTGAGCCCTGAAGCAGCAGAAGACGAAGACTTCGATGAAGAAGAATTTGATTTTTTATTTAGAGACGAAGACGAAGACAATGAAATGGAAGAATCACAAGAAGAAGAAACGACAAGTGATTCAGACCAGGCAGATATAGACCCTAGATGGGAAAAATTAAAAAAACTATTAACGGATAAATAATATAGTAAAATGGCACATCCTAAGAGAAAGACCTCGAAAACAAGAAGAGATAAAAGAAGAACGCACTACAAAGCTGTAGCTCCAACTATCGCTACTTGTCCTGTTACTGGTGAAGCTCACTTATTCCACAGAGCTTACTGGCACGAAGGAAAACTTTACTACAGAGGACAAGTTGTAATAGACAAAACAACAGCAGTAGAAGCATAAGCTTTTCAAAAACACAATAAACTCTCACAATGTGTGAGAGTTTTTTTTTGCCGAAATTTACCAAGAGAGCGAGTTTTAAGACTTAAAAAGGCTCCAGTTCGTTTTTTTTTCGTAATTTTCGCTTCTTTTTGGAATGTTTTTATAAAGTAAAGCAACACCATATGACAAAAATACATGCAGCCATTACTGCTGTTGGTTGTTATTTGCCCGAGACAAAGTTAACCAACGCGGATTTAGAAAAAATGGTTGAAACTAACGACGAGTGGATAACCTCTCGAACAGGAATTAAAGAACGTCGCATTCTTAGAGAACCTGGACAAGGCTCTTCGTATATGGCTATCAAAGCTGCGGAGAATCTAATTAAAAAATCAGGAGTAGATCCAAAAGAAATAGACTTAGTCCTATTATCAACTGCTACCCCAGACATGCCTGTAGCAATTACAGGAGTATACGTAGCTTCTCAAATTGGTGCTACAAATGCTTTTGCTTTTGACTTACAAGCTGCTTGTTCAAGCTTCTTATATGGAATGTCTGTTGCTTCTGCTTATATCGAATCTGGTAAGTACAAAAAAGTACTACTAATCGGATCGGATAAAATGTCTTCTATTATCGATTATACGGATCGTGCAACTTGCATTATTTTTGGAGATGCTGCCGGAGCAGTTTTATTTGAACCCAACACGGATGGTTACGGAATTATAGATGAATATCTAAGAAGTGACGGAATCGGAAGAGAATACTTAAAAATTGACGCTGGTGGTTCTATTTTACCAGCAAGCGCTGAAACAGTTGCCAATAAGCAACACTATGTTTTCCAAGATGGAAAAACTGTTTTCAAATACGCCGTATCAAACATGGCTGATGTCAGTGAGAAAATCATGCAACGCAACAATTTAACACACAGTGATGTAAATTGGTTGGCTGCACATCAAGCAAACAAACGCATTATCGATGCTACTGCTCACCGCATGGGAGTGGATGATTCTAAAGTTCTAATGAACATCGAGCGATACGGAAATACAACCTCTGCTACTTTACCCTTATTATTATGTGACTATGAAAACCAATTGAAGAAAGGTGATAATATTATCTTTGCTACCTTTGGTGGAGGTTTCACATGGGGATCTATATATTTAAAGTGGGCTTACAATAGTTAATTAATTTAGGAAAAACAACTAACCAATACATTAGTATGGACATTAAAGAAATTCAAAACCTAATCAAATTCGTAGCGAAATCAGGAGCTACAGAAGTAAAATTAGAAATGGATGATTTTAAAATCACCATCAAAACGACAGAAACAGGAAGCACTGAAACAACGTATATCCAACAAGTTCCAGTGTTGCACCATCAATGCCACAAGCTCCTGTAGCTGCAGCACCAGTTGCAACTAGTGAAGCTCCAGCAGCTGCACCACAAGCAGGAGAAGATGCAAAATACATCACTGTAAAATCTCCAATCATCGGAACATTCTACAGAAAACCAGCACCAGACAAAGCTCCTTTCGCAGAAGTAGGAACAGTAATCAAACCTGGAGATGTAGTTTGTGTTATTGAAGCAATGAAATTATTCAACGAAATCGAATCTGAAGTATCAGGTAAAATCGTGAAAATCTTAGTTGACGATTCGTCACCTGTTGAGTTTGATCAACCTTTATTCTTAGTTGACCCATCTTAAGAAATTAAACAACCCTTTTTTGCTTGCGAAGAAGAAAAGTACAATTTAGAATTTAAAATTTCAGAAGATGTTTAAAAAAATATTAGTAGCTAATAGAGGTGAAATTGCTTTACGCATCATTAGAACGTGTAAAGAAATGGGAATAAAAACTGTAGCTGTTTATTCAACTGCAGATGCAGATAGCCTTCACGTACGTTTCGCTGACGAAGCAGTATGTATCGGACCTGCACCCTCAAACCTATCGTATTTAAAAATTTCCAACATTATCGCTGCAGCTGAAATCACAAATGCTGATGCGATTCACCCTGGATATGGTTTCTTAGCTGAAAATGCAAAGTTTTCTAAGATCTGTCAAGAGCACGGAGTAAAATTTATCGGTGCTTCTCCTGAGATGATCGAAAAAATGGGAGACAAAGCAACAGCTAAAGAAACAATGAAGTTAGCTGGAGTACCAACGGTTCCAGGTTCAGATGGCTTATTAGAGTCATTAGAACACGCAAAGAAAACAGCCAAAGAAATTGGTTACCCTGTCATGATGAAAGCAACTGCTGGAGGTGGCGGTAAAGGGATGCGTGAGATCTTCAAAGAAGAAGAAATCGAGAGAGCGTGGGAAAGTGCTCGTCAAGAAGCTGCTGCTGCTTTTGGAAATGATGGAATGTACATGGAAAAACTAATCGTTGATCCACGTCACATCGAAATCCAAGTAGTAGGAGATTCGTATGGTAAAGCATGTCACTTATCTGAAAGAGACTGTTCAATCCAAAGACGTCACCAAAAACTTACTGAAGAAACTCCTTCTCCATTCATGACCGATGAATTGAGAGACAAGATGGGATTAGCTGCTGTAAAAGCCGCAGAATTCATCAAATACGAAGGAGCAGGAACGATTGAGTTCTTAGTGGACAAAGATCGCAACTTCTACTTCATGGAAATGAATACACGTATCCAAGTGGAGCACCCAATTACAGAACAAGTGATTGATTACGATTTAATTCGCGAACAAATCCTAGTTGCTGCAGGTGTGCCAATCTCTGGTAAAAACTATACACCTAAATTACACTCTATCGAATGTCGTATCAACGCTGAAGATCCATTCAATGACTTCAGACCTTCTCCAGGAAGAATTACTACGTTGCATGCGCCAGGAGGTCATGGAGTGCGTTTAGATACACACGTGTATTCTGGATACTCTATCCCGCCAAACTACGATTCAATGATTGCAAAGTTGATCACAACCGCTCAAACAAGAGAAGAAGCAATCAACAAAATGAAACGTGCATTAGACGAGTTTGTAATCGAAGGAATTAAAACAACAATTCCTTTCCACAGACAGTTGATGGATGATCCAAATTACAGAGCAGGTAACTATACAACTGCTTTCATGGAATCATTCCACATGAAACCATTAGAAGAAGAATAAACATATTCTACCTATACAAATAGAGGGAACTAAATTTAGTTCCCTCTATTTTTTTTCTAAAAATCCATCTTTTAAAGCGTCAAAAACGCGATAAAAATTAGAAAAAACACAAGCTAGAATATTTTTTAGTAAAAAATTCAAATTCAATTCTTTTAGACTCCAAAAAAACTATATATTTGGTGTTCTAATATTTTTATTTTTTTAAAATGCACACAGGCGTAATTAAATTCTTCAACGAAGACAAAGGATTCGGTTTCATTACTAATGAAGCTACTAAACAAGACATCTTTGTTCACATCACAGGTTTAAGAACAAAGAATGTTGAACAAGGTAACCGCGTTTCTTACGAAGAGGAACAAGGTAAAAAAGGGCTTATTGCCACTAATGTACAAGTGATAGAAGATTAAGAAAATATATATAATTTTCCGTTACAGTAAAGCTATCTAACTTAGGTTAGGTAGCTTTTTTTTATTCCCTAAATCACTATTTATAATTAATCTAAATACATATTGGGCTATATTAAAGAATTAGCACAAGACCAAGAGTTCCAAAACTTTGTAAAGACGATCTAGGGCTCTATATTTGTATGTTGTATTCTAACATAAAACTTGTACTTATGCAATCAAGTCAACTCGATTTTATACCAATTTTAATGCAAATTGCACTAGCTGCGGGATTTGTATCTATGACGATATGGGTTTCTGGGAAACTAGGACCTAGAAAAAAATCAAAAATCAAGGATAGTACTTGGGAATGTGGACTAGAATCATTGGGAAACGCACGTATTCCTTTTAACGTAAAGTATTTCTTAGTTGCTATTCTCTTTGTTCTATTTGATGTTGAAGTAGTATTCCTTTATCCTTGGGCGATGAACTTTCAAGAATTGGGATGGGAAGGATTGGCCAAAATGGGAATTTTCTTATTCCTTTTGGTAGTTGGACTATTATATGAATTTAAAAAGAAGGGTCTCGAATGGGATTAAAAAACTAGGAAGATGAGCGATAAAAAATATAAAACAGTAGAAGCTCCTGATGGATATGTAGGAGAAGGTTTTTTTGCCACTAAATTAAGTGAAGTAGTTGGTTTGGCACGTTCTAACTCAATGTGGCCTTTACCTTTTGCCACTTCATGTTGTGGTATTGAATTTATGGCAACCATGGCTGCAACGTATGATATTGCCCGTTTCGGATCAGAACGTATGAGTTTCTCTCCTAGACAAGCAGATATGTTGATGGTAATGGGAACTATTTCGAAAAAAATGGCCCCAATCTTACGCCAAGTATATGAACAAATGGCTGAACCTAAATGGGTAATCGCTGTTGGTGCTTGTGCTTCATCAGGTGGTATTTTTGATACTTATTCTGTATTACAAGGAATTGATAAAGTGATTCCAGTAGACGTATATGTACCAGGATGCCCTCCTCGACCAGAACAGATTCTTGATGGCGTTATGAGATTGCATGAAATCGTTAAAGCAGAATCAGTTTATAGACGTGGTACAAAAGAATACGATGAGTTATTAAAATCTTATAACATAGAAAGTAAATAGATATGGCATTAGATAATCAAACCATTCAAAAAACTTTAATCGACCAATTTGGTTTGTCGGTTAAGGAATTTCACGAACAACACGACATGCTTATTTTTGAAGTCGCGCCTGATACTCTTCACGCAGTTGTTCAGTTTTTGAAAGAAAATGACCAGATGAATTTCAACTTTCTAACGGATGTTTGTGGGGTTCACTACCCAGATTCAGAAGAAGATCGTCAATTTGCCGTAGTATACCACATGCACAATTGGATGGACAACGTGAGAATTCGCTTCAAGACCTTTTTGAACAGCAAAAATCCAACGGTTGATTCTGTTGTAGATTTATTCAAATCTGCGAATTGGCAAGAAAGAGAAACCTATGATTTCTACGGCATTAAGTTCAAAAATCATCCACAATTGAAACGTATTTTAAATATGGATGAAATGGAATCTTTCCCACTGCGCAAAGAATTTCCATTAGAAGATGAAGGAAGAACAGACAAAGACGATCGATTCTTTGGTAGAACGATTCACAATTGTTAATAACTGATTAAGATTCAAGATTATGTCAGATTTATTATTACCACCGGAAGAGAGATACGCGAAGCTGATTGAGGAAAAGTTTCAAGAAGATGGAACAGAGTTACAGATCTTAAACTTAGGTCCTACACACCCAGCAACGCATGGTATCTTTCAAAATATTATCTTACTAGATGGGGAAAAGGTACTAGATGGAGAAGGAACTATCGGTTATATTCACCGTGCCTTTGAAAAAATCGCAGAAAACCGCCCATTCTACCAAATCAACGTATTAACGGATCGTTTGAACTATTGTTCATCACCAATCAATAATACAGCTTGGTGGATGACAGTAGAAAAAGCTTTGGGTATTGATATTCCGAAACGCGTGCAATATATGCGCGTGATTGTGATGGAATTAGCACGTATCGCAGACCACATTATTTGTAGTTCTGTTATGGGTGTAGATACAGGAGCCTTAACTGGATTCTTATACGTATTTCAATACAGAGAAAAAATATACGAAATCTACGAAGAAATCTCAGGGGCTCGTTTAACGACAAACATGGGACGTATTGGTGGATTCGAAAGAGAATGGAGCCCTACGGTATTCAAAAAAATTGAAGAATTTTTAGCTGAATTCCCTGCTATTTGGAGCGAATTTGAAGGTTTATTAACTAGAAATAGAATCTTCATGGATCGTACAGTAGGTGTAGGTGGAATCTCCGCAGAAGAGGCTATCAACTTCGGATTTACAGGACCAAACTTACGTGCGGCTGGTGTAGATTACGACGTTCGTATCGCTACTCCTTATTGTTCTTATGAAGATTTTGAATTTGAGGTTCCTGTAGGAACAGCTGGTGATTGTTACGATCGTTTCTGTGTGCGTAACGCAGAAGTTTGGGAAAGTATGAAAATCATCCGTCAAGCATTAGATAAAATGCCGGAAGGACCTTTCCACGCAGATGTTCCGGAATACTACCTTCCTCCAAAAGAAGATGTATACACCAATATGGAGGCTTTAATTTATCACTTCAAAATTGTGATGGGTGAAGTACCCGTTCCTGTAACTGAATTGTATCACGCCGTTGAAGGAGGTAATGGTGAACTAGGATTCTACTTGATCACAGATGGTAGTAGAACACCGTATCGCTTGCATTTCAGAAGACCTTGCTTTATCATTTACCAAGCGTACAATGACATCGTAAGAGGAGGTATGCTATCAGATGCGATTATTACCCTATCAAGTTTAAACATCATTGCAGGAGAATTAGACGCTTAAATCATGGAAACGAAGAAATACAAACAAAATATAAATATCACGCCTGAACTTCAACAACGCATTGACGAATTGTTGAGCCACTACCCTGCTGATAAAAAGAAATCAGCGCTTTTACCCGTTTTACACGCAGCACAAGATGCACATGACAATTGGTTGAGCGTAGAATTAATGGATAAAGTAGCGGAGATATTAGGCATTTCATCTATCGAAGTATACGAGGTAGTTACGTTCTACACGATGTACAACCAAAAACCCATGGGTACGTATATGTTTGAGTTCTGCTTAACTTCATGCTGTGGCATTCGTGGAGCAGACGATATGATGGAATACGCTTGTGAAAAATTAGGTATTAAACCAGGAGAAACAACACCTGATGGGTTATTTTCTGTGGTGGGTGTTCAGTGCTTAGGCGCTTGTGGATATGCACCAATGATGCAGTTAGGCGACTTCTACAAAGAGCACTTGACGCGAGAAAAAATCGACCAAATCATTGATGATTGTAAAGCAGGAAAAGTAATTCTTCACGACAAATAGTAATATGGCGACAAAAATATTATTAGACAAAATCAATATCCCTGGGATAAAATCATACGAAGTATATCGTCAAAATGGCGGATATGCATCGGTTGAAAAGGCATTGAAAACAATGGCTCCAGACGATATTACAGAACAGGTAAAAGCATCAGGACTAAGAGGTCGTGGAGGTGCAGGTTTCCCTGTTGGTTTAAAATGGAGTTTCATCGACAAAAAATCAGGTAAACCAAGACACTTGGTATGCAACGCCGATGAGTCTGAACCAGGAACATTTAAAGACAGATACTTAATGGAATATATCCCTCACTTATTAATTGAGGGAATGATTACGGCAAGTTATGCTTTAGGAGCAAACTTATCGTACATCTATATCCGTGGTGAATATATGTGGGTATTCAAAACCTTAGAAAGAGCCATCAAAGAAGCGTATGCTGCAGGATGGTTAGGGAAGAATATCCTAGGGACTGATTACTCTCTTGATTTACACGTGCACTGTGGTGCTGGAGCGTATATCTGTGGAGAAGAAACAGCCTTAATTGAATCCTTAGAAGGAAAAAGAGGAAATCCTCGAATCAAACCACCTTTCCCTGCGGTAAGTGGTTTATGGGGAAATCCAACGGTAGTTAACAACGTAGAATCAATTGCTAATATTCCGTGGATTGTCAACAATTCTGGTGATGATTATGCTAAAATTGGTTTGGGTCGTTCTACAGGAACAAAATTAATTTCTGCTTCAGGACACATCAGAAAACCTGGCGTTTATGAAATTGAAATGGGTATTACTGTAGAGGAATTTATCAATTCGGATGAATATTGTGGTGGAATGATGGATGATCGTCCAATCAAGGCTTTAATCCCTGGTGGATCATCAGTGCCAATCTTACCTGCTCACTTAATATACAAAACAGCCAATGGTGAAGATCGTCTCATGACGTATGAATCTTTATCTGATGGTGGTTTTGAAAGTGGATCCATGTTGGGATCAGGTGGTTTTATTGTTTACAATGATACCGCTTGTATCGTAAGAAATACATGGAACTTCGCTCGTTTCTATGCACATGAAAGCTGTGGACAATGTTCACCTTGTCGCGAAGGAACAGGATGGATGGAAAAAGTATTGCACCGCATTGAAACTGGACATGGAACAATGGATGATATTGACCTATTATGGAATATCCAAAGCAATATTGAAGGTAACACAATTTGTCCTTTAGGAGATGCTGCTGCTTGGCCAGTTGCTGCTGCTATTAGACATTTTAGAGAAGAGTTTGAATATCACGTTTTATTCCCTGAAAAAGTAAAAGACAGAAATCACTATGTCAATGAACCTTTTGAGAGCGTAAAACACCTGATTAATAAATAATGCTAATTTTTTAGCTAAAAAGCACAATTTATGAAAGTTACTATAGACGGACATGAAATAGAAGTAGAACCAGGAACATCCATTCTACAAGCAGCAAGAATGATTGGTGGGGAATCAGTTCCACCAGCGATGTGCTATTACTCAAAACTAGAAGGAACGGGAGGAAAATGTAGAGCTTGTTTGGTTGAAGTTTCGAAAGGTAGTGAAGCAGATCCACGTCCGATGCCTAAACTAATGGCTTCTTGTAAAACAGGAGTTATGGATGGTATGGAAGTAAAAAGCATCTCTTCACCACGAGTTTTAGAAGCGAGAAAATCAGTAACCGAATTTCTTCTTATTAATCACCCTTTAGACTGTCCTGTTTGTGATCAAGCGGGAGAATGTGATTTACAAAACTTAGCGTTTCAACACGGAAAAGAACAAAAAAGATACCAGGAAGAAAAAAGAACATTTGAACCTGAAAACATAGGAGATAACATCCAATTACACATGAATCGTTGTATTCTGTGCTACCGTTGTGTAAAAACAGCAGAGCAATTAACAGATGAACGCGTACATGGTGTTTGTGGTAGAGGGGAACACGCTCAAATCTCAACTTATATTTCAGCGGCAATTGAAAATGAATTCTCTGGAAACATGATTGACGTATGTCCAGTAGGTGCATTAACAGATAAAACCTTCCGTTTTAAATCTCGTGTTTGGTTTAATAAACCGTACAATGCACACCGCAACTGCCCTACTTGTTCTGGAAAAACGACAGTATGGATGTTTGGAGATGAAATTCAACGTGTAACGGCTCGTAAAGACGAATTCCACGAAGTAGAAGAATTTATCTGTAACTCATGTCGCTTTGACCACAAAGAAACAAGTGATTGGGTAATTGAAGGACCGCGTAAATTCGAAAAATTCTCTGTAATCAATCAAAATAACTACACGAAGAAATTAGATCACGTAGTGATTAAAACAGAAGAACACATTTTAGAAGGACGTGAGCAGGATCGTAAAAAGATCAGTATGAAAGCTATCCCTTTTACTAACGAAGAATCTAAAGAATAAAACGGTATAAAATGGATAAAGCTATTATTATTGATAAAGCAGTTATTATTGTAGTTGTATTCGCAATTACAATGCTTATGGCGATGTATGCTACGTTAGCTGAACGAAAAATTGCAGCGTGGATACAAGATCGTTTAGGTCCAAACCGTGCAGGTAAAGGAGGGGTTTTACAACCTTTGGCCGATGGTTTAAAACTATTTGCTAAAGAAGAATATGAACCAACAACACCTAACCGATTCTTATTCAAATTTGGTCCTTTCTTGGCTATGACCTTGGCACTTATGACAAGTGCTGTATTGCCTTGGGGTGACAAATTTGTTCTTTTCGGAAGAGAAATTATCTTACAAGCCGCAGATCTTAACGTAGGAATCTTATACGTTCTTGCCGTACTTTCTGTTGGAGTTTACGGTATTATGATTGGTGCTTGGGCATCTAATAATAAATATTCTTTGATGAGTGGTATTCGTGCTGCTTCTCAAATGATTTCATACGAAATTGCAATGGGACTTTCACTTATCTCTTTGTTGTTATTGACACAAAGTATGAGTATGAGAGAAATCGCGTTGCAACAAAGTGGAATGAACTGGAACGTATTTTATCAACCCCTAGGGTTTTTAATCTTCTTAATTTGTTCATTCGCTGAAACAAATAGAGCCCCTTTCGACTTAGCTGAATGTGAGCAAGAGTTAATCGGTGGATTCCACACGGAATACTCTTCGATGAAAATGGGATTCTTCTTATTCGCAGAATATGCAAACTTGTTTATTTCTTCTGCTATCATCGCGGTGTTATACTTTGGAGCTTATAACTATCCAGGTATGTCATGGGCTGTTGAAAATTGGGGAGTAAACATTGCAAATGTTTTGGGAATTGTAGCCCTATTTATAAAAATCTGTTTCTTCATCTTTGTATACATGTGGGTACGTTGGACTTTACCGCGTTTCCGTTATGACCAATTGATGAACTTAGGATGGAAATCATTAATCCCATTGGCATTATTGAACTTAATCGTTACAGCAGTTGTAATCTTACTATTAAACTAATTAAACATGTCATCAACTAATACATATTCTTTATCAGGAAGAAAGAAGATGGTTTCTAACAAGAAACTAACTTGGAGTGAGCGCATCTATTTGGTTGCGATTTTCAAAGGAATGATGGTTACCTTAAAACACATGTTTAAGAAAAAGGTGACAATCTCTTATCCTGAACAAACCCGTCCATTTAGCCCTGTATACCGTGGTAGACATACGCTAATGCGCGACGACGAAGGAAGAGAGCGCTGTACTGCTTGTGGTTTATGTGCTTTATCTTGTCCTGCAGAAGCAATCACGATGAAAGCTGCAGAACGTAAACCAGAAGAAAAACACTTATACCGCGAGGAAAAGTATGCTGAAATCTATGAGATCAACATGCTTCGTTGTATCTTCTGTGGTTTATGTGAAGAATCTTGTCCTAAACAAGCCATTTACTTGACTAAATCAGGAGAGATTACCAAAGCAGATATCACGCGTGAGAACTTTATCTACGGAAAAGATAAATTGGTTATGCCTTTAGAGGCGGCTATTGCTAATACGAACAAACAGAATCAAGCGTAATTATGATAGAAATTTTATTTTACATCCTTTCGACCATTACACTCGGAAGTGCAGCGTTAACGTTGTTGAGTAAAAACCCTATTCACAGCGCTTTGTGGTTGGTTGTTAGTTTCTTCTCAATAGCAGGTCATTACATCCTATTGAACTCACAGTTTTTAGGAATGATCCATATTATGGTATACTCAGGGGCCATTATGATTTTAATGTTATTTACCATCATGTTAATGAACTTAAATATCAGCCACGAAGTATCTAAACCTTTAGTGTCTAAAGTAGTTGCAACGATTGCCTTCTGTTTAGTAGGTTTATTGTTGTTATCAATCACTTTAAGAGGAAATCAAGCGTACGAATTACAATATGCTAGCCACGGACAAGACTTCCAGTCTGTTCACGTACTAGGAAAAGTATTATTGAATGAATACGTAGTTCCATTTGAAATGATTGCAGTATTATTATTACTAGCAATGATTGGAGCTGTATTGATTTCTAAAAAAGATAAATCTGAAAAAGCAGCATAATTATGGAAAATGTAATTGAAATCATCGGTATTGATAAATACATCTACTTATCGATTCTATTATTCTGCATCGGAGTATTTGGAATATTATATAGACGAAACGCAATTGTAATGTTTATGTGTATTGAGATTATGTTGAACTCAGCTAATATGCTATTAGTTGCTTTTTCAACTTATCACCAAGATGCACAAGGACAAGTTTTTGTTTTCTTTACTATGGCAGTGGCCGCAGCAGAAGTTGCTGTTGGATTAGCTATCCTAGTATCGATTTACAGAAATATTGGCGCAATTGATATTGATAAATTAAAGAACTTAAAAGGATAATTCCTTATGGATACAAACGTAATTTTACTTTTATTATTAGTCCCATTAATTGGGTCTTTGGTCAATGTTTTCTTCGGAAAAAAATTAGGTAATGGTTCAGGAATTATCGCAACTGTAGCAGTTTTAATTTCTTTTATCATTTCACTATTGGCATTCATCCAGGTGAACAGTACCAAACAACCTATTGAGATTGAACTATTCGAATGGATGGCCCTAGCTAACTTCAATGTTACTTTTGGCTTTTTACTGGATCAACTTTCTTTGTTGTGGTTGTTATTTGTTACTGGAATCGGAACATTGATTCACTGGTATTCGACCAACTACATGAAAAATGACGAAAACTACGGTAAGTTTTTCGCTTATTTAAATCTATTCATCTTCTTCATGATTGTGTTAGTTACAGGAAGTAACTTATTAATCACATTCATCGGGTGGGAAGGTGTAGGATTATGTTCTTACTTATTAATCGGATTTTGGCATAAAAACCAGTCGTATAACGATGCCGCTAAAAAAGCATTTATCATGAACCGCATCGGGGATTTAGGCTTTTTAGTTGGGGTATTTATCTTGGCTTTCTTATTCCAATCTTTGGATTATATGACGATCAAAGAAGCATTAATGCACGGAACAAACCACCAAATCAATACGTGGATTGGATGGGCTGCTTTAGCCTTATTCATTGGTGCAGTAGGAAAAAGTGCTCAAATTCCATTGTATACTTGGTTACCCGATGCGATGGCAGGACCAACACCTGTTTCTGCGTTAATTCACGCGGCAACAATGGTTACTGCAGGTATCTTCTTAATCACTAGATTAAACTTTGTTTTTGACTTAGCACCGCATATCCAAAATATCATCGCCATTGTAGGAGCTGTAACTTCTTTGTTTGCTGCTACTATTGGTTTGGTACAAACCGATATCAAAAAAGTATTGGCCTATTCAACCGTATCTCAATTGGGATTAATGTTTATGGCTGTTGGTTTTGGTGCTTATGAAATCGCGGTGTTCCACGTGGTAACACACGCTTTCTTCAAAGCTTGTTTATTCTTAGGATCAGGATCTGTTATCCATGCTATGGGTGGTGAACAAGACATGAGAAATATGGGAGGTTTAAAGAAATTTATGCCTGCAACTTATGCTACGTTCCTTTTAGCAACAATCGCTATTTCAGGATTCCCTCCTTTCTCTGGATTCTTCTCTAAAGACGAAATCTTATTAACAGCTTTCAGTCATAATCCAGTATTATACGTAATCGGATCTATCGCGTCTATCATGACGGCATTCTATATGTTCCGATTGTTATACTTGACTTTCTTCAAAAATTTCAGAGGAACGCAAGAACAAAAGAATCACTTACATGAAAGTCCAGCTGCCATTACCGTTCCTTTATGGATCTTAGGTATTTTATCTGTGGTAGGTGGAGCAATTAGCTTACCTGGAAACAGTTGGTTAAATAGCTATTTAGAGCCTATTATCGTGAACAGTGCTAACGCACATCCACACGTATTAGGTACGACAGAATACATCTTAATGGCTATCGCTGTTATTGGAGCATGTATTGGTTTATTTATTGCGTATAGCAAATACATCAAAAAAGGTGAACTTCCTCCTGCAGATGAACAAATGACAGGATTCCACAAGGTATTATACAACAAATACTATATCGACGAAATCTACATGAAAGTAATTGTAAAACCAATTTACGCGCTTGCAGTATTCTTTAGAGATGTAGTAGAAGTAGTATTGTCTGAAGCCATTTATGGATTAGGAAAAATAGCAGATGGATTATCACTACAAGGAAAAAAAGCACAAAACGGAAATATCGGATTGTACTTATTTGCCTTTGTATTTGGAATCTGTTTGATGTTGTATTATTTATTCATTGCAAGATAATTTAGAGAGATGAACGTAACTATATTATTATTAACGTTATTAGTTGGAGCATTTGCTACGTTTTTAGCAAATAAAACACTTGCCCCTAAAATTGCTTTGCTATTCGGGTTAGTCGCATTTGTAGAAACAATTGCCATCATTTGCCAACACAATTCAGGAGTAAATGCCGGTTTTACGACGCAATGGATTATGAATCCTAATATTCACATTGCCCTAAAAGCGGATGGATTAGCTTTAGCCCTTGTTTTATTAACAACGATGCTAACACCGCTAATCATTTTATCCTCTTTTGGAAATCACATTGAAAAATCAAATCTATTCTACGGGTTAGTGATGTTTATGTCATTCGCTATGACTGGAACATTCTTAGCTGCAGACGGATTTTTATACTATATTTTCTGGGAATTATCTTTAATTCCAATCTACTTCATTGCTTTACTATGGGGGAATGATACTTTCGAAGCGCGTAAAAAAGCTATTTTTAAATTCTTTATTTACACCTTTGCAGGATCTTTGTTCATGTTGGTTGGGTTCATTTACCTTTACCAAAAAGCAGGTAGCTTCTTATTAGCAGATTTATACAACGTAAGCTTAACAAGTCAAGAGCAATACTGGATTTTCCTAGCGTTCTTCTTAGCTTATGCAATTAAAATTCCTATTTTCCCTTTCCATACTTGGCAGGCATCAACCTACGAAAAAGCACCTACTGTTGGAACCATGCTTTTATCTGGGATTATGTTGAAAATGGGATTATACTCGATCATCCGTTGGCAATTACCTATCACTTCATCAGCAGCGAAAGAGTTGATGCCAACTATTTTAGTATTGTGTATCATCGGAGTAGTATATGGATCAATCGTAGCTCTAAAACAAGTGAATATCAAGCGTTTTTTCGCTTATTCTTCACTAGCTCACGTTGGTTTAATTGCAGCAGGTGCTTATACCCTAACATTAGATGGTTTACTAGGAGCAGTTTATCAAATGCTAGCCCACGGTTTTGTAATCGTTGGTTTATTCTACGTAGCTGAAATTATGTACAATCGCTTCGAAACAAGAGCAATTAATGAAATGGGAGGAATTCGCCAACAAGCGCCACAATTCGCTTCTTTATTCATGATCTTGTTATTTGCTTCGATTGGTTTACCAGGAACATTCAGTTTCATTGGTGAATTCAGCTTACTATACGGTCTATCGCAAATCAATATCTGGTACGCGATCATTGGAGGAACAAGTGTCATTTTCGGAGCTTTCTATATGTTGCGTATGTTCCAAAGATCTATGCTAGGGGAAACGAATACCAAAGTATTTAAAGAGGTGTCAGTAAACGAGAAAATTGTATTAGGCGTATTAGTAATCACCGTAATTTTCTTAGGTGTTTACCCTAAACCAATTACCGATTTAATTACACCAAGTTTGGTTGAAATCGTATCCTATATTAAATAACAATTGAGATTCAGCTTATTCTGAAGCCATAATTCCAAAATATAAAAGATGAATACATTAATAGCAGTTGGAGTATTAGCGGTTATCGTTCTACTAGCAGAGATCATTAATTTGAGAAAATTAATCATCCCGCTAACGATTGTAGGACTACTGGGAATTCTGGGTTACACGCTTTGTACAATTGATGTGGTGGAAGCCCATTACAACAATATGATTGTGACTACTAAGTTTTCTAGTGCCTTTACTTCTTTATTTATTGCATTAACTATTTTGTTAGTTGCTTTGAGTAAAGACTTTTATCAAACGCAATTTTCTAAAATATCAGACTATATTTCTTTAAAATTATTCTTGCTGATGGGAGCGATTTCTATGGTGAGTTTTGGAAATATGGCGATGTTTTTCGTGGGATTAGAAATTCTTTCTATCACCCTATACATTCTTTGTGGATCAGATCGTACCAACATCAAGAGTAACGAGTCTGCCATGAAATATTTCTTATTAGGATCTTTTGCTTCTGGGGTAGTTCTATTCGGAATTGCTTTGATTTACGGAGCAACAGGATCTTTTGATTTGGCTCAAATCACACAATTAACCACAAGTAATCCAATGCCTGTTTGGTATGCATTAGGAGTGACGATGGTTATTATCGGTATGCTTTTCAAAATCGCTGCTGTACCTTTCCACTTCTGGGCACCAGACGTATACCAAGGAGCACCAAACTTAACAACGGCGATGATGAGTACGTTGGTAAAAGTAACAGCGGTTGCTACTTTGTATAAAGTATCGATTAACTTGTTACACCAAATGCCTTCACACTACACCACTGCTATTGTTGTCATTGCAATCTTAACGATGACTGTGGGTAACATCATGGCGTTACGTCAAGATAATATGAAGCGTTTATTGGCGTACTCTGGTATTTCACATGCTGGTTTTATGATGATGGCTTTAACAGCATTAGGTAGTGCAACACCAAACCTATTCTACTACGCTACATCATACGCGTTCGCAGGTATTGCCGCTTTTACAGTATTAACCATTGTAACTAAAGGAAAAGATAACGAACACATCAATAACTTCAAAGGATTAGGCAAATCTAACCCCCTTTTAGCGGTTATCTTGTCTGTTGCGTTATTATCTATGGGAGGTATTCCAATCTTCGCTGGTTTCTTCGGAAAATTCTTCTTATTTACAGAAGCAGTGAAAAACGGATTCATCACTTTAGTCATCTTTGGGGTAATTAACTCTTTCATCAGTATTTACTACTACCTGAAAATTATCATCTTGATGTTTACAACACAAGAAGAGGAAGAAGGAACAACAACAATCCAAGTGCCTTTATCTTACAAAATCGTAGGTTTAATCGCTGTTGCTGCTGTTGTAGTATTTGGTTTATTCCCATCATTAGTATTGGGATTATTCAACTAAGAACAAATAAATAACAATTCAATAAATTACCGAAGACCAAGTATTCATCTGGATACTTGGTCTTTTTTTTGTTGACAGTTGACGGTGAACAGGGCCTCACCATTCTCAATTTTATCCAGTTACTTGGCAAATTGCCATTTGCCACTACGGGGTTCTACATCTCATCGCCTCATCTTCTCACCCCCTCATCGCCTCATCGCCTCACCATTCACACCCCCTCACCATTCTTACCTCCTCACCTTTCTCCCCCAAATCAACAATTCAAACAACAACTAAAAATCTCGTTCACAAAACAAATAAAACACAGATTTACAACAACTTAAGTTAATTTTTATAATAAAAAAAATCTATTTTAGTACTCTCAACATTAACTTTTTAACTTACTATAACACCAGTGACCTCTTTGGTACTTGTACACAAACCAACCAGCACAACACATGCATGGTACACAAGTTCCATCATGAGGATACCAGGGTTATTTAAATCACAACTTATGAGTACAAAACCCCAACATCGTGTCATTTCAGCCAATGATTGGCACAATCTTTCTCTTTTGCAACAATTGTATAACCACAATCCCAACTTTGCCTCTTATGCGAAAAGTATCAGGGCTCTATTCTTTTTCTACATGCACAATTGCACACAACAAAGTGATGACTTGGCACTAAACACAGAAGATGTACAAGGCGTGCTAGAGTTAGTCAATGCATTACAAAATCTAAAACACCCCAGAACTTAAGGGTTCAACTAAACTATTTTTCATAATTAAAAAAGCAGTAACAAACTTAGTTTGCTACTGCTTTTCTATTTTTATTTATTTACCTCTATAAGGTACTAAATTGCGTTACGAACATCCACAGTTTCCGCTCCCACAAGAGCCTCCACCTTTTTTGTTACTTTTCTTTCCAAAGCTTTTTTTAATAAAATAACCAATGGCAAAAAGCAATAAACCATAAACGATAATCTCTTGGTAATCCATCTACTTTACTTTAAGAGTTGATAGGCTATAAACGCTGCCACATAAGCGAGAACCGTCATAAAGACCAATTGATAAATGGTCCATTTCCAAGATTTTGTTTCTCTTCGTACAATCGCTACTGTAGCGGTACACTGCATGGCGAAAGCATAGAAAAACATCAAGGATACTCCACTTGCTAGGGTAAATACTTTTTCACCTGTATCTGGCCAAATCTCAGCAGCCATTTTTTGTTTGATTCGTCCATCTTCATCGTTTTCATCTCCCGATCCTACATTGTAGATCGTTCCTAAAACACCGACAAAAATCTCACGTCCTACAAAAGAAGACAATACTGCAATTCCCACTTTCCAATCATACCCCAACGGTTTGATTACAGGTTCAATCGATTTACCTAATATACCAATATACGAGTTTTCTAAGCGGTAACTTGCCACATATTCACTCATTTCCTCTTCTGATACTTCTTTATCTTGGTGCATTTGAGCCATGTGCTCTTCTGCATTTTCAAATTTATCTCCAGGACCATGTGCACCTAAGAACCATATAATGATTGACAATACGAAAATAATCTTTCCAGCTCCCACAACGAAAGCCTTTGTTTTTTCGTACATATTCGCCACTACGTTTTTGATAATAGGCGTACGGTAATTCGGCATTTCAATCACAAAATACGATTTGCGTTCGCTTTTGATGTACTTGCTCAGCGCCCAAGAAGACACAAGTGCTGCTAAGAATCCGATGAAATAGAACAACGTTAAGGTCAATCCTTGCAAGCTCAAGAACCCAAATAAACGCGTTTCTGGGATTACTAAAGCAATGATGATAATATACACCGGAATACGGGCAGAACACGTTGTAAATGGCGTTACTAAGATGGTAATCAATCGCTCTTTAGGATTCTCGATATTACGCGCAGACATAATCGCCGGAATAGCACAAGCATTTCCAGAGATCAAAGGCACTACTGATTTCCCACTCAATCCAAAGGGACGCATTAATTTATCCATCAAGAATACTACACGACTCATATAGCCTGTCTCTTCTAGAATAGAGATAAACATGAATAGGATAGCAATCTGCGGAATAAACGGCATTACTCCCCCAATCCCTGGCACAATACCATCGGCTATTAAATCCGTTAGTTTACCTGGTTCCATTACTTCATGTACCCATGAACCTAAATTAGAGAATTGCTCATCAATCCAATCCATTGGAATACTCGACCATTCAAAAATCGCTTGAAAAACCAACATCATGATTCCGAAGAAAATCAAATACCCATACACTTTATGCGTTAAGATTCGATCTACTTTCGTGCGAAGTCCCGTTGCTTTTGTTGTATCACGTGTATACGTTTCTTTCAGCGTATCATTAATAAACTGATAGCGCTTAATCGTCTTCTTATGTTGTAATTTTTTTATTTCATTATCTGACAAGTGAATGCCTTTAGCCTCGATGTCTTTCTTCCCAATATTTCCAATGGTAATATCTTGCGAATAAATCATCCATAACTTGAATACAGATAAATTCGAGAAAGTCAAGGCTAATTTTCCAAAGAATGCTGGATCAACATCTGTTGCATTCAGACAAGGTTCGATGGAATAATTTTTATAATCTAATACAGCTTGTTTTAATTCTTGAATACCCAATTTCTTCTTGGCACTCATCAAAACAATTTTAGTATTGAGTTTCTTTTCTAAGGCAGCAACTTGAATGCTAATTCCCTTTTCATCCATGTGATCCGCCATATTAATGGCTAAAACCGTAGGGAATCCCAATTCTTTCACTTGGGTAAATAGCAGTAAATTTCGCTTTAAGTTTTCGATTTCAGCAACGACAATCGCTACATCGGGATAGTCTTCATTGGTTGAATCAAACAATAAATCCAACACAATACGCTCATCTTCTGAGCTGGCATTGATACTATAGGTTCCAGGTAAGTCAATGATGGTAGCGGTTACCTCATCATTTAACTTTGTTGTACCTGATTTTTTATCAACGGTAATACCAGGATAGTTCCCGATTTTGTGATTTAAACCTGTTAAGGCATTGAATACAGAGGTTTTACCTACGTTAGGATTACCTATTAGGGCAACTTTAATATCTTTTTTCATCAATTGGTTCTACTAATCTTACTTCAAATCGCCTTCTAGGCTCACTACAATTTCTCTCGCTAATTCCTTGCGAATTGATAGATGTGTATCATTGATACAGAAATAAATTGGATCTCCTAATGGAGCAACTTCCAAAAGCTCAACAGCATTACCTGGTAAACATCCCCATTTCTAATAATTTTAAAGGAACTTTATGCATGTCAAAATCAGCAATTACGCCCTTTTCATTTCTTTTCAATAAGTCTAATGTTGTATTCACCTTATTTAGATTTAATTCACATTGCAAAAATAAGCAATAAAAAAAGAATTCGAACATAATTTAAGGATTAATTAGTCCAAATACTACTAAGTCAACGTCTTGAATCTGCGTTGTAGACTAGGATTTTGGTAAAAACGAAAAAGCCATGCTGTTTTCTCAGCATGGCTTTCTTCTATTCTTGTTATTCGTTTACTTCGTTTCCTTTTCATGTTGGTACAACCATTGGATATCTTCCCATAGTTCTTCCATATTTTTATTTTCAGGATCCTTGGTATTCAAATTCGTTCCGTCATAAAATCCTCGGATACGTCCTTCACTATCAACTAAAACGAAATTCTCCGTATGTACCATGTCGTACATCTCCTCTGGTGAACCTGTTTTTACAGCCAAGTACGAATTTCTGGCGATATAATAGATGTCGCGTTTATCTCCCGTGACTAAATTCCAAATGGAATCATCTACTCCGCGCTTCAAAGCGTATTCCTTCAAAACTGGAACGCTATCAATATCAGGCGTAACGGTATGGGAAAGTAACTTCACCCCCGGTAGTGTTTTGATTTTATCTTGTAACCACTCCATATTATCACCCATGATAGGGCAAATGGTTGGACAAGTAGTAAAGAAGAAATCGGCGATATAAATATGCCCTTCGTAATCTTTATTGGTAATGGTATCTCCATTTTGATTGATAAAAGTAAAAGGAGCAATACGGTGTCTTTGCTTATTCGCCTCGTGTTGAATTAAACTATCTACCATTTCTGGATTAACCATGGAAGGTGTATACACTGGCAAGCTCTTTCTATATTTCAATGCATTGTAAAACAAAACGAGAATTCCACAACTCATCAAAAAGAAAAATAGAAAGAAATATCTATAGCGTTTAAAAAATTGAAACATGATACTTTGAGTTTCCTACAAACTTACAAATTCCAACCTATAAATACGTTAAAGCTAGCTTAAAACCACACTCCTTTCCTCTATGCTTGCCTCCTTACTTTTTTGCATTTTAAAACCATAAATCACGCCAAAAAAGAAGATTTATTCCTAAAAATTCAATTTATAGCCTCAAAAGGAAATTACTCAAAAGATATTTTCTATTTTTGTTTAAACTAGAATTAAAGTAAAAACTTAAATACAAATGAAAAAAAGAGTATTATTAACCTCTGGTCTAGCTCTAGCTTCATTAGTTGCTTGTAAAGATGGCAAGAAAACAGAAGAAGTTGCAGATCAAGAAAATCACGGAATTAACTTAGAGTACATGGACCTAAGTGTTAATCCTGGTGACGACTTTTTCCGTTTTGTAAACGGTACGTGGTATGATAACACAGAAATTCCTAATGATAGAACACGTTGGGGAAGTTTTGATGAATTGAGACAGAATACAGATAAAGATGCCTTGGCTATTTTAAAGAAAGCAGCTGAAGCTCATGATTTGGATGCAAAATCAGATCAAGCGAAAGCGGTTGCTTTATTTGAAACGTATTTAGATGATGCTACGCGTAACAGTGTAGGTGTAACTCCTCTAAAACCTTACTTGGATCAAATCAACGCGATCCAAACTCCAGCTGATGTTACGAAGTTAATCAATGACTTAGCGGACGAAGGTGGTTTAGGGTTCTATTCTTCTTATGTATATGCGGATGCAAAAAACTCAAATGAAAACACGGTTTATTTAAGTACAGGTTCTTTAGGGTTACCTGATCGTGATTATTATGTGTTGCAAGATGCTGACATGAAAGAAAAACGCGAACAATACGTTGCACACGTAGCGCGTATGTTAGAGATGGCAGGTGAATCAAAAGAAGAAGCTACTGCAGATTCAAAACGCGTTTTAGCAATCGAAACAAAAATGGCTGAGCCTCGTTTAACAAGAGTAGAACGCAGAGATAGCCGTTTAACGTATAACCCAATGACAATTGCTGAGTTACAAAAAACAACGCCAGTAGTTGATTGGACTGCTTATTTTAATGCAACAGGTTTGAAAAACATCGATAAAGTTGTTGTTTCTCAACCAAGATATATGAAAGCATTAAATGACATTTTATCAGCTAAAAACATCGCAGATGCAAAAGCATATTTAAAATGGACATTAGTGAATGGATATGCTAGCACATTGTCTACAGACATGGAGACAGCAAACTGGGAGTTCTATTCTAAAACATTAGAAGGAGCTAAAGAACAAAGACCGGCTGAAGAAAGAGCACTTGCTGTTGTAAACAATACAATTGGTGAAGCTTTAGGTCAATTATACGTAGCTGAAAAATTCCCTGCTGAAGCGAAAGCAAAAGCTCAGGCGATGATTAAAAACGTATTAACAGCATTTGGTGAGCGTATCAAAAACTTACCTTGGATGGCTGAAGAGACTAAAAAAGGAGCGTTAGAGAAATTAGCGACTACTACAGTTAAAAATTGGTTACCCTGATAAATGGGAGGATTATTCTAAAATGGATATCAAAGCTCCTGCTGCTAAAGGAAACTACTTTGAGAACATGAGAAATGCTTCGAAATGGGAAGTAGCTAAAAACAGAGAAGATTTCGGTAAACCAGTAGATAAAACTAAATGGGGAATGTCACCGCAAACAGTAAATGCGTATTTCAACCCATTATACAACGAAATCGTATTCCCTGCAGCTATCTTACAACCTCCATTCTACGATTATAAAGCAGATGAGGCAATCAACTACGGTGGTATCGGTGCTGTTATTGGGCACGAAATCTCTCATAGTTTTGATGATTCGGGTGCTCGTTATGACAAGAATGGTAACTTAAACAACTGGTGGACAGATGCTGACTTAGAAAGATTTACAGTATTAGGTAATAAATTAGCAGATCAATACAGCGCATTAGAGCCTCTTCCAGGTGTATTTGTAGATGGTAAATTTACTTTAGGTGAAAACATCGGAGATTTAGGTGGTGTGAATGCTGCTTACGACGGATTAAAAATCTACTTGAAAGAGAATGGAGATCCAGGTCTAATCGATGGATATACACCAGAACAACGTTTCTTCATTTCATGGGGAACAATCTGGAGAACGAAAGCACGTGATGAAGCGGTTAAAAACCAAGTGAAAACAGATCCACACGCGCCAGGTTATTATAGAGCATTTGTTCCTTTGCAAAATGTTGATGCTTTCTACGAAGCATTTGATATCAAAGAAACAAACAAACTTTACATCAAACCAGAAGAACGAGTTAAGATTTGGTAACATAAAAAAAAAGGTATTTCGAATTGAAATACCTTTTTTTTTGGAGAGAAGAGAAATCGAAATACAGTGGAGAATCACTAAACACTTCTTAGTTTAACTTCTTAAATGAATTCCAATTTCTATAAAAAATAAGGCTGATGGAAAATAATTTCCATCAGCCTTATTTTTTTATCTATCAATGAATTTTCTCTCATCACCTCACCCTCTCACCATCTCTCATTTCCCTTCTCCCTTTTCTAATTTTAAAACCATTGGATCAATCTTCAACAACCATTCATAATAATCCTTTTGTCCTTTCAATTGATTCAAATATTCAGCTATTAGAAAATGCATGACTAATTCTTTATGGCGATCTAGTTTGAAAAACAACTTATTACTCTCTAGATGACGTTTAAAGGAGCTGTATTCTTTTTTATCTGCTTGTAGGTAGGCAATCAGTTCTGCTGTGGTCATGTTATTATACATTTGACGCGCTTGATCAATTTCTTGAAACACATAATAGCTCACCATTCCTGATTTCATCATCATGACAATCGCTTCTTCGCCGTGTTTTCTAGCAATAGGAACAAACAAGTCGGGAACGATTCCTCCACCTCCATACACAATTCGTCCTTTTAGTGTTTTAAACTGTAAGCTATCCGCCACTTTAATACTATCGGCAGCATACAACTCACCATGCTCATAACGCGAACGAAAATCGTTGTTGTAATCCTCTATACCATTCTTGTAATTCTTTTGAATAGAACGCCCAGAAGGTGTGTAATAACGTGCTGTTGTTAGTCGAATGGCAGAACCATCACCCAACATTAATTCACGTTGTACTAATCCTTTTCCAAAAGTACGTCTTCCAACAATCGTTCCTCGGTCATTATCCTGAATCGCTCCGGCAATAATCTCACTAGCTGAAGCACTATTTTCATTCACTAATACATAAAGCGGTTTCGTCGTAAAGAGATTCGTGCTCTTCGCTTTGGTTACTTTTTCTTGTCCGCCGCGATTAATCGTTTTAACGATGGTTTGATCCGTCAGCAATAAATCATTTAAGATCTTGCTCGCCTGATCCATATAGCCACCACTGTTATCGCGTAAATCAATAATCAACCCTTGAATACCTTCTTCAATAAGTTGTAACAATCCCGCTTGAAACTCTTCGTAGGTTGTGCTCGCAAAGCGATTGATTTTGATATAGCCATATTGGTTGTCCAACTTAATAGCGATATCGACACTTTTCAATGGGATAGGCTCTCGTTTTACCTTGATATTTTTTCTTTCTTTGGTGGTTTTACGGTACACTTCTAGGGTAATAGCAGTGCCTTCATCTCCCCTTAATACAGAAGAAATCGTATCGGAAGAGATTTCCTTTCCATATAATACTTCTTGATTTGCTTTGAGGATGCGGTCACCAGCCAGAATACCAGCTTGAATAGAAGGGCCTCCCTCTATTGGTTTAATCACAGCTAGGGAATCTTGATACAAATAATATTGCACCCCAATACCGACAAAACTTCCTTGCATCGATTCTGTCACCTCTTTCATGAGGTCTTTGCCAATATAAACCGAATGGGGATCGAGTTGTTCTAGGATGGTGGTTACTGTCCGATCCACGATTGAATCTGTATCCACTTGATCCACGTATTCCTGCTCAATGAAATCGAGCAAGCGATTTAGTTTTAGTTTATTGTGATTGGTAAAAAAGTTACCTTGTGAACGCTGAGAAGCGGACACTAAAAAACCACCCAACAAAACGCCAAGGGAAATAGAAATTGCAACAATAAAAGGCCAAAAAAACTTTTTCATAGCACACGCATTAATCTAGGTCCTCGATGTGGACCACCTCAACTCCGGCTTTATGTAGAAAATCAATTCCAGCCATATCTTTGTATCCTTCCACATACACCACGCGTTTTATACCCGCTTGATGAATTAATTTACTACAATCACGACAAGGAGACATGGTAATATATAAAGTTGCATCTTGACAGCTTTGGGTAGAACTTGCTACTTTAAGGATAGCATTGGCTTCGGCATGTAATACATACCAATGCGTTTGGTCATTCTCATCTTCACAACAATTATCGAATCCTGTAGGTGTTCCATTATATCCATCCGATATAATCATGCGATCTTTGACTATGATTGCACCAACTTTTTTGCGCTTACAGTAAGACAATTGGCCCCATTCACGTGCAATACGCAAATACGCCTTATCGTACTTAGTTACTTTAGGATTTGACATAAACCTCTATTTTATAACTCTTAATATACGACAAAAATACACATAAGTTTCACGTGACTCTCTATACTCGTTTGAAATAATGTAATTATCCTAGTAGAATTACTTATTTAAGACTCCCTAACTCCCGTTATCTCCATCATTAGCGTCTTTTTGACCTTCATTTTTTTTTGCTTCAAACACGCATTATTATAAAGATTTTTTGTACATTACTTCTAATTAACACCTTAAACCAATTAACAACAAAAAAGAACTCATATGGCTTATTTAGATTTATATAACAGTGATTTTAAAGAGCGTAACAAAGGGCACTTTGCTTCTATTGTACGCGTTGCCTTAGCGGATGGAGATATCAGTGAAGAAGAGCTTAAATTCTTAAATGAATTAGCAGATAAATTGGATATCTCAACAGATGATTATGATAAAATCATGGCCAGCCCCGAAAAATACCCCGTTAACCCTCCTTACTTAGAAATTAACAGAATTGAGCGTTTGTATGATTTGGCTCGTATGGTCTATGTGAATCACATCTTGGGACCT
This sequence comes from Myroides gitamensis, assembly GCF_029894455.1. Taxonomy (NCBI): domain Bacteria; kingdom Pseudomonadati; phylum Bacteroidota; class Flavobacteriia; order Flavobacteriales; family Flavobacteriaceae; genus Myroides; species Myroides gitamensis. The sequence goes on from NZ_JARYHN010000001.1 coordinate 3,128,604, forward strand.
AAACAAAAGGATATCCTGCGCAAATTTGCTTCTGCTCTTGGATTTACAGGAGATATTGACTTGATTGTAAACAAATCTTTGTCACTCTTAGTCCTAGAAGTTGATATCGATACTTTTATAGCAGAAATTCAAAAAATAAAGCATTAAAAAAAGGGGGTTTTACGATGTAAAACCCCCTTTTTGGTGCTTGCTATTTTCTTATTGGTGCAAAGCCATAAATTCTTCCGCTTTTTCCACCATATTTTTACTTCCACAGAAGAACGGAACACGTTGGTGTAACTCCGTTGGTTCAATTTCCATGATACGGCTATATCCGTCTGATGCTCTTCCTCCCGCTTGTTCCATGATAAAAGCAATTGGATTACATTCATACAACAATCTCAATTTTCCTTTCGGTGCTTTTGTGCTTGTTGGATAAATATAGATTCCTCCTTTTAAAATATTACGGTGAATATCAGAAACTAAACTTCCGATATAACGAGCTGAATAAGGGCGGTTTCCTTGTTCTTCTTGGCAATATTTCAAGTAATCTTTCACCCCTTGTGGGAATTGGATATAGTTTCCTTCGTTGATGGAATAAATACTTCCGTCTTCTTTAATTTTCATATTTGGATGAGACAAGTAGAACGTTCCAATTGCTGGGTTCAACGTAAAACCATTTACTCCTGCCCCTGTTGTGTACACCAACATCGTTGATGAACCATACACAATATAACCCGCTGCTACTTGGTTTTCTCCTTTTTGTAAGAAGTCTTCCAATTGCACTGGAGTTCCAGTAGGCGTTACACGACGATAGATAGAGAAAATAGTCCCTACTGAAACGTTTACATCAATATTAGAAGATCCGTCTAATGGATCAATCAATACCACGTATTTACTGTCGTTATCTCCTTTTTTTCCTTGAATAGTAATAAAATCATCTTCTTCTTCAGAAGCAATTCCACATACAATTTCGCGATTAACTAACGTATTGATAAAAACCTCATTCGCGTAAACGTCCAATTTTTGTTGTTGTTCTCCTTGTACATTTTCAGTACCAAAAGCTCCTACGATATCAACTAAACCAGCTTGGTTTACTTGATGACTAACTACCTTCGCTGCAAGTCGTAAAGAGTTAATTAAGCGAGAAAGCTCTCCCGATGAGTATTTAAAATCCTCTTGTTTGTCAATAATAAACTCCCCTAGTGTTTGGTGTCTTTTTGTTGTCATGGAAAAATGATTCTTTAGTTGTGTATTTTGCTGTGCAAATATCGTTAATTTTGTCATTCAAATGAAGTTATTAACCATAAATCCAACAAAAGACATGAATGTTAGAGCCGCTACTCCAGCTGATATGCCAGCTGTACTACAATTAATTCAAGAATTAGCCACATTCGAGAAGCAACCCGATGCAGTTGTCCTAACGCCAGAGGACCTTATTCGAGATGGTTTTGGCGCCCATCCCCTTTTTCGCGTATTAGTTGCAGAGCACGAAGGTGAAATTATTGGTATGGCCCTATTCTACTATCGATATTCTACTTGGAAAGGCAAAACTATCCATTTAGAAGACCTCATCGTAACAGCAGAAGCAAGAGGAACAGGGGCGGGAATGGCTTTATATAAAAACGTGATTCAACTAGCCAAAGAAGAACAGGTAAGACGCGTAGAATGGGTGGTTTTAAATTGGAATCAACCCGCTATTGAATTTTATCAGAAATCAGGTGCACATGTTTTGGAAGATTGGTATACGGTGCAAATGGATGAACAAGGTATTCATGCCTTTATCAATAATTAGTGGACAATGAGAATATATAAATTTGGTGGAGCTTCGGTAAAAGATGCCGATAATGTAAAAAATGTAGGTCAAGTTTTGCGCACTGTCGGTTATTCAGATAGTTTACTGATTGCCTCTGCAATGGGTAAAACAACCAATGCCTTAGAAGTTGTGGTGCACAACTATTTTCAAAATCGTTTTGATTTGGCCGAATCGGTTCAAGTAGTGAAAGATTATCACCTTGCGATTCTACACGATTTATTCACCGATTCAACAGATGCCGTTTATCAAGCCGTCGATCATCTATTTGAATCGCTCACTTCATTTTTACTCAATAACAAATCGCCCAACTACAATTTCGTCTATGATCAGATTGTCAGCTATGGAGAGTTGCTGTCTACAACGATTTTACATCATTATTTGCTGTGTTGCAACATTGAAAATACGTGGATTGATGCGCGTAATCTAATTAAAACAGATACGACGTATCGCGATGCCAATGTGCAATGGGAGAGCACTGAATCTGCTATTACACAAGCAATAGACAAAAAAGAATTATATATTACCCAAGGTTTTATCGGATCAGACTACAATGGTTTTTCGACTACATTAGGTCGAGAAGGTTCGGATTATTCAGCTGCAATTTTTGCGTATGCACTGAATGCAAAAAGCGTAACCATTTGGAAGGATGTACCAGGCGTCCTCAATGCAGACCCACGTTACTTTGACGAGACTACATTATTGGAACAGATTTCCTATCAAGAAGCTATTGAATTAGCCTTTTATGGTGCTTCTGTCATCCACCCTAAAACCTTACAACCCCTGCGTCAAAAGGAAATTCCCCTATATGTAAAATCCTTTGTCAACCCAACGCTAGCAGGAACCTCTGTATCAAAAGGAGCTGATCTAAAACCAGCAATTCCTTGTTTCATCGTAAAGAAAAATCAATTGTTGATTTCTCTTTCTTCAAAAGATTTCTCTTTTATTATGGAACAAAACATCAGTGATATTTTCAAATTATTCTGTGAATACAACATCAAGGTGAATGTCATCCAAAACTCAGCGATTAGCTTTTCTGTTTGTGTGGAAGATAAATTCAATCACTTTGAAGAATTGCGTCAAAAACTAAATGATCAATATCGCGTCAGCTATAATGAAAATGTTTCGCTTTATACCATTCGCCATTTTGACGAAACCTCAGCGGACCGTATCCTACAAGATAAAACCCTGTTATTAAAACAAGTAAATAGAGAAACCATGCAAATGGTGACAAGAGAATAAAGAAAAAAGCTTCACGTCGTTGAGGCTTTTTTTATCTCTATTCATTCTTTTTGGTACCAAACTGATTTCATTACACTGCTTTTTTCATTCCCCTAAGGAAAGCGTCTGCACTTCCTTCGTTTCAAAATTTCATTGCCTGAGATTTCGTTAATTTTGGGTTAAATACACTACTTTTGGTATTTTGGAGTTTATACTTACATGAACCTACAGCGATTTCTTTTTCTTTTCCTTTTTTGGTATTCTTGTACTTATGCACAAGAAGGAAATTCGCTGTATCAACAACGGACATGGGAAGAGCAACAAACCACATTGCAACTTCCACTCACTCCTTTAAACAACAGTTATTTTGAAATCCTAGATGCCCAAGAAGTGGTTGTTCCAACATCGGCTTATCGCATCGATTTTGATACCAATACCGTTACCTTACTCCAAGCGAATCTCGCCTTTCCGTTAACGGTCTACTATTTAGAACTTCCGTCTTTCCTAACGACGCCGATTAGTTATTATGATACCTCGCGTATTGTTCCCAACGAAGCGGGGAGTTTTACCTATCAACATCAGACCAACAACCGCGCTGCTTTTGTTCCGTTTGAGGGTTTAAATACAATGGGAAGTTTATCTCGAGGGCTAACGATGGGAACCAATCAAAGTGCGGTTACTTCTTCTAATTTAGATTTACAAATCACGGGAAATTTATCGGATCGCGTCAAGATTCGCGCTTCCATACAAGATAATAATTTACCCTTACAATACGGCGGATATTCACAGAAAATTAATGAATTCGACCAGATTTTTATCGAGCTATTCTCCGATGATTGGTCGATTCGCGCAGGAGATATTTACTTAGAAAATCGAGCGAGACGCTTTTTAAATTTCAATAAAAAAGTACAGGGATTATCTACGCGTTTTGTCTTTGATCACGGCGAAAGTAAAACAACTGTTGAAGCAGCGGCAGCCTTAGCGAGAGGACAATATACCCGAAGTACGTTTAATGGACAAGAAGGCAATCAAGGGCCTTATAAATTAAAGGGGAGCAATGGAGAATTGTACATCCTCATTGTCTCTGGTTCAGAAAAAGTATACGTCAATGGTTTACTGCTCAAACGAGGAGAGGAAAATGACTATGTTATTGATTATAATTCGGGCGAATTGCGTTTTACCACGCGATATCCCATTACATCAGATATGCGAATTGCTGTGGAGTATCAATATACCGATCGCAATTACACGCGTTTTGTGGGGTATGGGAATATTCAACATGAGGCTGAAACCTGGCAATTGGGGTTGAGTGTATTTACAGAAACCGATTTAAAAAATCAATCCCTTCAACAGAATCTAACGGAAGAGCAAATCGACATCCTCAAACAAGCAGGAAACGACCCCAATCGCATGATTGCTCCTTCTGCTTATAGAGACACCTATTCCCAGAATAAAGTGTTGTATACTCGAGAACAAACCCCAGAAGGGCAGTATTATTTTGTATTTTCCACCGATCCTGAAGCAGAACTCTATCACGTTACTTTTACTGCGGTAGGGAACAATCAAGGAGATTACGTCATACAAAGTACACAGTCTATTGGGCGTATTTATGAATACCGAGCGCCTGTGGGAGGTATTCCGCAAGGGAACTATTCCCCTGTCGTAAAGCTTATTGCTCCCATACAAAATACCATCGCAACAATTAACGCCGCTTATCATCCTTCTGAAAAGACTGCTGTCGATTTGGAGCTTGCCTTTAGCAATCACGATGCAAACCTTTTCTCTTCTGTTGACCAAGAAGAAAACAAAGGTTGGGCTACTGCATTGAAAGGAAAACAACGTTTGTGGACGCACAATCAAGCGCAACTAAATGTGCTAACTGATATTCAATTCATCCATAAAAATTTCCATGCTTTAGAGAATTTATTCTCAATTGAATTTGATCGCGATTGGAATCTACAATATGCTGAAGGCAACCAGAGTTTAGTCACAGGAGGATTGGAATTTCTCCTCCCTGGTAAAGCAAGTGCTACTTACTTATTTGAGCAGCTCAATTTTGGTACAGATTACAAGGGAAATAGACAAAATTTAGCTGGGAAATGGCAAGCAGATCCTTGGTTGATCCAAACACAGAACAGCTTGATGCAAGCGGATGGATTAACCTCTAAAACGACCTTCATTCAAAGTCATTCTCAAGCAAAATACCACTGGCGTGCCAATTATATAGGGACGAAACTCGACTTTGAACAAAATAAAGAAACCAATCAAGAGACTCAACTACTCAATCCGTTGAGTCACCGTTATTCCTCCCTTGATTTATTTATCGGTAAAGGAGATTCTCTAGGACAAAATATCGAATTGGGGTATCAATTTCGCTTAAATGACAGCTTGCAAAACAATCAACTGCAACGTTTTTCGAAAGCTCATACCTTTTATCTCAAATCCCAATTGCTCAAGTCTGAAACAAGGGATTTGAATCTCTATGCGAATTATCGATCGGTTCGCCATGAAGACACCAATAAACCCACTGAAAATACAATCAACAGTGTCCTCACCTATCGCGACCAATTTTTCAAAGGATTTGTTCAATCCCACACGTTATATGAAATCAGTGCGGGAACAATTGCGCAACAAGAATACACCTATTTAGAGGTGGAACCTGGTCGTGGACAATACATGTGGATTGATTACAACAACAATGGCATTCAAGAATTGGAAGAATTTGAGCTTGCGCCCTACCCTGATTTAGGGAAATATGTCCGTTTGTACTTACCGAGTCAGGTGTTTTTACCGACCAACCAAAATAAGTTCACGCAGACCTTAACCTTGAACCCTGCAGCGCTTTGGCAAAATGAGACGGGTATCAAACGAATTTTAGCTTTCTTCTACAACCAAACGTCTTATAGTATAGACCGCAAAGATTTGAAGAAAGGCAACCAGATTCGACTTCATCCTTTTACTGCTGATGAGGAACAAATGGTGGGATTACTCGAGAACTTCAACAACTATTTGTATTACAATCGCGGAAAAAAACGCCATAGCGTAACCTATATGTATACCCAATCGAAGAGTAAAAATCTACTGTCTTTTGGTTCAACGGAAAACACCATTAAAACGCATCAATTGGGTTATAATCACTTGATCCGAAAAACTTGGTTGGTAGATCTTTTAGGAAAAACAACCCAACAAGAAACAAAGTCGCCTTCGTATGCTAGTAAGAATTACGAACTCCAAATTCAAGGTTTTGAGACGAAATTATCCTATTTATTTTCCTCTCAAGCACAAGTAGATATCTTTTATAATTTCCAGGAAAAGAAAAACCAAACGGCTGATTTTGAAACCTTAGAGCAACATCGTTTGGGTGTGTCTTTTGCTGTGAATCAGATTAAATTATTCACGATGAATGGTGAATTCTCCTTTTTTCAGAATACCTTTACGGGTAATGCCTTTTCGCCTATTGGTTATCAAATGTTGGAAGGATTACAACCCGGAAAGAATATGACTTGGCGATTGATGTTCCAGAAAAACCTAACGAATTACTTGGATTTAAGTTTGAATTATCAAGGAAGAAGCAATGAATCAACAGCAACTATTCACACGGGAAGCGTACAGTTGAGAGCGTTTTTTTAAGGGCGATAAGAAGTGAGGTGGTGAGAAGGTGAGGCGGTGTGATGTAAAACCCCGTAGTGGCAAAGGCAATTTACCCAGTAACTGTCACTTCTTATTTCTCACAAAAATTGAGATTAGAAACTAAACGGTACACTGTTCTCCGTAAACTGTAAACTATAAACCACCATGTATAGCGATAAATATTCTTTGTGTTTTCAGCCTGATGAAGTTTTGATTGAACAAGTCAAAATCATGAAGTTAGATTTAGCAGAAGTTATTGGGTGGTATCACAGTAAAAATTCGCTGGCTCATTTAACAATTGCGGAATTTCAGGCCAGTGAAAAAGATATTGCGCGCATGCATCAACAAATTACGCGTTGTTGTACGGGGTTTGCTCCTATTGAAACTCATCTAACTTCTTTCGGAACTTATCCCAACGGCACTTTTTTCCTTGAAGTGGACGGCATTGCTAAACCTCAATTAAAATCCTATGCACAAAAGCTCTTTCAAACCCTACAATTGAAAAATGCCTACAAATGCACAGATCCTCATCTTTCTATTGGGCGAAAATTAGAAGAAGCTAAGATCCAACAAGCCTATGCGACATTCAAACAACCGAACCTTTCCTTTTGTTGCAACCAAATTGTACTGCGTCGACTGAATATGGAGCGTAGACAATTCGATATTATCCAGTATTATCCTTTTCTATCCCAACCCACATCAGAAGAAACACAATTAACCTTATTTTAAACGAGTGGATTTGATCTTTTTCGCATTTGGCAAGTCGTCTTTTTTATTTTTTCTTTATTTTTGAGTTTACACAAAACTTAAATTATGGAAAACAGCAACAATAATACGCTAACGTGGGATGATTTTATGAAAGTAGAAATGCGCGTTGGTACGATTATTCAAGCCGAAGAATTCAAAGAAGTCCGCAATCCTGCTTATAAATTAGTTGTTGATTTTGGAGAAGAAATTGGAATGAGAAAAACATCTGCCCAAATCACAAAATTATACACCGCTGAAGAATTAATTGGTAAACAAGTGATTGCGGTTGTTAACTTTCCTCCAAAGCAAATTGCCAATATTATGAGTGAATGTTTGGTTATGGGTGCAGTGGAAGGCAAAGAAGTAACCCTAATGAGTTTAGACAAACCCGTTAAAAACGGATTGAGAATAGGATAATAAAAAAGGTTTCGCATGGCGAAACCTTTTTTTATATTATTGATGGAGTAAAGCGTATAAGGCAAAGGTTCCTAACCAATGACTTCCCATATAATCATCGTTTGTAATATTGCCAAAAGAAGATTCGAAATGATGCTTCCCAATGGCTTTTACATGGGCTAATTCTGGTAATTTCTTAGCCAAATCACTTAAACAAGTGGCTCTACTGAAATTCAATCCATCCAAATGAACTAAGTGTCCATCTGTTCGATCCGATACTTTTCCAACTTCCAATTGAAAATCCGATTCAAATATTTCTGGTAAAAATGCCGTCAACCACGTTTTAAAAGTAGCTGCATCTTGAATCTTGCTCATCAATCGAGCTTCTTCTAGACAAGGAGAAAGAAAATCATGCCCACTAGGCTCAAAGGCTAGATTGCAATTGGTATCCTTCGCATATAGACGATTTGCCGTTTCAACCAGTAGCTGTTCAAAAGCCGTTTCTTTCATTAATCGCGCATATTCCAAAGACAGCGATAAACCGTAAGCTGTATTATCATGTGTTCCCGTGCGAATAGGGTAATTCAATTTGGGTAAATAAGTTTCATAGCGCTCCATTAATACTTTGGCTAAAGGCTCTAGTAATTTCGCCCAACGCTGTGCATCCTCATCTTCCCAAGTTGCTAAAGCACCATGTAGTTGGAATAACCAAGCCCATCCATAGGTACGCTCAAACGTTTTATTATTGGGATCATCAAAAAAGGCCAATTCTACTTGCACATTTTTTGCTGTAATCAACGTATTCAGGTGTTTGCGAATTTGATGTGTTTCATTGAGTGCTGGAAAACGCTTCATCAATTCAATAATCGACCAATACCCATGAACAGATGAGTGCCAATCAAAACAACCATAAAAAATAGGACGTAATTGCTTCGGTGTTTTTAAGTCTGAATCAGCACCTAACACTTGACCCAATTTATTGGGGTATTCTTGTTCAATACAGTGTAAAGGCAACGCAATAATTTTTTCAGCTTCCTTGATAGTCAACGTCAAAGGAGTAACTTCCTCCACCATTTTCGTTCCTTCCTCGTCTGCTTTTTTCTCTTTGGGTGTACATCCCAATAACAACAATCCGGCAAGGGCACCTACACTAATTTTTCTCATGATTTTACTTTTATTGCCTAATGTAGGAATTATTTGAAAATAAAGACTTCAAAAATTCGAATATTCTTGTTCCCCTAGCACATCAATACCCACCTAACTATTTGATATTATATTTCTTACAAAAAAGAATCCAATCTAAAATTAATACGTTTTAGCCTGCTACTTTTTTGTACATTTGAAATAAAAAATGCAAAAATTCATCGTATCATTTGTAGGTTTATTTTTAGTGACCCTCACGGTTATTTCCTGTGATAATAAATCGCTAAATTCCTCCAAAGCCCTTAGTGCCATTGAATCATACATGGAAACGCAACCCATATATGAGAGCACAACATTTACGGTAGGCGACACCAAATTAAGACAAAAGAAAGATGCTGCACTGATTGAGCGCTATCAACAATTAGCGGATGAAGGGTATTTAAATCTTGCTGATTTCACCGCAAAGAAACGTTTTCTTTCTAAAGATAGCATTTGGCAAGGAACCATTAAGCTAACGGAAAAGGCACATCCGTATGTACTAGAGCAAAAAGGCAATAAAATCAAAATTAAAACCATCGAATACTTGGTGGACAAAGACAATGGTTTTCAATTGGATGCTAAAGGTAAAAAATCGGCAACAGCGACCGTTATGCTAAAGAAAAATCCAACGCCTTTTCATTTCTTAAAAGAAGATAAATCTCCAAATACGGAATTTATTACGAAAAAATTCAAAATGAAATACGCAGAAGAAACAGGTTGGAGAATTACAAATTAACAGATGGGAAAAAACATTTTCATTTTAGTTTTAATACAGGCACTTATGGCTGTATTAATGTCCTTTATGATTGCTAAGATGTCCTTTATGGGACGTATGGGCATTACCTTTTTATATCGCGAATACTTGGTGCTGAAATCTCCATGGAAAACAGCGGCACTTATTTTTGCTATTCAGCTTTTTCTCATTGTCATTTTAGCTTTCTTCAAGTATTTCACCCCTGCTAAAATTGCCAATGCGCTTTCCATCTTTACGATCTTACTTGGTATTGGTGCAGCCTATTTTACTTACCTAGATTTCACGACTACCTCACACAAATACATGAAGAGCAATTTTCATATTGGGGTCTATTTATTTTGGGTTGCTTGGGTCTTTTCTGCTATTTTCTTTTTATTTTTAAAGAAAAAGAAAGTGGCTTTGACGGATTTAGAGCCAACAACCGCTATTCCAGAAACGGAATAGTTCTTTAATTTTAAACGAATGACTATGAGATTATCAGCTATACTCCCTTTATTTGTTCTTGCTTTGGGATTGACCAATTGTACAGACAAAAGTAAAGAAACACAGGAGCCACAGTACATTAAACGCGAACAGACTACTTCTACATCTGGATCACAGCCTGTTCAAATTCCGATGCACGGAACGAAAGAAAACAGTTCTTCTGGTATGAGTTCTTTCAAAATGAAAGAAGACATGAAAGAAAATACAACAGAAAAAAATACAGCGGACGAATAAGGTTTAACACGCTACTATTTTTTTTCCAATAAAAATTAGTTAAGTTTACTTAACAAACCAATAGGCTAATCATGAAAAATTATTTATTTGCGTTATCCACGCTATTACTTTTAGGCTTAACTGCTTGTAAAGATACAGGAAAAGAACCTTCAAATATTTCTATTGATGGGACTACAACAGAACAACCTGCTACGCCAGCTGATGGAGAAGCAACGCCTGTTCAGAGTACTCCAGCAACAGCAAACGAAGGTGCTGCTGTAGCGAACAACAATATCAACCCTGCCCATGGACAACCAGGACACCGTTGTGATATTCCAGTAGGAGCTCCATTAGATACACCTCCAGGAGGTGGTAATGCGATGCAAACTTCTGCGCAACCAGCAACTAGTAACCAAGGACAGCCATTCTTAGTTAATGATGAGGCAAAAAACCGCATCATGCAAGAACAAGGACAACCTGCAACAGCGAATAGTGGAAAAATCAACCCTCCACATGGTCAACCAGGACACAGCTGTGAAATACCTGTAGGACAACCACTACCATAATGTAGTTATTTTATTATTTAATATCCGTAAAAAGGCGAAATCAAGTTGATTTCGCCTTTTTTATTGCTTTATTCGATTCAAAAGAACGCCAAAACACCACAAAATAATCCATTCAACTTCCAGCAATATTGCTTATTTTTGCATTCTTATTAATTTCATATAGAATATAGTTTATGATACAAGATCCGAAGAGATATACGCTAACTGCGGCATTGCCTTATACCAATGGGCCAATCCATATTGGACACCTAGCAGGTGTTTATGTTCCAGCTGATATTTATGCTCGATTCTTGCGAATGCAAGGCAAAGATGTTGCCTTCATCTGTGGAAGCGACGAACACGGGGTGGCTATTTCTATGAAAGCGAAAAAAGAAGGCATTACCCCTCAACAGGTAATTGATAAATACAACGGCATTATCAAACAATCTTTTGAAGATTTTGGTATTTCTTTTGACAACTATTCTCGTACCTCCTCTTCTATTCACCATCAAACAGCTTCTGAATTTTTCAAGAAATTGTACAACGAAGGGAAATTCATCGAAGAGGTAACGGAGCAATTATACGATGAACAAGCACAACAATTCTTAGCAGACCGTTTTGTAACGGGAACTTGCCCGAAATGTGGAAATGAAGAAGCGTATGGAGACCAATGTGAAAAATGTGGTACCTCTTTAAATGCAACGGATTTAATCAATCCTAAATCAACTATTTCTGGTAGTAAACCCATTTTAAAAGCAACAAAACACTGGTTTTTACCATTAGATCAATACGACGGGTTCTTGCGTCAGTGGATTTTAGAAGGACATAAAAACGATTGGAAACCCAATGTATATGGACAAGTAAAGTCTTGGTTAGATGATGGATTAAAACCGCGTGCAGTAACTCGCGATTTAGACTGGGGGATTCCTGTTCCTGTTGAAGGTGCAGACGGAAAAGTATTATACGTTTGGTTTGATGCACCTATTGGGTACATTTCATCAACGAAAGAATGGGCTGCCCGTGAAGGGAAAGATTGGGAACCGTATTGGAAATCAGAAGATACTAAATTGGTTCACTTCATCGGAAAAGATAATATTGTATTCCACTGTGTTATTTTCCCAGCAATGTTAAAAGCAGAAGGAAGCTATATCTTACCGGATAATGTACCTGCGAATGAGTTCTTAAACTTAGAAGGAAACAAACTTTCTACGTCGAAGAACTGGGCCGTTTGGTTGCATGAATACTTGGAAGATTTCCCAGGAAAACAAGATGTATTGCGTTATGCTTTAACTGCAAATGCACCAGAAACAAAAGACAATGACTTTACATGGAAAGATTTCCAAGCGAGAAATAACAACGAATTAGTGGCTATTTTTGGAAATTTCATCAACCGTGTAGTAGTATTGACGAATAAATATTACAACGGTGTAGTTCCGCAACCGCATGCCTTTTCTGATGTGGATATTGCTACGTTAGAAGAATTAAGAGCTTATCCAGCTGTCATCGAAAGTTCAATCGATCGTTACCGTTTCAGAGAAGCTTTGGGTGAAGTAATGAATGTGGCGCGTTTAGGAAATAAATACTTGGCGGATGAAGAGCCTTGGAAATTAATCAAGGAAGATGCGGATCGCGTTCAAACGCAAATGTATGTAGCTTTACAAATTGCTGCTGCCTTAAGTACATTAGCCGAGCCATTCTTACCCTTTACTGCAGCAAAATTAAAATCAATTTTGCGCATCGAAACACCAATTACATGGTCTGCTGTTGAAGTAGATCAACCGTTAATTCAACATGGGCACCAAATTGGAGAAGCGGAGTTATTGTTTGCTAAAATTGAAGATGAAGAGATTCAAAAACAATTGGATCGTTTAGAAGCATCTAAACAAGCAAATAAAGCAGCGAATGCTGTGGTAGAACCACAAAAAGAAACAGCTACCTATGACGATTTCACGAAACTAGATTTACGTGTAGGAACAATTGTAGAAGCGGAGAAAATGCCAAAAGCAAACAAGCTTTTAGTATTAAAAGTAGATACTGGAATGGATGTAAGAACGATTGTATCGGGAATTGCTGAGCATTTCAAACCGGAAGATATCATCGGGAAACGCGTAACGGTTTTAGCAAACTTAGCACCACGTGCTTTACGCGGTGTAGAAAGTCAAGGGATGATCTTAATGACAGAAGATGCCAACGGTAAATTGGTATTTGTCAACCCAGATGAAGAGGGTGTAAAAAACGGAGCAACGATTAATTAATCGAATCGCTATAGAAAAAAAGGGTGTCCCAAAAGGTCACCCTTTTTTTGTTATACTTCTTTATGTTTTCAACTTTCTTTCCGTTAAGTACTCCTATACTATCTAAATCAAAGCTGATATTCATTCGTAAATATTTCACCTAATCTTCAGCAATAGCAGTATACTCTTCCTCCCAATTATACCTAGATAAAGTCTATATTTGCGTAAAATTGAGTACAACTAATGAAATTTATTTCAACCTTACTCCTACTTTGTTTTGTAGGCATTTTACAAGCCCAAGTGAAAGAGGTAAAAATACCGACGAATTTGGGGAAAATTACCCAAGCGTATCACTATAACACCCAGCAAAAGAATTTCTTTTTCTTAAAATCTTATAATCAACTACAAGGGATGCAAATGACGGATAGCCTAACGGTAAAACAATCCTTGTTCACACTTGTACCTGATTATTTTGATGATACGGTTGTTGCCTTTACTGCGGCTGAAGAGAACAAAGCCACCATGTATATCGTGACAAAAAAAAATATTCTGACAAAAACCTTTGATTTTGAGCAAAATATAACAACTACAGCCGCTCCTTTTACCTGGGACCCACAAGAAGAGGATTCCTTTTTACATTTTTCACATGGAGACAAGTTTTATGCGCTTCATTCTAGAATCAGAAATAGTCAAATCCGTTTCTTACAATTGAATGCAGACTTAAAACCGCAAAAGGATACCATGATAAACTTTACAGGGCATAATTTTTATTTAGGCCCTCACAGTCAGGTATCTCTTAATCAAGCTTTACAAGATTCAGTGCCGATGACCTACATAGAAATGAATCAACCCACAGATTTACTAAAGGCAGCAGCACAAAGAAAGTACTATATTCACAACGATGTTCTTTATATCACCTTGGATACATCAAACCAGAGTACAGAAGTTTTGAGCATTGACCTAACGACGCAAGAAACTACCTACGCTAGTTATCCACAACCATTCAACAAACCCCGTTTAAACCATCCTGGTTCTAACTCCCTACTTTTCGATAATAAGCTTGTACAAGCCTATTTTGACAAACAATTTATTACAATTGTACTGCGAGATGAACAAGGGGAACCGATAAAAACGTACCAAATGACAAAGGATCATGCTGATTTTATAACCGGAGGCATGGTATCGATTAGCAATATCAGGGGTTTATATAAAGACAAGTATGCTCCCATAGAGAAACGAAGTAATTTTTTACTCCGAGCTAAGAATGCAAGTTTATATGGAGTCATTGCCTATCCTGTTGGAGACCATATTGTTCTACAATTTGGATCGGGAAATCGAACAAAACCATTCGCTCGTAACTTTTTCTTTGATGCTTTTATCAATGGACCTAGAACAAATAAGTTTAACCCCTATTTTAAATCAGTTGTTGCCCTTGCCTCTACAGCCTTAGATCAGCAATTAAATCCTGATTTTTCTTTTACAATACCCAGCGAAGATAAACTGAGAACATTGAGAACAAAACGAGGATTCAGAATAACAAGTAATAAGTATAAGCTTGTACTAAAAATTAACGATCAACACTACTACGGTAAACAAGAATCGAGAAGCAAAACATTTGATTTAGTACCGTTTTAAACTAAAAACCCGCTTGCATAAAATTGATGCAAGCGGGTTTTTTGTTTTAAATGCGGTTGATATAAACATCTATTTAAAATAGATGATTTTATTTATACAACTATTCTAATGGATAAGCACTGTGTCCATCTGTCTCTAAATGAAACTTCTTCTCTTTCCAATCTAAATTATAATATTTTTTAAGGTATTTTGCTGCAAAATTATTGGCGCGTCTCTCTGTCCATTCAGCACCTTGTGCACTTGAAATACCAATACTAACTAGATAAGATAATCCATGCTTACTACTATCAAAAGTATGTCCATATTCGTGTAATAACAAAGGATTAGTTAGAATATAGTCTTTAAAATCCCCTTTAACTTCGTCATACATACTTGCATAGATAAAATTCCCTAATGAAATTCCCCATTGATCACGTGAATTTTCTTTCATTGCAAACGTAGCACCTCCAAAATATTCTACGCGATCAACTTGATAAATCATATTCTTAAATTGGGAGAATGCATGCCCTGCGGTAGTTTGTGGTAATTCAAACGTAAAACGACTAATTCCTTGCCATACTTGTCCAAAAAAGCTTCGATTACCATCCAAATAAAAAATACCCTCTCCTAATCGTCTTGCGTTATTAAACCTACTCCAATCTCCCGTTCCTATTCCTGTTATTGCTCCTGCCAGCATTCCTACTGTGGCGTGGCCACCTTCCATTGCAGTAATATTAGGCCCTGCTATTGTTCCTACAATATATCCAGCTCCAAAAGCTTTTACTCCATCCCATAAATTTCTAATTTCACCATTTTTTGATTGTCTTATCAGATTTCTCAACCCAAATACTAATCCAACAATCTCTCCACTTTCATCCACATAAGTTAACGGATTATTCAGTACATACCCATAACGATTAAAATTTTGGGTATTTGAAAGGTCTTGAATAAAGTTATCTGGTGCTAAGAAACGTTTTACTATTGGATCATACAAACGTCCATTCATCTGAATTAATGAAACCCCTTCTAAGTGTTCATGTCCCGTATAGCCTCTATCCATAAACGTTAATTGGCTTAAATCATTATTTTGTCCATCTTTAACAAAAACTACATTACCCCAAGCATCAAAATGTCTTTTTTCTACAATAGTTCCTACATTATTTGTAATTGCCAAGATACTACCCAAATAATCACGGTGTAAATAGTAGTATTCAGGTGTATTTTCTCCTTTCGCTATTACGGTGGCAGAATAGGCATCTCCATCTAAATAAAAAACAAAATCCACCTTATTTGTTGTCTTATTGTAATTCACTTCAATATTCCCATCAGTTGAATAATAACGTTTCAGAGAACTTTGTTCTTTACTAGTCGCTAAATCGCCATAATGCATCACACTACGCTGATTATCTGAATTATAATCAAAATAAATATTTTCTTTCCCTGATTCTTTAATCCAAACAGGTTTTTTAAAGGCATTATACGCTATTTGCTGTTCTGGGCGCAATTGATAATGCGGTTGTGCAATTGCATTTAGCTCAATCGACTCCAATTGATAAGATGTTCCACTTGAATAGCCATAAGCTCCAATACTATTGCTTTCAATACGTCCTTTATCATCATATTCTTGCGTTTCTTGTACCCCTACTTTATTCGTAAATGAAGTTAATCGATCTAAATTATCATAAGTAAAAATTTCCCCTCGATTAAATAACCCATTCGTTCTACTTAATAGATTACTAGTCGCCGCATTAAATTGATTTGCCAGTGTAAAAAGTTCTGCTGTTCCTTTCTTTACTTTATTCGTTTGCAAATACCCATAAGTATCGTAAACATTTGTTACTTCTAACCCATTCCCTAAATTTGATTTAGTCAACTGCCCATACGCATTAACTTGCGCTTTGGAGGTTAATACCTGATTGGTCAAAGCGTCAATAGTCTGCCAATGATAACCATTTTTGTACTGGTGTTTAATCTTTTTCTCACCAGTTTTACCATGCGTTTGTACACCAAAAGTTTCTTCTAATGCTCTTCCAAAATCATCAAAAACTACTGCTTTAGAAAATCGAGCAACGGGAGTAATTTCTGTTGTCTTAATCAGGCGACGGTAAGTATCATACTCATAATTGTACGTATAGTTTGTTCCACTTACATCAGCAACAGAAGAAGTCAATTGTTTACTTTCATCATCGTACGTATAATTTATCTCAGTATTTGTATGATCACCGGTAATTTTTTTGTTTATTAACTTTCCAAAATTATCCAAAGTAAATAATGTAGTTCCTTTAGGAGATCCTTCTTTTATTAACTCTCCATAAGCATTATAAACATGGGTATAAACTCCTGCAGCAGGATCAATTAATTTTATTTTTCTTCCCCATCCATCTTGTTCTTGAGACACAACAACTCCATCATAATTTGCAGATTTCAAATTACCATTGGAGAAATAAACGTATTTAATCTCTCCTCCATCGTCCTTTTGAACAATGGTCTGACCTAGCGAATTTACTTTTGTTTCTTTTGTCATGACACCATCATTCTCCTTAATAGTAGCTAAAGTATACGTTTTAGTAATCTCCTTTCCTTTACTTGTCTTTACCTTGATCACACGACCTTTTTTATCGTATACCGTTTCATTCCATAAAGAGGGTGTACTTCCAAAATATCCTTCACTTTCTTTTACAACACGATTATAAGCATCATATTCGTAGGAGCGGCTCACTGTTTGACCTTGCAAATCTTTAGTTGCTGTCTGTATCTTATTTCCTTTTGCATTGAAAGTATTCCGATTCCAATTCCCTTCGTCATTCGTTGTGATCACTTCAAATCCTCGGCCTGTTTTTACATATTGTGTTTGCGTAACTTTACCTAGATAATCCGTAACACTCAAAGGCTCGCCCCAATTATTATAAGTATATTTCGTTACGTGTCCAAAAGCATTCTTTTTCTCCTTTAAAAGTCCTCTAGCTCCATTATAACTATAAGTTGTTTTTAATCCTTCAACATCCGTTTCTTCTGTTAAAAAACGTCCATAATACCCATATTTATACGTTTGTTTTCGTTCTGGTAAATTACCTGCCTTGAGACTCTTTTCTACAATATTTCCATATTGATCATACGTATTTTTTTCTGTTTTCGTTTCGGTTGTATTATTGCCTTTTTTAAGCACTTCTACTACTCGCCCTTTCTCATCGTATGTATAACTATCTTCCGTAGTGAAACTACTTTCTCCTGTAGCTGTTTCTATCTTCTTTGACTTCAACAATCGACTCATAAAATAGTTCGGATTTGCAGCTCCGTAAGCATACGTATTCTCAATGGTTTCCGTTTTCTCTAACGCAAAACTAGGTTGTCCAATCATCGATAATCCAAACTTTCGTTGATATTGAATCTGTTGTTGAGTAATATCATTGTATTCATTATAGGTATTCGTTGTTTCCTTTACAAACGAATCTGCAAACACTACTCCTCCAATATTATTTTCTGTTGTTTTTTTCAGTTGTGGTTTAAAAACTTTATTCGTTAAGACTTGGGTTTGATACTCATAGTTTGTTATACTTTCGTAAGCTTTATTTCTAAATCCTGTACCAGGTACAAATACTTCTATGAATTTATCCCATTGTGTTCCTAAGATTACACTTTCTTTTTTCAACAAACCTCTATTGAGAACATCAAACTCTTTGATGTTTTTAAACATATTTTCAGGTTTATCATACCAATTGGTACTAACATTTCCTTTAAAGCCTATAAATCCAAGGCCATGAAAATGAACAACAGGAGAAGCATAAGCAAATGATTGATATAAACTATTTGTCCCATCAAAAACCCGCACTCTTGATACAACTGATAGATTAGGCAAGAAATTAAGTTCTGCCATAGGGTACTGCAGTTTTTTTGTATCAAATTTTTGAAAATGAGGAAAATCTAAATTTTGTTTATCAATACCATATTGTCCATATTGTATTTCAGTAACCAATCCATCACTTTTTATTTCCTTAAGCAATTTATCTCGACCTGTATTATGTGACAATTCAAATTCGATAATCGAACCACTCGCAAAGAAACCAAGACGATAATTATTTTTTGAAAATGCAAAATTTCGATTGGGCGTCAAGTTAAACGGTATGGGAAAGTACATCTTGTCTCCATACATATACATTGTTATCCCCAGTGATTCTGCCCAATAATTATCTCCATCCCAACTAGAACTTTTAAATTCTCCGCCTCCCATATTTTTCATGACCAATACCCCAGCTATAGATCCTACATAAGTAGAATACGGAGTGTTCTTAGCAATTTGAGCATTCGTAGAAATTTGAATAATATCCGTTTTTCCATCATTATCGATATCATCACAAATAATAGTCTTATAATTTCGTAAACCAGTATTTTCTAATACTATATTATGATCATGATTATATCCCGTTGGTTCACAATAAAAGCCTCTATCCGCATTTTTTCTCTCGAAATTCGTTCCTGTGCTATAATAAAAATAAGAAGAATACTGATTAGCTATTAGCAAATCCAACTTACCATCTCCATTGAAATCTCCTAGCTGGATTTGGCTGTCTTTTGTGATAGAGTTATCCGAAAAATCGCAAACAACGTCCAATCTATTTGTAACAAAATTTAAAGTATACAAAATGATTCTTCCTGGTCTGACCACCAGAATATCTGCACGTCCATCTCCAGTAAAATCTTGTACTAACGTTGTGATAGCCTCATTGTTTGCAACAAAGCCAAAATTTATCTTCGCCTCAGTTTCATTTCTATTCATATTTAGAAAATAAGCATTTTGCTCCGAATAAATAGGATAGGTGCCTGCATATTGATCATAACGATCACAAAGTTGAACACGAGCACTTTCATATCTTTCAATAGCTAGAACATCCATATCGCCTGTTCCCTTAAAGTCCCCAACAAAAAAATCTTTCGTTGGTTCAGGAAAGACACCTCCACAAATTTGAGAATACATATCATCAGGTGCTTCCATATCTGGGAAACCAAATTCTTTAAAATAATCTTCGACAATAATATTGTTGTCAAATTTATTTACTGTAAACTTATTTCCCACAATTGTTAACCAACTATCCTTGGGTTGCACTTCATTATTTTGATTACGATTAATAAAACGAAAAAAACCTTTGAACTTAGAAGAACTATTACTCATTTTATACGTACCTGTTTTCTGATTATTAACAGACGTATTGAATACCCAATATTCTGCCTTTTTTTTGTCGTATAAAATATAATCTAAGTCCCCATCACCATCAAAATCACCTGTAACAATATCGTGAGTTTCCGCTGTAACATCCTTCTCTAAATTACTATTTGTAACTCGTGTATAGAGTTGTGTTGTACTTTTGACTTTTCCGTCTACTCTATCGTATACAAATTCAAGTGGCGCTAAGGATTTTTCGTCCATTCCATTAAACTCCTTTATACTCTTTAATTGTGAGTATCCTAGCAACAGCTTGTCATACTCTAATTGATATGATCTAAAAACTTGTCCTCCACTTATTGTTTCAATTTTCGATAAAATTTGATTATTACTGAATTTTTGTCCTCCTATGTATAATTCTTCCGTAACATCATTCCTTCTGTCATAATAAAACTTAACTTCATTATCATATAATCTAAATGGAGGTTTTACATCAATATTTACTTGTTGTGAACCCGTTACTTGGGCAGAATTAGGTCTAGGTGTAATTACAACGTCCCCAGGCACAGGCTCTGTTATTATGGAGGAAATTCTTGACACATATTGAATAGAAGAAATAAATAAAGTTCCTTCTTTTTCTTCATATTTATAAACAAGATAATTATTAGAAGTATCCTTCAAACTGTCAATACCAAATACTAACTTTGATCGAGAATTATCTGTATTTCCATAAGTAGCAACACTACCATCAGGGTACTGTACCTTAAAATACTTAGGACCATACTTCGCTCCATAAGGAGAAATTCCATGAGAGGTGATTTTAAGATTCGAATAGTTTTCTGTTTGGTATTCTGCACCATCTCCACCATAGGTTCCTGATTTTAAGAGTAGACGTTGGCCATCCAATGCAAATCGATCTGAAGCGGAGAAATCAACAGCGCTCTTTTTTCCATCGTGATATAAAGTAGAAGGGACTCTACTAATAGTAGAAATACCAGAAATTGACCATCCGAGTCCAACTATACCATTTGCTGCTTGACTATTATATGCTAAACTTATAGCGGGTTCTACTCCATTAACGCCTTTTGGCACTTGAATCGGAACAGTATAAATAGCTGCACCTGCTAAATTAACGTTTAAGCTTCCTTCTGTTTTTCCTATAGGTGTTTCATTGGAAGGAATTGGGTCTTGATCACCTGGCCAAACTACAACTTGACTATACGATACAATTGCAGTGAATACACTACAAAACAATAAAAAGTATTTATTTCTCATCGCTTATCGTTTAATGATTGTAATATTTTCTTTCGTTCCATCTTGATAAAAGACAACCATAAAATAAGATCCTTTTGGAAGTTGGTCAAAATGTACTTGTGTTTGGTTTTCAAACGCAAGATTGCCAATTTGCTGAAGGACTTGATGATTGGAAGTATATAAACTAATTGATACTACTTCTTTATATTTTCTATCCCATTCTACATAGAGTACATTTTGTACCGGGTTTGGATAATATTTGAGTTTTGAATCCTCATAACCAAACATTTTTTGTTCAGCTTGAGTATCTTCCTCATTTTCGAGTATTGACCTCGCAGCAGATGTCATGTCGATTTCTATGCCTCTATAAATTTGATTTCCTGCACTATCATACTCAAAAACAACCTTAGTAGGTAACTGTTGAGCTAAAGCAGCTAAAGGAAACAAAGCCATTAGTAAGACAACTTTATTCATTGTATAAAAAATTAAGTTAATTATTTCGCGAAATTAAGTTAATTTATCCTTTAAAAAATACAGTGTTTTATTTTTAAACATAAATAAAATAAACTTTCCTGTTATTTAATATTAAACATACAACATGTTAATATTGTATTAATAATCAACCAATAAGAAACAGAAAACTCCTAATATTTTTTATCAATGAAAAAAAGTCAAAAAAAAGTCCAGTTAAAAAACCAGACTTTTATATTTAACATAAACTATGTACTCCTTACTTCCATTGACTTGCTGTTTCCAATACAGCTAAATCATCAATATCTAGCTGAATAGCTGTTGAACGCACAAGACTTTGCAATTGGGTTGAATTAGTTGCACTAACAATTGGCGCCGTAATTACAGGTTGATGCAACAACCAAGCAATTGCTATTTCAGCACTTGTTGCTTGATGTTTTTGAGCCGTTTTCGCTAAAGCATCTAAAATAGCTAACCCGCGATCGTTTAGATAATGTTCGACCATCATTTTTCGAGCACTTCCTTCTAAATCTGCGGCTGTTTTATACTTCCCAGATAAGAAACCACTAGCTAAAGCAAAATAAGGCGCTACAGCCAGCTTTTCTTTTACAACAATGTCTTTGTACTCTGTTTCGAATTGCGCTCGATCATAGAGATTATATTGCGGTTGTAGGGCAATGTATTTCGTCCATCCTTTGGCTTCCGCTACTTGATTACTTTCAAGTAAGCGTGCTCCACTTAGATTAGACGCTCCAAGTGCACGAACTTTTCCTGCTTGAATTAGTTCCTGAAAGGTTCCCATGATTTCTTCTACTCCAACATTCACATCATCATGATGAGAATAGTATAAATCAATATAATCCGTACGCAAACGCTGTAAAGAAGCATCGACTCCATCGAGAATCTGTTGTCTGGTCAACCCTTTCTCTACGCCTTGCATGCCTCCACCTACTTTAGTAGCTAATACAATATCTTGTCTTTTTTTACTTTCTGCAAACCACTTTCCTAAAATACGTTCTGACTCTCCTCCGGTATTTCCTTCTACCCAATGGGAGTAGCTATTTGCTGTATCGATAAAATTAATGCCTTGATCGTGTAATTCATCTAACATGCGCAGCGATGCTTTTTCATCTAAAGTCCATCCAAATACATTTCCTCCAAAGCAAATTGGAGCAATACTCATTTCCGCATTTAAATTCTTTCTTTTCATGGTGTTTTGGTTTTGTTTTTTGTGTTCGTTATTCTTTTTACACCTGCTTCATACAAGCAAGTCAACCGATGAGAACACTTTTACGTTAGCTTACAAAATACAAAAAAAGGGCGATTATAAAAATAATCGCCCTTTTTAAATATGGTAAATAATTTACTAGAAATTATATCTCAATGTAACATTCCAAGTTCTACCTGTTCCAAACCATACTTGGTTAGAAGTATCAATTCCTTTCCAAATTGAATTTGCACGATATGCATTGTAATCTTCTACAGTTGCAAAATCACCTTTTTCTTTTGCATGTTTAGCAGAGTTCGATTCCGCAATGTAAATTTTGTCAAATACGTTATTTACGTTTGCTCTTACAACAACAGAATTTTGTTTTTCTTTTCCAACTTTCATTGTAAAAGTCATACCCAAATCAAATAGGTTAAAGCTTGGTAAACGCAAAGCTCCTTTGTTGTTTTCTTCAGCCATTGACATAATATCAATTTTTGAATACAATTTATCAACATAGCGGAACGTTGCATCAAATTTAAGACCTTCTACTACTTCGTAATCTGCACCTAAACTCGCCAATAATTGAGCTGAATCTCCCACTTTTGAATCTTTCAAATATAAGTCTTTCACAAATGGTTGTCCTGTACTTGGATCAATAACAGCTTCATTCGTATCGCGATCTAAGATTGTAGCATTTTTCACGTTCTTTGTATAGTTCCAATCTCCGAAAGAGAATGCCCCACTAATCGTCAATTTATCCAATGGACGCACGTTGAAATCTACCTCAACACCTTGGTGCAACTGAGCCAAACCATTCAACTGTACGTTAGCCGACTGTGATACGTCTTTACCATTTTCATCTTTGTATTCTAGATAAACCGTTTTTCTTTCGATACGATCATCCCAAGATGTTCTATATACGTTCACATTCGCATTGAAGATTGCAGAACGGTATCCATATCCTAACTCAACACCGAAGATTTTTTCATTCATCAAGTCTGGATTCAATCTATTTGTATTGTTGATGTACACCCCATTAAAGAATGGTTGTTTTGAATAATATCCAATATTACCAAATACGTTGTGATTCTCATCAATATTATAGTTTACTCCCCCCTTAACATTTCCTCCTAAGATACTTTCCCAAGATGTTTTTGCTTTTTGTTTCCATTCTGGTAAAGGTCTACCTGAATTATCAACTGTACGACCATCTTGAACAAAGTTGTCTACACGTTGGAAATCTTGATTCGAAATCGCTCCTTGAATAAAGGCAGTAAAATTGTCTTTTGAGTATTCCAATTGTGTAAATGCACCATACCAACGCGCATTTCCATCATTATTATATCCTACTACACCTGAGTCGTTTTTATCTGCCCAAGGGTTATAGCTTACTTTTGATCCGTGGCTATTTGTAACGATATAACCGTCTTTATCATAGTTAAGATTCAATGTTTCTTTATAACCTGTTGAACCTAAAAAGTCGGCAACATTTTGGAAGTGGTATCCTTTGTAAGTACGAGCATCAACACCAAAATCTAAGGTAAAACTCTCGCTTAATTTTTTATTCAAATTAATTACGGTACCATACCAGTTATGTGAGTTGATTGAATTAATTTTTGTAATACCTTTATTGTACACATTAATTCCATCTCCTTTATTAGGTCCACCAAATGCGTTACTATTTCCTTGGTTATACGCCACGATATCATCCATACGCAATTGTCCATTAGCGTCTAACGCATCGTGTGCATTCAAGTTAACATTTTTCCCTGTTTTAGGATCTTTCGGACCAACAATTTTTCCATTTAATCCTGATCCAGCTCCACGTCCCCAAGAACCGTAAACTACAGCACTTAATTTAGTTGTTTCGTTGATTAACCAATCATAGTTCAAGGACATTACAGGTTTGTGGTAATAGTTTTCTCTACCATTGTACACATTACCATTTAAATATCCCCAGTCTTTGTTGTAGCGAATATCTGGGTCACTACCTTCTCCATGATCAATATACTCTTGTAATGTTGTATAATTATAACGTTGAGAGTGCGTTTGAGGAGCTCCTGTAAATGTAAACTGAACATTGTGTTTTGCATCTTTTGATTGGTATCCTAACCCAACAAAATAATTACTTGCTTCAAAGTCAGTTCCACGTACGTAACCATCGCCAAAACTGTGGCTTAATAATACCGAAGCAGACAATCCATTGTCTAAAACCCCTGTATTATAAGAAGCAGTTCCTTTAAAGAAATTGTCATTTCCAATACCCGCAGAAAGAGACCCTCCTTGACGAGCATCAGCTGTACGAGTTAAGATGTTAATTGTACCTCCAATTGAAGAAATTGCTAATTTAGAAGAACCTAAACCGCGTTGTACTTGCATTGCAGAAGTTACATCTGATAAACCCGCCCAGTTTGACCAATACACAGAAGAGTTTTCCATGTCATTGATTGGCATACCGTTTACCATTACTGCAATATTCTTTTGGTCAAATCCACGGATATTAATCTTAGAATCACCAAAACCACCACTACCTTTAGTTGTATAAACTGAAGGAGTTGTGTTTAAAATTTCTGGGAACTCTTGAGAACCCAATTTTTCTTGAATTACAGCTGCTTTAATTGTAGAAACAGCAACTGGTGTTTTACGGTCTTTTGCAACGTCCGCAACTCCCATGATTACAATGTCATCTAACATGTTTTCATCAGGGTTAACCACAATGTTACCTAAGTTAGCAACTTTGTTTGCATCAACGGTAAAAGCAACCGTTTTTGATTGATAACCAATAAAAGAGATAACTACTTCTCCTTTATCGCTAGTAACGTTCAAGGTAAACGCTCCATTTGCATCTGTCGATACACCATTTTGCGTTCCTTTCACCAATACAGTCGCCCCTGGTAAGCTCATATTAAGCTCTCCATCGATAACCGTACCCTTTACTTTGTTTTGTGAAAATGCAGATGTTGACGTAATAACCATTACGATAAACAACATCCAGTTCTTCAAGTTTTTCATTTTGTAAGTGTAAGTGATAATTAATTTCACGGCAAATGTACAAAAAGAAAATCCTATAATGTTATCTAATTATTAAATTTTGTGTGTGTCCCAATTTATTGAATTCTAAATACTTCTGTTCGTTAGGTAGTAATTCAGCAAAAAGGCTGTAGAACTGTCGTGTTTCAATACATTATTCGAAATAATTTCACGCTGAATATTTTTTGCTAAAACCTTGCCATATTCCACGCCAAATTGGTCAAAACTATAAATATTCCATATCACTCCTTGCACAAAAGTCTTATGTTCATATAAGGCAACTAAGGCTCCTAATGTTTCTGGAGTAAGTTTATCAATCAACAACGTATTCGAAGGTTTGTTTCCTGCAAATTCTCTAAAGTTCTGAATTAATGCATCTTCTTCTTCTCCTTCACGTGTGGCTGCTTTACCATTCAACAAGGCTTCTGTCTGTCCAAAAAAGTTAGACATCAAAATCGTGTGATTGGTATCTTGATCCGAAAAAGGATTGACAAAACCAATAAAATCTACGGGAACTACTTTCGTTCCTTGGTGAAACAATTGGAAAAAGGCATGTTGAGCAGATACGCCTACCTCACCCCAGATTAATGTTCCAGTCTCATACGACAATTGTTCGCCTGTTCGATTCTTGTCTTTTCCATTACTTTCCATAATCATCTGTTGTAGATGGGCAGGAAATTTTTCTAGAAATTGGCTATATGGCACAACGGCTTCTGTCTGGTACCCATAAAAATTGTTATACCATACGCTTAATAAAGCACAAACAACAGGAATATTATCTTGAAAAGGAGCGGTTCTAAAATGCTGATCCATTTTATGTGCACCTTTTAATAATTGTTCAAAATTGGCATAGCCAATAGACAACGCGATCGACAATCCAACAGAGCTCCAAAGTGAAAATCGTCCTCCAATATAATCCCACATTGGAAAAATAGTCGATCGATCAATACCATAAGCAACCGCGCGTTCCACTTCGGCGGTAACTCCTACTAAATGTTTGGCTAAATCCTTTTGCTCTACCGTTGCTGAAAGCCATTGTACAACTTTATCAGCATTTAATACTGTTTCTTGCGTAGTAAATGTCTTAGAAACAATCAAGACTAACGTAGTTGCAGGGTTTAACTTATTTAATACGGCATACAGATAATCATCATCCACATTAGAGATGAAATGAGTCTTTAAGTGATTGCGATAATTTTCTAATCCATTTACAACCATCTTTGGTCCTAGATCAGATCCTCCAATACCAATATTGACAACATCTGTAAAAGGTTGTCCTGTACTTGAAAGATAACGTCCTTCAACCACTGCTTTGACAAAATGCTCAATACGCGTTCTTGTTTCTTGAATTTCTTCTAGTACATTGACACCTTCCACCATAATTGGTGACGCTTGAGTAAAATCACGTAAAGCCGTATGTAATACGGCTCTATTTTCTGTTTTATTTATTTTACCTCCTGTATATAAAGCTTCAATTGCTTGTTTCAATTGTACTTCTTCACCTAATTGAAGCAAATAAGACAGGGTTTC
Source organism: Myroides gitamensis (assembly GCF_029894455.1). Taxonomy (NCBI): domain Bacteria; kingdom Pseudomonadati; phylum Bacteroidota; class Flavobacteriia; order Flavobacteriales; family Flavobacteriaceae; genus Myroides; species Myroides gitamensis. Next base: position 3,156,068 of record NZ_JARYHN010000001.1, read on the forward strand.
TTTTGTAATTTTATTCTTAGAATAATCGAGCAAAAATGCGTCAAACTGAATATTAAAAGAATTCCCTCTACTAGCATCCTCTCGGAAGAGGTCTTGCATTTGGATGGACTTCATTTGCTCAAAGTGCTCACGTAGCTTGGTCCATGCAGCAGTACTAGTAGGATTAATAGATTGTAACATTTTACTTGAAACAGAGGTTATTTATTAAATTTTTCTTTAATCACAGCATCTAACTCTGCTTTTAAAGGTTGAATATGCTCTTTAAAAGCGGGGATATCTTTTTTATCCATGGGTTCTGAGTTTGGTAAAACCTGTCCTAGAGGATCTACTTGTACTCCATTTTTCCAAAAGCGATAACACACGTGTGGACCTGTGGCCAATCCTGTACTTCCAACAAGTCCGATGGATTGCCCTTGTTCTACAAACTGTCCTTTTCTCACTAAGATCTTAGACATGTGCAAATACTGTGTAGAATAAGTGCCGTTGTGTTTTACCTTCACATAGTTTCCATTTCCTGCCGTATATCCCGTGCGTTCTACCACTCCAGAGGCAGTAGTCATAATTGGCGTTCCTGTTGGAGCAGCATAATCCGTTCCATTATGGGATTTCCATGTTTTCTGTACGGGGTGGAATCGGCTCTTGGTATATCTTGAAGTAATTCTAAAGAACTTCAATGGTGCTTTTAAGAACATACTCTTCATTGGGCGCCCCTCTTCATCATAATAATCCTTGCCCTTCGCTCCAGTTCTTTGGTACGGAAATGAATATAAATCTTTTCCTCTATAGTTGAAATACGCTGCTTCCACTTTTGAAATTCCAACATAAACGGTATCGTTAATGTATTTTTCTTCAATCGTTACGGCAAAGCGATCTTCTGGTTGTAATTTAAAGAAGTCAATCGACCAAGCGAAAATTTGTGACATACGCGTTGCTAGTGATTGATCCACTCCTTCTTTGCTCAAACTCATCGATAGCGATCCATCAATTGTAGAAGCAACTGTTCTTCTTTTAATCGTTACAGGATATGTTTTTGTATAAGCTGTAATCGTATCGCGAAGATCAATCACTTGATAACCTGAAATATTAGGATGATAAACAAAGGCAGCTAATTTATCCGGGTTATTTTTGTATTTAATCAACGTATACGGTTGTCCTGCTCGAATTCCTCGAACATTGATTGTATCTTTTACTTTGGTAACAATATTGTGTACATCTGAAGCATTGAGGTTATAATTGCCAAAAATCTTCCCGAGGTTATCTCCAGACCTAATCGTATCTTCTGATACCACATAGTCCTTCAAATTAAACCCATACAATTCAGCGACAATCTCCTCTACTGTTTCATTTTCCGTATCCGTACTCACTTCCATTTCTCCTTCTTTTTTACAAGAAGAAAAAAGAAGCAAGCCTGCTAACAACATAAAAATTTTATACTTCAAAACTTCCTTTTTTCTATTTTTAAATCAATCCTTTACCCCAATTTGCTAATTCCTCTTCTGACCATAAGCCCGGGAAAAATATTCTCTTTTGATATTCTGGCAACATATATTTTTTCCAATCACTACCTCCAGTAGCTTCCTTGGTAACTCCTGTACTTTCTAAATACTTCAGCGCTGTTTTGTAATGTCCAATCACCCAAGTAACATTAACGGTATAATCATAATGTTTCATGGCTTGAATTAATTCTGGACATGCTTGTGCTTCTTTAGGAAGTTCAACAAATTTCTGCCATAAATTTGTTTTTTCATAATCTTTCATTGCTTTAACAAAAGTTTGACTGTATTTTTTTTCAAACGCACCAAGCAAGTAGGACTTTTCGCCTGTCTTATAATTTTTACCCGCTGCTTGCCAGTATAGATATTCTAACGCTTCTTCTTCAGAAATATTCTCTGGCAAATCGCGAATAAATCGCTTATCAATTAAATTAATCCAATCTGTTGAAGCAAACTCGATTAAGCGGTACTGTGCACTTTGAAATCCGCTGGCAGGAGCTAGTGTATTTCTGAACTTATTATACTGTTCTACATCCATTCCATCACCCATAATGCTAAAAGAATTAGTCAACATATCAAAATATCGGCTAATTCTCATCAATTTATCGGTAAAGACATCTACTGCGATTGGTGCAGGTACGGCTAATTGCTCCATTTCCCATAAAATCATTTTAAACAATAATTCATTGACCTGGTGGTACATAATAAACACCATTTCATCTGGGTATAAGGTGCGCTGAATTTGCAATCCTAATAAGGCATCCGTTTGAATATAATCCCAATACGTCAAAGGCTTGCCATACAACAAACCTTCTAAATGTACATTGGGATTTTGTCCCATTTGGGTAAATTTTTCTTCTAAATTTTTTATATGTTGATTGGTGATATCATTCATTACTTTTCTGTTTTTAACGTTGAAACTAATCCTTTGTACTCTTCTAAATCTGCTTTTAGCGAACCAACGGCTAAACTTGCTTTGATTCGCAACGGAACTTTATTCGCATCAGCAGAAACCCAAACAGTCAAACTTTCTTTTTCTTTGAAAACGCGTCCTGCCATCACATAAGGTCTAAAACTCAAAGCTTTCACCTTTCCAAATTTAGTTTTCAATTCCGTTGTACCAAGGTATAACAATTTAAAACGAAACACTTCTCCATCGAAAAACATATCAATCTCAACGGCTTCGTTCTTTTTTAAATTATCTAATTTTGGGTGATTTCTCAGGTAATAAAAGGCAGATACAATATCCTGCACTTCTGCAACAATAGGATAGGTGCTTTCTTTCTTTTTCTCGTAATCTTTAACAAGAACATTTTTCTTGGTATAATCGAAGAAACCTTCTTGGTCTTTGGTATAACCGCCTTCATCAATTTTTCGGATAAAACGATGGGGTACGACTTGATCTTTATCGAAATAACTTTGATAATCGTCATACACTTTGAAGAAAACCTTAGAAAGCCCAGTAGTATAGCCAATACCTTTGGCATGATACATACTTTTTCCTTTGTAGGTTGTTTCAGATAAGGTCAGTTCTGCAATACCTGCATTCAAAATCCCATAGGACACTCTGAATTTCAAGTATTCTCCTGCTTTAAACGCTTGAGGTTTCGTTTGTGCAAAAGTAGTTAGTGCACATAATAGGACGGTATAAAAAACAAATAATACTTTTTTCATAGTTGGCTAATTTTATTCAAAAATAACAAACAAAAAAACCCAGTCAAATAATTGACTGAGTTTTTATGCTATTAACCAACCAAAAAACTATAAATTATGAAAAATTTATTACACTCAAATAAAGCTTATGACATCTTTATTTTTGCGAGTGCAAATGTACAGTTTTTTATTGATTATTTATATATCTCCTATCTTTTAACCCCACTTTAACTATAACACATTCAAAATGAAGGTTTTTAAGATATTCTTAACTCAGATTATAACGTTCCTCTCAACTCTTGCTCACGCTCAATTGATTCGAAAAGCGCCTTGAAGTTACCTGCACCGAATCCTCTTGCACCCATTCTTTGAATAATTTCGAAGAATAAAGTTGGACGATCCTCTACTGGTTTTGTAAAGATTTGTAATAAATATCCTTCTTCGTCAGCGTCAACTAAGATACTCAATTTTTGTAATTCTTTGATATCTTCTTTCATCATATCCATGTGAACACCTAAACGACCAGGAATTGCATCATAATAAGATTGTGGTGGAGCAGATAAAAACTCAACTCCTCTTGCTCTCATTTCTGCAACTGTTTTGATGATATCATCTGTTGCAACAGCAATATGCTGAACTCCAGGACCATTATAGAAATCCAAGTATTCTTCTACTTGTGATCTTTTCGCTCCTTCAGCAGGTTCGTTGATAGGGAATTTAATACGTCCATTACCGTTTGACATTACTTTACTCATCAAAGCAGAATATTCTGTATTAATTTGTTTATCGTCAAAAGATAAGAAGTTTACGAATCCCATTACATCTTCGTACCATTTTACCCACGTATTCATTTCATTCCATCCCACGTTTCCTACCATGTGATCCACGTATTTCAATCCAACAGGTTTTGGATTGTAGTCGCTTTCCCATTTAACGAAACCAGGTAAGAATACACCTGTGTAATTTTTTCTTTCTACAAACATGTGAACAGTTTCACCGTATGTATAGATCCCAGCGCGAACAGTTTCACCAAATTCGTCTTTTTCAACAACTGGTTCCATGTATGATTTAGCACCACGGCTTGTTGTTTCTTCGTATGCTTTACGTGCATCTTCTACCCAAAGTGCAACTACTTTAATTCCATCTCCGTGTTTTACGATATGGTCATTTAATTCAGACTCTGCAGTTAATGGTGTAGTTAAAACGATGCGGATTTTATCTTGTACTAATACGTAAGATGCTCTGTCTTTCACTCCTGTTTCTAATCCTGCATACGCTAATGATTGGAAACCAAACGCTGTTTTATAAAAGTGAGCCGCTTGTTTTGCGTTCCCAACGATAAATTCAACGTAATCTGTTCCTAATAAAGGCAAGAAATCTTGCGCTCCTTCAAATATTTTTTCTAAGCCAAATTCAACCGACTTTACTTCTTTACTCATAATATAGTTTTTGTTGTTGTTTATTTATTCTCTTTATTCTTGTTGTTTGTTATTCTTCTAACCACGATTGGTAGTACTGTTCATCGGCAATCTTCATTGCTTCTTCTGTCACCATTAACGGTTTAAAAGTATCCACCATTACGGCTAACTCTTCTGTAACGGTTTTTCCAATTGAACGCTCTGCAGCACCTGGATGTGGTCCGTGTGGAATACCTGCAGGGTGTAATGAAATATGACCTGGTGCGATATCATTACGACTCATAAAATCACCATCAACATAGTACAACACCTCATCACTGTCAATATTACTGTGATTGTAAGGAGCAGGAATAGCATCTGGGTGATAGTCGTATAATCTCGGTACAAAAGAACAAACGACGAAACCAGCGGTTTCAAATGTTTGATGTACAGGAGGTGGTTGGTGAATACGCCCGGTAATCGGTTCAAAATCGTGAATTGAAAAGGCATATGGATAATTATATCCATCATAGCCTACGACGTCAAAAGGATGCGTTGCATATACCATTTCGAAGATTTCATCTTGTTTTCTCAACTTGATTAAAAAATCTCCTTTTTCGTCATAGGTTTCTAGGTTTTCTGGTCGACGGATATCTCTTTCACAGAAAGGAGAGTGTTCCATCAATTGCCCAAACCAGTTTCTATAACGTTTAGGTGTATAAAACGGATGTTTAGATTCCACGATAAACAAACGGTTATCTTCGGTATCGAAATCCATTTTATAAATCATTCCTCTTGGAACAACTAAGTAATCGCCATACTTAAAGGTTAAGTTTCCTAAAAAAGTACGCAGAGTTCCTGATCCTTTATGGATAAAAATCAATTCATCAGAATCGGTATTCTTGTAGAAATAGTCCTCCATTGATTTCTTAGGAGCCGCTAATACAATGGTACAGTCACTATTGGTCAAAACTGCTTTTCGGCTTTCTAAAAAATCATTTTCGGGTTCTACCTGGAATCCTCTTAGTCGGTAAGATTGAATGTTATTTGCTTTCGCAATTTTAGGTGCAACTGAATACTGTTTACGTATTTCTTTCACCTGTGTCGGTCGGTGTACATGGTACATATTTGTTGACATTCCGTCAAAACCAACTGTACCAAACAATTGTTCATAGTATAAGTCACCGTTTTCCTTACGGAAAATCGTATGACGTTTAGGGGGAATACTCCCTAAGCGATGATATAAAGGCATAATTACTTATAGTTTTAAGGTTGGAAAAAAAATGATATAAGTAAAAGTTTCTCATTCAGGATTTCTCTTGATCAGAAACTTAATGTAAGCCAATAAACCGTCCCATTGTATTTTCATAATATCACAAATATCGAAATAAAAATGATATATCCAACTTGTTAACCAAATTTTATTTGCGTATTGCTAAAACACAAGGAGTTAAGTCGCTTTAATTCTTAACTAAAACCAAAAACCAACAGAGAAATAGGTATAGCTTCCTCCTGTATCTGGTGAATAGCTGTATTTCACTTCAATAGGTCCAATCATCGTTTGCATCCCATACCCTATTGCATACCCTGAATACTTTGATTTAAACAACCATTCAGAGCCAGAAAAGATATCTTCCCCTACATTCGCTAGGTTTGCAGAAAAGTTGATGTGATGCTTTTTAAAGATTTCGTAATCTAAGTTCAATGATCCTGTGATATACGAATTACCAGCTATGCTCAACAAATCATACCCATAAAAAGGAATAAGATTATCCCGATCAGCAAATCCATATCCTCCTAGAAAATACATGAAGCCCATAGAAGGTGTATTGCCAATGGTTGCCCCCACACGTGAACGCAAATCGACAAACAATTTATCTGCTAGGCGTGTTGCATACCCCACCTGCCCAGTAACCATCGAAAAGTTCTGGAAATTATCAAGGTAATCCGACGAGTAGAAGTAGTTTTTGTACTCTCCTTTGAACATGAATCCTTTGCGTGGAAAATACTTATTGTCATAGGTATCAAAAGTAAAATTTGCAAATGCGCCCAAATAGGTACTGCGATCAAAATTGCTTTCTTTTACATTCAGCGTATTGCTCTTAATATCGAAGTAACGATGCTCTAATCCTGCCGCTAATAGGAATTTCTGTTGATAAAAAGTTTGAAAAACCAAGCGATTTTCTAAGTCTTTGTAATCGACATTAAACTTCGCAGGCAAACTAGCAAGATCAATATCGGAAGGCAATTCAAAATGGTCATTTTTCAATAACATTTTAAAGCGTAAGTCATGACTAAATTGATTGTATTTTGAATTAATCCCTACACTCCAATAAAATCCATTATCCACGAAATAATTGAAATTGTAGCGTACATTATCACCAACGGCAACATCTAAAGAAGCCACATCACTTTTCATCAATAGATTCTTCTGCGTTACATTCAATAAAGCTGCTGATTTGTATAACCCATCGTAGTGAACACCTAATTTTAAATAGCGTTTCGTTGGGTTTTCAACTAAATCCAAGACCAATTCATCTCCCTCTCCATTTGAATCAAAGCGATAAGATATACTGCTAAAGTTGTCCGTTCCGTTCAGCTGATCTATTCCCTTTTCAAGTTCATCAAACGTCACCATACTGTTCGGTTTAAACCCTAACTTTCCGTGGACATAACGCTGTGTATATCGAGTTAATCCATTAATATCAATCGAATTTACATATATTTTATCGGTGTATTTCGGTACAAATTGCTTCTGCAATACATCCTTTTTCCCACCAATTTTCTTTATTTCATCCAATTTTGTTTCAGCCGCTGCAACCCCACGTTGAATAATTGCTTTCCCATCTTCAAAAGAGACTACGGTATAACCTGAGATATCGGGTTTGATGTAGATGTCCGTTTCTCCAATCTTATTCTTCATTTGATTGATGGTTGAATAATTGGAAATTTGCAACAACACATCAGCAGCACCACTGATGGCATCTATGTCTTTTAATCCATCTTGAACATCGACTCCAATCACAATATCTGCGCCTAATGCTTTTAACTCTTCTATCGGATAATTATTGACAATCCCACCATCGATCAAGTGTTTATCATCAATTAAGACAGGGGCAAATAAAGAGGGAAAAGCCCCACTCGCCAAGATGGCTTGCGGTAAATATCCCGAATCAATCAAAACAGGTTTTCCTGTTTCGATATTCGTTGCAATACATAAAAAAGGAATATTGAGATCATTAAAATCACGCACATGTCGAACATGCGCTAATAATCGATTCATCAAGTTGTAGTTGTACATGCCTCGCGAAAAAGCTTTTGGCAATCCAATCTTAAACTTGTCAAAGGGTAACGTTAAGGCGTAAATTTCATCGTTTTTCTTTTCGTAAAACGATTTAGAAATACGAGGAATATAGTCTCTAATTAGCGCTGTAGCATCAATACTGCTAAAGATGGAATCCAATTCTGAAGCGGTATATCCAGAGGCATATAATCCCCCTACAATAGCTCCCATACTAGTTCCTGTAATATAGTCTACTTGTACACCTTGCTCTTCTAACACTTTCAATACGCCGATATGTGCAAGACCTTTTGCACCACCACCACTCAGCACCACTCCTACTTTAGGACGATCCTCTTCTTGGGCAAAACTCGTACCTGCCGCTAATACTATTGCTAATAATGCTATAATTCTGCGCATAGTTATCCTTTTTTATCCTACTAATTTAGTTTAAATGTTCCAATAAAACTTTAGTTTTTGCTTTTCCGATTACACTTTCTATTTCTTCAATAGAAGCTTCTTTGATTCGCTTCACTGATTTAAAGTGATTCATCAACTTTGTTTTTGTTTTTTCTCCAATACCAGGTACCTCGTCTAATCGACTTGTAATCGCATTTTTACTGCGTTGATTGCGGTGAAACGTTAACCCAAAGCGATGGGCCTCATCTCGAAGGTGAATAATCACTTTCATCGTTTCCGATCGTTTATCCAAATAAAGCGGATAACTATCCCCTGGATAAAAAATTTCTTCTAAGCGTTCGGCCAAACTGATAATAGGAATTTTTCCTCTTAGCCCTAAATTTTCCAAACTCTTTAAGGCAACACCCAACTGTCCTTTTCCTCCATCAATAACGATAAGATCAGGAAGTGCTTCTTTTTCTTCGAGTAAACGCTTATATCTTCGGAAGACAATTTCTTCCATCGAAGCAAAATCATTTGGTCCTTCAACGGTCTTAACATTAAAATGACGGTAGTCTTTTTTACTTGGTTTACCATCTTTGAAGACGACACAAGCGGCCACCGGATTAGTTCCTTGAATATTGGAGTTATCAAAACACTCAATATGGCGTGGTTCTTTTGGCAAGCGCAGATCTTTCATCATCTGTTGCATGATGCGCTTTACGTGACGATCTGGATCCACAATTTTAATTTGTTTTAATTGATCCATGCGATAAAATTTGGCATTGCGTTCCGATAAATCCAACAGCGCTTTTTTATCGCCCATTTTGGGTACCGTCACTTTCATCTGCTCGCCCAAAGCTAAATCAAAAGGAACGAGAATTTCTTTGGTTAGCAATTCAAATCTACTGCGAATCTCTATAATAGCTAAGGCTAATAATTCTTCATCTGTTTCTTCTAGTTTCTTCTTTAGCTCTAAGTTATGCGAGCGAATAATGGCTCCGTATGAAACTTGTAAAAAGTTGACATAGGCATTGGTTTCATCAGAAATAATAGAGAAGACATCTACATTGCCAATTTTTGGGTTGACAATGGTTGATTTCGCCTGATAATTTTCAAGCAATTCTATTTTTTCTTTAATTTGTTGGGCTTCTTCAAAACGCATCGCTGTGGCCAATTCCAACATATACGCTTTAAATCCCTTCAGACTTTCTTTGAAGTTCCCTTTTAGGATATCGCGTATTTCGGTGATTTTCTTATCGTATTGTATGCTCGTTTCATAGGCTTCACAAGGTCCTCCACAATTGCCGATGTGATATTCTAAACAAACTTTAAACTTTTCACTTCGGATATTCTGCAAGGACAAATCATAACTACAGGTACGAATAGCGTAAAGTTCTTTGATAAGCTCCATGAGCGTATTCACTGTTTTGATACTTGTGTAGGGTCCATAGTATTCTGAACCATCTTTCACCATACGACGCGTAACAAATACTCGAGGGAAAGGTTCTTTCTTAATACAAATCCACGGATAGGATTTATCATCCTTTAATAGGACATTATAACGAGGCTGCAATTGTTTGATTAAATTGTTTTCCAACAGCAACGCATCCGTTTCCGTTGGTACAACGATGTGTTTAATCTTCACAATTTTTTTGACTAATACATTGGTCTTTGCATTATCGTGAATTTTATTAAAGTAAGAGCTCACCCTTTTTTTCAAGTTCTTCGCCTTACCAACATATAAAATCTTACCTTCTTTATCAAAATACTGATATACACCAGGTTGATCTGGTAAGGTTTGTATTTGTAACGCTAACTCTTCTTTTACTTGCATCTACTCTTTAATTTAGGAACAAAAATAAAGCTTAAAATTAGGACGGCAAAAGATGCTTTCCTAAAACGTAGTATTCTTGATTGAAATTACAACATTTACTTCTAGGAGAATCTCAATTGCAATCAATAAAAAAGGGTGTTCGATTGAACACCCTTTTTACCATCTAAATTAATCAATTATAATGGATATAATTCCTCTATTTTTTACCCGTCTAAAACGATAAAGCTAACTATTTTTTTGCCTCGCTTGTTGATTTACTGATTATCGTATTAAAAGTTAAGGCTTCGCCTTGAACAACTTAACACTGATCCCCAAAACCAGAATCATACAAACAATGGCAACCCAAAACCAGGCCGGTGGAAACACCCAAAAGTTCATCCCTGCCCATAGTAGCAATAACACTGCAAATATTTTAAACCGATAGGTAATTATAAGTTCCATTACTATTTTTACTTTCTAAGGATATTAGTATTTATTTCACTCTCATGTACCCTCTTCTTTGTTCATTTTCTCTTTTATATCAATTACTTTGTTTCTGACCAGCATTCCGGACTGCTAGCTCTATAGAAACAACACTTATTGATTTCTTAATTTACTTTTTCAATTTTTTCTGATTCTTTAACCACAACTGATAATATAATCGCTTTTGCCACACTATTTTCATATCCTTTTACAAAGGCTAATGGTCTCATTTTATCCCAATCCCAATCTTTATCTGGTCCCCAAGTATAGCTCAAAAATCCTAACAACTCCTTGTCTCTTTGTGAAACATTAGAATCAGATGCGGGATTAGTTGCCCATGGACCATTCACTACTAACATTTGATTTAGATAATAATTGGTCGCTGTAGAATAACCCATAGCGCTTAATGCATTTGCAGGATTAACAGTTAGCAAGTATTCTACCTCTACACTTCCTGGTGATTTATATTTTTTTTTATCTAAAGCTTGAAAGTCCTTATTTTCAAATGCAACACTTTCTACATAAGCAATCACTTCTTCTGTATCATTGTAACTTTGTTGAACACATGTATTTTCAATCTTTGTCATTATACTATTCCAACTTGCTTGTGTATCAACATTAACCGTTCTAAGATTTTGTATAGATTCTTTCGTCCCCTCTTCTGTACTACATGAAGCAAAGAATATCCCCATTGCAATACATATATAAATCTTTTTCATAATTTTGCTGTTTTTAAATTAAATGGTACTTTCTTTTACAGCTCACTTTTTTCTCATTGTGACTACGAAAGCAAACTTAGTTCGCTCAATACAAAAGCACAAGTTTTTTGCTTCTCAACAATGGATGGATTGTAAAATTTGTTTGGATATTTGCAAAAAACACTGATTTCAAACAAGTTAACAATGATATTTCAAGCAAATGGAAAAATTGTAATCAAGAAGGAAAAATTGTAAAAAATACTGACTATCAATATTTTATAAAACATAAAAAAAACTTACCTTTAAAGAAAAGCTTCTAAACCCTTACCAAATGTTTCTAAAAAAATTCTGGACTTTCTTATTTCTAACCCTATTTGGGTTTATTGTTTATGGATCTCCTACGCAAAACAATACGGATTATAAAAATTGGTCTATGCAAGAGTTACTCTTCAGTATCAATAATGACCTTCTTAGTCCTACTGATAAAGCCATCTGTATTGAATATTACCTTCAAAAAGCTAAAAAAGAAAATCTTTCTGGAGATATTATCAATGCATATCGCAAAAAGATAGCCCTTGTCGATGATTTTGAACAACAAAGTAAATATGCTGATAGTTTGCTTCAATTTACTCTACAGATAAATAATATTCGAGCCATTGGTCAAGCTTTTAATACCAAAAGTCATATTGAATATGTGAATAAAGATTTTAAAAAAGCACTCGAATATGGGCTACAAGCAGAGGACTATTTAAAGAAGACAGACGATGAATATACGCTCAATAAGGTAAAAAGTTCTATTGCTGGTATTTATTACCATTTGGAAGAATTTGACAAATCCAGTCAGGTCAGCAGAGAAGCAATGTTATATTACCAAAGTCAATTGAATGACAGCAGTAATGCGTACAATAATTTGCGTGGCTATCTCAGTAACATCTATTCTTTGAGTAAATCAAGTTTCCGTCAACAAAAAAATGATACGCTTAAATTATTGCTTCAAAACGGTTATAAAGCGACGAGCAAACTAATTGAAAAGGATAGAATACTCGATATTGCTTATTTTGATCTCATCAACGGGATGCACAATCATCAATTACAACAATATGCAGCATCTGATTCTTTATTATATAAAGCTCTCCCACCTATCCAAAGCAATGGGGATTATGCAAACGAACACCTTATTTATTTATATTTAGGGAAAAATGCTTGGGATAATGGGCAAAAAGAAAAAGCGCTGCCTTATTTTCAAAAAATTGAAACACTGTACAAGGAAACCAATTATGCTAATACCGAATTAAGTGAAGCCTTTAACTACTTAATCACCTATTACCAAGAGAAAAAAGATCTAGAAAAAGAGTTATACTATACCAAACTATTAATGACATTATCAGCTGAATTACATAAAAGTAACAGTCAACTCAGCTCGTATATCCATACACACTTAGATACGAAGAAATTAGAAGCGTCTAAACAAAAGCTAGAATATGAACTATCTAAAAGCCAATCTCAAATTAAAGGATTGTATGGACTTGTAACGGTTTTAATTCTGGTTGTGTTTCTAGGATTGGTTTACTACCAGAAAAAGCAACAAAAATTAAAACAGCAATACAAGCAGCTGATTCATGAATCACCGAAAGAAGCAGTACAATTATCACAGCGTTTACAACAAGAACAACAGCCAGATACTGCGTCCATTGTGAATTTAATAGAATCTCAACAGCCATTAAACACAACTCAGGTGCTCATCAAAAAATTAGAGGACTTTGAACGCAAAAAAGGATATTTACAGAAAATTACCCAAGATGAATTGGCTCGTCAATTTGGAACGAACCGCAATACCTTGTCCAAATTCTTTAATGAGGAAAAGAATATCAATTTTTCAGATTACCTTAAACGCCTTCGCATTCAACATGCGGTACGCGAATTGACGTACAACCCCAAACTTCACCTACTCAACCTGACGGGTTTGGCTGATGAATTTGGTTTTGGTAGTTCCAAGAGTTTTTCGAATTCTTTTAAAGAGATTACAAAAATATCAGTGACTGATTTTATTAAAATGCGTCAACAAGACGAAGATTTCAAAGAGATGGATCAAAGTAAAACTGCGCATTAACAACACTCGGTTACCGCAACGATAAAAAAGCCCCAAAAGGTTAACCTTTTGGGGCTTTTAGCTTTCATCTCTTTTAAAAAGCATATATTTTATCTGGTGTCACACAATAATCCAACGCAATATCAAGAGGCGAAACGTCCTCAATATGGGGTTCAGCCTCAAAGAAACTAAGTCCAACTTTAATTACATCGGGTTTGCATTTTTCCAAAAAGCGATCGTAAAATCCTTTTCCATACCCTACGCGATTGCCTTTTTCATCAAAAGCCAACAACGGAACGAAGACAACATCCAACTGATTTTCTTGAATTTGAATTCCGTCTTGTGGTTCAGGTATTCCATAGCTATTGACGCGTAATACTGTATTATCCGTCAATAAAAAATGCTGCATATCTCCAGTTTTAAAATCGGATTTAGACAGAATTATATTTTTATCCTTACCTGCCAAGACCTGCATCAGGAAATCAGTGTCAATTTCCTTTTTCTGTACAATGGACAAAAACAAATGGTAATTGACCTTATCCCAAATAGGCAAACGCAAACATTGATTGGCAATGGCTAAACTTCTTTCTTCAGCCTCCTCTTGTGTAAGTGCTTCTCTAGCTTGGATATACTTTTGACGTGCTGTAGTTTTATTCATGGGTACTATTTTTTGACAAGTGAAATATAGCATCTCCTTGATACACAATCGGTGAGTCATTAACATTAATGACATAGCCGCTATTAGGTGCTTTAATCATTACATTTTCTCTTCCATAAGGGTCTGAAATATAAGCAAGGGCTTCGCCCTTTCTCACAAAGGTTCCCACAGCTACTTGATCATGCATTAAACCGGACTGTTTTGCTCTAATCCAAACAGATTGACTAATAATCACCATTTTTTCTTGGCGATTTTCAACTTCAATCTCTTCGCGTAACATATCAAAATGACGGAGAACACGCTTGGTTCCCTCTACTCCCATTTTAGATACTTCTGCATTAATATCTAGCGATTTCCCTCCTTCAAACAACAACATTTTAACTCCGCGCTTCGCACAAGCACTGCGGAAAGATCCTGTAATTTGATTGGAATACAATAAGAAAGGGGGATGGAAAATTTTTGCCAAAGGTTCTAGTACAGCTTTATCATCCCATCGCAATGCGCAACTGAGGGGCATTGAATCGACTTTGACCTCCTGCGTGGAAATCTATTACAAAATCAACATGTGGAATAATATGCGTTAAGATATGGTACGCAAAACGCCCCGCTAATGAACCTGTTTTACTACCCGGAAAGACGCGATTTAAATCTCTACCATCTGGAAATTCACGCGTTTTATTAATAAACCCAAAGATATTAATCACCGGAATACAAATAATCGTTCCCCTTTTTGGGCGATTTAAACCCTGATGTACAATTTGGCGCACAATATCAACCCCATTAAGCTCATCTCCGTGTAAACCTGCCGAAAAGAGTATCGTAGGCCCGTCCTCTAAGGCACGCGAAATAATGACTGGAATTTTTAGTTTAGTTGCCGTATGTAATCTTGCAATTTCTAAGTGTAAGGTCTTGCTTTCACCGGGTAAAATCACTTCCTCTAATATCTTCATAGCTCGCTTTATTTTCGAGAAGTGAAGATAGTGAAAATTGTAAAGGTGTGAAGTTGTTTTTTGTGAAGTTGATGAGGTAATCAAGATGTACCAAGTAAACAGTAAACAAAAAACGGACGAATTTAAATTCGTCCGTTTTTTGTTATTTCTTCTATTTTTTTATCTTATTCGTGTTCAATGAAGATTCATTGCGTTTCGATCTCTCATTTCCCCTCACCATCCAAAGGAATTAATTTTTGAAAATGCGCTTATTCCAAACAATTAAAATACCTACCCCTACCGAAATAGCGGTATCTGCGAAATTGAAGATTGCATTAAAAAACGTGAAGTACTTTCCTCCCCAAATAGGTAACCATTCAGGTAATGTTCCTTTCCAAATAGGAAAATAAAGCATATCCACTACTTTTCCATGGAAAAGGGTTCCGTAAGGTTTATCCGTAAATATCGTTGCCAATTGATGCGTGCTATCGTCAAAAATAACACCATAGAAGATTGAATCTATAATATTACCCACTGCACCTGCTAAAATCAAAGAGATTGCAACAATTAGATAATTAGAGAGCTTTTTCTTTACTGAATCTTGCAACCACCAACCAATACCAAATACAGCGATGATGCGAAATAACGTTAAGGCCAACTTCCCATAGTCACCAGGAAGAGAAACTCCCCAAGCCATTCCCTCGTTTTCTATAAAGTGAATTCTAAACCAATCAAACACAAAAATTTCTTCATCTAATAAAAAATTCGTTTTGATGTAGATTTTAGACCATTGGTCGATAATTAAAATTATAGCAGCTAGTAAATAGGCTTTCTTTAATGACATTCTCTTCAGTTTTAGAAGCAAATGTAAACGATTTTACGAGATAAAAAAAGCGCTCTTTTATTAAAAAGAGCGCTTCGTTATTCATTTAACGTTGCATATTTTTAGCTTCGATGCTCATTGTAGCATGTGGCACTAATTTTAATCGTTCTTTATCGATTAATTTACCTGTCACTTTACATAAGCCATAGGTCTTATTTTCGATGCGGATTAAAGCGTTTTTTAAATCTCTAATGAACTTTTCTTGACGAATAGCCAATTGAGAATTCGCTTCTTTAGACATCGTTTCACTACCTTCCTCAAATGCTTTAAATGTAGGAGATGTATCATCAGTCCCATTATTTAAATCATTCATATATGCACTTTTGATTAATTCTAAATCAGCTTGTGCTTTTTCAATTTTAGCTTGAATCAACTCTTTGAATTCTGCCAGCTCTGCGTCAGAATAACGTACTAATTCGCCAGTCTCTTTCATAATTTTAATTTTATTTTAAAATTAATACTCGTGTTTTCAGCTCATCAAACTCTACATCCACTCCGTTTTCTAGCGTGTCTACAAATTCTAATGTATGAGTTAATGTTTCAGATTTTATATAATCCTCATTAGCTAAAACAGCTTCTCTTATTTCTACTACATCTTGCAATGTAACTTTTACTTTGTCTGTTACTTCGAATCCACAGTCTTTACGAATATTTTGGATACGGTTTACTAACTCTCTGGCAATTCCCTCTTTGCGCAATTGTTCTGTAATTGTAATATCAAGCGCAACGGTAATACCTCCTTCATTAGCCACTAACCATCCTTCGATATCCTGAGAAGTAATCTCTACATCCGAAAGTGTTAATATAATACTTTTTTCTGTTAATTTTAAAACTATTTCGCCATTTTTCTCAATTTCAGCAATATTCTCTTGGTTGAAATTTTGTATTTCCTTAGCAATCAAGCCCATATCCTTACCAAAACGCGGTCCTAATGTTTTAAAATTAGGTTTAATTTGTTTCACTAAGATCCCCGAAGCGTCATCTAACAGTTCAATTTCTTTTACGTTTACCTCCGCTTTGATCAAATCTTCAACAGCTTGAATCTCTAAACGTTGATTTTCATCCAAAATTGGAATCATAATGCGTTGTAGCGGTTGACGTACTTTAATCATTTCTTTCTTGCGAAGCGATAAAACTAAAGAAGAAATAATCTGCGCTTTGCGCATTCTGCTTTCTAACCCTGCATCGATAAATGAAGCATCAAATTTCGGGAAATCAGCCAAATGTACGGATTCAAAATTTTCTGAATTCGTGATTGATGTTAAGTCTCTGTAAAGTCTATCCATAAAGAATGGAGCAATAGGAGCACCTAATTTAGCTACTGTAATCAAACATGTATATAACGTTTGATACGCCGCAATTTTATCTTGTGCATATTCCCCTTTCCAGAATCTTCTACGACATAAACGCACGTACCAGTTACTCAAGTTTTCTGTTACAAACTCTGTAATTGCTCTTGCTGCACGTGTTGGTTCATATTCTGCATAGCACTCATCTACTTTTTGCACCAATGTATTTAATTCTGATAGAATCCAACGGTCAATTTCAGGTCTGTCCTGAACAGGAACTTCTGCTTCTGCGTATTTAAATCCATCAATATTAGCATACAACGCAAAGAAGTTATACGTATTATATAAGGTACCGAAGAACTTTCTTCGTACTTCTGTAATTCCTTCTAAATCGAATTTCAAGTTATCCCAAGGATTTGCATTCGATATCATATACCAACGTGTCGCATCAGGTCCGTGTTCAGCTAGCGTTTCAAATGGATCAATCGTATTGCCTAAACTCTTCGACATTTTCAATCCATTTTTATCCAATACTAGTCCGTTTGACACAACGTTTTTATACGCTTTTGTATCAAACACCAACGTTGCAATCGCATGAAGCGTATAGAACCAACCACGGGTTTGATCCACTCCTTCAGCGATGAAATCTGCTGGATATGCCCCATTTTGATCCACCAATTCTTTGTTTTCAAATGGATAATGCCATTGTGCATACGGCATTGCACCAGAATCAAACCAAACATCGATCAAATCAGATTCGCGATACATTGGTTTACCACTTGGAGAAACTAAAACGATACCATCCACTACATTTTTGTGTAAGTCGATTTTGTCGTAGTTTTCTTCAGACATATCACCAACAACAAATCCAGCATACGGATTATCTTTTTGGAATCCTGCTTGTTGAGATTTTTCAATCTCCGCCATCATTTGCTCTACTGAACCAATGATTAATTCCTCTGTTTTATCCTCTGTTCTCCAGATTGGCAATGGAATACCCCAATAGCGCGAACGAGATAAGTTCCAGTCGT
The DNA here is from genome assembly GCF_029894455.1 of Myroides gitamensis. Lineage (NCBI taxonomy): Bacteria > Pseudomonadati > Bacteroidota > Flavobacteriia > Flavobacteriales > Flavobacteriaceae > Myroides > Myroides gitamensis. The sequence continues at coordinate 3,174,166 of NZ_JARYHN010000001.1, forward strand.
TGGCATTTTTCAACCAATTTCCAAAACGTCCTTCTCCAGTTGCTTTTGGTTTCCAGTTTATCGTTTCATTCAATTCGAACATACGGTCTTTTACCTCTGTAATCTTAATAAACCAAGAATCTAAAGGATAGTACAATACCGGTTTGTTGGTTCTCCAACAATGTGGGTAACTGTGTACGTATTTTTCTACTTTGAATGCTTTATTCTCTTCTTTTAGTTTAATTGCGATTTCAACATCTACTGAACGTTCTGGTGCAGTTCCATCATCATAGTACTCATTCTTCACATATTTGCCACCTAACTCTTCACCTAGTTCTTTCACAAAACGGCCTTGTAAATCAACTAATGGCACAGGGTTTCCTTCTGCATCCAAGATTAACATGGCAGGTATTTCTGGAGTTGCTTCTTTTGCAACCTTCGCATCATCCGCTCCAAATGTTGGGGCAGTATGTACGATACCTGTACCGTCCTCTGTTGTTACGAAATCACCAGCAATTACTCTGAAGGCATTTTCAGGATTTTGATAAGGCAACGTATACGGCAATAATTGCTCGTATTTAATTCCAACTAAATCAGCTCCTTTAAAATCTTTCACAACCAAATAAGGAATTTTCTTATCTCCCTCTTTGTATGCGTTTAATTCTTCTTCTGTTTCTACTGCAGCAAATTTTCCAGCGAATTGTTTACCCACTAGAGGCTTCGCTAAAACAACTTGAATCACTTCACCTGTATATTGGTTGAATGATTTCACCAAAGCATAATCAATTTTTGGCCCCACTGTCAAAGCTGTATTAGAAGGCAACGTCCAAGGAGTTGTCGTCCACGCTAAGAAATGGATAGTTCCAAAACCTTGTAAAAAGGCAGGTAATGTAGCTTCTATCGCTTTAAACTGTGCAACAATAGTCGTATCTGTTACATCTTTGTATGCACCCGGTTGGTTAATCTCATGTGAAGACAAACCTGTACCAGCTTTTGGCGAGTACGGTTGGATGGTATATCCTTTGTACAATAAATTTTTATCGTAAATCTGTTTCAACAACCACCATACAGACTCCATGTACTTCGGCTTATAGGTTACATACGGGTCATTCATATCTACCCAGTATCCCATTTGTTGCGTCAGTTCATTCCATAAATCGGTATAACGCATTACTGTGCGCTTACATGCTTGATTATATTCTTCGATGGTAATCTTTACCCCGATATCTTCTTTCGTAATCCCTAATTCTTTCTCTGTCCCTAATTCAACAGGTAATCCATGCGTATCCCAACCTGCTTTACGCTTTACTTGGAATCCCTTTTGTGTTTTATATCGACAAAAAATATCTTTAATCGTACGAGCCATTACGTGGTGAATCCCAGGTTTACCATTAGCTGAAGGTGGTCCTTCAAAAAACACAAAAGGCTTGTTATCCTCTCTCGTACTAATACTTTTCTCGAATATGGATTGTTCCTTCCAAAACTCTAGCATCTCAGATGCTACCCCTGACATGTCAAGATTCTTATATTCTGTAAATTTAGTGCTCATCGTTATTATTCTACTATTTTTTAATCAATTGGGCGAATTTACGCATTTTCATTTAATTACATACCAAATAATTGCTACTAAAAAGAGCAAAAATTGACTGTTTTTTGTTTTTTGTGAGATTGGATGGTTGTTTTTTTGGGGAGAGGGTGAGGAGGTTATGAGGTATGGGTTATGAGATTACTATGAGTGAGGTATGATGAGATGATGAGATAGTTAAGAGGGTGCGGCGGTGAGCGAACCTCACAAAGAACAAACCTCACCTTCTCACCGCCTCACGAAAATACTTCCTTCAAAATCTCCAAAGATTTTGGTTTTCTGAAAGCCGTAAAATGTACTTCATAATATTTCATCAACAAGGCTAAAAGCGTTTTTCTATCTCGAGAAGAAAACACCTTTTGATCCGACTCAAATCCTAAGTCTAGCAAGCGTTTGAACAAAAATGTTTCTTCTGCATCAAAACAGTTTGCAACGTGAATATCGGTAAACACGCCTTCATACCAGTCGAAATAATGGCAATCCATCTCGGAGGAATCTGGATAAAATCCGAGGTATTTTGATAATTCAACCAAGAGTAACAAATGGAAATTTGCTGTTTCATCATGTGTATCTAGCCACAAGAGTGCCGTCTCGATAAACGAATAAAATTGTTCATCGCGTTCTTGTTCACTCACCACCATACTGAGAATCTCACTGACAAAGAGAGCAATGCTATTTTTAGAAAAGTCATAGTAGATGCTGTGATAGACTTGATCTACTTTAATTTCTTTGAAGTACTCCATACCGCCTTTATTCTTGAAAGCGAATGTAATGTCCAACAACATCAAAGGTTGAAAATATGCTATTTTCTGTGCGTTTTTTCCTTTAGCAAACGCATTGCGAACGAAAAAGGTTTGAATCCCCACTTCTTTCGTCAAGCATTTCACTATCAAACTCTTATCTTGGTATTTTATAGCCTGTAATACAATGGCTTTTGTCTGTATAACCATTAACGAATAATCATCAATTTTTTAACTTTGGTATTGCCGTGATCAGCCGATGATACCATAATCAAATACACGCCTGAAGCTACTCTTTTACCATTAAATGCGTGTGTATCCCAAACCACGGTTCCACCATTCGAGGTTGCTTCAAAAACTAAATTTCCTTCAATATCAGTAATCTTTACTACAGAGCGATCCATTAACCCAACAATACGCACTTCGCCAAGGTATTCTGGGCGAACAGGATTGGGATAAGCATAGAATGAACTATTCGTATCTTGTCCTTCAGAAGTATCCGCCATAAAGGAAACAACCCCTAAGTCAGTGGCAAAAAACACTTCTCCAGATACGGGATCTGTAGCAATATCATTGATGGTATTACTAGGCAAAGGCGAATTATCTTTGGTAAAATGATAGATGACATTCTTTCCTGTTGCAGCGACTAAGAATACCCCAGCATCTGCAATGGCCACCCATTTCTGATTGGCACCATCGACCTCTATTTTTGTGATATACTGCTGATAAAACAATTCTTCTGCAATTCCATTTTCTTCAATCACGATATTGGTTGGCTGTAAACTCGTCGTTTGCAGAAATTGATTGACGTTTTGAATCACGCGCAATCCTTTATTTGTACCAATCCACAATTGATTGTTTTTATCTAACGCTAAAGCACTTACATTATCCGAAGGCAGATTACCCAAATCGGTGTTCAATTTGGCTACACGGTTATTTTTTGTCTCATTAAATGCCGTTAATCCATCTTCTAGGGATGGGATCCACTTGGTTTCATTTTTATCCACCACTAAACGCCCATAATTTCCTCTTTTATAGTCAAACATACCATAAGTCGAATAGTACGATTGCCATTTTTGATTGGCATCCATAACCTTCAATGCACTAGACACAAAGTTATTCGTTACCCATAGTTTTCCTTGTTTATCAAACACAACCCCATTTATACGTACTGTTGCATAACCTGGAGGAAAAGAAGGGTCATTGGGATCAATTTCCATATTCTCCAAGCCCGTAGTACCCGTATTTTCGTGGTTAAACAAGACCACTTCACTATCTTGAATACTATTGTTCTTCCATTTTACTTGCAATAATCCCGAATGGTACGATCCGACATACAATTCCTTATCATTCTTCGGATTCAGCGCAGCATAGGTTAATGCACGTGCATCTTTCAATGCGCCAAATGGCAAAAACTCCCACCCCTTTTTCTTATTAAAGTAGCTCAATCCTTTGGCTGCTAAGGTAGGTACATAGGGGTTATATGTATTTTTATCATATCCTCCACTAATGAACCACGTTCCCTCTCTTGTTGACAACAGTGAAAATACACGATTCGATTCTGGTCCATCAGGCGATAACGATTCTTTCTGTCCGTTTTTCGCCATTTGAAATAATCCTGCTGAACTACTCGCAAAATAATACACCCCATTCACCTCAACAGCATCCACTAGGTTACCGTGTTGTATGGTTTCGATTAATTGATTTCCCCCTTGTAACGTCAGTACTTGTGTCGGTGTAATCAACAGCAATTGTCCTTGCTCGTTTTCATTAAAATTTACAATTGGCTGCTTGGCTTCCGCTACCGTTACGACTTGATTTGGTTGCGTTAATTCATAAAGGGTAGTCTCTTCTTTTGCACTCAAGAAAATCTTATCTCCTATTGCATATCCTTTTTCCCAATTTGATCCATTCTCCCAAGTAGTCCATTGTCTAAAATCAACCTTATTGGGATTTTGAAGTCCAATTTGTTTAATTCCATCTGCTGTGATAGCCAACAAATCTTGATTTGTCGCTATGATATCCTTCACGATGCTATTTTTTCCATTGGCTCCAATATAATAACTATCACCAAATGAATTGTCATTCATATTAAAGGCACTAATTCCGTAATTCGTCGCAATATACACTTGTCCCTTAACCTCTAAGAAAGCATTAATTCGACGTTCAAATACCTGTAAAGAGGGTTTATTTTTAATATCAGATAAGGTGCGTATACGGTCATTTCTCAAATCAAAAACGAGTAAGCTACCATCTTCATTTCCAATTAATAGCTTTTGGTGTACATCACTAAAATGCAAGGCTGTAATTTGATTGGTTTTTAATCCACTAATGGAATTGTACACTTCAATATTCTGTTGATTGACTGAAAAACGCAACAAAGCGGAAGGCGTTGCTCCAAAAACGACATCGCGTCCTTTAGCAAGAGCCACGACCTCCGTATAAGAGAAATAACTATTCCACTTGTGAGTATCTTGAGCCCAAAGGCTCGTAACCCCTAAAAGCAACAAATAAATTAAATGCTTGGTTTTCATACAGACTATTTACAATCAAACAAATATACTACTATCAAAAGAAATATAAACTCCTTCTTTTCATTTTGGTTTTCCCATGCCTTGAGGAGCTAATAGTAACTCTATCGACGCAAAATTTAAAGCTCTATTTTATAAAATAAAAAGTAAAAAATAAACGTTTTAACTAAACAAAAATACATTACCTTCCGTGTTAGAAAAAGCTTAACATAAAGCAATCAAATTTGGCAAGAAAATTGTAAATATGTCATTAATTAATACTATACCCCTATGAAACACGTCGTTTCTCTATATTTAGTAGGACTCAGCCTTTTGTGCAGCAGTTGCATCAAAGAGGAAGAATTAGACACCAATGCCGACATATTAGAAGCTTATATTCCAAGTGAATACCTCAAAATGGATCCGATTATCACGAATACATCGGTTGAATTTAGAGTAAAATCAAATGTAGATCTAGAGCATCAGTCGCCTTTTTTTATCATTTCTCCCAATTCAACGATGGATCCACCCAATGGGGTTACGCGTGATTTTTCAACTGCCCAAGAGGTCGTTATCACAGCCCAAGATAAACGCTGGCAAAAAAAATATCTGGTCAGCTTTACGAGTGATGAATTGAGTACCTATTACGATTTCAACAATGCCGAACTAACCGACCGAGATCGTTACTACCGCTTTTATGAAATTGGCTCTAATGGAGAGAAAATTTACGATTGGGATAGTGGAAACCAAGGATATGCTACGATTGCGGGTTCAACACCCGCAGAGGCCTATCCAACGACAGTAGCACCAGGTCGAAGAGGAGGATTAGCTGTTAAAATGCAAACCGTATATACATCCAATTTTGCAGCGGCAACTGGAAATCCGATTGCGGCAGGTAATTTATTTTTAGGGCAATTCAAACTCAACCCATTTAATACATTGAAATCCACTCGTTTTGGGCTTCCTTATAGTGGTGCTTTGCCTCAAACCTTACGAGGTGTCTATAAATACACGCCTGGAAAAGTAGTGACGGATGAGAATTATAATGAAGTACCTGGTGCACAAGATTCATTCGACATCTATGCCATTATTTTTGAACTACAGAAAAAAGACAACTACTTAACGGGGGATCATGCCTTTGCTGATCCTCGAAATGTAGCCATTGCACGCATCCCAGCAGAAGATCGTAAAGAAACAACAACGTGGAGTACCTTCTCCATTCCCTTTACTGTCATTCCAGGAAAAACCTATGATCCGAACAAAGATTATATGATTGCCATTGTCATGACTTCGAGTATTGATGGAGCTGAATTTAAAGGAGCCATTGGCAGTACACTTTTAGTTGATGAAATAGAATTAGTTTATGAAAAAGAATAATATACGCCCGTCCTTATATCTGCTGTTGGTTTGCCTACTTGCATTCCCCTACCGTTCATTTGCTCAATCACCAGACGCATTGGCGATAGAAGCAGCAACGCCCACTGCCTTTACAACATTCTTTACGAAGAATATGGACTATCAAGCCCGTGCACAATTCAGCATAGGTGGAAGTACGCCTTTGGGAATTCCAGCGCAAATTCGCGAAATCAACAGCTACAATCCTACCTTACAAATGGGATTAGAGGTTAATGCAACTAAATGGCTCACGGATGATCAAACATGGGGAATTCGAACAGGGCTTCGTTTTGAAGGACGTGGAATGAAGACAGATGCGCGAGTAAAAAACTACTACACGCAAATTGATGGCGAAGAAGGCAAACAAACCAAAGGGTATTTTACAGGAAATGTAAAAACAAAAATGAAGAACTCTTATATTACTTTTCCCGTACTCGCTGTATACAATGTCAATTCAAAATGGAATGTTTATGGTGGAGTTTATTTATCGGGACTCATTGATGGCGATTTTACAGGGTATGTATATGAAGGGGTATTACGGGAAGGCAATCCCATTGGAACGCCTATAGAATTTGAAGAAGATGCCAAAGGAGAATATGATTTCTCTTCCGATTTAAACCGCTTTCAATGGGGGGCAGAATTGGGATTTGAATATAAAGTGAATAGTCAGTTTCGCTTGTTTTCCGATTTAAATTGGGGGCTCAATGGTTTATTTAAAAAAGACTTTGAAGCCATTACATTCAACATGTACAGCATTTATTTAAATCTGGGATTTGGCTATCAATTTTAAGTAAACAACGATGTCTTGTTTAAAATAGAGACTATAATCGAAAGATTGTAGTTTTTTTTTATCCTAGGTCTGAAGCCTTTTTGACATAAAAAATAGTTTTTATCTTAATACTAATGAAAAAATTGAATATTTTTATTCATTTTAAGTATTGAAAATCACAATCTAACGAAGTAAAATGCAGAAAACGCGTATTCTCAACATTATAACGTAAATTTGTAGATTAAAGATTATGTAATCATTACGATTACATGATGTAAACATTAATAAATACTAATTTCAACGATGAGAGATAAATACATTTTTCTTCTAACCCTATTGGTAGGGTTATTTTTTTCATCTTGTATCAAAGATGAAGCGTTAAATACAGAAGCTGATATTGTAACAGCTAAAATTCCAGAGAACCTTATAAAACTACCCGTAGAAATTGAAAATGACTTCGTTACATTTTATGTAAACGGGTATGCAGATATCACGCAACTGGCTCCTGAATTCACATTGACTGAAGGCGCTACAATAAATCCTGCCAGTGGGACAATGCGAGATTTCACAAACCCACAATTTTATACTGTAACTTCACAGAATGGTGCCTACTCAAAAACATATAAAATTAGCGTTTATACAGCTGAAATATCTAGTACATTTTCATTTGAAAATACCCGCATATTTTCAAATGGTGGGTTTTATGAATGGATAGAAGTTGATGGTGAAAAAGAAGCTAAAATATGGGATAGCGGAAATTCTGGGTTTTATCTCAGTTTCTTGACAGATCCACAAAATAGACCTGACAAAGATCACATGATTACAACCATTGAGCCTCAAGGAAAAATAGGTCAAGGAGTTCGATTAGAAACACAAAAAACAGGAAAAATGGGACAAGCTTTTGCGGCTATAGCTGCAGGAAACCTTTTTACTGGAAAATTTGAGACTAATATTACAAAACCAGAAGAATCGCCACGTTTCGGAACCAATTGGGAAAAAGCACCAACCAAATTAACGGGGTATTTCAAATACAAAAAAGGAAAAAAATTCGAAATACACAGCAAAGACGGACAAAGTAATCTAACGGAAGATACCTTTGACATCTATGCTATCTACTTTAAAAAAGATTCACCTAATGATTATCTAAAGGCAACACATGATTTTAGATTCATAGACAATCCTCAAGATGATCCACGTATTCTATCTTATGCAAGAATCAAACCGGAAGATCGAATCGAGACAGAACAATGGACCTATTTTGAATTACCTTTTATCACTATCGCAGGTAGAGCATATAATCCTGATGATGAATATATGTTAGCCATCGTTCTAACCTCTAGTCTTGAAGGAGATAAATACAATGGAGCTATTGGAAGTCGTCTCTCAATAGATGAAATTGAAGTGTTAAGTGATCAAGAAATAAACAACTAATTAAAGAAACAAATGAATTTTAAATATATCCTTTCTGGGTGTTTGTTCTTTGTACTAGGAACAACCCTATATGCACAAGAAGCACAAGAAAACCCATCCTCTAAATTTCAAGCTTTTTTTACACAAAATATGGATTACCAAGTAAAAGCTCAATTTAGTATTGGAGGATCAGCTCCCTTGGGATTACCCCGTGAGATCCGCAGTGTAAAAAGTTACAACCCAGGTTTACAGACTGGTTTTGAAGCCAATGCAACAAAATGGGTGAACCAACAATGGGGAGTTCGACTAGGGGTTCGATTTGAAGAAAAAGGAATGAAAACGGATGCAAGAGTGAAAGATTACTTAATAGAAGTAAATTCTGCTAAAGGTCCAAGTAGAGGATACTTTACGGGAGATGTTTACACCAATGTAAGCAATACGTATCTAACCTTTCCTATTTCAGCCGTTTATAATTTATCTGAAAATTGGAACTTATATGGGGGAGTCTTTTTATCTGGTTTAATTGATCGAAATTTTACAGGAAATGTTTCTAACGGTTACTTACGTGAGAATGCTCCAACAGGTCTAAAAGTTGAATTTAATGATGATGCTTCAGCTGATTTTGACTACTCTGATGATTTAAATCGCTTTCAATGGGGCTTTCAAGCAGGTGGAGAATGGAATCTAAACAGTCATTTTAGACTTTTTAGCGATGTAAGCTACGGTGCAAATCGATTGTTTAAAAAAGACTTCGAAGATATTTCTTTTAGCATGCACAACATATACTTGAACCTCGGTTTTGGTTATCAATTCTAAAATAAAAAAAACTCGATCTAACGATCGAGTTTTTTTATGTCTTTATTCCGTGAAACAAAGGAGTTTTTATTTCAAAACCTCTTTAGCAACAGCTCTAGTTCCATCTACTTGCTTCTCATCTATAGTTAATCCTAAGATTTGTGCTATCATCGGATAGATGTGTACATTCTCAAACGATTTTACTGTATTCTTCTCTTTGATATTCGGGCCAACAGCCATAAATAATGCGTGCATTTCTTTCACTTTTGCTGGATCAAAACCATGACTTCCTGCCAAAGGTCTATTCGTAAAGTAATACGGTGCATGGGCAGTCAATACGATATCCCCTACTCGATTATAACGATCATCTTTTGATCCGAAGTGATACTCTTGAGGTAAATTGTCTTTTAGATGCACTTCCATTAATTTTGGATCAATGGATTTTTTTATCTTATCATACCACGTTTTAATCTTCTTCGAATCCTTGATAAATAAACTTACATACGTTCCGTTAGAAGCCACTGCCATTTCTTTTTCATCAACTTCGAAAGGCAATTTTAATAGCGTTTTTTGATCCAATTCTAACATTCCATGATCTGAAACAATCACTAAATTAATTGGCAATCCTGAATCTTTAACTAAGGTATACAACTTTTCCATGGCTTCATCTACGTACTGAACCGCTTTTGTAGTTTCCTCTGCGTCTGGACCAAACTGATGCCCTGCATGATCTACTTCAGGCATGTAAAACGTAATGAAATGTGGTCGTTTTTCAGCGGGTAAAGTCAACCAGTTTTTTACTTGCACTAAACGGCTATCAATATCTGATTTTTCTGAATATTTATAATAATAGGTAGGCAATACCTTCTGAATCGGTGCTTCAGATCCTGGCCAATAGTAACAAGCACTCAACATACCTTGTTGTTCAGCTAGTACCCATAGCGGAGTTCCACCATACCATTTCGCATCCGTAACAGCCTTTGCGTTACCCAATGAATAGCGCTCTTCTGTATTTCTATCATACATGGTATTTCCAACTAAACCGTGATGTCCTGGATACATCCCCGTTACAATAGAATAATGGTTTGGAAAAGTAACAGACGGATATGAAGGGATTAGCGATTCTGCCTTTGTTCCCAAACTTGCAAATTCAGCTAAAAACTTTGCGTTGTGTTTTTCTATATAATCATAGCGAAAACCATCCAAGGAAACTAATATAACATAAGGGCTTTCTTCCTTCTTTGCATCGTTTTTTCTTTCTTCTATAACCAGTTGCTTCTCTATTTCTTGTGCGTGTAAGGACAAACTTCCCCCTACGAGAAATAAAGTCATCAGGGATAATGCTAATTTTTTCATGTCTACTGAAATTTATAATTTCAAATATCACCAGATAAATTCACTCCCCCAAAGGAATTGTTTACTTTTAGCATTTAATTAAAAGATACGCCAAATGAAAACGATAGGAATACTAGGTTGTGGTTGGTTGGGTTTACACTTAAACCAATACCTTCAAGATAAACAATACACCATTAAAGGATCGACAACAAGTGAGGCTAAAATACCTGAATTACAGACGGCAAATATAGATCCTTATCTTGTGAATTTACAGGAGCCAGACGAAGAACAAATCCAACTATTTTTAAAAGATGTAGACGTATTAGTCATTACTATTCCTCCCATTCGAGGAGAAGAAAGTGATTTGTATGCCCGTAGTTTTGAGCGATTAATTCCTTATCTCAAACAACAAGGCGTACAACAAGTCATGATGATGAGCTCTGTTTCAGTATATAGCCCCCAAGAACATGAGGTAACAGAAGAGAGTGTAGACTACAGCAATGATCCTACAAGCAGGCAGATTTTAGCAGCTGAAGAGCTATTGCTGAATACGAGTGAAATTACAAGTTGTATTTTGCGTCTAGGAGGATTGTTTGGTCCAGATCGTAAACCGGTGCGCTATATTGTAAACCGTGGCGTTCTAGACAACCCCGATTTACCCGTGAACATGATTCACATTCGCGATATTGTAGCCTTTACAGCGGCTCTACTTGCCCAAGGACTAACCACCAATGCAATATACAATTTGGTATCTCCACATTACAAGAATCGCTTAGGTTATTACACGCAAGAAGCGGAGGAATTGGATTTAACCTTACCTCCACTAGGAGAAAACGATTGGAAAACTTATCGTAAAATTACAGGTGATAAAATTGTTCAACAAACGGGTATACCCTATCAAACGCTATAAAAAAAGGAGGTTTAAAACCTCCTTTTCTATTTAATCTATATTCATTTCTGGAATATCTCCTTCAATAATTAGCGTTACTTCTGTTGCTTTGATAATATCTTCAACGGAAACACCTGGTGCTCTTTCTAAAAGCTTCATTCCATTTGGTGTAACTTCCATTACGGCTAACTCCGTAACGATCTTTTTTACACATCCAACTCCGGTTAATGGCAAAGAACATTCTTTTAAGATTTTTGATTCACCTGCTTTATTCACGTGCATCATCGCCACGATGATATTCTCAGCAGATGCAACTAAATCCATTGCTCCTCCCATTCCTTTTACCATTTTACCTGGAATTTTCCAGTTTGCAATATCTCCCTTTTCAGAAACTTCCATCGCTCCTAAAATAGTCAAGTCTACGTGTTTTCCTCTGATCATTCCGAAGCTCGTTGACGAATCAAAGAAAGACGCCCCTGCTAAGGTAGTTATCGTTTGTTTTCCTGCGTTAATTAAGTCCGCATCTTCTTCTCCTTCATAAGGAAATGGTCCCATCCCTAAAACGCCGTTTTCACTTTGAAAATCAACATTCATTCCTTCTGGTACATAATTAGCCACAAGTGTTGGGATACCAATACCTAGGTTTACAAAATATCCATCTTGTAATTCTTTTGCAATTCGCTTTGCAATACCTACTTTATCTAACATAATTTCTCTTTAAACGGTTGGTGGGTTACTTTCTTTGACGTACAGTGCGTTGTTCGATTCTCTTTTCATATTTTTCACCTTGAAAAATACGTTTTACAAAAATACCAGGCACATGAATTTCGTTTGGATCTAGTGATCCAATTGGCACTAATTCTTCTACCTCAGCAACTGTAATTTTTCCAGCACCTGCCATACATTCATTAAAGTTTCTTGCTGTTCCCTTAAAGATTAAGTTCCCTGCTTCATCTCCTTTCCATGCTTTTACAATAGCAAAATCTGCATCGAAAGCTTCTTCTAAAATATGAGGTTTTCCATTGAAAACACGTACTTCTTTTCCTTCTGCTACTTCCGTTCCATAACCAGCTGGAGTGAAAAAAGCGGGAATTCCCATCTTAGCAGCTCTACATTTTTCTGCTAAAGTTCCTTGTGGAGTCAACTCAACATTAAGTTCTCCTGACAGCATTTGACGTTCAAACTCTGCATTTTCACCAACATAGGATGAAATCATCTTATCAATTTGGTGTTTTTGCAACAACAAACCTAGACCAAAATCATCTACACCTGCATTATTAGAAATACACGTTAAGCCTTTAGTATTCTTGCGAACAAGCTCTGCGATTGAGTTTTCAGGTATTCCACACAATCCAAAACCACCAAGCATTATCGTCATATTATCTTGAACATCAGCTAATGCTTCCTGAACATTGGCTACTTTTTTGTTTATCATAATCTTTGGTTTAATTAACTGCTCTAAAGTATAAAAAAAACGCCTTTAAAAAAAGGCGTTTTCAATATTAGAAGTCAAATTCATTTGTGTCTAGTCCTTCTTCTTCCGTCTCGGCTTCTTGTACAATTTTTGTACAATCTACGCGGATGGATAATCCTTCAGGAACTTCGAAAGCAGATTTAGAAACATGTAGTGTTTTATCTGCGTAACATTTATTCATAAACAAGCCCCAAACAGGTAGTGCCATCGTTGCTCCTTGTCCATATAGCATGGTTTTAAAGTGAGCAGCACGATCGTCATTACCAACCCAAACACCCGTTGCTAAATTCGGCACCATTCCAATAAACCAACCATCACTGTTATTCTGTGTAGTTCCGGTTTTACCTGCGATTGGATTCGTAAATTTATAAGGGTGACCTGTTACTCGTTTATATCCTGGGCCTTGCCAAGTCGTTCTCAAACGCACCCCAGAACCACTTTCTGTAACTCCTTCCAGTAGTTTCACTACCGTGTAAGCCACATCTTTGCTCAATACATCTTTTGTTTCTGGAACAGCATTAAATAAGATTACTCCATTTTTATCCTCAATTCGCGTTACGAAAACAGGTTTCACGTAAATTCCTTGGTTGGCAAACGTACTGTAAGCCGCCACCATATCACTTACTGTAATATCAACTGCACCAAGCGCAATAGCCGGACTTTGTGGGATATCTGCTGATACACCCAAATCTCTAGTCATGTTTACTACCGCTTTTGGTCCTACTTTATCCATCAACTTCGCTGTAACAGTATTCACAGATCCTGCTAACGCTTGCTTTAACGTCATGATTCCCTTGTAACTTCTATTCGAGTTCTGAGGAGACCAATCTTGGCTGATTCCATATCTACCTTTAGGCATTGTAAAAGGTGAATCGATAATAGAATCACAAGGAGAATAATGTAATTGCTCAATAGCTGTAGCATATACAAACGGCTTAAATACCGATCCTACTTGTCTTGCTCCTTGCCCTACGTGATCGTATTGGAAATGTTTATAGTTGATACCTCCAACCCAAGCCTTAATATGACCTGTTTGAGGTTCCATAGACATCAATCCTGTTTGCAAGAAGTGTTTGTAATAAATAATCGAATCTCGTGGTGTCATCACCGTATCGATTTCCCCTTTCCAAGAGAAAATACGCATCTCCGTTTTCACTTTGAAAGAATTCAAGATTTCCTCTTCCGATTTACCTTGTTCTTTCATTTGACGCCAACGTTCTGATGTTTTCATCGCACGATTGATAATCGCCTCTGTTTCTTTATCGTTAATATTAAAAAACGGTGCGTTTTTATTGTTCTTTTGCTGAATGAAGAACTCCTCTTGTAAATTACTGATGTGTTCTTGTACCGCTTCTTCCGCATATTTTTGCATGCGCGAATCGATAGAAACATAAATTTTTAGACCATCTCTATAGATATCATATGTTGTTCCGTCTTTTTTCGGGTTTTCTTTCACCCAACGACGCATATAATCCGCGTAAATACTCTCTAAAATAGGTAGCAATTCCCTCTCTGTGGCTTTCTGGTGTAAAGTGCAAAGACAAAGGAAGTTCTTGCATACGAAGACTTTCTTCTTTCGTAATGAATTCATTTTTTGCCATTTGATGCAAAACAACATTACGTCTTTTCTGTACTAATTCAGGTCGGCGCACAGGATTAAAATAAGCCGGGTTCTGAAGCATCCCTACTAACATAGCGGCTTCATCAATGGTTAAATCTTTCGGCTCTTTACCTAAATATACTTTCGCTGCTGAACGAATTCCAACCGCATTATTCACGAAATCTGCTTTGTTTAAATACATCGTCAAGATTTCTTCTTTGGTATATTGGCGCTCTAATTTAATCGCAATCACCCATTCTTTTGCTTTTTGTGCAATACGCTTTGCTAGGTTACGAGATCCTTCCCCGTGAAATAATAATTTCGCTAGCTGTTGTGTAATCGTACTTGCACCACCGCTACTCCCTACAGAAGTCACAGCGCGTAAAGTTCCTCTAGCATCAATCCCAGAGTGACCATAAAAACGTTCATCCTCTGTTGCAATTAACGCTTGCACCAAATGAGGAGGTAAATCATCATAGTTCACAGGAACGCGATTTTCTAGATAGAATTTTCCAATCGTCTTCCCGTCCGAAGAGATAATTTCGGTTGCCACATTACTTGATGGGTTTTCCAACTCATCAAACGTAGGCATCGCTCCAAAAACTCCCCAAGAAGCACAAAGGAAAAATAATACAATAGCCACCCCTAGTCCAAAAAAGGCAATCCAAAAAGCAGATACATACTTTTTGAAATTAGCGGCATTTTTATTCGTTTGTTTTTTGTTTTTCATACAACTTTAAAAAACTTATTCTGCTTTTTCGATTCTCAATCCAACTTCACTTATCCCTGGTAAGGCAGGGACACCTTCTACATCCCCTAGTGCTCTAACAGCTTGTTCTACTGTCATTTTGTATTTTCCAGTTTCGTTGAAGATGTAGTGTTCTTTCAACCACAATGTACTCTCCTTTACATCTGAAAATCCATTACCCAACAGTGCCCCATTAGGGTCAGCCATTTGAAATTGAATCGTATCAATCACAATAGCCGTACTAGGTTTGTAAATTTTGAAAATCACAAACATATTACTGTAAGGATAATCATTGTTTACTCTGACGTTCATAAACAAATCATGAGCCGTCAACGTATCTTGTACATCCCAAACAAAGGTCTTCACATCATTTTTCTCCCAGACCCCTTTAGTGGGTTGGTACTCATCAAAAACGACTTTGCTATCGTGTTTACAGCTGATAAACAAGCATAACAAAAGACTCAAAGCTAAATAAAGACTATTTATTTTCACCGTCTTGTTTATTTGTTGGGTTTGTATTTGGGTTCGTTGGTCGAGGTTTTCTCTGTTTCGGTTTATTGGATCTCGGTTTTTGATTCTTGCCTTTGTTTTCCTCAGCTCCTTGTTCATTCGCTGGTTTAGGCTCTCTATTACCTCCTTTTTTATCCGATCTACCCTCAGGTCTACCTTCCGATTTTTCATTTCGATCTGCCGGTTTACGCTCTGATCGACCTTCCGTTTTACGTTCTGGTCTACCTTCTGCTCTTTCCTTGCGATCTTCCGTTTTGCGCTCTGGTCTACCTTCTGTTTTACGTTCCGGTCTACCCTCCGTTTTGCGTTCTCCGTCCTTGCTTACTGGTCTATCGTTACCATCCGCATTTTTGGCTGGTCTATTCTTCGGTCTGCGTTTTCTATCCTCTCTTGCATTTGGTGTTTCTTTATCCTCGCTTCCTCTTGCTTCTGCCCCTCTAGGTGCATTGCCCTCGCGCTCTCCAGATTTACCTTTTGCCTTTGTATTTTTTCTTTTTCGTTTTGGTTGATCAAAACGCGTTACACTATCTTGCTCTATTGCATTTTGGAAGTGATCTTTATCCGAAGGAATATCCTCGCTATAACTTTCAAGTTCATTTCCTTTTTCATTCTGTGCATTTAACTCCAAGATTTCTTTTACGTGCTCCGTAGACAACACATACCAATTGGCAGAGTTATTCGCATAAGCAAACCACATTTGCCCTTTGAAAATATCTATTTTCTGGCAAAAAGCAATTCCCTTCACTGTCATTAGCTTCGTATCTGAATCGGGCATATCTTTCAATGCCTCTAAATACGTATCCAATTCAAAATTTAAACAACATTTTAATTTCCCACATTGTCCTGCTAATTTTTGCGGATTCAGTGATAATTGTTGGTAACGTGCTGCAGCCGTATTTACACTTCGGAAATCCGTCAACCAAGTTGAACAACACAATTCTCTTCCACAAGATCCAACCCCACCTAAGCGTGCTGCCTCTTGTCGGAAACCAACCTGTTTCATTTCGATTCGAATGCTAAATTCTCTAGCAAATTCTTTAATTAACTGTCTAAAATCAACACGCTCACTCGCCGTGTAATAAAACGTAGCTTTTGATCCATCCCCCTGAAACTCAACATCTGATATTTTCATTTCTAGGTTTAAATTGATGGCGATCTCTCTTGCTCGCATTCGCACAGGTTCTTCTTTTTCGCGAACTTCCTGCCAAATATCAATATCTTTTTGTGTTGCTTTACGATAGATTTTTAGGATTTCTCCGTCTGGATCTGCTTTCTTTTTTTTCATTTGAACCTTAACCAGTTCACCTACTAAAGAAACAATCCCCACATCGTGTCCTGGAGAACTTTCAGTTGCAACGATATCTCCCATTGCTACTGTCATTCCACTTGGATAACGATAAAAATCTTTTCTTCCGTTCTTAAATCGAACCTCAACTATATCAAAGATGCTGTCTGAATTTGGATAAACCATATTTGACAACCAATCAAAAACTGCTAATTTATTACAGCTGTCTGTTCCGCATGTTCCTTTACTCTGACACCCTCTGGGTACGCCATTACTATCTGTCTTCGTTGAACAATTTGTACAAGCCATTTATATATTTATGTATTTATATATTAATCCTTCTAAATTAAGAAGGAATTATTTTCTCACTTTTCGTTGTAAAGATACTATTTTTTTATAGGTTGATTGAAGATTTTTTTAGGACAAACAATTCTCTGTTTCCTTATAAAAAAAAGAAATAAGTCGCAGATCGTTATTTTATTAGCCAAAAAAAGCAGTTAAAACCAATTGTGCTATGCATTGGATTACAATCGTTCAACTATCAATCGGTGCATACCCCATGCATATTAAACATTTATTTCTACTTTTGGTGTCCAACTATACAATTCAACATGGAGGAACAGATTATAGGAATAATGGGAGCCATCCCTCAAGAAGTCGATGGTATTATCGCTATTTTACAAGATAAAACAGCTGTTACCCTTGGCAATCGCACCTATTACCAAGGCGTATTGGGCAAGCAAAAAGTGGTAGTCGTTTATTCGCGCATTGGCAAAGTTGCTGCTTCTGCAACAGCTTCAGCTTTACTGTTGCGTTTTAATGTGAATGAAATTATTTTTATCGGCGTTGCTGGTGGTATTGCTCCCCATATTGAAGTGGGAGATGTTATCGTTGCGCGAGATTTGATTCAATACGATATGGATGTATCTCCTTTGCGTCCAAAATACGAGATTCCCTTGCTCAACAAGACGTATTTTGAAACCAATGAAATGCGTTCCAATCAGGTAATCCAACATATTGAACATTTTCTATCCCCTGACATCCTTTCTACAAAGATTGCGGCTCAAGAATTAGATAAATTTGCAATCAAACAACCCCAAGTTTACTTTGGAACGATTGCTAGTGGTGATCAATTTTTCTCTACAAATCAGCAAAAAGAGAATTTGCAACAGGCCCTTCCAGAGGTGCTATGTGTAGAAATGGAAGGAGCAGCAGTTGCGCAAATTTGCTACGAGTATGGCATTCCTTGCACTGTGATTCGAACCATTTCTGACAAGGCCAATCAAGAAGCTAGTTTTAGCTTTGAATCTTTTGTACAACAAGTATCACAAGTATACGGACAGGAAATTATCAAACAACTGTTTCAATAAAATAACGAGGTAGCTTCAGGTTACCTCTTTTTTTTACTCATCGTTTACGCAGCAAGTAGATATACACCGGAAAATGATCACTAAAACCAGGTTCACTATTGCTATTTCTCAGTGGATATCCTTTGTATTGTCCTGTTCCTTGCACCATAAACGGTTTCTGAAAAATACGCGCTTTCCAATACGTCCAACTTTCTTGCTTCGCTTGCAAAAAAGATTGAGTAATCACGAGGTGGTCGAAAATATCCCAAGCATCTCGATAAGCGAGTGTACCATACCCTTGTTTCGCCATTTTATCCATTGGATTAAATAATCCCTGAACGGGAACTTTCTCCTTTACTCCTTCCGTTTGAAGCACCTTTTTCATACTCGAATTAAAGGGGCCATCATTCATATCTCCCATGGTAATAATTTTCGCTTGTGGGTTAATGTGTTGAAGGGAATCGATGATCTTTCTATTCAATGCCGCCGCCGCTTCTCTATTGGGGCGACTCAATTGTTCTCCTCCCACTCGTGAAGGCCAATGGTTGACAATCACATGTATTTCTTCTCCATCCAATAAACCCGAAACTAACAATTGATCGCGTGTAAAAATTCTCTTTTCCTTCTGTTCTTTCCGTTTCCTTGGAAATTGAGTGTAGATATACAACGGGTGTTTTGACGTATGAAGCACAGCGAAGTGCTGCTGATCATACAACAAGCCGACATCAATACCTCGTTTATCAGGAGAATCATAATGCACAATCCCATAATTTATTGTCTGTAAGGCTGGTGCTCGAACCAAATCTTCCAGCACTGCCCTATTTTCTACTTCCGCAACACCGATGATAGTAGCTGGCATGCTAGGATTGTCCTCTCGACCTACTTGAGACAAAACACGCGCTAAGTTAGTAATCTTCTTTTCGTACTTCTCCTTTGTCCACGCTCTTGCTCCATTTGGCGTCCAATCTTCATCGTAAATCTTTGGATCTCGCAGGGTATCAAACAGATTTTCACAATTGTAAAAAGCAATCGTTCGGATATGCTATTGCGCTTCTTGGGCCACTCCCACTTTCATCGACAAAAACGCAACAAAAATTATTATTTTCAAACATATATACTGAATTTCATTCATATTTATAACATTTATTCATTATTATCAATTGGAAATAATGAATAATTCAATAAAAAATTAACTTTATAGGAAATAAATCAATTTCAACCCTATTTTTTAATCGAATTAACTTATGAGAGAACTATTACTTCTTTTATTTCTAGCCCATTACTCGAATTTGGCTCACGCACAACATCGAGTAGAACTCAAGGGAAAAGTAGTTGACGCACGGTTTCACCGGCCTTTGCAAGAAGCCTTGGTGCAAGTTAGCGCCACCGATCAGTACACCTTAACGGATGCCTTAGGTGACTTTGTACTATCTATTGCTACCGAGAACACTTACATTCTTGAGATTTCTTATCCCTCTTATAGTACGAAGCGGTTTACCCTATCTCTTCTACCCCAGCAGCTTCTCGATATAGGTACCGTTGTGTTAGAAGAAGATTTCGCTACCGTAGAGCAATTTGGCTTAATCCACTTAGCTGACAATGACCTAGACGACGATGACTCAGCCACGGAGGGATCTGCGAGTTTGCTTCAAGCGACTAAAGATCCCTTTCAGCAAGCTGTAGCTTATGCCTGGAGTCCAGGTTTTTATCGCATGCGCGGACTAGACAATGCGTATGGCAAAACACTGTTGAACGGTTTAGTCATGAACAAATTACAGACAGGTCGTCCGCAATGGAACAATTGGGGAGGATTGAATGACGCTACACGCAATCAAATTTTTACTATAGGCATGCCGCCTTCTCCTGTCGCTTTTGGTGGTATTCTAGGTACGCAGCAGATTACGACTCGAGCATCGATGTTGCGCAAAGGAAAGCGCATCGGTTTCTCTGGATCTAACACTAGCTATCGTTGGCGCACCTTTGGGACTTATGCCTCAGGTTTGCGTAAAAATAACTGGGCATATGCAGTTTCTGGCTCGTATCGCGGAGCCAAAGAAGGGTATTGGCCTGGGAGTAATTACGATGCTACTTCTTTTTTTGTGGCTATAGAAAAAAAGCTCAATGCCGAACATAGTTTGAATCTTTCTGGCCTATATGCCAAAAATAAACGCGCTAAAAACTCGTCCAATACACAAGAACAAACGGACTTGAAAGGCCGAAATTACAATGCTTATTGGGGATGGCAACAAGGAGAAAAGCGCAATGCTCGGTATAAAGACCTTGCAGAGCCCTTGGTGATGCTGACTCATTATTGGGATATCAATGAGCATAGTACGTTAACAACGACCCTCGGGTATCAATGGGGATACAGTGCCAACAGTCGATTGGACTATCAAGACAACCTCAATCCCGATCCAACATACTATAAAAATTTACCAAGTTACTATCTCGCTCAAATTGATAGCGCGTATTGGCAACTCTCACCCGATGAATTTGAGGCATTATCGGATGATGATCCTTTTAAATAAGAAACATTAGCAGCTTTACAGCAAGCACAGGGTGCACAAACAGCCTTTATCCGCGAGGGACAACTAGATTGGGCAAGTATCTACCAAAAAAATCTACAGTTCAATGGACAGAGTAAAATCATCCTCTTTGAAGATAGACAAGAAGATCGAACGCTGGCTGCTACGACCAATCTTCACACCTTATTGACGGATCATCTTACCCTGGATGCAGGCATTTCCTATCGAAAACTAAACACTTCTAACTTTAAAAAGGCTGTCGATTTATTGGGAGGAACTTCCTACATGGATATTGATTCCTTTCAAGACATCGGGTTTCGCGATAGCGATATGAATCATCCCAATCGGCAGATTCGCCTTGGCGATACGTATGGCTACAACTACCGCATTTTGGGAGAGGAAGCAGAGGCCTTTACCTTATTTACGTTCAATTACAAACGCTTGAGCTTTTACTTTGCGGAACAGCTACACTATACTGCTTATCAAAGGGAGGGGCTATATAAGAATCCTCTTTTTGCCACCACTTCCTTTGGAAAAAGTGAGGTTGTTCTGTTTCATAATTTGGGGCTCAAAGGGGGGTTTACCTATTATCTTTCTGGAAAGCATATTTTCAGTGTCAACGGTGCTTGGTACAATCAACCCCCAACGGTACACAATACCTTCCCGATTATTCAAAGGAGCAACAGCATCATTCCGCATTTAAAACCAGAAACTGTGTTGGGAGTTGATGCTAGTTACAACCTGAGAACAGCCCAATTTCAGGCGAAACTTACGGGGTATATCGCGAACATCAGTCACAGTACGCAACTAACAACGTATTATACAGAAGGTTTAGGCCTTGGCGATACAAAAGGGGTACTGCTTTCTGAGATTCTCACGGACGTAAGCAAGCGCCATATTGGTTTTGAATTTGGAGCAGCCTATCAAATCACCCCAGCGTTGCGTATGACAACGGCAGCGGGTATGGGTCAATTTTTTTATACGCATGATCCACAATTGCAACTACAAACGCATCAGCT
This sequence comes from Myroides gitamensis, assembly GCF_029894455.1. Taxonomy (NCBI): domain Bacteria; kingdom Pseudomonadati; phylum Bacteroidota; class Flavobacteriia; order Flavobacteriales; family Flavobacteriaceae; genus Myroides; species Myroides gitamensis. The sequence goes on from NZ_JARYHN010000001.1 coordinate 3,196,083, forward strand.
TGCCAAACCTATAGATTATGGAAAAGCCAAACTGACCAATTATCGCCTTGCCAATGGTCCACAAACAGCCTTGTCTTTGGGTATAGAGTACCGAGCGCCTTCCTTTTGGTTTATCAGTACTTCCTTTAATTATCTCGCGGATGCCTTTGTGCAGGTTGCATCTTTAAAACGGACGCAAAATTTTATTATGGATCCTGAAAAAGTGGGACAGGCCTTTGATGATCTAACCTCCGAAGAATTACATCGAATACTGCAGCAAGAGAAACTTCCTGCCTTTTCTTTGGTTGCTTTAACTGGAGGTAAATCATGGCGATTGTTGAATCGCACCATTCTCGGTTTCTTCGCTTCTGTCCAAAATCTCTTGAACACGACCTACCGAACAGGAGGATATGAACAAGCGAGAAATGCTACGTATGCAGAAGAGCTCGCCCGTTCCAAAGGAGATCATCCGATGTTTGGCACCAAATATTGGTCTGGCTATGGACGTAGTTTTTTTATTCAGGTTTACTATAACTTTTAATTTCCCACCCATGCAAATCCTACAAAAAACAATATTCACGCTCATTTTCACAGCTTTACTATTACTTGGCTGTGCTAAAAACGACAACTTTACACTCCCTACTCTTGATTGTGTTGCGCCAACCTTTGAGCCTAATACCGCCCTTGAGCAGTTGCAAGTACAAGCAGACGCAACCATTCAACAGTATCCTAGTCAGACTAATGACGTCTTGACTGGAGTTGTCATTTCCAGCGATCAAGGCGGAAATTTCTACAACAAATTACACCTTGTTGATGAAATTACACAAGTACCCGCAGTCCTCAATCTGGAAATGGGAGCTTCTTTTACCGCCTTTCCACCAGGTACAAAAATTGCCATTGCTTTACGTGGACTTTACTACAGCTATGCTTTTGGCAAACTCAATATTGGCGGTGGAATCTACACTTCTTCTGCGGGTAAAAAATACATTGGTAGCCTTACTAAAAATGCCATCAACACAACCATTCAAAAGTACTGCGAGCCTTTAAATCTCGATGTTTATACCACGAAACTCTCCTTAGCTACCTTAAAGCAAGAAATAGAAACCTATACGGGTCGCTTGGTTTTACTCGAAAATGTACAATTTGATCGCAAATTGGTTGGTAAAACACTATACGACCCTAAAGAAGTTGATGCACAAGGCTATACGTTGCGCAAAATTGTAGATCAAAAAGGGAACACCCTGTATATTCGCACAGGAAAATTAACGAAAGACTTTGCAGATTACGTTATTCCTGCACAAAGTGGTACTATTATCGGAATTGCGGATGTATTCAGTAAGCAAATTCAATTCTATCCTCGGGTATTGGAGGATTTCAACTTTGATCAATCCCCTTTTGAAACGGGAACGACAGATTCGGAAGATACAGAAGAGGAGGAAGATGTAGAAGAACCCGTACACATCGTCGTTGAACCGGGGCAATCGTTGGTCTTTCCTGGTGCAGACTTTGAAAATTGGGAACAGTTTCTTGGAGTACTCAAGCGCCCTGGGTTAAAATTCGCTACGCAAGCTATAGAGGAAGGGTGGAACAACTCAACGGGATTAGCTTTTCGAGGTTCCCCTACAAAAACAGAAAATGCCTTTACGATAACACAGGTTCAAGTCCCCCAAAATGCAACAGCTATTTCTTTCTTACTCAAAGGAACAGCGAATGCGAAATCCTTGTCTATTTATCTCTATCAAGCGGATGGTGCTTATGTTGCATTTAATTTGGAACATCTCACAACCAGTAAAATAATACAGCCTACCTCATTTACCAACCAACAGGGTAATGTCAATAAGTACAAAGGCACTATTGACACACAGGGTGAATGGATTAAAATCATCTTACCGTTACAAAACGTTAGGTACAACACAACGGGAGCAGGAGATTTTCTCACGTTTCGCTTTGGAGGCAAAACAGCGACAATACCCAGTGATTATAACCTAATCCTAGACGAAATTCGCTTTGAAGAAGAGCCCCTTTCAGAATAAAGCAACCTATCCTATCTATGAGTAAAAAACAAGAGCGGCTCAGGAGCCGCTCTTTCTTTATTATTGTTCCTTAATTAAATAAATATAAACAGGAAAGTGATCACTAAATCCAGGTTCACTGTGACTATTTCTCAAAGGATATCCTTTGTATTGCCCTGTTTCTTGTACCATAAATGGTTTTTTAAATATTTTAGCTTTCCAATACTTCCAAGACTCATATCCATCTTGTAAATAGGCTTCTGTTAGCAACATTTGATCAAAAATATCCCAAGCATCACGGTAGGCTAAAGTTCCTAAACCATCCTTAGACATTTTTTCCATTGGATTAAACAATCCTTGAGGTTGAACATTTTTACGCTCACCCTCTGCTTTCAATACTTTTTTAATACTCTTATTATAAGGACCGTCATTCATATCGCCCATTGTAATAATTTTAGCTTTGGGGTTGATGGTCTGCAAAGAGTCGATAATTTTCATATTTAGCGCTGCGGCAGCCTCGCGATTGGGGCTACTTGCTTTTTCACCTCCTACTCTTGAAGGCCAGTGATTAACGATAAAATGTACTTCTTCTCCATCCAATAATCCCGTTACTAACAATTGATCACGCGTATAAATACGCTTTTGAGAAGCGGGATCCTCTTTTTTTCCTTTCAGTTGGTCATAGATATACAACGTGTGTTTAGAGGTATGCGTAGGTACAAAATGCTTCGTATTATATAAAAACCCTACATCTATACCGCGTTTATCTGGCGAATCATAGTGTACAATATCATACGTGCCCGCTTGCATAGCTGGTGCGTGAATTAAATCATCTAATACGCCTCTATTTTCAACTTCAGCAACGCCAATAATGGTTGGCATTTTTGGATTTTCATCCGTGCCAATCTGGGACATAACGCGCGTCAGATTATCAATTTTCTTTTCGTATTTCTTCTTGGTCCATGCCTGAGCCCCATCAGGAGTCCACTCTTCATCGTAAATTTTAGGATCGCGAATGGTATCAAACAAATTCTCCACATTGTAAAATGCGATGGTGTGAATTTGAAACTTTTTTTCTTGTGCATGAAGGTTTATACCCAGTCCTACTAGAAATATCGATAAAATCAGTTTTTTTACCATAATCTTCATAAGTTAACGTAATTTACAAAAATACTTCCTACAAAAGTAGCAGTTTTTATCTTAAAAACTTAACTTTACTAGTATAAAAAGTATCGCACTTTTTAGATTAGCACTTTAATACATAATCGTACTTATGAGGAAACTTTTATTTGTTTTGCTTGGTGTAGTATCGACATTTACGTATGCACAAAGCAATCACGAGATTAGAGGAAAAGTACTTGATGCCAAATCTCAAACCCCTATCAATGCTGTAGTGGCACGAGTAGTTGGCTCAAACATTTCTACTCTAACCAATGGTGAAGGAATCTTTGTTCTTGAAAACAATCAGATGGGCAACCAAATTGTTGTGATATCCTATCCAGGATTTATTAGCAAACAGTTTCCCATAGACGCTCAAGCGGGTCAGTCCCTTGATTTAGGCGACATTTTCATTGAAGAAGATTTGGTGACACAAGCCCAAATAGGCTTTATCACCCTGACTGAAAATGATCTTAGCGATGACAACTCCGGTTCGGATACATCTTCGGGATTATTACAAGCAACGAAAGACCCATTCCAACAGGTTGCAGCATTCAACTGGGGACAAGCTTTCTTTCGAGTACGGGGACTTGACAACGAATATGGCAAGACGTTAATCAACGGAATTGAGATGAACAGAATGTTAGATGGTCGTCCACAATTCAGCAACTGGGGAGGATTAAATGACGTGATGCGCAATCAGGAGTTTTCTTCTGGTTCCACTCCTTCCGATTATACGTTTGGTAGTATTTTAGGAACACAAGCAATCTCTACCCGGGCTTCTCATATTCGAAAAGGGTCACGGGCTACATTCACCGGAACGAATACGAATTATAACTGGCGCCCAACCTTCACGCATTCTTCTGGGATGAATAAAAATGGATGGGCTTATGTTTTCTCTGGTTCTTATCGAGGTGCTAAAGAAGGCTATTGGGAAGGAAGTAATTACCATGCAGCTTCTTTATTTGCCGCAGTAGAAAAGAAATTCAACGACAACCATAGCTTAAATTTTTCTGCTATATATGCGAAAAATAAAAGAGGAAAAAATGCTCCTATTACCCAAGAACAAGCCGATATCAAAGACTTTAAATACAATTCGTATTGGGGATATCAAGAAGGAGATAAACGAAATTCGCGCTACAAAGACGTGGAGCAACCTATTTTCATGTTAACCCACTATTGGAATATCAATGAGAAAAGCAGCTTAACTACCACTGCTTCTTACCAATTCGGGCATATTGCGGATAGTCGTTTTGGTTATCAGAACAATCAAAATCCCGATCCGACGTATTACAAAAACTTACCGAGTTACTATTTAACTCAGATTGATCCGCGTTATTGGGCAATGTCCCCAGCGGAATTCGACGATATAGATGACAATGATCCCTTTAAAAAGGCGACTCTTTCTTATTTGGGGCAAGCGGATCAAAATAGAGAAGCTTTCCGTCAAGGAGGGCAAGTAGATTGGAATTCTATTTATCAACTTAATACAGGAAATGATAAAGGAAGTCAAGTTGTCCTATATGAAGATAGACAACAAGAAAATATCTTTTCATTTAATTCGACATTTCGCACGAAGCTCAATGCAAATACAACCTTAGATGCGGGTGTCAATTACCGCAAATTACACTCCAATAACTACCAAAAATTAACCGATTTATTAGGCGGAACCTTCTTTAGGGACATCGATACGTACCAAAAACCAGGGCTCCAAGATAAAGACATCAATCGTCCGAATCGTCTAGTGAAAGAAGGTGATCGTTTTGGTTACAACTACAAGCTTACGGCCTGATGTAATTAATGTTTTCACGCAAGTGGTCTTTGATTATGATTTCTTTGATTTTTACTTGGCTCAAAACATAGGGTATACCTCATATCAAAGAGAAGGGTTATATAAAAACCCTGTTTACATGAATGATTCTTATGGAAAAAGTGACAACAAAAGCTTTAATAATTTTGGATTTAAAGGAGGTGCAACCTTTCATATAACAGGTAAACATGCGCTTGATTTCAACATTGCTTACATCAGTCAGGCTCCATCCATTAAAAGTACTTTTGCCAATATCCGAGTGAATAATTACCTTGTTCCCAATTTGGATAATGAGGATATTTTTAGCGTAGATGGGAGTTATATTTTGCGAACACCACAAATAAAAGCTAGAGTAACGGGATATTTATCAGAAAGTAAAAATGGAACCAAAATCAACTATTACTATGGAGATGGTGTAGGATTAGTAGATGAAGAAGGCGCCTTATACAACAATGGAGGATCGTTTGTGTCCGAAATGATAACAGGCATCAACAAAAGACAATTAGGGTTGGAAATCGGTGCGGAATATCAAATTACACAAACTGTAAAAGCGACTGCAGCAGCAGCCTTAGGACAGGCATTCTACACCAATAATCCCAACGTTTACCTATCCTCTGATAATCTCGCTAGAACATTTGATTATGGAGAAACAAGTCTTAAAAAATACAAACTTTCCAACGGACCTCAAACGGCCTTATCCTTTGGATTAGAATACCGAGATCCTAAATTCTGGTTCATCGGAGCAAACATCAACTATTTAGCAGATGCTTATACTGATGTATCTGCTATTAGAAGAACGCAAAACTTTGTTATTGATAATAGCAATGCAGGGCATCCTTTCGAAGATTTATCAGATGAAACGCTACGCAGAGTCTTAAAGCAAGAAAAACTAAATGATTTTACCCTTGTGAATATCACAGGAGGAAAATCTTGGCGTATGCCTGATCGATCGATTATCGGATTCTTTGCTTCTATCAATAATGTCTTTGATAAAGAATATAAAACAGGAGGATTTGAACAAGCAAGAAACTCCAATTATAAGCAAGAAGTACAACGCAATAGCGGTCCCTACAACCTATTTGGCAACAAGTATTTCTATGGGTATGGCCGTAACTTCTCAGTCAACGTTTACTACAACTTCTAATTCTTTTACTCTATGAAAACAATTTTAAAATCCATATTTTTCACTGTACTTACGGCGCTATTCGTGTCGAGCTGTGCAAAGAATGATGACTTTTCGGTTCCTTCTCTAAAATGTGAGGAGCCTCAAGTTACGATAACGAAAACCATCGACGATCTTTATTCAACGATAAAAGGAAATGCCATTAGCCCTTATATGGGAGATTCCAAAGACATTCTTCGAGGAGTTGTCGTTTCTAGTAATAAAGGAGGGAATTTCCACAATAAGTTACATGTCCTAGATGAGAAAACACAATCGTTGCTTCTTGTCAACTTAGACAAATCAGATAGCTATGTGGCCTATCCTCCAGGAACAATTATTTATGTAAAATTGGGTGGATTATATCTCCAAAACAATGACAGTATCATCAATATAGGAGGAGGTATTAACGGTCAATACATCAGCAATATTTCCAAAAATGCTGTAAATGCTTATATTGGTAAATACTGTACAAAAGCCAAAATAGAAGACTATACTATCAAACTAACGGTAGCAGAATTACTAAAAGACAAAGGAAAATACAAAGGAAAATTAGTTACCGTAACAGATGTGCAATTCGACCCTTCCTTAGTTGGAAAAAAATTATATGACGCTAAAGAAGTTGATCCGCAAGGGCAAACCTTAAGAGCGGTAGTAGACAATAAGGATAATACTTTTAATATCAGAACTAGCACCTATGCAAATGATTTTCATTCTTATGAAATTCCAGCAAAAAGTGGTAATATCACAGGAATCTATGATATTTTCAATAAAAATGTTCAGTTTTATCCACGTGTCATTGAAGATCTTGACTTAACGAAAGACCCTCTTATACCAGACGACGGTGGGCCAGTTGAACCAGGTAAATTCTTAGCTTTCCCTGGCGCTGATTTCGAAAAATGGGATGATTTCCTTCGTGTGATTTTCAACAACCAATTGAGCGACCCTACAGGGCAAAAAGCAGAAGGTCAAGGTTGGAAAAACTCAACAGGTTTAGCCATTAAAGGAAGTAGAGAACAAAATGGTTATCTTTTCTCTGTACAAGGAGTAAAAATGCCGAAAGATGCAACGAAACTTTCTTTCCTTATGAAGGGAACTTCAGAACGATCTTTATCCATCAACATTCACAGAACTAATGGTATCAACTATAAAGCGTACAACCTAGAAAATGTAACACGCAGTAAGGTAGTAGTAGCCGATGAAACACCGATGGATAATAATCCAGACAATACAACCAATAAATACAATGGTAAAATTGACACGCAAGGTAAATGGGTAAAAATCACCTTGGATTTAACCTCTTTCAACGGGGCATACCATACGGAAGGAACGAGAACGTTTATCAGCTTCAAAAATGGAAACAAAGCTAATTATGACTTAGTCATTGATGAAATTCGATTTGAAGATGGAACACCTGTTGAAGATGATGGCGGTCCTGTTGACCCAGTAGACCCGGAGCCAACGGAAGCGGATATGTTGACTAACTTCAACAACTGGGATGAATTTACCAGTAAATTGAGTACACATGGTCTGAAATCGTATGCTACACAAGCACCAGGAGAAGGGCGAAATGGCAAAGCGGCGATGAAACTATCAGGAACTACAACGGCCAATGACTTCGTATTTACCATCAATGGAAAACAAGTTCCAGAAGGAAAAACGAAATTAGTTCTTTGGGTAAAAGGAACCTCTGATAAAAAATCGCTTTCATTCAACGTAAATAAACCTGCGGGTGGATATGATCCATTTAACGCAGGGTTTATCGCCTCAACAAATTTAGATCTAGCTAAGGCCACAGCGAACCAATACAATGGTACAATTGACACTGGTGGGCAATGGGTCAAACTAACCTTAGATTTGAGTGACACCGCTTACAACAGCACAGGTAGTGGCGATGTATTCTCTTTGAAAACAGGAAGTGGCTCAACCTATGAACTCTTAATCGACAGTATTTATTTTCAATAAATAGAAACAACAGTTAAAAAGCTCGGCTCGTCCGAGCTTTTTTTATTGCCATACCCAAAAGAAACCGTCCCCCTATACCCTTTTTTAACGCATCTAAGCAACAAACAAGTTGAAATGAAGCCACAACCCTATACAAACAAAAAAGGCGCTCCAAAGAGCGCCTTTTAAAAAGTATAATTATTTTTCGATTAGTTTTTCAATGCTTCTGCACCTCCAACAATCTCTAAAATTTCATTTGTAATCGCAGCCTGACGAGCTTTGTTGTAACTTAATTTCAACTCATTTCTCAATTCTTGTGCGTTATCTGTTGCTTTGTGCATCGCAGTCATACGAGCTCCGTGCTCAGACGCTACAGAGTCAGCAATTGCTTTGAACAATTGTGTTTTTAACGACAAAGGAATCAAGGTCTCTATGATATCCTCTTTTGAAGGCTCATAAATATAATCAGATGCTGCTGCAGTTGCTTCAGTTTCGATTGGCAATAATGGCAAAAATTGCTCTGTAACTACATTTTGAGTAGCTGCATTTTTAAACTGGTTATATACAATTTGAATAGAGTCGTATTTCTCATTCACAAACGCTTCCATTACATGCTCAGCAATAACTGCTGTATGCTCAAAATCAAAATGATCATATAATGAACTTTGATTGTCAACAACGTGGAATGTTTTTTTAAGGATATCATTTCCTTTTTTTCCAATTGTCAATAAATCAATGTTTGCTCCTTGGTACGCTGTATTCGCTAATACATTAATTTGTTTAATAATGTTAGCATTGAAACCACCACATAAACCTCTGTTTGAAGTTACCGTAATGAACAATACATTTTTTACCTCTCTAACTTGCGAATATACACTTGAATTCTCTCCTTCTAAAGTAGAACTAACATTTTGAATAATCTCAGTTAGCTTCTCTGAATAAGGACGCATAGCTGTAATTGTATCCGTAGCTTTTTTCAATTTTGCTGCAGATACCATTTTCATCGCAGATGTAATCTGCATTGTAGATCCAATAGAAGAAATCCTATTGCGTATTTCTTTAAGATTTGCCATTTGAAAACGTATATAATTCAGAAAGAGAATAAGCTTTTAGACAAGCTTAGACTCTTTCAAAAAATTCTTAATATTTTGAAGCTAATTCTTTAGCTACTTTCTCTAAAACACTAGTTTGTTCGTCACCGAATTTACCAGCTTTTAATTGATCTAAAATATCTCTGTGACGTGCGTTAAGAGCTTCTAAGAAATCCTTTTCAAACTCTTTTACTTTGTTTACAGGAACATTTCTCAATAAGTTTTTAGATCCAGCATAAATAATTGCTACTTGATCTTCCACTGTATAAGGATCGTTAACTGCTTGTTTCAAGATTTCAACGTTACGTTGACCTTTAGAGATAACGTTCATTGTAGCTGCATCTAAATCAGAACCGAATTTCGCGAAAGCTTCTAATTCACGGAATTGCGCTTGGTCTAATTTTAATGTACCTGCTACTTTTTTCATTGATTTAATTTGAGCAGAACCTCCAACACGAGATACAGAAATACCTACGTTGATTGCAGGACGTACCCCTGAGTTGAATAAATCAGACTCTAAGAAAATCTGTCCATCTGTAATCGAAATTACGTTTGTTGGAATATAAGCAGAAACGTCACCCGCTTGTGTTTCAATAATAGGTAAAGCTGTTAATGACCCACCACCTTTAACGAAAGGTTTGATTGACTCAGGTAAGTCGTTCATGTTTTTAGCGATTTCATCATCACCAATAACACGAGCAGCTCTTTCTAATAATCTTGAGTGAAGGTAGAAAACGTCTCCAGGGTAAGCCTCACGTCCCGGTGGTCTTCTTAAGATCAAAGACATCTCACGGTAAGCAACAGCTTGTTTAGATAAATCATCATAAATAATCAAAGCTGGACGACCAGTATCACGGAAGTATTCTCCGATTGCAGCACCTGCCATAGCAGAGTAAACTTGCATTGGAGCCGGATCTGATGCATTAGCCGCAACAATGATTGTATATGCCATTGCACCTTTTTCTTCTAATGTTTTAGCGATCGCTGCAACAGTTGAAGCTTTTTGTCCAATAGCAACATAGATACAGTAAACTGGTTGACCTGCATCATAGAATTCTCTTTGGTTAAGAATTGTATCGATACAAACCGTAGTTTTTCCAGTTTGACGGTCACCAATAACTAACTCACGTTGTCCACGTCCAACAGGGATCATTGCATCAATTGCTTTAATACCTGTTTGTAATGGTTCAGTTACTGGTTGACGGTAGATAACACCTGGTGCTTTACGCTCCAATGGCATTTCATATAAATCACCTTCGATAGGACCTTTACCATCGATTGGTTGTCCTAACGTATTTACAACACGTCCTACCATTTTCTCTCCTACGCGTAGAGAAGCGATACGACCTGTTCTTTTAACTGTAGCACCTTCGCTTACACCAACAGAAGAACCTAACAATACAATACCTACGTTATCTTCTTCTAAGTTTTGTACCATTGCCTCTAATCCGTTGTCAAATACAACTAGCTCTCCGTACTCCGCATTTGTTAACCCGTAAACACGAGCAACTCCATCTCCTACTTCTAGTACTGTACCAACTTCTTCTAAAGAAGCCTCAGAGCTAAATCCAGATAATTGTTTCTTTAAAATCGCTGAAATTTCAGCTGGTTTAATGTCCGCCATTTTTATCTATGTTTATACACGAAAATTCGTGCGGTGATTTTTTTTACTTAATTAATTCTCTTTTTAATACTTGTAATTGATTTGCTAAAGAAGCATTGTATTGGATATCTCCAATTTTCAAGATAAACCCTCCTAAGATTGATTCATCTACAATATTTGTAATTACCGCTTCTTTTCCAGGAGCTAAAGTTTTTACTTTCTCAAGTACCTTAGCCTCTATACTAGCATCAATAGGCATTGCTGTAGTAACAGTTACTTTCTCAATACCTTTATACAAATCGTATTGTTTTTGAAACGCTAAAGCCGTTGCTTCTAAAATTCCAAATCTACTATTTGCTTTTAAAACGTTGAATAGTTCTTTCGTTCCTTCATTAACTCCAGCGAATACTTCTAATAAAGCATTTAATTTCAACTGATCTTTAACAATCGGGTTTGTAAGAAACACCTTCAATTCACTGCTTTGAGCTATTGATTGAGAAATAAGGATCATATCCCCATTGATAGCATCAACATTTCCTTTTTCTAAAGAAACCTCAAGCATTGCTTTTGCATAACGTGCCGCAGCTCTTGTGCTTACCATAGTGATATTAGTTTAATTTTACATCATCTAACATTTTCTCAACCAATTTAGCTTGAGCTTCTTTGTTAGATAATTGATCTTTCAATAATTTTTCAGCGATTTCAATTGAAATAGATGAAACTTGCGTTTTTAAGTCAAGAATAGCCGCAGCTTTCTCGCTTTCAATTGTAGCTTTTGCTTGAGCGATTAATTTTTCACCCTGAGCTTCCGCTTCTGTCTTAGCATCTGCAATCAATTTTTCTTTGATCTCACGAGCTTCTTTTAGTAAAGTATCGCGCTCCGCACGAGCTTCAGCTAATAACTTCTCGTTATCTGCTTTTAAATTAGCCATTTCTCTTTTAGCGTTCTCTGCAGCTGCTAATGCATCAGTAATACCCTCTTCACGAGCTTCTAAAGCATTTACAATTGGTTTCCACGCGAATTTTCCTAAGATAACAACAATTACTATCATAATAATTAGTTGCCAGAAAAATAGTCCAAAACTGAAATCGTTAATTAACTTATCCATTATCTAAAATTATACTTTTTAATATCTGATTTTGTTTAATTAAAATAAGAAGTTTACCTGCAACCAACCGTTGCAGATAAACTCTTTGTACTGACTTGGATTATTTACCTAAGATTAAAGCACCGAATGCTAAACCTTCCAATAAAGCTCCAATGATAATCATTGCAGTTTGGATTTTTCCAGCAGCTTCTGGTTGACGAGCAATAGCGTCCATTGCAGAAGAACCAATTTTACCTAAACCGTAACCAGCTCCGATTACGATTAAACCTGCACCAATGATAGTTGGGATTGTCATAGTATTGAATTTAATATTAATTAAACAAATTTATTTATACTCTATTTTTATTTTCTCTTTGATTAATGTGCTTCTTCGTGATCATGCTCTGCTACAGCCATACCAATAAATAATGACGATAACATAGTAAAGATGAACGCTTGTAAGAAAGCAACTAAAATTTCTAATACAACTAAGAATGTAGATAAGAAGAATCCGATTCCGATTGCTCCTCCAGTTCCTAATGCTTCCTTCATAACGAAGATGATCGCAATTAATCCGAATACTACCGAGTGACCAGCTGTAATGTTAGCGAATAAACGCACCATTAATGAGAACGGTTTAATAATTGCACCTAAAATCTCAATTGGCATTAACATCAATTTCATTGGTACTGGAACTCCTGGCATCCAGAACATGTGCTTCCAGTAATCTTTGTTTGCAGAAAAATGAACGATAATGAACGTACAAATTGCCAAACATACTGTTACTGAAATATTACCTGTAACGTTAAATCCTAGTGGAGTTAATCCCAAGATATTCAAAATGAAAATCAAGAAGAAAACAGACAGCAAATACGGCATGAACTTTTTGTATTTTGCTTTACCAATATTTGGCACTGCCATTTCATCGCGAACATAAAGCACTAATGGCTCTAATCCTCTTGCGATTCCTTTTGGTAAATTGTTTGGTCCGTTTTTGTATGTTTTTGCTAACCCTAAGAAAAGGATAAACATTAAAATTGTAGTAAAAAGTAAAGAAGCTACGTTCTTTGTGATAGAGAAATCAAGTGGTTTCTCATTTGTAGGATGGTGTGCTTCATCATACGTAATTGTACCTTCAGCATCAGTTTTGTATATCTTACTGTGATATAACTTGTAGAATTGTCCGTCTTTCTCAACTACTTTCTTTCCAAAGTCAAATTCAGAAGACATAAAGATTTTAAGACCGTTGTCAATTAAGATGACTGGTAATGAAAAACCGTAATTTTCACCTGTTTCTTCATCAGAGAAGAAGATAAAAGAATAATCATCTGCCAAGTGATGCGTAATATGAGCTTGAACTTTCTCAGCTTGAGTCATTTCAGCAGGTTTTTCTATTTCATGCCCTTCAACGTGTTCAAGGGTTTCTTCAATAGATTTCTCAGCTTCTTGAATTGAGTTTTCAAGCTTTTGAGTAGTAGTTTGCGCGTACGAAAATACCGACGAGGCTGTAAATAAAACAGCTGCTAATAAATTCAGTGATTTCTTGAGAGTCACCATATCTTAACTTCTTGAATATTTTGGTTCCTAAAATTTTGTGCAAAAGTACAATAATTCTTGTATTATCATACCTTTATATCAAACTTTTTTTACTTAGTTTCGTTTGACGTAGTATTCTTATTTAAAATACTATAGGCGATAAATGCATCCCCGCCAAGGAAAACCAACACAATCACTAAAAAATTGTATTTAAATCCTTCGTCAATCATTTCGTGATCTAATCCATCTTTTGCGAATAAATAACTCGCAATTAATCGCATTGTGATGAATCCTAAGAAGACAAAACCCAAATTATTAGGCAGGCTATTTTTGATTCCGAACATGGCAAAAAAGATGATAATGGAAAAGATAAATTCAAATCCGTAGAACTTTTCTAAGCTATATCCGAGCTCGATTAGCGAATCTCCTGCATCGGTAAAAGCCACAACGGCATAATGCAAAGCAAATACTACGACTAAACCAATAAAAAGTTTCAATCCAATTTGTACGGTTTCTTTATCCATTCTTTTATTTATTTAACTGATTGACTTGTTTAATAACTTGGTACAAAGCTAATCCTACTCCCAATAACGTACAAATTTTATTTGCAATTCCTCCTTCCAACTCGTACTTTCCATCTAACCAGACACCTAAACGGTGTGATAAATAAATAATTATCCCCATCTGGATGGGGATATTAATTAAAGACAACCACTTATTGGGTGATTTCTTTTCTGTCATTAGGATAACTGCTCATTGCCAACCATCTGGCATTTTACATCAATCTTGGCACCCGGTTCAACCGCTAAGCGCCCTACTTTGATATCGCCTTTGATTCGAGCAGCAGATTTTACAGTAAGCAAATCATTCACGAGAATATTTCCTACTATTTCACCTTCAATCTCACTGTTTTCACAACTGATATTCCCCACAATTCTCGCTATAGGTCCCAGCACTAATCGTCCTTTAACCACAACATTCCCCTCAATGACCCCGTCAATTCGAATATCCGCTATTGCTTCAATATCGCCTTTGATCGTTGTCCCTTCAACAATACGATTTGTTTGTCCCAACAAATCTAATCCTGTTCCTTTTGCTTTCTTTTTCGATTTATCAAACATTGTAAACACATTTATTAGGGCTCCACAATTCCTGGAGCCTTGTATTCCTCTAAATTCTTTTTAATCTGAATGACGCTATAATCCTCTTGCATAATTGGGATATAAGCCGGATCATCGCCCAAACGACCAATCATTCGCTCTGCCTCTACTTTGGATTTAAAACCATGTAAGACATATATCTTCGCAGAAGTAGTATAATAATCTTCTGTAAATTTCAATCCTGTGCCCGACTCTACACCTGCCAAACGCTGCATATTGGCTTTTATCGTTGCAAAATCAGCTATTTTTTCTGTTGGTACAGCAACGATTATTTTCCAATTACTTGAATCTGTTGTTGCAAACTGTTTTCCTTCTAAAGCAGGTATTACGCGTTCCAACAATTGAGAAGCTTCTCTACCTTCTGCCGTTGAGCTATACGTCAAGGCTAAGTAATTCAAGGCTTCTTTGTATTTCTTCACTCCTTCTGTTCGGGCAATTATCATGGCATTCAATAGCTCAAACTTGCTGACATACGCATCGTCAATGCTTTCCAGTGCATGCTTCATCATCGCCTTGGCCTCTTCATAATTTTCTGCCTTGAATACTTGATAAATTCCCGTATATACTTGTTCTGGCGCTAAATCACCATCGCTGCCTACACTTAGGTTTTGCATCAATTTCGCATATCTCGATTCCGGATAAGTTGCAATAATCTGCGCTTTCATCTGGGCTGCTTTTGCTGGATCCTTTTCTTGATAAAGCTTATACAACTTGTACATCGTAGGTAAAATCAATCGCTCTTTAGGATCAAAGGTCAACAATCGTTCCAATCGATCGATTCCTTCATCAATCTTTCCAAAACGCTCGCTGTAAATCGCTCCTAATTCAAAATAAGCTAAATCCCTATCCTCTTTTAACTTGGCTATCTGGGTACTATCTGAAGGGATTTTACCCACATAAGTATCCAATTGATAACGTGGATCTACAAAATCGTCTTGTTTTTTCTCCTTCTTCTGATTTTCAGCTAACGCTTCTTCCTCCTCCTCTTCATTATTCATATTCATCGAAGACTGCATGGCGCTCCATCTCCAATTGTCCGTTAAGGTTCGATTTCCCCAACGGCGTTTAAAATCTTGTCGCCCACGGGTCAACGCTTGATTGGAATAAAAATAGAACGTTGTCTTTCCGCCCATGCTTCCGAAGTTGGTTTCTCCAAATGATTTCTCAATGGCTTCACCAAAATTGACTACATTAAAAAAGTCTGCGCCCGAATTGTTTTTTGTGCCCAAATTCGCTTGCATTTTTTTAAAGTCCTCCTTGCGCAATTCATCAATAAACGTCTGGAAATAAGCATCTTTCTCTTCTGGTGACATGGCAACTAAACGCAGGATACTGTCGTTTTTATGTGCGACCACCTCTAAGTCAACCACTTCGCGTAACGATTCTCTACGCTTGCTAATGCGAAAGGTTTCTTTTGCTTTCGGAGGCAATAATGCCAAAGCACTGTCATAATATTGCCCAGCTACTGCATATCCAGCAGAATTAAAATAAATATCCGCAATGCTCAAAAAGTTTCTCGCTTTCAGCTGTTTATCTTCTCTTCCTTCTTTAGCCGCCGTTTTCAAATATGCAAGTGCCTTTTCTTCTTTTCCGATATCGCGGTAAAAAAGTCCAACTTGACGATTCAACACATCAAGATATGGTCGATTATCGCGATCCTTCAACAAGCTGTTGTATTGTTTTAAAAAGGCCACAGAATCTGTTTGCTTTGCCCCTGTTAATTCAAAAATCTCTGCATACGCATGCACCGTATAGGTTCTCGGCGCCTTGCGATTCATCTCAATAATATTTTCAAAATGATGCGTAGCGTCTTCTTTTTTGCCTAAGCGCCCATTTAACTGGCCTAAAATATAGTTATATCTTGCTTTCTCTTCTTGATTGGATACCAACCCCACGGCTGATTTCAATGCTGTACTTGCACTGTCTAATTGCTCGAGATTGATATACCCTTGCGCTAACATCGCATAGGCATCCGATTCCACTTGTTTGTTTAATCGTCCTTTGCGTTCACGCAATAATTCTTTTAAGTTTTTAATCGCTAAGTCATCATAACGCAAGCGCAAATTTGTTTTCTCACGCCACACTTTTGCTTCTCCAATTAAATCACTATCTGGATATTTGTATAGAATATAGTTAAAGGCTTCTAGAGCAGGTACGAAACGTCCATCGTAATAACGCGATTTCCCCAAGAGTAAATACGCATTCGCCATTTGGCTGTTGCGCTCTCTCCCTTTGATATACATGGAGTGCTTCTGAATTGCTTTTACTGCTTTGTTTTCAGCTCGCGTGAATCCTTGGCCATCCGTGCTTTCTGGAGCCCCTAAGTCTGTTCCGGCTACCGCTAAATTGTCTAAGATACTCCCCTGTTTAGATTCGAGGGATACGCCTTTTTCAAATTCTCGTTCTGGGTCAACTTCAATTTGAATACGCTCTACCGGTAAGATTTCCCAATAGTCATCAAAATAACCTTCCTTCAAAGCGTCGAGTGCTTCCGTATAAGATTCATCACCGTGAAATAGAATATTGTACTTTGTTGTTAAAGCATGATATCCTCGATTCAACATCTTATCCTTTTTTACAGAACACGCTATAAAAGATATAATTAGCAGGATAATTCCTCCTATCCGAATGACAAAATTTGTTTTCAATATCTAGGTTAAACTTTATATAACAACTATTTTTTTACTCTAATATTATTCACAAGACAGTAAAAATACATCACTTTTTAATACTTTATGCAAATATTGTTAAAAATTAAGGGGTATCATCCACGAATACGGGAGGTAAATTACTCTTTACAGAGAATTAATCCACCTCAACGTTTTTACTTTCGCATCGAATGATTGCTTAAAGGCACAAAATAAATCTATGCAAAATACAAAAGAAAAGGCGATTATAAATCAATGTAAATCATAAAATTGCGTAACAAAACACAAAAAAAGCAGCGCCCCGTTTGGGAGCGCTGTTGTAGGATATTGTGCGGTCTATTTTTTAATTTACTGTACTAAAGAAGCCTTCTAGTTCTTGATATGTTAACGTTTCAGTCAATACATCGTGTTTTAGCACTCCTTTTTCAAGGGCGATAATACGATCGGATACTTCATAGGTATGTTGTAAATCATGGCTGGAAATGATGATTGTCATGGTACGAGTTGCTCGTTTTTGTTTCACCAATTCTTTCAATCGAATTTGCGTAGATGGATCGAGATTTGCAAAAGGTTCATCTAAGATGACCAATTCTGGATTTCCAATAAAAGCACCGATGATTCCAATCTTCTTTTGATTCCCTTTAGAAAAATCGCGAATGTATTTCTTTTGATTCAACACTTCTCCATTAAAGAACGCGCTGTGTTCTAAAACAAAAGCTTCAACATCTGCCTTAGACCAACCGCGTAAACTTCCTAAAAAGACGAAATATTCTTCTGCTGTTAAATAACCAATCAAAAACGTCTCATCTAAAAAAGCGGTGGTATAGTTTTTCCATTGTTCCGAAGAAGAAACCAACTGTCCTTTGGAATAAATATGTCCTGAACTGGGTTGAATCAAATCGAGTAACAAGCTAAAAAAGGTTGTTTTTCCAGCTCCGTTATTCCCAACCAAACCAATACTCTCACCTTGTCCAATGGTTAATGCCTCTAGCTGTAGAACCGTAGCTCCATTATATATTTTATGTAAATTATCTACTTGTATCATAACAGTTATTATTTTTTATAAGCAGCTAGTGCTGCGTATTTTTCACGGGTGTAAATTTTTTCAATAAATTGGAACGCTTGTTTGTGTAGGAACATTCCTGCTAATCCGATTAAAATCAACAAGACAAAACCTCCCCAAAACGGATAGATAAACGAACCGATAAAATAAAAGATAAGAGGTAGCAATACTTTAGGCATACTAATAAGCATCACGCGAAGATTAAATGCATTTTTATCTCCAAATACATTTTTTGCTGCGGTTAAATCCATTGGCGTTTTGAGGTATGCTCCTCCCCAAAGAACAAAATAACCGTTGATTCCTATATTAAAGATTCCCATAGCGAGAATCAAGTAGAACAACTTCATGTCCACAAAAATATAGAAGAAACACAGTATCGTCGAAACGAGCGTACCCAAAGCGATAATTAACCACTTAGACATGAGGTAATCGCGGTATAATACGTTTTGCGTCATCAGCAACGGATAGTAAGAAGAATCCCAACTTGGTACATATTGTCCAAATAGCATTAAGAATCCTCCTGTTGAGAAGAAAGCAAGAAACACAGCAAAAGTCATTGGCATCGCTTCCTTTCCTGATGTATTAAACATAAAGACCCCATAGAAAAGAAAAATAACACTCATCAATACCGTTACCCTAGCTCTTTTGTTTCTGACAATCAGACGAACATCGTTGCGCAAAAAGCTCGCATAGCGACCAAAGCGGTCTAGCCAACTCATCTCTAATGCAATCCCTTCTTTGATGCGTACTTTTTCTAAATCGTCCAAATACATTCGCTTAAGAAAGAAACGATAGGTACTCCAAACGAAGACTCCCAAAAGCAAGAAATACCCAATCACACTTAGTGGATATTGATAAGGTACAACATAAAAATACTGGGTATATAAAGTAGGATCGACAATATCGTAATACTGCAACCCAAAACAAAGCGCTACAAATCCGATTACCCCATAGAATACCGGTGCATAAGCACTCATTAGAATCGCGACGCAATGCATCATAAATACAATACTGTAGACCGCAAGTGTCCACGCTAAAACTGCAATTCCACTTTCTCCTTCCACAATCGCAACAATGGCAAATGGAATTAAGAAGAACAATTGTACGATATTAAATGCACTCAAAAACGTTTTTCCTACATAAAAGGATACAATCTTTGAACGCGGAATATTGAGAATCAGATAGGGTTTTATCGTTGCTACAGGTCCTTTTTGCAAGAAAAAGCGAAACATCAGTTCCACTGCAAAATAATAAATCAGGTAGCGACTTACCATTTCGATGGGAGTTGCTGTAGTGAAATATTCTTGAATGCCGTGATAAGTCGCAATTCCAGCAAGCAACATCATAGCGGCAAAATAAATAATAGCGAGCCACTTGAAAATGAGAATCACAATATCCATATTGCTCTTGTTTCCTCTAGCTAAACGCTTCCGCTCTAAAGTAAAGAACCAGTTGTACATCATACTTGTTTTTTAGTAGTTTACCTCATTAGTATGCCCCTTAAGTGAAACGTTACAGCTTTTTTAACTCTTTCCAAAAAAAAACCTTTCACGCGATGGCGTGAAAGGCTTTTTACAAAACTAAAACCAAAAAACTATCATTATTAGTTTCTATATACCAAACATCAGGCCAAACTTTGATTTCAAAACAAAAAGTAGAATCGCAGAAATAATTTTATCTTTGCCCAAATTTTATTCCCATGAAAAAAGACATAGAAATACCAGAAGTAAAAAATGTTGAAATTGCAGTTGTAAAGGAGTATAACGAAGATTTTTTACAAGATGCTTGGTATGCTTATCTATTTAACAATACACAAGAAATCATCGAAGCTATTTTAGTTGTTTCTAAAGCAGAAGGAGAACTGAATGGAGAAAAGAGAAATTCAAGTATTTTCAGACATGCTTTTCCCTCATTAGCAGCAGGTGAATGCATCAAAGTAGAGCTATTAGATGAAGCTATTTTTGATTTACACAATACCTTTATGCTTACGTACTTTCAGGGTAATAAGCTTTATGATAAAAATTTCGCGTTCCCTGCTAAAAGTATAACAGATGAAGCATTAGCCAAGCTTGCATACGCAGAAAAAAATGGAATTACTGCCTCAAAATAGGTAGAAACCAAGTCCTTGCATCCTTATTTATATTTATTCCGAATGTTAGTTTTCCTACCTTAGTTCACCAACTCAAATTGTGAAAAGATATGAAACTAAAAAACACTTGTATAGTATTAGGCTTTTTCGGCTTAATGATTAGCTTACTTTCCTTTACAAACACCACGGTGGTAACGGAAAGTACAGTAGACCCAACGGAATGGAAAAATCTAACCGTACTTCCGAAAGATATTTCGAAAGAAGAGTTGAAAAAAGTGATGAAAGAATATAGTGCTGCTTTAGGCGTGAAATGTAGTTATTGTCATGCTCCTGCAGCAGAAGGTGATGGTTTAGATTTTGCTTCTGACGCTAAAAAAGAAAAGGAATTTGCTCGTCATATGATTGTGATGACCCGCAAAATCAATGTAGAAAATTTCAATTGGAACAATGATCCCAATCCTGAAAATATTAATGCGGTCACTTGTAATATGTGCCACAAAGGAAAAGCTAGTCCTAAGAAATAACTAGCGCATCCTTAAAAACAAAAAAGCTGCCTAAACTAAGGCAGCTTTTTTTATGTATTTATATTAGATTTCTGAAACATCCTTTTTCTTGGGAGGGAACAGCAAAGAAAGTACCACAGATAGGGTCAATACACTTGCAATAACAGCCAAAGAAACGAGCGAATCAATATGTACAAAAGGAGAGATAATCATCTTCACTCCGATGAAAGACAAGATAATTGCCAAACCATATTTCAATTTCGAGAATTTATCCATGAAATTAGCTAGTAGGAAATAAAGCGAACGCAATCCTAAAATAGCAAAGATATTGGATGTATATAGAATGAATGGATCATCAGGTGCAATAGCGAAAATCGCTGGAATACTATCTACCGCAAAAACTAAATCGGTAAACTCAATCACCATCAACGCGACGAAAAGAGGGGTTACCATTTTTACTCCATTCTTAACGGTAAAGAATTTATCTCCGTCGTATTCATTGCTCACTTTAAAGAACTTATGCACCATGCGTACAGCGAAGTTCTTGGTTAAGTCTTGTTCTTCACTGTGATCTTCTTTGGCAAACCAAGATTTGATTCCCGATACCAATAAGAAAACCCCGAAAATAGTCAAGACAACGTTAATTTCAACTTGATGACCAAACAGTTCAAATGCTGGTAAATACGTATGGTTAATTAACTCAACTCCTGCAAAGATAAAGATAGCTCTAAAGACTAAAGCTCCAATAATCCCCCAGAACAATACGCGGTGATGTAATTCTTTCGGTACTTTAAAAAAGGTAAACACCAAAATGAATACAAAAAGATTATCGATGGACAAGGCCTTTTCTATCCAATAAGCCGATTGGAAGCGCGCAAAATTTTCGAAGTCCATGTAATAATAGATAACGCCACTAAATACCATGGCTAAACCGATCCATACTACCGTCCAAATTAACGCTTCTTTTGTGGAAACCACATGGCTATTTCGATTGAAAACACCTAAATCCAACAAAAGCATAACTAATACTACAATTCCAAAAACAGCCAACAGGCCAGGGTGATTAATTAAATGATCCATTTTATTTATTTTTTTTAACAGGACAAAACTAGTTGATATATTTTCCCCCTAGACAAAGCGTTATAACAAATTAGATATCAACAATTTACAACTATTTTTCAATACAGACTAAAAATAAAAAAAGCAACATAAAAAACTGTATATCAGCCAATTATATTGCTTTATATGATAAAAAAACCAATAACGGTCTTTTTTGAACTTTTTTTAATCTAATTTTTCAGTCAACTTTCGAAATGTTTTCTTCGGATCCTTGCCGTTGTACAAGATATCGTACACTGCATTGATAATAGGTGTTTTAGCACCGTATTTTGCATTGAGTTCATAGGCGCTTTTCGCCGCGTAATAGCCTTCTGCAACCATATTCATCTCCATCTGTGCTGATTTTACTGTATATCCCTTCCCAATCATATTACCGAACATGCGGTTACGAGAAAAGAGCGAATACCCCGTTACTAATAAATCCCCCAAATAGGCCGAGTTATTAATATTGCGCTTCATGTGGTGCACTTTCTTGATGAACTTCTTCATCTCTCGAATAGCATTACTCATCAATAGCGCTTGAAAATTATCACCATAGCCTAATCCATGTGCCATTCCACAAGCAATCGCATAAATATTTTTCAACACGGCAGCATATTCTGTTCCGATAATATCATCCGTTAGTTTTACTTTGATATAATGGCTGCTGATGCAACTTTCAATGACTTTCGCATGTTCTTCGTTACGACAAGCAATCGTAAGGTAAGACAAGCGCTCAAGAGCAACCTCTTCAGCATGACAAGGCCCTGTAATCACAGCGATATTATCATACGAAACATCATAAGTTTGATGGAAATGCTCTCCAACAATTAAGCTGGTTTCAGGGATAATTCCCTTAATGGCTGAAATCACCACTTTATTTTCTAAACTAACGTATAGTTGTTCCATTTCTTCGCTCAAAAAAGCGGAAGGAATAGCGAAGATTACGTAATCTGCAAAAGAAACAGCCTTATTAATATCATTCGTCAATAACAACTGGTCGATATCAAATTCGACAGAACTTAAATAATTAGGGTTATGATGGTTTACCTTAATTTCTTCTATCGCATTCTCATTTCTCATGTACCAGGCAATTTGCCCTAGATTTTCACTTAGCATTTTTACGATAGCTGTCGCCCAACTTCCCCCTCCAATTACTGCAAACTTTGGATAATCACTCATAATTTTAGCTTATAATACGTCAAAAGTAACTAAAAAACTTAATGCAAACAATTGTAAAATTGTAAAACAATACGCTATAGTTCTAAGACTTTTACTTCATTCTCTTGTGTACTAAGCAAGGATATACCGTATTCTTCTAGATACTAGCAATTCGTTTAGATCCTTCTCTCTTAGTCTATGATATAGAAAAAGAGCTGTTGAACAGCCCTTTTCCAATTTTCTTATTTTTTATAAAACAGATTGTGGTCGATATATTTCCACACCTCTTTATCTACTAGTGGTTGTACGTTTTTTCCTTCTTTGATGGCTGTTCGAATAAAAGTAGCGGAAATCTCCATCACGGGTGCATTTTCTACTCTCACAATGTGCGGGTGTTGCATCAGTGGGCTTTCTTCTACTCTATCGCTATCTAAACGCGGGTACACGTATATTTTATATTGCTCCAGCAATACTTCGTAATTCTTCCATTTTGGTAAAGAATCTAAATTGTCTTCTCCCATAATCAAGGCAAACTCGTGTTTGGGAAAACGCTCATGCAAATAGGCCATGGTATTGGTCGTATAATTGGGCTGAGGCAACGTAAATTCAATATCAGATGGGCGAATATGGTCGTAATCTGCCGTAGCTAGATTAACCATGTGCAAACGGTGAAAGTCTTCGAGTAATCCCTTCTTTTTCTTTAGGGGATTATGGGGCGTTACCACCATCCAAACCTCATCTAAATCCGTATATTGAACCAAGTGATTAGCAATCACTATATGTCCGATATGCACGGGATTAAAGGTTCCGAAATACAAACCAATTTTCATTTCCTCTTATTTTACAAAGTTACGCACCAATTGGTAAGCTTCTTCTTTCGCTGTGTCCAAGTCGTAGTTCTTAATAATGGTATCAAACTGAGGCGCAGTTGCTAATTCTACTGAAGCCTTAGCGATGCGCATATTGATTTTATCTTCACTTTCTGTTGAACGCTTTTTCAAGCGGATTTTCAACTCATCTATACTTGGTGGTTTCACAAAAACAGCAAGTGTTTCATCAGGAAATTTGCGTTTGATACGCAATCCTCCAGCCACATCAATGTCAAAAATAACATTTTTGCCCAAAGCCCAAATGCGTTCAACTTCCGCCTTTAGTGTACCATAAAAATTATCGCGATATACTTCTTCCCATTCTAAGAAATCATCATTTTTAATGTGTTTCTTAAAATCATCCAAAGAAATGAAGTAATAATCTTTTCCATTCTCCTCTCCTGTTCTCGCCTCACGTGAGGTACAAGAAATAGAGAAATCCAGATTTAAATCTCCTTGCTCTAATAAATGACGTACGATTGTCGTCTTCCCAGATCCCGAAGGAGCAGAAAAAACGATTAATTTCCCTTTATTCATCTTATGCTTGTGTTGTCTTTATAATACGTTTAATACCTGTTCTTTGATTTTTTCCAACTCGTCTTTCATCTTTACGACAATCTTTTGCATTTCTGCATGGTTGGATTTAGAACCCATGGTATTAATTTCCCTTCCCATTTCTTGTGCAATGAATCCTAATTTACGTCCATTTGCTTCAGTACCCCCAAGGGTTTCTAAGAAATATTCTAGGTGTTTGGATAAACGCACCTTTTCCTCAGTGATATCCAGTTTTTCTAAGTAATAAATTACCTCTTGTTCAAATCTATTTTCGTCAATGTTTAATTGCAATTCCAATAGATTTGTACGAAGGCGTTCTTTTACGCTTACGATGCGTTCTTTATCTAATAATGATACTTGATCCATATAAGTGAAAATATTCGCTATACGGGCTCTAAAATCATTCTCTAATGACTTTCCTTCACTTACGCGGAAGGCTTTCATGCTTTGAATCGCTTCTTGGATTACAACCTCAATCTCTTTCCATTCTGTTTCATCAAAATCACTGCGCTCTACCTTCAATGCATCGGGCATACGAACGGCCATTTTCATCAACTCTGTTGCATCGGCATTCGGTATAATCGCCTTCATTTGCTCAATGTACGCCAATACGATTGGAGCGTTGATTTTACTCGATGTTTCTTCTGCAGTAATCTCGCAGAACAAAGAGAAATCTACTTTTCCACGCTCTAGCTCTAAAGCAATTTGATTGCGCAAAGTCAACTCTTTTTCTCTATAGCTTAACGGCAAACGCACGTTTAAGTCTAGATTCTTACTATTAAGTGACTTCACTTCGATTGTGATTTTTTTTGTGGGTAATTGTAAGCATGCTTTACCAAACCCAGTCATTGAATGTATCATATTCTAAAAGATAATGACTGCAAAGGTAACAAAAACTCAAATAAATAGCTGATAACTACTTAAATTAAATGAATATATGGAAAATGGGGGTGAGTTATGGGTTATGGGTTGGGGGTTATGGGTTGGGAGTTATGGGTTGTGGGTTGGGGGTTATAAGTTAGGGGTTAAATAATAGATACCTATACCTTTCTTCGACCTTCCTTGGAGTATGCTTGGAGTTTCCTAGGAAAAAAGGTGGTTTTGTCGAAGGATTGTCCAAGCATACTTCAAAGAAACTCCAAGGTAACTCCAAGAAACCCCAAAGCAACCCCAAAGTAACTCTAAAGTAATACCAAGGAAGATTCATGCAGGACGCCACCTAGTCAAACTACAAGGTGATCCTTTTTCTTTCTATTAAAATGCAGGACAAGCCCAATGGCAGGGTATCACAGACGAAGCGAATACGCATAAAAAAAGGGAAGCATCTGCTTCCCTTTTTCAAAACCAACGTTGTACTTAACTGTAACTTTTAAAACAAACCAATCTTTAACTATGTTAAGTATTTACCAACTTTCCTACTATTATGAAATAAAAATGTTCTTTTTCAATAGCAATTTTTCCTTTTTAATAGAACTATACCGGCTCTTCTTTCTGATTGAACCCCTTAATAAACAATTAAAAATCCAAACCAGTATAGCGTAAATTTTCTTCTTATTAAAAACAGAAAAACTTCATAGCAATTATTCCCTTTTTCATTATTAAGACACTACAATACACATTTGGTCACTTATTTTTGAGAAAAAAATACAAATAAAAAATCAATACCTTAAATATCAATTGATTATAAATAAATAAAAATCGAAGCTCTCACTTCGATTTTTATTTATTTTGCTGCTTTCGCAATCGCTTCTTCTACTACTTTTTTGCTATTTCCGACAAAAACGGCTTCGTCAATCACTATGACAGGTCGATTCAAAAAGGTATACTGTTCTAGAATCAAATTTTTATAATCTTCCTCTTGTAGATTTTGATCTTTTAAGCCTCTTGCCTTATATAGCTGTGCGCGTTTATTTGAAGAGTTTTTCATAACTCCCTACCACAGCATAAAGCGCTTGTAGTTGCGCAGCGGTAACGGGTTCTTTTTTAATATCCTGCAATTCGAATGTTTCCAAATTTGGCATTTGTCCCAAAATTCGCTTACAAGTATCGCAAGAACTCAAATAATATATTTTTCTCATTTTTATACTTCTTTGACGTTAATAATATGTACAGGACATATTTTTTCTGCTTGTTCACAAGCTTCTAAAATGGTATAGTCTGGTGATTTCAAGGTGTGAAATCCTTTATTATTGACTGCTCTAAGCAACACTGTTTTACCGTCTTTCTTTGACATTTGAAATTGCTGTGGAGCTACTTCAACACAGTAATTGCATCCAATACATTTCTCGCGCTGTAAAGTAATTACAATCATTCTGTTGTTACAATTTTGTACATTTTATCAGACAAGCGAACGCGGAACGGTAACTTAATCGTGCAATCATCTCCTTTGATGGCTTTTTCTGTGGCTTGTTCATTCACAAATAATTCATCAATAGTCAATTCTTGTGCGCCAGTACTCGGTCCAGTAATCAAAATACGATCGCCAACTTTAATGTCATAGGCTTCGATTTTGAATTCACCAATAGCCGCTTTTTGAAAGTAATGTGCAGCCTTCCCTACATATACTTTTTTCTGTGTGGCATTACTTCCTGGATTATCACTCCACTCGCCTAACTGCTGTCCTAAATAGTATCCACTCCAGAACCCGCGATTATATACTGTTTCTAAAGCAGTCATCCATTCGGCAACTTTTTCTTTGCTATAGGTTCCTTCTGCAATCGCATCAATGGCTTCTCTATACGCGCGAATTACCGTTGCTACATATTCTGGAGCTCTACCTCTTCCTTCGATTTTCACCACTTTTATTCCCGTATCAATCACCTGATCCAAGAAATCAATCGTACATAAATCTTTCGGTGACATCATGTATTCATTGTCAATCTCGATTTCAAATCCACTTTCTTGATCGATAACGGTATATTTTTTACGGCAATTTTGTTTGCATGCTCCGCGATTGGCAGATGAATTATGCGAGTGTAAACTCAAATAACACTTTCCAGAAACGGCCATACACAAAGCTCCATGTCCAAAAATCTCAATCTCTACTAAATTTCCAGAAGGCCCTTTGACCTTCTCTCTTTCAATGGCTTCAGTAATTTTCTTCACTTGGCGCAAACTCAATTCACGCGACAATACAATGGTATCAGCAAATAAACTATAAAACTTAACAGTTTCAATATTGGTCACGTTCAATTGCGTAGAGATGTGTACCTCTAAACCAATCGCTCTAGCCGAAGCAATTACGGCTTGATCTGACGCAATTACAGCTGTCAAATCCGCTTCTTTTGCTTTGTTGAGTAAGGTTTTTACGACAGACAAATCATGATCATAAATAATCGTGTTTAATGTCAAGTACGTACGTATCTTTTTCTCTTTACAACGTCTGGCGATTTCGGGTAAATCATCTACTGAAAAATTCACCGTTGAACGTGCGCGCATATTCAATTGATCTACTCCAAAATACACTGAATCTGCTCCGTTATCAATTGCAGCTTGCAACGATTCGAAGTTTCCAGCGGGAGCCATCAATTCAACTCTTCCTGAAACTGTCATAGCTTATATATTTAATCTAGTATTTTAAAGATTTGGTCGTTTTTACGCACGCGGAAACCTAGTTCCATTGTCATACGATCACCTGCTTGAGCTACCGTAACCTCTTGTCCATTCACCAACATTTTCTCTAAAACCAAGCGCTCATCTCCTGTTGTTGGTCCTACAATGGCAATTTTATCCCCCAGCTGTACTGCTTTTTCAATCTCAAACTGACCTACACTTGCTTTCGTAAAATAGTGTTGAACAGTTCCAACTAACACTTTGCGCTCTACTTGCTTTTTGCGAATTTGAGTCACTGTGCTCACTTTTACCGGTTGAATTTCAGTCGC
This sequence comes from Myroides gitamensis, assembly GCF_029894455.1. Taxonomy (NCBI): domain Bacteria; kingdom Pseudomonadati; phylum Bacteroidota; class Flavobacteriia; order Flavobacteriales; family Flavobacteriaceae; genus Myroides; species Myroides gitamensis. The sequence continues at coordinate 3,224,490 of NZ_JARYHN010000001.1, forward strand.
TCCTTCCACATTCTTCTTGAATTTTAGCGATTCAGAACGTCCTTTTTTGAAAATTAAATTTCCTTTTTGAACGCCTTTTCTCAAATTCTTTTGTTCCTCAACAGGCAGTTGAATAACATCCAAACATTCGGTTGAACAACAACCATGCATGTTTTCCGCACATTCATCACATTGAATGAACAACAAGTGACACGCTTCATTGGCACAGTTTACGTGTACATCACAAGGTTTTCCACATTGGTGGCAATTGGCAATTACATCATCTGTAATACGCTCGCCTAAACGGTGGTCAAATACGAAGTTTTTACCGATGAATTTACTTTCTAACCCCTCATCTTTTACCTGACGAGTATATTCAATAATACCGCCTTCTAGTTGGTAAACATTTTTGAATCCGTGGTGTTTGAAGTAAGCCGATGCTTTTTCACAGCGAATCCCCCCAGTACAATACATCAATAAGTTTTTTTCCTCTTTGATTTCTTCTAATTGATCTTTGATGATTGGTAATGATTCGCGGAAGGTATCCACATCAGGTGTAATAGCACCCACAAAATGACCGACTTCACTTTCATAGTGGTTACGGAAATCCACCACAACGGTGTTGGGATCCTCTAACAATTGATTAAATTCTTTGGCTCTTAAGTGAATCCCTTTATTGGTCACATCAAACGTATCGTCATTTAATCCGTCGGCAACGATTTTATTTCTAACCTTTACAGTTAGCTTTAAGAAAGACAAATCGTCTTGTTCTACCGCAACATTTAAGCGAATGCCCTTCATGAAATCATACGCTTCCAACGTTTGGCGGAACGCTTCAAATTTCGATGCTGGTACAGACATCTGTGCATTAATTCCTTCGTGAGCTACGTAAGTACGACCTAAGGCATCTAACGCATCCCATGCTAGGAATAAATCATCTCTAAATTGTTGTGGGTTTTCGATTTTGGCATACGCATAGAAAGACAAAGTCAAGCGGTTTTCTCCTGCTTGTTCAATAAGTTCTGCTCTTTCTTCTGCGCTTAATGTGTTATACAGTTGCATGCTATATAAATTTAAGTGTAGAATAAATAAAAAAACGAAGTGAAATTCTAAATGGAAGAATTTCAAAGGACAAAGATACGCTTTTGATTTAAAAAACAAATACTAAAATGCGAAAGGCTGATGTATATCGCTACACATCAGCCTTTTATAAAATCATACCTTTTTATTCTAAACGCTTCAAAGGTAGATCTTCAATCGGATTAATAATCAAAGGGAAACGCTCTACTTTCACGGCACTACTATCTAAACCGAATGCCTTTTCTTCTGATAACGATATCTTTTTCAAGAAGTCATAGAGATCGAGAATAATCTTCTCTTTCATTGGTAAATCATTGTCATAGGACAGCTCTTTTTCAATTAGAACGTACTCAAAATCGCCAATCGCATCAATTTTATGTAGAGATTCATAACGCGTAGTAATATCAATTTCGCCTTGCAGCATTAATTCCGTTACGACTTGTTTCATCAATACATTGATGCGTTGTTCATTTCGGAATCCCAAGTAAAAGTCAATACGCAGTATATTCTGATGTGCTCCATATTTAACGACTTTATATTCTGATTTATACGGTTCATCAACCACATTTACATGGACAAACCAATAGTTATCCGCACGTTTTGGACGGCGGTTAATAATGGAGAACATGGCTTTGTACTCAATTTTTGAAGGGTTATAAGCATTGGTTAAATATACCAAGTTTGTTACGTACTTTGGCATGGTTTGGTCCTGACTTAAATCGGTCAAAATATCTTGATAATCCACGATATTCACCAAATCCGTATAATTGCGTCTGATCTTTTTTCCTAGGTAATTCACGGTCATAACCGAAGCTAATACACCGGCGATAATCACCGTTACATAACCTCCATGCGAGAATTTTTGTACGTTGGAGATAAAGAACGAAACCTCAATGGACAAATAAATAATTTCCACCAAGATGATAATAATCAAAGGTACGCGTTTGAGCACCATGAAATACCCCAATAAGATGGTCGTCATAATCATACAAAGGGTAATCGCCAAACCGTACGCGGCCTCCATATTTCCAGACTCTTTAAAGTGAAGCACCACAAAGACACAACCAATAAATAAAAGGAAGTTAATGGATGGGATATAAAGTTGCCCTCTAATATTCGTAGGAAATTTCACGCGGACCTTCGGCCATAGGTTGAGTCGAATGGCTTCATTAATCAAGGTAAACGATCCACTAATTAAGGCTTGAGAGGCTATAACTGCTGCCAATGTTGCAATTCCAATTCCAAAAGGCAAAAACCAATCAGGCATCACCAAATAAAATGGATTTGCGGGTTGTGCTGAATTTGGAGATAAATCCATCAAGGTACTTCCGGCATGCTCAATAAGCAATGCTCCTTGTCCGAAATAGCTCAACACCAACATCGTTTTGACAAACATCCAGCTGATGCGGATATTCTTTATTCCACAATGACCTAAATCACTATATAATGCTTCGGCTCCAGTTGTACATAGGAATACAAATCCCAAAACCAAATAGCCTTCCGAGTGAATAGTCAATAAATGAAAAGCATAATACGGGTTCAACGCTCTAAGTACGCTTAGATTATCAATTAAATGGCTAAAACCTAAAATACCGAGCATCAAGAACCAAATCATCATCATTGGACCAAAGAATCGTCCAATTGTTTTGGTACCAAACTGTTGAATAAAAAAGATTCCAACTAATATTCCAATCACGATGGGTATAGTTGCTAATTCAGGTTGATAAATTTTAAGCCCTTCTACCGCAGAGGATATCGAAATCGGAGGTGTAATAATTCCGTCGGCAAGTAATGCACTTCCACCGATAATGGCAGGAACGATTAACCAAGGTTTCTTCAGCTTTTTGACTAACGTAAATAATGAGAAGATCCCTCCTTCTCCATTGTTATCCGCTTTTAGCGTCAAAAAAACATATTTAATTGTGGTTTGTAACGTTAAGGTCCAAAACACACAAGAGATAGCCCCTAAAACAACTTCTTCTTGAATAATGGCTTTCCCCATGATGGCTTTCATCACATACAGCGGAGAAGTTCCAATATCCCCATAGATAATTCCTAAAGTTACTAATAGTGTGCCTAGTGATACGCGATCTAGATGCGTCGATTTTGATTGTGACATCACAAAATAAGATTTTAAATAATTGAATCCCGTGAACTTGACGTATAATTTCCACAAAGGTATAAACTAAGCCGATACAAAAACCAAATTAAATATGAAATTTACAATCAAACCCAACTATGGTAAAGAATTCCTAAATTACACCCCAACATTTCTATTTATTTTTTACCCACATTATTGATTTACTAAAAAAATAACAGCGCTTAACTCTCAATACGAAGTAGGTTTAGCGACAAAAAATCGCCACTTGAAGGAAAAAACGACAAATTCTGAAGCCTTGTAGGCATCCCGAAGTAGTTGCTCATCAAAAACAGAGCAATCAAAAACACTTTTCTTGCTACAATTTGTAGCATAATTACATTTCACTCCATATCTCTAATATTTTTATCTTATTTTTACATCAGTTAAGAATCAATATTTCAAAAAAATGAGTGCAGATAAAGAAGCTAAATTAAAAGCCTTACAGCTTACGTTAGATAAGTTAGACAAAACCTACGGAAAAGGAACTGTAATGAAATTAGGAGATACAGCTGTGGAAGAAGTTGAAGTCATCTCTTCGGGTTCATTAGGTGTAGACTTAGCTTTAGGTGTGAATGGATATCCGAGAGGAAGAATAATTGAGATATATGGGCCTGAATCATCAGGAAAGACAACCTTAACGCTACATGCTATTGCTGAGGCACAAAAAGCAGGAGGTATTGCGGCATTTATTGATGCGGAGCATGCTTTTGACCGTTTTTATGCACAGAAGTTAGGTGTTGATATTGACAACTTAATCATTTCACAACCAGATAATGGGGAGCAAGCTTTAGAAATTGCAGAAAACTTGATTCGCTCAGGTGCAATTGATATTGTTGTTATTGACTCCGTTGCTGCCTTGACTCCAAAAGGAGAAATTGAGGGAGATATGGGAGATTCTAAAATGGGATTACACGCTCGTTTAATGTCTCAAGCCTTGAGAAAATTAACGTCAACGATTAGTAAAACGAATTGTACGGTTTTCTTCATTAACCAGTTGAGAGATAAAATTGGGGTTATGTTTGGTAGCCCTGAAACAACGACGGGTGGTAATGCATTAAAATTCTATGCTTCAGTTCGTATTGATATTCGTCGTTCGACACAAATTAAAGATGGAGAAAATGTAATTGGTAACCGTACTAAGGTTAAAATTGTAAAGAATAAAGTAGCACCTCCTTTCCGTACAGCAGAATTTGATATTATGTATGGTGAAGGTGTGTCTAAAGTGGGTGAAGTATTAGATTTAGCTGTTGACTATGAAATCGTGAAGAAAAGCGGTTCTTGGTTTAGCTATGGTGATACTAAACTAGGACAAGGTAGAGATGCTGTAAAATCTTTGATTAAAGACAATCCAGAATTAATGGAAGAGTTAGAGCTAAAAATCAAAGAAGAAATTAAAAATAGAGAAGCTTAATCCAAGCTTTTCACCTAAAAAAGAGCCGCAATATCCATGGATGTTGCGGCTCTTTTTTTAGGTTATACTTATTTCTATTGTTTACGACTTCTTTGTTCTTCCCATTGCGTGATTACTTGATGGATGCCTTGATATGCTTGATCCTTAATTTCTTTTTTATGGTCTTGTGCAATTCCTTTAGTCTCAATTGGCGGTAAAATAACAACCGGTACTACCCCTGGTTTACCAATGCCCCACTGAAAGGGAAAGTAATATTTGAGGTATCCCATAGCGATTGGAGCAATTGGTATTTGATGGTCAATGGCCAAACGAAAGGCTCCATCTTTGAAACTATCCAGCGCAATACTTCGATCGTCAGGCACCCCTCCTTCAGGAAAAATACAAATACTCAGCCCCTTATTCAGTTTATTTTGTGCACTTTGGAATACTTGATATCTACTTTTTGAATCTTTACGATCAACTAAAATACACGTCTTTTTATAGAAAAACCCGAAGATAGGCAGCTTTGCTAATTCCTTTTTACCAACAAAAACAAAAGGATTGTCTTTCACTAAAAGCAACATCATCATAATATCCATCATGGAGGTGTGGTTCGCAATGAACATATAGCTCTTTCCTTTTTCTAACGGATAAGCCTGCTCAATCTGATAGGACATTCCCATGCCATAAAAAGTCAATCTCGCCCATAAGCGCGCTACTTTATAAAAAGCGGGATAGGTTTGATCGGACCAAATGGTAACAAGAAGTAAAGGTGACAATAAAAGTATAACTATAAGCATCCAGAGGTAAAACCAAAAACGCCATATAACACTAAAAAACGTGCGGATGTATTTCATTCAACAATGCATTTTAAAATTGCTTGCAACCTCTCAAAAGTAAAAAATAAAGAAATGTTAAACCAAGGAAAATCAAAAAAAGAAAAAACAATCCCGACAAATGCTATATCTTTGCTATTATTATAAATACAAACACGCAATGGCTAAAATTCTAACAGGAGTTCAAAGTACAGGAACTCCACACTTAGGGAATCTCTTAGGCGCAATTCTACCCGCAGTAGAAATGGCAAACAACAAAGAGAATGAGTCTTTTATTTTTATTGCGAATTTACATTCAGCAACACAAATAAAAGATGCGAAAACATTACAGGAAAACACCTATAGTGTTGCGGCTACATGGCTTGCTTGTGGTTTAGATGTTAATCATGTAACTTTTTACCGCCAGTCAGACGTACCGCAAACGACTGAGCTAACTTGGTATTTAAGTTGCTTTTTTCCTTTTCAACGTTTAACCTTAGCGCACTCTTTTAAAGATAAAGCAGAGGTTTTAGCTGATGTTAATACAGGTTTATTTACATACCCTATGTTAATGGCAGCCGATATTTTATTGTACGATGCTAATTTTGTTCCGGTAGGAAAAGATCAATTGCAACACTTAGAAATTACTCGTGATGTTGCTGCAAGATTCAACCACCAAATGGGAGAGACTTTTGTTTTACCTGATGCAAAAATTTCGGAAGATGTTATGATTGTACCAGGACTTGATGGAAATAAAATGAGTAAGTCGAGAAATAATATCATCAATATTTTTGAAAACGACAAAGCGTTGAGAAAACAAGTGATGAGTATTGAAACAGATAGTACTCCATTAGAAGAACCGAAGAATCCAGATACCTGTAATGTATTTACCATTTATAAATTACTAGCTACGCCAGAGCAAATTGCACAAATGCGCGCGAAGTATGAAGGTGGAAACTACGGTTATGGACATGCTAAACAAGAATTATACGAACTTATTGTGGAGAAATTCAAAGATGTTCGTGAAAAATACGAATACTATATCAACAACTTAGAAGAAGTAGATCGCTTATTACTAGCGGGTGCATCAAAAGCATCAACAGTAGCAACAGCAACGCTAAATCGCGTTCGCGAAAAACTAGGCTACGCTGTTAGATAACAACATAAGGGCACTCAATTTTGGGTGCCCTATTTTTTTCTTATCACTTTATACATTCAAAATACTTTCCTGGTAGCGGTCGAACGAGACCTTGTAATTCCAATTGCAATAAAATCGTACTCACTTTGTAAATGGGTAGACTACATTGGAGTGCAATCTCGTCCATCACTGCTCTATCGGTTTGAACCAAATAATCGTATATCATTTGTTCTTCTTCACTAAGATCGACAAACAATCGGGGTTGAATCGCTTGTGTAGGCTTCTTATTCTTATTCCAATTTAGCAACTCAATGAATTCCACCGGATCACTGAGCAATTGTGCGCGATTCGTTCGAATTAATTCATTACAGCCTTGACTCATTGGGTCATCAATACGACCAGGTACAGCAAAAACATCGCGATTATACTCATTCGCAAAGGTAATAGAACTCATAGAGCCTCCTTTCTTTGCACTTTCAATGACAATCGTCGCTTGACTACTCCCCGCAACGAGGCGATTCCGTTGAATAAAATTTTCCCGATCCATTTTACTTTGAATGGGAAACTCTGTCCATAAACCACCCTTTTCCTTCATTTTTTCTGCTATAACCGTGTGTTTTTGAGGATAAATCCGATGTAAGCCATGGCCTAAGACTCCAAAGGTTTCCAAGCCAAAAGCCAAAGCTTGTTGGTGTACACAAACATCAATTCCATAAGCCAATCCACTAATGATAATTGGATTATACTCTTGTATTGCTTCCATAAAACGCTTGCAAAAATCTAATCCTCTAGGTGTTGGATTCCGAGTTCCTACGATACTCACCACATTCCGCGTGGACCAATACTCTGGTGTATTTCCTTTTGAAAACAACAAAAGCGGACTATCATCACATTGACGCAAAAAGTAAGGATACTCTTTCGCTTGATAGAACAAGGGCTGTATGGCTGCTTGCTTCATTAGTTTCATCTCCTTTTCCGCCCAATGAAACCCCTTCTTTTGCCCTATTTCTTGCGCCAGCGATGCGGAGACCCGTTTGGCGATTAAAGCTTGATAAGAGGCCTCAAAAACCGCCTTAGCTGTACCAAAATTTTCAATTAATCGCTTTCCTATAATTGGCCCTACTCCATTCACTTTGGTTAAAGCTAAAGTGAATAACAAGTCTTCTTCTCTCATTAAAAATATGTTAATTAATTAAATTTTCTTACCTTAGTGCAGGTAACATCAAAAATCTAACCATTCAGTACCAATTACTTAAGAAGTTGCTGTTGGTCGATAAAATTGTTAATAAAAAAATGCAGCTTATTATTTGCTAAGCCATTGGTTTAGACTACTTTTGTACTATGAAGATGACTCAATACATATCAGCCTTATTATATCGCTATCCATGCGTTATTGTTCCTGGATTTGGTGCTTTTATCACTGAAATCCAATCGTCTTTTTACGATGTAGAAAAACAATTGTTTTTCCCTCCACAAAAGCGAATTTCTTTTAATAGAAATATTGTGAACAATGATGGATTGTTAGCGAATCACGTTGCTACGCAAGAGCGCCTTTCTTATGAGGAAGCGGTTACGCGTATCCAAGCAATGGTTGCTGATTGGAACAACACCTTGACGTCTTTTGATTCTTTAAACTTAGAATCAATCGGTATCTTCAGCTATAATGAAGAAAAAAGCTTGCAATTTGATCCTATTCAGAATCAAAATTACTTGGCGACTTCTTTCGGTTTATCTGCTGTAGGGGTTCAGTCTATTCAAAGAGAAGAAGCTACTTCTACACCGGTTGTGGCAATTGAAACTGCTACTGGAAAAACAAGACGTACGGCTACCTTCTTCAAATATGCTTCGGTTCTAGTGTTAACGCTGGGAATTGGAAGTGTTTTAGTACAAAACGGCTATACGGCTTATGTGAATGATCAAACGTTATCGATTGAAAACAACGTTCAATCACAGGTTCAAAATAAGCTTCAACAAGCTACTTTTATCATTGAACCTTCGATGGATGCTATCGCCTTACCTGTAAAAGATGAAACGGTCATCATCACCAAACCTTATCACTTAGTTGCTGCTGCTTTCCGCAGTGAAGAAAATGCTGCTATTGAGGTTGAAATCTTAAAAAAGAAAGGGTTTGAAGATGCCTCTTTCTTAGGTCGTACCAAATATGGAATGTATCCTGTGGTATATGGAAGCTTCATCTCACACGAAGAAGCGAAAGATGCCTTAAAGGAAATTCACCGTACAACCAATAAGGAAGCCTGGATTTTTATTAAATAATACGTTAAATATACCAACCGAACGCGAAACGTTCGGTTTTTTTTTGCTTTGTCTTTATCTTTGCTAAAAATATATTTTTATGAAGGCAAAATTAGTATCTGAATCCGCTACTATAATCAGTGATTTAGTTCTTCCTGGAGAGACAAATCCACTAAACAATATGTTTGGAGGTGAACTATTAGCGCGTATGGACCGAGCGGCAGGGATTGCTGCTAGGAGACATTCAAGAAGAATATGTGTTACAGCCTCTGTCAATCACGTTGCTTTTAATAAACCAATTCCTTTGGGAAGTGTTGTTACAATAGAAGCTAAAATTTCAAGAGCCTTCACTTCGTCTATGGAAATCTATTTGGACGTATGGATTGAAGATCGCGAATCTGGAAATAAAACCAAAGCAAATGAGGCTATATATACCTTTGTAGCGGTTGATGATATGGGAAATCCAGTACCTGTACCGGAATTAATCCCTGAGACTCCTTTAGAGCATCAACGTTTTGAAGCCGCTTTGAGAAGAAAACAATTGAGCTTAGTATTGGCTGGAAAAATGAAACCTAGTGATGCTACAGAATTAAAAGCTCTTTTTAATTAATAAAACAAACAATGAGAAAAATTTTATTAGCTTTCGCTTTAACCTTTTGCTTGTTGCAAACTACAGCAATCTTTGCTTGGGGAACAACAGGACATCGCGTTATTGCTGAAATAGCAGAAAGAAACTTAAGTAAAAAAGCGAAAAAAGAACTCAAAAAAATCATCGGTAATCAGCAATTGGCTTATTGGGCAAATTGGCCTGATTTCATCAAATCGGATCCAACTTGGAAATTTGCAGATGGTTGGCATTACGTTAATATGCCTGGTGATTTAAGTCGCCTTGCTTTTGATCAAGAATTGAGCAACTCTACAGATGAAAATCTATACAAAAGAGCGTTGTTGATCATTGATGAATTAAAAAGCAACACCCTTACTTTAGAAGAAAAACAACAGAAACTATACTTCTTGATTCACATCATCGGTGATGCACATCAACCGTTACACATCGGAAGATCGGAAGATTTAGGAGGAAACAGAGTAAAAGTAGAATGGTTTAGAAAACCAATGAATTTACACAGTTTATGGGATTCTGCTTTGGTTGATTTTGACAAATATAGCTATACCGAATATGCAACTGTTTTAGATATTCACGATAAAGCACACAACCAAAATTTGGTACAAGGAAGTTTAGAGGATTGGATTTTTGATTCGTATTCCATTGCCAATGTTCTTTACAACAGTGCGGAAGAAAATGAGAATTTAAGCTACCGCTATCACTTTGATTTCAAAGATACTGTAGAGGCACAACTTTTAAAAGGAGGTCTGCGTTTAGCAAAACTGTTAAACGAAATCTATAACTAACAAAAAAAAGAGCAAGTTTTCACTTGCTCTTTTTTTTATCCTATTTCATGATAATTTATCTACTTCTTGAATAAGAGGAAGAAGATCCACTGCTGCTACTTCTCGAGCCTGAGCTCGAACTTGACGAACTACGTGAGTAGCTTGGACTACTACTTCCTGAACTATAATTTGACGAACTACGAGAATAACTTGGGCTGCTGCTTGAATTATAACTCGATGAACTGCGTGAATAACTTGGACTACTACTTCCTGAATTATAACTTGATGAACTACGAGAATAGCTTGGGCTACTGCTGCTCGAACTAGATCTCGAAGAACTTGAACTGCGGGAATAACTAGGATTACTACTGCTTGAATTATAATTTGATGAGCTTGAATTCCCTCGAGAATAGTTCGTATTACTTGTGGCATTCGAATTGGATGAGCTTCTTGAATAATTCGTATTTGCACTCGAATTCGCACTACTGTTGCTGTAACCACTTCTTGAATAATTCGAATTACTACTATTATCCGTTGTACTACCGATGGCTTCTCCTCTTTTGTATGAATTATCAGCACTCGAAGAAGATCCTCTAGAATAATACGTATTGTCTACTCGATTGATATCACGTGTATTTCCACTTGTACTAGACGAAGTTGTACTTCTCGAGTATGAATTATTATTGTTGCTCGCTTCAGCGTACGCTGATCTAGAATTGGCTAATTCACGGCTATTTGTATATCCGTTATTTCGTTCGTAAAACGATTTATTTGGATTTGATCGTTCATAATAATCGCGTCGTACATCATTGTACATCGTTCTTGTACTTCTACTGTAGTAATTGTTTGTATACACATATCGGTTATTGTAATTGATATGATTATGTACATGGACAATATACGTTGGTGTTGGATAAGGTGAATAGTATGAATAATACGAAGGATAATATCCCCAATACCACGAAGAATAGTATGGACGATATGACACCCCCCAGAATAAGCTAAACATAGGAGGAGTGGCTACATATACTGGTTCATAAATATAATTAGATCCATACAGATAGCTATTTCCTACAATTTGCACAGAAACTTGATTACGCTGCTTATTTTTCTCAATTTCTATTGTAGCTACATCTTGATACATATCACGACCTAAAACGGCTTGAATGACGATTAAATGGGCATTTCCTTCTACTACCTCAATCACGCGAAGGTAATCTACGTATCCATCCTTATTTAAATCTAAGTTATTGATGCGTAAACTAGGGTCATTTAGGCGATATTCAAAATCCTCTAAGTCTTTTGAATCCCCAAAAATAGAAGCAACGGCTTGTAGATCTAAGTTATCACTGATATCATAGTTCTGAGCGGTCACTACTGCATTTTGCGCTTGCACCGAAGTTGCGAACACAAAAAACAAGATGATTATATTATAATATAAAAACTTCATTTTCTTTCACTATTTAAGTTGAACATCTGTTGTATGTCAAATAATGTGCCAACAAATTATAACCAAGGTACAAAAAAAGCCCTTACCGATATGGTAAGGACTTCTTAAAATATACTAAACTTAATTCTTTTAACTATTTCAGGATCACAAACTCACTACGTCTGTTGATTGCGTGTTCCTCTTCTGTGCAGTTCGCTTTACAATCAATCTTCGGTACACTTGGTCCATAACCTTGTGACTCTAATCGGTAAGCTTCAATGCCTTTTGACAACACATATTGAACTGTTGTTTTTGCACGATTCTCTGATAACTTCTGGTTGTACGTCGCACTTCCGCGGTTATCCGTATGTGAACCTACCTTGATGCGCATCTCTGGATTGCGCTTCATTACTTTCACCAACTTATCCAATTCGATTGCCCCTTGTTGGGTAATGTTGAAACGGTCAAACTCGAAGTAAACGTCACCTAAGATAATCTCATCTTTAGTCACAATTACCTCAATCGGACGCAAGCCTACATTAACTAACTGACGACCTCCTTTGCGGTTCAATGGAACTTCGACAGCCTTCCCTTCAAAGTCATCCATGTCCACTTGTAAGTGGTAAAATTTCCCACAATCTACAACATATTCCACAATACCTCGGTGATCTGTAAACTTCGTTTCAATCAAGTTCTTGCGATCGTCATAGATATCCACACGCGCTCCTGTTAAGATCTTACCTGTGTCTTTATGCGTTACCGTAACATACATCTCTGTATTACAAACGGGTTTCGCTTTATAGATATCATCACGCCCAATGCGGTTCGTTGAGAAGAAACCAATGTCTTTTCCTGGGTAAAATGAAAAAGCAAAATCATCTTTCGCCGTATTGATCGGCGCGCCTAAGTTCTTCGGCTCTGCTTGTGGAATAGCTAAGTCAACCACATAGATATCTAAACCTCCAAATCCTTTGCGAGAATCCGAAGCAAAATATAGCTTCCCATCCTCTGAAATAAATGGAAACGATTCGCGGCCTTCGGTATTGATCTGACTACCCATATTCACAGGTGTACCATAATTTCCGTCCTCATCAATATCTACTTTCCAGATATCCGTGCTTCCCATTGTTCCTGGCATATCGGATGAAAAGTACAACGTACGACCATCTTTGCTCACACTTGGGTTACTTACCGAGTAATCGCTACCGTTGAATGGTACGGGTTCGAAATCTGCCCATTTACCCTTCTTCTTCGTCGCTCTAAAAACACTAACCTTACCTAGCTTCACTAATTTGGCCTTGTTCTTAGTAAACTTCCCCGCGCGGAAACTCTCCGTAGCAAAGTACATCGTATGACCATCTCCGGTTACCGTAGCTGGTCCATCGTGATACTTCGTGTTCAACTCGGAAACAGGTTCTACATCATACAAAGGATCTTCTGCATTCTTGTATTTCGCCTGAAAGATATCCAAGTATCCTTGGTTATCCCATCCGTATTTATTCTTAGACTTGTTCCCCTTACGAGTAGACGCAAAATAAAGCGTATCACCGACTGTTAAAAAGGCACCAAAATCATTCCCCTGACGGTCATTGATCCCTGATTCCTCAAAGGTAAACAACTCCTCTTGTGCGCGTAAACGAGGAATGTAATCCGGCTCACGCATAAAAGCAATCGCTCGTTGATCCTCCGGGTTGCGCTCGGCAAACTTGCGCATAGCCGCATTTGATGAATCATAACGACCACTTGCCTTAAGCATCTGAGCATAGCGATAGTAAAATTCCGAATCTAAACTCGGATCCTTCTCCAATGCTTTTCCGTAGTACTTCGCCGCTTCAACGGTATTGAATATGTTGTAATAACAATCAGCCAATTGTAAATAAATATAATTATCTGTCTTCGCGCCGCGAATTAGCTTCTGGTATACTTTTGCCGCATCTACAAACTCATAATGCTTGTAGTGCTCATCGGCAATCTCTAAGGGCGTTTTTATCGGCTCCTGAGCACTCACACTCTGAGTTGCTAAGAGACCACCCAATAACAGCGCTAAATAAACCTTTCTTATTTTCATTGTATTGTTTTTATGCTATTAGAAATAACGAGATGAACTTGACACTTTCTTAGACAAGAAGATATCATAAAGAACCATAAACTCATGAGAGCCTTTGGCCACTTTGTTGATATCGGAAGTGATATAATCATACGCATAACCCACGCGTAATTGTGGCGTAACGCGGTAGTTGATCATACCTCCAACGGCATCTTCTAAACGGTAGCTAACTCCGGCCTCAATCTTGTTCAAATACATCACGTTCATGTTCAAGTCAAACGAGACAGGAGAGTTCATCGCGTATTTAATCATCGTAGATGGTTTCAACTTCCAATCTTGATCTAAATCAAAAACGTAACCTCCATTCAAATACATGTGAATCTCGCGCTGACCAAAATCCTTCCCATCGTAGTTCAAATAGTATTCTTTTATCATATTAGGAACTCCTAAACCGATAAAGTATTTATCCGTATAGTAGTACGCCCCAATACCTGCGTTGAAAAGAGTAGACTTGCTGTCTTCTCCAAAGGCAGGATCATAGGGATCAATGGTATAACCATCGCCAATATCAGAAAACAAATTGGCACTGTGAAACGTAGCTCCTGCTTTGATACCCAAGGCTAATTTATGAACACCACCTAGCTCCAAAGTATAAGAAAAATCCCCGTAAATATTGTTCTCCGTAACTGGTCCGATGCGGTCATTGATAAAAGACAAACCAACACCAACTTTCTTCCCTACTCGACTGTTGATGAAAAAAGTTCCTGTTTCGGGTGCTCCATCAAAACCAGCCCATTGTTTGCGGTACAAAGCTCCCATAGATACAGCATCCTTTGATCCTGCATAAGCCGGGTTCACAACACTCATGTTATACATATACTGTGTGTATTGTGGGTTCTGTTGGGCTTTCACTTCAAGGCAACTAAGCAAACTCAGCACTCCTAATGTTAAATATATTTTCTTCATATACGGTTTAATTTTTTAAATAGTAATAAAACAACTGTGCGTGAAATCACACACAGTTGTTTGTTTGTATTAATAATTAATTTGTACCCAACCTGTTCTCATTTTTCCATTTGAAACAATTACATAATAGTACGTTCCTGATGGTAATTTATTGCCAGATTTATCTTGTCCTTTCCACTCACTCTGATATAAACCTTGAGAATACACTTCTATTCCAGTTCGGTTAAAGATCTGGATTTTTGAAACTCCGTGTTCACTTAAATCAAATGAATCATTCAATCCATCGCCATTTGGTGAAATTCCCTTCGGAATTGGACATTCTTCAAAATCGATAGTGAAACTACTTTGATCCACACAAACAGCTCCTTTTTTACCTTCCAATGTAGCAAAAATGTAAATGGTTGTTGGCTCATAGATGATTGTTCCTACTGGTAATTCTGTACCTTCTCCATTTGGCAACGTATAGTATTTGTTATACTCAGACAAAGCTGGTAATGGATAAACTTCACAAGTAAACACCATATTTTCAAATCGATCTGCTATAGGTTGTTCTACAATTTCTAAAGAGAAATGTGATTCACCATAACATCCTTTTTCATCTACTCTATAAATATAAATATCGTGTGTACCAACTACATCCAATACATCTCCTTCTACATATTTGGTACCTAGACCATTTTTCTGCGTATAATACGCTTCCCCTTCTTTTAATGCTGGGAATGTATAAATACTACAAACACTAACATCTTTCGCAACCGTTACATCTAATGGAGGCTGAACAACAACTCTAAACGTCTTAACTAAACTACAACCTGTATTTTTGTTGGTTAGCTTCGCATAGATTGTTTTACTTCTTTCTGTAAATTCATGGATATTATCCAATGGATTTACATTATTATTCATATCCTCTTCCGTTTCGAAATATTGTAATGTATACTTTGTTGGATCTAACTCACCTAAAATTTTAGCGTTATTATCACTCAAATCTACAAAATTTATTTCTCCTAGTTCACGTGCACAATCCACTAATTCTACTGGTGTACCCATCACGAAATCTTCTTTAACGAAATTGAATTCTTTTGTCAATTCAGTAATTTCTCCACAGATTTCATACGTAGCTTTCGCTGTATATTTTACAGATTCAGTAACACTAATATCAATGGTAGTTTCAGAAGAGAAAAACTCTCCATCTTTTTCCCATAAGAATTCTGCTGTTGAATCACCGTCTGGAGTAAAACGCCATGCTTCATTTTGAGCAGTCCAACGACCTGTATTACGTCCTGGAGGCGCTATTCCTTGTGTACCATCAGCATTTTGGATTCCAATAATGGCATTTCCATTCCAGCTATCACAATCCGCATTTCTATTTTTTACATAAACCTCAATGATATTGGTTCCTTCATACATCACAATCTGAGAAGTTTGAGTACTTCCTTCTATATCGTCTGGATTGTAACCGCAACTGAACATTCCTAATTGATACACATTAAAGACCAATGTTCTACAAGGGGCTTTACCAATAATCTGATAATTGATTGAACGGCTATCAGGAGAACGGGCTGGATCTGTATCTTGAAATACCCCCATAATAGCATTCACGTTAGGTCCTTGTGACATTACCAATCTTCCTGGATCACTCGGAATAGGAGATACTGCATTATATGCTGCTCCATCACCCGCTCCTCCATTTGGTGTATAACGCCCTCCTGGTACAACGTTTTTAATACTGAAACTAATCGTTCCATTTGTATTAATTAATATTTTATCATAACTATTTCCATAAAAACAGAAATCAAAGCCAAGATCTATAATATCGGACCATCTATCATCTGTTGTAAGCTCAATCGCGTCACCTCCTTTGAATGGGAAAGGTGGGCGGTATTCAATTGGATCAACTTTGTACTTATTCGTTTTTAGAATATCATAATACGAAGCTCCTAATGTAAAGTTAAACGCTCCTTTCTCACAAATTACATAATCCCCATTTTCATTTTTCTCAAATCCTTCGATTTCTGAAAATTCGATATCTGCATCTACTTTCGCACACCCTGGAGGTGGAATAAAGGAGATAACACCTGGTTTAGACCATCTTCCTTTATCTGTATCAGAACAAATCGGACGGACATAAAATTTGTAAAAACGATCCTCTGGATTTGCTGGATCTGGATCTGGATACACATATCTTGGTTGATTTACCACAATACCTGCTGTGGCATCACCTGGCACTGTTGTATCATCTAAATCCACGATAAATACTTCCCATTGTGTTTCATCTCCATGCGATTCCCATGTCAATAAAGCACTTGCAGGAATTGATCCTTCGATTGGTTCAGCTTGCAAGTCTGTAACAGCAGGACAAGATAAACGTTTTAGTGTAATGTTGTCAATAGCCGCAGGTGGTTGAGTTCCTCCGCTACCATCTTGTCTCCATTCGAAAACAAGTCGAAGCGTACTTCCAGCATACGCCCTCAAATCAAGGATTTCATCCACTGAAGCAAATGTTTCTTGATTATTGAACTCTGCTCCAATCTGTCTGCGATTTGTTCCTGCTGTAATTTGTTGTCCTGTTGTAGGAACAAAAGAATTAGGTACTAACCACACTCTAAAATAATCAAGTCTTGAAAATGTAAATCCTTCCCCCATACAACGCCAATCAAAAGAGAAATTACTTTCTGAAGTACCTGCAGGAACGGCGATATCGCGATAAGCATGAGTTACCATTGTACCACTACGCTCATATTCATTCGTTGCTCCATTGTCTTTAGAAATATATAGGGATTTTGTTCCACCATTGTGTACCGCAGTTCCAATTACCCATTTATTCGCCGTACCCGTACCCATACTCCAGTTATTATCGCCTTCGAAATCCTCTGTATAAGGCATTTCAGCAGCAATTTGTCCTGTTGTAATCGGTACATGTACCCAGAAACTCTTATCTGTAGCACTACAAACCGTTCTCACCCATACATAGTATTGCGTATTTGCCGTTAATCCTGTAATTGTATAAGGATTATCCGTTGTAACGACTGATCCAGTTACTGTTGCTCCAGGGGATGTAGCAGTAGTGGAATGATATACTTCGTATTGTGTTTGTCCTGTTACAGCTGTCCATGAAACAGTAATTGAAGAATCCGTAACCGTCGATACAGCTAAGTTAGTTGGAGGATAACAAGTCACAACTGCTACTTCAACATTATCAATTGCTGCTGGAGGTTGAGTTCCTACACTACCATCTTGGCGCCATTCAAACACTAAACGCATTGTTTGACCAGCAAATACCGCAGCATTTTGAATCATTTGTGTTCTTCTAAATTCAGCATTTGCATTATATTCTCCACCTAATTTAATTCTATTCGTTTCAGCTGTTATTTGAGTACCTACTGTTGGTACAAATGTAGTAGGCACCAACCAAGCTCTAAAATAATCACTTGAGGTTCCTTCTCCTACACAACGCCAATCAAAAGCTACACTAATATCTGTAGTTCCCGCTGGAACTACAATATCACGATAAGCGTGTGCAACAGTTGCAACACTAATATCATATGTATTTGTTGCCCCATTGTCTTTTGAAATATAAAGTGACTTCGTACCACCATTTTGAGCAGCAGTACCTACCACCCATTTATTCAAAGCATTACTGCTTTTATTCCAATTATCTTGTCCTTCAAAGCCGTCAGTATAAGGCAATTCACCAGGCACTTGTCCGGTTACAATTGTCACTTTTTTCCAAAAACTTTTATCCGTAGCACTACAAACCGTTCTCACCCACACATTGTATTGCGTATTAGGTGTTAAACCTTGAATTGTGTAAGGGTTCTCTGTTGTAACAGTAGATCCCGTAACCGTTGCTCCAGGTTCTGTTGTTTCCGTAGTATGATAAACTTCATACTGTGTTTGTCCTGTAACTGCTGTCCATCCTACAGTTGCTGTAGTTGAAGTGGCTGCAGTCCATTCTAAATTTGTTGGAGCAGAACACGTAATTACAGAAACTGATACATTATCAATTGCTGCAGGGGGCTGTGTACCACCACTACCATCTTGTCTCCATTCAAATACCAAACGCATCGTTTGGCCTGCAAATGCAGTAGCATTTCCTACTAATTGTTCTCTTCTAAATTGATCATTACCATTATATTCTGATTGACCTAATCGAATTCTATCCGCTGCAGCGGCAATCTGTGTACCAGATACAGGATCAAAAGAAACAGAAACTGCCCATACTCTAAAGTAGTCCCATGTTCCACCTTCACCCACACAACGCCAGTCAAAATTAACGGCAATTTCATTTGTTCCAGCAGGAATTACAAGATCACGATACGCGTGAGCAACAGTAGAAACTCCAGTATCATATGTATTTGTAGCCCCATTATCCTTTGAGATATAAAGTGACTTCGTACCACCATTATTTACAGCAGTACCGACTACCCATTTATTTACAGTATTACTCTGTTTATCCCAATTATCGTGCCCCTCAAAATCATCATTGTATGGTAGTGCAGCTGCTATTTGTTTTGTTCGAATTGGCAATTGAACCCAAGAACTTTTGTCTGTTTCACTACAAACTGTTCTCACCCATACAAAATAATTTGTTGAAGGAGTTAATCCTTGAATTGTATAAGGGTTTGTTGCTGTAACAACTGATCCTGTAACCGTTGCCCCAGGTATAGTTGTTTCTGTCGTATGGTAAACTTCATATTGCGTTTGTCCTGTCGCAGCAGTCCATGCTATTGTTGCAGATGAAGTACTTACTGCATTTAATTGTAACGCCGTCGGAGCAGAACAAGTAATCACAGAGACTGATACATTATCAATTGCTGCAGGGGGCTGTGTTCCACCACTACCATCTTGTCTCCATTCAAATACCAAACGCATCGTTTGACCTGCAAATGAAGTAGCATTTCCTACTAATTGTTCTCTTCTAAATTGATCATTACCATTATATTCTGATTGGCCTAATCGAATTCTATCCGTTGCAGCTGCAATCTGTGTACCAGATACAGGATCAAAAGAAACAGGAACGGCCCATACTCTAAAATAATCAAACCTCGTTGTAGTACCTTCACCTACACAACGCCAATCAAAATTAACAGCAATTTCATTTGTTCCAGCAGGTATTGAAATATCACGATACGCGTGAGCAACAGTTGAAACTCCAGTATCATATGTATTTGTAGCCCCATTATCCTTCGAAAGATAAAGCGACTTAGTACCACCATTATTTACAGCAGTACCGACTACCCATTTATTTACAGTATTACTCTGTTTATCCCAATTATCGTGCCCCTCAAAATCATCATTGTATGGTAGTGTAGCTGCTATTTGTTTTGTTCTAAAAGTAGCAGCAACAGAAAACACGGATGTATCATCTGCAGCACAATTCGCTCGCACATATAAGGAATAATTAGTTGAGCCCGTCAATCCACTAACAGTTATTGGTAATGTTGCTAAATCTGTTACAGTACCAGAAGTTACTAGACCTGTAGCGCCAGAACCAGCAGCACCTTCTGTTCTAATTTCATATGAAACTCCTGTCGTTGAATTGCGCTCTGTTACATTAAAACTAACAGACGTAGCGGCAACATTTGTTATTTGAGCGCTAATTGGAGCGCAGGTAATTTCAGTTCCAAACGTCAATTTTATATTTGGTCGACCTGTTGTTGCTGATAAATTTGCTGTAGGTACAGTTGTATCTCTACCTATTTCAAAATGCATATTTGTAGCAGTAGTAGATTTAATTTCTAATCCTGCTGTTCCATCACCATTACCACCTCCTCCAAAATTCGTTTCAACTAGTACCAATAGATTTTTAGTTCCCCCTGTATAATTAAAAGAAGTCACTAAATTAATGTTATTGAATCCAACATTCGTAGGAGTAAATTCTTCATCATAAACTACACTTGCTCCCTGAATGAAAGTATCCCAATTTCCAGCAACTAATGCCGTCGACTCCACCTCTTTTAAGTAAATTTTAACGGGTCTTGCCCCTTTAATTACACCAATATCCCAAGCGAGTTTATTGATAAAACCTACTTGATTTATCTCAGCAGATGTATAAAGTGCTACAGAACGCGAATATCCATGATAGCTGCTCAAGGGCTGCCTCATGGAAGCTGTACCTGTGCCAATCGTGACCTCTTGCCCATAAGTAAAAAATATACTCAGCAAGAAACAGAATAGCACTGTAATTCTTTTCATACGTTTTAAGTTTTAAGTTAGTTATCGTCAAATATAGAATTTTTTTATACAAAGATTAACAAAATTCAGCCTCTCCACGTCGACAAACCCTTAGCTACAGGGCTATTTTATTGGTATTCATTCAAAATAACAAATAATTAACCTTACTTATTCTTTTCATTTAAGTTAAAAAATTAGCATCATAAATCATAAGCCCCTAAAATAATTAAAAAATAGTTTTTTTCACAAATTCGTATAAGTTCTCAGAAATTCAATCATTTAACCTTGTAATTTCTCTTATCTAAATGGATAAAAAAAAGCCCCTACCATATAAAATGGTAAGGACTTCTTAAAATATACTAACTTAATACTTAAAACTCCAATTATTTGATTATTACAAACTCACTACGTCTGTTGATTGCGTGTTCCTCTTCTGTGCAGTTCGCTTTACAATCAATCTTCGGTACACTTGGTCCATAACCTTGTGACTCTAATCGGTAAGCTTCAATGCCTTTTGACAACACATATTGAACTGTTGTTTTTGCACGATTCTCTGATAACTTCTGGTTGTACGTCGCACTTCCGCGGTTATCCGTATGTGAACCTACCTTGATGCGCATCTCTGGATTGCGCTTCATTACTTTCACCAACTTATCCAATTCGATTGCCCCTTGTTGGGTAATGTTGAAACGGTCAAACTCGAAGTAAACGTCACCTAAGATAATCTCATCTTTAGTCACAATTACCTCAATCGGACGCAAGCCTACATTAACTAACTGACGACCTCCTTTGCGGTTCAATGGAACTTCGACAGCCTTCCCTTCAAAGTCATCCATGTCCACTTGTAAGTGGTAAAATTTCCCACAATCTACAACATATTCCACAATACCTCGGTGATCTGTAAACTTCGTTTCAATCAAGTTCTTGCGATCGTCATAGATATCCACACGCGCTCCTGTTAAGATCTTACCTGTGTCTTTATGCGTTACCGTAACATACATCTCTGTATTACAAACGGGTTTCGCTTTATAGATATCATCACGCCCAATGCGGTTCGTTGAGAAGAAACCAATGTCTTTTCCTGGGTAAAATGAAAAAGCAAAATCATCTTTCGCCGTATTGATCGGCGCGCCTAAGTTCTTCGGCTCTGCTTGTGGAATAGCTAAGTCAACCACATAGATATCTAAACCTCCAAATCCTTTGCGAGAATCCGAAGCAAAATATAGCTTCCCATCCTCTGAAATAAATGGAAACGATTCGCGGCCTTCGGTATTGATCTGACTACCCATATTCACAGGTGTACCATAATTTCCGTCCTCATCAATATCTACTTTCCAGATATCCGTGCTTCCCATTGTTCCTGGCATATCGGATGAAAAGTACAACGTACGACCATCTTTGCTCACACTTGGGTTACTTACCGAGTAATCGCTACCGTTGAATGGTACGGGTTCGAAATCTGCCCATTTACCCTTCTTCTTCGTCGCTCTAAAAACACTAACCTTACCTAGCTTCACTAATTTGGCCTTGTTCTTAGTAAACTTCCCCGCGCGGAAACTCTCCGTAGCAAAGTACATCGTATGACCATCTCCGGTTACCGTAGCTGGTCCATCGTGATACTTCGTGTTCAACTCGGAAACAGGTTCTACATCATACAAAGGATCTTCTGCATTCTTGTATTTCGCCTGAAAGATATCCAAGTATCCTTGGTTATCCCATCCGTATTTATTCTTAGACTTGTTCCCCTTACGAGTAGACGCAAAATAAAGCGTATCACCGACTGTTAAAAAGGCACCAAAATCATTCCCCTGACGGTCATTGATCCCTGATTCCTCAAAGGTAAACAACTCCTCTTGTGCGCGTAAACGAGGAATGTAATCCGGCTCACGCATAAAAGCAATCGCTCGTTGATCCTCCGGGTTGCGCTCGGCAAACTTGCGCATAGCCGCATTTGATGAATCATAACGACCACTTGCCTTAAGCATCTGAGCATAGCGATAGTAAAATTCCGAATCTAAACTCGGATCCTTCTCCAATGCTTTTCCGTAGTACTTCGCCGCTTCAACGGTATTGAATATGTTGTAATAACAATCAGCCAATTGTAAATAAATATAATTATCTGTCTTCGCGCCGCGAATTAGCTTCTGGTATACTTTTGCCGCATCTACAAACTCATAATGCTTGTAGTGCTCATCGGCAATCTCTAAGGGCGTTTTTATCGGCTCCTGAGCACTCACACTCTGAGTTGCTAAGAGACCACCCAATAACAGCGCTAAATAAACCTTTCTTATTTTCATTGTATTGTTTTTATGCTATTAGAAATAACGAGATGAACTTGACACTTTCTTAGACAAGAAGATATCATAAAGAACCATAAACTCATGAGAGCCTTTGGCCACTTTGTTGATATCGGAAGTGATATAATCATACGCATAACCCACGCGTAATTGTGGCGTAACGCGGTAGTTGATCATACCTCCAACGGCATCTTCTAAACGGTAGCTAACTCCGGCCTCAATCTTGTTCAAATACATCACGTTCATGTTCAAGTCAAACGAGACAGGAGAGTTCATCGCGTATTTAATCATCGTAGATGGTTTCAACTTCCAATCTTGATCTAAATCAAAAACGTAACCTCCATTCAAATACATGTGAATCTCGCGCTGACCAAAATCCTTCCCATCGTAGTTCAAATAGTATTCTTTTATCATATTAGGAACTCCTAAACCGATAAAGTATTTATCCGTATAGTAGTACGCCCCAATACCTGCGTTGAAAAGAGTAGACTTGCTGTCTTCTCCAAAGGCAGGATCATAGGGATCAATGGTATAACCATCGCCAATATCAGAAAACAAATTGGCACTGTGAAACGTAGCTCCTGCTTTGATACCCAAGGCTAATTTATGAACACCACCTAGCTCCAAAGTATAAGAAAAATCCCCGTAAATATTGTTCTCCGTAACTGGTCCGATGCGGTCATTGATAAAAGACAAACCAACACCAACTTTCTTCCCTACTCGACTGTTGATGAAAAAAGTTCCTGTTTCGGGTGCTCCATCAAAACCAGCCCATTGTTTGCGGTACAAAGCTCCCATAGATACAGCATCCTTCGATCCTGCATAAGCCGGGTTCACAACACTCATGTTATACATATACTGCGTGTATTGTGGATTCTGTTGGGCTTTCACTTCAAGGCAACTAAGTAAACTCAGCACTCCTAATGTTAAAATATATTTTCTTCATATACGATTTATTTTTTTGAAACAACTGTGCGTGAAATCACACACAGTTGTTGTTTATATTAATAACTAAGTTGTATCCAACCTGATTTCATCTCACCATTAGCAACAATGACATAAAAATAAGTTCCTGATGGTAATTTATTACCCGATTTATCTTGTCCTTTCCACTCACTCTGATATAAACCTTGGGAATAAACCTCCATTCCATAGCGGTTAAAAATCTGAATTTTTGAAACTCCATAACCACTTAAATCCAATGAATCATTTATTCCATCGCCATTTGGTGAAATTCCCTTCGGAATTGGACATTCTTCAAAATCGATAGTGAAACTACTTTGATCCACACAAACAGCTCCTTTTTCACCTTCCAATGTAGCAAAAATGTAAATGGTTGTTGGCTCATAGATGATTGTTCCCGCTGGTAATTCTTTACCTTCACCATTTGGCAACGTATAGTATTTGTTATGCTCTGACAAGGCTGGTAATGAATATACCTCACATTTCAACACCATATTTGCTATGCGATCCGCAACGATCTGTTCTACAACCTCTAAGACAAACTGAGATTGACCAAAGCATCCTTTTTCATCTACTTTATAAACATAAATATCATGAATACCAATCTCACTAAATATAGCACCCCCTTCATATTTAATTCCTTCACCATATGGCTTCGTATAATACGCCTCTCCTTCTGCTAATTTTGGAAGTAAATACGACCCGCATACACTTTTATCCTCTAAAATAGTCACTGGCAAAGGTTTATCAACAGTCAACCTAAATGATTTGTATTCTATACATCCTGTTAGTTTATTCGTTAATTTAATAAAGATTGGTTTATTTGATCCTTTGTACTTAACGATATCTGGTAGCGAAGCCCTATCGGCAGCCCTATCTTCTTCTGTTTCATAGAACTTCAAAACATATCGCGTTGGATCAAGATTGCCATAAATATCAGGATATGCATCTCTCAAATCAAAGATATTTTCTTCCCCTGGTTTTTTTGTACATTGTATTAAATCTTTCACTTGACCTATTTCAAAATCTTCTTTCAGGAAGATAAACTCCTTCGTCATTACCGTTTCTTCTTCCCCACAGATTTGATAAATTGCTTTTGCCGTATATTTTACCGTTTTATCTATCTTAACTTGAATCTCAGCATTTGTACTCAAAAACTCATCATCTTTTTCCCATAAGAATTCAGCTGTAGAATCTCCATCTGGAGTAAAACGCCACGCTTCATTTTGAGCAGTCCAACGTCCTGTATTACGTTCTGGAGGAGTAATCCCTTGTGTGGCATCAGCATTTTGAAGCCCTATAATTGCATTTCCATCCCAACTACCACAATTTGCATGTCTATTTTTTACATAGACTTCTATAATATTACTGCCTTCATACATTACAATCTGAGAAGTTTGTGTTGTCCCTTCTACATCAGCTGGGTCATAAGCACAACCATTGCCACCTCCAAACATACCTAAACGATATACATTAAATACCAACGTTCGACAAGGAGCTTTCCCCATAATTTGGTAGTTAATAGAGCGATCTGGGGGAGCTTGGCCTGCCCCTGGATGTGTATCTTGAAATACCCCCATAATAGAATTTAAAGTAGGTCCTGACGTTCCCCCTGGGTTACTCGGAACTAATGTAGTAGGATTATAAGGCGCTCCAGTAGCTCCAGGTGTATAGACTCCTCCTGGCACTACACCTCGGATACTAAAACTAATCGTTCCATTCGTATTAATCAATATATTTCTATATTGATTTCCATAGAAACAAAATTCAAATCCCAAATCAATTACCCCTGACCATATATCATCCTGATTAAGTTGGATTGCACCTCCTCCTTTGAAAGGGAATGGTGGTTTATATTCAATTGGTTCAACTTTGTACTTATCTGTTTTTTTAATATCATAATATGCAGCACCTAATGTAAAATCAAATGCCCCTTTATCACAAATAACATACTCTCCTTTTTCATTCTGCACCAACCCTTCAAGTTCCGTAAATTCAATATCTGCCTTTACTTTCGCACAACCTGGAGGTGGAATAAACGAGATGACAGCAGGTCCTGTCCATTTTTTTTCCGTTCCATCACCACCACAAACTGGGCGAACATAAAATTTATAAAAACGAGGCGCTGGGTTTGTTGGATCTGGATCCCTAAACACATAACTCGTTTGGTTTACAATAATACCCCCTGGTGTTGTATTATTTGGCACCGTAGGATCTTCCAATTCAAAAATGATTACTTCCCATTGTGTTTCATCACCAAAGGAATCCCAAGTTAATAATGCGCTTTGAGGAGAAGCATTCTCAATTGCTTCTGCTTGAAGGTTTCTAACTTTCGGGCAAACTCCTTTTTCAATTCTTATGTTGTCAATAGCGCCAGGAGGTTGATCTCCACCATTTGCATCTTGACGCCATTCAAAAACTAATCGCATGACACGTCCTTGAAATTGGATTAGATCAATATTTTGGATAATATAATTGGTAAACGTTTCTTGTTGATTAAACATTCCACCAACTTGAATACGATCATCCGCAGCCGTAATTTGTTGCCCTACAATTGGCGTAAACGTATTTGGCACCAACCATACTTTAAAATAATCGCGTTTTGTCGTTGTTCCTTCTCCTAAACAACGCCAATCAAAACTTAAATTGGATTCGGCTGTCCCCATTGGAACGGCAATATCGCGATACGCATGCGCAACAGTTGCCACAGTTATATCATATGAATTCGTAGCTCCCTCATCTTTTGTTACATAAAGTGATTTATCTCCTCCGTTATTAACAGCTGTACCAATCACCCATTTATTCAACGCTGAACTTTGGAAATCCCAATCACTTACATCCTCAAAATCTTCATTATAAGGCATATCCGCTGGGATTTGTCCTGTATTGAAAGTCAGACGTACCCAGAAGCTTCTGTTGTTATCACCACAAACGGTTCTTATCCAAACATAATAGGTTGTTCTAGCACTTAGTCCCGTTATTGTATACGGGTTTTGAGTCGTAATAATTGACCCCGTAACAGTTTCACCCGGAGGTGTATTTACTGTCGAATAGTAAATTTCAAATTTATTTTGTCTCGGCACTCTTGTCCAAGCTACTTTAGCCGTAGTTCCACGCGTTTCAATTACTCTAAAATTTGTTGGCGCAACACAGCTTTTTGCTTCAACTTTTAAGTTATCAATAGCCACTGGAGGCTGATTACCACCTGCATTATCTTGTCTCCATTCAAATACTAAACGTACATTTTGACCGGCATAAGCTGTTGCATCGAAAATAATTTCTTCACTTTTAAAAGTATCTCTTCCATTAAACTGTGCACTGCCCAATCTAATTCTATTCGTACCCACTGCAATTTGCGTACCTACAGAAGGAGTATAATTCTGAGGAACTACCCAAACTCTAAAATAATCCGATATTGTACCTTCTCCTACACAACGCCAATCAAAGTTCACTTTCACTTCCTGGGTTCCTGCAGGTATTTTAAAATCTTTATACACATGAGAGACTTGAATTCCTGTAACATTATAGGTATTGGTCAATCCATAATTTTCACTAATATACAACGCTTTTGAACCACCATTATTCACTGCTGATCCAACAAACCATTTATTTTTTGAATCATTTTTCTTATACTCAAAATTAGTTACCCCTTCAAAGTTTTCGCTATAAGGTAACTCTTCCAATGTCATATCTGTTGCTAAAATTTTAGGACCATCCCAAACACTTAGTTTATTTGGTTCACATTTTGCACGTACCCATACTAAATATTGAGTTCCTGGCTTTAAATTAATAAACGTATGTGTTGTCGTATCCGTTGATGCAAGAATTCCATTACTACCAATAGGAGGTATAACACTTGCTGGAGCTTGAGGAGCTTCAGTTAAATACACCTCATACGATTGGGCAGTAGTTGAAGTCCAACTAACTGTTCCTTCAGTTGTCGTTATATTAGAAACTTGAATTGTATTACTCGCAACTTTTTTACAGAAATACGGTTTAATATTTAAATTATCAATCGCAGCAGGTGGATCTTCTCCCCCACTTGAATCCTGTTTCCACTCAAAAACGATGCGCATTTGCTGTCCTGCAAATGGAGCAACATGAATAAAAGCTCTTTCGTTCAAGAAAACTGCATTATCATAATATTGTTCTCTTCCGATTTGAATCCTAGTAGCATTAGCCGTAATTTGTGATCGAACTGTTGGCGTATATGTCATGGGAACTAGCCAAACTCTAAAATAATCCTTTAGTCCCGTTTGCCCTAAACAGCGCCAATCAAAAGTAATTTCTAAATCTTCCGCACCTTCTGGAATTTCAACATTCATATAAGCATGAGACACTTGAACACCTACATTATTATATGTATTAGTCACTCCAGCATCTTTACTAATATAAAGTGCTTTTGTTCCGCCATTATTTACAGCATTCCCAACATACCATTTATTATTTGTATCATTAACGTAATAAAAATGTGTTTCATCTTCAAAATTCTCAGTAAAAGGTAGTTGAACAATGTCTAAAGGCGTAGAAAAATCAAGCCCTTCACTATACAATGAATTTTGACTGTTCGCACAATTAGCACGAACATATAAAGTATAATCTGTTAATTGAGTTAACCCTCTTACAACAAAAGGTTGTACACTCATATTTGTAATCGTTCCAGATGCTGCCAAGCCCGTTGCTCCTGAACCTGGATTACCAGATGTTCTTATTTCATATGAAAAAGATGTTGTCGTTGTTTGAGAAGTAATAGAAAAACTGATACTTTTCGCTTTTACTGTATCGATTACAGCATGAATACCATAACATGTAATTTCTGGGCCAAATATCATTTTAATATTAGGTCTACTCGAAACAAAAGACAAATTACCTGATGCACTGGTATTATCTACTCTAGTGGTCAAATGTCGATTCGTACTTGCAGAAGCTTTAATTAGCAATCCTTCTGCCTCATCGATTCCAGCACCACCAGCATTTGTTTCGACTAAAACCAATACACTTTTAGTCCCTCCAACATAATTAAAACTTCGATCCAAATTAATTGTACGATAGCCTGTCGTATTTTTTGGAATAAAACTTCCGTTGTAGACCAACGTTGCTCCGGTTGTTAAAGTAGACCAATTAGCAGCGACTAAAGTATCTACCTCTACTGCTTTTAAATATATTTTCACAGGTCTACTATCACCCATCTTCCCGATATCCCAAGCTAACTTATTAATAAAGCCGGTTTGATTAATTTCAGCGGCTGTATATAATGCTGCTGAACGTTGATAACCGTAATAATTAGACAAAGGATACTCTTGAGTAATACTACCTGTGCCAATCGTTATTTCTTGTCCGTAGCTGAAATAAACACTCAGCAAGAAAAAGAAAAGCACTGTAATTCTTTTCATGTGTATTCGTTTTAGGTTAGTTACTGTCAAATATATAATTTTTTTTATATTAATATTAACAAAACGTAAATTAATATAAATCATATTATCACCTTATTTTAAATAAAAAAAATAGAATATATCAATTCATTATAAATATAAAATAATTTTCATCATATTCAAAAATGAAATATTTAAGCAAAAGGCACTGTTTTATTAACATTTCTTAATTTTTCCAGTCGTTTTGTTTCACTACAAAATCCTTGTTGCCGTTGTATTTCTAAAAGCTTTCACGCATTCAAATCACAAACTCTTACCTGACAAAAACCATCAACCCATATTTTTTTACTAATTTTGTCTACATAGACAATAGTTATATGATTGAAAGAGAAGAAATAAATTTTGAAAGATCTGTTATTGTAGGTATTATCAATAGAGATCAAGATGAAGCAAAGTTGAATGAGTACTTGGATGAGTTAGAGTTTTTAACTATTACGGCAGGTGGAGAAGTACACAAGCGTTTTAGTCAAAAATTAGATCAACCCAATGCGAAGACTTTCTTGGGAACGGGGAAAATGGAGGAGATCAAATCGTATATTGTCGAACACGATATTCACACGGTCATATTTGATGATGAACTTTCACCTGGTCAACAAAAAAACATTACTAGAATACTCGACTGTAAGGTCTTAGACCGAACCAACTTAATTTTAGACATTTTCGCTCAACGCGCACAGACTTCCTATGCGAGAACACAAGTAGAACTCGCTCAATTTCAATATTTACTTCCTCGTTTATCGGGAATGTGGACCCACTTGGAAAGACAGCGTGGAGGTATTGGAATGCGTGGTCCTGGAGAAACGGAAATTGAGACAGATAGACGTATCGTTCGCGATAGAATTACCTTGTTGCGTGAAAAATTAAAAGTAATTGACAAGCAAATGGCTTCTCAACGTAGTAATCGTGGAGCTATGGTTCGCGTGGCACTTGTTGGGTACACCAACGTGGGTAAATCGACGTTAATGAATGCCATTGGAAAAAGTGAAGTTTTCGTTGAGAATAAACTATTTGCGACTTTAGATACCACCGTTCGAAAAATTGTTATTGGCAATTTGCCTTTCCTTCTTTCTGATACTGTTGGATTTATTCGCAAACTTCCAACGCAATTAGTTGAGTCGTTTAAAAGTACATTAGATGAGGTTAGAGAAGCGGATTTACTCTTGCATGTAGTAGATATTTCTCACCATGATTTTGAAGATCACATTACCTCAGTGAATGATATTCTAAAAGACATCAAAAGTGATGATAAACCAACCATCATGGTATTTAATAAAATTGATGCCTACCATCCAGAAGTGATTGCAGAAGATGATTTAATGACAGAACGCACCTCTCGTCACTATTCAATTGAGGAATGGAAGAAAACATGGATGAACAAAGTGGGTGTAGATAATGCCATTTTCATCTCAGCGACCAACAAAGAAAACTTTGAGGAATTTAGAAAAAAAGTGTATGAGACTGTTCGTCAAATTCACATCACTCGATTCCCTTACAACAATTTCTTGTATCCTGATTTCGATCATTTAATTGAAAATGAAGAAGATAAAATTTAACTTTTATTTTAGAGTACAGCAAAGATAAAATGTAGTACTTTTATTATTCCGTTTAATCAAACGCCAATTCGTTATGCTTATATCAATCTTAACTAATACTAATTTCTCTTCAAATTTGAATTGCATCTGCACTTCGAAGGGGAATTTCTATGGATTGAGAATAGGCTAATATTTATATTATTTATTCAACGTTTAAAGGCTCCTCATTCGAGGGGCCTTTTTTTATTTATAACATTTAACAGGTACCATTATGCGTAAAAAAGAAATTTTACAGACCGAGAAATCCATTGCCTTAATTAAACAAACCTTTGCTGCAAAACTAAGCGAAGCACTAAATTTGTATCCTATTTCATCTCCTATGCTTGTCAATGAGGGGACAGGAATAAATGATGACTTAAATGGTGTTGAAAAAGCAGTTTCTTTTCCTGTAAAATTTTTATCTACTAATGCTGTAATTGTACACTCTTTAGCCAAATGGAAAAGAATTCGCTTGCAAGAGCTTGAATTACCGCTTTATGAGGGGATTCTAACGGATATGCGCGCCATCCGTGCCGATGAAGATTACAGTCCTATTCACTCTATTTATGTAGATCAATGGGATTGGGAATTGAGAATAGCACCACACAACCGTTGTTTAAGCTATTTAAAAGCCATTGTACGCCATATTTACCAAGCGCTAAGGGAAACTGAAGCTATGGTCTGGCAAGAGCTTCAGATTGAGCCTATACTTCCCGAAGCGATTTCCTTTATCCAGGCAGAACAACTCTTGCAACTCTACCCGACATTAAGTCCAAAAGAAAGAGAACAAGCCATCGTCAAAGAACACAAAGCTGTTTTCATTGTGGGTGTAGGGCATCCATTATCCGATGGGGCTCCTCACGATAGTCGAGCTTCCGATTACGATGATTGGAGTACGGCTACAGAAGATGGATACCGAGGATTGAATGGTGATTTACTCGTTTGGCATCCCGTTTTAGAGCAAGCTGTTGAATTGAGCTCGATGGGAATACGCGTCGATCAGGCCACTTTGCTACACCAATTAGCACTCACTCAAACCAGTAGTAGAATGAACTTGTTGTATCATCAATTGGTCATACAGGATCAAGTTCCTTTGAGCATTGGTGGTGGAATTGGTCAATCGCGACTTTGTATGTTTTTATTGCGCAAACAACACATTGGCGAAGTCCAAGTCAGTTTATGGCCTACTGAAGTTCGAGCCCAGGCTACGCAACAACAGATTTACTTATTGTAATAAAAAAAGCTCAAGCCTTCTGGCTTGAGCTTTTTTCTATTCTTGTAAAATCTACAATTAAAACGTATAGTTTACTCCTAAACCAATCATTTCTCTTAACTGGAAACCTTGGTATGCTTTATCATCGTAAACTGCTTGGAAAGTCAAGTTTGTAGATAAATACTTGTTCACTTTCAAAACAACATTCAATTGATAATCTAATACCACGTTTTCTGGTTTTTCTAAGTAGTTAGAATACAGGTTCAAGATGTTCTCAATAGAAACATTTTCCATTGGATTAAATTTGTAGTATCCATTAACTGCCATACCCAGTTGGTACTCCATTGTTTTACCTTTTTCCACCCCAAAAGCATCACCAAATTCAGTAAAATGCTTGTGAACCATGATAAAACGAGAAGTTGCTGGCGCAATGTTTACTTTTAGGTTGTCATCGTGTTTCCACAATAAACCAGGTCCTATTTGTAAATAAGCAGGTGACATAAAGTGTGTATTCTTATTCCCGTCTTTATCCCAACCAGAATCCATCTGTGTTTTAAAGTTCATGAATAATGAATAATACCACTTGTTTGTCATTTGCTTACCAAGTAAAGAGGTAATTTCTAAACGGTCATCCGTTTTCTTTTCTTTTTCCCCTTTTAACTTCGTTAGACCATAACTAACTTGAAATTTGTTGTCCCAGGTCCAATCGTCTTTCTTGTAATTCAAATCGTAATTCAAGTTTACATTTCCAGCAAGGTTATTGTCCCCACCTGCTTGCCAATTTGAAAAACTAGATTGATTTGCAATAAGAGCAAAATTCCCTTTTGAAGTCCAATTTTTTTGCACTTCAGTACCTTCAGCTTCCTGAGCTTGTGCGGAATACAACATAAACACAGCAGCAATGCTAAGCAAAAATTTTTTCATAATACTGTTATTTTAACACGAAAATAACAATAAACTGCGGAAAAGACAAAAAAAAATTACTTTTTTGCTAAACGTTTGTAAACAGGTACGGCTGAACAAGCTTCACCAAACATGACCGATCGCGCTGTATTCATCATCAATTGTGTTGCTAGAACGTATGCTTCCTCTGGAATCTCTTTCTTTGAGCAACCCTTGATAATCACAGGCAGGTCCTGATATTGACTATAATCTATCGCAAATAACAACTCTTGATAAATCGAATTTTCTAAATGGTGTTTATCCCCTAAGAAAACGCGTTTTGCAACTGGTTGTAAATAACTCGTTAAAAGCATATACGCCCAACCTGGTAATATCGCATCTGTTGAGCAATATAAACCAACGTAAGCATCTTGATAGATTGACCAATCAATCTCTTTTAGAGCCGCTCTGAAGTCTTTCTCTCGTAAAACAAAGCCTTCATATAACCACTGAGCAATATCCACTTCCATCCTTGGGTTGGTTGGATACATATCCTCCAAATCAAAGACTTTCAATGCACTATTGGCAACTTTATTTACAATTTCTCCTTCCATATTATAATAATCCCAACTCTAATTGTGCTTCTTCACTCATCAAGTCTTTAGACCAAGCTGGCTCAAAAGTCAACTCAATCTCAACATTGTTCACATTGTCTATAGACTTAACTTTCTCCTCTACTTCCATTGGCAACGTTTCTGCTACTGGACAGTTCGGTGATGTTAAAGTC
Source organism: Myroides gitamensis (assembly GCF_029894455.1). Lineage (NCBI taxonomy): Bacteria > Pseudomonadati > Bacteroidota > Flavobacteriia > Flavobacteriales > Flavobacteriaceae > Myroides > Myroides gitamensis. Next base: position 3,258,435 of record NZ_JARYHN010000001.1, read on the forward strand.
ATCAAGATTTTAACGTCATGGGTTTCATTGACAAATACGTCATAAATCAACCCTAATTCGTAAATATCTACTGGAATTTCTGGATCGTAAATTGTTTTTAATATTCTTACGATATTTTCTCCTAATTGTTGTACGTCTATTTCTTCCATACTAAAACTCTTTCTTTGAATTAAAATTATTGGGCTTGAAAAGCCAAAGCATACATGCGAATTTGTTTAATCATTGAAACTAATCCGTTGGCACGTGTTGGCGATAAATGTTCTTTCAAACCAATTTCATCGATAAAAGACAAATCTGCTTCTACGATATCCACTGGTTTTTGATTGGAAAAAACACGAATTAAAATGGCGATAATTCCCTTGGTTAATATAGCATCGCTATTCGCAGTAAACACAACATTTCCGTTTATGTTTTCGGCGTGTAACCACACTTGAGATTGGCAACCTTTGATTAAATTTTCCTCTACTTGATACTTGGCATCAATAATAGGAAGTGATTTTCCCAATTCGATGATGTACTCATAGCGTTGCATCCAATCCTCAAACATGGAGAATTCGTCCATTATTTCTTTTTGTGCTTCTCTTATAGTCATATTCTACTAATTTCTATGTTGGATTAGGAAAGCATTTGTTGGGCTTTGCGCACTGCTTCCACTAAAATATCAATTTCTTCTTTTGTATTGTAAAAGCTAAATGATGCTCTAATCGTTCCTGGAATACCGAAGAAATCCATGATAGGCTGTGTACAGTGATGCCCAGTACGAACCGCAACTCCAAGCTTATCCACAATTACCCCCACATCATACGGATGTAATCCTTCAATATTAAATGAAATCACCGATGTTTTATTTTCGGCTGTTCCTACAATGTGTAAGCCTTCAATTTCTAACAAACGCTGTGTTCCATACGTTAAAAGCTCATGCTCATAGGCTTGTATGTTATCAAATCCCAGTTGATTCAAATAATCCAATGCATATCCTAAAACAATTCCTCCAGCAATATTGGGAGTTCCAGCTTCAAATTTATGAGGCAAACACGCATAGGTTGTTTTTTCAAATGTCACGGTTTTGATCATCTCCCCTCCTCCTTGGTATGGAGGTAATTTATTCAACCAGGCTTCTTTTCCGTATAGCACTCCTATTCCTGTTGGCCCACATATTTTATGGCCTGAGAATACGTAGAAATCACAATCTAAATCCTGTACATCTGGTTTAATATGCGGTGTTGCTTGTGCTCCATCAATTAAAACAGCAGCTCCCACAGCATGTGCTTTAGCAATCATCTCCTTGATGGGATTAATTGTTCCTAAAGCATTTGAGATATGAGATACAGCAACCACTTTGGTATTCGGTGATAATAACGCATCATAAGCCTCCATAATCAACTCCCCTTTTTGGTTCATTGGGATTACTTTTAATGTCGCTCCAGAGCGTTCACATGCAAATTGCCAAGGCACAATATTCGAATGGTGTTCTAAAGCCGAAATCAATATTTCATCTCCCGCTTTTAATAATGCACCAAAACCATTAGCAACTAAATTAATTCCGAAGGTTGTTCCTGGTGTAAAGATGATCTCATGATCTTCTTTTGCATGGATATGATGTTGTACTTTTTTTCTCGATTTTTCATACGCATCCGTAGCCAATTGACTTAACGTATGCACTCCACGGTGGATATTTGCATTAATGGTTTCGTAATACGTTTTGATCGCTTCTTCTACCACTTTCGGTTTTTGAGCTGTAGCAGCATTATCAAAATATACTAAAGGTTTCCCGTTTACCTGTTGTTTCAGGATCGGAAAATCATCTCTAACTGCTTTTATATCTAACATAACCTGTCTTTTTTAATCAAAAATATAGACAAAGATAGTGAATCCCATCGGTTTGCAGAAAACAATCTATTCGCAATACAATGACTTATTTTTTAAAAATTAGGCGTATTATTTGCCAAAACACCCTATACCCTTTACTTCTAAATCGAGATTAATAAAAACTCTACGGCGAAATACTTTAAATAATAGAAACAAGGAATTTACATTTTAATACTATTTTCACATCTTCATCCTAAGGAATCCTTTTCAAGCAAAATTCAAAACATAAAAAAAGGGGCTTACTCCTTTTTATGAGAGACAGCCCCTTTGCATTTTTATTTCGTCAAAGACTATTTTTTTGCGTCTTTTTTAATTTTTTCTTCTACGCGTTTTACACGTTTTTCACTATCTGGATGGCTAGAAGACATTTTAGATACAATCGATTTATCTGTTCCGTATTCTTTCTCCATATCAGCAAATTTTTGGAATCCATCTGCTAATGCTTGCGGATCTTTTTTATGTGCCACTAAGAATTTGTACGAATAATCATCGGAATCTGATTCTTGTTTTCTAGAGAAACTAGCACCCATAAATTGTTCTGCCATTCCTCCTAAATTAGAATTCATGATATCTGCAGCTGTTCCTTTTGTAGAGCCTACGTATTTAGTTGCTGCTTCTGCGAGTAAAATTTGTTCATACGCTTTTTTCGTGTGCCCTAACTTCACATGCCCAATCTCATGACCGATAATCGCTAACAATTCATCATCTGTCATAATATCCATTAAAGATGAAAATACGCGAACACTCCCATCAGCACATGCAAACGCATTGATATCGGTTACGTAGTACACTTTGTAGTTTAAATCTAAACCATCGTAATTTTTATATGGTTTAAAGATACGATCCAAACGCTCTGCGTACTCACGCATGTCTTTTTGTTTCGAATTTAAATCACAAACCTGATTGTTTTCATCCATCCATTTCACTGCTTCTTTAGCAGATTGTTGAATTTCTTCATCAGACACTGTAAAAGCAGAAACCGCTGTTGTCAGTGCATCAATTTTTTTTCCGCTCAATTTCCCTAATTGAGCTTGTGCAGATGCCATTCCTAAAAATGCCACAGCTAGAGTAAATAAAACCTTTTTCATCGTTATTTTTTTTATACCCCAAAGATACTGCAAAAAAAACATCTTTTTGGCTCCCATTATTATCATATTGACAAAACGCAAGGAAGTCCATCCGCTTCATTTTTAACTTCTGTGGAAGTGCAACTATTTCCTTCTATTTGCGTTTCCATTTTTTTAACATAATTGCCTTGTATCCCTCACACAATCTATTATTTAAAATTAATCTTAATATGTTTTGTTTGATTTGAAAAAGTCCTATTTTTGCCTCTATTCAGATTTAATTAAAATAAGAATCCTGTATGAAAAGAACTGCCCTTTTAGTCCTACTCGCATTATCAGTTGTTGCGTGTAAAAACAGCAAAGAAGAGAAAGCTGTTGAGACAACTACCACAGAAGTAGCTACTTCAAACGAACGTATTGTTTCCTTAAATGGAGCAATTACAGAAACTTTAGTTGATTTAGGTCAAAGAAATAATATCGTAGGAGTCGATGTTACAAGTACCTATCCAGCAGATATGAATACTACAGCTACCCAATTAGAGCACGTAAATAAAATCAATATTGAAGCTTTAATGGCGTTAAAACCAACCCTTGTTTACGTTGCTAAGAAGGATTTAAACGAGAATTTGAAAAAGCAATTAGAAGATGCAAACATCAAATTAGTTATCATTGATCAAGATTTTTCAATTGAAGGAACAAAAACGTTAATTAAAGACATTGCAGCTTCTTTAAACGTGAAAGACTATGAGGGATTATTGGCTAAAATTGACCAAGATCAAGCGCAGTTAAAAACCTTTGAAACTAAACCAAAAGTTCTTTTCATTTATGCAAGAGGTGCTGGTAACTTATTTGTAGCTGGGGATAAAACGCCAATGCAAAACATTATCGAATTAGCAGGAGGACAAAATGCAGTAACAGGATTTGACGATTTCAAACCCCTTACTCCTGAAGCTTTATTAAACAGCAACCCTGACTATATCTTGATGTTTGACACAGGATTACAAAGCATGGGTGGTATAGATGGTGTTTTAAAAATTGAAAGTTTAAACCGCACAAACGCTGGAAAAAACAAAAAAATAATCGCAATGGATGGTTTGTTATTAACGGGATTCACTCCTAGAGTTGGAACTGCAGTTACACAATTAAATCAATTGTTATCAGAATAAGGGAAATAACATGCAAAAAAGACTCTCTTTTTATCTAGGCACCTTGAGTATTGTATTAGTGGGTATGGCAGCCGTGTCTATTTTTTTAGGAGTTTACAACTTTGAGAATAGTAGCCTAAACACCATAATTAATTTGCTTTTTCATCCTGAAAAAGTAAATTCGAGTGATCAATATGTCATTACACATGTGCGATTGCCTCGTATTATTATGGCCGTTTTAGCGGGTGGTGGTTTAGCGTTATCAGGTACTGCGTTACAAGGGATGTTCAAAAATCCCTTGGCATCGCCAGATTTAATAGGAATTACTTCTGGTTCGGTACTTTTTGCTTCCATAACCATCGTTTTAGGCGCCTTTATCAAACCGTTTATCCCTGAATTTCTCCACTATTCGCTTTTGAGTATCATGAGCTTTATTGGGGCTATTCTCACAATGAGTTTTGTCTATAAAATGTCCACAGTAAATGGCAAAACCAACATCAGTATCTTATTATTATCTGGGGTTGCTATTACAGCGCTTTCAGGTTCTATAACTGGATTGCTGACTTTTGTTTCCAATGACGAAGAATTGAGAAACTTAACCTTCTGGACTTTAGGCAGTTTAGCTGGTGCAACGTGGACGAAAATAGCGATTTTAGCAGTTGTTATTGGGGTTTCTTTATTTTATTTACTTAACTTAGGCAAAGCATTAAATGCCATGATGTTAGGTGAACAAGACGCCAATCATCTGGGGATAACAGTAGAGCGCATCAAAAAAAGAATTATTCTGTTTTCAGCCCTAATGGTAGGTACCATTGTTGCTTTTACAGGAACAATTGGTTTTGTTGGCTTAGTAGTACCCTACATCTTGCGGTTAATCTTCAAGTCGAACTATTACTTTATTCTTCCTCTTTCTTTCCTAGCCGGAGGTATTTTACTGCTGCTGGCAGATGGAGTAAGTCGAACATTAGTTCCGCCAACTGAAGTTCCTATTGGAATCTTGACTGCAATTATGGGAGCTCCTGTTTTCATTGCTATTTTAATTAAATTCAAAAAATCAATGTAATTATGATTGAAGCACTTCAAGTTAGTTTTAAAGCAAAAGATACCTTTCTGATCAACAACATCGATTTTAGTTGTCAGAACGGGGAATTTATTGCTGTTTTGGGACCAAATGGTGCAGGTAAATCAACCTTTTTAAGTTTACTTGCTGATGAATTACATCAACCGGGTAATCGCATCCTATTGAAAGAATGTGAGTATCCGAAATGGTGCAAAAAGACATTGCCTAAACACAAAGCTAAATTCTCTCAATCATTTAATACTGATATTCCCCTACAAGTTGAAGATGTAGTGATGATGGGGCGATACCCCTATTTTGAACACACCCCTTCTGAAGAGGACAAAAAAGCAATCCAGCACAGCATGGAGTGTATTGATGTATGTCCGCTTCAACACAGAGAGTACAATCACTTGTCTGGAGGAGAAAAACAACGCGTACATTTAGCACGTGTCTTATCTCAACTCAACAATCCAATAGAAAATAAATTGTTGTTTTTGGATGAACCATTGAACAATTTAGATGTTTTACATCAACATAAAATTCTTGATCTAATCAAAGAATTTACTAGACAAGGGAATACGGCCATTGTTGTTATTCACGATTTAAATATTGCTGCGCAATATGCTGATCGCATCCTTTTACTCAACAAAGGAGAAAAGGTACTTTACGATACTCCTGAAAAGGTATTAACCCAAGAAACGATTTCTCAGGTTTATAAATTTCCATGTATCGTAACAAAAAACCCAGTTAATAACGCTCCATTAATCATCTTTGGAGTATAAAAAACATTAAAAATGAATACTGAAATATTAGCTTTAAAAGAACGTTGGGCCCAATTAAAAGAAGAAAACCCACGTTTGCGTATACGAAATGCCGCTGCGGAATTAAATGCTAGCGAAATGGAATTACTAGCGACTACTTTAGGAGAGACAGCTACTTTACTTCGACCTGAAATGGTAGCTATTTTAAGCGAAATCGAGTCGTTAGGTAAAGTTATGGCTTTAACACGCAATGACGAATGTGTACACGAACGCAAAGGAATTTACAGTAATCCTGATTTTTCTAATCCTCATGCTGGTTTATTCGTAAACCCAGATATCGATTTACGCATCTTCTTATCGCATTGGAAATATGTATTCGCTGTAGTAGAAGAAACAGGAAATATTGTACGTAAAAGCTTACAGTTCTTTGGTAAAGATGGAGAAGCTATCCACAAAATTTACTTGACTTCAATCAGCAATGCCGATGCTTTTGATGCTTTAGTTGCTAAATACAGAGCGGAAGTTCAGGAGTTTAATGATAAAACAGAGCCTTACATCCAAAATTTAGATGAGCGTTTAGACGAAGAGGTAGATGTTGAAGCATTCAGACAAGAATGGGAAAGCTTGAAGGATACACATAACTTCTTCAGCTTACTTAAAAAATACAACGTTACAAGAACTCAAGCGTTGCGTTTAGCGCCAAGTGAATTCTATGCTAAACAAATCTCTAAAGATTCGATTATCACATTATTAGAGCAAGCTTCTGCAGAAAAAACGCCAATTATGGTGTTTGTAGGAAATAGAGGAAACATCCAAATCCACACAGGAGAAGTAAATAAAACGATGTGGCACCAAAACTGGTACAATGTTTTAGATCCAGACTTTAACATGCACTTGGACATGGATAAAGTAGCTCAGACTTGGGTGGTACGCAAACCAACAGAGGATGGTATTGTTACTGCAGTTGAGGTATTCAATGAAATGGGTGAAATCATCGTTCAGTTCTTTGGAAAAAGAAAACCTGGAATTCCAGAATTAGAAACTTGGAGATCTATTGTTGCTCAATTAAACTAAACCAAAATACAAGTATACTCAAGTGCATTTATTCACCAAGAATAGATGCACTTTTTTTTTGCCCTCTACCGTTATTTTTTCCTCTTCTACCGTTAAAAAAACTTGATTTCTATATCAAATAATTTGAATATAAATCCATCCAAAACTTCCAAACACGGGTAGAATCACGCCAAAGCCAAGGCAGAATCAGGGGTATAAAAGTTATTAACAATATTTGATAACTTAATCTAAAATAAAGTTGACATCATAGCATCTAAATAGTAACTTAGCACTGTTCACTTTTGATTTACCTCTTAGTTGTAAGAGTATAAAACCAAGTGAGTTATGCAAAAACCTAGTGACATTTTTGACTGAAGCGTCCGGTGTTTACTGCCTTTGCAAAAACTACGTCTGTTATTAATTTAAAAATATATTGCTATGTCTATTTTTGATAAAAGAGTTAACTATAAACCATTCGAATACCCAGGTATCTACCAATTTACAGAAGCTATCAACAAATCATTTTGGGTGCATAGTGAAGTAGATTTCACAGCAGATACACAAGATTTCCATTCTCACTTGACAAAAGAGGAACAATTGGCAATCAAACATAGTTTATTAGCTATTGCTCAAATTGAAGTAGCAGTAAAAACGTTTTGGGGAAATTTATTTGGTCACTTTCCAAAGCCAGAATTTAATGGTTTAGGGGCTACTTTCGCAGAATGTGAATTTAGACACTCAGAAGCTTATTCTCGTTTATTGGATGTATTGGGTTACAATGACGAATTTGAGGCCTTGTTAACGATTCCAGTAATCAAAGAACGTGTGGAATATCTGTCTTCTGTTTTAGAAAATTCAAATAATAGCACGGATCGCAAAAAATACGTAGTATCGTTAATTTTATTTTCGTTACTAATTGAAAACGTATCATTGTTTAGTCAATTTGCCATTATCCTATCTTTCACAAGATTCAAAGGATTAATGAAAAACGTAAGTAACATTATTGCTTGGACTTCTGTTGACGAGCAAATTCACGCAAATGCAGGAATCTATATCATCAATATTATCCGTGAGGAATATCCAGATTTCTTTGATGAAGAATTGATTAACCATGTGAATGATGTTGTAAAAACATCAATTGATATTGAGGCTAAAATCCTAGATTGGATTTTTGAAACAGGTACGATCGAAACGGTTAATAAACATGACTTACTAAACTTCATGAAATTTAGAGTGGATGAAAGTATGTTGAAAATCGGATTGAAAAAAGTGTACAATATCACGCAAGAACAATATAAACCGATGGCGTGGTTTGAAGAGGAAGTTTTCGCTAACAGTTTAGACGATTTCTTTGCAAAAAGACCAGTAGATTATACGAAACACGATAAGAGTATAACCGCTGAAGATTTATTCTAATTAACCCCTTATAATTGCACAAAATTACTATGAACAATTTCGCATTACCACTAGAAGTAAAAGAGAACGATAACCTACAAGAAAAACTGTGGTGGAAAAACTCAGAGAGTGAGCAGATCCTAAACAGAGGTTATTTGTTGAAAGGAGAAACGGTTGAAGGAGCTATTGACCGTATTACAACGGCAGCTGCAAAGCGCTTGTTTAAACCAGAATTGAAAGAGTCTTTTCAAGAGATGATTGAACGTGGATGGATGAGTTTAAGTTCACCGATTTGGGCAAATATGGGAACAGAACGCGGTTTACCGATTTCTTGTTTCAACGTAAACATTCCGGATAGTATTGAAGGGATTACGCACAAATTAGGGGAAGTTATTATGCAAACCAAAATTGGTGGAGGTACTTCGGGTTATTTCGGAGGCTTACGCGAAAGAGGGAGCGCAGTTACAGATAATGGTAAAAGTAGTGGTGCGGTAAGCTTTATGAAGCTTTTTGACACGGCTATGGATACGATTTCACAAGGGGGAGTAAGACGCGGTGCATTTGCGGCTTATTTAGATATTGATCACCCAGATTGTGATGAGTTCTTAAACATTAAAAACATCGGAAATCCAATTCAAAACTTATTCTATGGCGTAAGTATTCCTGACTATTGGATGAAAGAAATGATTGACGGAGATAAAGAAAAAAGACAATTATGGGCAAAAGTACTGGAAAGCAGACAGCAAAAAGGAATGCCTTACTTGTTCTTCTCTGACAACGTAAATAGCAACAAACCACAAGTATACAAAGATTTAAATATGCGTATCAACGCAAGTAATCTTTGTTCAGAAATTATGTTACCTTCTTCTGATGACGAATCATTCATCTGTTGTTTATCTTCTATGAACTTAGAGTTATACGATGAGTGGAAAGATACAGAAGCTGTAAAATTAGCGATTTTCTTCTTGGATGCAGTATTACAAGAATTCATCGAAAAAACAGAAGGAAACTACTACTTAGCTTCAGCAAACCGCTTTGCAAAAAGACACAGAGCTTTAGGTTTAGGAGTTTTAGGATGGCATTCATACTTACAAAAGAACATGATTCCATTCGAAGGATTAGAAGCTAAAATGTTGACGAACAAAATTTTTGAAGATATCAGTGCAAAAGCAGATAAAGCTTCTCAAGAATTAGCTCGTATTTACGGAGAGCCTGAAATCTTAAAAGGATACGGTAGAAGAAATACAACAACGATGGCTATTGCGCCAACAACGTCATCTTCTGCTATTTTAGGACAAACATCTCCTGGAATTGAGCCTTTCAGTAGTAACTACTACAAAGCAGGTTTATCAAAAGGAAACTTCATGCGTAAAAATAAATACCTAACGACTTTATTAGAGTCTAAAGGGATGGACAATGAAGAGACCTGGAGAAACATCATGCTTTCTGGAGGAAGTGTTCAACAATTGGACGGATTAACAGAAGAAGAAAAAGCTGTTTTCAAAACATTTAAAGAAATCAGTCAATTGGAAATTATTCAACAAGCTGCCATCAGACAAAAATATGTGGATCAAGCACAAAGTTTGAATTTAAACATTCCTTCTTCTCTACCAATTAAAGATGTAAACCGCTTGATGATTGAAGCGTGGGAACTAGGAGTAAAAACGCTATACTACCAAAGAAGTCAAAGTGTTTCGAAAGAAATGGTAACGAACTTGGTGAACTGTAGCAGTTGTGAATCTTAATCAAGAAATAAATATAAAAGCCTCAAAAAGAATATTTTTGAGGCTTTTTGCTTATTCATCTTATTCACATTATTAGATTTACTTGCAAACCTCATCAAAAAACAACGAATCAGACTTACATTTTAAAAATCTCATCGTAGACCATATTGAACGAACCTTAAATCTCGATTTAATAGAGTATTATTGCAATGGTTTTGAGTTGGTTAATAGGCTGCAACACAAACAGAATAATTTTCTACTAATTGATGCTTTTACCCCAATTATGACGGGTATAGAAGCCTTAAAAATATTGCGTGCCAAGCACAATAAAACACCTATTATCGTGTATACTCAGGTATACCAAGAAGACTTACATCACCTATTCAACACCTATGATTGCGTCTATTATTGTCAAAAAACAGCCATATTATATTTAAGCTCCTAACCGCTTTGTTTCATGGCAACAATGCCCCTTATACGCAACATATAGAGCAATGGAAAAACTACAACAGCAAGGCGTTTACGAAGGATACGCTTGTTGCTCAGCCACTGTTTTATACTCCTTCTTCCATCGAATTACAAATCATCAATCACGCTTGTAAGGGATTGACGAACAATGAAATTGGAAAAATGGTGCACTTGAGTGGACGCACTGTAGAAACGTATATCAAGAAGTTGACAGAAAAATTTCACGTGAAGAATAAGATTCAATTAATCACGTATTGTGTAGAACAACATCTGCACAATTACAAGTAAAAATAGGAATCAAGCGATTCCGTTAATGAAGTAAACCCAGACCTAGGTGAAATATCAGCTTGTTTGCTTCTATTATTCGATGTAATAAATCCTTTATATTGAAAAGTACTTCTGTCGCATAATAAAAAAATAAGCGCTTAAAACGCCTAAAAATAAAAAAGGGTACTTAACACCTTGGTTAAGTACCCTTTTTATTTATAACGAATAAAATATATTAAATATCAAATCCCATTGATACCCCTAATTTTGAGGCAATCACTTTAGCAACCTTTCCTTTAAGTTCTGGAATTTTAACTGATTCCATTACTTCATCTGTAAAGGCGTACATCAACAACGCTTTTGCTTCTCTTTGAGGAATACCGCGTTGACGCATATAAAACATGGCATCTTCGTCTAATTGACCAATTGTACATCCATGTGAACAACGTACGTCATCAGCAAAGATCTCCAGCTGTGGTTTCGTATACACTTGCGCTTTATCGCTCAACAAGATGTTGTTACTTTGTTGGAAACCATCTGTTTTTTGTGCGATTTTATCTACGTAAATCTTACCGTTGAATACCCCAACTGAATTGTCATCATACAATCCTTTATAGTTTTGGTGACTTTCACAGTTTGGACTATCGTGAGAAACTAAGGTATAGTGATCCACGTGCTGTTTTCCACCGATTAACGTAATTCCTTTCATTGTACTATCAATACGCTCACCGTCTTGAAAGAAATTCAGGTTATTACGCGTTAATTTTCCACCCAAAAGAAAACGTGTGAACAGATACTCTACTCTCTTGTTTTTGTTTGATAAAAGTATTGTCAATTAGCGTACCTGTATCTAAATCGTTTTGCAACTTATAGAAATCAACGATAGCGCGTTTGTGGCTAAAAATTTCCGTTACTGAGTTTGTGAAGATGCTACACTCATCTAAACTTTGATGACGCTCTAAGATTTGAACGTGCGCATTTTCACCAACGATAATCAAGTTACGTGGTTGAACCAATAAGGCTTGTTCTCCTGCTGTTGACAAGTATACAATCTCAATTGGTTTAGAAACCACTTTGCTTTTTGGAATATTGACAAAAGCTCCTTCCACTGCATACGCAGCATTCAAAGCAGTTAAGCTATCTTCCTTATCTGTTATTGTATTGTAATACGTATCAATTAACATCTTGTACTTTGGTTTAGTCAAAGCAGAAGACATTAAACATACGTCTAATCCATCATGTGTAGTAGATGATAAGTGAGAGCTGAATACTCCATTGATAAATACCAATTTATACGTATCCGAATCACTTAAAAAGTATTGTTTTACATCTTTGTAATCAACCGCTACTTCTTTCTTAGGAACCACACAAAAATCTTGCTTTAAAATTGAATTTAAAGACGTGTATTTCCACGCTTCCTCTTTTTTTGTAGGGAATCCCTTATCTTCAAATGTCTTTAGTCCTTCTAAACGAATATTGTGTAGCGTATCGTGCTCTCCACTCAATTGTTGTTCAAAAGCAACAAAAGACGTTATTAATTTATCTTTAAGTTCCATATTCCTTATTTACCTATTAGATTAAAATGACTGTGTCCTGTTCTATTAAATCGCTTTGATTATAGCGATTCTTTGATCCAGTCGTATCCTTTTTCTTCTAATTCTAAGGCTAATTCTTTTCCTCCTGTTTTTACAATTTTACCATCGTGTAAAACGTGTACAAAATCAGGAACGATATAGTCTAACAAACGTTGGTAGTGCGTAATTAAGATTACAGCATTATCCTCGCTTTTTAATTTATTTACTCCATTAGCAACGATACGCAATGCATCGATATCTAATCCTGAATCCGTTTCATCTAAGATTGCAATTTTTGGCTCTAACATCGCCATTTGGAAAATCTCATTTCTCTTTTTCTCACCACCTGAGAAACCTTCATTTAATGAACGAGATAAGAATTTTCTATCGATTTCAAGTAATTCTGCTTTTTCTTTGATTTGTTTCAGCATTTCATTGGCAGGCATCTCTTCTTGTCCTTTTGCTTTTCTTGCCTCATTAATTGCTGTTTTAATGAAATTAGTCACGGAAACTCCAGGAATTTCCACCGGATATTGAAAAGATAAAAACACCCCTTTGTGTGCTCTTTCTTCAGGAGCTAATTCCCCTAACTCTTCACCATCCAATAACATTTCACCTTCCGTTACTTCAAAAGCCTCATTTCCAGCAATCACAGAAGATAATGTACTTTTACCAGCACCATTAGGTCCCATAATCGCGTGAACTTCACCCGCTTTTACTTCTAAATTAATTCCTTTTAATATTTCTTTATTTTCAACACTTGCGTGTAGGTTTTTTATCTGTAACATAAACTGTTTGTTATTTTAAATTTGTAATGATACGAATGCCTCCATTAAAGCGATGTGGATTAACCCACACTTCCCTCTAATGAAATCTCTAATAATTTTTGTGCTTCAACTGCAAATTCCATTGGTAATTTATTCAACACCTCTTTAGAGAAACCATTAACTATCAAAGCAATAGCTTTTTCCGTTGAAATTCCACGTTGGTTGCAATAGAAAATTTGGTCTTCCCCAATTTTACTTGTTGTCGCCTCATGCTCAATTTGAGCTGTTGAGTTTCTCGCTTCAATGTAAGGGAAGGTATGAGCTCCACATTCGTTACCCATTAACAACGAATCACATTGAGAGAAGTTTCTAGCATTTTCAGCACGTGGGCCTACTTGTACTAAACCTCTATAACTATTTTGAGATTTACCAGCTGAAATACCTTTCGATATAATCGTCGATTTCGTATTCTTACCTAAGTGAATCATTTTTGTACCGGTATCCGCTTGTTGGAAATTATTTGTAACTGCTACAGAGTAAAACTCTCCAACCGAATTATCTCCTTTCAAGATACAAGAAGGATACTTCCAAGTTACTGCTGATCCTGTTTCTACTTGTGTCCAAGAAATCTTAGCATTTGTTTCGCACAATCCTCGTTTAGTTACGAAGTTGAAAACTCCACCTTTTCCTTCTTTATCACCAGGATACCAGTTTTGTACTGTAGAATATTTAATTTCAGCATTATCCAAAGCAATTAACTCTACAACAGCAGCGTGCAATTGATTTTCATCACGAGATGGTGCTGTACATCCTTCTAAATAAGAAACGTAACTTCCTTCATCAGCAATAACTAATGTACGCTCAAACTGACCTGTTCCTGCTTGATTAATACGGAAATACGTTGATAATTCCATCGGACAACGAACGCCTTTTGGAATATAACAGAATGACCCATCAGAGAAAACAGCTGAATTTAGTGCCGCATAGAAATTATCTGTTTGTGGCACAACTGTTCCTAAATATTGTTTTACTAATTCAGGATATTCTCTAATCGCTTCTGAAATAGAACAGAATATAATTCCTTTTTCTGCTAACGTTGATTTAAACGTTGTAGCTACTGAAACGGAATCCATTACAATATCCATAGCAACTCCAGACAAACGTTTTTGCTCATCAATAGAGATACCTAATTTATTGAAGGTCTCCAATAATTCTGGATCCACTTCATCTAAACTTGTGTATTTGTCTTTACTTTTTGGTGCTGAATAGTAAGATATGGCTTGAAAATCTGGTTTTTCATAGTGTACGTTTGCCCATTCCGGCTCCGTCATTTCTTTCCAAATACGGAAAGCTTCTAATCTCCAGTTTGTCATCCATTCAGGTTCTTCTTTCTTTGCAGAAATCGCTCTGATGATGTCTTCATTCAATCCAATCGGGAATGTTTCAGATTCTATATCTGTATAGAATCCATACTCATACTCCTTACCTTCTAATTCTTTTTTTAAATCTTCTTCTGTATACTTGCTCATATATTGGTACTTAAAAGCAATTATTACCTGCTTCTACATTAGACTTTACTTTGTTAAAAGGGAAGAACTTAATCCTCCCTTTCTGTACTATAAAGAAAAACTTTCTCCACATCCGCAAGTTCTACTTGCGTTCGGGTTGTTAAAATAGAAACCTTTTCCGTTTAAGCCTCCTGAATACTCAAGAGTTGTTCCTACTAAATACAAAAAGCTTTTTTTATCAACAGCAATTTTAACCCCATTATCTTCGAAAACTTTGTCGTCTTCTGTGGTTCCGTGGTCAAATTTCAATTGGTACGATAAGCCGGAACATCCTCCGCTTTCTACCCCTACGCGAACGTAATCTTTTGTAGAATCAAAACCTTCATCTTCCATCAAAAGAGCTACGCGTTTACTTGCTATATCTGAAACTTTTATCATACGTTGTTACTTAAAATAGATTAATTCTATACCGATTGACAAAGGTATTATAAAAAAATGGTTTCTAATACTAACTAACATATTTATAACGATTAGAAGTTTTAATACTAAAATCGATAAAATCTATTGTTGTAATCCATTTTTAATTACTTATTAAGCAGTAGATTAGCTAATTTACTAGCAAATCAAAATCCGTTTAATAGTCCAAATAAATTCTTTTTCTATTTAAAAAGCTTTCGTTACAAATTTCGCATCTAATTTTGGATAAACAAGACACAAAAAAAAGAAAGGATTGAACAAATCCAAGAAACGCATTTTCCTTCTCTTTGTATTTCTTTTCTATTGCACATGGCTAGGCCTATTTCAGATAAAAACGCCATTTATTTCACCCACAAAAATACGCTTTTCACATTTTTTAGACCGAATAAAAGAAGACATCGATAGGATGTTCATCAAAAACAGCCCATCTTTTCCATAAATGTAGTACTTTGCACTTATTAGAGTTAAAATGAAAACGACATGAAATTATATCAAATTGAAAGTGGCAATTTTAAACTAGACGGCGGTGCCATGTTTGGCGTAGTACCCAAAGCCCTTTGGAATAAAACCAATCCTGCAGATTCAAATAATCAAATCGATTTAGGTGCCCGTTTATTACTCATTGAAGACGGCCAGCGATTAATTTTAATTGACACAGGAATGGGAACCAAACAATCAGATAAGTTTTTTGGTTATTATTCGCTTTGGGGAGATCACACACTTGAAAAGTCATTGGCGAAACACGGTTTTCATCCTGATGATATTACGGATGTATTTTTAACCCATTTGCATTTTGACCACGTTGGCGGAGCAGTAAATTGGAATGCAGCTCGCACAGGCTATGTCAATGCCTTCAAAAACGCGCGTTATTGGTCTAATGAAGAACATTGGAATTGGGCCACTCAACCCAATGCAAGAGAAAAAGCGTCTTTTTTACCTGAAAATTATTCTGCCCATCAAAGAAAGTGGTGCCCTTCATTTTATTGAAAGAAACGATTCTGATTTAGTGTTAGAGACTGATTTAGGCTTTTCTATCTTTTTTGCAGATGGACATACAGATAAACAAATGATTCCCATCTTAAATTACAAAGGACGTAAGCTAGCTTTTACGGCCGACTTATTACCAACAGCTGGTCATATTCCCTTGCCGTATGTCATGGGTTATGATACGCGTCCCTTGTTAACGCTTAGTGAAAAAGAAAAATTTTTAAAAATGGCAGCAGATGAAAATTGGCTGTTATTCTTAGAACATGATGCACATAACGAGATAATTACAGTACAACATACCGAAATAGGAGTACGATTAAATGAAATACTTCACGCTTCTGATATCTTAATTTAATGTTAAGCTGAACGTTTTCAATCAATTATATACTATTTTTATCGGTCTTAAACGAAATTAAAAAACAAAAACAATGCGTTTGATTAAACCAATTTATCTTTCTGCAGCCTTAGCATTTGCTTTAGCTAGCTGTGGAGGCTCAAAAGCGATCATTCAAAAACCAATTTCAGATGTAGATCAATTACCTACAAGAACGAGTGCATTACCAGAAGAACAATTGAAAAGATGGAGTCATTTAGACATCTTAAGAGATACTGTACCTGGAATGTCAGTTGATCGCGCATATGAAGAACTTTTAAAAGGAAAACCACTTCCTAAAAAAGTAGTTGTGGGAGTTATTGACTCTGGTATTGAAATTGATCACGATGATTTGAAAGATCAAGTTTGGACTAATCCAAAAGAAATCGCTGGAAATAATATTGACGATGACAAGAATGGATACATCGATGATATCCATGGATGGAACTTCTTAGGTAAATCAGTACACGAAAATGTAGAAATGGTACGTGTAGTGAGAAGAGGAGACGATGGATCAGAACAATACAAAAGAGCGGTAAAAGAGCTTGCAAAAGAAATCCAAGAGGCAAAAGAAATCCAAGTTAGAGCTGACATGCTAATGCGCGCAAACGAAAGATTGGCTGCATTCTTAGGGAAGAAAGACTATACGATTGAAGATTTAAATGCAATTGGAGATGATGCTTCAGAAGAAATCACGCACTCTAAAAAAGTAATTTCAAACATTCTAAACAATGGTCGTGAGCTTTCTTGGTTAGAAACATACAAAAACTACGGAGATAGCAAGTTAAAATACCACTTAAACGTAGATTACAATGGTCGTGAACTTGTTGGTGATGACCATAGTAATATCAATGATCGCGTATATGGAGACAATAATGTAATTGGTCCAGATCGCGATGAGGCAAAACACGGAACACACGTTTCTGGAATTATTGCTCAAACGAGAAACAATAATTTAGGTGGAGATGGTGTTGCTTCAGAAGTTGCTGAAATTATGGCTTTACGTGCAGTTCCTGATGGAGATGAATACGATAAAGACATCGCATTAGCGATTCGCTATGCAGTAGATAATGGTGCAAAAGTAATCAATGGTAGTTTCGGAAAATACTTTGAAGAAAACAGCCAATGGGTACGTGATGCAATTCAATATGCAGAATCTAAAGATGTATTAATCGTTGTTGCAGCAGGAAATGATGCAATGGATTTAAACATTGAAGGTGGTGTAGAACGCTATCCAAATGACAACGTAAAAATGGGTCCAGAAGTAGCGAGCAACTTCTTAGTTGTTGGAGCTTTAAATCCAAAATTCGGTGAAAATATGGTGGCTACATTCTCAAACTACGGACACTATGATGTAGACGTTTTTGCTCCTGGAGTAAAAATCTACGCAACAACACCACACAATACATATGAGTATTTACAAGGAACGTCAATGGCATCGCCAAACGTTGCTGGAGTTGCTGCTTTAGTAAGAGCTTACTACCCACAATTTACAGCTGCTGAAGTGAAAAAAATCATCATGGATTCAGGTGTAGCTGTAAATATTAATGTAATTGTTGGAGAGAAAAGAGAAGTGAGAAACTTCAATTCGATTTCTACTTCAGGAAAATTTGTTAATGTATACAATGCCTTACTTTTAGCTGAAAAATTAGCTAAGGCAAAAAAATAATCTTTTCTATTTGTAAAGAAAAATGATCCTATACTCCACAACTTAGCTATTCTTTGTTGTGGAGTTTTAATTTAAATAGCGATATGAAAAAATTAGTTGTAGCTTTCTTTTTTTGTTTGCCTTTTATTCATCAGGCTGACGCACAACAGAACCCTAATCCGGGGTATTGGCAACAACATGCTGATTACAGCATGGATGTTAAAATGGATGTCAAAAAATTCACGTATACAGGAACACAATCGGTAGCGTATACCAATAATTCACCTGATACATTACGCAAAGTTTTTTACCACTTATACTTCAATGCGTTTCAACCTAATAGCGATATGGATGCTTTGTTAATGAGTATTCCAGATCCAGATCCCCGTATGGTGGATACAAAGGAAATTCGCGGTAGAAAAATATCAGAAAGCAAAATCAATAAACTCAAAGAGAATGAAATTGGTTTTGTGAAAGTAAAAAAACTAGCGCAAGATGGTTCCCCTATTGAAAGTAAAGTAGTTGGAACGGTATTAGAAGTGACGTTAAACACGCCTTTACCTCCTCACCAAACGACTATATTAGATTTGACTTTCGATGGTCAAGTTCCACAAATGGTTCGTCGTGCTGGACGCAATAGCAAAGAAGGTGTTGCCTTATCTATGGCACAATGGTTCCCTAAATTAGCGGAATACGACTTCGAAGGTTGGCATACGGAACAGTATTTAGGAAGAGAATTTCACAGTGTTTGGAGCAATTATGATGTTAAAATCACCCTGGATAAAGACTATACCGTTGGCGGAACGGGAATCTTGCAAAATAACAATGAAATCGGACATGGATACCAAGATGCTGGAGTAACTGTACCTTCCACAAAAGGAAAAACATTGACTTGGCATTTTAAAGCCGAAAATGTATTGGATTTTACTTGGGCAGCTGATCCTAATTACATCCACGATATTTACGATGGCCCTAATGGTGTAAAATTGCACTTCTTATATAAAAATAACCCTGCAATTCTTGAGAATTGGAAGAACTTACAACCAGTTACGGCTCAATTGATGGATTTTTTCAACAAGAATGTAGGAGAATATCCATATTCACAATATTCTGTGATTCAAGGGGGTGACGGTGGTATGGAATACTCAATGTGTACGTTAATCACTGGAGAACGTAACTTTCCAAGTTTAGTGGGTGTAACAGCGCACGAACTTGCACATAGCTGGTTTCAACATACCTTGGCTACGAATGAAACGAAACACGAATGGATGGATGAAGGATTTACTACCTTTATCTCAGATTTAGCAATGTTGCAAATCCTTCCAAAAAAGGATTTAGAAGATGATAATCCTTTTGCTTCAACGTATAAAAGCTATTACAGCATGATCGCTCGTAATATCCAAGAGCCTTTAACGACGCATTCTGATCATTACTTAACAAATAGAGCCTATTCAATATCAGCGTATAGTCGTGGTTCTATTTTCTTGACTCAATTGGCTTATATCATTGGTTGGGATAATATGATGAAAACACTTCAGGAGTTTTACCGTGACTATAAATTTACTCATCCAACACCAAATGACTTCAAACGCACAGCAGAGCGTTTAACAGGGGCAAATTTGGATTGGTATATGACGGATTGGACGATGACAACCAATACTGTTGATTATGCAGTGTTGTTTGTAGAAGAAATTCAGAAAAATCAATCCTTAGTTACCTTAAAACGCATTGGACGTGCAGGTATGCCTTTGGATATCTTAGTAACCTACCAAGATGGTTCAATGGAAACATTCTATGTGCCATATACTTCAATGCATTGGAATAAACCCAATCAGTATGTAGAATATGAGCGCACTATTTTAGAAGGTTGGGGTTGGGCACAACCAGAATATAAATTCATCATCAATAAACCTAAAAGCACGATTAAAACTATTTTAATCGATCCTAGCCAGTTTATGGCTGATGTCAACCAAGAAAACAACGTGTACCACAACAATTAAAGCGTTGTTCGATACCAAACAAAAGAAAGTCCTAGAAATATTCTAGGACTTTTTTTATACATATCGTTTTCCTTTTCTACCTTTGCACAACCTATGACAAAACAAAACGAAACTTATCCAAGAGAAGAAAAACTAAAAGCAAAAAGGCTTATAGATGAATTATTTATAACAGGTAAATCTGTTAGTAAATATCCTCTTCGCTTGGTGTATATTGAAGTGGATGAAGAGGGAGTTCCGCAATTTCAAACGGGTGTATCTGTATCCAAACGCTATTTTAAAAAGGCGGTTGACCGCAATTATTACAAGCGTTTACTTCGAGAAACCTACCGCAAAAACAAACACCTTCTCGTTGATCAGATGGATAAGAAATTTGCGATGATGCTTTTTTATCAAACAAAGGATCGTTTAAATTACCAAGAAGTAGAACACAAGATGAAAGGGTTATTTGAAAAGTTTATCAAACAACAACAAGCAACCCCTACAGAAAGCGATAATCAAGCGATTTAATCAAGTTTCTATTTGCAAACAACTCAATGTGATTTGTGATTATTTGAAAGGCTTAAATCGCCTTATTTAATTTATATAACATAAAAAAAGCCGAGAAATATCTCGGCTTTTTTTATTGAACTATTTTTAATGTTCCCATAATGGCTTCCAATTCCAGCATCACATTACGCTTACTCATGGAGGGATTATACGTAAATCCTTCTATGATAAGATAATACCCTTCTTTTTTGATAATATAGGTGAGATAAGGACCACTCATAAAGCTATTCTCCATATCCCACGTTCCTTTTATTTCTGTAACTTCCAGACCTTTAGGTTGAATGATTTTATGAAAAGGCTCAAAATCCACACTCATATTCATAAAGGTATCGGGTTCGGAAGAGTGAATGTACTTTCCTACAATCGAATCCCTCAAATAATCCATATCCAGGACAAACTCTCGTTGGGTTGTATAAGGCTTAACCACTTCAAAGGGTAAACTATACACCAAAATATTGCTATTTCCTGAGGCTATTTCCTTTTTATACCAGACAAAATTATCATCGACTAAAACTCGTTTATACGAAGCGGGTAAGTCCATATCGATATGATATCGATCGTGTAACAGCACCGTTTCATATAATGGACCTTCTTTGATTCGCTGTTGAATATCAACAATTTCTTGTTGGTGAAATCGGTTGATAATTGAATCTTTATATTTCAAAAAAGTTGCAATAATGCTCTTGTTATCCGTTCCCTCGATCAAAAAGTAACTCTGAGGTTGTGCATATTGATCCACAATCAATTCAAAATTAGTTTTCTTTTCGCGCATAGAAACGTACACAATATTCTTTCTGTTTTTTGCTGTATTGCCGAAAATACCTGGCGACTGCTGATCTAAATCAAATCGAGGTTCGGTAGGAATAATACCATCGATCCCTGCGGCTAGATAATTGCGAATTGTATCTCCTACATCACTCAACCACAAATCGTCGTCCATGACCAACAAAACGTGATTAATTTGTCCTTGCGAAGGAGTTCGCACGTCTTCTTTTTGCATGGGATTTTTACAACTCATGCAAAACACAAAACAAATAATATAAAATACAGTCTGCTTCAATACATGACTTAATTAATTCTCAACTTCATACCCGGTTGCAACATCGAATTATCGCTCATATTATTCAGCGCTTTTAATTTCGAGATGGTTACACCTGGCAAATTTTTACTGATTGAATAAAGTGAATCACCTTTTTTAACCACATAATAGCCACTAGTCGACGCTTGCGCAACCGTAGATTTACCTACAACCAACTTTTTACCTGGATAAATAACATTCGTTTTCATGTTATTTAAACGCTTTAATTCAACGATAGATAATCCGTATTTTTTAGCGATAACACCCACACTTTCACCTTTTCTAATGGTGTGATATTTATTGCGAACACCCGAAGTTTGCGCAATGGCAATATCATAATTTGGCTTCTCTTTGCGATCCTCCTCAAAATCTACATAAGCGTAAATTTTTTCTTCATTTGAAACTAGCAATCCAGCTTTATCTAAAGGCAAACGCAAAAAATGCAATTCACTAGAAGAATAGGGAACTACTTTCAATTTATAGGTCGGATTCAAGAACTCTAATTCTTCCTGACTAACATCTAATAACTTAGAAATTTGATCAAAACTCATCATGCGTTTTACTGCTACGGTATCCGTTTGAACTAATTTCATTGGGATATTAGCGTTTGCTTTTATTCCATGTTCTTTGGCATATTCAAAAATATACATGGTTGCATAAAAAGCAGGCAGATAATTTTGTGTTTCACGTGGTAAATTTGGTCGAATATTCCAGTAATTCGTCAAACCATTTGAACGGCGAATTGCTTTAGATACGTTACCTGGTCCGGCATTATAAGAAGCCAATACCAAATCCCAATCGCCAAAAATCTTGTATAAATCGCCTAAGAATTTAGCTGCTGCTTCTGAAGATTTTAAAGGGTCAATACGATCATCTTTAAACGAAGAAACTTCTAAATTATACTGTTTACCAGTCGCATACATAAATTGCCATAAACCCGTAGCTCCCATATGAGAAACTGCTTTTGGATTTAAAGCGGATTCTACAATAGCTAGATACTTAACTTCCAACGGAATATTATTCTTAGCTAATTGTTCCTCAAACATGGGAAAATAGTACTCTGAAAGTCCCAATAGACGTTCAAATGACTTTTTTCTTTTCTTTAAAAACGATTTAATTAAGCGTTCTAAAGATTCATTATACTCCACATTAAAGGGTGTTTTTTCATTCATCAACGCCAATCTTTCTTTTAAGACTGCCGTTGTTAATCCATCCCATTCACCATCTTCATCATTAAAGAATTCATCACTTGTCAAGTCTTCGCTCATCTCATCAAACAAATCTTGATTGATCAATTCATCTAGCCAAAGCTTCTCGATGCGTTCGCTAGTAGAATGATTAACAAAACTTGCTTTAATCGAATCCAAATACGCTTGTGGATCTAATTCTTTACTTCTTAATTCAATTCCTTCTGTTTGTTCTTGTGCACTTAACGTAAAAGATAATAGGCTAAAGAGGGATAACGCTACTCCTTTGTAATTCATAATTTTATATTTTGAAAATAGGGTATAGCCACATCCCGTAGCTATACCCTAAGATATTATTCTTGTATTGCTTTGATACCAGGCAATATTTGTCCTTCTAACATTTCTAACATAGCTCCTCCTCCAGTCGATACATAACTCATTTTTGGAGCTAAACCAAATTGCTTAACCGCTGCAACAGAATCTCCACCTCCAACTAAAGAGAATGTTCCATTTTTAGTAGCTTCAGCAATGAAGTTTCCTAATTCAATGGTTCCATTGGCAAATTTATCCATCTCAAATACCCCTAACGGTCCATTCCAAAGAATGATTTTTGAATCTAAAATCACTTTTTTCAAGCTAGCTAATGTTTCAGGACCTACATCTAGTCCTTGCCATCCAGCTGGAATTGCATTTACATTCACAATTTGTGTATTTGCATCTGCAGCAAATGCATCCGCGGCTACTACGTCAATTGGCAAGTGAATTTGAACATTTTTCGCTTTCGCTTGTTCCATAATGCGCATCGCCAATTCTAATTTATCGTCTTCACAAAGTGAATTTCCAATACTTCCACCTAAGGCTTTAACGAAAGTAAAGGCCATTCCTCCACCAATAATCATATGATCGACTTTATCTAAGATATTTTCGATAATGGTAATTTTAGAAGAAACTTTTGAACCACCTAAAATAGCGGTAACTGGTTTTTCAGAACTATTCAAAACCTTGTCAATACTTTCAATTTCTTTCGCTAATAAATAGCCAAAACACTTATCGTTCGGGAAAAATTTAGCTACAATCGTTGTAGAAGCATGTGCGCGGTGTGCTGTACCGAAAGCATCATTAATATAAAAATCAGCAATTGATGCTAATGCAGCTGCAAATTGCTCCTCTCCTTTTTCTTCTTCCGCATAAAAACGCAAGTTTTCTAATAAAATAATGTCTCCAGGTTGACTATGCTCTACCGCAGTTTTTACTGTTTCACCAATACAATCAGCAACAAATGTAACTTTAGCTCCTAGTACCTCTTCTGTCTTTGCAACAATATGGCGCAGTGAAAAGGCATCATTTTTTTCTCCTTTTGGACGACCTAAATGAGAAACTAATATAGCCACTCCTCCATCGTTTACTACCTTTTCAATTGTCGGTTTTGCAGCTTCGATACGATTGGTATCTGTTACTTCAAAAGCCTCATTTAAAGGTACATTAAAATCAACGCGAATTAATACTTTTTTATTTTTAAAATTCACATTATCAATTGTTTTCATAATTGTATTTTTCTAAAATATGTTCTGATTAACGCAAATATAAATCTTTTTAAAATCCAATGGGCGTTTATTTTTGATTATTCTATACCCTTTCCTTTTTTTATGCATCAATTATGGAATATTTTCTACTGAAGAAAACTACTTTGTTCAAATCAACTCCTACTCTTCTTTGAATCAACCTTGAAAAATGAGCTTTTTCTCGAACTTCATCCCCACTTAATTCAAACTTAATCCAAATCAAGTTAGCATAGTACCCCGTAAATACTCGTAAAGTTTTCTTTTTTTTGACTTCCTCATACCCAAAGAAATCGTTTATATTTGCATTATGTTATTTTCAGAAATCGTTGGTCAAAACCACATCAAGAATCACTTACTTCAAAGTGCTAGCACAGGTCGAATTCCTCATGCTCAATTATTTATTGGGCAAGAAGGAACAGGAACATTAGCTATGGCAATTGCCTATGCACAGTATTTACTTTGCAAAAATACGGGAGGTGAAAACACCGGTGGAAACGAAAGTTGTAATATCAAATTCAATGCCTTAATGCACCCCGATTTACATTTTGTTTATCCTGTAGCTACTACAAGTGAGGTAACCAAACATCCAACAAGTGATAAATTTGCCGAACAGTGGAGAGCGTTTCTAAAAGCAAATCCTTATGGCAGTCTTTTTGATTGGTATAACCACATTGATATTCAAAATAAACAAGGTCAAATTGGCGTGGATGAAGCGGGTGAAATTCTGAAAAAACTAGCTTTAAAATCCTACGAAGGAGGATATAAAATTATGATTATTTGGATGGCCGATAAACTCAATACAGAGGCTTCCAATAAGATTTTAAAGATTCTGGAAGAACCGCCTGCTAAGACTATTTTTATTTTGATTGCCGAAAATGAGCAATCCATTCTTCAAACGATTTTATCGCGTTGTCAATTATTGCGTTTTAACGCCCTAAACAGCGTTGAAATAGAACAAGCACTCGTGGCTAATCAGCATTGTGATGCACAACAAGCCGCATTACTTGCACGTCAAGCACAAGGCAACTACAACAAAGCTTTACAGTTGGTTTCCAATGCTGCTGATTCGGCTGATTTTGAACAAAAATTTGTTACCTGGGTACGTGCTGCTTTTCGAGCAAAAGGCAACGCCGCGGTAATTAAGAACTTGATTGAGTGGAGCGAAGATTTAGCAACCTTAGGAAGAGAGCAACAAAAGCAGTTTTTAGAATTTTGTATTGAACTATTTAGACAAGCGCTTTTATACAATTATCAGTCGCCTAATCTAGTATATTATCAAACGTCTGTAGATAAATTTAAGTTAGAAAATTTTGCTCCTTTTGTCAATGGTGCCAATATGGATGAGATTTTTGAAGAACTATCTCAAGCGATGTACCACATTGAGCGCAACGGAAACAGCAAAATGATTTTCACTGACTTATCGATCAAATTAACGCGTTTGATTCACAAAAAATAGCGAAACTATTCTGTTTCGCTATCTGGTATTGTACGTTGGTATAATTTTAATTCTTCCCAAGTAAATTCGTTATTTGAGGCATTTTTTATTTCCGCAAGAGGTTTGCCTTCGTGTGAAGTAAATACTTGCTGTAATCGCTCTATTTTGTCTTGATCTAGCACTTCATTTAATTGAATCTTACCATCCGAAATCAATTTAGCTAAATGCGAAAAAATAGTTGTTGGTGTTAACTTGCGTTCTTGTGCAATAGCATCTACACGTAGTCCATCCATCCACAGCTCATACGTAATAGCAAAAGTACTTTTCTTTTTTTCTTTTTTTTCCTTGTCTTTGGTCTTAAGATCTTCAATTAAATCATAATCGTCCTGTAAATCCAATCGACTCGTACGCAAAAGAGAAGCAATATGAGTGAGGTGATTAATTCGATACTCCCCTACCTCTAAACTTCTTAAATTCTCTTTGGTTAAACGCTCCTTTTTGATTACCAAATCCACAATTTGTTTGGCCTTTTTTACATCCAAAACAACTTTAATAGTTTGATCTTCTAAAGCTTCTAATTCCGTAAAAAACGTTTTCATTTGTCTTTTACCTCTCACTTGAGCCATGGTAAATAACAATTCAAACACCACGTGGTCTAAAGTTGGGAAAAAATAAGCATAGGCTTTATCTACGCGTTCTTTTACAAAATTAATATCCACTGTGGGTTCCAGAAAAAGACGCTTCAATTGGATGATAAATTTATCCGCTAGCACGACTAATTCTTCAAGCGTTTGAACAATTTTCATCGTCCAACTCTTAAATTCACTCTTCTTGCTTCGCTCGGCTTCGTCATTATATGAATACAAGTGATTGCGCCAATTTTGACTCAATCCTTTCCAAGAAAAAGCTTCTTGCAATCGCTCTTCTAAGAAAAGCAAGGTCTGCTTGTGTATTTCTTCTTCTAAGGTCTCTTTATCGGCCTTGTTTTTGGCGTATTGCATGACATCGTAATCGTTCTTTAATCCATTCATCTGAATAGGCGTCAAAAGAACCAATCCTTGCAGTGATTTCAAACGAGATAGGGCAACATAAGCCTGACCCGGTAAAAACACCTTAGAAACGTCTAAAATCGCTTTCTCGAAGGTTAATCCCTGGCTTTTGTGAACCGTAATGGCCCAAGCTAGTTTTAAAGGGTAATGGGTGAAAGTTCCCAAAAGCTCTTCCTCAATTTCTTTTGTATTCGGATTGACTTTGTAGCGAATGTTTTGCCATTCATAACGTTCCACTTCTATCACTTGATTCTCCTCCGGAAACTTGACATAAATTTCACTTGGACTCAATTTTTGAACAATCCCCATCTTGCCATTGTAATACTTCTTCTCAAAGGACAAATCATTTTTTATAAAAATAACCTGTGCTCCTACTTTCAATTGCAATTGATTTTCGATGGGATAAATATTCGTTGGAAATTCACCTACAACTTCGGCTTGAAAAGTATACGGTTTTGCCTCTAATGCCTCTAGCGAATCTGAATTAATCGTATCGGCTTTGGCATTATGCGTGGTCAATGTAATATACCCAGCTGTTTTTTGCTGATCAAAGGTTGGGTTAACATACTGATTAAGCACTTGTAAATTAGCTGGGGTAATGGTATTATTTCTCAGGTTATTCAAAATTTGAATAAACGCATCATCGGATTGACGATAGACTTTATCCAATTCGATATACAACGGTGGATTACCTTGAATAACATTGGAATGAAAAAAGTAAGATCCTTCGTAATAACGACGTAAAACTTCCCATTCTTCGTTTTTTACCACAGGAGGTAATTGTAGTAAATCTCCAATAAACAACAGCTGAACGCCTCCAAAAGGCTTATTATTTCGTCGAATGGTCTGCAGCATAAAATCCATTGCATCTAATACATCTGCACGCAGCATACTCACTTCATCAACAATAAGCAATTCCAAATTGAGAAAAAGGGATCGACGCATATTGCTCATTCGAAAATGCTTCTTAATCGAAACGCGATTTTCAAACTTGACATATTCACTAAAAATAGGCGGATTAACAGCATCTGGAATAAATGCAGCCAACGGAAAATGGAAAAAAGAATGGATCGTAACACCACCTGCATTCAACGCTGCAATACCAGTTGGTGCAACAATAACGGTATTTTTATGGGTGCTATTGACAATCTCTTTCAACAACGTGGTTTTACCTGTCCCTGCTTTTCCAGTTAAAAAAATGGACTGCTTGGTCTCGTTGATAAACTGTAAAACATACGTGGCTTCTCTAGAAAAATTTTCCATTTTTTGAGGTAAGATAAAACTAAAATTGGTTTATAAATAAAAATAGTCCCAAGAATACTTAGGACTATTTGAATACTATATGTAATTAACTATAATTATTTTTCTTCTTTTACTGCAGGAGTAGCTTCTTTTTTACCATCTACTGTACTAGCTGCTGCAGAACCTTGGTATTTTGCGTTTAATTCTTTGATAATATCTTCAGTGATATTATACTCGTCTTTACCGTAAATCACAGTAGAAGCCTCTTCTGTATTAAATACATAATCTAAGTTCTTCTTCTTTGCATAATCAGCAATGTGAGATTTTACTTTCTTCACGATAGAATCCATCTCTTTCGTACTTTCAGCTTGTAACTCTTGGAAAATAGTTTGTTGCTTAACTTGTAACTGTTGTTCTCTACGTTGTAACTCACCACCTTTTTGTTGAGCCCATGCTTGACCTTTTTCAGCAGCATTAGTTTGGAAGCTTTGAACCTCACGTTGAAATTGTGCAATTTCTCCTTCGAAAGCTTTCCCTTTCTCTTCAGATTTTATTTTGTATTTTGATTCAATATCTTTTACCTCTTGATATTCTGTCATTAATTTAGAAGAATCAATATACGCAGTTTTAAATTCTGTTGTAGCAGCAGTGTTTGCATTGTTGTTACAAGAAACTAACAATCCCGCTAATCCTAATACGAAAATACCTTTTTTCATTTTTGATTTTTTTAAAAACATGTAAAATTAAAAAAACTTTTAATGTTTACTACATTATTTCAATTTATATCTAACAATAAATAATACTTATATATAAAGCAAGTTACATAAATAAAATCTATTAAAATAGGTTTTTTTAGCTTTAAATACATCCATTATCTTTTTTTCTTTATACATACACTTACCTCTTAGGTAAAAAGTGTCTTAAAACGCTTTAAAATAGCTTTTATCACTCCTTTTTACACTTTTACGTCCAAAAGTGAAAGAACTAGGCTGTTTTGGACAAACAATAAATTAAAGAGGAATATTCCATCGAATTTCTTGCTTCTACATTAGAACGCAATCCAACAAAAAAAGCTTTGATCCAATTCTTCTTTCCATTTTTATATTCTTCAGATAAAAGGGAAACATAAAAGCTATCAAAAAGCATAGGCTGTAATTCATCCACTTTAAAATCAAACTGCGCAAAAATTGTAGCAATTGATTTTTGTGAAAAATGCCAAATATGACGAGGTACATCAAAAGCAGCCCAGTACTCTTTATAATGCATCGCATCGTATGATTTGTAATTGGGAACTGCTAAAATCAATTTGCCTTCTGGTTTTAATAAACGACGTAACGCTATAATTTGCTCCTCTAAATTAGGTATATGTTCTAACACATGCCAAAGGGTAATTACATCGAAAGAATGATCAGGCAGGTCACTCAATTGCTTTGCGATTGTTATTCCTTTTTTAGTAGCCAATTCGCTTGCTTTATCATTGGGTTCAAATCCTGTTGTCGTCCACCCTCTTTTTTTTGCTTCGACCAAAAAATCTCCTGTACCACATCCAATATCCAAAAGTGATCCAACTGTATTATTTTGTTTAAATAATAAATCTACTTTTTTGCGCAAAGCAATTTTTTTTACTCCTTGGTATAAACGTTCAAATAAATTTCGCTTTCCATCGGTATGCGAAATATAATTTTCACTTTGATAATAATTGCCTAAAATTTCTTTTGGTGGAATTGGATCTGTTAGCAACAAATCATATGCACGATTATAGTATAAGGAAAATATTTCTTGAGAAACGGTGTAATCTTTTACCGCTAAAAATTTTTCATCTTTTGTAAAATTCATGTCTTTCATTTCATCCAAACTAATTCCAATTTTTCGATTATATGCGTCAATAAAAATTTTAAATCCTCAGCCATCGACTTTTCAAATTTAAAATTTATTACTACAAAAGCACCTTCTTTTTCAAATTAATATTTGATCAAATTTCTTTCAATAAATTTTATTTTTCAACTCAAGGGGCAAATTACAATTTGCCCTTACGGGATCATTTTTCAATTTTAAATCTACAGGTAAATTTCATCAATAAATTTTATTTTTCAGATCATGGGGTAAATTGCAATTTGCTCTTACAAGATCATTTTTCAATTTTAAATCTGTAGCTAAATTTCATCAATAAATTTTATTTTTCAGATCATGGGGTAAATTGCAATTTGCTCTTACAAGATCATTTTTCAATTTTAAATCTGCTGCTAAATTTCATCAATAAATTTTATTTTTCAGATCATGGGGCGAATTGCAATTTGCTCTTACAAGATCATTTTTCAATTTTAAATCTGTAGCTAAATTCCATCAACAAATTTTATTTTTTCAACTCAAGGGGCGAATTACCATTCGCCCTTACGGGATCGTTTTTCAATTTCAAATCTGCAGGTAAATTCTATCCCTAAATTTTATTTTTCAAATCAAGGGGCGAATTGCTATTCGCCCTTACGAGATCATTTTTCAAGTCAAAATCTGTAGCTAAATTCTATCCCTAAATTTTATTTTTTCAAGTCAAGGGACAAATTGCAATTCGCCCTTACAGAATCATTTTTCAATTTCAAATCTCTTAATAGGTCCTAATAACGAATGTGGCTTTTTCTGGTCTAGAAGGCGAATAACAACACTTTCTCACTTGATGCTTTACTTTAACTAACGCTGTAATTGATTGTAAAGATGGGGGTTAATTTGATACTACTAAACAAAAAAATAAGGATTGTTCCACGTGGAACAATCCTTATCTAATCCTTTACTCTATTTCTTATCTCCCCATATGGATCAATAGAATTGATATATCTGTCGGGGTTACTCCACTGATACGTGAGGCTTGAGAGATCGTTACTGGACGAATCTTTTTGAACTTCTCACGGGACTCAAACGACAGCGAAACGATCTTATCATAATCAAAATTCTCTGGTATTTTAACGTCCTCTAAACGGGTTAATTTGTCCGCATTATTCTTTTCCTTTTCAATGTAGCCAGAATATTTAACTTGGATTTCTGCCTGCTCAATTACCTCCTGATCGATGCCTGTTTCAGCAATATACTCCTCCACTTTTTTGAATTTAAGGATGTCCTCTAATTCAATTTGTGGACGCGAAAATACCTTAAACATCTTATCCGGTTGACTCATTAAAGAGGATCCTTTCGCTTCTAAAATCGGATTTGCCTCTTCTTTTTTGACGCTTGTTTCCTTGAAAAACTCAACGAATTTTTCCGACTCCTCACGTTTATATTCCATTCTTCTCATGCGCTCTTCTGAAGCTAAACCGATCGAAAACGACATCGGTGTCAATCGGAAATCGGCATTATCTTGACGCAATAAAGTACGATATTCAGCTCGAGAAGTAAACATACGATAAGGCTCTTCTGTTCCTTTTGTAATCAAATCATCAATCAAAACTCCGATATAAGCTTCATCTCTTCGCAAGATTAAAGGCTCTTTTTCGTGCACTTTTAAGTGTGCATTTATACCTGCCATCAATCCTTGAGAAGCTGCTTCTTCGTATCCAGTTGTACCGTTAATTTGACCTGCAAAATACAGTCCATCGACCAATTTTGTTTCTAACGTATGCTTCAATTGTGTAGGTGGAAAATAGTCATATTCGATAGCATAACCTGGTCTAAATATCTTTGCATTTTCAAAACCTGCTACTGCACGTAACGCTTTAAATTGGATATCCTCAGGCAACGAAGTAGAGAATCCATTCACGTAAATTTCGCATGTATTCCATCCTTCTGGCTCCACAAAAATCTGATGTCTTTCTTTATCAGCAAAGCGATTTATCTTGTCTTCAATAGAAGGACAATAACGTGGACCAAGACTTTTTATACGTCCTGTAAACATCGGAGAACGGTCAAAACCTTCACGAAGTAGATCGTGAACCTCTCCAGAAGTATAGGTCATAAAACAGTCTCTTTGCTGTTTTAAAGGCGACGTAACATCCATATAAGAGAACTTCGATGGGTTAACATCACCGCCTTGCACTTCCATTTTTGAATAATCTAACGAGCGTCCATCCACTCGTGGAGGAGTTCCTGTCTTCATACGTCCTGCAGTAAAACCAAGTTTTACTAAATCTTCTGTAATACCAAAAGCTGCACCTTCTCCTGCTCTACCCCCACCAAACTGTTTTTCACCGATATGAATTAACCCATTTAGGAAAGTTCCATTCGTCAAAATTACAGTCTTCGCTTTGATGGTTAAGCCCAAACTTGTCACTACACCTTCAATTTTATGGTTATTCACCAACAACGATTTTACCATATCTTGGTAAAAATCCAAGTTTGGAGTTCCCTCTAACATCAAGCGCCAAGTCTCAGAAAAGCGCATACGATCCGATTGCACACGTGGTGACCACATCGCTGGACCTTTGGATTTATTCAGCATTTTAAATTGAATCGCCGTCTGATCAGACACGATTCCTGAATATCCACCCAATGCATCGATCTCACGTACGATTTGTCCTTTAGCAATTCCACCCATGGCAGGATTACAAGACATCTGAGCGATATTCTGCAAGCTCATGGTAATCAAAAGGGTTTTTGATCCCATATTCGCTGCTGCTGCTGCTGCCTCGGAACCGGCATGTCCACCACCAACAACAATTACATCATATATATCTTGAAAAATACTCATTCTTAAAAAATCTAGTCAATTATTGTTCCACGTGGAACATTTTCATCTTTTCTTCTTCTTTTTGACGCATTAAAGCTTCGTCTTCTTCCCCCTTATCTTTATACCCGCAATAATGAAGAACTCCATGCGCCATCACACGCAGCAATTCAACATCAAATGCTACCTCAAAATCAGCAGCATTATCTTTTACACGTTCAATACTAATAAAAATATCACCTCCAACTACCTGATTTTCAGTGTAATCGAAACTAATTATATCAGTAAGCGTGTCGTGATCCAAATACTTTACATTGATATCATGCAAGTATTCATCCGTACAAAAAATATAGTTGATTTCCCCCGTTAAAAAACCCTCCGAAGCAATAATGGACTCAATCCACGCTTCATATTGTTCCTCTTTTTGGAGTGAAAAATCTAGTTCGTAATTAAAAGTTATCATATAAAAATCTAAATATCAGGCAAAGGTACGATGAAAATCAAAACAGTAATACACTGAAATCTAAAAACATTCCTAAATAGAAAGAGCGATTTAAAAAAAAATAGCATCCCTTTACCCCTATTTGGTTCTATAAGAACTTAAACACTACTAAACGGCTAAAAAACCGTAAAGATTTCCTGGGTTCTAAAATGCCAAGCCATAAACCAAGAAATTAGAACAAACAACGTCTTGTAGTTTGCGTAAAAAGAAAAAAGTAATTCCAATTTTCATATAAACAAAATACAGGCGCTTCTTTAAAAAAGTATCTCTCAAAGATACAACAATAAACCCCAGTAGGAAGAAAAAGAGTTTTGAAATTACGAACAAATTTTAAAAAGATTTTAGCCAGAATTTTAATATTCTGCGACAAGTCTCAGCAAAAAAAAATACGCCAAATACAAGGGGGTGAAAAAAACCAATCGAACAACGAGAGGAGCAGGATAAAAAAACTGCAAGCTGTACTTTCCACATTTCCATCAACCTTCAAGAAAAAATTTTATACGACAATTACAAAAGATCTATAAAAAACAAAAGACTTAACAAGTATAAATTCTAAAACGGCTCCGCTCCTATTTTCATTATTTGGAATGAAGACCAAGAAAAAAACAAATAAGTAAAATACAAGAACTAGGAAAAATAATCAAAAAGTTATGTAGATCCGAATTAGAAAATGTTCTGTTTCTCTTTCGCGTATTTCAACCGAAGATTAAGAAGAAAATGTATAAGCAAAATACAAGCCATCAAAAAAATAAATCAAAAGGAAAAAATAAGATGGCCAAATAAATTTGACCGCTTCTATTTTTAGTATTTCAACCAAATACTCAGGTGAAAATGTATAAGCAAAATACAAGCCATCAAAAAAATAAATCAAAAGGAAAAAATAAGATGGCCAAATAAATTTGACCGCTTCTATTTTTAGTATTTCAACCAAATACTCAGGTGAAATATATAAGCAAAATACAAGCCATCAAAAAAATAAATCAAAAGGAAAAAATAAGATGGCCAAATAAATTTGACCGCTTCTATTTTTAGTATTTCAACCAAATACTCAGGTGAAAATGTATAAGCAAAATACAAGTCCTCAAAAAAATAAATCCAAAGGAAAAAGAAGATGCACAAAGAAATTTGATCGCTTATACTTTTAGTATTTCAACCAAGTACTCAGGAGGAAATTTTTGAGCAAAATATAAGCCTCAAAAAAATTAATCTAAACAAAAAAGAACCGCTTCTATTTTTACTATATCTATCCAAGTATCGGATGAAAATAGATACACAAAGTACAAGGCGAAATTTTCTATTCCAGCAACTAAAAAATCCCTCTACATTTTCAATATTTCGACCCACCGGACAGACAATTATTTTTAAGCAAACTACAACGTGTCAAAAAAAATAAAAACACAAAAAAAGCTTCTTTCTATTTTCAATATTTCCATCACTTGGACGGGAAAAAATTTATACGCAAAGCTCATGCCGAGCAAAAAAAAATTACTCCTTCAAAAACCACAAAAAAAGCAATTCAACAGTCAAAAATAACAAAGAAGAGAAATTCAGACTTATCAACGTTATCAACACTATAAATAATAGAATTAAAATCTTTTTAAAAATTTAAAAAAAACTTCTCTATTATATTGTTTGTTAATATGTACAATAACTTTTAAGCCAGAATTTGGAGATTTGACTTATAAAAACTTATTAACAGGTTATCATTTCTTAAAACGCTTTAAAATAGCTTAATAGCTATCTTATTAACACGGTTAATAACCGTTATCAACAGCCTGTTTAATATAACTTAGGGTGTGTATTTCTGTTGATAAGTGGTGAATTGAGTATGGATATCTAGCTAATAGAATCTAAAAAATAAATTTGCATAGTTCCTACTTCATGCTGTATTGTAATTTATTTCAACTAAACAAAAAATACTTATTCTATTCTTTCCATACTTATCAACAAAAACTGTTCATTTAGTTTTCCTTCATAATCAGTGAATTAGCCTCTTTTAAAAAAAGTGTTGTTGATAAGTGTTAGTATGTTGTAAATCAGTTAATTATTGATATATTTTTACTTTTAGGATTTTAGCTCCTCTAGACAACAGGATGGTATTTTTTCGCTTGATAACAGTAAAAAACACCCGGAATAAGAGAAGAAAAATAGTAAAATGGAGGCTACTTCGTCGTGTTTTTTGGGGATGAAATATGAAATTTTAAGCACAATTATTTGGATCAATTGGGGTAAAAGTAAGGGGTTAAAATGTGCATTTTTAGGTAAAATAAATAGAAAATAAAAGCTGTTTTTAGTACTTAAAAGGATCGTGTAATCGTCGTATTTTTTTGTACCATGTAGGCTAATTTTGGAAAGAAAAGGGTCTTTTTAAAAGGGGAAAACCAAGATAAATCATATCTATAGTTTGCTCCTATTTTGTGTTTTATTTTTCGTTTTATGCGTTCTTATTTACGAGAAAAGGATAAAAGCAAAAGAAGATATAAGGCTATATTTAGTGTTTATAGATCATAATAATTGGACGGCTCAAGTTGATTGAAAGACATGAATTAGATCTAATTTGACCGAAGACAAAATAAAAAAAAGCCTTATCCATCAGATAAGGCTTTGCTATATAATAGTATTTTAATAGGCAATTAAATGCCTTTTTCCATCTTAATTAAGTGGGCCATATTGCGAATAACACTGTTGTGTTTTAAGACAAATGGATTGGATTTATCCCAAACATAACCAGCCAGAACAGAACAAATTTTGCGTTTTACATCGGCATTTTCAGGTTGGTGAAAGAATAATTCTTGTAAGTTTCCAGTATACCATTCTTGAATATACGTGGTGAAAACGTCAATTCCTTCATTCATATAATCGGCATATTCGGTTTGCCAATCTACCGCTTCTCCCTGTAGTGTTCGAATCGCTAATTTAGCTGCAAGCATGCCTGATTCAGTCGCAAAACAAACGCCAGATGAGAAAACAGGATCTAAAAATTCTGTACTATTTCCAGTTAATACATAACCTTCACCAAACATTTTAGATACACTAGTAGAGTAATTTGATAGTTTTTTAGGCTCGAAATCGAAAGGCAATCCACCAAAGCGATTGATATAAAAATCAGACAGATTAATGGCATTTTGCAAGGCTTCTGTTGATGTATCGCCTAATTTTTCAATATAATCTGTAGGACCTACAATTCCCACACTTGTTTTTCCGTTCGAAAAAGGAATGACCCAAAGCCATACTTTGGTTTCTAATATATCAAAAGAAATTTGCGTTCCTTCTACTCCATCAGGTCTTCGTTCATCTATAATATGACTAAAAATGGCAGAGTGTGGACTTAATTTTGAGGCTGCATCTAAGTGAAGCATACGCGGTAAAACACGTCCATATCCGCTGGCGTCAATTAGAAATTTAGCGCGAATCTGAGATTCTTTTCCGTCCATGTTTTGAATGGTCGTTATTGAATCTGTACCTTCAAATTGCACTTGAGTTACTTCTGTTTCAAATTGAATATCGATGCCTTTGCGCTGCATTTCATCCGTAATAGCTTTGTCAAAATCAGCACGTGGAATTTGCCAAGTCCAGTCCCAACCTGTAGAAAATTTATCGCTAAAGTCAAAAATACAGATTTCTTTTCCTCGAATAAATCGCGCCCCAGGTTTTGGTTGAAAATTGTAGGTATTTAATGCAGGTAGCAAATCTGCAGCTTCAAAATGATCCATAACGCGAGGAATTAAGCTTTCCCCTACAACAATTCTAGGAAACTTTGTTTTTTCTACAATTTTAACATTTACCCCCATTTTGTGTAAGTAACTGCCTGCAACACTTCCAGATGGACCTGCTCCAATTATTAGAACATCGACATTTTCAATTGACATTGTTTGCTATTTATTATGTTAATAGTATTAAATTTGCCTCAGTTTTATGCACAAAATGAATGAGCATAAAATTCTGATACAAATATAACTAATATACCAAGTTAATGAACACGTTGAATGGTTTCTTATCTTTAGAAAATTTCGTAGAATATCTAAAGGCTGAACAAGAATTAGTATTAGCTCCAGCATTAAAAGAGCGAGTAGATGAAAGTTTTAACTTTTTAAAAGATTATGCAAAAAATAAAGTAATCTACGGTGTAAATACAGGATTTGGCCCTATGGCTCAATATCGTATTAAAGATGAGGAATGTGTTGCACTACAATATAATTTAATTCGAAGCCACTCTTCTGGAATTGGAAATCCATTGAGCGTTGAGCAAGTTCGCGCTGCAATTTTAGCGCGTTTAAATTCTCTTTCTTTAGGTTATTCTGGAATTAACTTGGAGGTTATTGAGTTGATGAGAACGTTATTGAATAAAGAAATTACGCCTCTAATTTTCGCCCATGGTGGAGTTGGAGCAAGTGGAGATTTGGTTCAATTGGCTCATTTGGCTTTGGTATTAATAGGAGAAGGAGAAGTTTTTTACAAAGGGGAACGCAGAAGTACAAAGGAAGTATTTGAACTTGAAAAGGTAACTCCGATGCGCATCAGTATCCGCGAGGGAATTTCTCTAATGAATGGTACGTCAGTTATGACGGGTATTGGTATTTTAAATTGGAACAAAGCTCAGATTCTATTGGATTGGTCGGTGAAAATAGCTTGTGCAATCAATGAACTAGTAGCGGCTTATGACGATCACTTATCAGCTGAATTAAACGAGGCTAAATTGCACAAAGGACAACAACATATTGCCCAGCAGATGCGCCAAAATTTACAAGATAGTCAGTTGATTAAAAAAAGAGAGGAACACCTATATAATGGTACGAATCAAGAAGAAATCTTCAAAGATAAAGTACAGGAGTATTACTCCATTCGTTGTATTCCTCAAATTTTAGGACCTATATATGATACCATTCAAGAAGTTGGAAAGGTTCTTGAAAATGAAATGAATTCAGCCAATGATAATCCAGTCATTGACGTTAAGAGTCAACAGGTATATCACGGTGGAAATTTCCATGGCGATTATATTTCGTTGGAAATGGATAAATTAAAATTGGTGGTTACACGTTTGACGATGTTAGCGGAACGCCAATTGAATTATTTGCTAAATGCTAAAATTAATGAATTATTGCCGCCTTTTGTAAATCTTGGAAAATTAGGATTTAACTTTGGTATGCAAGGAGCACAATTTACAGCTACTTCTACTACTGCGGAATGTCAAGCATTAGCTACGTCGATGTACATTCACAGTATTCCAAATAACAATGATAATCAAGACATTGTGAGTATGGGAACGAACGCAGCAGTCTTGTGTGATAAGTTAATTGAGAATAGCTTTGAAGTTATGGCTATTGAAATATTAACTTTAGTACAGGCCATTGATGCTTTAGCTTATAAGGATAAGGTTTCTGAAACAACCAAAAAATGGTATACGGACATTCGTCAGATTATCCCTGAATTTTCAGATGATCAAGCCTTATATCCGTATTTACAGCAGATTAAAGAATATTTAAAAGCTTAATATTATGGTGCGTATTTATCTTGTTTTATTGCTGCTTTTGGGCACTAGTCTAGTACAAGCTCAAGAATTAGCCTTAGTCAGAGAGAACAAGCTCTTTGGTTATTTGAATAAGGAGGGTGAATATGCCATTGCTCCAAAATATGTTGGAGCCAATTCTTTTGCTGATGATTTAGCTTGCGTAAGTGATGGTGTTTTATGGGGATATATTGACCGCCAAGGTAATTGGGTGGTTAAACCGACCTTTGATGATGCAAAGGATTTTAATTCAGGTTTGGCTTTAGTGAAAGTTGATAAAGACTGGTTCTATATTGATAAAAAAGGAAAAAGATTAAACTTAGATCCGACAATTGATGCAAGACAGTATCGTTTTTACAAAGGAGTATCTATCTATAGAGTAGAGAAAAAAGTAGGCTTGATTGATAGTCAAGGAACGATTGTCTTAACTCCAAAATACGATGTGATCAAGCGATTTACTACGGATTATACGTCAGTAGCATTAGATAAACGATGGGGAATCATCGATTATCAAGGAAAAGAAATCATTGCGCCTATCTATCAAAGCGTAGGTAAATATGAAAATGGATTAACGTGGGTAAAACAAGAGGACCAGCTATTTTTATGGAGGGAAGGGACATTAGTAGCCATTCCTTTTGTTGATGATGTCATCAATAGTACAAATCCAGATTTCATTATTGTCAAACAAGGAAAAAAGTTTGGAATCATTAATGATAAAGGAGAAGTTGTTCTTCCCTTGAAGTATGATAATTTAGGTCCGTTGAATGAAGGAATGATAGCTGCACGACAAAATGGATATTGGGGATATATAGATGAAAAAGGTGCACAAAAAATAGCATTTACCTTTGAAAATGCTTTATCTTTTACTGAAGATGGTCTGGCAGGAGTAAAATTACAAGAATGGGGCTTTATTGATAGAACAGGAAAAATTGTAATTCCTGCGCAATATAAAATTAATGCACATTTATTCGCACCTCAAGCAAAGAACAAAGGATTTTACGAGGGATTAATCCGCGTTAAATACAACAAAAAATGGGGCTTTTTGGATGTAAATGGAAATCTATTTACAGGCAAATGGTATAAAAATGTAGAATTATATAATTAAAATAGAACGAATGAAAACCGCGATTGTAACTGGTGGATCTAGAGGAATTGGTAAAGCGATTTGCTTGCGTTTAGCACAAGAAAAGAACTATCACATTTTGATTAATTATCAATCTAACGAAGAGAAAGCGTTGGAAACGTTGCGTGAAGTTGAACAATTAGGAGCAACTGGAGAGATACTTCGATTTGACGTGAGTAAAAATGAAGAGGTAACGGAAGTTTTATCGAAATGGGTAGAAAATAATCCAACAGCTATAGTAGAAGTTGTTATAAATAACGCTGGAGTTACAAGAGATGGATTGTTTATGTGGATGTCTTATGAAGATTGGAATACGGTTATTCAAACGAGCTTAAATGGCTTTTATAATGTGACGCAATTTTTCATTCAAAAGATGTTGAGAAATCGATATGGACGCATAGTCAATATGGTGTCTGTTTCAGGAATGAAGGGAACGCCAGGGCAAACCAATTATTCAGCGGCAAAAGCTGCCATTGTGGGTGCTACAAAAGCACTAGCACAAGAAGTTGCGAAGCGAAATATTACAGTAAATGCAGTTGCACCTGGATTTATTGAGACCGATATGACTGCCAATTTAGACGCAGCAGAATTAGTGAAATTAATTCCTGCGAATCGATTTGGTAAAACAGAAGAAGTAGCAGATTTAGTAGGTTTTTTAACTTCGGATAAAGCAGGCTATATTACAGGTGAAGTGATTAATATCAATGGTGGAATTTATTCATAAGTACGCTTGATGGAAAGAAGAGTTGTTATTACAGGAATGGGCATTTACTCTTGTTTAGGATTGAATCTCGACGAGGTAAAAACATCATTGTATGAAGGGAAATCTGGAATCATATACGATGAACAACGACATGAAATGGGGTTTCGTTCTGCTTTTACAGGTATGGTACCCCGTCCTGATTTAAAAGCTGATTTAAATCGCAGACAAAGGCTTTCTGTAGGAGAAGAAACAGAGTATGCTTATGTGGCTACGATGGAAGCTTTGAAGAATGCACAAATCAGCATGGACTTTTTAGAACAACGCGAAGTCGGAATTTTATATGGTAATGATAGCGTCTCTAAAGCCGTAATTGAAGCAACGGATATCTTTAGAGATAAAAAGGATACCGCTTTAATTGGTTCTGGTGCGATTTTTAAGTCGATGAATTCTACGGTTACGATGAATTTATCGACCATTTTCAAATTAAGAGGAGTTAATATGACAATTAGTGCCGCTTGTGCAAGTGGATCTCATGCCGTTGGTCTAGGATTTGCTATGATTAAAAGCGGAATGCAAGATATTGTTATATGTGGTGGGGCTCAGGAAATCAATCCTTTTGCTATGGCCAGCTTTGATGGATTAGGGGTATTTGCCGAAGAAGGAGTAGATCCTGCTCAAGCTTCTCGCCCTTTTGATGCCAATAGAAATGGACTGGTTCCTAGTGGTGGAGGCGCAACGTTGATTTTAGAGAGTTATGAGTCTGCTATGGAGCGTGGAGCACCTATTATTGCAGAAGTAATAGGATATGGCTTTTCGTCTAATGGAGGGCATATTTCAACACCAAATGTAGTTGGTCCAGCTACCGCAATGCGTAGAGCTATTGAAAATGCTGGTATTGCTGTGGATGAAGTAGGCTATATCAATGCGCATGCAACTTCTACCCCATTAGGGGATGCCAATGAAGCCAAAGCTATTTATGAGGTATTCAAGGATAGTATGCCACAAGTTACCTCAACGAAGTCCCTAACAGGACACGAATGCTGGATGGCGGGAGCAAGTGAAGTGGTTTATTCGACCTTAATGATGAATGCAGATTTTATTAGTCCAAATAAAAACTTTGAAGTCGGAGACGAAGACTCCAATAGACTTAATATTGTTAAAAAAACGTTAGATAAAAAATTTGATATATATTTGTCCAATTCTTTCGGATTTGGGGGTACAAATTCTGCCCTTATAGTTAAAAAAATATAGTTGATACATGGATAATAAAGAGATTTTTGAAAAAATTAATCAAATTTTAGTTGAGGAGTTTGAAGTAGATCAAGAGGTAATTGAAGCTGAAAATAATTTAAGAGAAAGCTTAAATTTAGATAGTTTAGATTATGTTGATTTGGTGGTGTTAATTGAATCAAATTTCGGCGTTAAATTAGTCGAAGCGGATTTTACAGCTATAGTTACTTTTCAAGATTTCTATGATTTAATTGAACGCAAGATTACACAAAAGTAAGATGACCAATGGCTCAATGGCAAGGAAAATCTAAAGGTAATTTACTCGGGTATAAAATTTTCGTTTTATGTATAAAAAAGCTCGGTATTAGAACGGCTTATAGTGTTCTGATATTTGTAGCTTTTTACTATTTTAGTACCGCTTGGAAGTCAAATAAAGCCCTTTATTATTATCTTCATCGTAGACATCGATTCTCAGTATTGAAGTCGATAGTCATGATGTATGCCAGCTATTTTAGATTTGGTCAGGTACTAATTGATAAAACAGCAATTTCTATCGGATTGCGAAATCGATTTACCTATGATTTTGACGGTATTGAAATTCTAAAAGAATTACTAGCAGAAAAAAAAAGGAGCTATTTTAATTAGTGCCCATGTAGGCAATTTCGAAGTTGCCGAATATTTCTTTGCTGATATTGATTTTGATTGTCAAATTAATTTGGTCACAACAGATCGTGAACACACGTTTATCAAAGCGTATTTTGATCAAATTTCGATTAAAACGAATTTGAATTTTATTATTGTGAGAGAGGATATGTCTCATATTTTTGAGATTAATACTTGTTTGTCAAATAATGAAATCATTTGTTTTACTGGGGATCGATTTTTTACTGGTAGTAAAACCTTACAAGAAGAATTTTTAGGCGAATCAGCTGTATTTCCTGCTGGTCCCTTTAGTATAGCATCGCGTATGAAAGTGCCTGTTGCCTATGTATATGTAATGAAAGAGCAAAATTTACACTATCATTTATATACTCGACGGGCAGAAGTCAAACACCGCGATGCGCAACACTTGCTCCAATCGTATTGTTCTAGTGTAGAGCAAATAGTAAAAAAATATCCCTTACAATGGTTCAATTATTACGACTTTTGGGAACAACCATCCCAAACTAAATAAAAGACGATGAAGCGTGTATTAGTTATTTACTATAGTCAATCCGGACAGTTAAAGCGGGTATTAGATCAATTGGTGAGTCCTCTCGTTCAGGATGAAGCCATTGATGTAACGTGGTATGATATTGAAATGGAGAAGCCGTATGCTTTTCCCTGGAAGAAAGCAGCTTTCTTTGATGCTTTTCCAGAATCGTTCAAACAAATAGAACAACCCCTTATAGCGCCGTCTGAGGCTATTTTAGGTGCTACATACGATTTAGTTATACTTGGTTACCAAGTATGGTATTTAACGCCTTCTATCCCTATTAATTCTTTCATGAAAAGCGATTATGCAAAACAACTACTAGCCAATACACCCGTGGTAACAGTTAGTGGAAGTCGAAACATGTGGATCATGGCACAAGAGAAATTGAAAAAGCAAATTCAAGCCGTATCTGGTATATTGGTTGGCAATATTGCACTTGTGGATAGAAATATTAATTTAGTAAGCGTAATTACGATTGTTGACTGGATGTTCTCCGGAAAACAACGCAAGGTTTATGGAATATTACCAAAGCCAGGTATTACACCAGAAGAAATTTTGGCAAGTAAGCGATTTGGCGATACAATAAGAAAATATTTATATAGTACTAATTATCAAGGATTACAAGAAGAGTTAATTCAACAAGATGCAGTAGAAGTACGCCATTTTTTGGTGTCAATGGATCGCAAAGCCAATCGACTATTTGGGATTTGGTCTTCATTGATTTTGAAAAGTAGCCCACAACGAAGACCTTTTTTATTAAAGTGTTTCAATGTGTATCTATTCGTTGCTATTTGGTTGATTTCACCAATTGTACATTTAATTCATATCCTTTTGTATCCTTTGAAATACAAGAAAATCCAACGCGATAAAGTGTATT
The DNA here is from genome assembly GCF_029894455.1 of Myroides gitamensis. NCBI lineage: Bacteria > Pseudomonadati > Bacteroidota > Flavobacteriia > Flavobacteriales > Flavobacteriaceae > Myroides > Myroides gitamensis. The sequence goes on from NZ_JARYHN010000001.1 coordinate 3,302,461, forward strand.
TTCAAGGAATAAAGTAAACGTTATGGGAAGAGTTTTTATAACCAGAGCCGCAAAAATTTTTACCCAATTCACCTGTTTCTAATGATGAAATGGAAGAGGTATTGGGAAAAATAGATCAACAAGCGTCTAAAGCACGTCGAATTGTGTTGAGAAATAACGGAATTCAGACGCGATATTACGCGCTGACAAAACAAGGAAAAATAACGCATACCAATGCGCAGTTGACGTTTGAAGCTATCCAGACTTTATGTGATTCTCATTTTGCATTATCCCAAATTGAAGTACTGTCCTGTGGAACTTCAACACCCGATAGTTTATTGCCGTCACACGCAGCTATGGTACACGGATTAATGAAAACGAAGTCGTTAGAATTGAATTCTTCTTCTGGCGTGTGTTGTTCAGGAATGAACGCCTTAAAATTTGGATTTTTATCAATCAAAGCGGATACAGCAGCAAATGCAGTTTGTACCGGTTCTGAACGCGTATCAACGTGGATGAAATCTGAGAAGTTTGAAGAGGAAGTAGCGAATTTAAAGTGCTTAGAGGAAACTCCTATTATTGCGTTTAAAAAGGACTTTTTACGTTGGATGCTGTCCGATGGATGTGGAGCTTTCTTATTGGAAAATCAACCAAGAGGAGAAAGATCTGTTGAAATCTTGTGGATGGATTATTATTCGTATGCTTTTGAATTAGAAGCTTGTATGTATGCAGGTGGAGATAAATTAGCCGACGGAAGCATTAAGCCATGGAGCGATTATGCAGCACAAGAATGGCTAACGGAATCTGTATTCTCTTTGAAACAAGACGTAAAAATATTAAACGAAAATATTTTAGATAAAGGGGTTGAAAGTATGAAAGCTACCTTGGAAAAAAACAAGATCACAGTAGATGATATTGATTATTTTTTACCTCACGTATCTTCTCATTACTTTGTGGATGGTTTATATACCAAATTTGCCGAAGCGGGAATTGAAATTGCCAAAGACAAATGGTTTATGAATCTAAAACACGTAGGAAATGTAGGTTCTGCTTCCATCTATTTGATGTTTGAAGAATTGATGAATTCAGGTCAGTTAAAATCAGGAGACCGTATTTTATTATCTGTTCCTGAAAGTGGGCGATTTTCGTATGCGTACGCCTATTTAAAAGTAGTTTAGTTATGCAAAAAAAAGAATTGATAGCAAAAGAATTGGTGGGAACTTTAATTCCTCAACGTGCACCTATTGTTATGGTTGATGCGTTATATCAATTTGGAGATGATTTTATTGAAGCAGGTTTGTCTATTCAAAAGGATAACCTTTGTGTGGCCAATGAATACATGCAAGAACCAGGTATTATTGAGCATATGGCACAGGCGGTAGCACTGCATACAGGTTATGCTTATTATCTAAAAGATAAAGCTGCACCAACAGGTTATATTGGATCTATAAAAAAGATAGAAATTACTCAATTGCCTAAAGTGGGAGATCAACTTATCACAAGAGCTCAAATTTTACACGAGTTTATGGGGGTTACTCTGGTAGAACTGACTACCACTTGTAATGATATCGTAATAGCAACAGGACAAATGAAAACAGTTCTGGCACAATCTTAATTCCTTATGGTCAATACTAAAGTAATTGAAATACAAAATTATTTGCCACATCGCGCTCCAATGCTGATGGTAGATATTATTACAGCAATCAATACCGATAGTGTTGCTACCCGATTTAGAGTGACAGAAGATAATATTTTTGTAGAAAATAAGAGACTTTGTGAAGCTGGATTAATGGAAAATGCAGCTCAAACTTGTTCTGCAATTGTCGGGCAAACGTTCTTTTTTGATGAAAATCACCAAGAACGTTTAAATGTCAACGTACTGGGATTTATTAGTGCCATGAAAAAAGTCGAAATCTTGGGATTACCCCAAGTTGACGATGTTCTTTTTACCGAAGGCAAGCTAATTTCTCGTATGGATGGAGATGATTTTTCAATTTGCTTGATTGAAGTAATTACTCGCATAGAGACCCAAACTTTATTGAGAGCAGAGGTCAACCTTTTCTTACAAAAACAATAAGTTATGAAAGAGTCTGAAGTACCACAAGATAAAAGCAGTTTACTGAATAATGACATTCAAGAATTGTGTTATGCCGTAAACGAAAAAGGGGAATATGTCACGGCGCTTAGCTCAGGTTGGGAAACCAAAACCATCGTGCAAGAAGCAACGTTAGAGGGAATCAATGCCCGCGTACAAGAAGCTAAGTCACAAGTAGCAGATGGTTTAGTTAGTCCTATCGTGTACTTTATGGAAGTAAATCGCATGGATTTACCCACGTTAAGTGCTTATGTTTCGCTTTGGAGATGGCGCGTAAAGCGACACTTCAAACCTCATGTTTTTAAAAAATTAAGTACGAAAGTACTACAAAAATATGCTGATGCCTTTGATATTTCCGTAGCGGAATTAAAAGCATTTAGCGGCAAATAAGATGAAGATAGATTTTGTACACAAACAGTCTGCCCATTGTGAAAATGGTGTAGCTTCAAATTTATTAAGTAACCAAGGTATTCAAATCAGTGAACCCATGGCTTTTGGCATTGGATCAGGTTTGTTTTTTGTTTACTTGCCCTTTATCAAAGTAAATCATGCCCCAGCCATTAGTTACAGACCAATGCCTGGATTAATTTTTAATCGTTTAGCGAAGCGTTTGGGATTAAAAATAAAACGCATAAAATTCAACGATAAACAAAAAGCACAACGCGAATTAGAAGCGAAGATTGCACAGGGAATTCCTTGTGGTCTGCAAGTAGGGGTATATCACCTACCCTATTTCCCAGAAGAATATCGCTTTCATTTTAATGCGCATAATCTGGTTGTTTATGGCAAAAGGGAGGCTAATTTTTTGGTGAGTGACCCTGTTATGGCCACAACCACAGAATTAACGCCTAGTGAACTGGAAAAAGTGCGATTTGCTCAAGGAGCTTTTGCTCCCAAAGGTCAGATTTATTACCCTATTGCCATCCCTCAAAAATTAGATTGGGAAAAAGCCATTGTCAAAGCCATTAAAAAAACGTGTAATGATATGCTTGCTCCTGTGCCTATTGTTGGTGTACGCGGTATGCGCATGGTTGCCAAAGCCATTGTGAAATGGCCCAAAAAACACGGCGTGCCTAAAGCCAATCACTTTTTAGCACAAATGGTGCGTATGCAAGAGGAAATTGGAACAGGTGGCGGTGGATTCCGTTTTATCTATGCTGCTTTTCTTCAAGAAGCGGCTAAAAAGATCAATAAGCCCGTTTTAAACGAGTTTGCAACTGAAATGACATCCATAGGCGATGCATGGAGAGATTTTGCCGTAAATGCGGCCCGTGTGTATAAAAAACGCAAAAACGGGGACGATGTGTACATTAGTTTATCGAAAGAACTTCAAGTGTTAGCAGATAGAGAAGAACAATTCTTTAAAAAGCTCAAAAAAGCCTTGTAATGAAAGACATTGTCATTGACATACAACGATTATACAAACAATATAAAGGAGCAGATTTCTTTTCTATTGAAGATGTTTCCTTGCAAATTTACAAAGGAGACTTTATTGGTGTATTAGGGCCAAATGGAGCGGGTAAAACAACATTATTATCCATGTTGTATGGATTGATAAAGCCTACTTCGGGTTTGTTGCAAATTGAAGGTAAAACCTACCAACAAAACGAAAAAGAAATCAAGCGGATTATTGGGGTTGTTCCACAAGAATATGCCCTCTATCCTACCCTTTCAGCACATGAAAATTTAATGTTTTTAGGGAGTATGTATGGGTTAAAAGGAAAAGAACTCAAACAAAAAGTTCAATACTATTTAGATTATTTAGGGCTAGAAGCCTTTGCACATAAAAAAATTGACACCTTTTCTGGTGGAATGAAAAGACGAGTAAACCTCATTGCAGGTATTTTACATGAACCTGCTATTCTTTTCTTAGACGAACCTACTGTAGGGGTTGATTTACAATCTCGCTTGTTGATTGTTTCCTTTTTGAAAGAACTCAATGCCAAGGGAACAACAATTATTTATACCTCTCATCATTTGCATGAAGTGCAGGAGTTGTGTACGTCTATTGCCATTATCAATACAGGAAAAGTATTTGCTTTGGGAACAAGTGAAGCCTTGATGGCACAAACGCAAACGGCAAATTTAGAAGAAGCATTTTTGCAGTTAACCGGTATAAACTTGAAGGACAATGTATAAATTACTCATGACAATCCGCAAAGAGGTGAAACTGTTGGCTAGAGATCTAGGTGGTTTAGCGGTTCTATTCATTATGCCTGTGTTTTTGGTCATTGTAGTGACTTTAATTCAAAATAATACATATGAAAATATAACCAATCAACGATTGAAATTATTGGTTATTGATCAAGATCAAGATGAAGTTTCTCAAGCAATCTTTGATGAGGTTCACGCATTGGGAAGCTTTGAAATAATCACCAGTTTACAAGGAGAACCCTTGACGGAAGAACGAGCAGCAAATGCTGTTTTAAAAGGCGAGTACCAATTAGCCATTGTGATTCCAAAACAGTTGACACAAGAGATTCAAAGCTATATTACTGCGAATGTAGAAGAAGTACTCCAATTAGGTGATACTGTGGGACAACCGAAAGAAAAACCGTTATTTAAGCAAAAAGAAGTGGTCTTATATTTTGACCCAGCTTTGCAAATTGCGTATAAAGAAGGCATAAAAGCGGCCATTGATCGGATAGTAACACAAACCGAAAATAAGTTTATCTATGGAGCTTTTGCTTCCCAATTAGACTTAGACAGTAACAGTACATTATTGAAACAAGAAGCACTTTTTGCTTTTAAAGAAATATCTCCCCTTGATTTACATAATGAAGTAAAACCGAATGCAGTACAACACAATGTACCCGCTTGGTCTTTATTTGCTATTTTCTTCATTATTGTGCCTTTTGCTATGAACTTAGTCAAAGAAAAAAATCAAGGAACTAAAGTGAGATTGTATACCGTTCCAACTGGTATGGGCATACTTTGGACAGGCAAAATTATAACGTATCTCGTGATTTGCTTGTTGCAATTTTATTTGATTTTAGGGGTGGGAAAATTTGTTTTTCCTTCCTTAGGTTTGTTACCTTTTACAATTGGTAGTCAATTGTTTAATCTAAGTGTATTGACCTTGTGTATTGGTTTATCTGCCATCTCATTGGGGGTTGTTTTCGGGACAATCGCTCGAACACAAGAACAATCCTCTCCTTTTGGGGCAACTTTTGTTGTTATCCTTGCAGCCGTGAGTGGCGTTTGGGTACCAACTTTTGCAATGCCTACCATCATGCAGTATATTGCTAAAATATCACCGATGAATTGGGGATTGGAAGGATACTATACCCTTTTGCTTAGACAAGGTAGTTTATGGGAAATTAGAAATGAGATTATTTTGCTACTTTTGTTTGCTTTAGTAATGATCTCAATAGCGTTGTTTTATGATAAGAAAAAAAGATCTTTATAAAGAAGTTTCCGAACTTACCGTTGAAGTAGAAACTAGAGTTCGATTCAACGAAACAGATGCTCTTGGAATTGTCTGGCATGGTAACTATTTAGTGTATTTTGAAGATGCAAGAGAAGCCTTTGGCAGAAAATATGGCATTTCCTATTTAGATATGTTACAGGCGGGTTATGTAACGCCAATTGTAGCCTCTTCTTGTGCGCATAAACTCACATTGAAGTACGGAGATGTTATTCGTATTCAAGCCACCTATGTAGCAAGTCCTGCTGCAAAAATTATATTTAGATTTAAGATTTTAAACGAACAAGACCAAGTGGTTTGTACAGGGGAAACAACACAAGTTTTCCTGGATCAAGCCAATAACTTGTCGTTAGCAATACCGCCTTTCTATGAAGAATGGAAAGCTAAATTAGGATTGACAGAAGCATGAGAAAGGTTTATATCAATAAAGCAGAGTGTTTCAGTTCAATTGGATTTGGTCAAAGTCAAAACTGGAAGGCAATACAACAACAGCAATCAGGCATTAGAAAAATTGACCAATTAGGGGTTATGACTGATTTTTATGCTGGGCAAATTGCCGATGCATGGATTGCCGAACAAGAAGAAACGTTTGGTGAAGAGATAACGGCATTTACTCGTTTTGAACGCTTGTTAATCAGTACACTAAAACCGATCCTACATCAAGAAGCGATCACAGCTAAAACCGCTTTGATTGTTTCTACAACGAAAGGAAATATTGCTGCTTTAGCAGAAGGAAAATTGGAAGAAGCAGATATCAATTTAGCGGCACAACGTGTGGCTGATTTTTTTGGATTTACTTCCCAGCCGATTGTCGTTTGCAATGCATGTGTTTCGGGTATTTTAGCCATTGCGGTTGCCAAACGACTGATTCAAATGGAACAATTCAATGATGCTTATGTTTTGGCAGGAGATGAATTAACACCTTTTGTTGTTTCAGGTTTTACTAGTTTTCAAGCAATGAGTGAGGAACCTTGTACACCCTTTGATGCAAATCGAAAAGGAGTAACTCTTGGCGAAGCAGCCGTAGCCGTTTACCTCAGCACAACAGCGGTAGCAGGCGAATCATTTGAAATCATAGGTGAAGCGTCTATTGCAGATGCAAATCATATCTCTGGACCATCCCGTACAGGAGAGGGTTTATTTTTAAGCATACAACAAGCCTTAAATGAAGCACAAGTCACTGTCGATCAAATCGACTGTATTTGTGCACATGGTACGGCTACGGCCTATAATGATGAAATGGAAGCCATCGCTTTTGATCGCTTGGGATTGGCGCATAAACCCATCCACAGTCAAAAGGGATATTTTGGTCATACTTTAGGTGCTGCTGGGTTGTTAGAAGTGGTGATGCTCATGCAAAGTATGAGACACAATGAATTAATTGTATCCAAGGGATTTGAGCAATTAGGCGTGTCAAGAACCGTGAATATCACGACTGAAAAAGAAAGTCAACCTTTGCAAATCGCCTTGAAAACGGCATCGGGATTTGGAGGATCAAATACAGCATTAATACTCAGTAAAAAGTAGGGAGAAGATGAAGGAAGAAACTTTTTATATCACAGATTATTGCACAATTAAGGCAGGAAAAGTAGTCGTAAATGGCGAAGTCGTTTTTACGGCAGAAGCAGAGGAGTCTGCGGATTTAGCCCTATTCTTAAAGCGCATATACAAAGAAAAAACGATGGAATATCCCAAGTTTTTTAAAATGGATATGTTGAGTAAATTGACCTTTATCGGTGCAGAAATGGTGTTGAAATCAACAGCTATGGAACAACCTTCCTATGATACTGCACTCTTTTTGAGTAATTCAACTTCGAGCTTGGATACAGATTTAAAACACAGCGCATCCATTGCTGATCCAGAAGCTTGTTACCCTAGTCCAGCTGTATTCGTGTATACCTTAGCAAATATTTGCTTGGCGGAAATAAGCATTAGACACCGCTTACAAGGGGAAAATGCCTTTTTTATGTCACCAACCTACGATACGGCAATGATGCATAACTATGCAACGTATGCCCTGCAAACGAAGCGCGCAGCTAAAGCAGTATGCGGTTGGGTAGATTATTTAAATGGAGAATATCAATTGGTCTTGTATACTGTTGAAAAACAGGGACAAGTACCTCATACAATAGAAAGTATTAAGCATTTATTTTAACTGAAATGGAAAATTTAAAAACAGAATTAAAAACGAAAATTATTGACGTTTTAAATCTTGAAGACATCGAAATCAATGATATTCAAGATACAGATCCGCTATTTGGAGACGGATTAGGATTAGACTCGATTGATGCATTAGAATTAATCGTATTGATGGACAAAGACTACGGAATCAAATTAAGTGATCCGAAAGAAGGAAGAGCTATTTTTCAATCGATTGAAACAATGGCAGCGTATATTTCAGCAAATAGAACAAAATAAATATGCAAAATCGTATAGTCGTTACGGGTATGGGAATCATTTCTGCAATTGGTCAAACCGTTGAAGAAAATTATCGTGCTTTACTCTCGCATCAAGTTGGTGTAGGGACTTTAATGTTGTTTGATTCCATTCACAAAGACAATATCAAAGTAGGTGAAGTCAAAAGCACTACAAAGGAATTGATGAAACGGCTAAATATACCCGAAGACAATAACTATACGAGAACGGCTTTATTAGCTGTTTATGCAGCAAAACAAGCGGTAGAGCAAGCCGATATACAAGATATTAATGCTGTTCGTACAGGATTAATATCTTCTACTTCGGTAGGTGGAATGGATTTTATTGAAAAGTATTATCAATCCTTCCAAACCGATGCTGCAGTTCGAAAATACGTATCCAGTCAAGAAGCTGGAGATTCAACAGAGAAAATAGCCGATTACTTAGGATTACAAGGCTATGTTTCAACAATCAGTACCGCTTGTTCTTCTGCAGCGAATGCCTTGATGATGGGCTGTCGTATGATTAAAGCGGGTAAATTAGATCGCGTAATTGTAGGCGGAACGGATGCTTTATCCAAGTTTACTGTAAATGGTTTTAATACCTTAATGATTCTATCTGATACGGATAATACTCCTTTTGATCAATATCGAAAAGGCTTGAATTTAGGCGAAGCAGCAGCTTATCTCGTTTTAGAACGTGAAGATATTGCCCTTGCGCGTAATCAAGCGATTTTAGGTGTGGTTGCTGGATATGGCAATGCCAATGATGCTTACCATCAAACGGCTTCTTCTGAAGACGGTGAAGGAGCGTTTTTAGCCATGCAAAAAGCACTGACAATGGCAAATCTGGAGAAACAAGATATTGACTATATCAATGCCCATGGAACAGCAACACCAAATAATGATTTATCAGAAGGAAGAGCGATTCAGCGTATTTTTGGATCTCAAGCTCCTGTATTTAGCTCTACTAAACCTTTTACTGGTCATACATTAGCAGCAGCAGGTGCTATTGAAGCAGTTTACAGTATTTTATCGCTACAACACAATGTGGCCTTTGCTAATTTGAACCATTCCACACCCATGGAAGAATTAACAGTTGTTCCACAAAAGGAGACCTTGCATAAACCAATTCAAGCGGTTATGTCTAATTCTTTTGGATTTGGAGGAAATTGTTCAACGATTATTTTTACTAAAGCATAACAGATGAAAAAGGTATATATCAATGGGGTATCCTCTATTTCAATCCAAGAACAAACCCGTAATTTTACTGTTGAATCACTCAAAAAAATTGAGCAAGGGGCAAATGAAGCTCATCAACCTTCGTATAAAGAATTGATTGCTCCTGCTATGGTAAGAAGAATGGCAAAAGGAGTGAAAATGGGAATTTATACGGCTCATTTTGCTTTAGAAGAAGCCCAGGTTGACGTTCCACAAGCCATCATTACCGGAACAGGTTTAGGATGTCTAGTTGATTCAGAGAAATTCTTAGAATTGTTATTAGAAAATAACGAAAGTTATTTGACCCCTACGTCATTCATTCAATCTACACATAATACCGTTGGAGGGCAAATTGCGCTACATTTAGGGTGTAAAGGATATAACTTTACCTATGTACATCAAAACAGTTCATTTGAATCAGCATTACTCGATGGGTTCTTGCAAATTCAAGCAGAAGAAGTAGACAATGCGCTGATAGGTGGTATTGATGAAGTAGGAAAAACAACCGTACTCAATCAGCAAGCGGCTGAATTAGTCAATACGGCTGATACGGTTTTTGAAAAGGGAATTAATACAGGCGAAGGAGCTACTTTTGTTGTATTGGATCAACAACAAACCACAACGAGTTATGCTGAATTAGTTGATATACACATCAGCAATACAAAAACGGAGACTAGTTTAACGGACTTTTTGAAACAAAATAGTCTGACTGCTAAAGATATCGATCTTGTATTTGTTGGTAGTTGTAATTTACCTGTAGATCAACATTACTTCGATGAGGTATATAACACATGGAATCAAGAGGAAATTGTAACGTATAAAGAATATGTAGGGCACCATCATACAGCTTCGTCTTTTGGCTTATTGTTAGCTGCTGAGCGAATGAAAAAAGAAGATGGAATCCATTATATTCTCCTTTACAATCAATTTCAGGACAAAGATTACAGTTTTATATTACTGAAAAGATGTTGAGAAAAATAGTCCTTGGTCTAACTGTTATATACGTAGTTATAGCGCTTTATTTGATAGTAAATAATAGCCTATCTTTTGTGTGGTTACTACCAGGACTGCTATTTTTTATAGGGCTATTTAGTTGGGGTGTTTTTGATATCCGCTTGGGATTCTTTATTCCCGTAGTCTTTAAAAGCCCAAATCCTCAACCCAAAACTATTGCCCTCACCTTTGATGATGGACCTACGCTACATACATTGGAAGTATTGGATTTGTTGCAACAATATCAAGCGAAAGCCACTTTTTTTTGTATTGGTAAACAAATCGAACAACATCCAGCTATTGCACAACGAATCCTTGCCGAAGGACATACAATTGGCAATCACAGCTATTCACATCCCAATACCATGGGATTTCTCTCCACAGCAAAAGTCAAAGAAGAAATAGAAAAATGCGATGCCGTGATGCAGGAGTTTCTCCACATCCAAACGCCTTTTTATCGACCACCTTTTGGAATTACCAATCCACATATTGCAAAAGCACTTCGTCAAACCAAACATCGGGTGATTGGCTGGAGTAATCGTTCACTCGATACCGTGATTGAGGATGAAAAAGCAATCTATAACCGCATTTACAAGCGAATAGACAAACAAACGATTGTACTCCTACACGATACAAGCGAGCGATCAGTAAAGGCCTTAGCAAGACTTTTACAACAATTGCAGCAAGAGAAGTATAAAATAGTTAATTTAGTAGAGTTCTTAAACGAAGGAAAACAATGAGAAAATTAATCTTTACCGCTTTATTACTGGGAACAGCTCTTACGGGGTTTAGTCAAGAAAAAGCCATGACAAGTGATGAAAAAAGCACATTCAAAAAAGAAGTTGTCAGCACCACTAAAGATATAAAAACCCTTTCAACTGATTTTGTACAGTATAAAAACATGAGTTTCATGTCCAAAGAAATTGAATCGAAAGGACAAATGCAATTGAGTATTCCCAATAAATTACTTTGGAAATACACGAGCCCTTTCGCTTATAGCATTGCCTTTGCAGACAATAAAATTACCATTAATGATCAAGGGAAAAAGAATAAAATAGATATTGGGAACAATAAAAAGTTTGCCAAAATCAACACCCTGATTGTTGGAAGCATCAGCGGTAATATGTTTGATGAAAAGGAATTTACCATTACGTATTTTAAGAATAAAAACAGACGTATTGCTAAATTAGTTCCGCTAAGTAAGGAAATTGCCCAGTACATCAGTGAGATTGTCCTGTATTTTGACGAAGGACAGAATACTGTTTCAGAGGTGAAATTGATTGAACCATCAGCAGATTATACCCGTATTGTATTCAGCAATAAAAAAATAAATAGCAAATTAGATGAAAAGGCTTTTACTAACTAGTTTAGTCGCTGTTTTGTTGTTTTCTTGTAAGAGCTACTACGGTCCTGTTACAAACAAAGAAGACTACACAAAAGGCACGTACACAGTAGTCAATAACTATTTTTCTACCATTGGTGAAGAACACATCTTTCGCGCTCATATTCAGATTTTCAAAAAAGAAGTGAGCGGATTATTAGTGGTCAAGCGCATGGATGAACAAGTACACCGTGTTGTATTGACTTCTGATTTCGGAAATACCCTTTTCGATTTCTCGATTTACAAAGACAAGCCGTATGCCATTAATTATGTGATGCCAGATCTGGATAAAAAGATAATTCTCAATTTTTTAGCTAAAGATTTTAGCTATTTAGTGGAAGATACCTATACATTGAAGGCTAAAGCAACACAAGACAATACCACAGTTTATAGCGGAACATACAAAAAGAAAAAAGCCTTTGTGGTAGTCAATCAACAAGAAGATGTGACAACTGTAATTGCAGCAAATGCCAGAAAACCAAAAATTGTATTTAGTTATGCAACAAAAGAAGGAGAAGTATTGGAAATAAAACACGAGAACTTCCCTTTAGAAATTCAGCTAACACCATTAGAAAACTAAGATATAACGTATGATTAAAAAATTACTATTCATTTCTTGTCTAGCTGCAGGGATTACTTTTAGTTCTTATGCACAAAAGAGAAAATGGTTTACACTTGGGGTTAGAGGTGGAATTAGTTTATCCACGTTGACGAGTATTGAATCAGATTATAAAACGGATTTTTATATCGGAGTACAACTTCCGATTCACTTGTCTCGATTTTATTCTCTACAACCCGAATTGAACTACACTCGCCAAGGAGCAAAAAATGCAAATTTCTATGGTGGTGAAACATTTTCTTGGAGTAATTCTCATACGAAGAACGCTGGAACAACTACAGTGGATTTGTCGTATATTGATGTGAATGTTATCAATAAATTTCGATTTAAAAAATTCAATTTACATATTGGTCCTGGTTTAGCCTTTTTATTGGAAGGAAGTAAATATACTGATACAAACGTTGATTTAACGCTCAATTTAGGAGCTGGGTATAAAGTTACGGAGCGATTAGAAATAGAAGCAAGATGGAGAACAGGGTTACTTTCTATTGTAGATGATTATGGATATTGGAACCAAAATAATTATTATAAAAGACAAGGTGATGATGTTTTAAACTCAACTTTTCAAATTGGTGCGACCTTTACCTTTTAAAGGTAGGAATATAATTACCTTCCCTTATTAATAAAACGAAATAACCTATAAATTATGATTAAAAAATTACTATTCATTTCTTGTCTAGCTGTAGGGATTACAGCTAGTTCTTATGCACAAAAAAAATTTACCCCTGGAATTAGAGGTGGATTAAGTTTATCAACTATCTCCAATGCGGATGCTGATTACAAAGCAGGTTTTTATGTGGGTTTACAATTTCCAATCCACATAGCGAAGTTTTATACGCTACAACCGGAGTTGAATTATACCATGCAAGGGGCTAAAAATGCAAATTTAGCTTACATTAGAAATTCTAGCTGGAATAACAGTTGGCATAATGAAAATAACTATGCACAATCAGAAGATGTAAACTTAGCTTACATAGATATTAACGTAATTAATAAATTCCGTTTTAATAAATTCAATGTGCATGTTGGTCCAGGATTGGCGATCATGACACAAGGAAGAAGTAAAACAGACTTTTATGGTGATTTAACGTTGAATTTAGGAGTGGGTTATCAACTTACAGAACAACTGGGTGTAGAAGCAAGATGGAGACAAGGTGTTGTTCGTGTGGTAGATAAAGATGACTACTTCTGGGACAATTATTGGTACGATAACGACAGTTTTAACTCAAGTTTCCAAATTGGATTGACCTTTACCTTCTAAACAAAGGGCTAAAAATAGGACTCTCTTTCTTAATTGAAAGAGAGTTTTTTGTTTGCAATTTGTAATGTTAAAACCATTTACATCAATACGAACGGTTTTTCCATAACTATATGCATTTTTTAATTAGTTTTGTGAAATTAAAAATGCAATCTGATATTTTATGTTGATAAAGGATTTTTATCGTGTACTTTCAATTCAAAATGTAGAAACTGGATATCAAGCCAATATTGAGTTGAATAAAGATCATGCTGTGTTTGAAGGACATTTTCCAGATAACCCAGTGATGCCTGGAGTCTGTATGATACAGATTATCAAAGAATTGGTGGAAGAAATAACGAGCAAAACGCTTTTTATGCAACAAGTATCAAATGTGAAATTCATGACGCTGATTAATCCACAAGTAGATCATACTTTGGTAGTGAATTTTTCAGTAGAAGAAAAAGAAGACCTAATAAAGGTAAAAAGCAGTATTAGCTTTCAAGATACAATAGCGCTCAAAATGAGCAGTGTATACACTCAAAAATAGATAAAATATGAAGGTAGCTTTGATTTGGTTAGTCAGTTTTATTAGCTTTTTTCAAGTTTCAACAACTGATTTAAGTAAGAGTTTTCAGCAAGCGAGTCTGTCTGCTGAACAAGCACAAGCTTTTTATGAAAAAGCATTGACTATTAAGACAACAGACGAATCTGCTACACTTTACAAAGGAGCTGCCTTGGTTACTTTGGCTAAATTTGAAAAGAAAATCAAAGTAAAAAAAGATTTGGTAAAGGAAGGCGCTTTACTGATTGAAGCAGCGATCGAAAAAGAACCTGCAAATGTTGAATTTCGATTGGTTCGTTTAATTATCCAAGAGAATACACCCAAAATTGTAGGCTACTACAAGAATATTGACAGTGATAAAAATATGCTTATCAAGCAGTACAGCCAACAAACAACAGCATTGAAAAAATGGATTAAATCCTATGCTGAACAATCGAAAGCCTTTACTGCTGATGACCGGAATAAATTGCTTTAACAAGCACAACGATGACAACACAGAATCTTGCAACCTATACGACTAAGCTAAAAGAATGGGGTATTTGCATCTTAATCCCCACTTATAATAACCATAAAACGTTACAACGTGTTTTAGATGGCGTGTTAGCGTATACAACAGATGTTATTGTTGTCAATGACGGTTCTACCGCTGAAACAGCCCTTATTTTAGAGGCGTATCAGCACCAAATTACGCTTATTCAACTCCCTATAAACCGAGGAAAAGGAAATGCTTTGCGAACAGGATTTGCACGAGCACAAGCCTTAGGGTACTCTTATGCGATTACTATTGATTCTGACGGACAACACTATCCTTCTGATATTCCTGTTTTTGTTGATGCACTAGAAGAAGCAAAAAATAAAGAATTATTGTTGATTGGTTCAAGAAATATGAATCAAGATGGCGTACCTAAAAAAAGTAGTTTTGGCAATAAATTTTCTAACTTTTGGTTTTGGTTTGAGACGGGAATATCTCTTTCAGATACACAATCAGGATATCGTTTATATCCTTTAAATAAGTTGGCGAAAAAGTATTATACGCGCAAGTTTGAATTTGAAATAGAAGTAATTGTTCGAGCAGCTTGGAATGATGTTGAGGTAAAAAATGTACCCGTACAAGTTTTATACGACAGCAGTGAACGAGTATCTCACTTTAGACCTTTCAAAGATTTTACTCGAATCAGTATCCTAAATACCATATTGGTTTGTATTACGTTGCTGTACATCATCCCTAGAAACTTTCTTCGCAGCTTCAAAAAAAAAAGCTTTAAAGCCTTTATAACCGAAGATATTCTAGGAAGTAATGATACGGCTTCAGTCAAAGCATTGTCGATTGGATTGGGGACCTTTATAGGGTTATCACCACTTTGGGGCTTACACTCTTTCCTTGCAATCTTTTTAGCAATTACGTTTCGATTGAATAAGGTTTTAGCGTTTGCTTTCTCCAATGTGAGTATACCTCCAATGATTCCCCTTATTGTCTATGCCTCGCTGCAATTAGGCTATTACATGGTTCCGCATGGCAGTCAGCATATTTTGATAAGCGTATACAGCTTTGCGGCCATATCAGAGCATTTATGGCAATATATTTTAGGTAGCTTTGCACTCGCTGTGATGGCCAGCTTTTGTTTGGGATCCATCAGTTTCTTTGTAATCTCAATCGCTCAAAAACAGAAAAATTAAAAATGGCAAATTGGTTTTATAAAATATATCAATGGGGGGAGAAAAATAAACTATTATTTTTCATCAGCGTTGTGCTGTTTATCAGCTGTATGGCCTTTGGAGCATGGAATATTAAATTTGAAGAAGATATTACGCGTATATTACCCAAAAGCGAGAAGTCCAATGTAACTGCAAAAGTATTGGAACAATTGCGCTTCTCGGATAAGATTACCGTCATCATTGAAAAACAAAAAGGAGGCACAACCGATGATATGGTTGAATTGGCATCCCATTTGTTTGACACTTTAGCAACAAAAGAAGCCTATATTAAACATATTCAAGGTAAAATAGAGGATGAAAATATCAATGAAACCATTGCTTTTGTCTACCAAAATTTACCTTTATTTCTAGATGAAGCGGATTATCAAGAATTAGAACAAAAAATACAGCTAGATAGCGTCGCTCAAACCGTAGAAGCAAACTATAAAACCTTAGTTTCACCAACGAGTTTAGTAGCCAAGCAATTCATCCAGAAAGATCCTTTTGGCGTTGGTTTTATTGCCTTAAAGAAATTGCAAAAACTAAATATTGGCGATGGGTTTCAATTAATCGATGGTTTTTTATTCAACAAAGAAGAAGATAAATTGCTGTTGTTCATTGATCCCGTTTACAGTGGAAGTGATACGGCACACAATACTGACTTTATTGCCTTTTTAAACGGAATAAAAGAAGAATTTAACCACAAACAAGAGCAAGTTACGATAGATTATTTCGGTGCTTCTTTTGTAGCCGTTGCCAATGCAACGCAAATTAAAAGTGATATTCAGCAAACTGTAGCAATCTCCATCACTGTTTTGATGCTGTTGCTCATTGCCTTTTACAGACGAATAACAATTCCTGTTATACTCTTTATTCCCACTTTTATTAGTGCTCTAGTTGCCTTGTTCTTCTTGTATTTTATGACAGATGCTATCTCGGCTATTTCCTTGAGTATTGGTGCAATATTAATTGGAATTACCATTGACTATGCCCTGCATATCATGACACATTACAAACATTGTAATGATATTAAAGTGCTATATCAAGAAATTACAAATCCTATTATGATGAGCGCCTCTACAACAGCCATCGCTTTTTTATGCTTGGTTTTTGTACACTCTGAAGCATTGAGAGATTTAGGTATTTTTGCCTCTGTTACCGTTATGGGAGCTGGAATCATCTCGCTTTTATTAATTCCTCATTTATATAAACCTTCAGCGAAAGACAGACTCAATCAGTCAAGTTCCCTTTTAGATAAAATTGCTCACTTTCCTTTTGATCAAAGCAAGGTGCTGTTAGGGTTGTGTGGATTAATCATACTTATCAGTCTATTTACGTTTAAAAACGTCAAATTTAATAGCGATTTATCCTCGTTGAATTACTTCCCAGAAGAATTAAAACAAGCGGAACAAAAACTAGAATCGACAGTTGACAGTGGCTCCAAATCACTGTACTTAACGTGTTTTGGAGAGGATATCGAACAAGTTGTGGAGCAAAACGTAGCTTTGGCGAAGCAATTGGAACAAGCCAAAACAAAAGGAGAGATTTTACACTTTAGTTCTTTGGGTGATTTTGTACTATCTACCCAACAACAACGAGCTAAAATTGCTCAATGGGAGAATTTCTGGTCCAAAAAGAATGTCAACCAATTCATTGAACAATTCAAATACGAAGGAGCAAAATACGGTTTTAACGAAACGGCATATCAACCCTTTTTCGCCTTGTTGCACAACAAGTTTGAACCCATTGGAATTAAAGACTATTCAGATTTAAACCCACAGATTATAGATGAGTTTTTAATCGAGAAAAATGGACATTATACCCTCAGCACGGTAGTCAAATTGCCAGAAGAGCACAGACAAGCTTTCATGGAAGAATTTCCTTCTTCTGATCATTTTATTGTGATTGATCGAAAAGAAATGAATGAAACGTTTTTAGGGAATATTGTCAATGATTTTAATGACTTAGTCAACTATTCTTTTTTAGCAGTATTCGCTATCTTATGGCTATTCTTTAGAAGAATTGAATTGGTTATTGTCTCCATGATTCCCATCGTTATTACGGGTTTAATCACGGCGGGCTTGATGGGGTTATTTCATATCGAATTCAATATTTTTAGCACCATTGTGTGTACTATAATTTTTGGACAAGGTGTTGATTTTACTATTTTCATTACCAATGCCCTACAAAAAGAATATACCACAGGAGAAGAAAGTATGCCAACCTATCGCGCTTCTATTATTTTAGCCGTATTGACTACTTTATTAGCTGTTGGAACACTGGTCTTTGCGAAACATCCTGCATTGAAATCAATTTCTTTTGTTTCCATTATCGGAATGAGTGTTGCAGCAATCAATGCCTTTGTCATTTATCCGCGTCTGTTTAAAATATGCTTTGTCAATAGACAACAGAGAGGTAATTCGCCAATTACGTTGCGTTTGTTGTTACACAGCATGGTGTCTTTCCTATACTTTGGAGTATTTGGATTTTTGTATTCCATGGTTTCTAAAGTATTTCTACTAGTAGCCCCTGGTAAAGAACGAACCAAATTGCGTATGTTCAGCAAGGGAATGCATTGGTATATGACCTCTGTTTTGTACTTGAATGCTTTTGTGCGTAAAAAAGTGCGAAACCCACATAAGGAAACCTTTGAAAAACCAGCAATTATAATTGCCAATCACACCTCTTTTTTAGATTCGTTAGTGATGGGGATGGTTTATCCTAATGTAGTATATCTCGTAAACGATTGGGTGTATAAATCCCCTATCTTCGGAAAGGCTATTCAGTCCGCAGGTTTTTATCGCGTTTCTGAAGGTGTAGATAACAGCATTGATCACCTAAAGAAAAGAGTAGAAATGGGCTTTTCCTTAATGATTTTCCCAGAGGGTACCCGTTCACATTCCAATGCGGTGCAACGCTTCCATAAAGGAGCTTTTTTCTTAGCCGAAACTCTGCAATTGGATGTTGTACCAGTTTATATTCACGGTAATTCAGAAACTATACCCAAAGGAGATTATATCATCTACGATGGGCATATTATAGCCACGATTGGCAAGCGAATTTCGCATGATGATGCTTCATTTGGCGCGACTTATGCACAGCGAACAAAAGCCATTAGTAAGCATTTTAAAGCTGAATTTGCCCAAATAAGAACAGAACTAGAAGATGTAGATTACTTTAAGAAAAAAGTATTCTGGGCGTATCTATATAAGTTTCCTTATGTAGTGAAAGCAGTCAAAGCGGATTATAAACTATACCGTAAATTTTACTTTGAAGTAAATCAACACGTACCTTCAGAAGGAGGTATTCATCATATTGCAGATGATTACGGACAATTGAATATGCTATTGACCTTGCAACAAAGCAAGCGAAAAATATACAGCTATATTGCGGATAAAGAACACCGTGATGTAGCCAATACACTTTATATTGTTAAGAAAAGAAAGATCCACTACGGGGATACTTTAGATGTACAAAGCAAATGTGATACACTCTTAGTGAGTAGTGCAAACACCGCATTGACCACTGATTTTATTGCGCATTATCAGACTATCATTGTACTGAAAAAAGCAGGAGTGCTGCTAGAAGCATATGAAGGATTTACAAAAATAACGGAAGACAACTACGTTGTTGTTTGGAATAAGGTACACGATGGAAAATAAATATGATGTAGTCATTATTGGAAGTGGAATTGGCGGATTGGCCTCTGCAGTTATTCTTGCCAAAGAAGGCAAGAAAGTATGTGTATTGGAAAAAAACAACCAATATGGAGGTAATCTACAGACTTTTTCAAGAGAGAAATCCATTTTCGATACGGGCGTACACTATATTGGCGGATTAGAGAAAGGACAGAATTTATACAAGTACTTTTCTTACTTGGGTATCATGGATAAGCTAAAATTGAAGCAAATGGACCTCAACGGGTATGATTTGATTTCTTTTGGCGACGACATGATTCAGTATCCTCACGGACAAGGGTATGAAAACTTTGTACAGCAATTATTGGTTCATTTTCCAGAGGAAGAACCAGCCTTGCGTCAATACATCGAGAAAATCCAAGCAATTTGCAATAGTTTTCCCATGTATAATTTAGAACAAGGAACAGGCTATAACGATCAAATTGTATCCTATAAATTAGATGATTTCCTAAATGAAATTACAACCAATGAACGCTTAAAAGCGGTACTAGTAGGGTCTAATTTTCTCTATGTAGCCAACAAAGAAAAAACACCGCTCTATGTCCATGCGTTGACTGTGAATTCGTATATTCAAAGTGCATGGCGTTGTATCAATGGTGGGAGTCAAATTAGTAAATTACTCATTGCTGAATTAAAGCAATATGGCGGTGAAGTTTATAAAAATACAGAAGTAGTAGATTTTGAATTTGATGGAGAGCGAATTACGAGTTGTAAAACCAAAGAAGGCAAAATTTTTATAGGAGAACAATTCATCTCCAATATCAATTTGAAACAAACCATTCGAATGGTGGGACCCAATCATTTCTCGAAACCTTTTGTCAAGCGAATCATGAGCTTGGAAGAAGTAACCTCTGTTTTTTCCCTGTATATTGTCTTTAAAAAAGAGCAATTTCCTTATTATAACAACAATATTTACCATTATAACAGTACAGCTGATATTTGGGATACCAATGGAAAATGCAAGGCAAATTGGCCTAATTTGGTTGTCGCCTCGATGAATGCAAATAAGACAGAACAAACGTTTGCTGATAGCATGACAGCAATGACTTATATGGATTTTTCCGAAGTAGAACCTTGGGAGCAAACTCATAATGTATCCACCATCAAAGCATTGAAACAACGCGAGGAATCGTATGAGCAATTTAAAGCAGAAAAAGCAGAATTGATCATTCAAAAGCTCGAAAAAATATACCCCGGGATTCGAGAGGCTATCCAAGGAATATATACCTCAACTCCACTAACCTATCGCGATTTTATCGGATCAGAAAAGGGAAATATGTATGGGTTTATTAAGGATGCAAATAGCCCAATGAAAACGTTTATTTCACCGCGTTCCAAAATCGGCAATTTGTTCTTCAGTGGACAAAATGTGCGAATGCACGGAATTATGGGGGTAACAATCGGTGCCTTTGTAACCTGTATGGAAATGATTGACAGGGAGAGTCTAACGCAAAAATTAAATCAATATCGAGATGATGCAATACACATATAGAATCGCTTGGTTAATTCTACTGGCTGTATTGGTTGCAAATTGTGGAATTAAAAAAGGACTCAAAGACTTTCCGCCGATTGAAAAATACGACACAATTGTGCCTCGATTGTCGTATGATACCGATACGTTGAAAATTACAACACAAGCGTATCTTTATCAAAATAAACAAAAACTATGGGAGCTGTATGTACAAGGAGATCCCTATCAAATTGGATTACAGACTGGTGCCCTGACACAAAAACTATATCAAAAGCAAGAAACCGTTTTTTTTGCTAAAGTAGAGGAATTTGTACCCTCCGCTTTCAAACAAAAGATGTTGGTCAAAATGCTTAAATTTTACAACAGACATCTATATCGCTATATTCCAGAAGAGTTTAAAACTGAAATTTACGGCGTATCTCAATATGCTAGTGATCGCTTTGCTTATCTAGGGGATGCCTATCATCGAAACCTGTATTTGCACGGCGCACATGATATTGGACATGCGTTTCAAGATCTAGCTCTTGTGGGCTGTTCTTCTTTGGCTGTTTGGGGAGAGCATTCAGAAGATGGAGGATTGCTTATTGGCCGTAACTTTGATTTTTATGCAGGAGATGAATTTGCAGAAAATAAAATCATCGCTTTTGTCAAACCTAATCAAGGACATGCATTTATGTCTGTGACTTGGGGAGGGATGACAGGGGTTGTCTCAGGTATGAATCAAGAAGGATTAACCGTGACGTTAAATGCTGGGAAATCGGCCATACCGCTAAAAGCAAAAACACCAATTTCTGTTGTGGCACGTGAAATTCTGCAATATGCCTCAACAATTGAAGAAGCAATTGCCATTGCCCAAAAGAAAGAAGTTTTCGTTTCTGAATCGATTTTAGTGGGGAGTGCCCATGATCAAAAGGCCGTTATTATTGAAATAGCACCTAAAAATTTTGGCGTGTATGATATGCCTAATGTATCCTCGGTGATCTGTTCCAATCACTTCCAAAGCGAAGCTTTTGCCAAAGATAAGCGCAACCGCAAACAAATTGAAGAAAGTCATTCGCAATACCGTTGGGAGAAAATAAAGGAAATTGTGGACGAGGAACACCAATTGTCTCCGTTAAAGATGGCACATTTACTGCGTAATACGGAAGGATTAGACAACAAAGCATTAGGATACGGGAACGAGAAAGCCCTAAATCAACTCCTTGCCCATCATGGTATTATTTTTCAACCTGAAAAACGCCTCGTGTGGGTATCTTCTAACCCTTACCAATTAGGGGAGTTCGTAGCTTATGACCTCAATACTGTTTTTTCGAATACCTTTGAAGAAGTGCATTCGTATGCTATTGATAGTCTAACGATTGCTGAGGATCCATTTATACATACCAAGGCGTATGCAGACTATGAAGCATTCAGAAAAGAAAATCGCGTGATAGAACAGCAGATAAAGCATAATGAAAAAATAGAGGCAGTGACGCTTAAAGCCTATCAGCAATTGAATCCTGAGTACTGGTTGGTTTATTATCGCGCAGGTGTATATTACTACAACCAAAGAGAATATCAATTGGCCAAAGAAGCTTTTGAACAAGCCTTGACCAAAGAAGTGACAACGGTGAATGCCGAAAAAGAAATAAAGAAATACCTCAAAAAAATAAATAGAAAATGGAACTAAATTCGTCAGTAATGAATCAATCAGTTGATGAGATAAAACATTTTCAAGAGCAAAAACTCAGAGAAGTGTTGCGTTATGTCAGCCAACATTCGCCTTTTTATAAGCAATTGTACCAAGAGCAACAAGTTAATCTTTCAGCCATTCAAACCTTGGAAGATCTTCCCTTATTGCCGTTAATTACCAAAGACGATTTGCAGAGAAATAACGATGATTTCTTTTGTGTGGACAAAACTCAAATCATAGATTATGCCACTACATCTGGGACATTAGGAGATCCTGTAACCTTTGGATTAACTGATAAAGATTTAGATCGATTGGCCTTTAACGAAGCCACTTCTTTTACCATTGCAGGTGTTCAAAAAGGAGATACAGTGCAACTCATGACGACTATAGATCGCCGATTTATGGCGGGATTGGCTTATTTTTTAGGCTTGCGTAAATTGGGGGCTGGCGTTATTCGTGTTGGGGCTGGAATTCCGCAATTGCAGTGGGATTCTATTCTTAAATACCAACCGAAATACTTGATTGGAGTGCCTTCCTTCTTACTGAAACTCATTGATTATGCAGAAAAAGTAGGCATCGATTATAAATAACAGCAGTGTGCAAGGTGTGATATGCATTGGAGAGGCACTGCGTACAGCAGATTTACAACCCAGTATTCTAGCTAATCGAATTTTAGAGAAATGGCCGTTGGAGCTATTCTCTACCTATGCCTCAACAGAAATGGGTGCCGCTTTTACAGAATGCCATTTGCATCAAGGGGGGCATGTAATCCCAGAATTGATTATTACCGAAATTTTAGATGAGGCTAATATCCCCGTCCAAGAAGGAGAACTTGGTGAGTTAGTTATTACAACACTGGGTGTCGAAGGGATACCTTTGGTGCGATTTAAAACAGGTGATATGGTGCGAAAACACACAACACCTTGTTCATGTGGTCGTAATTCCTATCGCTTAGGACCCGTGGAAGGACGCAAAAAGCACATGATTAAATATAAAGGGACCACGTTTTATCCACCCGCAATTCACGATATGCTCAATGCCTTCAAATCCATTCAAATGCACTTGGTAGAGGTAAAAACCAACGACATCGGAACGGATGAAATTGTCATTCGACTGGTGAGTACCGATACCTCAGACGAATACATGAAGCAAATTAAAGATACATTTCGCGCTAAATTAAGGGTAACGCCACAAGTAGTATTTGAAGAAATGGAGGTTTTACAGCCCATTGTTTTTAATGCATTAAGCAGAAAACCCATCACGTTTATTGATAAGCGTGTACAGTAAAACTCAAAAAGAAAGTTTTAAATTTTATAAATGATTTTAAAGGCATTACAACTTTATAAAAAACGATAGTTGTAGTATCTTTGTAAAAATATAATGAATCAAAATGGCTAATCAAGTTCGCGTGCGTTTTGCACCTAGTCCTACAGGACCTTTACACATTGGTGGTGTTAGAACAGCATTATTTAATTATTTATTTGCTAAACAGAATAACGGTGTTTTCTATGTGAGAATCGAGGATACAGATCAAAATAGATTTGTTCCTGGAGCAGAAGCCTATATTTTAGAAGCATTGGAATGGTTGGGTATTTCTCCTGATGAGACGATGGGAAAAAACGAAAAGTTTGGACCTTACAGACAAAGTGAACGCAAAGCCTTATACCAACAATACGCAGACCAGTTAATTCAAACAGGATGGGCGTATTATGCTTTTGATACAGCAGAAGAATTAGACGAATTGCGCAAGAAAGCTGAAGAAGCTGGGCAAACGTTTATCTATAATCACAGCAACAGAGAACAATTAAAAACGTCTTTAAACTTGTCAAAAGAAGAAGTATACCAGTTAATTGCTTCAGATGTACCTTATGTAATTCGATTCAAGACACCAGTAGGTGAAACCTTGTTGTTGAATGATCTTATTCGCGGTGATATTAAGTTTGAAACAAATTTATTAGACGATAAAGTATTATTTAAGAGTGATGGAATGCCAACGTATCACTTAGCGAATATCGTAGATGACCATTTAATGGAAACTTCACACGTGATTCGCGGAGAAGAATGGTTGCCTTCTCTTCCATTACATGAATTGCTATATAAAGCATTCGGATGGGAAGCTCCTAAATTTGCTCACTTGCCGTTAATCTTAAAGCCAGTAGGAAACGGTAAATTGTCTAAGCGCGATGGAGATAAATTGGGATTCCCTGTATTTCCATTGGATTGGCAAGATCCTATTTCAGGTGAGAAATCATCAGGATATCGCGAAAAGGGATTCTATCCAGAAACGGTGCTTAACTTTTTAGCTTTGTTGGGATGGAATGATGGTACAGATCAGGAAATTTTCTCTTTAGAAGAGCTAGTAGCAAAATTTGACTTAGGACGCGTGCATAAAGCAGGGGCAAAGTTTGATCCAGAAAAGAACAAATGGTTCAACCAGCACTATTTAAAACAGCAAAAAGACGCAGATCTAGCGCAATCGTTCCAAGTAATCTTAAAAGAAAAGGGAATTGAAGCAACGGATGCCTATGTAGAACAAGTGGTAGCTTTAATCAAAGAACGTGCAACGTTTGTGTCTGATTTCTTTGAATTAAGTGATTTCTTTTTCCAGGCACCAGCAGCGTATGATCCAAAAGCCTTAAAGAACTGGAAAGAGGATACAGCTGGATTGATGCAGCAAGTGGCTCAAGTAATTGAGGGAATAACGAGCTTTGAATCAACTGCGATTGAAAAAGAAGTGAAAGATTGGATCAATGAACAAGGTATCGGGATGGGGAAAGTAATGCAACCGCTACGCGTATGTGTGGTTGGAGAATTGAAAGGACCGGATTTATTTCAAATCATTGAATTAATCGGAAAAGAAGAAACGCTAAAGCGAATCAAGCAAGCAATTGCAACAATATAAAAAGAAAGAGAGCTACATCGTTAGCTCTCTTTTTTTGTTAAAAATAATGCGTAATTTTAAGGGCATAAATCAATACGGAATGAAAAAATTGATGGCTATTTTGACTGTGATACTCCTGTTTGGTACAGCGTGTTCCAAGGAAGAGGATAATACAGCAGAGCGTGCAGAAAAAGAGTGGACGAAATTCATTCAAAAACACCTTATTGGTGAATGGAAGCCTGAATCTATTGAGGTTAAACCACTGCTGGGACCTGTACTAATTGAAAAAAAATACGAACTTTTACAACCCCTAGGTACCCAAGATATCCTCACGTTAAATCAGGATTACACAGGGCAGTTCAAAACGTTCCTTTCACAAGGTACAAGCAAGACCATTAACTTCAAATGGTACCATAAATTAGAGGAACTAGGCGTGATACTAGAAGATAAACGCGAATTTAAAAGTATACTTCTAGATAAAGCAGAGGGAAAACTTCAAGTCTCTATTCCACTACAAAGTGTACTGGATGATTTAAAGCCCTACTTACCTGAATTAGAAGATATAGAAGCAAGTGAAAGAGAACTTTTATTTGTTCATTTTAATTTTGTTAAATAAATAATATTGTAACGTTAATTTATTTTTAAATTATAGTGATAATAAGTTGTATATTTGATGGTTAACTAAAAATGATTTTATGAAAAAAATAGTTTTAACCTTTTCATTGTTAGCTCTAGTAATGACAGGGACTGTATCTTGTAGCAGTGATGATAACAGCTCAGAACAACAACAATTTAAAACGTTAGTTTTAGCTTCTGTTAATGGCACGGATGTAACCGTAAATGAAGAAGTAGCTTTCGTTGTAACTGTAGGTACAGAGGTAATAGAAGGTGCTAAAATTGAGGTTGATGGAAAAGCAGCGACGAATCCATATACTTTTGACAAAGCAGGAACGTATAAAGTAGTAGCTAAAAAAGACGGCTATAACAAGAGTAATGAAATTACGATTATCGTTTCTGAAGTAGGTATTGCTAGAGTATTGAAATTAGAAGCAAATAAAACGAGCATTACAGTAGGAGAAGATATCAGTTTTGCTGTAAAAGAGGGAGAGGAAACAATAACAGATGCGGAGCTATTTATAGAGAATACTAAAATTACTTCTCCACATACATTTACCCAAGAAGGGGAATATTACGTGATAGCTAAAAAACAAGGATTTGTAGACAGTAACCGCGTGAAAATTACAGTTGCCGCAGCAGTAGATGAAAGACCTATCGTAGGTACATGGATTCCAGTGCACGTTAAAGTAGATGCTTTGGGTTCAACAGTAGCAGATATGGCCTATCCTAAAAAGGAAAATTGTGCAGATGATACCTTGATCTTTAACAGTAATCAAACGGTTAAATTTGACTATCACGTGGACAACTGTGAATTAAAGACAACGGGAGCGAATTGGTCGATTAGTGGAAATGTCTTGACCATGGCGTTATTCGGTCAGTCTATGATCGTCAATGTAGTAGAAAACACAGCGACAAAATTGGTAATTAAAGCGAAAGGAGATCAATTCGAAGCTCTAATTCCAATTTTAGTACCAGATTTAGCAGGTAGTATTCCTCCAGCATTGTTAGCTTTGGCAGAGGTACAACTTGAATTAAAGAAATAAGTATGAAAATCTCCAGCAATGGAGATTTTTTTTGTATTTTAACGTACGAATAAATAAATTTTGTTATGTATTTTATATTTCTTGTACCCGTATTGATTATCTTGTTTCTGAGTTTCTTTACGGTAAAGCAACAATCTTCTGCGATTGTAGAGCGTTTTGGTAAGTTTAAAAGTATTCGTCATTCGGGGTTACAGTTGAAAATACCAGTGGTTGATCGTATTTCAGGTGTAGTAAATTTGCGTATCCAGCAATTGGATGTGATGATCGAAACAAAAACAAAAGACAACGTTTTCGTTAAACTGAAAGTAGCAGTTCAATTTAAAGTTATTGCGGATCGCGTTTACGATGCGTTCTATAAATTAGAATACCCGCATGATCAAATTACGTCTTATGTATTTGACGTAGTTCGTGCAGAGGTACCGAAGTTAATTTTAGATGATGTTTTTGAAAGAAAAGACAATATTGCGATAGCCGTTAAACGTGAATTAAACGAAGCGATGACGACTTATGGCTACGATATCATCAATACGTTGATTACAGATATTGATCCAGATATTCAAGTGAAAAATGCAATGAACCGAATCAATGCGGCCGATCGTGAAAAAGTAGCAGCAGAATACGAAGCAGAAGCAAGTAGAATTCGAATTGTAGCAAAAGCAAAAGCGGAAGCTGAATCGAAACGTTTACAAGGACAAGGAATTGCAGATCAACGCCGCGAGATTGCTCAAGGATTGGTAGAAAGTGTGGATGTATTGAATAAAGTGGGAATCAACTCTCAAGAGGCTTCTGCCCTGATTGTGGTAACTCAACACTACGATACACTACAAGCAGTTGGAGCAGATTCAAGATCAAACTTAATCTTATTGCCTAATTCTCCTACTGCAGCAAGTGATATGCTAACAAATATGGTTACGTCTTTTGCTGCGAGTGCAAAAGTATCTGAAATGAATGTTGTAGCATCATCTAAGCCTTCTAAGAAAGATAACGCACACGAATAGTCCTAGGGTAGTAAAAGGAAAGAAAAGGCCTATAAAGGCTTTATTTTAGATAATAGATTCAATACATAGAATCAACGACACAAGCTTGAGTAATTTATTTGCTCAAGCTTGTTTTTTTTATGGGCAGCCGTAATAAAGATTAATTATTGATCTAACCATCTTTTAAAATCAGCCGCTTTATTTTTGCTGATGATAATGGGATCAATACTTTTGAATACCGTTTCAATTTTCAATTGATTTCGACCATAAATCCAAATATTCTCAATAGCGGTAATAGGTAAAATATACTGTCGATTAGCTCTGTAAAATCGCTTCGGATCTAAGCCTTGCATCAATTCTTCTAAGGTTTGATTCAAGGTATAGGTTTTATTGTGTGTGGTGCGAACAGAAACAATCCCGTGCTGTAACGTTATAAAAATAATTTCAGACGTATCAATAGTGATTATTTTATCTTTTTGATACGCAATCAGCCGTTTTTTACTTGGTTCATCCTCATTGGGAGTGTCTCCTACTTGATATAGCTTTTGTTGCAAGAGTTGATTCATAACGTTTAAACGAAAAATGGTATCATGCAAATCAGAGAGATGAACGTCAATTGCTGTTTCTCTCTTTTTGTAAATCAAGTGGATGAACCAAAAACAATTTCCTATCAGCATTAATCCTGTAAGAACAGTAGCGAGTAAAAATTTTTGAAATAAATAGTTTAATTCGGTTTGAAATACTTTGATGTTAATGTGGCTAGCTAACAGCCAATTTGTTCCTTTTACAGGGTAAATATGTAAAATTTCAGAATCACGCTGGCTTTGGGGATCAAAGGTGCGAATCTCTTGCGTTAATTTTCCTTCTTCTAAAATAGATAGAAAAGGATGTTGTACGCCGTTTTTAAAAAAAATGGAATTTTCTCTGTTCACTTTTGTACCTACCATGGTAAGGTTGGGATGGCATAGTTCAATGCCCTCTGTATTATACATACAGACAAATTCTCGTTGTGAATCTGTATTGAGAATGCTTTGTTGCAGATGATGCTGTACTGTAGCTGGCGGTAGGCCTAGCTGTAGCTGTTGTTCCAATAAAATTCCGATTTCGCGTATTTCACGCTGCCCCGATTGCATTTTTTGTTCGATAAGCACTTCTTGAGCGTGGGTATAAAAATAATAGAACAACCCAATACTGCTTAGTATAGTTGAGGTAGTAAGTACCAAAAAAATAAGAGTATTTGCTTTATTTTTTGTCATTTTTTTAAAGAGATGAATTTTTTTCGTTGTTTTTAATTTAGAGCTATTTTTTCTGCACTTTGTTTCAAAGCCTACTATTCCATTTTAATTGCTATTAATGCTCATTCACCTATTTTTTGTTTCAGAACGATAGAGTTGATACTAGTTTTGCTTGTATAATGTAAATCGTAAATCAGATGAAAGAGAACTATGTAATCCTTTTCTTCGCTGTATTTCTATTGGTATTATTATATATCATGGGGCCAGATGAACCTCCACATAAACCAATAGATACGTTGAGTGGAGTACCAGAAGAAATTCAGGATATTTTACAAAAATCTTGCTTTGATTGTCATTCATCTCAAACGACCTTGAGATGGTATGACAAAATATTTCCTTTGAAAAATGTCGTTTATGGGCATATTATAAAAGGGAAACAAGCCATGGATTTTTCAAAATGGGAAGAATTGGATACCAATCAACAAAATGCAAAGCTTTTTTATTCCGTAAATAAGATACTAGCAAAAGAGATGCCATTATCTTCTTATCAGTGGATTCATCCAGAAATAAAAGTAACAGAGCAAGAAATTAAGCTTTTAAAAGACTATTTACTTCGTAGAACAACACCTGTACCAACGGACATGATTCAAAAGAATAAAACGCAGGAAGAGGAGCTAAACAAAGAGGAAGAAAACCAAGTGATAGGAGAGATTCAATCTACTGTAAATCGAATTGCGTATCCTGCTGATTATCGAAATTGGACTGTAATCAGTATGTCAGATCGCTTTGATAATGGAACGATGCGGATTATTTACGGCAATGACAAGGCAGTAGAGGCCATCCGCAATCAGAAGACAGATCCTTGGCCAGATGGTACCATTTTGGCGAAAGCTGCTTGGAAACAACAGGTAAATGAGGATGGAAGTATTTCAATGGGAGAATTTGTACAGGTCGAATTTATGTTGAAAGATGCTCACAAATACAAGTATACTGCAGGTTGGGGCTGGGCAAGATGGAAAGGACCTCAGTTAAAGCCGTATGGTGAAACCAAGGCTTTTGTAATGGAATGCATGAATTGCCATAAACCGCAAAAAGAAAGAGATTACGTTTTTACCAAACCTTTTGATTTAAAATAGAAAACGGATGAGACGAATAGACCTAAAAATAATTGTTGGAGGAATTATCGGGATGGTTGCATTGAGTTATACCTCAAAAGCATCCTTAGAGTTGAAAGAATCACTAGTGTTTTATCCATTTGGGGATGTACCAGAAAACCCACAGTCGCTTCAAGTGCTTACTTGTTGTCTATATCCTAAGGACCAAAGTATGTTGGTTGTTTATGGAAATTCGACTGCTTTTAATTTTTCTCAATCACCTGAACATCCTTCGTATCCTGTAGGAACGGTTTTATATGGGGTTCTTTGGGAATCTGAAGCAGATGAAGATTGGTTTGGTGCAGTGGTTCCAAAACAAATAAAACAGATAGAGCGAATTGAAGTGGTTCAAGAAGAAACAATAGCATATAGCTGTTATGATGCACAAGGAAAACTGCAAAAGAAGCCTTTAAACGAGACGGAAAGAATCCAATATATGCTAGAACAGCAGAAGGCAAGTAGCCCTGAAGTGAAATAAAAATGAAAAAGGTAATAAGAGCGAATTTTCTGTATCATACAAAAAATCTACTCCTATTACCTTTTCTATAGGATAACCTGAATGCTATCAGTTGTGATTAGCTGTTTTATTTTCTAAACTTTCGAATGAAATACTTCAAAATAGACGTAACGAGTAAAGTCTGTATACCACCAGAGTTTCTCAATAAAGATCCAGCCGAACCCAATGTGTTTTTAATTAGATTTTGCGGCGCCACATCTTCTTTCAATTCGTCAAAAGCCAAATTAATTTTCTGATAATGGATCTCCCTTTCAATACGTAAAATCTGTAAATCTTGATTAATTTGCTCAAAGGAGGAATAACTCTTTCTCATAGTAGTGTAATATTTACGGTCTTACTCATTAAAAATAGCCTCTGAAAGCTTTTTAATTAGGGGTCTATCGACAATATATTTTCGAAAAGTAAAGACAACAATGCTAATTAATAAATAAAATAATCCAACGTAGAGGAAACCAAGCGATTTACTCTCTACTTGCTCGCCAATGGCGATTGCAGCAAATAAAGAGACAAAGAATAGCGAAAGCAGGAAAAAGACACCTACCGCAAATACAGTCATGAAAATGATTGCAGTTTTTGCCGTAATCTTAAGCCCCCACAAACGGAAATAGTCCATACTCGTATTGAGGTATTGTTCCGAATGCTCCTTTATTTCGTTAATGTTGTTTTTGATTTCTTGGAATGCCATGCTTCTGTTGTTATAAACGGATTATTTTTTTGCGCTTTCTGCCAATTCTTTTCCTTGCTTTTTAAGCTCAGCTAATTTATGCTCTAAAGCAGAAATTACCTCATCTCTTTTTTTACCAGCTGAATTGATGAAATCCTCAATACCATCTTCGATGCTATTTGATTTGCGATCGACAACACTGCGCACTTGTTTTTTTAAATCATCAATTTTGTGGGAAAGCTCATCTTTCGACTCATCAAACGATCTTCTGATTTTTTTTCTCGTTTTCTTTCCCTCATCAGGAGCGAACAGTATTCCAATACCTACTCCTATTGCTGCTCCAGCTACTAAAGCTGCTAATGTACTACCTAAACGATCTGACATAATAATTAAATTTTATGGTTATCTCATAAAGTTAATAAAAAAAGGTGCTTTTACCCGTTAATATAACGTTAAAAACACCTTTTTTGAATTTTATTACTAAAAAATATTAGTTCTGATCTAGTTTAGCCCATGTATCTCTAAGTCCTACAGTCTTGTTAAATACAAGGTGATTTGCTGTACTGTCTTTGTCTACACAGAAGTATCCCATGCGTTGGAATTGGAATTTATCTCCTTCTTTCGCTTCTTGTAAACTAGGCTCTAAATACCCTTTGATTACTGATAGCGAATTCGGATTGATGAATTCTAAGAAGTCTACTTCTTTATTTCCATCTGGATTTTCATTGATAAATAAACGATCGTATATGCGAATCTCTGCTTCTACTGCATGTGGAATAGAAACCCAGTGAATCGTTCCTTTTACTTTTCGTTTACTTGCCTCTGATCCACTTCCACTTTTACTGTCTGGATCATAGGTTACGTGAATTTCCGTGATATTACCCTCTTCATCTTTGATTACGCTTTCTCCTTTGATGATATAAGCATTCTTAAGACGTACTTCTTTTCCTAATGTTAAACGGAAGAATTTGCTATTCGCTTCTTCTTTAAAGTCTTCTCTCTCGATGTATAATTCTCTTGAAAAAGGAACCGTTCTGAATGTCATTACTTCTTCTTCCGGGTTGTTTTCTGCATCTAACCACTCTTCTTGCCCTTCAGGATAGTTCGTAATCACTAATTTCACTGGATCTAAAACCGCCATCACACGTGGAGCGATTTTGTTTAAATCCTCGCGAACACAGAATTCCAACAACGAAACATCAATTAGGTTATCGCGTTTTGCAATTCCAATTGTATCAGCATAGTTGCGGATTGAAGCTGGCGTATACCCTCTTCTTCTTAAACCCGAAATCGTAGACATTCTAGGATCATCCCATCCTGTTACATGACCTTCAGCAACTAGTTTCGCTAATTTGCGTTTACTTACAACCGTATGTGATAAGTTTCTACGTGCAAATTCACGTTGTTTTGGACGGATATTCTCCTCCTCTACCACTTGATCTAAGAACCAATCATATAATTCTCTGTGTGGTAAAAACTCAAGCGTACAGAAGGAATGTGAAATGCTTTCTAAGTAATCACTTTCTCCATGTGCCCAGTCATACATCGGATAAATACACCAATCGTTTTGTGTGCGGTGGTGTGCTTTGTTGATGATGCGGTACATAATAGGATCGCGCATTAACATATTGGTATGTGCCATATCAATCTTAGCACGTAAAATATGAGTTCCTTCTGCAAATTCCCCTTTTTTCATTCGTTTGAATAAATCAAGGTTCTCTTCTACACTTCTATCTCTATAAGGGCTATTTACCCCTGCTACTGTTGGTGTTCCTTTCTGTTGGGCCATCTCCTCTGAAGTCTGACTATCTACATAAGCTTTCCCTTCTTGGATCATGCGTTTTGCCCAATCGTATAATTGCTGGAAATAATCCGAGGCATAAACTTCATTTGCCCATTGATATCCTAGCCACTCTACATCGTATTTGATTGCGTCAACAAATTCCTGTTCTTCTTTTGAGGGATTCGTATCGTCAAAACGCAAGTTTACTGGCGCATTGTACTTTAATCCCAATCCAAAGTTTAAACAAATAGAACTCGCATGACCTACGTGTAAATAACCATTAGGCTCAGGCGGAAAACGGAAATGTAGTTTTTCTGTTGGCAAACCATTTTTTAAATCTTCTTCAATGATTTGCTCAATAAAATTTAATGATTTCTCTTTTGTTGACATGGATATAAATATTATAACTACAAAGGTATCAAAAAACTATAGAAGTTTGACGTATTTTCCCCAGACAAAAGAGGATATCTAACTAAAAATAGTCGTAATTTTAGCTTTTAAACTATAAAGAAGGATATCATGGGGATTATTAGACTCAACAATATCAGAACATTTTCGTTCCACGGCTGTATGCCAGAAGAAGCAAAAATCGGGTCAGAATACCGTGTAGATGTAACAGCAGCAGGGAGTTTTAGAGATGCTGCAGCAACAGATCAGCTAGTATATGCAGTTGACTATGTGCAGTTGAACCAAATTGTCAAAGAAGAAATGGACAAGCGTTCGAATCTATTAGAAACAGTTGTACAACGTATTATTGATCGCATACTGTTAGAAATAAAGCTCGTAGATAAAGTAACGGTGGCTGTTTCAAAAATTAACCCACCAATTGGCGGAGATGTAGAATACGTAACTGTTGAAATGCAGGGAGTTAGATAGTTTTCATTGCATTGGGCGCAAAAAACTCACTAAATAGGTTTTTAAATTTAAAAAATAGTAGTAAGTTTGCATCCAATTAATGGATACGGCATCGTGTCCGAGTGGCTAGGAAGCGGTCTGCAAAACCGTCTACAGCGGTTCGAATCCGCTCGATGCCTCAGAAAAAGGATAGCGAAAGCTATCCTTTTTTCGTTTATGTTTTTTGGTACAATATTCAAGCACACCTTCTCACCTTCACCCCACCTCACCTTCACCCCACCTCACCTTCACCCCACCCTCACCCATTTCTGCCTAATTCTTAACCACTTACAACTAAAAATAAATTTTATGTAAAAAAAGTAGCTGAAACTATTGACAGATTGAATTTTTGCCGTATATTTGCACTCACGATACCGAAAGCGGGGTGTAGCGTAGCCCGGTCATCGCGCCTGGTTTGGGACCAGGAGGTCGCAGGTTCGAATCCTGCCACCCCGACTTACTAAAAGCTCTAACGAAAGTTAGGGCTTTTTTTGTTTATTGATAGGCGAATAGTTTATCGTCTATTGTTTTAAAACAAGTGGACGTTTATACAAGATATTCAACAAAAAAGGAAGCCATTGGCTTCCTTTTTTTATCTCTATTATTTTCGTTCTATTTTTGGGAGAGGTAGGTTTAATTCTTTAGCTGATGTTGGAATAAAGGCTTTAATCATGATAACAAAGCCAAAAATGATCAGTAGAATACTGCTGATTTTCTTCACTTTGAGGATGTTTTCGGCGGTTAGTTTCTTTCTCAATTGCTTTGCCAATAATATTTTGAATATATCCGTAATAAAATAGGCACTAATAGCGAATAAAAAGAAGATAAACATGCGTTCGGTATCCATATCCATCTGAGGGCCTAACGTGATGATAATTGCCAACCAAAAGCCTAAAACCCCTACGTTGATAAAGTTCAACAAGAATCCTTTGACAAATAAGTTGAGGTATTCTCTTTTTAGGTTAGGCGGTGCAATTTGAATGGTGTGTACTTGCACTTTCTTGAGCTTAACAAAGGAAATAATCCCATAGGTCAACATCAATAATCCGCCAAAAATAAATAAAGCAGGATCATCTTTGATGGAGTTGATTAAGCGAAAACTACTAAAAAAAGCGATGGTGAAGAACAAAGCATCGGCGAGAATTACGCCCATGTCAAAAGCAAGAGCTGCTCGAATTCCCCTTGTTATACTTGTTTCAATAAGAATAAAAAAAACAGGCCCAATCATGAAACTTAGGAAGAAACCTAAGGTAACACCTGTAATTAAATCATCGATCATTTACCACAATTAAAAATGCCAATATACTTGATATATTGGCACCTATGTTAATTACCTATTGCAAGGTACGGCTTTTTATGACATTAGCGCAGGAAAAAAATAAATACTTTTAGTTCTCTTTCTTAATGCTACCGCCCATTACAACCTTTTCATTTATTTTTTTAGGCTTGCCGAAGATGATAATTTCTCCTCCTGCTCTAGTCTTAGCATCTACTAAATCTGTTGCATTTACTTTGGCAATACCACCAGCATTTACAGTTACAGTGGTTTGGTTGCTTTTTAATTTTTCATTGTACACCGTAGCTCCAGCATTAGCTAGAATATCTTGTGTATTTGTTTTTCCAGTTAGGCTAATTGTACCCCCCGTATAACTTCTCACGGTTAGTTTTTCAGCCTCTACTTTTAAGGTAACAGAAGCACCTGTTTTGCTGTGAATCGTTAAGTTTGTTGCTTTCACAACCTCTTTACTCTCAATACTAGCGCCTTCTTCTGCAATGATTTCCTCCAGCTCTTTATAATACAATTTCACCTGGGTATTACCCCCTTGGAAACTGCTGGCAAAATTCATTTTAATTTTTAGATTTCCATTTTTGTTTACAAAAGTGACTTCTTCTGTATTACTTCCGGAAACCTCCATCTTTGTTTCTTTCGCAGGAATTAAGGTTAGCTCAATTTTGTCAAAAGCATTTACGCGCTTAAACTCCCCTACTTCTTTTACTTCTTGTGCAAAACCGATAGTTCCACAAAGTGCAACAAATAATAAAGCAATTTTCTTCATCTTAGCTTAGTTTTTGTATGTAATTAAAGTCTAATTGTTTTTTTACTAAATCTGCATTTTTAACCGAAACAACAACAGTATCCCCTAATTGGAGCGTATTGTGTGTCGCTTGACCGATTAGTGCATATTGTTTTTCATCGTATACATAATAATCTTCCTTGATCTCGCGTATACGCACCATTCCTTCACATTTATTCTCAATGATTTCCACATAAATACCCCATTCGGTAACGCCTGAGATAACTCCAGTGAATGCTTTGTCCTTTTGATCTTGCATGTATTTAACCTGCATGTATTTGATGCTATCGCGCTCTGCATTGGCTGCTAGATTCTCCATCGCTGAACAGTGCTTACATTTCGTTTCATACTCTTCCGCATTTACTGAATTCCCACCGTGTAGGTAAAACTCCAATAAACGATGAGCCATCACGTCTGGATAACGACGAATTGGCGATGTAAAGTGTGAATAGTAATCGAATGCTAAACCGTAGTGTCCAATATTTTGAGTCGAATAGCTCGCTTTACTCATGCTTCGAATCGCTAACGTATCAACCAAGTTTTGTTCCTTCTTCCCTTGTACGTTTTTCAATAACTCATTTAACGATTTAGAAATCGTATCTCGAGATTTAAAGTTTAATGAGTGCCCAAATCTTGAAATTATCGCTTGTAAGCCAAATAATTTATCTTGATCGGGTTCATCGTGAATACGATAAACAAACGTTTTCTTCTGTTTACCTATGAATTCAGATACTTTGCGGTTGGCTAATAACATGAACTCCTCAATCAAGTGATTGGCGTCTTTCGCTTCCTTAAAGAAAACACCAACAGGCTCGCTTTCACTGTTTAAGTTGAATTTTACTTCTACCTTATCGAAAGATATAGCCCCTGCTTTCATTCGTTTTTGACGTAAAATATGCGCCAATGTATTCATCGTTAGTACTGCATGTGCCACTTCTTCACTGATTTCCTGCACTTCTCCAGTAATAGAAATTGATTCTGGAATGGTGCGATCTTGTGTTTCGATGATGTATTGTGCCTCTTCATACGCCATACGTTGATCTGAATGCGTTACCGTACGACCAAACCAAGAATTGACAAGCTCACCTTTTGCATTCATCTCAAACACCGCTGAGAAAGTATATTTATCTTCATGTGGTCGAAGTGAACACGCGAAGTTCGATAATACTTCCGGTAACATTGGAACAGTACGATCTACTAAATACACAGAAGTAGCACGATGAAAGGCTTCATCGTCTAAGATTGTACCTTCACGCACATAGTGTGATACGTCTGCAATGTGTACCCCAATTTCATAGTTTCCGTTTTCTAACGTTTGGAAAGATAAGGCATCATCAAAGTCTTTCGCGTCTTTTGGGTCAATGGTAAAGGTTAATACCTCACGCATATCACGGCGTTTCGCTACTTCTTCTTCCTGAATAGAAGTATCTAGTTTGTTGGCAAACTCCTCTACTTCTTTCGGAAATTCATTGGGTAATCCGTATTCTGCTAGAATAGCGTGGATTTCTGTATTGTGTTCCCCTTGCTTTCCTAATACTTTGACTACTTTACCAAACGGACTGTCTGCTTTTTCCGGCCAATCTTCTAAGTCAACCAAAACAACATCTCCTGGTTGTGCTCCTAAAAACTTGTCTTTCGGAATAAAGATATCTGTATACATTTTTGCATCTGCTGTCGTAACAAAAGCAAAGTTTTTCTGGATATCAATAACTCCAACAAATTGTGTGCGGTGGCGTTCTAAAACTTCCACAACTTCTCCTTCTGGTTTTCTTCCTTTTCGCTTGTTGTAGATATAAGCCTTAACTAAATCGCCATCCAACGCTTTATTTAGATTGTTCGTTGGGATGAATACATCCTCTTCTAACTCCTCACTAACTAAATACGCTGTTTTTTTACTTGTCATATCAATATGACCTTCCACGTAATTTGCTTTAGGTACAAAGCGATATTTCCCTAGTTCAACTTCTTCAATTAGGGTTTTGGAAAGTAAGAATTTAAGTTCTTTAATAATTTCATTTCTGCCTTGGGTATCTACTACTTCTAATTGGGCAGCCACTTGTTTATAGTTATAAGATTTTGAAGGATTTTTTCCTAAAAATTTTAAAATCTTATTCGAAAAATCAAATTGTTTTTTCTTTTTATGTTTAATTTTTTTTGCCATTTTTTGAGTTTTTTTCCCAACCTATTGGTTATGGAAAGTTGTTTAAATGTACGAAATACTCTTTATTCTAAGGAACAAAAGTCTTTTTTTTGTGTTATTATTGTGAATTACTTGGGCTAAAAAGTGTGCTAATCTTCACTATATCAAAATATAGTTTTTCATTTTTTGGTAAAGGACACAAGAAAAATCAGTTGAGGTCTAAGTCTTTTCAATGGGTTTTTTCTCGTCAAATTCCTTAAAAAGTGTAATTCACTTGGAAAACTGAGGCCAAAAGTATTTCTTTTTTCTCATTTAGCCCGCATTTATTTCTTTTTTCTCTTAAAACGCATTTGAAATAAGGGAATTAATCACGCCTTTTTACTAAATTAGAAACACACATTATTCTTGTTCGTGTGTCGAACTGTTCTGGATTGGGTTTTGTTCGACATTCCTTGGAGTATGCTTGGAGTTTACTTGGGTAGAACCATGTTTTGTCGAAGCATACTCCAAGAATAGTCGAAGCATACTCCTACTATAGTCCAAGTAATCTCCTAGAATTCTCCTTCTTATTACGAGGCAGTGATTGGCCTTCGTTTAGTGATTTGGCATGAACAAAGTAAGTATTTTAGCGTATAAGCATTAGGACGAAGTAGCAAACCTCTACTTTTTTTTGTACTTTAGAAAAACCAACCAGTAAAAAACTAAAACAAACAATGAAAGCAATATCTTACGTACATGGGGCTTCTAGTATTCCATTATTAGGGGAAACAATTGGCGAGAATTTGAGAAAAATAACGGAATTATATCCCGATAATGAAGCTTTAGTTAGTGCGCATCAAAATTACAGAGCCACCTACCGCGAGTTTCATCAACAAACCGCACAAGTAGCAAAAGCCCTTTTGGCTTTGCAAATTGAGAAAGGCGATCGCGTGGGAATTTGGGCTCCAAATTGCTATGAATGGGTGTTGTTGCAATATGCTACAGCCCGCGTGGGCGTAATATTAGTCAATCTAAATCCTGCATATCGTGCGCATGAGTTAGAATTTGCCGTGAATCAATCTGAAATCAAGGCCATTATCTCTGCAGAATCTTATAGAGCGAGTGATTATCGAAAAATGATTTCGATGGTACGTGAAGATTGCCCCTCTTTGAAAGAAGTGGTCTTCTTAGGGGAAGAATGGGACTTATTTGTATCCAAAGGAAATGAGGTCGATGCAGCCATTTTTAATGAAATTGAAGCTTCTGTACAATTTGGAGAGGCAGTGAATATTCAATATACTTCCGGAACAACTGGGTTTCCAAAAGGAGTAACGTTAACGCATCACAACATCTTAAATAACGGTTATTTCATCGGAATTCGATTGAAGTATACAGCGGCAGACCGCGTGTGTATTCCGGTGCCTTTTTACCACTGTTTTGGGATGGTAATTGGCAACCTCTGTTGTACTTCTCATGGCGCAACCATCATCATTCCCAACGATAGCTTTGATCCGGCTAAAACACTTGAAGTAGTAGAACGCGAAAAATGTACCTCACTGTATGGGGTACCTACCATGTTTATTGCCGAATTACAACTACCCGATTTTAAAAAATACAACCTTTCGACTTTGCGTACGGGAGTTATGGCGGGTTCACTATGTCCAGAGCACGTGATGAAACGCGTAAAAACGGAAATGAATATGGATGAAATCAGTATTTGTTATGGAATGACAGAAACATCACCGGTATCGACGCAAACCCATATTGGCATTGATATCAAAAAACAAGTGAGTACCGTAGGAACGGTTCAAGATCACTTGGAAATCAAAATTGTTGACCCAGAAACTGGTGGTATTGTTCCACGAGGGGAAGCGGGTGAATTGTGTACGCGTGGGTATTCTGTGATGTTGAAATATTGGAATAACCGTACCCTAACTGCGGAAGTACTCGACGAAAATAGATGGATGCATACGGGCGATTTAGCGACGATGGATGACGAAGGATTTATTGCAATTACAGGACGTATCAAAGATTTGATTATTCGCGGTGGAGAGAATATTTCTCCGAAGTGGATTGAAGATTTCTTATACACGCATCCCGATGTAGCTGATGTACAGGTAATCGGTGTACCTAGCGAGAAATATGGGGAGGAAGTAATGGCTTGGGTTATTCTGAAAGAAAATAAAACAGCGACTGCTGAGAGTATGCGTGAATTTTGTGATCAGAAAATCGCCCATTACCGCATTCCGAAATATTGGAAGTTTGTTTCCTCTTTTCCGATGACCATTTCAGGTAAAGTTAGAAAGGTGGAAATGCGTCAAATAGCTGTTGAAGAATTAGGATTATAAAAGGCAAAAGTTTTACCTTTGTCCATGAACACATACACAACGAAAACATGAAAATAGCAATCGGAAATGATCACGCAGGGCCAGCTTATAAAAAGGCCATTGTTGACTTTTTACAAGCCAAAGGATATGAAGTAACAAATTATGGAACAGATAGTTTCGATTCTGTTGACTATCCTGATTTTGGACATCAAGTAGCCACAGCAGTGGAAAATGGAACCGTAGATTTCGGTATTGTTATTTGTGGAAGTGGAAATGGAATTGCGATGTCAGCCAATAAACACCAAGGGGTACGTTGTGCCTTGTGTTGGACAAAAGAAATTGCAGAATTAGCGCGTTTACACAATGATGCCAATGTGATCAGTATTCCTGCTCGTTTTACTTCTATTGAACAAGCTGTAGCAATGGTTGAAACGTTTTTGAATACCGCATTTGAAGGTGGTCGTCATGCTAATCGAGTGAATAAAATTGCTTGTTCTTAAGTACAGAACAAGTATTCAAGATAACGAAAAGGTATTTACGCAAGTAAATGCCTTTTTTTGTTTTTGCCTATTAATATAGCCAAAGGGTTTATTAGAACTCTTATTTATGAAGAATAAATTGTATTTTTATAAGGTCTTTCTTAAAAGTAAGTGCAATGGAAAACATGGAGAAAATAGCAATACGAAATTTTGCAGGAATAGAGAAACTAGATTTAGATATTAAGCCGATTAATATACTAATTGGCCCTCAAGGTGTGGGAAAAAGTGTGGTGGTGAAGTTGCTGTATTTTTTTAAGGAGACCTTGTATAATTTAGGAAGCAGACAAGGAATTGTTGTGATGGAAACACTTGAGAATCACGAAAGGAATATGATTGTTAGTTTTCGTAAAATGTTTGACAGAAGTGCGTGGAAATCAGGGAGCAAATTTGAAATTTCGTATAGTAGTATAAATGGATTGACGTTTGTTGTGAAAGGAGATGAAAAAGGAGAAATAAGAATTGTATTGCCAGAGGAGTATACAGCTATATTGAATGAAATTATTTTGGTAAATAAGCAATATAGTCCTTTAAAAGCTAGAGAATTAGGTATAAGTGAGTTTCTAAAACAGCGAAATGAAATAGAAACTTTTTTGAGATTAAAACTTTCAGAAAAGTTCAATGAAAAATTAGTAGAACAAGTGTTTATTCCTGCGGGGCGTAGTTTTTTTTCAACGATCAATAGAAATATTTATTCCATTGTTGAAGGTAAAGGAGAAATAGATGCTGGATTGGATTCATTTATGTTGAGATTTGGATCAATGTATCAACTCTTAGGAGACTTTGAAGCAATGAATACTTTATTTTGGGAATCATCAGAGCGTAGCAATACGTTTAATGCTTTAGTTGATCAAGTTATGGGAGGTAGGTATGTTAAAGAAAATGATAATCAAGCGTATATACTTCATAAAGACCAGAGAAAAGTAGAGTTAAAAAATGTGTCTTCTGGTCAACAAGAGGCCTTGCCTATGTTATTAATTTTAAAAGCTATTTATGAAAAAAC
Organism: Myroides gitamensis; assembly: GCF_029894455.1. Lineage (NCBI taxonomy): Bacteria > Pseudomonadati > Bacteroidota > Flavobacteriia > Flavobacteriales > Flavobacteriaceae > Myroides > Myroides gitamensis. Next base: position 3,344,754 of record NZ_JARYHN010000001.1, read on the forward strand.
GTGGAAAACAGAAGGGGGTGTTTTGTATATTGAAGAACCCGAAGCTCATTTGTTTCCAACTGCACAAAAATCGATTGTAAATCTTTTGGCTAAAGTCTATACAAGTAACCCTGATAATTTCCAGATTTTTATTACAACTCATAGCCCATATATTTTGACTTCTTTTAATAATTTAATGTATGCAGGAAATCTTATCAAAGAGGATGAATCAAGAAGATCAGCAGTTGAAAAGGTCGTTGATCAAGATACAATATTAGACGCAAGTCTTTTTAGTGCTTATGCAGTTCAAAAAACAGGAGCAACAGATTTAATGGATAAGGAGAATGGAATTATTAATGCAGAATTGTTAGATGAGGTTTCTAATACCATCGGAAGAGAATTTGATCAATTATTAGATATTGAGTATGCTGGACAAAATTGATAACGACTGTAAAGAAACAGATTCGCGTAGCAAATTTGTTTTTCAAGAAAATGGAAGAAAATTAACCTTAATCAATAGTAAGAAAGTAGAATCTACCAAGATTAAGATTGACGGTTGTCATATTCAAAATAGTACTGCTTGTGATTTTATGCTAGTGACGGCTAATGATGACTTTTATATCGAATTAAAAGGACAAGATATAAATAAGGCACTCGGGCAAGTAATCGTAACAATTGAAGAGGTAGGTAAAGCATCTAAAAACAGTCGAAAAGCTTTTGTAATTTGTTCCAAGGTACCAAAAATAGATACCTCTATTCAAATGAAGAAGAAAACGTTACAAAATAGATATGCTTGCGATTTGGAGATTGCTTCTAATCAACGAGAGTACAAGTATTAATTAGATCTTCCCTCCTATTTTTGCTTTTATCTTCTAAACAAGGCAAAAAACAAAACAACTTGTATAATAAATACTGCATAAAACTTCAATTTAAAGCTTTGCTTGGCATTTTTATGGCGCAGGTGGCGCATTGCAAGCCACCCTCCTACACTGCCGCCTAAGAAGCATAGCGTAAGCAGATTTTTTTCTGAAATCCTATTCTTCTGCTTTTGCGCCCGCTCCTTGTCTATCTTGAACATAGAGTACGTAATATAGTTGATCGCAAAAATGTAAAAGAATAAAAACTTCATCTCATTTATTTATTGGCGCAAAGGTAGTATTTTAGCTATTCTTAAAATAATATATTATGACGTTGATTCATTTTATTCAACAAGCCTTGGATGCTTCTACCAAGAGCATTGAAAACACATTAGCCTTGTTAGATGAAGCCTGTACCATTCCTTTTATTGCTCGTTATAGAAAAGATAGAACTGGAAATTTAGATGAAGTTGCCATTGAAAAGATTGCCAAATACCGCGATTTATACGTGGGAATTGTAAAGCGCAAAGAATCTATTTTAGCTTCTATTGAAGAGCAAGGGAAATTGACAGATGAATTGCGCAATAAAATCGAACAAAGCTTTGATTTAGTTGAAATTGAAGATTTGTACTTACCATATAAAAAGACGCGTAAAACCAAGGCAGATACGGCTAGGGCTTTAGGATTAGAACCTTTGGCTAAAGTAATCATGGCACAAAATGCAACGGATATTGAATCTATTGCAAGAAAATATATTACGAAGGAAGTAGAAGATGTAGAAAAAGCCATACAAGGGGCTTGTGATATTATCGCAGAGTGGATCAATGAGCATTTGTTTATTCGCAAAGCATTGAGAAGAAAGTTTCAGCGTGAAGCTGTTGTAACGACCAAGGTAGTAAAAGCAAAAGTGGAAGAAGAAGGCGCTCAAAAATTTGAACAATATTTTGAGTGGTCAGAACCCTTATATAAAATGCCTGCACATCGACTATTAGCGGTATTGCGCGCAGAAAAGGAAGGTTACATTCGCATGAATATTGCCGTAGACAAAGAAGATGCAATACAATTCATCGAACAAACGATTATTAAAGGGAAGAGCGATGCTGCATCACATCTACAAAAGGCTGTTGCAGATAGTTATAAGCGTTTATTAGAACCAGCGTTGTCTAATGAAGTGTTAGGAGAAGCGAAAGCGAAAGCGGATGCCAATTCCATTGCTGTATTCTCGGATAATTTAGCTCAATTGTTGTTAGCTTCACCATTAGGAGAAAAGCGCATTTTAGCGATTGATCCGGGGTATAAAACAGGGTGTAAAATTGTTTGTTTAGATGAAAATGGCAATTTGTTGTACAATGAAACCATTTATCCGCATCCTCCACAAAAAGACAGTGTGATTGCCATGAAAAAGGTGCGATCAATGGTGAATTCGTATCGCATTGAGGCGATTGCTATTGGAAATGGAACAGCTTCAAGAGAAACCGAGTTTTTCATCAAGAAAATAGCTTTTGATAAACCCGTACAAGTATTTGTAGTCAATGAAGCAGGGGCATCGGTGTATTCTGCATCCAAGATAGCGAGAGAAGAATTTCCCAATTATGATGTTACGGTAAGAGGTTCGGTTTCTATTGGACGACGATTAGCGGATCCATTAGCAGAATTAGTAAAGATTGACCCTAAATCCATTGGTGTAGGACAGTATCAACACGACGTAGATCAAACCTTGTTGAAAAGTGAATTGGATGCTGTGGTCATGAAGTGTGTAAATAAGGTGGGAATCAACATCAATACAGCGAGTAAATCCCTGTTGAGTTATGTGTCTGGTATTGGTGAGAAAATGGCAGAAAATATAGTGCAATATCGAGCGGAACATGGAGCATTTACTTCCCGTGCAGCCTTGAAAAAAGTACCGCGTTTAGGCGAAAAAGCGTACCAACAAGCAGCGGCGTTTATCCGCATTAAAAATGCAGAAAACCCTTTGGATGACTCGGCTGTACACCCAGAGGCTTATCCTATTGTACAGAAAATGGCAAAGGATTTGAAAATAACAGTGGATCAATTGATTTCTAATCCAACAACTATTCAACAGATTGATGTTAAACAATACGAAACTGCAGATATTGGTATTTTGACGCTAACAGATATTGTCAAAGAGTTGGAAAAACCAGGATTAGATCCACGTAAAGCCGCTAAAGTATTTGAATTTGATCCTTCCGTAAAGCAAATGTCCGATTTGAAAATAGGGCAGGTGTTACCTGGTATCGTCAACAACATTACCAACTTTGGTTGTTTCGTAGACGTTGGAATCAAAGAAAGTGGGTTGGTTCATATTTCACAACTGAAGGAAGGTTTCGTGTCGGATGTCAATGAAGTAGTAAAACTACACCAACATGTACAAGTGAAGGTGGTAGATGTGGATCAGGCGAAAAAACGCATCCAATTATCCATGATTTTATAAGAATACAACGAAAAACATAACTTGGCATAGTATTTGTAACTCTATTTGATAGGAAAAAGAAAAATCTTTTTAGTCATAACAAAAAGAAGATATAAGTTAAGTAGTGTTTTTATTATGTTTTATAAGTGAGGTGCCCGTTAAATATTGTTTTTAACGGGTGCTTTTTTTGTTCGTACAAATAAAAAATGCGCTAATACCGATGGCATAGCGCATGTGAATATCGAGATTCTAATGAATTATTCTGTTTTAGAAGCGTCTTCTTTTGTCGTTTCTTTCTTAGATGTCTGTTGAGCATTTTCATCCTTAGTAGCATCCTTGAATTCTTTGATTCCTGTTCCTAATCCTTTCATCAATTCAGGAATTTTCTTACCACCAAATAACAATAGGATTAAGGCAACAATAATTACAATTTGCCATGGCCCAACCATTCCTAAAAAAATATGTAATGAGTTCATATTAATTTGTTTGAAGATTTTAATAAAAACAAATATAGGAAGAAAAACCGGTTCTGTTTATTGGTCGATTCGATTATTTAACTTTTTAACCAATAATATTAACATTATGATCTATTTAATATGTGAATAAAAGCAAAAAAGAGAAGAAGTCAACTTTTTTAATGTTTATATTTGTGTAGAAAACAGATGATTTATGTCTAAGAAAGGACTTCAATGGAAAAAGTGGAAGAAAAGACTTCTAGATAAATATAGGGTAGTAGTAGTAAACGATCGAACATTTGAAGATGTGAGTTCGTTCAAGTTAAATCTCTTGAATGTGGTTGGTGCTACGACGACCATGGTTTTTTTATTACTCGTTTCCAATGTCATCTTATTGCTTGCAACGCCCTTAAAAGAATATATCCCAGGATATTCTTCTGCGGAACTCAAGCAAAAGGCTGTGGATTTGGCGTTGAAAGTAGATTCCCTCGAATCGGAGATAAAGAAAAATGAACATTATGTCGCGGCGGTACAACGCGTTTTACTAGGTGATATTGAAATTACATCAACTAGTATTGACTCATTGATGAAAACAGATACCCCCCTTCATGCGATTGAACATACCCAGCCGAGTGAAAAAGACTTGGAATTACGTGAATATGTGCGTTTGGAGGATAAGTACAACATTTTTACCAATGCAGAAGCTAGAGTAAGTACGGTTCTTTTTGCACCAATTGAAGGAACGATTGTCCGTAAATATGATCCAAAATCGACACACTTTGGCCTTGATTTTACTGCAGCTAAGAATGCTATGGTCAAATCTGTAGCCAAGGGAACGGTTATTTTTGTTGACTGGACTATCAAGGATGGGTATACGGTGATTGTGTTGCATGAAGAAGGAGTAAGCTCCGTGTACAAGCATTTGTCCTCCCTGACGAAAAGTGTCTATGAAACGGTACAAGCAGGGGATGTGTTAGGGCTGTACAATCAGGAAGAGGTGAAATCGAAAATGAGTCAACCGTATCTACATTTCGAATTGTGGAAAGACAATTACCCGTTAGATCCTACATTATTTATTGATTTAGAATAAAAATTATGTCTATAAAATCTTTTGGAGCGAAGATATTTGCTTCGATTATTCACAAGAAAACACAAAAATGGCTCAAAAATCCAGTGGAAACCCAAGCAAAGGTTTTAGCGGATTTAGTTGAACAAGCAAAGCATACCGCCTTTGGTCAGGATCACAATTTCACGGCTATTACGGATACTAAAATGTTTGCTCAGCAGGTGCCTATACGCGATTATGAAGGCCTAAAACCGTATGTGGATCGCGTAGTGAAAGGAGAAGAGGATGTATTGTGGAAAGGTAAACCACTGTACTTCGCTAAAACTTCAGGAACCACTTCGGGAGCAAAGTATATTCCCCTGACTAAAGAATCCATGCCTTACCATATTGAAGCAGCGCGAAATGCTATTTTGGCGTATGTCCATGAAACGGGTATTGCTGATTTTGTGGATGGCAAAATGATCTTTTTACAGGGAAGTCCCGTTTTAGAACAAAAGAACGGAATTAACTTAGGGCGTTTATCGGGTATTGTTGCCCATTACGTTCCTGCATACTTACAGAAGAATAGATTGCCTAGTTGGGAAACGAATTGCATCGAGGATTGGGAAACCAAAGTAGATGCCATCGTAGAAGAAACGGTACATGAAAACATGACGGTGATTTCTGGAATTCCAAGCTGGGTACAAATGTACTTTGAGCGTTTGAAAGCAAGAGAAGGCAAAGGAGTAGGTGAAATCTTTAAAAAGTTCAATTTATTTATTTACGGAGGAGTTAATTATGAGCCTTATCGTGCTAAATTTGAACAGCTCATCGGAAGGAAAGTTCCTTCTATTGAGTTATTTCCAGCTTCAGAAGGTTTCTTTGCTTACCAAGATTCTCAACGTGAAAAAGGATTGCTGTTGTTGTTGAATGCAGGAATCTTTTATGAGTTTATCAAAGTGGAAGAATTCTTTGAAGCTAATCCAAGACGCTATACTATTGGAGAAGTTGAACTAGGAGTTAACTATGTATTGATTATCTCAACAAATGCCGGATTATGGGGGTATAACATTGGTGATACGGTTCAATTTGTAAGCGTAAAACCTCACCGTATTGTTGTGTCAGGACGTATCAAACACTTTATTTCTGCTTTTGGTGAACATGTGATTGGAAAAGAAGTAGAAACGGCTTTACAACAAGCGATGGAGGGAACAGGTGTGCAAGTGAATGAATTTACTGTAGCTCCTCAAATTACACCCACAGACGGATTGCCTTATCACGAGTGGTTTATTGAATTCGGTCAAGCACCAGAGAACATGGAAGCATTTGCGTTGCGAATTGATGAAGCATTGCGCAAACAAAATGTATACTATGATGACTTAATTGTAGGAAAGGTATTGCGTACATTGGTCATTCGATCTGTAGAAAAAGACGGCTTTCAAGCGTATATGAAAAGCATTGGCAAGCTGGGAGGGCAAAATAAATTGCCGCGATTGAGCAATGATAGAACCATTGCTGATCAATTAAAAATAGAATAATTAGGAAATAAAAATGGAAGACTATGAGAGAGATTAAAAATATTTCAAGAACAAGAGCACAAGTTTCTTCAGCTGCTATTGAGCGTATTTATATTACAATGCGCCATTTATTTAACCGCGGGTTTTATAAACCAATGGGAGTATCTGGAGATACATTGAGAGAGGCTTTACTTGAATTGCGCCCAGAAATTTATGGTACAATTGCGGAGGAAAAGGTAGAATTAGACGGATTGTTGTATGTAATTGAACGACTACCTATTGGTATTGAAGAATGTAGATACATCAATTTAACGTCGGATGAAGGCTATGCTTTTTCTCATTTTCAAGCGATTGTGCCTCCAAAAAGAAGAAGAAATTGCTACCGCATTGACGAGGAGCAAATGAATATCGAAATCACTAGAGGACGTTCAGATATCTATGATGTTTTAACGCACCTGACATTTATCTTCATTGAATCGCATAAAATTAAAAATAGAGTTTTAATTGATGAAGAAGGAAGAGTAACGCGTGATTGGAAAAAAATAGAATCAGCAGCAAAACAAACAGAACCACTCGAGTTAGAACACAAAGAAGTGACGATTTCTCATTTGGCCAATGTATTAGGACGCTCATTTGCTGAGGTATTGTCGGTATATGAGAAGTTTGCAATTCCAGAAAACCCAGATCGCTTCTTAGATGTGATTTATTGGTTAGGGAAATTGGCTATTGAAGAGGAAGTGGATAACAATAAGCGAACAATTACGTTTAGTCCTTTGTTGCGTGAGCGATTGGGGCACCATATTTACGGTGAAATCTGGTCTAACCGCATCAAGGAGGTATTGGTAGAAAAAGGATTGTTAGAACGTCCGATTCACATTATCAGTGCGAATATGCACAGTGTGATGAATTCTATTTTTGCGCCTTATGTGATGCAAGGAGAAATTGAAGTTTCGGAAGAAGTGGAGATTTATGAAGAATTGAGTAAGCCCGAAAATAAAGCTTTGCGCAATCTAGTGAGAGAGCGTGCAGAGAGAGAAGGAATGGTCTTTTTATCGGATGATTCAGGTACAAATATCGACGTTCAAATTTTTGACACAGCGAAGATTAAGTTTGAACAAACGAATTTCAAAGGAGCTTCTTTTGAGGGCGAATCGCCTGTTATTATTGTGATGGATTATGCTTTTGGAGAACAGGCGTATGAAACGATTGACGAATTGTTGAAACCATATAAAAAACAAATCCGCCTCAATGTAGAATCGGTATCCATTATGGGTAAAGCTGGAATTTTAGAAGGAGGAAAAGGAGATATCATGATTCCATTTGCTCATATCAACGAAGGAACAGGAGATAACTATCCTTTTGATAATGAATTGACTGTGGATATGTTTGAAAATCATGGGATTCCAGTTGTTGGAGGAACCATGGTTACGGTATTGGGAACGTCTTTACAAAATAAAGATCTATTGAAGTTCTTCCATGATTCTACATGGGGAGTAATTGGATTAGAAATGGAAGGCGCTCATTATCAAAAAGCAATTCAATCAGCGTCTAAAATACGCAAAAGCATTAATCCAGAGGTAAAAGTGAGATATGCGTATTATGCTTCGGATAATCCATTAGAAACAGGAAGTACATTGGCCTCAGGAGGACTCGGAACGACAGGAGTAAAACCAACGTATCTAATTACAATAAAAATTTTAGAGCAGATTTTTAAAATAAAATAATTGCAAGCGTAAAGATGAAACACGCTATAACTATAGCGTGTTTTTTTAATTGGGCTATCCCTTGGTATAGATATGGTCCGTTTGATGAGTTTATAATGAAATAAATCAAGCTAGTAGGATGAAAAATAATAATAAACACGATAGTGAATTAGGTCTCATGGATTTGAAATTTTTTGTGGAACACAATATTTTTAAATCAATGAAGTATTTAAAAAAGAATAGTATTTATATTGTATTAATTGTCGCTCTTACAGGAGGTGTTGGCTATTATTTAGACAAAAAGCAAGGAGAAGAGGAACTGTCTATTTCTGCTGTAAAAAGCAATGGAGATAGACCAACAAAAAGACAGATTGCAATATCATTTAATTACAATTCAATGCCGCTAGTAGATGAATGGATTGCTTTTTACCTTCATGATGAAAAGTGGAAAAAGGCGGGATTGATTGATATAGAGATTGCTGACTTTTTACCCACTATTGCTAATAGAAAGGAAGAATCACAACCAGAAACCGGTACTTCTAGTACTACATCCAAAACAGGTGGAGAAAAAGTAGAACAGGATTTTTTGTCGCCCCATTTTCACTACTATCAATTAGTTGTTTTGGCTAAAGAAGGATTTGATTTTAAATCATTTTCAGAAGATTTAACCAAGAGGGTGGAGAAGATTGATCATTTTTCGAAAATGCAAACTTTACATCAAGCGTTTTTAGAGAATCGTATAACTGAAATTAATCAAGATCTTAGTAAGTTAAGTAAACTATTTGACAAAGAGGGAATATCAGCTACCGATTTAATTGAAGTAATCAAAGCTAAAAAAACATTGGAAGAGGAATTAGTAACCATAAAAATGATACAATTGCAAACCTCTTCTGTGCTCTATGAAGCATATGAGATAAACGAAATGGATGTGTTAGAGGAGAATATGCGTTATAATCCTGAGGTGGTACCTCGTAAGAAAATTCAATTTCCCCTCGTTGGATTGGTTTTGTTTTTCTTGGGACAATGGATCGTTACTATCAATAGAAAGTACACTAAAAATAACGAATAAGATGGAGGTAAGATCTACCGAATTACCTGGATGTTTGATTGTAAAACCTCAGGTTTTTACAGATAGTCGGGGGTATTTTTTTGAAAGCTTTAATCAAGAGGTATTTGAGAAGAAAAGTGGATTAAAAATTAACTTTATTCAAGATAATCAATCTTTTTCGACAAAAGGAACTTTGCGCGGGTTACACTTTCAGCGTGGTATTCATCAACAAGCTAAATTAGTTCGCGTTATTCAAGGAGAGATTCTCGATGTTGTTGTAGATTTAAGAGAGAATTCGCCAACTTATGGGCATCATTTTAAGATGATATTAAATGATGTTGAACAAGAACAGTTGTTTGTTCCTAGAGGTTTTGCTCACGGTTTTTTAGTACTTAGTGAAAGGGCAATTTTTGCTTATAAATGTGATAATTATTATAACAGGGAAGCTGAAGGGGGGATTTTGTATAATGATCCTACTTTGGATATCTTATGGACTGATGTAAATCAAGAGTACCTTATTTCAGATAAAGACCTTTTATTACCTTCCTTTTTAGAAACACAACCACTATGATAAAAATTCTTGTTACAGGGGCATCAGGTCAGATGGGGCAAGCGCTTCAATCAATTGCTCATCAGTATACTGATGTTCATTTTATTTTTTTATCAAGTAAGGAACTAGACATCTCTAAAAAGGAAAACATCATTGCTGCATTTGAAATTTATAAGCCAGATTATTGTTGCAATTTAGCTGCTTATACCAATGTGGAACGAGCGGAAGAAGAAGAAGCATTAGCTTTTCTTGTAAATGCAGAGGGGTGTAAAAATTTAGCGGAAGTATGTTTGCAATATGATGGAACATTGATCCATATCTCTTCGGATTTTGTTTTTGATGGAGCGAAAAATACTCCCTATACTCTTGAAGATATCCCGAATCCAATTAACGTATATGGTGCATCGAAATTAAAAGGCGAACAATATATTCAAGCTTTATTAGTTAAACATTATATTGTTCGCACTTCTTGGGTTTATTCAGAATTTGGGCATAATTTTCGGAATACTATGCTGAATTTAGCTAAAACAAAGATAGAAATAAACGTTGTAGATGATCAAATAGGATGTCCTACACATGCAACAGACGTTGTGTGCTTCATTCTAGAACTCATCCTCAAAAAGGAAAAGTTTGGACTGTATCATTATCGCGGAAAGCAATGTGGTTCATGGTATGATTTTGCCGTTGCTATTTTTGAAGAGGAAGGAATTAAAATTAAAGTAAATCGAATCAAGTCAGAAGACTATTTAACTAAGGCTAAAAGACCAAAATATAGTGTGTTAGGGTAAGCAAATTTTTATTATGGAAAGGATTAAATCGTTTTTTAAAGAACAGAATTTTAGAGTATTAGTCGGTAATTTTTTATCCTTAGCCGTATTACAGGTCTTAAATATCGTATTGCCCTTTTTAACAATTCCATATTTGCTTCGAGTTGTAGGGGTTGAAAAATTTGGATTAATTAGTTTTGCTTTAGCTTTTGTCACTTTTTTTCAGCTTGTTGTGGAGTATGGATTTAATACAATTTCAACAAGAGATGTCTCTATTGTCTCTAAGGATTCTAAGACTGTACAATATATTTTTAATCAGGTTTTTACAACCAAATTATTTTTACTTGGCCTTAGTACCCTCGTTTTTGTGGGTGTTGTTATATCGATTCCCAAGTTTAAAGCTGATTTATTGGTTTACTTGTTTACTTATATCATGGTAATCGGACAAGCATTGTTTCCTGTTTGGCTCTTTCAAGGCTTGCAGCAAATGAAATATATTACGTATTTGAATGTTGTATTTAAAACGGCATGTACACTGTTGATTTTTTTGGTCGTCAAGCAGGAAAGTGATTATTTCTATGCGCCATTATTCACTTCGTTAGGTTTTTTATTCAGTGGTTTGGCATCCCTTTGGGTGGTTAAATCAAAGTTCAACATTCGCTTTTCTTTTTGTTCGTTTAAACAAGTAAAAGAACAATTAAGCAAAGCGAAGTATTTATTTTTATCTGAATTTCAGATTGCTTTGATTGCCAATGCCAACGTATTGATTGTTGGATTCTTATTGAATGATACGGCCGTAGGGTATTATGCTACGGCGGAAAAAGTAATTCGAGCAATATCAAACCTACAAGCGCCAATTATCAATGCATTTTATCCTTATGTTTCCAAATTGATGTTAGAAAATAAAAATAAAGCCATTCAACAGATCAAAAAATTGGCGCGCTATGGTGTGGCTATGAACCTGTTGGGGGTGCTTGTTCTCTTTGTTCTTTCTCCGTGGATTTTCCAGATACTATTCGGTACTCAAACGGAGGAAAGTGTACTTGTTTTCCGTATTATGATTGTTTTCCCTCTCTTGTCTTTTTTAGATCAATTGTTTGGAAAACTCATTTTGTTAACCAATAATAAAGAGAACCTTTTTTTTAAAGTCTTTTTTTACACCTCTATTGTAAGTGTGGTGTTATGTGTAGGTTTAACGCATAAATTTGGATTTATTGGTACGGCAATGGCCAGTACAATTGCCCAATCGTTGTTGGCGCTTGGTATGTGGTTCTATGCTAAACCTTTTTTTAAAATATCATGATGACACCTAAAATAAGTATTATTGTACCAGTATACAATGGCGCAGCGACTATTGAACGAACGCTTGCATCCATTTTAAAGCAAAGTTTAACGGATATCGAAGTAATTGTTGTAGATGATGGCTCTACTGATCACACGGTAGCCTTACTAACCGCAATAGAAGACCCAAAGCTGCGCGTAATAGCCAAGCAAAATGGGGGAGTGAGTTCTGCTCGTAATGTAGGAATTAAGGCTGCAAAAGGAATGTTTATAGGCTTTGTAGATGCTGATGATGAGGTAAAAGAGGACTTCTATGAACAATTGTATCGCGTATCGAATGAAGTTGATGTAGTGCTCAGTGGGCTACTTATCGAAAAAGAAGGTAACTTTGTACAGAAGGATTCTCTTTTGGAATTCAATCGAATTTATAGCCAAGATGATTTCAAAAAAGAAGTCTTAGTTCGTTATTTGAGCTTGGAGAATTTAGACTTGCTTGTAGTCATGAATAAGATCTACCGCAGAAGTTTTTTACTGGATCAAGCAATTTTTTTCGATGAAAATTTAGCGTTAGAAGAAGACGGAATGTTCAATCTGAAGGTGTATACAACAATGCAGTCGTTAATTCAGATTGACTATGCGGGTTATTGTTATTTAGACAATGAAATAAGTGTAACAAGAGATTTTATTGGTAGTAATTCTCTGGATAAGCTCATCTACAAATTCAATTTGGAGTATAAAAAAACTTTTAATTTAGAATTTAGTGAAGAACAAATACTTACTTTTAAGTCTTCTCGATTAATTTACAGTATTTGTTTCTTACTTTTTAGGGTATCGAAGGCCAAGATGACTTTGACCGATCGAAATGCGTATATAACACGTGTAATGAACGAACCTGTTGTTTTGTTTGCTGTAAGACATTTGGATGATCATTATGTTCAGCAGCGTTCTAAATTTGAACGAATTATCGCTTGGTGTATTCTCAAAAACAAGATAACACTGGTTAAAGGCATGATAACTCTTTTGGCAATTGCTGACCAAATGAAGCTCCTTCAGCTAATAAAAAAAATAAATTAAGTAGCAATGGATCTGCGTAAAGTATATATAGTATTGTTTTTTTTGGGTTTGTTTTTTCTGCCGTTTAATAGTATTAAAGGGTATGAATTTATGAGCATCTTTAAAACAGCGGCAAGTACATATTTCTGGATACCCACGTTAATTCTTATGGGGGCGGGTTTTTTGTTTAATAAAAAGAAAATAACACTCCCCATCCCAACAAGATCCTATCAGATTTTTCTTGTATTTCTAGCTTTCTGTTTTCTGACGCTACTCTTGAATCTCGAAGATGTTTTACAACAGTTTTACAAGCAGAAGTCCGGATTGTACATGTTTGCTTTTAATATTTTTTTGCTAGTGTTTGCTGGAATGGGACTTGTTGTTTTAGTACTTAATGTTTTTAAAGGAATAGATAGTGAACGGATTTTTATTGTAACGAGAAAAGTAATATTTTGGTCATTTCTCTTTGTATTTGGCTATGGAATTCTTCAAATGTTAATCTTGAGGTTTCACTTATTTCAATTAGAGCCTTTGTTTTATCTATTGGATTATTTGCCTTTTGTCCATGGACATTTGTTTTATAGTTCGATGAGATTGAATTCAGTTTCCTATGAGGTTCCTGCTTTGGGAACCTATCTCATTTTTGTTCATGGATGGATGTTTAGCTATATCTTAACTCATCAAAGTAAATGGCGTTTTCTTCCCTTTGCAATGGTGTTGTTCCTAGTTTATTTTAGTGGAGCACGATCTGCTTTAATCTCTATCTTACCTCAAATAATCGTTATTTTGTTGCTTTTTAAGCCCTGTCGTGTCTTTGTAAAGAAAAATATAGTTTTTGTTATGCAGGTAGTAGGGGTTTTACTCTTGTTGTTTGTGGCGATTAAAGGAAATACATTAATGGATCGTATCAAACAAACAAGTGTTGAACAGTTGGTAGGTACCAGTATTTCCAATAAGAGTAGAATAGGAATGCAAGTGGCTTCGCTAGAAGTCTTTTGTGATTCACCTATTTATGGTGTAGGATTAGGTCAAGAAACCTATAGCAAGATGAAATATTACCCAACATGGGCAATGCAAGACAATTATGAATTTACTTCGATGTACTTGAATGAAGAAGATCGCATGTATCCACCTGCTTTTAATCTATATACAAAGTTATTGGCAGAAACTGGACTAATCGGTTTTTTGTTGTTTATTTGGTTTTTATGGACTTGTGTCAAAGAAAACTATTCCTTAGTGCTAAGTACTGTTGGTACCTATCGTATCTTTGCTCAAACGTTGCTTATAACTTTGGTTGGGTTACTTGTCAATTGGGGGCAAAATGATGACTATATGTTGTACAGCTTCTGGATTAGCTATGCTTTTTTATTAATATTGATAACAAATAAATTGGAACATGAGTAAGATAAGTATATCCGTAGTAATTCCTTGTTATAATTGTAATGATACCATCCAATTGTGTGTTGAAAGTGTTTTTATTCAAAGCTATCCAGCCTATGAGCTAATTTTGATTAATGATGGATCAAGTGATCAAACCTTGAATCGATTATATGAAATAAAAGATTATTATCAGAGTGAACAGACAAAAATAACAGTACTAACACAAACCAATCAAGGGCCCTCCGTTGCGCGAAATGAAGGGATTAATTTTTCAACAGGAAATTGGGTTGCTTTTCTTGATTCAGATGATGTATGGCATAAGGATAAACTATTGAAACAGGTTGAAGTGCTCCATATGTATCCTGATGCCTTAGTTATTGGCGGAGAAAAGGGAAAGTTTGAACCTGTTTTATCACTTGAACATGTTGTGAAGATTAACTTTATTAAACTAGGTTTTAAAAACTATTTTTTGACTTCCTCTTCGATGGTTCAAAAAAAACAGTTAGGAGAGGTTCGTTTTAATGTGCATCAAAAACACTCAGAAGATTACCGTTTCTTTTTTGATGTACTAAGCCTAGGTGGGTATGGCGTTTGTATTTATGAAAATTTATCATGCAGTATTTCCAATAAGAGAGATTTTGGAGATTCGGGTTTATCAGGGAATATCTATAAAATGCAAAAAGGAGAATTGTCTAATTTTAGATATTTGTATGATAAAAAATTGCTCAATTTTTCAGAATATATTTTTTTCTGCACTTTTTCAAATTTAAAATTCTTACGAAGATTTTTGCTCTCTACGTTATATAATTTAAAGAAATAAGGCACGGTTTTTGTAAAGTAATACCTCAAAATAGGTAAGCATGAATGAAAAAATAAGAATGGTTATAGGGAATACATTCCTAGTTGCTTATATCGCTTTTCTAGTGTTTGGTTTTAAAATTGTAAACCTAGCTTTGGTTGGTGTTTTAGTGTTTTTTATGAGTACTTTTAAATACAATAAAGCACAAGTTTGCCATCATCTGAATGGGAATAAAAAAATCTATGTTGTTTTGCTAGCATTAATTAGTTTTCAGCTTATTCACGGGGCATTTTTTCAAGACTTACATGAAAAACGATTTGGTCTTTTACCTCTTTTATTAGGTTCGGCTATTATTTTGCTTTGGGTTGAAGACATGCTAAAAATACTCTATGTTTATTTAATTTGTCTAGTTTTATTGGTATTTAAGGGGGGGTATAATATCTTAACCTATTATTTAACAACGGATTATTTTACGATTAATAGTGGAGGCCATATCGATATTATGTTGGTGGTGGCTCGTCCTTATTTAGGGTTTATGCTGAATATCGGTATACTCATTAGTCTTTATCTTTCTCAAGTACAAAAGAAATATAAGGTATGTTATTTACTTTTAATTGTGTTCTTCTTTACCTATCTAGTGTTTATTGGCAATAGAATACAGGTTGTTTCTTTGTTTCTTTTATCACTCTTGTATTTTGTGTTTTATATGAAAGCAAATGGATGGAAAAAAATGCTCGGTTTACTAGTTGTAGGAGTTTCTGTTTTTGTATTGTTTACTTATACTTCAACATTGAAAGAGCGTTTTGAAATGGACTCATTTACCTCTCTAGACCATTTAGCTTCTCGATTAGAGAAGAATGAACCTCGTGTTTTAATTTGGAAATGTGCCTGGTCTTTTACACAAGAATCGTCATTTCACCCACTTTATGGATTGGGAAAAGTAGAGATAATAGATCGTCAATTAGCAGATTGTTATGAAGATAAAACGAAGGATAATCCCATGCGTGATTATTTTTTAGAGGCATTGTTTAATACACATAATCAATTTCTTGAATATTACGTACTAACAGGTATTGGAGGTATTAGTCTTTTACTTCTTTTATTTGGTGTATTAGCCGTAAAAGTGAAACGCTATTTTATTCCTATGGCGATGTTGTTGTCTTTATTCAATTTTTGCTTTGTAGAGAATTTATTTAATAGACAACTGGGGGTGTATTTATTCGGATTTGTATTAACTCTAATCTTGTTTATTTACAATGAAAATAAGAAAATAAGATCACTTCCTTAGGATTGATAGATTGCAAGTAATTCGTTGAAATTTTTGTCCTTATTGAATTTCTCTTGGCAATTTGAAAATGCTTTTTCGCCTAAAGCAATCCTATATTCAGGATTTTCCAACTGTTTTAGAATTGGACACAAATCAGTAGCTTGAGTAAACAAAAAACCATTGAGATTTGTCTCAACAATATCATTGTTGCCAATAACATCAGTCGCTAAAATAGGTTTTCTAAAAGCCATTGCCTCCAGTACAGCAATAGGAAGACCCTCCCAAAGCGAAGTTTGCATATAAATGTCTAGTTGATTTAGATAAGGAAACACAGCTGTATTATTGGTAAACCATCCTGATATTGTGATATTTGGCGCAGTGAGTTGATCGCGAAGTTCTCCATCGCCAATCCATAGGAATTGGTGTTGTGGAAATAGTAAAGCAACTTCATTAAATAGTTTAGGGTTTTTTTGGTAGGAGATTCGTCCAATTGTTCCAATCGTTAATTGATTAGAAGTATTTTTGTTCGCTATATAATGTTGGTTCAAATGCGTTAAATCAATTCCATTTCGAACTAAAAGAGAAGTACCTATTCGCTGTGCTAGCTTGTATTCTGTATCTCCACAAGCAATGGTTGTTCCGCCAAAGATTAGTTGAGTTAATTTCTCAATGGTGTAAAATATTTTTTGCTTTACAGGTGAGATGTCCTGACGCAAAAAAGAATAACCATGGGGCGTATAAAATACTTTTCTCTTGTAGTTTGGCATGGAACTTGCCCACCTACCTATGACGCCTGCTTTAGATGAATGTAGATGAATAATATCAGGCCTTAGCTGTTTTATTGTTTTTCTTAAGGCAAAAGTAGAACGAAGATCCTGTATTGGTTTTAATTCCCTTTCCATTTCAAGTGGTATCAAGTGGATAGAAGAAGGAAAATCTTGGTCAATTTGATCTTGTGTAATTTCTTTTCTTTTATTACTGTAGATGATATAGGTTTCAATATCAGGATGTTGGCTAAAAAACATAGCCAAATCTTTAAAATATGAATATACTCCTCCGCCAAAAGATTCTACAATATGGATAATTTTCATTCGAAATCTAAATTTATAAAAGCAAATTTAGCTTATTTATTCAAGATTTGTAAAATCAATACCTAACAATTCTGAGAATAGAGAAAGTTCTTTAACTTTGTTAGGAAATAAAAATAGAATGAAACGTATTTTAATAACAGGAGCAGCTGGTTTTTTGGGATCTCATTTATGTGATCGTTTCCTCGCAGAAGGATTTCATGTCATTGGTATGGATAATTTGATTACGGGTGATTTGAGAAATATTGAACACTTATTTGCAGAAGCACATTTTGAGTTCTATCATCATGATATAACTAAGTTTGTTCATGTTCCTGGGCAATTAGACTATATTCTTCATTTCGCTTCGCCAGCAAGCCCGATTGATTACTTAAAGATTCCAATTCAAACGCTAAAAGTAGGTTCTTTAGGAACTCATAATTTATTAGGATTAGCACGTGTAAAAAATGCACGTATTTTAATTGCATCAACATCTGAAGTATATGGGGATCCTTTGGTTCATCCACAAACAGAAGAATATTATGGCAATGTCAATAGTATTGGTCCACGAGGTGTTTATGATGAAGCAAAACGCTTTCAAGAGTCTATAACGATGGCGTATCATACTTTTCATGGATTAGAGACTCGCATTGTGCGTATTTTTAATACGTATGGACCTCGTATGCGACTCAATGATGGAAGGGTAATTCCTGCATTCATAGGACAAGCTTTGAGAGGAGAAGATTTAACCGTTTTTGGAGACGGAAGTCAAACGCGTTCTTTTTGTTATGTTGATGATCAAGTGGAAGGAATTTACCGCCTGTTGTTGTCAGACTATTATTTACCTGTGAATATAGGTAATCCTGATGAAATTAAGATTTTAGATTTTGCCAAAGAGATTATTCGCTTAACCAATAGTGAACAAAAAATAATTTATAAAGAATTGCCAATAAATGACCCTTTACAACGTTGTCCTGATATTACCAAGGCTAAAACACTTTTAGGATGGACGCCTAAGATTAGTAGAGCAGAAGGCATGCAACATACATTAGATTATTTTAAGGCTTTTACAGCCGCTGATTTAGAACGAGAAGAACATAAAGATTTTTCAAACTACATTTATTAATGAGTAAAAAAGCAGGCAGGTATTCTTATTTGATACGCCCATTAACCGCATGTATTGATTTAATTACGATCAATGTTATGGCTCAGGTGTGGTTCTCCACATTTACTGAGCAGCATTATTTGTTTCATATTATACTGTCAATTGGTTGGTTGGTGGCCGCTGGATTAAGTGAATATTACGATGTTTTCCGACATACGAAGACGGTTCGTGTAGCTGAGAAAGTGTTCAAACAATTTTTCTTTCAGTTTATATTAGTTGCCTCGTACAATGGGATTTTTGATCGATTTGCAGAAATAAGAGATCTAATCGGTTATGGAACTTCTATTTTCGTCATTATTTGTACCATCAAGTTTACTATTTTCTTTTTGCTTAAATACATTAGAAAATTCCTAGGGGGTAACTTTAGGAATATTGTGTTATTGGGGAATGGTCGAGAAGTTAGTAACTTAAAATCAGTGCTATTAAAGCGAACAGACTTAGGGTATCGCATTAATAATCACTTTTATAATTTAGAGGATGAAAGCTTAGAAGATTTAAAGGAATATTTATCGAATAATTTAGTTGATGAACTTTTTATACAGTTTTCATTTACGAAAGAGAAGAATTTTTTGGAGATTCTCGAATTTGCAGATAATAGCATGATAACGGTACGTTATGTACCCACACAAAAGGATATCTTAAATAACAATTTAACCATTGAATACTACGATTTAATCCCCGTAGTACCGAGACGAATCATTCCGTTAGATAAACCATATAACAAGTTGATTAAACGCTTATTTGATCTTGTTTTCTCTTTGTTTGTGATTGTATTTGTCTTGTCTTGGTTGGTTCCTTTAGTTGCTATCTTGATTAAAAGAGAATCTAAGGGACCTGTTTTTTTCAAACAAAAGCGAACAGGACTAAACGATGAGGAATTTTGGTGCTATAAGTTTAGATCGATGCGTATTAATGACGATAGCGATAAACAACAAGCAACGCGAAATGATCAACGTATTACTAAAATAGGTTCCTTTTTACGCAAATCGAGCTTGGATGAGTTTCCACAGTTTATCAATGTATTCTTTGGCGATATGTCTATTGTTGGACCTCGTCCACATATGGTTGTACACACCAAAATGTATTCAAAACGCGTCAGCCGATTTATGTTGAGACATTTGGTTAAACCCGGGATTACAGGAATGGCTCAAACTCATGGTTATCGCGGTGAAATAGAAAATGATAGAGATATTATTAATCGTTTTAAATACGACTTGTTTTACTTAGAAAACTGGTCTATTCTCTTGGATTTAAAGATTATTTACTTAACCGTTTACAATGTTTTTGCTGGTGAAGAAAAAGCATACTAATTGCTTTTTATAAAGTTGTCCTTCTTATTCTTAGGAACTTTTTCTTTATTCATTTTTTTATAATTATTTTTGAACCATAATAACAAACAACACAAGTGATGAAAATTTTATTATTAGGTTCAGGTGGGCGTGAACATGCTCTTACATGGAAGATGTTGCAAAGTCCACAGTGTGAAGCTGTATTTGTAGCTCCTGGAAATGCAGGAACAGCTCAAATTGCTCAGAATATTGCTATCAATCCGAATGATTTCGAAGCGGTAAAACAAGTAGTTTTAACGCATCATATCGATATGGTAGTGGTTGGACCAGAAGATCCTTTAGTAAAGGGAATTGTAGATTTCTTTAAAAAGGATGAAGCAATTCAACATATTCCTGTGATTGGCCCTTCAAAAGAGGCTGCACAGTTAGAAGGAAGTAAAGATTTTGCAAAAGAATTTTTAATTCGACACCAAATTCCTACTGCTGCGTATCAAAGTTTTACAAAAGATACAGTAGAAGAAGGAAAACAATTCCTAGAAACCCTTAAAGCCCCTTATGTTTTAAAAGCCGATGGTTTAGCGGCTGGTAAAGGAGTTGTAATCTTAGAAGATTTGAATGAAGCTAAAGCGGAGTTAGAAAATATGTTGGTGGATGCTAAATTCGGTGATGCAAGTTCAAAAGTTGTAATCGAAGAATTTTTATCGGGAATTGAATTAAGTTGTTTTGTTTTAACAGACGGAAAATCATATCAATTACTTCCAACGGCTAAAGATTACAAGCGTATTGGTGAAGGAGATAAAGGATTGAATACTGGAGGTATGGGAGCAGTTTCTCCAGTGCCATTTGCAACAGCTGAATTCTTGAAAAAAATAGAAGATCGCATTGTTATTCCAACCGTAGAAGGAATCAAAAAAGATCAATTAGATTATAAAGGATTTATTTTTATTGGAATCATCAAAGTAGGGGAAGATCCATTTGTTATTGAATATAACGTTCGTATGGGGGATCCTGAAACAGAGGTTGTTATGCCAAGAGTGAAATCAGATTTAGTAGCCTTGTTCCAAGCCATCGCAAAAGAGGAATTGGATACCATGACTATTGAATTAGATGCACGTAGCGCAACGACTGTTATGCTTGTATCAGGAGGATATCCAGAAGATTATGAAAAAGGAAAAGTAATTACAGGTATTGAACAAGTAGAAGATTCTATTGTTTTCCATGCAGGAACAGCCTTAAAAGAGGATGCAATTGTGACCAATGGAGGACGTGTACTTGCTGTTACTTCTTATGGAAATAACTACGATGAGGCATTAAAAAAATCTTATCAAAATATAGATAAACTAAATTTTGATAAGATTTATTATCGTAAAGATATCGGATTCGATCTTTAAGATAGTTGATTACTTTAGAAATGAGTGGGCTGTCGTATCTTGTGTATCTTCGTTGTTTGATTTAAATAATTGTAATTTTTTTAACCAAAATACGAAGAAGTAGCAAGTAATTAGGATGAAAATCCAAGTAATGATGTTTGCAGTCCACCAGTTCTTAAGTTCTAGTTTTGCAAAGATATCCATTGGGATGAAAAGCACTTTTTCAAACAAGAATCCTAAACCATTAAAAAATGAAGTCATTGTCCTTTATTTTTAAATTAGATAATATTATTTGCATTTTATAATATTTAGTAAGAATACAAAATACCCAAAGAAACAAATAGTACTACAAAAATATAAAATATATACATGTTAGCAAGTATTTTTAGCAAAACTAGACCGATTAACTATATCATGCTTACGCTTTTAATCGTGACAGGCTATGGTTTATTTATTGGTTTAGATTTTAGCATTGAATGGACAACATTCGAAATCATCAAAAGAGGGGGTGTTTTAGTGCTGTTATTGCTGATGATGTATATATCTCAATTTATTGTTTCGAGAAATAGATTGGTAGACGATTCTGCTTATGTACCGCTTATTTTTACGAGCTTTTTGTTTATTTTTCCGACCTCTTTTGAAAATGTAAGAGTCATTGTTGCAAGCTATTTTATTCTATTGGCTTTGCGTCGTATTTTTTCATTACACTCTTTAAAGCAGTCTAAGGAAAAGTTATTAGACGCTTCGTTGTGGATTTGTTTTGCTAGTTTATTCCACTTTTGGAGTATTTTATATTTTATCCTTCTATTTTATGCCATCGCTTTTTTTGGAGCAAAGGACTATAGAAACTGGGTTATTCCACTAGTATCTTTCTTAGGGGCTTCTATTTTCTTAAGTCTTTACTTATTAATCCAAGAGGTACATTTCATCGATTGGTGGACAGAACGCGTGCAAATTAGTTTTAACTTTATGTATTTTGATAACGTTTTTCAAAATATTGCTCTAGCTGTATTTGTCTCTATTGCTTTGCTGTATGCGGTTTCTCAAGCATTAGCCATCAAAAGCAAACCGTATAATATGCAAAACACCTACAAGAAAATCATTTTGTCATTTCTTATAGGTGCTGTTATTTATGTTGTTTCGGCAGAAAAATCCAATGGGTTACTGCTATTTACTTTCTTTCCTTTAGCTATTTTAGGTGCTAACTATATTGAAAGTATTCCGCAACGCTGGCGAAAAGAAGCCAATGTTTACAGTATTTTCTTTATTGGGTTATTTTTTTACCTGATGCAATTGTTCATCTTATAGTTTTTGACCATAAGCCAAATCACCAGCATCTCCTAAACCAGGAACGATGTAATTGTGATCATCTAGCTTCTCATCTAATGTTGCTACCCATAAATGCACATTTGCAGGTAATTGCTGTTCTAGGTATTCAATACCCTCTGGTGCTGCAATAACCACAGCAATATGTAATTCCTTAGGTTGTTCTTCTGTCATTAATTTTTGGATAACAGCCACTAACGACTGGCCTGTAGCTAACATCGGGTCAATTAAAATCAGAATCTTGTCCTGAAAAGAAGGTGCTGCTTGGTATTCAACCAAAATTTGACCTGCTTCTCCGTGTTTTCCATGGCGACGGTAAGCAGAAACAAACCCATTTTCAGCATCGTCAAAGAAGTTCATGAAACCTGTGTGTAAGGCTAATCCTGCACGGAGGATTGAACAAAGAACAACATTGTCCTCAATACAAGTTGTGTGTTTTATTCCTAGGGGCGTTTGAACAGCAACAGCTTTATATGGTAGCGTTTTACTCAATTCATACGCCATTATTTCTCCAATGCGTTCAATGTTTTTACGAAAGCGCATGCTGTCTTTCTGAATAGTAACATCGCGAAGTTGAGCCAAGAAATGATTTAAAATGCTATTCTCCTCTGAAATATAGTGAATTTTCATAACGGTATAATTAGTACCATAAAAGTATTAAAACTATATTTGTAAATAAAATTATTCATATGTTTTCAGAATTAGCATTTCCGATATTCGAAGAGAGTATTCGCGATTATCATAAATACGACAATGTAGATCAGCCAATTAGCAATCCTTATCCAAAGGAAGATATTAAACATTTATTGTATTTAAAAAATTGGATTGATACCGTTCAGTGGCATTTTGAAGATATTATTCGTGATCCACAAATTGATCCTGTTGCAGCATTGGCTTTAAAAAGAAGAATTGACGCATCAAATCAAGAGAGAACGGATATGGTAGAGTACATTGATAGTTACTTTTTGAATAAGTATAAAGACGTACAAGTAAAACCAAATGCTAAAATTAATTCAGAAAGTCCAGCTTGGGCAATTGACCGTTATTCTATCTTAGCGTTGAAGATCTACCACATGCGTGAGGAAGCGACAAGACCTGAAGCTACAGCAGAACACAGAGCAAAATGTCAAGAAAAATTAGATGTTTTGTTGGAACAAAAGCAAGATTTATCTACTGCAATTGACGATTTGTTACAAGATATCGCTGCTGGAGATAAATACATGAAAGTATACAAGCAAATGAAAATGTATAACGACGAGGAATTAAACCCAGTGTTATATCAAAATAAAAAATAAAGAACAGCAAAGGCATATGGTGAATACGATATGCCTTTTTTAATGCAAGAAAACCACTACTAGAATAGAAAAAGAGCCAGAAAAAAATATCATTTTTTTGTATCGGTAAAAAAAATTACTTTTGTTTGCTAAAGCGTGGATAATCACGCTTTTCTTGTTTAAGATAAATCATATTTTAGTGAAAGGTTTAAAACACATCGTCATTTTTAGATTATCTGCTATGGGAGACGTAGCGATGACAGTGCCTGTAATTCGAGCGTTAATCGAACAACACCCTGCTTTACGTGTAACGGTAGTTTCACGACCTTTTTTCAAACCTTTTTTTAAGGGCATTGACCGCGTGGATTTCTTTCCTGTGGATGTGAAGAAGAAACACAAAGGATTTTTGGGCTTGATTCGTTTATATCAAGATATTAAACGATTAAAGCCGGATTATTTTGCGGATTTCCACAATGTATTACGCGCACAAATTGTTCGTACATTATTTAAGCTTTCAGGTGTTCCAACAGCAGCATTAGACAAAGGTAGAGCGACTAAGAAAGCATTAACTCGTGCTGAAAATAAGATATTTAAACCCGTACAAACGATGGTTGAAAATCATTGTTCAACTCTTCAGCAATTAGGATTTTCGGTCTCTTTAGAGCATCCGAATTTTCCGCCAAAGACGGCGTTAGCACCCGAATTAGAAGTTTACAGTAAAGAACAACACAAAACGTGGATTGGTATTGCACCTTTTGCACAATATGATAGTAAAGTTTATCCGTTGGATTTGATGCAGAACGTGGTAGATGAATTAGCAGAACAAGAAAATCACTTAATTTTTTTATTTGGTGGAGGAGAAAAGGAAATAGCCTTATTGAACCAAGTAAAACGCGACAATGACAATGTGATTGTAATGGCTGGTAAAGTGAAGTTGGAGGTGGAAATGAACTTGATACAGCACCTAGATGTCATGCTTTCGATGGACTCTGGAAATGCACATATTGCAGCCATGTTAGGCGTAAAAGTCGTAACTTTATGGGGCGCTACACATCCTTACGCGGGCTTTGCACCATTTAATCAACCCATTGATTATTGTATGACAGCAGATCGTACCCAATATCCTTTATTGCCAACGTCAGTATATGGAAATAAAAAGGTGGAAGGATATGAAGATGCTATGCGAACAATTGATCCCGCAGATGTATGTAAGAAAGTGTTGGAAGTAGCACAAAAGAAATAAAAGAATTTAGTCATGATGAAGATTGAAGATTATATTAGAAACATTCAGGATTTTCCAAAAGAAGGAGTAGGTTTTAAGGATATTACGCCCCTTTTAAATAGTCCTGAAGCAATGGAAGAAGCAACTAAGCGATTATTAGCATTAGTAGGAGATAAAAAAGTAGATCGTGTAGTGGGGATGGAGAGCCGCGGATTTTTCTTTGCTACTTTGTTAGCTAAAGAATTAGGTGCTGGTTTTGTACCAGTTAGAAAACCTAAAAAATTACCCTTTGATACCATTGCGCAAGAATATCAGCTAGAATATGGAACAGATATTCTTGAAATGCATGCAGATGCAATAAAACCAGGTGAAAAAGTCTTAATTCATGATGATGTCCTAGCAACAGGAGGAACGGCAGAAGCAGTTTGTAAGTTAGTAGAACGTTTAGGCGGGGAAATTGTACAACTCAATTTCTTGATGGAGTTATCTTTTTTACACGGACGTGATAAATTAAAAGGGTATGAAGTAAAGAGTTTATTATCGTACTAAATACAGCACTTGATATAAAAAAAGTAAATAGGTTGATGTAACATTCAACTTTACATAAAATAAAAAGGACTATAGTAAAACTAGGGTCCTTTTTTTTGTAAAAAAAGAAATACCAAGGCTAAATCATCATCATTTTAATGCTTTTACTCCGTAAATAAGGTTTTTAACACCTACCTATTGATAAGATAGGGGCTATTTTATACATTTATTTTATTGCAGATGGCGTTTCATGCAAAGCAAGAAGTGTTTAGATTAAATACTTGAGGTAAAAAGTCTTCTTAGATTTAAAATAAGTGAATTAATCTTAGTTGTGTTTCCTTATTTTTTTAAAAATACTTCATTGTTATTCTTCTCCTTTTTTTGTTCGAATAAAAATACCTTTTGTTGTAATTTTTATTGGTGATAAACGGTTATTTGCTACATAGTAATTGTAAAAATGTAGAAGTATGGATATTATTTATCGTATAAGTTGCAGTGTGTTAGCAATCTTAGGTATAAGTTGCTCTTCAGCGGAACAAAATGAATCAAAAGAAGAGGAGAGGATTGTAATAGATAAAATAGCCCACTCTTTTGGTATTGTTCCTCGCCTGTATGATGGAAAGATGAGTCTTCAATATCAAACAGAAGATGTATTACATTATAATGATAAAGGGGATGTTGTAGCTGTTGAAAGAAAAAAAACGGAGCAAGATTTAGCTACAGGAAGCCTGTATAAGACCAATATTCATATCCAGTACCAACATGATCATCAGGGCAATATTATTAAAATTGTAGGTCATGAAAAAAACACAAATAAGATGATTATTCATCGTGTATTTGATTATAATTATAGTACGGGCTTAGTGGTTAAATTTCAGGATCTAATAGAAGAAACTACACAAGAGTATGAGTATCATTTTCAGAATAATTTAGTATCGACAATTAAGAACAAAGAAAAAGGCCAGGTTGTTTCTTTCCAATTAGTCTATAATGAGTATGATTATTTAGTTGTAGTGAATACAGATCATTCATTTTTTGAAGATGCATCATTCTCTATAAGTAGAAAGATGGATTTGTTATATGCGAATTTTGAATATGGTGCTGTACTAAGTCCTTGGGTGAATACCAAAAATAAATGGAGCGCATTCAAGTTTAATGATCAAATGTGGGAGATGACTAACTCTTATCCTGGACTATTACTAGATAAAACACATCATGAAGTACGTTATGAAGAAAAAGGTATTACCTATGTGCATCTTTATGTTTTTAGCTATAAAAAAATCCGGATAAAAGGAGAATAAGTTTGTTAAAGGCTGATTATATTACGATATAATACGCCTTTTTTTATTTTGTAATGATTTGGTTTATAGTTGTTTATTTTTTTAAATGTTATTTTTTTACAAAATGCTTGCATATTAAATTAATTATTAGAAAACTTTGTATCAACCCATAAGGGTATACACAAGAAATGAAGAAAACAGTATTACATACTACTTTTAAAATGAACAGCATAGCTTCTGCTACTGCTGCTGTTTTCTTGTTATCTACTTCGCGGTCATCGCGGTCACGGGCTTAATTTTTTAAGCTTTCTTTTTCTTTGGGAATCGCAAGGTCTCCCAAACCAATAAATCTATCAAATTTTAATGTATTTCAACGAGATTGAAAGAGAGGTTCATGCGTTTTAGCAGGTGCTATTTTTGACTTTGTTTAATTCTAACTATCTGTTTTTGAGATGAATTCAAATCAGTTTATCGTTATACCAGCGAACGAAACACACGTTGGTTATGCTGCACAAATATGCGATGAAATGGCTCTTTCTGCCCAAGCACGTGGTACGGGAATTGCTAGGAGAAAACCCGAATATGTAGCAAACAAAATGCTGGAAGGTAAAGCCGTTATTGCTTTACATCAAGACGGAACTTGGGCTGGATTTTGTTATATCGAGACATGGAGTCATGGTGAATATGTTGCCAACTCTGGGTTGATTGTCAATCCCATATTCAGAAAGGAAGGCCTCGCCAAAGCAATTAAAAAGCGAATTTTTGAACTCTCGAGAACCCAATACCCTCAAGCAAAAATCTTCGGATTAACAACTGGGCTAGCTGTAATGAAAATCAATTCTGACCTTGGTTATGAACCCGTTCCTTACTCTGAACTTACACAGGATGAGTCTTTTTGGAAAGGTTGTGAGAGTTGTATCAACTTCTCCATTTTGCAGAGTAAAGAACACAAAAATTGTTTGTGTACCTCTATGCTTTGGGATCCCGTAGAAAAAGAAAAAGAGCTTCGAACTAAGATAGACCAAAAAACAAAAGCCAAAGAACGATTAAAAGAAATGCAGAAGAAGTACTCTTTACTGAAGCGACTGCAAATGAAAATTAAGCAAACAGTAAAGAAAACACATCTATTTTAAATTTTTAAACCGGAACAGGATGAACAAAAAAATAGTTTTAGCTTTTAGTGGTGGATTAGATACGAGTTTCTGCGTCATTTACCTCAAAGAAGAATTGGGATATGAAGTACACTCTGTAGTGGTAAATACAGGTGGTTTTTCTGAAGAGGAGTTAAAAGAGATTGAAGCCAAAGCCTACAATTTGGGTGTGGCTTCTCATACAACAATTGATGAAACGCAAGCGTATTACGAGGCTTGTGTAAAATACTTGATATTTGGAAATGTATTAAAAAATGCAACCTATCCTTTATCTGTTAGTGCAGAGCGTGTTTGTCAAGCTACAGCTATTGCGAATTATGCTAAGAAAATAAAGGCTACTGCCGTAGCACATGGTAGTACGGGTGCAGGAAATGATCAGGTGCGTTTTGATATGATTTTCAATATCTTAATTCCTGCGATAGACATTATCACGCCGATTCGCGATTTAAAATTAAGCAGAGAGGAAGAGATTGACTATTTAGCCAAACATGGTGTCGAAATAAATGCTGAGAAAGCAAAATATTCTATTAACAAAGGATTGTGGGGAACTTCAGTAGGAGGTAAAGAAACCTTAACTTCTAATCTATATTTACCAGAAGAAGCTTGGCCAACTCCAGTGAGCAAAACAACCCCGACGGTTGTTGAAATTGTGTTTGCGCACGGAGAACCGATCGCCTTAAATGGTGTTCAAATGACCCCTACTGAAGTCATCCAACAATTACAAGATCTTGCACAACCTTTCGGTATTGGTAGAGATATTCACGTTGGAGATACTATTATTGGAATTAAAGGGAGAGTGGGCTTTGAGGCTGCAGCACCACTTATTTTAGTGAAAGCACATCACACACTTGAAAAGCACACCCTTACCAAATGGCAATTAAGTTGGAAAGAGCAATTGGGCACGTTTTACGGGAATTACCTTCATGAAGGACAATTTCATGACCCTGTGATGCGCGATTTAGAAGCTTTTCTGTCTAGTACACAACAAACGGTGAATGGAAAAGTGTGGGTAGAATTGCATCCCCATCGTTTTATTATACAGGGAATAGAATCTAAAAATGACCTGATGTCTAATGCTTTTGGTAGTTATGGAGAGATGAATAATGCTTGGACCGGAGAAGACGTTAAGGGATTTTCGAAAATATTTGGCAATCAAGTAATGATCTGGCATAAAGTAAATCAACAGCAAGATGAATAAGGATAAAATTAAAGTAGGTATTGTTGGAGGAGCAGGTTACACAGGAGGAGAGCTTCTTCGTCTGTTACTGAATCACCCTGCTGTTGAACTGGTATTTGTTCATTCTAATAGTCAGGCGAATAAACCAATTTATACCATACATACTGATTTATTTGGCGATACTAATATGGTGTTTACTGCGGATTTAAATCAGGATATTGATCTTGTTTTCTTGTGTTTAGGACATGGAGATTCCAGCGTATTTCTACAAGAGTATGCATTTGGAAAATCAGTTAAAATAATCGACCTAAGTCAAGATTTTAGATTGAAAAAGGACGATAATCCTTTTGTTTACGGATTGCCAGAATTGAATAGAGAACAGCTGAAAAAGGCAAACTATATTGCGAATCCAGGTTGTTTTGCCACAGCAATTCAATTGGCCTTATTGCCTTTAGCCGCTCAACAAGCTTTGCCTAGTACCGTGCATATACAAGCAGTTACTGGATCAACAGGAGCAGGACAAGGCTTAGCTTCTACTTCTCATTTTAGTTGGAGAGCCAATAATCTATCGGTGTATAAGGCATTTACTCATCAGCATTTAGGTGAGATAGGAGAAAGTCTACATCAATTGCAACCTGAGACGAAGACTGCCCTCAAGTTTATACCTGAACGGGGCGATTTTGCGAGAGGAATATTTGTTAGCGCTATCTTGGAATCTACCTTGAGCTTAACAGCATTACAAACGATGTATACCCAATACTATGAATCTCATCCTTTCACTCATTTTAGTGAAGAAGCGATTCATCTTAAACAAGTAATAAACACCAACAAATGCCTAATTTCAGTTGAAAAACACCATAACGATGTGCTAATTACAAGCACACTGGATAACCTATTGAAAGGAGCTTCAGGCCAAGCGGTTCAAAATATGAACCTCCTTTTCGGTTTAGAAGAAAAAACAGGATTAAACCTTAAAGCATCTGCTTTTTAAACAAGATAAATTATGATGAAATTATATGATATATATCCTTTGAATCCGATTGAGATTGTCAAAGGACAGGGAAGTTATGTTTGGGATAAAAACGGACAAGTTTATTTAGATCTATATGGTGGGCATGCTGTTATTTCTATCGGACATACTCATCCTCATTATGTTGAACGTTTAAAGAAGCAGTTGGATCAAATTGGATTTTACTCTAATTCGATTGAAATTCCCTTACAACATCAAGTAGCAACGTTGCTGGGAGAAGTATCAGGATTAGAAGATTATCAATTGTTTTTGTGTAACTCTGGAGCAGAGGCGAATGAAAATGCCTTGAAAATTGCTTCTTTTCATACGGGAAGAAAAAAAGTCATTGCTTTTGAAAAGGCGTTTCACGGGAGAACTTCATTGGCCGTTGCAGCAACAGATAATGCAAAAATTGTAGCCCCAGTGAATGAAACAGAAAATATTATTTTCTTGCCATTTAACGATGAAAATGCGTTAGAAAATGCATTTGCAACCTATGGAAATGAAGTTGCTGCAGTAATTATTGAAGGAATCCAAGGGGTTGGAGGAATTCAAGTAGCCACGGCTTCTTTTTTACAGCAAATAAGAACCTTAACGACACAATATGGTGCTGTTTTTATCGCAGATGAAATTCAGTGTGGCTATGGTAGAACCGGGTCTTTTTATGCAGTTAATGATGAAGGAATACAAGCGGATATCTATACAATGGCTAAAGGAATGGGGAATGGATTTCCGATTGGAGCTATTGCTTTAGCTTCGGTGTTCAAACCTTGGCATGGGCAATTGGGAACAACATTTGGTGGGAATCATTTAGCTTGTGCCGCTGCATTAGCCGTTTTAGAGGTGATGCAACAAGACCAATTGTTACTTCACGCTAAAAAAACAGGAGATTACCTATTGGCAGAATTGAAAAAACTGGATAAAATACAAGAAGTTAGAGGAAAAGGATTGATGATTGGCATTGATTTTGCACCTGAACTAAAAAATTTCCGTCAAGACCTTTTGCTGAAAGACCACATTTTTACCGGAAATGCAAGTCCGAATGTGATTCGCTTGCTACCTGCGTTGACCTTGAGCGAAACAGATGCAGATTTATTTTTAGAGAAGTTCAGTAAAAGATTACAACAGTATTAAAAACACAAACCAATGAAACAATTTTTTTCAGTACACGATATTCCTTCTTTGTCTGAAGCAGTGAAGACCGCTTTAGCTTGTAAGGCTAATCCGTTTCAAAATGAAGCGTTAGGAAAACACAAAGTAATTGGATTGGTGTTTTTAAATCCAAGTCTCAGAACGAGAATGAGCACGCAAAAGGCAGCCATGCAATTGGGCATGCAGGTGATGGTGATGAATATGACGTCTGATGGTTGGGCTTTAGAAACAAAAGACGGAGTTGTCATGGACGGCAATACAGCGGAGCACATCAGGGAAGCAGCTGCTGTGATGGGGGAATACTGTGATATTTTGGGCTTGCGCTCTTTTCCAGGTTTACAAGATGCAACTGAAGATTATAGTGAAGAGCTATTTCAAAAGTTTGCTCAATATTGTGGTAAACCTGTGGTGAGTTTAGAAAGCGCTACAAGACATCCGTTACAGAGCTTTACCGACCTTTTGACTATTATTGAAAAAGGAAATTATCACTATGATGAGGTAAAAAAACAATATATTCCCCAAGAAATGAAACCTAAAGTGGTGTTGACTTGGGCACCGCATGTCAAAGCGCTCCCTCAAGCAGTTCCCAATTCATTTGCAGAATGGATGATTCAGGCAGAAAAAGACGGGTTGCTTGATTTTGTTATTACTCACCCAGAAGGATACGCTTTGAAAGAAGAATTTACACAAGGGGCTACAATAACGACGAATCAAAAGGAAGCTTTACAAGACGCAGATTTTATCTATGTAAAGAATTGGTCGAGCTATGAGAATTATGGACAAATTACTTGTACAGATGCTTCATGGATGCTAACGTTAGATCATTTGAAGGAAACCAATCAAGCCAAAGTGATGCACTGTTTACCCGTAAGACGAGATTTAGTTATTGCTGCTGAAGTATTAGATAGTGAACATGCTATTGTGATAGAAGAAGCAGGAAATAGAGTGTGGGCTGCACAAGCCGTTTTACAAGAAATGTTGAAAAATAAATAAGGATGCAAAAACTAACAGTAATTAAAATTGGCGGAAATATTGTAGATGACGATAAGGCATTGAACGATTTCTTACAAGCTTTTGCGAAAATCAATACACCTAAGATTTTGGTGCATGGTGGAGGAAAACTTGCTACTAAATTAGCTGTAGAATTGGCTATTTCTACTGAAATAGTGGAGGGAAGAAGGATTACTTCTGAAGTGATGTTGCCAGTTACTGTTATGGTTTATGCAGGACTCATAAATAAACAAATTGTTGCTCAGTTGCAGCATTATCAATGTGATGCTTTAGGTGTATCTGGAGCAGATGCACAACTCATACTGAGTCATAAACGCGCCATAGAACCGATTGATTATGGTTTTGTGGGAGATTTTACTCCTCAAGATGTCAATATTGTACGTTTAAAACAATTTTTAGAATTAGGGCTTTGCCCTGTATTCTCGGCTATTACAGCTGACCAAGAAGGACAATTGTTAAATACAAATGCAGATACAATCGCTTCAAACCTAGCCATTTCCTTAGCAACACACTATCAGGTAGAATTGGTTTATTGTTTTGAACATCAAGGTGTATTGCGCGATAGAAAGGATGAGAACTCGGTTATTCCTCAGATTCATCCTGCGAATTTTAATCAATTAAAAAATGACGGTGTTATTTCGGATGGCATGTTACCTAAAATAGCGAATGCTTTAGCAGCAGTTGAGCAAAAGGTACATCAAGTTTGTATCAAGTCGGCTCAAGATCTTTTAAAGCCAACGGCAGGTACCATCATCAGTCAATAAATACAAAATAAGAAATGAAAAAAGAACTAACGATAGAAGCTATAGCTTTATTACAAAAGCTGATTGCAACGCCATCATTTAGTAAAGAAGAGGGGGAGACAGCAGAACTCATTGCACAATTTCTCTTACAGCATCAGGTCGCTATTCATCGTGATTTACATAATGTTTGGGCGTTTAATAAGCACTATGATGCGAGCAAACCTACTATTTTGTTGAATTCGCATCATGATACCGTTCGCCCAAATAAAGATTATACCCGAGATCCTTTTCATCCTGAAATTATAGAGGGGAAACTTTATGGACTTGGAAGCAATGATGCAGGAGGATGTTTAGTTTCGTTGTTAGCTACTTTTTTATATTTCTATGAACAGGAACATTTGAACTATAATTTTTGCATTGCAGCAACAGCAGAAGAGGAAATATCAGGAACCGATGGATTAGAGTACGTGATTCCAAAATTAGGAGCACTTGACTTCGCTATTGTTGGAGAGCCAACGCAAATGCAGTTAGCAGTAGCAGAACGTGGGTTGATGGTAGTAGATTGTGTAGCGCATGGACGTTCAGGACATGCAGCTCGAAATGAGGGAGATAATGCTATCTTGAGAGCAATGCCCGATATTGAATGGTTCACAACATATCAATTTCCAAAAGTATCGGAGGAATTTGGTCCGATTAAGATGAGTGTAACTCTGATTCAGGCAGGAACACAACACAATGTTGTACCAGCAACCTGTGAATTTGTTGTTGATGTTCGCGTTACGGATGCCTATACAAATGAAGAAGTCTTAGCTATTATCAAGGAACACGTGAATTGCGAGGTAAACGCGCGTTCTACTCGTTTTAAAACCTTCTTCAATTGCGAAAGACCATCCGATTGTCCAAGCAGGTATCCAATTGGGGCGTACAACCTATGGATCGCCAACAACAAGTGATCAAGCACTATTAGCGATTCCTTCGTTGAAATGTGGCCCTGGAGATTCTGCTCGATCGCATACCGCAGATGAATTTGTATATATTAGTGAAATCGAAGAAGGAATCTCTCTGTATATCGAAATGTTAAACCAAATCGTGAAGTAAATGAAGTTATGGCAAAAAAATACAACCGTAAATCAAGCAGTAGATGCGTTTACGGTTGGACAAGATAGAATCTTAGATCTAAATCTAGCTCCTTTTGATGTACTAGGTTCTTTAGCGCATACTCAGATGTTACAGCATATTGGGTTGTTAACAGAGGAAGAGTTAGCACTGATTCAGAATGAATTGAAAGTAATTTACCAAGAAATTATTCAAGGTAAATTTCAAATAGAAGAGGAGGTAGAAGATATTCACTCTCAGATCGAGTTATTGCTCACAAGAAGAATTGGTGAAGCAGGAAAAAAAATCCATGCAGGACGTTCGAGAAATGACCAAGTGTTGGTGGATTTAAAGCTGTACTTTCGTCATGAAATTGAAGCGGTTGTGCAGCTTGTAAAAAGTGTATTCGAGACATTTCAACGTTTGAGCAATCAGCACAAAGCAGTATTAATGCCAGGGTATACGCATTTGCAAATCGCCATGCCTTCTTCTTTTGGTCTTTGGTTTGGTGCTTATGCAGAGAGTTTGGTGGATGATTTGGAACTCATGTTAGCTGCTTGGAAAGTGGTGAACAAAAATCCACTAGGTTCGGCAGCAGGGTATGGTTCATCTTTTCCTTTAGATAGACAAATGACCACTGATTTATTGGGATTTCAGTCTATGAATTACAATGTGGTTTATGCTCAAATGGGAAGAGGAAAAAGTGAGCGTATCTTGGCTCAAGGATTGAGTTCTATTGCTGCTACTTTGGCGAAATGGGCGATGGATTGTTGTTTGTACATGGGACAGAATTATAAGTTTATCGGATTTCCAGATCATTTAACGACAGGATCGAGTATTATGCCACATAAAAAAAATCCTGATGTTTTAGAATTAATTCGTTCAAGATGTAATAAGATTCAAGCATTACCTAATGAAATTGCTTTGATGACAACAAATCTACCTGCGGGATATCACAGGGATTTGCAATTGTTGAAAGAGAATCTATTTCCCGCTTTTACTTCATTGAAAGAATGTTTAGAAATGACTCAATTGATGTTAGAAAACATAGCGATTAATTCAGATATTCTATCTGATTCAAAATATGATTACTTGTTTAGTGTTGAGGTTGTTAACCAGTTAGTTTTAAATGGAACACCTTTTAGAGAAGCCTATAAAACAATTGGCTTAGCCATTGAGGATGGACAGTATCAACCTACGAAGGAAGTAGAACATACGCATCAGGGAAGCATTGGTAATTTGATGAATGAAGAAATAAAGGTAGTATTTGATGCCGTATATCAAATCTTTGGGTTTGATCAAGTGAAGAATAAACTAGTACGTTTAGTGTTGTGATAGATTGTAAAAAGACTTAGGATTTGTTTCCTAAGTTTTTTTGTTTAAATTTATGTTAATTAAATAAACGTTGTATGTTAATAAACCAAACTTTACTAATTGCTTTGTGTCTGTTGCTATTTTCTTGTTCAAAAAGCGATGATGATTCAGTGGATGAACTGGATGTTTTTTCACTGGCCTATGTTCCTTTGAATAGTTTTGATGAACTCAATATACAAGGTTATTATTATGCGGGCTTTAAAGCCGAAGGAAGAAAGGCAAGTATGTTAATTAAGAATTCAAAGGCATGTAGATCTCATGATTTTTTGTCTCTTAGTAAAACAAAAGAAGGAATTTTAGATAAATTAGAATATGCATTTTATATAGAGGGAAGTTTTGGATGTTTTCAATACGCTATGCATACGTTTGAAGAAAATAAATTGATAGAAACAGGAAAAATCTTTACAACAATAAGAGATCAATATAGCAATAGATTGTTTAAAGGGATTTTAGAGATTGGTTTTCAAGGTGAATATCTGCGTATTGAGGATCAAATATCGGATTATCAACGAATGGACCCCAATGAAAAAGTCTATTTATATTTTAAAAAAGAAAGAGAATAATGAAAAGTAAATGGTGTAATTTCTATTTTAGAATATTTTGAGTCAAATCATAATTTAGTGTTTGTATTATATAAAGAGGAGTTTTGATTGCTAAGAATAACAATATAACAGATATGAAAAAGAACAGACAATTTTTAGTTTTATTAATTAGTATTTTAATTTTTTCTTGTTCAAAATCGGACGATAATAAAGATGAGTTTGATCCTATTTTTGATTTAACATATACTAAACTAAAGAATTTAGATGACATTAGTAAAAATGTTTTTTATTACGCTGGAGTTAAGGTTGGAAATTCTAAAACGAGTTTGTTAATTCCTGGTTCCATGTCTTGTCGAGCATCAGAATATTTTGGACCATTATTTGATCCTTTGTATCCAAGCGTTGATTTTACTTATATTAAATATCAAGATGGAGAAATTGGGTGTAAAGTAACAAATTCATCTTTTTTTTCTGAAACGAGTTTAGTAGGGGAAGGACAGTTATTTACAACAATTCGAGATGGGTATATCGATGATTCTAATCCGCTTAATATCAAAATTGTTTTACAGGAACGAAGTTTCAAAGGAATTCTAGAAATTGGTTTTCAGGGAGAATATTTGCGTATAGAAGATCGAATGTCAACCTATAAAAGAGAAGATCCTAATGAGAAAGTATATTTGTATTTTAAAAAATAAGAAGAGTAATGAAGAGTAAATAGTGTAATTTTTATTGTAGAATATTTTGAATTAAAGCATAATTTAGTGTTTTTTAATTTCTTCTATTTAGTGTGTGTATAATATATAAGAAGGAGTTTTGATTGCTAAGAACAACAATATAACAGATATGAAGAAGAATAGACAAATTTTAGTTTTAATAATTAGTGTTTTAATTTTTTCTTGTTCAAAATCGGACGATAATAAAGATGAGTTTGATCCTATTTTTGATTTGGCATATACTAAACTAAAGAATTTGGATGACATTAGTAAAAATGTTTTTTATTACGCAGGAATTAAGGTTGGAAATGCCAAAACGAGTCTGTTAATTCCAGGTTCAACATCTTGTCGTGCTTCGGAATATTTTAGTCCCATGGAAGAAAAAACATTAGCTAATTTAAATTTTGGTTATATAAAGTATCAAATTGGACCATTAGGATGTGAGACAACAAATTCTAGTTTTTTTACCGAAACTAGCCTAATTAATGAAGGAGAATTATTTACTACAATTAGAAATGGAATTATTCCAGATAGGGGACCTATAATTTTAGAGAAGCGGATTTTCAAAGGAATTCTAGAAATTGGTTTTCAGGGAGAATATTTGCGTATAGAAGATCGAATGTCAACCTATAAAAGAGAAGATCCTAATGAGAAAGTATATTTATATTTTAAAAAATAAAAAAGGAAGCTCATTGCTTCCTTTTTTATTAAATATCATCGTAATTAATATGAATTTCATCGGATGTAACAATCGCTTGACACGATAAGATTAGACCTTCTTCAACTTCTTCATCAGTAAGAATACTATTGCGTTTCATCGTTGCAGAACCTTTGGTAACTCTACACATACAAGAGCTACAAATACCTCCTTGACAAGAATATGGAGCGTCAATACCTGCTTCTAAAACTCCATTTAATAATGCTTGACTTTTAGGCATTTCAAAAGTAGATTCTTCATCATCAACAATTACCGTTACTTTTGTACTTCCACCTCCTACTTCCACTGGATTGTTTCCATCCGTATTTGGCGTGAAGATCTCAAATAAAATATGATCTTTTGCTATTCCTTTGGATTGTAAGGTTTCACTTACAACATCAATCATCGCTTCAGGTCCACATAAGAAATAGTTCGCAAAGGTTTTATCCTGATGTTTGTTATTGACTACAAAGTTAATAGCAGCTTTGTCAATGCGTCCAAAAAGAGAATCGTTTTCTCTCATTCTCGAATAAACAAAATGCACATACAACTGTTCTGGGTATTTTTCTTGTAGTAGGTGTAATTGCGTATGGAAAATAGTCTCCTCCGCTGTCTTATTACCATAAACTAATACAAATTTACTGTTAGGCTCTTCGGTTAAAACAGTCTGTAAGATTGACATAACAGGTGTAATACCACTACCTGCAGCAAAAGCAGCATAGTTATTTGTCGCTCCAGCATCTGGTGTAAACGTGAAACGCCCTTCAGGGGTATCTACTTCTAACTGATCTCCTTCTTTCAACACATCATTGGCATATACGGAAAATAATCCCTGCTCTACTTTTTTGACTACAATGCGAATTTCTCCGCTCTCAGGCGTAGAACAAATCGAATAAGCACGTCTTATTTCTTTGCCATCATGCTCATATCTGATGTTGAGGTATTGACCAGCAACAAACTTATAATCTGATTGTAATGCTGCAGGAATATCAAATACAATAGATACCGCATTTGGAGTTTCTCTACGAATCTCTTTTACCGTTAATTTGTTGAATCTTGACATCGTTTAGTTCTGTTTAAGTTCGCAAAAATACAAAACCCTTGGAGTAAAAGGAAGTTTTACTTCTCGGTTTAACTAAAAATATTATACCTAAATGTTATAGGTATTGAAAAAACACTATATTTGTATACCTAATAATCTTATGTATGGCAAAGCAGCAACAATTATATAAAGGAAGTTTGAATACCATTATTATGAAGCTATTGGCTGAAAATGGTCGAATGTATGGATATGAAATCACACAGAAGGTAAAAGAAATTACGACTGGCGAAATGAGTTTAACAGAAGGTGCGCTATATCCGGCCTTACATAAGCTAGAAGCAGATGGCTTTTTAGATGTAGATATGGAACGCGTAGATGGAAGAGTAAGAAAGTATTACAAATTGACTGAAAGTGGGGTAACGGAAACAACAAACAAAATGGAGGAGCTAGAAAACTTCATTCGAAATATGCAAAATATTGTCAATCTAAAGTTGACCTAACCTTCTTTTATTTAATACAATTTAAAAATGATGATTAAGTTGACTCCCCTACAGATTCAGACTATTGACGAAAGATTACGCCAAAAGTATGAGTTGAAATACGAGGAATTCAGATCGGAACTTCTCGATCATATTGCTTGTGATATTGAGGAATTAATGGAGCAAGGAGAACCTTATGAGGAAGCAACAATCCTTGTTTTTAGAAAGTGGAATGTAAAGTTACTGTCTAATACAAAGGGGTTTTATAAAGGAATTCCTCACTTTATTTTGGATCAAATAAATGCTACGTATAAAAAAACAGAAATTAAACTATTGGGTTTTGCTTTGTTATTCGGTTTGATTCTCATCGTAAGCGAGAAATATTTAGTTTTTGATTTACAGCTTGTTTTGTATTCATTGTTTGTAATTAATGCTGTTGGAGTGGTTCTAATTTATCAAGAGTTAAAAGGATTACAAGATTATCGCTATGATTTTTTCAAAAGTAAATCTCTAGTTGTGTTGCTTCAAAGTGGAGCAGCTTTAGTTGGAATACAAACGTTTTATTTTGCTTGGGATATAGGGACAAGTAGTTTAGAAATACTGGTAATTTATTATTTCTTACTTAATACGTATTTACTATATCGATTCAGAACCTATAGTAAGTATCAAAAATTAAAAATAGCCAAAATAAAATGAGTTTAACTGATAAACAGGTAGTTGTTTCTTAAGATAGCTACTTAAAAACAGAAAAATAAAAATTATGTAATGCTATAGTTGAAAAATGAAAAACTTAACAACATCTCAAATTCAGCATATTGACCAATTTTTAATGGAACACTATCGCTTGTATTATATTGATATTCGTGCAGAAGTAGTGGATCACATGGCCAATGATATAGAAGAACAAATGCAAGATAAAACTTATGAAGTAGCCTTCGTTCATGTCATTGCTAAATGGGATGCTACATTAAAACCATCGAAATTCTTCTTTAGAGGTATACCTAAGTTTATTGCACAGCAATGGACCAAAGAACGAGTAAAACGAGGAGCTAAAGCTTGTTTATTTGGAGCATTAACTACCTTAGTTATCGCTAGTTTCTTTTTCCGTTTTACTGACTTGGATACTGATATGCTATGGGGATTGGGAGCATTACTTACACTCTATGTAGGGATAGGAATCTTGTATATCATCAATCGTGGTTTAGTAAAGGAGATTCCTTTGTACACCGCAACGGGTACTTTTCTTAGAGTGGAGTTTAAAAGACTTGGATGGGTACAGAG
This sequence comes from Myroides gitamensis, assembly GCF_029894455.1. NCBI lineage: Bacteria > Pseudomonadati > Bacteroidota > Flavobacteriia > Flavobacteriales > Flavobacteriaceae > Myroides > Myroides gitamensis. The sequence continues at coordinate 3,384,873 of NZ_JARYHN010000001.1, forward strand.
TGTATTTATTATAATGCCGTTGCTTAGTCAAATGAAGTTTATTTCGATGGGAGAGTTGTTTTTATATATCTATCTCTTCATCGGATTTGTAATGCTATTCTACATGGTACATTGGCGTTTGGATTACCAAAAAGAAAAATTGTACCAAATTAAATGGAAGTTCACATAAAATGGTTGGTATGGAAAGAAAGATTACTTTACAAGAAATAGAACAATTACACATTTTTGTACGTCAACATTATGTTGAGTTTTATGATGTGGAATTAGAATTGGTCGATCATTTAGCGAATGACATTGAAGCACAATGGCAAGAGGATACCCAATTATCTTTTGATCTCGCACTAGATAGAGCCTTTAAGAAGTTTGGTGTTTATGGGTTTAGCGATGTTGTGGATCAAAAGATTAATAAATTAAGTAATGTCTACTATAAAGCAAGTTTCAAGTTGCTTAAGGAGTTTTTTACCTTGCCTAAAATAATTGTTTCTCTTGCTTTGTTTTTGTTGATTTATGTAGTAACAAGGAATGTATCAAGCTTAAATTTACAGCTTGTAGAGGATGTTTTACTCGGTTTAGGTTTGTTATTTATGGGTTTCCAATGCGTGAAATTATATCGCGCTAGAAGAGAAAGAGAAAAACGAAAAGAGAAGAAATGGTTGTTGCATTCTGTCTTATTCAATTTAGAAGTTTGGCCTTATTATATCATTACTTTTCTTGAAATTCAATTGATTATGCCCCGGGATTCTAGTACTGGAACTCATACGAGTATGTCGATATTATCCGTTTTGTTAGTTACAATAACCCTATTGTATGTTTATATACTAAAAGCAATTATTGTTCCCAAAATTTGGCATGACTTAAATGAACAGAAAAAGAAACTAGTAAACCTATAAAGTCGATGAGAAGCATTTCTTCAGAAAGAAATCCTCGAATTACCTCAAAAATACCATGCGATTTAATATACTAAACGACTGTTTTACAGTCGTTTTTTTTATACTTTAAATTTGGAAAATGAAGGGAAGATGTAACAGAAAGGGTAGAGTAGCGTCTTATTCTATATCAACCAAAAAAAATAGAGTATGAAACAACGATTCACCTTGTTTTTGTGCTTTTTATCACTAGTTTCTTTTGCACAAATAAAGGGAACGATAGTAGATCAAGAAGGAAAACCAATTAGTTATGCTACAGTAATTCTGGAACAAACCCAGCAAGGAGCGATAAGTAACGACAAAGGAGTGTATGAGATTAAACCCAAAAATCAGGGAGATTTTACACTTGTTTTTCAGTTTTTAGGCTATAAAACGGAGCGTAAAAAAGTAACGTATCAAGGACAGCCCTTGACTGTGGATATTGTTTTACAAGAAGAAGAATTTCAGCTGGATGATATTGTAATCAAAGTGGGTAAAAACCCTGCCGATGATATTATTCGCAGAGCTATTGCTAATAAGGCGCAAAATACAAAAGGAATGGCTACTTTTGCCGCAGACTTTTATTCAAAAGGACTGATTAAGAGTTTGAAAATTCCCAAATTTGCACAAGATAAAGTGTTGATTAACGGAGATAAGGCAGCTGGAATAGATTCTCTTGGACAAGGGATTCTCTATTTGTCGGAAACCGTATCGGAGTTAAAATACCAAAAACCCAACCAGTTAAAAGAGCATATTGTCGCTTCTAAAATTAGCGGAAACAATAATGGATATAGCTTTAATACGGCGGATGAATCGTTCTATGATTTCTATGAAGACCAATTGAAAGTCGCTGATTTCGATGCTCAATTAGTCTCTCCAATCGCGAAGCAAGCCTTTGCTTTTTATAAGTATAGCTTAGAAGCAACCTTTAAAGATAATGGGGTAGTAATCAATAAGATTAAAGTTACGCCTAAAGTGAAAAATCAACCCGTATTTTATGGTGACATCTATATTGTGGATACCTCTGCAGCCCTATATGGAGTTGACTTAACCGTAACAGGTGTTAGCTTGCAACAACCTTTTATAGATGAAATAGCGATTAGTCAGAACTTCTTCTTTAATCAAGCCAACCAAACTTGGGTGAAGCGTTCTCAAACATTGGATATGCTAATTGGATTGTTTGGATTCAAAGGGCAAGGAACGTTTTTGAGTGTATTCAATAACTATAATTTTACACCTAACTTTACGAGAGCTGATTTTGGTAAGGAAGTGCTTTCTTTTGCGAAAGATGCTAATAAAAAAGAAGATGATTTCTGGGTCAATCACCGTTTGTATCCATTAACGACTGAAGAAGTTCAAGATTATCATTTTAAAGATAGCATCCGCGAAATTAAAGACTCTCCTCAATATAAAGACAGTCTACGCATGGCTCACAATCGCTTTGAAGTTTTATCTCCTTTAACGGGTTATAATTACAAAAGTAAAAGCGAGCGTTTTACTTTTAATTATAATGGTTTAATTGAGTTAGATAAAATTGGGTTTAATACGGTTCAAGGATTCTATATGGGAACCAATTTTGGCGCAACTTTCTATGGGAAAGATAAAAAATCATATACACGTGCTGGATTGAATATAAATTATGGTTTTGCTTCTGAACGTTTTAGAGCGTATGGAAGTGTAAGCCACCGATTGAATGATGTACATAAATCCTTGTTCTATGTAAAAGGAGGTACAAAAATAGAGCAGTTCCACAAGGATAATATCAGTGAACAATTTAATAGTTTGTTCTCGTTGTTGTTCAGAAAAAACTTTGCCAAGTATTACAACAATGAAAATGCTTATGTAGGATATCAAGGGAAATTTATGGATGAAGCGTTAGCTTTGACTACAGAAGTAGGGTATGAGCAACGAAAACCGTTGTTTAATAACGCGAATGGTTCTTTCTATACCGGAAGTAGAGCGTATACCTCAAATGATCCTACAAACCCGTTAAATGATTTAAGCGCGCCAATTGAACTACACCATTTGTACAAGTTCCGCCTTGGTGCTACGATTCGATTGGGGATGAAGTATGTTTCTTATCCAGAAGATCGTTGGTATATTCCAAATACAAGTTATCCAAAAATCAACGTGGGGTACGAAAAAGCATTCAATGGGAATCTTAATGGTTATAATTACGATTTGGTTACTGCAGGTATTGCGCAAGATATTTCATTGGGTAATAAAGGAGCGTTTTCGTATAACCTTAAAGGAGGACATTTCTTTAATGCAGATGATATTTCGTATGTAGATCGCAAACATTTTACAGGAAACCAAACCCATTTAAATATAGAGAATGATCGAATGAGTTCGTTTAATCTATTGCCTTACTATAGTTTAAGTACCAATAAATCATATGCGGAAATGCATATGGAATACAACTTCAAAGGATTTATTATGAATCGCTTACCCTTGTTGAAATGGACAGGATGGAATGTTGTTGCAGGGTATCACAATGCTATCGTATCAGATACAAAAGCCTATCAAGAATTTACTGTGGGCTTGTCTAATATTGGTTTTGGAAGCATGAAAGGTTTCCGTGTAGATTATGTACGTGCCTACCAAGGAAGCAATTTCTTTAAGGACGGCTTCATGTTTGGATTTAAGAAAGACTTTTAGCGTTAGTTTGATATTTGGATTGGAAAGGAATTTAGTTTATTACGTGGACAATCCAAAAAAAAGCCCGATACAATTGTATCGGGCTTTTGTCTATATTAGAAGTTTGATTTGAATTGCTCTAAGAAGCGAACATCGTTCTCGTAGAACATACGAATATCGCTGATTTGATATAACAACATAGCAATACGCTCGATTCCCATACCAAAGGCAAATCCACTATATTCATTTGCATCAATGTTACAATTGGTCAATACGTTTGGATCAACCATACCACATCCCATAATCTCTAACCAACCTGTTCCTTTTGTGATTCTGTAATCCACTTCCGTTTTTAATCCCCAGTAAATATCTACTTCAGCACTTGGCTCAGTAAAAGGGAAATACGAAGGACGTAAGCGAATCTTAGACTTACCAAACATTTCTTTGGTAAAGTATAGTAAAGTTTGTTTTAAATCAGCAAAAGACACGTCTTTATCAATGTATAATCCTTCTACTTGATGGAAGATACAATGAGAACGAGACGAAATATCTTCATTTCGGAATACACGTCCTGGAGAAATTGTACGCAAAGGCGGTTTATGATCCTCCATATAGCGCGCTTGTACTGATGAAGTATGCGTGCGTAATAAATGTTGTGGATTCGACTGCACAAAGAATGAATCTTGCATATCACGCGCTGGGTGATAGTCAGGAAAGTTCAAGGCAGAGAAGTTATGCCAATCGTCTTCAATTTCTGGACCTTCAGAAATAGTAAAACCAATACTGTTAAAAATATCAACAATTTGATTTTTTACAAGTGAAATAGGGTGTCTTGATCCGATTGATGTAGGATAACCAGGACGCGTTAAATCGCCATATAATCCTTGTACATTCTTAGACTCTATTTCCTCTTGAATGGTTTTTACTTTAGTTTCAATGGCGCTTTTTAGTGTATTAATCGCCTGACCAAATTCCTTTTTCTGATCGTTAGGAACGGTTTTAAAGTAGGCAAATAATTCATTTAAAATCCCCTTCTTCGAAAGGAACTTAATTCTAAAAGCTTCTAATTGTTCTTTGTTATCGGTTTGGAATTGTTCTGCCTCCCCAATGTATTCTTTTATCTTATCTATCATTTTAAGTAAAGTAAAAGGCAAATTTACTGCTTTTCATTTAGACATAAAATTAAAGCATGCTAAATTTTTATTTATCCGTGTTTTAATCTATATATTTTAGCTCTAAGAAATAATGCACAATTGCTTCTTTCATTAAAACACTTTGTTCTCCTGCTCGCAACGCAGGTAAATGTTCTTTTACATTGTAATGCGGCCATCCGTCATTGTCATAATGATCAAATTCATAATATCCGTAGGGCTCAAGTAGGCGGCATATTGCGATATGCATTAAATTAACTTTATCGTCTTTTTTATATCGTTTTTTAATTTTACCGAGTTCTTGAACGCCAATAAGATAGATGATTGATTCTAGATCGAGGACTTCCCCATCACCAAAGCGGGTAGATATCTTTTGTACCACATCGTCCCACCTTTTTTTTAATTGTTCATCTCTTGCCATCTTGTTGTTTGTTTGAATGAAACAAAGATACAATTTACTTATGATGCAGATTTATAGAAAAAATAATAATTTAGGGGATTATAAATTATGGATAGCATGATACTAGATATTTTGGTTTTATTAGCTTTGGCTTTTGGTGTATTTAAAGGGTTTAAAAACGGTTTTTTTGTATCCGTTGTGGCCTTCTTGTCCCTGTTGATTGGTACGATGGGAGCTTTAAAATTTTCCAATGTAGTCAAAGATTTTCTTCAACATAAATGGGGATGGGAATCGAGCTTTTTACCTGTACTGTCTTTTGTAATTGCATTTGTATTGGCCATATTAGCCGTGCGATTGGCAGCGCAAATCACCACGAAAATCTTTGAAGCGGCTTTTTTAGGCTTTTTTAATCGAATGTTGGGGGCTTTGTTCCAGATCTTAGTTGTTATTCTGATGATGAGCCTAGTGTATGCAGTGATGGATCAAATAAACAACAGCATCCGTATCATCGGCCCAGAAACGTTAGCTTCATCAAAAAGTTATAGCATATACCTGTTTGTATCAGAGCATATCTTTCCGAGTTTATTTGAAATGGTGAAGCACTTATTTGAAAAAAGCGTAGATGTTTTGCAAACACCTACGCCTGAATCTATTTAAATTTCGCGAATAACATCTTTGTTAATCCAACCAATTTCTTGATTTTCTAATCGGACTTTCATCCATAATCCTTTTTCTTCTAGGAGGAATACTTTAGTTCCTTTGTGCAATTCCTTGAGTGTTGCTGAGGTTGTCTTCGCATCTTCTTTGAGGTCTGTTTTGGCTGCAAATATGAGTGCAGCCGTGCTATTACTTTTATAATTGCTTTCAAAAGATGCTGCATATAGACTTCCTAAACCAAGAACAACACTAAGAATCATACCAACAAATAAGAGACGCTTGATTGTGCTATTGTGATTGATAAAATAGACAATAAAACACAAGAGTAATGCAATACTAGACAGTGTGGCTGCAATAGCCCATCCATCAATGGATAATTTACCCAATGATTGATGTACAATATCAGCCTTTTCATATTCCTGAATGATGGTAATATCATCTTCTAAATGTTCTTTGGTAAAATTCAAATTGGTTTTCGCCTCTTGCATAGAGGGATTCAATTTCAAGGTCTTTTCATAGTAGTAAGCCGCATGGACATAATCTCCAGTTTTAAAATAGGCGTTAGCCAAATTAAAATACAATTCTGGTGAATTGTCATGGATGTTTGCCAATGCCAGGTAGCCTTCAATAGCCTCTTTGAAATGTTCCTTCTGAAAAGTTTCATTCACTTTGTCAAAAGACTTCTGCCAATCCGTAGTTTGGGCGTAACTACATACCCCCAACAAGGCAAAAACAAGATAGAAAGTTAGTTTTTTCATTAGGATTTAAATTGTTTTTCCAATTGATCAATTACATCAATGGCTGTTTCGTAATCTTTGACTATATCTACTTGATCCGTTGGCGTATAACGCGCCCACTCACAAGCATTTTTAAGGTTCATAAAAGAATCAATAGCGGCTGGCGTAATGGATTTCTCTTGCAAAATCTCAGTGATATTATCATTGCTCATTTCGCTAGTTTCCATATTCAATTTAGCCTTTAAGAAATTATGTAGACAACGCTCTAAAGCTTCGTAAAATAACGCTTTGTTATTCATATTCTTTTTCGCTTCGCCTAGGTATTTCTTCGCTAATCGATTGTTTCTCTTTAATCTATTTCCTTCAACATCGTTGGCTTTAGCCTCTTTCAATCGAGTTCCAATCACGAATAACGGCATAATGACTAGAGGAGCTAACAATAAGAAATAGAACAAAGACGTATTCCAATACGTTGGTTGTTTCGATTCGATAAAGGTCAATGTCTTTTTGTTCTTTTGGAAAAGTTCCTGATCATCTGTGTGATCTGCACCAGCAACTTCTTTATTTGTTGGCAACATTGGACCATCTAGAACATGAATCTTTAAGGTATCGGTCGTAATCGTTTTATATTGTTTTGACGCCAAATCGAAATACGAAAATTCCATCGGATCAATGTTGTACTCCCCTTTATATTGTGGAATTATCGTGTATTTATTGGTTCTGTTTCCTTGTAAACCAGCAGCTGTAGGGTTTAATTTTTCTGAATATTGAGGGTCATATACCTCTAATGCAGAATGTGCAACGGGTGTAGGAAGCGTAACTAGGTTGAGGTTTCCCTTTCCAGAAACGCTAACAGTTAAATATAAAGGCTCACCCGCTTTTAACTCCGTAGTAGAAGGTTTTACTTTGAAGGAGAAATCACCAACCCCTCCAGAGAAGTTTGCAGGTCTGTCTTTTTGTGGTAGCTCTTGTGCATCAATGGTAATGGCTTGTGTACTGAATTCTTTTTCTACTAAACCATATTCCGGAAAACCAAAGAAATCTCGACGTCCTGTTGGTACTTCAACTTGAACGGTTAAGGAGAGGGGTTTAATAACTTGTTTACCTACTTCTTGAGCCATGATAATATCTTGTTTCAAGACAACGTAATTGTACATTTCCCCTTTGTATTTTCCTTGTTTTAGTTCAGGACGTTGTGGCATTTCAATATTATACGTCCAGAATTTATCGTATGTAGGGATTTGATTGCCACGATAACCACCGACGGTTGTATTAAAATACAATTTGTATACAATGGAAACGGGCTCATTGATGAAAGGCTTAGTCTTTGAAACTTCAGCAACTAAGTGAACTTTATCTAAAGACCCTTGTTGCATTTGATGCATCTGTTGACGAGGATCTTGTCGTTCAACAGCATCTGTAACTGTAATGGTGATGGGATTGGTGGTATACGTTTCCCCATCCATCACAATGCTTGCTTTACCAATGGTTATCTTTCCTTTTCTCTTGGGTTGTAAAAGATAAGAGAACGATTTTTTAAAGGATTTTTTTCCATTCATCCAAGCATAACTAACCGAGCTATTTGGTCCACCAACAACATTAAATCCTTCAAAATTCGGAGAACGAAAATTATCTCCATCACTATTCATGGTAAATTCAATCTGAATAACGTCATTTAAAGGCACTTGATCCTTATTTACACTCGCCTCAAAAGTTGCTTGTGCAGCTAAAGATTGTGTGAAAAGGACACAAACCAATACAATATACAGGTGTAATGTTTTCATAATTTAAAGCTTACCAATCTTTTTTACGTTGTGTTGATACCCCTTGTGCTTCGCCTTTTTTATCTCCTTTTTTATTCTTGTCAATCAAACGTTGTTGTACCGCTTGTTCATCGCGATTCACCGCATCTAATATACGCTCCATTTGCTCTTTGCTTTGTTGCTGTTTCTGCTGCTGTGGATTCGGCTTTTGATCCTTATTTTGATCTTTATTATCCTTGTTGTCTTTATCGTTTTTATCGTCTTTATTGTCTCCTTGATCTTTCTTGTCGTCTTTTTTATCGTCCCCTTTATCATTCTGCTTGTTGTCATCCTGATTTTTGTCCTGGTTCTGATCTTGGTTTTTGTCTTGATTTTGTTGATTATCCTGGTTGTCCTGATCTTGATTGTCCTTATTCTGATCGTCTTGAGGATTTTCTTCGTTTAGTTTTTTCGCAACGGCATAGTTATAACGCGTTTCATCATCTTTTGGATTATTGCGCAAGGCATTTTTATAGGCTTGCTCCGCTGCTTTATAGTTCTTTTCAGCCATATAAGCATTACCTAAGTTGTGATAAGCTTGATGCTTGGCTGTTTTAGTCGTAGCTTCTTTAATCGCTTTATTATAGGCTGAAATCGCCTCTTTATTCTGCTTCTGGCGAATAAGACTATTCCCTAAATTATAGGTTGGTGTTTCCTTTTTGTCGCTCTTGGATGAGGCAATACGATAAGCCGCTTCAGCTTGAGTGAATTGCTTGTGTTCATAGGTTTCATTTCCTACAGTTAAAGCGCGACCTGCTGATTGTGCCCAAGCAGACAGCGAAGCGAAAAGAACCAATCCAAAGGTCAAATATATATGTTTCATTTTTCTACTAACTATAAGCATTATTCTTTTTCATTGAAGAGATTTAATTTCTTCATCCAACTCGTTTTGCGTTCAAGAATGAATAAATCAATACAAATGAGTAAAAAAGCTAATCCTAAAAACCATTGAAATTGGGATTGAAATTCAGCTATTTGTTGGGATTCGAAATCCGTTTTTTCAATTTTGTTGAGCTCATTTGTAATTAGATCTACAATTTCTTGTGTATTTGATCCATAAAAGTATTTTCCTCCAGTTGCATCTGCAATGTGTTTCAACGTGGATGGGTCCAATTTAGTGATAACAATCTCATTGTCCCAATCTCTTTTATATTCAATGCCCTTTGCCGTTTTAATAGGAATAGGGCCTCCTTTTTCTGTTCCAACACCAATAGTAATAATCTTGATGTTTTTTTCTTTTGCTATTTCGATTGATGAATCTACACCTTCTCCGTGATCTTCCCCATCTGAAATAAGGATCATCACCTTACTTGTTCTAGGGTTGTCAAAGTAATTACTTGCCACATGAATGGCATCTTCTAAGGCTGTTCCTTGAGAAGAAACCATATCTGTATTCATGGATTGTAAATACATCTTGGCTGCATAGTGATCAGTTGTAATTGGCAACATAGGAAATGCACTGCCTGCATACCCTACAATTCCAATACGATCAGGCCCGAGGCTATTGATAATTTGTGAAGTTAATTGTTTCATCTTCGCCAAACGATCAGGAGCCATATCTTGTGCAAGCATACTCTTGGAAACGTCAAGTGTGAAAACAATATCAACCCCTTGTCTTTTTACCGTAACAATGCGTGTACCAATTTTTGGATTGACAAGTGCAAATATGATACAAATTAAGGCAGCTACATATAAACCCGCTTTGATAATGGATTTATTTGCAGATTTATTTGGAGCTAACGCTTGCAGTGCCTTCGGTGTTGCAAACGTTTTTTGCACTTTCTTTTTCCATAGTATTTCCCATAGCACGAGCAAAGCAATAACTGCTATTGCAAGTAATAAAAGAAAATATTTTTTGTCATCTAATTCCCACATAATGCTATTAAATAAATCCTCTAAAAAGTGTTTTACTTAGAATAAAATCTAATGCTAATAAGATAAAAGCAAGAAGAGCAAATAATCTGAATTTTTCTTCTGTATTGACATACTTCTGCTCATCTATTTTTGTTTTTTCTAGCTGATTGATTTCGTCGTATATATTTTTAAGGCTTTGCGTATTGGTAGCTCTAAAATATTGCCCTCCTGTTTCTTTGGCAATAGTCTTCATTAATTCTTCATCCAATTCAACAGGAATTTTTTCATAACGTAACTCACCATTAGGACCATATCCTACAGGAGATTCTGCTAATCCGTTCGTTCCTATTCCAATCGTGTAAATTTTAATGTTGAATTCTTTGGCAATTTGAGTTGCCATTAAAGGATCAACAGTTCCTGTATTATTGACCCCATCCGTTAGTAAAATGATAATTTTACTTTTCGCAGGACTCGTTTTTATACGGTTAATAGCGGTGGTTAATCCCACACCAATTGCCGTTCCATCTCGTAAATCATCCGAGTACTTAATATCTCGAAGTGAATTTAAAAGCAAGGTTTTATCACTAGTTACGGGCGTTTTCGTATAGGCCTCTGCAGCGTAAATCACAATTCCGATGCGATCAGCTACACGTTGACCTACGAAGTCCGCAGCTACTTCTTTTAAGGCTTCCAAACGATTGGGTTTCAAATCTCGAGCTAACATACTCCCAGAAATATCCATTGCCATTACAATATCAATTCCATGTGTAGAGTGTATTTGATGGTCTACACTAATCACTTGTGGTCGTGCCAAGGCAACAATAAGTGCACTCAGGGCTACTGTTTTTAGTACAATAGACAGGGGCAATAAGCGAACTAAAAGCGATGAATGCCCCGTAAAAGGTGCTATTGAACTGAATTTAATAGTTGCCTTTTGTCTCTTTCTGTTTCTATACCAAATGAAGATAACAAGAGGTAATAGTAGAAACAACCAAAAGAATTCAGGATGTAAAAAGGTTGCGTTTCTCATAGTTACTGTTCTTGTTTGTATTGCATCGAATCAAAAACTTTTTCAGTAATCTCATCAGCATATTGATCTTCTGCATGGTGGAATACCCATACTTGATTTAAAACGGTTTTACTTTCGTGCGTTAATACACAAGTAAAAGCTATTTTTTGATTTTTTCCTTTGTCTAATTTCAGCGTGAAATCCCCTTTGGCTTTTAATCCTGTTAAGCCCGAAGCATTCTCGAATTTCTCGTGAGATAATTCAATATTATCTACGTCATAATTCTTGATGATTAACTTCAACGAATGATCGATAATTTCTTCTTCCGTGTATTTGAAATCTTTTCCTGTTTGTATTGTACTCAGAGTGATGTAAATAGGATCACCTAATTCACCACTTTTGAATTGTTGTATATTGTCTATCCCATCAATTCCGCTATCGCCAACTGTTGGATCGTTCTTTCTTACCAATACATCTGGCGTACTCACCGTTAGTCCAACACCACTTCCGTATGTACTGTTGATCCATTCTTGTTGAAGGAGGCGTTTAGAAGAGTTAAATGTAAATAGGCTCAGATTCTGTTCTGAAGTAATATTGATGACATAAACAATACCAATACACAAGATTAATGCAGCCGAGATTGCGGTTGGAATTCCAAAACGCACTCTCTTTCTCTTTCTTTTTCGCTCTTCTCTCAATCGAATGCGTTCAGTTTGAGTAGCAGCAGAGATTGGATAAGCTGTGTTAATCTCATTAATGATATTCTGTGTTTTAGACGTATCTGCAACAATTTCATTATCTGCAGGTTGTGATTTAGCGAACTTTACTAAGTCAGCCGTATCCAAAACACGCTTAAATTCTTTGATGATTTTAGGATCGATTTTGACGTCCTTATCGCGTAACGTATTCTTTAAAATAGAGACTGTTTCAAAAGTGGTTAACTCACGAGCAGAAATACCAAAGGTATCTTCAATAAAGGCACGAGCAATATCCGTCATCTCAGAATAATACGGTTTTGCATCTCCACGCGTCCAATTCTGTTTCTCTTCCAATTGCTTAAGTTTGGTTACTGCTTTTTCAAAAGGAGTACTGTACTTATCGTCTTCTGTAAGATTTTTATCTTGTAGTTTTTTAATAATAAAGTAAATAACAACCCCTATTGCGATTGCTAAAAGAAGAAAAGCAAGGTAATACCAGCTCGTAGAAGGAGCCGCACCTGCTTTTGAAATAGACTTAATATCGTATAAAGGTGTTTTTAACGTATCGACAACAACATTTTGAACATTGATGCGAATAGAATCTGTCTTAAATAACTTAGCATCAATGATAACGGGTAATTCCGGAATGGTAAAACTTCCCTCATCAAATTGCGTTAATTCATAGATTTTGATTAACTCAATGAAGTTGTCTTTTTTTATCGTATCAACGGGATAGGAATCTAAGATTTCTAGAGATCCTAATGTTTCCGATTCGGGAAATAATACTTTACTATCCTTAGACGTAATAGCGCGAATGCTATATTTTATAGGTTCCCCAATTTTAATGTTGGTGGTATCTACTTTTGTTTCAAGAGGTAACTGAGCTAACATCAACTGAGATGATAACAAAAGAATAAGTACGCTTAAAAGATTGTATTTTGTTCTATTCAGTGTCATTTTATCTAGCTTTGAAATACCCTAATAATTTTTTTACATAACTCTCATCTACACGCATGTTGATTACACCTGCACCACATTTTTGAAAGGTCTTCTTGAACTGATCTTCTTGTTTTAAAAAATGGGTGGTATATTGATTTCTAACCTCTTTGCTTCCTGTGTTGACTATGATTTCTTGTCCTGTTTCTGCATCATAGGCATTCATCATTCCTACATTAGGAAGTTCTTTTTCGCGCTCATCATAAATGCGTATTCCCGTGATATCATGCTTTTTAGCTGATATCTTTAAGGTACTTTCATAAGGAGGTGTAACAAAGTCAGACAGGATAAAAACAATCGCTTTTTTCTTGATTACTTTCGATAAGTAAGCGAGGGCTAAAGCAACATCGGTTTGTTGACTCTTGGGTTTGAAATCAATCAATTCACGTATAATGCGCAATACATGCATCTTTCCTTTTTTAGGAGGAACGAATAATTCAATTTGGTCCGAAAATAAAATAAGTCCAATCTTATCGTTGTTTTGCGTAGCAGAAAACGCTAAAGTTGCGGCTATTTCTGTGATGATATCTTGTTTGAATGCATCGGTTGACCCGAAGTTTTCAGATGCACTGATATCTACCATTAGCATTAAAGTAAGTTCTCTTTCTTCTTCGAAAACTTTGATATAAGGCTCATTGTAACGCGCAGTAACGTTCCAATCAATGGCGCGAACATCATCGCCAAATTGATACGGACGCACTTCAGAAAAAGTCATACCACGCCCTTTAAAGGAAGTGTGGTATTCCCCAGAAAAAATATGATCACTTAAACGCTTGGTTTTGATCTCAATTTTTTTGACCTTTTTTAAAATCTCTTTGGTTTCCATTGTAAAAGAATTATTCAAAATAACTATTCCTTAAATGAGCGGAATAATCGTGAAATAAATAGTTGTAATCCACAGTGTTTGACTACTATGGCACTTCTATTTCGTTTACAATTTGATTGATGATATCAACAGAAGTGATACTTTCTGCTTCTGCTTCATAAGTAACTCCAATACGGTGGCGTAATACGTCAATGACTACGGCACGTACATCTTCTGGAATTACGTATCCTCTTCGTTTGATAAAAGCATAACATTTAGCAGCAGTTGCTAAGTTGATACTACCACGAGGTGATGCTCCAAAACTAATGAGTGGTTTTAATTTCTCTAATTTGAATTGTTCTGGGTATCTCGTAGCAAAGATGATATCTAAGATATACTTTTCAATTTTCTCATCCATGTAAACCTTTTTAACGGCTTCTTGTGCACGTTTGATTTGATCCAAGGTTACTACTGGATTTATCGTTTGTTTTTCACCAGCTAAATTTTGGCGAATAACTAAGCGTTCTTCTTCTAATTTTGGATAGTCAATGACCGTTTTCAACATGAAACGGTCCATTTGCGCTTCCGGTAATGGGTAAGTCCCTTCTTGTTCTACTGGGTTTTGAGTCGCCATAACTAAGAAAGGCTTGTCTAACGGATAAGTCGTATCACTAATCGTTACTTGCTTTTCTTGCATCGCCTCTAAAAGTGCAGATTGTACTTTTGCAGGAGCACGGTTAATCTCATCCGCTAAGATGAAGTTAGCGAAAACGGGTCCTTTGCGGATAGTAAAATCATTTTCTTTTACGTTGTAAATCATAGTACCGATTACGTCGGCAGGTAATAAATCTGGCGTAAACTGAATTCTATTGAAGCTCCCGTGTACAGCTTTTGATAATGTATTAATCGCGAGTGTTTTTGCTAATCCAGGTACTCCTTCTAGTAAGATGTGCCCTTGTCCTAGTAATCCAATTAACAATCGATCAATCATGTGCTTTTGTCCAACAATAGCCTTGTTCATTTCCATTGTTAAGATATCAATAAAAGCACTTTCTCTTTCTATAAGTTCATTTAATTCTCGAATATCGTAATTTGATCCTGGTGTTTCCATAATAAAAGTTTTGTCTGAAAATAACGCTCATTTAATTATTCATGCAAATTCAAAAAATATTCTCTATTAAGTTGTTAATAGATGGTTAAATCTAAAGTAGCCGTTCAACATTTGGGCATGATTTATGGGTTTCTTTTTATAAATTTAAGAACAAAAAATAATTTGCTATGATTAATAAGCGATTACTTATTAAAAATCTATTGGCCCAATATGATGAGAATAGTTTCTATGATAAGAAACGGCAGCTAAATTTACATACCAAATCGGGGAAAGCAAAATTTTTAAAACATATTTGTGCCTTATCTAATTCAAATCCTCAAAATAACTCATTTATCATTGTAGGAGTGGATGACGATAATAACGAATTAGTTGGTGTAGATTTTTATGATGATAGTAAGATTCAAAATCTAGTAAATGCCTATTTTGCCAATCCACCGAGCATTACGTATGACAATGTTACTTTTACGGATCTTGCTGATGATAAGGTGATTGGATTGGTAACCATTGCGCCAAATTCCGATTTGACCACTTTCAAACGGCCTATCGGTGAGATTCAAGCAGGCTCTTATTTTTCCCGTGTTGGGAGTACATCCGTACCCAATGGAGCACTCGTTTACAACGGAAATCAAAGTCATGTAGAGAGCATTGAAAAAAGTTCTCAAAATAATTTAAATCACGTACTAGAGAGCGTTGTGCGTTATATGACGCAATCTTCTAAGGATATTCACGCCAATTATAGCGTATTTAAAGAGCAATTTGTGATCTGTTGGATCGGAAAGAAGATGAATATTCGCGGTATTCCGTTCTATTCGCGTATGGATATTGAATTTGTCAATGAACAAATTAAGTTATTCTACTCTTCTTTAGATGTGGTGACCTTGTTTTATGATACCGAATCATTTGTGTTGACGGAATATTTGAATCTTGGGTTAAATGACGGAACAAGTTATTATCCCTTTGAAGAAGTACGCTTAAATTTTTACGACAACGGTAGTTATGCCCTAGAGAGTAAGATGCTTTTTGAACCTCCCAAGTACAATGAGAATATTTTGGAGCACATTTATAGAAACAGCCTAAAGGTTATTCAAAAATTAAAAACGGGAGAGCGATTAACGAATAAGGAAGAACGCGTACTGAGTAAATTATGTTACAACATGATGTTGTGTTACCTCAATGGTTTTGAGCAAGCGAAAGAAGAACTGATTGAGGTTAAAGATTATTTAAAATTCGCCAATGACCCCCAGTTGTTTACAGGCTTTAAGCAAGTTATGCGTATCTTGCGAAAACTGAAATACGAAACTGAAAGTTATGAGTAGAACATTGGTTATAGGAGATATACATGGCGGATTTAAAGGTTTGAAACAACTTTTTGAACGAGCTCAAATAACACCAACCGATCAATTGATTTTTTTAGGCGACTATGTAGATGGATGGAGTGAACCCCATTTGGTCGTTGAATTTTTATTAGCCCTAGAACAAACGCATTCTTGTGTGTTTTTAAGAGGAAACCACGAGAGTCTTTTAGTGAAATGGATGCTGACAAAGCAAGAAAACCCACAGTGGTTTAGGAATGGAGGAGATGCTTCTGTGTTGGCTTATCGTCAACTGCCCGAAGAACAATTTGCCCGACATTTAGCTTTTTTTCAGCGTTTGCAAAATTACTATATCGATGCAAAAAATCGATTGTTTGTACATGCTGGATTTACCAATCCAAGAGGAATAGAAGTAGAGTTCTTTGAAGAGTACCTGTATTGGGATCGTACCTTATGGGAGATGGTGATGGCTATGGATCCAAACTTAGATGCATCCAGCCCCTTATATCCTAAACGTCTAAAGTTTCATGAGGAGATTTATATTGGGCATACCCCTGTAACGCATTTTGGCTTTGATGTACCTGTCAACTTTGCGAATGTTTGGAATATAGATACAGGAGCTGCTTTCTTAGGAAAAATAAGCGCCATGGATATTGAGACAAAAGAATACTGGCAAAGTGATGTTGTGGCTGATTTATATCCAACAGAGGAGGGAAGAAATCATTAATAATGGTAAAAAATTATATATTTGTAGGCAAAGTTTAGAACAAATGAAAAAAATAATCGCAACTGCTTTTTTAATCGGTGGAATATTAGGCGCCAAAGCACAAGCTGTGAATGAGGTTAAGGTAAATATTCTTAATGCCATTGTAGTGCCTTCAATTGAATTGGGTTATGAGCATTTTATTGACCATAATCAATCTGTTGGATTAGATGTGCATTTTATGGATCGCTTTTCGTACTATCACGAAAGTAAAAGCAAAGACCAAAAGTTTAATACAACGAGTTTAGCTTTAAACTATAAATTCTATTTTGGAGGTAAAAATGATGCCAACGGAAGTGGGTATTCTGTTTCGCCTTTTATCAAGTACCGTTTTGGTAACTTTAAAGAAGATAGATTTAATGCAGAAATTGATGGATTAGAGCGTGTAAAAACGGATATGAATAGCTTTATTCTAGGTATTGGTTTCGGACACAAGTGGACGATGGGAGATTCTTTTGCAATCGAACCATTTGTTAACGTAGCGCGAAACTTTAGTAGTGAAGTAAATGATCGTTTCTCTGCTATTGAATTCAATGCAGGAGTTATGATTGGTTACCGTTTTTAATCAAAAAGAGATAAAAACAAAAAAGACGTCTATTAGACGTCTTTTTTTATGGTTGTATTCGATTAAAAATCAAATTTAATACCTTGTGCTAATGGAAGTTGACTTCCGTAGTTGATTGTATTTGTTTGTCTTCTCATGTAAGCTTTCCAAGCATCAGATCCAGACTCACGTCCTCCACCTGTTTCTTTTTCACCTCCAAAAGCTCCACCAATTTCAGCACCTGAAGTACCGATATTAACGTTAGCAATTCCACAATCAGAACCTGCATGTGAAAGGAATAATTCCATTTCACGCATATTGTTTGTGAAGATTGATGATGATAATCCTTGAGGAACACCATTTTGCATTGCAATAGCTTCTTCAATGTTGTTGTATTTCATTACGTATAAAATTGGTGCAAACGTTTCTGCTTGAACAATTTCAAATTCGTTTTTAGCTTCAATGATACATGGTTTTACATAACAACCACTTTCATATCCTGCTCCTTCTACAACACCACCTTCAACGATGATTTTTCCACCTTCTTGTTTTGCTTTTTCAATAGCATTCAAGTAATCTTGAACAGCTCCTTTGTCAATTAGTGGTCCAACGTGATTTGCTGCATCTAATGGGTTTCCAATTTTCAATTGCGCATACGCACTTTGTAATACTTGGATTGTTTTATCATAAACGCTTTCGTGGATAATTAAACGACGAGTTGATGTACAACGTTGTCCTGCTGTTCCAACTGCTCCGAATACTGCTCCAACTAATACCATGTTGATATCAGCATGCTCAGAAACGATGATTGCGTTGTTTCCTCCTAATTCTAAAATAGTGTTTCCAAAACGCTCAGCAACTGTTTTTGATACGTGACGACCAATACGAGTTGATCCTGTGAAAGATACTAATGGAATTCTGTGGTCATTGTTCATTAAATCTCCACATTCGTTTCCAACTACTAAGTTACATACTCCTTCTTGGATATCGTTTGCTTTGAATACTTTAGCAATAATATTTTGACAAGCAACTGCACATAAAGGTGTTTTTGAACTTGGTTTCCATACACATACGTCTCCACAAACCCAAGCAATCATTGTATTCCAGCTCCAAACAGCCACTGGGAAGTTGAAAGCAGAAATAACACCTACAATTCCGATTGGATGCCATTGCTCATACATTCTGTGCATTGGTCTTTCTGAGTGCATAGTTAAACCGTATAATTGACGAGATAATCCTACTGCGAAATCACAGATGTCAATCATTTCTTGAACTTCACCTAAACCTTCTTGTAAACTTTTACCCATTTCATAAGAAACAAGTTTTCCAAGGTGTTCTTTATTGGCGCGTAATTCTTCTCCGATTTGACGAACGATATCTCCTCTTTTCGGTGCAGGAACTAATTTCCAAGATTTGTAAGCCTCTTGTGCTGTTTGCATTACTTTTTCGTAATCTTCAGCTGTTGTAGCTTTTACTTTTCCTATTAATTCACCATTTACAGGTGAGTATGATTCGATAATTCTTCCGTTAGAAAATGAGTTCAAACCTGTTGAAGTACCATTGTTTACTTCCTCAAGTCCTAAATGCTTCATCGCATCCAAAATTCCAAATTGGTCATTTGTTGTTGCCATTATTCTTCTTTTATAGTTTATAAGATAGTTCTTTGCTAAGATATAAAAATAATTTTAGCTAAGAGGTGTTAATAAAAACACTTCATTTTGCTATATTATTAAGTTGTTGTCAATTATTTGGAATAAAAGCAACGTTTATTTTGTGCTAATTGTAAAATTCTAATTAGGTTGTTAGTCAGAAGCTTTAGATTGCTTTGAAACAAAATATACGGTGTGTTTTCGTCTGTTCTAAGGAGGTTATGGAACTGCATCCATCACACAATTGCAGTGCGAGCAGGTTCTTAATTCCTCGGATTGGTAAAAATGCTTAAAATGAGGGAGAAAATCCGTTTCGATATCCGTCAATTCAAAATAAACTTCATGCAATTTCTCGTTGCAGTTTTCACAATACCAAATCAAACCATCTTTTGCATGGGCTTCTTTTCGTTTTGTTTCTACAACTAAACCTACAGAATTTGCCGTACGAATAGGGGCATGAGGCATTTTAGCTGGTAGGAGATAGATATCTCCAGGGTTAAGTGTAATGCGTTTACGCTCCCCATCTTCTTGAATATCAATATAGATTGTTCCTTCCAGTTGAAAGAAAAACTCTTCATTCTCGTTGTAGTGAAAGTCTTTGCGATTATTAGGACCTCCAACAACCATAATGATATAATCTTTCGAATCGACAAAAAGATTCTTATTTGATACAGGTGGTTTCAGTAGGTCTTTGTTTTCATTCACCCACTGTAAAAGGTTAAAGGCTACGGCATTACTCATAGGATACAAATGCGTTTAGTTACTTCTACTCAACCAATTTTGAGGGTTGTCAATATTGGAGTTGTGCGAAAGTAAGAATTTTAAAACAGTTTTTCCAGCGCTGTTTGTGTTAATTGTTCCGATGGTTTGCTTTAAACTTACTTTATCGCCTTTTTGAACGGTAACATCACGTAGATTTTGATATACGGTAATATAATCTCCATGCTGAATTAACACGGCTTTATTCCCTCCAGATAAAACTTGTACTTGTAATACTTCTCCTTCAAAAATAGCCCTTGCTTTAGCATTTGATTCTGTGGTAATCTCCACTCCACTGTTGTGGACAGTTAAGTGTGTTTGTACCGGGTGCGGCTGATCTCCATAAGGTAGAGATACATAACCTTTCTCCACGGGCCATGGTAATTTTCCACGGTTGGCTTTGAAATTATCAGCGACTAATTTTCCTTCTGGTGTTAGTTCAAAAGTAGCCGCAGCAGAACTAGTTGCTGTTGATTTAGTTGTGGTTTTACCCGCTTTTGCAGCCGCTTCTCGGGCTTTTCTATTTGCTTCTTCAATGGCCTCGCGAATCAATTGCTGTATTTTGCGATCAATTGCTTTGGTCTCATCTTGTTTTTTCTTGATTTGCTCGTTGAACTTCTTCTGATCTTTCTTCACAATAGACACAAGTTCTTGTTGTGCTGTTAAATCTTGTTTTAAGTTCTTTTCATTCGCTTCTTGTTCTGCTAAAAGCTTGCGTTGTTTTTCTTTTTCAACTTCAAGTTTAGCTAAAGCTTCATTTAGCAATATTGTCTTCTCTTTCAGTTCTTCTCCCTGTTGTTTTCTGAAATCAGCATATTGCTTTAAATATTGTACGCGTTTATACGCCTGAAAGAAGTTTTCAGAAGAGAGAATAAACATCATTTTGCTCTGATTGGATCTACTCTTGTACGCTTTTACAATCGTTTTGGCATAATCTTGCTTAAGCTGATCTAATTCTTTAGCTAAAGTATTTGCCTCTTTTTGATTTTTAGCAATATTGTTGGTGGTGATATTAATCTGCTTGCGCACATTGCTGATTAACTGTCTGTTCAGGGTGACTTTGCGGTTAATTTCGTCAATCTCAGCTAAAATATTGCGTTCTTTGGTTTGCTCCTTGTGAAGTAACTGCTGTACAGACTTGATCTCAATCACAATCTGTTGCTTTCTGCGTTCTAACTGTTCTTGTGTCTCTTTTTGTTGAGCACACAAAGGCAATGCCATTAAAATGAACAATATAGAGCAGTAGGTTTTTTTCATAGCGGTGTACTTCTTAAGCCATACAATATTACGGAATTTTTACAAATTAATGAGTTTGTACCCCTTAGGAACTGCATAATTAATTTGTAAATCTTCGTTAAACGAAACTTTTCTGTAACGAATATCCAAATTTATGGTTTTTTCTTCTTCCGCTAGAATATTTATTTCTGTTGGAACAATAAAGTTTTTTACTTTTTGATAACCTGGATACGAGATAGTTACTTTTCGATTGGAATTGCGTTCTGTAATCGCTTCTTTTTTCAAAAGTGTATTTTCATCTTCAAAAAAGTAAGTAGATTGTAGTTCTTCTTGTTCAGGTGAACTTACTTTGTGTAATCCATCTACAATACTAGCCACATATTCTCCGCTATTTTGACTGTCTAAGACTTGGCCCAATAACAGGTTTTGAAAGCGGTTGAAGTTTACATCAGCACCTATGAATTTGGTCAAAACATCATACCCACCTTGAAAAGCATTTTCATGGAATTTTTCATAGTATTGGATACCATCAGGTGTGATCAATGCTTTACTAACAAGGATATCCGAATAGCGGATGTTGAGTTGGATCTGTTTGTCTTTTTCAATTAAAACCTCAAGCCCAATTTTGTAGTTTTCTTCTTCCGTTTTATACTGTGCTGTTCCTTTTAGGGTAACAGTTTCGAAATTCTGTGCATTTTTAGCGTGATCATTCAAAATGACCAAAGCCGTTTTTGATTTTGTTGCATCTGATTCTCGCAATAAAAACCCTTCTCCTCCTTTTTTACAGCTGATAAATAATAAACTTGTAAGGCATAGGAACGCAATCTTTTTCATAGTTTTTGTAGCTAAATGGTTTAGTACATCGAATATAGATAAAAAAAATCCGTTTTAAAGAAATTTAAAACGGATTTAATAGTATTTTAGTCTAAAACAGAATAATCACCAATACTGATATTGGTATGATTTCCGTTGTATTTGGCGTGATTTCCAATCATAGCATTGTCCAAATTAGCATTTGCAATAAAAGCGTGTGTTTGAATTAAACTATTTTTAATTGTAGCGTTTTCTACTTTAGAATGATCACCTAATGATACATTTGGACCAATTGTTGCATTTTTTAGTACGACGTTATCTCCAATATAACAAGGAGGGATAATGGTACTGTTTTCTAGTTGAACAGATGATGAAACGTAATTGCTGTTTTCCGCTTCTAAGAAGGTTAACATGCGATTGTTGGTATCAACCGTAACATCTTTGTTTCCGCAGTCCATCCATTCATCCACTTGTCCTGGAACAAAACGCATCCCTTTTTGTTTCATATTTTCTAATGCATCTGTCAGTTGGTATTCTCCACCTTTAATGATGTTATTATCCAATAAGAATTCTAATTCTTTGCGCAATGTTTCTCCACTTTTGAAAAAGTAGATTCCAATAATCGCTAAGTCTGAGACAAAAGTGGTTGGTTTTTCCACAAAATCGACAATTTCATTTTTGTCATTAAGTTGAACTACACCAAATGCACTTGGGTCTTCTACTTGTTTCACCCAGATTACGCTATCTGCAGTTTTGTCTAAATTGAAATCTGCACGGAATAAAGTATCAGCATAAGCTACTACGATAGGACCAGACATACTTTCTTTGGCACACAAAATAGCATGTGCCGTTCCTAAAGCTTCATTCTGGTAACAAATTGTTCCTTTTGCTCCTAACTTTTCAGCAATAGCAATCAGGTCTTTTTCTGTTTGTTTACCGAAGCTTTCGTGAATAATAAATGCGATTTCTTCAATTTTGTCATTTAAAACCTTGGCAATATCCTCCACCAATCGATGTACAATTGGCTTTCCTGCAATTGGAATTAAAGGTTTGGGTGTAGTAAGGGTATGCGGGCGTAAACGCGATCCACGTCCAGCCATAGGTACAATGATTTTCATTTTGTAGCTTATTTATTTTTCGTTTTTATTTCGTTCCTGTGCTTCCAAATCCTCCCGCACCACGTGTGGTCTCTGAAAGTGCATCTGCATCTTCCCATTGGATTTGTTCATATTTTGCAATCACCATTTGAGCGATGCGCTCTCCATTTTCAACAACAAAAGGCTCTTTCGATAGATTGACTAAAATAATTCCAATCTCTCCTCTATAATCTGCATCAATAGTACCTGGTGAATTCAATAAGGTAATTCCTTTTTTAGCCGCTAAACCACTTCTCGGTCTGATTTGGGCTTCATATCCTTCAGGTAATTCGATAAATAATCCAGTTGGTACAATAGCTCTTTCTAAACTATTTAATGTAATAGGTTCAGTAAGATTGGCTCTTAAGTCCATTCCAGCAGATTGCGTTGTTTCATAATGAGGCAAAGCATGCTGTGATTTATTTATAATTTTTACAGATGTCATACAGAATAATATTAAAATACAGCGACAAATATAAAGGTTTGTTCCGACAATTAAATAATTGAGGTTTAGTTTTCCTATGTAGTTTTTTGAAAGTGCAAGCGTAAGGAGCATTGTGAATGAAATTCAAAAAAGAAAGATGAACCCGTTTAATTTTGTACTTTCGTATTTCGTATCTTATGTTAGAAAATAGAAAAATATTTACCCTACACGCTATCCTAAATCGCGTTCAGCAAGTTTTTGATGAACTTATGCTGGGGAAATACTTTTGGGTTAAAGTAGAGGTACTCAAAGTGAATAAAGATCGTCGCGGACACTACTATTTAGAATTAGTAGAGCAGGTAGATGATCAGGTTTTGGCGCGATGTCGAGCTACCATTTGGCAACGCAATGTGGAACGATGCGTGATTGATGGAGGGGAGGAATTAGATAAAGTTGTCAAAGAAGGTGCTGAGATCTTATGTTATGGCGAGGCTATATTTCATCCTGTATATGGTTTTTCTTTGCATGTGATTCACGTGGATTATGCTTTTAGTTTAGGAGAGATTGAACGCAAAAAGCAAATGGCCTTGATGCAATTACAGCAAAAAGGATTGCTTCAGCTCAATAAGAATCAATCGCATCCGTTAGTCCTTCAAAATATTGCTGTTGTAGGTTCTATCGGAACATCGGGATATGAGGATTTTGTGCAGCACTTGATACAGAATCCCTATCATTTTGCTTTTAACTTGACGTATTTTGATACACAAGTACAAGGGGAAGAAGCAAGTGCAAATATCATCAAACAGTTGGAGGTTGTTGCACAAGGAGCATTTGATGTTGTGGTTTTGATTCGAGGTGGAGGATCAAAATTTGATTTGGATGTCTTTAATGCCTTAGGCGTAGCAGAGCAAATTGCCCAAATGCCTCAAGCCGTCTTTACGGGAATTGGCCATGAAACGGATAGTACCGTAGCTGATTATGTTGCTCATACCTATTTTAAAACACCAAGTGCCGTGGCCGCCTTTATTATTGAAAGAGCGCTTCAGTTTCAGGTATTCTTAGAGCAGATGGAACAGGGGATAAAAGAAAATGCAAAAAGAGTTGTGACCTACTACCAAACAGCACTTCAGCAAGTAGAGGAAAGAATGACGAATTTAAGCACCTCCCACCTGAAGGAAGAGGAAGCTAAGTTAACGCAACAATCTACAGCCTTGGGATATTTGGTAAAACAGTTGACTCAAGTAGCTAAGAGCGATTTGAAATGGACGGAACAAGCTATAGCCGTTGAAACTACAATCCTATTAAAGAAGAGAAACAATGTTTTATATGATTACGTTGCACGATTGAATTTATGGGGAAAACAAAAAGTAGCCTTGGAACAGCAGCAGCTTCACCTTTTACAGGAGATGATAACGACTCAAGTGCAACATACCTTAACGCGAGTGAATCTTCAATTGACGCAAACTACGGCCTTATTGTCTTTATATGATATGGAGCATCTATTGAAGAGAGGATTTGCTATAATTAGACAACAAGGAAAGGTCGTGACGGAAGAGACCGTCTTACATCCAGGAGATGAATTAGAATTGACCTTATATAACAAACAATATAAAATTACGCTAGCAAGTATAGAAGAAGTATCAGTATGGAAAAACTTACATATGAAAAAGCCGCAGCAGAACTAGATCAGATTCTCACGGCATTAAAAAACGATGAAGTTACAGTAGATGAATTAGCTGAAAAAGTAGAGCGCGCTTCTCAGTTGATTGTTTTTTGTAAGAAAAAACTTACATCAACAGAAGAGAAAATAGAGAAAATTATCAATAAGTTAGACCAATAGTTGCAATCACTTTGCTTGCAACTATTGAATCTACTTTGTTATGGTTGGTGTGGGTTTTTAGATAAGTCATTGCTGTTGGCGATGAATTGTCGAACATCATCTGAAGAAGGTAATTCGAATACCTCTAAATGGAAGTAGTCGATAGCCGCTAAGACGTGGTCAAAGATATCAGCCATGACAGTTTCATAAAAAGCCCAAACGGTACTATTCGTAAACATATATAGTTCAATAGGTAAACCATGTTCTGTTGGTTGCAAGTGACGCACCATTAAATGGTATTCTTTGTGAATATTTTGATTTTGTTGTGCATAGCGTAATACGTATGCTCTAAATAACCCAATATTCGTCATACGACGTCCATTCACAGGCATGGATTGATCAGCATTAGTGCTTATATTATACTCATCAATTTCTTTTTGTCTTTCCTCTATATAAGGTTTAAGCAGTTGAATCTTTTTCAATTCATTGATTTCATGAGGTTCTAAAAAGCGAATCGACGACATTTTGATGTTAATACTTCGTTTGATTCGTCGTCCTCCTGAATTTTGCATGCCGCGGTAGTTCTTAAACGAATCACTAATCAGTAAGTAGGTTGGGATTGTCGTAATAGTCTTATCGAAATTTTGAACTTTTACGGTACTTAGATTGATTTCCAATACCGTTCCATCCGCACCAAACTTGGCCATTTCAATCCAATCTCCTACGCGAACCATATCGTTGGTAGAAACCTGTATACTCGCTACAAACCCCATGATGGTATCTTTAAACACTAACATAAGAATAGCAGATGCTGCTCCTAAGGATACTAGAAAAGTAACAGGGTCCTTTCCTGTAATAATAGAAAAGATAATGATAGCAGAGAAAAAGTACAAAATAATACTAGATACCTGAGAATAACTATCAATAGGCTTATCAGCTAAGCGCGGTTTTGTTCGGGCATAATCTCTACTAGATCGAATCAAAGAACGCAAAAGCAAGGTAACAACCACAACAAATAAGATATTGGTTAGTGATAGTACAAAGCTAATGACATTAGGAAACCCGATGAAAAAGATAGGAAATAGGATACGCGCTAAGGTTACAGGAATCAAATGCGTAATATTGTGCAGAACCTTATTGTTTATTATGATATCATCTAATTGGGTTTTGCTTGTTGCAGCATATTTCCTTGCGATGACAATCACGATATTTTTTAAGATATAATCGAGCACAACCATACAGAGTGAAAAGGCTAAAAGCAGCACACCTGTGGTGACAATATGAGTTTCTTGTTCGTTTAGTTGTAAAAAATGGAGGGAATCAAAAAACCATTTGTAAATGATATTTAAATCACTCAAATTAATAATATCGTTGATGTCCTTTGGATCAAGGGATAGAAAATACATTGTATTTGGATGTGTTTGAATGTGATTATGCAAGATAAACAATAAAAAACGCTTTTTATGTTAAGGCTATGGCAAATAACTAAAAGAAAGTGCTGTTGTTTTAAAAAAAGCTCTATAAATTTAATTATAGAGCTTTTTGAATATCCATTATAATTGGTTTAGCATATCATTAATCTTATCTAGGTTAGGCGTAAGAATGACCTCAATACGTCTATTTTTAGCTTTGCCTTCGGTTGTGCTATTGCTCATAAGAGGTGCATATTCACTTCGTCCAGCTGCGGTAAGATTTTTTTTGTCGATTGACGCATTCTCCGTTAAAATAGAAACAATGGCTAATGCGCGTTTGGTTGATAAATCCCAGTTATTTTGAACCCCATCACCTAAATTACCTAAAACCTTATCATTGTCCGTATGTCCTTCAATCAAGACAGAAATATCCGGATTTGTAGCGAGTACTTTACCTAATTCTATTACTGCATTTCGCCCTTCATCGTTGACAGACCAACTACCCGATTTGAAAAGTAGCTTATTTTCCATGGAAACATATACTTTACCGTTTTTCTGTTCAATGGTTAATCCTCTACCTTCAAAGGCATTTAAGGCTTGTGATAAGTTATCCTTTAGCGCTTTCATTTGTTTGTCATTCGCCGCTAAAATACCTTCAAGCTCTTGTACACGTTTAGATTTTGAATCTAGTTCTGCTTTTGCTTTTGCTAGTCTTGCTGCTTCTGCTTGTAGTGATTCCTCACTGTGCTTTTCTAGATTGGTATAAGAATGCTGCAAGTCTTGTAATCTGTTTTGAGCCGCTGAAATCTCTGCATTTAAATTTTGACGTTCTTGCTGTAAGTCTTTCAGTTGTTGGGCCAATTGCTTTTTAGCTTGCTCTAAATCACTCATGGAACTATTGAGCGTAGCTAACTCGTCTGCTAAGCGCTGGTTATCATCCAAGGTCATTTGATAATCTTGGTCAAGTTCATTATAGAGTCTTCTTGTTACACAAGAGGATAGTAGTGGTTAGCGTTAATAAACCGATGGACAGTCTTTTTATCATAAGGATAAATTTTTAGGTTGAGTTTAAGCTTTAATTTCTACAACAATAGGGCAGTGATCGGAGTGTTTTACCTCTTGCAATATAGAAGCACCTAGAATTCGATCCTTCATCGGTTCTGCAACCATATTGTAGTCAATTCTCCATCCTTTGTTGTTGTTTCTCGCATTTGCACGGTACGTCCACCAGCTATATTGATGAGGTTCTGTATGAAACACACGAAAACTGTCAATAAATCCGTGATCGACAAATTTATCTACCCAAGCTCTTTCTTCTGGTAAGAATCCCGAAACTTTTGCATTGCGAATTGGATCGTGGATATCAATGGCTTTATGACAAATGTTGTAATCGCCACAGATAATTAAGTTGGGAATTTCTTTTTTAAGCTCCGTAATATAGGTAAAGAAATCGTCCATGTACTGATATTTGAAATCTAGTCGATCAATATTAGAGGCAGAAGGCAAGTATAACGACATGACAGAAAATGTATCAAAATCTACACGTAGATTTCTTCCTTCAAAATCCATATAGTCAATACCTGTTCCATACGTAATATGGTTGGGTTTTTCCTTGCAAAAAATAGCTACACCACTATAACCCGCTTTTTGAGCGGAAAAATAGTATTGATAGGGATAACCTGCTAAAGTAATTTCATCTGTTGGAACTTGATCTTCTTTCGCTTTGGTTTCCTGTAAGCAAATGATATCAGCATTCTCTTCTTGCATCCATTCTAAAAGTCCTTTTTTGATTGCTGCACGAATTCCATTTACATTATAGGATATAATTTTTTTCATTATGCCTGGTTTTTGTATGAAAATCAAAAGTAGAAAAAATAAACATTCCGATGCAGGAAAAGAAAAGGAGAGATGCGTTTTTAATTTTTAATTAGCATTCTAGACTTGTTCAACATAGAACCAGTCTTGTTGTTGATTGTCTAGGTTGGGTTTTACTGTATTTATAGTTAAAAAAGATAAAAAATGAAATATTTGTATCGGATGATAGCAAAGAAGAATAAATAATTTTTACAGCATATATCTTTTTTTTAATCAGTTATTTAGGTCAATATCTTTGACAATGCTAGGGATATGCAGTCGAGGATGATAAAATAAAATAGATTACCTAAAGATTTTAGTATATTTGTCTTACTTAAATTTTCAAATTGATGGGGTTAGTAACAGCTAAGGAAGTAGCGAAGGCGATAAACGTGGACAAGTATGGTATCTTGGGTACTTTTACGGGGTGGTTGCTTATGAAGACGCTTAAGGTTACCACATTAAATAAGATTTACGATAGAAATAAACATTTAGAAGAATTAGAGTTTTTAAATTCTATTCTAGAAGAGTTTCAGATTGAATTTCAAATAGATCCAGAGGAATTAAAACGATTGCCTAAAAAAGGACCGTATATTACCATTTCTAATCATCCGTTGGGTGGAATTGATGGAATTTTACTTCTAAAATTAATGTTGGAGCATGATCCTAATTTTAAGATTATTGCCAACTTTTTATTGCATCGTATTGAGCCTTTGAAACCTTATATTATGCCTGTTAATCCATTTGAGAATAACAAGGATGTAAAGTCAAGTGTATTGGGGTTAAAAGATACATTACGGCATTTAAGTGATGGAAAACCACTAGGGATATTCCCTGCGGGTGAGGTATCTACTTATAAGGATGATCGATTGGTGGTTGATAAACCGTGGGAAGAGGGAGCTATTAAGCTGATTAAAAAAGCGAATGTACCTGTAGTACCTATTTATTTTCATGCGAAAAACAGTAAATTATTTTACTTTTTATCGCAGATTAATCCAACTTTGCGCACAGCGAAGTTGCCTTCAGAGCTATTGACACAAAAAGATCGCGTAATCAAGATTCGCATCGGTCGTCCAATATCGGTTGAGGAACAAAATGAACATTATGATTTAAGTGATTATGGTAACTTTTTGCGTTTTAAAACGTATTTGTTATCTAACGCTTATAAAGACGAAGACTCCCAAAAGTGGATTAAAGTTCCGTCTTTTAATTTTAAATTTCCAAAGATGGTAAAGGACATTGTCCCTCCACAACCCCTAGATAGAATCAAACAAGAAATAGAAGTTTTACGTGAAAAAGACTTTCGATTGCTGCAAAGCAAAAATTACGAAGTGTTCTTGTGTAAATCTGATTTGATTCCGACAATATTATTAGAGCTTGGTCGACTTAGAGAGGTTACGTTTCGCGAAGTGGGAGAAGGGACTAATAATGAGCTAGATTTAGATCAATATGATAAGTATTATCATCACATGTTCTTATGGGATAGCGAAGCAGAACAAATATGTGGAGCGTATCGCATGGGATTGGGATCAGAGATTTATAAAAAATATGGGATTAATGGGTTTTATTTGAACGAATTGTTTCGTTTTGAATCAGAACTTTACCCAATGATGGCTCAATCAATTGAAATGGGACGCGCGTTTATTGTCAAAGAATACCAGCAAAAGCCAATGCCTTTGTTTCTCCTTTGGAAGGGAATTGTACATACCACTTTGCGTTTTCCAGAACATCAGTATTTAATAGGAGGGGTGAGTATCAGTAATCAATTTTCTGATTTTTCTAAGTCGTTGATGATTGAATTCATGCGCTCGCATTATTTTGATCCTTTTATTGCACAATATGTTACACCTAAGATGGAATATAAGGTAAACTTAAAAGATGCTGATAAGGATTTGATTTTTAATGAGACGGAATCAGATTTAAATAAATTTGATAAGATTATCGAAGATGTTGAGCCTGCAAAGTTGAGAGTGCCTGTATTGATTAAGAAGTACATCAAGCAAAATGCAAAAGTAATTGCATTCAATGTGGATCCTTTATTCAATAATGCAATAGATGGATTAATGTATATCAAAATTGCCGATTTACCAGAAAGTACGGTAAAGCCAGTGATGGAAGAGTTTGAAGCAGAACTTGAACGAAAAATACAAGAAGAAGCGAATAAATATAATTAAAGATAAAAAAGGGTGTCCCAAAAGGATGCCCTTTTCTTTTGATTGCATATTTTTTGAATTAAATTGAAGGATAGACTGTTTTTAGGTTTAATTTTTTATTTTTTTCATAACAAATAAAGTGTTTGTTGTTAATTTTAGATATCTATAAGTTTCTACTTGTTTTTTTGTATTAATATTTTTTTAATTCGGAAAAATATTTATTTTTACCGTGTTAAATAAATGTGAAAAACAATGTTGAAAAAAATTAAATTTATCATGATTTGTGCAGTTCTTGCAATGGGAACTGTAGCTTGTAGTTCTGATGATAGTTCTACACCAGATAATCCACCAACAGGAGAGAGTGGAGAATATAAAGTTGTAGTTTCTGTTACCCCAGGAGCAACACTTGAACAGGTAATGGTTACCTTGACAAATGGTCAAGAAATGGATACAGACTTGATTCAAGAGTTTAATGGACAAAGAGAATGGTCTAAAACATATAAAAAATCAGCAAAACAAAGTTTAGGGGTTACTGCAGGTGGCTTTGGTAAAGATGAAAACTCTAAACTGACAGTAAAAATTATGAAAGGGTCAACTGTTGTTAAAGAAAGTTCAGGAAAAGGACAGATAATGACAGTAGCAGCAGTATTATAAAAACACAAAAAAAGGTATTCTAATTTAGAATACCTTTTTTTGTGTTTTTATTTGATAATTTAATTAATGATTCTGTTCTTTTGTCGTTTAGAATTGTTTTTGTAAATAAAAAATTCGGTATTTTTTGTATAATTCAAAAAAACGTATACTTTTGAGTTGTTAAATAAAAGTAAAAACAATGTTCGGAAAAGTTAAGTTTTTTTTAGTTTGCGCGATGATAGCAATAAGTGCTTCAGCTTGCAGTTCTGATGATAGTTCCACCTCCACTAAAAAATCTGGATCAGGGTATCGAGTTTCGAATGAGGAGTATGTGGTAGAGGTTGCTGGAACAAGAGATGTAGAATTTCAACGTATTGAAGTGGCTACAATTGAAGGAAAAGAGGTTAATACATTCATTAAAGACAAGTTTGAGGGGAAAAGAGAATGGACAAAGAATTTCAAAAAAACAGTAAAACAAAAAATTACTGTTATGGTATTCGCTTCAAGTGAAAATGAAGAATCTAAACTTCAAATTCGTGTAAAAAAGAGCCAGAATATTATTAAGGAAGCTGAGTTTGTAGTTAAAGGAAAATCACTTTACGGAGAAGTTATCTTTTAAGTAGAAGTTTACTTGGAACCATTTAGTTTCAACTTTTGTTGGAATAGAAATTAAGAATATCCTTATCAAAGGAGCTCGCTGTATTTTATTGGCCCTATACTTTAACGTTCTGGTGCTTAAAATGAGTAGTTAAACTTTTGAATAAGACAAAAAAAATCCTATTTTTGAATTGTTAAATAAAAGTAAAAATGATGTTCAGAAAAGTTAAGTTTATTGTAGTCTGTGCAATTATTGCGTTAGGACTATCTGCATGTAGTTCAGATGATGGCAATCCTGTACTTAAATTAGATAAGAAACAATACAATGTGTTAATAGAAATTACCGAGGATGTTGAAATGGAACAGATTGTGGCATATTACTATGATGGTGTTCAGATAACGGAAGAAAAATTTATTGAACCTGCTCCTGTTGTAGATGAGGATGAAGAGGGAGAACAAGGGCAAGAGCCAAAAATAACACAATGGGAAAGATCGTATACGCTTACGGTTGCTGAACGTGTAAGTATTGAAGCGAATGGTGTGGGTGCAAGTACATCTTCTAAGATGACTATTACAGTAACAGGTAAAGACGGTATTGTCTTGAAAGAAAAAGAAGTAAAAGGGAAAGACTTATATTTAGAAATGAATTTTTAGTTCATTAAAAAATTTAATGAAAAATAAACCATATGTTCAGAAAAATAAAATTTATGCTGTTGGCTGTTGTTCTTGGTGCTGGAATTTCAAGTTGCAGCTCAGATGATAGTGCATCAGTAGTGGTTCCAGAAGGAAAAGAATACCTGGTGACTGTTACGGTAACAGAAGATGCTACCATTAATAAAATAATGGGGGTAGTTTATGATGGAAAAAATGTAAA
Organism: Myroides gitamensis; assembly: GCF_029894455.1. Taxonomy (NCBI): domain Bacteria; kingdom Pseudomonadati; phylum Bacteroidota; class Flavobacteriia; order Flavobacteriales; family Flavobacteriaceae; genus Myroides; species Myroides gitamensis. The sequence continues at coordinate 3,417,614 of NZ_JARYHN010000001.1, forward strand.
AAATGATGTTATTGATGATTTAAAAGAGACAGCATGGTCTAAAATATATCATAAAACAGAACAGCAAAAAATAAGTTTTACTGCACAAGGTTTAGGACAAAGTAAAGACTCAAAAATGGAGATTAGAGTTACCTTAGATGGTGAAATAGTTGGAGAGGCATTTGCTTTGGGAGAATCACTAAATGCTACAGTAGTGATTCAAGAGGATAAGAAAAAATAAACATAAAAAAAGGTACCTCATGAGGTACCTTTTTTTATGTTATATTTTAGATTAATTAAAATTTAATCGAATCTTATCGATGATTACTTGAGCTAGTTTCTTTTTACTTTCAAAGGTCCAGCCTGCAATATGAGGGGATAGTAAGACTTTTTCTGATTGAATCAAGTATTGCATCGGTTGAGGTAGTGTTTCGTCAGCAAACATATGTTCAAAGGAGGACTTTTCATACTCTAATACATCTAAGGCAGCTCCTCTTATTTTTCCATTTTCTAATGCAGCAACTAAATCAGCAGTATGTACAGATTTGCCTCGTGCGGTATTAATTAGCCAAAAAGGTTTAGCCATCTGCTCAATAAAAGATTGATCAATGAGGTTAATTGTTTCTGGTGTTTGAGGAATATGTAAGCTGACGATGTCTGCTTTTTGTTGTAAGGTGGCTAAAGAAACTTGCGTGGCATATTGATTGGATAAGTTATCCTGGATATCGTGAAAAATAACTTCGCAATTAAAGCCTTGTAGGCGTTTAGCAAAAGCATTTCCCATATGGCCGTATCCAATAATTCCAACTGTTTTTCCTTCAATTTCATGGCCTCTATTGCCTTCGCGAATCCAAATACCAGCTCTTACTTCTTGATCAACAAGGTTTAATTTGTTGAATAATGTCAATAACATACCCCAAGGCATGTTCTCCAACAGCTGTTTGATTGCCTTCTGGTGCCGCAATTAAGGTAATTCCTTTCGATACTGCGAAGTCGCAGTCAATGTTTTCTAAACCCGCACCAACACGACCAATAAATTTAAGTTGTGTCGCTTTTTCTAAGAAAGCCTGGTCAATTTTAAATCGACTGCGTATAATAATACCTTCGTATTCGTGTATTGTGTTTTCTATGGTTTCTTTACTCGATGTGTAATCTTCTACATTGGTATATCCCATTTGAGTGAGTTGTTCTATCATCAAAGGGTGATTACTATCTAGGTGTAATACTTTTTTTGCTTCCATGTTGTGAAATTTAGAAGCCAAGAATGACTTTGGCAATGGAAAAATAAATTAAGATACCGAAAATATCATTACTTGTGGTAATAAAAGGGCCCGTAGCCAAAGCTGGATCGACGCCATACTTATTTAATAGAATGGGTACAAAAGTACCAATCAAACTAGCAATGATAATTACGCTGATTAAGGCAATGGATACTGTAACTCCAATAATATAATCCACACCTAGTAGTACATGACTCCCAATCATCAATAAAATAGCCAATAAGAAGCCATTTAATAAACTTAAGGATACTTCTTTACCTAAACGCTTCCAAATGGATCCAGAGATAGTGTTATTTGCAAGTCCTTGAACAATAATGGCAGAAGATTGAACACCTACATTTCCAGCCATAGCGGCAATTAATGGAGTGAAAAAGAAAAGTACACCAAACTTCTCCATGGCATCTTCAAAGCTTCGCGATACATTTACTGCTACAAAACCACCGATCATGGCGAGAATTAACCAAGGTAATCTTGCTTTAGTTAAGGTTAAGATACTGTCATTGGTATCAACGTCTTGTGAAATACCCGCAGCCAACTGATAATCTTTGTCTGCTTCATCTTTAATAACATCAACAATATCATCAATTGTAATTCTTCCTACTAATCGCCCCATTTCATCCACTACAGGAATAGCTTCTAAATCGTATTTCTGCATAATACGTGCTACTTCTGTATCTTCCGTATCTACTTTGACATAGTCTACTTTAGGAATATAAACATCACTAATGTGCGTCGTTGTAGAAGACGTTAGTAAGTCTTTTAGTGATAGACGTCCTTTTAGACGGCCTTCATCATCCACAACGTAGATTGAATGGACACGGGAAACGTGCTCCGCTTGTTTGCGCATTTCTTTGACACAAGTTAATATAGACCAATTTTCATTGACCGATACAAACTCTTTTGCCATTAATCCTCCTGCCGTATCTTCGTCATAGCGCAATAATTCGACAATGTCTTTGGCGTGTTCTAAATCTTCTAGCTCTAAGAGAACTTCTTCTTTTCTCTTTTCCGATAATTCTGCGATGATATCAGCGGCATCATCGGTATCTAGTTCATCAAGCTCTTCGGCAATTTCTTTAGGAGAAAGACTTTTTAAAATCTTTTCTCGTAAATCATCATCTAAATTAAGTAATATCTCTGCAGTAACTTCACTATCTAATATATCGAAGATATAAATGGCTTCCTCGGAGTGAAGTTCATTCATGATTTCTGCTATATCCACAGCATGGATATCCTTAAGAAATGCTAATAATTCAGCTTCTCTACCTGTAGCAATAAGGTCTTCGATTTGTAAAATAGTTTCATCACTGATTTTGAACTCCATGTATTTCTATTTTTTTTGTAAGATCAATAAATTCTTCCACACCTAATTGTTCTGGACGCATGTTGAAAATAGCTTCTTCTCTAATTTCATCTGGTAAACCAAAACTTTTTAAGCTATTTCTCAAGGTTTTTCGACGTTGATTGAAAGCTGTCTTTACCACAGTAAAGAATAGTCTTTCATTGCAAGGTAGGGTGTAATTTTCTTTTCTACGCATGCGCATCACTCCTGATTTTACTTTGGGGGGAGGATTGAACACATGTTCAGATACGGTAAATAAATATTCCGTATCATAAAAGGCTTGTGTCAATACAGAGAGGATCCCATAGGTTTTACTCCCTTTCTTTTCACAGATGCGTTCGGCTACTTCTTTTTGGAACATTCCTGAAAATTCTGGAACAAAATCGCGAAGTTCTAAAACGCGAAATACAATTTGACTTGAAATGTTGTACGGAAAATTTCCGATAACAGTAAAAGGCTCTTGATTAAAAGCTTGTACAATGTTGAATTTTAGGAAATCCTGCGCAAAAATATGGCCATGTAGTTTGGGATAATGCTTGTGTAAGTAATCCACAGACTCTGTGTCGATTTCTACGACAAAGGTTTCAATGGGTTTCTCCAAAATATATTTGGTCAATACACCCATTCCAGGACCAATCTCTAACACCTTGTTATACCCTTCTAGGGTAAGCGTATCGGCAATTCGCTTCGCAACATTTTCATCCGTTAAAAAGTGCTGTCCCAAGTGTTTTTTTGCTCTAACTTTGTCCATTAATTCTCGGTTTAGTATTCGCTTATAAGCTCTAATTCTGTTTTAAAAAGTAAGCATCATATCGCCAAACTTCTTGCGCGATTCCATTTCAAATAAATCATGCTCTTCGTTGTAATATTGTTGTAATAGATCAGCACTTGCTGTTTCGAATTGAATGGAATAGGTGATTCCGCCCATATCTTCGTCTACTAAAACCTTAACCATTCGAGCTTTATTAAATTTTTTTGTATTTAAGATACCAGGAATATAAAATTCTTTGGTCCATGCCATCCACTCATCGTGTACACTTTCGTGAATGTTTATCGTGATATTGTAAATAATCATCTAGTTTGAATTTGAGTTATGCAAAGATAAAAAAAGCACCAAATGTCTTTTTAGGATTTGGTGCTTTTCATATACTTATACGCGTCGTGTAAAATTAATCAATAATATCAAATCCTGTGTACGGTCTTAAGACCTCAGGTATCACAATGCCCTCAGGAGTTTGATAATTCTCTAAAATACCAGCTAATACACGCGGTAATGCTAATGAACTACCATTTAATGTATGAGCCAATTGACTTTTTCCGCTCTTATCTTTAAAACGCAATTTCAAACGATTCGCTTGAAACGTTTCAAAGTTAGACACTGAACTAATCTCTAACCATCTATCTTGTGCCGTTGAAAATACCTCAAAGTCATACGTTAATGCAGAAGTGAACCCCATGTCTCCTCCACATAATCTCAAGATTCTGTACGGTAATTTTAATTCGTGTAATAATTCTTGTACATGTTCTACCATGCCATCAAGCGCTTGGTATGAATTGTCTGGATGCTCGATACGTACAATTTCTACTTTGTCAAATTGATGTAAGCGGTTTAATCCTCTTACGTGTGCACCATATGAACCTGCTTCTCTACGGAAACAAGGTGTATAACCTGTACAAAGGATTGGAAAATCGCTCTCTTGTAAAAGCATATCTCTAAACATATTCGTAATAGGTACCTCTGCAGTTGGAATTAAGTATAAATCATCCACACCAATATGATACATCTGTCCTTCTTTGTCTGGTAGTTGTCCTGTTCCAAATCCAGAAGCCTCATTGATTACATGAGGTACTTGGTATTCCTTATAACCTGCTGCTGTATTTTTATCTAAAAAGTAAGAGATTAAAGCACGTTGTAAGCGAGCCCCTTTACCTTTATATACAGGAAAACCTGCGCCAGTGATTTTGTTTCCTAACTCAAAGTCAATTAAATCGTATTTTTTTGCTAATTCCCAATGAGGTAATGCGCCTTCATGTAACGTTGGGATTTCTCCATGTTGGTGAACCGTAATATTGTCATCTGCATCTTTTCCTGCAGGAACAATAGCTGTAGGTACATTTGGAAGTGTATACAATAGATCCGTAAGCGCCGTAGAAACTTGGTTTAACTGTTCCGTTAATTCCTTACTTTGCTCACGTAAATTAGATGTCTTTTCTTTGATGAGTTCTGCTTTAGCTTTTTCTCCACTCTTCATTAACTCGCCAATACTTTTGGATAGCTTGTTGGATTCTGCTAAGACATTGTCTAATTCAACTTGTGTTGCTCTTCTTTTTTCATCCAAAGCAAGCACTTCGTTTAGCACTTCCGTAACATCAAGATTTCTTTTCGCCAAGCCCTTAATCACTTGTTCTTGATTCTCTCTAATAAAAGCTATCTGTAACATATTATAAATAATGGTTTAAGATAACAAAGTTAGAAAATACTTTTTTATTATTTGCCTTTTTGTTGCTTTTCATCCTAATTCTTAGAATGAAAAGATCTAAAAGGAATAGAAAAACAACGTTTAACAAGGGTATGCTGTAAATCTCCTAGTAAACATTTAGAATAAGCAACAGCTGAATGTAAGCTGTATGTAAGATAAACAGTGAGATGAAATCACTAAAAGAAGAATAAAAAGAGAAGCGATGGCTTAAAAAAGAATAGTTTAATAAAAAAATGGCGGTTAGTTAAACTAAAATTTTATTTTTGCTTATTATTCAGATTTGAAACGAAATTAGTACAATGGAAATATTGATTAAACTTTCTCAATTCTTATTGAGCTTATCCTTCTTGATTATTTTACACGAGTTAGGACATTTTATTCCGGCTAAATTATTTAAAACTCGCGTAGAAAAATTCTACCTATTTTTTGATGTGAAATTTTCTTTGTTCAAAAAGAAAATTGGTGATACCGTTTATGGTATTGGATGGTTGCCTTTAGGTGGGTATGTGAAAATATCAGGAATGGTGGATGAGAGTATGGATACGGAGCAATTGAAAAGTGAGCCACAACCTTGGGAGTTTCGTTCAAAACCCGCTTGGCAACGTTTAATCATTATGTTAGGTGGAGTTACAGTGAATTTCATTTTAGCTTTTGTTATCTATATTGGAATGACTTATGCGTATGGTGATCTGTATATTTCAAATAAGGATATGGATCACGGAGTTTGGGTACAATCGCCTATCTTACAAGAAGCAGGATTAAAAACAGGAGATAAAATTGTTGCTGTAGATGGAAAGGAAATTGAGCGATTTAATGATGTTGGATACGCTATTATGATGGGACATCAAGTAGAAGTTGAACGCAATGGAGTAAAAGAAAATATTGATTTACCAGTCAATTTACTTGGACAAATAAGTGAAGGAAATAAGGCTGGAGGATTAATTTCTTTACGTGTTCCTTTTGTAGTGGTGGCCTTTAATGAAGAAGGGGATCAAACAAACGCAAAAGCATTGCAAGTGAAAGATCAAATCAAAAGCATTGCCGGTGTGAATACACCTTTTGTAGATGAAGTACAAACTGTATTAGCAGAAAATAAAGGCAAGATTGTTCCAGCTGTAATCGAAAGAGATGGAAAAGAAATGACGGTTGATATACAAGTTGATCAAGACGGAAAATTAAATCTTTTCTTTGCACCAGTTTTGTCTATTGATACCATTGAAAAAATGGGGTTATATACCATTAGTCAGGTAAAATATTCATTAGGTGAATCTATCACAGTAGGAATAGGAAAAGGGGTTGAAAAAGTAGGAGGTTACTTTGATCAATTAAAGAAAATTGTTAAACCAGAAACAGGTGCTTATAAAGGAGTAGGTGGATTCAAAGCAATCTATGATATCTTTCCTTCTGTTTGGAGTTGGGAGTATTTCTGGAATATTACGGCGCTTTTATCTATCATGTTAGGAGTAATGAACTTATTGCCGATTCCAGCTTTAGATGGAGGACATGTAATGTTCTTGTTATATGAAATGATTACAGGAAGAAAGCCAAGCGATAAGTTCTTGGAAAATGCACAAATGGTTGGTTTCTTTATACTTATAGGGTTGCTGTTGTTTGCAAATGGAAATGATATTTACAAAGCGATATTCAAGTAAATAAAAAATAAAGCGAATGTATTTGCAAAAATAAAAAATGATGTTATATTTGCACTGCATTTAAGGTAAGATACCTTCCTCCTTAGCTCAGTTGGTTAGAGCATCTGACTGTTAATCAGAGGGTCCTTGGTTCGAGCCCAAGAGGGGGAGCAAAAAAAGCCTGACAAGTAATTGTCAGGCTTTTTTGTTTTTACAATAAGACATAAAAAAACCTATACATTGAAGTATAGGTTTTTTTATATAAGTAAGTGATTTATTCCACTATTTGGTAGTCTTGTGTTGTGTTTGCTTTTGCTATTTGTGCATTTTGTACAATACCTTTGTCGTTTAGTACAGCTACAACTACTTTTAAATTAGTCGTGTTTTTAGCTGTATAATTTAACGATACAGTTTTAGAGAATTCATTAGTTTCGGAAAAATCTGAAGCTGTAATTGTAGTTCCCAAAATGTCGTTTGTTGCTCTTAAAACATTGTCATGATTGAAGTTGTTTTCCCATCTTGGATTTCCTGAAGTATTACCATATAATGGCGTACCATTTGCTTGTTTATTAATTAAACCATCTTCAAGTACATAAACAAGGTATTTTAAATTCTTGTCATCGTCTTTTCCTACCTTAATATTTAATGATACTTCTCCAGAACTTTGAGTTAATGTTGAAGCAATCTTAATTCCTATTGTAGAATTGTTTTTTAAATGATTGCTTTGGTTGATGTAATCTTTAAATACATTATGATCAAAAAAGTAAATAACATCATTCCCCTCTCTTCTACCAGCAAGTAAATCTTCAGGATAGTCCCAACGCGTACTTACTCTGTTCCAGTATAAACTTGGTAAATATTGTACACGCATATGTCTAGCATAAGTGTCTACAGCAGAAATTTTAAATGGATCTTGTGTACTTTGAAAATGATCATGTACTGAAACTGGAATAATATGATCTTTATATTCACTTTCATTAATTCCTTCAATAATGAAAGAACCGATAGGACAAGCAACACAACCTATAGAAGTGTAATCTTCTAAAATTACTTTTTTCATATAGTAAGTAGTACCTGTTTCTCCTGGATTCTCTCCCCCTGGGTTTTCTCCCCCTGGGTTTTCTCCCCCTGGGTTTCCACCATCAGGATTTCCGCCACCAGTAGAACTACTGTCATCACTTGAACATCCTACCATGAATGCCATAGTGAGTATTAAAATTGCGGATTGTAAGATTTTTTTTCTCATGTTGATTTGTTGTTAATTAATGGTTAAATTATATACAATATTACAAATAAAAAAAACATAATAAAAAGTTAATAGTTTGTTTTTTTGTATATATTTACTTTTTAATTTAAAGTAAGTATTTTTTTATGAGAGTTTTTTTAGTATTACTGCTGTTAGTTTCCTCTTTGTCTATCAGTGCACAACAAACGACTTTACCTTCAGTTGTATTGAAGGATATGGATGGGAAAGCATTTAATATTAGTGATTTAGCTAAGGAAGAGAAACCTGTGATTTTAAGTTTTTGGGCTACTTGGTGCGGACCTTGTTTAAAGGAATTAGGAGCTATTAATGATGAATATGCGACTTGGCAAAAGGAAACAGGCGTAAAGTTAGTTGCTGTTTCTATTGATGATGCTAAATCAGTAAAGAGAGTAAAGCCATTAGTTAATGGAAAAGGATGGGATTATCAAGTGTTACTAGATCAAAATCACGAATTGAAGCGTGCGATGAATGTGACAAATGTGCCTTTTACTGCTGTTGTATATAAAGGAAAAATTGTATACAAACACACGAGTTATACCCCAGGAATAGAAAAAGAATTATATAAACAGGTAAAAGCAGCGCTAAAAAATTAAAATATGAAAAGAGTATTATTAGCAGTTGGTGTTTTTTTTAGTTTGGTAAATGCACATGCTCAGATTAGAGTCGGTTTAGAAAATAATTCACAATGGTATGTTGATGATAAAAAAATTAAATTAGATCCAGTAGAAGCTGAAAAAGATCGTTTCCGAGCAAATTCTTACTTAAAGGTGGATTATGATTATAAAAATTGGTCGTTTGGAACCCAATTGGAAAGCTATGCACCCAATCCTATTTTAAACTATAATCCAGAGTTCAAAAATTTTGATATTGGAACTATTTATGCGAGATATAATAATGTAGAAAAGGGCTTAGATGTTACTGCAGGACATTTCTATGATCAATTTGGAAGTGGCTTGCTTTTTAGAGCGTGGGAAGATAGACAGCTGGGAATTAATAATGCTATGTTTGGGTTAAATGCTAAGTATTCAATCGGTTCTTGGGGAGAGATTACAGTACTAGGAGGAAAGCAAAGAACAATTATGGGTTTTGATTTGTCTAAATCTATTGTATTTGGAGGGGATTTGAATGTAGATGTTGGACAAGTTGTTAATGCTGAGAATTTAGATTTGAGTTTAGGCCTTAGTTATTTAGGGCGTTCATTAGAATCGGATGATTTAAATAAAGGATTAGATAATTTTACCTCTGGGTATTCTTTTAGATTCGACTACCGTCAAGGAGGATTTTATTTAGGATCTGAATATGTACTTAGGGATAAAGATTATTATGCTACTGCAATAAGTATTAATAAAAACATGAAATTGGATAGTAATGCATGGCTAGTTAATTTAGGTTATGCTCAGAAAGGACTATCTTTTGATTTTAACTTCAGAAGAATGGAGAATATGTCTTTTTATTCTGAAAGACAGTTTACTAAAAATGACTACCACCAAGGAGTGTTAAATTATCTACCTGCTTTAGTAAAACAATACGATTATTCGCTACAGAATATTTATGTTTATCAGGCGCAAACGGCAGTTGATTTATTAGGTCAAAAGGCGGGAGAGATTGGTGGACAGTTTGATTTTTATTATGAATTTCCTAAAGGAAGTACGTTAGGGGGGAAATATGGTACTAATCTTGTAATTAATGGTTCTTATTGGGCAGGGTTGAAAACAGAATATGATATTGTAGACAAGGAATTGTCTTCAGAATTTTTGTCTTTTGGACAAAAAAATTATCGAGACTTAGGATTTGAAGTTAGAAAACGCTGGTCTAGTGATTGGTCTTCGATTTTTATGTATTTAGATCAATATTATAATGCTGTTGCGTTAGAAGGTAAATTTGAGGATGTTAAAGCTCAGATTATAAGTGCAGAAACAACGTATCAATTTTTGGAAAATAAGTCTATACGTTTGGAGGCACAGCATATGTGGGCGGATAAGGATAAAAAGAACTGGTTAGCTGGTACGTTAGAGTTTGCTTATAATGCGAATTGGGCTGTGTTTGTTAATGATATGTATAATTATGGTAATGATGATAAAGAAAAGAAAATTCATTACTATAATGCAGGTATCAGCTATACAAAAGGAACAACGCGTGTTTCAACGAGCTACGGAAGACAACGTGGAGGGTTATTATGTGTAGGTGGTGTTTGCCGTTATGTAACAGAAGCAGCAGGATTAACAGTAGGAATCACAACATCATTTTAAGATTTTAGAATTATTATTTTGTTTTTGTATAAAAAGGAGAGCACAGCTCTCCTTTTTTTGTGCTTTTCTTTTTGAAAGAGGCACATGGCTATATGCCCCCTACCTATATATAAGGAGAGAATAAAAACAAAAATATCTTTTCCCTGTACGGGCACATGGCCATGTGCCCCTATGCTCGAAACACTTTTTTCAAAAGAAAACCTTCTTTTATTAGATGCATCCCTCAAAAAAGCCCCTTGCGAAGAGGCAAAAAAGCGTCTACCTATATATATAAGGAGAGAATAAAAACCAAAAAATATCCTTCTCCCGTACGGGCACATGGCAATGTGCCTCTATGCTCGAAACACTTTTTTCAAAAGAAAACCTTCTTTTGCTTGATGCATTCCCCAAAAACGCCCCTTGCAAAAACGCAAAAAAGCAGCATCATCGCTCCACGCGATCCCAAACCATGAAAAAGTCAAAAAAACTTTTAGATGTAACGTGTATGATAATAGCGAGTTGCGACAATTATCGAAAATACTTTTAAAAAAAGGTTGCGTAAAGTTTGGAAGTGGCGAAAAAGGTGCTACTTTTGCATCCGCATTAAACAAGCAGACGTTCATAGAAAAGCAGTAGAAAAGACTTGAGATTAGCTAAAAAATATTTTTAAAAATAAATTTGGATAATCGAAATAAAGAGTCTTATCTTTGCAGTCCGCTTCAGTAAATACTGGGGTTAGCGAAAAGGGATGAAAAAATATTTTTCAAAAAAGTTTTGCTAATTCAAATAAAGTTTTTACTTTTGCACTCGCTTTGGTAAACAAGGGATGACGAAAAGAAGGAAAGAAAAAAATCTAAATTTTTTTTGTCAAATCAAAAAAGTTGTTTACTTTTGCACTCGCTTCGAAATTTAAGTAGAAGAGAGTTTGAAACACGATCATAGACATATTGGACAACAGCATACAAAATAAAGAGAGTAAGGTGATTTTAGGATCACGAATAAACTAGCTAACTTTTTACAATATTAAAAATATACGATGAAGAGTTTGATCCTGGCTCAGGATGAACGCTAGCGGCAGGCCTAACACATGCAAGTCGAGGGGTATAGAGAGCTTGCTTTCTAGAGACCGGCGGATGGGTGAGTAACGCGTATGCAACCTACCTTTTACAGGGGAATAGCCCGGAGAAATTCGGATTAATGCTCCATGGTTTATATGAGTGGCATCATTTATATAATAAAGATTTATCGGTAAAAGATGGGCATGCGTATCATTAGCTAGTTGGTGTGGTAACGGCATACCAAGGCGACGATGATTAGGGGTCCTGAGAGGGAGATCCCCCACACTGGTACTGAGACACGGACCAGACTCCTACGGGAGGCAGCAGTGAGGAATATTGGTCAATGGAGGCAACTCTGAACCAGCCATGCCGCGTGCAGGATGACGGTCCTATGGATTGTAAACTGCTTTTGTACGGGAAGAAATGTAATTACGTGTAATTATTTGACGGTACCGTAAGAATAAGGATCGGCTAACTCCGTGCCAGCAGCCGCGGTAATACGGAGGATCCGAGCGTTATCCGGAATTATTGGGTTTAAAGGGTTCGTAGGCGGTTTAGTAAGTCAGTGGTGAAATCTTATAGCTTAACTATAAAATTGCCGTTGATACTGCTAAACTTGAATAGTATGGAAGTAATTAGAATATGTAGTGTAGCGGTGAAATGCTTAGATATTACATGGAATACCAATTGCGAAGGCAGATTACTACGTACTTATTGACGCTGATGAACGAAAGCGTGGGTAGCGAACAGGATTAGATACCCTGGTAGTCCACGCCGTAAACGATGGATACTAGCTGTTCGGTTTTCGGACTGAGTGGCTAAGCGAAAGTGATAAGTATCCCACCTGGGGAGTACGTTCGCAAGAATGAAACTCAAAGGAATTGACGGGGGCCCGCACAAGCGGTGGAGCATGTGGTTTAATTCGATGATACGCGAGGAACCTTACCAAGGCTTAAATGTAGATTGACAGGTTTAGAGATAGACTTTTCTTCGGACAATTTACAAGGTGCTGCATGGTTGTCGTCAGCTCGTGCCGTGAGGTGTCAGGTTAAGTCCTATAACGAGCGCAACCCCTATTGTTAGTTGCCAGCGGGTCATGCCGGGAACTCTAACAAGACTGCCGGTGCAAACCGTGAGGAAGGTGGGGATGACGTCAAATCATCACGGCCCTTACGTCTTGGGCTACACACGTGCTACAATGGCCAGTACAGAAAGCAGCTACCAGGCAACTGGATGCGAATCTCAAAAACTGGTCTCAGTTCGGATTGGAGTCTGCAACTCGACTCCATGAAGCTGGAATCGCTAGTAATCGGATATCAGCCATGATCCGGTGAATACGTTCCCGGGCCTTGTACACACCGCCCGTCAAGCCATGGAAGCTGGGGGTACCTGAAGTCGGTCGCCGCAAGGAGCTGCCTAGGGTAAAACTGGTAACTAGGGCTAAGTCGTAACAAGGTAGCCGTACCGGAAGGTGCGGCTGGAACACCTCCTTTCTAGAGAAAAAAAGAGGTTGGTTTATTTACTCTCGCTGTTTGTTCAAATAAAAAAAATAAGTAATATACAGAGTCTCGTAGCTCAGCTGGTTAGAGTACTACACTGATAATGTAGGGGTCGGCAGTTCGAGTCTGCCCGGGGACTACTAAGTATTACAAAGGAAATTCTAGAGGTTAGTTAAACCGTTGAAAGTTACTGTTGACTGTAAACTGTTAACCTGTAACCTTATAATGGGGGATTAGCTCAGCTGGCTAGAGCGCCTGCCTTGCACGCAGGAGGTCATCGGTTCGACTCCGATATTCTCCACAAGAACGCAAGTTCAAAACGATCATTGACATATTGTAACGACAAATACAGTTAGATAGTAATAGTAATATTATTATTTTAATAAAAATTTATAGAAAGTACGATTCGAAAGAATTGTAAGCACATAAGCAAAATAAGGGCGTATGGGGAATGCCTAGGCTCTCAGAGGCGAAGAAGGACGTGATAAGCTGCGAAAAGCTACGGGGATCGGCACACACGACTTGATCCGTAGATATCCGAATGGGGCAACCCACTATGTTGAAGACATAGTATCCGAATAGGAGGCGAACCTGCTGAACTGAAACATCTAAGTAGGCAGAGGAGAAGAAAACAAAAGTGATTCCGCTAGTAGTGGCGAGCGAACGCGGAATAGCCCAAACCAATGTTGTTACGGCAATATTGGGGTTGTAGGACCACGATATTTCTTGCGGATTGAATTAGAATTACCTGGAAAGGTAAACCGAAGAGGGTGATAGTCCCGTATAAGTAAGAGAAGATAAGGATAGTGGTATCCTGAGTAGGTCGGGGCACGTGAAACCCTGATTGAAACTGGCGGGACCATCCGCTAAGGCTAAATACTCCTGAGAGACCGATAGTGAACCAGTACCGTGAGGGAAAGGTGAAAAGAACCGTGAATAACGGAGTGAAATAGATCCTGAAACCATACGCCTACAAGCGGTCGGAGCCCCTTTGTGGGGTGACGGCGTGCCTTTTGCATAATGAGCCTACGAGTTACCGTTGCTGGCAAGGATAAGTGATTAAGTCATGGATCCGTAGCGAAAGCGAGTCTTAATAGGGCGCTTTAGTCAGTAGTGGTAGACGCGAAACCGTGTGATCTACCCATGGGCAGGTTGAAGTTTAGGTAACACTAAATGGAGGACCGAACCGTTTAACGCTGAAAAGTTTTCGGATGACCTGTGGGTAGGGGTGAAAGGCCAATCAAACTCGGAAATAGCTCGTACTCCCCGAAATGCATTTAGGTGCAGCGATGATCATAGTTACTTAGAGGTAGAGCTACTGATTGGATGCGGGGGCTTCACCGCCTACCAATTCCTGACAAACTCCGAATGCTAATTAATGATAATCATCAGTGAGGGCATGGGTGCTAAGGTCCATGTCCGAGAGGGAAAGAACCCAGACCATCAGCTAAGGTCCCCAAATGTATGCTAAGTTGAAAAAACGCGGTTTGATTGCCCAGACAGCTAGGATGTTGGCTTGGAAGCAGCCATTCATTTAAAGAGTGCGTAACAGCTCACTAGTCGAGCGATCGAGCATGGATAATAATCGGGCATAAGTATACTACCGAAGCTATGGATTTACGTTTTAAACGTGAGTGGTAGGGGAGCATTCTATCGACGTAGAAGCCGTATTGTGAGATATGGTGGAGTTTATAGAAAAGAAAATGTAGGCATAAGTAACGATAAGGGGTGCGAGAAACACCCCCGCCGTAAGACTAAGGTTTCCTGAGCTATGCTAATCAGCTTAGGGTTAGTCGGGACCTAAGGCAGACCCGAAGGGGGACGTCGATGGCCAACGGGTTAATATTCCCGTACTACTAATAATTGTGATGGAGTGACACAGTGATGAAAGCACCGCGAACTGACGGAATAGTTCGTTGAAGCACGTACCTATATTCCCTATAGTAAAATGCGTAGGGGATGGAGAAATGCGATAGTACTCAGCGTTTTCGAACAACGAGATAGTGTGCCTAAGGGCTGTCAAGAAAAGCTTCTAAACTTAGATTATTAGTACCCGTACCGTAAACCGACACAGGTAGTCGAGGAGAGTATCCTAAGGCGCTCGAGAGATTCATGGCTAAGGAACTAGGCAAAATAGACCTGTAACTTCGGGAGAAAGGTCGCCAGCGCAAGCTGGCCGCAGTGAAAAGGTCCAGGCGACTGTTTATCAAAAACACAGGGCTCTGCAAAATCGTAAGATGAAGTATAGGGCCTGACACCTGCCCGGTGCTGGAAGGTTAAGAGGAGATGTTATCTTCGGAGAAGCATTGAATTGAAGCCCCAGTAAACGGCGGCCGTAACTATAACGGTCCTAAGGTAGCGAAATTCCTTGTCGGGTAAGTTCCGACCTGCACGAATGGTGTAACGATCTGGACACTGTCTCAGCCATGAGCTCGGTGAAATTGTAGTATCGGTGAAGATGCCGATTACCCGCAGTGGGACGAAAAGACCCTGTGCACCTTTACTATAGCTTAGTATTGTTCTTGGATAAGTGATGTGTAGGATAGGTGGGAGACTTCGATCCTGCGTCGCCAGGCGTAGGTTAGTCATTGTTGAAATACCACCCTTTGCTTATTTGAGATCTAACTCTGCACTGCAGAGGACATTGCTTGGTGGGTAGTTTGACTGGGGTGGTCGCCTCCAAAAGAGTAACGGAGGCTTCTAAAGGTTCCCTCAGCACGCTTGGTAACCGTGCGTAGAGTGCAATGGCATAAGGGAGCTTGACTGGGAGACTAACAAGTCGATCAGGTACGAAAGTAGAGCATAGTGATCCGGTGGTTCCGCATGGAAGGGCCATCGCTCAAAGGATAAAAGGTACGCCGGGGATAACAGGCTGATCTCCCCCAAGAGCTCATATCGACGGGGGGGTTTGGCACCTCGATGTCGGCTCGTCACATCCTGGGGCTGGAGAAGGTCCCAAGGGTTGGGCTGTTCGCCCATTAAAGTGGCACGCGAGCTGGGTTCAGAACGTCGTGAGACAGTTCGGTCTCTATCTACTGTGGGCGTTAGAAATTTGAGTGGATCTGATTCTAGTACGAGAGGACCGAATTGGACCAACCTCTAGTGCATCTGTTGTCTCGCCAGGGGCATCGCAGAGTAGCTACGTTGGGCAGGGATAAGCGCTGAAAGCATATAAGTGCGAAACCCACCACAAGATGAGATTTCTTTAAAGAGCCGTTGAAGATGACAACGTTGATAGGCTATAGATGTAAAGGCAGTAATGTCATAGTCAAGTAGTACTAATAGCTCGTAAGCTTATGTGTACTCCCTCTACTAATAAGTAGAGGGAGGGCAACTTTCTAAAATGAAATAAGTATTTGTTACGTTATAATATACCGAATTAGTTATAGGATCCGAGAGGAATTTATAACAACCGCTTTAGGGTGGTTATTGCGGCGGGGCTCACCTCTTCCCATTTCGAACAGAGAAGTTAAGCCCGCTAGCGCAGATGGTACTGCCACATGGTGGGAGAGTATGTCGTCGCCCTTCTTTTGAAAAGCCTGATTACGTAAGTAGTCAGGCTTTTTTGTTTTATACCGGTTTGGAAAAAGACGTAGGGGCCAATGGCAATTGGCCTTCTTGCATGATGCATATCGTATCGCAGTAAAATATCCTTATAAACGATACAACTACAAAAAAGCAAAGAAGCGAAAAAACAAAAAAGCCCTAAAAAAGGGCTTACATACTATGTTATCTCTAAGTCTTGGGTTTTGTTTATGATATCTGACATCGCGTATCCTTTGCGAAATAAGTAAGCTTGAAACTTTTGTTTTTTCTTTTGTATATCAGTATCAGTTAATTGATTCCATTTGTTTTCGCTAATGCGATCAAAGGTTTGGTAGTATTCTTCATCTTCAATTTCAGCCAGAGCAATCGCAATGATTCGACTATTGATATTTCGGAATTTTAATTCTGTGGTAATTCGATTTCTTCCCCAGGCATTTAAACGGTGTTTCCCTCGTACAAAACTCTTGGCAAATCGCTCTTCGTTTAAGAAACTATGTTCAATGAGGTGTACGATGATTTCATCGTGTATTTGTGGTGTTATTCCCAATAGAAACATCTTATTGACTACTTCAGAGTGACAACGATCTTGATACGCACAATAGTTTTCTAATTTGCGTTTAGCTTCATCAAAGGAAAGGTAGGTAGTATCTGTTTTCAATGGTTTTGTTTTTTACAAAGATAAAAAAGGATTTAGGAAGTTCGAAGGGATGTTTTGAGCTTTTCCTTTGCAATAAATTATAGTTCTCAAAGAAATTGATTATTTGCTTTAAGTTTTGTAGTTTTCCTCTAAGAAAAATAACAACTAACATTATGAGTATTAATAAAAGTTTTTTGCTTGAATTGCAACATGAATTAGGAAGTACAAGAAAGATTATTGCTTGTGTGCCAACAGATAAATGGGGGTGGAAACCACATGAAAAGTCGATGAGTTTAGGAGATTTGTCGAAACATATTGTTGAATTGATCGTTTGGACAGAATTTATTACGAAACAAGGCGAACTAAACTTCCATACGGATTATAAGCCTTTAGAAGCGACTTCTACAGATCAGCACTCCAACTTATCGATGCGTATGAAAAACGCGTTGTAACCGCTATTGAATCGACTACAGAGGAGCAATGGATGGAGAACTGGGCATTAAAAGCAGGTGATCATACGATTATGGAAATGCCAAAGGTTGGTGCGAACCGCTTTATTGTAAATAATCACATCTATCACCACAGAGGACAACTATCAGTTTATTTGCGTTTGCTAGATATTCCAATTCCTGGAATGTATGGTCCTTCTGCAGATGATGCTAAATAGTTCACGATTGACTGTAAACAGTTGATCTAAATTATACTTGTTTTTGGAAACAAAAAGGATAGTAAATAAAAAAGCCTAACTGAAAAGTTAGGCTTTTTTCGTACCCGGAGTGGGAATCGAACCCACACTCCTAGGAACACGAGTTTGAGTCGTGCGCGTCTACCAATTCCGCCATCCGGGCATTTGGTGTTGAATTGTGAGTGCAAATTTACAGAAAAAAATAAGCTATCAAAGAAAAAAAGCAAAAAAATCGTTCTAGTCAATTAATATTTTATAAATTTGCATCGCTGAATTACTATAAGGAGGCACTAACTAACAACATAACAACTAATTAGAAAAAATGTTAAATCCTGAATCAGAAGCAAAAATTTTTGCTTGCTCGCAAAGCGTTGAGTTAGCAGAGAAGATAGCAAAGGAATATGGTGTAGAATTGGGTAAAGCTACGTTATCACATTACAGTGATGGAGAGTTTCAACCCTCTTTTGAAGAATCAATTCGAGGAAGACGAGTTTTCCTTGTTTGTTCTACATTCCCATCATCAGATAACCTAATGGAATTATTGTTAATGTGTGATGCAGCTAAAAGAGCATCAGCAAGACATATTACTGCGGTAATCCCTTATTTTGGATGGGCTAGACAGGATAGAAAAGATAAACCAAGGGTTCCGATTGGGGCTAAATTAGTAGCTAAGTTATTAGAATCAGCTGGAGCAACGAGAATCATGACTATGGATTTACACGCAGATCAAATCCAAGGATTCTTTGAAAAACCAGTAGATCATTTATACGCTTCAACGATATTTTTACCATACGTGAAGAGTTTAAACATTGACAATTTGACTATCGCTTCACCAGATATGGGTGGTTCAAAACGTGCCTATGCCTATTCTAAGTTTTTAGATTCAGATGTGGTAATCTGCTATAAACAAAGAAAACAAGCGAACATCATTGAAAAGATGGAGTTGATTGGAGATGTTACAGGGCGTAACGTAATCTTAGTGGATGATATGATTGATACAGGAGGTACGTTAGCGAAAGCAGCTGATATGATGTTAGAAAGAGGTGCTTTGAGCGTACGTGCAATTTGTACACATGCAATCTTATCAGGAAGCGCTTATGAAAAAATCGAGGAGTCTTCATTAACTGAATTAATCGTTACAGATTCAATTCCATTGAAGAAACCATGTAATAAAATTAAAGTGTTAAGTTGTGCGCCTTTGTTTGCAGAAACAATGCACAATGTGCAGTCGAATTTATCGATTAGCAAAACATTCGTCATGTAAATTATTAATACTAAATATTTAAAGTAATGAAATCAATTACAATTAAAGGATCAGAAAGAGAAAGCGTAGGTAAAGTGTCTACTAAAGCCTTACGTAATGCTGGAATGGTTCCTTGCGTAGTATACGGAGGAGAACAATCAGCAATCCACTTCACAGCAGAAGAGAAAGCATTTAAAAGTTTAGTTTACACTCCTAATGTACACACTGTTGTGATTGAATTAGAAGGTGGTAAAAAAATCAATGCAATTTTACAAGATATTCAGTTCCACCCGGTATCTGACAAAATCTTACACATCGATTTCTACCAATTATTCGACGATAAAGAAATCACTTTAGAAGTGCCTATCAAAATCGCAGGTAACTCAAAAGGAGTTATGGCTGGAGGTGTTTTAAACATCAACAACCGTAAATTAAAAGTAAGAGCTTTACCAGCTAACTTACCTGACTTCGTAGAAGTAAACATTTCTAACTTAGAAATGGGTAATAAATTATACGTTACAGATATTACAACTGATAACTACAAATTATTACACCCAGACAACACTGTAGTTTGTCAAGTGAGAATTTCTCGTGCAGCTATGAAAGCAGCTCAAGAAGCAGCAAAAGCAGCAAAAGCTCCTACAAAGAAAAAATAATTATAGTCAATATATATTGTTTGAAAGCGCCTGTATTTTTACAGGCGCTTTTTTTATTTGGTCAAATAACTTATGGAATGTCTTGGGTTTGCGTTATTTTTGTACCTTGAAAATTAGTAACATCATACCATGAAGAAGTTTTTAATTGTAGGATTGGGAAATATAGGAGCTGAATATATTCATACACGTCATAATATTGGATTTAAGATTGTCGATCAAGTAGCCCGTGATTTAGGTGGAGATTGGCAAACCGTAAAATTGGGAAGTCTTGCGGAAGTTAAGATAAAAGGCCGAACATTGCTTTTGCTTAAACCCAATACGTATATGAATTTAAGCGGTAAAGCTGTTCAATATTGGATGCAAAAAGAAAATATTCCATTGGAGAATATTTTAGTCGTTACGGATGATTTGAATATTCCTTTTGGAGCTCTTCGCATTAAGGCCAAAGGGTCTGATGGAGGTCATAATGGATTGAAGAATATTCAGGCGGTGTTAAACAATACCAACTACCCTCGTTTTCGATTTGGAATTAGCGATGAATTTAAGAAAGGACAGCAAGTGGATTATGTTTTGGGTGAATGGGACGAAGAAGAGAAACAAAAGCTCGTAGAACGTCTAGAAACGTCTTCTAAGGCTATTCAGGAGTTTGCTTTGGGTGGATTGAATAATGCAATGAATACTTATAACGGCAAATAACTTTTTTCAGGGATCCAGATGAAATTAATCGCTGAAACACCGAGATTGTTGCTTCGAGAATTGCAACCAACAGATGCGCAGTCATTCTATGCATTAAATGCAAATCCCAATGTGATTCGTTATACGGGTAATACTGCTTTTGCAACCGTGGAAGAAGCTAAAGAATTTTTAGAAAATTACAGTGATTATCAGCTTAATGGCTATGGACGATGGGCTGTTATCTTAAAAGATTCGGGACAATTTATCGGTTGGTGTGGTTTAAAGTATGATGCTGATACGCAACAAACAGATATCGGTTTTCGCTTTTTTGAAGAAGAATGGGGAAAAGGATATGCAACAGAAAGCGCTGAAGCTTGCTTGCATGTGGGATTAAATCAATTCCGATTAGATTGTATTATTGGTCGAGCGATGAAAGCCAATATCGCTTCTATACGCGTTTTAGAGAAACTAGGACTTACCTATGAGCAAGATATACTATTAGAGGGCGAAGAGGCTGTGCTATATAAAATAAAGCAATAAAAAAACGGGAACTTTAAAGGTTCCCGTTTTTGTTATTATTCCGCTTTGATTGCGATATGTAATTCTTCTAATTGTTCTGGGCGGATAGCACTTGGTGCATCGATCATTACGTCTCTTCCTGAATTGTTTTTAGGGAAAGCAATGAAATCTCGAATCGTTTCTTGTCCTCCTAAAATTGCAACTAAACGATCTAATCCGAAAGCCAATCCTCCATGTGGTGGTGCTCCGTATTGGAATGCATTTAGTAAGAAACCAAATTGTTTTTCTGCTTCTTCTTTAGAGAAACCTAAGTGTTTAAACATCAATTCTTGAGTTGGTTTATCGTGAATACGAATAGAACCTCCACCAATTTCATTTCCATTTAAAACCATATCGTAGGCATTTGCACGTACTTTACCTGGATCAGTATCTAATAAAGCGATATCTTCTTTCTTCGGTGATGTAAATGGGTGGTGCATTGCAAAATAACGCCCTGATTCTTCATCCCACTCAAATAATGGGAAATCAATTACCCATAGTGGAGCAAATTCATCAGATTTTCTCAAACCTAAACGATTTCCTAACTCCATGCGAAGTGCACTTAATTGCGCTCTTGTTTTATTTGCAGGACCCGAAAGAACCAAAATAATATCTCCAGCTTGTGCACCTGTAACAGCTGCCCATTGTTTTAAATCTTCTTGGTCATAGAATTTATCTACAGAAGATTTGAATGAACCATCTGCTTCACATTTACAATATACCATACCTGATGCTCCAACTTGAGGGCGTTTTACCCAATCAATTAAAGCGTCAATTTCTTTTCTTGTATAAGCTGCTCCGCCAGGAACGGCAATACCAACTACTAATTCAGCACTGTTGAAAACACCAAAATCTTTGTGTTGAGCTACTGCGTTTAATTCACCGAATTTCATTCCGAAACGAATATCTGGTTTATCATTACCATACGTACGCATCGCTTCTTCATACGTCATTCTTGGGAATTCTTCAATTTCAACGCCGTGAACAGATTTCAATAAATGTTTAGTTAACCCTTCGAAAGTATCCATAACATCTTCTTGATCTACGAAAGCCATTTCACAGTCGATTTGCGTAAATTCAGGTTGTCTATCTGCACGTAAATCCTCATCGCGGAAACATCTCACGATTTGGAAGTAACGATCCATACCACCTACCATCAACAATTGTTTGAATGTTTGTGGTGATTGTGGTAATGCGTAGAATTGACCTGGATTCATACGTGAAGGCACGATGAAATCACGAGCTCCCTCAGGTGTAGAGCTGATTAAATAAGGCGTTTCTACCTCACAGAAATCTTGAGCAGAAAGGTAATTTCTCACCTCTTGTGCTACTTTATGTCTGAAAAGTAAACTGTTTTTTACTGGATTTCTACGAATGTCCAAGTAGCGATATTTCATGCGAATATCTTCTCCACCATCTGTTTCATCCTCAATAGTGAAAGGAGGAACACTTGATTCGTTTAAAATCGTTAGTGACTCAACTAAAATCTCAATATCCCCAGTTGGCATATTCGGATTTTTTGATGCGCGTTCAATTACAGTTCCCGTTACTTGAATTACATACTCACGACCTAAGTTTTTAGCTGTTTCAAAAACAGTTTTATCTGTTCTCTCTGCATCAAAGATCAATTGTGTAATACCATAACGATCGCGTAAATCAACCCAAATCATAAAACCTTTATCACGGTGTTTGCTCACCCAGCCTGAAAGGGTAACTGTTGTATTTATATCAGAAGCACTTAATGCTCCACAAGTATGAGTTCTATACATGGTAAAAAATTATTTCTGCAAATTTATAAACTTATTGTGAATCGGAGGTCTTTTGCTCTAAGAATGTAGTTGTAAACTACTGAATTTCTTGTGGCAAAGATTCCGCTCTTTTTTTATATTGAATAAATAGATAGGCCAACATCGCACCACACAAGGCCATTCCTGCGCCTACCCATTCTGGTGAATTATAACCAAAGCCCATCGTAATAGGAATACCCCCTAGAAAAGCACCAAGGGCATTACCGATGTTAAAACAAGCTTGTCCAGCAGATGCCGCTAACATTTCGGATCCTTTTGCATTTTTAATCAACAACATTTGTAGAGGTGATCCGATGGTAAAGGCAACTAATCCGGTTACTAATGACATCGCATACGCCATCCATTGAATGTGAACGGTATAATAAACCACAACTAAACATACCGCCATTAAGGAGAATGAAAAAATAACAGCCTTGGCTGGGGAAAAGGTATCTGCAATCTTTCCTCCAACAAAATTACCGAGAAACATTCCCAATCCAACTAATGTCATGATAATAGGGATATTTGCTTCCGGAATCAAGGCGATATTAGTCATCATCGGAGCAATATAGCTGATCCAAGCGAATAAACCACCCGTTCCAATAGAAATTAAGGCAACTAGAATCCACGCGAGAGGCGTTTTGAAAAAGGCCATTTGCTTTTTGGTATTTGTGGTGGTATCAGCTTGTAGTTTTGGAATCCAAAAGTAAATTGCTAATGTAGTTATTACTCCTAGAGAAGCAATTAATGTATAAGCTTCACGCCACGTATAATGTTGGCCAATCCAGGTACTTAAAGGCACTCCCGCAAGGTTAGCTGTTGTTAACCCAGCAAACATTATGGAAACAGCTTGTGCTTCTTTTCCTTTTTGAGCTAATTGAGTAGCTACTACAGATCCTACACCAAAAAAGGCACCATGTGGTAATCCCGACATAAAACGGGTTGCTATAAGGGTAGGGTAGGAAGGAGATAGTACAAAAAGCACGTGGAAAACGGAAAATAATAGCATCAAGGCCATTAATACTTTGTGTGGAGCAAATTTGTTGGATGACATAACCAATAAAGGTGCACCAACGACCACACCAAGGGCATAGGTTGATATAAAGTTTCCTGCTTTTGGAATGGATATTTGTAAGTCCTTAGCGATTTCAGGCAAAAGACCCATCATCGAAAATTCGGTCATACCGATGGCTAATCCACCAACAGCTAGGGCTAATAAGCTTTTATTCATTGAATATAGTTGTAAAATTTAATTATTCTTTTCCTCTCTCATATTGGGGAGCCCACGGAATCTCAACTTGGAGTTGGCGTGATGCTGTCATAACAAAATGAGGATCTCGTAAAAATTCGCGGGCGATAAAAATCAAATCCGCTTCGTTTTGTTGTAAAATAGTTTCGGCTTGTGGCCCTGTTTTGATTTCTCCAACAGCTCCCACAACCAAAGTTGTATTGTTTTTAATTTGTGCAGCAAAAGGCACTTGATAATTTGGTCCTGTTGTGATTTTCTGCTCTCTTACACCACCACCTGTGCTTACATCAATCACTTCAACTCCTTTGTCTTGTAATATTTTAGCGAGCTCAACGCTTTCTTCAATTGTCCAACCGCCGTCGGCCCAATCGGTTGCTGAAATTCTAACCCATAAACTTTGCGTTGTTAACAAGGGTTGAATGGCGTCAACAATTTCAAGTAAAAAGCGAATTCTATGCTCAAAACTTCCACCGTATTCGTCCGTTCTATTGTTGATTAAGGGTGAGAAAAATTGATGAATGAGATAACCATGTGCTCCGTGTAACTCAATAATTTCATAACCAGCTTGTATTGCACGAAGGGTCGCTTGTTTAAAGGCTTCTACCGTTTCTTGAATCTCTGCTTTTGTTAAGGCAACTGGCGGATGATCTTTTGGGTGAAAGGGAATCGTTGATGGTCCAACCGTTTGCCATCCATTTTGATGGTCTGGTGCGATTTGATCTCTACTAATCCACGGTTTTTCGCAACTGGCTTTACGTCCGGCATGTGCTAGCTGAATACCCGGAATACAATTTTGTTCTCGAATGAATTGTGTAATCTGTTGTAATTTAACGATATGTTCATCTGACCAAATACCTAAATCCCCATACGTGATTCGCCCTTCAGGGACAACAGCGGTTGCCTCTTGAATGATGGCAGCAGCTTGTCCAGTGGCAAATTGACCTAAATGAACGAGATGCCAATCTGTGGCAAATCCATCCGTGGCGGTATATTGACACATAGGAGATACAATAATTCTGTTTTTTAAGGTATGATGCTTCAATTGAAGTGGACTAAATAATTGGCTCATAATGCTAGTTTTGATGGAATTAATAAAAAAAAGCTTACTGGTGAGTAAGCCTTGCTATTATTTCAGTTGCACAAAAAGATTGTTAGCAATCTTTTTGGTAATCGTTATTTTAGTACCATTGATTTCAATCAAAAACGATTGATCAAAAGGTTCAATCTCTAAAATGACAATTTCACTGCCTAAAGCGATTTTTTGCTTATCTAAATATTGTAAAAACTCAGCTGAGGAATCCTTAACTCCTACACAAATCACGGCTTGTTGAATTTTTGTTTCAGCTAATAATTTCTTTTTAATCTGTTTTATTTCCCCTTTTGCATTGGGAATAGGATCTCCATGTGGATCTTCTGTTGGGTAGCCTAAATAAGCTTCTAATTTATTTATTAACTTTTCAGATTTAATATGCTCTAGCTCTTCGGCTACATCGTGAACTTCATCCCAACTAAATCCTAACTTATCCACTAAAAAAACTTCCCATAAACGATGTTTACGAACAATCATTTTTGCGGCTAAAAGCCCCTCTGGTGTTAAGCGAACTCCTTGATACTTTTGATACGTAACTAATTTCTTCTCATTTAATTTCTTAATCATATCCGTTACCGAAGAAGCTTTCGTCTCTATTCGTGCTGCAATTGCATTGGTAGAAATTCCGTCCTCTTCACCTTGTGATAAGTGGAAAATAGTTTTCAAATAGTTTTCTTCTGAATAAGTAAGCATGGAGTGATTTTTTATAAAATACAAATTTACATCTTTTTTTATTTAAATAATATTTTTAGCTTTGCCTAAATTTTAATTTAAACAAATAGTAAATAATTTTTTATGCGTGTATTAATAAGTTTTTTGTTTCTCCTAGTTTTTTCTAGTACAATAGAAGCTCAAACTATTCAAGGGAAGATTACTTCAAGAGGGGAAGTTCTATCATATGCTAGTGTTGTCATTGAACAAACAACCAAAGGAACAACGGCTGATGACCGTGGAAATTATAAAATTGAAGGGGTAAAACCTGGAACATATCTTGTTTATGCCGATTTTGTAGGGTTTAAAAAATTGTCAAAACGGGTTACAGTAAAGGAAGGACAAGTTGCAACGTTGAATTTTGACTTAGAAGAAGACGCTAGTTTAGAGGAAATTGTGATTTCAGGTTCCTTAAAACCAGTATTAAAATCGGATGCTGTGACGCCTGTTGAAATTTATACGCCTGCATTTTTTGAAAAGAATCCTACAGCGAATCTATTTGATGCGGTACAAATGATTAATGGGGTACAACCACAATTGAATTGTAACGTTTGTAATACAGGAGATATTCACATTAATGGAATGGAAGGACCGTATACAATGATCTTGATAGACGGAATGCCTATCGTGTCTTCGCTGTCAACGGTGTATGGGTTGTTTGGTATTCCAACCAATATGATTGAACGTGTCGAAGTGGTGAAAGGCCCTGCATCTTCTTTGTATGGAACTGAGGCTATGGGAGGAATTATTAATGTTATTACCAAAGACCCAGAACATGCGGCACGATTAAGTGTTGATGCTTTTACCACAACGTGGTTGGAGAATAATATCGACTTAGGGGCGGGTTATAAATTAGGTAAAAAGGTAAACGGACTTTTTGGGGGTAACTACTTCAAATTTGGAGAACGAAAAGATAAGAATGGCGATGGATTTACAGATGTAACGCAACAAGAACGTGTTTCCTTATTTAATAAATTTAGCTTGAAACGACCTGAAAATAGAGTCGCTAGTTTGGCTTTGCGTTATGTGTACGAAGATCGTTGGGGAGGTGAAACTAATTGGCAACGCAAGAAACATAGAGGAAGTGAAGAAGTATATGCTGAAAGTATTTTTACCAATCGCTTCGAGGCAATAGGAATGTATCAGTTGCCTACAACTGAAAATATCTATACCCAGTTTTCGTATATCTATCACAACCAAAATTCAATGTATGGACCAGAATCCTATGATGCGAAACAACAAGTAGCTTTTGCTCAAGCGTATTGGGACAAAACAGTAGGGGATCATAGTTTGTTAGTGTTGGAGGGTCGTTTAAGTATACGTACTACGATGATAATACAAGAGCAACAGGGATATACGATGAAAATGGGTTGGTTAAAAATCAACCACAAGAAACGCCAATTCCAGGTCTTTTTGTGCAAGATGAATGGTCGCTAAATAAACAGCATAAATTATTGCTAGGTTATCGTTTTGATTACGATAAAACGCATGGAGGAATTCATTCTCCTCGTGTAGGATATAAGTTTGCGCCGAATACGAATCATGCTTTACGTGCGAGTTTCGGTACTGGATTTAGAGTTGTCAACGTGTTTACAGAAGACCATCGTGCTTTGACTGGAGCGAGAGAGGTAGTATTCGCAGAATCGTTAGATCCAGAAAAATCATACAATGCCAATTTGAATTATACGGTTAAAGTACCGACGAATTTCGGAGCATTTAATTTTGATATCAACGGTTTCTATACTTATTTCACCAATAAGATTGATGCAGATACCGACACGGATCAAACGAAAATCATCTATGCAAACTTAGATGGGCATGCTATTTCTAAAGGTATTTCGTTGAATGTTGATGTGGCGTTTGATTTTCCTTTGAAAGTAATGGCGGGTGCAACCTATATGGAAGTATACCGCAAAGAGGATGGGCTACGTGAGCAAATTTATCATTCGCCAAAATGGTCGGGTAATGTTTTAGCAAGCTATAATTTTGGCCATGGATTTACGGCTGATTTAACAGGAGACTGGAAAGGACCTATGCGATTGCCTCGTGTAGAAAATGATTATAGACCTGAGTATTCTCCTTGGACGGTAATTGCGAATATTCAAGTGACGAAGAAATTCGGTAATAATTTTCAAGTATATGGAGGAGTAAAGAATTTATTCAATACCCTTCCAAAGGAAGATACCATTGCTAGATGGTGGGATCCGTATGGAGAACCAGGTAATGGGGTAACACCTCCTCCAGGTAGAACGGATGTGATCTTTGAACCGAATGATTATAGCTACACTGCTTTACAGGGAATTCGAGGTTTTATAGGAGTGCGTTATAGTATTTTTTAGATTAGTTTGTGTATGAGAGGGGGAAGTATAAACTATTTTGCTATGTTAGGGGTTGTGCTGTTTTGTACCATCTGGACGTCTAGTGTCCAAGCGCAAGAAGTAACTTTTTCAACGTTGGAAAAAAAGATGCAGGAGCAAGAAAAACCGATCGTTGTTTTTCTACATACCAATTGGTGTAATTACTGTGCTTTGATGGAGAAGAAAACGTTTTCAAACACTGCTGTACAAGAAGCCTTAAAGGACAAAGCGTATTTTGTTTCTTTTGATGCAGAATCTAAGGAAAAAATACAGTTTAAAGGGAAAGCATTCGAGTATAGAAAAAAAGGGCTTCAGTCCGGTGTACATGAATTAGCTGAGGCACTGACTTCGCAAAATGCTTATCCCGCTCTAGTTATTTTGAATAAAAACTATGAAATTATATACCAACATTATGCCTATGTTGGGCCAAAAGAGATGCTTCAATTATTGAAAGCGTTGTAGGAGACTACGTGTTATTTTTCTTTAAAAGCACTGTAAATCAGAAAGATTTACAGTGCTTTTTTTTTATACTTTTCAATTAATTTTAGTTGAAAACTAAAAAATTAGTTTGATAACTAAAATTTTAGTTATATGTTTGTTTGAGTTAAAAGAAACACTAATGGAAAAATTAACGAACAAAGAAGAAGAAATCATGCACATCCTTTGGAAGCTGCAAAAAGGTTTCATTAATGATATTTTGGCAGAAATGCCAGAACCGAAACCACATTACAATACCTTATCAACTTTAGTGCGAATTTTGGAGGAAAAGGGAGTGGTTGCTTATCATGCTTTTGGTAAATCACATCAATATTATCCTGTGGTGACGATGGAAGCTTATCGTTCGATGTTCATGGAAGAAACCATGCAAAAGTATTTTGATAATTCGTTCAGTAACCTGGTTAACTTTTTTGTTAAGGATAAGCAGGTATCACAAAAAGAATTGAATGAGATTCTTTCTATCATTGAAAAAAACAAACAGGTGTAAACCATTAAAACAGAAAAGCGTATGACTCCTTTTATCTTGTATGTACTCAAAGCAAACGGCTTGTTGTTACTAGTCTTAGGTTTTTATTTTTTGTTTTTGAAAAAGGAAACTTTTTTTGCTGCTATTCGTTATTATTTTCTCATCGGGATTGCATGTAGTTTCTTATTACCGCTGATGAGTTTTACAAAAATGGTATACATTGAACAGCGTTTCGATTGGTCTATGTTGCTTAACCAAACCAATGAGGTACCTAGAATAGAAGAACAACAAAGTTTCTTCGAGCAGTTGAATATAGAAGCGTTGATACCCGTACTATTTGGAGGAATTACTCTGATTATCGGTCTTTTCTTTTGTGGTAAAGTGTTGCGATTGATTCGCCATATTAAACAATTGCAATTGTGGAAATCACAATCGAATATCAAAGTAGATATGACTACACAAGAAGCTTATTCGTTTTGGAATTGGATTGTATTACCTTCCAATTATAAGGATATAGTAGTATTAGAAACAATCATCCAGCATGAACATATCCATGTGCAACAGAAACATACTGTTGATTTGCTACTAGTGCATTTTTTACGTCGAATTTTTTGGTTCAATCCCCTATTAGTGATCTTGGAGCGAGTAGTTCGCCTCAATTTAGAGTATGTCGTAGATCAAAAGGTAACGGCCATACAAAATAGCTATGATTATCAAATGACTTTGGTGCAGTTTGAACAAGCTAAGACACCTTCATTTTCTTTAGTTAACTCTTTTGGATCTTCGGATTTAAAAAAGAGAATCATCATGTTAAACCAACCAAAATCTAAAAATATGAGAAAATCAAAATTTGTTTTATGCCTTCCTTTAGCGGTGGGATTCTTTTTGCTTTTTCAAATCAAGACTCAAGCAGAAGTTCGATTTATTGATCAAGAATCAACCCCTACAGAGCAGAAACCAGAAAAAAAACAAGAACAGCATATAGTACCTTCACTTAATAACGGAGGAGAACTAACACCAGCAGAAAAAGACGAGGTTGCTACAGCAGTAAAGGAGGCAAGACAAGGAACATCAGCTAAAGAAACAGCTGACGATAGTCAAGCAAAAGATGGAACGATTTATATTACAACCAATGATCCTGCAGGGAAAATGAAGATGACACTGAATGGAAAAGAAATGACGGAAGAGGAACATCGTTTGCACACAGTAAAACGAATGGCAGAGGGCAAAACCCAAACTTATAGTTTTAATACCTCTGGGGCTGCTGATTCAAATACGCGTATTATCATCAATGGGAAAGAGTATACCATGGAAGAATTTTCGAAAATAGGGAAGGAGACCAATGAAGATGAAATGGCCTATTCGTATACTATAGCTAAAGAGACCTCCGCGAGAAATGCTCAAAGAATGAAGGAAATTTCGAATAAGAACAAAGAGCAACTTGCAAGAGAAAAAGAGGAAGCGAGTAAGAAAATGGAAGCGTCCCGTAAGGAAATGGAAAAGTCTAGAAAGAACATGGAAGCTTCGAGAAAACAAATGGAGAAATCGAGAAAGCAAGATTTAGAGCGAATAAAGGACAAATTAATTATTTACAACGGTAAAGAAGTTTCCTTAGAAGAATTAGAAAAAATAAATCCCAATGGACTGGGAGGTGGAAATATCAAAATCTACAGCACAGAGGAGAGTATTGAAAAATATGGAGAAAAAGGGAAAAATGGAGTTATCATTGTTAACTCTGGAACAAAACAAGTGAAGACCACAGACGGAAAAGGACAAACGGTTAGTTCATTTTCTTTTACTTCGACGCAAGATGATACGAGCAGTCCTTTTTTGTATGTATTGAACGGAAAAGCAGTAAAAGCTGTCGAAATAAGTGCGATTAAATCGGAAGATATTGAAAGTATGAATGTTTTAAAAGGAGAAATGGCAAAAGAAAAATATGGAAAAAAAGGTGAAAGAGGAGTGATTGAAATTATTACAAAGAAATAGATTATTACTTTTTGAATTAGATATGTTAGTTAGTAAAGACCTTCAACTTAGTTGAAGGTCTTTGCTGTTTACGATACGTTGAAAGCCTTTTTAAGTAGATTGGATGCTACCGTTATGTAGTTGCAATTGTTTGGTGCGAATGGACGATAACAGACCTGGAATAGGATTGACGATGAGTAGTATCCCCTTGGTCGGTTTAATTAATGGAATATATTGGGTATCCATTCAAGACAAAGAAATCAAAAGTTTAGGTATTTTAGGAAAGAGATTATTCTTCAGTTGTGCTCTCAAAGTTATTGAATATATATTCCTCAATTTCACCGTTACGAGAGGAGGTGAAATATTTTTCTAAATCTACATCGTCTTTTCTGAAAAAGATAAAGGGCACGCCTAAACTATCATGATATTTTTCTGTCAAGAAAGGTAAGAGGTTGTTTTTTTGTAAAATAATCCAATTGTCATTAAGAAAACCATCAGTCTTGTAGATTTCACCTTTTTTATAATTTTCTATGTTTTTGACTTTGTCAAAAAGAGCAACAAACTTTATCTTTTTATCCGCGTATTTAGTAGTCAGTTGGTTCATTCTTTGATAGTCTTGCATACATGTTCCGCAATTGGTTGAAGTGATATAGAATAGTGCATCCCAATCTTGAATTTCAGATAAAGGTATTTTGGTGTTATTAATATCCAAAAAACCGGGATATAGAATTCTTTCGCTGTTATCTTTATTCACAATAGTTATTTGCGCAGGATATATGCCTAGTTTGTTGTAGATCCCTAAGACTGCAAACATATAATCATCGTCTGTATGATATGCTTTTTCCAATATTTCTCCATCCCAAGAGGTTAGATTACCCTCTTGATTAATAACCATGCTCTTCTTGAAACGGTCAATGTCTGGGGGTATTAAGTTTAATATCTTGGGCAGATAAGTTTTAATATAAATTTCTTCTGATGATTCTTTTTTGCAAGCTATTAGTAAAAGAGAAAATAATAATAAACATATTTTTTTAATCATACTAGATTATTTGTAAAATTATGATTTGCAACTATTTAGTTTTTATTTAGAAATTGGTTTAATGCAAGATTTTTGGAAGGTTAGATAGAAGTCTTTAGTGCCTAATTCAGTTCTATTTAATTCAGTATTTTCTCCCTGTTCCCGGTTTTTGTTTGATTATAGCGTGAATATAAAACCCAAAAAGGAGAAATCATAAGGTGTATTTGAATGTTTAATGCATTCGGTAGTAGGTATTTGAATGGTTTTGTTTGATATAAAAAAAGGCTTTCAATATACGTTGAAAGCCTTGTTAAGTAGATTGGATGCTACCGTTATGTAGTCGCAATTGTTTGGTGCGAATGGAGGATAATAGACCTGGAATATGGTTGACGATGAGTATCCCCTTGGTTTGTTTCTTTTCTTGAAGAATAACGAGAAGTTGTTCCTGAAGAATTGGTGAAAGACCAGCAAAAGGCTCATCTAAAAGAATAAAGGGTTGAGGTAGTTCAAGTACAAATAAGGTTTGAATCAATTGCTGTATTCCCGTTGAAAAGCTTGAAATAGGGGAATGAAGCTGCTGTTCAAATTCAGACCAATACCAATATCTCTTTG
Source organism: Myroides gitamensis (assembly GCF_029894455.1). Classification (NCBI taxonomy): domain Bacteria; kingdom Pseudomonadati; phylum Bacteroidota; class Flavobacteriia; order Flavobacteriales; family Flavobacteriaceae; genus Myroides; species Myroides gitamensis. The sequence continues at coordinate 3,450,134 of NZ_JARYHN010000001.1, forward strand.
GCAATACCTCTTGGAGTCGAAGTTGTTTTGGAAAAAACGAAAACTGAGGTTTCAACGCAAAATAGCGTTGTAAATCACGGGTTTTTCGGATTAATTTTTGATCAACTCGGAGGTGCAAATGCTGCGCTTTTTTTGTGCCAAATAACACCTCAAGAAAGGTAGATTTTCCTGCTCCATTTGATCCAATTAGTTCAATAAGCTCGCCCGTTTGCAGTTGAAAATAGATATTGTTGAGGATGTTTTTGTGCTGCACTTGATACACAAGGCTATCCAAGTATAAGGTAGACATAATTAGGTTGTTTTAAACTTGGAGAGCATAAAGGAAAGAACCATCATACTACCGAATAAAGTAAATACAAGATGAAGGGGTTGCCATCCTTTGTTCTTGAAAAAATAGCGTTCGTAGGAGCGAAAAGTCCAAAAATAAATCATCGAAAGTATTGTAGCAAGGAGCGGAGGGATGCACCACCAGAGCGCTGTCGTCAGTCCAAGAAGTACCGTTATCCCGCAAGAAAGGAGATAGTAAGGATAAAGAATACGCAGTGTTTTGATCATGTGAAAACAAATTACAAAGACCTAAGGTATTTATTTTTACGGATATAATGACTTGATTTGGTCAAAACTTTGATTACGGGAATCAAAACGAGGGCACCTTTATTTTTGCATATTTTTCTTGAGATTAACGGATTATATTGAGGTATTCGTACGGAATAAAGCAATCGAAATGGTAGAATGTAAATCAAGAAGCAAAGCGTTTAGTTTCAATTGTTTTATTTATATTTGTCAGTAAACTAATAACAACAATATGGATAAAATGTTACAGCCAGCGCATTCAGGCGTTGCATATTTAGCATTGATTTTTTTGGTAATCGTAGTAATTAATGCTTTTGTAGGATTAAGCTCTAAAAAAGAGTTTACAGAAAAAGATCGCAAATTAGGTTTGATAGGGTTAATCTTCTGTCACATTCAATTATTGTTAGGGATTATCTTGTATTTCGTTTCACCTTTAGTACAAGGTTTTGGCGTAGCAATGAAAGACTCTACTTTAAGATTGTATGCTTTAGAGCACCCACTAATTAACATCATTGCAATTGCGTTGATTACAATTGGATGGTCTAAACACAAAAAGACCACAGATAGCAACAAGAAATTTAAAATGTTCGCTATTTTCTATACGATTGGATTAGTTTTAATCTTATCTAGAATTCCTTGGACCGCTTGGTTTGCATAATTGCATATAAAAGATAAAAAAAGAGAGCTTGAAGCTCTCTTTTTTATTTTGGTACACTTCTTGTTTTGAAATAGTATCCATTTTTTGAAACAAGAAATATGAAATATTTTCAATATATAATTTTTGCTTTAATAATCTTCACTTTATCAAGTTTTGAAGAGGCAGGCAAATTAAAAGAAAAAATCAAGCCTGCTGCTGTTAGTATGGAGCAGGTGTTAGATACTGTTGCAACGTTAGATTTACCAATGATAGAAGAAGATTCTATCGTGATGGCAGAAGTAGAGGAAGACTCTTTTGAGGTGGTTAGCGATGAAACAAAAGCTTCGTATTACCACGATAAATTCTCTGGTAAAAAAACAGCAAGCGGTGAAGTTTTTGATAATTCAAAATACACGGCAGCCCATAAAACACTGCCTTTTGGAACGAAAATCAAAGTTACTAACTTGAGAAATAAACGTTCAGTTGTATTAACCGTAACTGATCGTGGGCCTTTTACAAAAGGAAGATCGGTTGATATTTCAAAACGTGCGTTTATGGATTTAACAGATAACCTAGGACGTGGAGTTTTAGACGTTAAGGTAGAACGTATGATTGAAGATATTCAGTAAACATTTCCATACCTAAAAAGGAATTTAGTATCTCTATTTCGCTCCTGTATTGGAAGGAATAAAAAGATAAAATAAATATACAGATTCACTTTTTTTATTGAAGACAAGCTAAGAGGTTGTGGTTCAATAACTAAAAAGTGGGTAATGAAAATGTGGAAAAATTCCACAAGTCGAGGATGTGCACCGCACATCTTTTTTTTTGTGCCAATCCCAAATCTTAGGGAATAAATTTTTTTTAAAAAATAGAATTACTGCTTTCAAAAAAGAGAAATACGGGCAAAAAGAATCGTAATTAACAGGCCCACAAAGTGTCGCTAATTGTTGCGTTTGTTGCATCAATGGCTGGCTTGAGGCTATTTCTCAGCGTGAATCAAGGTGAGTTTATCAAGATAAGGGCGTATAACCTTGTAGTGGGAGATTTTATTTTTTGCTTATTTGAAAGCTTTTTTAAGATAAAAGCTGTTTTTTTAAAGGTAATTTATTGTGTTTACTTGCTTTATAGATAAAAGTAAAACGTTAACAACTTTGCTTTTTATGCTTATAAATGGAGTTTTAAGTTAAAAAGTAAAGGGAAAATACTCCGTTTTTTTGTGCTTTTAATTTTTTTAGTTTAAATCTTACACTACTCTGTTAAAAGAGATCGCTACTTCTCAATTTGTAATGTTTTAATTGCTATTTATATTTGGTCTAAATTAAAACACTGAAAGTATGAACAAGGTAAAGGTAAGAAATACCTTTTTAGTCACGCTACTTTTTTTTGTTTTGTGGGGCTATGTCCTACGGGCCAATATAGAAGTAAGTAAGGATAAAATAACGCTTCAGACAGCGGATGTCGAAGTACTATCCAAACCAAAGGAACACACAGAAGCTCCTACATTTGCTTTTTGTAAACCGCCAGAGCGTATTCAACTGCTGAATGTTTCTGCAGATACCTATACTTTAGGATGGGAAGCGATATCAAATGTTATTTCCTATGACCTATTTGTGAGTCCAACGAGTGTACCTGGAGCAGGACTTATGAATCCAACGCATACCACCACAGAGGCTACGCTAACGTTGGATTTACCGAACAATCAGGTCAACGTGTATGTTTGGATAAGAGTTACTTGTGAAAATAGCTTTAATGATCAAAGCAATTGGGCAGGACCATTCGCTATTCACTTGCCTATGACTCCCGTTTCTTTACCTTATTTTGAAGACTTTCAGCAGCCTCCCTTAGTTGGATTTAGCAATGATAGGACCAATCAATGGTATATTGGAGGTGGGGCAAAAAGTAATGCAGATCACGCGTTATACATCAGCAAAGATGAGGGTAGAACCAATGAATTTGCGTTGTATTCAGATCAAGTTTCCCATGTTTATAAAGATTTTATATTTCCACAAGATGCTGAAAATATTGCCATTTCTTTCAATTGGCGTTCAGTTGGGGAACATGAAGAGGATTATTTGAGTGTTTGGTTGGTTCCTCAAGACTATATACCAGTAGCTCGTACGCCAATTGATCTAAATAGAGCAGGGGTTAGACCAATTGGTCTGCGATACTATCATGAAAATGCGGTGTTTAAGAATGAAACCATTATCGTTCCTGTACAAGGACAGGGAGGACAAGTATATCGCCTCGTTTTTCAATGGAAACAAGAAAGTGGTGGTGGTGCTCAACCAGCCGCTGCTATTGACAATTTGAAATTGGAACAAGTGTCTTGTGCTCCTCCCATGGATTTTAAGCTAAACACGATTGGAGCTGAATCAATGAAGTTAGAATGGATTGCTAGTAGCAATCAACGATATGAAGTTCGCCTGAGTACAGAGGCTTCTCTTTCTAGTGCTAATGCGAGAACCTATACTGCGACAACGAATAATTTAGTCATTGATCAATTACAGCCAGCAACAACTTATTTTATTTGGGCACGTTCTATCTGTGAGGATGAAACCAGTATTTGGATTGGTCCTCTGGAAGTAGAAACGCAGCTAATTGCGAAGACCCTTCCCTATAGTGAAGATTTTGAAGGAGCGCCTTCCTTTGTTTTCGTCAATGGTGCGGTTAACAAATGGGTGGTGGGAACTGCTGTAAATCATGGAGGAAGTAAATCGTTGTATATTTCCAAAGATGGAGGACAATCGAATGAATATAATCCTAATACAGGTAGGAGAGAATTTTCTCACCTATACCAAGACTTTATGGTTCCTTCGGATGCTTTAAAATTAGCCATAGCTTTTGATTGGCGATGTGTGGGCGAAGGTTCTTATGACAATTTTAAAGTTTGGTTGGTGCCAATTACCTTCGTACCTCAGGCAGGCACGCAGATAAATGATAGAGATCGCGCTATGATTCGCGTGGGGCAAAATGCCTATTCTAACGCTGCAAATTTTCAACGAGAACAAGTACTTTTAGACGCTGCTTCTTTTGCAGGGCAAACGATGCGTTTGCTAATCGAATGGTCTCAGGATGAAAGTGCAGGAAATAATCCCGCAGCAGCAATTGACAATTTAAACGTTACGGCGATCAATTGTGTAGCACCAACAGGGGTGCGTACAAGTAATTTAAGAGCGGGTGCCTTTGATCTTACTTGGGCAGCCTCAAATAACACCACAGCGTATGACGTTTTTATTACAACAGATTTAAACTTAATTCCAACGGATACAACAACTCCGTTGGCTTCCACAGGTGAGACTACTTATTCCTTTTCGAATTTAAATGAAGCGACGAAATACCATGCGTGGATTCGTTCGAGTTGTCAACCTGGGGAAAATAGCACTTGGGTGGGGCCTTACTTCATGGAAACACCCTTAATTTCTAGTATTAGCTTGCCTTATACAGAAGATTTCGAGGCGAGTCCAAGTTGGGGATTTACACATGCTCAACCCAATCAATGGTTTGTTGGAAATGCAGTGAATCACGGAGGAGAAAAATCGCTCTATATTACGAAGGATGGTGGCGTGAGCAATACGTATAATTACGAGGGAAGTCAAATCATTCACGCGTATAAAAATATAGATATCCCACAAGACGTAGATATGTTAGCGTTAAGTTTCGATTGGCGTGCCCAAGGTGAAAAAGGATATGATTGGAATATTGGCAATTATAAGCCTACGGATTATTTAAGTGTTTGGCTAGTACCCAATTCGTATTTACCACAGGCAGGGGAAGCCATTAGAAACCAGACGCAGGCGTTGGCAATCAATGCGGAAGAACTATATTTAAACAATACCTTTACTTCCTTTGCGAAGAATGTCGATGTGAGTCAGTTTCAAGGACAAACAGTGCGTGTTGTTTTTGAATGGCAACAAGATGAGCGAGATGGACGTCAAAATCCTGCAGCTATTGACAATGTAGTCATTAGTCCTGTTCACTGTAGCGAGCCTACGGGGTTACAAGTGGATGCTTTTTCAGCACATACAATTACTGCTTCTTGGCAATCGAGAACCAATGTACAAGCGTATGAATTGTATTTGGCTACAGCGAATGAAGCGCCTACTGCATCAACTGTTGCTTCTTTTACCTCAAATAGTTCGACTTATACATTTGAAAATTTAAATCAAGCGACCAATTATTATATTTGGGTTCGCTCAACTTGTGGAACAGAGGCTTCAAGATGGATCGGACCTCTAGTGCTACAAACGACTTTAGTTCCTGCAAACTTGCCTTTTTCAGATGATTTTGAAACAGTACAAGAGTACGGAATAATCAATGATACCATCAATCAATGGTTTATTGGACAAGCCGTGAATCACGGTGGAACAAAGGCCTTGTATGTTTCTAATGATGGGGGACAAACCCATGCTTATACAGGAAATGTTCCTCATCCTGTAACGTCTCATGTGTTTAAGGATTTTGCTATTCCAACAGGAGCGGTTGATTTAAGTTTACAGTTTGATTGGATGTGCAAAGGGGAAGACCGATATGATGTGCTTAAAGTATGGTGGGTTCCTGTGACATTTACTCCACAAGCAGGCGTGCCAATAACAGCAAATGCTAGCGGAGGAATAAGCCTAGGTAGAACGACCTATAGCAACGCAACTGCTTTTGCTACAGAAACGATTAGCATCAATGCACAAACCTATGCAGGACAAACCATGCGTTTGGTTTTTGAGTGGACACAGGATTTATATAGTGGAAACAATCCACCAGCAGCTATTGATAATTTAGCGTTATCGACGACATTCTGCGGAGCTCCTACTGCAATTACAGTACAAAATGTATCGGATCAGGGATTCCAGACGCAATGGGAAACCGTAACAGGGGTACAAGAATATGAGCTGTTTTTAAGTCAAACTGCTACCCCTATACCAACAAGCGAAACGGTACCTACACACCGAACACCAACTGCTTCTCATACTTTTGAAGGATTAACAGCGGGACAATCGTATTGGGTATGGGTGAGATCTGCTTGCTCTAATACGGATCAAAGTGATTGGGTTGGACCACAAGAGGTAACCTTAGCCAATACACCGGTTGATTTACCTTATGTAGAAGATTTTGAATCGAATCCTACGTTTGATTTTACGGCAAATAGAAATAATCGTTGGTATATTGGTACTGCTGCACATGCATCAGGAACAAAAGGATTATACATCAGTGAAGATCAAGGTGCAAATAATACGTATTATACAGCGTATGATCAAGTGGTACACGCTTATAAAGATTTTAGAATTCCTACAGATGCTGCCGAATTGTCTATTGGATTTGATTGGCGTTGTTTAGGAGAAATAGACTATGATTTCTTTCGCGTTTGGTTGGTACCAGCTTCCTATACACCAGTTGGAGGTACATTGATCTCAACAAGTGTGGCTGGAGCTATACCTGTAGGACATGAAATGTTTGGTCAACAAACAGAATTTAAGAGAGAAAACTTTGTCGTTGAGGTAAGTGGCATTCAAGGACAAGTGTATCGTCTTGTTTTTCAATGGCAACAAGATAATAGTGGTGGATATCAACCTGCTGCTGCCATTGATAATCTGAATATAGAAGTAGTGACTTGTAGTCCACCAAGAAATTTTGCTGCAGGTGCGGTAACAAGCCGTACAATTGCGACAACATGGGAAGGAGATGGAGCGCGTTCTTACGATTTATATTTAACTACAACGAATGACATTCCAACAGCAGATACACCAGGAAACTATCGTTCGATGAATACCAACTTTGTGTTTCCAGATTTAGCGGAAGGAACTTATTATACCCTTTGGGTTCGCGCCGTTTGTGGACGTGATAAAAGTTTTTGGGTAGGTCCTCTTGTTGTACAAACAACATTAACCCCTGCGGCATTGCCTTATACGGAAGATTTCGAACAAAACCCAAGTTTTGCATACCAAAATGACACCCATAATAAGTGGATTATTGGAAATGCAGTGAATAATGGAGGAACAAAGGCTTTGTATATCTCGAATGACAACGGATTAAGTAATAATTACTTACAAACAGTGCCAGGAAGAGGACAAACTTCTCATGTATACAAGGATTTTGCTATCCCAGCTACAGGAATCGAATTGTTATTGAATTTTGATTGGCGCAACCTAGGAGAAGGAAGCTATGATAATTTCCGCGTTTGGTTTGTTCCTGCGGATTATACTCCACGTGCGGGTGTTCTTGTACAAAGTGATAACCGTCGTGCTGTGCGATTAGGGCAAGAATACTACGCTGGAAGTAGAACCTTTGCCACCGAACATATTACAATTCCGGCTCAAGAATACTTAGGCCGTACCATGCGTATTATTTTTGAATGGACACAAGACACAAGTACTGGTGAAAATCCAGCTGCTGCGATTGACAATATTGAATTCTTTATCAAGAGTTGTTTACCGCCAACAGCAGTGACGATTGGAGGAATAAGAGACCAAGGATTTGATGTGAGTTGGACGGGACAAAGTGGACAAAATGGATATGATTTATTCTTGACCACCGATCAGAATATAAGAGCGAACGAAACAACAGTTCCAACTCATACAACGACCGAAACGAATTATACGTTTGCGAATTTAGAGGAAGGTACGATGTATTATGTCTGGATACGATCGGCGTGTAGCCAAGGGGAATCAAGTTTATGGACGGGGCCTTTTATTGCTACAACGCCTTTGGTTTCGGTGAATCCTTTACCATACTATGAAGATTTTGAAGACACATTTAAAATTGGTGTTACACATGCATTACCGAATCAATGGGTGGTAGGAAATGCAGTGAATAATGGTGGAAATAAAGCCTTGTACATTTCAAATGACAATGGGGTGAGCAACAAATACACCTTCAATAAAAATCAAATTGTACATGCGTATAAAAACATTCATATTCCTGCGAACCTTGATCAATTGGAAATTAGTTTTGATTGGCGTTCTCAAGGAGAACAGCAATATGATAGCAGGGCAAGAGAAAATGTGGGAGTGGATTTTGTAAAGGCTTGGATTGTTCCATTATCATATATCCCAGAAGCGGGGGTAAGTGTTGCTAGCTCAAATCAAGCAGTGGCTATCGATGAACGAGGCTTCTTTAATAGTCGAGAATTTCAGCGATTCCAAACCCGAATGGATATTAGTGCCTTTGCAGGACAAGATGTTCGTATTGTTTTTGAATGGAAACAAGATAATCGCAGTGGAGAACAACCACCTGCTGCTATTGATAATTTATGGATTAAACCTTTTACTTGTAAAGATGTGATTGACGTTAAAGCGGTCAGAATTTCAAATTCATCCAATATTGAAATTACGTGGACGCCTCTTGGTCAAGAACAACAATGGGAGGTTTATATTGTAGAATCAAATCAGCCTGATCCAACGCCATTAAATGCAGGGATTAGAGTAGAGAATACACCGAGATATGTATTCAGGGATGCCGTTGAAGGCGCTTTCTACCATGTTTATGTACGCGCGATTTGTTCGGATAGTGAACAAGGAACTTGGAGCCCTGCTGTATTATTTAATATTTTTAACCCACCGGGATGTGCTAATATTGAAGTAGAACCGATTGATTTACCACAAGCAGAAGACGGAAGTTATGTTATTTGTGACGATGAAAGCGTAAACCTTGATTTAAAGGCAAGCTACTTTGATATCAAAGATACCTCTGATTATACCGTAGAAGCCATTGAATACAAACCTCCTTTCCCATTTGTTGGAGGAGATTTGATTCCATTAACGGAAGATGATTATTGGTCTAATGTGATTGATTTAGGTTTCGATTTTTGTTTTTATGGCAAGTCTTATGACAAAGTGTTGATTGGAACTAATGGGATGATTACATTTAGTGTAAAAGGACATACCGAAAATGGGTTATATAGCCCGAATTCTTCTTCGGGATATTCGATGAATCCAACGGTACAATTGCCGACGAATAGTTCAAATGCTAGTACCATACCTTATGTCAATACGATTTTTGGTGTGATGCAAGATTTGTACCCTCGCAATTCACCAGCGGATTATTCTATCAATTACCAGGTGTTAGGAACTTTCCCTTGTCGTGCCTTGGTCTTTAATATTTATCATTTAGGATTATTTGATGCTACTAGATGTCCATATGATGCTAATGATGTGGACGGAACTACGCAAACATCTCAAATTGTACTTTACGAAGGCACAAATATTATTGAAGTGTATATTAAAAATAGACCGAGTTGTTCAAATTTCAACGGCGGATTGGGTGTAGTTGGAATTCAAAATGCAACGGGAACTGCAGCTGTTGTTCCACCAAATCGAAATGTGGGAACATGGACTGCAGCGAATGAGGCTTGGCGTTTTGTACCAAGTGGAGAATCAATCGCTACATTTAGCTGGTTAAAAGATGGAGAATTCTTGACGGAACAGCAAGATATTAATGTAAATATTGATCAATCTGTAACCTATACAGGGCGTATTACTTACCTACATTGTAATGGAAATGAGCAAATTATTGATAAAGAATTCCGCTTTATTAAAGAGAAACCTCAGATAACAAAACCAATGAATTTAGATGCTTGTCATAGAGAACCTGGATTTGCCTATACGTATGATCTAGCTCAAAATGATAAACAGGTTGTAGGATCTTTACAAGCGAAAGATTTACTGGTTACTTATTTTGCTTCGGAGGAAGATTTATTAGCCAATATCAATAGTCTACCTACAACGTATACGACAACAGCGGTAGAACCGACGGAAATATACGTGAAACTAGAGGACAAATACACACATTGTTTCACCTACAGTAGTTTTTCTTTAGTTGTCAATAAAATATTGACTGCAACAACCGTTCAGCCTATTCTCGCTTGTCAAAGTTACGTATTGCCTGAATTAGCAGAAGGAGAAGCATACTATACCGAGCCTTATGGAAAAGGAGAACGTTGGGAAGGTGGCGATGTATTTGAGAACGTAGGAAAGCATCAATTGTATGTTTATGGGGTGAAAGAAGGATGTGCGTATCAAAATAAATTGACGATCGAAATTCTGGAGTTTATTCCTGCCTTTGAAATAGAAGATCAAGTGATGTACTGTGAACTTTATAGTTTGCCACTATTACCAAGAGGAAACAAGTACTTTACAGAACCAGACGGACAAGGACGAGAATTACAACCTGGAGAACAGATCTTAGTAGATCAGGTGATCTATATCTATTCCAAATCGAGTAAAGGCAAGGTAGATTGTACGGATCAATCTAGTTTCCGTGTAACGTATGAAGAATGTCCATTGCCGAAAGGATTTTCACCGAATGGGGATGGGATTAATGATCGTTTAGATCTGTCAAACTATGGAGTAACGAATCTGAAAATTTACAATAGAAACGGAATTGAAGTATTTAACTTCAATGGATATTATACCGATGAGTTTTCAGGTAAAGATAAAAGAGGAAATAATTTGCCTTCAGGTACGTATTACTATGTGGTAGTAACCAATGCTAAAATGCGTACAGGATGGATTCAAATAAATAGATAAACTAGATGACTTCGTGTTGTTTCTTTTAAATTGTTGATTTCTTAGTGAAGAAGCCCCTATTGATGCTCAATCAATAGGGGCTTACTTTTTATAGGTAAGACGAAGGTTTATCGTCTTTTATTTCCAAGTAGTAAAAGGATGATTGGATAAATAGGAATTGTAATACTCCAATTGCCCTGTAACCTCTTCGCCTAGCCAATCTGGTTTTTCAAAACTTTCATTTTCATCCTGAAGCTCCACTTCAGCTACAATAAGCCCTTCATTTTTACCGTGAAAGACATCCACCTCAAAGGTGTGACGCCCGACAGGAATAAGGTAGCGCGTTTTCGAAATAACGTGGTCTTCACATAAGGCTAATAAAGCTTCTGCCTCTTTGAAGTCGATTTCTTTTTCCCATTCAAAACGAGAGGTTCCCGCAGCGTTACTTTTTCCCTTGATGGTAATATAACCCTTGTCATTCTTTAAGCGAATGCGAACTGTGCGTTCCGCATCACTATTGAGGTATCCTTGTGCAATCGTGTTTTTCGAATGCGCCAAAGTTTCAAAATTTGTACGTTTGGTAAGAAATTTTCTTTCGATTTCAATCATAGGATATAAAATAAAGGCGTAAATTTATGCCAAGTTTTAGTCATTTCTATTCAACTGTTAAGAAAAAAATATATTTTTAAATGAAATTAAGATACATATTGCAATCACCTCAAGGAATTGAGGAGCTTTTTAATAAATATGTAGTTGATGGTAAAATATATACAAGTGAAGATATTTCATTTTTAGTCGATCTTGTACATATTTTTCGACCGCGAAATATAAAAAAAACAAATCGAGTTTCCATAGATTCTTTTACATCTTATTTAAAAACCCACGAAGTCGAACGATTAGCCTTGATTGAATATTTGAAAGAAATCCTTTCAAATAGACGCTTCAGCCGTATGATTTCAGATGCAGGAATTTTGCAAGATTCTGACTTCTTCTACGAAGTTAAAAAGCGTTTATGGGCTAAAGTTTTACCGTATCAACCCGAAAAAGACACCTATGAGTATGTGTTAAACCAAGTGTTTCACAAGCATACAGATGCCGCATGGGTTGATTTAATACCAGAAGAACAGCTGTTAGAACTATTCGATCAGTTGAACTTCATGGATATCTTTACTAATATTTCCGACGAGTCTGTCATGGGCGAGTTGTTGAACTCTATTGGTCTAATCACACAACGTATGAGTGGTAGAGCGATGGAGAGTTCGATTATTAGCATGGTGCCAGAATACTCTCACTTTGAAAGCCCATTCTTGGCTTTAGAGAAGGAGTTTATGGAAGTGGCTTCTAGTATTCTAAAAGGAAATATCAGCTATTTGACGCCTAATGATATCAACTGCAAGCAAATTAAAATCTTTCATAAACAGTGTTTGGATTTTGTCAACCAGGCCTTCAAGAACAGTTCCAAATATGGAATTTCGATTAAGGTCAACCAAAGTTTATTGCGTTTAAGACAGCAATTGCAACGCGTTGACGTTTTGCTTTCACTCATCATTATTGAAGGAGAAGATACCGCCTTAGAACAGAAGCAAAATACAATTCAATTGGCGCGTAAATTAATCGGATATAACTGTTATAAATACAACGTATCGGGATTAATTAAGGAAAGTACGCAATTGATTTCTTACGAAATTACACAGCACACAGCTAAAACAGGAGAACACTATATTACCAAAACCGCAGGGGAATATTGGCATATGTTTAGAGGATCCATGGGGGCTGGTATTGTTGTTGGTTTTATGTGTATTCTCAAGTTATTAGCACATAAGCTAGATGCCAGTATTTTTGGTCATGCGATGTTGTATAGTTTGAATTATGCTTTAGGATTCTGTTTAATCTATCTATTAGGCTTTACATTAGCAACGAAGCAACCTGCAATGACAGCTGCTGCGATTATTAAAGCAATTGAAGACGGACAAAAACAACACGTAGATAGTGCAAATAAACACATCGGATTTGCTAAATTGTTTGCGCGATTAGTACGCTCTCAGTTTATCGCCTTTATTGGAAACGTTATTTTAGCTTTTCCAATTGCATTATTACTGATGTGGGGATTTGATTCTGTCTTTGATGTAAACCTCGCTCAAAAAGAATGGAGAGGGATGCTTGTTGACGCCGATCCAATCGAATCAAAAGCATTGTTCCATGCTGGTATTGCGGGTATTTTCTTATTCTTGTCTGGTATTATCTCTGGAAATGTATCCAACAGAAATAAACACAACCGCGTTTTTTACCGCATCCAAGAACACCCTTGGTTGAAATATAATTTTGGAATTCAACGTTCAACAAAAATCGCCAACTGGGTAGATACTAAATGGCCAGGTATAGCTTCGAATATTTGTTTCGGTCTATTTATGGGTACTTGTGGGGCTATTGGAACCTTCATCGGTTTAGATATTGATATTCGACACATTACTTTTGTCAGTGGAAATATCGCCATCGGATTCTATGGATCAGGATTTGAAGCACCAACGTCACTTCTAGTATGGGCATTTATCGGAATGTGGTTGATTGGATTCATGAACTTTATTGTGAGCTTCGGTCTATCCATTCTATTGGCTTTCCGCTCTCGAAATATTCCATTTAAGGAGACGAGAGAACTGGCTGTAGCTGTGTTGAAATACTTCAAAAGCTTCCCAATGGAATTCTTTATTCCAACAGGAAATACGGCTGAAGTAGCAACGGAAAAAGCACCAGATAAAAAGTAATTACACCTATAAAATAAAAAAGGGAGAGGTCATTGGCCTCTCCCTTTTTGTATTTATTCGGTAGTATCTGTAGTGTCTGTGTCTTTTGTTTCTCTTTTCTGACGTAAACTTTCTTTTAATAAGTTAGATTGTTGCTCAAACTCCAGTCGAGATACTGTGATATAATCTTCTAAATTGTGAATGTTTTTGGCCAGTTTTCTCAAGGAAGCACGGTCACTTCGGATGAATAGCTCACTTTGTGTTCTCGCATCTTCATGGCTTAATCCCAGTTTCTCGAGCATCACTGATCCAACATAAACGGCCGTAAAGAAGTTCTCTCTATAGACTTCCGTAAAGCCATCTTGTAAATACTCGTACGCGTTCTTTCTGTTTTTAGCGCGGATGATGACTTCAACATCAGGGAAGTTTTTGTGTAGTATCTCAACTAAGTGTTGGTTTACATCTGGTGGATCCATAGCCGCAATAACATAATCGGCCTTTTCTACACCAATAGATTTTAAAATATTGATGGACGTAGCATCTCCATAGTACACATTAAAGCCTAATTTGCGCAAGTGATCAACGCGCTCCGCATCGTTGTCCAATACTAAAGTAGGAATGTCATTCGCTTGTAATAAACGCCCAATTGTATTTCCAAAGTCTCCAAATCCAGCAATGATAATCTTTTTATCCGCACTGATGTGAGATAAATCATCATACGGCTGATCATTCTTAGCTGAAGGGGTTAATCCTAAATAAGGGCTGATCCACTTTTCGTTTAACAACATTAGAATAGGCGTTACCACCATTGATAAGGCGGTTGTTGCCAAGAGGTAATCATACCACGTTTGGTCAATGATATTAATGGTTTTTCCTAAGGCTAAAATTACAAAGGCAAATTCTCCAATTTGAGAAAGTAAAATAGCAAAGAGGAACGATTGATCTTTCGGGAATTTTTTCCACTTACCGATAGCAAATAAAACAATCGCTTTGATTGCCATAGAGCCTACTAATAACGAAAGAATGATAAGTGGCTCCGCAGCGATGATACCAAAGTTAATGGTAGATCCTACTGCAATAAAGAAGATACCGAGCAAGAGAGCCTTGAACGGTTCAATATCACTTTCTAATTGATGCTTATAAGGATTGTTTGCTAAAACTACACCCGCAATAAACGCACCTAATGCTGGACTCAGCCCTACTTGTTGCATCAATAGCGATACACCAATGACGAGAAGTAAAGCAGAAGCGGTATAAATTTCGCGTATCTGTAAACGTCCTACAGATTTAAAAAGTGGATTAACAATATAGTTTCCAACCAAGAAAATAACAGTGATAGCCCCTAAAATAGCCATGGTTTTCATAAGCACAGGTTGGCCATCAAGCATACTGCTATGTGTGGTTGAAATCGGTATTTTTTTAGATACAGCCAATAGCGGAATCAACGCCATAACAGGAATCACCATAATATCTTGGAAGAGTAATACAGCAAAACTCGATTTCCCCACATTAGATTTATTAAGCCCCTTTTCAGAAATGGTCTGTAAAATAATAGCCGTAGAGGACATGGTTACCACAAATCCAATAGTAATTGAGGTTCCCATCCCAAGATTAAGGGCGAAGTAACAAACTGCTGTGGTTATAAGGGTGGTACCTAATGCCTGGGCGGTTCCCAGTCCGATAATTTCTTTCCGAATTTTCCAAAACTCTTTGGGATCGAGTTCGAGCCCTACAAGAAATAACATCATGACAACCCCAAATTCAGTTGCATGCATAATATCCGCTCCATCTTTCCCAACAAACCCTAAAACAAAAGGACCAATTAAAACTCCAGCAAATAAATAGCCTAAGACGGACCCCATTCCTAGTTTCTTAGAAATGAGAACACAAATTACTGCAGCAAATAAAAAAATAAAGGCCTGTGCTAAAAAATCATTCATTTTATGATTGTATTTTTTGAATTAAATAACAGTATGGTAACTATAACGTTTGTTTGTTAGAAATAACGCATACTTACTCAAAAAGTATTTGAGATACTTACAAATTTACGTAATACGACTTTGATTTACATGGAAAAGTTAAAAAAAAACGATAAATTTTTTAGGAATAGAAACTGAATTTTTTCAATTAATTTTGACCCAATTAGCCTTGAGATGAATCGAAAGATCATACATATTGATATGGATGCGTTTTACGCCTCGGTAGAACAATTAGATAATCCCGAATTAAGAGGGAAGGCTATTGTCGTGGGTGGAAGTAGCGACAGAGGAGTAGTGGCTGCAGCGAGCTATGAAGCGCGTCAGTATGGTGTAAGAAGTGCAATGAGTGGAATATTGGCGAAAAAGAAATGCCCCCACCTAATCTTTGTACCCCCTCGTTTTGATCGCTATAAGGAGATTTCGAGGCAAATTCGTCAAGTATTCTATGAATATACGGATCTGGTTGAGCCTCTCGCATTGGATGAAGCTTTTTTAGATGTAACCGAAAATAAAACAGGTTGCCCTAGTGCTACGTTAATTGCACAGGAAATCAGACAAAAGATTTTTGAGCGCACCCAATTAACCGCCTCCGCAGGAATTTCGATTAATAAGTTCTTAGCGAAAGTCGCCAGCGATTACAATAAGCCGAATGGACAAAAGACCATTAACCCTGAAGAAGTAGAAGCATTTCTAGAGGCTCTAGAAATAAAAAAGTTTTTTGGGATTGGTAAGAAGACTGCAGATCGCATGTATCATTTCGGTATTTTTACAGGACGTGATCTCAAGGCGAAACCCATCGATTTTCTAGAAGAGCATTTTGGTAAAGCAGGAAAGGCTTACTATTATATTGTCCGTGGGATTCACAATTCTCCTGTTAGTCCAGATCGATTGACCAAATCTGTGGGAACCGAACGCACCTTTGATGAAAATTTGAGTTCTGAGGTGTACCTGGAAAATAAACTGGAGCATATTGTAGAAGAGTTGAGTCTGCGGTTGAGAAAACAAGGACTAGCAGGTAAAACTGTTACCTTGAAAATAAAGTATGCCGACTTTGTACAGCAAACCCGAAGTACAACGTTTCCCTATTTTATTGCCGATGCAGGAATTATCCTAGATTGTGCAAAAGAATTGCTCTACCAAGAAAAATTGCAAAACTCAGTGCGTCTGATTGGCGTATCTTTGAGTAATTTAAACAATATAAAAGTAGCAAAGAAACCCGTAGCCGTACAGCTGCGATTTGATTTTTAAATCTGAATATATTCCAACCATGAGTTATACTATACCTCCCTATTTGCAAAAAGGCGATAAAGTGGCAATCGTCTGCACCGCTAGAAAATTTTCAATCGAAGAAGCGAAACCTGCCGTGGCTCTTTTAGAGTCTTGGGGATTGCAAGTGGTTTTAGGACAAACGATTGGGTTAGATAATTTTCAGTTAGGAGGTACAGATGCTGAGCGAATTGCAGATTTCAATGCGCAATTAAAAGATCCCGAAATCAAAGCGATTTGGTGTGCCAGAGGAGGTTATGGAACGGTGCGCATCATTGATGCGATTGATTTTTCATCGTTAACTCATCAGCCAAAGTGGATGATTGGATTCAGCGACGTAACGACCCTACACAGCCATGTGCATAACTTGGGGATAGCTACCATTCATGGAATTATGGCGTTCAGTGTTCCCTTAGCAAAAGAAGAGTCTAAAACTTCTTTATATAAGGCGCTATTTGGTTTGCCTTTATCCTATGCCATTTCTGCAGTTCCGGGTAATAAAAACGGAAAAGCTAAGGCGGAAATCGTAGGAGGGAATCTCTCTATTCTCTATAGTTTATTAGGGTCTGTTTCTAGTATAGATACCAAAGGAAAAATTCTATTTATTGAGGACTTAGATGAGTACTTATACCATGTAGATCGCATGATGCATAACCTCAAGCGAAATGGAATGCTGCAAGAGTTGGCGGGGCCTTGTTGTAGGGGGCATGACTGATATGCACGATAATTCGATTCCGTTTGGTTACAATGCACAAGAAATTATTTTGGACGCTGTCAAAGACTACAACTATCCGGTAGTATTTAATTTTCCAGCTGGACATGGCGCTTCCAATTGGGCGTTAAAATTAGGCACTATTGTTGAACTAGAAGCACAAGACAATCAGGTGACTGTCGCTTTTAGTTAAACACAAAATATGAGCAAAACAAATGAATTAGGAAAGTTAGGAGAGGATTTAGCGGTTGATTTTTTACAAGACAAAGGGTATCAAATCATCGCTAGAAATTGGAAGTATAGAAAAGCAGAAGTAGATATCATTGCTGAGGTAGATTCTTTTTTGGTTTTTGTCGAAGTGAAAACCAGAAGTTCGACTGATTTGGGTCTGCCTCAAGAGTTTTTAAAGAACCCGCAAATTAGACGATTAATTACTGCAGCTGACGCTTTTACCACACAATTTAAGCGAAAAGAAGAGGTTCGCTTCGATATAGTAGCTATTAGTATAAAAAAGTCTATTCCTGAAATAGAACATATTGAGCAAGCTTTTTATTGGTTTTGAGTAGAAAAAGACCAGATTTTATTTGATATTTTATCGATTATTGAAAAGGGAAGCCTATTTGATGAGTTTTCCTTAAAATTCTTATGTAAAAAAAGTCTAAATAAAATTTGTGGATTATTTAGAATCACTTTACATTTGTAGCGTTTTTAATAAGTCTAAATAACACAGATTCAGAATGAAGACGTATACTACATTGTTAGTTACCATTTGTGGAGTAATGGTAAGTTTCGCTCAAAACATCACAATCAAAGGAAGAGTTGTAGATGAGGTTAATAAACCATTACCTTTCGCAACAGTTGTATTGGGAGAAGGGCAAACAGCTGTTCAAACCAATGAGAACGGGGAGTTCAAATTGAATAATATTCAAAAAGGAAAGCACACAATGCGAGCTTCTTTTGTGGGATATTCAACTTCTCAACGAGAAATTACCCTAGCTAAAAACGAAGAAATTGTGAATTTCCTTTTAGTGGCTGATAGCCAATTAGAGAATATCACAGTGTACGGTAGAAGCAACAAAAACGTAAAAAACCTTCAGTATATCACGCGTTTGCCACTTGGATTACAAGATCAAGTACAATCAATCAGTATTGTTTCTGAGCACGTAATTAAAGAGCAAGGAGCCTTGACAATTACAGATGCAGCACGTAACGTAGCAGGGGTAACTCAGTTTTCTACGTACGGAGGACCTGCAGAGAGTATGTCAATGCGCGGATTCAGAGGAACACCAGTTTTGAGAAATGGTGTTGGAATGGATTCTGACTTTAGAACAGCTTCAGCGATTGCAGATATGCAAGGAATTGAAAGTGTTGAGGTAATTAAAGGTTCAGCTGCTGTATTACAAGGAATCGGAAACGGTTTAGGTGCTGCAGGTGGAGTGATTAATATGGTGACTAAAACGCCAAACTTCAAGAATCACAGAGAAGTAGGTTTCAGAGCTGGAAGCTACGGGCAAGTGAGACCAACAGTTGACTTTGAACAAGTATTAGATAAAAAAGAAACAGTTTCTTTCCGCTTCAACGGTGCATACGAAAGAAATGACGGATGGAGAACCCATGTAAATAACGAACATTTTTACATCAACCCATCCCTAACATGGAAAATCGATAGCAAAACCAAGTTAACGGTTGAAATGGATTACTTAAATGGAGATTATGTTACAGACAAAGGAACTGTAAACTTAGGTCCAGATTATGCGAATGAGTTATATAAAATGCCACATAATAAGTTTTTAGGTTTCAAAGGAGATTCTAAGAAAATTACAATGCAAAACTATGTTGCTCGTTTCGAAAGACAATTAACAGAGAAATTGAGCTTCAGAACATCTTATACGGCTTCTATTTACAATGAAAATGGTCGTTCAACAAACGTAACAACTGTTTTGCCTAAAAAAGAAATTGGAGACGATTGGAGCAAATATGGCGATATTAAACGCACCGTTTCTCAAGGACAATCTGACGATTATAACTCAGTATTCCAAGCAGATTTGATCGGAAAAGATATCTTCACTGGTATTTTAAAACATACATTCCAAATTGGATTTGACTACAGACAAACGAAAACAATTGCAGGTTCTGCAACAGGTAAAGTTTGGGGGAAAGACAAACAAGGAAACGACGCTTTAGTTGATTTCAAAAGTGATATCAATGTATTAGGCCCAATTGACAATACATTGCCAGATAACATCATCTACGGAGACATTGCTACAACAAGAACAATGTCACCAACAATCGGATTCATGGCACAAGATTATATCGCTATTGGTGATAAATTAAGCGCAATGTTAGGATTGCGTTACAGCCGTTTGAACGGTAATACAACTGAAAATGCTACCGTAGACCGTTGGAACCCAATGTTGGGATTAATCTTCAAACCACAAGAAAATATTAGCACATTTGCTTCTTATACGACAACAAGTAGTTTAAGACAATCAAATAAATTATTACACGGTGGTGGATATGCAGGAGCATCAGATATCAAACAATTTGAGTTTGGTTTCAAATCAAATTGGTATAATGATCACTTAGGAGTGAACTTTACGTACTTCTTCATCAACCAAAGTAATTTAGTTGCGCCTTATATTGATCCAGTAACAAATGAGCAGTCTAAAACAGAAAGCATCTTAGCTGGAGATTTAAAACGCAATGGATTTGAGTTGGAAATCAACGGTAAAATTACCAACAACTTAGAGGTAATGTTAGGATATGCTAACTTATATGCAAGATACCAAGATAGCCCACAATATGTTGATGGTTCTGCGCCAATGAACGCACCAGAGCATACAGCAAACGGATGGGTAAGCTATAAATTTGATCAAGGTACATTAAACGGATTATCATTGAGTGCTGGGGTTTACTTTGTTGGAAAACGTCCAGTTAATGAATACAGCAGAACATTAGATAATAGCCATAATACAAACGTAAACGTAAGACCATTTGATATGCCTAGCTACACAACAGTGAATGCACAAGCAGCTTATACTTACAAAAACGCGACGTTAAGTGTGTTTATGAATAACCTTTTCAACGAAAGAGGATACACGTCTTATTTCAGAGGAGGATACATCAACGAAATTTCACCTCGAAATTTTGCAGCACAATTGACGTATAGATTCTAGAATATCCCTTTAATTAGTGTCATTATAATTGAAATAATAATAAGTACAAACACGGTTTTATCAGATAAAATCGTGTTTGTTCGTTTTTGAATGTCCTTATGAAAACAAAGAAGACCTCTCCTTTTCGCAAATTGATGAATGACCTACACTTGTGGTTGGGTATCGCAAGTTCGCTTGTATTGTTTGTGGTTTGTTTAACCGGAACTATTTATACGTTCAAGACTGAAATCCAGGATTGGATGGAGCCTGCACGTTATCAAGTTACAGATAAAGGAACCGGACAAAGTAAACCCGTGGCGGAATTAGTGCAGCTAGTGGAAACTGCTACCCAAGGGAAAGTACAACGCGTAACTATGGTGAGCAATGAAAGCAAACCGTATGTGTTTTCTGTAAGAAGCGGAGAAGAGGGAAAACGCCCAGATGCGGTTCATGTAAATCCGTATACAGGCGAAGTCTTGGGGAAAGGGAAAGGGCCTGGAGATGAGTTTTTTATGACTGTCTTCAAATTGCACCGTTGGTTACTCCTTGATTCGTCAATTGGTAGACCTATCGTTGGAATTGCAACCATTATCTTTTGTTTTCTTTCAATCTCAGGATTAATCTTGTGGTTTCCAAAGAAAATTAAAGGATGGAAAAGCATTAAACCAGGATTCAAAATTAAATTCAACGCTAATTGGAAGCGTATCAACCACGATTTACATAATACCCTTGGATTTTATACGTTATTAATCGTTTTGATTATGTCGTTAACGGGCTTGTGTTGGTCCTTTGAATGGTACAGAGATGGATTGAGTGCTGTAATTGGGAACAAAGGTTTTTGGTGGACGTGATGAAGTAAAACCAGAATCGGTAGTACAAGACAAGCAAACGATTAGTTTAGAAGAAGCGTTGGCCATTGCAAATAAAGAAATGGAGTATGACTACCGTACGCTTGCGATAAGCTTGCCAAAAGACGAAGTTGGCGCGTATGAGGTAAACAAAAATGAATTGGCCAGATGGAATGAAACGGTGAATGACCGCGTGTTTATCGATCAGTATTCTGGAGCAGTAATCAAAAAAGAAATCTTTGCAGATAAAACGATCGGAGAGAAATTAGCGGGCTCTATTCGAGCGCTACACTTTGGTGATATCTATGGGTTGTTCTCTAAGGTTATCTATTTCATAACCTGTTTAATAGCAACTTCATTGCCGATTACAGGAATTTTTATTTGGTTGAATAAAATGAAAAAGAAACCCAAAAAGGCGGTCTAGTGCATGTTGGGAATACTTTAGCATTGAAATTGGACAAAATAAGAGAAAAAGTGTAACTTTGTTATTACAATTTTTAATTAAAGGTAATAGTATGTATCCAGAAGAAATAGTAAAACCAATGCGTCAAGAGTTAGTTGATGCAGGATTTTCAGCATTATATACAGCAGACGAAGTAGAAGCTGCTTTAGGTAAAGAAGGAACTACATTAGTAGTTGTAAACTCAGTTTGTGGTTGTGCGGCGCGTAATGCACGTCCAGGAGCAATCATGAGCTTAAATGGAGAAAAGAAACCAGCGCAAATCGTAACTGTATTTGCTGGAGTTGATAAAGATGCTGTTGATGCAGCACGTCAACACATGTTCCCTTTCCCTCCATCTTCACCTTCTATGGCTTTGTTTAAAGACGGAGAATTAGTTCACATGTTAGAGAGACATCATATTGAAGGTAATCCTGCAGAGTTGATTGCTGAAAATTTGATCGACGCATACAAAGAATATTGCTAAAAAGACACCACCTTCTATAAGGTGGTTTTTTTTTAAAGTGTATATTTGCTCAAGATATACATTGAGCTAATGCAAAAAATAATTTCATATCCGTTATCTGTACTATTCGTTATCTGTTTACTACTTGTACTCCTTTTTTTTCATGGAATACAATGGCTAGCACTTAACCTTTTTGGTTATAAAGCCCACAAGAAAGTGGTAGATGCTATGGTATGGTGGATTATGCTGTGTACAGGTATCTTAGGTACTACGTATCGCGTTTCAAAAGAAGAGGAACTCCCTACGGATAAACCAATTGTCTTCGTTTCTAATCATCAGAGTATGTTTGATATACCGATGATTATTTGGTTTTTTAAACAAAACCACCCCAAATTCGTCAGTAAAAAAGAATTGGGAAAAGGAATCCCGAGTGTATCGTATAACTTAAAGCACGGAGGATCTGTATTAATTGATCGTAATGATGCAAAACAAGCCTTAACCGTTATTCGCGGATTGGGCCAATATATCTCAAAATACAATCGGGCTGCTGTTATCTTTCCTGAAGGAACAAGAAGCCGTGACGGACACCCTAAACGTTTTTCAGAAAATGGGGTTAAAATGTTATGTAAGTTTTCACCAGATGCTTATCTTGTCCCCTTGACTATTAATAATTCATGGAAATTGTTTCGATTTGGAAAATTTCCTTTAGGATTAGGAGCCAAAATTAGTCTTTATGCACATAAACCAATGAAAATTAGCGATTATTCTTTTGAAGAACTCTTCGCTAAAACTGAGGCAGCCGTAAAGTCTAAAATAGAATAAAATACTAATTCTCGCAGTTACTCCCAAACAAACTAAACCAAACCGAAGAGCTAGTTGCGAAGTAAAAACTAATTGAAATGTCAACACACAATGTTCGTTTAGAAGTAATGCACTTCTTGGAAAAAAATATAGATAGCTTCGTTGATGATTATCTAATACCTGTGGAGAAAATTTGGCAACCTTCTGATTTACTGCCGAATTCGGAAAGTGAAACATTTTTAGAAGATGTCAAAGAATTGAGAGAATACGCCAAAGAATTGCCTTACGATTTTTGGGTAGTTTTAGTTGGTGATACCATTACAGAAGAAGCCTTACCTACGTATGAATCTTGGTTAATGGATGTAGAAGGAGTGAACCAAAAAGAAGGTGAAAGTGGAAATGGATGGGCAAAATGGATTCGCCACTGGACTGGAGAAGAGAATAGACATGGAGATTTATTAAATAAATACCTTTATCTATCTGGACGTGTGAATATGCGTGAAGTTGAAATCACAACACAATATTTATTGAATGATGGGTTTGACCCAGGAACAGATAGAGACCCATACAAAAACTTCGTATTTACAAGTTTCCAAGAGTTAGCTACTTATATCTCACACAATCGTGTGGCGAAATTAGCGAAGCAATACGGAGATCATAAGTTATCGAAAATCTGTCGTTTAATTGCGGGAGATGAGATGCGTCACCACCATGCTTATTCTGAATTCGTAGATCGAATCTTTAAAGTAGATCCAAGTGAAATGCTATTGGCTTTTGTAGACATGATGAAACGAAAAATTACCATGCCTGCAAACCTAATCAGAGAATCAGGAGGAAAAATGGGAGATGCATTTGAGTTATTCTCGGATTCAGCACAACGTATAGGAGTATATACAGCTGTTGATTATGTGGATATCATGCAGAAATTGATTGACCGTTGGCAAATTGCAAATTTAACTGGGTTAACGGACGAAGCAGAAAAATCAAGAGAATACTTGATGAAGCTACCTGCTCGTATGCTACGTGTGGCAGAACGAATGAGTATTGGAAAAGATCCACATATCTTTAAATGGGTACAACCCGCTATAATTAAATAAATCGAATGAGTAAGAAGATTGAAGCAACTATTGCCTATGTTAAAGAGGAGTTGAAGCATGCCGAAGGAGGACATGATTGGTTCCATATCGAACGCGTATACAATAATGCGATCAATATTTTAAAATTCGAACCAGAAGCTCAAATTGAAGTAGTGCAGTTAATTGCGTTGCTTCACGATATTGCGGATAGTAAGTTCCATAAGGGAGATGAAACAATTGGACCTCGTAAAGCAAAAGAATGGCTGGAATCTTTAGACTATGAACCCGAGGTGGTTGATCATGTAGTCAAGGGAATTGAAAATATCTCGTTTAAAGGCGGGAATTTCGACCAAAAGTTCACTTCGAAGGAATTGCAAATCGTACAAGATGCGGATCGATTAGATGCCATTGGTGCGATTGGAATAACGCGAGTTTTTAATTACGGAGGATTTCAAAATAATCCCATTCATGACCCAGAGCAAGCGCCTCGATTTGGCATGACCAAAGAAGAATATAAGGCACATAAAGGAACGTCAATTAATCATTTCTATGAGAAATTGCTGTTGTTGAAAGATCTAATGCACACCGATGCAGGAAAGAAAATGGCCGAAGATAGACACCGTTATATGGAAGACTTCTTGGCGCGTTTTTATGCAGAGTGGCAAGGGGAGAAGTAGGGCAAATGGTTTACGGTGCCGTTAACTAGTAACTAAGCCCTTAGCTTATAAAAAATAAATAAAAAAGCGGAATCCTTTTGGATTCCGCTTTTTTTATAGCTAATCAGCATTATATGCCTTTCGATTTATTCTTTTTATAAGAGAAAAGTGCAATTCGTCTTCAGTTTGTTTGTGAAGTTGTACGATTTAGTGATGAAAGGAAAATCTAGACTATTTAGAAAAATACAACGTTTCGATTTCACCCATAGTAATCTCATAACCCATAACTCAATCATCATAACCCTTCACTCACACCCTTAACCCATCACTACTTAATCTCAGATATTCTCAACGTATTTACCATCCCTTTATCGATGATTGGCATTGCCGCTAAGTTAATCACCATATCTCCTTTTACAGCGTGTTTCTTTTCCACTACCATATTGTTGATATCTTCAATGGTTTCGTCTGTACTTACGTATTTATCGTAGTAGTAAGCCTGTACTCCCCATAATAGGTTTAACTGCGTTAAAATGCGCTTATTTGACGTAAAAACAAGGATGTCACTGTTCGGTCTCCAAGCAGAAATCTGGAATGCAGTGTATCCACTGTTTGTCAACGTACAAATGGCTTTCGCTTCAATGTCATTCGCCATTAAGGCAGCGTGATAACAAATGTTTTTCGTGATATAACGATTTGTCTTAATTGTCGGTGGACTTTGCGGTACATTGATTAATGGAGAATTTTCAACACTTTGAATAATTTGTGTCATTTTCTCAATTACTTGAACCGGGTAACTACCTACAGACGTTTCTCCTGATAACATGACAGCATCTGCACCATCCATTACCGAGTTTGCAACGTCGTTTACCTCCGCTCTTGTCGGTGTTAAACTAGAAATCATCGTTTCCATCATCTGTGTTGCGATGATTACTGGAATTCTAGCATTTTTAGCGATTTGTACTAATTGCTTTTGGATAAGTGGAACCTCTTGAGCTGGAATTTCAACTCCTAAATCCCCACGAGCTACCATCAATCCATCACAGTAAGCAACTAATTTATTGATGTTTTTAACCGCTTCCGGTTTTTCAATTTTCGCAACGATTGGAATTTTGTGCTCTGAATGTTGTTTTACAATTTCTTGTAAATCCAATAAATCCTCCGGTGTTCTAACGAAAGATAACGCCAACCAATCCACTTGTGCTTTAATTGCAAAAATAGCGTCATTGATGTCTTTTTCCGTTAAGGCAGGTAATGAAACCTTTGTCATCGGAAGGTTTACTCCTTTTTTCGATTTCAAAGGACCTCCTTGGATTACTTTCGCAACAACTTCATCTGTATTGTTTGTCGATACTACTTCAAAGATCAATTTACCATCGTCTAATAAAATAGTCTCTCCTTCGTTTACATCATTAGGAAACTGTTTGTAGTTCATGTAAACGCGTTTTGCGTCTCCTTTGAACTCTTCTTTTGTTGAAAATGTAATCATATCACCAGGGTGAACCACTACATCTTCTGCCATAATTCCCACACGCAATTTAGGACCTTGTAAGTCTCCTAAAATTGACGTTGTGTAACCGTATTCTTTATTTAATTCTCGAATGATGTCGATTTTCTCTTGTACATCGGCGTAATCTGCATGGGAGAAATTAATTCTAAATACATTTACACCTGCTTTAATCATGTTGTGCAACACTTCTTTTGTTCCTGATGCAGGACCTAACGTTGCTACAATTTTTGTTCTTTTTTTTGCTACCATATTTTTAAAAAATTAGGTTGTTTTTCGATTTGATCGCTTCTACTCGGATTTCGTATGCTGTAGAAATTACTTTTATTGATTTTAATTTTTCAATGACTGTGCCAATCTCAAATTGCTCATCTGTATTTTCAACTTTTAGAAAGTAATCCACCGTTTTGTGTTCCGGTAAGAGATAACCTTGCTTACTAATGGTTGAAACAACATATTGAAAGAGGGGAGAAGCCATCTGTGACTCTGGAAGTATAAAAGCTTTATTTGATACCAATTTCCACAATACATGGTAATCTGGATCGTCGTATTCAAATAAAGAGAAGGAAGCTAAGCCTTGATCCGTTTCAACTTCAACATCATACGATGTACGTTCTAAATAAAGGCCTAGAATAGTGTTAATAAGATAGGTAACTTTAAAATCTTCTTTGCGCGAAGAGTGAATCGCTATCAGACTATAGTTTTCAGCTTCAAAATCTTCTAATCTTAGAACTACTGGTCCCATTTGTTTATTCGTTAGTTACAAAGATACAACTTTTATAATGCAAACAATATGTAGATAATTAGAAGAAAGATTAAGTAAATGTTAATTGATTACCCAATTTAATGGTTTATTTTTTCTTGCAACGCAAAATACGCACGTTGCGAAGCTTTTTCTTCTGCTTTCTTCTTTGATGTAGCTCGTCCTTTTGATATTAACTTATTGTCAATGAATAATTTAACTCCAAAATACTTGACGTCTTCATTCGTTGTTTCCTCATAAGCGTCAAATTTGAACGTATGTTTCGTCTTTTGACACCATTCGATGAGTAAACTTTTATAGCTGGTTATCTTTGTTTCTAAGACATGGATATCTGTGATGGTAGAAATTAAGCGCTGGTGGATAAATTTCTCACAAGCAGGATAACCCTGATCCAAGTATATCGCCCCAATTAAGGCCTCTAAAATATTACCATGGATGTTTTCTCCGAATTGTTGATTGCCCATTTTGCTTTCAACAATATCAATTAATCCCAAACTCTTGCCAATCGTGTTTAAGTTCTCTCTACTTACAATTTTAGAGCGCATTTTCGTTAAATACCCCTCATCTCCACTAGGAACCTCTAAATATAAATGCGAGGCGATTACAGCGTTGAGCATGGCGTCACCCAAAAACTCTAATCGTTCGTAATTAATTGGATTTCCTTGAGTATCAACGATGTTCATTGAACGATGGGTGAACGCTAATTTATAGTAAGCGACATCCAAAGGCTTGGTCATTGTGATTTGAGATATCTTACGACAAAAAATTCCCGTCCTTTTGACTTGAACGGGAATTTTTAAATATCTTATTTAGTACGTTACTCAACATTACGTTGTCGTGCTTAAATATCTAATTTTTTTACTAGTACACAAGCGTTGTGTCCTCCGAAACCAAATGTATTACTCATACCTACTTTCACATCTCTTTTCTGCGCTTTGTTGAAGGTAAAGTTTAATTTAGCATCCACTTGATCATCATCTGTAAAGTGATTGATTGTTGGAGGGACAATTCCATGCTCGATGGATAAGATTACTGAGATTGCCTCTATCACTCCTGCAGCTCCCAAAAGGTGACCTGTCATAGATTTGGTAGAGTTTAGGTTCATTGAATAAGCGTGATCACCAAAAACGTTTAAAATAGCTTTTGATTCAGCGATATCTCCTAATGGAGTAGACGTTCCGTGTAAGTTTACTACATCAACATCTTTTGGCTCAAGGCCTGCGTCTCTCAAACAGTTTTTCATCACGTTTGTTGCTCCTAATCCTTCTGGATGTGGTGCAGTTAAGTGATGCGCATCTGCTGACATTCCGCCACCGCCGATTTCACAGTATATTTTCGCTCCACGCGCAACTGCGTGTTCGTATTCTTCTAATACTAATGCTCCAGCACCTTCTCCCAATACAAAACCATCACGGTCTTTGTCCATTGGTCTAGAAGCTGTTTCTGGACTGTCATTTCTTGTAGATAAAGCGTGCATTGCGTTGAATCCACCCACTCCTGCAATCGTTACAGCTGCTTCAGAACCTCCTGTTACCATGATGTCTGCCATGCCTAAACGAATGTAGTTGAATGCATCAATAATTGCATTGGTAGACGAAGCACAAGCCGATACCGTAGTAAAGTTTGGTCCGCGTAAGCCATATTTAATTGAAATATGTCCTCCTGCAATATCTGCAATCATTTTTGGAATAAAGAAAGGATTGAATCTCGGTGTTCCATTTCCGTTTACGAAGTCAGTCACCTCGTTTTGGAAGGTTTCTAATCCACCGATTCCAGAACCCCAAATAACTCCAGCTCTATCTTTATCTATGTTCTCTAAGTCTAATTTAGAATCTACAACTGCTTCATCAGCACTAACCATGGCTAATTGAGCGTATCGATCCATTTTACGTGCCTCTTTACGATCAATAAAATCTTCTACATTGAAATTCTTTACTTCGCACGCAAATTGGGTTTTGAAATTGGTAGCATCAAAATGTGTAATCGGAGCGGCTCCACTTACGCCATTAATAAGACTGTTCCAATACTCTTGGATATTATTCCCGATTGGGGTAAGAGCACCTAAACCTGTTACAACAACTCGCCTTAATTTCATAAAGTAAATATTATGGTTTAATAAGTTAAAAAAACCCAATTTTTCACTTTTGTAAAAGGAAACATTGGGTAGCTTTATATTTGTTTATCAGATTACTTACTAGTAAATCTGTCCTTTTTTCTATTCTAAAATAAGCAGGTATGCCCGAAAATAATAACGCCCACGTGTTGTTAACAACACGTGGGTTATTAGTTATTACTTCTTAGCTTCTTCGATGTAAGAGATAGCTTGACCAACTGTAGCGATGTTTTCAGCTTGATCATCTGGAATTTGAATATCGAATTCTTTTTCGAACTCCATGATAAGCTCAACAGTGTCTAGTGAATCAGCTCCTAAATCATTAGTGAAGCTTGCTTCTGCTACAACTTCGTTCTCGTCAACTCCTAATTTGTCAACGATAATCGCTTTTACTCTTGATGCAATGTCTGACATAATCTTTAATTTTAAAATTTAATTTCCTAGGGCAAAAATAAAAAACTTTATTTTATATCCTGATTATACATGTTAATTGTCAGTGCGAAATTATAAAAATAATTAATACTTAATACTATTTTTCTGTTTATTGTCAGTAATTATTCTTTTTTTTGTACTTAAATAAAGTGTTTTAAAAACTTAAATACTCCTTATAACATGAAAAAAATAGCGCTATTCGCTTCTGGTTCAGGGACTAACGTAGAGAATATTATCAATTACTTTGAGAATAATTCAATTGTCAACCAATACCTCGTTTTGGTCAATAACCCTCATGCTAAAGTAATAGAAAAAGCTGAAAAAAGAAATGTTCCGGTTTATATTTTTGATAAAAATAAGCTGAATAACGGCGAGTTAGCAGAAAAACTGGCAACTTTCGAGCCAGATTTAATCGTTTTGGCGGGCTTCTTGTGGAAGTTCCCTGAGGATTTAGTAAAAAAATATCACAATCAAGTTATTAACATTCATCCAGCCTTATTACCTAAATATGGCGGCAAAGGGATGTATGGACACTTTGTTCACGAAGCTGTTTTGGCAAATAAAGAACCGGAAACGGGAATTACGATTCACTTTGTCAATGAAAATTACGACGAAGGAGCAATCATTTTACAAGAAACGACTCCTGTAGAAGCACATTATACAGCAGAAGATATTGCAAAAGCAGTACAAGCCTTAGAATACAAACACTTTCCAATTGTCATTGAACAGTTGTTAGCTAAAAAATAATAAATGAGTCAGTCTTTTCAAGTTATTTTATATACCGATGGATCTGCACAAGGAAATCCCGGACCAGGTGGGTATGGTTTGGTGTTGGAATGGGCCGGACATCAAATATTTAAGGAATTTGCACAAGGGTATCGACTCACCACAAATAACCGCATGGAATTACTCGCGGTAATTGTAGGATTAGAAAAGCTGAAAAACCCACAAACACGCGTGTTGGTGGTGTCAGATTCTAAATATGTAGTGGATGCCGTTACCAAAGGATGGGTATTTGGTTGGGAGAAGAAAAATTTCAAAGACAAGAAAAACCCAGATCTATGGATGCGTTTTTTGCGTATTTATAGACGTCATCAAGTTTCTTTTCAATGGGTCAAAGGACACAATAACCACCCCATGAATGAGCGTTGCGACTTTTTAGCCGTGCAAGCAGGAAAACAAAAAGATCTGCTCGTCGATGAATATTATGAGCAAAATAGAGAGTAGAACATACGATATGAAGATAGAAAAAGGTTTAGCAGAACAGCTGAACCTTTTTTTTATGGGGATAAGGGACGGTTTTTTTCCTTAAAACAAACTTTAGTAAGAGGATTATCCGTAGTTAGAGGTAAGCGAAACAGGTGTTCTGAATGGAATAGTAGTCCCTTTTTGGTATAGTTTGCGTTCTGTTTTCTTCGACATTCCTTCAAGTTTCCTCCGAGTTTCCTTCGAGTTTGCCTCGTGAAAAGGGGTTTTTGTCGAAGGAATGTCGAAGGAAACTTGAAGGAAGGTCAAAGGTAGCTACCCGTATTCTTATACTATACTTAGGCGTATGTTAGGGTATGCTAGGAATAAGTTGGGAATAGGTTGGGCTGAAGATGGGGTGAAAATAGAGTGAAAGCGGTTTAAAAAGGTTGAAATACTTGAGGTAATTGGCGGCGATTTATTGTTAGGTTGGTTGCTTGTCCTTGCCTAGAAAGTAAGGATATGTGCTTCACTATTAGAAAAATAAGGCGGTTTCTGCTTCTTGTATCGGAGGAAAATAAGCTAGGAGTGAATTGTAATGCATTGACTATAAGTTAATTTTAGAATAAAGGAGATTAATTTTTGGTCTAAAATCAGGAAAGATATATATTTGCATCTTATTTCTTTTCCAAAAATATGAACAAGTTATTGATCGTCGGAACGGTGGCGTTTGACAGTATAGAAACACCATTCGGGAAAACGGACAAAGTATTAGGAGGTGCAGCTACATATATAGGACTGTCTGCTTCACATTTCGATGTTGAAACAGCTATCGTTTCTGTTGTAGGGGATGACTTTCCTAAAGAATACATAGCATTACTAGAAAGTAAGAATATCAATACAACAGGTATTGAAGTAGTTCCAGGCGGTAAAACCTTCTTTTGGAGCGGTAGATACCACAACGATTTGAACGCAAGGGATACATTAGACACACAGCTTAATGTGTTGGAGAATTTCAATCCTGTCGTTCCAGCTGATTTTAAAAATGCCGATGTTGTGATGTTGGGGAATTTACATCCCGCTATTCAGCAATCTGTATTGGATCAATTGGAACAAAAACCGAAACTAGTGGTGTTAGATACCATGAATTTTTGGATGAATTGTGCGTTAGACGAACTCAAATCCGTTTTGAAACACGTCGACGTAATTACAATTAACGATGAAGAGGCACGTCAACTTTCTGGAGAATACTCTTTGGTAAAGGCGGCTGAAGTGATTCATGAAATGGGACCTCAATATGTCGTAATTAAAAAAGGAGAACATGGCGCCTTGTTGTTTTCAGGGAAAGATGTTTTCTTTGCTCCAGCATTACCGCTAAAAGAAGTATTCGATCCAACTGGAGCAGGGGATACTTTCGCCGGTGGATTTGCAGGGTACTTAACAGAAAGAGGAAGTATATCCTTTCAATGTATGAAGAACGCAATTATTTTTGGATCTAATTTAGCCTCCTTCTGTGTAGAAGAATTCGGAACACAACGCATGGAGCAGTTAGAAGAAGCCGAAATGAAAAAAAGATTAATGCAATTTAAAATGTTAACACAGTTCGACATTGAACTCAAATAAACATGCAACATACTAAGCCTCGTCGTGGGGCTTTTTTTAATGATAACACACAACACAACTAACTATGAGCGACGCACTACAACACGAATGTGGAATTGCTTTTTTACGATTAAAAAAGCCTCTATCCTATTATAAAGAAAAATATGGGAGTGCATTTTATCCGATTCAAAAAATGTACTTGTTATTAGAAAAACAACATAATAGAGGACAAGATGGAGCTGGTTTAGCGAGTATTAAACTCGATATGGAACCAGGAGAACGCTATATTAGTCGTGTGCGTTCAAATAAAGCACAGCCGATTCAAGATATTTTTGCCCAAATCAATGGACGCATTAATGCAGAAATGGAAGAACACCCAGAATATGCGGATAGCGCTGAATTGCAAAAAAAACACATCCCTTATTTAGGAGAAGTGTTCTTAGGTCACGTGCGTTATGGAACTTTTGGAAAAAATAGCATCGAAAGCGTTCATCCTTTTTTACGTCAAAATAATTGGATGCACAGAAACTTAATCGTTGCCGGAAACTTCAACCTAACCAATGTTAGAGAGTTGTTTGACGATTTAGTGCGCTTAGGTCAACATCCAAAAGAAATGTCAGATACCATTACTGTAATGGAGAAAATCGGCCATTTCTTAGATGATGAAATCGATGATTTATACTACAAAATAAAACAAGAAGGATTCTCGAAAAAAACAGCTTCGCCGATTATTGGAGAGCGTTTGGATATTGCTCGTATCTTGAGAAGAGCTTCTAAAAACTGGGACGGTGGATTTACAATGGCTGGAATGTTAGGTCATGGAGATGCTTTTGTATTCAGAGATCCAGCGGGTATTCGCCCTGCATTCTACTATGAAAATGATGAAATCGTTGTCGTAGCAAGTGAGCGTCCGGTCATCCAAACGGCGTTGAATGTGCCTTTTGAAGACATCAAGGAATTAACACCAGGTCAGGCAATTATCGTTAAGAAAGATGCAAGTGTACACTTTGAGCAAATCTTAGAACCACTTCCATTAAAAGCATGTTCATTCGAACGCGTGTATTTCTCAAGAGGAAATGACGCGGATATTTACCAAGAACGCAAAGACTTAGGAAAGTTTATCTTTCCTCAAGTACTAGATATTATTGAAAACGATACAGATAATTCAGTATTCTCTTATATTCCAAATACATCAGAAACATCGTTCTTCGGAATGATTGAAGGTGCACAAGATTTCTTAAATCAACGCAAGATTTCAGATATCCTAAAGAACAAAGAGGCGTTATCTGAAGCGAAGCTACAAGAGATTTTATCTGTTAAGTTGCGCACAGAGAAGATTGCAATTAAAGATGCAAAATTGCGTACGTTTATTACAGATGATAGTAGTCGTGATGATTTAGTAGCACACGTATACGACGTAACCTATGGGGTGATTAAACCAACGGATAACTTGGTGATTATCGACGATAGTATTGTACGTGGTACGACGTTGAAGAAAAGTATCATCCGCATGTTGGATCGTTTGAATCCGAAGCGTATTGTAGTCGTTTCTGCAGCACCACAAGTGCGTTATCCAGATTGCTACGGAATTGATATGGCAAAATTAGAAGGATTAATCGCATTCCAAGCGGTAATTGAAATGCTAAAAGAACGCAATATGTACCACATCGTAGAAGAAGTATACCAAAAATCAAAAGCACAAGTAGACTTAAAAGATGACGAGGTAATCAACTACGTAAAAGAGATTTACGCGCCATTTACAGATGAGGAAGTTTCGGCTAAGATTGCAGAGATGGTAACAGAAGAAGGTACTAAATCAGAAATCAAAATCGTATTCCAATCGATTGAGAATCTACACAAAGCGTGTCCGAAAAACTTAGGGGATTGGTACTTCACCGGAGACTATCCTACAAAAGGAGGAAACCGCGTAGTAAACCGCGCCTTCATCAACTACTACGAAGGTAGAGATGAGAAACCGTATTAATAGAATAGATACATGATAATAAAAAGCACTGATCGAGAGATTGGTGTTTTTTTTTTTGTTTAAATTTCAGTAAAAGTAGAGCAGATGAAAATAAGTATTGTTTTGATTGTAACTAGTTTACTGTTGCTAGGTGTTCAACAAGGGTTTGCTCAGAAGAACAGAGGAGAGAAGCTTGAATCTGAAATAGCTTGTAATATTTTTGCCGTGCCAGCTGAATATCCAGGTGGGATGGCCAATTTTATTCAGGAATTCAAATCGAGATTCATTTTCCCAGAGGAGGCACTTGAAGAAAACGTTTTTCAATTGATTTTACAGTTTACTGTTGAAGATCAGGGGGGAGTAACAGATATTAAAATTTTAAGGGATCCCGGTTTTGGAATTGGAACTGAAGCTGTACGTGTCTTAGGAAAGATGTCAAAATGGAAACCCGCAATTGAAAATGATAAAAAAATAGAAAGTACATTTACTTTGCCTTTGACGTTAAAAAAGTTTGAAAGTGCTGATTTTCTCGTTGATACTCTTGCTTATAAGGGAGTAAAAGCTTTTTATGCTCAAGCTTATTATGAAGCGGGTGTATTGGTTTTTGAAGAACAGTTTATACAAGCTTATGAAAGAATGAAAAACCCATTAGCTTTGGCAGAAATGAAAAATCTTGATGTTCAATTTATTGTGGAAGTGGATGGTTCTGTGAGTCAGGTAAAAGTGCGTAATACATCGAATGAAGAGGTGAGAAATGTAGTAGAGCGCATCGTAAAAGGACTTGGTAAATGGAGACCTGCTAAAGTAAATAATACTGCGGTGCGTAGTTATTATGAAAGGCAATTGTTTTTGTGATTGAGTTATCTTTACTAATTTAGGAAACCACGTAGTCAACCGCGCCTTCATCAACTACGAAGGTAGAGATGAGAAACCATATTAATAGAACAGATACATGATAATAAAAAGCACTGATCAAGAGATTGGTGCTTTTTTTATGGAAGTATTTCAGATATAGGTCTGAATTGGATAGTCCTGTGATTTTGAGTGTTGTTTAAGATTTGTTAATTTTTTAAATAGTATTTTAAATTTAAGAAGAGGTTAAATGTGTGATTAATATTTATTGTTTTACTTTTTCGGACATAATGTCTTGTTTTTCATGATGTTTGTGGGTTTTTTATTTAAACATGACAAAAAGCGAGTATTGTAAAAAGAGGTATGCTTATTGAAAAATAAAAACCATTAACTTAATTTAATAAAAATAAAATGGATAGAGCGTTTCGAGTAGATACTCAAGAAGTCATTTGGGCGGTAGATCTGCCTACAATTATGAAAGATAAGTCAAAAGATGACGTATTGTTTCAATGCCCTTCTGAAAATTGTAGAGTGGCAGTTGTAGCTAATAGTTATAAATTGACAAACAAAAGAATACCCTACTTTAGTATAAGTCCTAGACAAGAACATGCTGAAGCCTGTGAAGAAGCGCTGTTAAATGGACTTATAGGTAAAGCTAAAAACCATAAGTTAACAGTTAAGGAATTAAAAGTTGTTGGGTATCCTTCTTTATTAGTAATGCCCGAAGTTTTTGATGATATTGAAGAAAGTGTAGTAGAAGTAAAGAAACATAACGAGGATGAAGGGACTACGACTAGCGCGGGAAGAGTTGGATATAATGATGAGGTGTCTTTTGATCCAGAAGATGGGAAACGGAATAGTAAAGTAAGTTCAATTAAAAGAATAGTTGATTTCTATCTCGGTTTTGAACGAAATAGAGATGTAGAAATAGAAGTATTAGGTAATAAGATTGAATATAAATATTTATTTAGACATATAACGTCAGGTAAAAATCATAAGCCTTATATTGATAATAAAATTTTTTATGCTCCTATAAAGTTGATTAAAAGTGGAGCATTATATGAAGATGAGGATAAAATGGAATTTCAATTATATCGTTATAGAACTAATGGAAATGAGGGGTATAAAGTGATCTTACAGAAAAAAGGATTAAGTAAAGCAATGGTGACTAGGATAAGAAATAATTATAATAATGTGTTTAATAGTACTTTGGAACGTTTAAGACTTGATACAAAAGATAGTGAATATGAAGCATATGTTTTCTTCTTGGGGATAGGTCCTACTGAAGATAATCCATTAGAATTTAACGTAATGAATTCATTTATCTATTTTAGGTATACAGATATACGTAAGACAATTAATGAAGAATAATGGTTATTAGAAGTAAATTATACTTTCAAAAGGGAAGTAATCAACACTTCCCTTTTTTATATCTAATAATTTGAGGATTATATCATATTTTACCCCAACCAAAAAAAGTAAGCAACCGTAGCAATAATAATGGCGCAGAAAATATTCAAGATAAACCCTGCTTTCATCATTTCCTTTTGTTGAATATTACCCGTACCGAATACAATCGCATTGGGTGGTGTGGCTACCGGGAGCATGAATGCACAAGATGCACCGAGTCCGATAATCATGGAAAGACCAAGGGGATGCATGCCCAATTCTTGTGAGATCGAAAAGAAGATCGGAACTAAGAGTGCCGCACTAGCCGTATTTGACGTAAATTCCGTTAAGAACACAATAAAGAAAGCGACGATTAAGCTAATCACAAAGAAAGAGCTATCGTGAATCACGGAGACCAATAAATCAGCCATGACTTTGCTTGCTCCTGATTCTTTGAGAACCATACTTAAGGTCAACCCCCCCCACCAAACAATAATAGAACCCCCCAATCCACATTGTGTTGCAATTCCTTCCAACGGGATACTTGACTGACGCAGATTAAAATAAATGCCCCCAAAGCAATGAAGGTATCAAAGTTCTTGAAAGAACCTTCAAATCCAACCAAAGCGGCAAATAACGGATTGATTTGGGTACTAAAGATCCAACAAATGGCTGTTAGTAAGAAAATCCCCAGTGTTATCCAGCGGTCTGTATTCATCGGAATTACATCCATCTGATGCTCGAATTGCAGGTTCAGTTTTGGCTTGAAGACAAAATAGATGATGGCAATCATCAAAGGCAGTAAGATAATAACCATGGGAAGTCCCATTTTTAACCAGGCAGCAAAAGAGAGATTCAATTGAGAAGCAACAATCGCATTGGGCGGACTTCCAACAATAGTTCCCATGCCTCCAATACTCGCACTATAGGCAATTCCCAAGAGTACAAACACGTAAGTATTGTGGTGTTGAGTTCTATCCAATTGGCTCAATATTCCCATAACAAGAGGAAGCATCATGGCTACCGTAGCGGTATTGCTAATCCACATCGAGAGTATGGCAGTGGTAAGAAACAAGTAGAAGATGGCGTGCGATAATCGCCCTTTGGCCAAGTACATGATCTTACTGGCGATAATCAAGTCTAGTTTTTGTACGTGTAAGGCTCCGGCTAATACGAATCCACCTAGGAAAAGGAAGATATTGGGATCTGCAAAAGACACAAGTGCCGGTTGAACATCAGTTAGTCCTAATCCAATGGCGAGAACCGGAACAAAAACAGCTGTCGTTGTCACGTGCAATGCCTCGGTCAGCCATAGTACAGCAACAAAGGCAAGCAAGGCGAGTCCTTTATTTACTTGAGGCTCATAGGGTAAAAAATAAATTAATGCAAATAGCATTAAGATGTTGAAACCAATAATGAGGTAGTTTCGTTTGGATTTGTGTCTGGTGCTTTCTGGTTCGTAATCTAATTGCATAAGCTTGAGGTAAAAGTGATAGATAGGAAAAGTACAAAAAATTAGCGTAGCGTAGTGGGAAAAAAACGTAGAAGATTAGAAGGAAAACGAGTGATTACCTACGTTTTTCAAATAAAAAAAAGGGAAGTATCACCGATACTTCCCTTTTGCTATCTAAAGAGTAATCTCTTTA
This sequence comes from Myroides gitamensis, assembly GCF_029894455.1. Classification (NCBI taxonomy): domain Bacteria; kingdom Pseudomonadati; phylum Bacteroidota; class Flavobacteriia; order Flavobacteriales; family Flavobacteriaceae; genus Myroides; species Myroides gitamensis. Next base: position 3,488,432 of record NZ_JARYHN010000001.1, read on the forward strand.
TGTCTTATTTTGCTGCTGCATATCTCTTAGCAACTTCAGCCCAGTTGATTACGCTGAAGAAAGCAGAAATATAGTCAGGGCGTCTGTTTTGGTAGTTTAAGTAGTACGCATGTTCCCAAACATCCATTCCTAAGATTGGAGTTCCACCACAAGCAACACCTGGCATAAGCGGGTTGTCTTGGTTTGGTGTACCACATACTTCTAATTTACCATTTTTAACGCATAACCATGCCCAACCTGAACCAAATTGAGTAGCACCTGCTTTTGCGAAAGCTTCTTTGAAGTTTGCAAATGAACCGAAATCCTTAGCAATTGCATCTGCTAATTCTCCTGTTGGCTCTCCACCACCATTCGGGCTCATTACTGTCCAGAATAAGTTGTGGTTGTAGAAACCTCCACCGTTGTTGCGAACTGCACCATTAGCCATATCAAGGTTCTCTAAAATCTCCTCGATTGTTTTTCCTTCTAATTCAGTACCAGCAATAGCAGCATTTAAATTAGTAGTATAAGCATTGTGGTGTTTCGTATGGTGGATTTCCATTGTACGTGCGTCAATATGTGGTTCTAATGCGTCATACGCATAAGGTAATTGTGGTAATTCGAAAGCCATAATTCGTATTATTTAAAGATTAGTGTTATTTTTATTCAAATTTAGGGATTTTCTATGGAATATAAAAAATCTTAAGGGTTAATAAAAGTTAAGGGATAATTCAATGGTTAGAGCGGAAAAAGCCTCATTTTCAGTATATAATGCCTCTGCAGGTTCAGGAAAAACACATACGTTAGTAAAAGAATATTTAAAAATTGTCTTGGTCGATCGATCAGATGATGCGTATCGAAAAATTCTGGCCATTACCTTTACCAATAAAGCAGTAGCAGAGATGAAAAATCGAATTCTATCCTGCCTATATGCTTTCTCACAAAAGGAAACGGGAAACAAATTTCAGTCGATGCTCGATCAGCTTGTAGAAGAAACCGGACTGAAAGAAGAGGAAATCAAGAAAAAGTCAGAACGCATTATGAAGCATATCATTCACAACTATGCTTCTTTTGATATTTCGACGATTGATAAATTCACCCATAAGGTTATTCGCTCCTTTGCTTTTGATTTAAATCTGCCGATGAGTTTTGAAGTGTCCTTGGATTCGGATGAATTACTACAAGAAGCGGTAGATTCAGTAATTGCCAAAGCGGGAACAGATGAAGAGCTGACGAAAGTATTGATTGATTTCTCCATTGACAAAGCAGACAATGATAAGAGCTGGGATATTACCCGTGAATTGAAAGAAATGGGTGTGCTGTTGTTGAATGAGAACAACCGAGAGGAAATTGCGTTATTTGATGAGAAAACCCTGAAAGACTTCGTTGTAACGCGCGACTATTTGCGTAAAAAAATCGAGGAAATCACCAAAGAAACGAAGCAAAAAGGACAAGCAATTTGGGATTTGTTGATTGACAAAGGGGTAGATATGAAATCCTTTTCTAGAGGAACGTTTCCCAATCACCTGTTGGCCATTATCAACGATACAGACAAAAGTACCCAACGCAAATATGTAGAATTTGAAGAAGTGACGCTATTGAAGGCTGCCAAAGATCGAGATACCATTGAGGCGCTTTTGCCAGAGGTACTTCGACAGCTGGCTGTGATTTATCAATTATTTGCCAAGCGCTTATTCTATCAAGCATTTTTAAAAAATATTACGCCGCTATCGCTCTTGAATATTTTAGGTATTGAAATGCAACATATTCAGGACGAAAAAAATATGCTGTCTATCAGCCAGTTTAATGCGATTATTCACAATGAGATTCAGCACCAACCGGCTCCTTTTATTTATGAAAGACTAGGAGAACGCTACCGCCATTTCTTTATTGATGAGTTTCAAGATACTTCCGTGATGCAATGGGACAACCTTGTTCCTTTGATTGACAATGCCCTCGCAGGGGAAGATTTTGGTGTAAAGGGGACCTTAATGTTAGTAGGGGATCCAAAACAATCGATTTACCGTTGGCGTGGAGGAAAAGCAGAGCAGTTTATCGCATTGAGTAAAGAGGATAATCCCTTTTCGAATCCCGATAAGGAAGTTGTGGTTTTAGGAAAAAATTACCGCAGTTATTCGGAAGTCATTCAGTTTAATAATACCTTTTTTAATGGAGTTTCTTCCTTTTTTACGCAAGAGGATTACAAACATATTTATGAACATCAAAGTTATCAAGAGATCAACAGTAAGGTTGGAGGTTATGTCAACTTGCAATTTCTCGATGAGGGTTTGGTGGATAAGGAAAATGAAATTGACAAAGAACAGCTGTATTTACAAGCGACTTTAGCAACTATTCACCGTTGTAAGGAACAAGGATTTCAATATAGTGATATGGTGGTCTTGACGCGAAAGCGCGCCCATGGTATTGCATTAGCGAATTATTTGACTGAACAAGAGATACCGATTTTATCTTCAGATTCCCTGTTGATTAGTCATGCAACAGAAGTGCGATTAATCATGGATGTGTTGCGTTATATCCGCAATAAAGAAGACAAGGAGTCTAAAACCATGATGTTGTATTATATCGCCAATAAAAGACAGCAAGAAGCGGTTCACGATTTTATTGAAGAAGGGTTGGCCTTTACTGCTGATGCGGAGTTTGAAGCGTGGTTGTTAAGCAAAGAAGTCGTGATTTCCTTTGATCAATGTAGAAAGAAATCGCTCTATGAAGCGGTAGAGATTATTGTACGTGCTTTTTTCCCAACCAAAGCAACAAGTTCGTATGTGTTGTATTTCTTGGATATCGTATTAGAGCGCACCATCAAGAATCAATACGGAATTGGAGATTTCATCCTATATTGGGAGAATAACAACCATAAATTTAGTATCCCTACCCCTGAAGGAAAGGATGCTGTGCAACTGATGACCATCCACAAATCGAAGGGATTGGAATTTCCGATTGTTATTTTTCCGTTTGCGGAAGAGGATTATGATCGATCCAATCGAGATAAGCTTTGGGTGGAATTCGATGAGCTAGATGAAGGAATTGAATTGCCAAAAGCCTTAGTGGATGCAAAAAAAGAGGTGAAGGAGTACGGCGCTTATGCTGAAAAGCTCTATGCAGAGAAAGAACAAGAAGAATTGTTAGATAATATTAATGTGTTGTATGTAGCGCTGACCAGAGCAGAAGAACAACTGCATATTATTACAACACGCGATATGAAGACGGATGGAGAATACAAGAACAATATGTCGCGTTTCTTTATTCACTATTTACGTCAGCAAGGACTGTATCAAGAGGATGTGAATGAGTATGCCTTTGGAAACCCTCAACGGTTGTCGAAGGCAAGTGAAACAGCTTTAGATCAAAACAAATTAATTCAAAGCGTGGAGTCGCTGTTCAATTTTAATGATATCAAAATTGCTGAACGCGAAGCATTGATGTGGGATACCCAAGTTGGAGAAGCGATTGCCTACGGAAATATTACCCATAAGATCATGTCGTTTATTCAGACGGAGCAGGATATTGAACCTGCGATTGAACGCGCACTGGAAGAAGGCTTAATTGTAACAAGTGATCGAGCGAGTTTTACGCAGGCCATTCAGCAAATTATTGCGCATCCTGATTTACAGGTGTTCTTCTCGGAAGGAATGGTGTACAATGAGCGCATGATTATTGGGAAGCAAAAGAACAATCTAATTCCCGACCGCGTATTGATTCGAGAGAATAAAGCGTATTTGTTGGATTATAAAACCGGAAAACCGGAGGAAAAGTATATCAAACAATTGGCTAAATACGAGGAATCACTCCAAGAGATGGGGTATGAAGTGGCTAAAAAAGTTATTTTATATATGGGAGTGGATGATTTAAATATAATACATTTGTAAAAGAGTATAGTTAACGCTTAAAAAGAGTAAGTATGTACGGAAAAATTAAAGACCATTTACAACAAGAGTTGAAGTCGATTGAAGACAATGGTTTATTTAAAAGAGAAAGAATTATTACTTCGCCACAAGGAGCAGAGATTACAGTTTCTACAGGAGAAAAAGTATTGAATTTTTGTGCGAATAACTATTTAGGATTATCCTCACATCCAGAGGTTGTACAAGCAGCGAAAGATGCTTTGGATACCCACGGTTTTGGGATGTCATCTGTGCGTTTCATCTGTGGAACACAGGATATTCACAAACAATTAGAAGCAACAATTGCTGATTTCTACGGAACAGAAGACACGATTTTATATGCAGCAGCTTTTGATGCGAATGGTGGAGTTTTCGAACCTTTATTAGGAGCAGAAGATGCAATTATCTCAGATAGTTTAAACCACGCGTCTATTATTGATGGAGTTCGCTTGTGTAAAGCAGCGCGTTACCGTTATGAAAATAACGATATGGCTGATTTAGAGCAACAGTTGATTAAAGCAAATGAAGCGGGACACCGTTTCAAGATTATCGTAACGGATGGTGTATTCTCTATGGATGGATTAGTAGCGCCATTAGATAAGATCTGTGACTTAGCAGATAAATACGATGCTTTAGTTATGGTAGATGAGTGCCATGCTGCTGGATTTATTGGAGCAACAGGAAAAGGGACAATGGAAGCGAAAAACGTAATGGGACGTGTAGATATCATTACGGGTACTTTAGGAAAAGCATTAGGTGGTGCAATGGGAGGTTATACAACAGGTAAAAAAGAAATTATCGAGTTGTTGAGACAACGTTCTCGTCCTTATTTATTCTCAAATTCATTGGCGCCAATGATTGTAGGAGCATCCTTGAAGGTGTTTGAACTATTGAAAAAAGACACCAAACTACGCGACCAATTAGAGTGGAATACCAATTACTTTAAAGCGGGAATGAAAAAAGCTGGATTTGATTTTATCGATGGAGATTCTGCTATTGTTCCAGTGATGTTATACGATGCAAAATTATCGCAAGAGATGGCAGATCGTCTATTGACAAAAGGAGTTTATGTGATTGGATTCTTCTATCCAGTTGTGCCACAAGGAAAAGCGAGAATTAGAGTTCAATTATCCGCAGCACATACACAAGAACACCTTGATAAAGCTATTCAAGCCTTTATTGAAGTAGGAAAAGAACTAAATGTAATCTAAATATTAAGTTTTTTTAGTAAATCATAATAATTGTTAAGAATAAAATTTGTTAACTACACATATAATTGTATTTTTGTTTTAACATTACAATAAATAGAAAAATAAAGTTATGAAACATCTCAACAAATTAATTGCAGCGGCAATACTATGTGCGGGGCTTTCGACTCAAGCACAGGATGCCGACCATCCGTGGGCTGTAACTATTGGTGCGAATGCTGTAAACACTAAAGTTAGTTCGGCTAAAGGGTTTTCACACAAAATGGGAGGTTATTTCCAAACTTCGGATTGGAATATTTTGCCATCAATCTCTTATTTGAACGTATCTAGATATCTAGGTGATGGATTTTCATTGGGAGTAGTAGGATCTGTGAATAAAATTGAAAAATTTATTTCAGATGAATCTGAAGGATACTTAAAGTACAACCCTGGTGATTTGTCATACTATGGTATTGACGCAGAAGTTAAATATAGCTTCAAAGAATTATTAAACACTAAAGTAGTTGACCCATTCTTATTAGTAGGTGGAGGTTATACTTTTATGGGTGATGCAAGTGCTGGTACTGTGAATGGAGGTTTAGGGTTAAACTTTTGGTTTACTCAAAACATCGCTTTAACAGTTCAATCTACTTACAAACACTCATTTGACGATACAAGAGATCCAAATGTAGATGTAGCATCACACATGCAACACTTCATGGGGATTCGTTTCCAATTTGGAGGAAAAGATACAGATGGAGATGGAATCTTAGACAAATATGACGAGTGTCCAGATGTTCCTGGTTTAGCAGAATTCAACGGATGTCCTGATACAGACGGTGATGGTATTCCAGATCATTTAGATGAGTGTCCAGATGTTCCAGGTTTAGCAGAATTCAACGGATGTCCTGATACAGACGGTGATGGTATTCCAGATCATTTAGATGAGTGTCCAGACGTTCCAGGTTTAGCAGAATTCAACGGATGTCCTGATACAGACGGTGACGGTGTGCCAGATCATAAAGATGAGTGTCCTGAAGTACCTGGTCCAAAAGAAAACAAAGGTTGTCCTTGGCCAGATAGAGACGGAGACGGAGTGCCTGATCATTTAGATGAGTGCCCAGATGTTCCTGGTCCTGCTTCAAATAGAGGATGTCCAGAAATCAAAGAAGAGCAAGTAAAACAACTTAACGACTATGGAAAAACAATCTTATTCCATACAGGTAAGTTTACATTCCAAGATGCTTCTTACGCTGTTTTAGATAACATCGTGAAAATCATGAAAGAATACCCTACTGCTAAATTCCACATCGCTGGATATACTGATAGTACTGGATCTGACAAAATCAACGTTCCGTTATCTGATAACAGAGCTAACGCAGTAAAAGTTTACTTAGTAGAGAAAGGTGTTGATGCTAGCCGTTTAACTTCTAAAGGTTACGGATCTGCTGAACCAATCGCTTCTAACAAAACTGTTAAAGGACGTGAGTTAAACAGACGTGTTGAAATTCAATTACAAAAATAATTAGGATCTATCCTAAGATAGAAAAGGGCTTCGAGTATTCGAAGCCCTTTTTTTATTACCTTTATTCACATGAGTCAACAACGTTTTTTAAATCAATTCTGCGCTGAAATAAAAAAGGATTTCCCTTTGTCTATGGACGACTTAGTGGTCGTATTACCCAATAAACGAGCGAAAGTCTTCTTGTTGGAACAGCTGAAATCATTTTACGATAGCAGTGTTTTTGCTCCAACCATTATCAGTGTTGAAGAATTGGTACAGGATATTGCTCAATTAAGAGGAATTGACTCGATTGAGCTCTTGTTTGAATTTTATCTGGTTTATAAACAGCTATTGCAAGATAAAGCTGAGGATTTCGACTATTTTGTCAACTGGGCGCGAATGTTGCTTCAGGATTTTAATGAAGTTGACCGTTATTTGTTGAACCCTCAACATGTTTTTAGTTACTTAAAAGATATTGAAGATATCAACCATTGGGCTGTGGATGTCAATCAACAGACGGATATCGTAAAGAATTACCTTCAGTTTTGGGAGCAAATTCCGGGGTATTATGCCGCTTTATATCAGCACCTCCAAGCTAAGAAAATCGGCTACCAAGGAATGATTTATCGCGAAGCGGTTGCCGTGCATAAAGATTTTGTAAAAGCGAATGATAAGCAGTATTATTTTGCAGGATTTAACGCATTAAATGCTGCGGAAGAAGTGATTATTCAGCATTTCTTAATTGAAGGGAGAGCCCGTGTTTTTTGGGATATTGATGAGGTATTCCTTCATGATGCCTATCATGATGCGGGGTTATTCTTGAGAAGAATCAAACAAAAATGGACTTATTATCAAAATCACCCTTTTGAATGGATTACGACCTCTTTTAGTGAAGAGAAAAATATCGAAATTATCCAAACACCTAAAAGTGTAGGTCAGGCAAAGATTGTCGGTTCTATTATTGACAAAGAGTTAGCAAAAGGTACGTCGCTGGATGAGATTGCCGTTGTTTTAGGAGATGAAAATTTACTACAACCTGTCTTGTATGGGTTGCCTAGTACTGTGGGTAGTTTAAATATTACGATGGGGTACAGCGGAAATAGTAGCCCCGTACAGCTGTTTTTGAATAAGATATTCAAGATGCATTTGGCAGCAGTTCGCCGAGGTGGAAAACAATATGTATTCTATTACCGCGATGTTTTGGAAGTATTGACCAGTCCTGTGATGGAAGGGTTGTTTGAAGTGGGGGCAGTAGTGTCGGAAATACAGAAGAAAAACTTGACGTTCTTCTCGTTTGATCGCTTTGAATCGTGGATTACAGCTTCAGATGAAGAAACGAAACGACTTGTTTTTGCTCCTTGGAAAGATCAAACGCCAGCGGCTATATTAAAGCGTTTAATTGCCTTGATTATTCAGGTTAAAAATAAATTAGCGACGGATAGTCAACAAAATCGTCTGATGAAGACCTTTTTGTTTACGACCTATAACCTGTTGAACCGCTTGTTGTCCTATTGCGAAAAATACCCGTTTATTCACTCTATTGAATTACTTCAGGTGTTGTATAAGCAAATCATGGATATGAGCGAGGTGTCTTTTGAAGGAGATCCGTTGGAGGGACTCCAAATCATGGGAATCTTAGAAAGCAGGGTATTGGATTTCGAAACGGTGATTCTTACTTCAGTGAATGAAGGGAAGTTTCCATCGGGAAAAAGTCAGAATTCCTTTATTCCGTATGATGTAAAAAGAGAATTGGGGTTACCAACGTATAAAGAAAAGGATGCGATTTATAGCTTTCACTTCTACCATTTGCTGTTGCGTGCCAAACAGGTGTATTTAATTTATAATTCCCAAGCGGAGGGCATGGATGCTGGTGAGAAGAGTCGATTTTTAGCGCAATTGGAGATGGAAACACAGCCGAAACATCACTTGGTTAATGTGACCTATTCAGCCTATTTGCCTGATAAAGCCTATGCGCCTATTGCAATTGAAAAGTCAGCGGAATTGATGGCAAAGCTCAAAGATATCGCGACAATTAAAGGATTTTCACCTTCTGCTTTAACGGCTTATTTGCGCAATCCTTTGCAGTTTTATATTCAACAAGTATTGCGTATTCGCGAAGTGGATGAGGTTGAAGAGAGTGTAGCCTTGAATACCTTGGGTACTATTATTCACAATGCGTTAGAAAACCTCTATCAGCCTTATGTTGGAAAGGTATTAACCGTTTCGATGATTAAAGAGATACAACTCAAAGCAGATGAAGAGGTTCAGAAGCAGTTTGAGGAAATTTACAATAGCGATAAGGAGAAAATGGGAAAAAACCTATTGGCTTTTGAAGTCGCTAAGCGAAATGTGTATCATTTCTTGCGAGAAGAACTGAAGGGATTAGAACAAGGCGATGAAGTGGAACTATTGGCGTTAGAAACGCGTTTGGAACATGTACTAGAAGATCCTCGTTTACCTTATCCCATTAAGCTATTCGGATTTGTGGATCGCATTGAAAACCGAAATGGAAAAATTCGCGTTATTGATTATAAAACAGGAAAAGTAGAGTCGAATCAAGTAAAACTATCCCAATGGGAAGGCTTGACCGAACATTTGAAGAATGATAAGATTATTCAGCTGTTGTGTTATGCGTTAATGTATGCGGAAAAAGGAGTTTTAGCTTCTTTAGAAGCAGGAATTTATTCTTTCAAAAATCGCAGAGAAGGGTTCTTGTTTTTTGGGGTTCGCGAAGGAAGAGCCGTGGATCACGATATTACTCCTGTCGTTTTAGCGGCTTTCAAAGAAGAATTGATTAAGCTTATCTTGGTTATATTAGATGGAGAAACTCCTTTTGTGGAGACCTTATAAAAAAAGCGAGAATATAGTTATTCTCGTTTTTTTGTTGCTTTATCGTTGATGAACTATTTTACGAGTTCATTGAGTTGTTGCTTGAGTGCTTCTTTTTGTTCAATAGGAAGCATATGCCCGCCTTCAAATGTTGTCACAGTGGCTTTGGTTCCTAAGGTTTGATCGAAGGTCTCTTGATAGGGCATAACAGGATCGTCCTTCCCTAGAATAAAAGCAATGGTGTAAGGAGCAAAGTGTAAGAGTACTTCTCTGTCAATTCGCGTTTTCATTCCCTCTAACGCTGCAATAACGCCTTGGGTAGATGTTTTTAGAGCTTCTTCTCGGGTATAGTTGATTTCTGCTTCATGTAACGGTCTAACGGCATCTGTAAATAAGTTGTTGATTGCCATCGTAATAAACATAGGAGCATTTTTCTTGATGAGTTCAATTGCTCGATCTCTGTTTTGTACGCGTTCAGGACTATCCGCACGTGCCGTAGAATTAATTAAGACGATGTTTTTGACATAATCAGGATAGAGTTCTGCAAATGCCAAAGAAACATAACCGCCCATAGAGTGCCCAATTAAAGTGACTCTCTTTAGTTTCAAATGAGTGACTACAGCATGAACCGCATCGGCCATATCTTCCATGCTGTGAATATAACCTAAGCAACCCGTATCACCATGACCCAATAAGTCAATGCTAATCACACGGTGTTTAGTTGAGAAATACGTCATATAATCTTCCCACATTTTGGCGTTTTCTAAAAAACCATGGAGGAAAATTAACGCATTGCCTTTACCACTATCGTAGTAATTGATCTGAATATTCTTATATAGTAACGATTTTGGAATCATTAGATGTGTTTTGTTGAGCAAGCAAAAGTAAAGGTTGCAAAACGAAAAAAAAACTTTCTACCCTAGAATTGCTTTCTCTTAACACGTATTTTTATTTTTATTTATTCTAAATTATTCAAATAGAATTATCTTTGGGACTTATAAAACAGCGTAAACATGAAATATATCTATAGCGTATTATTCGCTCTATTAGTTGGAACCGTTTTTGCAAGTGAAGGGCAACCGTACCAAATTTACAATGCGAAAGGAAAGAAAGTGACCTATAAACAAATGATCAAAACATTGGGGAAATCGGATGTAGTGTTATTTGGAGAATATCACAATAATTCTTTGGGGCATTGGTTACAATTGAAGGTAACAGAAAGTTTAGGTGCAAAACAAGAACTTGTGTTAGGGGCTGAGATGTTTGAAGCAGACAATCAAGAAGGCTTGTCCAACTATGTGGAAGGAAAGATCTCTGAAGAGGATTTCGCAAAAGAGGTGCGTTTATGGAATAACTATAAAGGCGATTATCGACCGTTGGTTGAATATGCGAAGCAACATCAGGCTCCTTTTATCGCGACTAATGTACCACGTCGTTATGCCAGTTTGTTATTTAAAGGTGGAATGGAAGCTTTAGATACTTTAAAAGTAGAAGAAAAAGCATGGATTGCACCCCTTCCTTTTCCTTATGATCCTGAATTACCTGGATATAAAGAGATGTTGACCATGTTTGATGCGGATCATGTGAATGAAAATTTACCTAAAGCTCAGGCAGTTAAAGATGCAACAATGGCACACTTTATTCAGTCTAATATAGCACCAAATAAGTTGTTTGTACACTATAATGGGTCATACCATAGCAACAACTATGAAGGTATTTTCTGGTATTTAAAAAATTATGCTCCACAGCTGAAAGTTGCTACAATTACTATGGTTGAAGCCGATCAGGTAGGGAATTTCGAAAAACTCAATCTAGGTTTAGCCGACTTTATTCTTGTTATAGATGCGAATATTTTAAAGTCGTTTTAGAATCTTTTAGGAAAATATACTATTTGGTCTTAAATCTAGTTTCATTCTGGTTTTTTTTTAAGTAAAATAAGGTAAAAAACTTTGTTTATATTCAATATAAATAAACGCTCATACATTGTGGATAACGTTAATTAGGTGTATTTTTGAGAGATTTTTTCAAGAAAAACAATTAAAATTACATTATGGCAAAATCTGCACTTTTAAAGTCATCCATTGCAAAAAAATATTGGATGTCTCTTACTGGGTTATTTTTATGCTTGTTTCTAGTTGGTCACTTGATAGGGAATCTTCAGTTGATTTTTGGGGATGCGTCAAAATTCAATGAGTATGCCTTATTCATGACAACTAATCCAGCTGTAAAAGTATTATCTTATGTTACGTATATCTCAATCCTTTTCCACGCGATTGATGGTATAGTTCTTACGGTTCAAAACAAAAAAGCTCGTCCTATCGGATACGCGAAGAACAATGCTGGTGCAAACAGTAAATGGGCTTCTCGTAATATGGCGGTTTTAGGAACTTTATTATTAGTTTTTATTGTGACGCACATGGTTAACTTCTGGGCGAAAATGCACTTTACGGCTATGCCTTTGCAAACAATAGAAGTTACAGTTGAAGGTCAAGAGGAACCGATTACAATTTACAAAACTGTTCAAGAGCAGCCAATCGACGTTAGAGCGGTTGAAATGGGACAATTGGAAATTAAAGGAACTGCTTTTTATCAAAAAGGCATGGACTTAAAAATTGCAGATGGTTACAAAGATTTACATAAAATTACAATTGAGTTCTTTAAAGATCCTTCTACAGGATTGATTAGCACAATTTTATATGTAATCGCAATGATTGTTCTTGGATTCCATTTATCTCATGGTTTTGCAAGTGCATTCCAATCTTTAGGGATAAATAATCCAAAGTATAACTGTTTGATTAAAGGTTTAGGTTATGCATTCGCATACTTAGTACCAGCTTTATTTGCGATCATTCCATTATACATTCACTTTATTAAATAGTCCTAAAGAAATTGATTATGAAATTAGATTCAAAGATACCTCAAGGACCAATCGATAAGAAATGGTCTGATTATAAAAACCACATTAAATTAGTTAACCCTGCAAATAAACGTAACATTGATGTTATCGTTGTAGGAACAGGATTAGCTGGTGGATCAGCTGCTGCAACTTTAGCAGAGCTTGGTTATAATGTAAAAGCATTTTGTTATCAAGATTCACCTCGTCGTGCGCACTCAATTGCTGCACAAGGAGGGATTAACGCTGCTAAAAACTACCAAGGGGATGGTGACTCAATCTACAGATTATTCTATGATACTGTAAAAGGAGGAGATTACCGTGCACGTGAAGCAAACGTTCACCGTTTGTCGGAAGTTTCAGCGAATATTATTGACCAATGTGTGGCTCAAGGTGTGCCATTAGCACGTGAGTACGGTGGTTTATTAGACAACCGTTCTTTCGGAGGAACGCAAGTTTCTCGTACTTTCTACGCAAAAGGACAAACAGGTCAACAATTATTGTTAGGAGCATACTCTGCAATGAACCGTCAAATCGGTCGTGGTAAAATCAAAATGTACAACCGTCATGAAATGCTTGACTTAGTACTAGTTGATGGAAAAGCAAGAGGTATTATTGCTCGTAACTTGATTAATGGTGAGATTGAGCGTCATTCTGGACACGCAGTAGTTATTGCTACAGGTGGTTACGGAAACGTATTCTTCTTATCAACAAATGCAATGGGTTCAAACGTTACTGCTGCTTGGAAAGCACACAAACGTGGAGCATACTTCGCTAACCCTTGTTTTACACAAATTCACCCAACTTGTATTCCTGTTACTGGAGACCACCAATCAAAATTAACTTTGATGTCTGAGTCTTTACGTAATGACGGACGTATTTGGGTTCCAAAGAAAATGGAAGATGCTGTTGCAATTAGAGAAGGTAAATTAAAACCAACACAAATTGCAGAAGAAGATAGAGATTACTACTTAGAAAGAAGATACCCATCATTCGGAAACTTAGTACCACGTGACGTTGCTTCTCGTGCTGCTAAAGAAAGATGTGATGCTGGATATGGTGTTAACGCAACAGGTGAGGCAGTTTACTTAGACTTCGCTTCTGCTATTGAGCGTTACGGTAAAGAACAAGCGCGTATTCACCACTTAGATGAAAACGATGCTAAATTGGTTTACAAATTAGGTAGAGACGTTGTAGAGAATAAATACGGAAACTTATTCCAAATGTATGAGAAAATCGTTGATGAGGATCCATACACTACACCAATGATGATTTACCCTGCTGTTCACTATACAATGGGTGGAGTTTGGGTTGATTACAACTTAATGTCAACAATCGAAGGATGTTATGTAATTGGTGAAGCGAACTTCTCTGATCACGGAGCGAACCGTTTAGGGGCTTCTGCGTTGATGCAAGGATTAGCAGACGGATATTTCGTATTACCTTATACAATCGGTGATTACTTAGCTGATGATATTCGTACAGGTGCGATTCCAACAGATTTACCAGAATTTGATGCTGCGGAGAAAAATGTACAAGGTATGATTGATCACTTAATGAACAATAAAGGATCACATTCAGTAGATTACTTCCACAAAAAATTAGGTAAAATCATGTGGGATAAAGTAGGTATGGCTCGTAATGCACAAGGTCTAAATGAAGCAATGGACGAAATTGCTGTGTTAAGAGAGGAATTCTACAAAGACGTGAAAGTATCTGGAACTGCAGATAGCTTTAACCAAGAACTAGAAAAAGCGCTTAGAGTTGCTGACTTCTTAGAGTTAGGAGAATTATTCGCGAAAGATGCTTTACACCGTGAAGAATCTTGTGGAGGTCACTTCCGTGAAGAACACCAAACTGAAGATGGAGAAGCACAACGTGATGATGAGAACTTTGCTTATGCTGCTGCATGGGAGTACAAAGGAAATCCTAGAGACGCTGTTCTACACAAAGAAGACTTGGTGTATGAAAATATTAAGTTGGTAACTCGTAGTTATAAATAATATTGAGGTATTGATTCTTGAATCATATCTTGTTGTAAAAATTCGATGCAGATGAATCTTACATTAAAAATATGGCGTCAAAAAAACGCTAAAGAACAAGGAAAAATAGTTGAATATAAAATCAATGATGTTTCTCCTGATATGTCTTTCTTAGAAATGCTTGATGTTCTAAACAACGAGCTAATTGAGAAAGGGGATGATCCCGTAGCATTTGACCACGACTGTCGTGAAGGTATTTGTGGAATGTGTTCGTTATTTATTAATGGACAAGCACACGGACCAGATAGAGGAGTTACTACTTGTCAGTTACACATGAGAAAGTTCAAAAATGGTGATACTATTTATATTGAACCATTTAGAGCAAAAGCTTTCCCAGTAATCAAAGACTTAGTAGTTGACCGTACCGCTTTTGATAAAATTCAACACGCAGGAGGATTTATTTCGGTAAATACTTCTGGTAATACACAAGACGCAAATGCTATTCCAATTCCAAAGCACGATGCAGATAAGTCATTTGACGCTGCTACTTGTATTGGTTGTGGTGCATGTGTGGCTACGTGTAAAAACTCTTCAGCTATGTTATTCGTATCTGCAAAAGTTTCTCAATTTGCTTTGTTGCCACAAGGTAAAGTAGAAGCTGCAGACCGTGTAATGAACATGGTAGCTGAAATGGACGCTTTAGGCTTCGGTAACTGTACTAATACAGGTGCTTGTGAGGTTGAATGTCCAAAAGGTATTTCTCTAGAGAATATTGCTCGTATGAACAGAGAATACTTAAAAGCACGCCTTATAATTGATTTTAATATTTTTTTGAAAAAGGAAAAAGCAGCACATTTGTGCTGCTTTTTTTATTAGCATAATTTGCATTTTGGATTCGTTAACATACATTTGCTTTTTATTAACACAAATTTCAAAATTTAATGAAAACCTTACTACTTAGCATTTTATTGTTATTCTCTTCTCTTATTTCCTATGGACAGCTCGGTTTCGCAGCTACAGATGTAAATCATGGAAAAACAGTCCTCACATTTAAAAACGGTTCAAAAGAAACAGGGAAAATTAGAGAGAAATTCACTGCTTTTGGATCTCAATATACCGATCCGTACGAATTTAAGTTTAAGAGCGATGGAGCAAAGGACTATCGCCCTGTTTCATCTAGAGATATAATTTCAGTAGAGGTTTACGATAAAAAGGATGAGATACACTCTACTGTATATTATCCTGTTCGCATTCGAAAATTTGATAAAAAATATGAGTTTTCAGATAAGTATGTTGTTGATTTCTTTCCGTTGAATACATATAAAGATGTTCCGTATGCCAAACTGTTATTTTTAGATAATGGGAGATTAATTTTTACCCATTTTTATTTTCCTGTAGCCAATACCGATTACTTTTTCTTTTTCCATGCCGCTTATCGCAGAACAGATCGCGAGACTGCTCAGTTTATGATGCTAATGGATAAAAACTGCAAAGCTTTTCAGACGTATTTGCAAGAAAATTATATTGACTCAAAGAACTATAAAGAAGAGTATAAACAGGCTTTGGCAGATTTTAAAGCAACTAAAAAGGAATTTATTGCAAACAGAATAGCAAATGGATCTTCCAAGAAATTGGCTAAATTGGAATATAAAAGCGAAGTAGATTTCGTCTTTTTTAGACAAATATTAGCTAAATACAGTGAACTTTGTACACATGAAAATCATTAAAAAGATAAAAGGAGAAACAATTGTTTCTCCTTTTATCTTTTTAAGACTAACCTAAAGGGGAGGTTTCTCTTTGATGCGGAAATAACATCCTAAGAATATTTTGTATTTTTGAGTGATTAAAATGAGCAGGATGAAAATAGCTTTAATTCAGGCTCCCTTAGTTTGGGAGGATATAGAACAGAATACAACATACTTTAAAAATCAATTACACCAAATTGAACCAGGAACAGATTTGGTTGTATTGCCAGAGATGTTTACTTCAGGCTTTACAATGAATCCTGAGCGCGTTTTTATGACTATGCAAGACAAGTTTATTGCTGAACTACAATCGTGCTGTAAATCGCTTGATTTTGCGTTAATCGGTAGTATGGTCATCAAAGAAGAAGAGTTGTATTATAATCGGTTGTTTTTTATTTGGCCAACGGGTGAATTTAAAACCTACGATAAACGCCATTTGTTTTCGCTGGCAGGGGAAGAAAAGGTATATGCGCCTGGAACAAGCCGCTTAGTTGTTGAATACAAAGGGTGGAATATCTGTCCTTTAGTATGTTACGATTTGCGTTTCCCAGCCTTTGCCCGCAACGTTGGGGAGGCCTATGATATATTGCTGTACGTAGCCAGCTGGCCTGATCAGCGCATTTATGCTTGGGATTCACTGCTAAAAGCACGCGCCATTGAGAATATGAGTTATGTAGTAGGGGTTAATCGATGTGGTGAAGACCAAAATGACAACCAGTATACAGGGCATTCGCAGGTGATTGACTATATGGGACACTACCTCATTGAACCACAACAAGGCGAAGAGGTGCGTTATTGTACGCTAGATAAAACAATACAAGACAAAGCGAGAAATCGATTTGCTTTTCTGAAAGATGCAGATGAAATTGAACTAAAATAGAAGCGTACAAGAAGAAAGATAAGATGTTCCAATGGAACCAAAAAAAGAGAGCTACCCAATTGGGTAGCTCTTCATATAAAAAGAAATGCCTTTTATTGTTTTGTAAACGTTTCGATCGTTCCATCGACGTCTAGTTTCAGGGTGTTACCCGCTACTAATTCGTATTTAAATGTACTGATTTTTACTGAAGCAGGATCATTGTTGGCAACTTCACTTTCGAAAACTAGTGTGTTATCTACAAGTTTCCATTTCGTAAAAATCATTGCCGTATCATTTACTGCAACCATAGTACCATCCTCTTTTAATTCAAAACCTTGTAGTACACTAGGATTTGCCTGATTGGGTTGTGTCCAAATACCAACTAAGGAAGTTGCAGGAGCTACTTCTGGAGTAGGTTGTTCTGTTACTTCTGGAGTTTCTTCCACTACAGTTGCTTCTTTTTGATCTTTACAAGAAGCGAATGCTAAAGCTACAAAAGCCAAAGCAAGTACAGTTTGTTTTGTTTTCATCTACTAAATCTAAAAACAGATTACTTTCTAGTGAAAGAGTCTTTTGACTCCCCGTTAAGTAGGTTTAATGTGTTACCATCAACTACTTCAAATTGGTAAGATACAGTATCAATACTTGATGTACCATTACCGATGCTTTCTTGTTCCAAGAATAATTTATCTCCTTCTACCCACCACTTTTTAGTTTGAAGTGTAGCCATATTAATTGAAGCTGCTGTTCCGTCTTCTTTTAATTCGAAACCTTGTACTTCTTTGTCATTAATAGGGTTAGGTTGTGTCCAAGAAGCAACTAATACTTTGGTGTCTACAGCAGGTGCCGCAACCTCTTCTACTACTTCAGTAGTTGTTGTTTCTTCAGTCACAGGAGCTTCTTTTTGGTCTTTACAAGAAGCGAAAGCGATAGCTAAAAATGCGATAGCTAAAGTCATTTTTGTTAATCTCATCGTGGATTAAATTTTAATTTTGATAGATCAAATGTATAGCAGGAAAGTGTGAAAAAATCATTTTAATACTAATTTAACTATGTTTATAATTATCACTATTACAGCTTGTTATGTGTGTGTTTTTTCGTTTGTTTCCTTTTTTTAGTTAAATATTTACGAGGTGCTTTTTAAAAGATTCTTACACAAGGATAAAATGGTGAAAAGTTTTAAAAAAACACGTAGAGTAGGTGCGTGAATCCTATTGAATCGTAACTTGTGTAAAAGGATGTTCAGATTCACTATCATTAGGGAGTAAAAGTGTTTGTTTTTTTGGTTAATTTTGGTAATTAACCAAAAAGGTGCTTGCCGAACTTAGATTGTTCAGGGATTGCTATTCTCAACTAAAGCAGAAACGATATGGAGTTTTTAATTTTACTTATACTAGTCATTGCAATGATCTTGCTTATTAGGGTGACTAATAAATTTGATAAAGTCAATACGCAACTGGAACAATCCAATCGAATGGTGGATGGTTTGTCTCACATGCTAAAAAAACTACAAGGGGATATAGATAGCCTCAAAGGCAAGGAAATCAGTTCAACGCCTACAACTGCGGAGCAGGAAGTGGAGCGCGAGGTAGTGTCATCGCCGATTCCTATTGAACATCCTGTAGAAACAATACGCCCTCCAGTTGAAGAAGAGGTGATGATACCCGAACCGATTCAGACGGTAGTTGAGCCAAAAGAAGAAATTCTACCTCCTCCTATACCTACTATGGCAGATCGTGTATATCAAGTTGCGGATGAAGTGCACCCTAAGGTGTATGCTGTAGTACGAGAGCAGGAAGATAGCAAGTTTGTCAAAGCATTGAAAGAGTTAAATTGGTTGAATGCTATTGGTGTTATCACGCTGGTATTGGGAATAGGATTCTTTGTGAAGTATGCGATAGACCAAGATTGGATTAATGAAATTGGACGTGTGGCGTTAGGAGTTGCAGTTGGAGGAATAGTCGCGGGAATAGCCCATAAATTAAGTACGAAGTACCACGTATTCTCCTCTATATTAATGGGAGGAAGTTTGGCAATCTTGTATACAACGATTACTTTGGCTTTTAGAGAATATCAACTATTTAATCAGACTGTCACGTTTATTATATTAAGTGTCATCACGGTACTAGCCGTGTGTTTATCTATTGCCTATAAGAGGCAAGAACTCGCTATTTTTGCCTTTATTGGAGGCATGTTAGCACCGCTCTTAATTAGTACGGGGAACGGAAATCACTTGGTGTTGTTTTCGTATATCTTCCTATTGAATACAGGGGTACTTATTGTGGCTGTTCGTCAAAGATGGTTGTTGGTTGATAAGTTTAGTTATGTATTGACTTATTTATATTTAATTGCTTGGATTGTACTAAAAGTGAATAAAGAATACCAAGCAGATGCCATCTTCTTTACTTCTTTATTTTTCTTGCAGTTTATGGTCTTGTTGGTGTTGCGTTATATCAAGAATTCGAAAGAAAAATCGGATGTGGGTCAGCTGCTATATATCACAGTGGTTAATTTTACTTCTTTGATTTGTTTCTTCATGATACAAGCAAATAGCATGGGGACTAATTATCTAGGGGTAATTATTGTGGGTATGGCTTTAATTAATGCTTTATTTATCGTGCTGACAACAAGAGCTAAAACAGCGCCAATCGATAAAAACTTTACCTATACGTTATTAGCTATTACTATCGGATTGGTATCTTTGGCGATACCTGTACAGTTAAGCAAGGTCTATATCACGATTGTATGGGCTGTAGAAATGAGTGTTTTATTTTGGATTTGGACGCGTTCCAAAGCCAATCTGTTCCGAATAGGTTCAATTGTATTGGGAGTTCTTACATTGGTTTCTTATTTGATCGATATTCGAAGCTTTAATCCAACGCTGATTTACGATATAGAACAAGATAAAAATAGTATCGTTGATATCCTGCCTATTGTCATAAACCAATATACCTTAACGGGAATTGTCATCTTGTTGTCGTTTTTCTTTATTTATTACATCACAGGAAAAAAACCAGTAGTTGAGGAAGATACAATAGGTTTGAAAAGCATGCAACAGCCAACATCTGCTGAGATACACAAGGTTTTAACTAGTTTATTACTGGTATTAGCTTATGGAATCGGGTTCTTGGAAATCTCGTATCAGGTAGGTGCCCGAATAGAATATCCTAATCTGGGTGTCACAGATGGTATCTATAAGTTTCCTTTCAGCTTAGTTACGTATACAGTAGTATATGCAGCGGTATATTTGATATTTTATAAAAAGAAGATGACCAAACTCTTCTATTCCATCAACCTTGCGGTATCAGGTATATTACTTCTGCTTTTCGCAATTGCTGTAAGCTCCTTGAGAAAAGATATCTTTTATTTTGGCGAGTATTCGCCTGCGTATTTTACTTTACATCTCGTAGCAATTGGAGCTTTTGCTTATTTCTACTTTAGGTTATATAACAACATTCAGTTGCTTTCCGTCGAAAGTTATAAATGGGTACACGCCTTGTTATTTGCCTCGTTAGTACTGCTTTCGTCAGTAGAACTTGATAACCTCGTTGTGTGGATGGTTAGTACAGAAGAGATGTATAAAGCTGTTTTATCAGATGTCCATGCCTATGGTTATCCAATCCTTTGGGGCTTGATGGCGATGTTGCTCATGATTATTGGGATGAATAAAGAGAAGGCAGAATTGAGAAAGCTATCATTAATCAGTTTCGGGATTATCATATTGAAATTCTATTTATATGATGTTTGGCGCATGAATCAAGGGGGAAAGATTGCATCTTTTGTCGTGTTGGGGGTAATCCTTTTAGTGGTATCTTTCCTTCTAGAGCGCATTAAATTATTGCTAAAAGATAAAGAAGAGCAACATCGTGAGCAATAGAATAAGTCTCTTGTTTTTATTGCAATTAAAAGAGTTACACATGAAAAAAATACACAATATAGCAGTAGCTTGGATGGTAGGGAGTACTTGTTTGCTGAGTATGTCATCTGGATATGCCCAAACTAAAATGTATAAGGCCAGTCTTCCTCCTGTAACAACGAGTGGATATTATTCGATTGAATTGGATAATCGATTAGTAGGGAATGCTACAACAGATTTGTCCAATCTTCGTATTTTTAAACAAGAACAAGGAGAAGCTATTGAAGTTCCTTACTTTATTCGGGCAGTACAGCCAACGTCTAAAGAAACGAAGATGGTTGAGTACCCTTTGATGGATCGCGTAGAAAGGGATAGCATCAATCGCTTTGTTATTCACAACCCAGAAGAAAAAAAAATCACCGATTTTTATGTTACTATAAATAAAGCAGATGTTGCAATTACGGCTTCAGTAAGGGGAAGTAACAACAAGCAAGATTGGTTTATTGTCAAACAGAAAACACCTATTTATACCTATACCTCGTCCGAAAGAGAAGAGGAAACCTTGTTTGTTTCTATTCCCGAAGGACGTTATCCTTATTATGAGATGGAGCTGATTAACAATCAGTCAACTCCTTTGAAAGTAAATAAAGTAAGTACAGTAGTTGGGACAAAGACGTATGGTCAATTTAGCCCAATGCTGTTGCAATATGATAAGAGTATAACCGATTCGAAAGAGAAAAAAACGATAGTGTCGTTCGTTCCTCAGGAGTTGAACTATAAATTAAATAAAGTAGTACTAGAGGTGGAATCACCGCGAGATTACTACCGCAAGGCTGTTTTAAGAGATTCTGTAACGAAAGTAGCTGTTCCGCTTGTACTCTCTTCTAAACAAAGAAATGAGTGGGTTTTGAATGATGTATTAGTTCAGAATCCCTATATAGAAATTGAGAATGGGAATAATATCTCGCTTACCATCCAATCGGTCCAACTCTATTCCTTAACTCGATTTGCTACAGCCTATCTTGAGGCAAATGAAAGTTATGACATAGAAGTCAATAGTGCAACAAAAGGCTCACCCGAATACGATATCACTTATTTTAAAAATGATATCCCTTCGAATTTACCTCTCGTTCAGACGCAAGAGTTTAAGGTTGTAACAGCGGTAAAAGAAGAAGCGAATGAAGAGCAAAGCAATCGAGATCGCCTAAATAAGATACTATGGGCGGTCTTAATTGTTGTCGGATTATTTATTGTCTATATCTGCTATAAAACCTTTCAGAAATTAGAGAAATAAAAGAAGAAAGATCTAGAAACAAAAAGCAGCAGTCAACTACAAGTGACTGCTGCTTTTTGTTTTATCTCTTAGCTGGTTTTTTATTCGGTTTCGTCGGATTGGTTGACGTTTTCTGTTTAGGAACAGCTAATAAATCTATATCTTGATTGATATCCCAGTTTGCGCGAACATCAATCGGTTCGTCTGTGTAAAAGGTTTCCTCCGGTTGACGTCTATCCCAATAGTATCCCGTATCCCATTTGCCATTTTCATTGTCGTCATAAACGATACGCACATAATATTTACGCGGTGGTAATAAATCAAAGATGACCGTTTGCGGTTCTTTGATGATTTGCGTTGCATATACTTTTTCTTGTTCGTCAATCAGTTCTACAATGATCGGATAGCGTTTAACCGATTTTAAACTGAGATTTAAATTTCCATAATCACTGTGCTTGGTTGTTTTCAACGCGTAGCTTAGCGTATCGTTAGCATAGCCAAAAACATCTGTTAAGGCTTGAGGTAACAATTGAATGGCATATAATTCTTCTTGATTTTTCTCAAATAGTAAGGCTACTTTTTGCTCGTCTAATATTTCTTGAACTTCAAAAGCAACAGGAAGAGAATCCTTGTTGATAATTTGAATCAAATTCTTATTTACGGTCGCAATAGGTGTGGTTGTTTTTAAGGTGAAATCTTCCTTGAAGTCAATGTTATTATTCTTCGCTGTCACACTTAAAGTATCAATTTCCTTCATTTTTGCACGAGGACGTACTGTAAAGGTCTCCAAATAATCTTCTTTGCTAACAGCAATATGAAGTGAATCTGCAATGACCTTAGGGAACCAAACCTGAAGGGAATCTTTTCCTTCTAGTGGTGTATATACGCTTTGGATTAAACTATCATTTTTAGATACTTTAATTTTTACTCCCTCTTTATTACCTTTATAAGGCAAGTACCATTTGTTTTCAGAAATTTGAGCAGGGCGTTTAGCCACAAACTTTTCTTCTGATTTGAATAGTACTAGATTGTATTTTTTATCTGTAGGAATTACAATCGTGTCCAAGATAAAAGCAATCTTATCTTGATCGGAGTTGAACATATACGTATTCGTTTTTTGTTTTAACGCAACAGCATAATATGTTCCTGCTTTGATATTTTCAATAGAAAAAGTCGTTAGAGAATCCAGTGTATTGGTGATATACAAGGGTTTCTCTTTGTAAACGGTTGAATCTTTAAATGTCGCAGCATCATATAACATAACATTGACAAAGTTGTCTGTTTTTAATTTATGAGCAGATTGTATGGTTCCTTCTAATTTTAGTGAATCAATATAAGTTCCGGTTGAGAAAATATATTTAAATTGAGGTAATACATTTCCTTCGTTATTATCTGTTATGGCATCTCCAAAATTGAAACTATAAGTCGTATTGGGATATAGTGTATCCTTAAGCTTAATTGTCATGACCTTTTTCGGACTTCCCATAGGTGAAATATCAGGATTGTTCTTCAACGGTGGAGAAACAATTAAATTCTGATTGGCATTTTTTAATTTGATGAATTCATCAAACTCAATTCTAATTTCATCCTTATCAAAGTTGATCGAATAATTTTCAGGATAACTTTTTAATACGACAGGAGGTAAGGTGTCCATCGGTCCACCAGAAATATAGCCTCTTTTAGCACAATTAGAAAAACAGGTTACGCATAAAATGAGTAAACAAGTAAAAAAATAAAGACGAAACTTCGACATAGTTTTGTTTTGAAAAGACAAAGTAACAATTATATTTTTTACTTAGAAAATATCAGCCCCTAAAAACTTTATTTTGTGTATGCTAAACACAAAATACTCACCTTGCTATCAGGGATTTGTAATAAAAGCCTTGCACAAGTTTCCAAGGTGCTTCCTGTGGTTAGAATGTCATCCAGTAGCAAAAAGTGTTTTCCTGTTAGATCAGCGGTGGATTGCAATTGAAAAACCATAGGCTTCGCTTGTATGCGTTCTTGAAAGCTCTTTGTTGTTTGTGAGGCTGTTTGTTTTGCTTTGATTAAGACGGATGAATGGAGTGGGACTTGAAACCGCTGACTTAAGGCTTTAGCAAATCCATCTACTTGATTGTAACCCCGTTGACGTAGCTTTTTTCGATGCAAGGGCACGGGAACAATAAAATCGACCAAAGGAAACGCCTGGGTTTCCGCGAGAAATTCTGCATATAAACGACCAAGAGTAAAACCAATTGCTGGTTGGTTGTTGTATTTCAATTGATGAAGGAGATTGGAAACAATGCCATTTTTAGCGTAGTATAACAAACAACTTGCTTGCTGAATTTTGACTTTGCCATAAAATTTTCCCATGGCTTCGTTTTCGGTATGCAAATGTTGGTTGGTAAAGGGCAAGGCTGCGCGACAAGCTGTACATAGCAATTCTTCTTGGGTCAAGAGAATGGTAAAACAACCAGAGCAGCATTTCGGAAAAAGGAGATTGACGAGGTCTTTGAACATAAAAAGGGGGTTTGTTGACTTAAAAATAACAGAAATCGGAGGAATAAAAAACCACTTTAAATGAAAGCAACCAATATCTTTGTAATGTATAAGCAAAAAGTAAAACTGTATGGAAAAGTTAATAATCATCTTAAAGCAAATGGTGGATCAAGGAAAACACGTAGAAGCTCGAAGATTAGCAGAAGAGATACAAGTACGATTAAAGATGATGATTGATTGTGCTGAAACAGATGAAGAATTGGTGCGTTTTGCCAAGATGCAAAAGATTGTAGGCGATTTACAACAACAACTAGATGCTTAACGATATGGAATGTCCTTGTGGTAGTGAACACAAATTAGCGGACTGTTGTATGCCTTTTCTTCAAGGAACACAGTATCCAACAACGGCAGAAGCTTTAATGCGTTCCAGATATACAGCGTATGTAGTAGCGAATGCAAAGTATTTGATTGATACGACACATCCGCGAACCCGTCATCTGTATAGTAAAAAATCTATTTTGCAATGGGCCAGTGAAAATCAATGGTTGCGATTAGAAATTGAATCAGCCTCCGCTTTACAAGTTGTATTTCGCGCCTATTTCAAAGACGCAAAGGGACAGGATCACCAACATTATGAAAATTCAACCTTTGAATTTTTAGGTGAAAAACTGTACTATGTGTCGGGTACTTTTGAAGAGTAGTACAATCCTAGATTAGGATGCAAAAGAATAAATCAAAGTAGTGTAAGCAAAGAAAAAAAGTCATGAAACAAACAAGAATTGAAAGTGATTTGCTAGGAGAAATCGAAGTTCCTATTAATGCCTATTACGGTGTGCAAACCCAAAGAGCCATTGCTAATTTTGCAATTTCGAAGCAAAAGTTAGCGGATTATCCGTCTTTTATTAAAGGATTGGCATTGGTAAAATGGGCGGCAGCTAAGACTAATTATGAACTTCAACTCTTAGATTCAACAATATATCAAGCCATTGAAACTGCTTGTAAAGAATTAGTAGACGGTCAATTCCATCAAGATTTTCCTATTGATATGATTCAAGGGGGAGCAGGAACGTCTACGAATATGAATGCCAATGAAGTGATTGCTAATCGCGCTTTGGAAATTTTAGGTCATGCTAAAGGAGAATATCAGTATTGTTCACCGAATGATCACGTGAATTTATCTCAATCTACGAATGATGCTTATCCAACGGCATTTAAAGTGGCGTTATTTGAGATGAATCAACGTGTTGTATTGAGTTTAAAAACGCTCGTTCAAGCCTTAGAAGAAAAAGAGGTCGCGTTTCAAGAGATTCTTAAAATGGGACGTACGCAATTGCAAGATGCTGTTCCGATGACCTTAGGACAAGAGTTCGGCGCTTTTGCATTTACGTTAGCCCGTGAAATCAATAAATTAGAAGAAGCGAGTCTTTCGTTTTTAGAAATTAATATGGGAGCGACGGCTATTGGAACAGGACTAAATGCAGTTCCAGGGTATGCGACTTTATGTGCTCAGAATTTAGGAGAGCTGATGCAGCAACCTGTAGTTTCAGCAGCTAATTTAATTGAAGCAACATCGGATACAAGTGGATTGGTCGCGTATTCTAATGCGTTGAAAAAAGTTGCCATTAAGTTATCAAAAATGTGTAATGATTTGCGTTTACTATCTTCTGGACCGCGCACGGGATTGGCTGAAATTCAATTACCTGCGATGCAACCAGGGTCTTCTATTATGCCAGGAAAAGTAAATCCTGTTATTCCAGAGGTTGTGAATCAGGTGTGTTTTAAAGTAATCGGAAATGATATGACAATTACGATGGCTTCGGAAGCTGCACAGTTGCAATTGAATGTAATGGAACCTGTTTTGGTACATAGTTTGATGGAATCTATGGAATGGATGATTCAAGCCATGGATACTTTACAAGAGAAGTGTATCAAAGGAATTCAAGCAAATGCGGATCATACAAAAGAACAAGTATTACAGAGCATCGGCATTGTGACTGCTTTAAATCCTTACATTGGATATAAAGCGAGTACCAAAATTGCCAAAGAAGCACTGGAAACAGGAAAAGGGGTCTATGATCTAATCCTCGCTCATCAGTTGATGACTAAAGAGCAATTGGATGAACTATTGGATCCGAAACACATGCTTGCACCACATGGAGTAACCAAGTAAGTGTAAGAAAATGTAAAAAGAAATCAATCGTTTTAGTTTTTTTTGTAAATTACTAGTATGAGAGCTGTAATTATTGGCGCTACAGGAGCCGTTGGAAAAGTATTAGTCCGTCAACTATTGTGTGACGAGCGCTATCATTTTGTCGAAATTTTTGTACGTAGCCCTTGGGATATTCAACATCCTAAGCTGATTTGTCACGTCGTAGATTTTGAACAAATGGGACAATGGCATCATCTCATTGAAGGGGATGTTGCTTTTAGTTGTTTAGGAACAACGAAGAAGCAAGCAGGAGGAAAAGCAGCACAATGGCATATCGACTATGATTATGTGGTTCAATTTGCTAAGTATTGCAAGGTTAAGTCAATCGAAACTTTCGTTTTGGTTTCATCCAAAGGAGCAGATTATCGCAGTAAGGTATTTTATCTTTACCTGAAAGGCAGAATCGAACAAGCGATTGCCCAATTGCATTTTAGCCGTACCATTATCATCCGACCAAGTTCGCTAATCCGACCGAATTCTGATCGTGGTGGTGAAAAAATAGGCGTAAAGGTATTGCAGTTTCTCAATCGATTGGGTTTGTTTAAATCATATAGCCCAGTGGCCGTTTCTAAAGTAGCTGATCGCATTCGAAATGAAGCTGTAGAACACGTGACGTATAATTTAGTTGTCATTGAAAATGATGAAATATAACATAGAAAAAGGGTTTGCTATCAATAGCAAACCCTTTTCATTTTAAAGATATATAAAGGATTAGTTAGCCTTACTGAATTCTAAATTCACTGTAATATCAATCTCTTTTCCAATAGCTTGTCCTGTTGGATCATACGCTACATCAAAGTCAAAACGGTTGATTGTTGTTGTCGCTTGAAAACCAAGTTTTGTATTTCCATTTCCATCATCTGCTAATAAACCACCGTATACTAATCGGAAGGTTACAGGTTTTGTGATATTTTTAATTGTTAAGTTTCCTACTAGTTCATATTTATCTTTTCCTGTTTTCTTGATTGATTTCGTGTCAAATTTCATTGAATTGAATTTTGCAGTATCAAAAAAGTCCGCCGATTTTAAGTGGTTATCGCGCATTTCAACACCTGTATCGATGCTGTTTGCATCTACAGTAAAACTGAAAGTCCCTTTTGTCAAATCTTCAGGGTTTCCTATAAACGTTCCTTCATATTTTTCGAATTTTCCGTCAACAAAAGAAATACCTAAGTGTTTTACTGAAAAGTTTAGGAACGAGTGCATCGGGTCAACATTCCATTTCGTTTGTGCAAATGAAGTAACTGAGAATAAGGTAGCTACAACGAGTAAAGCTAATTTTTTCATATCTATTATATTTTGTGATTATCAATAATACAAAGATAGGGATGTTCTGATTAATAGAGACTTAACCTACATTAAGAATGAAAATCCATCCTAAGTATCGGATACAATAAGCTTGTGAAATGAAATATTGGTATTGTTTTTGATTTTTAATTGAGATAATTTTTAAAAACAAATGATTTTTTTGGTTATAAATGACATTAATGATGGAATGGGATTAGGAGGAGGTTATACCCGTTCTAAGGCTGAAGTTTTTAAAGTAAGTGAAGGAATTAAAAATGTAACAAAATGGTTGGAATAAATAGGGTAAAAAAAATAGGGGTTTTCAGTGTATTACTATTGTTCTCGTCTTGTTTGAAAGGAGATTGCGAGATAGATAAGAAATATGCATTAGCTGTTGAGTGCTTGCAAATTATAACGCAGCGTCCTTCGTCTAGTGCATATAATTTAAAATCGGAGGGAATACATTTATTCACCAAGAGAAAATGTATTTGTATAGATGAAACGCGGTGGTTAGGGAATTATTCGGAATTATTAGAAATAGGTGATACTATTATCAAGAGAAAAGGAGAATTGCGTTTTTCATTTCACAAAAAAGATACCATTATTACAGTAGATTGGCGATGTGAAGAACCCGATGTCTCTGAAATACGCATCAGAGGGGAGGTGATAGCTGATTTAACGGTGCAGCAATTAAGGGATTGGAAAATGAATAAGCGATAATCAACGGAGTGTATAAAGAAAAAAAGGTTCCTCAACCAAATGTTGAGGAACCTTTTATATGGAATAACAATGATGGATTACATCATTTTTTTTAACCAATTTCTCATTGATACTTCTTCGTTGATGATATTGCGTAAATCTGCAATTGCAACGCGATCTTGTTTCATTGTATCTCTGTGGCGAATCGTAACCGTTTTATCTTCTAATGTTTGGTGATCCACTGTAATACAGAAAGGAGTTCCCAAAGCATCTGCACGGCGGTAACGACGTCCTACAGCATCTTTTTCATCATAAGCGACATTGAAATCCCATTTCAAGTCTTCGATAATCTCTTGTGCAATTTCTGGTAAACCATCTTTTTTCAGTAGAGGGAAGATTGCTGCTTTTGTTGGTGCTAATACTGCAGGTAATTTCAATACGGTTCTTGTTGTTCCATCTTCTAAAGTCTCTTCTTGAAGTGATTTAGAGAAGATAGATAAGAACATACGATCCAATCCTACTGATGTTTCTACAACATAAGGAACATAAGATGAATTGGTTTCGTTATCAAAGAACTGTAATTTTTTACCTGAGAATTGTTCGTGTGCTTTTAAGTCAAAGTCTGTACGCGAGTGAATTCCTTCTAATTCTTTAAATCCGAATGGGAAGTTGAATTCAATATCGGTTGCAGCATTGGCATAGTGTGCTAACTTTTCGTGATCGTGGTAGCGGTAGTTTTCTGCTCCCATTCCTAAAGATAAATGCCATTTTAAACGCGTATCTTTCCAATACTCGTAATATTTCATTTCCTCTCCTGGTTTCACGAAGAATTGCATTTCCATTTGCTCAAATTCACGCATACGGAAAATGAATTGACGTGCTACGATTTCATTACGGAATGCTTTTCCTGTTTGGGCAATACCAAAAGGAATTTTCATACGTCCCGTTTTTTGAACGTTTAAGAAGTTTACAAAAATACCTTGAGCTGTTTCAGGGCGTAGATATAAATCCATTGCCGTATCTGCAGAAGCCCCTAATTTTGTACCAAACATCAAGTTGAATTGACGTACTTCCGTCCAGTTTTTAGAACCTGTATCAGGATCAGCGATTTCTAACTCTTCGATAAGTGCTTTTACATCAGCCAAATCTCCTGTATCTAAACCGCGAGCCATACGCTCTAAAATTTCTTTTTTCTTTGCGTAGTATTCTACAACGCGTGGATTAGTCGCAACGAATTGCTCTTCATCAAAAGCTTCTCCAAAGCGCTTTTTCGCTTTTTCAATTTCTTTTAATGCTTTTTGGTGTAATTTTTCACAGTAGTCTTCAATTAAAACGTCTGCTCTATATCTTTTTTTACTGTCTTTATTGTCAATTAAAGGATCATTGAATGCATCAACGTGACCTGAAGCCTTCCAAGTGGTTGGATGCATAAAGATTGAGGCATCAATTCCTACAATATTTTCGTGCATTTGTACCATGGATTTCCACCAGTACTCTCTAATATTTCTCTTTAATTCTACACCGTTTTGAGCATAGTCATATACTGCGCTTAAACCATCGTATATTTCGCTAGATGGAAAAATGTATCCATACTCTTTTGCGTGCGAAATAACATTCTTAAAAATATCATCTTGTTTTGCCATAGTGCAAAAGTAATAAAAGAC
Source organism: Myroides gitamensis (assembly GCF_029894455.1). Classification (NCBI taxonomy): domain Bacteria; kingdom Pseudomonadati; phylum Bacteroidota; class Flavobacteriia; order Flavobacteriales; family Flavobacteriaceae; genus Myroides; species Myroides gitamensis. The sequence goes on from NZ_JARYHN010000001.1 coordinate 3,518,781, forward strand.
TTTAAGATTAAAAACTTCACCACAAGCTATTTGCTGTTAATAATCTTAAGTTTATTGGGTTACTATTATAATTGCTTGTTGTTCTTTAATTTTTGTGTCTGATAAGCCGATAAGATACGCGCTGTATTTTCAAGATGACCAGATGTATTCCAAGCATCATGCCCTGGAATAATCACTTTGGCCTTTTTGAATTTGCGCTTTACGGCATTGATTGTCGCAGGCCAAGCCTCTACATTGCCATCGACGATGTTGCCGATAGTCGTTGCCTCTGCACTTTTAATCAAACAACCACCGTATAAAATCGCTTCTTCTGGAAACCAAACCACCGTATTATCTTTACTATGACCTTCGCCCAAGAAGTATACCTCTATTTTTTCGTTGCCCAAGTTGAACTGCTTTGTTGAACCAAAAGTAAAAGTCGCTTGCGGCTCATTGCGCTGTTTTAAGATTTCGTTGGTCAAAGCATAAGTATAGGTTTCTGCTCCAGCTTTATTGAAATAATCCAGTCCACCCGAACGATCTTCGTGGAAGTGTGTGGTAATGACCCATTTTATTTCTTTGTTATGTTCACGTCTAATATGTTCTACTAAAGGAACATACTGATCTTTATCCCAAGGGGTATCAATGAGAATTACTCCTTCATCTGTCACTACATACAAGGCATTGGAAGAATATTCGACCCCTTGAAATACTTGGTAGGTCGTATAGACATAGATATGATCGTTTAACGGTTCAATCTTTAATTTATCCGATTGCGGATAGACCAAAGTGGAGAAAATCAGTAAAAACAAACTGCTAAAGTAGTGGTACATAAATGGAACTTAAATTAGAAATAGAAAAATAAAACTGATGCCTTGTTTTGGATAATGGATAAGAGAGTACAAAAAATAACCAACAAGGAGGTGTTTTCTTGCGTAAGTGTCTTATGGGAACAAAAATAAGAAAATCGTTTAAGATTTGAAACTGCAGGAAAAGCATTTTTGAGCGAAATTTAGATGATTTATTGTATTAAATCATAAAAAAAGTCCAGCCTAAGCTGGACTTTTCGTTTTATTCTTCGTCTTCTGTATTTCTTAATTTCATGAGCAAGGTATAAGCTCCTTTCGAAACAATGGTTTTATTGGTTAGTGCATCTGCATGAAGAATAGCCGTGAACCCATCTTCAGTTTCTCCAACTTCAACAGCAGTTAATTGATAGGTTTGTTTACCTGTTACCACAAAAACAAAGTGTTTTCCTTCAAAATAGACTACACTTTCTTCTGGTAAGGCCTTGGTTAAGGAAGAATGCGTGTCAATTTCTGCATTCATATACATTCCTGGTAAAAGGTTTTTTTCAAAATTTTCAAAATGACAGTGTACTTCAGATGTTCCCTCTGTATTGACATCCATGCTAATGAGTACAATTTCTCCTTCGTATTTCTTCGTTGGATTATTGTTCGTAAAACTTACCACGCGTTGTCCTACTTCTAGTTTGTCTAAGTCTTTTTCATAGACTTTTAGATTTAAATGAATATCTGTGGGGTCAATGAGTTCAAACATGACATCCGATGGGGTAACATATTTACCGATGTTCACATAAGTATTACTTACAAAACCATTGATTGGACTGTAAATAGCGATAGATCGACTAATTGAATTGTACGTCAAGGTATTGGGATTGATGTTAATCAAACTCAACTGTTGTCCTAAGGCATTCATCGCAATGCGCTGAGTATTCATTTCTGCCTGGGCTTGTTGCATGACTTTATCACTACTAGCTTGACTTGCATTTAGGTCTTTCTGGCGTTGGTAATCCAATTTTGCAAATTCATACTTGTCTTTAGCGATGAGGTAATTTTGTTGCAATTCAATATAACGCGGATCTTCCATAATGGCAATTTGCTCGCCTTTTTTGATGTGCATACCAGGCATTAATTTGGTTTGCTTGATATAACCGCCTAGTGGATTGGTTACCGAGATTAAATTTTGTGGGGGAACATCAATTTTCCCATTTAATTTCAACACGGTTGCAATGGTGCGTTCTTGAATTTTTGTGGTTTCTAAATCAACGTGCTTGAGTTGAGCATCCGTTAATTGTACGATATCCGTTTCTTCTTGAATTTCTATTTCTGTTGTAGTCGTTTCTTTGTCTTTGCATTGAATGAACACAGTGGATAAGGATAGACCTACCATTACAATAGAAAATCGACGAATAGTTTTATATAAGATAGACATAAGGCTAGTTATTTGAAGTTAGATAATTGATTTGGATGACTGTATCATTGTATGCTTTCAATGAATCAAAGTAGTTGCTTAACAGTTCTAAGGCTTGATTGGTCAGCATTACATATTCAAGATAGTTGATCTCTCCATTGACGAATTGCAATTCTGCCGTTTTCATAATCACATCAGCGCCTTTTGGGGCCTGTTGTTCATAACTTGCTAGTATTTGTTGACTACTGTTGAGGGTTATCAACAATTGTTGATAACGATTGACTATATTTTGTTTGGTCATCGTTAATTCCGCTTCTGCTACTTTTTCTGCTTCTTTGGAAGCGCGTATTCTTCCCTTTTGACCAAAATCAAAGAGCGGTAAGGTTAAACCAACCTGAAAAGCATGAAAACGATCCTTGCGATTGTAATACACATCATTGGCTGCTAATCCCATAAAACTGCTGTTGTTATAGACCAACTGAATCGTAGGTAATAACTTTGATCGCTCTAACTGGGTTTGCGCCTGTGCGATTATGCTATTTTGTTCTGCTATCTTTAGCTGTGGATTATAATCAAGGTCTTGCTCTAATCCTAATAACTCTACTTTGTTTCCGTCCAATACAGGAAGCAAATCCTCTTCCGTGTTGAGTAAATACTTCAATTGCAATTTAGCTAAACTCTTCGCTTGCGCTATTTCACCTAGTTGCATTTGAATTTTAATCAATTGATTTTTAGCTGTGGTTTGTTCTAACACTGTACTTTCTCCTTTTTGAAAGCGCAACGTCGCTTTGTTGTAAAAAGAGGTATACATACTATCTGCTTGATGTAGCAACTGTTCTTTTTCATTCCAATAGAAATAATCGAAAAAACTTTGTGTAACTTCTTTTTTGATTTCAACTGTTTTGAGCTCTAAATCGAAAATACTCTTTTGCCATGTTTTCTGATAGACCTTTTTTTGCTTGTTGTAAATCGTTGGAAAAGCAATATCCTGACTGATGCTAAATTTGTTATCCGTATAAGGACCGTTAATCTGTCCGAATTCACCTGCCACTGTTGTTTGTGGAAGGTCCGTGGCTGTATGGATAAACGCTTTGGCAAAGGCAGTGCGCAATTGTTCTGTGCGAATGGCGTGGTTGTTGACCATCGCGCGTTCAATCGCATCGTCTAAGCCGATTGGAGTTTGAGCAAAGGTTTGGTTTGCTGTTAAGAATAGTAAACCAATCATTACTGCTAGCGTGCTTCCTTTTTTCTTTTTGAAGAATGAAAAGTTCAGCTTTTGTTCAAAAGTGATATATAATAAAGGCAAAATAAATAAAGTTAAGAAAGTGGCGAGGATTAATCCTCCAATTACTACGGTTGCCAAAGGGCGTTGTACTTCCGCTCCAGCGCCATTACTTAGCGCCATAGGTAGAAACCCAAAGGAAGCTACAGAAGCAGTCATCAAAACTGGACGCAAACGACTTTTTGCTCCGCGAACAACGACGTATACAATATTGGTGTTCCCTGATTTTCGCAAGCGGTTGAATTCAGCAATTAATACAATCCCGTTTAATACGGCAACTCCAAATAAGGCAATAAAACCAACCCCCGCACTGATACTAAAAGGCATGCCTCTTAATGCGAGTAGAAATACACCTCCAATAATAGAGAGCGGAATGGCAGTGAAAATCATCAAACATTCTTTGATATCGCGGAAAGCAAAGAACAGCAAGACAAAGATGAGCACTAAGGCCAAAGGAACGGCAATAGCTAAGCGTTCTTTTGCTTCGTTTAGATTTTCAAATTGCCCACCGTAGGTAATGCGATAACCCGTAGGAATTGTAATTTTTGCTTCTACTTTTTGTTGTAATTCTTCAACAATACTCTGAACATCACGGCCTTTTACGTTGAAACCAACAAAAATACGACGTTGTGCATTTTCACGTTGAATTTGATTCGGCCCTTCTTTGATGTCAACTGAAGCCAATTGACTCAACGGAATTTGTGCTCCGGATGGAGTAGGGATTAGGATATTGCGGATTTGTTGAATGTCTTTTTTACTCTTTTCATTCATACGCACCACAATGTCAAATCGCTTCTCGCCTTCATACACCATACCTGTACTTTGTCCCGCTAAGGAAGTATTGACAATGCGATTGACGTCACTAATAGACAAGCGATGGCGAGCAATAGCTGCACGATCATATTCAATTAGTAATTGCGGCATTCCTGTGATTGGCTCTACATATAGGTTTGTTGCACCTGAAATGGTATTGATGATTTGCCCAATTTGATTGGCAGTTGTCGCTAAGGTGTCTAAATTATCTCCAAATACTTTGACTACAACATCTTGTCTAGCTCCTGTCATAAGCTCATTGAAGCGCATTTGCACAGGAAATTGGAAACCAACGGTAATTCCAGGAACTTCTTCTAGTGCATGTGTCATCTTTTCTGCTAATTCAGGAAAAGAAGAAGCTGAAGTCCATTCTTTTTTATCTTTCAGGATAACCATCATATCTCCTGCTTCCATCGGCATGGGATCGGTTGGTACTTCACTGTTTCCAATTTTGGTCACTACTTTTTCTACTTCAGGAAATTGAGTAACTAAGATATGCACGGCTTTTTGTGTGCTTTCTATGGTTGTAGTAAGATTACTTCCATTCAATACTTTGGTATCGACTGCAAAATCTCCTTCTTCTAAGGATGGAATAAATTCACCTCCTAAGGTAGATAGGATATAGATTGCACTTACAAACAATAAACCAACGATAGCATAGATGGTTTTAGGGATTTCCAATACTTTTACTAAAGCACTTTGGTATACTTTTTCCAATTTTGCCATAAAACGATCAGCAAAATTAGGCTTCGTGCTTACTTTTCTACTCAAGACCAAGGAACTCATCATGGGTACATACGTCAAAGAGAGTAAAAATGCACCCAATAAGGCGAAAGCTACGGTTTGTGCCATAGGTTTAAACATTTTTCCTTCGATCCCTTGTAACGTTAAAATTGGAATATAAACAATAAGAATAATGATTTGTCCAAATACCGCGCTATTCATCATCTTCGATGCAGATTGCACGACGGTTTGATTCATTTCTTCTTGTTTTAGCAAGACTTTTTCTTTGAACTTATTGTTGTGACTGAATTGATGGAGGACGGCTTCTACAATGATGACGGCGCCATCGATGATTAAACCAAAATCCAATGCACCCAAACTCATGAGGTTTCCACTTACGCCAAATAAATTCATCATCGAGATGGCAAATAACATGGCTAAGGGAATAATAGAAGCGACTAATAATCCTGCACGGAAATTACCTAAGAATAAAACCAGTACTAAGACTACAATTAAGGCTCCTTCTAATAGGTTGGTTTCGACGGTTCCAATGGCGTTGTTTACCATTTTGGTACGGTCCAAGAAAGGCTCAATAACCACTCCTTTCGGAAGTGATTTTTGGATCTCAGCCACTCGGGCTTTGACATCTTGAATCACGTTGTTGCTGTTTTCACCTTTTAGCATCATGACGATTCCACCTGCCACTTCTCCTTGGTCATTATAGGTCATCGCTCCATAACGGGTAGCATGCCCAATCTGTACTTTGGCAATATCGCGAATGAGAATCGGAAATTCATTGTTTTTTGAGGTAATCGCGATATTCTCGATATCTTCTACTGTTCCGATTAATCCTTCTGAACGAATATACAATACCGTAGGCCCTTTTTCAATATAAGCGCCCCCAGTATTTTCGTTGTTTTGATTGAGGGCTTCAAAAACATCTTTGATGGTCAATCCATTTGCATCAAGCTGATTGGGGTCAATGGCAATTTCATATTGTTTTAATTTTCCTCCAAAGCTGCTCACTTCGGCTACTCCTTTTACAGCAATCAACTGACGACGGACAATCCAATCTTGAATGGATCGCAATTCCGTTAAATCAAATTGTTGTTCATATCCTTTTTCAGGGCGGACAACATATTGGTAGATTTCTCCCAATCCGGTAGAAATTGGTCCTAATTCTGGTTGCCCCACTTCTTTAGGAATGTCGTTTTGTACTTGTTGTAAACGTTCTCCTACTTGTTGTCTAGCCCAGTAGATATCAACATCTTCTTCAAATACAATGGTAATTAAAGACAAGCCGAAACGAGAAAAGCTTCGAATGCTCTTCATTCCAGGGATGTTGCTATTGGCTTGTTCTATCGGGAAGGTAACTAAGCGCTCAATATCTGTTGCTCCATAATTGGGAGCGACAGTAATTACTTGCACTTGGTTGTCTGTAATATCGGGTACAGCATCGATAGGTAATTTGGTCATTTGAAAAATACCAATACCGATTAGGCCAAGTACCATTAAGCCTATGATCAATTTATTCTTTACAGAATATTCAATTATTTTATTTAACATAATACGACTGTTGTACTCAAAAACAAGTCTCAATCCAGTAGTGAAATTCTATACATACTACAGCATCATCGTTCCTTAAACAACATGTTTGAGGAAAGACAGACTAAGGTTCATGTGAAATCACGGCACTATTGGATAAATACTGCTATTGAGTTGATACATAAATACGATACAACCACGTCATCTAACTAAAAAGTGATGGACGGGGTAAGGGTCTAGATGTATTAACAGTGTTTCGGCGGTTGCCAAATAGAGGATAAGAAACTACTTTCAAAAACGGAATCGTGAAAACTTTCCACCGGGGTATTATTCGTTGGAATTTTGATACGATCGATTTTAAGCATAGTAGGTGGGGTTGTTGCCACAAGATGAATAATGGGAGCGTGGGAAACAAAAGGTAGTTTCTCATCCGTAGGATCTCCATCTTCTTTGTGGTTATTGTCATAGTGGATTTGTAAAAATCCCCAAATACTCAAATCAGGATTTAATCCCTTGTGTTCAACATAATGCTCCACAAGCAATGGAAATTTCAACAGCTGACCAAATTCAGTTGTTGAAATCAGAAACATAAGCATAAAAAATACGGCTATTTTTCTTTTCACGACGCTTGTTATGAGTTTATTAGATGGAACAAAATTAAGTAATCTTTTCGATTTGACTGACGCAAGGTAGTAATTTGTTCAAATTCAACATAAGATTTAGCTTAATTCTAATAAAAATCTAATAATTTCTTAACGTAAAAAGCAAGGCATTAAGCCTTGCTTCTACGTGTATTTTAAATCTAGGATAGGGCAGCCGCTGTAAAAGCAAGTCCTAACAGACCTAATAAGATGAACATGATAACGAAACCAATGAGGGAAATGATTAACCCTGCGATAGCAAATCCTTTGGGTCTTCTGAAAAGACCAACAATAGAAAGAACTAATCCAACTAACCAACACAACCATCCAATAATGGGTAGCCAAGATAAAACAATGGCAACAATAGATAAGATAAATCCAGTCAATCCGATAGGGTTTTTCTCAATTGCAGGTTGATAAAGGGGAGGAGGAGGGGTTTGGTATCCACCGTTTGTAGGAGTTGTAACCGTTTCTTCTTGTTGAACTTCTATTTGGTGCTCCTGATTTTCTTCTGGGTAATTTGTGTTCATAATTGTGTGTTTTTACCCAAATTTAAAACATTTTATTAAATAGTTGTGAAAAATAGTTAATATTTTATTTTAGTTGAGGTGTTATGACGAATTAGCGCAACAAATAAGGCATAAAAAAACTGGCATTACGCCAGTTTTATCATTTACTGTAAAGCATTCCAACCTTTTGCTTTGATTGGAATTTTGGTATTGTCTCTTGTGATGAGGTGTACGCCTTCGCTTTCTTGAGTCATATGCCCAATGACTGTTAAGTTTGGATTTCCTTTGATCTTGTCATAATCCTCCATCTTAACCGTAAATAACAATTCGTAATCTTCTCCACCATTAATTGCAATGGTAGTTGAGTCAATATTGAATTCCTCACAAGTATTGATGAATTGTGGATCTAAGGGAAGCTTTTCTTCAAACAAGTTACAACCTACTTTTGATTCAGTACATAAATGCATGATTTCAGAAGATAATCCATCTGATACATCAATCATACTTGTTGGTTTTACATCCAGTTCTGGCCAATAATTGTTTGATATCAGTACGCGCTTCTGGTTTAAGCTGTCTTTCGATGATATAATCATAAGGAGACAAATCAGGTTGGTTATTTGGATTAACTAGGTATACTTGTTTCTCGCGTTCTAAAACTTGTAATCCCATATAAGCACCGCCAATATCCCCTGTAAGGACTAATAAGTCGTTATCTTGTGCGTTAGTACGGTATACTAGATCTTCTTCTTGTGCTTTTCCTAAAGCGGTTACACTGATGATTAATCCTTTTTGAGAAGAAGTAGTATCTCCGCCAATTAAATCTACTTTGTAGTAATTACAAGCTAGTGCAATTCCTTCATAGAGTTCTTCTAAGGCTTCCAACGGAAAACGATTAGAAACGGCAATGGAAACAGTTACTTGAGTAGGAACCGCATTCATCGCGCAGATATCAGATAGATTGACAACAATAGCCTTATAACCTAAGTGTTTCAATGGAGCATAAGCTAAATCGAAATGCACACCTTCAATGAGTAAATCGGTTGAAACAACAACCTTATCTCCTGTAAAGTCAAGGACAGCTCCATCATCTCCAACTCCTTTTAATGTAGAAGATTGTGTTGTAGAGAAGTTTTTGGTTAAATGCTTGATTAAGCCAAATTCACCCAATTGCTCTACTTGTGTTTTACTTTGATTTTTATTTTCAATCATAATTGTGATTCCTTTTGAAGGACAAAGTTAAGAAGAAAACTCAACTAGGCCTATATGATTTAATTTTTGCTGTGGTATAGAAAAGACAAAAGCCTTTATTATCAATGAATAAAGGCTTTTGTTTACATTATTTTTAAGAGAATTAAGCTCCTGGTTGCCCTTCCGCTTCTTCTCCTTGGTATCGTTTGAATAAATAGTTGAAATGCGTAAAATATTCGTTGAAATCGTTTTTGAATTGATTTACAGCATCCGCTTGCTTATCTTCTTCATCCACAATAGCTACTAAATTTCTCCAAATCTCTAATTCAGATAGAATTTCATACGCATAATAGTTTTGATCCTCTAAAGAAAGATTTTTGTAGTAAAACAATTTCTCCTTCGATTTTTGAGCTAACTGTTTAGCGTATCCTTGCGCTACTTTTGTCTCTCCAATTTTGTAATAGCATTCAACGAATGGGATTACTAATTGGTAATAACCGTAATATTCAATTGGCATATTAGTCATCGCCATATCTAGAATATCTTTTGCTTTAGCATTCTTGCCTTCTTCGATTAATTGTTCAGCCAAACGACTTAAATTAATGCGGTAGCTTAAAGAATTTCTACGGGTTTGAGGATCGTGGTAAATCTTATCACTTCCCATATTACCCCAGTACCATTTCTTCACAGTTTCATACATACGATCAGAATCAATGATACCCAAATCCAATGGATGTGCATTTTGCCCTGCTGATTTAATCGGTACGAGTTTGTAAATTAATCCTTGTAACTGTAAGTAGTCTTTCATCCAAACGAAATCATCATTATTAAAGCTACCTCCAGAGAAATAAATAGGTCTTTCCCATTTGTTGTTCGCGATAATATCCAACATGATTAAGCGGTGTTTATAAATCGCTTGATCCGTAATGTCAATATCAAGAGAAGGTACGATTTGATCTCTTAAATAAGGTGATACGATATTGTTTTTCGCAATCACTGCAGAATCTACAGGAAGACTGAATTTATTTGTCGGAATGAAGTGAAGGGTTGTCCCTGCTTCAGTGATTCGTTTTGTTCGTTGATCATCAGAGCGAATAACATCTAACAATAAAGATAAGTCAAAACGTTGCTCTGTTTGAGGGTCAATAAGAATAGCATCTCGTTTATTACCCACATATTGATCATGTGTAAATTTGATAGGTAACGGCTCAGAATCATACGCTTTGGCTTTCATCTGGTCAATATACCAATCTTGTGTTAGTAAACTCGTACATACCACACGAACATCCGTACGATAGCCTTCAATTTCTTGTAAATACCAAAGTGGGAAGGTGTCATTATCTCCAATAGTGAAAATAATAGCATTCGGATCACAAGAATCTAAGTACGCTCTTGCATTAGCTAAAGCAGTATAGCGATTTGAACGATCGTGATCATCCCAGTTTTGTTGTGCTAATAAGACTGGACCAGCTAGTGTACAAACACTTAGTACAACAGCGCTAGCCAGTTTAGGAGAAAGGTATCTTTTTACTCCTTCGTAGATAGAGTAAACACCAAAACCTAACCACATAGCAAAAATATAGAACGAAGGAACAACAGCATAATCGCGTTCTCTAGGTTCAAAAGGGCGTTCATTCAAGAACACTTTTAATGCTAAACTTGTAAATAAAAATAGCACTAATAGTACCCAGAACATCTTTGGATCTTTGCGGTAGTTGAATACGATACCTACAATTCCCAAGATGAAAGGCAAGAAGAAATACGTATTTCTTCCTTTGTTATTTAATACATCTGAAGGGAGATTATCTTGAGATCCTAAGCGGATTTCATCTAAGAATTTTACTCCACTTAACCAGTTTCCGTGTTCTAAATCTCCTTGTCCCTGGATATCATCTTGACGTCCAACAAAGTTCCACATCAAATATCTCCAATACATGTACCCAAATTGATAGGTAAACATATACGACATATTATCAGAGAACGACGGAACTTCGATATCTAAGGCTTGACCATATTGGCTAAAGAAATTATCTAATTCTTCTACACCAAATTCACCACTTGCTAGCTTTTGTTTAACACCTTGATCAAGGTAGATTAATTGTTCATTGTTAGTATACCCTTGCGCGATATTGAAGGTTAACGGTTTAGAATAACGCATATAGTTGACGCGGTGATTCTTATCAGTACTCCACATACGAGGTAAAAAGCCTTTGTGCTTTTCATCGAAGTTTTGTCCCGCATTTTTCCATTCGTTAACTACTACGTATTTACCTGTTTTATAATCTCTTTCGTAGTTGGGTTTATCATCTTTCCAAGGGTTGTTTTTATCTAAACCAACATAGGCTTTGGTGAAATATGAATCGTAGTAAATACTCTCATCTCCATATTGTTCACGTTGGTAATAGGCTAATAACTCTGCCGCATCGGAAGGTGTGTTTTCGTTAATTGTAACGTTGGCATTTGAACGAATAGGCAACATTAACCAAGCGGTTAATCCTACACAAACAAATACTAGCGTTAGAATTAAGGTATTGATCATTGCATATCCTTTCTTACGGGTGTAGTACAAACCAAATACCGTAACTCCAATTAAGAGGAGGAAGGCAATGATGGTTCCGCTGTTGAAAGGAAGCCCAAGCGTATTGATGGCAAAAATCTCCGTTTTTCCAAAGAAAGCTAAAAGCTTAGGGAAGAAAAATGCAAACAAAAAGAATAGGGCAGCAACAGATGCTATATTTCCAATAATAAAGTTCTTAACAGTAACTTTTTCGTATTTTTTGAAGAAGTAGAGTAGTCCAATAGAAGGAATCGTTAACAAAGCCATTAAGTGAACCCCGAATGAACATCCTGCAACAAGTCCGATTAATAATAACCAGCGATTTCCACGAGGTTGATCCATATCATCTACCCATCGTAACCCTAAATACAGAAGAATGGCAGTAAGCACCATTGCAGAAGCATAAACTTCTGATTCTACCGCATTAAACCAAAAACTATCCGTAAAACTGAAGGCTAATGATCCAATAGCCGCACTACCTAAAACCGCAATAGCGTTGGAAGTGTTCCACTCTGATGTTTTGGTTACCATCTTTTTTAAGATATTGGTCATGGACCAGAACATAAAAAGAATAGTAAAAGCACTTGAAAATACGGCTACCATATTCACAGCTAGAGCAATATGCTGCGGTGAGATAGCGAATAAAGAAAACAAGGCACCTAACATCTGATAAAAAGGAGCTCCTGGAGGGTGCCCTACTTGAAGTTTAGCAGAAGTGGCAATGTATTCTCCTGGATCCCAGAAACTAACCGTAGGTTCTACCGTCAAAGTGTAAGTGATTAATGCAACGAGGAAGCACAGCCATCCACCGATTATATTCCACTTTTTGTAGTTGAATGTTAACATATAAGAATATTCTTGGTATTTTTAATCAATATATACAAAGAAAGTCTTTTTTTATTAGATACGTGTCACATTAAAAAAAAATAATTTTGCGTTTTGTTTTTGGATAATATAAAAAAAGTGTTACTTTTGCCTCCGCAATGCAGAAGTAGATGCTACTTTTGAGTCGCAAAGTGGTACTGGCCTATGGTGTAATGGTAACACAGCTGATTTTGGTTCAGTCGTTCTAGGTTCGAGTCCTAGTAGGCCAACAGAAAGCTCCTTGATTTTTCAAGGAGCTTTTTTTTTGGTTATAAGAGATGGTTATGAGTTATGGGTTATGAGGTAAGGGTTATGAAGTTATGAGGTATGAAGTTACGAGGTATGGGTTAAGGGTGTCTTATGAGCCTAATCCTCTCACCATCCCACCACTCAACCTCTCATCGCCCTACCACTCATCGCCTCACTTCTCATCACCTCCCCCTCACAAAATAATATGTTAAAATTTATTTCGCTTTCGATTGATTATTAATGGATTGTAGTGGGAGTCGAACTTGAGCTGATATTATTCTTTCGATAATCTTTGGTAAGTACAGAAATAATGCTACTTTTGCATCCGCAATACAGAAGTAATTTACTTTTGAAAGCAAAGTGGTACTGGCCTATGGTGTAATGGTAACACAGCTGATTTTGGTTCAGTCGTTCTAGGTTCGAGTCCTAGTAGGCCAACAAAAAGCTCCTTGAATTTCAAGGAGCTTTTTTTATGACCTTGTGTGTAAATAAAAAAGGTTGGAATGTCAATTCCAACCTTTTTTTTTATCCTTTAAAATTTGGTTTTCTCTTTTCTAAGAAAGCTGTTGTACCTTCTGTAAAATCTTGTGTATTGAAACACTCCCCAAAATGTTTAATTTCTTCATGGTATCCATTTGTACCGTCTCTAAAGTTTGCATTAATCGATTTGATTGCTTTAGAAATAGCAGAAGATGAATTATTTGAAATCTTTTGCGCAATTGTTTTTGTGAAAGACAATAACTCTGCTTGCTCTACTACGTGGTTTACTAACCCATAATCCAACGCTTTCTCTGCGTTAATCATGTCAGCAGTCATAATTAATTCCATGGCACGTCCTTTACCGATTAATTGCGGTAAACGTTGTGTTCCTCCATACCCTGGAATTAAACCTAAAGTTACTTCTGGTAATCCCATTTTAGCATTTGTAGAAGCTACTCTAAAATGACAAGCCATTGCTAATTCTAATCCACCGCCTAAAGCAAATCCATTTACAGCTGCAATAATTGGTTTGGAATAGTTTTGAGCGTAATCAAATAATAATTCTTGTCCTTTTGCTGCTAACTGAGAGCCTTCGCTCACGTTAAAGCTTGAAAATTCTTTAATATCTGCACCTGCAACAAAAGCTTTTTCCCCACTTCCTGTGATAATCACAACGCGAACAGCTTTGTCTTCCTCTAATTGGATTAGCGCGCGGTGTAATTCTTCAATAGTAGGCTTGTTTAAGGCGTTTAATTTCGTTGGTCTGTTAATCGTGATGACCGATATATGATCATCCGTTTCAATTAAAATATTTTCATATTCCATATTTCTCAAATTTTTTATTTGGTCAGCGGTAAAGTTACGGTAAAAGTCGTTCCCTTACCAGCTTCAGTTTCAAAGGTAATGGTTCCTTCATAATTTTCTACAATATTTTTGATAATCCCCAGGCCAAGTCCCATTCCACTTGTTTTGGTGGTAAATTTCGGTTCGAATATCTTCGTCTTATCCGCAATAGCAACTCCAGCTCCGTTATCCGTAACGGAAATAATGATGTTTGTGTCATCTTGATAGGCTTTTACTACAACAATCGGACTAGGATTGCTGTCTGGAATCGCCTGAATTGCATTTTTTACTAAATTAGTAATAATACGGATAAGTTGTGTCTGATCAATAATGGCGATGATTTCTTTGTCTTCGTGTTCAAAGTAGATGAAATCTTCCGTAAAGATATCCAAAGATAGGCGAATCGTTTTAATGACGTCTAGCGTTTCGTTTTGCTGGGCTGGCATTGAGGCAAAGCTTGAGAATGCGGTGGCAACCGAAGACATCGTATCGATTTGTCCAATTAGGACAGCGGAGTAGTCCTTGAGTTTGCTGATAATATCTGGATCAGTAGGGTCAAATTTGCGCTCAAAACTCTGAACCGTTAAACGCATTGGTGTTAGCGGATTCTTAATCTCATGTGCTACTTGTTTCGCCATTTCTCGCCAAGCTTGTTCTCTTTCATTTTGTGCCAATCGCTGATAGGTTTCATCTAGTTTCTCAACCATATCGTTATAGGCATTAATCAAGTTAGAAATCTCTTTACTTGTAGAGATATCTTCGATCTTCTCATTTTTCTGTCCTAGTTTGGTACTGGTCATTTTGATGCTCAGCTTATTCAAACTCTGCGTAATGTAATTGGATAAAAAGTAAGAAATAGCGATGGACATGATTAACATAATAATGTAAACCTGCCCAAATTTATACATGAAGTTGCGTACTTCACTTTCATAAAATTCAGTTTCCTCTGCGTAAGGAATTTTAATGATTCCCAGAGGTTTGAATTTTTGATCTTTGAGGTAGCGATATGCGGTTCGAATACGCGTATTATCCACCTCTTCTATATCGACAAAGCGCTTGTTTGGCGAAGATTTAATGGTTTTTAAAATGATAATCGGAATATTCGATTGTTCTCCATCGATAGAGAAACTCCCTTTAGAAGAGAGCAGTAATTTACCCTCGAGGTCGTGGATGTGTAATTCCGTATTGTGAATGGAAGCAAGTTCGTGTATCTTGTCTTTAAAAATAAGAGGAAGGTTCTCGGTGTTCAATTCATAAGGAGTCGTGGTCAAGATGTAATTGATGTTTTCCGTAATTGAACCTTCTTTTCGCTCTAATCGGTATTGATGATAAGTACGTGCCTCCTCCTTAAATTGATACACTGAAACAGCGGATATCAATATGGAGGATATGATACTTAAAAAAATTAGAGAAAAAAATATTCTATTTTGAAGGGAGAAACTTTTTAAAAAAAACTTGTCTTTCATTCATTTCCTTTGCGTTGACGAATTTGTTTATAAAGCTTAATACCTATCATTAATAGTATAGCCAAGCCTAATAGTCCGACTACACCAAATATCCAGTTGAAAGCATTCTTTAAAAATACTAAAAAAACAACAGAGAATAAAATAATTGTTGCTCCTTCATTCCAAATGCGAAAGAAAGAAGAGGTTTTGGTTAGGGTATTGTTGTTGATTTGCTTGACGAATTGATGACATTTCAGATGATAAGCAATTAAGAAAACCACAAACAACAACTTGACATGCATCCAAGGTTGTTGTAATAAATAAGGATTGACCACA
This sequence comes from Myroides gitamensis, assembly GCF_029894455.1. Classification (NCBI taxonomy): domain Bacteria; kingdom Pseudomonadati; phylum Bacteroidota; class Flavobacteriia; order Flavobacteriales; family Flavobacteriaceae; genus Myroides; species Myroides gitamensis. The sequence goes on from NZ_JARYHN010000001.1 coordinate 3,534,449, forward strand.
AAAAGCGAGATACCAAAAATCAACGTCAAAATAGCCGCGGGCCAGGTGATGATATTCCACAAACGATTTGTCATGATGCGATATTGCTTCTTGAGGATATCCTGTTCCGGTTGTGGTTTTGCATTTGCTTCTACATAGTATACAAAGAGGCGAACGATATAAAACAAACCGGCAAACCAACAGACAACAAAAATAACATGGAGTGCTTTTAAATATAAGTAGGCCATATATCTTGTTATTTAGTTTGTTCCCAAGTGGTAATCCAAGTTGCTAAGGCATCAATAAAAGCATCGTTGTCATTTAGACAAGGAATTGTTTTGAAAGAAGTTCCGCCGTGATGTAAGAACTCATCATGTGCTTCCATACCGATTTCTTCCAAGGTCTCCAAACAATCCGCAACAAACGCTGGTGTAACTACCGCTAGGTGTTTAATTCCGTTTTCTGCAAGTTGATTCACTGTTTTATCTGTTGGTGGTTGTAACCATTTATCAGGACCTAGTCTTGATTGAAACGTATTGGTATATTTCCCTTCTGGAATATTGAGTTTTTCAACCACTTGTTTGGTTGGTTTCTAAACATTGGTGTCTGTAGCAATGTTGATGCGCCACAGAAGGAGTATTGCAACAAGAATCGTCAATTTTACAGTGTGATTTTGTTGTATCCGATTTGTAGATGTGACGCTCAGGTACGCCGTGATAAGAGAAAAGGACATGGTCCCATTCGTTTTCATCTAAATGTGCTTGAATAGAAGCTGCTAAAGCATCAATGTATTCCTGTTTGTTGTAAAATGCAGGCATACTAGTGATGGTCATATTAGCAAAGTGTTTTTTGCGCAATTCTTCCGCTAAGACCTCAATGGTTTCAGTCGTAGCCATAGCAAATTGCGGATATAAAGGAATCATAAATACCTCCGTAACTCCTTTGTCTTTTAATTCTTGTAAGCCTGTTTTGATGGAAGGCTCTCCATATCGCATCGCTAAGGCAATAGGTAAGTCAATTTTCTGTTGTAGTTTTTTTTGTTGACGCTGAGAAATAACAATTAATGGAGACCCTTCCGGTAACCATACTTTTTGATACGCTTCTGCTGATTTCTTCGGTCTTGTGTTGAGGATAATTCCTTTTACTAAGAAAGCTCGTAGTAAATAAGGCATATCAATGACTCTTTTGTCCATTAAAAATTCATCCAAATAAGGTTTTACATCCTCGGGTGTTGGAGATTTTGGCGAACCTAAATTTACAAGTAGTATCCCTTTCATTATTGATTGTTTGAATTAATTGACATTAAATATTTTTTTGGCGTGATGCCATATTTCTTTTTAAAAGCAGAGATAAAATGACTGGCAGAACTATAACCAATCTTTAAACCAACTTCGTTTACATTGTAATTACCTTCGTCTAGTAATTTGCGTGCGTATTCCATTTTATAATCAAATAAAAAACTGAATACCGAATCGCCGTAAATCTGTTTGAATCCGATTTTGAGTTTTTTGATATTTAATCCAATTTGATCCGCTAGTTCTTGTAGTGTTGGTGGTTCTGTCATTTGTTGAATGATGATGTCTTTGGCTTGTTTGATTTTAAGCACATCTTCTTCATCCGATAAAAAAGGACAGTTATCTATGTTTTGTTCCTCGTTATAGTTGAAAACAAGGCTGAGTAATTCGTAAGTTTTTCCTTTATAGAATAAATTCTTTACTGAAGGATGCATGGATGCATTGAGCATTTGTGTTAGTACAATGGCAATGGCAGGGGTAATCTTTTCTTCTGTATAGTACTTCTTTTCTTTGTTTTCTTCCGTTAGAAAGCCAATAAATTCTGCTTCAGATGAAAATAAAGAGTGGAATTTTTTAATGGGAATCATCAAACAAATAATCGCCGATTGACTTTTTATTTCTAAGTGAACGGGCAATTGTTTTTGAGGATTATACAAAAGCAATGATTTCTCTTCAGGTAAATCCAGCGTATAGGCTCCGTGGTTGTAAATAAACTGTCCACTGCCTTTTAAACAAAAGTAAAATTGGATAATATCCGTGCCGATTTCCTTGTGGAAACTGTAGGGTTGCGGACTAGTGTTGTCTATTTTATAAACCGAAAATTCGGGATCTATATTAATTTCTTCTATGGGACTCATAGCGTTATTTTTTTGAAAGGCAAGGAAACGTAATCTTGTATTTTTTATTTAGAATGATTCTATATAAAGTCTTTTGTAACCCTTGCTAATACTGCAAATGTACTGTATTATAATGAAATATTGCCAAATGTTTTTCTTTTTCTTTCAGCGTTATTAATAGTCCTTCTAGCGTTACTTTTATCGAATCATTAGCGTTAAATTTGCTTACTTTTGAAATTGAAATAGGTATGGAAAAAATAGATAAGGTCAAATCAGCTACTTTTTATGCAGTTGGGTTAAGCTACAAAAAAGCGGATGCCGAGATGAGAGGAAAGTTTAGTTTGAGTGAGACGGCCAAAGAAAATCTATTATGTCAAGCGAAAGAAGAAGGAATAGAAAGTCTAATCGTAATCTCTACGTGTAACCGAACGGAGATTTATGGTTTTGCTCAACATCCTTTTGAATTGATCAAACTATTGTGTGATAATAGTAATGGTACGGTTGACGATTTCCGACAAGTAGCCTACGTATGTAAGAATAATGAGGCAATTCGCCATTTATTCCGTGTAGGTACTGGTTTGGATAGCCAAATTTTAGGTGACTTCGAGATTATTAGTCAAATCCGCAATGGTTTTGTATTGGCGAAAGAGCAAGGATTGACAACCAACTACTTTGAACGTTTAGTGAATGCGGTAATTCAAGCAAGTAAACGCATTAAGAACGAAACCGAACTAAGTTCAGGAGCTACTTCTGTTTCTTTTGCTGCGGTACAATATATTATGGACCATGTTTCTGCTATTTCCGAAAAGAACATCTTGTTGTTCGGAACAGGTAAAATTGGACGTAATACTTGTGAAAACTTGGTAAAACATACACATAACGACCATATTGTCTTAATTAATAGAACCAAAGAACGCGCATTAGAAGTTGCGGGAAAATTCAATTTGGTGGTGAAAGATTACGATAATTTAGAAGAAGAAATCAGCAAATCAGATGTATTGGTCGTGGCAACTGGTGCACAACAACCAACGATTGATTTAACGAAACTGCAGCTGGATAAACCCTTAACGATATTGGATTTGTCTATTCCTAAAAACGTTGACCCTGCAGTTGTTTCTCATCCTATGGTGGAGTTAATCCACATGGACGATTTGTCAAAAATGACAGATAAAACGATCGAAAGAAGAAAAGAATTTATTCCGCAAGCGGAAGAAATTATTGATGAAGTAATGTCGGAATTTGTCGCTTGGACAAAGATGAGAAAGTTTGCTCCGACGATTCATGCCCTAAAAACACGATTAGAACAAATAAAAGATGGGGAAATTGACTACCATCGAAAAAAATATGAGAACTTTGATAGTGAACAAGCTGAAGTACTAACAATGCGTATTATTCAGAAGATCACAACACACTTTGCTAATCATCTTCGACATGAGGAAACAGTTGTAGATGATAGCATTGAATGGATAGAAAAAGTTTTTCAATTAGATACAAGACAAAATGGATAGAGTTATTCGTATCGGTACACGCGATAGCGAGCTTGCTATGTGGCAAGCAACAACAGTGGAGAAGGCATTAAATGCTTTAGGATATAAAACGGAATTAGTTCCGGTGAAATCCGAAGGGGATTTGGTTTTAGACAAGCCTTTATATGAAATGGGGATTACGGGTATTTTTACCAAAACCTTGGATGTGGCGATGATCAATAAAAAAGTGGACATTGCTGTACATTCAATGAAAGATGTACCAACTGCTTTACCGCAAGGTATTGTACAGGCTGCTGTATTGCAACGCGCAAATACAGTGGATATTTTACTACACAAAGGAGATACTTCCTTTTTAGATCCAGCAGTAGAAGCGATTGTAGCAACGGGAAGTTTAAGAAGAAAAGCACAGTGGCTGAATCGTTTTCCTAAACACACACTCGTGGATTTAAGAGGAAATGTCAATACGAGAATGCAAAAATTGGCGGATAATGAAGCCTGGAAAGGAGCAATTTTTGCTTCTGCAGGTCTTGATCGCATCAAAAAGAAACCCAAAGGATTTATTAACTTAGATTGGATGATTCCAGCACCTGCTCAAGGAGCAATGGTGGTGGTTGCCATGGCAGATGATTCTTTTGCTTTGGATGCTTTACGTCAATTAAATGATTATGAGGCAGAAATGACGACGCATATTGAACGTCAATTCTTGCGCACATTAGAAGGTGGATGTACAGCGCCAATTGGAGCTATTGCTACTTATAACCAAAAGGAAGAAACGATTGATTTTTCAGGAGTTCTTTTGTCTTTAGATGGAAAAGAAAAGTTTGAAATCAATAAGACAGTGCCAATCCAAGAGTGGAAAAAACTAGGATTCTTCGCAGCACAAGAACTTTTGGCTAATGGAGGACAAGCGTTGATGGAAAAATTGCGTCAAGAATTAAAACGATAAGAAATGCCTACGGTTTTATCAACGCGCCTATTGAGTGATGCGCATCGTCAACTCCTACAAACAGCTGATGTGCAGTGGATGGAAGAGGACTTTATTGCCATAATTCCTCAAGAATTTGCCGTTGAAACTGTGCGTGATATTGTAGTGTTTACCAGTCAAAATGCGGTAAAAAGCGTTTTGACTAACACGAAGGCAGCAGTGTTGAAGACCAAACCTGCGATTTGTGTAGGAGTGAAAACCAAAGCTCTTTTAGAACAAGAAGGATGGGAGGTACTCGCTTGGACACATTATGCCAAAGAATTAACAGCAGTAATTGAATGCGATTTTAAAAATAAAAGCTTTTCTTTTTGCTGTGGAAATATTCGACGTGAGGTACTGCCTACGTTTTTTAGACAACACAACCTTGTTTTTGATGAATATGAAGCCTATCAAACGGTTAAACAACCCCATCAAATACAACAAAAAATAGATGGAATCTGTTTTTATAGCCCATCGGGTATTGAGAGTTTTTTACAAAACAATTCCATCACAACGGAAGTTTGCTTTTGTATCGGTGATACAACAGCAGATGCACTGAGAGAGATTACAACACAGGTAGTGGTAGCTAGTCAACCGACAATAGAAGCTACCTTAGCAGCTTGTTTAGCATATTATAAATAGTGTCAGCTAAAATTGACGTAATTAAATGGTTTAGAAATGATTAAAAATGATTTATTCTTAAGAGCTTTAAAAGGAGAAACGGTGGAAAGACCACCCGTTTGGATGATGCGTCAAGCAGGTAGATACCTACCAGAATTCCGTGCTTTACGAGATAAATACGATTTTTTTACCCGTTGTAGAATGCCTGAAATAGCAGCTGAGATTACTGTACAGCCTATTCGTATTGTAAAACCAGATGCGGCCATTCTATTTTCTGATATTTTAGTTGTTCCACAAGCAATGAATATTGATGTGGAAATGAGACCTGGAGTAGGACCATGGGTACCAAATCCTATTCGTTCAGCAAAAGATGTGGAACAAGTTATCATTCCTAACATTGAAGAAACCTTAGGTTATGTGATGGATGCCATCAAAGTAACCAAAGAGATGTTGAACGATGAAGTGCCGTTGATCGGTTTTGCAGGTTCACCTTGGACGATTTTCTGTTATGCAGTTGAAGGAAAAGGTTCAAAAAGCTTTGATTTAGCTAAAGGATTCTGTTTTTCTGATCCAGTAGCAGCTCATACATTATTGCAAAAAATTACAGATACCACGATTTTATACTTAAAAGAAAAAGTAAAAGCTGGGGTAAATGCGGTTCAGATTTTTGATTCTTGGGGAGGAATGCTTTCTCCAGTTGATTATCAAGAATTTTCTTGGAAATACATCAATCAAATTGTAGAGGCACTAGCAGAGATTACACCTGTTATTGTATTTGGTAAAGGATGTTGGTTTGCTTTGCCAGAAATGGCGCAATCTAAAGCATCTGCTCTAGGTGTAGATTGGACTTGTAGCCCAAAAAACGCACGTTTATTTACAGGTGGAGAGATTACACTACAAGGGAACTTTGATCCAAGTCGATTGATGTCACCAATTCCAACCATCAAAAAAATGGTACACGAAATGATCGATGCTTTCGGAAAAGATAAATATATCGTGAACTTAGGACATGGTATCTTGCCTCATATCCCAGTAGATCACGCCAAAGCTTTTATTGAAGCAGTAAAAGAATACGAACGCAAATAAAAAAATAACGCAAAAAGGTTTACGAAAGAGTGTAAACTTTTTTGCTTTTTTATAGGAAGGCTTATGTTAAACAAAGGAGTTAAAAGCGAAGAAGACAGACGTATAGAATCGATTGTCGTAAAACTTTCATCGATTGGATTTGTTCCCGATGATCTAAAGGTAAAGGAAGAAATTGATGCTGAATTAGCTAAAATGGGGTTGACCTATACTATTCTACTTGAAATGGAAGCAACAGCATTAAATGCACATTTACTTCAATTCAATTTCGGATGGGATCGCATGGAGCAGTTTGCAGATGTATTGGTAAACTGGTCAAAACAAGAAGATCAATTCAAAGCCAAAGCTAAAAGTTTATATACATTCATTCAAAATGAAAGCAAAGCCTTCTCATTTGAAAGGATGGCTAAAATAGCTCAACTATAATAGAATAAACGATACAGATACGCTGGTTTAGGTTCAATATGAAAGAAAAATTTTATCAATATATACAACAGCTTCAAGACCAAATCACAACTAGATTAGAAGAAGTGGATGGAGAAGCGAAATTCCAACAAGACTTATGGGAACGTCCCGGAGGTGGAGGTGGAAGAACGCGTGTCATTGAACATGGACGTGTTTTTGAAAAAGGAGGAGTGAATATTTCTGCTGTGCACGGGGAACTACCTGTTGCGATGCAAAAGTATTTCAATGTAGGGGATGTAGATTTTTACGCTTGTGGATTGAGTTTAGTTATCCATCCTAAAAGCCCAATGGTACCAACGGTTCACGCGAACTGGCGCTATTTCGAAATGTATGATAAAGAAGGACAAGTGGTGCGCTCTTGGTTTGGAGGAGGACAAGATTTAACACCTTACTATTTATTTGAAGAAGACGCCATCCATTTTCATCAGGTATGTAAAACCGCTTGTGATCAACACGATGCGGCTTTTTATCCACAGTATAAAAAACAATGCGACGACTATTTCTGGAATGCACATCGGGAAGAAGCTCGTGGAATTGGAGGATTGTTCTTCGATCGATTGGAAGAAACAACCGAAAAAACAACCCAACAGTGGTATGATTTTGTCACTACCGTAGGGAATAGTTTCTTAGAGGCATATGTACCAATTGTTGAAAGAAGAAAAAAACTAGATTATACAGCAGAACAACGCACTTGGCAAGAAATTAGAAGAGGACGTTATGTTGAATTTAATCTCGTTCACGATAAAGGCACGTTATTTGGCTTAAAAACCAATGGACGTATCGAATCCATTTTGATGAGTTTGCCTCCCCATGTACAATGGGTATATGACCATCAAACCGGAAGCAGGAAGCGAGGAAGCAAAGTTACTAGACGTATTGGCTAAACCGAAAGATTGGTTGACGGTTAACGGTTGATAGTTAACGGATCCTGTAGGGGTGTATGGCAATACACTCACGCTTTTATAAAGACGAAAGCAAATGTAGATGCTGATAGGGGTGCGCGATCACGTATTCGCCCCTGTACATATTAGTTAGAAATAAAACGACAAAGAGTCTTATCAATAAAAAACCAAATATTATGTTCCCATTACAAAGAGGTAGAAGATTAAGAACAAGTGAGTCCATTCGTAGTCTAGTAAGAGAAACGATTGTAACGCCGCAAGATTTTATGTTTCCCATGTTTATTGCAGAGGGAACGAATGTAGAAGAACCAATTTTGTCTATGCCCGGAATTTATAGAAGATCTGTAGATTTAACGGTAAAAGAGGTGAGAGAGCTTTATGCATTAGGTATTCGTGCAGTCAATATCTATGTTAAGGTAAGCGATCATTTAAAAGACAATGCAGGGACAGAGGCATGGAATGCTAATGGATTGATGCAAACGGCAATTAAAGCGATTAAAGACGCTTGTCCAGGGATGATTGTGATGCCAGATGTAGCACTGGATCCGTATTCAATCTATGGACATGATGGAATTATTGAAAATGGAAAGGTCGTGAATGATGCAACTGTAGATGCTTTAACGAGAATGAGTGTATCACATGCTCAAGCAGGAGCTGATTTCGTTGCTCCAAGTGATATGATGGATGGACGTGTATTGCGCATGCGTGAAGCACTAGATCAATCTGGATATACCGATGTGGGAATCATGAGTTATTCTGCTAAATATGCCTCCGCTTTTTACGGTCCTTTTAGAGATGCATTAGACAGTGCTCCAAGAGCAGATGTTGAAATTCCAACGGATAAAAAAACCTATCAGATGGATTATGCGAATCGCATAGAAGCCATCAAAGAAGCGTTGTATGATGTTGAAGAAGGAGCGGATATTGTGATGGTAAAACCAGGGATTGCCTATTTGGATATTGTACGTGAAGTAAAAGATGCCGTGAATGTACCTGTATCGGTGTATCACGTATCAGGAGAATATGCCATGGTAAAAGCTGCTGCTGAAAGAGGTTGGTTGGACCATGATTTAATCATGATGGAACAATTAACATGTATCAAACGCGCAGGAGCAAGTATCATCTCTACATATTTTGCAAAAGAAGCAGCTATCTTGCTGAATAAATAAAAAAGGAAGCTCAGATTTTATCTGGGCTTTTTTGTTTCCTTGTTTGGGTATTTCGTTGAGATTATTGAGGGTAGATGTCGTTTTTTTACATGAAAAGGCGTGATTTGTGAAAGAGCGAACCAAAATTGTTTTTGTACATTTGATACAACAAATAAACAAACAACTCTATGCGTAACTATCTCATCAAAGCGATACCTTTTTTTGCTGCCATTCTATTGGTTTCTTGTGGTAAAAAGGAAGAAAAACAACAAATGCCAGAACCCGGTATATGAATCTGAACGTGGTGGAGCAACAGAAATGACTAATGCAGAAAAAATTGCTTTAGGAAAACAAATTTTTGAAGGAAAAGGAACTTGTGCTTCTTGCCACATGGCAGATAAAAAAGTAATTGGACCTAGTATTAGAGAAATTATTGAAATTTACGATAAACACGATGTCAGTCTTATCTCCTTTTTAAAAGGACAAGAAGAAGCTATCGTTGATCCTGCACAATTTATCATCATGCAGGCTAATTTAGAAATCACCAAGAAATTGAGTGATCTTGAATTAGAAGCTTTAGAAGCTTATATGCGCAGCATGTAATACATCCTATTTTTACAGTTATTGTCATCTAAATAAAAAAGCTTGAGTACCTTTTGGGGACTCAAGCTTTTTTTGTTATCAATAAAAGTATGAATGCTTATGCAATTCTATTTTTTGTAAAACTGTTTTTTCAATGCATTATGAGTGGCTTGATGCAAAACCGTAGCGTGTACTTCATCTGGCATATAATCAAAAGTAGAGTGAATCACTGGGTTTTTTTGTAGGTACGAATAAAAACGCTCCGCTACTTCAAACATCATGGCATCTTCTTCTTTGCTAGGCACCCCTACATAAACATTTACGGGATGTTTAATTTTGTTCAACAAACACACCGTTGTTTCATCTAACAATTTTTCTTCACCCCACCAAAAACTTGGACTTACAATAATGTAGTTGGTAAATAGATGAGGATGTTTAATAAGAAGGTAAGAAGACATCAAGCCTGCTAAGGATTCTCCAACAACCGTACGTTCTTCATTAGTATTGTAGTGTTGATCAATATAAGGCATTAATTCACTCTCTAAGAAAGCTGCATAAGGTTCTGCACCCCCATATTGTGGAAAAAATTCTTTGCTATAACCTACCTTATCTAAGAAATCAATGTTGGGCACAGCAAAAGTAAAATCTCTTCTGCGGTTGACGTTTTCGATGCCTACGACAATGGCCTCAGGGAAGCGATTGATCCAAGGCTGAGAATTAACGCGGAAAATACCGGTCAAATGGATAAAGTCCTCTTCTACACCACCATCTAAAATAAACACTACAGGGTATTTAACGGTATCATTAGGTTGATAGTACGGAGGTAAATAGATATTGATGGTTCTCGTTTCATTTAGAATATTGGATTCCAAAGTAATCGATTCACCAATTGTTATTTTTTGTGCTTCTTTTTGTCCAAATGCAACAAAAGCCACGAGACAAAAAATAGTAGCTAGTATTTTGTTTAAAAATGTCATAGTTTATAAATTAATAAATTCAAATGTAAATAAAATGCTGTGGGGAATGGCAATTTGTCCCATAAAAATGAAAAGTTAGAGTAAAGTAATAGTGACGGGAGAGGCTGTGATTCACTCCAATTCGCTGAGTGTCTATTTGTTCAATTGACGTTGAAATAAAAAAGGTCTTTATTGAGAAACCCAGTAAACACGGGTTATTTAGAAACGTTCTACGGTTTTTTCATTGGTATATTTCGTAATTTTATCCAACAAAAATAAACGAGTAATCCAATGGACTTTATATATCAAGATCCGTATCCAATTCAAAAAGACGATACGAAGTATAAAAAAATCTCTTCTGATTTTGTAAAAATCGAAAAATTAGGGGATCGCGAAATCTTAGTTGTGGATCCAAAGGCTTTAGAAGTTTTATCTGAAGCAGCAATGACTGATGTTTCATTTATGTTGAGAACAGCTCACTTAGAAAGCTTAAAAGCAATCTTAGATGATCCAGAAGCAACAGATAATGATCGTTTCGTAGCCTATAACTTATTGCAAAATGCAGTAGTAGCAGTAGAAGGACAATTGCCTTCTTGTCAAGATACGGGAACGGCTATCGTGGTAGGTAAAAAAGGAGAAAACGTTTATACAGGATCAAATGATGCAGAAAGTTTGTCCAAAGGAATTTTCAATACTTACCAAAAGAAGAATTTGAGATATTCTCAAATTGTGCCTATCAGTATGTTTGAAGAAAAAAACTCAGGATCAAATTTACCAGCGCAAATTGATATTTACGCCACTCAAGGTCAGAAATACGAGTTTTTGTTTTTAGCAAAAGGAGGAGGGTCTGCAAATAAGACATTCTTGTACCAAAAAACAAAATCGCTGTTGAATGACAAGAATTTGACCGAGTTTATCAAAGATAAAATCATGGATTTAGGAACTGCCGCTTGTCCTCCTTATCACTTGGCTTTAGTGATTGGTGGTACATCAGCAGAAGCTAATTTAGCTGCAGTGAAAAAAGCATCTGCAGGCTACTATGATAACTTACCTACTTCTGGAAATATGGGAGGCCAAGCGTTCCGCGATTTAGAATGGGAGAAAAAATTACAGTTAATTTGCCAAGAATCTCATATCGGAGCACAATTCGGTGGAAAGTATTTCACGCATGATGTTCGCGTAATTCGATTACCACGTCACGCTGCTTCTTGTCCAGTAGGATTAGGAGTTTCTTGTTCTGCAGACCGCAATATCAAAGCTAAAATTACTGCGGAAGGATTATTCATCGAGCAATTAGAGGAAAATCCAGCACGTTTATTACCTACAGTAGCACCTCATTTAGAAGATCCTGTTGTTATTGATTTAGATAAACCGATGCAAGAGCAATTGGCTGAATTGACAAAACATCCAATCAAAACGCGTTTGATGTTGAACGGAACAGTAATTGTTGCCCGTGATATTGCACACGCGAAGATTCAAGAGATGTTAGACAATGGACAAGAAATGCCAGAATATTTCAAAAACCACCCAATCTATTATGCTGGACCAGCTAAAACACCAGAGGGAATGCCTTCAGGAAGTTTCGGACCTACTACAGCAGGACGTATGGATCCTTATGTAGATCCTTTCCAAGCCGTAGGTGGAAGTATGATTATGTTAGCAAAAGGAAACCGTTCTCAAGCGGTAACGGATGCTTGTAAGAAACACGGAGGATTCTATCTAGGATCAATCGGTGGACCAGCAGCTATCCTAGCGAAAGAAAATATTCTAAGCGTTGAGGTAGTTGATTTCCCTGAATTAGGAATGGAAGCTGTCCGTAAAATTGTAGTAAAAGATTTCCCTGCCTTTATTATTACAGATGATAAAGGAAACGATTTCTTCCAAAATTTGTAAAATAGACAAGAACTCAATACGATGAAAAAGCTGTCTTACTTCGGTAAGGCAGTTTTTTTTATTTTGTGTAAGATTAAAACTCTGTTAATTAATTAGTTGGAAACTCAAATTTTCAAATGTTGTTCGTAATTTAATAGGAACTAAAAATATTAAATATGAAAATGTTAGAAAATAAAGTCGCTATTGTTACAGGAGGAGCTTCAGGAATTGGAAAAGCTGTTGTTGAACTTTTTAGTAAAGAAGGAGCGAAAGTGGTAATTGCTGATTTGAATGAAGAGTTAGGACAAAAATTAGCAGCAAGTATTGGAGCGAATGCACATTTTGTAAAATCAAATGCCGCTTCACCTACAGATAATGAAGCGTTAGTTGCAGAAACCCTGAAAAAATTTGGAAAACTAGATATTGCTGTCAATAATGCAGGGATTGGAGGAGCAACTGCACCAACAGGGGAATACGATATAGAAGAATGGAAAAAAGTAACTTCCATTAACTTAGATGGAGTATTCTATGGAATGCGCTATCAAATTCCAGCCATGTTAAAGAATGGCAGTGGAAGTATTATTAACATTGCTTCGATTTTGGGACAAGTTGGTTTCGCAGGTTCTCCGGCTTATGTAGCAGCAAAGCATGGAGTAGTAGGGTTAACTAAGTCTGCAGGATGGGAATATGGTACCCAAGGTATTCGCGTAAACGCTGTAGGGCCAGGTTTTATTGAAACCCCTTTATTGAGTGCGATGGATCCCAAAGTAAAACACTTCTTGGAGTCTCAACATGCCATGCAACGCTTGGGTACACCAGAAGAAGTAGCCGAAATAATCGCTTGGTTAGCTTCTGATAAAGCCTCTTTTGCAACAGGAGGGTATTACCCAATTGAAGGTGGATACCTCGCTAAATAATAAATTAAAAAAAGGATGTAGTACATGGAACTACATCCTTTTTTTATATCTAAACATCAGATGTCAATTATTCGAGTAAAAAAAGTAAATTTGCAGCATGCAATTAGAGAAAAAAGACATACGTAGTTTATCTAAAGAACAATTGAGAGATTTTTTCGTTTCTCAAGGGGATAAATCATTTAGGGGGAATCAGGTGTATGAGTGGTTATGGAGTAAAGGAGCTCATTCTTTTGAAGATATGAGTAATCTCTCTAAAGCTACTCGTCAAATGTTAGAAGATCATTTTGTGATTAATCACATTCGCGTAGATAATATGCAAATTAGTTCGGATGGAACGATTAAAAACGGAGTAAAATTACACGATGGATTAATCGTGGAATCTGTTTTGATTCCAACAGAAACACGTACTACCGCTTGTGTTTCTTCTCAAGTAGGTTGCAGTTTGGATTGTGAGTTTTGTGTGCTACAGCAAAATTAAAGCGTATGCGAAACCTAAATCCAGATGAAATATACGATCAAGTCTTAACGATTGATCAACAAAGTCGCCAGAATCACGGCCGTCCATTGTCTAATATTGTATTTATGGGAATGGGAGAACCGCTGATGAACTACAACAACGTACAAGCGGCGATTGATAAAATTACGTCTGATGAAGGATTAGGAATGTCACCAAAACGCATTACCGTTTCTACTTCGGGGATTCCTAAAATGATTCGAAAATTAGCAGATGATCAAGTAAAATTCAAATTAGCCGTTTCGCTGCATTCTGCTATTGAAGAAACACGCAATCGAATCATGCCATTTTCTAAAAGTTTTCCTTTGACTGATTTACGTGATGCTTTGCAATACTGGTATAGTAAAACAAAAAGCAGAATTACGTTTGAATATGTAGTGTGGAGAGGAATTAACGATGATAAAGCTTCAATCGATGCTTTGGTGAAATTCTGTAAACAAATGCCAAGTAAAGTCAATTTAATTGAGTACAATCCTATTGACGATGGTGAATTTCAACAAGCAGATAATCAAGCGATCAATAATTATATCAAAGCTCTAGAAAGTAACGATATTACGGTAGTTGTAAGAAGAAGTCGTGGAAAGGATATTGATGCAGCTTGTGGACAATTAGCGAATAAATCTTAATAAAAATACTGAAAGGGAAGGAATAGCTCTTTTTGTATTCCAGATATTTATTTGAATGGTATAGTATGACATAAAAAGTCATAAATTTGTTTATAATGAATATTGTACAGCAAATACAGGAACCGATTAAGGTTGAAATGGAACTCTTTGAAAAGAAGTTCCACAAATCCATGGCAACAAAAGTTGCTTTATTAAATAGAATCACCTACTACATTGTAAACCGAAAAGGAAAACAAATGCGACCGATGTTTGTTTTTCTCGTTGCGAAAATGGTGCAGGGTGAAGTAAATGAACGTACCTATAGAGGAGCGTCTGTGATTGAATTGATCCATACGGCAACGTTGGTGCATGATGATGTGGTCGATGATAGCAACAAACGCCGAGGGTTCTTTTCTTTAAATGCGCTGTGGAAAAATAAAATTGCGGTTTTAGTTGGGGATTATTTACTTTCCAAAGGACTTTTACTGTCCATTGACAATGGTGATTTTGATTTATTGCGCATCATTTCGGTTGCTGTACGCGAAATGAGCGAAGGTGAATTACTCCAAATTGAAAAAGCACGTCGTTTAGATATCACAGAAGATGTTTATTATGAAATTATTCGCCAAAAAACAGCTACGCTAATTGCGGCTTGTTGTGCTTTAGGTGCAGCTTCTGTTGAACCAGATAACGCTGAACTCATTGAGCGAATGCGTAAGTTTGGAGAAGTTATCGGAATGGCATTCCAAATCAAAGATGATTTATTTGATTATACAGATGGACCTATTGGAAAACCAACTGGTATTGACATCAAAGAGCAAAAAATGACGTTGCCTTTAATTTATGCACTGAATACCGCTACCAAAGAAAAGCGCAAATGGCTGATTAATTCAGTAAAAAATCACAACGAAGATAAACGCAGGGTAAAAGAAGTCATTGATTACGTCAAAGAAGCTGGGGGATTAACCTATGCGACGGAGAAAATGATAGCTTATCAACAAGAAGCCTTGCAATTGGTTGAAGGTTTTCCGCATTCACCTTTCAAAGAAGCTTTGATCACTATGGTGAATTACGTAATTGAACGTAAAAAATAAAATAAACCCAAATCGTTGACCAAATAAGCTAAAACGAGAGCGGAAGAATAAAAAATTATGATTTAATTTTATTATTATTAATAAAATTGGCGTATCTTACAAATGGTATAATCAAGTAGCGAATGAATTGTATTACACGCTATGATATGCCAGAAAATGAAAGAATGAACCACATGTTTTGTTTCTTACCCCTTCTAAGTAAGCAAACGTATTTTAAATTGTACAACAAGCCCCAATTTCTGGGGCTTGTTTGTTTTTATACACTTCCGTTAAAAACCAAAATAACACGTGAATTAAAAAAATAAATAAAAAATTCACTTTTCTTCCCAACCTTTTTAGAAGTTGTTGCGTCTATGTAATAGATAAACCAATAAAACAACACACGATGAAAGGATTATTACTACTTATTATGAGCTTAGTCGATGCGATTCTCTCTTTTGTGAATCAATTTATCTCTTAAATGGAACTGAAAAGAGTTTTTTAAATTTTAAATTTTGAAATTAGCGGAGATAAACTAGAATGAAATTGATACGACTATACCCGAAAAAATTAGAAGATTATATAGAGGATTTGCGGCGTGAAAAACGGAGCGCACAGCATGAGGTCTATCAATTGTTGTCTGGAAAAATGTTGAGTGTCTGTAGGCAATACATTGCAGATGTTCAGTATGCAGAGGATGTGATGGTAAGTGCTTTTATGAAAGTCTTTACGAGGATGGATAAGTACGAAGATAAGGGGAGTTTCGAAGGATGGATCAGGCGTATTATGGTCAATGAATCTATCTCTTTTTTACGCGCACAACGACCTTTTGCTTATTTAGAGGAACAGGTTGAGCATCAAGAAGAACATATAGAGGATGATGAAGGAGACCTTTCTTTGGAAGAAATACAACGTTTAATTGATCAATTGCCGGCGGGATGCAAAACGATATTTAATCTCTATGTCGTAGAAGAATATAAGCATCAAGAAATCGCAGCGATGCTTCAAATTAGCGAAGGGACGTCAAAATCACAACTTGCACAAGCACGCAAGTTATTACAACAACAATTAGAGCATTTAAAAAATCGAGGGTTATGGAATGGAGTAAAATAGATAAGGAATGGAAAAAGCAATTGGATGAACGATCCATTGCTCCTTCAGCTACTGCTTGGGATAGATTAGCACAGCAATTGGATGACCGTGATAAGAAGAAGAAAAGAGGAATACGCACAATCTGGATTGGAATTGCTGCTTGTTTGGTTGTAGGAGGAATTATGGGCTTGATTTTCTTGAAAACTGAACCAATGATACAACCTAATCCTACGGATGTTCCAACTACAGAGCACTATCTAGTAACAGAGGATACAGAACAAGAAGAAGCATTGGAACAACGAACTCACGAAGAATCTATTCGACCAAATCCAGTTGTACAACAAAAAGAAGTGGGGAAAAAGATACGCTTAGAGCAAGTGGTTCAAGTTGAAAATAATATTCAAATCCCGCCTGTGGCAAAGAGAGAAAAGATAGATTCCTTAACTATTGATGAAATCTGGGTGAATAAACCCCAACGCAAAGTGATGGTAGATAGTAATCATCTACTGAAACAAGTAGAGGGTGAAATTGAAGTAGAATACAGAGAAACTAAATTGAAAAAAATTATTGACACTACGAAGAAAGCAGTGGTAGATATAACAGATAGTAGATATGAGAAATAGAATTAGCTATAGTATTTTAGGAGGGTTATTGTTGTTTATCACGCAATCTTACGCGCAAATTACAATTACACATGAGGGACATGAATTAGATGAAAAGGAGAAAATATCCAAAAAGACCGATCAATCATTAAAAACCTTTGATTATAAAGTAAGCCAAATTGCGGTGAATATTCAGAATGCAACCGTAAAAGAAAAAGAACATTTGCGTATTCGAGTAGATTCAATCAATAATCTTATCGATACAAATGCGATGACGGAAGAGCGTGGACAGGAATTCAAATCAAAATTTGCAAAAGAAGCTTCTGATCGCATTGAAAAAGAAGTCGTTCGCATGCAAGATAGTCTGACGAATGTAGTACAAGGTCAAGTGAACTACGCCATGAAGAATGGCGAATTTCTGAAAGTAGCGGATACAACAAAGCGAACTGCTACGATTATGATTGGGAAGCCGCAGAAAGAATACAGGGATAGATTAGGAGAGAAACATTGGAGTGAAAAAAGAACAACACTCCGCTTAGCTGCCCTCTACGGAATAAGTAACCTGGCAACGGAAGGCGCATTTGCTAATTCTGATACCCGCTATATACCTTCTAATTTTATTCAGTTTGGATTGCATGCAAAAACAAGAGTATTAAAAAATAGCAACTTGTTATATCTGCGTTATGGAATTGCATGGGAATATAATAACCTTAAACCGAGTGAACATCGTCTTTTTGAAGTGCAGGAGGGGCAGACAGTATTGGCTGAATATGACGAGCGATTTACTAAATCTAGATTAGCTTTGGGTTCTTTTCAAATTCCTATTTATTTAGAGTTTGATTTTACACCTAAAAAAATTGACAGTAAAACAGGGAGAGCTTATTTTATTTCCGAGAGAACATGGCGTTTAGGTATAGGGGGATATGTGAATTTTGGAAATAGTAGTGGTAAACAAATATATCGTTATAAAGATCAAGGAAGTTATCGTGTAAAACAACGTACAGATTTAGGTATAGATAAAACGCGATTTGGAGTTGGGAGTTATGTAGGATATCGCTCTTGGGCTTTACAGTTTCAATATGAATTAACTCCGCTGTTTAAGCATAATGCTTTAGAACAACATGTTTGGTCTTTAGGACTTCGAGTAGATATTTAATTTATAATAGAAGATATTGCTAATTAAGTAGAATGTTTTCTATGAAGGAAGCAAAATGAATAAACATAGTCAACAATCAACCATATTAATCATTTACCAATAGAAAAGAAGTTGTTTTATTATAAAGCAACTTCTTTTTTTATCTTTGTGGGACAAATGTAAACTATGATTTCCAAAAATACCATTGATACCGTTTTTGATACTGCTCGTGTAGAGGAGGTGATTGGCGATTTTGTCAATCTCAAGAAAGCGGGTGCAAACTATAGAGGATTGAGCCCATTCGTCAACGAAAAGACTCCTTCTTTTATGGTATCTCCAGTCAAGCAAATTTGGAAAGATTTTAGTTCCGGAAAAGGAGGTAATGCCATTACGTTTCTGATGGAACATGAGCATTTTTCTTATCCTGAAGCAATTCGCTACTTAGCGAGAAAGTACGGAATTGAAATAGAAGAAACGGAGCAAACAGATGCAGAGAAGGAACAACTGAATGAAAAAGAAAGTATGTTCATCGTTTCTGAATTTGCTAAGAACTACTTTGAAGATATCTTATTAAATTCAGAAGAGGGAAGAGCTATAGGATTATCGTATTTTAAAGAAAGAGGATTTACTTCTGATACAATTAAGGCCTTTGGATTAGGATATTCGCCTGATAAATGGGATGCGTTTACGGAAGAAGCCTTGAAGAAAGGATACTCTTTAGACTATTTAGAGAAAACAGGATTGACGATTGTCAAAGAGGACAAGCGATTTGACCGTTTTAAAGGTCGTGTTATGTTTCCGATTCAAAGTATGTCTGGTCGTGTTTTGGGATTTGGTGGACGTATTTTAACCAATGACAAAAAAGCAGCGAAGTACCTGAACTCTCCCGAAAGTGATATTTACCACAAGAGTAAAGTGCTCTATGGAATATCCCATGCAAAACAGGAGATTGCCAAAAAAGATAACTGTTACTTAGTAGAAGGATATACTGATGTGATTCAGATGCATCAAACAGGAGTGAAAAACGTAGTAGCCTCTTCAGGTACTGCATTAACTCCAGATCAAATTCGTCTGATTAGTCGTTTAACTCAGAATATCACCATGCTTTTTGATGGGGATGCTGCTGGAATACGAGCGTCTTTCCGTGGAGTAGATCTAATTCTCGAAGCGGGAATGAATGTTCGCATTTGTCCTTTGCCAGATGGAGAAGATCCCGATAGTTTTGCTCGTAAACATACATTAGAAGAGTTAGAAGCTTATTTCGAAGCAAATTCAACCGATTTTATTCGTTTTAAAGCGAATGCGTTGATGGAAGATGCAAAGGGAGATCCAATCAAAAAAGCAGAGATTATCCGCGATATGGTAATGAGTATTTCTAAAATACCAGATCCAATCAAGCGCGAAATCTATATTCAAGAATGCTCTCGCATCATGGATATTTCGGAAGAGGTGATTTTTAGTTCGCTAGCTCAGATTAGCAAGAAAGAAATTGCGGATGCGAATAAGAAGTTTGGACAAGAACGCAAGCAAATGGAGGTGGTGCATGCGGAAAAACAACAAGAAACAGTTGCCGTTGATGCCCTTTACTTACTAGAGCAACGCATTATTGAGATTTTACTACTGTATGGAAATGAAGAAGAACAATTCGTGGAATTGGTTTTCGAAACAAATGAGGACGATGAAATTGTTGAGGTAGAACACAAAATAGTACAAAAAGTATACGAGAAAATTTACCTGAGTTTGCAAGAGGATGAGGTACAGTTAACCAATCCAATCTTCAAGCGATTGTATAATGATGTGATGGATTACTATCACAATAATACGTGGAGCTTAGAGGGATATCTCAAGCGATTAGATGGAGAGTTATCGGGACAGGTTACCACAATTCTCATGGAAGAAGAAAAAGAGAACCTGCACAACTGGGAAAGTCAAAATATTTTTGTCAAACAAAAGAAAGACGGGATTGCTCAATATACTACAGAAACAATCTTGACTCTTCGCATGCACTTAGTAAATTCTATCATTGAAAAGTACAAGAGTAAATTAGGAGGCGTAGAGCAAGATCGCGCATTTGAAATACTCGGAATTATCATCGATTATTCTACTTTAATGAATACCTTTTCTAAAAGATTAGGACAAGTAACGACTCGATTTCGATTATAAAATAGAAACCTCATTCTTCAATGAGGTTTTTTTGGCGCTATTTTTTGCTATTTCTGAACCGCTAGGGCTAAAAAAAAGATACAAGGGAGTTGAATCACTGCATTGGTAAATATTAAAATGAATGATTAATTCCATTTTATTTAAAAATTCACGTTTTTTCCTTTTTTAAGATTTTACTGCGCTATTAAGATATGAATACTATTTTTTTATATATTTGTTTAGTTATTTTTATGTTTTTTAAGAGTTTGGATTATATGATGAATGAATTTTGGATTGTTTTTTGAATATTTTTCGATTTGTTATCTGGGACGCTACTCTTTTCTTGTGATTTTATTAATAAATAGTTAGTTGTCTCATTAATATACGTAAAAAAAATAAAATAATCCCTGTGTTTTTGTCATATCCTAATTTTTATTCTAGCATTATTTTTGAGGTATAAAATAAATTGAAACGCATTTGTACAATCAAATGCTATATATAGAACAAAAAAATTTAAGCATATGAAAGATACTAGAAGAGAACACGACTTCTTAGGTGAATTAGATATCCCTAATGACAAATACTACGGTGTTCAAACATTCCGCGCAGTTGAGAATTTTAACATTACGGGTATAACCTTAAATCACGAAAAAGGATTAATCAAAGCTTTAGGTGAAGTTAAAAAAGCAGCAGCATTAGCGAATAAAGATTGTGGTGTGTTAGATCCAAAAATTGCAGATGCGATTTGTTATGCTTGTGATCAAGTAATTGCTGGAAAATACGACGATCAATTTGTAAGTGATTTAATCCAAGGTGGTGCAGGTACTTCGGTAAACATGAATGCCAATGAAGTAATTGCTAATGTCGCATTGGAGCATTTAGGTCATAAAAAAGGAGAGTACCAATATGTACACCCAAATAATCATGTAAACTGTTCACAATCAACCAACGATGCTTATCCAACAGCTTTTCGTTTGGCTTTGTACTATAAATTAGATGGATTCTGCCAAGTAATTGCAAACTTAGAAAAGGCATTTGCTGCCAAAGGAGAGCAATTCAAAAGTGTACTTAAAATGGGACGTACGCAATTGCAAGATGCCGTTCCTATGACATTAGGACAAGAATTTCACGCTTTCGCTACCACTGTTGGAGAAGATTTATTGCGTTTACGCGAAGCTCAACGCCTAATCTTAGAGGTGAACATGGGAGCTACAGCTATTGGAACAAAAGTAAATGCACCAGAAGCTTATCCTGAACTATGTGTAGAGTATTTAGCTAAAGAAACAGGTTTACCTTTAGTATTATCACCAGATTTAATCGAAGCTACGAGTGATACTGGGGCATATGTACAAATCATGGGAACAATCAAACGTGCTGCAATTAAAATATCAAAAATATGTAATGACTTGCGTTTATTGAGCTCAGGACCTCGTACCGGATTAAATGAAATTAATCTTCCTGCTCGTCAACCTGGATCTTCTATTATGCCAGGAAAAGTAAATCCTGTTATTCCAGAAGTTGTAAATCAAACGTGTTTCTACGTAATCGGTCAAGATTTAACGGTTACGATGGCCGCTGAAGCAGGACAATTACAGTTGAACGTAATGGAACCAGTTATCGGATTTGCATTATTTACGTCTCTTGAATACTTAGGAAATAGTTTAACTACTTTAATTGATAAATGTATTATTGGTATTACTGCAAATGAAGCACATTGTGCTGATTTGGTAATGAACAGTATCGGAATTGTAACACAATTGAACCCAATTTTAGGATATGAAATTTGTGCAAGTGTAGCAGGTGAAGCTTTGCTATCAGGAAAAAGCGTACATCAAATCGTCGTAGAAGAAAGAAAATTGATTACGCAAGCCAAATGGGATGAAGTATATTCATTGGAAAATTTAATTCACCCCAAATTAATTGTATCCTAAACTAAACCAAACCTCATATGAAAAAGATCATCAACGTATTATTTGTTGTATTACTTGTTTTTCAAGTACAGGCACAACCGAAGAAACACAATCAAGCGACGAAAGAATTACCGCGTGTAATTATTTTAGCCACGGGTGGAACGATCGCTGGTGCAGGGGAGTCTTCTACGAAGGCTGCTTATACCGCGGGGAAAGTGCCGATCGATGATTTGTTGAATGCAGTGCCAGAAATGCACAATGTTGCTCAAATTAAAGGAGAACAAATTGCTCAAATCGGAAGTCAAGATATGAATGTAGAAACTTGGTTGAAGTTGAGTAACCGTATCAATGAGATTTTTGAGAAAAATGAAGCAGATGGTGTTGTGGTTACGCATGGAACAGATACACAAGAAGAAACAGCTTACTTTTTAGAGCTAACAGTAAAATCAGCAAAACCAGTTGTTTTAGTTGGGGCAATGCGACCTTCAACAGCAATGAGTCAAGATGGAAACCGCAATTTATTAGATGCAGTGATGGTAGCTGCTTCTCCTAATAGTAAAGATGTAGGTGTTGTAACAGCAATGAATGAAGAAGTATATGCCGCTAGAGATGTTACCAAAACAGTAACAACTAACATGGCTACATTCAAATCTAGAAATTTCGGACCTATCGGTTTAATTTATGATGGAAAAGTGAGTTACTATTATAAAACACTTCGTTCACCAGAACAAAAATTCGATGTAAAAGACTTGAAAAAATTACCTCAAGTAGAGATTGTATATGGATACGCAGACGCTAGTCCAAAAGCTGTAAATGCAGCAATCGAAGAAGGAGTAAAAGGAATCGTTTATGCCGGAATGGGAAATGGTAACTTCAATGCTCCTGTTGGAGAGGCTTTAGAAAGAGCAGTAAAAAATGGAATTGCAGTTTGTAGATCGGCTCGTGCAGGGGCTGGAAGAGTAACGCTATTTAATGAAGTAGATGATCAAGCGTTAGGATTTGTAGTTGCGGATGACTTAAATCCACAAAAAGCACGTGTTTTATTGATGTTAGCGTTGACTAAAACCAACAATCAAAAAGAATTACAAGATATTTTCTTTGCATACTAAATCCCGTCGAGTACATCAGAAGGGAATAATGGAAAGGGGGGAGCGTACAGAACACAAGTAGTTGTTCGCTCCCTTTTTTGTACCCATTGATGAGCTTGATCTCTTTAAATTGAATGTTATGTTATTGATTCAGTTTGCAATTTTAATTGCTATGATATTAATCGGTTCCCAAATGAAGGGAATTGGATTAGGTGTGATGGGTATGGTTGGGTTATTGATATTCGTTTTCATCTTTCAGATGAAACCCGGAGACCCACCTATTGATGTAATGTTAGTCATTATGGCTATTGTTTCTACTGCTGCCACTTTACAAGCATGCGGTGGATTGGATTACCTCGTTCGATTAGCTGAACGTGTGATTCGTAGTAACCCATCTAACATTGTGTTTATCGCACCATTTACTGTGTATTTTTTCTGTCTTTTCGCAGGAACAGCACATTTGCTGTATTCTTTATTGCCTATTATTGCTGAGGTAGCTACGAAAAAGAGAATCCGACCAGAACGACCATTGAGTGTTTCTGTTATTGCTTCTCACTTAGCTATTACGGGAAGTCCAATGAGTGCCGCAACAGCAGCATTTGCTGGTGCAAGTATTCTCGCTTATCCTGGAGCTTTAATTGATATTATGAAAGTATGTATTCCCGCTTGTCTAATCGGTATATTGATTACATGCTTAGTGGTCTTGCGCAAAGGAAAAGAATTAAAAGATGATCCTATTTTCATTGAAAAAATGAAAGATCCTGAATTCGCTAAAAGTTTATATGCGGATGAAGATGCCTCAGGAAATAAAAAACCATTAAAAAAAGGAGCCAAAACCTCTGTGGTTATTTTTGCTATTGCAGTTTTATTAATTGTGATTGCAGGAGCGTTTCCACAGCTATTGCCACAATTTGAACCAGGCGCTGCAAGTTTAGTTGTAAAAGCCAATGGAGAATTGCAAATGGTAAGTGTTATTAGTATGATTACACTTTCTGCCTCGGCATTGATGATGTTAATCACAAAAACAAGTGCGATTAGCGTGACCAAAGTAAGTTTGTTCTCTTCTATGGCAACTGCTGTTGTATCTGTTTTTGGTGTGGTTTGGATGAGTGCTACTTTTATGTCGCACAATGAGGTAGCTATTAAAGGCTTTTTAAGTGAGGTGGTTACCCTATATCCTTGGACTTTTGCCATTGCTGTATTTGTGTTAGGAGCCCTGATGTTTAGTCAGGCGGCAACGACAAAAACAATGATGCCACTAGGGATGGCTTTAGGAGTTTCTAATCCAGCTTTAATCGCAATATTCCCTGCTGTAAATGCAGATTTCGTATTGCCAGGTTATCCAACATTACTAGCCGCAATCAACTTTGATCGTACAGGAAGTACAAAAATTGGAAAATTCGTAGTGAACCATAGTTTTATGATCCCCGGATTAGTTGCTATTACTGTTGCTATCGCAGCAGGCTTCTTACTCGGGTCTTTTTTACTCTAAGGGACACTCACTTTAATAAAATGAAGCTATGAAAAAAATCTTATTATTTCTCGTGTTAGTTGTGCAAGTCGGTGTATTTGCACAAGAAACACAAACTAGTATGGATACTATCTCGAAACCCTTACTACCAGTAGAGAAAATCGACCTGTTGAAAAACGTAGATATGATTTTTAATATGCGTTTTGCTAATGATAATATGTTTCGAGATGGTAAATTTGAAGAATCATCCTTTAGTAATAACCAATTTCGATTAGAAATAAAAGGTAAGATTCACGAAAAAGTATATTTCAGATTTAGAGATCGTTATACGAAGAGTACAGATCCTGGAAGTAAAGATAATATTAGTAGAGCTACAGATATGGCGTATATCGGTGTTTTACTGACGCCTAAAACGCAACTGAACCTTGGTAAAATGAGTGCAGATTGGGGAGGATTTGAATTCGATTTAAATCCAATTGATATCTTGGAGTACAATGATATTATTGAAAATGCGGATAATTTCTTAACTGGGGTTGGAATTACACATCAAGTTTCCAATAATCACAGCTTCGGTTTGCAAGTTCTAAATTCTCGCGTATCTGATTTTGAAGATGTATATCGTGGAAAAATGCCAGAGGGAATCGAAAAAGCAAAAGCCCCTATGGCAATTGTAACCAATTGGAGAGGAAGTTTCTTTGATGGAAAATTCGAAACAATCTATAGTTATAGTTATTTCCAAGAAGCAAAAAACCGTGGAATGAACTATTATTCGATAGGTAATAAATACCACGACGGTAAATTTACCTTAATGTATGATTTGAAATACAGTAATGAAGGGATAGATCGAAAAGGAATTATTACAGGTATGATGCCTGGAGATGATGTTACAGCACAACAAGATGTTTCGTATTTAGAAAATTGGATCAAGGCTGAATATTTGATAGCTCCAAAAGTAAATGTAACCTTGACATTGATGAATAGCAATGCGTATGCTAAAAATTTGGTTGCAGAAAATAGTGGAGTAAGTCATATTCGTTCAAGCTATGGTTTTATTCCAACAGTAGAATATTTGCCATTTAAAAATATGAATATTCGTTTCTATGCTTCTTATGTAGGTAGATATTACAATTATTCAAGCTATGCAAAAGAGCATTTAGGACAAGAAAATTATAATACCGGCCGATTAAGCGTTGGTTTTATAGCAC
This sequence comes from Myroides gitamensis, assembly GCF_029894455.1. Classification (NCBI taxonomy): domain Bacteria; kingdom Pseudomonadati; phylum Bacteroidota; class Flavobacteriia; order Flavobacteriales; family Flavobacteriaceae; genus Myroides; species Myroides gitamensis. Next base: position 3,560,393 of record NZ_JARYHN010000001.1, read on the forward strand.
CATTATTGATTTTTTAAACATTATTGCACTTCGTTTATAGAGAAAGCTTCCTTCGGGGGGCTTTTTTTTTGTTGCTTTTCGCTTTTTTGTTTTTTTGTAAAATCGCGAAGTTGTTTGATTCTTTTTTTAAAGAAATTTTTATCTTTTTATAAGGGAGCACATGGCCATGTGCCCCTCCTTATATATATGTATATATATAAGGAGGCATCAAAAAACAAAAAATATCTTTCCCCCGTACGGGCAAATGGCCATGTGCCCCTATGCTCGAAACACTTTTTTCAAAAGAAAACCTTCTTTTATTAGATGCATCCCTCAAAAAAGCCCCTTGCGAAGAGGCAAAAAAGCGTCTACCTATATATATAAGGAGAGAATAAAAACCAAAAAATATCCTTCTCCCGTACGGGCACATGGCAATGTGCCTCTATGCTCGAAACACTTTTTTCAAAAGAAAACCTTCTTTTGCTTGATGCATTCCCCAAAAACGCCCCTTGCAAAAACGCAAAAAAGCAGCATCATCGCTCCACGCGATCCCAAACCATGAAAAAGTCAAAAAAACTTTTAGATGTAACGTGTATGATAATAGCGAGTTGCGACAATTATCGAAAATACTTTTAAAAAAAGGTTGCGTAAAGTTTGGAAGTGGCGAAAAAGGTGCTACTTTTGCATCCGCATTAAACAAGCAGACGTTCATAGAAAAGCAGTAGAAAAGACTTGAGATTAGCTAAAAAATATTTTTAAAAATAAATTTGGATAATCGAAATAAAGAGTCTTATCTTTGCAGTCCGCTTCAGTAAATACTGGGGTTAGCGAAAAGGGATGAAAAAATATTTTTCAAAAAAGTTTTGCTAATTCAAATAAAGTTTTTACTTTTGCACTCGCTTTGGTAAACAAGGGATGACGAAAAGAAGGAAAGAAAAAAATCTAAATTTTTTTTGTCAAATCAAAAAAGTTGTTTACTTTTGCACTCGCTTCGAAATTTAAGTAGAAGAGAGTTTGAAACACGATCATAGACATATTGGACAACAGCATACAAAATAAAGAGAGTAAGGTGATTTTAGGATCACGAATAAACTAGCTAACTTTTTACAATATTAAAAATATACGATGAAGAGTTTGATCCTGGCTCAGGATGAACGCTAGCGGCAGGCCTAACACATGCAAGTCGAGGGGTATAGAGAGCTTGCTTTCTAGAGACCGGCGGATGGGTGAGTAACGCGTATGCAACCTACCTTTTACAGGGGAATAGCCCGGAGAAATTCGGATTAATGCTCCATGGTTTATATGAGTGGCATCATTTATATAATAAAGATTTATCGGTAAAAGATGGGCATGCGTATCATTAGCTAGTTGGTGTGGTAACGGCATACCAAGGCGACGATGATTAGGGGTCCTGAGAGGGAGATCCCCCACACTGGTACTGAGACACGGACCAGACTCCTACGGGAGGCAGCAGTGAGGAATATTGGTCAATGGAGGCAACTCTGAACCAGCCATGCCGCGTGCAGGATGACGGTCCTATGGATTGTAAACTGCTTTTGTACGGGAAGAAATGTAATTACGTGTAATTATTTGACGGTACCGTAAGAATAAGGATCGGCTAACTCCGTGCCAGCAGCCGCGGTAATACGGAGGATCCGAGCGTTATCCGGAATTATTGGGTTTAAAGGGTTCGTAGGCGGTTTAGTAAGTCAGTGGTGAAATCTTATAGCTTAACTATAAAATTGCCGTTGATACTGCTAAACTTGAATAGTATGGAAGTAATTAGAATATGTAGTGTAGCGGTGAAATGCTTAGATATTACATGGAATACCAATTGCGAAGGCAGATTACTACGTACTTATTGACGCTGATGAACGAAAGCGTGGGTAGCGAACAGGATTAGATACCCTGGTAGTCCACGCCGTAAACGATGGATACTAGCTGTTCGGTTTTCGGACTGAGTGGCTAAGCGAAAGTGATAAGTATCCCACCTGGGGAGTACGTTCGCAAGAATGAAACTCAAAGGAATTGACGGGGGCCCGCACAAGCGGTGGAGCATGTGGTTTAATTCGATGATACGCGAGGAACCTTACCAAGGCTTAAATGTAGATTGACAGGTTTAGAGATAGACTTTTCTTCGGACAATTTACAAGGTGCTGCATGGTTGTCGTCAGCTCGTGCCGTGAGGTGTCAGGTTAAGTCCTATAACGAGCGCAACCCCTATTGTTAGTTGCCAGCGGGTCATGCCGGGAACTCTAACAAGACTGCCGGTGCAAACCGTGAGGAAGGTGGGGATGACGTCAAATCATCACGGCCCTTACGTCTTGGGCTACACACGTGCTACAATGGCCAGTACAGAAAGCAGCTACCAGGCAACTGGATGCGAATCTCAAAAACTGGTCTCAGTTCGGATTGGAGTCTGCAACTCGACTCCATGAAGCTGGAATCGCTAGTAATCGGATATCAGCCATGATCCGGTGAATACGTTCCCGGGCCTTGTACACACCGCCCGTCAAGCCATGGAAGCTGGGGGTACCTGAAGTCGGTCGCCGCAAGGAGCTGCCTAGGGTAAAACTGGTAACTAGGGCTAAGTCGTAACAAGGTAGCCGTACCGGAAGGTGCGGCTGGAACACCTCCTTTCTAGAGAAAAAAAGAGGTTGGTTTATTTACTCTCGCTGTTTGTTCAAATAAAAAAAATAAGTAATATACAGAGTCTCGTAGCTCAGCTGGTTAGAGTACTACACTGATAATGTAGGGGTCGGCAGTTCGAGTCTGCCCGGGACTACTAAGTATTACAAAGGAAATTCTAGAGGTTAGTTAAACCGTTGAAAGTTACTGTTGACTGTAAACTGTTAACCTGTAACCTTATAATGGGGGATTAGCTCAGCTGGCTAGAGCGCCTGCCTTGCACGCAGGAGGTCATCGGTTCGACTCCGATATTCTCCACAAGAACGCAAGTTCAAAACGATCATTGACATATTGTAACGACAAATACAGTTAGATAGTAATAGTAATATTATTATTTTAATAAAAATTTATAGAAAGTACGATTCGAAAGAATTGTAAGCACATAAGCAAAATAAGGGCGTATGGGGAATGCCTAGGCTCTCAGAGGCGAAGAAGGACGTGATAAGCTGCGAAAAGCTACGGGGATCGGCACACACGACTTGATCCGTAGATATCCGAATGGGGCAACCCACTATGTTGAAGACATAGTATCCGAATAGGAGGCGAACCTGCTGAACTGAAACATCTAAGTAGGCAGAGGAGAAGAAAACAAAAGTGATTCCGCTAGTAGTGGCGAGCGAACGCGGAATAGCCCAAACCAATGTTGTTACGGCAATATTGGGGTTGTAGGACCACGATATTTCTTGCGGATTGAATTAGAATTACCTGGAAAGGTAAACCGAAGAGGGTGATAGTCCCGTATAAGTAAGAGAAGATAAGGATAGTGGTATCCTGAGTAGGTCGGGGCACGTGAAACCCTGATTGAAACTGGCGGGACCATCCGCTAAGGCTAAATACTCCTGAGAGACCGATAGTGAACCAGTACCGTGAGGGAAAGGTGAAAAGAACCGTGAATAACGGAGTGAAATAGATCCTGAAACCATACGCCTACAAGCGGTCGGAGCCCCTTTGTGGGGTGACGGCGTGCCTTTTGCATAATGAGCCTACGAGTTACCGTTGCTGGCAAGGATAAGTGATTAAGTCATGGATCCGTAGCGAAAGCGAGTCTTAATAGGGCGCTTTAGTCAGTAGTGGTAGACGCGAAACCGTGTGATCTACCCATGGGCAGGTTGAAGTTTAGGTAACACTAAATGGAGGACCGAACCGTTTAACGCTGAAAAGTTTTCGGATGACCTGTGGGTAGGGGTGAAAGGCCAATCAAACTCGGAAATAGCTCGTACTCCCCGAAATGCATTTAGGTGCAGCGATGATCATAGTTACTTAGAGGTAGAGCTACTGATTGGATGCGGGGGCTTCACCGCCTACCAATTCCTGACAAACTCCGAATGCTAATTAATGATAATCATCAGTGAGGGCATGGGTGCTAAGGTCCATGTCCGAGAGGGAAAGAACCCAGACCATCAGCTAAGGTCCCCAAATGTATGCTAAGTTGAAAAAACGCGGTTTGATTGCCCAGACAGCTAGGATGTTGGCTTGGAAGCAGCCATTCATTTAAAGAGTGCGTAACAGCTCACTAGTCGAGCGATCGAGCATGGATAATAATCGGGCATAAGTATACTACCGAAGCTATGGATTTACGTTTTAAACGTGAGTGGTAGGGGAGCATTCTATCGACGTAGAAGCCGTATTGTGAGATATGGTGGAGTTTATAGAAAAGAAAATGTAGGCATAAGTAACGATAAGGGGTGCGAGAAACACCCCCGCCGTAAGACTAAGGTTTCCTGAGCTATGCTAATCAGCTTAGGGTTAGTCGGGACCTAAGGCAGACCCGAAGGGGGACGTCGATGGCCAACGGGTTAATATTCCCGTACTACTAATAATTGTGATGGAGTGACACAGTGATGAAAGCACCGCGAACTGACGGAATAGTTCGTTGAAGCACGTACCTATATTCCCTATAGTAAAATGCGTAGGGGATGGAGAAATGCGATAGTACTCAGCGTTTTCGAACAACGAGATAGTGTGCCTAAGGGCTGTCAAGAAAAGCTTCTAAACTTAGATTATTAGTACCCGTACCGTAAACCGACACAGGTAGTCGAGGAGAGTATCCTAAGGCGCTCGAGAGATTCATGGCTAAGGAACTAGGCAAAATAGACCTGTAACTTCGGGAGAAAGGTCGCCAGCGCAAGCTGGCCGCAGTGAAAAGGTCCAGGCGACTGTTTATCAAAAACACAGGGCTCTGCAAAATCGTAAGATGAAGTATAGGGCCTGACACCTGCCCGGTGCTGGAAGGTTAAGAGGAGATGTTATCTTCGGAGAAGCATTGAATTGAAGCCCCAGTAAACGGCGGCCGTAACTATAACGGTCCTAAGGTAGCGAAATTCCTTGTCGGGTAAGTTCCGACCTGCACGAATGGTGTAACGATCTGGACACTGTCTCAGCCATGAGCTCGGTGAAATTGTAGTATCGGTGAAGATGCCGATTACCCGCAGTGGGACGAAAAGACCCTGTGCACCTTTACTATAGCTTAGTATTGTTCTTGGATAAGTGATGTGTAGGATAGGTGGGAGACTTCGATCCTGCGTCGCCAGGCGTAGGTTAGTCATTGTTGAAATACCACCCTTTGCTTATTTGAGATCTAACTCTGCACTGCAGAGGACATTGCTTGGTGGGTAGTTTGACTGGGGTGGTCGCCTCCAAAAGAGTAACGGAGGCTTCTAAAGGTTCCCTCAGCACGCTTGGTAACCGTGCGTAGAGTGCAATGGCATAAGGGAGCTTGACTGGGAGACTAACAAGTCGATCAGGTACGAAAGTAGAGCATAGTGATCCGGTGGTTCCGCATGGAAGGGCCATCGCTCAAAGGATAAAAGGTACGCCGGGGATAACAGGCTGATCTCCCCCAAGAGCTCATATCGACGGGGGGGTTTGGCACCTCGATGTCGGCTCGTCACATCCTGGGGCTGGAGAAGGTCCCAAGGGTTGGGCTGTTCGCCCATTAAAGTGGCACGCGAGCTGGGTTCAGAACGTCGTGAGACAGTTCGGTCTCTATCTACTGTGGGCGTTAGAAATTTGAGTGGATCTGATTCTAGTACGAGAGGACCGAATTGGACCAACCTCTAGTGCATCTGTTGTCTCGCCAGGGGCATCGCAGAGTAGCTACGTTGGGCAGGGATAAGCGCTGAAAGCATATAAGTGCGAAACCCACCACAAGATGAGATTTCTTTAAAGAGCCGTTGAAGATGACAACGTTGATAGGCTATAGATGTAAAGGCAGTAATGTCATAGTCAAGTAGTACTAATAGCTCGTAAGCTTATGTGTACTCCCTCTACTAATAAGTAGAGGGAGGGCAACTTTCTAAAATGAAATAAGTATTTGTTACGTTATAATATACCGAATTAGTTATAGGATCCGAGAGGAATTTATAACAACCGCTTTAGGGTGGTTATTGCGGCGGGGCTCACCTCTTCCCATTTCGAACAGAGAAGTTAAGCCCGCTAGCGCAGATGGTACTGCCACATGGTGGGAGAGTATGTCGTCGCCCTTCTTTTGAAAAGCCTGATTACGTAAGTAGTCAGGCTTTTTTGTTTTATACCGGTTTGGAAAGTGGAGATTGGAAAGTGGAAAAATAAAGGTGTATAAAAATTGTACTTTATGTTAATTAGAAAATAAAAGTAAGATTACTTAATTGTTTTTGTTACTTTAACATAAATCAATTTAAATTATCATATTATGAAAAGATTAATGACTATGAGTTTCCTTTTTATTGGAACTTTTTCGATGTTAGCAAACGGTAACCCTATAGAAACGCCCAAAGAAGAGCAGGTGCAGGGGCTAGTGAATTGTTATAAATTTGAGGTGAGTATAGTTCAGTTAGTTAATTTACGTCCAGTAAGCCCACCAGTGTATTATTCAGAATATGGGATGTATACTGAAGAAGGTGCAATTCGGGCAGCAGAACTCTTACATGAACGTTTTCCGACAACATTAAAAAACAATACAGGGCAAGTAGCCGAGCTTGGATATAGAATAGTTGATTCTTCGTATTGTACTTCTGGAATTTTTTCTAAGAACTAAATATAATATAGAAATAAAAAAAGAGGTTGCCTAAAAAGCCTCAAAAATAAAACCTCGTCTTTTCTTAGACGAGGTTTTTTCATTGTTTGTCTTTAAATATAATTAGCTTAAAGGTGCAACCAAAAAATGAGAAAGATAAATTTAAAAAAAACGTCGTTTAACTAAGTTTAAACGACGTTTTTTATTATGAGGTTACCAAGCAAAGCTTTCTCTTGTTTCTACAAATACAGGATCTAAAGGATGTAATTTAGGTACTAATGCATTATAGGTTACATATTTAGGTCTTCCGCCTCTGTTTTGGAGAAATTCTACAAATAACGTATACTCATTGTATCGATTCTTCTTGTAGACATATTTAATGTCTTCCGTGTTAGATTGTACCCAGTATTGGCCAATAATAAGATCAAAGTATCTAAAATCAACAGCGGCATAACAACCTTGTACTAAATCTCTATAGTCTCGGGTATTCGTAATAATTGTAAATTCATTACCTTTAAGGGTAGGAACAAACAAATTGTCTTTTGTATTATAACAACCATATTGCTCTAGGCCCTCGGTTTTAATAAATACATCTCTATCATAATAGTCGTCTGTAGTTGTACAACCTGCAAATAACAAGGCTGCTCCTAAGTATAAACAGTATTTTTTTATCATAGCTTTTTATTTTAATTCGTTTGGAATGGTACAAACGGGTATTGGGTTTATTTTATGTTGATTGATTCGATTGAGTCGGGTGTAAATAGCGAATACTTCTTTTGCTCTCCCTTGAAAATCCTCTAGTTTTTTTCCTTGTTCTGCCGCTAGCATTGCTTGCTCTAATTCATCGTAATTGGCCCCTAGTTGATCTTCATCTGAGCGATCATCACCAAATAAGCCATCCGTAGGTTTTGCTTGAATTATACTTTGCGGAACTTGAAGGTATTTACCAATTAAGCGTACTTGCGATTTTAATAAATCGGCAATAGGGCTAATATCTACACCGCCATCTCCATATTTAGTAAAAAATCCAACGCCGAAATCTTCAATCTTATTACCTGTACCTACTACCAAATAACCGTGTATACCCGCATAATAGTACAAGGTAGTCATGCGTAATCTCGCTCTCGTATTCGCTAAAGTTAGGTTTAATAAGGATTCATTATCACTAGTTGGTAATTGTTGTTTAAACAATTCAAAGGTTGTTGTTAAATCCGATTCTACAGCACTAACTTGACTGAAATTCTGTTTTAAAAAATCTAGGTGCTCTTTGGCTCTGCTAATTTGTGAAGCTGCTTGGTGTATCGGCATTTCCACACAAAGTAAAGGCAATCCTGTTAAAGCACATAAGGTCGAAGTAACTGCAGAATCAATTCCGCCAGATATTCCAATAGTGAATCCCTTTATGCCGCTTTCTTGTGCATAATTTTTAAGCCATTCGACAATGTACTGTGTTACTGCTTCGGTTTGAAAGTTTTGATTCATCTTAGAAAATTTGTGATTGATATGTAGTTCTTCTTTTTATATTTGTAGGTATTAGAAAATAATTCAAGAATACTATGTTCAAAATTAGTAAAATATCTTTACCCTTATTGGTGGTTTCTAGTTTTTTTGTGTTGAGTTGTGGTGATTCAAAAACGAAAGTAGACAAAGAAGTTGAACAAATCCCCATGGATGTTACGGTCGCTCGTTTTGACCAAGAATTTTATACAGGAAAGGATGAAGAGTTTCAGCGTTTGAAAAAGCAATATCCTTACCTATTTCCTGCAAGTGTAGCTGACGAAGCTTGGTTAGAGAAGAAACAAGATACTATTTTTAAAGAACTTTATCAAGAAGTAACGAAACAATACAGCGATTTAAAATCTTTGCCAGAAGATTTGAAACGCTTGTTTCAGTATATTAAATATTATTATCCAGAAGAATCAGATCACAAGAAAGTAATTACGCTTATTTCAGAAGTTGACGTAGCTGCAAAAGCTATTTATGCAGATACCTTAGCTTTGATTAGTTTGGATACATATTTAGGGAAAGACCATCATTTTTATAAAGGATTTCCTGCGTACACGCTAACAACTTTTAAATCATCTCAAATTTTGCCTGATATGGCTGAAAGTTTTGTCATTCAAAAGTTGCCAAAAACAATGGATCGTACGTTTTTAGGAACGATGATTCACCAAGGGAAGTTGATGTACACAAAAGAATTATTGTTGCCAGGAGTGCCTAAAGAATCACTTATCACGTATACGAAAGAGCAATTGGATTGGTGTAAAGCAAATGAATCTCAGATTTGGCGTTATTTTGTGGATAATCAACTATTTTTTGATACCGATGGTAAGCTCGTGACTCGTTTTATTGAGCCTGCGCCATTTAGCAAGTTTTACTTAGATATTGATAATGATTCACCTGGACGTGTTGGGGTTTGGATTGGTTGGCAAATTGTTCGTTCATTTATGGAAAATAATAACGTAACTTTGCAAGAACTTTTTGCAATGCCTGCAAAAGATATTTTTGAAAAATCAAAGTATAAACCGAAGAAGTAATGAGTAAAAATCACATTTCTGATATCAATATTAGAGTAGAATTAGATGAAAATCGCGTTCCAGATAAATTAACTTGGACGGCTAAAGATGGTGGAGTAGACAGAGCAAAATCCAAAGCAATGTTATTGTCTATTTGGGATCATGCGGCACAAGAAACGTTGCGAATTGATTTGTGGACGAAAGATATGCCAGTAGATGAGATGAAAAAATTCTTTCATCAGACTTTAGTTGCGATGGCAGATACGTATGAGCGTGCAACGGAAGATGAGAAAATGGCGGCAACAATGCGCGATTTCTGCGAGTATTTTGCTGAGAAAACCGATTTGATCGATAAATAATAGAAAAGGGTGATTTTATATTAAAATCACCCTTTTTGTTTTTAGTATCCGTTTTTATATTTTTTTACCTTATGTTTGACAGATACAATGTTATCATTAGATTCATATGATGAGATATTTATTTTTAACCATGTTTCTGTTTTTTACTGTGTTTGTACAAGCGCAACATAAACCAGAAGCGGTATTGGCCAATGAATTATACGATAAAATAGAGCAAAGGAATAGACCTTCTTTTATCGTGTATTGGAATCCCAACTGTGAAACCGGAGAAGAGAGTTTATTAGAATATCAAGAGGTAATTAATACCTATAGCTCGAAAATTGATATCTATGTGATTGGTCTTACTAATATGTTCGATTTAATCGCTGATATGTCAAAAAAAATTGGACTCGATTATCCTTTGTATTATTTAGGAGGAGATAAATCCAGAAGTTTAAGGCTCCGAAAAGAGGAGTTTTCAATTGAATTGCTGCGATTAATGAAGCAAGAGGGAGAGGATTTTGATACGATCTATATGCAAGATTTAGATCATGTAGAACAAGTGAATGATATTTTCGAAGTTGATTATACGAGGTTAAATGCCCTGTTTAAATAGGTTGTGTATAACGAGTAAGCTTAAAATACAACGTGCAAGTTTTTATAGCGCACTTTCATTTTAAGCAATTGTATACATCGACTGGTTATTGAACGATACGTTTTATGATTGACTATAATACCATAAGGTTACAGCCGCGAATATCGGAATGATCAAATCGCCCTAATATTTCAAAACTGCCATCTTCGTATTTCTTACCTAAATCTTGTGTAGCGATAAAAGAACATGAATTGATGTTGGCTAAATCAATGACATTTACGCCTCCCGTTTTTCCGTGTACATCCAATAAAGTAAAAGGATCTTCTGGATCTCGAATGACAATATCCATCCAAGGTGGACATTGAAAGACGCCATCGCCTAAAGAATAGCCTTGTGAAAGGAGTTCAGTCATGCCATATTCAGAATGAATTTTAGTCACGCCAAAGCCTTTACAAAGAATAGCATGCAGTTCTTCGCGAATCATTTCTTTGCGTTTCCCTTTCATACCTCCTGTTTCCATGATAATGGTATTGTTTAGCTCAAATTGATGCTGCTCAATAATGTCTAATAAGGCATAGGTAACACCTAGCAAAAGAACGTTTTTCCCTTCTCGATCTAAAAGTTCTAGGTTAGCGATGAGTTCCTCGTAGTTATGTAAGTAGAAGCCACTCTCTGGATGACTAGATTGTTTGATAAAATCATCAGCCATATAAATCAAAGAAGACCCTTCTCTTTCCAAATAAGAAGGCAATAGGGCTAAAACAACATAATCTTCAATTGGGCCATAAAAATAAGAGAAACCCTTTCTAAAGCTTTCCTCATAGTAGTTTAAGTCCGTCACATGATGTTTACTTGTGATGGTTCCTGTGGTTCCGCTACTTGTAAAAGTGGTTTGTATGGGCGCTGTACTGCTCAAGACATCTTTACTTTTAAAAAACTCAATAGGAAGGTAGGGTACTTGATCTAAGCTTCGAACTTCCGTGGGTGTTTTTCGAATGAGGTTACAAAATTCACGATACACCGGATTGTTCTCATATTGATAGCGATAAACTTTCATGGCTATTTTATGAAACTCTTTTCGGGTCTGTATGCTAATGATATCTTCTGGTGTAAACACAATTCAATTATTTGGTACAAAAATACAATAAAAAAAAGCATCAATGTTGAAATGATGCTTTAGATTTATAGGGTATATGTCTTTGTTACTTTACAATAAGCTTTCGCGTTGCAGTGGCATTATTTTCTTTGATTTTAATAATGTAAATCCCTGCTGTGATTGAACTAGGTAGTACTAGTTCTTTAGTGTTGAGTTGGGTAGCTAAAATTTTCTTGCCCATTACGTTGTAAATCTCAACTTCTTTCGCTTCATTTGTTTTGGTTTCTATGGTAATCTTTCCGTTTGTTTGAACTGGATTAGGGTAAATAGAAAGACCTTCAATTGTTTTCACAACTGCTGCTTTATTAGCAGACGCGGTATATGAACCAACTTGAGCGAAGCTCAGGCTAGTCATAAGTGCAAAGACTGCAATAAAAAGATAGTTATAAAAGTAATTTTTAGTCATCCAAATGAAATTAATACTATAAAAGTAGTGAATATTTCTTATATGATAAAAAAAATATTTGCTTTTTTAGGGCAAATATTTTTTGTTAACATAAATTAATGACTTATTGTAAATTATAAGTATAAAAAATTAGATTCTTATAACCCTAACGTCCAGCCTTTTGTCCATTCTGGAGCGCTTGCACTATTTCCAGCACCTTGGTTTTCTCCTTCAACAAATACTCCATTTACATTTACTGACTCACCTGCTGTATTTTTACCTTTCGCTTTTTCAGTTACATCGATTAGTTTTACATTGCTTACTAATAATGAACCATTAGCAACATTCGCGATTGTTTCATCATGTTCTACATCGAAAGCTGTTTTCCATCCGCTTAATACTACGTTTTTCATTTTTCCTTTTGTACCTTCACGTAGTTTCATTGCTGTTCCTTCTCCTTTTACCGCTGCAATTAATGTAATTCCGTCAATTGTTGGGTTAGAATAAGGCTCTGCTGTTCTTGTTTTAGCGTTGTTATCTGCTTCAAATCCTTTATCAGCTGTTCCGCTTTGTTTAGAATACCAGAATTTATTTTCTTGTCCATTCCATCCCTCTGTCCAGTCAAATTGATCATCATCGTTATGTGTAGATACTAAGTATTGTGCACTTACTGTTCCACCAAACCACTCGAATCCATCATCAGAACCTTCGTGTGCTTGTACATATTCGATTTTTGTTCCGCTTCCAACTCCGAATAAAGATAATCCGTTGAATTCTTTCTCACTGTTAAAGTTCGCTCCAGCGTACTCAATTCTCAAGTAACGGATAGATCCTGAATTGTCATTCGTTACATCTCCACCGTAAGTTAAATCAGAAACCTCTGCAGTAGCTGTTTTAGCTTTGTTGATTGGAGCTTTACCACATACTACTAAACCTCCCCAGCTTCCTCTTTTTTTCTCAAGAGCAGTCATAACAACTGGGTTTGTATTTGTTCCTTTTACGAAGATTTGTCCTCCTTGTGCTACTGCGATATAAGAAGATGTTCCTCCTGTACCAACAATTTCAACTCCTTCTTCAATGTTTAAGATGGCACCATCTTCAACTACTAATTTTGATGATAAGTTATATTTTTTATTTTTCTCTAAAGTAAGAGTTTGTCCTTTTTTCAATGTTTGTCCAATGTTCTCTGCTGGATTTGGACCTGGATTTCCTCCGTTGTCGTTTGAATTGTCGTCTGATCCACAGCTAACGAATAAAGCGGATACTAATGCGATTGATAATGCTGATTTGAATAATCTTTTCATAAAGTAATTGTGTTATTTTATTTTAACTGATACAAAGATGGTCTACTAAGATGAACTGACGGTTAGCACTTTATCATTGAATTGTTATGATATTAAAGCGGAATATTAATGAATTGTTATGAGGGTACGGTGGATGGTTTACGGTGGACGGTTGACAGTTTACAGTTAACTGGTGCATGATTGGAAGATATTTTTTAAAAAGGAGAATTTTTTGCTCATCGTCTCACCATCTCATCGTCTATCTCATGGGTTTATATTTGTTTTCGTATTCGATGAATATAGCTCACCTATTTTATATTGGTTTTGGTGTTCGATGAATCTACACTGCGTTTCGATTTTCACTGCGTTTCGATTTCACCACCTCACCACCTCACCACCTCACCAATCTCACCGCCTCTCGATTTTCAATTCGTTTCGATTTTCAGAGAGGGTGAGATTGGTGAACTGAAGGAAGGGTTGTGCCCTTTTCCTCTTTCCAAAAAAAAAGCCTACGTAAAACGCAGGCTTTTTTGTGAACAGGGATATTCTTTTTTTTAGAACGTATATTTAAATCCTAAGCTAAAGTTTTGCCCTAGCTTGTATGATTGTACCAACACATCTTGTGTTAGGTTTTCTTGTTTTCTTTCAATCGCTGGATCTAATAAGTTTCTCGCGTTAAAAGTCATTCCGAAATTTTTCGTGAAATCATATTTGAAAGTAAAATCTAAGAATCCGAAAGCTTTATCAACTAAGTTTCCGCTTTGTTCCGTTCCTAATGAGTATAGTTTATCAGAGAAGTGTGCGTAAGATAATGTTGCCATTAACTTTTGATCATTCGCCCATTCTTTGATATATGAAATATCTGCATTTAGTAATAAATCTGACGCTCCTGTGAAACTTGCATTGTCATGTGTAAATGATGTACTCAAATACTTATTTTCGCGATTTACTTTTTCGTTGTCTAATTTTTGGTAGGTCTTCATGAAAGAAGCATTCAATCCTCCTGTAATTTTATTCGTCAATACCTCGTCAAAGCTGAATAAGTTTTTGCGAACTTCAATCTCCAATCCTGCTGCGTATCCGTAATCTCCAGTATTAGCATACGTAATATCATTTGATGAAGAAGCAGATACAATTTCGTTTATTGGATTTTTAATGTATTTTCCAAAAACAGTAGCAGAGATTACTTCATCTGTTTGAGGGAAATATTCCCATTTTAAATCCGCATTGTAATCATCTGAAGCATATAAATCAGGGTTACCCACTTTGATTTCCGTTACATCTTCATAGATAAAGCGCGCTCTTTCTTTGAATTGAGGTAAAGTATAGGTTTTAGATAAAGCAAAACGCAAGTTGTTGTTGTCGTTTACTTCATACTTTAAAGACAAACTTGGTAAGAAGGCATTCTTTGTAAATTTGTTACTTGTTTTATCCGCATCTAGCTGTGTTTGCCACGTAACATCTTGAGAAATTGTTTCGAAACGAGCTCCTAATGATCCGGATAATTTATCAGTTAAACGGTATTCTACGTTTACAAAACCAGCATGGATAAATAATTCTCCATCATAGGTTTGTGGTAATAATGCATTAGGTGTTGCTGCCCCACCTCTAAAGGTATAGATATCAAAGTATCCGTTTGCAAAGTTCGATTGGTTGAAGAACTGATCTAAAGCATTTGGATTGATATTGTTGTTGTATTCTCTGTTGATTTGAAATACGAACTGAGTCGCTTTAAATTCTCTATCTTTTTTTCTGAAGTTATATCCTACGGTTAATTTTCCATCGTATAGATTTTCTTCATTTTTTCCAAATTTATAATCTGCAGCAATATTAGCAGCTATTTCATTTTCTTTTAAATCTTCGTAATAACGGTTGTTGTCCGATCTTGAGTTAATTGAAAACTGGTAACTATCGCTGTCTTTTAATTTGTTTAGGGTGTATTGTTGTCTGTCTGGTGTTTGTGCAGAGATGTTGTTGAATGCAGCTCCCCAGTTTAAGTCCAATTGATCGCTTAATTTGTGATTACCTAATAATTGGTTGACCATTAATTGATCTTGACGATACGTTTGTCTGTTGATATAGGTATAATCCGAATTGTCTAATGTAATATCTCTTACATAGCCTTGGTACTCATCATTCTTCTCTTTAGAGTCATTGACAAATAAAAGGTTGTACTTGATTGAGTTAGAATCGTTGATGTCAAATTTAGCATTTAACATTCCCGTTGTGTTGGTGCTGTATTCGAAAGAAGTTAAATTTAAATCTTTCGTGAATGAGTTTTGCGCTTGAGCTGTACGAGTAACGCCTTCTTTTTGTTTGAAGTTATTGCCAAATGATGCTGTTGCGAATAAATGTAAAGCAGATCCGTTAGTAAAGAAAAAGGATTTACCTGTATTGATGTTTAATCCTGCTCCCCAAGGACTGCGGGTATCTGTTTGTGTTGAGTTTTTAAAGTTGTATCCTTTTAAGGCATTACCTGGTATTTTTGTATCCGAAAAACCAAAGAAACTACGATCAGATAATGTTTTGAAATTATCTTGTTTCACTGCATTGGTATTCATATTAGTACCTACACCTACTTCTACAAAACCTTCTCCAGAGTGATTTTTTGACATAATGTCGATATTTCCTCCTGCGAAGTCTCCGTAGTTTCTTGCAAAATACGTTTTGTCGATGGCAATGTATTCTACGATATCTGTAGAGAAGATATTTAAATCAATGTTTTTCTTTTCTGGATCGTTTGAAGCTAAAGGAAGTCCATTTAGTGAAGTACTGTTGTAACGGTCACCTAATCCACGTACGAAAATAGTTCCTGTACCTTCTTGTTTCGCTACTCCTGTCGTTTTCGCTACTGCACTGGCTACATCACTTACCCCTTTTCTTGAAAGTTCTTGTGAACCAATATGCTGTTTCATCTCAACTGAACGTTGTTGTTCAATTAATAATGTCGCTTCTCTAGATTTAGATCGTGTCGCTTGCACAACAACACCTTCTAGTTGTACACTTTCTGAAATTAAGTCAATTGTAATTTCAACTGTTTCGTTTGCTTTTACTTCAATAGCTTTATCAGCGGAAGTATAACCTACATAGTTAAAGGTTAACGTTTGTTTCCCTTCAGGTACTTCAAGAGTAAAAAAACCATCTAAATCCGTGTTGACTCCTTGTGTTGTTCCTTTTATACTTACAGACGCAAAGGCTAGTGGTTCTTTTGTTGCTGAATCTTGTAAAATTCCTTTAATCGTTCCATTAGATGCCCCAATTACTTGGCTAATAAATAATAGGGCGAATAATAACTTTGATTTCATATTTATTATTTTATTTAAGCTAGTGCAAAGAACAAGCGTAAATATGTCTTGTGTGTTATCGCTATTTTAACACATTTTACGGTAAACGTTATTAAATCGTTACCAGATTAAATAATTGTAAACTTTACTTCACATAATGTATTATCTTTATCTTTGAACTGATTTATAACACACACAGATAAAGAATGAAAAATTCAGACATTAAAGTCTTATTAGTTGATGATGAACAAGATATCATTGAAATCATCAGTTATAATTTAGAAAAAGAAGGCTATCAAGTTAGTACAGCAAGGAATGGGAAAGAGGCAATAGAAAAGGCAAAAAAGGAACTTCCTCACCTGATTATCTTGGATGTTATGATGCCGGAGATGGACGGAATGGAAGCTTGTGAAAACATTCGAAAAATTGACAGCTTACAGCATGTAATCATTACATTTTTAACCGCAAGAGGGGAAGATTATTCTCAAGTAGCTGGATTTGATGCAGGTGCAGATGATTATATTACGAAACCAGTAAAACCTAAGGTGTTAATGAGTAAGGTTAAAGCTTTATTGCGTCGATTGAAAAATGTAGAAGAAGCTGAAAATGGAGATATTATTCAAATTGGCAATATTGAAATTAACCGAGATGAATATAAAATCTTAATTGATGGTGTAGAATTGTCTTTACCTAGAAAGGAATTTGAATTGTTGTATTTGCTAGCATCAAAACCAGGAAAAGTATTTACAAGAGAAGAAATTTTAGATCGTGTATGGGGGAATGAAGTAGTTGTAGGGGGAAGAACGATTGACGTACACATCCGTAAATTAAGAGAGAAAGTAGGAGATGATTGTTTTAAAACAATTAAAGGGGTTGGATATAAATTAGATATGTAATTTAATGTCAACACGATTTAAAAGATCCTATAAATTCGCTGTTAAGTCAGCTTTGTTAATAACAATCTGCTCGCTTGTTATTACGCTACCTTTTGTTTTTTTAGTAAAGGAAGGGCCTTGGCAACTTTTGGCCATTCATACCGTTTTGGTTTATTTCGCTTCCTTTTTTGTGATTCAATATCGCGTAGAACACTTCATCTACCGTCGAATCAAAAAGATTTACGACAAAGTTTCGCTTTTAGAGCACACCGATCTTCGTGCAAGTGCAGTAACTACTGACATGAAAACACTAACGGAGGAAATTGAAAAATTTGCAACGAATAAAAAGATTGAAATTGAGTCCTTACAAGTTCGTGAAGAATATCGACGAGAGTTTTTAGGGAATATTTCCCACGAGTTGAAAACACCTTTATTCATGATCCAAAGTTATTTGGAAACACTGAGTGATGGTGCAATTGACGATTTAGAAGTTCGTGATCGCTATTTAGAACGTGCAGAACAAGGCGTTGATCGCTTGATCTATATCGTGAAAGATTTGGATATGATTGCCAAATTAGAATCGGGTGATTTACATCTAAATATCGTTGAGTTTGATTTAATCGAAATGATTCAAAATGCATTTGATTTCTTAGAATACAAAGCAAAGAAGAAAAATATTTCACTGCTTTTCGATATGGGGTATAAGAAACCTATTTACGTTATAGGAGATAAAGAGCGCATTGGTCAGGTCATTACGAATCTGATTGAAAATTCAATTAAGTATGGCAAGGAAAAAGGTACGACGGAAGTGAGTATTGAAAACTTGGTGAAAAATAAATTAATTGTCCGCGTTACAGATAATGGATTAGGGATTCGCAAGGAGCATATTCCGCGTTTATTTGAGCGTTTTTATCGCATTGATAAAAGTGGAGCACGAAGTGTGGGCGGCTCGGGATTGGGCTTGTCTATTGTAAAACACATCGTTGAAGCACATGATGAACATATCTATGTGGAGAGCAGTTATGGCTATGGGTCGGAGTTTTCTTTTACCTTAGAGAAAGCAGCGAAACACAAAACGCAAAATGCAACTTAATTTGCGTTCCCTATAAAAAGGTTTTACTTTCGTTATATTTATTTAATTTTGCGTCAAATTTAAACGAATAACCCTGTGGGAAGTAAAAACAAGTTAAAGCGATTTAGAGAAAACGAAACTTTCGGTAATGTTTTCCAACCATCAAGAGAAGAAATGATTGCTAAATTGCCACAAAAAGGCAAATGGGCATCGGAAGTATTTAAAAACAATAACCCTATTGTTTTAGAATTAGGCTGTGGAAAAGGAGAATATACCGTTGAATTAGCGCGTCGTTTTCCTAATATGAACTTTATTGGTATTGATATCAAAGGGGCTCGTTTCTGGAGAGGAGCTAAAACGGCTGTGGAAGAAGGGCTAACGAATGTTGCTTTCTTGCGTACTCAGATTGAGTTGATTGAATTTGCTTTCGAAAAAGGAGAAGTAAGTGAAATCTGGATTACATTCCCAGATCCACAAATTAAATATAAACGTACCAAACACAGATTGACGAATACGGAGTTTTTACAACGTTATAAAGGTATCTTAACAGATGATGGGGTTGTGAACTTGAAAACGGATAGTGAATTTATGCATGGTTATACGTTAGGTCTGTTACATGGAGAAGGACATGAAGTTGTTTATGCCAATCACCATGTATACAAAAACGAGGGGGCTCCTTCAGTGGTAACTGAAATCCAAACGTTTTATGAATCCCAATATTTAGAACAAAATAAAGCCATTACCTATATTCAATTTAGAATTAAATAAAGGATGGATCATTACTTTATATTATTATTTTTTGGCTTTTTAGCAGCAGTGATAGGCGTTTCTCTTCCGGGGTTATTGAATATGACTGCTGTTAAAGTAGCACAAGAAAGAGGGAAAAAAGCGTCTATTTTATATATTGCAGGCGCTTTATCCATTATCTTTATTCAAACTTATGTTGCAATTTTCTTTGCTAAACTGATTGATTCCAGTCCTTTTATCACTGAAATTCTGCACGAAATAGGGTTGGTTATTTTCGGATCGTTGACGATTTACTTCTTAGGATTTGCAAAACGCAAAAAGAAGGAAGAAAATACAGCTGTCAAACGCCTAAAAAATCCCTACATATACGGCGCTTTATTAGCGTTAATCAACGTATTTTCTATTCCATACTACGTTTTCTTGAGTGTCACTTTAGCTTCGTATGCTTATCCTATTTTTGAGTGGGCTTACACGGTTATTTTCTCCATAGGAGTTGTGATAGGTTCTGGCTTGATGTTTTATGCTTATATTTCGATTTTCAGGAAAGTGGCCAATGAAAATGCTTTTCTTATGCGAAACATAAACTATGTCATAGGATCTATTACGGGGATTATCTGCTTGATTACGCTATACAAATTACTGCGCTAATGGCGGATTCAACCAATTTTTTTGAACGCGTATATGATGTAGTTCGCGAGATTCCTTTCGGAAAAGTGACTACATACGGTGCGATTGCAAAAGCAATTGGTGCTCCTCGTTCTGCACGTATGGTGGGATATGCAATGAATGCCTCTCATTTTGACGATTCTGTACCTGCCCATCGCGTTGTAAATCGAGTAGGCATGCTAAGTGGTAAACATCACTTCGATGGTACCAATTTGATGCAACAGCTGTTAGAAAGTGAAGGAATTGTCGTACAAAATAACCAGGTGCAAGATTTTCAATCACACCTATGGATTCCTCCCGTTGAATTCTAGCTTACGCGAGTGGAAAGTTGATGCTAAAATACGTCAAATTATCTTTTCTATTGAAGGTTAAGTACCCATTGTGCATTTCTACAATATTCTTGGAGAGCGGTAAGCCAATACCTGCCCCGTCTTCACGTGTGGTATAAAAAGGAATGAAAATCTTCGGTTTAATTTCTTCAGGTATCCCATTTCCGTTGTCCATAATATCAATCCATAAACGATTATTTCGTTCATACAGATGAAGGGAAACGGCTCTGTTTTCCTGTGTTTTTACCGCATAAATGGCATTGGTTAATAAATTGATGAACACTTGTTCCATTTGTTTGCTATCCCAATACTGAGAGGCTTGTGTATCAATCGTTGTGCTCACTGTAATCTGATGTTGTTGACAAATCGGCTTGAGTATAGCTAAGCTATGCATCAAAACCTCTGCACTATTTACCCAAGCTTTGGTAGGACTTGGTAGCATGGTCAGTTTGCGGTAGTTATCGATGAAATGACGCAGGTGATCTGTCCTATTGGCAATCGTTTGTACACTGAGTTTAAGATCGTCCATATCATCTGCCGTTAAGGGCTCTTCTTCCTCTAAAATTTCTAAAGTATTGTGCGCTAAGGAATGAATAGGCGTTAGGGAATTCATGATTTCATGCGAAATGACTTTCATTAAGTTTTCCCAGGTATCTTTCTCTTTTTTATCCAATACCTTTTGAATCGAATCCAATAAAACAATATAAAACTCTTGGTTTTGACTTATTGTCGTAGAGGTTTGCAACATAAATGTCTGCTTTTCTTCCCCCTCTATACGCATATCAAGCGATGTCTTAGATTCTTTAAATTCCAGATGCTCTAGATATTGCGTCAAGTTGGGAAGTAAACGCGATAAATTCTGCCACGATTTTACTTTGGGTATATCAAATAACTTCGAAAAATAGTCGTTAATTAAGAAGATATTCCAACCTTCTTCTTTGCGTTCAAAAATAACGATACCCGTTTCTAAGTTATTTAGAATATTGAGATAAACTAATTCTTTTACCTCGTGTTGTTCCTGTTCCTGTTGGAGTTTTTGATATAACTGTTGTAGGTTCTGAAAGGTTTCATTGGCTTGTTTTTTATTTGATTTTAAGGAGAAATCATTGTAAATCATCGCCAAAACCAAACGATCAATGATGCTGTAGTACTTGCGTTGAAACGTATAGAGTTCAATTAGACAAGCAACAATGCTAATAAGCGCAATAAAGAACGTATAGCGATAGTGTTGTTGGAATAACCACACAGCAAGCAAGGACAGACCAATAATGGCTAAGATGCGCATGAAAACCTTCAAGTGAAACGACATACTACAGCTGTTTTTTTAGTTCTTAATATTATATTTTTCAAGTCGACGGTACAAAGCGGCACGTGATAGTCCCAATTCATCTGCTGCTTGACTGATATTGCCTTGGCATTTCTCTAGCGTACGGATGATGGTTGTTCGCTCAATATCTTGTAAGGTATTATCATCTGTGAGAGTCTCTTTTATGGTTGCGGCAGAAATACCAAAATCTCCGATGTTTAATTCTGTTGCTTCCGTTAAAATTAAGGCGCGTTCTACGCGGTTTTGCATTTCTCTAATATTTCCCTTCCATTCGTAGTTACAAAGTGATTCCAGCGTGTGAGGGTGGATGTTGGGAACTGCAATTTGATATTTGTTGGCGTATTGTTGTATAAAGAAATCCAACAAAGCAGGAATGTCTTCTTTGCGCTCTCGAAGAGAAGGCAATTGGAGCACAACCGTATTGATTCGATAGTATAAATCTTCTCGAAATGCTTTTTGTGCTACTTCTTTTTCAATTTCTGCGTTTGTTGCAGTGATGATGCGTACATCAACAGGACGCGGTTGAGATTCTCCCAATCGAATCACGGATTTAGCCTGGATTACTTGCAAGAGTTTTGCTTGTAAATGTAGCGGTACATTGCCGATTTCATCTAAGAAAATAGTTCCTCCATGGGCTGCTTCAAAACGACCTGCCGTATCTTGTTTCGCATCAGTAAAGGCACCTTTGGCATAACCAAATAGCTCGCTTTCAAAGAGGTTCTCATTGAGTGAACCTAAGTCAACGTGAATAAACGGTTGGTTTTTGCGAGTAGAATTGTTGTGGATATATTCTGCTAAAACATATTTACCTGTTCCATTTTCTCCTAGTATCAGCGTGTTGACCTCCGTTTGTGCCACACGTTGCGCCATGCGATACGTCTTTTGAATGGCCGGTGATTGTCCTTCAAAATAATCAGGCTGTGTTGTTGTGGGAATTTCTTGTTCTTTTCTGCGTCTTTGTTGGACGGCTTTTTTAACCAGGTCAATCAAATGCTCATTGTCCCACGGTTTTAAAATGTAATCAATAGCCCCTAATTTAATTCCTTCCACAGCTGTTTCCACATGACCATAAGACGTCATGAGAATAATCTGTGCTTGCGGATAATTCGCTTTAATCTCTTTAAACCAAAAAATACCTTCTTTACCATCTTCAAAGCCCACGCGATAATTCATATCCAAAATAATAACATCCACAGGGGTATCATGTAAAATATCAAAGATCTTTTTGGGGTTATTATTCGTCAAAACCGTTTCGAAATGACGTTTTAAAAGTAGTTTAGCAGCGATTAAAACCTCTGTATTGTCGTCTAAAACCAGAATGGTGGCAGTTGTTTTTCTCATGGTTGTACGTGATGTTGTTTAATATCGAACATTTTGGTGTTCATTATCGGACACTCTTAAAATAAGTAAATATGTATGCTGTTGATTTATAGTTGTTTGTAATTAATTCATTTCATGGCACGCTTTTGCTACTATACTCGTAAAAGAAACGCTATGGACAGAGTTTTACCTCGTAAAAATAGAAAAAAACAAAGGATATTACTAATTGTTGGAGGAGTGATCCTACTTGCAGTTGCGTCTTTTTTTACATTTTTTCAAGATATTGCACTGAATGTTTCTAAGAAAGAAATCCGAATTTCGGCTGTAAAAGAAGGTGTTTTTGAAGAGTATATTTCCTTTCAGGGGAAGGTTGAACCTTTACAGTCGTTGTTGATTAATATTGCCGAAGGAGGAGCTGTGAGCGAAATATTTGTAGAGAATGGCGCTGTCATTCAAAAAGGAGATCCCTTGGTGTTATTACACAACCCTAGTTCTGAATTGGCCTATATGTCACAAGAATCATCTTTAATTGAGCAAATGAATAATTTGAATGTCAATTTGATGAATATTCGCAACCAAGAAATTGGGTTAATGAAGGATTTGATCAGCATTGAGTACGAATATAAAAATGCGGAACTACAATATACTTTAAATAAGAAATTATTTGATCAAGAGATTTTATCTTTGAATGAATGGAATCAGACGGTTGAAAGTTTTTCGTATCAGAAAAAAAGAAAAGCCTTGATGGAACAGAGTGTTGAAAAAGAAAAGCAATCCAACCAAGTACAAGTAAGGCAAATCAACCAATCGCTTGCGGTTATTCAGCGAAGTTTGGAGAAATTGAAAGAGAATAAACAGAATTTCTTATTGCGAGCACCTATTTCAGGAAGATTATCTTCTTTTGAGCCTATGCTTGGTAAAACGTACAATGGAGGAGAGAGCATCGGAAAAATAGACGTGTTGGAAGGATATAAATTGGTAGCCAATGTAGATGAATTTTATTTGGATCGCATTGTACTAGGACAAAAAGGGCAAGTGGAGAGTAAAGGGCAACTCATCCAGGTTGAGGTGAGTAAAATTCTACCTGAGATTATCAATGGACGATTTGAAGTACAATTGAATTTTATCAACCAAGACAACCTAAAATTGCAAGAGGGAAATAGCATGGGAATCAAGTTATTTTTATCTGGAAAAGAACAGCGTTTATTGTTGGCGAAAGGAAGTTTTATGACGGATACCAAAGGAGAATGGGTATATGTTGTAAAAGAGGGAAAAGCAGAAAGACGACAAGTAGAAATTGGACGTGAAAATCCAGCATATTATGAAGTAATTTCAGGTTTGTCTGCAGGCGAACAAGTAATTATATCTAGTTATAAAGATTATTTAAGAGTGAATTATTTACAGTTAAAAGAGTAACTATGGTTATAGCAATTCAACAATTGTCTCGTATTTTCCAAACGGAAGAGGTGGAGACAACCGCTTTGAATGAGGTTTCATTGGAAGTGAAAAAAGGAGAATTTATTTCAGTAATGGGGCCTTCGGGATGTGGTAAATCGACCCTATTGAATATTATAGGACTATTGGATGATGCTACCTCAGGAAGCTATCGCTTATTGGATAAAGAGATGGTGGGATTAACAGAAAATCAACGCGCAGTTATTCGCAAAGCCAATATTGGATTTATTTTTCAAAACTTCAATTTAATTGATGAGTTATCGGTGTATGACAATATTGAATTGCCTTTGATTTACAATAAAGTTCCTAGTAGTGAGCGCAAAAAGCGCGTGATGGAAATTGCAGAACGCTTGAATATTGTACACCGTTTAAAACACTATCCACAACAGCTTTCTGGTGGACAGCAACAACGTGTAGCCGTTGGACGAGCACTGATTAACAATCCTAAGATTATTTTGGCCGATGAGCCAACGGGAAATTTGGATAGTAAGAATGGAGCAGAGGTAATGGAATTGTTGACCGAATTACATCAACAAGGAGCAACCATTATCATGGTAACG
This sequence comes from Myroides gitamensis, assembly GCF_029894455.1. NCBI lineage: Bacteria > Pseudomonadati > Bacteroidota > Flavobacteriia > Flavobacteriales > Flavobacteriaceae > Myroides > Myroides gitamensis. The sequence goes on from NZ_JARYHN010000001.1 coordinate 3,584,962, forward strand.
CACTCTCATCACGATGCCTCTTATTCAGAGCGCACAATCTTGATGAAGGATGGTATGATTTTATCAGAAAAAATCAATACCAAGATTGTAGATGTTTTTACAGTATAAAACAACAAGATTATGATACGTTTTTTCTTGAGTTTAGTCTTAATGCTGTTCAGTTTACTGATGCAAGGACAAGCGAAACAGACACATACCATTACGGGAAATGTAAGCAAATTAGTGGCCACGATGCCAATAGAAATTTTAATCGATGCTACTTCAGAATCGAATACTGTTCGCCTAGAAGGGGTACAGGAAGATATTGATAAAATAGGAATAAAACAGGTGGGTACTGTGCTTTATGTGGACATGAGTACCAAAAACAACAAGAACAAAGTTTTTTACAATAGCAGAGTAAAGGTATTTATTGCCCAGCCCAAGATTGTTGATTATGATGTGAGTACTACTGCACGTGTCCAAGTAAAGGGACGTGTTCAAGGAAACCAGGTAACAATTAAATCTGATGCAGCGGCTTCATTAAAAGGAGATTTTACTGCAAATACAGTAACAATTAGCTTGGATTCAGCGTCTAAATATGAAGGCGATATTACGGCAAAAAACATCAAGGTTAATTTAGACAGTGCTGCTCATGTTACCGTGACGGGAGATACTGAAAACCTAGTCATTAATGTGGATAGTGCAGCGAAGTTTGATGGCAAGAGCCTCAAGGCGAAATTTGTAAAGGTAGAAGCAGATTCTATGGGAAAAGCCGAGGTTTATCCGATAGAGAGTTTAAATGCCTATGCGGATTCCATGGGGAGGGTTGTGTATTATAATACACCAAAAGAATTGAAAAAATATACAGATTCTATGGGATCAGTGAAATCGAATTAGTGCGTTAGTATGCTGTACAGTTGGTTCAATACATTTAGAAAAAATATCCAAAAATCATTGTTGTTCTTTTGCTGGACAATTCTTGGTTTAGCCATTGGTATGGCTTGTCTACTGCTGGCTTTATTCTTCGTACAAGATGAGTGGAGTTACAATAAATGGATTGCAGATGTAGATCAATTGCACGAAGTAAATGTTACGGTTGGAAAAGAAGCAAATGCAATTGTTGTTCCTGCAGCTGTTGGACCTCAGTTGCTTCAACAACAACAAATTGAAAATTACTGTTATTACGCATTAGACTATATTGATTTCTACGCAGAAAGTAACTTCCATCAGGCTGTAGTTGGGAAGATCTTGAATACACAATCGACTTTCTTTGACTTTTTTAATTTCAAATTTGTGCATGGAAGTGCAGAAGAGGTGGTAGAAAACCCGACCTATATTGCGATTTCTGAAAAGATTGCACAACAGTTTTTTCCGCATCAGAACCCAATAGGTCAAACGCTATCCCTTGCACATAGTCCTTATCAGGTAGCAGGTGTCTATCAGCTAGACCAAAAAGCAACCATTATGCCTGATATTGTCCTGATGAACATGGAGTGGAACGATGAGGTTGAACCCGCTTTATGGCAAGAAAATGGAGGAGGATTATTAGTTAAAGTAAAGGAGACAACGGATATCCAAAATATTGAATCCAATTTGGTGTCTTTGATTGAAAATAATCAGGATCAAGTGTTCGATACACAAGAGCAGGTTGGACAATACAATGTTTTCTTATCTCCCTTAAAGGAAGGGCGTTTTATTTCTAAACAAACGGCTTTACTAGAAGGACGCACAAAAGTGGAGACACTGATGCTGTTGATTGGTTGTTCTGTTTTAATCTTTTTATTAGCGATACTGAATTATATAAACCTGAATCAAGCCGGAATATTGTCGCGCTTAAAAGAATTTCAGGTGCGTATGATGTTGGGGAGTACAAAGAGACAATTGCTGTTGCAAATCGGTTTTGAAACGTTGTTAAACGTGCTGATGGCTTTGGGAATCGCCCTCATACTGATTGAATTCAGCATGCCCATTTACAATACGTTCTTACATAAGGCAATTGCCATTAAACATCAGGTGCTTTGGAGTGGCATCGTTTTCGTTATTTGTATTGTCGTGCTATTGGCTGGCGGTATTCTTTCCCTTTATGCTACTCGACTTGTTCGTCAGTTGTATCAAGTGAAGGCATACAGAAAGCACAGCAAAGGCTTGCGATTGCGAAAAGGAAGCTTATTTATTCAAATGATGATTGCTTTTTTCTTTGTTGTGGGAGGATGGATCATAGCGAAACAGGTTCATTTTATGGAAGATAAACCCCGAGGCTTTGAAGGAGATCACGTGGTACAAGTGAAACTATTTACACAGCAAATCCGCCGTAAGTTATACCGCAATGATAAGTTAATCCAAGAAATACAACGAATTGAAGGAATCAAAAATGTAGCCTTGTCAACCGTTGCGTATGAAGATAAATCCATAAAAACCAAATACACCGCCTATTACGGGATGCGAAAAATTCCTGATTTCGTAATGGAAGGAATTGACGAGGAGTATATTGATATGGTGGGGTTTGAAAAAGTAGCCTATCGCCCTATTGAGGTGGATAGCTTGCCTAAAGTTTGGATTAATGAACAGTTTGTTGCTCAAATGGGCGTAACAGCAGATAAGGCCTTAGGCAATGTGATTTCGTATGATCGAAATACCTATCTAATTGAAGGGGTGATTAAGAATTACTTTAGCAATGGTTTTGAGGAAGCAGTGCAACCGCTGTTGTTGTTTCAATGGAAGGATATCGATTTCTTGCCTTATGGATTGAATTACTTATCCATAGCATTGGATGAAAAGGCCAATAAAATAGAAACGCTAGAGCGTTTACACGCTTTTTGGATTGTCAATGTTGATTATGAATATCCTTTCCAATATCAAACCATTTCAGAACAGTTTAAAATCAATTATCAACATGTAGAATCTCAAAAACGCATGTTCATGATTTGGGATATCGCGGTTGTTTTTATGGCTTTGTTTGGACTGTACGCTAGTTTGTCACTGTATTTAGAGCAGAAACAAAAAGAAATTATTATTCGAAAAATGGTAGGTGCTCGTACGTATGAACTGTTCTTTCTATTGGGTAAACCGTTCCTTGTTGCTGTTGTAGTAGCGTGTTTGGTCGCAGCGTATCCTGTCTATTGGATTATGAATACTTGGTTGCATAAGTTTACCTATAAGTATGAAATCGAAGGCTATCCCTTTGTTTTTTCTTTCTTTTTATTGGTTGGACTTGTTTGCTTTATCATTTGGAGAAAAGTGCGAATCGCCACAAGAGTTGATTTTATTAAGCATATAAAATACGAATAGGTATGTTACAAAATTGGTTTAAAATTTATATTTATAACAGTAAGAAAAACAAAGCTTATTTCTTCCTGACGATTTTATGTTTGGCTATTGGTATAGCTGCTGTTTTACTTTCAACACTGTATTTGAAGGAAGAATATTCCTTTGACCAATGGAATGAAAATAAAGAAACGATTCACTTTGTAGAGAACAAAGGAGAAAAAATGGCGATGACAGGACATCCTTTTGCCTTGGGAATTAAGCTAAAAGAAGAGTATTCATTTGTAGAGGACTATTTGTCGTATGGTTATTATCAAGCCTCCACAATAGAATATAAAGATAAACCCGTAGCGGTTGATAAGATATTGGCGACCACTCAGAATTTTTTCGACTTCTTTCCTTATGAAATGGTATATGGTGCGAAGCAACAAATCTTTAAAGCACCTAGTGAAATTGTTTTAGAAGAGCAAAATGCAGTAGCATTATTTGGAAAAGGCAAGAATCCTGTAGGAGAACAAGTGAAAATTGACAACAAAATATTCACGATTGTTGGTGTATATCGCCTAGAAAATAAACGAAGTAGTTTTATGCCAGAAGCGGTAGTGAATAGCTACCAGTTTTTAACGGAAGAACAAGCCTCTGCTTGGGATCAACTAAGTGGTTCTTTATTAGTTAAGACTTCACAACCAGAAGAAACAGCAAAGGCCATTGACGCTTTGTACATGAAGTACTATTTTGAACCTTGGGCAAAGAAGTCGAATATAACATTGGAGGCATTGTTAGAACAGTTGGATGGCATGTTGACCTCCCACGCGTATTTACATGCTTTACCTCTCATGCACTTTCAAAAAGATGGACCGATTACAGGATATATTCCTGAGCCAATGGCCAATGTAAAGCTCCTGTATATCATTGTGGGGTTGTCTTGGCTAATTTTACTCTTGTCTCTATTTAACTACGTTAATTTATCGCTTTCTCAAGTGCTCTTTCGCGCAAAAGAAGTTGGGGTTCGCAAAGTATTGGGAGGCGTTAGTATGAGTGTGTTGAAGCAGAGTTTATTCGGAACTTCAATAACCATTTGTTTGGCTTTTGTTTTGAGTGTGTTTCTACTCTATCTGATGTTGCCCTTTACGAATTTGTTTTTACAAACAAATATGATGGTGCAAGTTCAAGACTTTGCCCTTCTATTCGTTGCTGTTTATGTTTTAATTATCCTGTTTGCTGGTTTAATTCCCGCTATTTATATTTCTAAATACCGCGTATTGAAAGTGTTGAAAGGAGATTTTCATCGCAGTCGTTCTGGAAGTTTTATCAAAAATACCTTTTTGATTATTCAATTTGCTAGTGCCTGTTGGTTTATTTCAGGAACGTATATTGTATATCAACAAGCAAAATACATGACCACAAAAGATCTCGGATTTAAAGCAGATCAAATCATCAGTGTTCCTTTTCTTATCGAAGAAGACAGCGAAGGTAAAGCTCAAAAATACTTAACTTTTAAAGCAGAAGCGCTAAAAATTAAAGGAGTTGAGGAATTAGCTGTAGCAAGTTTAGAATATGGTGAACAACATGGTGGTTCGTCAATTAGCGTATTTCCATATAAAGATCAAAATGTAATGACGATGAGAGTCCCTGTAGAGGGGAATTATTTTGAGATGATGGACATGCAACTCAAAGCAGGTCGTTTTTTAGATCAAAAATTGGCTACAGATAGTATTGAAAATGTAATGATTAATGAGAGTTTACTCGCTACGCTTGGAGAAACCAATATAGAGGCTATTCATTTACCCGATTATAAAATTGTTGGTTTGCTTCAAGATTTTCATACAGGAGGATTAGAATCACCGGTACAACCCATGATGTTTAGTTTACTCTCAAATGATAGCAATTTTTATAGCGTAAATATTAAAGTGGATGTGAATCAATTAGAAACAGCAATTCCCGCTTTAGAGCAATTGTGGCAGAAATTCAATGTTGATGCAAAATTACCTTTTGAGTATGAATTCGTCAATCAGCAATTCGCCCAAACGTTTAATAAAATACAACAACAAAAACAAGTACTGCTATACTTAGGTGCGATTGTCGTTTTTATTGCCTTATTTGGTTTGTTTGCGGTATCCTCATTCAATATTGGAACCAAATTAAGAGAGATTGTTATCCGTCGTGTATTAGGTGCGAATTCAAATGCGCTCATTCGAAAACTATCATATCAATATGTTATTTATTGTATCATCGGTTTTGGATTGTCTGTTTTGCCTAGTTATTATCTGTTGAATTTATGGTTGAAGGATTATGCCTATCGCATTGAAATTGGGTATGAAGTGTATTTGGTTTGCTTCGTACTGATGGTGTTATTAACTCTAATTATTGTTGTTAGTAGAGCGTATAAAGCAACAAGAGTAAATGTACTGAAGTACATCAAATACGAATAATTATGTTACAAAATTGGCTGAAAATATATCTGTATAATTGCAAGAAGCACAAAGCTTATTTCTTCCTGACGATTTTATGTTTGGCAATGGGTATAACTGCTGTTTTGCTTTCAACTTTATATATAAAAGAAGAGTCTGCTTTTGACCAATGGAATACTGCTAAAAATGAAATTTATTATGTAGAGTATAAAGGAGAGGTTTCATCCTCGGAGCATCACCCTTTTATTTTATCTAAACTTCTAAAGGAACAATATAGCTTTGTTCAAGATTATTTAGTTTATAGTGGCTATACACCAGAAAAAATTACGTATAAAGCGAAATCTTATCAAATAGACAAGGTTATACAAAGTAATCAAAGTTTTTTTGATTTTTTTCCTTATCCATTTATTTATGGGACAAAGGAGAAACTTTTTAATCATCCTCAAGAAGTAGTCTTTGATAAAGAGCAAGCTGCTTTATTATTTGGTGCCAATATAAATCCGATTGGTGAGCAGGTGTCTATTGATAATCAAATGTATACTGTGGTGGGAGTCTATGATTTAGGTGGGAAACGCAGTAGTTTTATGCCTGAGGCAGTAGTTAATGATTTTCAATTTATAGCAGAAGAAGATCTTGTTGATTGGAATTACTCCGCCTCATCCTTATTGATAAAAACTGCGAATAAAGAAAAAGCCAGTCAAGCAATTGAAGCGTTATATCAGGAGCATTTTTTAAAGCCAATGGCCAAAAAAGAACAAACTTCTTTGGAGGAATTATTAATGTTATCTGGGGGATATTACAATAAAAAAGCAAAATTATATGCCTTAGTAGATCTTCATTTTGATAAAGAAAATACAATACAAATTCCAGAAAAACCCCTTAATCCACAATTCATTTATGTTATTCTTGGATTGTCTTGGGTGCTTTTAATTTTATCTTTATTTAATTATGTAAACTTATCTCTTTCACAAGCGCTAACTAGAGCCAAAGAAGTTGGGATACGAAAGGTGTTAGGAGGTTTAAAGCAGAATAGTATTGTACAAAATTTAGTAGAAACTTTTATTACCATCTGTTTGTCATTTGTGGTTAGTTCATTTCTAACTCTGTGGATTCTGCCTTTTGCTAATACTTTTTTACTTACTCAGATTGAGATTAGGGCAAGTGATTTTATATGGTCATTTATAGGAATTTCTATTTTAATTTTACTTATCGCAGGTTTGATTCCAGCGCTTTATATCTCTAATTATAAGGTATTAAATGTGTTGAAAGGAGATTTTCATCGTAATCGTTCAGGGGCTTGGATTAAAAATATTTTTTTAATTGTACAATTTGCTATTGCCTCTTGTTTTATGATAGGGACTTATATTGTTTATGAACAAGTAAACTTTATGACACAAAAGGATTTAGGATTTCGAGGAGAACGCGTAATCAATTTCCCTTTTTTAGAACAGGAGTATGGAGGGGATAAACAAGTTAAATATGAAGCTTTTAAAGCGGAAGCACTCCAGATAAAAGGAATAGAGCAAATAGCGGTTACAGATTTAGATTATGGAAAAATAGGCTTAGGAGGTTATGCTATATTTTTTAATTATGAAGATTTGAGTTTGGATTTAAACGTTTCAAATGTAGAGGCCGGTTATTTTGAGATGATGGAGGTTAAATTAAAAGAGGGACGCTTTCTAAAGGCTAATTTTGCGAATGATAGTATTGAGAATGCTGTGATTAACGAAAGTGTTTTAGCGTTAATCCAAAAAGAAACAGCAAAAGAGGTTGTCTTAGCTAATCGTACTATTGTCGGCGTAGTTCAAGACTTTCACATCACAGGCTTAGAAGAAACCATTCGCCCGATGATGTTTGTATTACCATCAGAACAGTACAATAATTACCGTAGTGTTTCTGCAAAAGTGAATCTAGAATATCTAGAAACACTTATTCCAGAACTTGAAAAGTTATGGAATGTTTTTAATTCGGAAACGGGAAATAACTTCGAATATCAATTTGTAGATAAACAATTTGCTAGGTCGTTTGAGACCATACAAATGCAGAAGAAGGTACTGTTGTTTTTGAGCTATATAGTTGTTTTTATTGCACTTTTTGGATTATTTGCCGTATCCTCCTTTACGATTGGTACAAAATTGAAAGAAATATCCATTCGTAAAGTATTAGGTGCAGAAACAAAAAGTTTGCTTCAAAAACTATCATATCAATATGTTATTTATTGCATCATTGGTTTTGGGTTGTCTATTTTACCTAGTTATTATCTGTTGAATTTATGGTTGAAGGATTATGCCTATCGCATTGAAATTGGGTATGAAGTGTATTTGGTTTGCTTCGTACTGATGGTGTTATTAACCCTAATTATTGTTGTTAGTAGAGCATATAAAGCAACAAAAGTAAATGTACTGAAGTACATCAAATACGAATAATTATGTTACAAAATTGGCTGAAAATATATTGGGCCCATCTCATCAAAAATAAAGTGTATAGTGTGCTCACGATTTTGGGGCTTGCTATCGGCATATGGGGTGTTCTATTGTCCTATTTGTACTATAAAGAAGAGGTGCGATATGATCAGTGGAATCCATATAAGGATGAGGTTTATATTGTCAGTACAGATTTGGGGGATGGCGATGTTTGGAATTTGGCTCCCTATCCGATGGGGTCTCATCTCAAAGAAGAAAAACAGAGCATAGAAGATTATATGTACCTGTCTAATTATGTGTCTCATTTTCTAGAATTTGAAGGAGAACAACAATTTTTTACAAAGGGACTTGTTGTTCAATCTAATTTTTTTGACTTCTTTCCTTTCGAATTAGTAGAAGGGGTAAATGCACTAGATGAACCAAATAGCGTTTTGGTTTTAGATACGTATATCGAAGAAATCTTTGGATCGAATGCCCTAGGAAAGACGTTTCGTTATGATGGTGAGGTTTTTACCATCAAAGGAATTTACTCGTTTGGTGAAACACGCAGTTCGATTATGCCTACTATACTTTTTTCGGGGTTTGAGAAAAGTGTACTAGCGAATCAAATGAACTGGGGCAATTATATGGCCAGCTTATATTTGAAAATAAAAGATAAAGAACAGATTCCTCGTGTGGAGCAGTCCATGACGGATTTATTATTTGTTCATCTTTATACGCGGTTAGCCAAAGAGGAAGGTAAAACAGTAGAAGAATATTTAGAAGAGGAAGGAGATACAGTCGAATTATACCGTTTATTGCCATTAGCAGGGCAACATATGATGGAAGATACAAAGTATAATGGGACCCTTGAAACTCCATTAAATGTAAAACGATTGTATATCCTATTTGGTTTGTCATTGACTATTTTGATTTTATCTGTGGTCAATTATATTAACTTATCCATTGTTCAAAGTTTGAAAAGACATCGAGAAATGGGTATCCGTATTGTTATCGGAAGTAAATATACCACGTTGTTTTGGCAGTTGTTTTTTGAGAGTTGTTTAACTATGGGATTAGCCATGGGACTGAGTTGTGTATTGGTTGAGTTTTCAATTCCATCACTTCGAGTTTTTCTATCTTCTCAATTGAATTTTAATTGGTGGGATGGAGCCAAGGTAGGAGGGCTTTTTATGGTAATCATGAGTGCTTTTCTCGCTGGAATCTTGTTGGTTATTTTGCAAAGAAGAACCATCACCCAATTAGTAAAAGGACAAGGAAGACACGGAAACCAAAAATTTGGACTCAAGCATATAATGCTGATTATTCAATTTGCTATTGCTAGCTTCTTTATTGTTAGTACTACGATTGTATACCAACAAGTGCACTATATGTTGGAAAAGGATTTAGGTTTTACAAAAGAGCAAATCTTAATCTTGCCATTTTCGACCATAAAAACAGAAAAAGAACGGAAACTTCTCTATGATACGTATAAAGCAGAAATTTTAAAAGTATCAGGCGTGCAGTCGGTGAGTAGTTCATCCTTAGCAATAGGTGGTTATGGTTATAATTCAAGTCGAATTTTCCATCAGGGGAATGCGGTACAAGTAACCAATGTGGCGATGGACAATGATTTTTTGCAGACGATGCAAATTAAACTTGTCGAGGGGAGAGGGCTTGAAAAGGAATTAGCTTCAGATACCATCAGTAATGTATTAATTAATCAACAATTGAAGGATAAGTTTGGAGATCCGGATATTCTAAATAAAACACTGAATTGGAATGATCGTTGGTTTACTGTAATTGGTGTTGTGAATAATTATCATACAGTCAATTTAAAAACAGATTTTGAACCTATGATTTTCTTTCGTTTAGAAGTAATTCCTGGATTGTTTCAAAACGTGAATGAGTTATATGTGCGATTTACTACACCAAATGGAGAGCAGATCATTGATGAGGTGGAAAAGATATATGCAAAACTGGGTGTATCAACCTATCCTTTTACCTATGAATTTTTAGATCAACGGTTTGAACGACTTTTTAAAAGTAGTATACAAGAGCGAAATATCCTATTGGTGTTAAGTGGCATTGTCATCTTTATTGCGCTATTTGGACTTTATAGTGTGGCTTCTTTTACAATTGCTAACCAATACAAAGAAATTGCCATTCGCAAAGTATTAGGGGCATCGAATAAAGAACAAATGAAACAATTATCACAGCGCTATATCGTGTTAGGCGTATTCGGATTTGCCCTCTCTATTTACCCGAGTTACTATTTTATGAATGCTTGGTTGGATGAGTACGTCTTTCGTATTGAGATTCATTGGAGCAATTTCGTTCTAGCCTTTCTATTCTTAATGCTGTTGACCTTCTTGACGGTATTTATTAAAGTTCGTCAAGCAGTCCGCGTCAATGTATTGCAACACATTAAATATGAATAAAGTAAAATAAACTAAAAAGTAAAAAATATGAAAAAATTAGCCTTAGTCTTCCTATTAATCGGAAGTACCGTATTTGCACAAAAGCAAGAAAAAAGACAAGTAGCAGATTTTTCTGCCATTAAAGTATCACAAAGTATTCAGTTGGATTTCACCTATGGAGGAAGCAAATCCGTTGAAGTACACGTAGAGGATAAAGAAGATATGCAGTATGTGAAAACAGAAGTGAAAAATGGTGTTTTACATGTATTTATTGACACACCTAAGGGATTGTTTAATCACCGATTAAGCGCTGTTCAAGTACAAGTGAGTAACCCAAAATTATCAGGGGCTTATGTTTCTTCTTCAGCTAGCATGAATGTCGTAAATAAAGTGTTGACGAAAGATTTTGCTCTAACAGCGAGTAGCTCTGGGAAATTTAAAGGAAACTTAGTACAAGCAGATAATGTAAGTATTGAGGCTAGTTCATCAGCGAAAGTAGAAGGGAAATTTGAAGTGGCAAATAATACAGCAATTGATGTGAGTTCCTCAGCGAAAGTGGATTTGGATTTAAAAGGAAATAAAGTGGATATGGCTGCTAGTAGTTCCGCTAAAATTGAAGTAGATGGATCAGCAAAAGCAGTGGTAGCCAAAGTATCAAGCTCAGGGAAGATTGATGGAAAAGACTTGGCTGTAAAAACACTAGATGGTAAAGCGAGCTCATCTGGTATGATCTCTTTAACCGTAGCAGATGAAGTGAGAGGAAAGGCAAGTTCGTCTGGAAAAATAACGGTTTATGGAACAGCGTCTTTAGTTGAGGTGAAAAAATCATCAGGAGGAAAAATTGAAAAAATAAACTAATACAAATAACTATATGATTTCGAATTGGTTAAAGCTATATCTCTGGCATTTTAAAAAAAATGTTTGGTTTTCAATGCTCAATATACTAGGGCTGGCATTAGGTATTGCCGCACTAATTATAGTACTGTTCTATTGGAAAAATGAACATAGCTTTGACCAATGGAATCCCTATAAAAATAAAGTTTATGAAGTAGAAGGAACGGCAGAATCCTATTTTAAAAATTGGTTTCCTGCGCCTATTGCCAACCAACTGGATCAAGCTTCTTCTATTATTGAAGCATATAACTTTAGCTATATGTCTTTCAATTTGATGAGTGTGGTGGTGGAAGGAAGAGCCGATTTTTTATACGAAATCGACGAGCGACAAGCGAACTTCTTCGAGTTTTTTCCTTTTACAACTGTGTTTGGAAGCCCAGAAGATTACAAACAAAATTACAAAGACGCATTAGCTTTAGAAAAGAAAGAAGCTGCGCGTTTGTTTGGCGAGGGTATTGATCCTACAGGAAAACTCGTACAATTAGACAATGGAAAAGTACTAACGGTTCGATTTGTGTTTGAAATACCCGGAAATAGTTCTGTGGAGTTTAAAGGACTAACTTCTTATTTGACAGAAAGTCAAATAGCCTATAATCGTGCTGATAATTGGGGAGATCACAACTATAAGGTGCTCATCAAGCTAAAAGATGGGGTTGGAATAGACGAAGTAGAAAAGCAATTACATGAAGTGTTTTACAAGGAAATCACGCAGTTATATGCTCAACAAGAAGGGGTTTCTGTTGAAGAATTGAAAGAAAAGATGAAAGGCTTCATGGTGTTGAATTACAATAAGCTGAGCGGGGTTTATTTAAATCCAAAATCAATGGGATTAGGAGCAGGGCCTACTGCAAGTAAAATTGTAAATATTATGTTGGTTTCTGCCATTTTGCTCTTGGTGTTAGCCTTGATTAATGCAATCAACCTTGCATTAGTTCAAAGCTTTAAACGCGCCAAAGAAATTGGTATTCGAAAATCCATCGGAAGTACACGCAATCAGTTGATGAGACAAATGATGTTTGAGGCAGGAATTACAACTGTACTCTCTTTTGCAGTAGCGCTGGTTCTTGTTGAATTAGGAATGCCTTATTTTAATAGGCTAGTTAATCGAACGCTTGAAGCTGATTTTCTATCCTTAGGGACACTTATTGGCGTACTTGTACTTGGGGTATACTTGCTCTTGGGCGTTTTACCCAGTCTCTTTGTCGTTTCTTTCGATGCAATTAAAGTGTTGAAAGGCAACTTTGTTCGAAGTAAATCAGGCATGCGTTTGCGCAATAGCCTATTGATTTTTCAATTTGTGATTGCGTTTTTCTTTTTGTCTACGGCTATTTTTGTCCAAAAACAAGTCAACCATATCTTGCAGGAAGATTTAGGATTCAATGGCAATCAAGTGGTCAACATTCGCTTTAAGGTCAAAGATGAAAACCAACGAAATAGCATCTATCAACGCGTAGAAGCCGATTTGCAAAAAATAGAAGGAGTCAAAGCAACCGTAAATCATTCCATGTTAATGGGAGTAGGTTATGGGAGTAGTTCAAATAATAAGATTGCAGAAGCTTCTGTTCAAAGTGAAAATGTACCTGTAGGCTATGATTTTCTAAAAGTATTCGACGGTCAATTGGTAGAAGGCCGATTTTTCGATCGCGCTTTTGCATCGGATAGCATCAATAAAATTGTCGTTAACGAAACGTATAAAAGACATTTTAATTTTTCTGATGGAATTATAGGGAAAAAGATGAGGTGGAATGGACGTGATTTTGAAATTATTGGTGTCGTAAAAGACATGAAAATTGAAGGATTTGCTCAGGCAATTCCACCAGTAACCTATTTTATGACCAATTCAGTAGGTTGGTTTTCTGGGCTTATTGAGAACATCTCCATAAAAATAGAACCTACGAATGTGCAACAAACACTAAATCAATTGGAAGCTTTTTGGAGTAAACGGGTAGAGTCTACCTATCCCATGCAATATGAGTTTGCCAATGTTGAATTTGCAGAAAGCTATCAGAAAACCCTATATCAACGTACCTTATTTTTGTGTTTGATGGGAGTATCGATGTTTATCGCCCTATTTGGGTTGATGGCCATTGTTTCTTTTAGTATTGAAAGTCGATTAAAAGAAATTGCTATTCGCAAAGTACTTGGAGCAAATAGAAGGGAGCTTATTGTGAATTTATCCATTCGTTTCTTGGTGTATTGTATGCTGGGATTTGTTCTTTCCATATACCCCGTTTACTATTTAATTCAGCTGTGGTTAGCAGATTTTGTTTACCGTATTGAACTTTCTATTTGGCCTTTTTTACTTGCTTTTGTGGGGTTAACCCTATTTTCTATGGTTTTAGTGTTATGGAAATCTACCCGAGCAACACGTATTAATACTTTGAAGTATATCAATTATGAATAAGAATTTCTATTTGATGATAGGGCTGCTTTTCGCACCTCTTCTTTTTGCACAAGAAAAATGGACCCTACAGGATTGCTTAGCTCTAGGGCAAGAACATAGTTATGAGTTAATGCTTGCTCAATTAGAACGACAAGTAGTGGAGGTACAGCAACAAAGTATGGCGTCATACTATTTACCGGATGTTGGGGTAAATGCTTCTCAAAGTTTTAATTATGGGTCTGCAATTAATCCAATGACGAATACGAGAGTGAGTTCGAATATTCAATCGTTGCAAACTTCCGTTGATGCTTCTGTTCGTTTATTTGATTGGTCTGATTACATGGATCGACAGATGAAAAAACTGAATACATCCTATGCGGGATTACAAGAAGAGGAAATCAAGTTTCACTATCAACAGCGTATCTTGGATCTGTTTTTTAAGATTATTGGAACACAAGAATACTATAAGTTACAAACACTGCAATTGAAGAATAGTCAATTGAATTTTGATCGTGTGGTAAAGGAAGTCGAAGCCGGTGCCAAACCACAAAGTGATCAATATGATATTGAATACCTGTACAACAAGGAGCAAATTAGCATGCAAGAGACCTTGGACGAATTGGCTAATCAAAAACTGCAATTGGTTCAACTCTTGGACTTGCAAACAAAGCTAACCGTCGATTTTGAGTTAGTGTTTGAAAAGGAATTTGTTGGATGGAATTCGGATTATGAATTCAATCCTGTTTTGGAAAAAGTACGGCTATATCAAACGCTTTTAGAGACAGAAAAAAAGAGCTTGCGAGCCAAAAATTACCCTCGATTAACGGGGAGCTATCAATTTGGAACGTTCTATTCCAAACCCTTTAATACCAGTTTAGATTGGCAGGTGGAATCGTTCTCTAGGCAGTTTGGAGATAATAAAAGTCACTATGTTGGAATAGGCATGAGTATTCCTATTTTTCAGGGAGGAAATGTGACCAGACAACTGCGTAAAAACAAAGTAGAAAGAGAGCTTAATGCATTGAAAATAAAGGATAAAGAGCAATGGGTTCAGAAGGAAAATGAGTTGTTGATTCAAGAAATAAATCAAGTTGGAAATCGTACGGAAAGCTTGCAAAGTAGTATTCAATTGGCTCAAAAATCCTTTCAGACCACACAGGTAAAATATGAAAACGGCAAGGCAGATATCTTCTCTTTTAATGCCGCTAAAAATCAATTGCTAGGTGCGGAATTTGCTCTAGTTCAGAACGAAATAAAACAAGTGTTTTTAGTTAAAAAAAGAGCGCTAAATTATGCGAATCACCTCTAATATCAAGTAGGCGAGGGGTTTGTATTTAGAATATATTAACATCTAAATTTCAAATATAACTGCTATATTTGCGTAAGTCAAGATTTATAGTAAAATATTGAAAACTAATCGCATATAATGAAATTAGATAGAAAAGATATTCTGAAGGCATTAGAGAGCATCACTATTGCTGGAGAAGGAAAAAATATGGTTGAAAGTGGGGCAGTTAGCAACGTAATGACCTTTGGAGATGAGGTAGTTGTTGATTTAGTATTATCAACCCCTGCTTTACACATTAAGAAAAGAGCAGAAGTAGATGTGATGAAAGTGATACACGAACAAGTGTATGAAAAAGCAAAAGTAAAAGTAAATATAAAAGTTGAAACTCCTGAAAAACCAGAAATTAAAGGAAAAGCAATTCCAGGTATTAAAAATATCGTTGCGATTTCTTCTGGAAAAGGTGGGGTTGGAAAATCTACCGTTACAGCTAATATTGCTGCAAGTTTAGCTAATATGGGCTTTAGCGTTGGAGTTTTAGATGCCGATATCTATGGGCCTTCGATGCCTATTATGTTTGACGTAGAAAATGCAAAACCAATCTCTGTTGAGGTGGATGGACGTTCAAAAATGAAACCGATCACTTCTTACGGTGTAGAGCTTTTATCTATTGGATTCTTTACCAAAGCAGATCAAGCGATCATTTGGAGAGGACCGATGGCTGCCAAAGCATTAAATCAGATGATTTTTGATGCAGACTGGGGCGAATTAGACTTCTTATTATTGGATTTACCTCCAGGAACAGGTGATATTCACTTGTCTATCATGCAATCTTTACCGGTAACAGGTGCCGTTGTGGTATCTACTCCTCAAGCAGTTGCTCTTGCAGATGCGAAAAAAGGAGTATCGATGTTCAACTCAGAAAGCATCAATGTACCTGTATTAGGGATTGTTGAAAATATGGCGTACTTCACACCTGAAGAATTGCCAAATAACAAATACTATATTTTTGGAGAAAATGGAGCAAAGAACTTGGCTGCAGACTTACAAGTGCCATTCTT
The DNA here is from genome assembly GCF_029894455.1 of Myroides gitamensis. Taxonomy (NCBI): domain Bacteria; kingdom Pseudomonadati; phylum Bacteroidota; class Flavobacteriia; order Flavobacteriales; family Flavobacteriaceae; genus Myroides; species Myroides gitamensis. Next base: position 3,601,061 of record NZ_JARYHN010000001.1, read on the forward strand.
AGGAGAAGTTCCTATTGTTCAAAGTATTAGAGAAGCAGGTGACTTCGGTCGTCCAGCGGCTTTACAAAAAGAAACAATCGTTGCGAAAGTGTTCGAAGAAATCAGCAGAAATGTTGTAGAACAAGTTGTAATGCGCAATGATTCCTTGCCACCAACAGAGGCAATTAAAATCACAACTATGGCTGGATGTTCAGCAGTAGGAAAAAAATAAAACCATTTCATAGATTAAATATATGGCATCAGAAACTATCAGAGAAAACGTTATGAAGGCGTTAGACGAGATTCGCCCGTTTTTGCAAACCGATGGAGGAGATATTACATTAATTGATATAGTTGATGACAAACACGTGAAAGTTCGCTTAGAAGGTGCTTGTACAGCTTGCAGTGTGAATCAAATGACATTGAGTGCAGGGGTTGAAACTACAATTAAAAAATATGCACCAGAAATCGAGACGGTAGTTAATGTTGGATAAAAATAACAAGTCAACTATCTGCTAAAGCATTTGATGTCTTTGTAGAGGGTTGACTTTTATCATTTTTAATAAACATTACAAAGGATACCTTTGTATTAAAGAACTACATCATGATTGAAACCGATATAATTATTATTGGAGCTGGACCAACAGGTCTATTTGCTGTTTTTGAAGCAGGCTTATTAAAGTTAAAATGTCATATTATTGACGGATTGCCTCAACCAGGAGGTCAGTTAACTGAGCTTTACCCTAAAAAACCTATTTTTGATATCCCTGGATATCCTACCGTAGGAGCAGCAGAATTAATCGATAATTTAATGGAGCAAATCAAGCAATTTCAACCAGGATTCACCCTAAATGAAGTTGCTGAATCAATTGAAAAACAAGAAGACGGTACGTTTATCGTTACTACAAATAAAGGGACGAAACACCACGGAAAAGCAGTGGCTATTGCTGGAGGTTTAGGTTCATTTGAACCGCGTAAACCAGAACTAGAAAACTTGGCGTATTATGAAGATAAAGGCGTGGAGTATTTCGTGAAAAAACCAGAAATGTTTGCTGGTAAGCACATCGTAATCGCAGGTGGAGGTGACTCTGCACTAGATTGGAGTATTTACTTAGCTGATGTGGCAGAGAAAGTTTATTTAGTACATAGACGTAACGAATTCAGAGGGGCTTTAGATTCTGTAGAGAAAGTACAAGCACTGAAAGATCAAGGGAAAATTCATTTAATCACTCCAGCAGAAATCGTTGAACTTAAAGGAACAACGAGATTGGATGCTGTAGTTGTGGAATGTGATGGAGAACGTCACGATGTTCCATGTGATTATTTTATTCCTTTGTTTGGGTTAACACCTAAATTAGGTCCAATCGCAGATTGGGGATTAGAGATTGAGAAAAATGCGATTAAAGTAAATAACGCATTAGATTATCAAACGAATATTCCTGGAATTTATGCAATTGGGGATATTAATACCTACCCAGGGAAGTTGAAGTTGATTTTATGTGGATTCCACGAAGCAACTTTAATGTGTCAAAGCGTATATAATATGCTGAATCCTGGTAAGAAATACGTGTTGAAATATACTACTGTTTCAGGTATTAATGGATTTGATGGTACACGCAAGGAAGCGGAGAAAGCGGTTGTTAAATCAATTGAATAATCATGTCAGCAGATATTAAAATTACAATTATTGATAGAGAAGGTGTAGAACACGTAGTGGATGCACCAACGGATATGAGTATGAATATCATGGAGGTTGTTCGCGCTTACGAATTAGCACCAGAAGGTACTATTGGTATTTGTGGTGGAATGGCTATGTGCGCTTCTTGTCAGTGTTATGTACACAACGCTGATGATGTGGAGTTACCAGAAATGAATCCGGATGAAGAGGCGATGCTTTGGGAGGCCTTAAATGTCAAAGATAATAGCCGTTTAGGTTGTCAGATTGGTATTGCTCCAGAGCTTGAAGGGTTGATTGTAGAATTAGCTCCAGCAGAATAATCCAAAGAAAGCGTTGAATACGCTATGAATCCATAAAAAAAAGCGACGTGTAAACGTCGCTTTTTTATTTTTTATTCTTCTGTTACTGTATCGCTTTTCTTTCTTTTAGCCAATTTAATGATGATTGGTAAAGTAGTAGCTAACACTAAGAACAATACGATATATTCGATGTAATCTTTTAAGTTGATTCCGTAGCTGTCTAATAGCCAAACTTGTAGGTAGTGTCCTGCAAAGATCAACGTTGTTGCCCATAAAAATGAACTGATTACGTTGTATACCATGAAGCGTTTAATATCCATGCGAACAATTCCAGCAATGATAGGAGCGAAGGTTCTTACAACGGGTAAAAAACGAGCAAAGATAATCGCTCTTCCACCATGTCTTTCAAAGAATACTTTTGATTCGTATAAGTATTTTTTCTTGTATATGAAGTTGTCTTTTACGTTGTAGAGGTAATTCCCGCTCTTGGCGCCAAACCAATAGCCAAAAGTATTACCGAGAATCCCGGCGAAGGCAACCAAGGTTGATAGTAGGGCTACATTTAAGAAATCGCTTTCGATTTGAAACAATTCTTGCATTAAAGCAGTACTGTAGATACCTGCTAAAAACAGTAAACTATCTCCTGGTAGAAAGAAACCAGCAAATAAACCTGTTTCAGCAAATACAATAAAAAGTACAACGTAGATTCCAATAGAATGCCCCGCAATCTCTAAATTGATATAGAACTCAGGATTGATTAATTGTGAGATGTGAAATTCGTCCATAGTTTGTTTTTATTCTGTCTTATCGTGTTTTTTAATTCTCAGTCAATGTTGTTGGTGTTGGGTTATTATCGTTGTTTTCAAATTTATCAATAGAAGCTGTAGATAACGCATTACCTAATACGTTAGTCATACTTCTTCCCATATCACAGAAGTGGTCAATCGGTAAAATAAAGGCAATTCCTTCGGGTGGAATATTAAACATAGCACACGTGGCTACAATAACGATTAGAGAAGCACGTGGTACCCCTGCAACCCCTTTACTTGTTACCATTAAGACCAATAACATTAATATCTGATCACCGAGTGTCATCGGCACATCGTAAATCTGTGCAATAAAGATACTGGCGAAGGTTAAGTACATCATACTTCCGTCCAGGTTAAATGAATAACCAAGAGGTAAAGTAAATGATACAATTTTTGGAGAACAACCAAATTTATTCAACTGTTCTACAAGCTTAGGGAATACGGCTTCACTACTGGTTGTAGAGAAGGCAATTAATAAAGGCTCTTTAATTGTCTTTAACAGGCGCCAAACTTCTTTTCCGAGGATTAGGTACCCAACGAGGATTAAAACCGCCCACAGGACAATTAAACCACTTACAAAGGCCAATAAATATTTAGCGTAGGTGTAGAAGATGCTTAAACCATACAGAGCAACAGCGCTTGCAATAGCACCTAAAACCCCTAATGGAGCTGTCCACATGATGTAAGTCACCATTTTTAGTACAACTTCTGCAATGCGATCAAATAATTTGATCACTACTTTCCCTTTCTTCCCGATACTCGCCAAAGCGATTCCGAAAAAGACAGCAAAAACTACAATTTGAAGGATCTCATTATGAGCAAAAGCGTCAAAAATACTTTTAGGAATTAAGTGTTCAATGAAGGATTGAAGACTTAACGCGTTTGTTCTCGTCAATAAATCGTTCGCTGACGAGGTATTGTCTAAGTTGAAATTCGCATTCGCTCCGGGCTTAAACCAATTGACAAGGATTAGTCCAATTCCTAAAGAAACCAAGGAAGCTGTAATAAACCATCCCATTGCTTTCGCTCCCACTCGACCTACCATTTTCATATCGCCCATCTTCGCAATCCCTACAACAAGTGTACAGAAAACCAAAGGAGCAATAATCATTTGAACCAATCGAATAAAGACGGTCCCTAGTAATTTAATGTTTTGTGAAAAACCGGCAACGTATTCAGGAAGTGAGTAATGAATGATACTCCCGAAGATAACACCTAAAACTAAGGCGATGATGATAGCAATAAAAAGTTTATTGTTTTTCATAGGTGAAAAAATTTGTCCGTGAAAATAGTTATTATTTTTATAATAATTCTATGTTTTAGATAAAAATAACACTTCAAATTGTATTCCAATCTAGCTGAATCTTAATGTTTTTTTTCGATTTGTTACATATTTGGTGGATAAACGAGGTGAATTTGTAGGTGAATTTGTGATTTTTTCTAAGTTTTGAATGAAGACCTTCTGTCATTGTTTAACAGTTTGAGGAGGATAAGCTTCTGATTTAATCAAAAGAAAACAGTAAATTTACCGCTCAATAAACCTACTGAATATGAAAAAAATAGTTTTATTCGCTTTGAGTTTAGCCTGTTTCAACGTGTTTGCTCAAGATGTAATGACAAAAGAACTCTTGTGGAAATTAGGAAGAGTGAGTCCTGTGGGAATCTCAAAGGACGGGAAGAACCTTATTTATAAGGTGACTCATGCTAATGTGGAAGAGAATAGTTTTGATTCTAAAACGTATCAGATTCCATTAACAGGAGGAAAACCTGTAGCCATTGAAAGCTATAAAGATCTAGTAAGCGATGCAACTATTTCGCCTGATGGAAAACACATTGTGTTTGATGAAACTGTAAAAATCAACAATGTTTTAGGAAAAGATTTATACCCAACGATGCAAAAAGCAGATGCTTATGTATTTGATGGATTAGACTACAGACATTGGGATACTTGGAATGATGGAACACACAATCACGTGTTTTATGCAGCAAAGGATAATAAAGACAACAAAATTGATATCATGCAAGGGGAACCGTATGATGCTCCTCAAAAACCATTTGGTGGTGGAGAAGATTACGTATGGGCACCTGATGGAAAATCAATTGTGTATGTTTCTAAAAAGAAATTTGGAACAGATTACGCGTTAAGCACGAATACAGATTTGTACCAATATGATCTAGCGACAAAACAAACTAAAAACTTGACAGCATCAAATGTTGGGTATGATACACATCCTACTTATTCGCCACAAGGTCACTTGACTTGGTTGCAAATGAAACGCGACGGGTATGAAGCGGATAAGAATGATATCATCGTACGCATGGGTGATGTGGAGCAAAACCTAACAGCAAACTGGGACGGAACTGTAGATAGCTACCAGTGGAGCAAAGACGGAAGCAAAGTGTATTTCGTAGCTGCAGTTGGCGGAACAGTGCAATTGTTTGAAGTAAACTTCCCAGGATTAAAACGCATCGCACCAGTAGTTAGACAATTGACAGATGGTAACTTTGACGTTACTGGAATCGTTGGACTTGACGGAGATAAAGTGGTGTTGACTCGTACAGATTTTAACCATGCAACAGAAATTTTTTCGTATGACTTAAAGAAAAAATCATGGAATCAAATTACGAAAGTAAACGACGAAATTTATTCGAAAATTGCGTTGAGTAAAAGTGAAAAACGCATCGTAAAAACGGTAGATGGAAAAGACATGGTGACGTGGGTTGTTTATCCGCCAAACTTTGATCCTAATAAAAAATACCCAACCTTATTATACGCACAAGGAGGACCACAATCTGCTTTATCTCAATTTTATTCGTTCCGTTGGAACTTCCAATTGATGGCTGCTGAAGGCTATATCATCGTAGCACCAAACCGCAGAGGTATGCCAGGACACGGTGTAGAGTGGAACGAAGCAATTAGTAAAGATTGGGGAGGAAAACCAATGCAAGATTACTTAGCAGCAATTGATGATGTTGCAAAAGAAAACTATGTAGACAAGGCTCGTTTAGGAGCAATCGGAGCGAGCTACGGAGGATATTCAGTATTCTATTTAGCTGGAATCCACGAAAATCGCTTTAAAACATTCATTTCTCACTGTGGAGTATTTGACTTAGTGAGCATGTATGGAACAACAGAAGAAGTATTCTTCCCTAATTTTGATACAGGTGGAGCATACTGGGAAAAAGACAATAAAGATGCACAAAATGCAATCCAAAACTTTAACCCAATCAACAATGTAGATAAGTGGAATACACCAATCTTGATCATTCAAGGAGGTAAAGATTACCGCGTGCCAATTGGACAAGGACAAGAGGCATTCCAAGCAGCGCAGTTAAGAGGAATCAAAAGTAGATTCTTGTACTTACCAGAGGAAAATCACTGGGTAGTACAACCGCAAAACGCACAAGTTTGGCAAGGTGAATTCTTCCGTTGGTTGAAAGAAACATTATAAGCTGATTCATTAGAATCACAGAAAAAAGAGAGTTGCTCAATCAGCAACTCTCTTTTTTTATGTGTATCTGGCACTTATGACCAATGAAATAGAGGAGTAGTCCTCTTTTTTTGTGTCCTTTTTCTTGGGGATACATCGGATTTACTGTTGGTCTCCTTCGACATTCCTTGGACTTTCCTTGGAGTATACTCGGTAAAAGAGGGGTTTTGTCGAAGGAATGTCGAAGGAAAGTCCTCGGAATCTCCAAGCAAGGTCTACGAAAAGCGTATAGTATGTCGAAGTATTGTCCGGAGAAAGTAGATGCACAACCGAAGAAATGAAGTTTTTAGAGAGGGCTTCGTTTCGAATCAAAAGAAAAAAAGTAGCATGGAGTAATACCATCCCCAAACCTAAAAATAAAAGGGAAGAGCAGATTAATCCGATTAAATAGTTAGACTAGATGGTGTTGATGGTGGTCATGGGGAAGGGTTTTTCTACTAGTTTCAAGGTCATTTCTGATGTTTTTTTTATCTTTACGACTATAACAACAATTACAATGAATAAAAAAACGATCCAATCATGGGTGTTGACGGCAGTTTTATCTGTTATTACAGCGTCAACTACTGTTGCACAAGACAATCTTGTTAATGCATTAAAATTAAACGCAAGTGATAAAAGCAAGGAGCTTTTTCAGTTTAAGCCAGTCGTAGATATTGAAAATACATCAATTAAAAATCAAGGATCTTCAGGAACATGTTGGAGCTATTCTGCCAATTCTTTCATCGAATCAGAGATGATGCGTATGGGGAAACGCCCTGTAGAGCTTTCACAAATTTATTCTGCGCGTAATGCTTATATTGAAAAAGGAAAAATGTACGTGCGCATGCAAGGTGCTGTAACCCTAGGAGATGGTGGAGCGTTTCACGATGTGATGAATATGTATCGCATGTATGGAGCTGTACCACAGGAAGTATATACAGGATTAAACTACGGAACAAAGAAAAACCAATTCGGTGAAATGGCTGCCATCCAAGAAGGCGTGTTAAAAGCAGTGGTTTCAAATCCAAATGGGAAATTAACGCCAAACTGGCAAAAAGCTTATACTGCTGTTATTGATGCGTATTTAGGAGAGGCACCAACGAAATTCAAATGGGAAGGGAAAGAGTATACACCGCAAACCTTTGCAAGCGAAGTAGTAGGAATTAATCCAGAGGATTATATCGAAATTGGTTCAGATATGAACTACCCATACTATGACAAATTTGTGTTATTAGTACCTGATAACTGGGCATTTGATCAAGTGTACAACGTACATGTAAATGAAATGACGGATATTATTGATTTAGCCATCAACAATGGATTTACTGTTGCTTGGGGTGGAGACGTAAGCGAGAAATATTTCAGCTGGAAAAATGGTGTTGCCTATGTTCCTGAAAAGGATTGGGATGATATGAATGAGGAGGAGCGCAAAGAGATTTTCAACGGACCAAAACCAGAGCGTACAGTAACTGCTGAAATGCGTCAAGAAGCCTTTGACAACTATTCAACAACAGATGATCACGGAATGCATATCGTTGGAATTGCAAAAGATCAACAAGGACGCGAGTTCTATATTGTGAAAAACTCTTGGGGAGTTTCAAATGACCACCAAGGCTATATGTACATGTCAAAAGAGTATGTAAAATACAAAACGACAGATTTCATGGTACATAAAGATGCTTTATCTAAAGACATGAAAAAGAAATTAAAAATCTAAAAAAAAGAAAGCTATGGAAATTGTATTACGAGGATTAGAACAAATGCTAGAGTCCATGTGGCAAGCAATACCCAAAGTATTGTTGGGGCTGGTTATATTGGGAATAGGATCTTATTTAATCAAACTCGTTTTAAAGTTAATTCTCAGACGCCTTGAAAAAAGGGACGTAGAATTATCCTTAAGAGGGTTTTTATTAAGTGTGGTAAAAGCTACGTTATATATCATTTTATTGATTATTGTAGCAGCAACGATGGGATTCCAAGTGGCGGGTATTGCAACTATTTTTGCTTCTGCCAGTTTGGCGATTGGTTTGGCTTTACAAGGAAGTTTGTCGAATTTCGCTGGGGGTGTTCTGGTGTTATTGTTCAAACCTTTTAAAGTAGGGGATTATATCTCCAATCCAAGTGGTACGGAAGGAACAGTAGAGCGAATTGACTTACTGTATACCACATTAACTAGTGCAACAGGATTGAAAATATTCAGCCCGAATGGACCTTTGGCAAACTCAGTAATTACCAATTATTCAGAGATTACATCCAGACGCTATGATTTCATAGTAGGGATTAATTACTCGGATAATATTAAGGAAGTACAGACGATTATCTTAGGAGCTTTAGCTAAACATCAAGCCGTATTACAAACACCGGAACCTATTGTTTTCGTTACGAATTTAGGTGAAAGCGCTGTAGACTTAAATGTGCGTATGTGGATTGGAAAAGCCGATTATTGGAATACAGTTTATGAAATCCAACAGGTTGTAATCGGAGCTTTAGATCAAGCAAATATTGAAATACCATTCCCACAAAGAGAATTGCATATTGTTTCGGATAAAACGAAATAGGTTGTTGGAGAGGGTTATGAGGTTATGGGTTGAAAGTTATGAGTGATGAGTGACCTTAAAAATAAAAAAAGACCTCCTTGGAGGTCTTTTTTTATGCAAAGTGCTTCTTGTTCTACATTAAGTGTTTTTGGTGGATTTCCAGGTATTTTTGGTATAGAAATAATAAGAATTAATACCAATAATGTTATGAATAGTAGAACAAGAATTAATTTTGACGATGTTGCTTTTTTATTGATTGATCACCAAAGTGGTTTATTTCAAACAGTAAAAGACATTGAAGTACAAACATTGAGAAACAATGTAATTGCATTAGCCAAAACGGCAGCTTTGGAAAACATTCCAGTTATTACAACGGCATCAGAACCAAAAGGACCTAATGGACCTTTAATGCCTGAAATCCACGCCCTTGTTCCGCATGCGCAATATGTAGGAAGAACAGGAGAGGTAAATGCTTGGGATACAAAAGCATTTGTTGATGCGGTTAAAGCAACAGGAAAGAAAAAGTTAGTTATCGCAGGGGTATTGACCAGTGTATGTGTGGCTTTTCCTGCTATTTCTGCTGTAGCAGAGGGGTTTGAAGTATTCGCAGTCATTGATGCCTCTGGTGATATGAGCCCTTTATCTACACAAGTTACCATGAGTCGCTTACAAATGGCAGGAGTAATTCCTATTACAACAGCTGCAGTAATTAGCGAAGTTTTAAAAACATGGAATAAAGATCAAGCAATTGCTTATCAGTACGCACAAATTTTGTCGTTAGTCATGCCTAATTATCAGGCCTTGATGGAAAGCTATCAAAAAGCACAAGAAGTAGCTTTAGAAAAATAAGCGTAAGCAAAATAAAAAAGACCTCTTTTGAGGTCTTTTTTTATATTCTTAACGGTCACTCATAGTAATCCCTAACCCCTAACCCTAATCTCATAACCCATAACTATTCTCACCACCTCACCCTCTATCTCATGGGCTTATATTTGTTTTCGTATTCGATGAATCTACACTGCGTTCCGATTTCACCCTCTCATCGCCTCACAACCCTTCACCCATAACTCATAACCATCACACCATCTCATCATCTCACCATTCACTCACAACCTACTCAATCACATAATCCTTGTATTCCTCTGCAATTTGATCAAACAAGTTCAGTAACTCCGTTACATCATCTGTAGTAACCAATTTCAAGCGATGAGGTTTAAAACTGTGGATTCCTTTGAAGTAATTCGTATAGTGACGACGCATTTCTACGATCCCCAAGCGTTCTCCTTTCCACTCCATAGACCAGATTAAATGGTTTTTAGCCGCTTCTAAGCGATCTTTCATCGTTGGAGGAGCGAGTAGTTCACCCGTTTGGAAATAATGCTTTATTTCGTCAAAAATCCAAGGATAGCCAATTGCAGCACGACCAATCATCATACCGTCCAAGCCAAACTTCTCTTTGTATTCTAAGGCCTTTTGAGGGCTATCAATATCTCCATTTCCAAAAATGGGAATTTTAATGCGCGAATTATTTTTAATACGCTCAATATGCGTCCAATCAGAATGTCCTTTATACATCTGTGAACGAGTTCTTGCGTGAATCGTCAAGGCTTGCACCCCAACGTCTTGTAAACGTTCAGCTACTTCATCAATGTTGATAGACTCTTCATCCCATCCCAAACGCGTTTTTACCGTAACAGGCAATGACGTACTATTGACTACAGCTTTGGTTAAGCGAATCATCAAGTCAATATCTTTTAATACTCCCGCACCAGCGCCTTTGGAAACAACTTTCTTTACCGGACAGCCGAAGTTGATATCTACTAAATCGGGACGAACAGTCTCCACAATACGCGCAGACATCGCCATGGCTTCTTCATCACCACCAAAAATCTGAATACCAACAGGACGTTCATAATCAAAAATATCCAACTTCATCTTGCTTTTCATTGCATCTCGAATCAATCCCTCTGAGGAAATAAATTCTGAATACATCAAATCCGCGCCGTGTTTTTTACACAAACGACGAAAAGGAGGATCACTCACATCTTCCATAGGAGCCAAAAGAAGCGGATGATCAGGTAGTTCTATATTGCCAATTTTAATCATAATCGTTTTCGATATTTCCTGCAAAAGTACAATATTTTATTTTTTCGTCTTTTAGAACTTTTTACCGAAGATAATTATAACCAAAAACGAATTAAAACTCAAGGATTCCGTATCTTTAAACCTTTATAGCACAAAACGACATGAGATTAAAAGCTTTTGAATTGACCCCTTTCCATATTGAATTTTCTTTTGATAAGATCAAAGAAGAATTGATAAACTTTATCGCAAAAGAAGATGGAAACCCTTATAAAAAAGCTTATTATGAAGATTTGTTGTTGCGAGCGAATCAGCAGTTGTTAATCGATATTGAAGCCATTGAAGAATCTCCTTCGAATGGGACGGAGGCGTTAGTAAAGGAGCTGTTCGATGTTATTTTTCCCTCGGCTTTATCGGATAATGAAATTAAAGCCGTATCCATGCCCTTTCAAAATATTATGTTTAATCACACGAGGCGATTCAAACAAATTATTGAAGATGCGGGTGGGAAGTACAACGGAGAAATTAGAAATTTCAGTCAAAATGAATACTATGTCGCTTGTTGTTGTATCATCATGAACTACTACTTCAAGGCGACTTTTGATTTGACACAACCGCTATTTATTGAATTACCTGATAAACGCGGGATTATTCGATATTATCGCGTGTTGTATAATGCAGATTTTGTTGAATTAGTGCCAAGAGAAAATGCGGTAATGCTCACGCAAAAAGATATTGAATTGTTGCAGGACAATTATGATGACTTTGAATTATGGCAGCGTTATTTTCCTCAAAAAAGCTGGAACCTCAAAGGATTCGGATTATTGAGTCTGGTCGATGTGACTTTTGAAAATGCCCTTTCTCTGTTGAAAGAAAGTTTCTTGAAAACCGAGTTGCAACGCAAACCCTTAGGCGATTTTGTCAATCAGTTGTTTAGCTCTATTTTTAAATTACCTGATCTGAAAGTTGGATTAACGGTGCTTCAAGGGGATAAAACCACACAAATGGAGCTCAAAAATGTCATGATTGTGCATAGCTATTTGCTTAATGAAGATCAAAGTCAAATTGTAATCTCCGCACAAGCATACCGCCGTTTGATGGTGCAAAAACAATATTTTAGTATTTCTGATGTGGCAGAAGAAATACACAACGATGAACACCGTGAAATGTGTTTGAACCTGTTGGAAAAAGGGGTTCGAAGCTGCTTGTTTAGCCCAATTATTACCTCGACAGGTATTGAAGGAGTGTTGGAAATTGTATCCAGTAACCCACGTGATTTACACAGTGTCAATGCACAAAAATTGAATGAGCTGATGCCAATCATCTCCGAAACCATGGAACGCGTAAGGGCAGATGCCTTGAATCACATTGAGGCGATTATTCAACGCGAGTATACTACGATTCATCCAAGTGTATACTGGAAATTCTTAGAAGAGGCACAGAAAAACTATATTGACAGTGTAGCAGATCGAAACTATATCTTAACTCCGATTGTATTTCCAGACGTATTTCCGTTATATGGGGAGATTGATATCAAAGGATCTAGCCAATTGAGAAATGAGGCGATTCAAAAAGATTTGCGTTCACAGTTGGATCAATTGATTTACTTATTGGATGATTATGCCAAAGAAGTAGAAAATATTTTATTAGAAAAACACCGTTTGAAACTAAAAGCCTATAATAAACAAGTGAAGAATCACTTTTATTCTGGACTTGAACAGCGCATTCAAACGTATATTCGAGAAGAAATACACCCTTTGTTGCAAAAGGAGAGCTACCTTTTCAATACAGAGCGATTGAATACGTATTTCGGTTATGTTGATTATGAACTGGATGTGTATTACCGTTATCGAAAAGTATTTGACAAGCAAATAGGACGTATTAATAAATGCTATTCCGATATTTTAGATAAGCGACAAAAGGAGGCTCAAGTTGTGTATCCACATTATTATGAGCGATTTAAAACAGATGGAGTAGAGCACAATATTTACATTGGCGATTCGATTTGCCCGGATCGCGCATTTGATATTACCTATTTACAAAACCTGAGATTGTGGCAATTGCAGGTGATGGCAGAACAAATGTGCATTCACTATCGCAATAATATTCAAGACGAAATCCCAATGGATGCAACGTCCCTTATTATGGTGTATGACGCTTCCTTGAGTATTCAGTTCCGCATGGATGAAAAACGCTTTGATATTGATGGATCCTATAATACTCGCTATGAGATTATCAAAAAGCGACTAGATAAAGCCGTTATTCAAAACTCAGAGGAACGCATTGTACAACCGAAGAGCATTGCTATTGTATTCGCTTCTCATGCAGATCGCGATGAGTACATGGCGTATATCAAGTATTTACAACAAGTAGGACTCTTGCAATCGGAGATTCAAGCTTTTGAGGTGGAAGACTTACAAGGGGTTGCAGGTCTTATTGGTCTTCGTGTTTTAGTGAATCTCAATTACAATTTAGAGGATCTCGATTATCAACAACTCATGGTTAATTTCCTTAGAAACCAATACCTTTAAAAGCAAGTACGAAAGCAATTACAGATGCTAATATACCTACGGTGAAGATGGTATAGGTAATGCGCAATAAAGTGTATTTTCTATTCAGTACTTTACCGAGGTAATATAAATCAGTAGTTAACGCTTCGTAAATATTTTCTTCTTTGCGGATGAGGTCTCTCAAGGTTTTGTAATACTGATCTAAAGGCATTTTGTGAAAAGAACCAAAGAACAGTAAATTTACGGTGTGATTATCAAGCTCTTCTTGTGAAAAAGTACCCGTAGTTACTTTAGGTCTTGTAGACATAATAGCAAAAATAATAGTGGCCACACTAAAGAAAACCAAAGTAAATGTAGGGCCAATTAAATGCGCATTAGAAGGGCTATCTAACTTTGGAATTAAAGTAGATAAGCAAATCGAAATGATGATGGCATTGACCGAAAGTAAAATATTCGCCTTGCGATCGGCAATGGCACTCAACTGAGTGTGATTGCGTAAAGTGGTGCGGAATAGCGTATCAATGGATCTAAAATGTTCTTTCTTTTCTGTTTTCTTCTTTTTCTTTTTGTCCTTCTCAATACGTTCTGCGATACTAAAAATATTCTGTTGCTTTTTAGGTTGCCAGTATTGACGCGCATAGTCTGTATAAAAACGATGCTTATATAATAAAAAGTTTAAATTCTGTTGATTCCATTCCTCCTGAGAATAGGTTAGGTTACAAGTACACGCCATTTCTTGCAGTAATAAATCACTGATTTCAATGTAGTCACTATCTGCAAGATGAGAGAAATCTGCATCTTTAATGATACATTCTAAAAGATTGGCTGGGATGTGTTCTAATTTAGTAGCTAGAATTAAGGCTTTGATACTTTGAATATCTTCGGCTTCAATTCCTTGTTCTTGTAAGAAAGTTTCGGCAATTAATGCCCCATGTTGTTCGTGTTCTGTACAAGATTGCGTATAGCCAATGTCGTGAAACCAAGCAGCATACCTTAAATTTAAGGCATCTCTTTCACTTACCGCTACATTTTTCAATATTTCCTCTAAACCATTCACTACGCGTGTAGTATGTTGGAAATTATGGTAGGTATATTGTCGTGATAATGTATCTTTGTATAGTTGAAAGATATATTCTTCAACTTTTTGTAAAATAGTCATAGCAACCCTCTTTTGATGTCTAAAAATATGAAATTATTTAGTCAAAATCCCGATAAGCGTGTAAAAATTAAGCCTGTGGCTTATTTTCTTCTTTTGATCTTCTCGTATTCATGTGCAACTTTAAGCCCTCAACAGCGAAGTGGTAAGACTCCGATTGCAGAGATAGAACGCAAGAACAACGATAAAATTGTACATACCTATTATTTTGTAGGAGGTTTGTTAGCTGCGAAATCGCAAGAAGAACAAGCCCATTTAGGACAGTTGACGCAAGTATTTAAACAGGCCGATAAAAAATCGACCTTGGTTTTGTTAGGAGATAATATACAAAAAAAACAGCTCAAAAACGAAGAAGATACGCAGTTGCGCACTGCCGTTGATTGGGCGAAGCAATTTAGTGGGGAAACCGTTTTTATCAATGGTGAAGCGGAATGGAAAAAAGGATATGAGGGAATCAAAGATATCTCTAAGTATTTGACTGCTAATTTAGAAGATAAAAAAGCACTGTTACCGCGTAAGGTTTGTGGATTTGAGCGATTGAAAATCAACGATGAAACCGTATTGATTGTGGTAGACAGCCAATGGTATTTGGAAAATTGGGATCAACAACCCAATATGAACGAGGACTGTGACATCAAAACAAGAGAAGATTTCTTTGATGAATTAAGAGGAGAAATCAACAAAAACCAAAATAGAATTGTGGTTTTGGCGCTGCACCACCCAGTGTATAGCACTGGAAATCACGGAGGATATTTCTCTTTACAGGATCATTTGTATCCTTTTGAGAAGAAGGTTCCTCTACCTGTTTTAGGTTCATTGATTAATTATACGCGTGCGGTTTCGGGAATCAACACCCAAGATTTACAGAGTAAAAAGTACAATGCACTGAACAAACGCCTGCAAACAATGGCGCAAATGTATGACAATGTTGTACTCGTTTCGGGGCATGAACGCAATATGCAATACCATGAAAAAGAAGGGGTGAAGCAAATTGTTAGTGGAGCTTTAGGCGATTTATCTCCAGCTAGAGCGATTGAAAAAGGGAGTTTTTCTGCAGGGCAATTAGGCTATGCTGCTTTGGAAATAGGCGCTGATAAAAGTGCAGTTGTTCGTTTCTATGCTTTCGAAAATGGACAGCATAAACCGATTTGGGAACAACAAATTTTTCAACCAGAACAAGAAGTAATTTCTTCTTTTGGCGCACCTACAATGGAAGCAAAAGTAACTAGTGTTTATCCAGAAAAATGGACTCACAAAAGTGGTTTCTATCGTTTTCTGTGGGGAGATCATTATCGTTCAACTTATGGGCAACCGATTCTTGCGCCAATTGGAAATTTAGATTCCCTTAAAGGAGGTTTAAAACCATTAATCTCAGGGGGAGGAAATCAATCATTATCCCTGCGTTTAGAAGATAAAAACGGCACACAATATGTCATGCGTGGTGTGCGAAAAAGTGTGTCTCGTTTTTTGCAGACAGCCGTATTTCGAGATAATTATGTGATGGATTCGTTTGATGATACGTGGGCAGAAGGTTTTATCTATGATTTTTATACCACAGCACATCCTTATACGCCTTTTATTATTGGTGATTTATCCTCTAAAGTGGGTATTTATCACACCAATCCAGAACTGTATTACATTCCTAAGCAACAAGCACTAGGTGTATTTAATGGCAAATATGGGGATGAATTGTATATGATTGAAGAGCGTCCAAGTGAAGGACATGAAGAAGAGAGTTTTGGAAATGCAGCGAAGATTATCAGTACAACGGATGTGATTGCCAATTTGAGAAAAGATGAGAAATATGCGATAGATGAACCCATGTATTTGCGTGCTCGAATTTTTGATATGTTGATTGGCGATTGGGATCGACATGGAGATCAGTGGAGATGGTCCGAGTTCAAAGAAGGGGATAAAGTGATTTACCGTCCTGTACCAAGAGATCGAGATCAAGCATTTGCTAAAATCGACGGGGCGTTGTTATCGTTAATTAAAAAGTTGCCGATGTTGCGCCACATGCAAAATTATACCACAGATTTTGCGCATCCCCGTTGGATTAACCATACGGCATTTCCGTTGGATCAATACTTGTTGAAATCTACAACAGAAGAAGATTGGGTTGCACAAGCGACATCCATCGTTCAGGATTTAGATGATGAAAGTATTGAAGCAATCTTTGCGAAATTGCCTAAAGAAGTACAAGGAGAAGATGTGGAACACATCAAATATGTGTTGAAAGAACGCAAGAAAAAAATAGCAGATTTTGTACCAAAGTATTACCGCGAATTGCGCAAATATGTGATGTTATCGGGAACAGATAAAAAAGATACGTTTATTGTGAACCGCAACCAAGATGGGACGGTTCATTTGGTTCAAGTAAGAGATAAAAAATCAGGGAAAGAAACGGTATTCGAAAAAACGTATGATCCAAAGGAAACGAAAGAAATTTGGATTTATGGATTGAATGACGAAGATACTTTCCTGGTGCAAGGAAGTGAAAAAGCAAAAATTAAGCTGCGTTTAATTGGAGGAAAAAACAAAGATACCTTCCAAATCGAAAATAGTAAAAAAGTGGTTGTTTACGATTACGCAGATAAGCAAAATGAATTAACGCAGGTAGGTGAAAAAACGAAACACTATTTCACTAACCGCTATGATTTAAATAATTTCAATTACGAGAAACTGCCTTTAACGGTGAATATGTTGTTGCCTAATGTTGGTTATAATCCGGAAGATGGAGTGAAGTTAGGTTTTTTATATTCGTCTAAACGTTCTACTTTCGTTCAAGACCCTTATGCGGCTAAGCACACAATTAAAGGGTTCTATTCGTTTAATACCAAAGGAGTAGAAGCAGAATATGCAGGGCATTTCCCGAATGCAACAAACAACTGGGGATTCACCTTAAACGCAAAAGCTACGAGTCCTAATTTTGCTGTGAATTACTACGGAATAGGAAACGAAACGCATTATTTTGATAAAGAAATGGGGGATGAATATAAGCGAGTGAGAATCCAAAGTTATGCAATAGCACCAGGATATAAGTTTCAAGGCAAAAATGGAGATTCGTTTGAATTCAATGTAGAGTATAAAGCGATGAAGGTGCAAGAGAAAGCCAATCGCTTTATTACGAGTAGTCCGGATTTAGTGGATCAAAAGGTTTTTGACTTCCAGCAATACGGAACCATTCAGGCAACCTATGATTTCCAACAGTACAACAACGTTGCTAATCCAACCAAAGGATTTGCTTTCCATACAACCTTGGGTTGGAGAACGAATTTAGAAGACAGCAAGCAAAACTTCCCGTTCTTAGATGCAAAAGTAAGTTTCGCCCATTATTTAGAGCGCAGTGAGCGTTTGATCTTGGCGACGAATTTTACGTATCAAACGCGATTGAATTCCAATTACGATTTCTACCACGGAGCTACGATTGGTGGAAATACAAATTTAAGAGGTTTTAGACCTGAGCGTTTTACTGGAAAAACATCATTTGTACAAACGACTGATTTGCGTTTTAATGCAGGGCAGTTCACAGCTGGATTTATTCCAATGTCTTATGGTGTATATGCTGGTTTCGATTATGGACGTGTGTGGACACCAGAAGAAAGTTCTTCCAAATGGCACAATGCATACGGAGCAGGATTATGGGTCAATGCAATTGAACAAGCAACACTACATTGCTCGTATTTTTACAGTAAAGATAGAGGCCGATTTGTCTTTGGCTTAGGATTTGGGTTTTAATTGATTCAAGTCTAACTTGTAAATCTTACCACCCGATTTCTTTTTTACTTCATCGGAAATATATAACGTGCTGTCATCTCCAAAGGTGACAGCTTCTTTTTGTGTATCGTGGTGTAATTTGTGCTCTTCAATTTTACCATCCAAAATAGCATTGGGATTGAAGTTGTCAATCACCCAAAGTTTGGTATGTGATAATAACACAAATGTCTTTTGATCAGGGCTAATTGCAGCACCTGTAATAGCACAATGTTTATATACATTACAACCTCTAAAGGTCTGTACGTATTCCGCTTGATGATGCCCTGCTACATTGGGAATTTTATAAACCAAGGAAGTACCGTCAAATGCTTTACTTCTATTTTTAGTAAAGAGATAAAAGTGATCATCATAGAAAAAGAAAGCTTCTGCATCGTAGAAAAGTTCCGTTGTTTTAGGCGGAAATTCTTTTTGCTCTGGATAGTCAAAGGTGATGACGTAAGCTGCCTCCGTTTCCTCGTTTTGAAGTTGATCTTTGTTGATTTTGATAATCTGTAAGTTTTTACGGGTGTTTTTGTTATTGCCAAAATCACCAATGTATAAATTACCTGCCGGATCAGAGGCTAATTCTTCCCAATCGTTGTTTTTTTGATTTTTCACTTTTAAGGTATGCATCACATGACCTAAGGAATCAATCTGATATAATTCGCTTTTGTTTCCACTGTCTTGAAGTACCCAAAAAGAACGGGATTGCGCGTCGTAAGACATGCCTGAAACTTCTTTTAAATAGGGCGGAAGTATTGCGAAATCTTGGACAAGATCACTCTTTTGACTACAGCTTACAAAAGAAGAAAAGACGAATAAAAGGGCAGGGAAATATTTTTTCATGTTAGCGTAAATTTTTGTACTCTAAATTACGTAAAAACTTTAAAGTAAACGAATGAATGAGCGGGATTATTGTCGCAAGATAAAAGAGAATTTTAGAAGCCGATAGGGGGATTCGTTGCATGGATCGGACAAACGGTAAAAAAAACGTATAACTTCTCGTGATTAAAAGTGAATATCACGTCAAAAAATTCAAACTTTAAAGTATATTTGCAAAATATAGGTGTATTGTTTGTAATTGAAATAAAACGAAAGCCTTACAACTTAGATCAGGGGGTTAAGAAGTCCTATTTCTTCTGACTTTTTTACTTTATTGATCTTATAATAATGGATATAACCAAGATGAAGAACATTAGAAACTTTTGTATTATTGCTCACATTGACCATGGTAAGAGTACGTTAGCAGATCGTTTGTTAGATGCTACACAAACGGTAACTGCACGTGAGCAACAAAATCAGCTTTTGGACAGTATGGATTTGGAGCGTGAAAGAGGGATTACAATTAAATCTCATGCCATCCAAATGGAGTACGTATACAAAGGCGAAAAATATATATTGAACTTAATTGACACACCAGGACACGTAGATTTCTCTTACGAAGTTTCTAGATCTATTGCGGCTTGTGAAGGTGCGTTATTAATTGTTGATGCGGCTCAGAGTATTCAGGCACAAACAATTTCAAATCTTTATTTAGCTTTAGAGAATGATTTAACGATTATTCCAGTATTAAATAAAATTGACTTACCAAGTGCAAACCCTGAAGAAGTAAGCGACGATATTGTAAACCTATTAGGTTGTGATTACGAAGAAATTATTCCTGCTTCTGGTAAAACAGGATTAGGAGTTGAAGAAATATTAGCAGCAATTATCGAAAGAGTTCCTGCGCCAAAAGGAAATGTAGAAGAACCTTTACAAGCCTTAATTTTCGATTCAGTATACAATCCATTTAGAGGGATTGAAGTAATCTTCCGTGTAATTAATGGAAAAATTACAAAGGGTCAGAAAATTAAATTTATGGCTACAGGTAAAGAATACTTTGCGGATGAAATTGGTACGTTGAAATTAAATCAAGTACCGAAACAAGAAATCTCAAGTGGAGACGTAGGGTATTTAATTTCTGGTATTAAAGAAGCTAAAGAAGTAAAAGTAGGGGATACCCTTACAGATGCTAAGACGCCAACACAAAACATGATTGAGGGATTCGAAAACGTAAAACCAATGGTATTCGCGGGGATTTATCCTGTAGATACAGAGGATTACGAAGAATTGCGTAACTCAATGGAGAAATTGCAATTGAACGATGCTTCTTTGGTTTTTGCGGCTGAGAGTTCTGCTGCATTAGGATTTGGTTTCCGTTGTGGATTCTTAGGAATGTTGCACATGGAGATTATCCAAGAGCGTTTAGAGCGTGAGTTCAATATGACGGTGATTACAACGGTTCCCAACGTATCGTATTTAGCGTATACGAAGAAGGACCCAGAAACACCAGTTGTAGTTAACAACCCTTCGGATTTACCAGAACCATCAAAATTAGAACGAGTAGAAGAGCCTTATATCAAAGCAACAATCATTACAAAAGCGGACTTCGTTGGTCCAGTAATGAGTTTGTGTATTGAGAAACGCGGAATCATCACCAACCAAACGTATTTAACAGAAGACCGTGTAGAGTTGATGTTTGATATGCCATTGGCGGAGATTGTATTTGATTTCTATGACCGTTTGAAAACAGTTTCGAAAGGATATGCTTCTTTTGACTATTCGCCAATTGGAATGCGTACGTCAAACTTGGTAAAAGTAGACGTGATGCTGAATGCAAACGTAGTGGATGCACTTTCTGCTTTAATGCACGCAGATAATGCATATCACATTGGAAAGAAAATGTGTGAGAAATTAAAAGAATTAATCCCACGTCAACAGTTTGATATTCCAATCCAGGCGGCAATTGGTGTAAAAGTTATCGCGCGTGAAACAGTAAAAGCGTTGCGTAAAGACGTTACAGCAAAATGTTATGGAGGAGATATTTCTCGTAAACGTAAATTACTAGAAAAACAAAAAGCAGGAAAGAAACGTATGCGTCAAGTAGGTAACGTGGAAATCCCGCAAGAAGCTTTTATGGCTGTATTAAAGTTAAACGACTAAAACGATTATTCGTTCGATATAAAGACTATCTCATCTTGGGATAGTCTTTTTTTTGTATAAAATAAGTGAACCATCGATAAAAAGCTATGAAAAAATCAATCGTAATGTTGTCTCTATTCGCTTTATGGGCGTGTAAAGACACCGAACAAAAACCAGTTGAAAAACTAACGGAAGCAGTAGAACAGGTCAAGGTAGAAGAAGCGGAAGCTCCTGTGACGAAAACCATTGTAGAGAAAGAGGAGAAAAAAGTAATCGACCTTTTATTGCCCATGTACTACGACAAGGATTTCCACGAAGAAGAAGTGAAACAGATGAATGATTCTTGGTTGGCTCTGTTAGTGGAGGGGGAGCAATTTAAAGTTCAACGCATCAAGTATGAAAGGCTTGAAATGAAAAATGAATGTACAGAATCAGATACAATCGGTGTTTTTCCACTAGATGAAGAACTAGAACCACTATTCTTTTTCAGTGATACCAAAGCTATTTTGAAAGGGAAAAAGGAGTCATTAGCGATACTGAAAACACCACTTTGGCCGGGTGAGCCTCAAACCTATGTTTTTAAGGGTAAAACGTACGTTTTAAGAGCCGAAGGTAAACAAGTGGACTCGTATGTCTATACGGATGATTCAGAGGTGGAAAAGACCTATAAGAAGTTTGACAACTACAAGTTGTATGTAAGTGTTGATGGAGGAGGAGAGCAATTAGTACTCGATATTCCAAGTTTCAATGACACCTTCGTTCAATTGTTGTTTGTTGGTGATTTAGATGGGGATGGTAATTTGGACTTTATTTTTGATACTTCTGAGCATTATGAACAAAAACAAATGGAAGTGTACCTTTCAAAAGGAGCCAAACACATCCTCTATTTAGCTGGAATGTCTAGCGTAGATTTTAGCTGCTAAAAGCAGAAATAAAAAGGATAAAAAAAAACCTCTTGAACTTCAAGAGGTTTTTTTATGGATTTATTTTTTAGTAAAATCACCTACGTAAATGGTTGTGAATTTTGAAGGTTGCAAGTATTTCTTAATTGCAGCATTCACTTGTTTTACGGTTAGCTTGTCAATCTCTGCATTTAACTTGTCGAAATCGTTGAATGGTGTATCATACATCAAACGCATATTCGATAAAGTTAGCAAGTAATTATCACTACCTAAATTCGTTTGTCTTGAGTTTTTCCAGCTCGTTTTGTTTGCTTTTAATTCGTCCTCTGTAATTCCATTGGCAACTAATTTAGCAAACTCATCGTTGATTGCTGTTTCTACTTCCGTGCGTTTAGTCGGATTTAAGAACGCATAAATCATCCAGCTTGAATTGTCATTTTTTACATCATAAGGAATAGACAAAGAAGTACCAGCACCATAGCTAATTCCTTCTTTTTCGCGTAGACGCTGTGGAATACGAGCTGTCATGAATCCTCCTCCCATTACTTCATTTGCAAACGTTAAAGCTGCATAATCAGGGTTTGTTCTGTTCATTTGGAAGTTTAAACTACCCACTGCAGCCGCATTTTCTTTGTCCGGTGTTTGGATAATTTCTTTCCCTTGTTTTGTAGCAAAGAACGTAGGATAAGCTCTTTCAAATTTTGCTTGGTTGTTCCATTTTCCTAAAACAGATTCTAATAATCCTTTCGCTTCCGCTTGATCTTGGATACCAATTACAGTAGCAACTCCATTGTTAGCGCCAAAGAATTTACTATAGAAATCTTTGATCTCTGGAATAGTAACCGCTTTGAAACCATCGATATCTTCTTGTGTAGAAGACGAATAGAAAATACTTCCCTTCGCTTCATTTGATGTCATTTTTGACAATTTATTGAAAGCAACGGTCTGAGGATCATTTAAGTTTCCTTCTAAGTACGTCGTGTATTCTAATTTTATTTTCGTCAATTCACTTTCTGGGAATACCGGATTCTTCAATACATCATTTAAGATATCCATTGTTTCTTTGATTGTATTGCGGTAAGACGAAACAGAAATCATAATGTTTTGTCCAGCAAAACGAATAGAAACACTTGATTTCAATAAGTCTAACTTATCTTTAATTTCTTGTTTTGATAAGGTTTTTGTTCCTGCAGTCAACATAGATGCAGCAAGTGATCCGATGTATTGTTTGTTGTGTAAATCTTTTTGATTTCCAACTGGAATTGAAATAGAGATATTTACTTTTTCTCCTTTCAAATCCTTGTCAATAATACCGTATTTCATTCCATTGCTTAATTGACCAGAAGTATAATTCTGCTCTAAATTAGCGATGGTAGGAGCAAATTCTCTAATGTCGTGCGATTTTTCTTTCCCCTCGTAATCTTTTACTAAGGTATTGATATCCGCATTTAAGAATTCAGCTGGTTTTACTCTTACTTCGTCTTTGGTTGGGATAAATAAACCTACCGTACGGTTGTTGTCTTTAAAGTATTTTTTCGCTACGCGCTTAATGTCTTCTAACGTTAAGTTTTCAACATTATCACGGTGTAAATACCCTAGACGATAATCTCCTGAACCGATAATTTCCGTTAAGTTGATTGCGGTACCAATGGTATTATTTTGTAGGGATTCAATATCTTTTAAAAGGCTTGTTTTCGCACGATCAAGATCTTCTTGTGTATAGTTGATATCGCCAATTTTTGCTACTTCTGCTTTGATTTCAGCTAGCGTTTTTACTTGGTCTTTATCATTTGGTACGTCGAAGTTGAATAGCATAAAACTAGCATCTCTAACTGTTGGACTAAAGGCCCAAAGTGAAGATACTTTTTGCGTTTCTACTAAGGCTTGGTGTAAATACCCCGATGGATCGTTGTTTAAAATATGTTCTAAAGCTTCTAAGGCAGCAAAATCTTTATCTGCATAAGATGCAGTGTGATAAGCCATCTGGATGTGTTTACTATCTCCATTGCGTTTTACTTCAATGTATTTTTCTCCGTCTTGAGCGGGTTCTACCGTTAAAATTTCATCCAATACGCGAGTAGGCTTAGGAATAACAGAGAAGTATTGTTCAATAAATCCAATTGCTTTGGCTTCGTCGAATTTACCTGCTACTACTAAAACAGCATTGTCTGGTTGGTAGTATTTCTCGTAAAATCTGCGTAGTTGAGGTGTTTTTACGCGTTCAATATCTTCTTTTGATCCAATTGTACTTAGACCGTAGTTATGCCATAAATAAGCCGTATTAACTGTGCGTTCCATTAATACGCTTGTTGGATCGTTTTCTCCAATCTCAAACTCATTGCGCACAACTGAAAATTCTTTATCTAAATCTTCTTGTAAAAGGGTAGCATTGATCATACGATCAGCTTCCATTTCTAAAGCCCAAGATAAGTTCTCATCTGTAGAAGGGAATACTTCATAATAATTTGTTCTGTCGTAGTACGTCGTACCATTGGCAGCTCCTCCTTTATCTGAAAGCATTTTCTTGATGTCTCCTAAGTTTTTAGTGCTTTTGAAAAGCATGTGCTCTAATAAGTGAGCCATCCCTTTTTCACCATATCCTTCGTGTTTGGAACCTACTTTGTAAACAATGTTTACGACTAAATTGTTTTGGGAAGCATCGGGAAGTAATAAAACCTGAAGGCCATTGCTCAGTTTGTATTCTTTAATGTCCTCCACTTGTTTTACAAAAGCGGCTTTACTCTTTTGTTGGGCTACAGAGAAATTGGTAAACCCAATTGCACTAGCTAGTACAAGCGTGTAAAAAATTCTTTTCATTTAAATTGTTTTATAATAATTTGGGTTGTAAATATTAGTTGGCTTGATATCTGTCATACCAATCGTTAAAGATTAGTAGTTGTTTTGATTTTTTTGTTACTCCTTAACAAATATTTAGGTTTTTAGGTGTGTTAACTAGGTATAAAAAAAGCACTTAGCGTTAGCTAAGTGCTCAATGATTTTATTTAGAAAAACAAGGATGAACGGATTAGTACTTGTTTTTATACTCGTTAAAATAATGCAACAAGGTTTGTTTATCCGTATAGCCTGATTGTTTCCATAAGAGTTTACCTGCTCGAAATAATAGTAACGTTGGTACTCCTCTCATGTTGTATTGGGTACTGTATTGCGCCGTTAGCGCTTGATTTTTATCTACGTCAATTTTGATAATTGTAATCTCATCTTGTAGTTGAGCTTTTACGTCTTCTAATACGGGGTCCTGCATTTTACAAGGACCACACCAAGTAGCAAAAAAGTCGACCAGTACAAATTGATCCGATTGAATTAACGTTTCAAATTTTGTCATCGTTTTTATTTTAAATTGGAAGAACAAGTAGAGGTACAGCTGTTGTCTGCTAAAGCAATACCTGTATTTTTAATCGCGCCAAATCCGCCAATTACATCAATCATATTGTGGTATCCTCTTGCTTTCAAGATAGAAGCCGCAATAAGTGAGCGATATCCTCCCGCACAGTGAATGTAAAAATGACCAGTTGTTGGGAATGTCGCTAAATGATCGTTTAAGAAATCTAACGGGGTATGGTTGAGGTTTTTGTAATCAATATGAGCAGCATCGTATTCTCCTGGTTTTCTTACATCAAAAATAGAGATATCTCCTGCTTTCATCGCTGATTCTAACTCATCCGCCGTTACTTGTTGAATGGTGTCATATTCTTTACCTGCATTTTTCCATGCGTTAAAACCACCAGCTAAATAACCTAACGAATTGTCATAGCCCACACGTGATAAGCGAATGATACATTCTTGTTCGCGTCCTTCAGGAGCAATGATTAAAATAGGTTGTTTAATATCTGTGATTAATGCTCCTACCCATGGGGCAAACTGTCCATCTAATCCAATAAAAATAGATCCTGGGATATGTCCTTGTGCAAAATCAGCAGCTGATCGTACATCGAGTAATAAAGCACCAGATTCATCTGCTAACACCTCAAAATCATTGGGTTGTAAAGCTTTATTGTTATTGATGATATTCTCCACGTCGTCGTATCCTTCTTTGTTTAATTTTACGTTTAATGGGAAATAAGCAGGAGGGGGTAATAAACCATCCGTTACCTCTTTGACAAACTCAGCTTCCGTCATATCTGCACGTAACGCATAGTTGGTTTGTTTTTGGTCCCCTAGTGTTCCTACCGTTTCTTTGCTCAAGTTTTTTCCACAAGCAGATCCTGCTCCATGCGCTGGATAAACAATAACATCATCCGCTAAAGGCATGATTTTATCGCGTAAACTGTGGTATAACGTAGCGGCTAATTGTTCTTGTGTTAAACTAGCCGCCTTTTGTGCTAAATCAGGACGACCTACATCACCTAAGAAAAGCGTATCACCTGTGAAAATAGCATGATCTTTCCCGTTTTCATCTTTTAATAGATAGGTGGTACTTTCCATGGTATGCCCTGGTGTATGTAGTGCTGTAATCGTAATATTCCCCAATTTAAATACTTCGCCATCTGTAGCAATATGTGCTTTAAATGTTGGGTTAGCATTTGGTCCATAGACAATCGGAGCTCCTGTTTTTTCAGCTAAAGTAACGTGTCCACTCACGAAATCAGCATGAAAATGCGTTTCGAATATGTATTTGATTGTCGCTTGATCCTTTGTCGCTTTGTCTACGTATTGTTGTACTTCACGTAGGGGGTCAATAATAGCAACTTCGCCATTACTCTCTATATAGTAAGCACCTTGTGCTAGACATCCGGTATAAATTTGTTCTATCTTCATAAGTCGTGTTTATTTTTAATTGATATAGTAAAAGTAAGAAGATGTTTTGAATTGTGCTGTAACCTAAGTTACAAACTAGAAAAACACTTCTTTGCTAAAAATGTATAAGGCCATTAGTAATACAAAATAGCCAAATCCTTTTTTTAAGTTATGATCTGGGATATAACGCGTTAGAAATATCCCCAGAAATATTCCAACGATGGAAATTGCACTGAATATCAGTAACAAGTTCCAATCCAAAAGCGGATTGCTAACATCGCCTAAAAAACCGAATAACGATTGAATCGCAATGATAAATAAGGAGGTACCCACCGCTTCTTTCATGCTTACATTAGCAAATAAAATCAAGGCTGGAATAATTAGAAATCCTCCACCAGCGCCTACGGTTCCTGCAACTACTCCAATGAGAACTCCTTGTAGGATCAATTGAATTTGCTGAGGCTGGGATTGCGTTTGGGTTATGGCTTTTGGGCGAATCATTTTCATAGCGGATGCAAACATCACGAGGGCAAAGAGCACCATGAGTATTAAATTCTTGGATAGATTTAATGATCCAATAGCAATCGTATCAGGAACTAAAGGCAATACATACGCCCGCATCACATAAACGGCCAGTAGGGAAGGGATACCAAAGAGCAAGACCAACTTGTAGTTTACCTTGCGATTAATGGCATTCTGTACGCCTCCAACTAGAGCCGTTGAGCCAACAATGAATAGCGAATAGGCGGTTGCTAAAAAAGGTTCTATTTTTAAAATATACACCAAAATAGGCACCGTTAAGATAGATCCTCCACTGCCAATTAAGCCAAGTGAAATACCAACTAAAAGGGCTAATGCGTAACCGACAAATGCTATATCCATAGTTTAGGTTTTTTGGAGTAATTCGATGTGTTTTCTATTTAAGCGAATGATTCCTTGATTTTCTAACGTCTTTAAAATACGAGAGATAACAACTCTAGAGGTGTTTAATTCATCAGCGAGTTCTTGATGGGTGTTGTGAATAAACGTACTGTTGTAAATCTTGCCTTTGTCTTGGAGTAGTTTACATAAGCGCTCTTCCATATTCATGAAAGCCAAACTGTCAACAGCAACTAACAATTCATTCATTCTGTTGTTGTAGCTCGTCAATACGAAGTTGCGCCAGCTTTTATAACGAACGAGCCAATCGTCCATTTTACTTACAGGAACTAAGATGACACTCCCATCTTTTTCTGCAATTGAGCGCACTTGACTCTTCGTTTCTCCTAAACAACAGGTTAAGGTCATCGCACAGGTATCTCCTTCTTCAATATAGTACAGTACAATCTCTCCTTCTTTTTGATCTTCGCGTATAATTTTGATCGCACCAGATAATAATAAAGGAATTTTTTTAATGTATTCCCCAATTTCCATCAGGCGTTCTCCTTCTGTAAAATCTTTAATTGTTGATACTTCAATGATTTCATCTAACAATTTTTCTTCAAAAAGATTGCGGTATTTCTCTCTAATAATATGTCCCATAATAACTCCTCTCGTTGTTTGGATTTAAAGATAGTATAAATGGTTTAGGTATCAAAAATAGGAGAACATCTGTATCTAATTTTTAATGTGGCAGCCATTTTTTGACCAATCCATAAAACCAAGTTCCTGCTAAAGCCCCAATAATAGCTATGATAATGGGGTAAAAACCTGCGCCTAGTAAGGCAAACATAGGGCCAGGACATGCACCTCCAAGCGCCCAACCTAACCCAAAGAACGTTCCGCCAATTAAATAACGGGGAATACTCTTTTCTTTGGGGTGAAAAAGAATGGGATTTCCAGAAAAATCCTTCATTTTTTTCTTCTTTATGATTAGGGTTGCAATTACGGCTAACGTAAGGGCAGTACCCATAATTCCATACATGTGGAAGCTGTCAAATTGGAACATTTCGTAAATTCTAAACCAAGAAGCGGCTCCTGATTTGAACATACCAATACCAAATATCATTCCTACAAATAAGTAAGCTATTTTTTTCATTTTTGATGCGTTTAGAATAAGAAAGGAAAAATAAGATGAACCATAATGAGCCCACCGATAAAGAATCCAATAACAGCGATTAGAGAAGGTAATTGGAAGTTACTCAAGCCCGAAATGGCATGTCCAGAAGTACATCCACCTGCATATCTCGATCCAAAACCAACAAAAAAACCAGCAACTAATAGTAAAAGGATGGTTTTAATAGAGGAAAAGGCATCATCGCCATATAATTCTGTCGGGACATAGGTTTTACCTGCGCTTTCAAATCCCAATTTGTTTAATTTCTGAATGGTGTTTTCTCCTAAAGGAACGGCTGCAGCGTCTACACTTAAGAAATGATAAGCGATAAAACCACCAAGTATAGTTCCTACTAAGAAGAGTAAATTCCACGTTTGGGCTTTCCAATTGAAGCAGAAAAAATCACACGTTTTTCCAGCTCCCATCATAGAACACATCGTTCGTAAATTGGAAGAAAAGCCAAATGTTTTCCCCATAAAAAGGAGGAGTACTAAAGTTGTGGCAATAAAAAGTCCACCAATATACCAAGGCCAAGGTTCGTAAATCCAATGTATCATAACACGTCTATTTAATTTTGTATGGGGCAAATTTCTACATTATTTTATTGGTGTACAGTAACTTTTGATACATTCAGTTTAAATTGAAGGAGAAGTAGGTATAATAGCTATAAAAAACAAAAGAAAATATCGGATAATGAAAAAGGATTTAGTAGCTTTATATTTAATCAACAAAAAACAAAAATTAAACTAGTAGAATTATGAATACAGGAAAGAAACATAGAGTTGTTTTTCAAATGAATACGGAAAATATCAATGAACAAAACGCTTTAGTGACCTATGTAACGAATGTGATTAACCATTGGGGAAATGATGTAGAAATCCATGTGGTGGTACATGGCCCCGCTATTGGAATGGTGAGAAAAACGAAAACGATGGTAGGCGATGCTTTGAAACAAGCCATTCAAAAAGGCGTTCAATTTTTTGCATGTGAAAACACGATTCGCGTACGTCAAATAGAGAAAGATGATATTATAGAACACGTGGCTTATGTACCTTCGGGATTGATCGCTATTATTGAAAAACAAGAAGAGGGATGGGCGTATATTAAATGCAATTTATAGCGGTCAAAACATCCACTCTATTTACCTTTGTGTCCAAATGAATAAAGACTAATTAATGAATATTGTTACTGCAGATTTCTGTGCTTATCTACATGCTGAGGTAGTTGGAGATAAGGAAGTTGAGCACTTCGAAATTCATCGTGTTTCTGTTGATAGCAGAACGCTTTTGAATGATAGTACAACCTTGTTTTTCGCATTAGTTGGACCAAATCACGATGGGCATGCCTATATTGAGGAACTTATTCGATTGGGAGTTACCTACTTTGTGGTATCTGATCAATCAAAAATAATACAGCAGCCAGGAGTAACGTATTTTGTGGTACAGGATACGTTACACGCGCTGCAACAAGCAGCCACTTGGCATCGTAAAAAATTTGATATTCCCGTAGTGGGAATAACGGGAAGTAGAGGAAAAACGGTAGTCAAAGAATGGCTGAATTTTCTACTGAGCAATGAATATTCCATTATCAAAAGTCCGAAGAGTTACAACTCACAAACGGGAGTTCCTTTATCGGTATTTGGAATGGCCGAACAACACACGATCGGTTTGTTTGAAGTCGGGATATCTACGATTGATGAGATGAAGCATTTGCAACCCATTGTGCAACCAACTTTGGGAATTATTACCTCGCTTACAAGTGAACATCAAGACGGATTTGAAAATGAAGAACAGAAGATCCGAGAAAAGATGGAACTGTTTGTTCACACACCTATAATACTGGGGGAAAAAGACAGTCGAATTATCGCTGCATTACCTCCAACAACTACGTTTATTACTTGGAGTTTAACGGATTCAAATTCAGACTTATACGGTCAAGTGAAAGGAGATAAGTTAATTGTACTATATAATAAGGTAGAAACCTTCACTGTAGAACTCCCTTTTACAGATGAATTTGCCGTTCGAAATTGCATGACTTGTATCTTGACAATGCTGGTGATGAAGTATCCGGTTGAGGCGATACAAGCACGCATTAAAAAGTTGTATGCGGTTGAATTGCGCTTGCAAGTAAAAAAGGGAATCAACAATTGTTCGATTATTGATGATGCTTATAGCTCCGATTTTCAATCGTTGAGTATTGCTTTAGATTTCTTGGAAAAGCATCGAAGTAATGCGAATAAAACGGTTATTCTTTCGGATGTTTTTCACAGTGGATTAGAACCTAAAGAATTATATCAACAAGTCAATCACTTATTGACGAGTTACCAAATTGGAAAAGTGATTTGCATTGGGGAAGAAATTGGTCAATATGGCAAAGATTCTATTGCGATGCGTTTCTTTGCTTCTACGGATGAATTCCTGCAAAAAGTATCCATGGATGAATTTGTCGATGAAACAATCTTAGTGAAAGGAGCCCGCGGTTTTCGCTTTGATAAAATTGTTAGTTTATTAGAGGAAAAAACACATGAAACGGTATTGGAGATCAACCTTACCGCTATTCGACATAATTTAAATTTCTATCGTTCTAAATTAAAACCAGAAACAAAAACCATGGTTATGGTGAAGGCGTTTGGTTATGGACATGGAAGCGTAGAAATTGCGAAGTTATTGGAACATGAAAAAGTCAGTTATTTAGGAGTGGCTTTTGCGGATGAGGGAATTGCACTGCGCAAAGCGGGAATCAAAACGAATATCATTGTAATGAATCCAGAGATTAGCGCTTTTTCCGCTATGCTCGCGTATGATTTAGAACCGGAGATTTATTCGATTCGAGAGCTACAAGCTTTTCTTCAAATTGTACGTGAAAAAAATGCATATCAATATCCGATACATATTAAGGTAGAAACAGGGATGCATCGCCACGGATTTGTTGCACAGGAATTGAATGAACTGATTGCAATTTTAAAGCACAGCAATAGCGTGGAGGTGAAATCTATTTTTTCACATCTGTCGTCTAGTGATATGGATATCTACCAGGATTTCACTTTAGGACAAATGGAACTGTTTGAAAAAAGTAGTACCTATATTAAGGAGCAATTACAGATTCAACCGATTTTACATATTTTGAATACTTCGGGTATTTTCAACTATGCATCTTATCAAATGGATATGGTGCGTTTGGGTATTGGATTGTACGGAATCGGAAATGATGCAGGTGAAATGAAACAATTGCGCAATGTAGGAACGTTAAAAACCCGCATCATGCAAGTGAAAGAAATTGATACCGCTGAGAGCGTTGGCTATGGTCGTCGTTTTAGAGCAGAGCATCCAACGAAGATTGCAACGGTTCCGATTGGATATGCAGATGGTATTCATCGCGTATGGGGAAGTAATGGTGGTTATGTTTTAATACAAAATCAAAAAGCACCGATAACAGGATCGATTTGTATGGACATGTTAATGGTTGATGTAACAGCAATTAATTGTAGGGAAGGTGATGAGGTAATTATTTTTGGAGAAGATTTACCGACCACGATTATAGCGGAGGCTATTCACACGATTCCGTACGAGATTATAACAAGTGTATCTCAAAGAGTTAAAAGAATTTTTTTTGAAGAGTGAAAAAAAGTTTTTTTTTAGAATAAAATAAGTATTTTTGTTAAAAGCAATCAATAAAAATTTAACTATGGGATTTTTAAAAGAATTTAAAGAATTTGCTGTAAAAGGCAATGTAATGGACCTAGCAGTAGGGGTTATCATTGGGGGAGCATTTGGTAAAATCGTTACAAGTATCGTAAATGATGTTATTATGCCCTTAGTATCTGCAATCATTGGTACACCAGACTTTACCAATATGTATGTAGTTTTAAAAGGAGAAGCTCCAGACGGTGCACCTTTAGCTGCAGCAAGAGGAGTAGATGGTAACGTTATCTTTGCTTACGGTAGTTTCATTACAGAGGTAATCAACTTTACGTTATTGGCATTCTGTGTATTCTTAATGGTAAAAGGAATTAACCAATTGAGAAAGAAAGAAGAGGCTGCAGTTGCACCAGAGCCAGCAGGACCGCCAGCACCAACGCAAGAGGATTTATTGGCAGAGATCAGAGATTTGTTGAAAAATCAAGGAAAATAAACGATTATAATTTAATCAAAGAAAAAAGGAGATTGGAACTAACCAATCTCCTTTTTTTATGCGCTTTATTAAAGTAGATATTAAAGATGTCTTTCATCTTGTTTTTAATTTAGTTAAAGTTTTATTTAGCAGAAATTAAGATGATGCAATAATTGAGGGTGTATTGTTAACTTTGATAGGTCGTTTTGGTGCTATTGTTTGATTATTTTGCTTTTGTTAACATCTGTTTTTATGGTTAGTGTATTCTTTTAAGATTTTGTTTTTCGTTATATTATACTGTATCTTCCCACATAGAATTAGACTTTAAGGGGTGTCTTTGTAATTGTTTGTAAAACAATGCAATACATTTTTTAACTTTTTCGTATTGTAAAAAAATAACATAAAATTAGCAAATGTCGATTTTTTGTTATTTGTTTGTTAAACAATTTAAAATTAATAAAACATGAGGAAAATTGTACTTCATTTCTTCTTTGTTATAGCAGCCTTGCTAATGGTAAATGAGGGGTTTGCGCAAAGCAGAAAGGTTACAGGACGCGTTTCTGATGGGGATGGGTATCCTCTTCCAGGAGCGAGTGTGTTGATTAAAGGTACCCAAGAAGGTGTTGGTACTGACTTAGATGGTAATTTCTCCATTAACGTAAAAGATGATAATGCTGTTTTAGTGTTTTCATTTGTTATGATGAATTCTGTGGAGAAGAAAGTCGGAAAAGCCAGCGTTATCAACGTAGTCTTAAAAGAAGACAGTACGTTAGACGAAATTAACATCGTTACAACAGGTTACGAGTCTGTGAACAAAAGAACGTTTACAGGGGCAGTTAGTAGAATTTCTGAAAAAGAATTAAAAGTAGATGGTGTTCCTGACGTGAGTAGAATGATCGAAGGGAAAGCAGCTGGGGTAACAGTACAAAACGTTACTGGTACATTTGGTGCTGCACCGAAAATCACAGTTCGTGGTTCTTCTTCTATTTTTGGTGATACAAAACCGTTATGGGTTATTGATGGTATGGTTCAAGAAGAAATTATCAACGTTTCTTTCGAGGATTTAGCTTCGGGTAACGCTTCAACTATGTTGAGTTCTGCTGTTGCAGGGTTGAACGCGAATGACGTGTTGAGTATTGAGATTTTGAAAGATGCTGCTGCTACTTCTATTTATGGTGCTCGCGCAATGAATGGAGTAGTTGTAATTACTACTAAATCAGGTAGGAAAAATACACCTTTAACTGTAAACTATAATATGGAAAACACAATTCGTGAAATTCCTAATTATGGAAGTTTTGATATTTTAAATTCTCAATCTACAATGGGGATTTTATTAGAGATGGAAGATAAAGGATTGTTAACTGATCCTACTATTTCTCAAGGGAGATATGGTGGTATCTACAATTTATGGTTTAAATCTTATAATACCTACGATCCACTAGGAGGAGAAGATCATAAAGGTGGTTATAGAGAGATAAATACACCAGGTAATAAATATGATTTCTTACGTCAATACGAGTATGCTAATACAGATTGGTTCAAGCACTTGTTTAGACCATCAATTATGCAAAATCACTCGTTGAGTTTTAGTGGGGGTAGTGAAAATGCTACATATTATGCATCTGTTGGATATATGAAAGATCCAGGATGGACAATTGCAGACCAAGTACAACGTATTACGGCCAACTTAAAAACGACATTCTACTTTAATGATAGAATGAATTTAGGTTTGTCAACTGTATTTTCTAGCAGAAAACAAGATGCTCCAGGAAGTTTTGACCGTCAAGATGACCCTGTTGGAGGATCCGTATCACGTGATTTTGATATCAACCCATTTAACTATGCTTTGAATACATCAAGAGCGCTTCGTCCATATGATAATGATGGGTTCTATGAAACTTATAGACAAAACTGGGCACCTTTTAATATTTTAAATGAGCTTGATAATAATAATATGACTTTAGATGTAAAGGATATTAAATTACAAGCAGATTTTGAGTATAAATTAATGGATGGTTTGAAATTTAATTCATCAGCTGCATTGCGCTATGTTATTTCAGATCGTGATCATGATGTTCGTGAAGGGTCAAACGTAGTTCAAGCATTTAGAGCTGCTGAAACTACAGTTGTAAAAGATCAAAATATTTACTTATACCAAGACCCAGATCATTTAGATGGTGAAAAAGAAGTGGTATTGAAAGATGGAGGTATCTGGTATAGATATCAAAATAAAATGACAGCTATCAACTGGAGAAATTCATTCTCTTATGATAAGATTTTTGGAAAAAATGGTCAACATGAAATTAATGCTTTCGGAGGTTCTGAAATCAGAGTAATTGATCGCGATTTTAGTGCTCAGGATACATATGGAATTATGTATGATAATGGATATTTAGGAAATCCTAACCATAAACTATATCGCAAGTTATTTGCAGAAGGGGATGCTTTATTTAAAAGAGGATATGAGAAAGAACGTAATGTAGGTTTCTTTGCGAGAGTTAACTATACATATGATGGAAAATATACTGCTTCATTAACTGGTCGTTATGATGCTTCTAATCAACAAGGGCAATCGGGTGCTATGTGGTTACCTACATGGACAGCTTCGGGTAAATGGAATATTATCCAGGAAGAATGGATGATGAATCAAACTACATTTTCTGATTTAAGTTTAAGAGGTTCTTATGGTTTGACTGCTACTGCAGGACCAGCATCCAACTCGTCAGCTGTATTTAAAAACGCTTTAACAGTATCTCGTTTTGACCCAAATACAAGAGAAGTTGGTATGCAAATTGAAAACCTTAAAAATGGTGATTTAACTTGGGAAAAACAATATGAGGCAAATATTGGGCTTGATATGGGATTATTTAAAAACAGAATCTATTTATCAACAGATATTTATCAAAGACAAGCTTTTGATTTAGTAGATCAAGTTAGAACATCAGGAATCGGAGGTGAGACATACAAATGGGGTAATAATGCCGATATGACAACTAAAGGAGTTGAGTTAAGTTTAACGACAAGAAATATCGATACTAAATCATTCAAATGGACATCAAATCTGAATGTGTCTTATTACGATCAAAAAATTAAAAAATTAAGCTATACACCACGTGCGTTCGATTTAATAGCAAAAACAGGTGGTAATGTAGTAGGTAAGCCAAGAAACGTATTATATTCTTATGAATTTACAGGTTTGAACTCAGAAGGATTACCAACATATGTAATGGCTGATGGTGAAACGGATAACGTAGGTGGTGCTAACTTCCAAGATACTCAAGATGTTGTAGGTTATTTGAAATATGAAGGTACAGTTGAGCCAAACAAAACAATTGGTTTTAATAATACATTCCAATACGAAAACTGGTCTTTAGATGTAATGACTGTGGCTGCTTGGGGGAACGTAGTTCGTTTAGATCCTAATTTTAGTTCTCAATACAACGATACACAAATCTTTACAAAAGCAATGAATAACCGTTGGGTGATTGCAGGTGATGAGAATACTACAAATGTACCTGTTATTGCTTCTGCTGATATGATTGATAAATATGGTCGTAGTTTAGATAGAGCTTATAATACTTATAACTATTCTGATCAACGTATTGCGAAAGGTGATTTTATCCGTATTAAGAATATTACATTAGGATATGAATTCCCTGAGTTAGTTAAAAAACAAATGAGAGTATCGTCTTTAGGAGTGAAATTATCAGTAACAAATCCTTTCTTATTATATTCTGATAAAAAGTTAAATGGACAAGATCCTGAATTCTTCAGAGTAGGAGGGGTAGCTATGCCAGTTACAAGACAGTATACATTAACATTGAACTTATCAATTTAATCAATCAAAGTATGAGATATTTAAAATATATTACGGGAGTTGTTGCAGGTATTGCTTTGGTAGGTTGTTCTAGTTTTTTAGAAGAGAATCCTGATCAAAGAACTACTATAGATAGTCCTGAAAAGATTAAGCAATTATTAGTTTACGCTTATCCGTCTGCAAATAATTTTTATGCTTTAGAAGCAATGACGGATAATTTTGGAGACTCTAGAAGAACAGCTAATACTGCTTTAGATAATACTGCATATTATTCTTGGAAAGATGAAACTCAAGAAAGTTGGGATTCCCCTTCGGAATTTTGGGAGGCTTCATATAAAGCAATTTCTCAAGCAAATCAAGCGTTAGAATCTGTAGAAACAGTACAGATGACAAAAGAAATGTATGAAGGAATTAAAGGTGAAGCATTGTTAGCTCGTGCTTATGCTCACTGGATGTTAGCAAATACGTTTTGTGAAGCATATGATCCAAATACAGCTGCTTCTAAGCAAGGTATTCCTTATGTTGATGAAGTAGAAGAAGAGTTAATTAAAGAATACAAAAGAGGTACTTTAGCTGACGTTTATGCTCGATTAGAGGCGGATATTGTTGAAGGAGTTCGTTTAGCAAAAGATGAAGCGTTTTTTAGCCCTAATCCAAGCTTCCACTTTACTAAAGGAGCAGGATCGGCTTTAGCAGCACGTTTCTTTGCTCATAAAGGAGACTGGGATAAAGTATTAGAATATACGAACGTTTTTGGAGACAAGGCAATAAATTTGCGTGACATTAGAACATATGCTGGTGTTTTCCCTAATGCACAAGGTCAACTTTACGGTGATCAAAAAGAAAAAGCAAATTTATTGATTGTAGGATCTAGATCTTTATTAAGAAGATATTATTCATCGATTAGATTTGGAATGGTTCGTCCTATTTTAAATGATATGATGAGCAAATATAATCCTTATGGAAGAAGTTATGCTTATGAAATGTCATACTGGGCAAGTCAAGATGTATATTTCCAACCTAAGTTCCATGAATATTTCGTATATGAAAATCAAGGAGCTGGAACTGGAATGCCTTATGTGAATGTTCCTTTATTAACAGTTGACGAAGCTTTCTTGTATCG
Organism: Myroides gitamensis; assembly: GCF_029894455.1. Classification (NCBI taxonomy): domain Bacteria; kingdom Pseudomonadati; phylum Bacteroidota; class Flavobacteriia; order Flavobacteriales; family Flavobacteriaceae; genus Myroides; species Myroides gitamensis. Next base: position 3,639,040 of record NZ_JARYHN010000001.1, read on the forward strand.
AATTGAGGCAAAAATCATGAAAGATCAATATGATGAAGCCGCTAATATGATTGGTTATTTTGCTAAATTTAAAACAGCAGGTAATTTGAATGAAAGTACCGTTACTTTAGCTAATGTATTAAGAGGTGTTCCGACTGCGGATGAATACAAACCTTTCTATCAGATGAATGATACGCAATCTCGTCTTATGAAGTATGTTTCAGAACTTAGACGTAGAGAATTTGTTCATATGGGATATAGATGGTTTGATATTAAACGTTTCAATTTAGAAGTTGTTCATACATTTGATATAGAAGGAACTAGAGAAGTTTTAACCGCACAAGATAAGCGTAAAGCAATTCAGTTACCACAAAGTGCGTTAGGGGCAGGTTTAACTCCAAATGAAAGATAATTATGAAACAGATATTTAAAAGTTTATTCGTATTGTCTATTTCTGCAATGCTATTTGTAAGCTGTGAAAAAGATGATAAGTTAGATTCTAACAGTTATATACCGGAAGAAAATCTTGTATTACTAAATGATACAGATAAGTTCTTATATGATAGATTTACCGAGCCATTTAATATTCAGGTAAAATATCGTTGGGATAGAAATATGTATGGTCCTACACGTGATAACAATAGAAACTTATTTCCACCTAAATTAGTAAATGTTAAACCAGCTTTCGAAATGGTTGATTTAGTTTGGATTCAAAGTTATGTTGATGTAGCAGGAATTGAATTCGTTAAAAAATTAAGACCAGTCTCTTTATTGACAGCTGGAGGATATGCTTTTAATGATGATGGTACTAGAACATTAGGTTTAGCTTCAGGTGGTGTGCAAATTACATTGTATGAAGTTGATTATTTAGAGAAAAGTTTAGAATCAGCTCAACAGTTTATTCATACAATTCAACATGAATATATTCATATTATAAACCAAGATAGAGAATTCAATCAACCAGAATTCAGTAAAATGAATGTGGGGTCTTATACAACACAATGGTTTGAAATTGATAGTAAATTGTCTGCGAAAGGATGGACTATCGATAAGTATGCAAATACTTTAGGTTTCTTAACTAGTTATTCACGTTCAAATAGTATCGAAGATTTTGCTGAGACAGCTTCATTTATGTTGTCAAAGACACCAGAAGAATATAAAGCAATCCTTGACGAGGTTAGAAGAATTGATGGATTGCCTCAGTCTCAAAGAGATGCTATGGGATTAACTGAAGAGTTTTACAAACCAGGAGGAGCTAACAAGATTGAGTACAAAGTTAATTTCGTAAGAGATTATTTTAAAAAGAACTTTGATATTGATTTTGATGAATTATGTAGAGTAGCTGTTCAACATGCTAAGGAATCTCCAATGTTGAATAGAAATACTTCACCAAATGGAATTTTGTCAACGTTTGGAGTGAAAAACGGTAGTTCTTTCGGTTCTAAAGCTAATGTAAGATACTGTCAACATCATGCTGATGTTCTTAAACAAGTAAAAGATTTGTAATATGAAGAAGGCATATAGAAAAATTAATATGTTAGGAAAAGCTTTAGCTTTAGTACTTATTAGTGGGCTTGCATTGACATCTTGTCAAAATAATGATAATGATTTGTATCAAGATGATCCAATTGTACGTCTTGCAAAAGCAAAACAACAAATGAAAGATCATTTGGTAAATGAAAGTGCTGAGGGTTGGATTGTTACTTTCCGTCCTGATGGAGGTAAACAATTAGGAGAGTTCAATGTTTGGTTTGATTTTAAAGAAGATTGGAAAGTCGATGTTAAAACTGATTTTGATGTTAATAATTTAGGCGTTGAATCTAGTGATTTTAACTTTACAATGTTGAGAACTTTCGCTTTAAGTTTCCCTTATGGAAATAAAATTCATGAATTTACACAAGGTTCATTTATAAATAAAGCAGGTGAGGAGGAAATGTATAGTAATCGTAGCGATATTGAATTTTTGTTTAAAGATTATTTAGCAAACGGAGATATTTTAACTACAGGTTACCTTTCTGGACAAGATGTTGTTTTTCGTAAAGCTACGCAAGAAGATAAAAAATTTAGATTTGATGCAAAGTGGCAAATATACGATCAGTTAGAAGAGATGAAGCAAGTTACTTTAATACAGGATGGAGTATCTAAAAGATTAAATTTCTTAGCTAATGAAAGACATCGCTCCGCTTATATTGGAAAAATTAGTGGTAACTCTATTTCTGAAATGTTAACTGAAACTGGTATTGTTACTTTTGGTGTGAACGATGCAGGGGAAGTAGAATTGGTTCCAGCTTTAGAATTAGAGAATGGAAAAACGATTGATAAATTAGTTTTGATTGGAAACACTTTTTATGGAGAAGCCGACAGTGAGAACACAATTTTGATTCGTAAGTAATATGGTAAAAAGAGTCGCAATTGCGACTCTTTTTTTTATTTCAAACAAATTGTATTTTTGCAATTCACTTAGTCAGTATATGTATACTGACTTTTTTAGTTATGGCAGTAGTAAAAGAAATTATAGTAGATTCGGGAACACTTTATGTTTGGCATATTACCGAATCCTTAGAGGAATTAAGAGCATCACTTCAATTAAGTGCCGTCAGCGAAGAACGTTTGACTAAGATGAAGTCTGAGAATCATCAAAAGGCTTTTTTAGCTGTTCGTCAAGTTTTACGTCAATTAAATATTGCGGAGGCGGATTTGTGCTATGATACAAATGGGAAACCTAGTTTATGTACAGGGAAACATATTTCGATTTCTCATTCATTTGATTATGCAATAGTAGCTATTAGTAAAGAAAATATTGGAGTTGACGTCGAATTGATTCGCGATAAGATTATCCGTTTGAGTAATAAATTTTGTAATGAAAAAGAATTAGCCTTAGCACCAGTTCTTTTAGAAGATAAAAAAGAGTATTTAACGGAAATTTGGTCTGTGAAAGAGGCGTTGTTTAAAATGTGCAATTCGCGCAGTCTGAGTTTCGCTCAAGATATGGATGTTGATGTTAAACAGAAACAAGCGAAGATTAGTCAAGGTGATTTTAAAATTAATATGCACTATCATACTTTTCGCTTGGAGAATTACGTGTTTGTTGTTAGTTATTAAAATAGTAAATGAAAATTGAGTCAATTTTCGTAAATTGCTCAAAAATTTTAGATATGGAAGATAATCAACCTATTTATGCTGTTGCTCATGAATCGGATACGGTTAAGGCACAGTTTTACAGAAGAACCTATGGTAATTTAGCTTTAGGTGTACTTGCATTTATTGTATTTGAAACCATTTTATTGAATACACCTTTCGTTGTAAACGGGATGTTTCAATTATTAGGTATGGGTAAATTCTCTTGGTTAATCATCTTAGGTGCCTTTATGGGAGTTACTTGGTTTGCACAAAACTTAACTTATAAAACAGCTAATAAACCACAGCAATATGCTGGGTTTATGTTGTATGTATTGGCAGAAGCCTTTTTGTTCGTTCCTATTTTAGTTGTTGCACTAAGCATGACTGGGGATTCATCGTTGATTGTTCAAGCAGGTGTATTGACACTAGCTTTATTTTTAGGATTAACAGGTGTCGTATTTGGATCGAATGCAAACTTCTCATTCATGCGTTCTATTCTAACGATTGGATTTTTCTTGGCGTTAGGAACTATTGTTGCAGGAATGTTATTTGGCTTTGACCTTGGTTTATGGTTTTCTTTAGCCATGGTAGCTTTGGCATCGGGTTCAATCTTATATTCAACTTGGCAAATTAAAAACGAATATGCAGCAGATCAATATGTACCTGCAGCGTTGAGCTTGTTTGCTTCATTAATGCTATTGTTCTGGTATATCTTGAGAATCTTAATGAGTAGAAACAATTAATCGAAGTAAAAAATACAGTAAAGCCATACGATTCGTATGGCTTTTTTTATAAGCTAAAAGTATGATTGAGTTTTTCTTTGGAGCCTATCGCGAAACAAGCTGGCTCAATATTGGATTAGAAAGTATCGTTTTTGTTTTTGGTATCCTCAGTGTGTGGTATGCAGGCAAGGAAAATATTCTCGTCTATCCTACAGGTTTAATAGCAACGGTAATTACAGTCTATTTGCTTTATTTAGCCGGTTATTTGGGCGATATGATACTTAATGGATACTATTCCTGTATGAGCATTTATGGTTGGTATAATTGGTCTAGAATGAAGGCCGGGGAACAAGTCGTACAAATTAGTCGAACGAATGCCAAAGAAAAGAGAATAGGAGTAGCGGTTTTTGTGCTTACGATAGCAATTGTATATGCAGTGTACCGCCTGACGAATACGCCAATAGCTCCAGAGAATTATATCGATATTTTTACTTCGGGTGTGTTCTTTTTAGGAATGTACTATATGGCTTTGAAGAAGATAGAAAATTGGACGATGTGGTTGATTGGAAATATCATTTCTGTTCCGTTATATGCTTATCGAGGATTGGGAATTTTAGCTATCCAGTTTATAATTTTTACTATATTGGTTGTCCAAGCATATATTACTTGGTATAAAATTTTAAAAAAAGAAGAAGTGACTCATGGATAGACAAGAATTAATTAGGGAATTAAATTTTAAAGCGGTGCGAAGTGGTGGAGCAGGAGGACAACATGTTAATAAAGTTTCTTCTAAAGTAGTTTTGTTTTGGAATCTAGCGGATTCAACTGTTTTTAATGAAGAAGAAAAAAGTAGATTATCAAAGAAATTGAGCAATTATATTTCGAAAGAAGGACTGTTTATCTTGAGTGCCGAAGAAACAAGAAGCCAGATTAAGAATAAAGAATTAGTCATTCAGAAGTTAATCGCCTTACTTAAGGTGGCGCTCACGCAACAAAAGATTCGAAAAGAAACGAAAGTTCCCAAAAGTGTCATTCGAAAAAATCAGGAAAACAAGAAGAAATTATCCCTGAAAAAAGAATTGAGAAAGCGAATTATATAACATACAGATAATGTAAAGGTGATTCTTGTGTAATGTAGTTGTTTTATCATTGATAAAATATTTATGTTATGCTATGATTCCTAAAAAGATTCATTTGTGTTGGTTTGGAAAAGGAGTGTATCCTTTAAAAATGATGCAATGTTTAGCTTCTATTGCAAAGTATTTACCCGATTATGAAGTAATCATTTGGACAGAAGATAATTTTGATATCGCGAAGTATCGATTTGCCCAAGAAGCTTATCAAGAAAAAAAGTATGCTTTCGTTTCTGATGTTTGCCGAATTCATGTATTAAATGAACATGGAGGAATATATTTAGATACGGACGTTGAAGTTATCAAAAGTTTTAATCCTTTTTTATCTCATCAATTCTTTTGCGGTTTTGAATCAGATTGTTTGTTGAGTACTGCAGTTATTGGAAGTGTAAAGCAACATATTATATTAAAAAGGATATTGGCTTTTTATCAAAACAAGTCCTTTTATCGCAAGCACTTGTATAAAAAATACTATACTACACCTAATACGATTACAATCACCAAGGATTTTTTGTTACACGGGTTAAAATTAACGAATCAAGAACAACATCTTGAAGCTTGTAATGCTGTAGTATATCCCCAAGCCTTTTTTAGCCCGAAGAACTGTTATACAGGTGAATATAGCATTTGTTCTGATACACATGCAATTCACCATTTTACTGGTTCATGGCAACAAGGAAAAAACAGAAAAGATTGGATCAACCGTTTGTTTTATTCTTAATAATACTGACTATATTTGCAGTTCAAATCTCAAAGGGGTGCCGAACAGGCTGAGATCATACCCGTAGAACCTGGGCAGGTAATGCTGCCAAGGGAATATAGTGCAAGTAATGCCTTGCATGGGAACGTGTAATTATTAATCAAACAATAATTGCCCCTTTTATTTGTGAAAGTATTTTTACGAATGAAAAAAGTAACCGTAAATTCATTATTTATTCTTGGTTTATGTTTAAGTGCTGCCATACCAGGGTTCGCACAACATCAAACAGTACAAGATTCAATCCAAAAGACAGCCTTAAATGAAATCGTTTTATCGGCTGTTCGCGTGGATGGGAAATCGCCGATCGCTTATGAAAATTTGTCCAAAGCCGCATTGACTAAACGCAATTTAGGACAGGATATTCCTGTACTAATGGGACAGATGACTTCTGTAGTCACAACAACTGATGCCGGAAATGGAATCGGTTATTCGAGTTTCCGCGTGCGTGGTTCTGATGCCACACGTGTGAATGTGACCTTAAATGGAATTCCGTATAACGATGGCGAATCACAAGGGTCATTTTGGGTGAATATGCCCGATTTTGGTTCTTCGGTGCAAAACTTGCAACTACAGCGAGGTGTTGGAACATCAACCAATGGTTCGGCTGCTTTTGGTGCCAGTTTAAATTTAAAAACGGATGACTATTCGCAAGAAGCCAACGGAGAAATAGCTAATTCGTTTGGAAGCTATAATACCCGCAAGTCAACGGTTAAGTTCAGCACTGGATTAATAAACGATAAATTTGAAATCGCTGGTCGTTTGTCGGATATTCATTCGGATGGGTATATTGATCGCGCCTCTTCGGATTTAAGATCGTACTTCTTGCAAGGGGTATACGTTGGTAATACATCGTTAATCAAAGCATTAGTCTTTGGTGGAAAACAGAAGACCTATCAAGCATGGAATGGCGTATCACAAGAGGAAATAGATGAGTATGGACGTCGTTATAATCCATCAGGAAAATATAAGGACGACGAAGGAAATACACAGTTCTACAACAACGAAACGGATAATTATAAACAAGATCACTACCAATTACATTGGAGTGAACGATGGTCTGATTTATGGAGTTCAAATGTATCGTTGCACTATACGAAAGGATACGGGTATTATGAGAATTATAAAAAGAACCAAAAAGTCAAAGAATACGGTTTAGATGCTGTGTTTGTCAATGGGGAAGAAGTGAATCGAACAGATTTAATTCGCCGCAAAGCATTGGATAATCACTTCTATGGAATGGTATTTAACGTTAACTATAAAGCAGACGCACTTACTGTTGTTGTTGGTGGTGGGGCGAATAAGTATGAGGGAGATCACTTTGGTACTATCTTATGGGCGAAACAACCGGTGAATTTTGATTACAAACAAGAGTATTATCGCGATCATGCTGTGAAGACTGATGTAAATTTCTTTGCAAAAGCAACTTGGCAAGTGGCAGAACAATGGAGCCTATATGGGGATATGCAATACCGTAGAGTAACGTATGAAGCTAATGGAGAAGAGACAGGACTAGTGAATGTGAAGTTTAATTTCTTGAATCCAAAAGCAGGAATTACTTTCCAGGCCAATGAGGAAAATCAGTTTTATTTCTCTTATGCAAGAGCCAATAAAGAACCCAATCGTACGGATTACAAAGAGCGTCAACTTAATCAAATGCCAAAGGCAGAAAAATTAGATGATTTTGAATTGGGATGGAGAATGCAAACAGAACGTGCGCGTCTGAATGTAAATGCCTTCTATATGAAATATAAGGATCAACTGGTTTTAACAGGACAATTGAATGATGTGGGAGCATCGGTACGTGAAAATATCAAAGATAGTTACCGTTTAGGAATTGAAATTGACGCTCAGGTTAAGCTATTGGAAAAATGGTACTGGAACCCTAGTGTGACGGTAAGTACCAATAAAAATAAAAACTTGTCTTACCTATGGGAAGGAGAAATGCAATATTTTGGAACAAAGTCTATTGCTTTCTCTCCGGATTTCATCGCTTCGAATGCAATAACTTATACTCCATTGAAGGGAATGAGTGTTTCCTTACTAACGAAATTTGTAGGGGAGCAGTATATGTCTAATATAGAGGCGAAAAATTCAAAACTCGATTCTTATTTTGTCAATGATTTGAGTTTGAACTATGAGTTTCCTGTAAAAAAATGGTTTAGAAGCATTGGTGTATCCGTTTTAGCAAATAATATTTTTGATGTAAAATACGTATCGAATGGGTATTATTGGTCGGATTTCGATGGTACCCAAGCTATTGATGGTGCGGGATATTATCCTCAAGCAACCTTTAATGTTTTAGCAGGTTTAACGCTGAAATTTTAATAAAAAAAAGGATGGTCCGCGGACCATCCTTTTTTTATTGTTATTTAATAATTAATATTTAAAGTAGTTCCTCTCTGTGTAACCGCATAAGGTTTTAATTGATATTGCGCTCCTGGTGTCAAAGAAGTTCCAGTTAGTAAACTATACTGAAGTGGAGTAGGATGTTGCTCGCACGTACAACTAAGATAGATATCGCCTGGTTTTTCCATTTTCATTCTAGAACAATTGCGGTCAACAGGATGATTGGGACAAGCAATATCATACGCTAAATAGTAAGGGCCCGCATTGAAAATAATCACGCCCATTACGCCTTGGTTTTCTATAATAACAGAATTATTGGGAAACTTCAGTTTGTCATACGCAGGTAAGTTTAGATCAATGAAGATAGAAACCGGATTATTGGGTAAATACGGATTGCTATATCGCACACTATCTTTTGAGCAACTAAAGCTGAATAATAGGACAAGAACTAAGAATAAATTTTTTTTCATCGCATAAAATATTTGTAAAACAAATTTAATTAATTAACTTTGACAAGTAGACTATACAGAATTAGATAATTTATTTAAATAAATATAAAAAATATTTTACGCACCAGAAAATCCCGTTTCATGGGATTTTTTCTATTTATATAAACCAGTTAATTATGAGTAAAATTTCGTATTACACTGCTGAGGGGCTGAAAAAGCTAAAGGATGAATTAGAGCAGTTAAAAAGTGTAGAGCGTCCAAAAGCATCACAAGCAATTGCTGATGCAAGAGACAAAGGGGATTTATCGGAGAATGCGGAGTATGATGCTGCAAAAGAAGCACAGGGGTTACTGGAACTTAAAATTGCGAAAATGGAAGAGGTAGTATCAACGGCTAGAATTATTGATGAATCACAATTAGATGAATCAAAAGCATTGGTACTTTCAACGGTTAAAATTAAAAATCAATCAAATGGTATGGTTTTAACCTATACGCTAGTAGCAGAAAGTGAAGCTGATTTGAAAGCAGGAAAGATTTCTGTAACTTCTCCTATTGGAAAAGGATTATTAGGAAAATCTGTAGGTGAAATCGCCGAAATTAAAGTTCCTAATGGACAAATGAATTTTGAGATTCTTGAAATTTCAAGAGATTAATTTTAAAAAAACCAGATGTATGAGTTCAATTTTCACTAAAATAATCAATGGAGAACTTCCAGCATACAAAATCGCTGAAAACGATCAGTTTTTAGCCTTTTTAGATATTAATCCCAATGCGAAAGGACATACGTTGTGTATTCCAAAGCAAGAGATTAATAAAATCTTTGACATGGAAGAAGAGCATTATGTAGAATTGATGAAATTCTCAAGAAAAATAGCCAAAGCCTTAGAACAAGCTGTTCCTTGCCAAAGAATTGGAATGTCTGTTGTAGGATTAGAAGTGCCACATGTTCACGTGCACTTAATTCCTTTACAAACCATGGATGATATTCGTTTTAGTAAAAAAGAAAGCTTGAGCCCAGCAGAGTTTGAAGAAGTAGTAAAAAAAGTACAACAATACTTATAAGCTCTAATTGATGAGCTGTAGAAACAAAAAAAAGCAGGAGTGAATTTCACTCCTGCTTTTTTTTGTTTGATCTAATCCTAGTTTATTTTGGTAGTTACACCATCTTATACGTAATGACAAATGTTGTTCCTTTACCTAGTTCAGAATGGTGAACTCTAATTTTTCCATTTTGGTATTCCTCTACAATTCTACGCGAAAGTGAAAGCCCAAGTCCCCAACCGCGCTTTTTGGAAGTATACCCTGGTTCAAATATTTTTTCAAATTTATTTTTTGGAATTCCTCCTCCTGTATCGGTAAGAAAGAGATGAACAAACTGATTCGTCGCTGAAATAACAAGTTCGATTTGCCCTTTCCCCTTGGTCGCATCAATGGCATTTTTAATTAAATTCTCAATGGTCCAGCTGTGTAATTCCGGATTGAGTAAAACTTTAATTTCTCGTTCTGGTGCTGAAAAATGAAAGGAAATCTGTTTAGAAGATCGCTGTTGAAAATACGCATATGTCTTATACGTTTCCGCAATGATATCTACTGGCGTTAATTGTGGTTTGGAACCAATTTTAGAAAATCGATCCGCAATAGTTTGTAGTCGCTTGACATCTTTTTCTATTTCCTCAATAATCATAGGGTTCATCTCCTCCAACTTCATTAATTCAATCCACCCCAACAAGGAAGATAAAGGCGTGCCTATTTGATGGGCTGTTTCCTTGGCCATACCCGTCCATAAACGATTCTGAGCGGCAATCTTATTACTGCGATAGAAAATGATAATCAAAACAGTAAAAAAGACGAAAATTAAAATTAAGGCTAAAGGATAGTATTTCAGTTTTAATAATAAAGAGGAATTCCCATAATACAAGTACTGTTTTTGTTTGCCAACCTCTACTTCAATAGGTGTATTTTCATTCTTGAGTTTGCGCAAGAAGATTAGCGCTTCTGCCTCACTTTCTTGAACCTTGAGTGGCACATTGACCATAGCTAATATGCTATCTCGGTCATTGGTTTGAATAATAGGAATCGTCGTATTGTTGGTTAGAATTAACAAAGGAAGCTCAAGATTAGTATCATGAGGATTCGCTTCATTTAATGTATTAGATGCCGTGGACCAAATCTCCATTTTGATGCGTTCTTCTTCTTTATACGTCTGAAAAAAAGAATATGTATTCCAAAGTATAAGCAACAAAACTACAAATGCAGTTGCAATAAGTGTCCAGCGAATAATTTCTCTTTGTATTTTCAAGATGGCGATTCATTTAGATGTTTAAAGGTAACTAAAAAAAATGCGATATAATTCATGCATTTCTAGTTAATCAAACGCAGAATTCTCCTTTTCCATATAGAAGAACTGGATTAATTATGAAGCGAATCTTGCGTATTCATTGAGAGGAGGCTTAGTTTCACAAAGACCAGAAAAAGAAAAAGAAAAAATAGCACTGTAAGAAGGTGTTTGTCGCTCGTGTTTTTTTGTGATTCAATCTGCTTTTATTACCTTTACTCATCTACCTAAAAAGAAGAAATAAAATGAAAACAATAAACCCAAAAGACATTTCAACTGTAGAATTGCAAGGTTTTTTACAAGGGTCTGTAGGACCAAGACCGATTGCTTTAGCGAGTACAGTTGATGCTGATGGAAATCCAAATTTATCCCCTTTTAGCTTTTTTAATCTATTTAGTGCTAATCCACCAATTTTAGTATTCTCCCCTTCAAGACGCGTGCGTGATAATACGTGTAAACATACGTTATTCAATGTACAAGCAACGATGCAGGTGGTTATTAACGTGGTGAATTATGATATGGTTCAACAAACGTCTTTATCAAGTACAGAGTATAAAGATGGAGTAAATGAGTTTGTAAAAGCAGGTTTTACCATGATTGAATCGGAAGAGGTTCGTCCATTCCGCGTAAAAGAAAGTCCTGTTCAATTCGAGTGTATTGTACAAGAAGTGATTGGCCTAGGAACAGAAGGCGGAGCAGGTAATTTAGTAATCTGCGAAGTAGTAAAAATGCACATTGATGAAGCAATCCTCAATGAAAAAGGAGGAATTGATCAACATAAAATTGATTTAGTTTCTCGTATGGGAGGCAATTGGTATAGCCGCTCTAATATGGGAATGTTTGAAGTAGAAAAACCATTGACAACCCTAGGACTAGGTGTTGATATCATCCCACAAGAGGTGATTGATAGTTTGGTGTTTTCAGGAAACGATTTAGGAATCTTAGGAAACGTAGAACACTTACCGACAACAGAGGAAATTCAAGCGTTTTTATTGGCAAATCCAGCAGCTAAAGAAATCGTAGCATCAGGTGATGTTGAAAAGAAATTTAAGCAAGCTAAAAAGTATTTAGAGGAAAATAATGTACCTTTGGCTTGGAATATGATTTTAGCAAAGTAACAATCAGGAAAAAAAAGATATAATGGAAGTAATAGGAAGAATTAAGGTGATTGGGCAGCCACAAGATATTAGCTCAAGCTTCAGAAAAAGAGAAGTTGTGGTTACTACTGAAGAACAATATCCACAAGATATTTTAATTGAGTTTACACAAGATAGAGTGAGTTTACTTGATACTTTTCAAGTAGGAGAACCAGTGAAAGTATCGATTAATTTAAGAGGAAGAGAGTGGACATCTCCACAAGGTGAAGTAAGATATTTCAATACAATTCAAGGTTGGAGAATTGAAAGAAACATGCCTGCACAAGGAATGGGACAGCCAATGCAAAACCAATACGCTCAGCAACCTAATATGGGGCAGCCTGTACAACAAGCAGGAGGGTTCAACCAAAATTACCAAGGTAATCAAGGGACACCAAATCAGTTTGCACAACAAGCACCACAAGCGCCTCAAACTCCACAATTCCCTCCAGCACCGTCATTCACGGAGGAGGATCATGATGATTTACCATTTTAATTAATACGAATCCCTAATCAATTGATTGGGGATTTTTTTTCTCTATGATAGCTATTTTAGATCCCAATTACTTAGGATTTCCTCCAGTTGAAACAGCACATGAATCCGGAATTTTAGCCATTGGTGGTGCACTTACTGCAGATTGGTTACGCTTGGCCTATCAACATGGTGTATTTCCGTGGTTTGAAGATGGTGAACCAATTACTTGGTGGGCACCTAACCCAAGAATGGTTGTTGAGTTAGCCACATTTAAACCTTCAAAAAGCATGCGTAATATCTTGAACAGAGCACTATTTCAAGTGACGTTCAATACGCATTTTGAGGCTGTAATTACACAGTGCCAACAAGTAAAGAGACAAGGACAAAACGGAACTTGGATTACGGATGAAATGCTGGCCGCTTATTGTGAGCTACATCAGTTAGGCTATGCGAAATCTGTTGAAGTATGGCAAGAAGGACGCTTAGTAGGCGGGTTGTATGGTGTGGATGTAGGACACGGGGTTTTCTGTGGAGAAAGCATGTTCTCTTTGGTATCTAATGCTAGTAAAGTTGCTTTTCATCAGTTGATTCAAAAACTCAGAGAAGAGAACTACCAATTATTAGACTGTCAGGTGTATAATCCGCATCTCGAACTATTAGGCGCAGTTGAAATGCCCCGTGAAACTTATATGACCTATTTACATGATAAAAAATAAAGAAAATCCAAACGTTAAAAAGCTAACGTTTGGATTTTCCAATTTAAGGTATCAACTAGTACCAATTGATTGTGTAAGGGATTTGCATCTAAAATAACCTTGAGTGTCTCTTGGGCCATCATTGTCCCGATAATGCCTGGAAAAGTACCTAATACACCGTGTAAGCTGCAATTGGGAATGTCTTTCGGGTCAGGAGCCTCAGGAAATATATCCCGTAAATTTTTAGAATTCCGGTGTTGGAAGACGGCTAATTGCCCTTGAAACCCTAATATGGTGCCATAAATCAAAGGTTTGTTTAATGAAACACAAGCATCATTAACCAAATAACGCGTGGTGAAATTGTCTGTTCCATCTACGATATAATCATAGGCAGTAAAAAGAGCTTCGACATTGTCAGCGGTTACCTTTTCTCTGTGCATATGAAAGTGAATATGAGGATTGAGCTGAGCAATGCGTTTGGCCGCAACATCTACTTTGTATTGTCCAATATCATGTGCTGTAAATAGAATTTGCCGATGCAAATTGTGTATTTCCACACGATCAAAATCAACTACTCCCAAATGCCCTATTCCAGAGGCTGCCAAATAGGTGAGAATAGGAGAACCTAACCCACCAGCGCCTAGGACTAGTACACGTGCATTTTTAATTTTTAATTGACCTGCAGTTCCAACTTCAGTTAAATTCATTGGACGGCTGTAACGTAAAAAATCGTGAACTTCTAGCATAGGTTTAGAATGAGAAATTAGCATAGCTCTGATTCCAATCGGTCCAGATCGGTTCATAACCTTTGGATTGAATCAGTTGATAAATGGCAGCTGTTGATCGCTGGTCACACGTTTCAAATTGCGCGAGTGAACCTTGATCAACGCTATATCCCCCTGGATTTGTTTTGGATCCCGCACTCATGGAAGTAACCCCCAATCCAATCACGTGATCGCGAAACCATTCACTTTCGCGCGTAGAAATAGAGAGTTCAATATCTTCATTCCAGATGCGATAGGCAAACATCAGTTGAAGTAAATCAATATCCTCCATGACAAAATTAGGTTCTACATTGCCTTCCGCAGGTCGCAATCGAGGAAAGGAAATAGAATACTTGGTTTTCCAATAGGTTTTTTGAAGGTAATCGAGGTGTAAAGCGGTGAAAAAACTGTCCACACGCCAATCTTCTAGCCCTAATAATACACCTAATCCTATTTTGTGGATGCCTGCTTGTCCTATGCGGTCAGGTGTTTCTAAGCGATAGCGGAAATTGGATTTTTTACCTTTGGGATGATACTGTTTATAGACTGCTTCGTGATAGGTTTCTTGATAGACTAATACGGCATATACCCCCAGTTGAGCTAAGACTTCATATTCGTTTTGCTCTAGCGGTTGTACTTCAATCGAAAGGGTAGAAAAGGAAGTGCGAATCTGTTTGATCGCTTGTTCAAAATAACGAAGGTTAACGGTGTGATTGGCTTCACCCGTAACCAATAAAATATGATCATATCCTTGACCTTTGAGCAAGTTAATCTCTTGTTCTATTTCGATAGGGGTTAAGGTTTTCCTGCGGATGTTGTTATCAATACTAAACCCACAATACGTACAAATATTGTGACATTCATTGCTCAAATACATCGGAGTATAGAGCTGAATGGTCTTGCCAAAACGCTTATGTGTCAGCTGTTGGCTGAGTTGAGCCATTGGTTCTAGAAAAGGACGAGCTGCAGGCGAAATCAGGTGAAGGAAATCAGTCAGATTTCGCTTTGATTTACCGAGGCTTTGAACCACTTGTTCTGGTGTTGTGTCGTTGAGCTGTTGGCGAATTTCATCCCAGGAATACTGGGTGTAAACATCGTAAAACGTCATGGTTATTGGTATAAAAATGAGGTTAAAGGACTAGAGGCATGGGCGTGGTTTTGAATAGCGCCCAATTGAGCTTCGTACGCCATTCTTCCTGCTTGAACCGCCTGTTGAAAAGCTTTAGCCATAACAACTGGATCACCTGCAACGGCAATAGCAGTATTAACCAATACGGCATCTGCACCAAGTTCCATGGCTTTAGCAGCATCTGAGGGTGCGCCAATTCCGGCATCCACAATAACGGGAACGCGACTGTTTTCAATAATGATTTCCAAGAAATCCAAAGTTTTCAATCCTTTATTGGTGCCAATAGGAGCCCCTAAAGGCATGACAGCCGTTGTTCCAACTTCTTCTAATCGTTTGCACAGTACTGGGTCTGCGTGGATATAAGGCAACACATAAAAACCTTGTTTGGCTAGTTCTTCTGTCGCTAGTAAGGTTTCAATGGGATCAGGTAATAAGTATTTTGGATCAGGATGAATTTCGACTTTTACCCAATTTGTTTCTAAAGCTTCGCGGGCTAGTTGAGCCGCTAAGATCGCTTCTTTCGCATTTCTAGCTCCTGAAGTATTGGGAAGTAAGTGCAAATGCGGATGATTCAAATGGGCTAGTAAAGCATTGTTGTCCTGTTTTAAATCCAATCGTTTTAAAGCAACCGTGATGAATTCAGTTTCACTGGCTAAAGTAGCTGCTTCCATTACAGCATTAGATCCGTATTTGCCAGTGCCTAAAAATAGTCGAGAGTGGAAGGTTTTATCTCCTAGTTGAAATGGGGTCATAAGAAGTAAGTATTTAGTTGTTGTATAAGTTGTTGAGGGGATTGCGCTTGATGGAGTAAACTCGATACCGCAATACCCGATAATCCTATTTTTTGTAATACGGGTACATCGGTTAGGGTTATGCCTCCAATGGCTACAATTGGTATTTGTTTTTCTTCTGGGGTTAGTGCCGTCAATAGTTGTTGGTAACCCTCAAATCCCAATAGTGGACTTAGTTTCTTTTTCGTCAGTGTATAGCGCAAAGGACCCAATCCGATATAATCACAAGACTCATCTAGGCGTTGTTTCACATCTGCTAAGGTATTGGCTGTTCCGCCTATTATTTTATGGGGAAGTAAGGCTCGTGCTTCGGCAATAGATCGATCTTGAAGACCTAAATGAACACCATCAGCATCAATGGCTAGAGCCAAATCGGGATCATCGTTAATGAGTAAGGTTGCATGATAGCTATCACAAAGGAGTTTCACTTGCTCTGCGGTTTTCCATCGAATAGAGGTAAGCGTGTCTTTAAATCGAAATTGAATCCATCGTTGTCCCGCATCTAAAACGGATTCGATGTGGTACAATTGTTCTTGAGGGGTATCGCCCTGACTGATATATTGAATGGGATTAAACATGATAAGCTAATAAAGTTGAATTGGACGCCAAAATTTTTTCGACGTATTGTTTTGATTTTTGTACCGCTTCATAGAGCGAATCCCCTAAAGCGAGCTGACTCGCAATAGCGGAAGATAATATACAGCCCGTACCGTGTTTGGTTGAAGGATACACCTGTTGAGGATAAAACGAATATTGTTCATCAGCAGTTAAGAGGTAATCGACGGCTTTAGTTTCTGGATGATGCCCCCCTTTGAGTAAAACAGCACAAATAGCAGAGAGCGATTGTGCCTTTTCTAGTGGAGTTGCACCTATTGGAATCAGCTGGTCTAGTTCAAAGTAATTGGGGGTGATTAAATCCAGATGAAGCAGTATAGCTTCCAGCGTTTGACCTTCAATACCAGTTGTAAAATCAAAATGAGTACTCGAACGCAAAACGGGATCCCAAATAATATAGGCTTGGGGAATATGCTGTTTGATTACCTGGAGGTAATGTAAAAGCTCCTCTCCGGATTCTACAATGCCTATTTTAACGACTTGTGGTTGATAACGCTGTAAGATAACCTCGAGTTGTTGAAGTATATAGGCGCGTTTTTCCCAACGAATAGCTACAAATTCATCTTCTGTTTGAATCGTATTGGCCGTGAGAATGCCCAAACCATACACTTGATGGCTTTCGAATGTTTTGATATCGGCTAGTAATCCAGCTCCTCCTGAGGGATCAAACCCCGCTATCGAAAGAGCAATTGGTCTTGTTTGTAACATAAATCAAAAATTTTAAGGGGTTCTGCTGCTTGCCATATTGCACCGAGAACTGCAAAATCATCAAATCCCATATTGCGAACGGTTGCTAGATGAGCAGGGGTGATTCCTCCCAAAGCAACAGTCTGAATCCAAGGGTATTTCCAATCAGCTAAAAAAGAGGGCCAGTGTAGGGTTGGTTGATACGCTATTTTAGAAATGCTGTCGAAAACAGGACTGAGAAAAACGCGTTGATGCCTTGTTGATAACTTCTCGCATTCGGTGGAGTTATGAACACTTGTTGACAAATAGGGCAGTTTCTGTGCATGGTTATTAACAAATGAACAATTATCTGTTGATAAGTGGGCGTATTGTGTCTTTAGGCTGTTGATAAGTTGGACATATTGTTTAAAAACTTTAGGATAATTGTTGATAACAGGGCTTGGGATGTGAATAACTAGCTTGTCATGATGTTGATAACTGATGTTTTCAACCCATTGTTGGAGCTGTTCAAAAGTGAAATCAGGCTTTCTAATATGCAAAAGAGGTAAGCCTCTTTCCAACATGGCATTGGCGAGGCTTATTTCTTTTGGATGATGATATGGAGGCGTAATAACCACCATATTATAGGTAGATTTCTTTTCCAGATTTGATGAACTCTTCTGACATTTCTTTCATGCCTTGTTCTGCTGAATCGCGAATTTCTTGTGAAATTTTCATCGAACAGAATTTAGGGCCACACATCGAACAGAAGTGAGCTACTTTGGCAGCATCTGCAGGTAAGGTTTCATCGTGAAACTCTCGAGCGGTATCCGGATCCAAAGACAGGTTGAATTGATCTTCCCAACGGAATTCAAAACGAGCTTTACTCAAGGCATTGTCTCTGTATTGCGAGCCGGGATGTCCTTTGGCTAAATCTGCTGCATGAGCAGCTAACTTATAAGTAATCACACCGTCTTTGACGTCTTTTTTATTGGGTAAGCCTAAATGCTCCTTAGGCGTTACATAGCACAGCATAGCTGTTCCATACCACCCAATCATAGCGGCACCAATAGCAGAGGTGATGTGATCATAACCAGGGGCAATATCCGTTGTCAAAGGGCCTAAGGTGTAAAAAGGAGCTTCTCCGCAATCGCGTAACTGCTTTTCCATGTTTTCTTTGATGAGGTGCATCGGTACATGTCCTGGGCCTTCAATCATGACCTGTACATCGTGCTTCCACGCAATTTTAGTTAACTCACCTAAGGTTTCTAATTCTGCAAATTGTGCCGCATCATTGGCATCAGCAATAGAACCAGGTCTTAGTCCATCTCCTAAAGAAAAAGCGATATCATAGCGTTTCATAATCTCGCATATTTCTTCAAAATGCGTGTATAAAAAGTTTTCTTGGTGATGGAATAAGCACCATTTAGCCATGATGGATCCTCCTCGTGAAACAATACCCGTAACGCGTTGAGCCGTTAAGTGAATGTATCGCAAGAGTACACCTGCGTGAATGGTAAAATACGAAACCCCTTGTTCGGCTTGCTCAATGAGCGTATCCCTGAAAATTTCCCAAGTCAAATCTTCGGCTATTCCTTTTACTTTTTCTAAGGCTTGATAAATGGGTACGGTTCCAATGGGTACAGGTGAATTGCGAATAATCCATTCCCTCGTTTCATGTATATTTTTCCCCGTAGATAAATCCATAATCGTATCTGCTCCCCATCGACAAGCCCAAACTGCTTTTTCTACTTCTTCTTCAATGGTTGAGGTAACGGCGCTATTTCCGATATTCGCATTGATTTTTACAAGGAAGTTGCGCCCAATAATCATAGGCTCACTTTCGGGATGATTGATGTTATTGGGAATAATCGCACGCCCAGCCGCAATTTCATCGCGTACAAATGCTGGTGTAATATAGTTTTTGGGTGTATGGGCTCCAAAACTATTCCCTGGGTGCTGTTGCTTCAATGCAGGAGAAACAGCATCTAGTTGCTCTAAGCGTTGATTTTCACGGATTGCCACATATTCCATCTCGGGAGTGATAATTCCTTGCTTCGCATAGTGTAACTGGGTTACATTTTGTCCCGATTTAGCTACTTTGGGTTTATGCGTAAATTCAAAACGCAAATGAGCTAACTTAGGATCTTCTGCTCGTTTTTGACCATAAACAGATGTAAGCGTATCCAGAACTTCAACATCTTGTCGGTCTAAAATCCAAGATTCTCTCAAACGAGGTAATCCTTTTTTGATGTTGATATCAAACTGTTCATCGGTATAAGCCCCTGAGGTGTCATAGACAGTGACCGATGGATTTTTCTCTAGTGCCCCTTGACTGAGTTTCGTATCGCTTAAGGTAATTTCTCGCATCGCTACGCGAATGGGAAATAGTGTTCCCGCTACATACACCTTTTTTGAATTGGGAAAAGGAGTTTGTGAAATCTTTTCGTGTTGTTCCATATAATCTGATTTATTGTTTATAATCGTCGAGTTAAAATGGAATCAACCGCCTTGGGTTGCTGTGATAATTAAAATATCATCTGCCTCAGATAAGAGATAAGTACCCCAGTCCGCTTTGGCAATAACCGTAGCATTCACTGCAACAGCAATACCTTTTTGTTGCGTTGTGCCGTGTAAATCAAGCATAGTCTGAATGCTGATTTGCAGCTGTTCAAAGTGAAATTTCTGATTGTTGATGTGTAGTTCCATTCCTTTTATTTTGTTGATATAACTTTAGGAATGGCCACACGCTAGTACAGGATGTACCGAATGAAGTCATCTTACTTTTCCCTACGCTAGTATGAACTAGATCAGGTTCAAAGGGTAAAATCTCAGCCTACACGATGTAGACACCCCTAAAGTTGGAAGCAAATATAAGGATTATTTGATGGGAAGCAAGTTCTGTTTAGTTAAGTTCAAATGTTGTATCTTGTTTTGCAAATTAAGGAATATGAAAAAATCAGAAGCTAAATTCATTGAGAATTGGAAAAAGAAAATAGAAATGGGACGACTGAGATATGGCTTTTTGGAAGGTAGTGTTTTTGGATTGCTTGTTGGGATATTCACCACGCTATTATCCTTGCTTTTTGACGATTTTACTATTGTTCTTAGGATGCAACTGGTATATGATTTGATAATTTGGATGTTAGGAGGGATATTGGGTTATTTAACTGTTATGTGGGAGGTTAATACGTATTATTATAAACACTTTTTAAAAAAGAATGGGCTAGAGGATTGATGATGTGAATATTTTTTTTAAAATATTTTATTTAGTTAATTTTTCAAAAAAATACTACTTTTGCAATCGGATAAATAAAAAATAATAAAGTGTGAGACTGTTTTTTGGGCTTTTTATTTTTGATTTTTCAACTTTTTTAATAGCTATGACTCAGATTCAAACTCTTTTACGAAAGAAGAGAGAAGTAAGAATGGCATTAAAAAAACAAAAGTTTTATAGCGATAACGTAATATTAGTTTTTTATATGAAAAAATGTTGGATTGTATTGGTTTTGTGTGTGTTGTTTGTGTTTTCTGGTTGTAAGTCGGATGATGATTTGAGTAAGGATAGTAAAGAGTTGAGAACACTTTTGAATCATGAATGGGAGGCAACTGAGATCATAAATCATTACATCATAGGCAATAGGCTCAAGTATCCTTTCACGACAGAAAAAATGGAGGAATTGTTTAATACCGAAACTTATTCTATAGAAAATTATATACATAAGTTTAAAATGGGTATGAATAAAAAAGGTGGCTTTTATTATGTAGAAGAAATTAAAAATGTTAATACGAATCTGTATGATAAGATTAACGTAATGTATATGTGTACAACACAAGAAGAGGATCGAATTTTTGGTAAGTTAAATTATATTACAAATAATGGACAACCTATTTCATATGAAGCAGATTTATATGTTCGAAAAATTGATGAGAATACAATTAAATTATTGATGATTAATCACGGAGAAGACCCTGCCAACAAAGACATGACTTTTGCTTTATTTGTTTTAAATAAAAAAGGGGCTTGGAATGAAAATACAGCTGTGCAAAGTATTCTAGAAAGTTTTGGTATAGATAGACAATATATCGAATTTATAGGAGGAGAACATTTTGAAAGAGATGTTGCTCAAGGTAGATGTAAATAAGTGAGTAGGAAAGTACATCATACAATAATGATCTTTTTGTATTGTTTAATCTTAGTTATGCTTGAGTAAGTTGACTGGTAATACATAAAAAGCCCCATCATGGGGCTTTTTATGTATTATTCAGTTGATACGAAATCTTTTGTTCCGATCTTATCCACAATCAACGCAATCGCACCATCTCCCATCACATTACATGCCGTACCGAAACTATCCATAGCCACATATAAAGCAATCATTAATGTTTGTTGCTCAGCATCAAATCCTAAAACAGATTGTAATACTCCTAGTGCAGCCATAATAGCTCCACCTGGTACACCTGGTGCGGCAATCATGGTAACGCCTAGCATGAGAATAAAACCAATCATTGCGAATGGATCAATAGGAACGTTTTGAATGAGCATTAAGGCAATAGCACAGGCAACAATTTTTAGCGTACTTCCAGCTAAGTGAATGGTTGCGCAAAGTGGAATGACAAACCCCGCTATTTTAGGGCTTACGTCATTTTTTAGCGTTGATTCTAGTGTTACGGGAATTGTTGCTGCTGATGATTGTGTGCCCAAAGCTGTAAAATAAGCCGGTAGCATATTCTTCATTAAAAGAAACGGATTTCTTTTGACCACAAGTCCAGCAAGAGCATATTGAAAAATTAAAAATACAATGTGAAGTGCGAAAATAACGCCGATAATTTTCAAGAATGTTTCAAGTATAACGAAAACTTGACCACTATAGGTCATATTTAGAAATACACCAAAAATAAAGAGGGGTAAGAAAGGAATAATCACTTTCTCTATCACTGTCATGATAATGGACTGAAACTCGTTAAAAATGCCTTTTAAATGCGTAAAAGGGCCTTTAGAGATGCATATCCCAATGATAAAAGCGAGGATTAAGGCGCTCATTACATCAAATAGGGGAGGAATCTCAATAGAAAAGTACGGAACAAGTACTTGTTCTGGCTCAACAGCTAGGTCCGTAGATTGAGAAAGAAGAAATTGAGGAAAGATACTAATGGAAACCGCATACGAGCTAAAACCCGCTAATAGGGTGGAACCATAAGCTAATCCCGTTGTAATTACTAATAGCTTACCTGCTTCTTTGCCTATATTGCCAATGGCAGGAACAATTAACCCTACAATGATTAATGGAATGATAAAGTTTAAAAAATTACCAAAGAGTGCATTGAAGGTACTAAAAAATCTACTCACACCTAAGGGAAGGAGATCTCCTAAATACGTCCCTAAGGCAATGGCTAATACGATTTGTAATAATAAGCTATTCTTGATGAGTTTCATATTTTTTTGTTTTAAAAATACGAAAATAAATAAAAAAACCTCAAACAAAATGCTTGAGGTTTGATATTTTAATTTTTCAAGGAAATATATTATCCTAATGAAGCTCTTTTGAATCCTGTGATTTCAACTCCAAAAGATTTAACATAATCAGAAACCTTTTTAGATTCATCTTTGATGAAGTTTTGGTCTAATAATGCTTTCTCTTGGTCTAAAGTTGTATTGTCACTGATGAAACGAGCAACTTTTCCAGGTAAAATTCTATCCCAGATGTTTTCAGGTTTACCTTCAGCTTTTAATTCAGCTTTAGCATCTTCTTCCGCTTGTTTCAATACTTCTTCAGTAAGTTGAGCGTAAGAAATATATTGAGGTACATTTTTAAGTGTTTTACCTAAACGTACTAACTCTTCGTTTTCTTTAACGATAACTGCGATACGAGCTTCTGTTTCTTTAGCGATGAATTCTGGATCAAAATCTTTGTAAGATAAAGTCTCAGCACCCATTGAAGCTACTTGCATAGAAACGTCTTTAGCGATTTCGTCTGCTTTAGCAACAGCTGAAGATAAAGCTGTGATAGCAGCAATTTTGTTACCGTGAACGTAAGAACCGATGAAAGCTCCTTCTAATACTTCGAAAGAACCGATTTCGATTTTCTCACCGATAACTCCTGTTTGCTCGATACATTTGTCAGCAATAGTCATTGTGTCATTGTATGGAGAAGCTAAGAATTCTTCTTTTGTATTGAAGTTGATTGCTTTTTCAGCTAATTCTTTTGCTAATGCTTGGAAACCTTCGTTTTTACCTACGAAGTCAGTCTCACAGTTTAATGTAAGAACAACACCTCTAGTTTTGTCAGCATTAACAAGAGCTACAGCAGCACCTTCTGATGAATCACGATCAGAACGGTTAGCAGCAACTTTTTGTCCTTTTTTACGTAAAACTTCGATTGCTTTATCGAAATCTCCCTCAGCCTCAACTAACGCTTTTTTACAGTCCATCATTCCGGCACCTGTTTGTTGTCTTAGCTTATTTACGTCTGCAGCAGTAATATTTGCCATTTTAGTAATCTTTTAAAGAGTTAATAAATTAAAAAAGTCGTTATTGACAGTTGAATACAAAGGTAAACATCTATCAGCATAACGACTTTATGATATTGTTAAAAAATTATGCTTTAGCTTCAGCATCCGCTTTTACAGCTGGAGCTTCTTCTTTTTCAGATTTTCTTTCTGCATTACCTTCGATAATAGCAGCAGTAACTAAAGATAAAATTTTATCGATTGATTTAGAAGCATCATCGTTTGCTGGAATAACGTAGTCAACTTGACGTGGGTCAGAGTTCGTATCCACCATAGCGAAGATCGGAATGTTTAATTTTTGTGCTTCTTTAATCGCAATGTGTTCAGCTTTGATATCTACAACAAATAGAGCAGCTGGTAGACGAGTCATATCAGCAATAGAACCTAAGTTTTTCTCTAATTTTGCACGAAGACGCTCAACTTGTAAACGCTCTTTCTTAGAAAGCGTCATAAATGTACCGTCTTTTTTCATTCTATCAATAGAAGCCATTTTCTTAACAGCTTTACGGATAGTAACGAAGTTTGTTAACATACCACCTGGCCATCTTTCAGTGATGTAAGGCATGTTAGCTGCAGCTGCTTTTTCAGCTACGATGTCTTTCGCTTGCTTTTTTGTAGCAACGAAAAGGATTTTTCTTCCTGATGCAGCGATTTTTTTCAAAGCTTCATTCGCTTCTTCAATTTTAGCTGCAGTTTTATATAGATTGATAATGTGAATACCATTACGCTCCATATAGATATAAGGAGCCATGTTTGGATCCCATTTTCTAGTCATGTGTCCAAAATGAACACCTGCTTCTAGTAATTCTTTTACTTCTACTTTGTTTGCCATTTTCTAATAGTTTACGTTCTGTTACTTTAGCAATGATCAAGTAGCGATTTACTCGGTCTCAACCATTTAGATGCTAAACTACTTCTTACAAAAAATGCAAGTGCGCAACAAAAACCTAGATTTTTTAATAATAAATAAATATTAACGTTTAGAGAATTGGAATCTCTTACGAGCTTTCTTCTGACCGAATTTCTTACGCTCAACCATACGAGGGTCACGAGTCAATAATCCTTCTGGTTTAAGAACTGCTCTGTTCTCTACATCAATTTCGCACATAGCTCTAGCAATTGCCATACGCACTGCCTCAGCTTGTCCTGTAGTTCCTCCACCATATACATTTACTTTGATGTCAAAGTTCTCAGCGTTCTCAGTAAGTGTAAGAGGCTGTAATACTTTGTACTGTAATGTACCTGTAGGGAAATAAATTTTAAAATCTTTTTTGTTTACTGTAATGTTTCCTGTTCCTTCTGAAACATAAACACGAGCAACAGCGGTCTTTCTTCTACCGATTTTGTGAATAACTCCCATTACTTAACTTCGTTTAAATTAACGGCTTTAGGTTGTTGAGCTCCATGTTTGTGCTCAGCGCCTACATTAACATTTAAATTACGGAATAATTGTGCTCCTAATTTGTTCTTAGGCAACATCCCTTTGATTGCTTTCTCTACTAATAATGCAGGATTTTTTTGTTGCATTACTTTAGCAGTTAAAGATCTTTGTCCTCCTGGGTAACCTGTGTGACGGATGTAAGTCTTGTCATCTAATTTGTTACCTGTTAGGTTGATTTTTTCTGCGTTGATTACGATTACGTTGTCTCCACAGTCTACGTGCGGCGTGTAATTTGTCTTGTGTTTACCTCTTAAAAGTGTTGCCACTTTAGAAGCAAGACGACCCAAATTTTGGCCTTCAGCATCTACAACTAACCATTCTTTTTGAACAGTCGCTTTGTTTGCCGATACAGTCTTGTAGCTTAAACTTTCCACAATAATTTTGTATTTAATTAAACATTCCATTCCCAATAAAGGGAGTGCAAAATTACATAATTTCTTTTATTATACAAATCCATACCACTGTTTTTTGCTTTTATTTGCTTTTAACAAGCTGAGTTGTAATTTGTTTGAATACAAGAACGCTTGTTTTTTCACTGGCAAAAACAAAGAAAAAAATGGTATATTCTCTAAAATGAAGGATACTTATTCAAGGGTTTCGTATGTATAAGCTTCTAATTCTTTCAAACTTAGGCCTTTTCTTCTTTTATGAATTTACTTTTTAGTATAGTGTAGTTGTAAACCGATTAGGAATTAAAAAGGAAGAGAAGTAGAAAGAAACATCCTGTTTTTACGAGAATATGTTGTTGTTAATACAACTTAGGATTGTAATTCTCCGGATACTTTGCCATCGCTGGATTATAATAAGGCGCAATCTCATCCAATAAGGCTTCAAAGGATTTGTCCTCAACACGCACTAATTTTAAGATGCCGCATTGCTTCTTTTTGTAATCAGCATAACATAAAGCAATCGGTATATTCGTTTGCCTCGCGATATGATAAAAACCTTGTTTCCATTTGGGCGAAAAGGAACGGGTACCTTCAGGGGTATTGATCAAAGCAATCTCATCGGCCTCTTCAATAATTTGAACCGCATATTCTACTAAATTCTGACTTTTGTTGCGGTCTACCCCAATGCAACCAATCGCTTTGAAGAAAAAACCAAACCACGATTTGGTATAATAATCTTTGATAAAAATTTTAAAAGGCATACCTAAAACCCAGAAACAAGCGAGACTGTAGTAAAAATCCCAATTGGTGGTATGGGGCACACAGATCAAAATAACTTTTTTTTCTTGTTTGAAAGATTCGTCGTGAACAACGAGCTTCCAACCTGTGATGCCTAACATCAATTTGCCCAATAATTTCTTCATGGCCTTGATTTAAAATGAAGTACAAAAATAGTTTTTAATTTGGAACTATTTCGATTTTAACGCAAGCCATAAAAAAAGGTTATTCCACCGGAATAACCTTTTTTTATTGAGATTACAACTAAGTTGTAAAATAGAACTACATACTATGGATAAAGTCAGGTGTAAATGCAATACGAACATAAACACGTATAGAATATCAAAAACAAACTTTTTTTCGTTCTATCCTTGATGTTCATGTAGTTTTGCAACACAAGGCTATAATTATTAATGTGCTTGAAGCCAATTTTCTCCAACTCCTAAGTCAACAACCAAAGGTACTGCTAAGCTGAAAGCACTTTCCATTTCTTCTTTTACCATGGTTTTTAACGCATCCAATTCTTCTTTGTGTGCATCAAAAACCAACTCATCGTGTACTTGTAATAGCATCTTCGATTTCCATTGTTCACTGACCAATCGCTTGTGAATACGGATCATCGCAATTTTAATAATGTCTGCTGCGCTTCCCTGAATAGGGGCATTAACTGCATTTCGCTCTGCCGCACTGCGCACGACAGCATTTTGTGAATGGATATCTTTTAAATATCTTCTTCTGCCTAAAATCGTTTGTACATAACCGTGTTCGCGTGCAAATTCAATTTGTTGTGCGATATAGTCTTTTAGTTTAGGATAAGTTTCATAATAGGTATCAATCAATTCTTTACTTTCTGCACGAGATAAATTCGTTTGATTGCTCAATCCAAAGGCAGAAACACCATAGATGATTCCAAAGTTGACTGTTTTAGCATGACTTCTTTGCTCTTTGGTTACTTCTTCTAATGGAACCTTGAATACACGCGCTGCTGTTGAGCGGTGAATATCTTCTCCGTTTTTGAACGACTCAATCATATTAGGCTCTTCGCTCAATGCGGCAATAATACGCAACTCAATTTGAGAGTAATCCGCCGCTAATAAGACGTAATTTTCATCACGCGCAACAAATGCTTTACGAACCAAGCGCCCGCGTTCTGTACGAATCGGAATATTTTGTAAATTGGGGTTATTCGAACTCAAACGGCCAGTTGCTGCTACGGCTTGCATATATTCTGTATGCACGCGATTCGTTACCGGATTGATTTGCTTCGGTAATGCATCTACATAGGTGTTTTGAAGCTTAATCAATTGACGCCAGTTCAAAATATCTTGTACAATAGCGTGTTTAGGCGCCAAATCACTTAAAATTTCTTCTCCAGTTGCATATTGTCCTGTCTTTGTTTTCTTTGGTTTAGATCCACCAATTTGTAATTTTTCAAATAGAATATCTCCTAATTGTTTGGGTGAGGCTAAGTTGAAATCTTCTCCAGCTGTTTCGTAAATAGACTGTTCTAATTGTTTAATATCGCTGTCTAATGTAGTCGATAATGAATGTAGGAAATCAACGTCTAAGCGAATCCCTTCATTTTCCATATCCGCTAGTACGGATACTAAAGGTATTTCAATCTCTCTGAATAATTGTGCCGTTTGAGTGGCTTCCAATTGCGGTAAGAATACTTGTTTCAATTGAAACGTAACATCTGCATCTTCTCCTGCGTATTCTTTGGTTAACTCAACCTCTACTTCACGCATCGATTTTTGGTTTTTGCCTTTTTTTCCAATTAAGGTTTCAATCGGTTGAGGGGTATAGTTCAAGTAAGTTTCAGCCAATACATCCATGTTATGACGCATATCTGGATTAATCAAATAATGCGCAATCATCGTGTCAAACAGAGGGTGATTCACCTGAATGTCATATTGTTTTAAAACTTTGATATCGTATTTTAAATTTTGTCCAATTTTTTCAATGCTTTCGGATTCAAAGAAAGGCTTGAAGTGTTCTAATGTAGCTAATAATTCCGCTCTGTTTTCAGATAAAGGGACATAGTATGCCGTTCCTTTATCATAAGAAAATGCAAGTCCTACCAATTCCGCAGTTAAAGGATCTAAGCCCGTTGTTTCTGTATCGAAACAAACACTTTGCTGTTGCATTAATTGTTGTGCTAACAAGCGAATAGCCATGGGTGATTGAACCAATTGATAGACATGTTGTGTCGTCTCTAAGGTTTGGTAAGGGGATTGCGTGCTACTTCCTTCTCCCGTGTCAAACAAAGAAAATTGTTCTTCTTGAGTGCCAGAGGATGTCGCGATTGTAGTGGCAGTTACTGGTTGTGGTGTTGAAGAGAAAATTTTGTCGAATTGCTCTTTCATTCTTCTGAATTCCAGCTCAATGAATAGCGCATCTGTTTTCTCAACATCGGGTTTTTCTAAAATATAATTATCCGCATTAAACGTTACCGGACAATCCAAGATAATCGTCGCTAGTTTTTTAGAAAGTAATCCTTTCTCCTTATTGGCTTCGATGTTTTCTTTCATTTTTCCTTTTAGTTCATGGGTGTGAGCTAAAAGGTTTTCCATTGATCCGTATTCTTTGATGAATTTTTTTGCCGTTTTTTCACCAACTCCAGGTAACCCCGGAATATTATCTACAGCATCTCCCATCATACCTAAAAAGTCAATGACCTGTTCAGGATGATCTACTTCGAATTTCTCTTTTACGCGTTCAACATCCCAAATTTCAATACCGTTGCCCATTCGAGCTGGTCTGTACATGACAATATTGTCCGAAACAAGCTGTGCGTAATCTTTATCTGGTGTAACCATATACACCATAAAGTCTTCTTTTTCTGCTTGTTTAGAAATAGTTCCAATTAAATCATCTGCCTCAAAACCAGAAACTTCAATAATGGGAATATGCATCGCCTTTAAAATCTCTTTGATGTAAGGCACTGCAATTTTAATCGCCTCAGGAGTTACATCGCGATTGGCTTTGTATTCAGGAAAGATAGCCAAGCGATCTTTACTCCCCCCATTGTCAAAAGCAACAGCTAAATGATCCGGATTCTCTCTTTTGATGACATCCAAAAGGGAATTCATAAATCCTAAAATAGCAGAGGTATCTAATCCTTTAGAATTGATTCTTGGGTTTTTAATAAGCGCATAATATCCTCTAAAAATTAAAGCATAGGCGTCTAATAAAAAAAGACGTTTTTGTTGAGCCATTGAATGATGGTTTTATTTAATACTGAATTAATTTCAAAGATAGTGATTTTGTTTTTTCTACGTGTGAATAAGTATAATGGGAACACAAACCTTTCTGAGAGAATGGAATGGTTTTTAAAGTAAAGAGTTGTTGTTGTATACATCCTCTTTTGTATAATTTTATTAATTAGGTTATTATTTGTTTTTAAAGTTAGCTTTATTGCTTTTTTATTGATACAATTGCGTATTGTTTAGTGTTAAAAAAAAATAATATTATGAAAAAATTTCACCTTAAATTAGGGGTTTTAGCATTGGTGGCCTCAGGATTAGTTACCACTGTAGGTTGTTCTAGTGATGACCATAATTACCTTATAAAAGTAGATCCAAAACCAGAAGAACCGGGAGAGCCGGGAGAAAATGTAGAGAAAGCGACGTTGAAAGTAGAGGTTGTTACGGTAGAGGAGGAATCCGTTACTTTTAAGTTTGAAGCTACGGGTGCAGAGAAAATTTACTATTTAGTTCAAGAAAAAGATCTTGCTGTTACAGCAAAGCAAGTAATGGAAAAAGGAACATTAGTAGCTGATGCTAAAGCAGAACAAGTTGTCAAAGAATTAGAAGCAGATAAAGAATACGTATTATATGCTGTGGCTTTAAATAAAGAAGATGCCGTTACGTTTGATGAGAAAGGAACAGCGTTTAAAACAAAAAAAGCGATTGATATTGCTATTACCATTACGGATGTTGATTCAACACATGAACGTGTAATTTTTACAGTAACCCCAACTGGTGCAGTGAAAATGCGTTATATGATTGTTGAGAAAAGTGCGATGGAAGGAAGAACCATGACAGCAGAAGAGGTGTTGGAAGAAGGTTTTTCTATTGTAAAGGTAGATGGACCTACTACGTTGAAACCTAAAGTTGCAAAACCAGACACCGATTATATCATCTATGTTGCAGGAATCTCGGCAACGGATGCTCATCTTCTAGTACAGGAAGAAGCACGTACGAAAAAAGAATCGGAAGCTCCTGTTGATGAAGAATTAAAGATAATGACGAACATGAATTTCGTTGGAGATGAAGTAGGACATACAGTAGCGTATTATTTATATTTATCTAGCGACCAATGGGAGGTGCAATTTACCGTTGCTGCAGCTCAAGCAGAGGAAGATGTTTTGAAAGAAGGGCGTTATGTTCTCAACGCAAGTCAAAGGCCAGGAAGACCTGGAGCTGATGAGGTAAGTAGAACTTTTAAGATTCTGAATAAAGGCACAAATGCTTTGGATACAGATATCGATTATGGCGAAATTAAAATTGCAAAAACATCTGCTACGGATTATAAAGTAGAAATAGAAATGGTGAGAAAAAGCGATGTAACCAAGCGTTTCAAAGCAAAATTTGAAGGAGTACCTGTAAAGGGTCAGCCTAGATCATAAAAAATAAGGTAAACTAAATTGGAAGATAAAAAATCTCCGTGTTTAGTATAGGAGGAAAGGCAAATGCAAAATTTCTTGTATTTGCCTTTTTTTGTTTGTAAAAAGGAGAAAAATCGCAGTTTTTGCTTGAAGGTTATTAATCTTTGTTAAAGATATTTTGATACGTTATACAAAAAACTAACTTTGTTACTTATAGCCTTTTACTATGTTGAATTTAGCATTCTTACTCCCTGTTTTATTGCTTGTTGAATTTTATACCTTTCAAGCGGTAAAACAGTTGACACGCCATAAATTTTTCCGAATATTATATTTTATCTGCTCTGCCTTGATTGTGGCTTATATTGCCTATGGATTTTCTCGTTTTGATCGTTCATCTGGACAAAACCACCAATCGATGTTGGCCGCAGCGTTGGTTATTCTAGTTTACTTACCGAAAGTATTAATCACAATATTGTTGCTTTTAGAGGATTTTGTACGTGTACTTCGCGGTACCATACACTACTTTAAAAGAGAGAAAATAACGCGAAAAGATAGATTCCTTCCAGAAAGACGAAAATTCATTACCCAACTTGCGTTTGGAATTGCGGCAATTCCCTTTATTTCTGTATTACACGGAATTACAATCGGACGCTACAAGTTTCAGGTACATAAACACATCTTGACTTTTGAAGATTTGCCAGAGGCTTTTGATGGATTCACTATTACACAACTTTCCGATATTCATTCTGGTAGTTTTGATAACCGAGAAAAATTAGAATATGCTATTGATTTAGTCAATCAACAGCAGTCAGATGTCTTGTTGTTCACTGGAGATTTAGTCAATAGTTTAGCAGGTGAAATGACGCCTTGGTTGGATGTGTTTCAAAAGATTGAACAACATCCCTTTGGCAATTATTCTATTTTAGGTAATCACGATTATGGAGAATACATCCAATGGGAAACGGATGAAGAACGCGAACGCAACTTTAAAGCCATTTGTAATTTAAGCCCCGCAATTGGAATGAAGTTATTGCGAAATGAACATGTGCGCTTGCAAAAAGGAGAGGATAGTCTTGTTATTGTTGGAGTGGAAAACTGGGGCGAACGCGCCCATTTCATGAAATATGGTGATTTAGATCAATCAACGGTAGGCGTAACAGCGGAGGATTTTAAAGTATTGTTGTCGCATGACCCTTCTCATTGGGAAGCGAAAGTATTGGATCATCCTAAAAACTTCCAATTGACTTTAGCAGGACATACCCATGGTAGTCAGTTTGGAATTGAAATTCCTGGTTTTATTAAATGGAGTCCAATTCAATACGTATATAAACAATGGGCAGGCCTGTATGAAAAGATGGGGAAAATGATCTATGTGAATCGGGGATTTGGTTATCATGCCTACCAAGGACGAACTGGGATTTGGCCAGAGATAACAGTTCTCGAATTGCGCAAGAAAAAATAGTTTATTTTGACAAAATGTAATATTTTTGTAAGAATAAGTTGTTAAAGAATAAGTAAAATCAGTAACTGAGAGATTTATGTCAAAATTCGGAGATTTAGTAACAGCAGAAGTACCTGTATTAGTATATTTTTATGCCCAATGGAATGAAGCATGTACTGCCATGGACACTGTAATCTATGAAGTTGCAGCTGCTATGGGAGATCAATTGCGTATCGTAAAAATTGATGTAGCTAAAAATAATGAGTTAATCGATGCGTTGCGCATTAAGAAAGTTCCTACGATGTTGTTGTACAAAAAAGGAGCTATGATTTGGAGACAAAGCGGAGTAATGGAAACAGAAGCCTTACTCAGCGTAACGCAAACCCTATAAAGTTGCAAAGGAGTAGCCTTCTTGCTTCAAATACTCAAGAAGTAAAGGAAGTGCATACTTCATGTTTTTTTCAGCTTTTAAACTATCGTGAAAAACGATTATACTGCCTGGTGTAATCCGTTTAATTGTGCGCTTTAGACATTGTTGCGGACTTAAACCTGCTTCGTAGTCTTTGGTGATAATAGACCACATGATAATCTCATATCCCTGGTTCAATAAATAATTGGCTTGTTTCTTCGTTATTTTTCCATACGGTGGACGAAATAAAGAAGTGCCTTCTTTGTGGTGTTTGACAATCTCTTGTTGGCACTGTTCTGTATTTGCTATGTACTCTTCAAGCGTTGTTTTCCATCCTTTTACATGATGAAACGTATGGTTGCCAATGCGATGCTGTTCTGCTAGGATGCGTTGAAAGATAGCAGGATGCTTTCTAATATTATCTCCAATACAAAAAAAAGTCGCTTGTATCTGATGTTGCTGTAATACATCCAATACCCATTCCGTTACTTCTGGTATAGGCCCATCGTCAAAGGTGAGATAAACCACTTTGTCTTTCTTGGATTTCTGCCAAGTATAACGAGGAAAAAGAAATGGAAGGATTCGCATAATTCAAAGATAAGAAAATTGGATTGTTTTTTTTGTGAGGTTAGTGAGGTTTGTTTTTTGTGCGATTTATCGATTAAAGACTAGGGAGTTGAATAAGGTTCCTTCAGCTTTCCTTCAACCCTTCTAGGACATTCCTTGGACATTCCTTGGACATTCCTTGGACATTCCTTGGACATTCCTTGGACATTCCTTCGACAAAAGGGGGGGGGCCTAGTATTCTCCAAGCATAGTCCAAGGAAAGTCTAAGAAAACTACAACAAAGCTACTGCATACCTTTATTTTTGGGTGAGGCGATGAGGGGGTGAGGCGGTGAAATCGGAACGTAACAAGCGTTGTATTCACCCCCAGTAACCACTCAGTATGTCTCCCTGAGGTAACGAAGGGTCGCATCCAGTGCTCACGCCATGCTGTGAGGGTACTGTGTGGAGTGGCTGATTAGAGTAACAAGCGTTGAGTAACAGATGCGATCCCTCCTTCGTCGGGATGACATACTGGGTGTGTAGCCATACTAAACGGGATACTGCGTGGAAAATCACGAAGAGCAAATCTCACAAAGTACAAACCTCACGAACCCTCACCAATCTCACCCTCTCATCGCCTCACCCCTTCAAAAACCCTCGACACTATCCAAAAAAATAGCAGTAAGCTTTCGCTCACTGCTATTTTTAACTATGGATGTGTTGGTGTGTTTTATTATTCTAATCCACCACCTAATGAACGATACAACTGTACTAAAGTAGTCAATTGAGTCAATTCTGTGTTGATGTAGCTTAATTCAGCAGCAAGTGCACTTTCTCTAGCTGTTAATACATCTAAATAAGTAGCCATACCTTGAACTAGTAGTTCTTCAGAGTATTCTGTTGCTAACTGATAAGCTTCGTATTCTTTTTTCTTTAAATCTAATTTTTTAGAAGCACTTTCATACGTGTATAACGCATCAGATACCTCTTTAGAAGCCGTTAAGATCGCTTTTTTATACCCTAAGTACGCTTGCTCTTTTTTCGATTGAGCTACTTGGTGTTGCGTTCTAATTTGTCTTCCATTTAATAACGGTTGAGTTAATCCACCGATTAAATTAGCAAATAAAGAGTTGGTGTTGAATAATTCATCAAAATCAAGACTTTGAAGTCCGCCATTTGCTGTTAAACGCAAAGATGGGTAGAAGTTAGCTCTCGCTACATTCGTCATCTCAAATGCGTTTACTAAACCGTATTCTGCTGCTCTAACATCAGGACGATTTGCCAACAACTGCATCGGAACTCCTACTGTTAAATCAGTATTTACTTTTTGATTGCTTAGTTTTTCTCTTTTGATTTCACCTGGAGTTTGTCCAAGTAAAATGCTGAATGTATTTTCAGTGATTTTGATGTTGTTGTTCAAGTCAACCAACAACGCTTGCGCATTGTACAATTGTGCTTGAGTTTGTTTCACTGCAATCTCATCCACTTGTCCAGATTCTTTCAAGGCTTGAATCGTCTCTAAACTGTTCTTTCTATTGGCAATCGTAAGTTCTGTAATTTCCTTTTGTCTATCTAAAGCAACAAGTTGAAAATACGTTGTTGCAATAGTTGAAATTAGTTGAGTTTTTACTGCTTGTTGAGCCGATACTGTTTGTAAATAGCTCGCTACAAAAGCTCTTTTATTACTTCTTAGCTTTCCCCAAACGTCTAGTTCCCATGAAAACTGACCTGTAATATCATAAAGGTCTGTTTTGATGCGTTGGTCACCACTAAGAATTCCCTGTGGACCGTTTTTCGATTGGATGCTATGCGTATAATTTCCACCAACACTCAAGGTAGGAGCAAAGCCCCATTTTCCTTGTTGCATATAAGCATGCGCTGCGTTAATGTTCTCAATCGCGATTAACAGATCTAAGTTGTTGTCTAACCCTGTTTCGATATGTTGAATCAAGGTTTGATCAGAGAACAGCTCTTTCCATGACATAGTTGCCATAGAAAGAGAGTCTGCTGTATTGCTACCTCTATATTGTTCCTCTTGAATAACGTCAGGTCTATCATATTTTTTTGCAACTATACAAGATTGCATGGTAAGCCCTAATATTGCAACAGGAATCGCTCTGTATATATATGTTTTTTTCATGTTATTCAGACTTAATTTCTTCAAATTTAATTGGTTTAATTTTCTCTTGAAGATATTGGAATATTGCATATAATACTGGAATTACAAACACTCCAATGATAGTACCAATCAATAGACCGAAGGCTGCACCTGTACCAATTGAACGGTTTCCGATATAACCAACTCCACCAGCAAATACCAAAGGCATTAATCCTAAGATAAACGCGAATGAAGTCATTAGAATCGGTCTTAAACGCGCTTTTGCACCGTTAATTGCTGATTCTACAATCGATTCACCATGTCTTCTACGTTGAACGGCGAACTCCACAATCAAAATGGCATTCTTCGCGAGTAGTCCAACTAGCATGACCAGGGCAATCTGGAAGTAAATATTATTTTCTAATCCTGCAATTTTTTGTGCAATGAAAGCTCCCATAATACCTGTTGGTAACGATAAGATTACCGCAAATGGCAACATATAACTTTCGTATTGTGCAGATAGTAAGAAATAAACGAATACCACACACAAGAAGAAAATAAGTACGGTTTGGTTACCCGCACTAATCTCCTCACGAGATAATCCTGTAAAGTCAATACCATAACCTGCAGATAAGTTTTGTTGCGCAACTTCTTGAACCGCTTTAATCGCATCTCCAGAACTGAAGCCTGGTTTAGGAGCTCCTGTAATATTTGAAGAGGTAAATAAGTTATAACGGTTAATAGATTGCGGTCCATATACTTTATTCAAGTTAACAAACTGAGTAATTGGCGCCATCTCTCCAGATCCTGTTCTTACATAGATCTCATTCAAGCTGTTTACATCTGAACGATATTCTGGTAACGATTGTACCATTACACGGAACTGTTTACCAAAACGCGTAAAGTCAGCCGCATAAATACCTCCAATATACCCTTGTAAAGCAGAGAAGATATCACTTACTAAAACACCTGATTCTTTTGCTCTAGCTACGTTTAAATCCAATTCATATTGTGCATAGTTCGTGTTAAATGACGATTGTGCATACATGATTTCAGGACGTTGCATTAAAGCTCCTAAATACTCTTTTGATTTTTCATCAAAGTCTGTCAAAGAACCTCCTGTTTTATCTAATAATTTCAACTCAAAACCAGATGACATACCGAAACCAGGAATACTTGGTGGTTGGAAGAAAATCATTCTTGCATCTTGGAATTGTGTCGCTGCTAAACCGAATAATTTTCCAATTACTACGTCAGTAGCTAATTCTGGCGCTTTTCTTTCTTTGAAATCTTTCAATTTAATCATCGCCATACCGTAGTTAGATCCCTGACCGTTGATGAAAGAGAATCCTGATACTACAGTTACCCCATCAACACCTGGAATTTGTTGTACCATTTTAGAGAATTCTCTCTGAATTGCTACCACACGGTCTTGAGAAGCACCTGCTGGTAATTCGATATTACCCATGATAAATCCACGGTCTTCGTTTGGTACGAATCCTGTAGGCATTGTTTTCGCTGAGTAATAAGTAATTCCTAAACACGCTAGTAAAACAACAAACGTTAACCATTTGTGTTTTAATAATAATTTGAATGAATTACCATAACGTTCTGTAAGGCTATTAAACGCAATGTTGAATGCTCTAAAGAAACGTTGAAGTAAATTCTTTCTCTTTCCATTATCTACTACATCGTGGTGTTTCAAGAATACCGCACATAAAGCCGGACTCAAGGTCAAGGCGTTTACTGCCGAAATTAAAATCGCAATAATAAGCGTAATACCAAATTGTTTATAGAATACTCCTGTTGGACCACTAATAAACGTTACTGGAATAAATACCGCCGCCATTACTAAGGTAATAGAGATAATCGCACCAGAAATTTCATCCATGGTACTCTTACTCGCTTCTAATGCATCTTCACCGGTGGCTTCCATCTTGGCGTGGACGGCTTCCACCACAACGATGGCATCATCCACCACAATCCCAATGGCGAGTACGAGGGCAAATAGCGTTAGTAAGTTCAACGAGAATCCAAAGGCATTCAAGAAGAAGAACGTACCTACAATCGAAACCGGTACTGCAATCAACGGAATTAACGTCGATCTAAAGTCTTGTAAGAAGATGTATACTACGAAGAATACTAAGATAAATGCTTCAATTAACGTCGTAACTACTTTACTAATTGATGCATCCAAGAATTCGTTCGTATCCATCAATACTGTATAGTGGATTCCTTCTGGGAAATTTTTGGATAAAGATTCTAATTCACTGTGTAAGTGCTTATTAATTTCTTGCGCGTTTGATCCTGGCGTTTGATAAATAGCCATGGCAACTGCTGGGTGTCCGTCTAATTCTGAGTTTCCTACATAAGACATCGCTCCTAATTCAATTTTAGCAACATCTTTTAGTAATAATACTTGTCCATTAGCTAAAGACTTCACTACAATATTTTCATATTGCTCTTGTGTTTTGTATTTACCGCTGTATTTGATAACATATTGGAATGCTTCCGCATTATTTTCACCCAATTGTCCCGCGGCAGCCTCCAAACTTTGTTCGTTTAATACGCGAACAACATCAGAAGGAACTAAGCCATAGGCTTTCATTTTTGATGGTTCAATCCAAATACGCATTGAGTAGTTACGAGAACCGAACGCTTGCGCATCTCCAACACCACTTACACGTTTTAACTCAGGAATAACGTTAATATTCATGTAGTTTTGGATGTAAATCGCATCGTAGTTTGGATTTTCAGAGTAGAACGAAAGGAACATCAAAGCACTCGTTTGTTGCTTTTGTGTGGTTACCCCTGAACGGGTTACCTCCGCTGGTAAAAGCGGTGTAGCACGAGCCACACGGTTCTGTACGTTTACTGCTGCAATATCCGGGTCTACCCCTTGTTTAAAGATTACTTGAATACTCGCACTACCATCATTACTGGCAGTAGAAGTAATGTAATCCATGTTTTCCACCCCGTTTACTTGCTCTTCAATCGGAATGATAACACTTTGCATTACAGTCTCAGCATTCGCTCCAGGATAACTGGCATTAATCTGTACTGTTGCAGGCGCAATATCAGGATATTGCGTCACAGGAAGTGCGGTCAATCCCAGCACCCCTAAGATTACTATTAGGATAGAAATAACTGTCGATAGAACAGGTCTTTCAATAAATGTCTTTAACATAGTTTAGAATGTAGGTTTGATGCTGTTGTTAATCTCTTCAATTGAAGTTGGCGCTGGCGTAATAGCTGAACCATTACGTAATGTACCTAATCCTGTCGCTACAACTGTTTGCCCTTTTTCCAATCCTGATTTTACAACGGCTAATTTGTTCACACGGTCAATCACTTCAATTGGGGTTGATTTTACGGTGTCATTTTCTACTTTGTACACATACACTTGTCCTTGTTGCTCGAAAGTAGATGATTCTGGAACAACCATTACATCTTTGTACGTTTGTGGAATTAATAATGTACCACTATTTCCTGTACTTAAGATTCTGTCTTTGTTCGGGAATGCTGCACGTACTTGTACTGTACCTGTAGCCGTGTTAATTTGACCACTGATTGTTTCGATTTTACCCGTATATTGGTAAGTCGTACCATTGGCTAATTGTAACTTCACTTCTGGTAAGTGGCCTAATTTTTCTTTTAACGAATTTCCTTCAATTTTTTCTAAGAAATTAAAGTACTCTTTCTCGTTCATTGAGAAGTAAGCAAATACTTCGCTATCGTCAGAAACAGTAGTTAATGGAGTAGGATCACTAGGTGAAATTAAAGTCCCCTCACGGAAAGCAATAGCTCCAACAATACCGTCTATTGGGCTTCTTACAATAGAGAAATCAACATTGGCAACCACACTATTGTAAGTTGCTCTTGCTGCTGCTACTTGACTTTGTGCACTAGCTAAATTTGCTTTTGCTGTTTCCAATTGAATGTTACTTACAATTCCTTTTTGGACAAGAGGAATTAATTTGTCAACATTCACTTGTGCTACATTTACTTGTGCTTCAGCTGTTTTAATTGCTGCTTTACTAGCATCTGCATTTTGTGATAAAATATTGGTCTCCAAACGGAATAAAGGTTGTCCTTTTTTTACCGTTGCTCCTTCATCCACATACACCTCCTGGATGTATCCTGTTATTTTTGCGCGAACGCTACTCGTAACTTTACCTTGAAGTGTAGTTGGGTACGAAGTATGACCCACAACATCTTGTGTTGGAACTTGAACAACTTTGTATGGCATTGGACCTTGCCCTCCTTGTGCTTGCTCTTTCTTTCCGCATGAAATTACGGCTAATGATGAAAGAGAACCAAGAACGATAGTATGCAAATAACGTTTCATATAAATTACTGGTTTGTACTTTTTAATTTTTCTATTGTGTTTGTTAACTGGATCTTACTGTTTTCTAGATGCTCAATGTAGAGCTTCATCTTCGCTTGACAGTTGTTAGAATTAATTAACCCTTCTTCAACAAAACCTTTGAGTTTGAGTGTTAAGGTTGATTCTCTGTCTAACATGTTCTTAATCAACTCCAATCGTGTTGTAATAAAATTAGAGTTCAAACGAAAAAATCGCTTCCGCTCATCAATCTTATTGAAATGTTCGATTTGATTGTTGCTGATTAGTAAATTTAAACTCGTCGATACGGAACTTTTACTAGCGTTTAGTCGTTCAACAAGTTCGTCAAATGTAACGCCGTCTCTGTTGTTATTGAACATGATGTAGGTGTAAATCTGAGCCGTAAGCGGCGAGAAATGATAGACTACTTCATGATGTGCACAGAAGTCTTGAAACAAATCGACTAATCTTTGATCGTATTGCATTATGGAAATAACTCTTAATAATAATTATACACGGCAAAGATAGTGTTAGTTTTGTTCTTACCGAACCAAACAAACTTAAAGTTCTCTTAAATTATGTGGACGTCGTCTAAATAATGTAGCAACTCAATGTTAAAAAGGGTTGGGAAGGTTTTTTTGTTTTTTATTTTGAACATTTTGGCTTTAAAATCGCAAAAAATATTTATTTTTTTTGGTTTTATGAATACAGTATGTTCGATAAAATTGCGTATTTGACAAGTTAAAAGGGGTTTTAGAAGGAGTTTAATTTTGAAAAAAAGATTGATTTAAACGCCGTTCGTCATAAAATTAGGGGGTTATTTGGGTGGAAAATGCGGTTGTGTAAATAAAAAAAGGAAGATGAGTGGTTCAGAAGAAGAGGTTTATAACGAAATAAGGGGGAGAAAAGATTTTTTTTAGGTGTTTGTTTAAGTATATCTCGTTGATATTCTGCATGAAGAAAAAAAAATGAAACAGAGGTGAAAAAAATATCTTTTTATTTCTTGCATAAAATTTGAAAAATGCCTTATATTTGCATCCACAATTGCGGAAGTAGCTCAGTTGGTAGAGCTCCAGCCTTCCAAGCTGGTTGTCGCGAGTTCGAGCCTCGTCTTCCGCTCCAAAACTTGATGAAAGTTTTCAAAGATCATCACCTGCGGAAGTAGCTCAGTTGGTAGAGCTCCAGCCTTCCAAGCTGGTTGTCGCGAGTTCGAGCCTCGTCTTCCGCTCCAAAACTTGATGAAAGTTTCTAAAGATCATCACCTGCGGAAGTAGCTCAGTTGGTAGAGCTCCAGCCTTCCAAGCTGGTTGTCGCGAGTTCGAGCCTCGTCTTCCGCTCCAAAAACTTGATGAAAGTTTCTAAAGATCATCACCTGCGGAAGTAGCTCAGTTGGTAGAGCTCCAGCCTTCCAAGCTGGTTGTCGCGAGTTCGAGCCTCGTCTTCCGCTCCAAAACTTGATGAAAGTTTCTAAAGATCATCACCTGCGGAAGTAGCTCAGTTGGTAGAGCTCCAGCCTTCCAAGCTGGTTGTCGCGAGTTCGAGCCTCGTCTTCCGCTCAAACAAAAAGCCTGCATTAGCAGGCTTTTTTTATTTTAAATCACTTAGATCTGTATTCGGTACAACCTCATAAGCTGCTTTGCCTTGTTCAAATATACGGGCATGGAGTGCTCCTTCTAATATAATGCGGTCACTAGAAACCTTCAACCAACTTCCTTCTCTTAGTCCTACAACGGGTTGGGAATTTATCGTGTGAAATTCATTAATTCTCGTTTCTCTCGTTTCTCCCATATGGGTAGATCCTTCAATCGGGTCCAAATAGTGCGGATTGATATTGAACGGTACAAAACCAAAAGTTTTAAACGACGGTGGATAAGTGATAGGCATATCATTGGTCGTTTCCATCGTTAAACCGCAAATATTGCTTCCAGCACTACAACCTAGATAAGGCGTTCCGTTGTTGACCACTTCCGTAATAGTCTGTACTAAATCGTGAGCATATAACTGTTTTACTAATAAAAAGGTATTTCCACCTCCTGTAAATATTCCTGTAGCTTCTTGAATTGCTCGCTTAGGGTTGTCAAATTCGTGCAATCCTTTTACTTGCACATCAATGGATTGAAATGCTTCGCGTACTTTTGCTGTATATTCGTCGTGACTAATTCCACTTGGGCGT
Source organism: Myroides gitamensis (assembly GCF_029894455.1). Lineage (NCBI taxonomy): Bacteria > Pseudomonadati > Bacteroidota > Flavobacteriia > Flavobacteriales > Flavobacteriaceae > Myroides > Myroides gitamensis. The sequence goes on from NZ_JARYHN010000001.1 coordinate 3,680,895, forward strand.
GCATACGGAATAAAAACAAGTGTTGAACCTGCTTTGAAATGGTTTTGTAAAGTTGGTAGTAAGTACTCCAAATATCCTTGATTGTAGATTGTTGAGGTACTGGCTATGATTAAGTTTCTCATGATTGCTTTATTAAGTAGAACAAAAATAGACTTTATTCGGCAAATGAAAAAAGTTGTTTCCTCTAGGTGAATTTTATATTTAACATAACTTTACACGATTAAAATTTTGCTTTATGCTTTTATAAGATATTTTTACGGACTTCATTAATATATTAGTAGATGAGATTAGTTTTAACCTTTTTATTGTTGATAGTAGGAGTAAGCGTATGGGCCCAGAATAGAGTGCCTTTGCAAGGGAAAATCGTATCTCGAAGCAAGGACTTGAAAGGGATTTATGTCTCAAATATCAATACAGGTGATGCCTTGGTAACGGAACCAGGAGGGTATTTTTCAATTCAAGCACAAGAAAAGGATACCTTAATGTTTTCAGGCCCCTTGTTTATTGGTTATCGCTATGTATTGGATGATATCGATTTTAAACGCGATATTGTTTTAATTCCGCTTGAACCCAATGATCTCAATCGACAGTTAAACGAAATTGTTATTACTCATATTTCCTCTTCTTCTTTGGGATTAGTTCCAGAAGGTGCTAGGCGTTATACGCCTGCAGAACGCCGATTGTATACCGCTACTTCGGGATCGGGAATTATTCCTGTCAGTGCAATTGTCAATTGGATTAGTGGACGTACGGCTATGCTAAAGAAAGCATTGAAGTATGAAAAACAAGAAATGAGAAAAGATAAGTTCTTGAACATCATGGACGAATATGTGCTGATTAAAGATTACAGTATTCCTAAAGATTATGTCGTAGGTTTTGCCTACTATGTTTCGGATGATGATATTATGTCTGGTTATTTGAATGCAGGTAGTACTGAGAAAGATAAAATCTCTTCTAGAGCGGGAGTTTTGGCCTTAGAATTTTTAGATTTATTAGGCGATAAAATAAAGGAAGAGCCTCAGCAGAAGAATTTAACAATAGAACAAGTAAATTTAAACGAGCAGAAAGCAACTAAAAAATAATAAACGTTGTAGATTTGTATCTTAACTAAAAATAGAGTTATGTTTGGAATAGGAGGAGGAGAACTGTTTTTTATCATATTAGTCATTTTAATGCTTTTTGGTTCTGATAAAGTACCAGAAATGGCCAGAGCTTTTGGTAAATTTATGGCTCAAGTGAAAAATGCTACAAATGATATCAAACACGAAATCAACAAAAGTGCCGACGAATCAGGTATCAAAAAAGATATTGAAGATGCCTTGAATATAGAGGCTGATATCAACCCTATCAAAGATATCCAACAAGAAATTGAGAAACAAAAAGAGGATATTGAAAATATTACAGGGCCAATTAAAAGAAGAAATTAATGCTAGATCAATTAGTACAATTAGATAAAGAACTACTTATTTATTTTAATGGATTAGGAAGTGAAACTTTCGATCCCTTTTGGTTGTTTATTACGAAACAATTAAACTGGATACCCTTTTTTGTGCTATTGGTTTATTTAACTTATCGCAAAGTATCACTAAAAAAATTAGGGGTTATTATTTTAGTATTAGCGGGCTTGGTTGCCTTTACGGACCAAATGACGAATTTAGTGAAATACGCCGTTGCTCGCCCTAGACCTTGTAATACAGAAGATATTCAAGCGTTGATTCGCGTAGTGAAATGTAGCCCATCATTGAGCTTCTTTTCAGGACACGCATCAAATTCCATGGCAAACATGCTTTTTATGTTTATGGTGCTGAGACGTTACTATAAACATGCCTATTTGGTGTTTATCTTTCCTTTAGTATTCGCGTATAGTAGAATCTATTTGACCATGCACTTTCCTTTTGATATTTTAGTAGGATATTGTTTTGGTTTATTATCAGGAACGCTATTCTATCAAATCTTCTTGTGGATTGAAAGAAAATACAACGATAAATTGATATAATAAAAAAGGGATTTGGCTCAAACCAAATCCCTTTTTTTATCGTACTCTCGAAACAGTTAACCCATCTCGAATCGGAAGTAAAATCGTTTCCACTCGAGGATCTTCTTTCAATAGTTTATTGTATTGATCTAAGGCAAGCGTACTTTTATCATTGGCCTTGATTTCTTCAATCACTTTTCCTGACCACAATACATTGTCAGATAAAATAATTCCTCCAGGATTCATTTTGTTAATGATCAATTCAAAGTAATTGCTGTAATTCTGCTTATCAGCATCAATAAAAACTAAATCGTATTTCTTATCTAATTGAGGAATGATATCTAAAGCACTTCCAACGTGTTGTGTAATTTGTTTACCATAAGGAGATAAATCAAAATACTTGCGTTGAAAGTCATACAATTCTTCATTGACATCAATAGTGTCTAACGTTCCTTCGGGGTGTAAGCCTTCAGCTAAGCTCAAAGTTGCGTATCCTGTAAAGGTTCCAATTTCTAAAATATGAGTTGGACGAACCAATTTAGCAATCATGCTTAAAAAACGCCCTTGAAAATGCCCGCTTAACATTCTCGGTTGTACTACCTTTTGATGCGTCTCTTTGTCAAGTTGTGCCAATAGTTCAGGTTCATTTTCACTGTGATTTGCAGCGTAATCTTCGAGTTCTTTGGATATAAAGTGCATATAAGAAGCGTATTTAAATTAAGAAAATCAAGTTGCAAAGATAAAAGGCTTTTTGCAATACCGGACTATTTTGTTGTTTTTATAAGAATGCTAGCAAAATCCGTCAAACAAGGAAAAAAAATGGTAAATTTAACTACCAACTAGAATCAAATGTTATGAAAATACTATGGAAATTCCTGAAAGGACTGGCTATTATTATCGTGGGAATCGTCATTCTAGCTTATGTATTTAAGGTCGATTACTTATTTACAGCGGTGCGAACCATCTATTTCAATGGATATAAGACAGCATTCTTGGATGATTATCACTATTTCCCAACACGAGACATTCCTGCAGGAAAAGCACAGCCCTGGCCTGTGGCTAAGGATTATAATTCCGTTGAACCTACTGCCACTTTAGCAAGTACCCATAAAGATTTGCAAACCATTGCTTTTTTAATCATTAAGAATGATAGCGTTTGGCATGAAAGTTACTATGATGGGTATACTGCCAATAGTAAAACGAATTCTTTCTCTATGGCAAAGAGTATAGTATCAGCGGCTTTAGGAAAAGCTTTGCAACGTGGCGAAATCAAGAGTTTAGATGATAAAGTGATTCAGTATCTTCCAGAACTAAAAGGAAAATACAAGAATGAGGTAACAGTTGGAGATTTATCTTCGATGGCTTCTGGTTTGGATTGGGATGAAGGGTATTACAGTCCCTTTTCAGTGGTTACACAAGCCTATTTTGATAAAGACCTACGCGCAGTGATGTTGGGCTTGGATATCAAAGATCAGCCAGGGAAAGAATTTATCTATAAAAGTGGGGATACTCAATTATTGGCCATGGTTTTAGAAAAAGCAACCGGACAAACACTTGCTGCTTATGTGTCAGAATATTTTTGGAAACCAATGGGGGCTGAAAATGATGCGTTATGGCAAATCGACCACAAAGGAGATGGAATTGAGAAATCATATTGTTGTTTTACAAGTGGAGCTAGAGATTTTGCGCGATTTGGTAAGTTGTATAAAGACTTTGGAAAGTGGAAGGGAGAACAAATCCTAGACAGTACATTTGTGGCTAAATCGATTGTCCCTCGATTTGAATCTAGCCCAGAATATGGCTATTGTTGGTGGTTGAAAAATTACAAAGGACAAGATTTCTTTTATATGCGCGGGCATTTAGGACAGTTTACCATTGTATCGCCAAAAGATAATGTTATTATCGTTCGCTTAGGTCATATTAAAGGACTACAAACAGAAGAAGACCCACATAGCAATGATTTATACACCTATATTGATGAAGCGTATGCCATGTTAGCGCAACGAAAAAAATAATTATGTTAGATCGAATTAATTTATCTCACGTCTTGTTTTTAGATATTGAAACTGTTCCGCAAGAACAAGATTTTCAACAGCTCCAAACGGAAGAGCAAGTATTGTATGAAGAGAAAACGCGTTATCAACGCAAAGGAGAAATTACAGCAGAAGAGTTTTATACTCAAGCGGGAATATGGGCAGAATTTGGTAAGATTGTTTGTCTTTCGGTAGGTTATTTTACGTATAAAAAGGGAGATCGTCAATTCAGAACCACTTCTTTCATTGGAGAGGAGGTGAAAATTCTTACGGATTTTACGAATCTACTAACGTCTTACTTTAACCATGGAGAACACTTATTGTGTGGGCATAATGCAAAGGAGTTTGACTTTCCGTATATCGCAAGAAGAATGATTATTCACGGATTAAAAGTACCTGCGAAATTAAATTTAATGGGAAAAAAGCCTTGGGAGGTTCCGCATTTAGACACCATGGAAATGTGGAAATTTGGCGATTATAAACATTATACCTCGCTGAAATTATTGACGCATATTTTGCAAATTCCCTCACCGAAGGATGATATTTCAGGAGCAGATGTAGCCCAGGTATACTACCAGGATAACGACATAGATCGCATTGCACGCTACTGTGAAAAAGATGTCATTGCAGTGGCGCAAATCTTACTGCGTTTACGTGGAGAAAAAATCCTAGAAGAAGATGAAATTATAGCGGTATAAAAAAAAGAGTTAAAAATATTGGAAAACTTGCTTTTTATAAAAAAATAATTTCTAGCTTTGTAAGCAGTAAAAAAATAGAGAAAAAATATATTATGTCAACAATTCAATCGTATTTTCATAAATCAATGTGGTGTTCTACACAAGAGGTGAGTGGATTGGGATTGTTATTTTAAATAGATATAATAATTAGATATACGTAAGCCTCTGTTTGTAAACAGGGGCTTTTTTTTTAAATCATACGCAATGAGACAGCAAATTCAGTATTTATCGAACCCAACATGTTATATGTGGATGTTTATTAAACATTCGCCTAATCGCTTGTTACCAGAACTGAAGCAAAAATCCTAGCGTTTTTTAAATAAAAAATGATTAAGTGTAATATTTCAAGTCCTTTTGGTAACGTACGACGACCAAAAGGACTTTTTTTTTGAGGTAAAGTGTCGTGATTCAAGTAAAAACAAAAAGCAAAATGAGTAAAAAAGTAGTAAAAGTATTAGGTTTTTCAGTACGAGAAAGTCAGTTGGCAATCAAGACAGCGAACTTTTCATTTACTGTAAAAGATGGAAAAGAATTGGTCAAAGAAGCCCAAGTGGATTCAGAGGAATTGATCTTAGCCAAATTAGCGGGAAGTATCCATGCAATTGGAAACTTAATCGGTTCGACTTTGAACGTGGATTTAAAATCAATTCAGATTGAGGTAAGTGGCGTATTAGATGAAGCTTTGCAACAAAAACATTTGGATGCAGGGGTATTTAAAAAAATTGATGTGATTGTGAAACCAACATCGACGGCTTCTATTATCCTATTGAAAGAATGGATAGATGCAGTGAAATTAGCTTGCCCTGTTTTCGCTAATTTTAAAGCACAAACTCCAACGATTGTAACGTTGGTAAAGGAATATGATCATGTAAATGTAGCGTAGTATGTCTGACTTTAGTTTTTTAATTGTGATTTGGTGTTCGCGGTAGAGCGAATAGCTTCTTGCTCCGGCATTAAATCACAATTAAATATCTTATTTTTGTTTTAGACACCGTTAACTCATTTTTATGTCAGAACAAACACCGCTACTTCACGTAAAGGATCTTCAAATTAGTTTTCAACAGAACAAAGATTGGAAACCGATTGTACAGGGAGTGTCCTTTGATTTGCACCCCAACCAAATTTTGGGTATTGTGGGTGAATCAGGATCGGGAAAATCGGTCAGTTCTTTGGCATTACTAGGTTTATTACCTGAAAAACAAAGTAAAATTGTCGGGCATATCGTGTTTGAAGGACAAGATTTAACGGCTTTTACGGAAGAGGAATACCGACAAATTCGAGGGAATAAAATCGCTATGATTTTCCAAGAGCCTATGAGTGCGCTGAATCCTTCGATGCGTTGTGGATATCAGGTGGAAGAAATGCTTCGTTTGCATACCCATTTGAGAGGAACTGCCTTAAAGAATAAGGTAATCGAATTATTTACTCAAGTGAAATTGCCTGTTCCAGAAGAAGCTTATACTAAATACCCACATCAATTATCAGGAGGGCAAAAACAACGGGTGGTGATTGCTATGGCGATTGCTTGTAAACCGACGTTGTTGATTGCTGATGAACCAACGACAGCTTTGGATGTTACTGTTCAAAAAGACATTATCCTATTGTTGAAAGAGCTACAAGCGGAGACACAAATGGCCATGATCTTTATCTCCCATGACTTAGGATTAGTTTCTAGTATTGCGGATGAAGTAATGGTTATGTACCAAGGGAAAGTGGTTGAAAAAGGAGCTACTCAAGCTGTTTTTACTACACCTCAAGAAATTTATACCCAAGCTTTAATTGCCGCTCGACCTTCGAGTGAGGTGCGATTAAGACGCTTGCCTACCATTCAAGATTTTATCGAAAAACGCGTAAGTTCTGCGGTTGTTTCTCAAGAAGAGCGCCGAGAATTTCAGGAAAAAATCTATGCGAAATCACCTTTGTTAACCGTCAAAGACGTGGGGAAGGAATATGTATCTACCGTTGGATTATGGGGTAAGAAAACGTTTCGCGCCTTAGATCAAATTAACTTCGAAGTATATGAAGGGGAAACATTGGGATTGGTTGGAGAAAGTGGTTGTGGAAAATCCACATTAGGGAATGCCATTCTTCAATTAGACCCCGCTACTCAAGGGGCTATTTTTTATCAAGGAAAAGATATTACACAAATAAAAGGCAAAGCACTTCGTGCATTGCGCAAGGATATTCAAATCATTTTTCAAGATCCTTTTTCTTCTTTAAATCCAAAGCTAACAGTTGGACAAGCCATCATGGAACCCATGATGGTGCATGGACTATTTGGCAATAAAAAAGAGAAGAAACAAAAAGTACTTCAACTTTTACAGCAGGTAGGTTTAACGGAAGAAGCCTTTGATCGTTATCCTCATGAATTTTCTGGCGGACAACGCCAACGTATCGGAATTGCACGTACGATTGCCGTTCACCCGAAGCTAATTATCTGTGACGAATCAGTTTCTGCATTGGATATTTCGGTTCAAGCCCAAGTACTCAATTTGTTGAACGAACTGAAAGAACAATATCAATTTACCTATATCTTTATTTCACATGATTTAGCTGTTGTCAAGTATATGTCAGATCAAGTTATGGTGATGAACAAAGGACAAATCGAAGAAAAAGGAGAAGCGGATGCTTTGTATGCTCATCCTCAAACCGCTTATACGAAAAAGTTAATTGCTTCTATTTTGGAATAATATTTTCATGTTATTGTTTTGATTAAGTTAAAATTGGTTAACTTTAACTTAATTAAAATAATAAATTATGAAAAAATACACCTTTCTAGCGGGGATGCTTTTAATGGCTACCTTTTCGTGGGCTCAAATAGGCCCTATTCAAAATAACAATGTTTTTCCTGAGTTTGGAAAAGTTGGAATTGGGACTATTCATCCTCAAAGTGCATTACATATTAAAGGTGGTTTATTCTCTTTACCAGGTTCTGAACCTGAGAAAGCAGATATTTGGATTGATGGAGGGAGACTTTTTATTGGAAATGTAGATCAAAATGCTCTAGGAGATTTTAAGGAAATAAAATATAAGTCAGATGGCTCTTCCATGATTGAATCTCGTTATCCTTTTTACAGACTAGTATTTAATACACCAAATTTCGATCGAAATGTAGTTGATATTGCCTTTGCACATGCCAATTTGGCTTTTTCAGATTTAGCAAAAAAAGGAGATGGTGTGTATCGCTATATCGGGAAGGGAAATCTTATTTTTGGTAATGAAAATGGTTATTCTACTAATACAATAAAATTTACAACCAAAGCTCCAAATGAAACCAAGGCTAGTACCAAACTCTTCATCGGAAATAATGGGAATATTGGAATTGGTACAGAATCACCGGATGCAAAACTTGCGGTTAATGGAGATGTGCATGCTAAAGAAGTGCGAATTGATTTAACAGGATGGCCAGATTATGTTTTTGAAGAGGCTTATGTTTTACCAACAATCGAGGAAGTAGAACGCCATATTAACGAAAAGGGGCATTTAATCAACATTCCTTCTGCAACTGAAGTGGAAACTGGTGGTTTGCATGTCAGTGATATGATTAAAAAACAACAGGAGAAAATAGAAGAACTGACGTTGTATATCATTGAATTGAATAAACAACTACAAGAAGTTAAGGCAGCAGTTAATCAAAAAAACTAGATTCAGATGAAAAAAATATTCATACTTTTTGTATGGTGTTTGGGATTATCTGCTCTAGGTCAAGAGAATTTAATTTACCAACAGATACAAAATGAAAAACTGAACGGAGAAAAATTCACTCCTGTTCAAGGGGCTTTTAAGCCTGATAAATTAGATCCTACTGTAGCGAAAGAGTTTAAAAACAGTAAAGAAGTTGATTTTTTTCAGTTTGATGCGAAAGTAATTTCACATAAAGAACGCTCATTTAGTTTGGATCTACCGTTACACAATCAAACCATAACCTTGGAATTAGTAGCCGTGGATGATAGTTTCTATGACTATGAAGTGGTTACGGATAAAGGAAAAAGTATTCCATCAAATCGAAGCGTTAAACATTATCGAGGAGTTGTGAAAGATGATTTCAAGAGTTTAGTAGCGATAAGTTTTTTTGAAGATGAAATAGGAGGGGTAATATCTAATAAGTATGGTAATTTTAATATTGGAACAATTTCCAAAAGAGGAGTGATATTTTATAAAGATAGCAATTTAATTAAAGAGTCTGATTGGGTATGTAAAGAAGTTGAAATAGAAGAAGAGAAAGTAATGATGAGTGTTAAGGACCTGAATTCTAATGCTTTAGAAGGTAGGGAGTTAATTTCTAATTGTGTAAAAATACAATTAGATGTAGCTTATGATGTATATACATTTAATCAGTATAATTTTTTGCGTACTGAAAGTTATATGGCTACTCTTTTTAATCAAGTAGCCCTTCTCTATCAAAATGAAGGAATCCGTATTGGTATTTCTAATATAAGAATTTGGACTTCACCAGATCCTTTTGCTACTCTAGATCCCGCTAGTGAAGAACAACTTACTTCCTATCGATCTTATGTCTCTGGAAATTTTTCAGGAAATGTTAGTATGTTGTTTACCAAAAGGACAAATGGAGGAATAGCTTATCTTAACACTAGTTCAACGTTATGTAGTAAAAAAAGCAATAAGGTTGGTATCTCAGGTATATTGGGAAATGTAAATTTGGTGCCTGTTTTTTCCAGACCAGTTAAAGTTGTCACTCATGAGTTAGGGCATATTTTTGGGTCTCATCATACACATGCGTGTGAATGGAATGGAAATAATACGGCAATAGATAATTGTGGTACGTTTTATTTTGATTACAATGGACAATTTAATAGTAGTACCGAAGGATATTATTGTTATGACGCAAATAACCCCATGTTACCTCCACAAGGAGGAACAATCATGAGCTATTGTGACCAATTTTTTCCTGGAAGTCCAGGAGTAAGTTTTAGTGAGGGATTTGGACCACAACCAGGGAATCGTATTAGAACAACAGTTGCTTTGTCATCAAATATGATTTTGTTAAAATGTTTAAACGATTGTCCAATCAATTGTATGGAAAATATTGCGGTTACTTCAACAGTATCAAATTTAATTTACGATTTAAAGCAAGCTTCTTATACTGTTACAGCAACTAATCTTATTGAACCAGGAGGAATGGCCGTTTATTTAGGTAATTCAGTTGTATTAAAAAATGGATTTAAGGCAACTGAAGGTGCGGTGTTTTTAGGGAAAGTGCTTCCATGTGCAGGAAATACTAGAGTAACAAGTGTTGCAGTAGATTTTACAGAAGCTCAAGGCATAAATGAAGAAAATCAATCAATAATACAAGTTTTTCCAAATCCAACCTCAGATCAAGTTACCGTTACATCCAATCAAGCTATTGTATTTTGGGAGCTATTTAATGAAATTGGACAAACAAGTAGTCGTGCTAAAGTAAACCACCAGAAGGAGTTTCAAGTGGATCTTACCCAGTTGAAAAAAGGGTTGTATTTGATTCGATTTACGATGGAAGATGGAACAAGTCACAGTCAAAAAATAATCAAAAAGTAAACGAATGAAAAAATTATTCCCTTACGTACTATTACTTTTTGTTGTGTTGACTTCTTGTAACACAGACGATACAGCAATTCCTTCTTACACTAAAATAACTAAAGAAGAAAAAGAATTATTATTAGGTGATTGGCGATTGAGCAACTATTCCAATACGGAAGGTGAACAGATCGACTTGACTAGAGAAGGTCTATTTGTTCGATATACCTTTACGATAAATGGAAAGGTGATAATTGCAAATGAGTCAAACAAACCGATTGGATCCGCTAGTAATTCCTATTACTTGACTGAAAATGGAACGATGGAATACACGTTTGCGTACGTGAAAAGTTGGGATGAAACAGTCGCTAAAAAAGAGCGATTGCATTTTGAATCCATGTATGATGGTAATCCGAATCTTCAATTTGATCTTGAAGTGACACAAAATAAATTAATCTTAACGCATTATGCAGGGGAAATACTTGTATTCGAAAAAATACAAAAAGGAGTAACCTATCCGAAAATTTCAGAAGAAAGTAAAAAATTACTCTTGGGTACCTGGCGTTTAAAAGAAATGGGTGATTTTACGGGCAGAAGAAGGGTGCTTACTGATGAGGAAGAGGTGTTGTACGAATTTAGCTATTATGACAAACTGTTTGTAACGAATCATTCAGTTTCAAAAGATGGCACATTTGATATTTTTATACAATCGAGAGTTTCAGATTATGGTTATAAGTATGATTTTAAATGGGAAGAACAAGAAATAGTAGTAATAGATGGCTTGGGAGGTTATTTAATGAGAGTTGATCAAGATGCTTTATCTCTTGTTGTATCTGATGGTACTAGGCTTAGGTTTGAACGCATAAGATAAAGAATTAAAAAAGGTCAAAAGCATTGCTTTTGACCTTTTTGATTAGAATCCTTGGTATTCTACTTCTTTTTCGTCGAAAACGATGCCGTTTTCTTCTAATTCTTTTAGAATCGGAGCATATACTTCCTCTTCAATTGGCATTTGTACTCCTGGTGTACTAATAATGCCTTTTAATATTTTTAAAGCTGCAATAGCCAGTGGTAAACCAACTGTTTTTGCCATAGCGGTATAGGTCTGATCATCGCCAATACAAATCATCGTAGAGTCAATTTGTTTTTTCTCTCCGTTTAATTCATAACCAATCTTGTGGTACATCACAATCATGTCTTTGTCATCAGGATCCAATGTCCAACTGTCAGCTAATATTTTTTCCAAAATCTGTGCTGGAGTAGCATTTTTCAAACCAATGATTTTGTTCGGATTGAAAAGGTCTAGTTCTAATAACTTCTCCCATGCAATATCATCTTGGTCAATGTTTAATGCTAATCTCAATTTTGTCTCTACGGTATCCGTCGGATGGTACGGTAAATACAAGTTGATAAACTCGCGGTATGACATGGTCTCTGAATGATCGATTACATAACTATCGTCTGTAATTCCCAATTCAACAAATAAGTTCCAGGCTCTTGAATATCCTACACGGCGAATAGTACCTCTAAAGATCGTTTTCGCATCGTCTAAACCATAAACGCTTTGGTATTTCAATGAATCGCGGTTCGCATACGCTTCAAATTTGCCATAACCTTCCACATTTAAGAACTCCGTACGTCTAAATACTTTGTTATACGGAATGTATTTGTATTGTCCTTCTTGGATAAATTTAGCAGCACCACCTTGTCCGGCTAAAACCACATTACGCGGGTTCCAAGTAAATTTATAGTTCCATAAGTTGTTGTCTGATTCAGGAGCCATTAATCCTCCACAAAAAGACTCAAAAGAAATTACTTTTCCTCCTTTTGCTTTTACTTCATGAATAATTTTCATGGCACTCATGTGATCGATTCCTGGATCTAGTCCTATCTCATTCATGAATACAAGGTTATTGGCTTTTACTTCCTCGTCCAGAGCTGCCATAGCTGGACTGATATAAGAAGCGGTAGCTAAATGTTTTTTAAACTGAACACAATCTTTTGCTAATTCGATGTGTAAAGCGGCTGGTAGCATCGAGATAACAATATCTGATTGCTGAACCAAAGCTTGTCTTTGTTCGGTATTAAATAAATCAAATTCCTTTGCCGTAGCATTTGGATGTCCCATTGCTTTTTTCTCTGCTAAAGCTAAAGACAAATCACAAATGGTTAAATGAAGGTTTTCTGTCGTAGATTTTTCAAGTAAATACTTAATAAGTGATGAGGCAGAACGGCCAGCGCCTACGATTAATATTTCTTTCATTATTTTGTTTTTGGTTGTTTTACGAGTTACGAAAGTAAGGAATTATATAATCATAGGGGCAAAATTTTTGCTAAAAAAGTTTGGAATAAAATTGTCTAAGTGAAGATAATAACGGGCGTTTTTTCCTCCCTAGACACAAAACGAACAATAGTTTTTAATGGAAAAGAATGTGTGGTACGGATATCAGATCGAAGAAAAAGGAAAGAAAAAGGCTTCTATTGATTTTTAATAAGATAGCGTCTTGTTTGATGAACCCTTTTTTAGTTTGGTAAAAAAATAGAAGAGGAGTGAAAAACCAGTAAAAAAAATAAAGAAACCTCAAATTGTGAATAATAGACAACTCCTTCGGGACATGGGGTGTATATTTATTTTTAAGCTTTCTTCGGTGTCGTTTGGTGGATAATTTGTATCTTCGAAAGAAAAATAAATGGGACGAAAAATTATTATAACAGCTACATTATTAGGAGCTTTAGGTATTATTTTAGGCGCCTTTGGAGCACATGGTTTGAAAAAGATTGTCAGTGAAACGGCGGTAGCTTCTTATGAAGTTGGTGTTCGCTATCAGATGTATCACGTCTTTTTTCTCTTGTTCGTCGGTCTTTCTTCTTTCTTCACTGATGCAGTGAAAAAGCGATTGTTTATCTTGACTTTAATCGGAGTAACCTTATTCTCAGGGTCTATTTATCTACTAACGTTCAATGGATTGCAAGGATTTAACGTGAAATTCTTGGGGCCAATTACACCTATTGGAGGAATTTTCATGATTTTAGCTTGGGTGTATGCTGCAATTCAGACCCTTAAAATGGGAAAAAGTACGAAAATCTAGTTTTGTGCATCGTTATATTAAATTTATTTCTAAGTTTGCATATTAATTAAAAAGACAACATAACATAATGAAAATGGCTAATACGCAATCAATTTCACTTGAAAAATATGGTATTAAAGATGTTGTAGAGATTGTATATAATCCTTCCTACGATCTTTTATATAATGAAGAAATTAAGTCTGACCTACAGGGGTTTGAAAAAGGACAAGTAACTGAATTAGGAGCTGTAAATGTTATGACAGGTGAGTTCACTGGTCGTTCTCCAAAAGATAAATATATCGTAAAGGACTCAGTTACTGAGAATACCGTATGGTGGAATTCTCCAGAATCTCCAAATGATAACAAGCCGATTGACCAAAAAACGTGGGAAGCTTTAAAAGCAACTACGGCAGAAGAGTTGTCAGGAAAAAAACTTTATGTTGTTGACGCTTTCTGTGGTGCGAATGAAAATACGCGTTTGAAAGTAAGATTCATTATGGAGGTAGCATGGCAAGCACATTTTGTGAAAAACATGTTCATCCGTCCTACAGAAGAAGAATTGGCAAACTTCGGCGAGCCTGATTTCGTAGTAATGAATGGTTCTAAAGCAACATTTAAAGATTACAAAGCATACGGATTAAATTCAGAAGTATATATTGCGTTCAATCTAACTGAAAAAGTTCAAATCATTGGTGGTACTTGGTACGGTGGTGAGATGAAAAAAGGATTGTTCTCTATGATGAACTACTATTTACCATTGCAAGGAATGGCATCAATGCACTGTTCAGCAAACAAAGGTAAAGATGGTGATGTGGCTGTATTCTTCGGATTATCAGGAACAGGAAAAACAACGTTGTCAACAGATCCAAAACGCGAGTTGATTGGTGATGATGAGCACGGATGGGATGACGAAGGAGTATTCAACTTCGAAGGAGGTTGTTATGCAAAAACAATTAGCTTAAGCAAAGAAAACGAGCCAGATATCTATGGTGCGATTCGCCGTGATGCTTTATTGGAAAACGTTACTGTTGATGCTAATGGTGTTATTGATTTTAATGATGGTTCTGTAACACAAAATACACGTGTTTCTTACCCAATTGATCACATTGAAAATATTGTAAAACCGGTTTCTAAAGCAGGTCATGCAACGAAAGTAATCTTCTTAACTGCAGATGCTTTTGGAGTAATGCCTCCTGTTTCAAAATTGACACCGGAACAAACTAAATATTACTTCTTATCTGGATTTACAGCTAAATTAGCAGGTACAGAAAGAGGAGTAACACAACCAGAACCAACATTCTCAGCTTGTTTTGGTAAAGCATTCTTGTCTTTACACCCAACAAAATACGGAGAAGAGTTAGTGAAGAAAATGGAGGAGCACAATGCGACTGCCTATATGGTTAACACAGGTTGGAACGGAACAGGAAAACGTATTTCTATTAAAGATACACGTGCAATTATTGACAGAATCTTAGATGGTTCTATCGAGAATGCAGAAACAAAAATTATTCCTATTTATAATTTTGTTGTACCAACAGCTTTAGATGGAGTAGATACAAATATCTTAGATCCTCGTAACACGTACGGTGAAGCAAAAGAGTGGGAAGATAAAGCAAAAGATTTAGCTGCTTTATTTATCAAAAACTTTAATTTGTACACAAATAACGATGCTGGAAAAGCTTTAGTTGAAGCAGGACCACAGTTATAGTAGATATCAAAAAGAGAGCTTAGGCTCTCTTTTTTTGTTATGAGTAGTTATGGGTTATGAGGTTAAGGGTTAAAGGTTAAGGGGTATGGGTTGTAAGTTATGGTTAAGGATTAAGGGAGGTCTTATGTGACCACTCACAACTATAACTCACAACTCACGACTCATAACTCACGACTCATAACTCACGACTCATAACTCACGACTCACAACTCATAACTCATAACTCATAACTCATAACTCATAACTCATAACTCATAACTCACGACTCATAACTCACGACTCATAACTCACACCCCATAACCCACAACTCATAACCAAAAAATTCAACCAAAAAAAAGTCTTCCGTTAAGAAGACTTTTTTATATTTATTTATTCACTTTCTGAATGTATTTTTCAAGAGCCATTGTCATAGATGGTGCTTCCGGTGATGGAGCCATGATATCCACGCGTAAATCGTGATCTAAGGCTTCTTTTTGCGTTGTTGTACCAAATACTGCAATTCGAGTATTGTCTTGAGAGAAGTCAGGGAAATTCATGAATAATGATTTAATTCCCGTTGGACTAAAGAAAGCCCAAAACATCGTATTTTACATCGGCTAAATCAGATAAATCACTCATTACCGTTCTGTAAAATGTTCCTGGAGTCCAATCTACTTTTAATTCGCCTAAAATAGTAGGTACTTCCGCGTTTAATTGATCTGAAGCCGATAATAAGAATTTCTCATCCTTGTATTTTTTAATCAAAGGAGCTAAATCAGCGAAATCTTTCTGACCAACATAAATCTTTCTTTTGCGATATACTACATATTTCTGTAAATAAAAGGCGATAGCTTCTGATTGACAAAAATACTTAAGTGTTTCAGGCACTTTATAGCGCATTTCTTCTGCAACACGAAAGAAATGGTCAACGGAGTTTCTACTCGTTAAAATAACCGCTGTAAAGTTATTTAAATCGATCTTCTGTTGTCTTACGTCCTTAGCAGGTACACCTTCAACGTGTATAAAAGGCCTAAAGTCAATTTTTACTTTATACTTTTGTTCGATCTCAAAGTATGGAGAGTTTTCTACTTTAGGTTCTGGCTGAGAAACCAAAATTGTTTTCACTTTCATAGTTTAATTCTTATTTAGGCTCTAAAGTTTTTAAATGCAAAGTATATTATAAAATAAGGAGCTATTTCAAGGGTGCAAAGATACAAAATAAAATAGAACAACTTATTTAATATCGTTTTTCGATTGTTTTTTATAAATATAACGTATAAACCAAGATTTGTTAAGATTAAAGCAATTCCAAGTAGAGTTATTGCGAATTGGTTGACTATATCGTTGTAAAATAAGAGTAAATCTATTCCCAAAAGATACATACCAATGTAATTTCTATAGGTTGCTTTTTGTAAATTAAAATGGTCTACAAAATCTTCTATCTCAAATGTAATGCCAATTATCTTGTCGATTAAATATTTTGCAATAACAAAAAAACAAGTGAAATTCAAGATTTGGATATACGACAACAAGGTATATTGCTCTATAAATCCAAAAGACTTCGCCGCAATCTGTAAAAAGAAGGTAATGGATAATAACTGAATGGTCAAAAAGGAAAGTGTAAAACTATTGCGTAGATTGGTATTGTCTTTGTAAATCTTCAAATACTTATCCGAAATTACCAAACGAGTAAACTCCGCAAAACGAACACTAAAAATAGTTCGATTAATAGCAATGATGGAGAAGCCCACGAAAAACAGTAGGGTAGCCCAATCCTTGTTGGCAACAATTCGCTCAGTTAATAGTAAGTTGTCCATATCATTTGCAAAATTAGTAAAAAAATGCATTTGTGAGACTTTGTTAATTATTTAAGGGTTAACTTTCTATAAAAAGGTTATTTTTGTATCCAAAGTAAAGACAATGAACGCAGGACTAGTTATTATTCCTACCTACAATGAGATCGAAAATATCGCGCAAATTATTGAGGCTGTACTCGAATTACCCGAGTGTTTTCACGTGCTTATTGTAGACGATAACTCTCCTGATGGTACGGCAGCAGCGGTTGAACAGTTGCAAGAAAAATACAATGCGCTTCATTTGCTGAAGAGAGAAGGAAAAAATGGATTAGGTACGGCTTATGTAGATGGTTTTAAATGGGCACTACAGCGCGATTATGCCTATATTTTTGAAATGGATGCTGATTTTTCTCACAATCCCGCTGATTTGAGTCGATTGTTAGCAAGCTGCCAAGAAAAAGGCGGAATGGTAATTGGGTCAAGGTATGTGACGGGAGTGAATGTCGTCAATTGGCCTTTGAACCGCGTATTACTCTCTTATGGAGCATCAATTTATGTCCGTTGGATTACCCGTATGCCTGTGAAAGATACAACAGCAGGTTTTGTTTGTTACACAAAAGAAGTTTTACAAGCTATCGATTTGGATAAGATTCGATTTGTAGGTTATGCCTTTCAAATTGAAATGAAATACAGAGTATACGTCAAGCAATTCCCGATTACGGAAGTACCGATTATTTTCACAGATCGAACACGAGGGGAATCTAAAATGTCAAAAGGGATTATCAAAGAAGCTATTTTTGGAGTAATGAATCTAAAAATTAGAAAACTACTAAACAAACTATAATGAGCAACTATTTAATAAAAAATGGAAGCCTTGTCAATGAAGGTATCGTTCAAAAAGGGGATATTCTGATTCAAGAAGGCAAAATAGCAAAAATAGCACAGACTATCGAAGCAACACCCGATATGCAAGTGATTGATGCAACAGGAAAGTATGTTGTTCCTGGAATGATTGATGATCAAGTACATTTCCGTGAGCCAGGCTTAACGCATAAAGGAGATATTGCTTCAGAATCAAGAGCAGCTGTAGCTGGAGGGATTACTTCTTTTATCGAACAACCTAATACAGTTCCCAATGCGGTTACGCAAGAATTGTTGGAACAAAAATACGAAATAGCATCTTCAGCGTCTTCAGCGAATTACTCGTTTATGATGGGAGGAACCAATGATAATTTAGAAGAATTACTGCAAACAAATCCACGTAATGTAGCGGGGATTAAATTGTTTTTAGGCTCTTCAACGGGAAATATGTTGGTAGATCGTCAAGATGTACTAGAAAAAATCTTTTCCAGTACTTCAATGTTGATTGCGGTTCATGCAGAAGATGAAGGAACGATTCAGGCAAATTTGCAACAACATAAAGAACAATACGGAGAAGACATCCCTGTGCGATGCCATCCAATTATTCGCAGTGAAGAAGCATGCTATATCTCTTCGTCTAAAGCGATTGAATTAGCAAAGAAAACAGGAGCACGATTACATGTGTTTCATGTATCTACAGGGAAAGAAACAGAGTTATTCCGTAATGATATTCCATTAAAAGACAAGAAAATTACGGCGGAGGTTTGTGTACATCACTTGTGGTTTACAGATAAAGATTATGAAACAAAAGGAAACTTCATCAAGTGGAATCCTGCTGTAAAAAAAGAAAGTGATAGAGAAAAGCTTTGGGAAGCTTTGTTAGATGGTCGTATTGACGTTATTGCAACAGATCACGCACCACATACGAAAGAAGAGAAAGCAAAAACATATACACAAGCTCCTTCTGGAGGTCCTTTAGTTCAACATGCTTTAGTTTCCTTATTTGAAGCAAAAAAACAAGGGCGAATTACAGTTGAAAAAATTGTAGAAAAAACAGCACATAATCCAGCTATTTTATTTCAAATAGAAAAAAGAGGATTTTTAAAAGAAGGTTATCATGCGGATATCGTTTTAATTGATCCAAATAGCAGCTGGGAAGTAAATCAAGATAATATCTTGTATAAGTGTGGATGGTCTCCATTTGAAGGAGAAACATTTTCATCTAAAGTGACACATACTTTTGTTAATGGGTGCTTGGTGTATGAAAATGAAGAAGTAAAAGAAATTCGTTGTGGGCAAAGATTGCTTTTTGAACGTTAGTATAAGTAGAAAAATGAAGCAGGTAGTTATAATTTGTTGTATGGCTTTGTTGTTGTTTTCTTGTCAAAAAGATTTAGACAAACCCAACCCATTTATTGAGCAATCAAAAATGGAGGATATTCTATATGATGTAGCGTTGTTGTATGGTATGCAAACAACCAATGCTTTTGCATCAGATACTGTAAAAACAGTGCAGATCAAAGAAGTTTTTGATAAATATCAAATTGATAGTTTGACGTTTACAGCAAATAATCGCTACTATGTAAAGTTGAAAAAGGGCGTGTATTTTGATATGCAAACGCGTGTCATGGACCGACTTAAAAAAGATAAAGAACGAATTGATTCCTTATTGCCTAAAAAAGAATTGGAGTTAGCTCCTGTTGCTGCTATTGCGGTTGATTCTATGCCTATTTTAAAGGCTGATACAAACCAAGTAGAACCTATTAAAAATACAAAATTGATTCCAAAGACTAAAAAGGTAAAACAAACCAGTATTAAAGAAGTCAGCCCAGAAATGAAAAAAAAGTTAGTAGAGTAAATAAAAGATTAGCAATCAGCTAAAGGACATGTGCTTATTTAAATCCTTTACTAACATCAACTAAAAATTTTTGATAAGAAGAGAATGTAAAATCGAGCGTTTGTTCAATTTTAGAAGCATCATAAATAAAACAACTGAAAGAAGCTTTCGCGATAGCACGTGTAAAGCTTCTTTTTTTTCTAGTTAGTATAGAAACAAAAGCATCTAAACGCCAAGCCAAAGCAAGTCCAAACGGGCCTATTTCAAAACTAGCAGGTTTCTTTTGGAGTAAAGCAGCTATATAGTGTAATAGCTCACGGTTTTTTAGATTGTCAGAAACAAGAATATAACGTTCATTCTTGTGTTCACTTTCCATCAGTTGATACATAGCTGATACGACATCTTCAACGGAAACAACAGCCGTAGTTCCAGTTGTGTAAAAAGGAAATCCTTGATGTACTTTATAAAATAGTTCACTACTGCCTTCTCTGTAAAATCCGCGCCCAAAAATGACTCCAGGATTGACAATAACGACGTCAAGCCCCTCTTGAGTTCCACGCCAAACTTCCATTTCACCACCAAATTTACTCAATGCATAATCACTGTGATAAAGGGCGGGATTCCATTCTGTTTGCTCGGTAATGGGAGTAGAGTAATGCAAAGATTCGCCTAAGGCAGCAATAGAGCTTATATGACACAATTTTTCAATGGAATGTGCAAGACAAAGGTTTACAATATTTGCCGTTCCTTCAATATTAGTTTTGCGCAAGATTTTTTCATGTCGGGGATCAAAAGAAACCATAGCAGCACAATGGTAAACATGGGTGATTCCTTCAAAAGCGTCTTCTAGTGCAGGTAAATCTAGGATATCTGCTTGTTGCCACTGAATGCTTTCGAATAAGGTAAGTGCTTGGTGTAATTCAAATACGTGTTTGGTTTTAGCAATACTTTGTGTATTGCGATAAATAGCACGTATCGATTCTGCTCCTTGTTGAAGAAGATGTAATAGAAGATGGCTTCCAACTAAGCCTGTTGCACCAGTAACTAATATCATAATGAACAAATGTAAAGGTTATGTTTTAGAAAGTGAAAGAATTGAACTAAAAGTTTGAAAGTAACGCCCGTATTTTCAGTGTATTGTTTTGAAGCATCTGAAAGCAATAAAAATAGGGATGTGACAAAAAAAAGTTCTAATAGCGTAAGGAATTGGACTATCTTTGCATAAAATATAATTAAATGAAAAATTTTATTGAAGAAGTGACTTGGAGAGGAATGCTCCACGACGTTATGCCAGGCACTGAAGAACATTTGTTGGAGCAGATGCGTGCGGCATATGTGGGAATTGACCCAACAGCGGATTCATTGCATATTGGACATTTAGTAGGTGTAATGCTTTTAAAGCATTTTCAAATGGCAGGACATAAACCAATTGCTTTAATTGGTGGTGCTACAGGAATGGTAGGAGACCCATCTGGAAAATCAAATGAAAGAAATCTATTGTCAGAAGAAGCTTTGCGTCATAATCAAAATGCGATTAAAGCACAGCTAGAGCGCTTTTTAGATTTTAATTCTGGTGCAGAAAATGCTGCAGAACTCGTAAATAATTACGATTGGATGAAAGATTTTTCTTTCCTAGAATTCATCAGAACAGTTGGTAAACACATTACAGTGAACTATATGATGGCAAAGGATTCTGTGAAAAAACGCCTAAATGGTGAATTCCAAGATGGAATGTCATTTACAGAGTTTTGTTATCAATTGTTACAAGGATATGACTTTTTACATTTGTTCCAAGCCAAGCAAGTTACCTTGCAAATGGGAGGTTCAGATCAATGGGGGAACATTACAACGGGTACAGAATTAATTCGTCGTACGATTAGTGAGAAAGCGTATGCTTTAACTTGTCCTTTGATTACTAAAGCAGATGGAACAAAGTTTGGTAAATCGGAAGGTGGAAATATTTGGCTGTCTGCAGAATATACTTCTCCTTACAAATTCTACCAATACTGGGTAAATGTGTCAGATGCAGATGCAGAAAAATACATCAAAATCTTTACGTTTATTGGACGTGAAGAAATTGAAGCATTAGTAAAAGAACACTTAGAAGCACCACATTTACGCGTATTGCAAAAACGATTAGCAGAAGAAGTGACAACGATGGTTCACGGAACTGAAAATCTAGAAAATGCAATTAAAGCTTCGGGTATCTTGTTTGGAAATTCATCAGCGGATGATCTAAAACAACTAGATGCAAAAACATTTTTAGAAGTGTTTGACGGAGTTCCTCAAGCAGAAATCGCAAAGGCAGATGTGGAAGTAGGTTTGCCAATTATTGAAGCACTAGCTGGGAAAAGCGGATTTATGCCTTCAAATGGAGAAGCACGTCGTTCTTTGCAAGCGAATGCTATCGCAGTAAATCGCGACAAAGTAACGGAAGAATACGTAGTTACTACACAAGATTTGATTAATGATCAATTCATCCTCTTGCAAAAAGGAAAAAAGAATTACTTTATTTTACATGTAAAGTAATCAATATAAGTATAATAGAATTAAAAAAAGGTTGCCTCTATACAGTTGAGGTAACCTTTTTTTTATAAATCTACCATATACGTGGTATTTACTTCTATTGTCGGAGCTACTATCTTTGCCTTATCAAAAAACAAATAATAGTTGCTTGATGTTTCATAAAGTTGTGAAAATACAAAGCCTATAATTTAAAAAGTAGTAGTATGCAGTCTATAGTTTTTTTATCGAAAACGACTTCTTTTCTTTATTCTAATCAACATGAAGGGTCTTCTTCCATGTCGATGAAGTGCTGCATGAACTGGTGTTGTTGCTAGCGCAACTTTTATCTTATCTCAGATGTTGAACCGACAACATCTCAATCATTTTAAATCTATCACTTTATTATTAATGTATTGCTAGAAACATCTGGCAATCAAAGGGACAATTTATGCAAAAAATTTTACAAATTGTTTTTGTGCTGATGGGAGTTTATCAGTTACAAGCACAGGAGTTTACACTAAAAGGGACCGTTTCTGACATTGGAGGAAGCTTACCTGGAGTAAGTGTAACCGTAGTAGAAACAGGTAAAGGAGTTGCCACGGATTTTGATGGGAATTATGCCATTAAGGTGGAACCTAACCAAACGATTGCTTTTTCTTTTATTGGTTATACCACGCAAAAAGTGAAAATTTCCAATCAAACGGAATTAAATATTTACCTAGAGGCACATGCCGAAAATCTAGAAGAAGTTATTATTCAAGTACCTTATGGTACGGCCAATAAAAAAACTTATACAGGATCAGTTGGATTAGTTAGCGCTAAAACGATTGGACAAACTCAAGTGAGTAATGTTTCAAGAGTTTTGGAAGGTTCGGTAGCAGGGGTTCAGTCTTTTGCAGCAAGTGGACAACCCGGTTCGGAAGCAGAGATACGCATCCGTGGGATTGGTTCGATTAATGCAGATAGTAAACCTTTATACGTAGTAGATGGAGTGCCTTATGAAGGGGGTCTATCTGCTATTGCTCCGGCGGATATTGAATCTATTTCCGTATTAAAAGATGCGACAGCAGCTACTTTATACGGTTCTAGAGCAGCAAATGGGGTGATTATGATCACAACCAAAAGAGGGGTGAAAAATCAAGAGCCTCAAATTGAAATATCTGCGAAATACGGAACTTCAAGTAGAGCGCGTAGTGATTATAAAACATTGGGAACAAATCAATACATGGAGTTGTATTGGGAAGCAATGCGAAATGGACGTATGGATACAACAGGAGAAGATTGGGCAACCGCTTCTCAGTATGCAACGGATAACTTAGTAAATAATTTAGGGATTAATCCTTATGGATTAAACAATCCTCAACCTGTTGGGACGGATGGAAAATTGCGTCCAGGTTTACAACCGCTATGGAATGATAATTGGACAGATGCATTATCTCAATCTGCTAATTATACCGATGTGAATGTTCGTGTATCTGGGGGTGGAGCGAAATCAAGATATTTCGTGTCAGGAGGTTTTTTAAACAACCAAGGGTACATCAAAGAATCAGGATTCAAACGTTTTAACTTCCGTTCTAATATTGTCATTGACGCGAAGGATTGGTTAGAATTGGGATTGAATGCTTCTGCTTCACATTCCATTCAAGATTACCCAAAACAAGATGATAGTGCGATTGGAAACGTAATTGGCTTTGGACGTAATATGCCTTCTTTTTATCCGATTTATGAGCGTGATTTAACTACTGGGGCTTATCTGTTAGACCCAGAAACAGGAAAGCGTATGTATGACTTTGGAACGTATAGAGCAAGTTCATATGCCCGTCATAACTTAGTTGCAACATTGCCATTAGATAAAGCGGAAAATAAATTTGACATCGCAACAGTGCGTACCTATGCTCAAATTAAGTTCTTGGATAATTTGAAGTTTAAAACATCGTTGAACGTCGATTATAACAGTGAGTACAAACACAATGTCACTAATCCAGAGATTGGACCGTCTAGTGCTACAGGTGGTGGTGTAAGTATGCGCAATACTCGTACAGTTAGTATGACGTATAATAACGTACTGAATTACGATTTAGATTTAGATGATAAAAATAGTTTAGCCTTCATGGCTGGACAAGAGTATTACCAATTCAAGTCAAACTATTTTGGCGGGGCTAGAGAACAAATAGCGATGTTAGGTTATGATCAACCAGATGCAGCTTCTCGATTAGTTGATTTTTATGGTAAAGCAGATGAATATAAAATGTTGAGTTTTTTCGGAAATGCACAATATTCATACGATAAAAAATATTATTTATCAGCTTCTTACCGTGCAGATGGATCTTCTCGTTTTGCTAAAGCAAAACGTTGGGGAGGGTTTTGGTCTGTAGGAGCTTCATGGAGAATTATTGATGAAGACTTTATGCAGAGCTATCGCGATACTTGGTTGAATGAATTAGTGTTCCGTGCTAGTTATGGTGCACAAGGAAATGATAAGGTAGGATATTATGCTTACCAAGAGTTATACGATATCTATAACAACTTAGGAAATCCTGGATTAGTAGCTTCTCGTTTAGAAACACCAGAATTGAGCTGGGAGTCAAACATGAACATGAATATCGGGTTTGATTTTGCTGTATTGGATAACCGATTAAGTGGTACAGTAGAGTATTTTGAGCGTTCTTCTAAAGATTTGTTGTTTAGTAAATCGATTGCTCCGTCTTTAGGATTTACTTCCATCCTAGAAAATGTTGGGAAAATGAAAAACTATGGGTTAGAGATTTCATTAGAAGGATATCCAATCCGAACTGCTGATTGGAAATGGAAATTAGGGATGAACATCACAACCTATAAAAATAAAATTGTTTCTCTTCCGTCTAATGAAATGTTTTCGGGAACAAAAAGATGGGCTAAAGGAGGTTCGTTATATGATTTCTATTTGCAAGAATGGGCAGGACCAGACCCACAAACAGGGAAGCCAAGATGGTATGGTACAGATGATCAAGGAAATCGCTATATCACGGATAACTACAGTAGTTTAAAAGATACAGACAAAGTGAAAAGTGGAAATTCACTACCGAAGTTTTCGGGAGGATTCAATACAGACTTAAGTTATAAAAATTGGCAAATCGTAGCGAACTTCTCTTATAATATTGGTGGTAAAATTTACAATGACGATAAAACAGGTTTAATGCGTAATGACCCAGGTGGAGGAACTTGGAGTGTAGACATGTTAGATCGTTGGACACCTGAGAACCCATATGCAAATGTAGGTCGATTGACTACTGCGGATTCAGGAAGATGGACATACCCTTCGGATCGTTTCTTAGTAGATCGTTCATTCTTGAAATTGAAAACACTTTCTCTTGCATATAATTTCCCACAAGAGTGGTTAGATAAGGTAAATATCGGACAAGCTTCGTTATACTTACAAGCGGAGAATTTATTTACATGGACCAAACAACAAGGATTAGATCCTGAACAAAATTTTGATGGTACTACATACTATCGTTATCCTGCAATGAAAACCATTTCAGTGGGATTAAATTTAAAACTTTAAGCACATGAAAAATTATATCAATTATACAAAAGTTTTATTCTTACTACTTTCTTTGGGATTGGTTTCTTGTGAATTAGAAACTTCGCCAACAGATGCCATGGAGAAAAAAGAAGTATTTAAAACGGTTTCGGGTAGCGAAAAGGTTTTAAATGGAAGTTGGGGGCAATTGATGGAAACATTCAATTCGTATGCGAATCCTGGATTTGGGTCCTTTTTACGTGCCAGTGATGCAATGGGGAATGATGTTGTATTGCAAACCAACAAATATGGTTTTGGATCACATTATCAATTCAATGCCTTGTATGGAAAAGGGGGGACAAATTCATTAAGTTGGAGCCTGGCCTATAAGACAATCAACAACATGAATAATATCTTGGCTAATATTGATGAGGCACAAGGTGATGGAGGAGAGAGAAGAAGAGTGAAAGGTCAAGCATATGCTTTGAGAGGATTTATGTACTTGCATTTGGCATCATCTTATGCCTTTGCGATTGACCATAATCCAAGTGCTTTAACAGCGCCAATTTACTTAGAACCAACTACAGCTAAATCACAGCCTGGAAAAAGAGCAACCGTAACGGAAGTGTATAACCAGGCGCTTAAAGATTTGGAAGAAGCATTGGTATTAATTCCTGAAGGATATGTTCGTGCACAAAAGTTTCAATTCGATAACAATGTGGTTTTAGGTTTATTGGCTCGAGCAAACTTATATGCTAGAAATTGGGAAAAGGCGAAAGAATATTCGGATCGCTTATTAGTGAAGAACGATTATTTGATGAATGAAATAGAGTATAAATCGGGATTTAATGATGTCAATAACCGTGAGTGGATTTGGGGACATCCACAAACACCAGATCAAAGTGATGCGTCGTACCAATTCCATTTTTTAGATGTTACATCAAAAGATAGCTATTACTATAGCTTTAATGCTGATCCGTACTTTAAAGATTTATTTGAAGATGGCGATTATAGAAAATCAATGATTAATTGGGCGCCAGATCCGGGTGCAGATCTAGCGAAAGCCTCTGTAGTTTGGATGCGTTATGGTAAATTTAAATTTAAAGCAGGTCAAATTGCGGATATTGTATTGATGCGTACATCAGAGATTTATTTAATCAATGCGGAAGCAAAAGCACGATTAAATGATGGAGATGCAATAAATAAATTAAATGCTGTTAAACAGGCTAGAAATGCCGCTTTGGCAACAAACTTATCTGGAAATGATTTACTAGAAGCAATTTGGCTTGAAAGAAGAAAAGAATTATTCGGAGAGGGATTTAGCTTGGTTGATATTGTAAGAAATCAGAAAGCAGTAGTTCGAAAAAAATACGAACAAAGTAAGGTGGAGTATACGTACGTGGTACGCGATGCAAATGGCAATGAGGAAACAATAACAAAATTAATGACCGCTAACGGACATTATGCGTTGAATTTTCCAGATCAAAGTCCGTTTGTGGCAAATAGTCCGTATTATTTATACCAAATACCTGCAGTAGAAGAGAGAGAGAATCCGAACCTATAATAGTGAGTGGTTCATTAGTTGTTTATTTTATTCAATCAGTAATGGTGGAAAAGGCTGTCTATTTAGGCAGCCTTTTGCTGTTTATTCCTAATATTATTTCACTAATTTTGTACAACAAAGGTAAAATATGGTGCATATTGCTATTTTAGAAGAGAAAGAATTGGTTCGTTTGGGAATAAAAACGATAGCAGAGCAGGTTGCGCAAGAAGAAATCGTCTGGTATGATTTACAAACGGTGCAAGATATTCGTATGTTTTTGAAAAAGAACAGCTCAGGCTATGTGTTTTTTAATCCAACAACCTATCAATTACTACAACAAGTAGATGTGATTTACGAGTTGAAAAATACGTATGAACGCAGTATATGGGTAATGTGGTTAGAAGAGTTACCTGAGATATGGTTAAAGAAAATGTTGCATATGAAATCTGTCCATGGTTTTAATTTGTTGCAACAAAAAGATTCATTACAGGAAATTAAAAAAGGATTAACGACAGTATGGCGCAGAGAAAATTATATTGCCGCTTGTGTACAGGAAGTTTTTAATTCATATAAAACGACAGCCTTTAAAGTGGATCAAATTTTGACTAATGCAGAACGAGAAATTTTAAAGGAAATTGCGACAGGTAAAATGACGAAAGAAATTGCAGCAGATCGCAATATTAGCATCCATACCGTAATCACCCACCGAAAGAATATTTTTAAAAAATTGGAAGTGAATAGTGTGCATGATGCTACACGATACGCTATTCGAGCAGGAATCATTACCGTGAATGACTATTATATTTAGATACAAAAAAAAACTGCCTTGGCAGTTTTTTGTTTTTTATATCGGTAGTGGATTCTTGAAGATATCTTGATTGATTGTATCAATATAGTTCAATACTTCATCGCGTCCTGTTTTGTCTTCTGAAGAAGTGATAAAATAAGGAGGTATTTCTTCCCAAATACCACTTAACAGTTGCTTTTTATAATCGGCAACTAATTGAGGTACTTTCGTTTTTCCTACCTTATCGGCTTTGGTAAAAATGATAGCAAAGGGAATACCAGATTCTCCTAAATACTCCATGAACTCTAAATCAATCTTTTGTGCTTCATGTCTGATGTCAATTAAAACAAAGGCAGAAACTAATTGTCTGCGTTTTTCAAAATACTCAGTGATGAATTTCTGAAAAACACCTTTTGTTTTCTTTGATACTTTAGCATATCCATATCCTGGTAAATCGACTAAAAACCAATTTGAATTAATCTTAAAGTGGTTAATCAATTGCGTCTTTCCAGGTCTTGAAGAAGTCTTCGCTAAAGATTTTGAATTGGTAAGCATGTTGATTAAAGAAGACTTTCCAACATTGGATCTTCCTATAAATGCATACTCTGGTAAAGGCTCATTCGGGCACTTACTTACTTCAGAGTTACTCATTACAAATGCTGCGGTGTTTATTTTCATTGTTTTATATGTTGCGTTCGTTGAACCACTTATTCAATAGTTCATTGAATTCGTCTGGGTGTTCCATCATAGCGGCATGTCCACACTTATCAATCCAATATAGATTTGAATCAGGTAGCAATTCGTTAAATTCTACAGCAACTTCCGGCGGAGTTACTTTATCGTTTTTTCCCCAAATTAAACAAGTAGGAACATTTATTTTTGGCAAGTCCTTAGACATATTGTGGCGAATTGCACTTTTGGCAATCGTCAACGTTTTAATCAACTTCATGCGATCATTTACAGTAGCAAAAACATCATCTACGATTTCTTTTGTTGCTACAGCAGGATCATAAAATACATCTTCTGCTTTTTTTCGTATATACTCATAATCCCCGCGCTTCGGATAACTATCACCCATAGCACTCTCGTATAGCCCTGAACTTCCTGTCAGCACCATAGCTTTTAGATATTGAGGATACATTTTAGCAAAATACAACGCAATATGACCTCCAAGCGAGTTACCCAATAAAATAACCTCTTTATAACCAATGCGCTCAATAAAGTCTTTGACAAACTTAGCAAAGGCTTTGACATTCGTTTTTAAAATGCTATTGGTATATAAAGGCAGTTCAGGAATAATAACTTTATAGCCTTTTTGAGGGAAGAAATTTGCAACTCCATCGAAATTACTAAGTCCTCCCATTAATCCATGTAAGATGATAATTGGTGTTCCTTCACCAACTTCCACATATCGGAATTTACCGTCTTCTTTTAAAGTTCGCTCCATTAGCTCTTACTTGCGATTTTTAAATTCTTACAAATATACATTTTTAATAGAGACAAATATTGTAATAAAAGGATAAAATACAGGAGGAGGTGAAAAAGAAAAGAGGATAACTGTACTTCTGTAGAGGAGATGATGCGTTTATGTGCTGGAAAGATTCATGTTATCAGTAGGTTAGTTGTTGTTTTGTCACTTAGTCTTAAGCTGTAAAGTTCTTTTGTTCTTGCTTTATTTCTTTTGAGTAGAAGAGGGATTGAACCTCAAAAAGGCAAAATCCTTTTGAAAGTAAACAAGATTCTCAAAATATGCATTAAATCAACTTTTTTTGACTAAAAAAGAGATTAAAATAGGGACTGTTGCTCGAAAAAGGAACATATAAAATGCAAAGAATTTGAGGTGAAAAAACGTCGTTTTTTGCAAAAAATAGTTTCGGCGTTTTTGGTAGATAAATTAGATAATGATTGTTGTAAAAAGAGATTTTGAGTTAAAACAATGGTAAAAAAATAATGACAGGTTGCGAGGTGAAAAACGCCGAATAGTATAGGGATAAGTATGTTCAAATCAAGGAGTTTGATGTAAAAACGGCTAAGTATAAGCAATTAATTCGGCTATTGAAGTCAGTAAATACGCGATTTTTAGAAAACTTATTAACAAAGTGGGTAAAAGTGGGTAAAAGTGGTAAAAAAATAATTACATTTGCTAAGTATATATATATAAACAAATTTTGACGTCGATTATTGGTACATACGAGTGTAAAGTCGATACCAAAGGTAGGGTATTGGTGCCTGCTTCTTTGAAGAAGCAGTTACCTGCTATGGCCGATGGTTTTGTGCTGAAAAGATCGGTGTTTGAGACGTGTTTGGAATTGTGGCCAATGGCTGAGTGGGAGAAGATGATGTTGAAGATCAACAAACTGAATCCTTTTGATAAAAAAGTAGATACGTTTATTCGCGCTTTTATGGCGGGAGTTAAACTTGTAGATATTGATGATGCAGGTCGTTTGCTAATTGCAAAGGATCTGTTGCAGTTTGGAAGTATTACGAAAGAAATCGTAATGGCATCCAAAGTGAATATCGTCGAAATATGGGATAAAGACCTGTATGAAGCTACTTTAGAACCGGATGATTTTGATTTTGGAGCGTTGGCGCAAGAAGTAATGAGTAATATTAGTTTTGATGAGTAAAGATTTATACGCATATCATAGACCTGTTTTGTTAACCGAAACAGTGGATGGATTGAATATCCGTCCCGATGGCGTTTATGTGGATGTGACATTTGGTGGTGGCGGACATTCAAGGGAAATTTTGAGCCGCTTGGGTGAAAATGGAAAATTATTCGCATTTGATCAGGATGATGATGCAGTGAAAAATGCAATTGACGATCCTCGATTTGTCTTGATTAATCAAAACTTTAGACACTTGAAACGCTATTTGAGATTTTATGGTGTACGCGAAGTAGATGGAATCTTAGGAGATTTAGGTGTTTCGTCTCATCAGTTTGATGTTGCAGAACGCGGTTTTTCTACTCGTTTCGCAGGGGACCTCGATATGCGCATGAATCAAAAAGGTGAATTATCAGCGTATCATGTAGTCAATGATTATGATGAGAAAGATTTGAGATATGTGTTGAGCGTATATGGAGAGTTGAACAATGCGGGTGCAATGGCACATACAATTGTAAATGCACGAGCAAACGGAGAGATAAAAGATACAGATCAACTGAAACAAGTATTAGCTCGATTTTTACCTGCACACAAAACAGCTAAAATTTTAGCGCAAGTGTATCAAGCTATTCGAATTGAAGTAAATCAAGAGATTGAAGTGCTAAAAGAATTGTTAGAGCAAAGTGTTGGGGTGCTGAAGCCAGAAGGAAGGTTGAGCGTGATCTCCTATCATTCATTAGAAGATCGCTTGGTAAAGCGCTTCATGAAAAATGGAATGTTTGAAGGGGAACCAGAACGCGACATGTTTGGAAGATTTGAAGTTCCGTTGAAACAATTAGGAAAACTCATTGTTCCAACAGAAGAAGAGATAGCAGTAAATAACAGAGCTCGATCAGCGAAGTTGAGAATTGCCGAGAAAAAATGAAAAAAACAATAGCAAGTCCAGTAGATGTAATAAAAGCTAAAATTCTCGTGAACGAGAATTCCGCGAAGACGTGGGCCTTTATTATATATGTGATTGTGTTAGGAATGATACTGATTGGAAACACCCAACGATACGAATCGAAAGTGTTTAAAATTGGAAAATTAACCCACGAAGTGAAAATGCTCCGTGCTGAGTTTGTCGCAACGCGATCAGAACTTATGGAACTGAAAATGGAATCGACAATTACTCGAAAATTAGAAGAAGAAGGAATATATCCTTCTGAAACACCACCACAAAAAATTAAGGTGTTGAGGGAGGTAGACAATAAAACATTTTGGAATAAACTATGGCCCTAGGTAACAAAAATATTTATGTCAATATTTATGTCGTCACTGCGATAGTATTGCTACTAGCAGGAGGGGTAATTTATAGGATGCTATTAATTCAAGGAGTAGAAGGGAGTGAGCTTCGTCAAAAAGCGCGAAGTGAAAACCGAGTGAAAGAAGAAATAATAGAAGCCAATAGAGGAAATGTTTATTCTGCTGATGGAAGCTTATTAGCCACATCAGTGCCGGTCTTTGAAATACGTTTTGACGGGGTTGCACCCAAACAAGAAAACTTTGAAAAAGAAGTAAAGCCATTAGCGGATTCGCTAGCTGTGATGTTTCGCAAACCAAGCGCATATTATGAAAATATGTTGCGAAAAGGTAGAGCATCTAAAAGCCGATATATTCTTATCGCTCGAAATTTGAGCTATGTAGAATATGTGCGAATCAAAAATTTTCCTCTTTTTAAACGAGGAGGAAATGGTGGAGGTTTTATTTCTTCTCAAAAAACGGTTCGCCAGCATCCAATCGGAAGAATTGCCAAACGTACCATTGGGTATGAACGCAAGAATGAAGATGGAACATTCGGAAGAGTTGGAATTGAAGGCGCTTTTACAAATTATCTGAGTGGATATGATGGGAAGCGTAAAATGCAAAGCTTAGCGAAGAATCAGTGGAAACCAATTAATGACGAGAATGAAATTGAACCGATCGATGGAAAAGATATTATCTCAACTATTGACGTGTACATTCAAGATATTGCGCATCACGCTTTGTTGCAATCGTTAGAGAAGTACAGCGCAGATCACGGTTGTGTGATTGTAATGGAAACGAAAACGGGCGCTATTCGAGCAATTTCAAATCTTGGAAGAGATGAGAAAACGGGAGGATACTATGAAACGGTAAACTATGCCGTGGGAGAAAAACACGAGCCTGGTTCGACGTTTAAATTAGCCTCACTTTTAGCATTGTTAGAGAAAAAGCAAATAGATACAGCTCGTATTTATGATACAAATGAGGGAGTGGTTCGCTTTTATAATGCAAGAGTACGCGATTCCAAACATGGAGGATATGGTAAAGTTTCTTTAGCAAGGGGAATTGAATTGTCTTCGAATACTGTAATTACACAGGCAGTAGATGAAGCATTTAAAAATGATCCGAAAGTGTTTACGGATTATTTGAGCTCTTTGTGGATGGATAAACCCTTGGGATTAAAAATAAAAGGAGAAGCAATTCCTTATGTACCTAAACCAGGAAAAAAAGGATGGAGCGGATTGGCTTTGCCTTGGATGGCTTTTGGATATGGTTTATCAGTAACGCCTTTGCAAACTTTGACCTTATATAATGCAGTAGCTAATGATGGTGAAATGGTCAAACCTTATTTTGTGTCTGAAATCAAAGAATTTGATCAAACGATACAAAAATTTGATAAGGTTGTGTTGAACCCACAAATTGCCTCACCGGATGTTATTCATCAAGCGAGAGCGATTTTAGAAAATACAGTGAAAAAAGGAACAGGTAGAAAACTGTACTCACCAAACTTTTCTATGGCTGGTAAAACAGGAACCGCACAGGTGAATTATGGAAAAGGAAAAGGATATGGTTCAGACATGTACTATTCTTCTTCTTTTGCTGGATATTTTCCAGCTGATAACCCAAAATATTCTTGTATCGTCGTGATTCATAAACCTGATCGATCTAAGAGTTATTATGGAGCGGATGTAGCAGGACCTGTATTCAAGCGAATTGCGCAGAAAATTTATACAGATGTCCCTACAACAAAAGAAATGAGAGACTCCAATGAGGTACCAACGAGTATTGTAGAAAGTTATCAATCTTTCTTGGTACAAAATCAATTTGGAGAGGCAATGATGCCAGATGTAAGAGGAATGCAAGTCATGGATGCCTTGCCTTTATTGGAGAACTTAGGATTAAAAGTTCAAGTCAAAGGGGTAGGAAAAGTCAAAACGCAATCAATACTAGCAGGACAAAAAATAGATAAGAATCAAAAAGTAGTTTTAGAACTATCGTGAAAAAGATAAAAGACATATTATACAAAGTAGAAATACAGTCTATTGTTGGATCGACAGATGCAACAATAGACCATTTGACTTTTGACTCACGTCAAGTGAAGTCAAACACTTTGTTTATTGCCATAGTAGGTGAAGTAGTGGATGGGCATGCGTATATCAAGCAAGCAATTGAGCAAGGAGCAACGGCTATTGTATGTCAAGTTTTGCCAAGTGATTTGATAGAAGGTGTAGTCTATGTTGTTGTAGAAGACAGCAACAGAGCTTTAGCGCTTATCGCAGCTAATTTCTATGACAATCCTTCACATAAATTAAAATTAGTTGGTGTAACGGGAACGAACGGAAAAACAACAATCGCAACATTGTTGTATAATATGTTCACCAGTTTAGGGTATAAAGTAGGATTACTATCAACAGTAAATATTCGTATAGGAGCAGCGCTTTACGAAACTTCTCATACAACGCCTGATTCAATTACCATTAATGCGTATTTGAATCAAATGGCAGAAGAAGGATGTGAATTCTGCTTTATGGAAGTGAGTTCACATGGCGTGGTTCAACATCGTACGTTCGGACTTCATTTTGAAGGAGGAATTTTTACGAATTTGACGCATGATCATTTGGATTACCACAAAACATTTGCCGCTTATCGCGATGCAAAAAAAATGTTCTTTGATCAGTTAGGAAAAACAAGCTTTGCTTTGACCAACCTAGATGATAAAAACGGCCCTATAATGGTACAAAATACCAAAGCAAAGGTTTGTACGTATGCGTTGAAAAACATGGCGGATTACAAAGGGCAAATTCTAGAAAGTCAATTTTCTGGGATGTTGATGAAAATCAACCAGCAAGAATTATGGGTACAGCTAATCGGTGCATTCAATGCCTCTAATTTATTGGCGGTATTAGGTGCAACAGTAGAATTAGGCGTGCTACAAGAAGAAGCATTGGTACACTTGAGTAAGTTAGCAAGTGTGGAAGGTCGTTTTCAATACATTGTTTCATCTAAACAGGTGACAGCAATTGTTGATTATGCTCATACTCCGGATGCTTTAGCTAATGTTATTGCAACAATTAATAGCATTCGCACCAACAATGAGCAACTGATTACGGTTGTTGGATGTGGTGGGAATAGAGATAAAACAAAACGCCCAGAAATGGGTAAAATAGCATCTGATTTGAGTAATAGAGTAATCTTTACTTCAGATAACCCTCGATTTGAGGAACCTGCAGCGATATTGGAAGATATTGAAGCGGGAGTTGAACCACAAAACAAAATGAAAACGGTTGTGGTTGAAGACAGAAAACAAGCGATTAAACTAGCTTGTCAACAAGCCACTGCAGGTGATATTATATTGATTGCAGGGAAAGGGCACGAAACGTATCAAGAGATAAAAGGAGTAAGAAGTCATTTTAGTGACTTAGAAATAGTAAAGGAGTTTTTAGAACTATAGAAAAGGAAAAATAGTTATGTTGTATTACGTATTTCAATACTTAGAAAGTTTTTTCAAGATACCTGGAGCAGGGGTGTTCCAGTATATTACCTTTCGTTCAGGTATGGCGATGATCTTCTCTTTGTTGATCTCCATTATTTACGGAAAGCGAATTATCTCGCGTTTGAGAAAAATGCAAATTGGAGAAACAGTTAGAGAACTAGGTTTAGAAGGACAAAAAGAAAAATCAGGAACCCCAACAATGGGTGGTGTTATCATCATTATTGCAACTTTAATCCCTGTATTATTGTTTGCGAAATTAGATAATATCTATGTATTGTTACTTATTTTGACAACCATTTGGATGGGAGCTATTGGGTTCTTAGATGATTATATTAAAGTATTTAAGAAAGATAAAGAAGGGCTAAAAGGACGATTTAAAGTGGTGGGCCAAGTTGGTTTAGGACTTATTGTTGGAGCAGTTTTATATTTCAGCCCAGCGGTTACAGTTCGAGAAGTACCATCGAAACACATGCTAAGTGAAGTGGCGATAAGTCAATACGATGTGAAGTCTACGGCAACAACCATCCCTTTCTTTAAAGATAATGAGTTTGATTACAGCATGTTAATCAGTTGGATGGGAGAAGGAGCAAAAGATTATGCTTGGTTGATTTTTATTCCTATCGTCATTTTTATTGTAACAGCGGTGTCTAATGGGGCGAATTTAACAGATGGAATAGACGGCTTAGCCGCCGGTACCTCTGCGATATCCACTTTTGTGTTGGGTATTTTTGCCTTTATATCGGGGAACGTAATTTTTGCAAATTACCTCGATATCATGTATATCCCCAATTCAGGGGAAATGACCGTCTTTGTCTCCGCGTTTATTGGAGCATTGATTGGATTCTTGTGGTATAATACATTCCCTGCTCAAGTATTTATGGGTGATACAGGAAGTTTAACCATCGGAGGAATTATCGCAGTATTAGCGATAGCAGTGCGCAAGGAGTTATTGATTCCAGTGTTATGTGCTGTGTTTTTTGCAGAAACACTATCGGTAGTATTGCAAGTGAGTTATTTCAAATACACGAAAAAGAAATACGGTGAAGGAAGGCGAATATTTTTAATGTCACCCCTACATCACCATTTCCAAAAGAAAGGATACCACGAAAGTAAAATCGTTACCCGTTTTTGGATTATCGCGATTCTTTTAGGTGTATTCTGTGTGATTTCATTAAAACTGAGATAAGACATGAGAGTGGTTATTTTAGGTGGAGGAGAAAGTGGCGTTGGAACAGCCTTATTGGCTATTGAAAAAGGATATGACGCTTTCGTTTCAGATTATGGAATCATCCAAGAAAAATATAAAGAAGTTCTTATACATCATCATATCGATTGGGAAGAACAACAACATACAGAAGCGAAGATATTAAATGCAGATGTAGTTGTAAAAAGCCCTGGAATTCCAGATAAAGCGCCAATCGTAAAAAAAATTGTAGCAGAAGGAATTAAAGTAATTTCTGAAATAGAATTTGCTTATCCTTTTAATGACGCGTTGTCGGTTGCTATTACAGGAAGTAATGGAAAGACGACAACTACGATGTTAACATATCATGTTTTACACCGTGGCGGATTAAACGTCGGCTTAGGTGGAAATATTGGTCAAAGTTATGCGGAGCAAGTGAAGGTGGATCCTGCAAAATGTTATGTTTTGGAGTTAAGTAGTTTTCAATTAGATGGTATCGAAACCTACAGACCCCATATTGCAGTAATCACTAATATTAGTCCAGATCATTTAGATCGATACGACTATAAATATGAGAATTATATCGCTTCAAAGTTTCGAATTACGATGAATCAGACCGAAGAGGATTACCTGATTTATGATTATGACGATGTAGAGATTCAGAAATGGTTGAGCGAACATGAGGTAAAAGCACATAAATTACCTTTTTCTATTAAACATAAACTAGAAGAAGGGGCTTATGTGGAAGACGATAAAATTATAGTGAATATGAGTGATGAAAAATTTGTATTACCTATTAAGGAAGTGGCTCTCGAGGGGATGCACAACTTAAAAAATGTTATGGCAGCAACAACAATAGCACAGTTAAAGCGAATTCGAAAAAATGTAATACGTGAAAGTTTGTCAGATTTTCAAGGAGTTGAACATCGTTTAGAAAAAGTACTGAAATTAGAAAACGTTCAATATATTAACGATTCGAAAGCAACCAATGTCAACGCTACTTTCTTCGCTTTAGAAAGCATGAAAACACCAACGGTTTGGATTGTTGGAGGTGTAGACAAAGGGAATGACTACGATGAGTTGATGCCTTTAGTACGTGAAAAGGTA
The DNA here is from genome assembly GCF_029894455.1 of Myroides gitamensis. Taxonomy (NCBI): domain Bacteria; kingdom Pseudomonadati; phylum Bacteroidota; class Flavobacteriia; order Flavobacteriales; family Flavobacteriaceae; genus Myroides; species Myroides gitamensis. Next base: position 3,718,413 of record NZ_JARYHN010000001.1, read on the forward strand.
AAAGCAATTGTTTGTTTGGGTATTGATAACCAAAAAATAAAAGCGGCATATGAAAAGGTTGTAGATGATTTAGTAGAAGTACAATCAATGCATGATGCAGTTGTTCAGGCAAAAGCTTTAGCTGAAGGCGGAGATACTGTTTTACTATCACCAGCTTGTGCAAGTTTCGATTTGTTTACCAGCTATGAAGATAGAGGAAGACAGTTCAAGGAGGAAGTAATGAAATTATAACAATAGATAAATTAGAGGTAGATGATGAAAAAATTACTTTCATTATTACACGGAGATAAAATTATATGGGCATTAGCAATTTTATTGGCCATGCTTTCTTTTTTACCAGTTTATAGTGCAAGTACGAATCTAGTTTATACCATCGGAACGGGAAAGGCAACGACTGATTACTTGTTTCGACATTTCGTTCATTTATTTATTGGAATTTGCATCATGTGGTATTTTCACAAAAGAGACTATGCGCTCTTTCGGAAGATCGCCATTATTGGTATGCCCATTATTGCATTGATCTTGTTGTACACCTTGTTGAAAGGAAATACAATTGGAGGAGCCAATGCAAGTAGATGGTTGAAGATTCCCCTATTAGGGCAGTTTCAGCCTTCTTCTACCGCAGCAATTATCTTGTTGATGTATGTGGCGCAATACCTCACCGGCATTAAAGATGAAGTCGTGTCTTTTAAAACATCCTTTTGGCAATTATGGGTTCCCGTATTAGTTATCATAGGATTGATTTTACCAGCCAACTTCTCTACAGCTGCTTTGATCTTTTGTATGGTCTGTGTATTGGTGTTTATCGGAAAATATCCTTTTAAATACTTGCTGTCCATCATCGGAATCGGCGCTTGTGGAATGCTGATGTTTGTGTTAGTGGCCAAAGCTTTTCCAGGGGCATTTCCCAATCGTGTGGATACTTGGATTAGTCGTATTGACCGCTTTACCGGACCGGATGATGGAACACGTGATTTGTATCAAGTGGAAAATGCAAAGATGGCTATCGCTAATGGTGGCTTATTCGGGGTGGGACCTGGTAAAAGTGTATTGAAAAACTTTTTACCTCAGTCGTCTTCGGATTTTATCTATGCCATCATTGTGGAAGAATGGGGATTATTCGGTGGGTTAACCATCTTGGGAATTTACCTTTTGCTGTTTTATCGCTTTTTAATTGCGGTACATAAAGCACCTACGCTCTTTGGAAAATTATTAGTCGCCGGATTGGGATTCTATCTCATCTTTCAGGCATTAATTAATATGGGCGTAGCCGTTTCGCTTTTACCTACAACAGGACAAGCTTTACCGCTAGTCAGTAGTGGAGGAACCGCTATTTGGATGACGTGTTTTGCTATTGCCGTAATCTTGAGTGTAACCAAGAAAGAAGCAGAAATACAAGCCGAAGAACAAAAGAAAAAAGAAGAGGAAGCATTGGAACAAGAAATGCTACATGATTTACATATCGAACGATTAGAAAAAAATACTTTAGAAGAATAAAAGCAAATGGAACGTAAACCAAAGTTTATTGTAAGTGGAGGAGGAACAGGAGGGCATATCTTTCCTGCATTGGCAATTGCCGATGAATTGAAAGCGAGATTTCCTGAAGCTGATATTCTTTTTGTAGGGGCAGAAGGAAAAATGGAAATGCAACGTGTGCCTGAAGCAGGATATCCTATCGAAGGATTGTGGATTTCTGGTATTCAACGCAAACTGACACTAGACAATTTGATGTTTCCTTTTAAGCTGTTAAGTAGCTTAAAGAAATCAAGAAAGATTGTCAAGCAATTTCAACCGGATGTTGTTATTGGAACAGGAGGATTTGCTAGTGGAGCTGTGGTAAAAGTAGCTGCTGGAAAAGGAATCCCAACACTGGTACAAGAGCAAAATTCGTTTCCAGGTATTACAAATAAGCTCCTAGGTAAAGAAGTAGATAAAATATGTGTGGCGTACGATGGATTGGAACAATTCTTCCCGAAGCACAAAATAATAAAAACAGGTAATCCTGTTCGTCAAGGATTACTTGATGTAGCATCAAAAAGAGAAGAAGCTACGGCCTATTTTGGATTGGATCAATCAAAAAATACGCTGTTGGTTTTAGGAGGAAGTTTAGGTGCACGTAGAATTAATCAATTGATCGAAGAACAACTGCCATTATTTAAAGAAATGGGTATACAGTTGATTTGGCAATGTGGGAAGTTCTACTATGAGGAGTATAAGCAGTATGAATCTGCAGAAGTAAAAGTTCGCGCGTTTTTAGACCGCATGGATTTAGCGTATGCAGCCGCAGATAGCATTATTTCTCGTGCAGGGGCTTCATCGGTATCGGAGCTTGCATTGGTTGGAAAAGCAGTGATTTTTATTCCATCACCAAATGTAGCAGAAGATCATCAAACCAAAAATGCGAGAAGCATCGTCGAACAAGATGCCGCACTTTTGATTAAAGAAAGCGAGTTAGCTGAAACGTTTGTCACAACGTTCAAAGACTTGTTTAACAATAAAGCAAAACAAATGGAGCTGGGACAAAATTTTAGAAAATTAGCTTTGCCCCAAGCAACAAAAGATATAGTAGATCAGATCGTAGAATTAATGAAGAAGTAAGAAATGGATATGAATAGCATTAAGAGCGTATATTTTATAGGAATAGGAGGCATCGGTATGAGTGCTTTAGCTCGTTATTTTAAGTTCATTGGAAAAGAAGTTGCAGGATACGATAAAGTATCTACGCAATTAACACAAGAATTAGAAGCCGCAGGAATTGAGATTCACTATGAAGATAATGTAGACTTAATTCGCGCAAATTATAAAGATGTAGCTTCAACGTTAGTTGTAGTTACGCCTGCAGTTCCACAAGAACATTCAGAATGGAATTATTTCAAATCAAATCAATTTGAAATCAAGAAACGTTCAGAAGTATTGGGAATTATTACCAAAGACACCTACTGTTTTGCAGTAGCTGGTACACATGGTAAAACGACGACAACAAGTATCTTAGGACATTTGTTATTTCAAGCAGGATTAGATGTTACCGCGTTTGTAGGGGGAGTAGTCGAAAACTACCAAACCAATTTAATCGGAAGTGGTAAAACAATTACAGTAGTAGAGGCAGATGAGTTTGATCGTTCTTTTTTGCGTTTGTTCCCCAATGTAGCCTGTATCACTTCAACAGAAGCAGATCATTTGGATATATTTGGAACGGCAGAAGAAATGTTGGTTGCTTTTAAAGATTTTGCTCAACGTTTACCAGAAGCAAATAAATTATTTGTTACAGAAGTGGTAGACTTAGCTGGAATCCAAGTTGGATTCGGATCGGATTGTAGCTATCAAGCGAAAAATATAAAAGTAGTAAACGGATGGTATGTGTTTGATATCGTAACACCGAAGGAAACGATTCACGATGTTTCTTTTGGTTTACCAGGAAGACACAATTTGTCTAATGCACTAATGGCTTTTGCAATGGCAAGTGACTATGGAGTAGATACACAAAAATTGGTCGAAGGGTTGAAAAGCTTCCGCGGTGTACGCCGAAGATTCTCGTATAAAATTAGACGAGAAGATTTAATTTACATTGATGATTATGCCCATCATCCAACAGAGATCAAAGCTGCAAGTCAGGCCGTTCACGAAATGCACGGAGATAAAAAGATTGTAGCTGTGTTTCAACCACACTTGTACAGTAGAACAAGAGATTTTATGGATGAATTTGCAACCGCTTTATCTACATTTGACAATGTGATATTGTTGGATATTTACCCTGCACGTGAATTGCCAATCGAGGGAGTTACCTCAGCAAAATTGTTAGCGCAATTAACGTCAAAAGAAAAGCAATTAGTGGCTAAAGAGGAATTAATTACACATTTAAAAGCATCAGATGCTGAAATCATCCTGACGATTGGAGCAGGTGATATTGGAGAAATGGTGCAAGACATAAAAATAGCTTTAGAAGGAAAATAAAAAAAAAATGAAAAAATTGTTGAAGAAAATAAAATGGTCAGATTTGCGCATTTTGATGATGCTAGGAGTCTTATTGTTTTTATATTCTTTTAGCAATGACCGAAGCACACACCGAAATTTAAAAGGAGTAGATATTATTTTTAAAGGAGAAGAAACACATTTTGTAACTTCTAGTGATGTAAAAGATATTGTAACGAATAAAAGTGGTAACATTATAGCTCAAGACCGAACAACAGTCGATTTAAATACGTTAGAAAAAGGGGTATTACAAAATAAACTGATTAAAGAAGCGGAGGTATATGTAACCATTGATGGGGTTTTAAAAGTTGAAGTCAATCAAAAAAAAGCGATTGGACGTGTGGTGGGAGAAGTAGAATCGTACTATTTGGATGAAAACGGAAGTCGAATGCCTTTATCTGATAATTATGCAGAACGCGTAGTTCTAGTTGAAGGAAACATTAAGAATGAAGCACAAGGCGAATTAAAGCGCATGTTGGACGTGATTAATGGCGATGAATTTTTAAAACAAGAAATCACAGGAATTAGTATTCAACCTGATGAAGTGATTTATTTGAAAAGTCGAGTAAATAAGTTCCAAATTTTGTTTGGAAGTTTCAATGAAATGGAACGAAAACTTATGAATTACAAAGCTTTTATGCAGTATGCAATGAATGAGAATATAGATATAGATAGTTATAAAAAAATCAATCTGAAATTTACCCAACAAGTGGTGTGTTCAAAATAAAAATTGAGTATGGAAAAAGAAAATATAGCTGTTGGTTTAGACATTGGGACAACGAAGATTGTTGCAATGATTGGTAAAAAAAATGAATACGGGAAGCTCGAAATCTTAGGTTTAGGAAAAGCAAAGAGTTTGGGTGTGAAAAGAGGAGTGGTGAATAATATTACACAAACCATTCAATCGATTCAACATGCGGTGGCTGATGCAGAAACTCAAGCAGGTTATAAGATTAAAAATGTTGTAGTGGGTATTGCTGGTCAACACATCAGAAGTATTCAACACAGTGATTATATTAGTCGTCCAAATCCTGATGAGGTAATTGGAGATAAAGATATTGAACAGTTGATTAATCAGGTGCAGAAATTGAGTATGTTACCAGGAGAAGAGATTATTCATGTTTTACCACAAGAATTTAAAATAGATGGAGAACCGGGAATTAAAGAACCGGTAGGAATGTATGGTAGTCGATTAGAAGCTACGTTTCACGTAGTTGTTGGTCAGGCAGCTTTGATTAAGAACGCAGGACGTTGTATCAAAGATGCGGGCCTTGAACTAGCGGGGATTACCTTAGAACCTTTAGCATCTGCAGAAGCAGTACTGAGCCAAGAAGAGAAAGAAGCAGGAGTTGCTTTGATTGATATAGGTGGAGGTACAACGGATTTAGCTATTTTTAAAGATGGGATTATCCGCCATACTGCTGTAGTGCCTTTTGGAGGAAACGTAATTACAGAAGATATCAAAGAAGGGTGTTCGATTATTGAGCGTCAAGCAGAGATTCTAAAAGTAAAATTCGGTTCTGCATGGCCAGGAGAAAATAAGGACAATGAAATTGTCTCTATTCCAGGTTTACGAGGAAAAGAACCCAAAGAAATTTCTTTAAAAAATCTTTCGAAGATTATAAATGCTCGTGTAGAAGAAATTATTCAATTGGTTTTTTCAGAGATTAAGAGTTATGGATATGAAAATCCACAGAAAAAATTAATCGCAGGAATTGTTTTAACAGGAGGAGGTTCAGAACTCAAACACATTAAACAATTAGTCGAATATATTACAGGTATTGATACCCGTATTGGATATCCAAATGAGCATTTAGCTGGAGATTCAAGTTTAGAAGTTTCAAGTCCATTATATGCAACGGGAGTTGGATTGGTGATGGAAAGTGAAAAACACCGCAAAAGAGGTGCTGTTTCAGTAGAAGAGTTAAAAGCTGTTGAAACCAAAGTTGAATCAAAACCAGAAGAAAGAAAGGTCGTGTATCCTTCTGCTGTAGAAGAAGTGGTAAACACGCAAAAAGAGCCTGTTGAGCGCGTTATTCAACCTCGTGTTGAAACGGTCTCACAACCTAAGGAAGAACAAAAAGAAGGACAGCCAAGTACAAGTACAGCTGATCGCTTCGAAAGTAGTTTCATAGGGAACTTTTTTAGAAAAATTAAAGAATTTATTGAAAAGCAAGAATAATAAAACGATACGTATATGGAGAATACAGATTTCGGAGGAATAAAGTTTGATATGCCTAAGAACCAATCAAACGTTATCAAGGTAATTGGTGTAGGTGGCGGAGGTAGTAACGCGATCAATCACATGTTTAAGCAGGGAATTAAAGGCGTTGATTTCATCGTTTGTAATACGGATTCACAAGCCTTAGAGAATAGTTCAGTTCCTAATAAAATTCAGTTAGGGGTTAACCTAACGGAAGGACTAGGTGCGGGTGCAAACCCAGAAGTTGGACAACAATCTGCTTTAGAGAGTATAGAAGAAATTGAGAAAATGCTAGATACCAATACCAAGATGGTGTTCATCACTGCGGGTATGGGTGGAGGTACAGGGACAGGTGCTGCTCCTGTAATTGCACAACTATCAAAAGAAAGAGATATATTAACGGTTGGTATCGTGACGATTCCTTTCCAATTTGAAGGGAAAGTACGTCAAGAACAAGCGTTAAAAGGAGTTGATCGATTGAGAAAACAAGTGGATTCTCTAATCGTCATCAACAACAATAAATTACGTGAAGTATATGGAAACTTAGGCTTTAAGGCTGGCTTCTCCAAAGCAGATGAGGTATTATCAACTGCTGCCCGTGGTATCGCTGAAGTTATTACGCACCATTATACGCAAAATATTGACTTGAAAGATGCGAAAACAGTATTGTCTGATAGCGGTACCGCTATTATGGGATCTGGAACTGCATCAGGAGACAATAGAGCAAAAGATGCGATTATTGATGCGTTAGATTCTCCATTGCTTAATGATAATAAAATTTCAGGTGCTAAAAACGTATTGTTACTAATCGTTTCTGGAACAAATGAAATTACAATTGATGAAATTGGTGAAATCAATGATCACATCCAAACTGAAGCAGGTCATAATGCAAATATCATTATGGGGGTTGGTGAAGATGAATCATTAGGAGAAGCAATTTCAGTTACTATTATTGCTACGGGATTTAATTACGAGCAACAAAAAAGTATCGTAAATTCATCTGAACCAAAAGTGATAATTCACACGTTAGAAGAAGAGCAAAAGGTAGTGCGTGATTTAACGCAAACAGCTGCTGTATCTTCTTACGGATTTACTACACCTGATCAACCGTTGCGCGTTTCTACTCCAGAAACAAGCGAACTTTCAGTAGAAAAAGAAGAAGTAAACTACGAGATAGAGACAAGAAAAGTTTTTACGTTAGAGGATGATTACGAAGAAGGAGATGACGATGATGATTTCGGCGGGCCAACAGCTCCTACACAACCGGTAGGGGAAGTAGATGAGGTTGTGTTTGAAAGAAAATCAGTAGACGCTTCTAACTTAGATGTGTTCTTCGAAATTGTAACGCCAAAAGCAGAAGAAAGAACACAAGAGCACAACCAACAGGATCCGATGGCTTCAAAACAAAAAGACATCAGAGATATTCAAGTAATTGACCCTGAGTTTGTCATTGTTACGCCTAAGAAACAAGAAGTAGCTGCACCAATTGTGTACCATTTCGATGAAGAATTAGCTGAAATGGAAGTATCTGCTGCGGAAGTAGTAGGCCATGCAAATGATGCAATAGCTCAGTCTGCGGCAAAGAAAGAAGAAGTTATTCGCTTTTCTTTAGAAGACTACATGGATAAAGAAGAAGAGTTATCTTTAGCTAAACCAGTAGTGAATCACACCGAAGAAATTGCAGAGGAATTTAAATTTTCTGTACGTTCAGAAGGTGCTCCAGTTGTAAATAAAGTAGAGGTAGAAGCTTCTACAGAAGATTACGACGAGATGAATCCAACAGAAATGAGTATTGAAGAATTTACATTGAGAAGCAGAGCGGCAGAGCGAAGAAGAAAAATGAAAGACTTCAATTACAAATTCAATAATTCAACAGCTCATTATTCAGATTTAGAAAAAGAGCCTGCGTATAAACGCTTAGGAGTTGATTTGGAAGATGTAAATGACGAAAGTAATAAGTCTAGAATATCATTCGGTGTAGATGGGAATAATGATCCTAAATTGAGATCAAACAACTCATTTTTACACGATAATGTAGATTAAGAAAGAAACCTTTAGGTAATTACTTATAATTTAAAAAACAGCAGTAAACGTACGTTTACTGCTGTTTTTTTATACCGATGTTTTATCTTCTTTTTAAAAACGCTAGTTAAGGATAAAAATAAGAAGTAGCGGTGTTGCTTTTTGTATAGGATAGTATGTTAAATTCGTTACTGTATTCAAATATTTATTCGAATTGTTTAATAAACACCTTCTTTTATTTGAATGTGTTCTGTAATTTATTTTCACAACTACTTGGTTTACTATAAATTGTCGTCTCTTTTTTTAATATAAAATCGTGATGATGAAAAAAATATACCCTCTTTTATTTTGTGTATGGATTGCTTTTACTTCTTGTTCTCAGCTCAGTCCAACGCTTGTGAAATCCAAATATACCGCAGATGAAGTTCTACGGAAGTTGGAGTTTACACAACCTTACGCCGTTACCACAAGCACGCCTGTTACCTTTGGTGAGAAGATCGTGACGGGTGATTTTAAAGCTAGTGATTATAAGGATACTCCCTGGTCTGATGCGAAAAAGGGAAGGGAATTTGTGGTAGTAGAATATGCGGATCCTAAGCAAAAGACGGAATGAGGCTATCTGTACCAAGTGTACCTTTGGAAAGATCGAATCTTGCCTTTTTTTGTTAATCGAGGAGATGGTATGGGATTAAATCTACATTATCAGCAGGAATCACAACCGTATTATAGGGTTAATTATCCTAGGGATTTATATCGGTTTCGTTTTCCAACGTTAGTGGAGCCCAACCAAATATTGAATTTGACGTTTATGGAAAAAGAATGGATCGTACGCAAGGATAAAATAAAGATAAGTTCGTATGTATTCAATGCAGATGAAAGCAATGGCGTAGAATTAATTGCTAGAACAGAAGAACCTTGTAGAGGGAATATTCTGATTACGTATACTATTAAAGTCATTGCAGATGATGCTTGGATTGCTATTGATAAAACGATAAATAGTCATAAAATCAACTGTAGTGAGGCTGAGGTTAGACCCTGATACAACAAAAAAACTTCCCATTTGGAAAGCCTTTTTTAAGATTAGAAACTAACCGCTTTGAATTTTTTAACCTGAACTTCTTTCTCTTTTACTTTCAAGGTAAATGATACCTCTCTGGATTCACCTACTGCAGTACTGATTTTAACTGCATTTTCCACTACATCCACCTGATTCTGATGTTCTGGATATACAGTTAAGATATAATCTCCTTTAGGCAAATAAAAGGCGTATTTACCTTCATCTGATGTATAGGTAGTAAATACTTCTCCTTGGGTGTTTTGTGCTGTTATGCGTTGTCCTGCTAAGTTCTTGTTGATAGAGAATGAATTCGCTGTATATTCATAAGCAAGACTTCCTGTTACGGTAGTCGTTTGCCTTAAATAAATAATATGCGTCACATCTGAATTCAATTGAATTTTTTCAACCTGTGCAAACCAGTGTTTGTCATTTTGTGTTTGAATCGTATAGGTATTTGCAGGTAGTTTTTTGTATTCAATAGTGCCTTCATCGGTTGTAACAAACGCTTTGTTGTTGATAGTTACGATGCGATGGTTCGCCGGTGTTAAGGTTTGATCTTCATCTTGATAATATACGAGTACTTTTAAATTATAAGATTTCTCATAGAATTTATAAGGCATCAATTGTTTAATCAATCCCACTTGTACATAATTGGTTTGGTTACTAGAAGAATAACCCCCATAATTATTGTAATTCGTGATATAAACATCAAAGTCTTTCTTAAGCTTGTATTCGACACGGGTATTAAACTGCCAAAAATCACCACTTGTAGTCGTATGAGTATAGTAACTACTGAATTGAATGCCTAAGCGATTGTTGAAAAAACGCTGTCTATAGTTTCCCATAATCATTAAGTTAGTATAGGTATTCAGCGTTTGCACATCGTAATAAGAAGCATTAATAAGTTCGCTTAAGTTATTGTAATTGTATTGGTAACTCAACCCAAAATCAAAGTATTTATAGTTTAATCCCAGGTTGATTCGATAATGTAAGCGCTCTTGTAGTTCTGTTTCTGTTGTGTAATTCCCTAAATCAATAGACGCATTATACCCTAAGCCTTTTAAGAAGTTACTTTTCGTAAAGGCTGTATTGAGTCGAACTGCATATAAATCTTCCATAGCCGTAGTGTGGTAATTATAGCGTTTCTCATGGACATATTGAGGACTTACAGCAAGTGTACTTGTTGCGAATCGATACGAATAGCTGAGCCCCACCGTATTGGATTGTTGTTTTGCATTATAGGAATTAGTATAACTGTATTTTGGCGCATAATCAATAAAATGTTGAACGATTCCAACACTGTGTCGGTCAAAATTTCGTCGAACAGTCGTGGCTACTTGAGAAACCCCTTGACGCATACCTCCGTAATACGGGCTACTATAAAAACTGTTGTGTTGTACCTGATACTTATTGAAGTTGGCATATAAATTTAACCCGACAAAAAGCCCTAGTTGCTTGGATTCTGTTGCTTGTAGTAAAGAAGTCCCTTGATTTATATCCGCCTGAATAGTCGGTTTATTCCATAAAGTAAAGCTATTGTACGTTAGTATTTTCTTTTCATCATAGCGATGATTGACATCGTAATACAATTGTGCCTGTTTCCAGCGATTCTTTTGTGATTGGAATCCCACCCAAGTATTATAGCCAATAGAACGATCATTCGGGTCGGTAATCAGGTATGTTTTATCTAAATACCCCGCTTGAATATAGAGGGAATCACTCACTTTAATATTCGTTTGAATTCCGCGTCCTTGTTGAGAGAACTCACCCGATTGAAAGATATTACCCGCTTGTACTTGCGCTTTTTCTGTTTGAAAGTCAGCAAGGAAGTAGCGCAAATTCATTTTATTTTCTTTGTCCCAATGAATCAAATCAGCAGTTAACCCCAATTGCGTTTTCTCTGTAAATTGTAAGGTCGCTGAACCAATCAATTGTGTAGCCCCCAGTACGTTTTTTCCCATTACACGGTTTAATTCTACCGTATTGGACTGTGCTGCATAGGCAAGGTTTTGGTCTTCTGCTTTATAGCGACGTTTTGATTTTAAAGAACTAACAGCATAATTGGTACGAGCAATAAAATCGCCATTTTCATATAACAAAGTCGCGCTAATATCGAAATCCTCTAATTTAAAAGCCTCTTTGCTAATGCGTTGTTGAATGGAAAGTAAGGTGTCATTTTGTGGTTGAAGGGCAAAATCAAGGGCTAAGGTTTTATCTTTGTACAGTTGAGAAGGTAAGGTCAGAATGTAGTGAACTTTCTCTGTTGTATTTCCTTTATTTTGAATCAAAGCTTTCAAATAGATACTGTCTCCAATTTGTTGAAATTGGAGTTGATTTTCTACATTTAAAAGTAGAATGCGTCGATTCTTTTGAATTAAAATAGGCTGTTCTACCCAAGGAATAGAAGGACCAAAATCAGCGGTTAATTTAGCTTTGATGGATAAGTTTCCTTCCATTGCTGTACTTTGGTCTACTTGTGCAATAATGGGCACAAACATTTTTTGACCAGGATTTAATCGCACTACTTTTGTTGGCGAACTCGAAATGCGAATGGATTTGGCATTGCTTTCTATCCCTAGATTTCCTGTCCACGCAGATTGCCCCAAATTGGATAGTTCCAACGTAGCAGTAACATGACCTAGTTCATCGGCTTGGGAAGCAGTAGAGGTAAATTTTAAAAAAACAGATGCCCCCTGTGCCCACAACGAAGATGAACCAAGTAAAAAGAAAAAGAAGATAAAAAGCTTTTTAGCCATTAATTCGGAACAATTATAAAATAAAGATAGGTTTCATATCTTCCACTTGCTTGTTGTAGTTCTTTGGTATTGGGAGGAATACTCAATTCCAAATTGTAGGACATGGATTGACTCCATCTCGGAAAAGAAGCCAAGGCTTGTTCTTGAGCCGATAAGGAGAGTGGTCCAAATAAGGTAACCTCAGAAGCATTTCCGCCTTGAATATTGTTTAATGTGGCTTTTAGTTTTAAAACAGAAACAGGAATACTATTAGACATCGTTGTGTTGTATAGTAAATTATCAGCTGTTTTAACCAATACTTGGTGCCCTTGATAGCTTCGAACATATAAAGCATTGTTGATGGTAATTTTTTTACCCTTAACGATGTCTTCTGGAGAATCAAAATTAAAAATAAATTCATTGGCTCCATTGCGCAATTCAGCCACTTGATCCCCGTGATTTCCTACATAATTCACTTGGAATCGCGCAATTCCTGGTGAGGAAGTTCGACGAGTGAGTAAAACATCTTTCCCCGAAGTTGTATCATAGAGTGAAAACTCATAAGTACTGCGGTAGATGCCATTGGGAATGGTTAAAAGATGCACGCCTCCTCTTAGTGCTAGGTTAAAAGATAGGGTGTAATAGTTCCCTTCCGGAAGTGCTGTTGTACTTTCTACAATAGTGCTTTCTTGAAACTTACTCAAAGGCAAATCTCGTCCTATGCTGCTAAATGAAATTTGATTGAAATTACCACTTTGTCTATTGATGCTTAAGCTCGAATTTTCTGCTGGAACACTATAGTTTTCGAATGTATAATCATCGAGTAAACGAACTGTAATCTTCCATTTGGCAGGGGCAGTTACATTAAAATTTCTTCTAAATTGAACCGAAATTTGTCGTTCTTCCGACTTGCCAAATTTTAAATCGTTATAGGAGTTTAATACCAATTGCCCACCATCGTATACATTGAGGTCATATTGTGCATAAATAAAGGTATGCAAACAACAAGCAAGTGCTAAAAAAATTTTTTGTTTGAAACTCATAGGGTAAAATCAAGTTCGGCTACTTTTACAGTATTGTCTTTTCCATAAGTCAATTGTACTATAAAAGTGTAGGTGCCTGGTTTTAAATCTTGCGGCAAAGGAAAAGATTGTTTTCTCGAGTCATCAGGTAAGCTGTAAAAATCAAGCGTATTCAAGGCTTGTTTTTCTCCTGTTTGTTGATCAAATATTGTAGCTGTGATTTTTCCATCACTCCACAATAACCCATTATTTTGAAACGAAACATCAATTGCACGCTGGCCATCTGTCGTTTTATTTGGTTCTAAATTTGTAATCTCTACGGATTCTGTATTATTCTGATTGGCATGATATACTTTTAATCCCATGCGAACCGTTACTTTTATTGCAGCTCCATTTTCGTCTACTGCATTCCCCGGATTTAACTGCGTAAAGAAAATCATTGCTGTGTGTACTGGTGTGTCAGCATCTAATTGCTGTGGAACATTCAAAATTACCTCTACCTCTTTGATCTCATTTGGTTCAATTACAAAATAAGAATTAGGTAAAACCTGAATCCAAGAGGAAGCAGAATTACGCAAGGTATTAGCTTCCGCAATGTGATTACTTCCATTGGTATCATAATTCCAATCTCCTAAAGAAACTCCTACTTCAACTGCTTTATCATTGGGATTTGCAATACGTACCTTTTGTGTAGTAACCGTACCCGCCGTATTTCGAAAATACATTTTTCCAGGAGAGATGGATAATCCCGCTTGTGCAAATGAAACAATTGAACTCAAAAGAAAGACTAGATAAAATAATTTTCTCATTATAAAGCAATTAATTAATGGGGCAATAAAGTATAAACAATTGTAGTTTGATAACTTCCTGCTTTTTGATTTAATGTTTGACCAATATTTTGAACGGGTATTGTATAATTGACATCTATTTGTTGACTATTCCCTCTATTATTAGATTGAATAATAAGCTGTGGATTGATGGTCAGATCAACGGGATGTAGTTGTAACGGAAAATCCAAAGCCGTAGATGTGGTGATATTCGGTTTAATGCGAATGATGGATACGGGTAAACCAGAAAGCGAATTTTCATATTGGAAATACGCATTAATGGAACGTACCGATAATTCGTAAGGAGTGGAACATTGGATGATTAAGTGATTTTTAAGCATACCTGTTTCTACACCTTTAGCGTATTCAGCACCTTTGTTGAGGTTTATGTCAACAGAAGGATGACTAATTACCAACGACTGTTGTTCTCGAAAATTGAGCACAATTTTAGACTTAGCAGAACCAATTTGAGCTAAGATTGGAGAAGTGGTAAGTAACAAAGTTAAGATAAATAGAGTTTTTTTAAACACGTATATTGTTACAAAGATAAAATAGTATAGGTTATAACAGTACTATAAGTACCTACTGGTTTATTTAATAATTCATCAGAGGCATTCATTTTGTACGAAACATTAAAAGTTCGTTTCACATCCCCTGCATTCGATTGGATCATATTGCGTTCGCGCATAGAAAGCGAAACGGGAAGAAGCGTAATATTATCTCTAAAATCACCAATACCACCTAAGCTAGGGTTGAGTCCGATATGTTCTACTCGAATTTCATCGGCATCATGCATAAGAGGAGCTTGAGCAACTACGCGTATTTCATAGGTTCCACTACTCATCACTTCGATGTGATCTGCTTGATTGCTGATTTTTCCTTTGGTATAATCCTCAACCGTTTCAAAAGATAAATTAACGTGTTGTTGCTGATCGTTAATTTTAATCGATTGGATGGGTTTCAAAATAACATTAAGGTTACTTTGAGCTGAATTTTGCGCAGATAGAACAAAACTAAACAACAGGAATAAAGGGGCTAATATGTTTCGCATTGTATCAAATTATCTAGGTTAAATTTAGCAAAAAAAATCGAATTAATTAAGCAGATTTCTCTAAAATAAAGACCTTAAAGGTGAAATAGAAGCTAGACTTCTCAATTTTTTAGCACGACCTAAGCGATTTGTTTGAACACGTGTTGACCCAGTGAAAGGAGCAGACAAAAAAAATCTACTGTTGCAAAGATGTAGCAACAGTAGATAAAATTGGGGCGCTTTTTATATTATAATGCGTATAAATTGTAAGTCACTGTTGTAGTGTAAGTTCCTTCTTTTTTGTCTGTATAAGCAGAAGTTTGACTTGCTGGAATAGCATACTCAACTGCATATCCCATTTTTGCTGTACCTGCAGAAGTTGTAATTAAAGGTGTACTTTCTGTTGTTGCTAATTGCGCAATGTTGTGAGAGGCAGTGAAATTGTTTGGTGCTGCTCCTTCAGCTAAGTTGGTATTTCCTTTGATTCTTACTTCTACAGTGTTTACTGGAATAGTTACACCGCTGTTGTTTAAATCGCTACTTGCTACTACTTTGATTTCGTATTTTTGAGTAGCTGTTACTTCTAAGTGATTTTTTAATTCTCCAGAAGTACTTCCTTTTTGAAACTGCTCAACAGTATTCATCGGGATAGTTACAGATGCATTTGTTACGTTAAGTTCGTATACATCTGACAAATTAACGTTTAAGTTGGTAGTGCTTGAACTTTTTTTGTTGCCCTCTTGAGCAAATGATGTTACACTGATAAAAGATAAAGCGGCTACTAATGCTAATTTGAAGGTTGTTTTCATCGTTTTGTTATTTTTTTTTAAAGTGTTTTTTTTACTTGTTTTGATAGGACAAATGTATAGTAGGTTAGCTTCTAAATAAAGGTCTAATCTCACTAAAAAATTGTCATTTTTCTCTTAATTAGTGAATATTTACTTAAAAATACGGTTTGAAGTCGTGTTTTGAGAATTTAATTCGGTTTTGTTGTCGCGAATGGAAAGATTTTAGAAGTGTTGAAATGTGCTTTTCGATTTTAATTCGGAGGGTTGAGGGTTCGAGTCCTTCCGCGGACGTAAAAAAAGCACCAATGAAACTCATTGGTGCCTGTATAATTTTATAAAAGAGAATATACGTTATAAACTCTCGCGGTATTCTTTGGGACTCAGTCCTGTTGCTTTAATGAAAAAGCGTGTGAAATTACTTGAATCTTCAAAGTTTAACTCATACGCAATCTCTTTGATTGTCAAAGGAGTGTGCTTTAATAATAGCTTTACCTCATTTACTACGGAACTCGCAATAATCTTTTTAGGCGTTGTTCCATAAATATCCTTGCTAATTTCGGTAAGCTTTGAAACTGAAATATTCATGTGATCTGCATAAAACTGTACGTTGCGTTCTTTTCGAATATTGGTTTTAATCAGTTCATTAAACTTAATGACATTTTTAAGTTGAGCAGGAGATAACTTTTCCTTATTAAACTCTACATAGGTATTAATATGACAAGCCATGATGAAAAGTAAGACGCGCTCAATAATATTATGAGCAGTCATATAATTCAAATTGCTGTACGTTTTGCTTTGTAATTTCAGTAATGAAATAAAATAGTATTGCGCAAAAGCCGTTTGTTCCGGTTTCAGTGTAATGGAATTAATCGCTTTGGTATTGTCAAAAAAGACACATTTATCCAAAAAGTGACGATCTACTTCCGTGCGACAATAGAAGTTGTCCGTAAATTGGACATAACAGAGGGAATAGCTCTCGTCAGCGGTTAAGCGAAATAATTCATTTTTACCCAGAAATAAACAGTCGCCTTCTGTCAATTCTTTTTTGTTGGTAGACATGATCACGGAAACTTTTCCTTTTTGCAACCAAAGCAATTGATATACGTCGTTGTGCTGTTGAAAAAGATAATCATTTTCAGTCAGATAAGTGGCTGTGCCAGCATCAAATCCATAAATGGATTTTAGTTCAATAGAAGATAACATTATAAGAAGGGGTAAATAGTGTTTTCTAAAATATTTTATTGACTGTAAAAATAGAATTTTCTATGGAATATGAAGGGTTCTCGCTCTATTTTAACGTTTTACCGAGACTAAATAAAGTCAGCCGTTTTCTTTTTTTGATTTTTTTTGAGTAGGGAAGTACTATAAAGAAGAGGGAATTATTTCTTCAAAAAAGGAATAATTTAAATTTTTTTATAAAAGAAGAATGAATATGTGGGGAGAATAGAAAGTAAAAATAGCGAATTTGTCTTGTTTTCTCGGCTTTTTTATATCTTTGCAAAATCAAATAAATAAGATATGAGTTTACAAGCAAGTATTATGGATGCGATGAAAAGCGCCATGAAATCAAAAGATAGTATCGCTTTAGAAGCACTTAGAGCAGTTAAGGCAGAATTGTTATTAGCGCAAACTCAATCAGGTTCTAAAGAAGAAATCAGCGAAGAGGAAGAGATTAAGATTTTACAAAAATTAGTAAAACAACGCAAAGACAGTGCAGCTATTTTTGCTGAACAAGGAAGAGCGGATTTAGTAGAACCTGAATTAGCACAAGTAGCTGTTATCGAACAATTTTTACCAGCACAGTTGTCTAACGAAGAAGTAGAAGCAATTATTGCTAAAATTATCGCTGATGGAAATCATGCAGGTATGGCTGCTATGGGACAAGTAATGGGAATGGCATCGAAAGAATTAGCTGGTAAAGCTGATGGAAAGACAATTTCAACAATAGTAAAAACACTATTGACAAAATAAATTTTTTGGTTGGTCCGCGTAGTTCAATTGGATAGAATATCAGATTTCGGCTCTGAGGGTTGAGGGTTCGAGCCCTTCCGCGGACGCAATAAAAAAAGCACTTATGAATCTCATAAGTGCTTTTTTTTATGAAAAAAACGTTTTTTAAGCTATTTTTTCTAAAAAGTGATAAAAATCATGTTTTATGCATGCATAGCATCTTACTTTTGTTGTGTAATAAAATACAGCTATAAAGAGAAATTACGTTTCTGTTTATCTTTCTAGTAAACGATGTTTTAGTGTCTTGTTCAAGATGGTTTACAGAAGATAGGGAGAAATGCTATGAAAAAGAAAAAGATATTTTGTAGTTTGTGAGTTTGGCTACAGAATAGCATATTGTTGTTTGAAAAAAAGCACTAATCGCTAGTTAGTGCTTTTTTATTTTTATACCTATCTCTCGTATTTACAACAACCATGTAAATTGTTATACGCTTCATCTGTTGCTTTTACTGATTCTGTATCATGACCCGCTAAAGCAACTGCTTCTTGTACTTCTTTCCCTGTTGTTTTCTTTGGATTCAAATACACTGTTAACTGTTGATCTGCAATAGACCAATCTACAGAGCGTACGCCTTTAACGTCTAAAGCTGCTTTTTCAATGCGTTTTTTACACATCTCGCATAAACCTTTTACGCCAATTACTTGTTTTGGTTGTTCTTTTTCTTGTGCAACGATAGCTGCATTTGTAATTAGGAATAAACCTAGTGTTAAAAATATTTTTTTCATCTTATAAGAGTTTGAGTTAATTAAAGTTTAAGACGCAAGCCAGCATAATACATTGAGCCTGCAATAGGAGCATAGACCATAGAGGTATCAAAATCAGTATCGAAAGGATTACTAGCACTAACAATTGGATTGCGTTGCTTGTAGTTTCCAATATTCTCGCCACCGACATAAAATTCAAAACGAGGAGAGAATACTTTTGTAATTTGGAAGTTCATCAAAGAATACGGATTTGAAGCTGATTTCATTTGATTCGCAGTAGCATATTCTGCTGTAGAGGATATGCGTTGTTTGCCTAGCCAATTGTAAGTGAAATCAAATTTCCAATGTGCACCATTGTCTTGTTCGTTCGTTGTAAACTCTAAATTCGCAAAGAAACGATGTTTGGGTTGATAGGCTTTTTCAAATTTACCTGTCTTTTGATCTGTAGCAATATCGTAGTATTTGTAGGCAGAACGAAGATTTAAATTACGCGCTAAGTTGTAGTTGACCTCTAGCTGGAAGCTATTAGCATAGGATTTTCCATCTAAGTTGTAAAATAGTAACTGATGTGCGTCATAATCTGCATCTACCACAATTTGGTTTTCAAAATCTGTACGGTAGAAATCCAATGTTACATCCCCTTTACGACCAATTAAATGGAAGTTTTGAGTGAAACTTAACCCATAATTCCAGGCAATTTCAGGATCTAAATCATAGAATTTTTCCGTTGTTCCCTTCAATTTGGAAGTAGTGATTCGTTGCAAAGAAAATTTGGTTTTCCGCAAATACGTTTGCCAGGCGTTTTCCTCGACCTACTGAAGCACGTAAAACTCCATTTTCCCATGGATTATAGCGCAAATGCAAACGCGGTGTTGCAAATAGCCCCATGCGATTGTGATAATCTACACGCATACCGGCTACAACACTGAAGTCAGTGGTATTGTCATACGTATATTCGTAGAAAGCTCCTAAGGCATTATCTGTGCGGTTGAAATTTGCATCAATACCAGGAACAAATACTTGTTCAGTATATTGGTCTAATGTAAAACTAATTCCCGTAGTGAATTTGTGTAAGGTATTGTTGATAATAGAATTGAAAACAAGATTAGAGTATAAGCTATTCTGTTTGATATCATAGAGATTCAATCCAAAATAAGAATCTTGTTTGTGGTAGTTATACGCAACTTGTAATCCTGCGCTTTGGAAAGGTAAATCGGGAAATACATACCCTAGTTTGGTAGATAAATCGATCTTTTCAGTATTAATCTCTGATCCCCAAAGTACTGTAGAACCCTTGTTTTTCTTTTTGTCGAAATCCACTTGTCCTGCAACTTTATTATCTTTCATATAACGAGCCGTGATAAAACTTACCACCCCTTTCTCTGGGTTGATGTATTGCCAACGATTCATTACATTAATTTGTTCTCCTTTCGGCATGTCCAAGAAACCGTCATGGTTTTTGTCGTGGTCACCAGTTCTCAAGTTACCATGAATGAATAGCGAAGAACTCCATTTGTCATTTAAACGGTAATTTCCGTGTACGTTCGCTTCAAAACGTTCATCTGTTGAACCATATAGATTTAAGAAAAACGGACGATCCGTCGCGGGTTTGATTAATTCAGTATTCAATTGACCTGAAATACTTTCATATCCATTGATTACGGTTCCCGCTCCTTTCGTTACTTGGATACTCTCTACCCAAGTCCCTGGTGTAAAAGTCAGCCCGTAAATTTGCGAAGCTCCGCGTACTGAAGGAATGTTCTCCTCTGCAATCAAAATATAAGGACTAGTTAATCCTAGCATTTTAATTTGCTTAGTTCCAGTAATCGCATCTGTATAATTGACATCAATGGATGGATTTGTTTCAAAAGCTTCTGAAATATTACAACAAGCTGCTTTGAGTAATTCTCCACTATTCATGGTGAAACTATTCGTTGTTCCCTTAATTGAACGAGTGGTATTGCGTTGTTTCGTTTGGATGATTACTTCATCTAACGATTCTTCAGGTTGTAAAACAAGGTGATAAGTTTGTCCTACTTGTGGAGTAAGCGATTGAGTTTTATATCCAATATATGAAATGGTTAAGGACTCCTTTTCTACATAAGGCAAGGTGAATTTTCCTTGTGCATCTGTCGCTACACCAATAGATTGATTGGCATAAAAAACAGAAGCTCCAATGATTGGGGTATGAGTTTCATCTACGATTTGTCCAGTAATCGTTTGTTGTGCATATAGCGAAGTACCCACTGTCAATACAGCAAGGGTAACTAAATGTTTGATCATTTTTTACGTGTAATTGTTAATACAAAATAGAACTGTTCGACTTACAAAGGGAAGTCAAACGAAAATGTAGCAACAATAGATTACGCGTAAAGAACTAGACGACAATATAATTGATAGAGTGGAGGAGCATTTGCCTCCATGTAATAGGCCAGTGTTTCCTGTTTTTGTACAGGAAAATCTACTACATATTTAGAGCATTCGGTCCAGCTATAATCAGGAAGAATGAATTCGAAATGCGGAGTATAGACATGCTGAATGTTGTGGTCTGAAGGATTGGATTTAATCAATTCATCTTGACAACATTTTTTATCAGCAAATTTTTTGATGGGTTTTTCAACTGGAGCTTTTGTAGAACAACAGGCTTTTTCTTCTTGTTGTATTTCTTGCTCCATCTCCATTTCCATGGTACATCCCGTATCTTGATGGGTGTGCGTATAACGCAAGGGACTGTAATGTGCTTCGCCTTGACAGTAATGTACACTCATTGACCATCCTATGTTTGAAAATAGGAAAATCAACAGAAACCAAATACTGACAAGTTTTTTCTTTAGCATGGAGCAAAAATAAGAAAAAAAGCATTATTTCGGGAGGGCAAAAAGTTTTTTGTATAAATTATTGGAGAGAAAAAAGAAAAAATGCCTACAACAGAAATTGTACCTTTGGTAGACTAAAAAATAAAACATGCATACGTTATATACCACCCTTTTAGAAGAAGCTACACATATACTAACCAAAGAAGTTAGTGTGACAGAAAAACTACAGTCTATTTGTGATTTATTGGAGGAAAAAGTATCCCATTATGATTGGGTTGGATTTTATTTTGCCGATGCAGAAAAGCGCTTGTTGCATTTAGGACCTTATACAGGAGAGGCAACAGACCATACCGTTATTCCTTTTGGAAAGGGAATTTGCGGGCAAGTAGCAGAGAGCAACCAAACGTTTCTAGTTGATGATGTGAACGCACAAAGCAATTATATTGCTTGTAGTATGACTGTAAAGTCAGAAATCGTGGTTCCTTTATTTGTGGAAGGAAAGAACATCGGACAAATTGATATCGACTCCCATACGCTTCGTGCATTCACTCAAGAGGATCAACAATTCTTGGAAACACTGAATGAAAAGATTGCTTCTTTATATGTGTAATAGGGTGTTAGCGAGTAACTTATTATTTTTTTGAAAAAAAATATAGAACTGTGATGATGGTTTGAAAAATAAAAGTAACTTTGCAATTGAATTTTAGAGAACTAGAATTCGTACATAAAAATCATTAAAGAATATTGGCATGTATTTAACGAAAGAAAAAAAAGCTGAGATCTTCCAACAACACGGAGGTGTAGCTGCAAACACAGGATCTGCAGAAGGACAAATCGCTTTGTTCACTTACAGAATCTCTCACTTAACTGAGCACTTGAAAAGAAATCGTAAAGATTACAACACGGAGCGTTCATTAGTTCTTTTAGTAGGTAAAAGAAGAAGACTTCTTGACTACTTAAAGAAAACTGAGATTAACAGATATCGTGAGATCATTAAAGTATTGGGTATTAGAAAATAATCAATATAGGAAAGAGGTGCCTGCGCGCCTCTTTTTGTTTTTTTGCCTTTAGCAGAGTTAGATCTGGTTTTTCATTGGGTTTCATATACTACACAACACACAACACAACACACACAACACATTTTACGTCTCTCTTCGGAGAGACAGAAACCCTAAAGTATTAAATTATTATGATTCCTAAGGTAACCAAAGAAATTATCGATTTAGGAGATGGACGTAGCATCTCAATCGAAACGGGGAAATTAGCGAAACAAGCAGATGGTTCTGTTGTTGTTCGTATGGGAGACTGTATGCTTCTTGCTACAGCTGTTTCTGCGAGAACGGCAAATCCTGGTGTGGACTTCCTTCCTTTAACTGTAGATTACAGAGAAAAATTCGCTGCTGCTGGACGTTTTCCAGGAGGCTTTTTTAAACGTGAGGCTCGCCCAAGTGACCAAGAAGTATTGACAATGCGTCTAGTTGACCGTTGTTTACGCCCATTGTTCCCGGACGATTACCACGCGGAAACACAAGTGATGATTCAGTTAATGTCTCATGACGAAAATGTAATGCCTGATGCATTAGCTGGTTTAGCTGCTTCTGCAGCATTAGCGGTATCAGATATTCCTTTTTACAATTCAATCTCTGAGGTAAGAGTTGGACGTGTTGACGGACAATTTATTATCAACCCTTCAAGAGAGCAGTTAGATGCTTCTGATCTAGATATGATGATCGGTGCTTCTAAAGACTCTGTTTGTATGGTAGAGGGAGAAATGAGAGAAATCTCAGAACAAGAGATGATTGATGCAATTAAATTTGCACATGAAGCTATTAAAGTTCAAATCGAAGCACAAGAGAAAATGCGTGCAGCTTTAGGTCTTACTTTCCGTGAGTACGAACCAGAAGCTACAGATGTAGAAGTAGAGAAAATCGTTCACGATGCAGCGTATGCTAAATTGTACGAAATCGCTTCTCATGCAAGTGGTAAAAGTGAGCGTGGTGAGAAATTTGCTGAGGTATATGAAGAGGTTAAAGCTTTATTCTCTGAAGAGGATCTAGCAGAAAAAGCAGAGTTAATTAGCACGTATTTCAAAAAGACACAAAAAGAAGCGGTACGTAACTTGATCTTAGATCAAAACATCCGTTTAGATGGTCGTAAAACGACAGAAATCCGCCCTATTTGGAGTGAAGTAGATTACTTACCTTCAGTACACGGATCATCAATCTTTACACGTGGAGAAACACAAGCATTAGCTACAGTAACATTAGGTACATCTAGAGATGCTAATATTATTGACTTACCAAGTGAGCAAGGAGAAGATAGATTCTATTTACACTATAACTTCCCTCCATTCTCAACAGGTGAAGCAAAACCATTAAGAGGTACATCACGTAGAGAAGTTGGTCATGGTAACTTAGCACAACGTGCTTTGAAAAATATGATTCCTGCTGATTGTCCTTATACTATTCGTTTAGTGTCTGAGGTATTAGAGTCAAACGGTTCGTCTTCTATGGCAACAGTTTGTGCAGGTACATTGGCTTTAATGGATGCAGGTATCCAAATGATCAAACCAGTTTCAGGTATCGCAATGGGATTAATCTCAGATTCAAAAACTGGACGTTGGGCTGTATTGTCTGATATTTTAGGTGATGAAGATCACTTAGGAGATATGGACTTTAAAGTAACAGGTACAAAAGATGGTATCACAGCTTGTCAAATGGATATTAAAATTGACGGATTAGCTTATGATATCATGGAGCAAGCATTAAAACAAGCGCTTGAAGGACGTCTACATATCTTAGGATTATTAGAAGAAACAATCGCTACACCTAATGCAACTGTGAAACCAAAAGCACCAAAAATTGTTACCGTTACAATCCCTAAAGATTTCATCGGTGCAGTTATCGGACCTGGAGGTAAAAATATTCAAGCACTTCAAGCAGATACAGGTACAACTATCGTTATTAACGAAGAAGGTGACTTTGGTGTAATTGAAGTATTGGGTACAGATGCTGCAGGTATGGATAGAGCGTTAGCTTCAATCAGTAATACAATCTTCTCTCCAGTAGAAGGAGAAGTATATAAAGTAAAAGTGGTGAAAATGCTTGACTTTGGCGCAGTTGTAGAATTTGTACCAGGAAAAGAAACATTACTTCACGTATCTGAATTTGATTGGAAACGCATTGAAAATCCAGCAGATGTATTGAAATTAGGGGATGAGTTAGAAGTGAAATACATGGGTATTGATCCGAAAACGAAAAAACCAAAAGTTTCGAGAAAAGCGCTTTTACCTCGCCCTCCAAGAGAAAATAAACCAGAAGGAAACAAACCAGAAGGAGCTCAAGGACCGAAAAAAGAAGAGAATAAATAATTCTGATCTAATATATAAAAACACCTCAATCGAGGTGTTTTTTTTGTTTTAAACGAATGGAGGTAGCATGTTTTCTAGCTTTTTGAGTATCTTTAAAAAAGGAAAAAAGAAATAAAACAATGAATAAAGTAAATATAGGTGTTATTGGTCTAGGTGGTGTTGGTGGGTTTTATGGCGGATTATTAGCCCATCATTTTGCACAAGATGCACAAATAGATATCCATTTTGTAGCAAGAGGTGAACACGGCAAACAAATTAAAATGCATGGACTAACTGTTTTGTCTAAAGGTAATGCAATCATTGGAAAACCTACACAAGTAGTAGAACACGTAAAAGAGTTGGAGGCGATGGATTTTATCTTGCTTTGTACGAAGGAATATGATCTGGATAGGGTAATTGATGATTTGAAAGCGATTGTGTCTAAAAACACGGTTATTCTCCCTTTGCTGAATGGTGTTGAAGCTTTCGAGAAGCTAGATTGTCTTTTGGATGCTGAAGTTTGGCAAGGGTGTACGTATATGGTTTCTCGTTTAAAAGAAGCAGGTGTTATAGATAACCCTAGTGGACGACAAAAGATTGTTTTTGGACGTACAGAAGGGATAACGCCCCAGATGTTACAATTGGATGAATTGCTGAAAGCTGCAGGGATTAGCTCTATTTGTACTCAGGATATTGCACGAGAAGTTTGGAAAAAATATATTTTAGTTTCTTCTTCTGCCGTGGCAACAACGTTTTATAATTGTTCTTTTGGTGTTGTGATGCGTGATCATCCTGCAACCATACAAGCCTTAGTAACGGAAGCAAGTCAAGTTGCTCAAGCCAAAGGAGTAAACTTAACAGAAGATGTAGTTGAGTTAGTGATGCAGCGTTTAGCAGCAATTCCCTTTGATTCTACAACGTCCATGCATAGTGATTTCTTGAGCAATAAACCCCAAACAGAACTTGAAGTGATGGCGGGTTATTTAATTCGAGAAGGTCTGCGCTTGCAAACGGATGTTCAAACGTATCAGAAACTGTATGACGTTTTAAAAGTAAAACAAGGTCATTATACCGTATAGCAAATAAAAAGAGCCTGTATTTAAAGGCTCTTTTTTTATTGTGATAGCATTAAGTACGCGATTGTTCCAACGGATAATGCACAAGGAAGGATTAGCTTTGTCCAAGCTACTTTTTTTCTACAAGCTAAAACAAACCACACCACTGGAATACTAAATAAAGCGGCGAGAAGTGGAAACCATAATAATTCGTATAATGCACCTAACAATGGCTGTGTATATATACCGTTAGCTCCCCTTCGGCTTAAAAATATAAAGAAGAAAATCAGCAAGGTACTTAAGAAAGAACCACAGTGTAAAACATAGGTTAATTTAGGTGTTTGATTCATCGTTTTTTGTATTGGTTAAGGTAAAGATAACCTTTTTTTGTCTTCATTAAACCGTCCTTTTTTTTAATTAGATGTTGATAATTAGCTAGTTAAAAATGGAGGAGTTTGGCCATGTCCTAAAAATTGCTTATATTTGCTCTATCAGCTGTAAAGTGATTGATTAAAATCACTTGCAATTAGGCAGTAATCTATAGAGGCTTTTCCTCTTTGTCTAGTAAGAACCCACTACGGGTTCTCCTATTATTAGGTTGTCTTTCACGATGACCTATCAAATCACTCAGTAAGAGTGTCTGTAAGAGTCTTCGTACAAGATTCTTTCTTTGATGAAATCGAAAATATCGTTTATTAATTAGCTCCATTTCGCATGAAAGTTAGGGGCCTAAAAATAGTAGTATATAATGACTAATTTTAAAGTAGGAATTATTGGAGCAGGTCCAAGTGGGCTTGCTATGTTAAGAGCTTTTGAATCAGAACAGAAAAAAGGGAACCCAATCCCTGAGATTAAATGTTACGAAAAACAAGATAACTGGGGAGGAATGTGGAATTATACTTGGCGTACAGGTGTAGGGAAATATGGTGAACCTTTGCACGGAAGTATGTATAAATACTTGTGGTCGAACGGACCTAAAGAGTGTTTAGAATTTGCCGATTATACCTTTATGGATCACTTTAAACAACCGCTATCTTCCTATCCTCCAAGAGAAGTTCTCTTTGATTATATTGAAGGGCGAATCAAGCAAAGTAACGCAAGAGATTATATTAAATTCAATACGGTAGCTCGTTGGGTGGATTACCTGGAAGATAAAAAACAATTCCGCGTAATCTTTGATGACTTGGTAAAGAATGAAACGTTTGAAGAGTTTTTCGACTACCTTGTATTGGGTACGGGACACTTCTCAACCCCTAATATGCCTTTCTTTAAAGGAATTGATCATTTCCCTGGAACAGTAATGCACGCGCATGATTTCCGTGGAGCAGACCAATTTATTGATAAAGACATTCTATTAATTGGAAGTAGTTATTCGGCAGAAGATATCGGGGTACAATGTTTCAAACACGGAAGTAAATCGGTAACCATTTCATATCGTACGAATCCAATTGGCGTTAAATGGCCAAAAGGAGTAGAGGAGAAGACAATTGTTACGCATTTTGAGGATAATAAAGCCTTTTTTAAAGACGGAACATCAAAAGCTTTTGATGCTGTTGTATTGTGTACAGGGTATCAACATAAATTCCCGTTTTTGCCAGATAATCTGCGACTAAAAACAAAGAACTGTTTGTATCCAGATAATCTATACAAAGGAGTGGTGTATAACGAAAACGAGCGTTTAATCTTCTTGGGAATGCAAGATCAGTACTATACGTTTAATATGTTTGACGCGCAAGCTTGGTTTGCAAGAGATTATATGTTAGGACGTATTGCACTTCCTGCTAAAGAAGAGCGTCAAGCTGATATTGATAAATGGTTGAAAGGGGAAGAACTGACCATGACAAGTAATGAGCAGGTAGATTTCCAAACAGCTTATATTAAGGACTTGATTAATCTTACGGATTATCCAACATTTAATATTGATAAGGTGGGAGAAATGTTTAAACGCTACTTAGATTCGAAAGAAATCGATATCCTAACGTATCGTGACCAAGTGTATACCTCTGTTATGACAGGTGTAACAGCAGAAGAACACCATACCGTTTGGATGAAAGAACTAGATGATAGTTTAGAGCGTTACTTAGATGAAGTAGAAGTTGATGAGAAAGAACTGAGTAAAGTCAATTATTATTAATCGTTAGCGATTATTGAAATAAATTGTTTTTATAAAGCCTTAGAAACCATGTTTTTAAGGCTTTGTATTTTTAGAAGGCAACAAAAAGAAAATATTTTTTGACATATTGTAACTTTTTGAGGAATGTGTACGTATAACTTATGTAGACCATTATGGACAAAGACAAATAAGGAGTAAAATACTATGAGACAACTTAAAATTACCAAGCAAGTTACGAATCGTGAAACCGCTTCACTAGATAAGTATTTGCAAGAGATTGGTAAAGTAGATTTGATTACTGCAGATGAAGAGGTAGAATTAGCACAGCGAATTAAAGCAGGTGATCAAAGAGCTTTAGAGAAATTAACTAAGGCTAACTTAAGATTCGTGGTTTCGGTAGCTAAACAATACCAAAACCAAGGGTTGACGCTTCCGGATTTAATTAATGAAGGAAACTTGGGGTTGATTAAAGCCGCACAGCGTTTTGATGAAACTCGTGGTTTTAAATTTATTTCTTACGCAGTTTGGTGGATTAGACAATCTATTTTGTCTGCTTTAGCTGAACAATCTAGAATTGTACGTTTACCATTAAATAAAATTGGTTCGATTAATAAAATTAATAAAATGTACGCGCTGTTAGAGCAGTCTAATGAACGTCCACCTTCAGCAGAGGAAATCGCTGTAGAATTGGATATGACTGTAAACGACGTAAAAGAGAGTATGAAAAACTCTGGGCGTCATTTATCAATGGATGCTCCTTTAGTAGAAGGAGAGGATTCTAACTTATACGATGTATTGCGTTCAGGTGAATCACCAAACCCAGACCGTGAGTTAATCCACGAATCATTGCGTACAGAGATCGAAAGAGCCTTAGAAACATTAACACCACGTGAAGCTGATGTTGTTCGTTTGTATTTCGGTTTAGGAGATCAACACCCAATGACATTAGAAGAAATAGGAGAAACGTTTGACTTAACAAGAGAGCGTGTTCGTCAGATTAAAGAAAAAGCGATCCGTCGCTTAAAACATACGTCAAGAAGTAAAATACTGAAAACGTATTTAGGATAATAAAAAAAGCACTGCTAAGCAGTGCTTTTTTTATGCTTGTCTTTTACACGTTGAATAGAATAAAAAAGGGATGCATTTGCATCCCTTTTTTATTACTGTTGATAAATAACATATTTATTATCATCTTCCGTCACTACTTTGGTTAAGTTATGTGAGGAAAGCGCTTTCATGGCTTTATCCCATTTCTTACCACTTAAAGCGGCTTGTTCTTTTAGTGAACCTAGCTCCACTTTATTTTCGTTTTTCTCTAGAATTTGGATGATGATTTTCTCTTCATCTGATAATTCTACAGTTGGAGCTGTTTTCTCTGGTCTCATTTGAGGGAAGAACAATACTTCTTGGATTGAAGGATTATTCGTTAAGAACATGGCTAAACGATCCATTCCAATCCCCATTCCAGAAGTAGGAGGCATTCCGTATTCTAAAGCGCGTAAGAAATCTTGATCAATGAACATCGCTTCATCATCTCCACGATCCGCTAAAGCCATTTGAGCTTCAAAACGCTCTCTTTGGTCAATCGGGTCATTTAACTCTGAATATGCATTGGCTACTTCTTTTCCACAAACCATTAATTCAAAACGCTCGGTTAGTTCTGGATTATCACGGTGTGCTTTGGTTAAGGGAGACATTTCTTTTGGATAATCTGTGATAAATGTAGGTTGGATGTAGTTCCCCTCGCATTTTTCACCGAAAATCTCATCGATTAATTTTCCTTTCCCCATCGTTTCATCTACTGGAATACCCATACCTAAAGCAGCTTGACGAATTTCATCTTCTGTTTTTCCGGTAATGTCAAAACCAGTAAATTCTTTAATCGAATCAGCCATAGTGATTCGTTTATAAGGGGCTTTAAAGTCAATCTCATGTTCGCCAAAAATAGCTTTTGAAGAACCGTTTACTGCCATTGCACAATGCTCTAATAAACGCTCTGTGAAGTCCATCATCCAGTTGTAGTCTTTATAAGCTACATAGATTTCCATTACGGTAAATTCTGGATTATGGGTTCTGTCCATTCCTTCGTTACGGAAGTTTTTAGCGAACTCATAAACTCCGTCAAAACCACCTACGATTAAACGCTTCAAATACAATTCGTTTGCGATACGCAAATACAATGGAATATCCAAGGCGTTGTGATGAGTCATGAATGGACGTGCAGCAGCTCCACCAGGGATAGACTGTAATACAGGTGTTTCAACCTCCATATAGCCAGATTCATTGAAGAATTGACGCATAGCGTTAAACAACTTCGTACGTTTAATAAACGTCTCCTTGATTGAAGGATTAACAACTAAATCTACATAACGCATTCTGTAACGCAATTCAGGATCTGTAAAAGCATCGAATGTATTACCTTCTGCATCTGTCTTAGGCAATGGTAACGGACGTAAAGATTTACTCAATAGAGAAAGCCCTTGTACACGTACTGTTTTTTCTCCTACTTGCGTTGTAAATAATTCCCCTTCGATACCAATGATATCTCCTAAGTCAATTAGTTTTTTGTAAACTTCGTTATATAAATCTTTGTTCTCACCTGGACAAAGTTCATCTCTGTTGATGTATAATTGAATCTTTCCTTCACTGTCTTGAATGGTTGCGAAAGAAGCTTTTCCTTGAATACGAGAAGACATTAATCTTCCTGCCACAATTACCTTCTTACCTTCTTCAAAACCGTTCTTTATCTGCTTGGATGTATGATTTACTGGAAATAAGTTAGCAGGATAAGGATTCACACCAAGCTCTTGCAATTTTGCGAGCTTCTCTCTTCTGATGATTTCTTGTTCTGAAAGTTGCATAATAATTGTGAATTATGAATTAATTTATAAAGTGCAAATATAGGTAATCTTTAAAAATTAGTACCCATTGTATCTCGCCAAATGTCAGTTAATTAGTCAATTGATCTTTTTGAGCGGATTTCAAGCGTGGGTTTAACTGAATTTATAGCCGTAATTCATAAAAAATGACGAAATTTGTAGTATATAAATAAGTGATTATGAGTATTTGGAGAGTAATCTTGTCTATTATTTTTCCGCCTATCGCTGTGTTTGATAAAGGGTGCGGATCCATAATAATTGTTTTTCTTTTAACCCTAGCAGGTTGGATTCCTGGTGTTATCGGAGCGTTAGTTATTCTTAATAATCCAAAATATAACCGCTAAGTTTGTAAACATGAATAGAGAAGTGACCCTAATTGATTTAGGTGAAAAAGACTATAAAGATACTTGGGCGTATCAAGAAGAACTTTTTCAATCGGTTTTAGATATCAAAATCAAGAATAGAAGAGAGGAAACGGAAGAGCCAACACCCAATTATTTTTTGTTTGTTGAGCACCCTCATGTATATACCTTAGGAAAAAGTGGAGATATGGAGAATCTTTTGCTGGATGAAGAACAATTAAAAGCAAAAGGAGCGACATTCTATAAGATAAATAGAGGAGGAGATATTACGTATCACGGACCAGGTCAGATTGTAGGGTATCCCATTTTAGATTTAGAAAACTTTTTTACTGATATTCACAAGTATTTGCGTTTGTTAGAAGAAACGATGATTCTTGTACTGAAAGACTATGGTATTGAAGCAGGGAGAAGTGAAGGGGAAACAGGCGTTTGGTTAGGCGTAGGAACCCCGTTTGCAAGGAAGATATGTGCGATGGGTGTACGTGCTTCTCGCTGGGTAACAATGCATGGTTTTGCCTTGAATGTCAATTCAGATTTAGGATATTTTGACAATATTATTCCTTGTGGAATCCGCGGAAAAGGGGTGACTTCTTTGCATGTGGAATTAGGAGTAAATTACGTAGATGAAGATGAGGTACGCGCTAAAATTATCAAGTACTTTGCCGAATTATTTGAAGCGACTATAAAAGAACAATAACATAATTTATAAAATCCTGAGCGGACTTTCCTCTTCGGATTTTTTTATCTTTGTACAAACAACACAACAGTATGAAAAATATAAAGATAGCGCCATCAGTTTTGGCTGCCGATTTTGCAAATCTACAACGCGATATCGAAATGATTAATGAAAGCCAAGCAGATTGGTTTCACGTTGATATTATGGACGGAGTTTTCGTACCAAACATCTCTTTTGGAATGCCCGTTTTAGCGGCAATCAATAAACATGCAAAGAAAACATTGGATGTGCATTTGATGATTGTAGATCCCGATCGTTATATCAAAACATTTAAAGAATTAGGTACAGATATTTTAACGGTACACTATGAAGCTTGTACACATTTACACCGTACAATACAAGCCATCAAAGCGGAAGGAATGCAAGCTGGAGTAGCCTTAAATCCACATACACCAGTTGCTGTTTTAGAAGACATCATTCAAGATCTAGATTTAGTTTTGATTATGAGTGTAAACCCAGGGTTTGGCGGACAGAGCTTTATTGAAAATACGTATGAGAAAGTGCGTAAGTTAAAAGCGATGATTGATGCTAAAGGAGCAAATGTAATCATTGAGATTGACGGAGGTGTAAATAGTAAGAATGCCAAAGCATTAGTTGATGCAGGTGCAAGTGCCTTAGTAGCAGGAAATTTTGTGTTTAGTGCTGCGGATCCGATGGCAACAATTGCTGATTTGAAAGAAATCGTTGGATAGAAAATAGAGAAAAGAAATGAGTAAGGGAAAACATCTCATTACCTATAATAAAAAAAGGCTTGAACATTTGTTCAAGCCTTTTTTTATTATAGGGTGTGAAATTACATCATTCCTGGCATACCTCCGCCCATTGGCATTCCTCCACCGTTTTCGTCTTTAATATCAACTAAAGCACACTCTGTGATAAGGATCATACCTGCAACTGAAGCTGCGTTTTCTAAAGCAACTCTTGTTACTTTCTTAGGATCGATTACACCTGCTTGTAGCATATCGATGTATTCGTTTGTTTTTGCGTTGTATCCGAAGTTATTGTTTCCTTCTAATACTTTAGCCACAACTACAGAACCTTCTAAACCTGCGTTTTCAACAATCGTTCTCAATGGAGACTCTACTGCTTTAGCGATGATTTGGATTCCTGTTTCTTCGTCTGCATTAATTGCGTTGATGCTGTTTAAGTTTGCTTTTGCTCTTAGTAAAGCAACTCCACCACCTGCAACAATTCCTTCTTCGATTGCCGCTCT
This sequence comes from Myroides gitamensis, assembly GCF_029894455.1. NCBI lineage: Bacteria > Pseudomonadati > Bacteroidota > Flavobacteriia > Flavobacteriales > Flavobacteriaceae > Myroides > Myroides gitamensis. The sequence continues at coordinate 3,751,304 of NZ_JARYHN010000001.1, forward strand.
AGTAGCATGTAAAGCATCGTCAACTCTGTCTTTTTTCTCTTTCATCTCTACTTCCGTAGCAGCTCCTACATATAATACAGCAACACCACCAGCTAATTTAGCTAGACGCTCTTGTAATTTTTCTTTATCATAGTCAGATGTAGTTGTTTCCATCTGTGCTTTGATTTGGTTAACTCTGTTTTGAATCATATCTGATTCTCCACTTCCGCTAACGATTGTTGTGTTGTCTTTGTCAATGTTTACACGCTTACATGTACCTAACATTTCCAATGACGTATTTTCTAACGTATATCCTTGCTCTTCAGAAATTACTACACCACCAGTTAAGATAGCGATATCTTCTAACATTGCTTTTCTTCTATCACCAAAACCAGGTGCTTTTACAGCAGCAATTTTTAAAGCCCCTCTTAATTTGTTTACAACTAAAGTAGAAAGTGCTTCTCCATCAACATCTTCAGCGATGATCAATAGTGGTTTTCCAGACTGAGCAACAGGCTCTAATACAGGAAGTAATTCTTTTAAAGAAGATACTTTTTTGTCGTATAATAAAATGTAAGGAGAATCTAGTTCCACTTCCATTTTTTCTGAATTGGTAACGAAATAAGGAGATAAGTATCCTCTGTCAAATTGCATTCCTTCTACTACATCAACAAATGTTTCAGTACCTTTTGCTTCTTCAACTGTGATTACTCCTTCTTTACCAACTTTTTCAAAAGCTTGAGCGATTAATTCTCCGATGAATTCGTCGTTGTTTGCAGAAATAGAAGCGATTTGTTGGATTTTATCCATTGATCCACCTACTTCTTGTGCTTGGTCTTTTAAATGGCTTACGATTACTTCAACCGCTTTGTCCATTCCGCGTTTTAAGTCCATTGGATTTGCTCCAGCAGCCACGTTTTTCAATCCTTCTTTAACGATAGCTTGCGCTAATACCGTAGCTGTTGTTGTTCCATCTCCAGCTAAATCGTTTGTTTTAGAAGCAACTTCTTTTACCATTTGAGCACCCATGTTCTCTAATGCATCTTCTAACTCTACTTCTTTAGCTACAGAAACACCATCTTTCGTTACAGTTGGAGCACCAAATGCTTTTCCGATGATTACGTTTCTTCCTTTTGGTCCTAAAGTTACTTTAACAGCATTTGCTAAAGCGTCAACACCGCGTTTTAAACCTTCGCGTGCTTCAATGTCGAATTTAAATATCTTTTGCCATGATTTAGTCTTGTTTTACTTTGTGTGTTATTATTCAATTTATTAAACAATCGCTAAGATGTCATCTTCACGCATGATTAGGTAATCTTTACCTTCTAATTTCAGCTCTGTTCCTGCATACTTACCATACAATACTGTATCGCCTACTTGTACCGTCATGTTGTGGTCTTTTGTACCGTTTCCTACAGCGACTACTGTCCCTTTTTGTGGTTTTTCTTTCGCTGTGTCAGGAATAAAAAGACCAGAAGCAGTTTTTGTTTCTGCTGGTTGAGGTTCAATAAGAACTCTATCCGCAAGTGGTTTAATGTTTAATGCCATAGTGTTTATAGTTTATAAAAATTGAATTATTTATATTAGTTCTAAATGCTATATAAATAGTCATAAAGTGTGCCAAACCTTGTATTGACACCTATTGCCAAAAAAAAATGCCAACTTGACAGCTGGCATTCTATAACGAAAAGTAAAATACTTTCTTATTCTTGTGTAGTTTCAGGTGTTGAAGTCTCGCTAGTAGCTGGAGCCTCAGTTCCTGTTGTTGATTCTGTCGTGTTTTCTGTGTTAGCTGCAGCAGGAACAGTAGGTTGTGCTGGCATTGCTGCGTTAGGATCTAAAAGTTTAGAATCTCCAACTGCACCACCACTAAAGCTAATGCTCGACATTAAGATTAGGATGATTAACACCGCTCCTAAAGTCCAAGTACTCTTATCTAAGAAGTCATTCGTGTTTTTTACACCTCCTGCAACAGTAGATCCTCCAAAAGATGAGTCTAAACCTCCACCTTTAGGATTTTGTACCATAATAACCACAATTAATAAAAAACATACGATAGCAATCAATACTAAAAATACTGTAAATGTGTTCATGCTTATAAACTATTATGTTGTTGTAACGCTTTTATATCTAATATTTGGTTTGCAAAGAAACTACTTTTTTCTGGATATTTCAAAATTAAAATCTCATAAGCTTGTATTGCTTTTTGATATTTTTTTTGCTCCAAATAAATTTTGGCTAAGGTCTCCGTCATTAAACTGGTATTCTCTTGTACCGATAATTCAACATTTATGGGGCTTGCCGTAACTTTTTTTGTTGGGATAATTTTAGGATTTGTTTCGATGAATTTATCAATCATGGCTTGTTTTTTCTCCAAACTTTTTTGAAAATTTTTTTCATCTTCCGTAATTATCTCTTCTTTTTCTTCCTTTTCAGCCTGTATTTCCTCGTTTTTTGTGTCCAATTCACGGACAATTGGCTGTTGTTTGGAAAGCTTTAACCATTCTTGAAACGAGTATTTTTCTCCTGCTTCAAAAGCTAAAGGTTTCCCAATTTCTAGCTTATCTTCCAATTCTTCAACAGGAGAAACTGTCATTTGTTCTTCTTGAACTAGAGGTTCTACTATTGAGATGGATTCCAATTGTACCGTTTCTTCTTCTATTTCTTTTTCCTTGTCATCCACCAAAGAAGGGCTTTCTTGTACGATTTCATACGCAACTTTGGAGATATTTTGCAACAATGTGCTGATATTCTGCTCTGGATCTTTGTCTTTTTCCTTTACTTCAGGCTCAATTTCTTCCTCAATTTCATCTGCTATTTCGATAGATAAAGGAGTGTAAGCAGTAAAATCATCTGAAACAATGAAGCTAAATAAAATATCGCGGTCTAGGGTATAGGCAGCGGTTTTTTTGAGCTCTTGGTTGTATGAGGTGCTTTCATTTGAATAAAGGGCTTTCAGGTACAAACTGCGTATAGCCTGTACATAAGGGTACTGCTCAAGTAATTGTTTTAATTCTTGAATGTCTGAACGCTGTACTTGTGTTGGATCAGCTAAGTAAGTATGTAAAGTAGCTATATTCAAATTAATTCTTATTGATCTTTTACCATTTTGCTAGGGATTCATTGAATACATCTTGCGTAATTCTTTCGTAAATTTCGTCTAAGGCTGTATTTAATGTGGCTCCTACTAATTGTGCATTAGCATCATAGTCATAATAGAAAGAGAATCGTTTTTCAAAATCATCTTCTGCATTTCGTTTGTTTGTAAAGCGCACGTTAATGGCAATATACAAACGGTTTTGTGCGGCTCTCTGATCCGCAGTTGCTGTCATCGGGCTGATTCGGTAATCGACAATTTCACCTTCATAAACTAAATCTGCATCAGAATTAGTTAGGGTTAAACTGGTTTGATTCTGAATCAAATCTTGCAAGGCTAGGGTGAAGGTACGTTCAATTCCTGGCTCAACCAATGGCGCATTATTTTGAAAATAATTCACTTGGAAAGAATCAGCATCAATTTTTCCTGTTCCCGTAAAGTTATAGTACTTACAACTTTGTAAGCCTAAAGTTATAAAAAGAATGATAAGAACTGGTTTAAACTTCATCATTTATAAGTTATATTGTTTAATCTTTCGATATAAAGTTCGTTCTGAAATACCGAGCTCTTCGGCAGCCGCTTTTCTTTTTCCCTTGTTGCGTTCCAAAGATTTACGGATTAATTCTACTTCCTGTTCTTCCAGATTAAGCGGTTCGTCTTCCACTGTTTCTGCAATTAGGTAGTTGTCATCATCATCTTCATTTTCAATAATGGTAGGATGATACGTAGGATGAACTGGCTGTGAAGGATGGGCAGCATGTGAATTACTGTTTTCCAACTGTAGAATATCCGAAGGATTAGTCGGATAATCCACCGATTCATTTTTACTGCCATAGATGCGTTGAATCAGGTGCTGATTACTCTCTTGTACCTGGCCTTTATCTTGTTTTAAGAGCTCTAAGGTCAGTTTTTTTAGATCTGTAATATCATTGCGCATGTCAAAGAGAATTTTGTATAAAATCTCTCGTTCTGTACTGAAATCGCTCTCCGCTTTTTTACTCTGTACGACAGAAGGTAATTGTCTGTCGTGGTTGGGTAAATACGTCTGTAAAATCGGAAGTGTAATTTCTCTGTTTGTTTCCAATACAGATATTTCCTCTGCCACATTTCGCAATTGTCTGATGTTTCCATCCCAGCGATAGCGAATTAAAAAATTAGCTGCATTCGCATCTAAGCGAACAGGAGGCATTTTGTATTTATGTGCAAAATCCGAAGCGAATTTTCTAAACAACAAATGAATGTCTTCTCCTCTTTCTCGAAGTGGAGGCAAGCTAATCTCAATGGTACTCAAACGGTAGTATAAATCCTCTCTAAATTTACCCTTTTGTATTGCCTCAATCATATTGACATTGGTCGCTGCAATAATGCGAATATCCGTTTTTTGAACACGTGAGGAACCTACTTTAATAAATTCTCCATTTTCCAAAATACGCAATAAACGAACCTGCGTAGTGAGCGGCAATTCACCTACTTCATCTAAAAAAATAGTACCGCCATTCGCTTCTTCAAAATAACCTTCTCGCGTGCTAATTGCACCCGTAAAAGCTCCTTTTTCGTGACCAAATAGCTCACTGTCAATTGTTCCTTCAGGAATAGCACCACAGTTTACAGCAATGTATTTGCCATGCTTGCGGTGGGATAGGGAATGGATGATTTTGGGAATACTTTCTTTCCCAACTCCACTTTCTCCTGTAACTAAAACCGAAATATCCGTTGGCGCAACTTGTATTGCTTTTTGGATCGCACGGTTGAGCTTAGGATCATTACCTATAATTTCAAATCGTTGTTTAATCGCTTGAACATTTTCCATGTAGTGAACTTTTTCGTACTATTTTTTCAAAAGGTGATTAATCTTCTTGCATTGGTGAATAACCAACAGCCTTACCGATTAAGGTGGCAGAAGTACAATCTTCAACGTAAACTTCTACAAAGTCACCTACTTTATAATTTTCTTTCGGGAATACAACTGTTGTATTCTGTGAATTTCTTCCACTCCATTCTAAATCTGAACGCTTTGATGTTTTTTCAATCAAAACCTCTACGGTTTGTCCTACAAAACGCTTTGTACGTTCTAAGCTAATCTTACCTTGTACTGCGATAATTTCGCTTAAACGGCGTTTTTTCACTTCTTCTGGAATGTCGTCTTCTAGTTTACGTGCAGCTAATGTACCTGGACGTTCTGAGTAAGCAAACATGAAACCAAAGTCGTAGCGAACATGCTCCATTAATGAAAGCGTATCTTGGTGGTCTTCCTCTGTTTCTGTTGGGAAACCTGTAATCATATCTTGTGAAAGAGAAATATCTGGAATTAACGCGTAAATCTTGTCTACTAATTCGATGTATTCTTCTCTTGTATGTTGACGATTCATCTCTTGTAAGATACGAGTACTTCCTGATTGAACAGGTAAGTGAATGTATTTACAGATGTTGTCGTGATTTGCAATGACCTCAATTACTTCCATGTGCATATCCTGTGGATTTGAAGTCGAAAAACGAAATCTCATCTTCGGGAATTTTGTAGCACATAAGTCTAAAAGCTGAGCGAAATCAACCGCTGTTGCTTTTTGAATTTCTGAGGCTTTGTCGTAATCTTTCTTTAATCCTCCTCCATACCAAAGGTAACTATCTACGTTTTGACCTAACAAAGTAATTTCTTTGAAGCCTCTTTCGTATAAATCTTGAATTTCTGAAATAATACTGTGTGGTTCTCTACTGCGTTCACGTCCTCTTGTAAAAGGGACAACACAAAACGTACACATATTGTCACAACCTCTTGTAATCGATACAAAAGCAGTAACCCCATTACTTTGTAAACGAACAGGAGCAATATCACCATAGGTTTCATCTTTCGATAAAATTACATTGATGGCATCTCTACCTTCATCTACTTCTTTTAACAGGTTAGGAAGATCTTTGTAAGCATCAGGTCCTACAACCATATCCACAATCTTCTCTTCTTCTAAGAATTTACTTTTTAGACGTTCCGCCATACAACCTAAAACACCCACTTTCATTCCTGGATTTTTTTTCTTTACTCGGTTGTATTGGTCTAAGCGTTTGCGTACTGTTTGTTCAGCTTTGTCGCGTATAGAACAAGTGTTTACTAAAACTAAATCAGCTTCTTCTAAGTTATTGGTTGTATTGTATCCTGCGTCAGATAAAATGGAAGCAACGATTTCACTATCTGAAAAATTCATTTGACAACCATAGCTCTCAATAAAAAGCTTTTTAGTGTTGTCTCTATTCTGTTCTAGCTGTAAGCTCGTTCCTTGTTTATTTTCGTCAATTACCTTTTCCATATGATTATTTAAAAGGGAGTTTTATTTTAAGTCACAAAGATAGTTTAATTTTATTTGCTGACAAGTTGACAGCTTTATATTTAAGAAGCTCTTAGCGATTTTATTGCAATGAAGAGGTAATCTTTTATTCCGGAGGTTCTATTTGAACGGAACTGCTGCTTTAAATGTGCGGCTAATAGAATTTTGAAGCACAGTTGAGGAATGGTTTGAATAGGTCGTGAGAAAACTAAAAAAAGAGTTACGCAAGCTTTTTTTAGTAACAAAAGTTGAGTTTTACGCAGAGATGAACTACGATAATTAATACCAGTAGAAATATGAATTTTGCGATGAAAAGGAGTAGTTATTACTAAGTGAAAAATCGTTTTTTTTAGTACAGAAATAAGCGGATTTTCCTTATATTATAGGTGTTCTGAATTTATGTAAGAAGTAAAATACACAAGAAGGTATGCGTTAATTACTTTTGTTTTTTTACTTTTGAACGAATTTCTGATTATATAAGGTGTTGGGTAAAAAAAAGAATTTTTTTCTAATCAACGTTAAAAAAGTGTATATTTTTTAAATCATCGGAAAGGATTTTAAGAGAAAGTATGAATTATATCGGTTGAAGTAGAAATATTAAGAAAAAACGCATATTTTTGCTTCACAAAAGAATGAAGTATGGCAAAGAATTTAGTGATCGTGGAGTCGCCTGCAAAGGCAAAAACAATTGAGAAATTTTTAGGAAAAGATTATCAGGTAGAATCTAGTTATGGACATATAGCGGATTTACCTTCTAAAGAGATAGGAGTTAATGTAGAAGATAATTTTAAACCCAAATATGAGGTTTCTAGTGATAAGAAAGCAGTAGTAAAGAAACTAAAAGATCTTTCTAAAAATGCAGAAGTTGTTTGGTTAGCTTCCGATGAGGACCGTGAGGGTGAGGCTATTGCTTGGCATTTGGCAGAAGAGTTAAAACTAGATCAAAACAAAACAAAACGCATTGTTTTTCACGAAATTACTAAGTCAGCAATTCTAAAAGCGATTGATAACCCAAGAGGGATTAATTATAATTTAGTAAATGCACAACAAGCTAGACGTGTATTAGACCGTTTGGTGGGGTATGAGTTATCACCCGTATTGTGGAAAAAAGTAAAAGGAGGGTTATCTGCTGGACGTGTTCAGTCTGTAGCTGTTCGATTAATTGTTGAAAGAGAGAAAGAGATCAACGATTTTAAAATCGAATCTTCTTATATTATAACAGCAGAATTTAAAACTGCTGAAGGCAAAGTTGTCAAAGCAAGATTATCAAAGAATTTTGCTAGTGAACAAGAAGCCAAAGATTTTTTAAACCTTAATATAGGAGCAAACTATGCCATTAAGGATTTAGAAACAAAACCCGCTAAAAAATCACCAGCCGCACCATTTACAACATCAACATTACAACAGGAAGCAGCGCGTAAGTTGTATTATTCTGTTGGACAGACTATGATGTTAGCACAGCGTTTGTACGAAGAAGGATATATCACCTATATGAGAACCGATAGTGTGAATTTATCTGAAGAAGCGACCAAAGCTGCTGCTGCTGAAATTGCAAAATCATATGGTGCAGAATATGTACAATCAAGAAGTTATGTAACAAAGAGCAAAGGAGCACAAGAAGCGCACGAGGCAATTAGACCTACGAATATGGCTTTGCACTCTGTGCCTTTGGATAGAGATCAAGCGCGTTTGTACGATTTGATCTGGAAACGTACGTTAGCTTCTCAGATGAGTGATGCTAAATTGGAGCGTACGAATGTGAAAATCGGTGCGAATAAATACAGCGATTTATTCGTAGCTACTGGTGAAGTGTTGTTATTTGACGGGTTCTTAAAGGTATACTTAGAAGGACATGATGACGAAGAAGAAGAAGTTGAAGGAATCTTACCACACTTAAAAGTAGGAGAGTCACTTTTATCTAATGCAATTGTGGCAACACAACGCTTTAGTAAACCTGCTGCTCGTTATACAGAAGCTTCTTTAGTAAAGAAACTAGAAGAATTAGGAATTGGACGACCATCTACCTATGCACCAACGATTTCTACAATCATTGCACGTAATTATGTAGAAAAAGGAACAACAGAAGGAAAAGAGCGCAATTATAAAGTAATGACGCTAGCTCAAGCTGCTGTGACTGAAAAAGTGTTGGTTGAAAAAACAGGGTCAGATAAAGGAAAAATGATTCCGACTGATATTGGAATTATTGTCAACGATTTCTTAGTGAAGAATTTCAAAACAATCTTAGATTATAACTTTACGGCGAAAGTAGAAGAAGATTTTGATGCTATTGCTGCAGGAGAAGAAGAAGATTGGGCGAAGATGATGCGTGAGTTTTACGATCACTTTCATCCAACAGTAAAAGATGTTGAAGAAAATGCAGAGCGTGAATCAGGGGAACGTATTTTAGGTACGGATCCTGCTTCTGGTAAACCAGTGCTAGTTCGTTTAGGGAAATTCGGGCCTATGGCTCAAATTGGTGATGCTGAAGATGAAAATAAACAATTTGCAAGTTTAGCGCCAGATCAAAATATAGGAACAATCACTTTAGAAGAAGCATTAAAGCTATTCTTATTGCCTCGTATGTTAGGGGAATATAAAGGAGAAGAAGTAGAAGCAAATAATGGACGATTTGGTCCTTATGTACGCGTTGGAAAAACGTTTATTTCTTTGCCGAAAGGGTTAGAACCACTAGATGTGTCTTACGAAAAAGCGTTAGAGTTTATTCAAGAAAAAGAGGAAGCAGATAGGCCAATTGCTACTTATCAAGATTTACCAGTACAAAAAGGTGTAGGGCGATTTGGTCCTTACTTGAAGTGGAATAATATCTTTATCAATGTCAATAAGAAATACAACTTCGATAATTTATCGAATCAAGATATCACTGAATTGATTGAAGATAAAATTCAGAAAGAAAAAGATAAGGTCATTCACGATTGGACAGCAGAAGGTATTCGCGTGGAGAAAGCAAGATGGGGAAGATCAGTTATCTTAAAAGGTAAAGTAAAAATAGAGTTATCTAAGGATGTAGATGCACAAGCTTTAACCTTGGATGAGGTCAAAGCAATGATTGAGGCGAAAACACCTGCGAAGAAAACAAAGGCTACAGCAGCTAAAAAAACAGCAGCTAAAAAAGCTACAACTAAGAAAACAACGACCAAGAAATAATTGAATAGTAAGGCATGTTAGAACTTTTACGTCCAGTTAGTATTGAATTTAGAAATTACATCGATGGATTACCTAGCCAAAGTTTAGGTAAAAAAGTTTATTTCCATTCCGGTGGTACTTTCGATAAGTACGAGCAATATAAAATCGCTATTATAGGTGTAACTGATAATAGAGGATTAGCTTCGGAACCTGCTATGGTGGACCTGATGAAAGTTAGAAAAGCTTTTTATACGTTATTTCCTGGGAATTGGAATGTTCGAATAGCAGATTTAGGGGATATTACACCCGGTGAATCGATGGAGGATACTTATTTTCTATTAAGGAAAATTGTAGAAGATTTAGTAAAGAACGGAACAATTCCTGTGGTGATAGGAGGAAGCCAAGATTTGACCTATGCGTTATATCGAGGTTATGATAAATTAGAACAAATGGTAAACCTCGTTTGCATCGATCATAAATTAGATGTAGCAAAAGATGGAGGCCATGCGGCAGAAAGTTTCCTGTCGAGAATTATTCTAGAAGAACCGAATAATTTGTTTAATTTTTCAAACTTAGGCTACCAAACGTATTATAATTCGCAAGAAGAGATCGATTTAATTGAAAGTTTATACTTTGAAGCGTACCGAGTTGGAGAAATTATTAATAATATTGCATTGGCGGAACCAGTATTGCGCGATGCGGATATTGTAAGTATCGACGTCAACGCTGTAAAGTCAAGTGATTCAGGGAATTTTGCTACCTATAATCCCAACGGATTTGATGGAAGAGAGATTTGTTCTTTGGCTCGTTATAGTGGATTAAGCGATAAAGTTAGTACTTTTGGTATATTTAATTATAATAATCAAACAAATGAAACGTTATTATTAGGACAAATATTGTGGTATTTTATTGAAGGAGTTAATTATCGCTACAATGAATATCCATTTGCCTGTAAGGATAATTATATAAAATATATAGTGCCTTTTGATGATTACGAGAATTTGATATTTTACAAGAGCGATATTTCCGGAAGGTGGTGGATAGAAGTGAATGTTGGGACGGGTGTTAATGAAAAGTTAACAAAGAAAATATTGCTGCCTTGTAGCTATGAAGATTACGAAAAGGCGACCGCTCAGCAATTACCTGATAGATGGTGGAGAGCATTTAAAAAGAGTTTAGTTTAAGCTTGAAAAATTTAACATTTACATATGTTAAATATAAACTAAATTTTTTATAGCTTTGTTTTTGAAAATTAAAAATAATTGAATACGTTTACATTTTTAAGAAGTATATAAGAAAACCTAAATAATATATGAAGAAGATCATTACGTTAGGAGCAGTTTTAGCTTTGGTATGCAGCTGTGGTACTGGAGATCGAGGTGAGTTGTTAGGCGGAGTAGAAGGTAAGAGATGGTCAACTACGAAGCCTCATGGTATGTCTTTAGTTCCAGGTGGAACTTTTACAATGGGACAATCAAACGAAGATTTCCTTGGTGCACAAGATGCTCCAACAAAAACGGTAACTGTTGGTTCATTCTACATGGATGAGACTGCTGTTACAAATAACCAGTACAGAAAATTTGTGGATTGGGTAAAGGATTCGGTTATCCGAACTCGTTTAGCTATTGCTGCGGATGATATGGGATTGACTCCAGATGGTGGTGGTATTGGTGCTTATGCATTTCTAGATAATGAAGAAAATCTAGATCGTATGACGCCTTATCAAAGATATATGTATGAAAACTACTACAGCATGGATAGCAGCGATGATATGTATGCAGGTAGAAGATTGAATAAAAAAGTGAACTTACCTGTATCGGTAGATCGTTATCCAGACGAATATTATGTTGAAGTAATGGACTCTTTATACATTCCAGCTTCTGAAACATATAACGGATTAGGTATGTTTGATGCTTCTAAAATTAAATTCAAATACACGTATGTGGATTTAGAAGGAGCAATGAAAGATAAAGGAGTTGATCCTCGTGGAAAACGTAGCAGACATTTAAAAACGGAAACGTTATTAATCTATCCTGATACAACACGTTGGATTAAAGAATTCCAATACTCTTATAACGAGCCAATGCACAATGATTATTTCTGGCACGAAGCTTTTGGTGAATATCCTGTTGTGGGTGTAAACTGGAATCAAGCTAGAGCGTTTGCAGCATGGAGAACGTTATATAAAAACACATTCTTACGTTCAAAACGTTTACCTTCTGAAGTACATGAGTACAGATTGCCAATGGAAAGCGAATGGGAATTTGCAGCTAGAGGTGGTTTAGAAGGAGCTATGTATCCTTGGGGTGGTCCATATACAACAGATGAAAAAGGTTGTTTTATGGCAAACTTCAAACCTAGTCGTTTTGACTATGCAGCGGATGGAGCTACTTATACAGCTGAAGCACGTGCTTATCCACCAAACGGATATAATTTATACAATATGTCTGGAAACGTAGCAGAATGGACAAGTTCACCATATGATTCATCATCGTATGATTTCATGTCAAGCTTAAAACCAAAAAACAGAAGATCAGATACGCCATTAAAAGTAGTTAGAGGGGGATCTTGGAGAGACCCAGCTTATATGTTACAAGTTGCTACACGTGATTCAGAATACGCAGATTCTGCTAGATCATACATCGGATTTAGAACAGTACAATCTGTTTCAGGATCTATGTCTAGAAGCAATGCGTCTAAAATGGCTAGATAACCAGAACCAAAACAATTATAGATTATAGACAAACAATTAAAACAATTAAAAAATTATGGCAATACCTAAAAAAGTAATGAACTTCTGTTATGGAATGGGGGCTTCAGTTGTGATTATCGGTGCATTATTTAAGATTACGCACATGGAGTTAGGTCCAATTAATGGAAATAATATGCTAACTTTAGGATTGGTTGTAGAAGCTCTTATTTTTGCGATATCTGCTTTTGAACCAGTTGATGACGAGTTAGATTGGTCTAAAGTGTATCCAGAATTAAAAGGTGGAGAACCAACACAAGTTAGAGGTGGTGGTAGTGCTGTAGGATTTGTTGGCGGTGGAACAACAGAAGAACAAGGTATGTTATCTAAAAAATTAGATGATTTATTGAAAGAAGCGAAAATTGACGGAGAGTTAATGAATAGTTTAAGCAAAAGTATCAGAAACTTTGAAGCAGCATCAAAAGAGATTGCTCCAACAGTTGACTCTGTAGCTTCTACTAGAAAATATGCAGAAGAAATGTCAATGGCTGCTGCTCAATTGGAATCTTTAAACTCAATGTATAAAGTACAATTGGAAAGTGCTACTCGTAACGCTGAAATCAATAAAGAAGTTGCCGAAAATAATATCAAATTAAAAGAGCAAATGTCTGCTTTAACAAGCAACTTGTCTTCTTTAAACACTGTTTATGGAGGTATGCTTTCTGCAATGGGAAACCGTGGTGCTAATTAATTTATAATCAGATAAAGTTATAAATAATGGCAGGAGGAGCAAAATTGACGCCTAGGCAAAGGATGATTAACCTTATGTATCTTGTGTTCATCGCGATGATGGCACTTCAGATGTCAAAGGAGGTTTTATCAGCTTTTGGTATGGTAAACGATAAATTTGAATCGGCGAACGTTTCGGCGATAGACAATAATGACAGATTATTAGGAGGTTTAGAAGCTAAATCAGCGGATGATCCAACTCGTTTTGGCGAGCCTTATAAGAAAGCTAAGCAAGTAGCTGCTGTAACGAAAGAGTTTTACGATTACGTTGCTACAGTTAAAAAACAAATTACAGATCCATTAGAAGCACAACGTATTGATGGTAAACTACCAGCGGAGCGTATGGAAAAAGGGGATGTAATTGATCAAGCTTGGTTTAGTGGCGATAAATACTCTACACAAGGAGAGGAATTTATTGGAGCAATTGAAAAATATAAGAGTGCAATTTTAGGTATAGTAGGTGAAGACGTTAAGTTTCAACCAATTGTTGTAGATTTGCAAAATAGATTTGATATTTCTGATGTAAAAGACGGAGAAGGAGTTGTAAAGCCTTATTTAAATTACAATTTCCAAGGATTTCCAGCAATTGCATCATTGACGAAATTATCTACGATGCAAAATGATGCAATGGTTATTGAGCACGAAATTTACAATAGCTTATTAGGGAATACATTGAGTCAAGCGGCTTCAATGCGTAACTATGCAGCTATCGTAATTCCTGAGAAATCGGCTTTCTTTGCTGGAGAACAGTTTAAAGGTAAAGTAGTATTAGGTCGTTATGATAAATCTACAGTTCCTACGGAAGTAATTGTAAATGGACAAAAAGTTGATTTATCAAAAGCTTTAGAAGATGGACAAGTAAACTTGAGCTTTGGAACTGGTAACGTTGGTGAGCATGATGTAAAAGGTAAATTTACATTCATGGAAGACGGAAAACCAGTTGAAATCGACATCAAAGGAAACTATGTTGTTGTACCAAAACCAAATTCAGCGAATATCTCAGCAGATAAAATGAACGTGGTGTACCGTGGGGTAACAAACCCAATGACAATTTCTTTTGCTGGTATTTCTGATGATAAAGTAGTAGCTTCTGCTCCTGGTTTATCTAAAGGAGGAAAAGCAGGACAGTATAACATGCGTCCACAAGCAGGTAGAGAAGTTACAATTAATGTAACTGGAAAATTACCTGACGGAACATCTGTAAGCGATAAAAAAGTATTTAGAATTAAAGATATTCCTGCACCTCGTGGTACAGTTCGTGGTGAATACGCTGCGAAAGGACCTAAGTCTAACTTAGAAGTGGTTACCATCGGTGCAAAATTAGAAGATTTTGATTTTGAATTAGGTTTAACAGTTACAGGATTTGTATTGCAAGTTCCAGGACAACCATCTGTGGTAGTTCAAGGGAATAGAATGAATGACAGAGCGAAAGCTGCGATTTCTAAAGCAAGACTAGGAGATGTGGTTGTTATTTCTGATATCAAGGTACGTTTAGACGGTGCAAGTGATTATGCATTGAAGAAAACAGCACCTTGTACATTCGAAATCATGTAATTTCGAAATAAATAAAAGAAGAAAACTTTGAATAATATGAACTGGAAAAAAATTTCACTATTTGTAGCATTTTCAATATTCTCATTGCAATCATTTGCACAAAGCAACTTATTAAATGCTAAGTCTGCTGAGGAAATTGGAATGAAAAGTATTCAAGATATATACGTACAAAGCGAAGGACCAATTCCATACGGGTATGTAGCAGATAAGGATATCCTATTTGGTATTAAAGTATGGGAAAACATTTCTCTTGAAGAGAAAGCTAATGAGTCTTATTACTATCCAATCGAAGAGGTATCTGGAGATGGAAGAAAATCAATGTTCCAAGCTTTGATTGATGGTATTAAGTCTGGAACTATCACAGAAGTATACGATGATAGTGACTTTAAAAGAAAAAGAACATTAAAGGAACTTGAAACATCTTTCGTGAAAGTTGATACTACAGATGCTGGTATTGAATACTATAATGCTGGTGAAAAAATTCCAGAGGAATATATTCAACGTATTGAATTACGTCCATCTGATGTAAAATCGTATCACGTGTTGGGATTGTGGTTTTTTGACCGCAATGAGGGACAGTTAAAATATCGTTTATTAGGAATTGCTCCAGTAGTAGTTGACTTATACACGAAAGGAGCTGATGTAGAAAACGCAGTAGAGCTTTTCTGGATTTTCTTCCCAGATGCTAGAACTACTTTGTTTGATGCTCAGGTATTTAACTCTAAAAACCCAATGAATCCTATGAACTTTGATCATTTGTTAAATGCTAGACGCTTTAGCTCTACGATTTACAAAGCAGATAATCAATATGGGGATTCTCGTATTAACGATTACATCAAAGGTGGAGAGTTAAGTCAATTATTTGAAGGCGAACGCATCAAAGAATTGATCAGAAACCTTGAAGATGATTTATGGAATTACTAATTTTGTAATTACTAATTTATAAAGCTCTTATCTAAATTAGATAAGAGCTTTTTTTATGATTTCAATTATGGTGGATTATATTGTTGTAGGAACGGGATTAGCTGGTATTGCTTTCACAGAAAAGCTAGCACAAGAAGGGAAAACGTTTGTTGTGATTGATTCAGAAGAACGTTCTTCTTCGTTAATTGCTGGAGGTATGTACACAATCCTGTTGTACTCAAACGCTTTACGGATGTTTGGAAAGTGAAGGAGCAATTAGTTATAGCTGAAGTGTTTTATCCTGCCTTAGAAGCAAAATTACAAGTGAAATGCTGGTATCCGATGGACTTATACCGTCGTCTCGCTTCTATTGAAGAACAGAATAATTGGTTTCAAGCAGCTGATCGACCAAATTTAAATACCTTTTTATCGCCCGAAATTGTAAAGATGCAACTAGATGGTGTAGATTTGTCCTTCGGTTTAGGAAAAGTAAAGGCAACAGGGTATCTGGAAACAGATGATTTAATTCCTGCTTATCGCCGTTATTTGACACAAATTGGATGTTACAAAAGGGAAACTTTTGATTACGACCAGTTGGTATATCATGAAAATGGTATTTCATATAAAGGAATAGAAGCTGGACGCATTGTCTTTGCAGAAGGTTTTGGTCTATTGCAAAATCCCTTTTTTAAAGAATTGCCCTTGGATGGAACAAAAGGAGAGCTGATGATTGTTAAAATTCCAGGTTTGAAATGTGATTTTATGTTGAAAGCAGGTGTATTTTTGATTCCGATTGGAGAGGATAAATACAAACTAGGCGCTACATATAACTGGGAGGATAAAACAGATGTTCCTACAAAAGAAGGAAGAGAAGAACTAATCGAAGGGTTGAAGAGTTTTATTGATTTAGATTTTGAAATAATAGAACACATTGCGGGGATTCGTCCTACGGTGAAAGATCGCCGTCCTTTGTTGGGAAGAAGTTTAGAATCAGATCGTATTTTTGTGTTGAATGGATTGGGGACACGTGGGGTTTTACTCGCACCTTATTTAGCAGAACAATTATATAATTACATAGAAAAAGATAGGGCGTTGGAGGAAAATATCTCCATCCATCGCTACAAAAAGTTTAAATTAAAGAAGTAGTATTTATGTTGAATATACATAATTTGTCTGTTTCGTTTGCAGGAGAATATTTATTTGAAAGCGTAACATTCAAAATTGGGGCTGGTGACCGTGTTGGTTTGGTTGGAAAAAATGGAGCTGGAAAGTCAACGATGTTGAAACTTTTATCCCGCGATATGGAACCCGATACAGGAAGTATCGCAATGGAAAAAGAGCTTAAAATTGGGTTTTTACGTCAGGATATTGATTTTATTCCTGGAAGAACGGTACTAGAAGAAGCTTACCAAGCCTTTGTTGAAATTAAAGAAGTTGAAGCGGCATTAGATCGCGTGAATAAAGAATTAACTGAACGTACCGATTATGAATCAGAATCGTACAGCGAGTTAATTGAGAAATTAAGTGATTTAACCCATCGTTATGAAATTATCGGTGGATATAATTACGTGGGTAATACAGAGCGTATCTTACAAGGATTAGGATTTAAACGTGAAGATTTTGAGAACCTTACAGATACCTTTTCTGGAGGATGGCGTATGCGTATCGAATTAGCAAAATTGTTGTTACAAGATAATGATGTGCTTTTACTCGATGAGCCGACCAAACCACTTGGATATTGAAAGTATTATTTGGTTGGAACAATTTCTAAGAAGTTATCCAGGAGCCGTGGTGATTATTTCCCACGATAAAATGTTCTTGGATAATGTGACGAATCGCACCATTGAAATATCATTAGGTAAGATTTACGATTTTGATAAACCGTATTCTGCCTATTTGTTGTTGCGCGAAGAATTGCGTGAAATGCAATTAGCGACTCAAAAAAATCAAGCAAAAAAAATAGAGGAGACTGAGAAGCTAATTGAGCGTTTCCGCTACAAAGCTTCCAAGGCAGCAATGGCACAATCGCTAATTAAGAAATTAGACAAGGTTGAGCGTATTGAGGTTGATGAAGATGATAATGCTGTAATGAATATTTCGTTTCCAGTGAGTATTGATCCCGGTAAGGTTGTATTGGAAATGGAAGGAGTTACAAAGCGCTTTGGTGATAAAGTCATTTTTAAAGATGTCGATTTCTTAATTGAACGCGGAAGTAAGATTGCGTTTGTTGGACAAAATGGACAAGGAAAATCTACATTGATTAAAGCGGTGATGAAAGAGTTTGAATATGATGGAGCAATTAAATTGGGACATAACGTTCAAATTGGATATTTCGCTCAGAATCAAGCAGACTATCTAGATGGAGAGAAAACCCTTTTAGATACGATGTTAGACGCTGCAACTGATGGAAATCGCGTAAAAGTACGCGATATGCTAGGTGCTTTCTTATTTAGAGGGGATGATGTAGAGAAGAAAGTAAAAGTGCTATCTGGAGGAGAGCGAAATCGCTTGGCTTTATGTCGTATGTTACTTTCTCCTATCAATGTCTTGCTGATGGATGAGCCGACCAACCACTTGGATATAAAATCGAAGAATGTGTTGAAACAGGCGTTACTAAACTTTAAAGGTACCTTGATTTTGGTTTCACACGACCGTGATTTCCTACAAGGATTAACTAATTTGGTTTATGAATTCAAAGACCAAAAGATTAAAGAATACTTGGGGGATATCAACTATTTCTTAGAAGAACGCAAAGCGCAAAATATGCGTGAAATCGAAAAGAAAAGTGAGAAGAAAGAGCCTCAAGTTGAAGTGAAAGTCGAGGTAAAGAAAGTCGAAGCTTTATCATACGAAGATCAAAAGAAGCAAAAAACGCTTCAAAATAGATTGAGTAAAATAGAAAGTGAAATCAATGAGCTTGAAAAGAAAGTCGCTAAAGACGACGAACGATTAGCCGCTGATTATGAAAAACTGATGCAAGATGAGAGCTTTTTTAAAGCCTATGAGCAGAACAAAAAGAAAATAGAAGCATTGATGCAGGAATGGGAAGATGTAGCTGCAGAGTTGATGTAAATGGATATAGAAAAGGTTTGTGTGATTCACACAAACCTTTTTTTATGGTCTCGGTTTAAGATTAGTTGTTTTTGCTTACATTTAATAAAAAAATACAATGAAAGTATATCGAACATTTTGGGTTTTAGGTATGGTTTGCCTCGGGTTATGGAGCACAACAACTACCGCGCAAACGAAACAAAAAACAGATTTGTCAGCTGCAATGCCAACTAAGGTTGGGCTTCAAGATATAGATAAGTTGCATTACAATTTTGCAATTGAAGTGGAAAACCAACTGTATGGTGGATATAGTTTATTGGGCATAAACCCAAAGAGTTTTGCTACTGTCAAAGTAGAGGAAGGTCTTTTTCCAGTTGGGACGACTACTTATGAGAAGAAGATTATCCTGCCACTGAAAGAAGGACATAAATCGAATTTAGTGGTCTTGGAACAGTGGGCCAAACAAAATATCAGCTACAAAGGGAAATTGATTTTTATGATCGATGGAGTGGTGTTGAATACGCAACCTAATTTGGTGCTATTGGACCAAAATTATATTGTGGATTACGCCGTTATTCCCTTGGATCAATTGGATTTGACAGAAGTTACAGCTGTTGTTCAGTTGAGAATGAAATCTGCAGCTAATGTTAAGGCGATGTCTGCAGCGAAAAAAAGGAAGCGTGAATAAAATTTATGTTCTTAGTGGGTTAGGAGTAGATGAACGTGTGTTTGATACGTTTGGATTTAACGATAGTATTGTTCATTTTATCTCTTGGATGCCTCCTTTGAAGAAAGAATCGTTGGCTGATTATGCCAAGCGTATTGCCATGCAAATCGAAGATGAACATCCCGTTATTATTGGTCTATCTTTCGGAGGTATGGTTGCAGTGGAGATTGCTAAAATTCGGAAAGTAAAGAAAGTAATCATATTGGCTTCTGCTAAAGAAAGAGCAGAATTACCTAAACTATATCTTTTTATTGGCCAATGGAGATTACATAGGCTTATGCCTTCATTTGTATTAAAACAATGTAATTTTTTAACGTACTGGTTTTTTGGAGTGGATACCGAAAAAGAAAAAAAATTGCTTCAAACGATTATATTAGATACAGATGAAAGATTTCTAACATGGGCAATTCATGCTATTCTTACTTGGCAAAACAAAGAAATACCCGCTAATTTAGTTCATATTCATGGTAGCGAGGATCGTATTTTACCTTGCAATCTGGTTAAGTATGATTATTTAATCGAGGATGGCGGGCATTTTATGACAGTTAATCGCGCGCAAGAAATTGAACAGATAATACGAGCGGTGATTTAAACCTAGTTGGGAAGTTCAATTTGTATGGCGCATTGTTAAACGTTGGTGATGCTTTGGTATGCAATAGTTGGAAGGAAGATTAAAAGTGTTGTATCTTTAGTGGTTACAGCTAAACGCTCAACGTTATTCAATTATGAATATAGAGGAGTGCTAAACGCCAATGAAACAAGTCTAAAAGAAAGTAAATGAAATTATTTGATATTTTTAAAAAGAAAAAAGAACAACCCTCTACTTTTCCTGAAAATGAATTAGAACGTTATTTAATAGAAGGAGCATCTAGTATTGATGCACAGAAATATTTTTACCAAAAGTTAATGTGGAATCAACTGATTGTGTTGACTCCAGATGGTATGGAATTGGAAGAAGGAGAGCAAATGGTCGGAGGAAATACCACTGTCAAATTGGTGTCTTTTGATGGAGGGTATATTCCTGTATTTACCTCGTTGAATCGCGTTTTTGATCAGGATATTATGAAGGAAAAAGTATCCTACATTAGTTTGAAGGGACAAGATTTATTCAGTATGACTAAAGGTTCTACTTTCATTTTAAATCCTTATTCACCTTATCATAAAGAATTATTACCTGCGGAGATTGAGCAGTTGATGAATGGTACGATATACGATCAAATTGATGCAGACGAAGCAGAAAGACAACATATTGAACAATTCAATACCCTCTATGATCTAGCTTGTGAAAAACAAAAGGACCTGATACTATTAGGTGGGTACCGCATGCAGGAATTGAATGCTAAAGATCAAGTAAGATTAGAAGAGTCTGTACATTATTTTGAACAATGTCTAGCGTTAATTGAAGATCATTGGCCTAGTATGGTGTTGATGGCAAAAGCATTGCAGCGCTTGGAACGTCATGAAGAAGCATTTGCCTTATTAGAAAAAGCATTTGTGATTAATGAAGAGAATCATTCTATTCCGATGGAAGCTGCTTTAGAGGCCGTTCATTTACAAGATTTGGAAAAGGCTTTGTACTATTCAGCAGCGTCTATGGAACGAAAACCCAATGATTTTGCTTTAATGGGCAATCACGCCATGAATTTGGTATTGGCAGAACGTGATGGGGAAGCCTTGGCATTGATTGAAGAAGCCTTAGTATTAGCACCCAAGGATGAAGTCAATGAAAATATAAAAAACTTAATTAAGGATGTGATGGCAGGTGATCGTAAACGACCTACAATGGAGGAAACTGTGAACGGTAAATAGTAAACCGTTCACCATAAACCAAAAAAAAAGACCTAATCGTTAGATTAAGTCTTTTGGCTTAGTAGCGGGAACAGGACTCGAACCTGTGACCTTCGGGTTATGAGCCCGACGAGCTGCCTACTGCTCTATCCCGCGCTATTGTGGTGCAAATATACAAACTAATAATGGTATAAAACAAATAAAAAGAACAAATAGTTTTAAAAAATATTTGAATTATATTGTAACTGGTTGGTTGTTAGTTTTATATGTAATTTTTTTAATTCAAAATATCGCTTGATACTGCTGTAAAAAGGTGTTTTTTGACATCTTCTTTCGCTTTTTCCTTCATTTGTAAGAGGAGTTGATGAATATCATTCGGGCTATAATCATTCAACGGGCCAAAAACTTCCGCTTGTTCTACTTCTACACCACAATAAGCTAATATGCCTTCTTTTAAAGGAATGGAACCACTAGCGTGATATACGGATTGATGAATTTCTGGAGATAAATCGCCCATGGTTACTATAATACGTGCTGTTTTACCTTGTAAAAGCCCTTCAGTATGTGTTGAAGTATGATGCTTAAACACTAATCCTGGTAAAAATAGACGATCAAAGAATCCCTTCATGATTGCAGGCATGCCCACCCACCACATCGGATGTATCCAAACTTGATGAGTACTCCAATAGATATCATCTAATGCACGGAGTAAATCAGGTTCTAATTCCATGCGTTTTGCATAGCCGTACTGGAGGTTGGGATTAAAGTGTAATTCACCAATAGCGAGATAGCGCACAGTGGCGCCTAAAGCTTGAGCAGTTTCGATATAGGTTTGTGCTAAGGTAGCATTAAGACTAGTTGGATTTGGATGTCCATTGATGACTAAGAGATTCATGTGATTATCGGATAAAAATGGTTTTTAAATAAGTAAGTTGTTCTTGCCAAAAGTCGCGTGCCATGGCGGTTGGAAAAAAGTCAAATACATGCGTTGCACCTTTTACTTCAAAAAAGGTTGTTGGAACTTGAGCTTCCTTGAGTTGATCAACATATTGTTTAGCCTCATCCTTGAGGGGATCAAACTCCGCTACAATTAAAGTAGTTGGAGGAAGATCTGCAAAATTTGATTGCAGGTAAGGTACAGCATATGGAAGTGGAGTCTCATGATGGGGGGCTAAATAGTACTTCCACATGAAAGCGGCAGCAGCTTTGGTTTGCATAGGAGCATCAGCTAAGGTCTGCATGGAAGGCGTGAGCAAACGATGGTCCATCGGAGGATAGAGCAAATATTGATGCTGTAGTACAACTTCTTGTTTGTCTCGAGCAAGATGAGCGAGCGAAGCTGCAATAGTCCCACCCGCACTACTTCCGCCAATGCTGATGTTTTCTTTATTTCCTCCCAATTGGCCTGCTTCTTGCGCCACCCAAAGTAATACATCATAAGCATCTTCTAAGGCTGCGGGAAATGGATGTTCAGGTGCTAAACGATAATCAACAGATACAATTGAAATATTCAAGGCTACCGCCATAGGGTAAAAAATAAAATCATATTGTTCTGGTGTACCGTAAATAAAAGCACCCCCATGAAAATACATTAACAAGGGAAGATTGCTTTGTCCCAATGGTCGATAGGTTCTTAATCTGATGGTTCGATTAAGCTCTCGAGAGGGGATTTCAAGGTTTTCAACGACTAGACCCTCTGGAATTGCTAAAGGCTCTTCGGTATCTGCTAATTGTTGTTCTTCGATGCGAATTTGCGCAGGGTTATGAGCCAGTAGATAGTCATAGTCAATTTGGTTATAAGGACTTTCATTAATGGCTTGTAGCAGCTCGATGGAAATATCTTGTTGTATCATATTAAAATTCAATTACTATTTTTCCTACGGTATGTCCGCTTTCTAGTTGGAGATGGGCTTGTGGTAATTCGTCAAAAGAATAAATGTGCGACAGATGGGGTTTGATATGACCTGCTGCTAATAGTTGAGTAATCTGCTTCATATCCTCTTGACTAGAATACACTGACATAAAATAACAAGCGTGTAGAAATTTAGCTTGTGCCTTTTGTTCATCTTCTTTTGTATACCCAGAGGGTAGAGCGACAATGGTTCCAAAAGGTTTGAGTATCGCAACGGATTTTTGAAAATTTGAACCTCCAATAGATTCTAAGACAAAATCAAGGTTACTCAATTCTTTTTCAAAATCAACTTGACGGTAATCCAGATGCTCGTCTGCGCCCAAAGAAAGTACAAAATCTTTATTGACTGCGGAAGATGTTGCAATAACGTACGCACCAAGGTATTTCGCGATTTGTACAGCAAAATGCCCAACACCACCAGCAGCGGCATGAATAAGTAAGCAATCATGAGGGCGTAATTTCCCGTAAGCTGTAAAAGCTTGCCAAGCCGTCAGTGCAGCTAGTGTGCTCGCAGCAGCTTCTGCATGGGAAATATAGGTAGGTTTTAATGCTAAATGATGGGCGGGTGCAGCGACGTATGCTGCATACGTTTGGCCGTGCCCTACAAAGTTGACCATACCAAATACTTCATCTCCAATGGAAAAATCAGTCACAGCACTACCTATTTGTACGACAACTCCTGAAATATCCCATCCTAAAATTAAGGGATGATGTTGAAGTAGCTGTTCAGCTAAGGGAGCTTGACGGGTGCGAACTTTTACATCTACTGGATTGATGCTAATTGCTTTGGTTTGAATGAGTACTTCATTCGCTTGCAGTTGGGGAATTGGAATATCTTTATACTGGAGGTGTTCAATTCCTCCAAATCCTTCTAATGTAATGGCTTTCATCATCTTCTATTTTGTTTTATACAAAAATAGACTGATATGATGAGGTTTATTAGGTATAAATCAAGTGTATTTCGGTATCTTTGCAGTATGGCAAAAGAGAATATGTACCAGGCCCTTGAGGTGTATTATGAAAAAGTAGAGGTTTGTCCTTTGCGCGATAGGCAGTTTAATTTTTTTGAACTCGTTTATGTCATTTCAGGAAAAGGGAGTCATGCTGTAAATGGCAATCGCATTTCATATAAAGTAGGAGATCTGTTCTTGATTACTCCCCAAGATTGCCATGAATTTGATTTAGAGGGGATGTGTGAATTTATGGCGATTCGTTTTGGCGAATCCTATGTCAAGGAATATCAATGGAAGAGTATTGATCATATCGAATGCTTGTTGTATTATGCTTCTCATTTATCAGCTTCAGTGTTAGTGCACGAAGAAGATAAACGTCTTGTCACTCAATTGATGCACACCCTACAAGAAGTATTGAAGGTAGAGTTGATGTATAATGAAGATTTAATTCGACCAATTGTCAATGCGATATTGGTGATTGCCGCTCGCAATATAGCTCGAATTCAGTTGAAGCCGATGGGGGTTACTACTGATGCGAAAATTGTGCAAATACTCAGCTATATCCAAGAACACATTCGCGAACCAGAACAGTTGAAAGTGGCCGTAGTTGCAGCGCATTTTGGACTTTCAGAAACATATTTAGGGAGTTATTTCCGCAAACAAGCAGGTGAATCCTTTCAAGCGTATATTTCAGCATATAAAATTCGACTAATCGAACATCGTTTGCTCTTTAGTGAAATGCGAATCAATGAAATTGTCCATGAATTTGGATTTGCAGATGAAAGTCATTGCAATAAATTTTTTAAACGACACAAAGGGATGAGTATGTCAGCTTTTCGAAAAGCCAATGTGGCGGTAACGAAGATAGCTTGATTCGCCTCTATAAAAACAAGGAAGGTCTATGCATGCATAGACCTTCCTTGTTTTTATAGAGATTTTATTATTTCATCTATATCAACTCGATTCATATAATTAGAATCGATAAACGTATAAGTAATGGTTCCCGTTTGATCCAATACAAAAACAGCAGGAACTGGTAGTTCGTTGTTCTCATTTTCATTGAAAGAAGAAAGTGTAATACCTAAATTTTGATAGATAGGTAGTACGAAGTCTTGCAAGGGAAAAGATATACCCAATTGTTTAGCTAAACTATTGTCTGGATCGGTCAATACATCAAAACCTAGCGCATGGTTGTTTTTTAATTCTTCATTATACGTTGCCATCTGTGGTGAAATAGCAACTAATGTAGCTCCTTTTAGGTCGTGTAAACGATCTTGTAAAGCTTTTAATTCAAGATTACAGTACGGACACCAATTTCCTCGAAAGAAAGCAAGGATAACGTTTCCTTTTTTCAAGAGTTCTTTTAGTTCAACTGGCTGATTAAACGTATTCGGAAGTTTAAAATTAGGAAAAACTTGGCCTACTTTTGGAGCTTGATTTTCTAATCCTTGACTTTTTAAATCGGCAATGGATTGACCAAAAGCTTCCAGTATTTCTGGAGGTAATTGAGAAGCTAGATTTTCATTTAGCGCTTCAATTTGTTGGACTAATGTTGTCATGTTTACGATATTTTACCTGCAAATTTTTTGAAATAAAAGCAAAATAACAATACCGCATATTTTTGTCCCTAAGGGATAAAAAAGTCAATATTAAAGTAGGGGAGGGATGTCGTCAAAAAAAGATAAATAAAATTTGATAGCCGAAGAGGTAGTCCTTTATCATCTCAGGGAATGTGAATGGATAAAAATATAATTTTTACACCATTTCCTATTTTACTCTTGGTCCATTCACCGTAAACTGTGCTTGCTCTAAGTTTTTTTGTACTTGATCTGCCAGCAGTTCACCGTAAACCAAAAAAAAAGACCTAATCGTTAGATTAAGTCCTTTGGCTTAGTAGCGGGAACAGGACTCGAACCTGTGACCTTCGGGTTATGAGCCCGACGAGCTGCCTACTGCTCTATCCCGCGCTATTGTGGTACAAAGATACAAACTAATATGAGTACAAACCAAGTAAATCAAGGAAAAACTTTTGATAAAAAAGTTTGAGTTAGTCTTTGTTTGTTCTAATCTGCTGGGCAATAGGGGGATGTGTGGCGATATTTTTTTTAAATTATTTGAGTATGTTGTTCGTTTGGTCGTATAATTGGCTTTTTTCCTCTAAAACAGCAATAGCATTGGCACTGATGTAAGGTTGTAACGTTTTAAATTTCGCTTCAGGCCAATCATAAAGGTTTAATTGTAGTAAGCGTGTGATGGTTGCTTCATCAAATCTCGTTTTGATGGGCTTTGCAGGATTGCCTGCTACAAGTGTATATGGAGCTACATCTTTAGTGACTACTGCTCCGGAGGCAATTATAGCTCCTTCTCCTATCGTAATGCCAGGCATAATCATTGCACGCATACCAATCCAAGCTCCATCCCCAATGAGGGTATCTCCTTTTCCTTCATAAGATTCTACTATGGTTTCAATAAAGGGATATAAGCTGAACCAATCAGTGCGGTGTGTATTATTACCCCCCATTAAGATTACGGCTTCTGCAGCAATGCAAACATAAGAACCAATATAAAGTTGATCAATGGGCCAAGCGGGTTCCCATTGGCTCGCACTATAAGCATCTCCATATAAATAGCGTACAACACTTTCTTCAAATGAACCACTCCAAGCGGCACTGTAATAACTTGTACTTCCTTTAATGTGTATATTGGGATTTTTAACCGTTTCGTGTAAATATTCTACTATCGACCAATGTTTTTGGTTTGTAATCATAAAATTGTATTTGCTTTAAAAAAGATAAAGCTAGTAAAATCGCATATAAATCAAAATTTTGATCCCTAAAAAAGCCTTTTGGGAAGGATTTAAGTCGAGTTCTTTCATTTTTTTTCAACTATCTCATTGATAAAAACTACCTTTGTAGCGAAAAATATATTTTTATGGCACATAAAGCTGGATTTGTGAACATTATAGGTAATCCCAATGTAGGGAAATCTACCCTAATGAATGCATTAGTAGGAGAGCGATTATCAATAATTACATCAAAAGCACAAACAACAAGACATCGTATTCTAGGAATTGTAAATGAAGAGGAGTATCAAATTGTATTTTCGGATACCCCTGGTATTATTAAACCAGCGTATGAATTACAAGCTTCGATGATGGACTTTGTAAAATCTGCTTTTGAAGACGCAGATGTCTTGATTTATATGGTAGAGGTTGGAGAAAAAGAATTGAAAGACGAAGCTTTTTTCAATCGCATTATTCACTCTAAAGTGCCTATCTTATTGTTGTTGAATAAAATTGATAAATCCAATCAAGTTCAATTAGAGGAACAAGTAGAATTGTGGACATCAAAAGTGCCTAATGCTGAGATTTTTCCTATTTCGGCTTTAGAGAAATTTAATACACAAGCCGTATTTGATCGCATTTTGGAGCTAATTCCAGAATCGCCCCCTTATTATGCAAAGGATGCTTTGACAGATAAATCAGAACGTTTCTTTGTTAATGAAATCATTCGCGAGAAGATTTTATTGAATTACGATAAAGAGATTCCGTATGCTGTAGAAGTTGAGACAGAAGAATTCTTAGAAGAAGAGGAGATCATTCGCATCAAAGCCATTATTATGGTGGAACGCGACACACAAAAGGGAATTTTGATTGGTCATAAAGGAGCTGCATTGAAAAAGGTAGGAATTGCTGCCCGTATAGAAATGGAGAAATTCTTTGATAAAAAAGTGCATTTAGAGCTTTTTGTGAAGGTGAATAAAGATTGGAGATCGAGCGATTATCAGTTGAAACGTTTCGGATACAATCAAAAAAAATAGAGAAATTAAATAATAGCGTCAAATATTGCATTGAAATATTAACTTTGCGAGATATTTAAATAGTATATGAGTAGTATAGTAGCCATAGTTGGGAGACCAAACGTAGGGAAATCCACTTTCTTTAATCGATTGATTCAAAGGAGAGAGGCAATTGTAGATTCGGTTAGCGGGGTAACCCGTGATAGAAACTACGGCAAATCAGAATGGAATGGAAGAGAGTTTTCTGTCATTGATACAGGAGGATATATAAAAGGTTCTGATGATGTTTTTGAAGAAGAAATCAGACGCCAAGTAGCATTAGCTATTGAAGAGGCTGATGTTATCATATTTGTAGTTGATGTAGAGGAGGGAATTACTCCAATGGATGCTGAGGTAGCTAAATTATTACACCGTGAAACAAAACCTGTTTTTGTTGCAGTGAATAAGGTAGATAGTGGAAAGCGCATGGAAGATACCTATGAGTTCTACAATTTAGGATTGGGTGAAATTTATCCAATTGCCGGAATGAGCGGTAGTGGAACAGGTGATTTATTAGATGAAGTAATCAAAGTATTGCCAGAAGAGGAAGTAAGAGAAGAGAGTGAAGATGGAGAACTACCTCGTTTTGCAGTAGTAGGACGTCCAAATGCTGGAAAATCAAGTTTTATCAATGCTTTAATTGGCGAAGATCGTTATATCGTAACAGATATTGCTGGTACAACAAGAGATGCCATTGATACGCGTTTTACGCAATTCGGATTTGACTTTAATTTAGTTGATACTGCGGGGATCCGTAGAAAGACAAAAGTAAAAGAAGATTTAGAGTTCTATTCTGTTATGCGTTCTATTCGCGCCATTGAACACAGTGATGTTTGTATCCTGATGGTAGACGCTACGAGAGGGTTTGAAGGACAAGATCAAAATATTTTCTGGTTAGCAGAGAAAAATAGAAAAGGAATTGTTATTTTAGTAAATAAGTGGGACTTGATTGACAAGGACACACTAACGTCAAAACAATTCGAGGATAAAATTCGCGAAAGCATTGCTCCGTTTACGGATGTGCCTATTGTGTTCACGTCAACTATTACAAAACAACGTTTATTAAAAGCGTTAGAAACTGCAGTTCAAGTATATGAAAATAGAAAAAATCGCATTTCTACGTCTAAATTTAATGAAACGATGTTGCCAATCATTGAACATACTCCTCCTCCAGCAATCAAAGGAAAGTATATCAAGATTAAGTATTGTATGCAGTTGCCAACACCATCGCCTCAATTTGTGTTTTTTGCTAATTTACCTCAATACATTAAAGATCCTTATAAAAGGTTTGTTGAGAATAAATTACGCGAAATCTATGACTTTAGCGGTGTGCCTATTGATATCTATTTTAGACAAAAATAATTGTAATTATACTAAAATATACGGTCTTTGTTTGTGAGAACAAAGACCGTTTTTTATTGCTATGAAGAAACTAATTTGCATCTTAACTGTTTTTATTACCCAGCTGATATTCAGCCAATCAACAGTTATCTTCAAAGGCCAACTGACGGATTCTGTGAAAAATCCATTAGAAGCCGTTACGGTTTATCTCGTGAAAGAAAAAGACAATGCTGTACTAGAATACAATATGTCGAATGCGGAAGGAAAGTTTGATTTAAAAATAAAACTACCAGAGGAAAAAATACTCTTCAAAGCCAGTATGGTTGGATTTAAACCTTATACTAAAGCAATAGAGAAAACAGGAGAATCAACCTATGACTTAGGGGTAATACGCTTACAAGAATTGGTAACGAGTTTGGATGAGTTAGTCATTACGGCAGATGTACCTCCAATTCGCGTGAAAAAAGATACCTTGGAGTTTAATGCGTCTTCTTTTTCCGTTCGCCCTGATGCTAATCTTGAGCAATTGTTGAAGCAATTGCCCGGTTTTCAGATCGATGAAGACAAAAAAATTACAGTAAACGGCAAGGAAGTAAAGGAGATATTGGTTAATGGAAAACCGTTTTTTGGAGAAGATGGTAAAATTGCTTTAGAAAATTTGCCTTCGGAAATTATCAATAAAGTTCAGGTAACAGATAAGAAAACGAAAAAAGAAAAATTTACTGGAGAGCGAGCAAAATCAGAAGATGCCAGTATCAACATTACGATTGATGAAGAGCATAATAAGGGATACTTCGGAAAGATAACTGGAGGGTATGGCTCAGATGAACGATATGAAAGTAGTTTGTTCTTTAATACGTTTTTCGATAAAACTCAGTTGAATGTGATAGGTTCTGCCAATAATATTAATGCTATGGGTTTTTCAATGGATGAGGTGTTTGATAATATGCGGATGGGGAAGAGCTCGGGCGGAATTACAGAATCGAGAATGTTAGGGGTAAACTTCTTACAAGATATCAATACCAAGCTGAAGGTTAACGGTAGTTATAATTACAATTTTTCGGATACTGAAAGTAAAAATCGATCAACAGTAACACAGTTTTTACCTTCTGGAGAGTTTGTGAATAATTCGGAATCGGCATCTAATAGCGACTCGGAAGGGCATTCTGCGAATGTGTCGATAGATTATATAGGGGAGAAGGATTCCTTTTATATTATGCCTAATTTTCAAACCAACTATTCCCGTTCAGTAACGAGCTCGAAAGATCAAGCCCTTAATGAAGTAGGGGAGTTGTTGAATGATAGCGAATCTAATGCAACAAGTAAGGGGGATAGTAATTCTTTTTCCAATGCGATGCGCTATATGCGAAAATTGAAAAGAGATCGACAGTTCTTTACACTTGAATTTATGAACACAAATAGTGTAAATACGAGTGATGCGCTACAAGAATCAACGACGCGTTTTTATAAATCGGAACAAGAAGATGATATTCGCCGTCAGTTTCAAGCACAAAATAATACCAATGATACCTACCGTTTTGCGATGGAATATAGTCAGCCGATTACAGATTCATTGACGTTGTTGGTGGGGAGTAATTGGGATCGAAATCAAACAATTACGGATTCAAAAGTATTTGATTATGATGAAGCAACACAGGAGTATTCAGAGTTAAATACATTGCAAACGAATCGTTATAATACGGTTCAGACAACAGTAGCACCCTACGTAGGATTGAATTATAAATATAAAAAGTGGTTTGCTGATTTTAATACGTCTACGAATATTGTTAAGAATAGTGTAGAGGCCTTATATAACAATCAGATTTACTCTTTAGATAAGAAATATATCGACCCGAATGTGCGTCTTAATTTGAGTTATGCTATGGGAAAGGGGAGTTATTTCTGGATGATGTATAACTATAATGTCAGCTATCAAAGTGCAACGCAATTGTTGGATATTGTAGATATAAGTAATCCACTACATACGTCGGTAGGAAATCCTGATTTGCGCCCAACAGGGAATCATGGGGTGAATCTGAGTTACCGATCATATAACTTCCAAACGCGATCGGGTTATTCGCTGAATGGTAATATCAACTTCATGAATAATAGCATTGTGAATGCTGTAGATTACGATGAGGATAGAAAGAGTATCTCTACGTATAAAAACGTTTCTGGAGCATATAATTGGTCTTTATATGGGTCTTGGTATCGATCAGAAAAATGGGAGGCCTTGACGATGCGTTATGGTATTAATTTGCGTTACAATCAGAATGTCAATAAAGGATATATTGATGGAGTAACGTATGATGCAATTACCAATGGAATAAGCCCAAGGGTATATGTAAATTTGGATTACGGAGAATTGTTTCGAATTTCACCTTCATACAACTACAATAGAAGTTGGTCGAGCTATAAGAATTTTACTATAGATCGTGCAAGTAATTTCGTTCACAATGCAGCATTGGAAACAGTGGTGTATTGGCCGAGTAAATTCACCATAGGGAATGATTTTACGTATACCTATAATTCTCAAATTGCTTCAGGCTACAATCGAGATTTTTATATGTGGAATGTGAGTTTAGCATATGAGTTTTTTAATGACCGCTTTAAAGCTAAAGTTAAAGTATATGATATGTTGAATCAAAATACAAGTTCAAGACGAACAATTGATGCGACATCTATTGTGGATTCAGAAAGTTTAGTGCTTAAACGCTATGTGATGTTTTCTTTGACGTATAGTTTAAAAGCGTTTGGAAGTAAAGAAATGAGAGGGAATAGAGGAAGCTTTGGTGGGCCAGGAGGCGGCCGTAGAGGAACTGTTATACAAAGAGGAGGATATTAAAAATAAATAAGGGGGATGTTGATCAACATCCCCCTTATTGTTTTATTTGATGGATTACCAGCTTCCACTTGATCCACCACCAGAGAAACCTCCACCTCCGAAGCCGCCGCCGAATCCGCCGCCGCCGCCAAAGCTTCCACCTCCACCAAAACCTCCGCCTCCGGAGCTTCTGCCAAGGTTACTGAGGATAACCATGCTGGTTAAATCATCTAAGAAACCACGGTGACCAGAGTTGCCTCGACCACCTCCATTGTTTTTACCTTTGTTAAATAGAATCGTACCCACTATCAAAGCGATAATCGCTATCAAGCAAAATAATCCTCCTATTTCATTGTCGCCATCCATACGAGCATCTTTATCTGCTTGGTATGTTCCGGCAAGCATTTCCATAATTCCATCTACTCCTTCATTAAGACCCGCATAGTAATCCCCTCGTTTAAACTCTGGAATAATCCTATTTCGAATCAATTCTCCTCCTTGTCCTGCTGTAATTTGCACTTCAGCACCATACCCAGGGTAAATGCCTATTTGCCTTTCTTCCGCAGCCATTAGGATTAAAACACCATTGTCTTTCCCCTTTTGACCAATACCCCAAGTTTGCCCCCATTTAGGCCCTAGGATACCAATACTCTCTCCTTTTAGAGAAGGAATGATAATGACTACAATCTGCGTTGAGGTTGTATCACTATAGTTGATTAACTTTTGTTCTAATGCTTTATTTTGTTGACTGCTTAGAAGTTGAGCATAATCATATACTGCTGTTTGTTTCGTACCCGTGGGCTTGGTTGGAATATCAAATTGCGCATAATTGACTTGTGACCAAAGTAAAAGGAAAGCAAATACAACAAATGATAGGACTCTGTTCTGTAGTTTTCGCATGTTGAGTTAAGCTTTTGATATTTCGTTTGATAGTTCATTTTTGTTTTCGCCTTCAGCAGGGAAATACACTTTTAATTGACTACCTGCTTTGAGAATCCCATAAATAAGTCCCTGTTTGAATAATCCTTGTTTGAAGTGATTAATAACAAGTTCTTTGGTTCCTTCCCAAAAATTTTCTGCCTTTACGCGTTGATCAATTCCTTTGTCGCCAAGAATCACAAAAGCTTTGGAGCTTAAACAGATATAGAACAAAACCCCATTTGCATGTGTGGTTTTGTCCATAGCAAGTTCAAAAAATACCTCCTGAGCTCTTGTATAGGGTTCTTTTGTTGTTTTTGTTTCAATGTGAACCCTGATTTCTCCTGTGGTATTTTTCTCCGCTTGTGTAATGGCCGCTATAATTTCTTGTTCATCCGAAGGACTTAGAAATTGATGAATTGGTTGCATAATCAATTAGAATTTTACTTTTGGTGCATTTTCAGCTCCAGCTTCTGCTTTAAAGAATGGTCGTTCTGCATAGCCATTCAAGAAAAATTTATTAGGTACTTTTAAAATATATCCATTATACACTTGTACTGTCTCATTGAAGCGACTACGCTGTGTAAAGATTTGATTTTCAGTACTCGCTAATTCATCTTGTAATTTCAAGAAGTTTTGATTCGTTTTTAAGTCAGGGTATTTTTCTACCGTAACTAATAAACGTCCCAATGCACTAGAAACTCCAGATTGAGTTTGTTGGAAGTTTGCTAATTGTGCTTCTGTCATATTTGTTGGATCAATAGAAACAGAAGTTGCCTTCGCTCTTGCATTCACAACTGCTTCTAAGGTTGATTTCTCAAAATCAGCTGCTCCTTTTACTGTTTCTACTAAGTTTCCAATTAAGTCATTTCTTCTTTGGTAGGCACCTTCAACATCTGCCCATGATTTATCCACGGCTTGTTTGTGTCCTAAAGCTGTATTTTGATAATTCATGGATAACAAGAAGTATCCCCCAATTAATACAACTAATACGATGATAATAGGTAACGCTTTTTTCATTTGTTTTTTTCTGTTTTAAAGTTCGTTTTTTATACTTATTAATGTTTCTTTGATGTATTCTAATCGCTTGATAATTTCAAGGTTGTCCACGGCTTCTTTTGGTTTGAGTTTCAGTTGTTCCTTGGCTCCCTCTAAGGTGAATCCTCTCTCTTTGACTAGATGGTAAATTAATTCAAAGTTTTTGACATCCTGTTGCGAGAACATGCGATTCCCTTTGGCATTCTTTTTGGGCTTGATGATGTCAAATTCTTTTTCCCAAAAACGAATCAAAGAAGTGTTGACGTCGAAAGCTTTTGCAAGCTCGCCAATACTGTAATATCTTTTTTCAGGTAAATTAACTTTCATTAGTCTAGAGATTGATTTTCGTGATTAGCTTCTTGTAATAATAATTCAAATTCTTTGGCTGAAATATCGCCATAGTAGTAATTCAATGGGTTCACAGGATTTCCTTTGTAGTGAACTTCATAGTGTAAGTGCGGACCAGAACTTCGTCCTGTACTTCCTGCATAACCGATGATATCCCCTCTTTTTACGGTCTGTCCTTGTTTAACATTATACTTACTCAAGTGGGCATAACGTGTTTGATAGCCATATCCGTGTTCCACCTCAATTAAATTTCCATAACCAGAAAGTTGGTTGTTGGCTCTTGTTACTCGTCCATCTCCCGTTGCATAAATAGGCGTTCCGATGTTGACAGAAAAGTCCATACCCGAGTGAAACTTCTTAATCTTCGTAAAAGGGTCACTGCGATAACCATACCCTGAAGCCATGTGTTTTAAACTTTCATTCTTTACGGGTTGAATAGCCGGAATAGCTGCTAATAATTTTTCTTTTCCTTTTGCTAGATTAATGATATCATCCAATGAACGTGATTGTATTGCGGTTTGTTTAGCAATGAGATCGATTTTTTCAGTCGTCAATCGCAATAATTTTTCGTTTTGTAAATTCTTAAACTCTTTATAGCGATTAATTCCTCCCAATCCCGCTTTGCGTTGCTCCTCTGGAATAGGAGCGGTGTTGAAGTAAGCCCTGTAGATTTCGTTATCACGAACTTCAAGTTCATCTAAAACTTCCGCAATAAGATCAATTTTTTTATTGAGTAAGGTATAGTTGGTTTTAAATTCTGCAACTTCTCTCTCTAACATTTTCTCTTTGGGTGTCGCTAGGATATTTGAATTAATTAAAATAAATAATCCCAATAAACCAAAGACAGCCGCAGATAGAATAAACAAGAATATGTTTACGATTCTCTTAGAAGATTTGGGACGTATTCTGTGAAACGCTAACTTTTCGGAATCGTAATAATATTTTACCTTAGCCATAATTTAAAAAACACTATTTTTGCACTAATTTTGTAGACACCCTTGTTTGGTTTAAAAAGGCGTTAAACAACAAATTTAAACAATGTTTTGGTTTAATACTTGGTTAAATAACAAATGGGAATAAAAAATTAACACATTTTGTTGGTCAATACAGGGTTATGCAATATAATTAGCAAGTTATTTAAATGTTTGATAGAAAATATTAGTTTCCGAAAATATGAAATCACAAGAAATTCGTCAGAAGTTTTTAAACTTTTTTGAAGAAAAGGGACATTTAATCGTTCCTTCAGCACCGATCGTTTTAAAAGACGATCCAACTCTAATGTTTAACAACTCTGGGATGGCCCAGTTTAAAGAATATTTTTTAGGAAACGCCACGCCGAAAAGCAAACGTATAGCAGATACACAAAAATGTTTACGTGTTTCTGGAAAGCACAATGACTTAGAAGATGTAGGTTTCGACACGTATCACCATACGATGTTCGAGATGTTAGGGAACTGGTCATTTGGAGATTACTTCAAAAAAGAAGCAATCGCTTGGGCATGGGAATTTTTAACGGAAGTTTTAAAACTAGAAAAAGATCGCCTATATGTGTCTGTTTTTGAAGGAAATCCTGCTGAAAATGTACCATTTGATCAAGAGGCTTTTGATCTATGGAAACAGTATGTAGCCGAAGACCGTATTATTCTAGGAAATAAAAAAGATAACTTTTGGGAAATGGGAGATCAAGGACCTTGCGGACCTTGTTCTGAAATTCACATTGATTTGCGTACTGATGCAGAAAGAGCAGCCGTTTCAGGTTTCTCTTTAGTTAATGCGGATCACCCTCAAGTAGTAGAGATTTGGAATAACGTATTCATGGAATTCAACCGTAAAGCGGATGGTTCTTTGGAGAAGTTACCAGCACAGCATGTGGATACAGGAATGGGATTTGAGCGTTTGTGTATGGCTATGCAAGGCGTAACATCTAATTATGATACAGATGTATTTACACCTTTAATCCGAAAAGTAGAAGAAATTACTGGATTGAAATACACAGACAATACAGTAAAAGACATTACAGAACAACAAAATAAAACCAATATTGCCATTCGCGTAATCGTGGATCACGTTCGTGCAGTTGCTTTCGCTATTGCTGATGGACAATTACCATCAAATAACGGAGCTGGGTATGTTATTCGCCGTATTTTACGTCGTGCAATTCGCTACGGATTTACGTTTTTAGGCACAAAAGAACCTTTTATCTACCAATTAGTTGAAGTGCTAGCCGTACAGATGGGAGCTTTCTTCCCTGAAATTGTTGCACAAAAAACGTTGGTTGAAAATGTAATCAAAGAAGAAGAAGCTTCATTCTTACGTACGTTAGAACAAGGGTTGCATTTATTGGATCAAGTGATTGAGAAAACGAATGGAAAGGTAGTAGATGGAGCAAAAGCATTTGAATTGTATGATACTTTTGGATTCCCTATTGACTTAACAGCGTTAATCCTAAGAGAAAAAGGATTCGAATTAGATGAGAAAGGATTTGAAGTTGCCATGAATAAACAAAAAACACGTTCAAGAGCAGCATCAGAGGTATCTACCGATGACTGGACGATTCTAATTAGCGGTAATGTAGAGCAATTTGTTGGTTATGATCAATTAGAAAACCAAGTAAAAATTACGCGTTACAGAAAAGTAGATAGCAAAAAAGATGGACAATTATTCCAATTGGTACTTGATGCAACGCCATTCTATCCAGAAGGTGGAGGTCAAGTAGGAGATTGTGGATTAATCGTTTCTGCGAATGAGGCTATTCAGGTTATTGATACTAAAAAAGAAAACAATTTAATTTTACATATTGTAAGAGAATTACCTGCTAATGTAGAAGGAACTTTTACAGCAAAAGTAGATGTAGATGCTCGTCAACAATCCATGGCCAATCACTCGGCAACTCACTTATTACACCAAGCGTTGCGTACAATTTTAGGAACGCATGTGGAGCAAAAAGGTTCTTTAGTGTCTCCTACACATTTGCGTTTTGACTTTTCGCACTTTGCTAAAGTTACTGAAGAGGAATTACAACAAGTGGAAGATTTCGTTAACAGTCGTATTCACGAGCAATTACCGTTAATTGAAAGACGCAGTATTCCTTTTAACCAAGCAGTAGCTGAAGGTGCAATGGCGCTTTTTGGTGAGAAATACGGAGATGAAGTACGTGCTATTCGCTTTGGTGAAAGTATGGAATTATGTGGAGGAACGCACGTTCAAAATACCGCTGATATTTGGCAGTTTAAAATTGTAAGTGAAGGGGCTGTAGCAGCTGGAATTCGCCGTATTGAAGCGATTACCAATAAAGCGGCAAGAGCTTTTTATGCAGACCAAGAAAATACGCTGAAAGAATTAAAAGCAGTTTTGAAAAATCCACAAGATACGTTGAAAGCAGTTGTGGCTCTACAAGATGAAAATGCAAAACTTAAAAAACAAGTCGAGCAATTGTTGAAAGAGAAAGCTAAGAATCTAAAAGGAGAGTTGAAAGGACAAATTCAACTGATTAATGAAGTGTCTTTCTTAGCTGTAGAAGTAGATTTAGATGCGAATGGAGCAAAAGATTTAGCTTATGAATTAGGAAGTGAGTTGACTAATCTTTATGTGGTGTTTGGATCTAATGCCAATGATAAACCAATGTTAACGTGTTACGTTTCTAAAGAAATTATTGAGGTAAAAGGATTAAATGCAGGTCAAATCGTTCGTGAATTAGGAAAATACATCCAAGGGGGTGGAGGAGGACAAGCTTTCTTCGCAACAGCAGGAGGTAAAAATCCAGCTGGAATGAAAGAGGCTATCAGTCATGCGATTGATTATTTAAAATAATATAATGATAAAAAAAAGATTCCTATTCGTAGGAATCTTTTTTTCTTATACCTAGTAGAAATGAATTTTAGTACCGTTGTTCCCTTATCCTATACAGGAAAAAAGATTACTTATGAAGATAAAATCCTTTGTCTAGGCTCTTGTTTTGCCGTTAATATTGGAGAAAAGTTTAAAGCGTACCAATTTCAGCAAACTATCAATCCTTTTGGTATTTTATTTCATCCAAAGGCTATAGAAAAGTTGGTGGAATATGCAGTGAAAGGGTATGAGTTTACTGCTTCAGATGTTTTTGAACATCAAGAAATTTGGAGTTCTTTTGTTGCGCATTCAGATTTAAATGAACTGGAACAAGAGGATATCGTTACTAAATTGAATGTCAAATTATTCGATTTACAGGTAGCCTTACGAGAAAGTACTTTCATTACGCTTACTTTTGGTACAGCTTGGGTATATGCAGTAAAAGAAACTGGAGAGATTGTAGCAAATTGCCATAAAGTACCGAATACACAGTTTGAGAAACGTTTGCTCTCTTATGAAGAAGTGTTGGCGAGTTATCAACACATCATTACATTGATTCGCACAGTGAATAGTGAGGCTCAAATTTTGTGTTCTATATCACCTGTACGTCATATCAAAGATGGTTTTGTGGAGAATCAACGCAGTAAAAGTATTTTACTTGCTGCTTTGCACTGTGCATTTGATGCTTTACAAGATACGAAAGTAAGCTATATTCCCGTTTATGAAATGATGATGGATGAATTACGCGATTATCGTTTCTATAAGGAAGATTTGATCCATCCCAATGCTATTGCGATTCAATACATCTGGGAACGCTTTGTTGCGCATTATATCGATGAACAAATGTATGCTGTAATGAAAAAAGTCGATGAGGTTCAGAAAGGATTGAATCATCGTCCTTTTAATCCAACTGCAGAACAACATTTGAAGTTTTTAGATACGTTAATTGAAAAAATTGACGATTTATTAGAACGCTATCCGTTTATGAGTTTTAGATAATTAATGTAAGTTATGAGAAAAGTATTCAAAGTTGTATTTTCTTTCTTTATTGTGCTATTCTTCATGTTTATGGGAGTAGTGGTTTATCAATATACATTCGGTAAATCAACGAGTAACGTAGAATATAATTCGGATTTGATTCAGGAACAATTGAAAAACGTGAGTAAATTGATTGTAACTGAGGCGAATTATACACAAGTCATGACTTATCAAGATCAACAGAAGTATTTGTTGAATCTTGTTTCTTTTACAAAAAAAGCAGTAGTTATTGTTAATGCAAAAGCAACTGTTGAGTATGATTTAACGCAGTTGCAATACCAAATTGACGAAGAACGCAAGGTAGTTCAGTTGTTGCATATTCCAGAACCAGAAATTCACATTTATCCAGATTACAAATTATACGACGTAGAAACGAGTACATTCAATCCATTTACTGGAGCAGATTACAATAAGATTAATGCCAAGATAAAAGAGGATTTACAACGCAAGATTGAGCAATCTAGCTTAAAGTCAAATGCAGAAAATCGTTTGACAAGTGAATTGGGAAAATTATTAGTCGTGACTAATATGATGGGATGGCGTTTGGAATATCAAGGAAATACCATAAAAAAAGAAAGTGACTTGTCAGTCACTTTCCCTATGTAATTTATGCTTGTTCAATGATACTTACTCCGTCTACAATCAAATGAGCAACCTTTGGTCTTTCAACTTTCAATTGTTTTAGGCGATTCATCGCTTTTTGATAGAGCGCTTCCTCTTTGTTTCGTTTAGCTAGTTCTAGAATCTCAACAGTTAACAACCAATCTGAAGAATAAGTTGAAATCAACGTATCTAAAATGGTGTTTAAATCGGTTGCTTTGTTTTCTTCACGCATCAAACGAACCGCTTGGTAAAGTCCTTCTAATTTTATTTTTTCTTCGTCTCTTTTGGCTTTAATTGTTTTAGATGAAGGAACGTGGTTGACTAAATCAAAACTCTTATAGTCTGCAGGTCCAGAAAAAGCAGAAATTATATCTGCACCCACGGCCATATCATACGTACCCCATTCAGGTTGGAATAAAATCGTATCACCGTGTTTAACCGTACAATCTCTAAAGCTAATTAAAATAATTTTGCCATGGATATTGCGGATACCTGTAATATTTGTTCCAGAGACAGTAATATCGCCCTCAAATTCTAATGTCACAGGTTGTCCTTCAAATAAGTTATAGGCTTTTAAATCACGTGGACTCATATCTTCAATGGCTAAGTTGATGCCTTTTAAACGACCTAAAGCCGTACCAAAACCATGAGGATGTGTTTCTGTTCCGTGTCCAACGAGTTCTTTTTCTCTATAAGATAATGCTGTGGCTCCAGTTGTTTGTACATATGCAGGTTTACCTTCATGCTCAATTACATTAGTAAAGTGTCCTGAAATCTGAATACCCGTATTCAATTCAATAGTACCTAAGGCTTTGGAGTCGATTAATTTCTGAATACCCTCTAATCCACCTT
The DNA here is from genome assembly GCF_029894455.1 of Myroides gitamensis. Taxonomy (NCBI): domain Bacteria; kingdom Pseudomonadati; phylum Bacteroidota; class Flavobacteriia; order Flavobacteriales; family Flavobacteriaceae; genus Myroides; species Myroides gitamensis. The sequence goes on from NZ_JARYHN010000001.1 coordinate 3,791,834, forward strand.
TGCGCAATGCCATTTTGTTGGCGAAATTCTCTAAGACTTCACTTAAAAATGCGAAATCTGGTGTTACATAGAGTTGTGGTTGAGGTTTAGTGATGTCAAAACCTTGAGTGGCTGCTTCAATTGTGTATGGCAGTTTAACTACGTTATCCGTCATACACCAAGCGCTCTCGCCAATAGAAGATAAAAGTCCAGCCCCATAAATTTTAGGATTGTCCACGGTTCCAATTAAACCATATTCTACAGTCCACCAGTGTAAGTTTCGAATTAAAGCCATTTCTGAAGGTGCTGTTGTAATTGCTTGTAAGCGATCAACTTCATCTTCTGCCTTTTTAATATCTTCTTCAGCTACACCTTCAGCTTCTTTTAAGATCGATAATAAACGGATAGCTTCGTAAATTTCATAATCATGAGCGGATGAAATGGCTTTACAACCAATTTCTCCAAAACGTCTTAAGTATTCTGCGTATTCAGGATTAGCAATAATAGGTGCGTGTCCAGCTCCTTCGTGAATGATGTCAGGAGCAGGGGTGTATTCAATATTTTCTAATTGTCTAATGTCTGAAGCAATAACAAGTACTTTGTAGGCTTGAAATTCCATAAAGGCATTAGGTGGAATAAAACCATCTACTGCGACAGCTGCCCAACCAATTTCCTTTAAGATTCTATTCATACCATACATACTTGGAATTGATTCAACCGAGATTCCTGTTTTACTTAATCCTTCCAAATAAGTGTCGTGAGCTACTTTAGATAGGTAGTCGACGTTTTTACGCATGACGTAGCGCCATACCGCTTGGTTGATAGGAGTATAATCCTCATAGTCTTGTGGCTTGATAAATTGCTTCAAGTGAGGAGGTAATCGGTCTATTAATTCGTTGCTTTCGTATTCTTTTGCGTTCATAGTATTCTAAAAGTAGTTTGGTTGCGGTAAATATAAGGAAAAAGATGAATGTATTAAAAGCTCTTATCTTTTCTAGCGATAAAGATGTAAAAGTTGAAATAAAAGGAATATTTTACGATTCGCTAAATGTTAAAATATAATAATGATAATTATATGGTTAAATATTTTGTTTTATAATAATTAATGTGTTAAATATTTTAGCTAAAAACAAGGTTTATTATATAATATTCGGGTGTTAGTGTAGAATGTTAGGGAACATTAAAGATAATATTAACTAATTTTTTTTTTAGTTTCAAAAATGTTTTTATATTGCAACACAATTATTAACTAATTAAAGCAAATATTTATGAAAAAATTATTTATGTTTTTGGCTGTAGCTGGTTTGGCTACATTCGGAGCTTCTTGTAGTAGCGACGATAGCAAAAATGATGATCCAAAGCAAAAAGACTTAGTCTTATCAGGAAAAACTGACGTAAAAGAAGGTGACGCTGTTACATTTACAGTAAAAGTAGGTGACAAAGCAGAAGCTGGAACTGATCTTTATGTTGCAGGTGAGAAAGTTTCAAATCCATACACTTTTACTAAAAAAGGAGAATTCAAAGTTCAAGCTAAGAAAAATGGTTTCAATGACAGTAATGTATTAACTGTTAAAGTATCAGATAAAGATGTTGTAGGTCCAGATCCTAAAACATTAGTGTTGTCAGTAGTTGGTGGTAATGAAGTTACGGTTGGACAAGAGGTTGTTTTCCTTGTGAAAGACAATGAAGGAGCTACTGTGACTGGTGCAACTATTAAGAAAGCTAATGCTACAGTTGCTAATCCATGGACTGCAACAGAGGCAGGTACATTTAAATTTGTTGCTTCTAAAGATGGATATGAAAACAGTAATGAAATATCTGTTGTTGTAAAAGAAGCTCCAGTTCTAGGAGAAAATTTTGTTAAAATTGGAAATGATGCTCAAAGTATTACTGTAGCTCAAATGAGTGTAAATGCTCAAAATATTAATGGGCAATGGGCAATTTATGAGTATGAAAATGAAGAAGATCCTACTGCAGCGCCTTATGCAATTTTCAATGTTAGATTAGGTTCTGTAGATGCAGCAGGTGAAAACTGGGTGTATCAAAATAATAACTTATTAGTGGTAGAGCAAACAGATCCAGAGTATTATCTTTTCCCAGGAAGTTCAGAAAATAATGTATTATTTGGATCTTCTAGAATGATTAATTTTACAAATCCTCAAAATCCAGTTGTAATTCAATTTGCTTTTGCAGATTTAACAAATATGAGATTTACTAGAATTGAGCAAGGACAGTCTGCAGAGACAAAACTTGTTTATGCGATAGGTAATAATGAGGCTGAAGTAGATTTCAACGGAAGTTTAGGTACTAGTATTGGAGTTATTCCAGTTGATGCTAATGGTAATCCAGTGGCTACTGCTAGATCAAATGATGGACGTAAAGTATCTTCTATTACTATTCCAGTTTCTCAGTTAGTAAGAAAAAAATAATTTAGATTAGGAATAATTAATATCTTATAAAAAAGAGGGTGACCCAAAAAGTCACCCTCTTTTTTTGTAAAATATCCCATCTTGAAATAAGGATGTTTGATTAAAATGCACTCAAAAATATTATAGCTAAGTTTAAGAAATAACACTTACAGAGAGTTGAGTCTTTCCGAGACAAAATTAGATTGGAGTTTTACTTTGAGTTAGTTGCCCTTATTTGATTGCAAAAATAGAATCACTTGGATTGTGAGAATAAAAGTTAGTTGAGCAAGGGTTTCTGAAGTTTTGTTTATGTGGCGGTTGAAGCAAAATGAATATGTTTTTTGCAAAAAAAAACAGTAGTAAAATTCATTTACTACTGTTTAATGCTTTTGCTTTAAATTGAAGTTATTTATTTCTTTACTTCAGGCGGATACGTACTCAATATCTTCTGTACAAAGTCCTGAATTTTAGCTTCTTTCTTTTCAGGTGTATTGGCGTTGTCTATATAGCCTGTCCCAATACCTTGCCAGATTAAAGCCTTTTTATTTGTGTCGATGAAATCAATATAGAGTTTTCCTTCTATTGATGTGGATACTGTTGTTGAATTAGGACCCCAATAAGGAGCATAACCCCATCCATAGTAGCCATATCTCGAGTAGAAGTAATCGTTGTTTGTGGTAACGTTTACTTGCTGTTGTGATTTAGTAAAAATATTTACTAACAATTGAGGGTTACTATCTGTTTTAGTAAAACCTTTAGCCGTCATTTCTTGGTCAATCGCAAGAAGAATGCGTTTTTTATCCAAGTCGTTTAATTTTACATTGTCAATACCTTCTTTAAAAAAAGCATAGGTTTTGTATGCTGTAAAATTGATGTTTTTGTCATAATCGGCACTAACACGTACACTACTACAAGAAGCTGTAAAAATACTGACAGCTGCAAGAATTAGAAATTTTGATACCGTTTTCATCGCTTACTTATTTTTGTGAGTTAATTTAATAAACTATCATCAACGATATTTGGGATAGTAACTTTTAATAGCGGTTCAATCTCCATGGCACGCTTAATTGCAAAAGTAGCCTCTTTGTTTCGAGCCCAATTGCGTCGTGCAATACCGTTGTTTACATCCCAGAATAACATAGATCTTAATTTTTCATCGGATTCTTTAGAGCCATCTAAAAGCATGCCAAATCCTCCGTTGATCACTTCTCCCCATCCAACGCCACCACCATTGTGGATAGAAACCCAGGTAGCACCTCTAAAGCTATCGCCAATTACGTTTTGAATAGCCATATCAGCGGTGTATCTAGAGCCGTCATAAATGTTGGATGTTTCACGGTATGGGGAATCTGTTCCCGATACATCGTGGTGATCACGCCCCAATACTACTGGGCCAATTATTCCTTCTTTAATCGCTTTGTTAAAAGCTTCTGCAATTTTAATTCGACCTTCTGAATCAGCATATAAAATACGTGCTTGTGATCCAACAACTAGTTTGTTTTCTTGTGCACCTTTAATCCAACGGATATTATCAGCCATTTGTTGCTGAATTTCTGTTGGTGAGTTTTGCATAATATCCTCCAATACAAGGCAAGCAATTTCATCTGTTTTAGCTAAATCTTCTGGTTTTCCTGAAGCACATACCCATCGGAAAGGACCAAATCCATAATCAAAACACATCGGTCCCATGATATCTTGTACATAACTAGGATATTTAAAATCGATGCCATTTATAGCCATTACCTCTGCTCCAGCTCTAGAGGCTTCTAGAAGAAAGGCATTTCCATAGTCAAAGAAATAGGTTCCTCTAGCGGTGTGTTTATTAATTGCAGCTGCTTGTCTGCGTAATGATTCTTGTACTTTTTCTTTGAATAAAGTTGGGTTATTAGCCATCATGTCATTTGCTTCTTCAAAAGATAGCCCTACAGGGTAATATCCTCCAGCCCAAGGGTTGTGTAAAGAGGTTTGATCAGATCCTAAATGAACAAATAGGTTGTCTTCTGCAAATTTCTCCCATACTTCAACAATATTTCCTTGGAAGGCAATTGATACGATTTCTTTGTGCTCTTGTGCTTGTTTTACGCGTTGTACTAATGCATTGAGGTCTGTAACCACTTCATCCACCCAGCCTTGAGAATGTCTCGTGTGTACTGCTTTTGGATTTACTTCCGCACAAACGGTAATACATCCTGCAATATTCCCTGCTTTAGGTTGTGCTCCACTCATTCCTCCTAATCCAGAAGTTACAAATAACTTACCTGCTAGGTCTTCACCATTTTTAGCAATTTTACGACCTCCATTTAATACAGTGATTGTTGTTCCATGCACAATTCCCTGTGGGCCGATGTACATATAACTTCCAGCTGTCATTTGACCATATTGCGTTACACCTAAGGCATTGAACTTTTCCCAATCATCTGGTTTAGAATAGTTCGGAATCATCATTCCGTTGGTTACTACGACGCGTGGTGCTTTAGCATGTGAAGGGAATAATCCCATCGGGTGCCCTGAATACATGACTAACGTTTGTTCGTCCGTCATTTCAGCTAGATAACGCATGGTTAGTAAGTATTGTGCCCAATTTGAAAAAACGGCCCCATTACCACCATATGTGATCAATTCATGTGGGTGTTGTGCAACTGCATAATCCAAATTATTCTGAATCATCAACATAATTGCTTTAGCCTGTGTAGAATTTCCTGGATATTCTTCTATTGGTCTTGCATACATCTTGTAATCGGGTCTAAAGCGATACATGTAAATACGACCATATGTTTCTAATTCTTCTTTAAACTCTTGGATTAACTCGGAATGATGTTTAGCATCAAAATAACGTAAAGCATTTCGCAAGGCAAGTTTCTTTTCCTCTTCTGTCAATATTTCTTTGCGTTTCGGAGCGTGATTAATTGCCGGATCATACTCCTTCTTTGCCGGTAGCTCATTTGGAATTCCTTGTAGAATTTGTTCCTTAAAAGTCATTTTCTGAGTTTTTTGTGATTAATTATTTATGTGTTTTTTAAGTAAAAACCTAAAAACTATTAACTAGTTTTGTTGCGTAGTCTAGCTTTGGATTTTGACTCGTTTTTGCGTAGGTAAGTTACTAAAAACTCTTGTATTATTTATTTTAATATTTATACAAAAAAAAACGTTTTTAGTTAAACCTATCGTAAATTAATCGATTGTAAATGTGATAGGTAATGATAGATTTGTTTTCAAAAGAGGAGGTGCCAACGGTAAAAGTAGAACGTTCATTCCACAATGGAATTGAATTGTTTATTCGCAGAGAAGATCTGTTGCATCAGGAAGTGTCGGGTAACAAATTCCGAAAATTGAAATACAATATGGAAGCAGCTGTGTCAGAAGGGCATCGGCAAGTGTTGACTTTTGGAGGAGCGTATTCCAATCATATTGCAGCAACAGCTGCTGCTGGAAGAATTCTTGGCATGCAAACCATTGGTGTAATTCGAGGAGAGGAAATCCAAGAAAACTACCGAGAGAACCCAACGTTGAAAAAAGCGGAAGAGGATGGAATGCGTTTTAAATTCGTAACGCGAACAGAGTACAGAGCGAAAGATTCAACTGCTTTTCTAGCCAAGTTAGCAGAAGAGTTTGGCGATTTTTACATGGTTCCAGAAGGAGGAACAAATGAAAAGGCAATCAAAGGGACGGAGGAAATTTTGAAGGAAGAAGATGGAATTTATGATTATGTGTGCTGTGCAGTAGGAACTGGAGGTACGATAGCAGGAATTATCAATCGTTCTTTTTCACATCAGCAGATTATTGGTTTTCCTGCATTGAAAGGGGATTTTCTAATGGAGGAAATTAAGAAATATGTAAACAAAGAAAACTGGAGATTGGAAACAGCGTATCACTTTGGAGGATATGCGAAGTATAATGCAGATTTACTGCAATTTATACGCCATTTTGAACGGGATACGGGAATTCTTTTAGACCCAATTTATACAGGTAAACTACTTTTTGGTATCTTTGATTTAATTGAACAAAATCAATTTAAAAAAGACAGTAAGATTCTCGCTATTCACACGGGGGGCTTGCAGGGGTGGAATGAAAAAATAAAATAGCTATATGATTAAAAAAATCCTTTTACTGTTCTGTTTACTCGCACTTGTAAGTTGTGGGGTGAAGAACAATTCCAAACTTACGGGGAGGAAGTCGAAAACGAAAGAGTTGGTCTCTAAGGAGCAATATCGAGCACAACAAAAAAAGGTTGAAGAACAACGTCGCATTCAAGATGATGCGAAACGAGAACGAGATAAACGTACAGCAGCTAAAAATAGTGAGACTTTAGAAGCTACTTCGCGAATTTCAGTGACTGCTGATATGATTCAGGATTATATTTTACAGTATAAAGACATTGCGAAGGACAACATGTCTTCTTATGGTATTCCTGCAAGTATTACCTTGGCACAAGGGGTATTGGAATCTGGATCAGGACAGGGAACGCTGAGTCGAAATGCAAACAATCACTTTGGGATTAAATGTCATAAAGAATGGGATGGACCATCTGTTCGTCATACCGATGATGCGCCAGATGAGTGTTTTAGAAAATATGATGCGCCAGAGGAATCTTATCGCGATCACTCTCAATTTTTGGTGTCACGTAGCCGTTATAATGATTTATTTCTCTTAGAAAAAGACGATTATGAAGGATGGGCACATGGTTTGAAGAAAGCAGGTTATGCAACAGATCCTAAATATGCTAATAAGTTGATTAGCTTGATTGAACGTTATACTTTGGATCAATATGATCGTGAAGTATTGGGATTGACTTCACCAAGACCTAAGAAAGAAATAGAGAAGAAAGCAGAAACGAAAGTGGAGACCAAAGTGAAGGCAGAAACTAAAGCTGGAGCTAAAACCCATGTCGTTCAAAAAGGAGATACCTTGTATTCGATATCAAAAAAATACAATACAACTGTAGCAAAACTACAGAAAACAAATAAACTTGATGGGACTAATCTATCGATTGGTCAACGCTTAAAATTATAAAACACTATGTTATATCAAAGAAGTAGTCAGCTTTTTGCAGAAGCTGAAAAAGTTATTCCTGGTGGAGTAAACTCACCAGTTAGAGCATTCAAATCTGTAGGGGGAACTCCTATATTTGTTCAAGAAGCTAAGGGAGCTTATTTGTATGATGTGGATGGAAATAGACTCGTTGATTATATTAATTCTTGGGGTCCAATGTTGTTGGGACACGCGTATCCACCTGTAGTGGAAGCGGTAATTGAAAAAGCTAAAAAGGGTACTTCTTTTGGGATGCCGACAGAAATAGAAACAGAAATTGCTGCATTGGCGGTTTCTATGGTACCTAATATTGATAAAATACGCTTTGTGAACTCTGGTACAGAAGCGTGTATGAGTGCGATTCGTTTAGCGAGAGGCTATACAGATAGAGAAAAGATAATTAAATTCAAAGGGTGTTATCATGGACATTCTGACTCCTTTTTAATTCAAGCAGGTAGTGGCGCGGTAACATTTGGTTCGCCCAATAGCCCTGGTGTAACACAAGGAACGGCAAAAGATACTTTATTAGCTACGTATAATGATTTAGCAAATGTTGCTTCTATTTTAGAAGCCAATAAAGGCGAGGTAGCGGCTATTATTATTGAGCCTGTTGCTGGAAATATGGGATGTATTCCTCCAAAGCCTGGTTTTTTAGAAGGATTACGTCAGTTATGTGATACGCATGGAACGTTGTTAATTTTTGACGAAGTAATGACGGGGTTCCGTTTGGCACGTGGTGGAGCACAAGAATTATTTGGTGTTCGCGCTGACTTGGTTACTTTTGGAAAAGTAATTGGGGGTGGATTGCCAGTGGGAGCTTTCGCAGGTTCTGCTCAAGTAATGGATTATTTAGCGCCTGTTGGACCTGTATATCAAGCGGGAACACTATCAGGTAATCCTTTAGCAATGGCTGCTGGATTGGCGATGTTACAAGCAATTAACAATGATTTAGCGGTGTTTGAGCGCTTAGAAGAAAAAACAGCGTATTTAGAACAAGGAATACGTCGTGTATTGGAAGCAAAACAAGTAAAGTATACGATTAACCGCGTAGGATCCATGATTTCTGTGTTCTTTGATGAACGAGAGGTGGTCGATTTTGATACGGCAGGTTATGGGAATAATGATCAGTTTAAAACATTCTTTCACGGCCTGCTAAAAGAAGGGGTATACATTGCTCCATCTTCTTATGAAACGTGGTTTATTACGGATGCTTTGACGTATGACGATTTAGACTTTACGATTCAAGCAGTTGAGAAAGTATTCGCTTAACAATAGGATACAAGCATATAAAAAAAGACTCTTTTTACTAGTAAAAAGAGTCTTTTTTTATATGCTATAATTCTAATTTTAACTGATCAGGTAAAAGTTTGAATGATTTTCGATGATATTTACAAGGACCGTATTCTAAAATAGCCGCTCGGTGTTCTTGGGTTGGATATCCTTTATTTTTTTTCCAATTGTACATAGGGAATTCTTCGTGGATTTGATTCATGTAATCATCCCGATACGTTTTTGCTAATACAGATGCAGCAGCTAAACTTAGGTATTTAGCATCTCCTTTGATAATACACTGATGAGGAATAGAGGGAATGGGGGTAAATTTATTTCCATCTACGATTAAGAAATCAGGTATAGGATGTAGTTGATGTACACTTTCATGCATGGCTTTTATGGCAGCATGTAAAATGTTTAATTCTTCAATAACATCTTCGTGTAAATGAGTTACGCCATAACTTAGAGCCTGCTCTTCAATAATGCTTCTTAAAGCATAACGATTTTTAGCCGAAAGTTGTTTGGAATCATTTAAGATCTCATTGGCGAAATCTGGAGGAAGAATGACAGCAGCAGCAGTTACTGGGCCAGCAATACATCCTCTACCAGCTTCATCTGTTCCGGCCTCATATTGTGATTCTGAAAAATGATGTAATAACATAAGCAAAAATATGAAGAACAAAGGTAAGGTTCTACAAGTGAATCCAAAGGCTGAAAAGGTAATATTTGCTAAGAAATCCATTAAATAAATCATAACAACTTAAAATTTAACATTTGATGAAAGTTATAGCCTTTTGGCTTGTTTTGCCTTTGTTCGTTGATAGCTAGTTGGTTGTGTTTTTTTGTGAAAACACGAGCGATTTTGTTGCTGTTAAATGTGAAGAGAATGATAAGGCTTTATTAAGTTTTTTAATGAAAGGTGGTGTGTGAATTATTTGAATTTTTAATTTGTTTTTTTATTGATTTATTGTTTTTTGTACAATTTTATTGATTTTATTTCCATTCTTTAGTAACTCATTGGTTTGTTTCTAGTTAATGATAGGAAAAGTTAACTAGGTTTTAGTTTAGTTTTTTATGTTTGCGAACTAACTAATTCAATTTAAATAATGAGATCAAAGTTAAAATGGACTTTAGTGCTATTTATGGCACTATTTGTGCAACTTTCATTCGCTCAGGAAAAAACGCTAAAAGGGGTTGTGACTGAGGATGGATTCCCTTTACCTGGGGCGACGGTTGTTATCAAAGGAACAACAATGGGTACTCAAACCGATTTAGATGGAAATTATTCCATTCAAGTGAAAGAAGGAGAAGTAGTGTCTTTTTCTTTTATCGGTTTAAAAGATGTTACATATAAAGTAGGTGCAGCTAACACGTACAATGTAACGATGACAGCAGTAGAAGATATGTTAGAAGAGGTTATTGTTTTAGCCTACGGACAGGTAAAAACAAAAAACCAAGTAACAGGAAATGCAGTTGCTATTAAAGGGGATGCAGTAGCTGCTACACCAATGGCTTCTGCTGATCAAGCATTACAAGGACGTGTTGCCGGTTTGCAAATGTCAGCTTCATCTGGTTCACCAGGAGCAAAGCAAAATATTCGTATTCGTGGGCGTAACTCTATGACTGCTACGAATGAGCCATTGTATGTAATTGATGGTATTCCAATGTATGATGGTGATTTCTCAGGAGGAAATCAAGGAACAGATTCACCTTCAACATCTTTATCTTTATTGGCAACAATTAACCCAGCAGATATCGAATCAATGACTGTGTTGAAAGATGCTGGTGCAACCGCTGTATACGGTGCGCGTGGTACAAATGGAGTTATCTTGATTACTACAAAACGCGGTAAATCAGGAGCAACAAAATTCAATTTTAGTACTCGTGTAGGTTTCCAAAATAATGCAGTAAAAGGACCTCGTTTATTGTCTTCTAATCAGAAAGAAGAAATTTTCTTAGATGGATTATATAATACATTTGGAGGTAATGGAACTGTATTTACACGTGAACAAGCTGGAGAGTATGCTTTAGCTAACTATTCTAAATCTGGAAATTACGGAAATTGGGTGGCTGCAGGTCGTCCAGATAATGATTGGGGAGATTATGTGAAAAATAACGATGCTCCATTGACTAGTATTAACTTCTCTGCAACCGGAGGAAGCGAACGTCATAATTTCTATGCTTCATTATCTCATGATAAAATAGAAAGTACAGTGATTGGGTCAGATTTTAGACGTATTGGAGCTTCATTGAGCTTTATGCAAAAAATTACGGATAAAGTGGAGTTCAATACAAGTATTAAAGTGACAAATACCAAACAAAATGGTATTTCTGAGGGAGGAGCTTACTTCTCAAACCCGAACTATATTAAGTTAGTAATGAACCCTTGGAATCCTTTATACAATGAAGATGGTTCTTATTTCTTACCTAATTCAGGGTATCACAATGTGGTTTATACCACTCAAAATAACCAAACATTAAATGACGTAACACGTGTAATTAATTCGAACTCGATTAGTTATGCTATTACAGATGATTTGAAATTTACTTCTTCTATGGCGATTGACTATACATTGGCTGATTTCTCAGAGTATAGAAACCCAGTTCATGGAGATGGTAAAAACTACGGTGGTACAGCGGCTAAAGCGGTTAGAAATAACTTCAATTATGTAGCGCAAAATGGTTTAGATTATAAATTCTATTTAGGTGAAAACCACCAATTCAACACTAAAGTTTTGATTGAATACCAAAAATCGAAACGTCGTTTCTTAGAGGGATCTGGACAAATCGTGTTGGATGGATTTAATTCGTTAGCAGCAGCAGCAGCTAATAAAGATGCAGCTTATGATTTCTTAGATGATGCTAACTTAGGTTATGTTGGAATTATCAACTATAATTATCAAAATAGATTCTTAGTTGATTTAACAGGTAGACGTGAAGGGTCTTCTAAATTTACAGATAGAATCGGTTATTTCTACTCTGTAGGTGGTGCTTGGAATATGCATTTAGAAAATTGGATGGCAAACCAATCTACAATTTCAACGATGCGTTTTAGAGGATCGTATGGAACAAATGGTAACTCTCAAATTAATCCAAACCAATATGTACGTCGTGCAGACATCGTTTCTTATGATGGTGAAGCAGCTTTAATCCCTGTTCAAATTGGTGGACCAATTGGATGGGAGAAACAGCAAAAGATGGACTTTGGTTTCATGTTAGGTATGTTTGATGATCGTATTACTTTAGGTGCAACGTACTTTGAAAGTAAAACAAGCGACTTATTGTACAAGAAAACATTGTCAAAAATGTCTGGATTTGAGTCTCAAATGATGAACATGGGAGCAATGAATAACCGTGGTATTGAGCTTGAATTAAATGCAGATATCGTAAGATCGAAAGATTTCAATATTTCAGTTGGAGCTAACTTTGGAACGGTTCGTAACAGAATCACAGAAATGCCTATTATTGATGGTATAGAGATGGAAGATTATAAGTCTTACACTGCTGATGTTAGAGGACATGCTGTTTCAGAATGGTATATGCCTGATTGGGCGGGTGTTGATCCTCAAACAGGTCAGCCGATGTGGTTTGATAAAGACAATAAGGCTACGTCAGATTACTCTAAAGCCGAATCAAGATTCCAAGGAGCGAGTGCTTTACCAAAGTTTACTGGGGGTGCTAACTTACACGTAGACTATAAAGGATTCTTCTTAGATGGTATGTTTACTTTTGCAGGAGGACATAAAGTATATGAGCAATATGCATTCAAAACTGCGGGAACAACAAGTGCGCTTGTATCTTCAAATGCTTCTTCTGAAATGTTAGATAGATGGCAAAATCCTGGAGATATTACAGATGTGCCAATCGTTCAGTATAAAGCTACAGGAGGGAATGTTAATTTTACTAGCCCATCTTCAAAATTTTTACATGATGGTGACTATATCAGATTGAGAAATGTAACCTTAGGGTATAATTTTAATCCAGAGATCCTTAGAACATTAAGAGTAGACGGTTTATCGCTTTCTGTAATTGGTACTAACTTATGGACTTGGGTTAAAGATAGTGGATTAAAATACGATCCAGAAGTAGATGCTTTAGGATATGTAAATGTGGCTACTCCACCTGTGAAATCAATTGTATTCTCACTTAATGTTAAGTTTTAAAAAATTATGAAAAAGATTATATTTTCAATTTTAGCAGTAACGCTATTGTCTTCTGGACTGACTAGTTGTTCAGATGATCGATTAGATGCTACTTTAGAAGGGGCTCGTGATATTGAAGCAAAACCCCTCGAAACGCTAACGGATTTACGTGCAGCTGTATCAGGTGCTTACTATCGAATGGTAAATGCAGCTTATTACGGTCGTGATATTATTGTATATAGTGAAGTTCGTGGAGATAACGCTTATGCAGCAGCTGGTTTTTCTAACCGTTTCCAAAATGTATCAGGATTTGACTTGACACCAACGCATGCATTTCCTGCAGATACGTGGAAGAAAATCTACGAAGTGATCAGTTCTGCTAATTTAGCGATCGGATCGGATATCAAAACAGGAAATGAAACTGATATTAAGCAAGGAAAAGCAGAAGCTTTCGCTATCCGTGCTTTGGCTCATTTTGACTTATTGCGTATTTACGGTCAACAATATGTTGATGACCAAGGATTAGATGCTTTAGGTATTCCTTATATTACTCGATTTGGAGAATTAGATATGAAAAACTATAACCGTATTTCAGTGAGAGAGGTTAGAGATAATATCTATAAAGATTTAGATGAAGCATTGAAATTAGTAGATAAAAATGCTTCAAATAAAAAGCGCTTTACAGCACAATCTATTCATGGAGTGAAATCGAGAGTAGCTTTATTCTTCGGTGCTTTTGATGAGAATGATTATGCAATTGCTTTAGAAAGTGCAAAAACAGCTATGGAATTAGGTGGAGGAATCGTTCAACGAAGTGCTTATATAGCTTCTTTTAGAGCAGAAGAACCACAAAGTAATTCTGTGTTCGAATTAGCGCAAGACAATATTAATAACCCTGGAAACAATTCATTATATAATATTTTCTCCTATGATGGATATGGGGATGTTGTTGGTTTAGGTGAGAATTTACAGGATTTATTCGAAGACCAAACCGATATCCGTTCTTCTACTGAAATGCAAGGGTATAATAATCTAGCTCAAAATGCGAAAGGAAACTACAAAAAAGTAGGTCCTTATAAGTTTATTAAATTGACAAAAGAAGAGTTAGAGGGGACTGTTGCAGTAGATCCTGCTATTCGTTATAACTTAGAATACTACCGTAACTTTGGGAAATACACAGCTATTAGCTCAAATATCAAAGTGATGCGTTATGAAGAGTTAGTCTTTAACTTCATTGAAGCAGCAGTGCGTACCAATACAGAAGGAGGCGTAGCGTTAAACTTATTAAATCAGGTGGCTTCTGAACGTTATGAAGGTAATCCAGCAGCAAAGTATACATCACTTACTTTGGCAGATGTATTGATGGAAAGACGTAAGGAGTTAGTATTTGAAGGATTCCGTTTTGAGGATAAAATGCGTAGTAAAGAAAATCTAGCTAGTACACCAATTGCAGAAAAGGTAAAATATGGAGCTTTTCAATTAGCTTTCCCTATTCCGCGTAATGAGATTAATGCTAGTAAAATTGATCAAAATAAAGGGTACTAATTCCATCTTTTATTTATAGTATCAAGAAAAGCAGTGCATAAATAAGCTCTTAATATATAAACCCCCACCGTTTGAGTGGGGGTTTTTTAGTTTTGTAAAGATTGTATAATGTATAAAAAGCAGTTAATGCAGGAAAGGTTTCTCGGTGTTGTAAGAATAATAAAAAAGGGATTGAAAGGAAAGAATAGATGGCATCATACAGCCAAGCTATTTATAAACAAAATAGCCCGCATCAAAGACTTTAACTATCAAATAAACCACCCAAAATACCTTAGATTATAGTGTAAACCAATGGTTTTTAGAAAGGTGCCTGGTCCTTAAGAATCAGACACCTTTTTGTTTGCCATCAGAAGTGGTCTGGCTAATTATTTATTTTTTAACAGTAGTGGGGTTATTAAGGAAAATATAGAAATCATTTTTGAATTTCTTTCTATGTATCGAGAATTTGTTTGTATTAACGCTCTTTTTTAATAGCTATTATGAGAAAAATGTTAGGTAGTGTTCGTTAATGAAAAAATAGGAATAATGCTAAAAATATATTAAATGTTTGCTTAGTCTAATATTTGGATACTTGATGTTAGTGTTTGGGATTGTGTTTAAAATGATTGTATTTTTATTAAATTGGTAATAAATGTAAGAATTATATATATTTATTTCGTTAGTGTTTGTTTTTTTGTTGATGTGGCGTGTGTATGCTAAAACGGTTCTACTAAAAAATGTTTAGATTTGTTTAACTAACTAATCAATTTTTTAAGAATGAGATCGAAGATTAAGTGGATTTATGCGTGCATCATGATCTTACTGGTACAAGTAGGATTTGCGCAGGAAAAAACACTATCGGGAGTGGTGTCAGAAGAAGGTATGCCACTACCAGGGGTGACGGTTGTGATTCAAGGAACCCAGATGGGGACACAAACCGATTTAGATGGTAAATATTCCATAAAAGCTAAGCAAGGTGAAGTGCTTGTCTTTTCGTTTATTGGAATGAAAGATGTGAAGCACACCGTTGGGGGTGCTAATGTGTTTAACGTAGCCATGGTTGCTGATGAACATCAATTGGAGGAAGTAGTGGTTACCGCTATGGGAATCAAGCGAAGTGCAAAAGCTTTAGGATACGCAACACAAGAATTAAAAGCGGCTGATATCAACAAAACTGAAAACAGTAGTTTATCAGGTGCTTTACAAGGAAAGCTAGCAGGTGTTCAAATCACTCCATCAAGTGGTGCGCCTGGAGCGTCTTCTCAAATTGTAATTCGTGGAGCTCGTTCTTTTACAGGGAATAATACGCCTTTGTACGTAATTGACGGAATGCCAATCGAATCAACAGCGCCAATTTCTACGGGAAATAGTACGTCAGGAGCAGATATTGCTAACCGTGCGATTGATATTGATCCGAGTGATATTGAAACAATCAATATCTTGAAAGGACAAGCGGCTTCTGCTTTATATGGTATCCGTGCATCTAATGGAGTAGTGGTAATTACAACCAAAAGTGGTAGAGGGCTAAAAGAAGGAAAACCTGTAATTAGTTTTACGTCAACGAGTAGTTTTGAGACCTTATCTAAAAAACCTAGTTTACAAAAAACCTACGCGCAAGGGGTAGATGGAAAATATGACCCTACAAGTTCTATGTCTTGGGGACCTAAAATTTCTGAATTACCATATGATCCTAAATATGGAGGAAATGTAGCTAATGATGTAAATGGAGGTGTTTTGCGTCCAGGACAATACTATGTACCTCAATTGGCAAAAGCAGGGTTAGATCCTTGGGTGAAACCAGGAGTATACGACAACATTGATGATTATTTTAGAACAGGTAAAACTCTAACGAATAACTTCAATATTAGTCAAAACACAGGGAAAACAAATTACTCGTTTGGTTTAGCAAATACAACACAAGAAGGGATTATGCCAGGTACGGAAATGAAACGTACGACGATTAAATTCTCGGGTGAAACGAAGTTAAACTCAGAATGGACTACTGGTTTTGCAGGTAGTTATATCACAAGTGATGTACAAAAAGCTTCTGCAGCAAATAATTCTGTATTGCCAGGAGTTTGGGGAGCACCTGTAAGTTATAATCAAAAAGGAACCCCAATTCATACGCCAGAGAGTATTTATGAACAAATACACTTTAGAACAGGTTCATTTAATAATCCTTTTTGGGCAGCAGAACACAATGAGTTTTCTGAAAAAACAGGACGTTTTTATGGAAATGCCAATATTGCCTATGCACCAGAAATTAGTACAGATGGTTCTAAAAACTTAACCTTCCGTTACCAAGCTGGGGTAGATACGTATACAACACATTATCGCGATGTATATGAATTTGGATCAGGACATAATATGGCTGGAACTACAGCGAATTTGAACTTATATGGAGTGACTAATACGGTGACGAACTCCTTATTTACTATCAACTACGATATGCTATTGGGAGACGATTTCCGTTTTGACATCATGGTTGGAAATGAATTTAATGAGACTAGCCTAAAAATGTATGATGATTTTGGAGGAGGACTGAATTTTGGAGGATGGCCAACGATTGGAAATGCGGTGTCGGTAACTTCGGAAGAGACACGTCGTATGAAGCGTAATGTTGGTTTTTTCTCGAATGTAGGTTTCTCATACCGTGATATGTTATTCTTGAATGGTACAATTCGTAAAGATATTGTGTCTACTATGCCAAGAGGAAATAGAGACTTTGTATACCCTTCGGTATCTTTAGGTTTCGTGTTGACAGAACTTGAAGGATTAAAAGGAAAGAGTGGTTTGAGCTTTGCAAAGCTAAGAGCATCTTATGCTGAAGTAGGACAGGCAGGAGATTATTACAATGATTATTTCTACACACCTAGCTATGCTGGTGGATTCTGGTCTAGTAATCCTGTATTGTATCCACTAAATGGAGCGGCGGGTTATATTCCATATTCAACAATTTATGATCCCAACTTAAAACCGCAAAATACCAAATCATGGGAGTTTGGTGGAGACTTTAGATTCTTTGATAATCGTTTTGGAATTGACTATACTTTCTCACGTCAAGACGTGAAGGACCAAATTTTTCCAGTGCCTTTAGCGGGATCAACAGGAGCATCTAGTTTTATGACAAATGGTGGTAAAATT
This sequence comes from Myroides gitamensis, assembly GCF_029894455.1. Lineage (NCBI taxonomy): Bacteria > Pseudomonadati > Bacteroidota > Flavobacteriia > Flavobacteriales > Flavobacteriaceae > Myroides > Myroides gitamensis. The sequence goes on from NZ_JARYHN010000001.1 coordinate 3,809,331, forward strand.
CATACAATTGCGCATGAAATTACCGCTTTTGTAACAGCGGTTCAAACACAAGATTGGCAATGGACCATCAATGCTAACTTCTCTAAAATTGATTCTAAAGTAGATGAGTTGAAAGAAGGGGTTGAAAATATCATGTTAGGAGGATTTGTGGAACCACAAATTCGTGCGCAAGCAGGAGATCGTTTCCCTGTAATTTATGGAAACTCATTCGCTCGTAACGAACAAGGAGATATTTTAGTGGATGAAAATGGTATGCCAATTCTCGGAGTAACAAAAGCATTAGGAGAAGTAGCACCTAAATTTATCTTAGGAGGTTCTACGAGTTTAACTTGGAAAAGTTGGAACTTAAGTGCAACAGTGGAATGGAAAAACGGTGGAAAAATGTACAGCGGATCAAATATGGGAATGAAGCTATATGGAACAGCTGCAAGTACAGGAAATCGTGATCAATCATTCGTATTCAATGGGGTTCGTGAACAAGCAGATGGATCTTATGTGAAAAATGACGTAGCAATTACAAGTGAGACACGTGCAGATTATGAAAATGTGATGAGTAATATTACAGAGAGTAATGTATACGATGCGAGCTTTGTGAAACTACGCGATGTAAGCTTGGGGTATAAGTTTGAGAAAATTTGGAAAGACAAAGTGGATTTGAGAGTATCTGCTTTTGCACGTAATTTATTGTTGTGGTCAAAAATGCCAAACTTAGATCCAGAAGCTTCTCAAGGAAATAATAACATGAGTGGTGGTTTTGAACATTATTCTATTCCTCAAGCCAAAAGTATTGGTTTCTCAGTAAATGTTACATTTTAATTAGAAGTGAAAAATGAAAAGAATTAAATATATTTTAGCAAGTATCGTCATTGGAGCTTTGTCCTTGCAATCGTGCTCCGAAGATAAAATGGACGATATCAATAAAAACAAAAATAATCCTGAATTTGTTGAGTCTCGATTTATTCTTACGGAAGTAATGACGAAAACAGGATTCTATGTTACGGGATCAGATTTAGCTTTTTATGCATCAATTTATACCGAACTACTAGGAGGCGCTCATGCTCAGTTTTATAATGCTCAAGAGCGTTTAGGAGAACCATCTTTAAGTACTACGTATAATAATCTTTGGAATGCTATCTATGTTAATCTTCGTAGCTTGAAAATGGTTGAACAAAAATGTTCAGAAGGTGGAGCAGAAGCGGGAAATTATAATGCATTGGGTGTTGCTCAAATTTTAAAAGCATATAATTTAGCTTTACTAACGGATTTGTTTGGAGATGTACCTTATTCGGAAGCACTAGAACCTTTAAAGAATCCTCAAGCAAAGATAGATAAGCAAGAAGATCTCTATAAAGAAGTTTTTCGCTTGTTAGATGATGCTATTGTTAACTTAGCAAAAGATTCGAAATATCCGAATTTAGGAAAACAAGATTTGATTTATGGAGGTGGGAATTCAGAAAGTTGGATTAAGGCTGCGCATGGATTAAAAGCGAGATATTTAATGCGTTTGTCTTTTGTAAATGCTGATTATCAAGGTGTTATTGATAATGTAAATAAGTCTTTTGCTAATAGTATTGAAGATTTTAACTATCAAGTACCAGGAGTTGATTATCCTTTTTATACAGTATTTCAAGCTAGAGAAGGTATGTTTTCATCTAAAACATATTATGATTTAATGAAACGTTTAGATCCAAAGGATCCGCGTTTAAATGATTATTTTGTAAAAGTAGGAAAGGAAAATCCAACAGTAGTATTAGTAGATCATGGTGGAAGAGTAACTCAATCACAAAGTACATATTCACCATCAGGATTAAGTTGGGGAACGAGTAGTGATTTAGCTAATGCAACTAATGCTGTTTACTTAATGAGTTATCACGAATTGTTGTTCTTGAAAGCGGAAGCTCAGGCGCGTTTAGGAGATTCTGATGCAGTAACAACATTGCAGTTAGCAGTGAATGCAGGATTAAATAAGAAACAAAAGTTTAGATACTTAAATTACAATCGCGAAATACCAACGAATTTAACGGGAGAAGCGCTATTAAAACGCATTGCTGAAGAGAAGTATTTATCTGCTTTTGAAGTAGAAAGTATTGAAATGTACAACGACATCAGAAGATGGAAGGCAATGGGAGAAAATTTAATTGAGTTGCAACATAAAGACCCAACTAAATTTCCTAAGCGCTTTGCATACGGAAACTCAGATGTGTCAAACAACCCACACGTAAGAGCTGCTTACGGTGATGGAAGTTATGTATACACAGAAGATGTTTGGTGGGCAGGTGGAACTAGATAAACTGAAACAGTAAACTAGTTTAGATATAGAAAAGAGGAAGTCGAGAGACTTCCTCTTTTTTTATGAATATAACTTAAAAAATAGTTTATCGAATAACTGATACTAAGGATAGGAGGAGACAATGAAGTACGCTGTTTTTTACTCGCTAACGCAGATGAAATAAAGGATTTCTAATTCATTTAGTTAATAATTTTATTTGTTTAAATTGTGTTTTTATTATGAATAAATACGGGCGTTATTGGGTTGTTCGTGGTAAATATGGTAATGATTTAGAAAAAACGATAATGAATAGTTAATTTATCTCTGGGATTTGTTAAAAATATTGTTTAGATTTGTTTAACTAACTAATCAATTTTTTAGAATGAGATCAAAGATTAAGTGGATGTACACGTGCATGATGATCTTACTGGTACAAGTAGGATTTGCACAAGAGAAAACACTATCTGGAGTGGTTACAGAAGATGGTATGCCACTACCAGGAGTGACGGTAGTGATTCAAGGAACTCAATTGGGTACACAAACCGATTTAGATGGTAAATATTCCTTAAAAACAAAACCAGGACAAGTGCTTGTGTTTTCTTTTATTGGAATGAAAGAAGTGAAACATACGGTTGGAAATGCCAATGTGTTTAATGCTGCGCTTCATGCAGAAGGGAATGAATTAGACGAAGTGGTTGTATTGGCGTATGGTCAAGTTAGAAAAAAGAATGAAGTTACAGGTAACGTTGTTGCTATAAAAGGGGATGTTGTTGCTGAAACACCGATTGTGTCTGCAGATCAGGCGTTACAAGGTCGTGTAGCTGGTTTACAGATGGCTACGACGTCTGGTTCACCAGGATCGGTGCAAAATATCCGTATTCGTGGACGTAACTCCGTTTCTGCAACCAATGAACCATTGTATGTTATTGATGGAGTGCCTATAATTAATTCAAATATCTCTAATTCAGCAGATGTAACAAGTTTATCACCATTGTCATCTATTAATCCAGATGATATCGAATCGATGACGGTTTTAAAGGACGCTGGAGCTACTTCTGTATATGGGGCAAGAGGATCAAATGGAGTAATTTTAATTACTACAAAGAAAGGAAAACAAGGGAAACCAAGTTATAACATTAGATCTTCAATTGGATTCCAAAATAGAGCGGTTAAAGGCCCTAAATTTTTATCAGGAGAACAAAGAGCAGAACTGTGGATGGAAGCTATAGCTAATGGAAATGATTTAGATGTAGATTATGTAAAAGACAATTATGCTGATTTAATGGGGGAGGACTTATATGTGTATTGGAATAATAATGGGAGACAGCATTATGATTGGCAAGAAGCTGTACGTGTTAAAAATGCACCGATGTCTAGTTTGAATTTCTCTGTAAATGGAGGAGATGAAAACGGAACATACTTTGCTTCAATTGGTCATGATAAATCAGATGGAATTATCATAGGAACAGATTTTAGAAGAGTTACTGGTAATTTTAGTTTTACAAGAAAGCTTAATGATAAAATTGATATCAAAATTGGAGCGAATGTTTCTAATATCAAACAAAATGGTATTCTAGAAGGAGGATCTTTCTTCGGAAACCCTAACGTAACTAGTAAATTAATGAACCCTTGGGCTTCACCTTATAATGCTGATGGATCCTATAATATTGAGTCAGGATTATTAGGAGGAGAATTACCTAACTCATTGTATACTGTAGCAAATGATATTGTGCAAAATGATATGACAAGAGTTATATCAAGTAATTCATTTGGATATAAGATTTTAGATAATCTGAGATTCGAATCAACAATCGGATTGGATTATACGTTGGTTAATTATCAAAATTACCAAAATGCGGTACACGGTGATGGGCGTGGTTATGGAGGGATTTCGGCTCAATCTGATCGAAGAATATTTAACTATGTCTGGCAAAACTCATTGAACTATAATTTCTACTTAGGAAGTAATCATCGTTTTGATGTACGTGCTTTAATGGAGTTCCAAAAAAATAAATATAATATGTTATTTGCTGATGGGCAAGTTTTACCTCCAGGGTTGATTACACTAGGGGGAGCTGCGGCAAATTACACAGCTACTTCCCAGTATTATGACTGGACTCAGTTGAGTTATTTAGGGTTGTTAAACTACTCTTATGCTAATAAATATTTAGTAGATTTAACCATTAGACAGGAAGGATCTTCGCGTTTTTCAAGTGATAATCGATGGGGGACATTCTGGGCAGTTGGTGCTGCATGGAATATCCACCAAGAAGATTTCTTATTAGATTCTAATGCAATTAGTACGTTGCGCTTAAGAGGGTCTTATGGTTCTACAGGTAACTCATCTATTGATCCAAATGTGTATCAGCACTTATTAGAATCTGTTTCATATAATAATGAAGCTGGTTTAGCCTCTAAGCAAATTGGTGGTAAATTGGGATGGGAAAAACAAGATAAATTAGATTTCGGATTAGAATTTGGTTTCTTTAATGATAGAATTACAGGAGGAATCGCTTTCTACCAAAGTAAAACAAGAGATTTATTATATCGTTTACCACTTTCTTATACTTCTGGATTTGATGCTAAATGGATTAATCAAGGAAAACTTAAGAATCAAGGATTTGAAGGAGAATTAGATGTGAAAATTTTCGATTTAAAAGATTTTAAATGGTCTATTGGTGGAAATGTAGGAGTTGTTAAAAATGAATTAACAGAAATGCCTACTACATATAAATCATATACGGCAGATAAAGTAGGAAGAGCTATTAATGAGTGGTATATGCCAAACTGGGCAGGAGTTGATCCTCAAACAGGAGCAGCACAATGGTATGCAGCAGATGGTACAAAAACTTCTAATTACGGACAAGCGGAATCTCGATTCCAAGGTGCGAGTGCCTTGCCAAAAGTAACAGGAGGTGTAAATACTCATATTGAATACAAAGGTTTTTATGCTGATGCATTGTTTACTTTTGCAACAGGATATAAAGTATATGATTATTGGTCACAAGTTACAAGTGCTCCAGAGGCAACAACATTATATTATTATAATGGAAATGAAGAGTTAATGAATCGTTGGCAAAAGCCAGGTGATATTGCAGATGTTCCAATTTTAACAGACGGTGCTGTTGCTGGAAATGCATATTTTACTTCTCCATCTACACGATTTTTATATGATGGAGATCATATTAGATTGCGTCAGTTAACTGTTGGTTATAATTTTACTAATCAAGCGGCCAAGTTTATTGGAGTAGATGCTATTAATATTTCTGTTGCAGCGTTGAATCCTGTTACATGGGTTAAAGATGGTAAGTTGAAATTTGATCCTGAAGTTGATGCAACAGGATATGTAGAATTTGCTTCACCTCCTTTAAAATCAGTTGTGTTTTCGGTTAACGTTAAATTTTAAGTAAGATGAAGAAGTCAATAATAGTTTTATACGTTTTAGCACTATTTAGTAGTGTAGCTATAACATCGTGTTCATTAGATACAAAGCTTTCAGAAGAGGTAGATTTTGATAAAAACCCTATAAGTACTTTTGCTGAACTAGAGGCTGGAATTAATGGAGCCTATGCTCGAATGAAAACAGCAGAGTATTATGGTAACAATATCATAGCCTTTTCTGAAGTTAGATCGCAAAATGCATATTCAAACAATAGAAGTAACCGTTTAGGTAATGTAAGTGGATTTACTATGACACCTACAGCAGCCTATGCAGTAGATACTTGGTTTCAAGCATATAAAGTGATTTCACAAGCAAATCGCGTGATTGAAGCTAATTATCCTGGTATGGATGACAAAGAGGATATGATTAAAGGTCAAGCTTATGTATTAAGAGCCTTAGCTCATTTTGATTTGTTGAAGAATTATGGTGAACAATATGTCAACGGTCAGGGGTTGAAAGCTTTAGGGGTTCCTTATATTGTTACTTATGCGGATATTGAGGCTAAAGTCGTTCGTCCAACTGTTGAGGATAATCGCACAAGTATATATGCTGATTTTGATAAAGGGATTGAGTTGTTGACAAAGAGTAATTCTGGTAGTAAAGTAAAGGTTAATCTTGCCGCTGCTTATGGATTAAAAGCACGTGCCGCATTGCTGTTTTCTAATTGGGATGCTGAAGATTTACAAGTTGCAAGAAATAATGCAGAGCTTGGAATGTCTGTCGCAGATGGAGGTGTAGTGTCTCGATCAGCTTTTAGAGATACTTTTAAGTCAGATGATCCTCAAAGTAATTCAGTATTTGAAATTAAATTTTCTGGAACGGATAATCCAAGTTCGGATTCTTTGTACTATTTGTATAATCTTACCTCAGATGGTGTGGGATATGGTCCAATTCTAATTAACTTTTCAGTAGCCGATTTATTTGGAGCGGATGCGCCAATTGAAGCTACTGAAGATCAGGAAGCAAAAGAAGCAAATGATATTCGTGCTGATATTACCATGATTGGTGAAAACTTTAAAGGTGGTGGGATGCGTAATATTGGAAAGTATGTGAAAATAAGTTCTAATGTGAAGATTTTAAGATTTGAAGAGATGCTATTAACTTTTGTTGAGGCGGATTTTAGAATTAATAATGGAGTTACAGGAGAGGCTTTAGCTTTGCTTAATCAATTAAGAGAAAACCGCCTAGCAACATACACTCCAGTTACAACATATACACTTGATGATATTAGAATTGAAAGACAAAAAGAATTAATGTTTGAAGGTACTGGGTTTGAAGATGCAATGAGATTTCATTTAGATATTGAAAATCCTAGTATAGCAACTCCCGGGTTTATAGCTTATGGAAATCCGAAATTGGCATTTCCTATTCCACGAACTGAAATTAATGTAAGTGGTATTCAACAAAATCAAGGTTATAGATAATTTAAATTATAAAAATGAAAAGAGCTATCCATTTAAGGATAGCTCTTTTTTTATTCCCTTAAATTATCCCACTATCACCATTATAATAAAAATAAATTTACCTTTGCTTAAATTTAGAATTTTATGCGAAAGTATCTTTACTTGGTTTTCTGTTTCCTGAGCTTTGGTTTCTTAGCTCATGCTCAGTTTCAACCAACGAGACTGGATCGTGGTAATACAACGAATTTTGGAGATCCAAATGACCCTTATAATAATTTTGGTAATCAAAACAACCAAAATCCACAAGAAGAAAATAAAGAACCAAGAAGTTTAAGAGAAAAAGTAAAGAAAGATTCTATTGCTCCCATCAAGGATTATAAGATCATTACAATCCTACGTGATACGATTGCTGTGGATACTGCCCTTACTTTAAAAAGCTATTATAAGTTTAATTATCTACGCAAGGATAATTTTGGTTTATTACCCTTTGCCAATGAAGGACAAACCTATGCTACTTTAAAATATAGTCAAAAAGAAAATAATGTTCTCCCTGGTTTTGGTTTTGAAGCCAAACATTTCAATTATATGAAAGCCGAGGACATCACGTACCATTCAAGCCCAACACCACGTACAGAATTGTATTATAAAACGGTGATGAAGCAAGGACAGAGTTTAGATGCATTCATTACGTTGAATACTAGTGAACACCTGAATATGTTTTTGGCATATAAAGGAATGCGTTCCTTAGGAAAGTACATGAGCCAGTTGTCTTCTACCGGGAATTTCCGCATAGGAGGGAGTTATTATTCCCCAAATAAACGATATGTATTGTTTACCCACTTTGTTGCTCAAGATATCTTGAACCAGGAAAATGGAGGAATTACAGACTTAGATTTATTTGAAACCAGTGAAAAGCCCTACAACAAACGCGAACGCCTCAATGTGTACTTTCGCGATGGAGAATCGCTTTTGAAGGGAAAACGATTGTTTTTACACCACGAATATCAGCTGAATAGTTCATTGGCTAATGGGATTTTATTGACGCATGAATTTACCTATGAAGATAAATTCTTTGAATATTATCAGAAGGATCTAAATAGTACCTATACTCAAAAAGATCGATTCGGTGCTTCTTTTAAATCTACGATTTCCAATAAAACAAAGTATTATACACTTTCTAATAAAGTGGGAGCTGCATTTCAATCAGGCCTTTTAGGAAGAGTAGAAGTATATGCGGATTTTTATAAATATAACTACCAATACAACAGTGTAGCGAATATCAATGGAGGATTCATTCCTAACCTACTAGAAAAAAACATGACGCTAATAGGAGGGAAGTATACTTATAAGAAAGAAAACTGGAACGCTTTTTTATTGGTCTATAATTCATTAGGAAACGATAATACAAGTAATATCCAAGCAAATATCGATTATGCCTTAGCAGATAATATTGGATTACAAGCGGGCTATCAAAAGTTGAGCCGCATGGGGAATTTAAATTACTATTTGTATCAAAGTGATTATTTACATTACAATTGGAACAATAGTTTCAATAATGAAAAAATCAACCAATTTGATGCAACCCTGACAACACCTTGGGTAACGCTAGAGGGAAGTTATCAGGTGATTAAAGATAAGTTGTATTTCTCCAATGACAATCCAGTGTACAATGATTTTGGTATAGCGAAGCAATTGTTGATTACACCCAAACAATATGGTAAGACAATTAACTTCTTATCGCTACAAGCATCCAAAGAGATTAAATTTGGACGATTCGGATTGGATAATACCATTTTGTACCAAGAAGTAGATCAAGAAGACAATATCCTCAATGTGCCCAAATTGCTAACACGTAATACCTTGTACTACAGAGGAGCTTTATTTGATAAAGCACTGAAATTTCAAACGGGAATTACATTTACCTATTTCAGTAAATTCTACGGGAATGATTATAACCCTGTAATTGGAGATTTCTATGTACAAGACAAAGTGAAAATAGGGGATTATCCAGTCTTCGATTTCTTTATTGATATGAAAGTGCGTACAGCGCGTATTTATTTAATCCTAGAGCATTTTAATGCGAGTATGTCTGGATATAAATATTACACCGCACCCAATTATCCCTATAAAGACTTTACGTTTAGATTTGGTTTAGTTTGGAACTTCTTTAGTTAAAATAGAGTAAGGTTGGCCAGTAGGTCAACCTTTTTTTATTCCAAGTACGCGCTTTGGTTAGGTTTTTGTTGCTGTAGTATTACCAACCAGCAAAACAGACGATAATGAAAGAAGTTTTTGTACAATATGTTTGGGAGAAGCAATTGTTTACCACGCCATGCTTGCAAACAATACAAAAGCAAGAAATTAGGGTGATCTACCCTGGACAGTGGTCTACCTTAGCAGGTCCCGATTTTTTTAATGCACAAGTGTCAATTGAAGGACAAGTGTGGGCAGGGAATGTTGAAATTCACTTGCAATCATCGGATTGGTTCCGTCATCACCACGAACAAGATAGTCGATACGATAATGTGATTTTACATGTAGTCTGGGAATACGATACTCCAGTGTTTAATTCGAGAGGAGAAGAAATTCCGACTCTTGTTGTAGCTACTTATGTACAGCCTTCCATATTGAATCAAAAAGAACGACTTTTTACCCCCAAGGCAACCATCAATTGTCAATCACTTGTAAAAGAGAGTTTATCCCCTATCGCTTGGTTCAAGTGGAAAGAAACTTTGTATGTAGAACGCTTGGAAGACAAAGCCATAAAAATACAGTTGCTTTTACAGGAAACAACCAATGATTGGAATCAGGTGCTATGGTGTTTCTTGGCTAAAAATTTTGGATTAAATATCAATGGAGATGCTTTCTTGTCCATCGCAAAAGCTTTGCCGATTCAGATTTTACTCAAGGAAGGAGATGAATTGCTGCATATCGAAGCCTTGCTCTTTGGAATGGCAGGTTTTTTAAAAGAAGACCAAGAAGAAATACTAGATCGCTATTATTGGGATCTAGTGAAACGATGGAAGTTTTATCAACAGAAATATCAATTACAAGAGCGCAATGCAAAAGAACTGCACTTCTTTAAACTTCGTCCAATCAACTTTCCCACCATTCGTTTAGCACAATTAGCATATTGGTTTTACCATCAGAAATACAATTTTGCCGTATTGCTTCAAGCGCGAGACAGTAAAGAGTTAAAGCAGCTACTCCAAGCAGATGTTAGTCCGTATTGGCAAGAACACTATATGTTTGGGAAGGAAGGAAAGCGAACCGCAAAGCGGTTGTCCAATACCTTTCAAGAACTTGTACTGCTCAATACAATCATTCCGATGCAATATGTATTTGCATGCCACAAAGGAAGTATAGAGGATGTGGAACGCATTGTTGAAATGAGCAGACAACTCAAAATGGAGTCCAATGCAATTACGACTTTATTTCAGAAGGAAGGTGTGAGTTTAGAAAGCGCTTTTGATTCACAAGCCATGATTCAATTAAACAAAAACTATTGTGTGATGAATAAATGTTTGTCTTGCGCGGTTGGCTTAGCAATTTTAAATAAAAAGAACTAAATTTGTATTACGACAAAGAAGTTAGAAGATGATCAATAATTTGCGTTATTTTTTGGAAAAACACGGATTCAAAGTATCTACCCGTCTGGGAGATCGCTTGGGGATTCGCGTTTCCAATATTCGCCTCTTTTTTATTTATCTCTCCTTTTTTACTTTAGGGTTGGCTTTTGCACTTTATCTTACTTTAGCTTTTGTGGTGCGCTTGAAAGATCTAGTTTATACCAAACGAAGCTCTGTTTTTGATCTGTAATTCAAGTGAAGTAAACCCAATCTTTGTGAAGTAATACACATGTATACATGTCGTATGAAATGGAACAAATACTTTTATCATTGGTATTATTATACCCAATCCCAAAAGCGAGGGTTCATCGCTTTATTAATCGTCTTTTTTGCTGTACAATTGTTGTTGTATTGGTATGATTACCAACCACGCAATAGAGGAAGAGAAGTGAGTTTAGTTGAAGGGCAACACAAAATTCAAAAGGAGATGGATAGCTTGCGTTTACTACAAATAGCAAAGAAAGATACCATTTATCCTTTTAACCCGAATTACCTTACCGATTATAAAGGATATATACTCGAATTAACCTTAGAAGAATTGGATCGTTTGTTTGCTTATCGAACGGCGAATCATTATGTCAATTCCAGTCAAGAGTTTCAAGAAGTAACAGGTGTTTCTGATGCTTGGATTGCAAAATATAGCCCATATTTTGTCTTTGGGAATCGACGGAAATACACTTCAGCAACCGACGATGCGCGAGAATTAGTAGGCAAACCCAAAGAGAAGGCTAAACCAATAGTTGTGCAAGATATCAATCGCGCAACAATAGAAACATTGCAAGAGATTTATGGTATTGGACCCGCATTGTCCAAGCGAATTATTGATGATCGCACCAAATGGGGTGGTTATGTTCACATCGATCAGGTAAAATTTGTCTATGGATTATCGGAACAAGTAATTGCTTCGCTTTTACAACAATATGTAGTCCTTTCTTCCCCTCCGATTACACCAATTGATTTGAATAATGCAACTGTAAATGATTTGAAAAATATACCTTATTTAAATTATTATCTCGCAAGAGAGATCATTAAATATAGAAGTTTACACGGAGATTTCGTTAATAAAGAACAATTAAAAGAAATTGAAAAAATTCCACTTGACAAGATTCATATAATTAGTTTATATTTGGAAATTAGGAATTAAATTAAACAACCATGAATTTTGAATACAATGAAACTCAAGCAATGATTGCTGAGTCTATTAGAGATTTTGCAGAACAAAATATTCGTCCATATATTATGGAATGGGATGAAGCGCAGATTTTTCCAGTTGATTTATTTAAGAAATTAGGAGAAATGGGATATATGGGAGTGCTTGTTCCAGAAGAATACGGAGGATCAGGACTTAATTATCATGAATATATTACAATTGTAGAAGAAATATCAAAAGTAGATTCATCAATTGGTTTATCAGTTGCTGCTCATAATTCATTATGTACCAATCATATTTTGACGTTTGGTAATGAGGAGCAAAAGAAAAAATGGTTGCCAAAATTAGCTACAGCAGAGTGGATTGGTGCTTGGGGATTGACAGAGCACAATACAGGATCTGATGCTGGAGGAATGAATACAACAGCAGTAAAAGATGGAGATCACTGGGTGTTAAATGGAGCGAAAAACTTTATTACACACGCAATTTCTGGAAACGTAGCAGTTGTAATTGCTCGTACAGGAGAAAAAGGAGATTCACGCGGAATGACTGCTTTCGTTATTGAAAAAGGAACACCAGGATTCTCTAGCGGTAGAAAAGAAAATAAATTAGGAATGCGTGCTTCAGAAACAGCAGAGTTGATTTTTGACAACTGCCGTATTTCAGATGCAAACCGTTTAGGTGAAGTTGGCGAAGGATTTATCCAAGCGATGAAAGTGTTAGATGGTGGTCGTATTTCAATTGGAGCTTTATCTTTAGGAATTGCTAAAGGAGCTTATGAAGCAGCATTGAAATATTCAAAAGAAAGAGTGCAGTTTGGAAAACCAATTAGCGATTTCCAAGCAATCGGATTCAAATTAGCAGATATGGCTACAGAAATCGAAGCATCTGAATTGTTATTACACAAAGCAGCTTTCTTGAAAAACAACAATAAACCAATGACAAAATTAGGAGCTATGGCTAAAATGTATGCTTCTGAGGTTTGTGTGAAAGTTTCTACAGATGCAATCCAAATCCACGGTGGATACGGATATACAAAAGATTTCCCAGTAGAGAAATTCTTCCGTGACTCTAAATTATGTACAATTGGAGAAGGAACAACAGAAATTCAAAAACTAGTGATTTCTAGAAATATTTTAAAAGAGTAGTTTCTTATAGATAAATTAAAAAAGGTCAACCCAGCGGTTGACCTTTTTTTATGTGTATTTTTTGAAGATTCATTGGATCTAGATTGCTTCCTCAGTTATATTTTCAGATTTGCCTTCACTGAACTTCGTAACCATTAAACTCAAAGCGCCATCTCCCGTTATATTACAAGCTGTACCAAAACTATCTTGTAAAGCAAAAATGGTTAAGGTCAAAGCGATTCCAGCATCGTCAAAACCAAGTACAGAACTGATGATTCCCAAAGATGCCATAACTGTACCTCCAGGAACCCCAGGAGCACCGATAGCAAAAATCCCCAATAACAAAATAAAGAGAATCATCGTGCCAAGATCAGGCATCGTACCGTATAATACTTGAGAAACGGTCATCACAAAAAACACCTCCGTTAGTACAGAACCACACAAGTGAATATTGGAAAAGAAAGGAATAGTAAAGTTAGTAATAGAAGGACGAAGTACTTTGCTCTGATGTGCAGAATGTAAGGCTACCCCTAATGTAGCCGCTGAAGACATCGTTCCTACAGCGGTTAAATAAGCCGGACCATAGTGCTTCAAAACTTCCCATGGATTCTTTTTGCTGTAAATCCCCGCAATCGTATAGAGTACCGCTAACCAGACAAAATGAGCAACAATAACAATTAGAATCACAGTTAAGAATACAGGAAGTTGAGATTGAATCGACCCTTCATAACTAAGTAGAGCAAAATTACTCATGATATAAAAAGGAAGGATGGGAATCAACACGCGATTGACTAATAACAAGACAATATCCTTAAATTGATCAAAAGCCTTTTCCAAGGGTTTGGCTTCTGTCCAAAGTATACCAATACCAATCATTAAAGCTAACGTCAAGGAAGTCATTACACCAAATACAGGTGGAATATCTAACTTGAAAAGCATCGCCGGAAGTTCCTTTAAATCATTCGCAGAATTCGCGATTTCTAATCGAGGAATCAGTTCATAACCCAATGTTGAACTGAAAAAACCAGCTCCAATACTCGATAGGTAGGCAATTAAAACAGAAAAACTGATAATCTTAACCGAATCCTTATTGAGTTTGGTAATGGATGATACAACAAATCCTAAGATAATGAGGGGAACCAAAAACAAGATGAGTTGCCCCAAAATATGACGCATCGATAGAATAATCTGCAGGAGCGTATCATTCAAGTACCCTCCAATTAATAGCCCTACAATAACTCCGAGTAGCAATCGAAAGATGGTATTGTTTAGTATTTTTTTCATAGTCAATATTTGAATAGAATTAAAGGTAAAAATAAAAAGTGAAGATTGGTTTTATAGCAAAAGAAAAGTAAAATACCATATAGATGGTAGACGTAGAAATTACGATGGAGACGGATGGTTATGATAATCAAATATTTTGATTCAATTTATTCTTTAATCAAATATAAATTCGAAGGTAGAGTAAGGCAAGTAAAAAGTAAAAGTAGGGATGAATAACTGTTGTACGGTGTTTGGATCCTCCTCGTTTACCGTTCGCGCATCTAAATATACCGTTCACGCATCCTTTTTTGGGGAAGGATTGGTTGTAAACTACGTTTGCATTGTAATTGAGAATAGAAAAAAGATGAAAACACTGTTTGGTTTGTTGCTGGTTTTTGGTTGGTTTACAATACAAGCTCAACATAGGCAACTATCAGGAATTGTACGAGACAAGAAAAACAAACCGATTGAGCAGGTGAATATATACCTGGAAGGAAGTTTTGATGGAGCGTTGTCTGATGCACAAGGTTATTTTTCATTTGAAATAGAAGATAGTCTTGTGGAAGGGGTATTGAAATTGAAACATCCACACTATCGTAGTTTAACTGTTCCTGTTCAATTTCAACAAAAGGAGGTATATGAATTTGTTATGGAGCAAGGGGAAGATGTATTGGGGGAGATTGTAATAAAAGCAGTAGGGAGTGCTAAAAGAGGGCGAACAGAAGCTCTTGTTTTTACGGCCATGGATGTAGTGAGTACGGCTGGGAGTCCAGGTAATATCATAGGAGCCTTGAGTACCCTACCAGGTGCTCAAGTTAATGGGGAAGATGGAAGATTATTAATCCGCGGTGGGAAAGCAGATGAAAGTGCTATTTATGTGAATGGTATTAAGGTTGCTCAACCTTATACAGCCGCTGTCGGTACTATGCCCGTACGTTCAAAATTTAACCCTTTTCTGTTTAAAGGAATGTCTTTCTCAGCCGGAGGATACAGTGCAGAATTTGGAGATGCATTATCGGGAATTTTGCAACTAGATATTGCGGAGGATATTGATCCTTCACGTAAGGATATATCAATCTCAACAGTTGGAGCGAGTTTTGGAGAAACGCGCCAATGGAAGAAAAATTCATTGTCCTATCATTTGAATTATCTCAATTTAGGTGCTTATACGGCTGTGGTCAAACAGCGATACAAAAGTAAAAAACCGTTTTCCACAAGTTCTGGTGAGGTGATATATAAACGAGCGATTCAAGAGGGTGGATATATGCTGTATGCAGCAGCGGATTATACAACAATGGCATATGAGCAAATGGTAAAACCAAGTTATCGCGTGGATACGCTCGCCCTTCGAGCGAATACAATCGATGTAAATAGTTTGTATTTTAAGAAACTCTCTCCTTTTATGCGACTGGATATCGGAACGGGGTTTGGGTATTCCAAGAATAGAGGCGAACAAAATGAAGGATACCTCCATAGTGAACGTTGGAATCTCAATCAAAAGATCAAGTTGTCTTATCAATGGAGTGGACGTTTGCAATCCATAGGGGGTATGGATATCCAAGTGGGGCAAGTGGATTTTGTTCAAGGGATGAAACAGCTAAAAAAGCAGGACAAAATACAAACAAATCAATTTGCTTTGTTCTTCGAAAATCAATGGCGTATCAACTCTGATTTAACATGGAGAGCAGGAGTGCGCATCAATAAGGCAAATTCAATTTCGAAAGGAGTGATTGAACCTCGAACGATGTTGACGTATCAAGTTGACTCCAAGCAACAGTTATCTTTCTCTTATGGTATCTTTCATCAAGCGTTGAATGCAGAACAAATGCGTTATACTGAACAAGAGGATTGGATGCAAGCTCATCACTACATCTTAAATTACACCTATACTTTTAGAAAGCGGGTATTGAGAGCTGAAGTCTTTTATAAAGACTATCACAAGCTATTATTGACGTCATCAACTGGAACAGCTGCTTACACGCAAGATGGAACGGGATATGCTAAAGGATTTGATATTTTTTGGAAAGATAATACCACGTTTAAAAACTTCAATTATTGGATTACCTATACCTACTTGGATTCTCAAAGAAAGGAAATGCAAAGAAGGGAGTGGAGACAGCCGTCTTATGTAACCAAGCACAATCTTGCTGTGGTAACAAAGTATTGGATAGATGCTTGGAAGTCTCAAGTAAGCATGACGTATAACTATAGTTCACCACGCCATTTTTACAGCGGAGACGCAAACCTATCGGCATCGTATGCCAGTAGCCCTATTCACAATGTAAGTATGAGTTGGGCCTATGTGTTGCAAGCACAAAAGATCGTGTTTGTTTCTGTGGATAATTTATTAGGACGCAATCCGACTTATGCATACCAGTTCAATGCAAAAGGGGGGCAACCCGATTTAGTTCAACCTTCGGCAAAGCGATTTATCTATGTAGGGTTTATGTGGACAATTAGCGCAGATAAGAAAGCAAATCAAATAGAAAATTTATAACAACGAATTAGAGGAACGAACGATTCAACTTGCAAAGGTCTCTACCACCAATCGAATTTATTTTACATCTTAAATTTATTTTTATGAAAAAGGTTTTACTTTTAATTTTTAGTTGCTGTAGTTTGATGTCCTTTGGGCAGACAACTTATGAGAAAGGAATGCAAAAAGCCATGCAAGAATGGCAAGGCGGAAATAGCCAAGGAGCTTTAGCTATTTTAGAGCGAATTGCAGATGCTAACCCAGAGGATTGGATTCCGGCCTATTACCAAGTGTTTATTGCAATAACCCAAGGATTTCAGAACCCTCAAGACGAAGCAGTAGAAGAAAAGGTAATGAATAATCGCTTTGTAATTGAACGATGGTTGGCTCAAGGAGGTGAGGAATGGTATGTATTGCAAGGAATGAATGAGACGCTAGATCTTATGACGGATCCAATGAATAAAGGAATGAAGCAAAGCGGAGTAATTATCAAAGCGTATGAAAAGGCATTGGAGTTAAACCCTGCTAATCCTAGAGCCCTTTATAGTTTAGCTAGTTTTTATTTAAATAGTTCTAAATTTATGAAGGTAGATACAACATACTGTATGAGCTTATTGAATAAAGCGATAGTACAATTTGATCAACAAAAAAGTGAAGTGCCTTTTTATCCTAAATGGGGCAAAGAATGGGCACTCAAGACACAAGCGTCATTTGCTAATCAGCAGGAGACGTCGAATAAATAAAGCATTGTTATTTAGAACAAGAAGAGGATATGAAGATTAATTGGTATCGACATCTAGCATTGGCTATTAATTTTGGAGTGATGAGTAGCTTGTCTACGTCGTATTATTATTTTAATAAAGGAAAACATTTAACGCAAGCTTCTTTTTCGGATTATATCTTTTCAAAAAATGCCTTGCTTTCTTTTCTGATTACCATGTGCATTTATGGAACTAATGTTGCAACGAGTTTATTGTTGAGTTTTTACTTGGATAAGAGAGAACAAAAAACGCAAGTGCCACTGAGTCGAAAAGTTCGAAATATTTTATTTTTCAGCAATGGATTAGTAGTTTCTATTGTATCGTACTATTTCTTTTTGAGTGTGCTGTTGTGGTTTTTTTACAACGTTCCTTTTCAATCTTTTTATGCTGGAGAAAATCTCCATTTTAGTGATTTCTTAGGTGTTGTACTCATTAGCTTTTTTATTATCATGATCGTCTTTGTATTTTCGTATCATGACCAGCTGAGAGTACTCGAAATAAAAAACAAAGAAATGGAAATTGCGCTGCAGAAGAGTCAGATTGCGCACATGAAAGAACAGCTTTCCCCGCACTTTTTATTTAACAACCTCAATGTACTCATTAGCACGATTCAAGAAGATCCGGTCAAAGCAGAGCAATTTGCTCGTTCTTTTTCTAAAATCTACCGCTATGTATTAGAGCGATTGGATTATGCTTCTTGTGCCTTGGAGGAAGAAGTCGCTTTTATTCAAGATTATGTCTATCTTTTAAATGTGAGATATGATCAGGCTGTTGATTTTAAAATTAGTGATGAGGTAGCTCAATGGGGAGCAACGCAAATACCTACCTTGAGTTTGCAATTGCTGATAGAAAATGTAATCAAGCACAATGCAATTCCATCTGAGGGGAAAATTGCAGTAACTTTGAGTGTTGTTGATGGAAATCTAGTCATGAGCAATGAAAAATATGCAAAACCCAAATTAGAAGATTCTACAGGATTGGGGTTGCAAAATTTATCCAATCGCTGTCAATTGCTATTTCATAAGAAAGTCGAAATAGAAGATGTGGCAAATCATTTTACAGTGCGTATTCCACTACATAGCAAGTAAAGTATATGAACATAGTAATTATAGAAGATGAAAAACCAGCAGCAAGATTATTGACTAGAGAGCTGGCTAAAATAGGATTTGATGTACAAGAAACCTTGCATTCGGTTAGTGAGGCAATTCCTTGGTTGATGCAAAACGAAGAGCCCGATTTGATATTTGCCGATATTCAATTGACAGATGGATTGTCTTTGGAAATATTCGAGCAAATAAAATTGAAACACGCGGCTATTATTTTTGTAACGAGTTTTGATCATTATGCTATCAAGGCATTTAAATTGAATAGTATTGATTATTTGTTGAAGCCTATTGATCCTGCAGAATTAGTAAGAGCTATAGGGAAGTATAAAACCCAATACCATAAAATAGGACAACAAGTAGAGGTATTGAAGCAGACGTTGCAAGGAACGAGTTACCCCAAGCGATTAATTGTCAAGTTGGGGATGCAACTAAAAGTGATTTTGGTGGATGAGGTGGTTTGTTTCTATAGAGAAGACCGAGGAGTGTATAGTGTAACGAGAGAGGGGAAAACACATCTTCTAGAAGAGCCGTCTATTGAGGCAATTTTAAAGATGGTGGATCCTTCTAAATTCTTTCGCGTGAATCGCTATCAGATTGTAGCGATTGACTGTATTGAGCAAATCATTCAATTATCGACGGCTCGACTGAAACTAGTTTTACTGAACTATGACGAAGAGGTGATTGTCAGTAGGGAGCGTGTTGTGGAATTTAAGCTGTGGTTAGGGGCAAATTAGGACTCCCCTTTACTTGTTTTAAATTGTTGTTGAAGGACTTAATCAAAAGAAATGATAATAGCGTAATAAAAAAAGGTAGAATAAAATTTTATTTTTTTGTTGCGTTGTATAAAAAAAGCTTTACTTTTGCATCACCAAATGAGAGGAGGTGTATGAAAACATGTTGATCATTCCAATTAAAGACGGAGAAAATATTGATAGAGCACTAAAGCGCTACAAAAGAAAATTTGACAGAACAGGTACGTTACGTCAATTAAGATCTCGTCAGCACTTTACAAAACCATCTGTCGTAAAAAGAGACAAGATGCAAAAAGCAGAGTATATCCAACACTTAAGAGATTCAGTAGAAATCTAGACTTAAACGATGGATTAAATTATAAGGCCGTTGTAATAAAGTATTATCTTTGTT
Organism: Myroides gitamensis; assembly: GCF_029894455.1. Lineage (NCBI taxonomy): Bacteria > Pseudomonadati > Bacteroidota > Flavobacteriia > Flavobacteriales > Flavobacteriaceae > Myroides > Myroides gitamensis. Next base: position 3,829,100 of record NZ_JARYHN010000001.1, read on the forward strand.
ACAACGGTTTTTTTATGGACAAAAATTTAGAGAAATTTCTGGAGTACTTACAGAAGGAGAAAAATTATTCTTCTCATACCATAGAGGCATATCAACATGATATCGCTTCTTTTTTGGTTTTTGTAGCGGAATCAGAGCAAGATTATTTGATAATCAAATACGATGCAGTGCGTTTGTGGATTGTTGCTTTGATGGAAGTGAACCTAAGCAAGCGTTCCATTAATAGAAAAATGAGTGCACTTAAAGCGTTCTATAAATTTTTGATGAAGATAGGAGAGGTAGAGGTGAGTCCATTGCAACAACATAAAACACTCAAAGTAGAAAAGAAGTTGCAATTGCCTTTTTCTGTAGCTGAGGTTGATGCTGTTCGATTGTCTTTGGAGAATCAAGAAGGATTTGATGCACTACGGGATTTGGTCATTGTAGAAATGTTATACTGTTTAGGACTGCGAAGAAGCGAGCTTTGTGGGGTACAGGTGGCTGATGTCGATTTTTATACGCGTATGATTCGCATAACTGGAAAGGGAAATAAGGTTCGCTATGTGCCCATGATTGACCAATTGCTTGTGCTTTTAAAACGCTATAAGGTAGAGCGAGAGATAGTTTTGAGGGATGTTCAGAAAATTAACGATTTTTTAATAGATGGTAAGGGTGCTAAAGTTGATGAAATATTTGTTTATCGAGTGATTAATTTATATTTTAGTAAGACAACAACAAAGGAGAAAAATAGTCCTCATATGTTGAGGCATGCTTTCGCAACGCATCTCTTAGAAAATGGTGCAGATATCAACTCCATTAAAGAGTTGATGGGGCATCAAAGCTTAGCTTCGACAGAAGTATATGCTCATGTCAATCTGAAAGAATTGAAAGAGACTTACATGAAGACGCATCCTAGGTTGAAGAAAAAAAAATAGAAAACCTTAAAAACAGAAAGTTATGAAAGTAAACATTCAAGCCGTTAATTTTAACGTAGATCGTAAGTTAGTAGATTTTATCAACGAAAGAATGCTGAAAGTAGGTAAGTTTTACGATAAAGTGATTTCTGTCGATGTATTTTTGAAAGTAGAAAATACCAATGAGAAAGAAAATAAAACAGTTGAGGTGAAATTATTAGTTCCAGGAGACGATATTGTTGCTAAAAAAACATGCAAAACTTTTGAGGAGGGGGTTGATTCGGGTGCCGATGCGATTGAACGCATGGTTGTGAAGTATAAAGAGAAAATGAAAGCACATTAATGGAAAAAAATCAGTAAATTGTTTTTTTTAATCAATAAAATATATACATTTGCAGTCCGTTAGAAATAGCGGACTTTTTCTATTGAGTAAAATGCCGGTGTAGCTCAGCTGGCTAGAGCAGCTGATTTGTAATCAGCAGGTCGTGGGTTCGAGTCCCTCTATCGGCTCAAGGAAAAGAAACAAACACAAGGTTTGAGGGGAGATACTCAAGCGGCCAACGAGGACGGACTGTAAATCCGTTGGGAAACCTTCGCAGGTTCGAATCCTGCTCTCCCCACGACTAAATATAAAAATGCATAAGCCGGTGTAGCTCAGGGGTAGAGTGCTTCCTTGGTAAGGAAGAGGTCACGGGTTCAAATCCCGTCATTGGCTCAGGTTTTTTTATTATATTTGAACACTAATTATATAACTAAGATTAAATTATTAGATCATGGCAAAGGAAACTTTTGATCGTTCGAAACCGCACTTAAACATCGGTACTATCGGACACGTTGACCACGGTAAAACTACTACTACTGCTGCTATTACTAAAGTTTTAGCTGACGCAGGATTCTCAGAAGCTCGTTCATTTGATTCAATTGATAATGCTCCAGAAGAAAAAGAGCGTGGTATTACAATTAATACTTCTCACGTAGAGTACCAAACTAAAAACCGTCACTATGCACACGTTGACTGTCCAGGTCACGCGGATTACGTGAAAAACATGGTTACTGGTGCTGCTCAAATGGATGGTGCTATCTTAGTAGTTGCTGCTACTGATGGACCAATGCCACAAACTCGTGAGCACATCTTATTAGGACGCCAAGTAGGTATTCCTAGAATTGTTGTTTTCTTAAACAAAGTTGACTTAGTAGATGACGCTGAGTTATTAGAGCTTGTTGAAATGGAAGTTAGAGATTTATTATCTTTCTACCAATATGACGGTGATAATGGACCAGTAGTTCAAGGTTCTGCTTTAGGAGCTTTAAACGGAGAGCAAAAATGGGTTGATGCATTATTACAATTAATGGATGAAGTTGACGCTTGGATCGAAGAGCCAGTACGTGACAACGAAAAACCATTCTTAATGCCAGTAGAAGACGTATTTACAATTACAGGACGTGGAACTGTTGCTACAGGACGTATCGAAACTGGAGTTGCTAATACAGGAGATGCTGTTGAAATCATCGGTATGGGAGCTGACAAATTAACTTCTACTGTAACAGGAGTTGAGATGTTCCGTAAAATCTTAGACCGTGGTGAAGCTGGAGATAACGTAGGTTTATTATTGAGAGGTATTGACAAAACTGATATCCGTCGTGGTATGGTTATTTGTAAACCAGGTTCAGTAAAACCACACGCTAAATTCAAAGCTGAGGTTTATATCTTGAAAAAAGAAGAAGGTGGACGTCACACTCCATTCCATAACAATTACCGTCCTCAATTCTACGTTCGTACAACTGACGTAACTGGAACAATCATGTTACCAGAAGGAACTGAGATGGTTATGCCTGGAGATAACTTAACTATCAATGTTGAGTTGTTAAGCCCAATCGCATTATCATTAGGTCTACGTTTCGCTATCCGTGAAGGTGGTAGAACAGTAGGTGCTGGTCAGGTAACTGAAATTTTAGACTAATTTTTTAGTATAAATAAATTTTTAAAGTCAGCGGGATAACCGCTGACTTTTATAACAAACGGGTGTAGTTCAAGGGTAGAATAGCGGTCTCCAAAACCGTTGATGGGGGTTCGAATCCCTCCACCCGTGCAAAAACAATATAACATGGCAAAGGTATTTAATTACATATCAGAAGCTTTTACAGAACTTAAATCAAATGTAACTTGGTCTCCTTGGGCTGAAGTGCAAAAGTATACAATCGTGATTGCAATTTTTGCAATTATATTGGCACTTGCTACTTGGGGAGTGGATAGTTTATTTGGGGACTTGTTAGGGAAGTTTTATAATTGGATAAGATCATAAGGAGATAATATTATGGCTGATACAAATGTCAAAAAATGGTATGTGGTTCGTGCGGTAAGTGGACAAGAGAACAAGGTTAAGAATTATATCGAAACTGAAATTTCTCGTTTAGGGTTGTCAGATTATCTTTCGCAAGTTTTAGTACCAACTGAAAAAGTGGTGTCTGAAGACAAGAATGGTAAGAAGAAAACAACGGAACGTGTCTATTTTCCAGGCTATGTGATGATTGAGGCTAACTTGACAGGTGAAGTTCCGCATGCTATTAAATCGATAACAGGAGTTATTGGATTCTTAGGAGAAACAAGAGGGGGTGACCCAGTTCCTTTGAGAGAATCAGAAGTAAATCGCATGTTAGGAAAAGTCGATGAATTGGCTGTTAAAGTTGATTCAGGTACAATTCCTTATGAAGTTGGTGAGTCAGTAAAAGTGACTGATGGTCCATTTAAAGGTTTCGATGCAACCATCGAAAACATAAATGAAGACAAGCGTAAGCTAGAGGTAATGGTGAAGATTTTTGGAAGAAAGACACCTTTAGAATTAAGCTTTACACAAGTAGAAAAAATATAATGTTACATAGACGCATCTTTGCTTCCAAAAGAGATGTGCTAAATTTTTTTAGAAATGGCAAAAGAAATTAGTAAAGTAGTTAAACTACAAGTTAAGGGAGGTGCTGCGAATCCTTCGCCACCGGTTGGACCTGCTTTGGGGGCTGCTGGAGTTAATATCATGGAGTTCTGTAAGCAATTTAATGCTAGAACACAAGATAAACCCGGTAAAGTTTTACCAGTACAAATTACTGTGTACAAAGACAAATCATTTGAATTTGTTGTTAAAACGCCACCTGCTGCTGTTCAATTATTAGAGGCTGCAAAAGTGAAATCTGGATCTGGTGAGCCTAATAGAAAAAAAGTAGCTAGCGTAACTTGGGAACAAGTTCGTGCTATCGCAGAAGACAAAATGCCGGATTTAAACGCATTTTCTGTTGAATCAGCGATGTCAATGATCGCGGGTACTGCAAGATCTATGGGTATATCAGTAACGGGAACAGCTCCTTTTTAATTGTAAAAGAAAAAAGAAATGGCAAAATTAACAAAAAAGCAAAAGGAAGCTGCTGCTAAAATTGAAAAAGGTAGATTTTATTCTTTAAAAGAAGGTTCTACTTTAATTAAAGAAGTTGCTTCTGCAAAATTTGACGAATCTGTTGATATCGCAGTGCGTTTGGGTGTAGATCCACGTAAAGCAAATCAAATGGTGCGTGGGGTAGTTACTTTACCACACGGAACTGGAAAAGATGTTAGAGTGTTAGCATTAGTTACTCCAGATAAAGAAGCTGAAGCTACAGCTGCTGGGGCAGACTATGTTGGATTAGATGAGTACCTACAAAAAATTAAAGACGGTTGGACAGATGTTGATGTAATTATCACTATGCCTGCTGTTATGGGTAAATTAGGACCATTAGGACGTATTTTAGGTCCTAGAGGATTAATGCCTAACCCTAAAACTGGTACTGTAACTATGGACGTAGCGAAAGCAGTTCAAGAAGTGAAAGCTGGTAAAATCGATTTTAAAGTTGATAAAACGGGAATCGTTCACGCAGGTATTGGAAAAGTATCATTTAGTGCTGATATGATTCAAGAGAACGCAGCTGAATTGATTCAAACATTAATCAAATTAAAACCAACAGCAGCTAAAGGTACTTATGTTAAGTCTATTCATATATCTAGTACTATGAGCCCTGCTATTGCTTTAGACCCTAAAGCAGTATAATTGGTAGAAAAAATTTTTACTTATGACTAGAGAACAAAAAGCAGTAGCGATAGAAGACATTAAAGGAAAATTAGCTGATGCTAATATCTTTTATATTGCTGATATTTCAGGATTAAATGCAGAGGTTACTACTAACTTGAGAAGAGCTTGTAACAAAGCTGGAATCAAAGTTGAAGTAGTTAAGAATACGTTGCTTGCTAAAGCAATGGAATCATCTGAGAGAAACTATGAGGATTTAGCTTCAGTATTAAAAGGAAACAGTGCTATCTTTATTTCGGACGTTGCTAACGGACCGGCTAAAATCATCAAAGATTTTAGAAAGAAAAGCGACAAACCTTCATTAAAAGGAGCTTATATTAACGAAGAAATCTACATTGGTGATAATCAATTAGACGCGTTAGTAGCTATTAAATCTAAAGAGGAAGTTATTGGAGAAATCATCGGATTACTACAATCACCAGCTCAAAGAGTTATCTCAGCTCTACAAAATCAATTCAAAGACGAAGAATAAAAAAAGATTCTTGTGATTGAATGTTCCATAAACGAACGCACATTAATAAATTATATTTTTACAAATCATTTAAACGATAGAAAAAATGGCAGATTTGAAACAATTCGCAGAACAATTGGTTAACTTAACAGTTAAAGAAGTTAACGAATTAGCAACTATATTAAAAGACGAATACGGAATTGAGCCTGCAGCTGCTGCTGTAGTTGTAGCTGCTGGTGGAGACGCTGGAGCTGCTGAAGAGCAAACTGAATTCACAGTTGTATTAAAAGAAGCTGGTGCTTCTAAATTAGCAGTAGTTAAAGCTGTTAAAGAATTAACTGGTTTAGGTCTTAAAGAAGCTAAAGATATGGTTGATTCAGTTCCTGCAAACATCAAAGAAGGTGTTTCTAAAGATGAGGCTGAAGGTCTTAAAAAAGCATTGGAAGAAGCTGGAGCTGTTGTTGAGCTTAAATAAGCTTATTAACCAAAATATTTTAGGTTTAGGTCTTGGGAGCAATCCCAAAGGCCTAAACCATTTTGCGTATAAAGTGATTTGTGCGTAAATCTTATTAAACATTATAAACAAAATTTATTGTCCATTGATGATCACAAATCAGAATGAAAGATTAAATTTTGCCTCTACAAAGAATATTCCTGCGTATCCAGATTTCTTGGATATCCAGGTTAAATCTTTTAAAGATTTCTTTCAGTTAGAAACGAAATCAGAAGAAAGAGGTAATGAAGGTTTATATAATACCTTCATGGAGAACTTCCCGATCACTGATACGAGAAATCAGTTTGTATTGGAGTTTCTTGATTACTTTGTTGATCCTCCTCGCTATTCAATTGAAGAATGTATTGATAGAGGACTAACGTATAGCGTTCCGTTAAAAGCGCGTTTAAAATTATACTGTACTGACCCTGAACACGAGGATTTTGAAACTATCGTTCAAGATGTGTATTTAGGAACAATACCGTATATGACGCCTAGCGGTACATTTGTAATCAATGGAGCTGAGCGTGTGGTAGTGTCTCAATTACACCGTTCACCTGGTGTGTTCTTTGGACAGTCATTCCATGCTAATGGAACTAAGTTGTATTCGGCGAGAGTAATTCCTTTCAAAGGATCATGGATTGAGTTTGCTACTGATATCAATAGCGTAATGTACGCATACATTGATAGAAAGAAAAAATTACCTGTTACTACCTTATTCCGTGCTATCGGATTCGAAAGAGACAAGGATATCCTAGAGATTTTCGACCTAGCAGAAGAGGTTAAAGTATCAAAAACAGGGTTGAAAAAATACATCGGTCGTCGTCTTGCTGCACGTGTGTTAAATACATGGCATGAGGACTTCGTAGATGAAGATACAGGAGAAGTAGTTTCAATTGAGAGAAATGAGATTATCTTAGACCGTGATACAGTCCTAGATAAAGATAATGTCGAAGAAATCATTGAGGCAAACGTTAAGAATATCCTCCTACATAAAGAAGACAATAATCAGGCAGATTATGCCATCATTCATAATACATTACAGAAGGACCCTACAAACTCTGAAAAAGAGGCTGTAGAGCACATCTACCGTCAGTTGCGTAACGCAGAACCGCCTGATGAGGAAACTGCACGTGGTATTATTGATAAATTATTCTTCTCCGACCAACGTTACAATCTAGGTGAGGTAGGTCGTTACAGAATGAATAAGAAACTTAATCTTGATACCCCAATTGACAAACAGGTATTGACAAAAGAGGATATTATCACTATTGTTAAATACTTGATTGAATTAATTAACTCTAAAGCTGAAATTGATGATATTGACCACTTATCAAACCGTCGTGTACGTACTGTAGGTGAGCAATTATCAGCACAATTTGGTGTTGGTTTAGCACGTATGGCTAGAACAATTCGCGAGCGTATGAACGTACGTGACAACGAAGTGTTTACTCCAATCGACTTAATTAACGCGAAGACGTTATCGTCAGTGATTAATTCATTTTTCGGAACAAACCAGTTATCTCAGTTCATGGACCAAACGAATCCATTGGCAGAGATTACACACAAACGTCGTTTATCTGCTCTAGGACCTGGAGGTTTATCTAGAGAAAGAGCCGGATTCGAGGTACGTGACGTTCACTATACACACTACGGACGTTTATGTCCTATTGAAACGCCAGAGGGACCAAACATTGGTTTGATTTCATCTCTTGCGGTGTATGCAAAAGTGAATAATATGGGATTCATCGAAACACCTTACCGCCCAGTTGTGGATGGAAAAGTGGATATCGTGAATGCTCCAACTTATTTAAGTGCTGAAGAAGAAGAAGGAATGTTAATCGCGCAAGCGAACGTTCCGATGGATAACGAAGGAAACATCACAGAAGAACGTGTAGTTGTAAAAGAAGAAGGGGATTTCCCAGTGGTTGAACCGAAAGACTTACACTATACAGACGTTTCTCCAAACCAGATCGCTTCTATCTCAGCTTCATTGATTCCATTCTTAGAGCACGATGATGCGAACCGTGCGTTGATGGGATCGAACATGATGCGTCAGGCTGTGCCTTTATTACGTGCGGATTCTCCAATCGTAGGTACAGGTTTAGAAAGACAAGTTGCTTCAGATTCACGTGTTTTAATTAACGCAGAAGGTGAAGGTGTTGTTGAGTATGTAGATGCACAGAAAATTATTATTAAGTACGATCGTACGGATGATGAGCGTTTAATCAGCTTTGATCCAGACGAAAAAGTATATAATCTAATTAAGTTTAGAAAAACGAACCAAAGTACTTGTATCAACTTGAAACCTATCGTTCGCAAAGGAGATAGAGTAACAAGAGGTCAAGTATTATGTGAAGGATATGCTACACAAAATGGAGAGTTAGCTCTTGGACGTAACTTACAAGTGGCGTTTATGCCATGGAAAGGGTACAACTTCGAGGATGCTATCGTAATTTCAGAGAAAGTAGTACGTGAAGATATCTTTACTTCTATCCACATCGATGACTATACCTTAGAGGTGAGAGATACAAAATTAGGAAACGAAGAGTTGACTAATGATATCCCGAACGTAAGTGAGGAAGCAACGAAGGATTTAGATGAAAACGGTATGATCCGCATCGGTGCTGAAGTGAAGCCTGGTGATATCCTTATTGGTAAAATTACACCGAAAGGTGAATCTGATCCAACACCTGAAGAGAAGTTATTACGCGCAATCTTCGGTGATAAAGCTGGAGATGTTAAAGATGCATCGTTAAAAGCTTCACCTTCATTAAGAGGGGTGGTATTAGATAAGAAATTATTTGCAAGAGCTGTAAAAGACAAACGCAAACGTTCGAAAGATAAAGATGATTTAGCTTTACTAGAAACTAAATTCGAAGTGAAGTTCAATGAATTGAAAGATCGTTTAGTTGAAAAATTATTCTTCATCGTGAATGGTAAAACATCTCAAGGTGTATTGAATGATTTAGGAGAGGAAATCTTACCAAAAGGAAAGAAATTCACTCAAAAAATGTTACATGCAGTGGATGATTTCGCTCACTTAACGAAAGGACAATGGACAGTTGATGAAGAAACAAACAGTATGATTACTGACTTGATTCACAACTACAAAATTAAGTTGAATGACTTACAAGGTGCTTTACGTAGAGAGAAATTTATGATTACTGTTGGGGATGAATTACCATCAGGAATCTTAAAACTTGCAAAAGTTTATATTGCTAAAAAACGTAAGTTAAAAGTTGGGGATAAGATGGCAGGACGTCACGGTAACAAAGGTATTGTTGCTAGAATCGTTCGCGATGAAGACATGCCATTCTTAGAAGACGGTACACCAGTTGATATCGTGTTAAACCCATTAGGGGTACCATCTCGTATGAACATTGGTCAGATCTATGAAACTGTTTTAGGATGGGCTGGACAAAAATTGGGTAAAAAATATGCTACTCCAATTTTCGACGGTGCAAACTTAGATCAAATTAATGCCCTTACAGATGAAGCTGGTATTCCTAGATTTGGACATACTTATTTGTACGATGGAGGAACTGGAGAGCGTTTCCACCAAAGAGCAACAGTAGGAGTTATTTACATGTTGAAATTAGGACACATGGTTGATGATAAGATGCACGCGCGTTCAATCGGACCATACTCTTTAATTACGCAACAACCATTAGGAGGTAAAGCTCAATTTGGAGGTCAGCGTTTTGGAGAGATGGAGGTTTGGGCTCTAGAAGCATACGGAGCATCAAGTACATTACGTGAGATTTTGACGGTAAAATCAGATGACGTTATTGGTAGAGCGAAAACTTACGAAGCTATCGTTAAAGGTGAAACTATGCCAGAACCAGGATTACCTGAATCATTCAATGTATTAATGCATGAATTAAAAGGTCTTGGATTAGACATCAGATTAGAAGAATAAACTATAGATTTTAGAGTAAGCAGTTTTTTGCTGCTTACTCTTTATCATACACTTTAACAAGTAAGTTTACCATGAATAGAAATAAAGAGAAAAATACCGTAAAAAGGTTTAATAAAATCTCAATTGGTTTAGCTTCACCTGAATCGATTCTTGCTGAATCAAGAGGGGAAGTTCTAAAGCCAGAAACAATTAACTATCGTACGCATAAACCAGAACGTGATGGTTTATTCTGCGAGCGTATTTTTGGACCTGTAAAGGATTACGAGTGTGCTTGTGGTAAGTATAAAAGAATTCGCTACAAAGGGATCGTTTGTGACCGTTGTGGTGTTGAAGTTACTGAAAAGAAAGTACGTAGAGATAGAGTAGGGCATATCAACCTTGTTGTGCCTATCGCACATATTTGGTATTTCCGTTCTTTACCTAATAAAATTGGTTACATCTTAGGGCTTCCTTCTAAGAAGCTTGATATGATTATTTACTACGAGCGATATGTAGTAATTCAACCAGGTATTGCTAAAAATGCCGAGGGTGAACAATTAAATCGCCTTGATTTCTTAACAGAAGAAGAGTATTTGAATATTGCAGATTCTCTTCCGATGGAAAATCAATTCTTAGATGATAATGATCCAAATAAATTCATCGCTAAAATGGGTGCTGAATGTATCATGGATTTATTAGCAACAACTGATTTAGATCAATTGTCGTATACTTTGCGTCATGCTGCTAATAATGAAACGTCTAAACAAAGAAAAACTGAAGCATTAAAACGTCTTCAAGTGGTTGAGGCTTTCCGTGAATCAAACGAGAATCGCGAGAACAGACCAGAATGGATGATCTTAAAAGTTATTCCAGTTATTCCACCTGAATTACGTCCATTAGTGCCATTAGATGGTGGTCGTTTTGCAACGTCGGATTTGAACGATTTATATCGTCGTGTAATTATCCGTAACAACCGTTTAAAACGATTAATGGAAATTAAAGCTCCTGAAGTAATCCTACGTAATGAAAAACGTATGCTTCAAGAGGCTGTGGATTCATTGTTCGATAACACTAGAAAATCTTCTGCTGTTAAAACAGAATCTAACCGTCCATTAAAATCATTATCTGATTCATTAAAAGGTAAACAAGGACGTTTCCGTCAAAACTTACTAGGTAAGCGTGTGGATTATTCTGCTCGTTCGGTAATTGTCGTTGGACCTGAATTGAAATTATATGAATGTGGATTGCCAAAAGATATGGCAGCTGAACTTTACAAACCTTTTGTTATCCGTAAGTTGATTGAAAGAGGAATTGTGAAAACAGTAAAATCTGCGAAGAAAATTATTGATAAAAGAGAACCAGTAGTTTGGGATATCTTAGAAAACGTAATTAAAGGTCACCCAGTTCTATTGAACCGTGCTCCTACGTTGCACCGTTTAGGTATTCAAGCATTCCAACCTAAATTGATTGAAGGTAAAGCGATTCAGTTGCACCCATTAGTGTGTACGGCGTTTAACGCGGATTTCGATGGTGACCAGATGGCCGTTCACTTACCGTTAGGCCCTGAGGCAATCTTGGAATCTCAATTATTAATGTTGGCTTCACATAATATTTTGAACCCAGCGAATGGTGCACCTATTACAGTACCTTCTCAAGACATGGTACTTGGTCTTTACTATATGACTAAGTTACGTAAGTCTACACCAGAAGAAATTGTAAAAGGAGAAGGATTAATATTCTACTCTGTAGAGGAAGTACACATCGCAATCAACGAAGGGAAACTTGACTTGAATGCTGGGGTAAAAGTACGTGCTAAAGATTATAACGAAAAAGGTGAATTAGCGTATAGAATCATTGAAACAACGGCTGGACGTATTTTGTTCAACGAGGTAGTTCCTGAAAAAGCAGGTTATATCAATGAGGTATTAACGAAAAAATCACTTCGTGATATTATTGGAGGTATTTTAGCTACAACTGATGTACCTACAACAGCTGCATTCTTAGATGATATCAAAGGAATGGGGTATGGTTACGCTTTCCGAGGAGGATTATCATTCAGTTTAGGTGATATTATCGTTCCAGAGAAAAAACAAGATTTGATTGATGATGCAAACCAACAAGTAGATCATATTACAATGAACTATAACATGGGGCTTATCACAAATAATGAGCGTTATAACCAAGTTATTGACGTTTGGACTTCAACGAACGCCATGTTGACTGAATTAGCAATGAAGAACATTCGCGAAGATAAACAAGGATTTAACTCAGTATACATGATGTTGGATTCTGGAGCGAGGGGTTCTAAAGAGCAGATTCGTCAGTTAACAGGTATGCGTGGTTTGATGGCTAAGCCGAAAAAATCAACAGCAGGTGGTGGTGAAATTATCGAAAACCCGATTCTTTCTAACTTTAAAGAAGGTCTATCGATTTTAGAGTATTTCATTTCTACACACGGTGCTCGTAAAGGTCTTGCGGATACGGCGTTAAAAACAGCGGATGCTGGATATTTAACTCGTCGTCTACATGACGTTGCACAAGATGTTATCGTTAACTCTGTAGATTGTGGTACTTTAAGAGGTATTGATGTAATGCCATTAAAGAAAAACGAAGAGGTAATCGAAACGTTAGGAGAAAGAGTATTAGGACGTGTTGCGTTAAACAACGTAATTAATCCATTAAACTCAGAAGTAATTGTTGGTGCTGGTGAGGAAATCACTGAAGCTATTGCTAAAGCAATCAACGCTGCTCCTATCGAATCAGTTGAAGTTCGTTCTCCATTAACTTGTGAGGCTAAAGTTGGTATCTGTGCAAAATGTTATGGACGTAACTTAGCTACGGCTAGAATGGTTCAAAAAGGGGAAGCTGTAGGAGTTGTTGCTGCTCAATCAATTGGGGAGCCAGGTACACAGTTAACACTGAGAACGTTCCACGTAGGGGGTACGGCAGGTAATATTTCTGAAACATCTACAATCAACACTAAATTCAAAGGTCGTTTAGAGATCGAAGAACTTAGAACAGTTGAAGGTGAAGATAATGATGGAAAACCAATTAATATTGTAATTTCTCGTTCTACAGAGGTGAAATTGTTTGACCCAAATACTGGAATTTTGTTAACTACAAATAATATTCCTTATGGTTCTACAATTTACGTAAACGATGGTGATGTGGTTGAAGAAGGAACTTTAATCTGTAAATGGGACCCTTATAACGGTGTAATCGTTTCTGAGTTCACAGGTAAAGTGGCTTACGAAGATATCGAGCAAGGACAAACGTTCATGGTTGAAATCGATGAGCAAACAGGTTTCCAAGAGAAAGTAATTAGCGAATCAAGAAACAAAAAATTAATTCCTACTTTATTAATTTATGGTAAAGATGGTGAGTTAATTCGTTCATACAACTTACCAGTAGGTTCTCACTTAATGGTAAACGATGGGGAGAAAATTAAAGCTGGTAAAGTATTAGTTAAGATTCCTCGTCATACATCAAAAGCAGGGGATATTACAGGAGGTTTACCTCGTATTACAGAGCTTTTAGAAGCGCGTAATCCGTCGAATCCAGCTGTGGTTTCTGAAATTGATGGAGTTGTATCTTTCGGTAAAGTGAAGAGAGGTAACAGAGAAATCGTTGTTGAATCTAGAACAGGTGACGTAAGAAAGTATTTAGTTAAACTTTCTAACCAAATCTTAGTACAAGAGAATGACTTCGTAAGAGCTGGTGTACCTTTATCAGATGGAGCAATTACTCCAGATGATATTTTACGTATCCAAGGACCTTCTGCTGTACAGCAGTACTTAGTAAACGAGATCCAAGAGGTGTACCGTTTACAAGGGGTAAAAATTAATGACAAACACTTTGAGGTTGTTATTAGACAAATGATGCGTAAAGTTCAAATCCAAGATCCAGGAGATACCTTGTTCTTAGAAGATCAATTAGTTCACACAAGTGACTTTATCGTTGAAAACGATCGTTTATTCGGTATGAAAGTAGTTGTTGATGCTGGTGAATCTGAGAACTTGAAAGAAGGACAAATTGTTTCAATGAGAGAATTACGCGATGAGAATTCATTATTAAAACGCGAAGATAAAAACCTAGTGATTTCTAGAGATGTTATGCCAGCAACTGGTACACCAATTCTACAAGGTATTACTAGAGCTTCCCTACAAACGAAGTCATTTATCTCTGCAGCGTCGTTCCAGGAAACTACAAAAGTATTAAACGAAGCAGCAGTTGCTGGTAAGATTGATACATTAATGGGATTAAAAGAAAACGTTATTGTTGGACATAGAATCCCTGCAGGTACTGGTATGCGTGAGTATGAAAGTATCATTGTTTCTTCAAATGAAAACGGAGATTTATTAACGCAAGAACAAGAATTAAATTTCTAAACCATGGCTGAAGAACAAAATAATTTCAACATTGAGTTGGATGAAGTAACGGCAGAAGGAACCTATTCAAATCTGGCAATAATCAATCATTCAAATACTGAATTTGTTGTCGATTTTGTTAACATTATGCCAGGTGTACCAAAAGCAAAAGTGAAGTCGAGAATCATCTTAACTCCACAACATGCAAAAAGACTTTTACGAGCTCTAGAAGATAATATCAATAGGTTTGAACAGTCAAATGGTGAGATCAGAGATTATGAAACTAGTAATAATACAATGCCACCGATTAATTTTGGACCCAAAGGAGAAGCTTAATTAGCGCTATATAGAAAAGCCTCGCACGAAAGTGCGAGGCTTTTTTTATGTTTACTGAGGAATGACGCCGTTTGACAAAAATGATGGTTTACAATTTCTTGATGTTTTCGTTGCATGTATTTGTAAAAAGGTGAAATGTTATCCTAGTATTAAAGTTGTTAGGATGACGCTTTAATTGTCTTTTTACTGCTGTAGCGGCCGTTTTTATGCTAAATGTGAGGTTTATATTCCCGAGGGGAGGATTGTATTGCATTGTTTGTTTAAAATTGGGGAGTTGGTCTGAAAGTATAGGAGAATCAAATCCACTTGTTGAACGTGATGTAGCTTGGATTTCATAACCTAAAATTGATATAGGTTAACTATAGCTTAATCCAATTTTATTGGAATTACCACCGAAATAGATTTGTTTTGTTCTAGCAAAATGAAAGAACTACGCAACACAACGTGTATAGGTGTAAGTGTAAGGAAATACAAAAATAGCAAAGCTAAATGTGAGCGATAGTGCATTTCATCTGACCTTACAATAAAGCCAAAATTAGGATAGTCGTTGTTACCACCCGGTTTATATTCGTATAAAAAGAAAGTAATGACCTAATTTATATTTTATTTTAAGCGTGAATCGAGCCCTTTGAAGAGAAATTCTCTAGAAGGGCTTATTTTTTGGAATAAAGAGAACCTTTAGACGGGGAGATGAGAAAGAATTTAAGGTTTAATTCTAGGGAGAAATTACGGTGAATTTTAGGAATAGAAAGTAGAAGTAAATTTGGACTACTTCTTTCGTATAAAAAAGAGGAAAGGACTGTGAATAATTGGATGAAAAGGAGATTGTGGGGCTATATTTGTAGTAGTGTTAAGGGGATATGTTTAGCTAAAATTAAATATTTTCTTAAAATATATAAAGAATAATAACTGTAATTTAAAATACTTCAAATAAATTTTTCAATCTAAAGTAGATGTGCTATTTTTGCCTTTCCACAGTATAGTGGGTATTTAGCAAAGTCTGTATTTAGAGTAGCTGATCTACTCATGAAAAGTAAAGTCATATGAAAGAAATTACAAAAGAAGTTTATCTAAAGTGGTATGAAGACATGCTATTTTGGAGAAAGTTTGAAGATAAACTTGCCGCTTTATATATTCAACAAAAAGTAAGAGGATTCTTACACTTGTATAATGGGCAAGAAGCTGTTTTGGCTGGAGCTTTACACGCAATGGATTTGTCAAAAGACAAAATGATTACAGCATACAGAAATCACGTACAACCAATCGGATTGGGTGTTGACCCAAGAAGAATCATGGCAGAGTTGTTAGGAAAAGGAACAGGTACTTCTCAAGGTTTGGGAGGATCGATGCACATCTTTTCTAAAGAACACAACTTCTATGGTG
Organism: Myroides gitamensis; assembly: GCF_029894455.1. Classification (NCBI taxonomy): domain Bacteria; kingdom Pseudomonadati; phylum Bacteroidota; class Flavobacteriia; order Flavobacteriales; family Flavobacteriaceae; genus Myroides; species Myroides gitamensis. The sequence goes on from NZ_JARYHN010000001.1 coordinate 3,845,033, forward strand.
GACACGGTATTGTAGGTGGACAAATTCCTTTGGGAGCTGGATTAGCATTCGCAGATAAATATTTTGATAGAAAAGCAGTAACCATGTGCTACTTCGGTGATGGTGCAGCGCGTCAAGGATCATTGCATGAGACTTTCAATATGGCAATGAACTGGAAATTACCAGTTGTATTTATTATTGAAAATAATGGATATGCAATGGGAACTTCTGTTGAGCGTACAGCAAATCACTCGGAAATCTGGAAATTGGGATTAGGATATGAAATGCCTAGTGGACCAGTAGACGGAATGAACCCAGTAAAAGTAGCAGAAGCTATGTACGAAGCAATCGAAAGAGCGCGTCGTGGAGATGGACCTACTCTACTAGAAATGAAAACATACCGATACAGAGGTCACTCGATGTCGGATGCACAAAATTACCGTTCAAAAGAAGAGGTTGAAGAATACAAAAAAATAGATCCAATTACGCAAGTTTTAGATGTGATTAAAGCAAATGGTTACGCTACAGAAAGCGAAATCTCGGCTATGGATCAACGTGTGAAAGACTTAGTAGTTGAATGTGAGAAGTTCGCTGAAGAGTCTCCGTTCCCTGAGTTGAACGTAATGTACGACGTAGTATACGATCAAGAGAATTATCCTTTTTTACCTCATAGATTATAATAAAATAATATGGCAGAAGTAATTACAATGCCACGCTTAAGCGACACCATGACAGAAGGTGTTGTTGCAGCTTGGTTAAAGAAAGTTGGAGATAAGATTTCTGAAGGAGATATCCTTGCTGAAATCGAAACAGACAAAGCAACAATGGAATTTGAATCTTTCTATGAAGGAACATTGTTATACATTGGATTACAAGAAGGAGAAGCTGCTCCAGTTGACTCGCTTCTTGCTATTATTGGAAATGAAGGTGAAGATATTTCTGCTTTAATTGGCGGAGGTGCGGCTCCAGCTGCTGAAAAAGTAGCAGAAGTTGAAGCTCCCAAAGCAGAGGAAAAAACCACTACTGCAGCACCAGCTATTCCAGCAGGTGTGAAAGTAATCACGATGCCGCGTTTAAGTGATACGATGACAGAAGGAACTGTGGCTAGCTGGATTAAAAAAGTAGGAGATAAAATTGAAGAAGGTGATATTTTAGCGGAGATTGAGACAGATAAAGCAACAATGGAATTTGAAGCTTTCGAATCAGGAACGTTATTATACATTGGAATACAAGAAGGTGAATCAGCGCCTATTGATAGCGTATTAGCTATTTTAGGGCCTGCAGGAACTGATGTTACTGCTATAGTTGAAGGAGCGAAAAACGGTGGAGTTGCTACAACAGCAGCTGAGACGCCAGTTGAAGCACCAAAAGCAGCGGAATCTGTAGCAGCACCAGTTGCAACAGAAACTGCAACAGGAGGAAGAGTATTCGTTTCACCTTTAGCTAAAAAGATAGCTGAAGAGAAAGGAATTAACTTGGCTCAAGTAAAAGGTTCAGGTGAAAACGGACGTATTATCAAACGCGACGTTGAAAACTTTGCCCCAACAGCAGCGCAAACAGCTGCCCCAGTTGCACAAGCAACGGCAACAGTAGCGGCAGTACAACCATTTATTCCTGCTGGAGAAGTAAGTTCAGAAGAAGTGAAGAACTCGCAAATGCGCAAAACAATTGCACGTCGCTTAGCAGAATCTAAATTTACTGCCCCTCACTATTATTTAACAATCGAAATTGACATGGATAACGCTATGGCTTCTCGTAAGTTAATTAATGAATTACCTGACACAAAAGTATCGTTCAATGATATGGTGGTTAAAGCTTGTGCAATGGCCTTGCGTAAACACCCTCAAGTAAATACACAATGGACTGATAATGCTACTATTTACAACCACCACATCAATGTTGGAGTTGCAGTAGCGGTAGAAGATGGATTAGTAGTGCCTGTATTGCCTTTTACAGACCAAATGTCGTTAACTCACATTGGAGCAAAAGTAAAAGAATTAGCAGGTAAAGCGAAAACGAAAAAACTTACACCTGCAGAAATGGACGGTAGTACGTTTACAGTTTCTAACTTAGGAATGTTCGGAATCCAATCGTTTACTTCAATTATCAACCAGCCAAACTCTGCAATTTTATCTGTAGGAGCTATTGTTGAAAAACCAGTAGTGAAAAACGGACAGATTGTAGTTGGTAATACAATGACTGTTACATTGGCTTGTGATCACAGAACAGTAGATGGTGCTACAGGAGCACAATTCTTACAAACATTAAAAAGTTATATTGAAAACCCAGTTACGATGCTGGCGTAATCAAAAAATATAGAATTGAAATAAAAAGCTTGCATTTTGCAGGCTTTTTTTTGTTTTTTTAGTATTAGTTTCTACGAAAAGGCTGTAAAATACCAAGTGTATTTTGTATTTTTGATACCATGTTTAAAGTGAGATATTTTAGTTTTTTATTAGCGATTTTAGCTACTTCATGTGGTGTATCGTCTAAACTGTCAAGTGAACAGGAAAGAGAGGTTTCTGCATTGAAAATTCAAACTACCTTGAATTATTTAGCTTCGGATGAATTGCTAGGTAGAGATTCTGGACAGGATGGAAATGTACAAGCTGCTACATATTTAGCGAAAGAACTTCAAGCGTATGGCATCAAACCGTATTTTACAAGCTATGAAGATAAGTTAGTAGAAGTGGAAAATACGTGGAATGTGGTTGGGGTTATTCCTGGACAAGATCCTGAATTGAAGAATGAAGTTGTTGTCTTAGGAGCACATTATGACCATATCGGTATTCAAAAACCAGTAGCAGGAGATTCTATTGCAAATGGAGCAAATGACAATGCTTCGGGAGTGAGTATCGTATTAGAGCTAGCGCGAAATCTAGCAAAAAAAGAAATGAAACGCACAGTTTTAGTTTGTTTCTTTACTGCGGAAGAATTAGGGCTTTTAGGTTCAACGCACTTAGCGAATCGATTAAAGGAAGAAGACGTAAATGTCGTTATGATGTTGAACTTTGAGATGCTAGGGGTTCCAATGCAACGAGAATATACAACCTTTATTACTGGATATGACCAAAGTAATTTGGCAACCAAAATAAATGAAATAGCAGGCGAAAATTTAGCTGGACGATTTGAGGATGCAGAAGCAATGCAATTGTTTAAGCGTTCTGATAATTATCCTTTTTATTCAGCCTTTACTATACCAAGTCAAACCTTCAGTTCTTCTGATTTTGAGAATTTCAAATACTATCATCATGTCAAGGATGAAGCGCATTTGATGGATGTACCCTTTATGACAGAACTAACTAAAAAATTTATTCCTGTCGTAGAAAAATTGATTAACTTACCTTCTGGTGAAATTAGATTGAAAAACTAAAGATGAAACATATAATTGTTACGGGAACAAGCCGCGGTATTGGTTTAGAAACCGCAAAAATATTAGCGAGCAGAGGACATAAGATTTTAGCCGTTTCTCGAAAAAAAGCAGCTGAATTAGTAGCTTATAAAAATGTTACCTGTCTAGAAATAGATCTTACTATTGAGGCAGATCTTCAAAAAGTAAGCAACTATGTAGCTACGGAATGGGGGCATATTGATATTCTGATAAATAATGCAGGGGCTTTAGTAAATAAACCTTTTGAAGAAATCACAACAGAAGAATTCGAATGGGTATACAAAGTCAATGTATTTGGTTTGGCACGTTTAGTACAATTGTGTATTCCGCATTTTGTAGTAAATAGTCATGTTGTGACTATTAGCAGTATGGGCGGAGTACAAGGAACAATGAAATTTGGTGGTTTAGCGGCTTATAGTTCAAGTAAAGGAGCAGTTATCATCTTAAGTGAATTGTTAGCAGAAGAATACAAAGAGATGGGAATTGCATTTAATGTGATTGCCTTAGGAGCAGTTCAAACAGAAATGTTAGAAGAAGCTTTTCCAGGGTATCAAGCTCCTTTGATGCCAGAGGAAATTGGAGAATACATAAGTGATTTTGCACTTACAGGAAATAAATATTTTAATGGTAAAGTACTACAAGCATCTAGTACGACTCCTTAAAAATAAATAGATTGATTACGATACTCAGGCCTTATTTACCGGAATCAGCCTTAGAGGCAGCTTTTGAATTAATCAAGCATTACCACATTCATTTGAAAATAGTGAATGAAAGAGTAACGCGACATGGGGATTATACTAGAGGATTAGATGGCAAGCATTTAATTACCATCAACTCCAATTTAAATCCCTATCGCTTTTTAATGACTTTAATTCACGAGATCGCTCATTTGGTTGCTTTTCAAAAATATGGACGTCATATCAAGCCACATGGAGTGGAGTGGAAACAAACGTTTCGCTTGCTTATGTTGCCTTTTTTAAGACCAGAGGTTTTCCCAGATCGATTGTTGCCTCTTTTGGCTAATCATTTTAGAAACCCTTCGGCAAGTAGCGATACTGATGAACGCTTGTCGATTGCCATGCGCATGTACGATAAAGTAGAAAAAAGTAGCAACCATTGTTTTGTATATGAAATTCCTTTGGGAAGCCATTTTAAAACCTATAATGGCAAAGTGTTTAAACGCGGTCCATTGCGTGTAAAAAGATTTGAGTGTTTAGAAGTAGCAACAGGGCGATTATTTGTCTTTAAGGCAAACGCTGAAGTTGAAATGATGACACATTATGTTGTAAAACAATAAGAAGAATAGTATGAGTTCGAATTATTATGCTGTTGTAATGGCGGGAGGAGTTGGTTCGCGTTTTTGGCCAGTAAGTACTCCAGAATTTCCTAAACAGTTCCACGATATGTTGGGATCAGGTGAAACACTGATTCAAAAAACATTCATGCGATTGTCTCAGTTAATACCGAAAGAGAATATCTTGATCTTAACCCATGAGAATTACAAAACAATTGTTCAGGAGCAATTGCCTTCAGTAGAACCCGATAATATCATTTTAGAACCTGCCATGCGAAATACCGCACCGTGTATTTTGTATGCTGCAATGAAAATTAAAAAACTCAATCCCGATGCAGTGATGGTCGTTGCACCAAGTGATCACTGGATAGAAGATGAACTTCAATTTGTATCGAATTTACAACGTACGTTTGATGTTTGTGAAAGAGATCAAGTATTGATGACATTGGGAATTTTACCTACTTTTCCTAACACAGGATATGGGTATATTGAATTTAATAAATTGGATTCTAGACCCATCAAAAAAGTAGTACAATTCAGAGAGAAACCGGATTATGTAACCGCAAGAAAGTTTATTCAAAGTAGACATTTTCTGTGGAATTCAGGAATTTTCGTGTGGAGTGTGAGTGCAATATTGGATGCGTTTTCGAATTTTCAACCAGAAATGACCGCACTTTTTGAGGCGGGTTATGATTTGTTTAATACAGATCAAGAGAAAGCGTACATTGACGAGCATTATTCAGAAGCAGAGAATATCTCTATTGATTATGCGGTGATGGAAAAAGCCAATAATGTTTATGTTTTACCCGCAACTTTTGATTGGAATGATTTAGGAACTTGGGGATCGTTATACGAAAAACTGCCAAAGGATATTTCAGACAATGCAGTGGTAAATGCTCAGGTGTATTTCAATAATGCAACCAACAACATCGTGCGCACCGATAAAGGAAAGTGCGTAGTGGTTGATGGATTAAATGATTACATTGTAGTAGACAAAGAAGATATCCTCTTAATCTATCCAAAGAAAAAAGAACAAGAAATTAAAACGGTTAGTCAATACATAACGACTAAAAAAGAGAAATAAAAAAAAGTCCTTGGCATGCCAAGGACTTTTTTTATGCTTGATCACTTAGTGCCTTCATAAAGGCTACTATAGCTTGAATTTCTTGATCGGTTAAATCTAACGGGGTGTCAGGAAGGGTTTGATTTTCTACATCCAATCCTAAGCCCAGACCACCTCCTTTGTTGTAGAAGTCCATAACTTCTTCAAGCGTTTCATATACTCCATTATGCATATAAAGGACCACTTTCGTTGATATTTCGAACGGTAGGTGTTTTAAATGAGTGCTTCAATTGGTCCAAATCCGTATTGAATACATAACGCCCCAAATCACCATCTAATTGGGTACCTGCTTTGTCTTTTGGAACACCGAGAATCTCTTGCTCAGAACTTCTGAAGTAAGGAGAAACAGTTCCATTAAATACAGGCAAAAAGTGACAAGTAGCACATTGAGCTTTTCCTACAAATAGATTAAACCCTTGTTGTTCTTGCGCGGTCATAGCTGTTTTATTTCCTCTCATATATTGATCAAATCGAGAGTTGAAAGTAGAAAGCGAACGGATATAAGAAGCCAGCGCATTTTCTACTTGCCAAACAGCAATCGGAGCATCGGTTTGATAGGCTTGAGCAAAGTGTTTTTTATAGGTCTCACTTTGATTTAATACCTGGACAATCTCTTGTAAATTACCGTGCATCTCATCCTTATTGGTAATGACATCTGACGTTTGACTTTCTAGTGTCACACTGCGCATATCCCAAAATTGGCCGTGATAGTAAGCGGCATAATTTAAAGATAAAGCATTTCTGTGTAAAGGATTCCCAGTTAAATCCAGTGAGGTTTTTCTGTTTTCACTGAAAGCTTTATCAGGATGGTGGCAAGTGGCACAACTTCTCGTGTTCTCTTTCGATAATTGCTGATCAAAAAACAATTCCTTCCCTAACGCAATTTTAGTTGATGTTGGATAATAAGTACTATCCGGTAAAAAAGCATTGAGATTAATCGTATTGGCATCGAGTAAAGAACCTGTTTCACCGCCAATGACTTGATTGGTTTGTAAAAAAGGAATCGCTAATTCGCGTTGTAAAGTAACAATCTCTTGGGCTAATGGATCCAAATACTTCAAAATGAAGGTAAGGTAGTCAAAGGAGTTTTTAGCAGGATTAGTCTGGCATAAGGCAATTGCTTCTGTTAGCAATTGATCGATTGTCGCATAGGCTTGTGTGTGAGTCCATGCCTTAGAGGTTTGTATCGCCTGACCAACGCCTGATAAACTAGCGGTCGCTTCGATAAATTGCAGTTTACTTGCAGGGGTATCAAAACCTGTAATACCTAAAGTAGTGATTTGGAAAATCTCCAATTTCAGAGCCTCTAATACAGAAGCAGGTTCAAAGGTTATTGCCTCAAAGTTTTTGTGGATTTTGTTTGATAAGTTTTTGAGCTTTCGCGCTTGTATCAACAATTCTTCTTTTGAGGTGCTATCATAGACGGGATAAAGGAATTCTTCGACCACTTGAAATCCTTCTGCAGGAATGAATTTGTTTTCGTCTAAATCGAGTTGATCTAATGCAGGGCCGTTAATAGCCGCTGCTGTATGTGGTAGAAAATAGGATACCGCCCATTCAATTTTTTTATAAGCAAGTCTGCTGGCAATAAACGTTTGTCTAATTTGCGTACTGTCTTGATTATGTTCTATAGCGTGAATAAGTTGGTCGATGTTGGAACTAAGTGTATCCACTTGTTCTACCAAATAAGTATTGTAAGTAAGGGATTGATAGGTGTCTTTTTTTTGACAACTTGTGATTCCAATTGCAAGCATAAGCAAAAGGAGGTAGGATTTTAGGTGCTGCATAGTATAAAAAAAGACACTTTACATGCTAGTTATAGCATGTAAAGTGTAGTAAATGGTTTATTATTTTTCGACGTTGCGAATGATTACGACTTGTCCGCCTTCTTTGTTTTTGTTTACGCCAGCTTTATCTGCGTTCATAAACTCCTCTTTTTGCCAAGTATGAGAGTGAATATTCACAGCAAACGTATTTGGAATCCCTGTTAAGTCAGAAATATCTTCCATAGCACCAAATTCCCAAGAACCAAACTTTTGTAAATTTCCTGATTGGTTGTAATTTGCTTGCCATTGCGCATCTTGTCTGTTGTGTTTCATGTTCAACCACGGCTTGTATGTTCCATCTGAAATTTTATATTGCCAGATATAAGAATCGTGTTTCGCATCTGCGTAGTAAGAATCACCGTCTTCTTGAATGTAAACGTAGTTTTCTGTTACACAAAGGTTATCAGGGTTGATAAGATTATGTCCTGGGTTGCTATCTCCTTCTGCCGCAACAGATAGTTTACCTGTTAGCATATTATTTTTGTCTAAAACTAATTTGTATACACGTCCCCACATGGTGAAGCCGTCTACTGGATTCCCACCACTAGCTTGTCCCGTTGCAGTGAAGTACATTTCGTTTCCTTTATTCGCTCCTTTGCGGTAATCGATGTCTTCTACACGTGAAAAACGAATCACACCCAACTCCATATTTTTTTGATTGATTTGTGCACCCGTTAGATTCTTAGCATTTGGGATTTCTACGAATTCTACATCATATTCCATTCCTTTCGTCATATCCATTTCCGTATATCCACCAGATTTTCTCTTTAGTGCATATAATTTTCCATCGTGTAAATCGCCTTGATTTCCTACATACATCAATAGTTGTCCTGCGCTTTGGTGGCTTGAACCATACCCTTGATCCTCTCCAATTACGATATAGGTTTTCCCTTTAGATACATCCATAGGTAAAGGAACAGCATTTTCCATACTCGCTTTTCCTAAAGCAGGTAAAACGCGATCTGTTGATGATTTTAAATCTGTTGAACCTAAAGGATCAATAGCATGTACCATACTTTCTTCACCAGATTCTCCTGCCGTTAAAAATACAGGACCGAATCCGTGTAGTTCTGGTTTAGCTAAGGTTGCGGAACACAAACGCGTGATTCCACCAATTCCATCTACAATATATTCTCCTTTGACAGGCTTGAAGGTTTTATCTAAATAAACACGAGAAACAGATTGCATGATTTCATGATTCGTAATCATTAAATAACCCTCTCCATTAGGATCTTTCATAAAACCAGCACCATCAGGTTGACCGCCAAATACAAATTCTGGAGATCCTTCTAATTGATCTTCACTAGAAATAAGAGAAAAGATTTCTAAGTTGCTAAAACCAGGCATTGCATAGACAAAGGCTGGAGTTTTAGAATGGTCTTTTAAAACCACAGGATTTTTAGGATCTACCGGTTTAGGCTCCTCTGTAACAGGATCTTTATCCGTTACTTTGTTGTCGTCATTGTTACACGATGTGGTAGCAAGGGTCAATAGGAAACTTGCAGTCAATACCGTTAGTGTGTTGTTTACTTTCATTTTTGTTTATTTTTGTTAGAGCAAACATAGGGGTTGAAAGTATCTGTAGGGTTATTGATACTTTACCAAATCTTTAACAAAAAAGAGTAGGGGTGTTGGTTTTTTAAGCGAGGAATTGACTTGGAAAAAGTAGAAGAAATACACTCAAAAGGGAGTTAAAACTTTTATTATCCACACATTAATGCGTACTTTGATTATTCCTATTTTATAAAAACAAAGGCAATGAATCCGATGGAAATGATATTAACTCAAGATTACCGCTCAATTGTAGGATTTGCATTCCTGCTTAATCTGGCCTTGATGTTGGGATCAATCTTGTTTTACCTCTTTTGGCATGCTTTAAAAAAGAGCCATACTGAAGTTAATGCGTATCAACCGATCGTTTCATCTGATGTTTGGGCGGTAGTGACGACATTGATTTGCAATATTGTCGTCTTTGTTTTAGGCGCTTTTTTGTGGAGAGAAGGATATTTGTCAGTTGATTTCAATAAAGAAAGTGTTGGGACAATATTCTTACAACTATTGATTTTGATTTTAGTAGTTGATTTTTGGATGTATGTCTTTCATAAACTAGCACATAGTAAATTCCTATATCGATTTATTCACGAAAAGCATCATGAACACGTAGGTGTAAACGCGTTAAGTCTATTTGTGCTTAGTCCTTTAGAGGCAACAGGCTTTGGGGTTATGTTGCTGGCCATCTTGCTGTGTTATCCCTTTCACTATCTCAGTGTAGGATTGTATTTTTTCATTAATGTAGTATGGGGAACCATTGGGCATTTTAATCGCGTACAAACTGTTGCACGTAAAGGATGGATGACTTGGCTAGGTACAGCAAGTTTTCACAATATGCACCATATTGAACCACAGAGGAACTTCGGATTTTACACCACCGTATGGGATCGATTATTTCAAACACATCGAGCAACAACGTATAAAGGGAATAATAAGGCATAAAAAAACCAGTAATTGCTATTACTGGTTTAGTATAAAGTTAAACGCACTTGGAAAAGTGCGTTTTGTTATTTGATTTATTGTTTAAGACTTGCTGCTGCTTTTAAAACTGCATCTCTTAATCCATTTTTATAAGCAATCATCTGATTGCGAATTTCTTCATTTTGGCTACCTAAAATTTGCAAAGCTAAAAGACCTGCATTTTTTCCACCATTTAGAGCCACTGTCGCTACAGGTACTCCACCTGGCATTTGTAAGATAGAAAGAACGCTATCCCATCCATCAATTGAATTGCTTGACTTTACAGGTACTCCAATTACAGGAAGTGGAGACATCGAAGCAACCATACCTGGTAAATGCGCTGCACCACCAGCTCCTGCAATAATAACTTGAATTCCTCTGTTGTGTGCGTGAGAAGAAAAATCAACTAATTTCTCTGGCGTACGGTGTGCTGAAACAATATCAACTTCCACTTCAACTCCAAATTCTTTGATTATATCGATGGCATCTTGCATGATAGGCATATCTGAAATACTGCCCATTACTACGGCTATTTTCATATCTTATTGACTGATTACTTTAATCGTTTCTTTTACTTTTTGAGCGATTTCTCTCGCTTTATTCATATCGCTATTTACGATAGTAACATGGCCCATTTTACGGAAAGGTCTTGTTTCTCTTTTACCATAAATATGAGGTGTAACTCCAGGAATAGCTAAGATTTCATTCATTCCCTCATAGTATACCTGTCCGGTGTGTCCTTCTGCACCTACTAGATTCACCATAACACCAGCAACTTTGCTATCTGTATTACCTAAAGGTAAGTCTAAAATAGCGCGGATGTGCTGTTCAAATTGTGAAGTATAACTCGCTTCAATAGAATAATGACCTGAATTATGAGGACGAGGAGCAACTTCGTTGACTAAAATTTCGTCCTCCTGTGTTTGAAACATCTCCACAGCTAATAATCCAACGTGGTTGAACTTCTCAGAAACCGTTAAGGCAATTGCTCGTGCTTTTTCTGCAACAGTTGCATCAATACGCGCTGGGCAGATTACATATTCGACTTGATTCGCCTCAGGGTGGAATTCCATTTCTACCACAGGAAAAGTTTTAATTTCTCCAGATGCTGAACGCGCTACAATCACAGCTAATTCATTTTTGAACGGAATCATAGTTTCAGCAATACACTCTACTTCTGGTAATGCAGTAAGATCTGCAATAGAACGAACAACTTTTACGCCGTTTCCATCGTACCCAAATTGTGCCGATTTCCATACAAATGGAACGGATACCGTTTGTTGATTTACTGCAGCAACTAAATCTGCTTTAGATGTAAAACGAACATAAGGAGCAGTAGGAATATGGTGTGAAGTATAGAAATCTTTTTGTTTGCCTTTGTTTTGAATCAAACGCAAGGTCTCAGGAGCAGGATATACTTTTACGCCTTCTTGCTGTAATTGATCCAACGCTTCTAGGTTCACTCCTTCAATTTCAATGGTTAAAACATCTACTTTTTTTCCAAAGCGATAAACCGTTTCATAGTCCATTAAGTCTCCTTGAAAAAATTGGTGTGCACCAAATTGTGCCGGAGCTTCTTTACTTGGATCTAATATGAAAGTAGCAATGTCAAATTTGCGTGTATCATATAAAAGCATTTTGCCTAGTTGTCCGCCTCCTAATATTCCCAAGCGAAAATCAGTTGAATAATAATTCATTGTGTTGTTGTAATTGTGTTTATGCAAAGATATACTAAATCAAATGGTGTACATAAAATAGAATCAAAAAAAGTGGTTTAGGCTTGAGATAAGATAATACTAGCTAGATGAACAAGCAATAAGGCGTGTAGTAGGAGAATGTAGTAGTTTTAACTTTTATTGATTTGTTTTATTGTTTTTTGAAACCGAACTTGTTTTTAATTCTAATACGCGAGTTTTATTAGTGTGAAAAAAAACTTAAAACAAAACTTGTTTAGTTAAAAAATTAACTTATATTTGAAATCGATATAACATGGTACAACGTATTAGAAGATAATATATACCCTTGATCTGGTGTATAAAAAATAATCTTAACAATAAAACTTATTAGCTTTGGTTTTAGAGTTAGATTGAATTAGTTTGTTTTAGACGTAGCGTTTGAAGAAAGCGCTACGTTTTTTTTGTTTATAGGTTCCGGTTTGTTCTTTGCGCGATTTTACCAACTTCAGCTTTTCATCCTCTCACTAAGCTCACCTAACAAAATGAATTTGTTTGGAATTCATCTGTTAAGGAGTATAAATGTGCTGTATCTTTTTTGTATATTTGCAAATTATCAATTCAATTGTTTATGGAAATTCAAGTTTTAGACAAGACTTTTGTTCCTTTTATTTCGGAAAAACAGATTCAAGAAAGATTAGGGGAGATAGCAAATGAGATTTTGCGTGATATGAATGGAGAAATACCAATCTTCATTGGTGTTCTGAATGGATCTTTCATGGTGGTTTCGGATTTAGTTAAGCAATATAAAGGCAGCTGTGAGATGAGTTTTGTAAAGATGGCTTCATACATCGGGACTCAATCAAGCAATCAAGTGAATCAACTTTTAGGTTTGGATATTGATGTAACGGATCGACGTGTAATTATTATTGAAGACATCGTGGATACCGGAAATACATTAGTAGCCCTAAAGAAACTTTTTGAACAACAACGTCCAAAAGAAGTTAGAATTTGTACGTTGTGCTTAAAGCCAGAAGCTTACACCAAAGACATTAAACTAGATTATGTCGCTTTTGAAATTGAAAATAAATTCATCGTGGGGTATGGGATGGATTATGATAAACACGGAAGAAACATTCCGGAAATTTATCAAATTAAAGAGTAATAAACAGTAACAGCATAAATAAAGTATAGTAGCATGATTGCAATAGTTTTATTTGGAAAACCTGGTGCAGGAAAAGGTACACAGGCAGAATTTCTTAAAGAAAAATACAATTTAACTCATATTTCTACCGGAGATGTGTTTCGTTATAATCTAAAAAATGGAACAGAATTAGGAAAACAGGCCAAGGTCTTTATGGATAGAGCAGAATTGGTACCAGATTCTATTACAATTGATATGCTTGCAGATGAAGTAGAAAAAAACATGGATAAGGCTGGGTTCTTATTTGATGGTTTTCCACGTACAATTCAACAAGCAGAAGCATTAGAAGCTTTATTAAAAGAAAAAAATATTCGTTTTGTAGGAACAGTTGGATTAGAAGCTAACGATGATGTTTTAGTACAACGTATCCTAGAAAGAGGAAAAACAAGTGGAAGAGCAGATGACCAAGATGAGAAAATCATCAGAAGTCGCTACGAAGAATACAACGAAAAAACAGCGCCATTAATTGACTATTATACAGGGAAAAACTGCTATAATTCAGTAGATGGTATCGGAACTGTTGAAGAGATTACAACGAGATTAAGCGGCGTAATTGACCGTTTGATTTAATCGATCTCTTGAATAAAAAAGACAAAAACAAAGAGAAGGTAATAAAATAAAAGATGACTGAAGGGAATTTTGTAGACTACGTAAAAATCTATGTGGCCTCTGGAAAAGGTGGAAGAGGTTCTACGCATTTACACCGTGAAAAATTTATTGAAAAAGGAGGTCCTGATGGTGGAGATGGTGGACGTGGAGGTCATGTCTATATTGTCGGTAACGAAGGACTATGGACGTTATATCACTTAAAATTCATGCGCCATATCAAAGCGGGGCACGGAGGTGATGGTGGTAGTTCAAGAAGTACAGGTGCTGACGGAGATGATCGAGTTATTGAAGTACCTTTAGGAACAGTTGTAAAAGATAAAGAAACAGGAGAAATTCTGTTCGAAATTACTGAACATAACGAGAAACGAATCCTTGGAAAAGGAGGAAAAGGAGGTTTAGGAAACTGGAATTTTAGAACGTCAACGAACCAAACCCCTCGTTATGCACAACCAGGTATGCCAGGAGAAGAACTCGATATTATTTTAGAGTTGAAAGTATTGGCGGATGTTGGTTTAGTAGGATTTCCAAACGCAGGTAAGTCAACGTTGTTATCCGTGCTAACTTCTGCAAAACCAAAAATTGCAGATTATCCTTTTACAACGCTAAAACCTAATTTAGGAATTGTGGCTTACCGTGATTTTAAATCTTTTGTGATTGCAGATATTCCTGGAATTATCGAAGGAGCTGCAGAAGGAAAAGGTTTAGGACATTATTTCTTACGTCATATTGAACGAAATTCTACCCTTCTTTTTATGGTGCCTGCGGATGCAGAAGACATTAAAAAAGAATACGAAATTCTTTTGGATGAGCTGAGACGATACAATCCTGAAATGTTGGATAAAGATCGTCTATTAGTCATTACCAAATCAGATATGTTGGATGCAGAGCTTCAAACAGAAATGAAAGCAGAATTAGATGAAGAACTAGAAGGAGTGCCTTATATGTTTATATCGGCAGTTGCTCAACAAGGTCTTCAAGAGTTAAAAGATAAATTGTGGCAAATGTTAAATAACTAGCCCTGAAAGCGAGATTTTAAAATCTCGCTTTTTTTGTGGCTATATCTGTTTAAAAATGGTTATAATTTTGTTAAAAACAGGCGCGTTATTTGGTTTTGATTCGTTTTTTTTTGATTTTTTTATATATTTACCCTCAATAGAAATATTTGAAAAAAGAGAAATAAAGCTCATTTATGCTATTCATTATTTTACTCACTTTTGTACTAGCTTTTAGTACACTTTTTTTGAAGGGGTTAGGACGTTCTAAGTTTACAGGATTATTAACTTTAATACCATTAAGTCTTTTCTTTTATTTCCTGTCCTATTTGCCAAAAATACAGTCAGGAAAAGAAGTCATGCTTTTTAGAAATGAATGGGTACCTTCCTTAGGTATCGCTTTTGACTTTAAACTAGATGGATTATCGCTCTTATTCTCCCTGTTGATTACAGGAATCGGAACACTCGTGTATTGGTATGCGTCTTACTATCTTAAAGGACATGTCTATATTCATCGATTTTTTGCCTACCTCGGACTCTTTATGGGCGCCATGCTTGGTGTCGTACTATCAGATAACTTAATTTCCCTATTTGTATTCTGGGAATTGACCAGTATTACTTCTTTCTTCTTAATCGGATTTAATAACGAAGAAGAGGATTCACGTAAAAGTGCACTATGGGCACTTGGAATTACAGGCCTAGGAGGATTTTTCTTGCTCTCCTTCGCTGCAGTGATGGGAAGTATTGCAGGAAGTTATTCCATTCATGAACTGCTAACGCAATCAGACTTCTTAAAAGAACATGCTTCTTATGGGGTGTTGTTGTTCTTCTTGTTCATGGGAGCCTTTACCAAGTCCGCTCAATTTCCTTTTCATTTTTGGTTGCCTGGAGCAATGAAAGCCCCTACACCCGTATCGGCTTATTTACACTCAGCAACTATGGTGAAAGCCGGAATCTATCTTTTAGCGCGTTTTACGCCTATTTTAGGAGATCATGTGTGTTGGAATACCACTTTGCAAGTAATCGGTGGTTTAACCATGTTATTTGGTGCTATACACTCGGTATTCCGAAAGGATATGAAAGGTATCCTCGCGTATACCACAATTTCAGCCTTAGGACTGATTGTTTTCTTACTTGGGGTAGGATCAGATAAAGCGATTTACGCAGCGAGTATCTTTATTCTAGTACACGCATTGTATAAAGCAACTCTTTTCTTGGTAACAGGAACGGTAGATCATCAAACGCATACTAGAGATATCAATCAACTAGGAGGATTGCGTAAAACAATGCCTGCTTTAGCGGGTGCTGCCTTGATTGCTGCTTTATCTAGTGCGGGAATTCCACTGACCTTTGGATTTATTGGAAAGGAAATCATCTATGATGCAACATATACCTATCCTATTAATGAATGGGCATTAGCCTTTACTGGAGCTGCTGTACTAACGAATATATTCTTGACAGCATCAGGTTTCCTCGTAGGGATTAAACCATTTTTTGGAAAAGTAAAAAAAGCGTGCCAAGATGTGCCTAAACCATCCATCCAAATGTGGTTGCCTCCTGTAATCTTAGCTGTGCTAAGCGTCGTATTTGGAGTATTGCCCCAATTGGTAAATGAAGGAGTACTTGCATCGGTAGTTCGAGCGATTGGTGGAAAACCAATCGATATGGAATTGGCCCTATGGCATGGATTCAATGAAATCGTTGCCCTAAGTGGTGGAACTATTCTCTTGGGGACTGCCTTGTATTTTGTGTTTAAAGGATACAAAAATTCATTAGCTGTAGTTTCGCCTTTCTACAACCTTTCTCCACAGCATATCTTCGGTTTTGCAGTTGAGAAATTCAGAGTATTTGCCTATACGTATACTCGATTATTCCAAAGTGGATATTTGCGTATTTATTTGATGGTGATTATTATATTCTTTATTGGTTTAGTAGGGTATAAGCTATTTGCAGATGTGCCTTTGCGTGTCAATACAGAAGGATTATCTGAATTTAGAGTGTATGAATTGGTTGTATTCTTAATTACGGTTGTTGCTATTTTCTTTGCAATCAATACACCATCTCGTCTGTCTGCCATTGCAGCAACAGGAGTAGTCGGGTATTGTATTTGTTTGATCTTTGTGTTTTACGGAGCACCTGATTTAGCCATGACACAGTTTGCAATCGATACGCTGACAGTGGTTTTATTTGTCTTGGTTTTATTTAAATTACCTGGTTTCTTAAAATTGAGTAATCGCAGAATCCAATTCAGAGATGCTGTGGTTTCCATCGCTTTTGGTGGATTAATTTCCCTAATTACTTTACAAGCCTTAGTATCTCCAGCAGATAAAGAGATCAGTAGATATTATGCTGAAAATGCATACATCTTAGCCAAAGGGAAAAACGTAGTAAACGTAATCCTTGTGGATTTTAGAGGATTTGATACATTAATTGAGACTATTGTACTTTCAATCGCTGCATTAGGAGTATATGGTCTTTTAAAATATAGAACGAAGGATGAGGAAATATCAGAATAAACACCACGTTTTAGATTCAACAATCTTGCGTACGGCAACCAATTATTTATTGCCTTTATTGATTCTGTTCTCCTTGTTTGTGTTGTTGAGAGGACATTATCTTTCTGGTGGAGGATTTGTAGGAGGATTAATCGCTTCTATTGCCTTCGTCTTGCACTCTTTTGCGTATAGTACTAAACAAACACTAGCCTTGTTTCAATTTTCGCCTATGCGTTTAATTGGTATCGGTTTGTCGTTGTCTATCCTAAGCGCAATATTACCCGTTTTTTTAGGGTTACCCGTGATGACAGGGGTATGGTTTGCTGAATCAGTTGCCGTTATCGGCGCAGTAGGTACCGCCTTGTTTTTTGATATCGGGGTTTATCTCGTTGTAATTGGTGTTGTGTTGACAATACTCTTTACCATCGCAGAAAATGTTTAATTAATTAGAAGCATTTACATGGAATTATTACTCGTAGTTTTAGTAGGTATATTATATTCTGCAGGCGTTTATTTAATGTTTCGCAGAAGTATGGTGAAGTTACTCCTCGGATTAATGATGTTGGGAAATGGTGCCAATATCCTTATTTTCTTAATGGGAGAATTAACCAAAGGAAAAGCACCAATTATTGATGAAGAACATAAACAGTTCTTTGATGCTTATGCCGATCCCGTGCCACAAGCACTAATTTTAACCGCAATTGTAATCAGTTTCGGTTTAACCGCTTTCGCTATTGTTTTATTGAATAAGGTATATAGTACAACCGGTACAGATGATTTAGATTCCCTTAATATTCAAGATTTAGATATATGATTTCAAACTTCATATTAGCGCCAATTTTTGCTCATATGTTTACGGCGGTTGTTTTATTAATTTTTTGGAAGAATGTCAAAATCCAAAAAATAATAAGTATCGTTGGTAATAGTATTGCTTTTCTGTTGTGTTGGAATTTATTTGCCGCAACGTGGGAACATGGCGCAATTACATTACAATTGGGGAGTTGGAAAGCTCCTTTTGGTATCACCTTTGTCGCTGATACACTGAGTGCGGTGATGGTACTCCTCACAGCAACCGTAGCACTAGCCGTAGGGATTTACTCTACATCTGCGATTAATATTAGCCGCATCAAATTCGGGTATTTTATTATTTTCCACTTTTTGATTATGGGATTGTTAGGTGCTTTCTTAACGGGAGACATCTTTAATTTATATGTTTGGTTTGAGGTCGTGATTATCTCTTCCTTTGTCTTGTTAACCTTGGGAGGTAAAAAAAGACAAATGGAATCTGCGGTCAAGTATGTGACCATGAATATGCTAGCTTCAACTATTTTCCTAACGGCTATTGGAATTTTATACGGAATTACGGGAAGTTTAAATATTGCCGATTTAGCGCATCAAGTGTCTATTGTTGAAAATAGAGGATTAGTGTCCGTAACGGCTTTGCTATTCTTTGTCGGGTTTGGTATTAAATCCGCCGTATTCCCGATGTATTTCTGGTTGCCTTCTTCTTATCATACACCGCCATCGGCAATTGGTGCTATTTTTGGTGGATTGTTGACTAAAATGGGAGTGTACTCCATGTTCAGAGTGTTTACCATTATATTTCAACCAGACGATTTTGTCTTAGGTGTTTTTGTGGTGATCGCTATTCTAACTATGATTAGTGGTGCTTTAGGGGCCATTAATAAAAGAAATATCCGCCGTATCCTTTCTTACTTTATTGTATGTCACATCGGATACTTAATTGCGGGATTTGGTTTATATACAGAACTCGCTTTTGTAGGGGTTGTCTTCTACTTAATTCACGATGTCATTGTAAAAAGTAACCTTTTTATGATGAGCGGATTGATACAGAAAATTAGAGAAACACAAGATATTAACCGTTTAGGAGGATTGTATAAAGACTATCCAAAATTGTCCATCTTGTTCGCTGTTATTTTGTTTTCTTTGGTAGGAATTCCTCCTTTATCTGGATTCTGGCCTAAAATCATGTTATTCCAAGAAGCATTCCGATTAGAACAGTACGTTTTATTAGGGACGTTAATCTTTGCGAGTTTCGTTACTTTATTTATCGTGGCGCGAATCTGGTCTGAAGTGTTTTGGAAAGACCTACCTAAACCCAATAGTGAAGAAATTGACCACTTTGCACCTTTTGTGAGCTCTGGAAAAGTAGCCTTAATTTTACCAGTAGTCGCCTTAGCAGGGGTATCCCTCTTTATAGGATTAAATGCGCCATTAATTTTCAAGGTTTCTGAACGTGTAGCACATGAAATGATGAATCCTTCGATATATATAGAATCAGTTTTACAAGGCATAAAATAACGAGAAGTATGTTAAAATATTTTTTACTTAATATCTTATTGACCTTTGTTTGGGTTGCGCTAACAGGACAACTAAACTACGCCAACTTCTTCTTTGGAGGGGTAGCTGGTTTCTTTATCCTATGGATGTTAACGAAAACCTCTTCCAATAAAGCCGATAAGGAATACTTTTATCGCGTACCTAAAATTATCGTTTTTATTTTTTACTTCTTTGTGGATATGCTACAGGCAAATTTACAAGTGGCGATTGATGTAATTACACCCAATTACCATACAACGCCAGGAATTATTAAATACGAAATCGATGCGGAAACAGATTTTGAAATTACCATGTTAGCGAATATTATTGCACTTACACCCGGAACAATGGTAATTGATATTGCAGACGATAAAAGCCATATCTTTATTCATACCATGTATCTGAAGGATAAGGATAAATTCATTCAACGCATGAAAGAAAGAACTGAAAAGAAACTATTAGCTATTTTACGATGAGAGTAGAAACCTATTTAATCTATGTGGTAATGCCTATCATCTGTTTGTCCTTAATCTTAATTTTTATTCGATTTTTAAAAGGACCAACAGTGGCGGATCGCGTCGTGGCTATTGATTTACTTATAACCGTAGGCGTTGGATTTATTGGACTATTTAGTTTAATCGCCAATAACCCTATTTTCTTAGACGTGGCGGTCATCATGGCGCTAATTGCGTTCTTGAGTACTGTAGCCTTTTCGTTTTACCTAGATAAAAGAGATAGAGATGACTGATTTACTAATCATGATATTGAGCACACTAGGAGCAATTTTTATTTTAATTGCTTCTATCGGTATTTTTAGAATGCCCGATTTTTATACAAGACTTTCCATCACAATCAAAGCCGCAACATTGGGAATCGGATGTATTCTCGGAGCTGCAGCAATTCACTTTTCAGAGTTCTCTATTACAACCAAAGTGTTTGCGATTGTCTTCTTTTTGTTTATTACCTCACCAGTAGCTGCATTCTTAATCGCAAGAACTGCGTATATGACAGGAATTAAACTGTGGAACAAGTCTGTAATCGATGAACTAAAAGACAAATATGGTTTTGATGAATCTTGTGAAATAGAGGAGAAAAATACCAATTTGAACCCGAATACCAATAAAAATGATGAAGAGAAGGATTAATTATTTTGTTTATTAAACTATCTTCGCAAACTAAGTAACATACTATTATAATTATGAAAAAAATCGTTTTATTACTGACCGCATTTTTACTTGTTGCGCCTATCAAATTGAAGGCTGATGAGGGAATGTGGTTTTTAATGTTCATTGAGCGTTTGAATCAACGCGATATGGAAAAAATGGGATTACAGCTTACGGCTGAAGAAATTTACAGTATTAATAACCACTCATTAAAGGATGCAATTGTGCAATTTGATGGAGGGTGTACTGCAGAAATAATCTCAAATCAAGGACTGGTTTTGACAAACCACCACTGTGGATATGATAAGATTGCAAGCTTATCTACACCAGAAGATGATATTTTAACTAACGGGTTTTGGGCGAAAGACAAAGCATCAGAAAGACCAGCAAAAGGTTTATCTGTTCGTTTCTTCGTTCGTATGGATGACGTGACTAAACGCATCATCTCTCAGGTTAATAATAACATGACGGAAGAGGAAAGAGAAAAAGTAATCAACCAAGAGATTGCTAAAATTCAAAAAGAAAATGATGGCGGTGGAAAATATACCGTATCAGTAAAGTCTTTCTTCCAAGGAAATGAATACTACTATTTCGTATATGAAGATTACAATGATGTTCGTTTAGTAGGTACACCTCCTAATAGCATTGGGAAATTTGGTGGAGATACTGACAACTGGGAGTGGCCACGTCACACAGGAGATTTCTCTATGTTCCGTGTTTACACAGATAAAAATGGTAACCCAGCAGAATATGATGCTGCAAACGTTCCAATGAAACCGAAACATGCGTTACCAGTTTCTATCGCTGGAATTAAAGAAGGTGACTTCTCTATGATCTTAGGATATCCTGGAAGAACAAACCGTTGGATGCCTGCACAAGGAGTAGAGCAAAATATTAAATTCGCATACCCAGCTTGGGTAGAGGGATCTAAATTAGGAATGGATGTGATGAAAAAACACATGGCTAATGATGATGCAGTGCGTTTAAATTATGCTTCTAAATATGCAGGTGTAGCAAACTACTGGAAAAACAGACAAGGGATGATTGATGCTTTAAATCAACACCAAACAGTAGCGACGAAAACAACAGCAGAAAAAGAATTCCAACATTGGGCTGATAAGAAAGATAATAAAGCAGAATTCGGAAACGTAATTAGCGATATTAACGCGTTTTATAATGCAACTAACGCAAAAGCTCGTCATGATAATTATTTGATGACTTTATTGCGTACTTCAGGATTAGCTGCTGCTCCTTACCGTTTATCTGGTGGAATGGAAGCTTATGCTGCTGGTGATGATAAGAAAAGAAAAGAAATGCACGATGAGTTCGTAGCTTATGTAAATGATATCTATGACGGACAAAGTGAAGCATTAGAAAAAGAAATGTTGGCAAAACAATTAGAATTGTATGCTACAAAATCTGAAGGATATGCAATCGCTCCTTATGTAGCGCAAATTCAAAAAGAATACAACGGTGACTTCGCTAAATTTGTGGATAAAGCATTTGAAGAAAGTGTTTTTGCAAACAAAGAAAGAGTGTTAGCTTTCATCGCTAAACCAACAAGTGCAACAATTAGTAGAGATCCATTATTGAAATTATCAGTTTCTATTATGGAGCAATACCGTGCGAAAAGTGATGAATTGGCTAAACTAGAAGATAAGTATCAAAAAGCATATCGTTTGTTTGTTGATGGTGTAAGACGTAGTAACCCAACAGGAAAATACTACCCAGATGCTAACTCAACATTGCGTTTAACTTATGGAACAGTAAAAGGTTTGCCAAGAGGCGAAAAAGCGAATGATGCAAAAGAAAACTGGTATACAACATTAAAAGGTACAGTTGCTAAACATATACCAGGAGATGAAGAGTTTGATGTACCACAGAAATTAATGGATTTGTATAAAGCTGGTAATTATGGTATGTATGCAGATAAAGAAGGACACTTACCAGTAAACTTCCTAACAAACCACGATATTACAGGAGGTAACTCTGGTTCACCTGTATTAAACGGAAAAGGAGAGTTAATTGGATTGGCTTTTGACGGAAACATCGAAGCAATGGCAGGAGACGTAATTTACGACCCAGAATTGCAACGCACAATCAACGTTGATATCCGTTATGTGTTGTTTATTATTGACAAGTTTGCTGATGCAAAACACATTATCGAAGAGATGAACATTGTGAAAAAATAAATAGAGAGACAGTAGTAAACATTGGTTTACTACTGTTTTTTTTATATCGGCTTTATGTTTTCAAACAATAGGGCACAAATAAAAACAGCTTGCATTTGCAAGCTGTTTTTATTTTTTTAAGTCAATCCTAACAGAGGTAGAAAAGCATATAAAAAGAAAAGACAAAGTATAACGATATCAACGACTAGTATTTTTTTGTTGTAAAGTCTAGTAGGTAGTAAAAGTAACATACCTCTTGAAACCCCAACATAAACAAAAAATAAAAATATCGAATAGCTATAAGGATTAATCAACTCTTTTTTACCCCTTACTAAGGCCATAAAGTCTCGGGTTAATCCTCTACTTTTACACAAAGCTTCTGGTAGTCCTTCACAGGCGGAACGAATGCTTAGCGTGGTTGAGGTTGTGGTAGTGAGTAGAAAAATATACCCAAACAAGCACAACATTAGCAAGAAAAAAATCCAATTGATAATCCTGTAATTTGTCACTCTTTATTCTGCTACTTGTTCTTCTATGTATAAACTGTCTTCTTGATTTTGAAGTGAATCTGACTCATCTTCTTCGTAGTATTCGTAATCTTGATTATTCATACTATCTAACTCTTTCTGAACTTCATCAATGTTTTTGATTGCTGCTGTTGTTACAGATGCAAATAGAAGTCCCCAAAGTAAAATGATAGTGAAGCTAATCGCTCCAAGAACTAGACCAGCAACTCCTAAACCTTTAGATTCGCTGTGTTTTTTAGCGCTAGAAATAGCCAAGATTCCCAATACAATAGCTGCGATTGAAACAATAATTGCAATCATTCCAAAGCAAGGGATGAAAGAAGCAGGTAAAGCAATAATACCTGAAACAAGTGATATAATACCTAAAACTTGTGTGTTATTACCACTTTTCTGTGGTGGTAATGGTGGTGGAATGTAATTGTCCATAGGGCGATTTTTTGAATAAAATTTTGACGAAAATACGATATATTTTTTCTTAAATGTTAATAAAATAGTAAAAATGACGGGTGAGTAGGGAACTTAAAGTTGAATTTGACGGCAAAACACCTGAAAGTAAAGAAGTAATGTGTTAGAGAAATTAAAAAAATCAAAGACAAGAATCAGCTGTTTTTTCATGAAGCATTGTGAAAATTAACCTGTTTTTCAGTAATAAAATCGTAATTTTAACGCCAATTACAAATCGACTTAAATAGATAGATAATGCGCATACATTTTATTGCAATCGGAGGAAGTGCCATGCACAATTTAGCTTTAGCCTTACATGCAAAAGGCGATGTTGTTACTGGAAGTGATGATGCTATTTTTGAACCCTCTAAAACACGATTGGCAAAACAAGGATTGTTGCCAGAACAAGAAGGATGGTATACAGAGAAAATTACAGCTGATATTGATGCCGTAATCTTGGGTATGCATGCAAAAGAAGATAATCCAGAGTTGATTAAAGCAAAAGAATTAGGGCTCAAAATATATTCGTACCCCGAGTTTATTTATGAGCATGCAAAAAATAAAACGCGTGTAGTCATTGGAGGATCTCATGGTAAAACAACCATTACTTCTATGGTGTTACACGTATTGAATTACCACGGTGTTGAGGTAGATTACCTAGTAGGTGCACAACTAGAAGGATTTGATCGTATGGTCAATCTAACAGATGAGAATGATTTTATGCTGATAGAAGGGGATGAATACTTATCTTCTCCTATTGATAGACGACCAAAGTTTCATCTATATGAACCCAATATAGCTTTGCTTAGTGGTATCGCTTGGGATCATATTAATGTGTTTCCAACATTCGAGAACTACGTAGATCAATTCCGTATTTTTATTGATAAAATTACCAATGGTGGTATTTTAATCTACAACGAAGAGGATGCTATAGTGAAACAAATTGCAGAGGAAAGCACAAACCCTATTCGCAAAATTCCTTATACAACATTGGAAAATGAAATTGTAGATGGAGTCGCTTATCTAGTTACTTCAGAGGGACCAATGCCATTAGAAGTATTTGGTCAACACAATATAAATAATATTAGTGGAGCTAAATGGGTATGTCAAAACATGGGAATTGACGAGGATGATTTCTTCGATGCAATTACAAGTTTTAAAGGGGCTTCTAAACGCTTAGAAAAATTGTATGATGACGGAACTACAGTAGTGTATAAAGACTTTGCACATTCACCAAGTAAAGTAAAAGCAACAATGAAAGCAGTTCGTGAACAATACCCCAACAAGCAGTTAGTGGCTTGTTTAGAATTGCATACCTATAGCAGTTTAAATGCGGACTTCTTATCAGAATATAAAGGAAGTTTAGAGACGGCTGATCAAGCAGTGGTGTTTTATTCTTTGCATGCATTAAAGATCAAACGCATGCCTGAAATTACGGCCGAGCAAATGAAGACAGCTTTTGAATTGCCTGCTTTGACAACGTATACCAATGCAGATGATTTTAAAACCTACATCAAAGCGTTAGATTTAAAAGATAGTGTATTGCTATTTATGAGTTCTGGAGATTATGGCGGACTTGATTTGAATGAATTTGTTCAAACCTTATAACTAAAACAAACAATCCTTTCATTGAAAGGATTGTTTGTTTTTAGATATTTACTAATCGAAGAATTAGAGCAAGGGTATGGAGTTGTGGAGTGATTTTTGAAGTAGATAGAGTAATCCTACTAAGTAAACAATCATGTCCGATACAAAAAAACCGATTAACGCTTGGGCTGAAGACGATCGCCCTAGAGAAAAACTTATGCTCAAAGGAAAAAGCGCTTTGAGTGATGCTGAGCTAATTGCGATTTTAATTGGTTCCGGAAATAAAGAGGAATCCGCAATTGACCTTAGTCGTCGAATTTTAAAAGACAATGAATCCAGTTTGGCAGAACTAGCGAGACAATCCGTCTTAAACTTGCAGCGCTTTAAAGGAATTGGAGAAGCCAAAGCAATTGCTATTGTAGCCGCATTAGAACTAGGACAACGTCGACGAATCGCAGATAAAGTGAGTAGAAATAAAATAGGCTCCAGTCAAGATGTATTTGAATTGATGCAACCTAAAATAGGAGAGCTGACGCATGAAGAATTTTGGGTTATCTTTTTGAATAATGCCAATCACGTCCGAGGGGTTGTGGCTAATCATACTGAACCTTTCATCAAACACCAGCTCATTGATACAGTCAATATCAGCAAAGGAGGTATGACAGGAACGGTAGTTGATTTGAGAATTTTATTTAAACTGGCATTGGAAAAACAAGCTACGGGCGTAATTCTAGTGCACAACCATCCTTCGGGTAAACTTTTACCCAGTGAAGCAGATCTTCAGATTACAAAAAAAATTAAAGAAGCTGGGAACATCATGGATATTGCCATTTTAGACCATCTCATCATTACGGAGTACGATTATTATAGTTTTGCCGATCATGGGCGATTCTAATAGGTCTTGTTTTTTTCAAAATGTGTACTTTTGTAACTTTAATTGGAAATAGTACCGATGTATTTAAAAAAGTTTGAACATAAAACCGATATATTTTTTGACCTGGATCATACGCTATGGGATTTTGAAAAGAATTCAGCTTTAGCTTTTGAGCAAGTGTTACACGAAATGAAATTGCCTTTTACCATTGAGCAATTCTTGAATTACTATGTAAGTATCAATGCGGAGTATTGGGATCGCTACAGCTTGAATCAAATTTCACAAGCTGAGCTTCGCATAGGAAGAATTCGCGATACTTTCAATTCCCTAGATTATACAACATCTGTGGATCGTATGTTGGAAGTAGGGGATCGATACCTTTCTTACCTGCCAGACTACAACCATTTATTTGATGGGGCAATCGAAATTTTAGAATACTTGCAAGAAAAATATAAGCTGCATATCATCACCAATGGATTCGATCAAGTACAAGCGAGAAAAATAAAAAACTCAGGGATGGAAGGGTACTTTCAAACCATTACCAATTCCGATTTAGCAGGAGTGAAAAAACCAGATGCTAAAATCTTTACTTACGCGTTGCAATTGGCAAAAGCTCAAGTACAAGATACGGTTATGATTGGAGATAATCTTTTAGCAGATATCGAAGGAGCACAAAATGTAGGTATGGATGTGATTTATTACAATGAACACCATAAAACAGTTCCGACAACGTTGCCTCAAGTCAATACCTTATTAGATATAAAAAGCCTGCTCTAAAAGCAGGCTTTTGTATTAATAGTTGTATTTGAATTGCCATCTGTTTTTCAAGAAATCACGTGTCCCGTTTTCTCGGCTGTTCTGTCCAGGTTCATATAAAACAGTTCCACTTAATTCTGTTGGCAGGAACTCCTGATTGACAAAATTGTTGGGATAATCATGGGAGTACTTGTAGTCTTCCCCATATCCTAATTCCTTCATTAATTTGGTAGGCGCATTGCGCAAGTGAATGGGAACAGATAAATCCCCCGTTTGTTTTACGAGTTGTTGGGCTTTGCCAATAGCCATATAGGTAGAATTGCTTTTGGGTGAAGTCGCTAAATAAATGGCACATTGGCTCAATAAGATTCTACTTTCTGGATACCCAATCACAGACACAGCCTGAAAGGTATTTGTCGCCATAATTAAAGCCGTTGGGTTCGCATTGCCTATATCTTCAGAGGCAGCAATAACCAAACGACGAGCAATAAATTTTACATCTTCCCCGCCTTCAATCATACGAGCTAACCAATAGACAGCCCCGTTGGGATCGCTCCCGCGAATAGACTTGATAAAAGCCGATACAATATCGTAGTGTTGTTCTCCCGTCTTGTCATAAAGCACCGTGTTTTTCTGAACAACCTGCATGACATAGTCATTCGTCAATACCACATCGTCTCCTGTTGTAGCATTCACAATCAGTTCAAAGGTGTTTAATAACTTTCGCCCATCTCCACCCGATACGCGAAAGAGCGCTTCGGTCTCTTGTAAGGTGATGCGTTTCGATCGCAAGAAAGAATCTTTTTCAATCGCTCGATCCAATAAAGCGCGTAAGTCCTCTTTTGTAAAGGCATGTAGGGTGTAAACCTGACATCTAGAAAGCAAAGCAGGGATGACTTCAAAACTAGGGTTTTCTGTAGTTGCTCCAATAAGGGTAATCCAACCGCGTTCAACTGCAGCTAAAAGAGAATCTTGTTGCGATTTGCTGAAGCGGTGAATCTCATCTATAAACAAGATGGGATTGCGAGCCGTAAATAAGCCGTGATTAGACTTGGCCTTCTCAATAACTTCTCGCACATCTTTAACACCAGAATTGATTGCACTCAAAACATAAAAAGGACGCTGACTCTCTTTAGCCATAATTTCAGCTAACGTTGTCTTTCCTGTACCTGGAGGCCCCCAAAATAGCAAAGAAGGAATAAAGCCAGTTTGTAATTGCTTCGTTAATATGCCTTGTTCACCCACTAAATGTGCCTGACTAACATAGTCAGCCAAGGTTTGTGGTCGTACTCTTTCTGCTAATGGTGCATCCATGACAATATGATTTTGAGAAACACAAAAATACAACCTATAATGCCGAATAAAAAACAGTCAACCAAAATTGTGCGGAAAACCATGTGGTTTGTATGGTTGATTTGAAAGACTATTTTATATCTTTATGTTTTATGTACTAACGAAAGCATGCGAATGAAAGATAAACAACTTGTAGTGACAGCTGATCTAATTATACTGCCCATACTATTCATGATGGTGATATGGAGCGTGTATTGGTTGGATTGGAAGGACTATTTACAACTCTATCAATATGGCGTTTATCCTCGTACCTTGACAGGATTGAGAGGAATTCTTTTTAGTCCTTTTATCCATGGAGGACTGAAGCATATTTACAACAACTCAGTGGCTTTATTTGTCTTGTTATTGCTGTTGCAATTTTTTTATAAGAAACAAGTATGGCAAGTGCTAGGGTGGGGGATTTTGTTATCTGGATTTGGAACATGGTTGATCGCTCGTGAAAGTTATCATATCGGCGCAAGTGGATTGATTTATGTATTAGTGAGCTATATGTTTTTCAAAGGAATACAAACCAAGTACTTTCGTCTAGTCGCCCTCTCACTTTTAATTGTTGTCCTCTATGGAAGTATGATTTGGTATGTCTTTCCGGATATTGAGGAAGGAATCTCTTGGGAAGGACACTTGAGTGGGTTTATTACGGGAATGATTTTGTCTTTTGTATTGAAGAATCCCGTATACGTAGAGGCTGTGTATAAATACGATTGGCAATCGCCAAATTATAAACCAGATCTTGATCCCTTTATGCAGTGTTTCGATGAAAATGGAAACTTTATAGTTATTCCAAAGGAAGTCCAAGAAGCAATAGATGTAAAAAATCCCTATCGGACAACATTGCCTATTGTTTATGGGAAATGAGAAAATAGAGATAAGATGATGAGAGGGTGAGGCGATGAGAGGTAAAAAAGTATGAAGTGTGGGAGTTTTGCAAAAGCAAAAAAATAACTTCATTCCGAAACCAACAATATAAAACATCATCTTAAGGTGTTGTGTAGGGTTTCTTCGACTTTCCTTGGAGATTCCTTCGATATTCCTTCGACAAAAGGGGGTGTTTTCCTAGGAATCTCCAAGCATTGTCCAAGGAATGTCCAATAAAACTACTACTAACCACTAATAAGCTATTACTAAGGTATTACTAAGGTATTACTAAGTCTTTGCGATAGACAAAAAAAGAATAGAACACATTCTTGTACTTGTATGGCTTTTACCCTTGCATTTTTCAGCGTGAAATAAAAGAATATCTTTTTATGTTTAAACTTTACTATAAGTTCACGCTCTTCTCATAACCCATAACCATAACTCATAACCTTCACTAACAACTTACCTACGCTGTCTGATAATTTCATATAGAAATGCACCACAAGCAACAGATACGTTTAGAGAATCAATGTTACTAAACATAGGAAGTTTAGCTTTCTCATCGATAATTTTTAATACAGATGGATTGATTCCTCTGTCCTCACTACCCATGATAATAGCCAAAGGAATATTTAAATCTACATCGTAAATTTCCTTTTCTGCCTTTTCAGTTGCGCCTATAGTCATCACTCCAGATCCTTGTAAATAGAAAACAGCATCTTTAATGTGGTCTACTTTACAAATTGGAATGTTGAATACAGCACCAGCAGAAGTTTTGATGGTATCTCCATTTACAGGAGCAGCGCCATTTTTAGAAATGATAATCCCATCAGCTCCACAACAAACTGCTGTACGGATGATAGCACCAAAATTACGCGCATCTGATAATTGATCCAAAACAACAAATAGCGGTTTTTCTTTTTGCTCTAATGTCGTTTCAACTAACGTTTCTAAAGTAACAAAAGTAATAGGTGCAATCGTTCCGATAGCCCCTTGGTGATTTTTCTTCGTTAAGCGATTCAGCTTCTCAATAGGCACATAAGAGAAATTAATGTTATTTCTCTTCAATGACTTGATTAACTCATTCATTAACTCACCTTGAGCATCCTTTTGTAAGAATACTTTATCTATATCTTTTCCTGCTTCGATGGCTTCGATTATCGCACGAATACCAAAAATTTGATTCTCCTGATCCATGGTGCAAATGTAGCTATATTTTTAATAATCATTTGATGTTTTTTGTTTTACAATCAAACTTTTATATCCTCTCCTAAGTGAATTGTGAAAGAGGATTGAAAAGAGGGTTTTAAACCCAATGTGTATGGTCGTATTGTCAAAGGAAAAAGGAATCCCTGGCTGTTTACCATTGGCAAAAGAAAGATTAAAGTAACTAGAAGAGGTAATGAACCCCAAGCCCATACCGACACTATATAAGGTGTTCTTTTGATTTAAAGGTTTATATTCCTGTATGGCGTAGTCAAATATTGTATGCAAATACAAACTAGGATGAACTAAAAAGCGATACTCCGTATTAATTAAGTTGAGCTGATTGGCCAGTAAACTGTTTTCTTGAAAACCACGGAGCGATTGTGTACCTCCAAAACGATACATTTCATTCACGAGGTAATCCTTACTAAAGAGGGAGTAATAGGTCCAGTTGATATAGAAAAAGTGCTTAGGCGCTAACTCAATATTTTTATTCGCTTGAAGCTGGATGATGTACTGCGATTCTTTCTCCTCTTCTGTGGTACGACTACCTGTGCCGACTAAGGCGTCTAAAGAATAATTGACAGGAAATAAAGGGAGGTAACTTCTCTTTTTAATTAGAGTATAATTAAGCGTATAAAATTTGCTGTCAAAATTCTCCATGGACGGCAAGATACTATTGGTGGTCGACGAAGTACTTTGATAACCAACTTTGATATTCTGGTTGTACTGAATTGCATAACCGATTTGCAGCGCTAGCTTGGTGTTTTGGTAAATCGTATCTTGTTTTTGTATATTTAGTTGACCACTTAGATTGAGTGGAGTATTAAATAAGTAAACAAAAGAAGTCTTGAAGTCAAATTGTGTTTGTTTGTTCGCATCGCTTCTCCAATAGAGTTGAAGCGTTTCTCCTTTATTCAATACATTGTTTAGGGCTAAATCCAAATAACCCGCTAATGTAAATTTTTCATTTTCATCTGTGCTAAACCCCATAAAACCATCAAAAGTATTGGTGTTTACTTTATCTAGGTAGAGATATAACGTGGTATTATCAGCAGTAAATAACGTTTCGGGTGTTTTATACTGCTTTAAGAAATCCAATTCATTTAAGGTTTCAGTTAAATTGGAAACGAGTTGGTCGCTATACGGTTTATTGAGGTAGCGCTTCGTTACCTGTTTAATGATTTTTTCGGGAACCTTACCACTGCTTTGAATCGCAATGTCATTTAATTTTCTACTTTGTGCTAAATTGAGTTGGAGGTCACAATATAAAGTGTTATTTTGGACGTTATGATTGCTCAATTGTAGAGCAGACATCCCTAAACCTTCTTGATCTAATTTCAGGGTATATTGTTGCAGCTTCGCTGAGAGCAATTCAAAATCGAAGCGAATACTGTCTTGGGTAAAACCAAGTCGTTGTTGAAGGGATGAATCTAAGTTCTTATTTGATAAAACAACTTGACGAATAGGATCACCTAATATATAGGTATAGACTAAGGCTTCTTCTTGTTGTTCTTTCTCCTTTTTGAAAGACAAAAAACCTTTTCGATACAACAGTTGGTCAACGCTATCTACTGTTTGCTTAATGGATTGTAAATCAGGATGATTTTTTTTGTATCCCAAGTTGTGAAGTAATTCACGCTCTTTCGCTTGTGCTGAAGTTAGTTCAAGTGTCAGGTTTGTATTTTGACCATAAGAGCCTAAACACAGGAATAGCAAGAAAAAAAAAGGGAGAATAGACTTGAACACTTGGACGATATATTTACGTGTAAAGTAAAATAAAAAAAGTAAGAAGCTGAGACTTAAAGAATAAAATAAATAAATTACTTGAAAATTAATAAATTGTCTTTTGAAAAAAGAAAAAAACTTTCTACATTTGCAACCCCGTATATAGTGGGGAATAATATATTGTAGAAATTATTAATAAACATTATGCCAACAATTCAACAATTAGTAAGAACAGGGAGAACCCAATTAACTAAGAAGAGTAAATCGGTTGCTTTGGATTCTTGTCCTCAAAGAAGAGGAGTTTGTACGCGTGTTTATACTACTACACCTAAAAAACCTAACTCTGCAATGCGTAAAGTTGCAAGGGTACGTTTGACAAATGGTAATGAAGTAAACGCTTACATCCCAGGAGAAGGACACAATTTACAAGAGCACTCGATAGTATTAGTTAGAGGAGGAAGGGTAAAAGATTTGCCAGGTGTTAGATACCACATCGTACGTGGAGCTTTGGATACTGCTGGAGTAAACGGTAGAACTCAAAGAAGATCTAAATATGGTGCAAAACGCCCTAAAGACAAAAAATAATCGTTTAAACGTTTAAGAAAAAGACATGAGAAAAAGACAGGCGAAAAAGAGACCTCTTTTACCAGATCCGAAATTTAATGATCAATTAGTGACGCGTTTTGTAAATAACTTAATGTGGGACGGTAAGAAGTCTACGGCTTTTAAAGTATTTTATGATGCTTTAGCAATCGTTGAAGAGAAAAAACAAGATGAGGAGAAAACTTCATTGGAAATTTGGAAAGAAGCTTTAACTAATGTTATGCCACACGTAGAGGTTCGTTCTCGTCGTGTTGGAGGTGCTACATTCCAAATTCCTATGCAAATTCGTCCAGATAGAAAAATTTCTATGGCAATGAAATGGATGATTTTGTATGCGAGAAGAAGAAATGAGAAATCCATGGCTGCAAGATTAGCTTCTGAAATTTTAGCTGCTGCTAAAGAAGAAGGTGCTGCGGTTAAAAAGAGAATGGATACGCATAAAATGGCTGAGGCTAATAAAGCGTTCTCTCACTTTAGATTTTAATCCATACAGAAAAATTATACAATGGCAAGAGATTTAAAATATACAAGAAATATTGGTATCGCTGCTCACATCGATGCTGGTAAAACAACTACTACAGAACGTATTTTGTTCTATACAGGTAAAAACCATAAAATGGGAGAAACTCACGAAGGGTCTTCTACTATGGACTGGATGGAGCAAGAAGCGGAAAGAGGTATTACTATTACTTCAGCAGCGACTACTTGTACTTGGAATTTCCCAACAAAACAAGGTGAGAAGATAGCTGAGTCTATGGAGTACCACTTCAATATTATTGATACTCCGGGTCACGTTGACTTTACAGTAGAGGTGAACCGTTCTTTACGTGTATTAGATGGATTAGTATTCTTATTTAGTGCAGTTGATGGTGTTGAGCCACAATCTGAAACTAACTGGAGATTAGCTGATAACTATAAAGTTCCTCGTATGGGGTTCGT
The DNA here is from genome assembly GCF_029894455.1 of Myroides gitamensis. NCBI lineage: Bacteria > Pseudomonadati > Bacteroidota > Flavobacteriia > Flavobacteriales > Flavobacteriaceae > Myroides > Myroides gitamensis. Next base: position 3,878,676 of record NZ_JARYHN010000001.1, read on the forward strand.
TAATAAAATGGACCGTCAAGGAGCTAACTTCTTAGCAGTATGTCAACAAGTTAAAGATATGTTGAAATCAAACGCTGTGCCAATCGTTTTACCAATTGGTGATGAAGCAGATTTCAAAGGTATCGTTGACTTAGTGAAAAACCGCGCAATCGTATGGCATGATGAAAATCATGGTTCTACTTTTGACGTTGTTGATATTCCTGCTGATATGATCGATGATGTTAAACAATACAGAGGTCAATTAATCGAGGAGATCGCGGCTTATGACGAGAACCTTCTTGAGAAATATATGGAAGATGAGAACTCAATTACTGAGGACGAAATTCACAAAGCTTTACGTGCTGCTACATTAGATATGAGCATCATTCCAATGTCTTGTGGATCATCATTCAAAAACAAAGGTGTTCAGTTTATGTTAGATGCTGTTTGTCGTTACTTACCTTCTCCAATGGACAAGGAAGCTATCGAAGGAACAAATCCTGATACTGAAGAGCCAGTTATACGTAAGCCATCAGTTACTGAGCCGTTTGCTGCATTAGCATTTAAAATCGCTACAGATCCTTTCGTAGGTCGTTTAGCTTTCTTTAGAGCTTATTCAGGACACTTAGACGCTGGTTCTTATGTATTGAACACGCGTTCTGGTAACAAAGAGCGTATTTCTCGTATCTACCAAATGCACGCAAACAAACAAAATCCAATCGAATATATTGAGGCTGGAGATATTGGAGCTGCTGTAGGATTCAAGGATATCAAAACTGGAGATACTTTATGTGATGAAAAACATCCTATCGTATTAGAAAGTATGGACTTCCCTGATCCAGTAATTGGTATCGCTATTGAACCAAAAACAAAAGCGGATATGGATAAAATGGGTACTGCTTTAGCTAAATTAGCAGAAGAGGATCCAACGTTTACTGTGAAAACAGATAAAGCTTCTGGACAAACAGTTATCTCTGGTATGGGTGAGTTACACTTAGATGTATTAATCGACCGTATGAGACGTGAATTCAAAGTTGAAGTAAACCAAGGTGAGCCTCAAGTTGAATACAAAGAAACACTTACGCGCGCTGCTCAACACAGAGAGTCTTACAAAAAACAATCTGGTGGACGTGGTAAATTCGCGGATATCGTATTTACAATTGGACCTGCTGATGAAGTGGATGGAAAACCATTCGTTGGATTACAGTTCGTAAATGAGGTAAAAGGTGGTAACGTACCAAAAGAATATATTCCTTCTGTAGAAAAAGGATTCAAAGAAGCGATGAAACAAGGGCCTTTAGCAGGTTTCGAAATGGATTCGATGAAAGTTACTTTAACAGACGGTTCTTATCACGCGGTTGACTCGGATGCATTATCATTCGAATTGGCAGCGAAAATGGGTTACAAAGCTGCTGCTAAAGCTGCTGGTGCTGTAATTCTTGAGCCGATCATGAAGTTAGAAGTATTGACTCCTGAAGAAAACATGGGTGATATCGTTGGGGATTTGAACCGTCGTCGTGGACAAATCAACAGCATGGATGATAGAAATGGAGCAAAAGTTGTTAAAGCTTCTGTGCCATTATCAGAAATGTTCGGATATGTAACTACATTGAGAACGTTATCGTCAGGTAGAGCTACTTCTACAATGGAGTTCTCTCACTACTCTGAAACACCATCAAACATTTCAGAGGCTGTAATCACTAAAGCAAAAGGAAACGCTTAATTTTAGAGAAAAATGAGTCAAAAAATCAGAATAAAATTAAAATCTTACGATCATATGTTGGTTGATAAATCAGCAGAGAAAATCGTAAAAACTGTAAAAAGTACAGGTGCAGTAGTAACAGGTCCAATTCCGTTACCAACTGATAAAAAAATCTTTACTGTATTACGTTCACCACACGTAAACAAAAAAGCTAGAGAGCAATTTGAAGTTAGTTCTTACAAAAGATTGTTAGATATTTATTCTTCTTCTTCTAAAACAATTGATGCTTTAATGAAATTAGAGTTACCAAGCGGTGTAGAAGTTGAGATTAAAGTGTGATAATCCGAAAGTGATTTCAAGAAAAATAAAAGATTAAGGATTAAGTATTAGTGTGGAAATACGCTAATGCTTAATTCTTTTAAATAAGTTTCAAATAATTTAATTAAATATTTATGTCTGGGTTAATTGGTAAAAAAATCGGCATGACTAGTATTTTCGACGAAAATGGAAAAAACATTCCATGTACAGTAATCGAAGTTGGTCCATGTGTCGTTACCCAAGTCAGAACCAATGAGGTTGACGGGTATGAAGCGTTACAACTTGGTTTCGATGACAAGACAGAGAAACACGCTACTAAAGCTGAGTTAGGTCACTTTAAGAAAGCGGGAACATCTGCTAAAAGAAAAGTCGTTGAAATCAAAGAATTCGAAGGAGAACACAAATTAGGTGATGTTATCACTGTAGATTTGTTTGCTGAAGGAGAATTCGTAGACGTTCAAGGTGTATCTAAAGGAAAAGGTTTCCAAGGGGTTGTTAAACGTCATGGATTTGGCGGAGTAGGTCAAGTTACTCACGGTCAAAAAAACCGTTTAAGAGCACCAGGTTCTGTAGGAGCTTCTTCTTATCCATCTAGAGTATTCAAAGGAATGCGCATGGCAGGAAGAACTGGAGGAGAAAATGTAACAGTACAAAATCTTAGAGTTTTAAAAGTAGTGGCTGATAAGAACCTACTTGTTGTAAAAGGAGCTATTCCAGGACACAAAAACTCTTATGTAATCATTCAGAAGTAATGGAAGTAAAAGTTTTAGATATTACAGGGAAAGATACTGGAAGAAAAGTTGAACTTTTAGATTCAGTATTCGGAATTGAGCCAAATAATCACGCAGTATATCTTGATGTTAAACAATATTTAGCAAATCAAAGACAAGGTACACATAAAGCTAAAGAAAGAGCTGAAATCTCTGGAAGTACGCGTAAGATTAAAAAGCAAAAAGGAACTGGAACGGCGAGAGCAGGAAGTATCAAGTCACCAGTATTCAGAGGAGGGGGAAGAGTTTTCGGGCCAAGACCAAGAAACTATTCTTTCAAATTGAATAAGAACTTAAAACGCTTAGCTAGAAAATCGGCGTTTTCAATTAAGGTTCGCGAAGAGAACTTAATCGTTTTAGAAAACTTTAACTTCGAAGCACCAAGCACTAAAAATTTCATTAGTGTATTGAAAGCTTTAGGGTTAGAAAATAAAAAATCTCTATTTGTGTTGGGTGAATCAAATAAAAATGTATATTTGTCATCACGCAATTTAGAGAAGGCTGCTGTTGTAACTAACTCAGAATTAAGTACTTACGCTATTTTAAACGCGGGAAGCTTAGTCTTGACAGAAGGATCTGTGGCTGGAATTGTTGAAAATTTAAGCAAATAATAAGAACATGAGTGTTTTAATTAAGCCTATAATTACAGAAAAAGTGACAAAAGACGGTGAAATTTTTGGCCGTTATGGTTTCGTAGTTGATAGAAGAGCGAACAAAATTGAGATCAAAAAAGCTGTAGAAGCTACTTATGGTGTTAGTGTTGTTAACGTTAATACTATGAACTATGGTGCTAAGCGTTCTGTTAAATATACAAAAAGCGGTATGATTAACGCTAAAACTAATGCTTTCAAAAAAGCAATAGTTGAATTGAAAGAAGGAGATAATATAGACTTTTATTCAAATATCTAATAAATAATGTCAGTTAGAAAATTAAAACCTATTACCCCAGGTCAGCGTTTTAGAGTTGTAAATAGTTTTGACGCTATAACAACTGATAAGCCGGAGCGTAGTTTACTAGCACCGAAAAAAAAATCTGGAGGTAGAAATAGTCAAGGAAAAATGACCATGCGCTACACAGGTGGTGGTCATAAACAAAGATATCGTATCATCGATTTCAAAAGAACAAAAGAAGGAGTTCCTGCAATTGTTAAAACAATCGAGTATGATCCAAACCGTTCAGCATTTATTTCATTACTTGCTTATGCGGATGGAGCTAAAACTTACGTTATCGCACAAGCTGGTCTTAAAGTTGGACAAACTGTAGTTTCAGGACCAGATGCATCACCTGAAGTAGGTAATGCAATGCCTTTAAGTAGAATTCCTTTAGGAACTGTTATTTCTTGTATTGAATTACGTCCTGGACAAGGAGCAGTGATTGCTCGTTCAGCTGGTACTTTCGCGCAATTAGTAGCAAGAGATGGTAAGTATGCAACAATTAAAATGCCTTCTGGTGAAGTGCGTTTGATTTTGTTAACTTGTATGGCTACTATTGGAGCTGTATCGAACCACGATCACCAATTAATCGTTTCTGGTAAAGCTGGTAGATCTAGATGGTTAGGTAGAAGACCTAGAACAAGAGCTGTAGCTATGAACCCGGTAGATCACCCAATGGGAGGTGGAGAAGGTCGTTCTTCTGGAGGACATCCACGTTCAAGAAACGGGATGCCTGCTAAAGGTTATAGAACTCGTTCTAAAGTTAAGTCGAGTAACAAGTATATCGTTGAACGTAGAAAGAAATAAAAGAGTAAAACATGGCACGTTCGTTAAAAAAAGGACCTTATGTTCACTTTAAATTAGAGAAGAAAGTTCTTAAAAATGTAGAGTCTGGAAATAAAGCTGTTATCAAAACTTGGTCAAGAGCTTCTATGATTACTCCAGATTTCGTTGGACAGACTATCGCAGTACATAATGGTCGTCAATTTGTTCCTGTATATGTAACAGAGAACATGGTTGGACATAAGTTAGGGGAATTTTCACCAACAAGATCGTTTAGAGGTCACGCTGGTGCAAAGAATAAAGGTAAAAAATAATAAGAAGCTATGGGAGTTCGTAAAAGAGAAAGAGCTGAGCAAATTAAAGAAGCTAATAAGCAGGTTGCTTTTGCTAAGCTAAACAATTGCCCTACTTCTCCAAGAAAAATGCGCTTAGTAGCGGATTTAGTAAGAGGACAGAAAGTAGAAAAAGCTCTAAATATATTAAAATTCAGTTCAAAACATGCTTCTCGTAGTTTAGAGAAATTAGTTTTGTCTGCAATTGCAAACTGGCAAGCAAAAAACGTGGAAGAAAACATGGAAGAAGCTGGACTTTTTGTAAAGGAAATTAGAGTAGATGGAGGAATGATGTTGAAAAGACTTCGTCCTGCACCTCAAGGAAGAGCACACAGAATAAGAAAACGTTCTAATCACGTGACAATCGTATTAGGATCAAATAATAACACACAAAGCAATTAATAAACAGTATGGGACAAAAAACTAATCCGATCGGGAATCGCCTTGGTATTATTAGAGGATGGGACTCAAACTGGTATGGTGGAAATGATTACGGTGATAAACTCGCTGAGGATCACAAAATCAGAAAGTATATTCATGCTCGTTTATCAAAAGCTAGTGTATCAAAAGTAATCATCGAGAGAACTTTGAAACTTGTAACCGTTACTATCACTACTGCTAGACCTGGTATCATTATCGGAAAAGGTGGACAAGAGGTAGACAAGTTGAAAGAGGAATTGAAAAAGATTACTGATAAGGAAGTTCAAATCAATATCTTTGAAATTAAGAGACCTGAACTTGACGCGTTTTTAGTGGCTGCTAGTATTGCTCGTCAAATCGAAAACAGAATTTCTTACCGTAGAGCAATCCGTATGGCTATTGGTGCTGCGATGAGAATGAATGCTGAAGGAATCAAAGTAATGATTTCTGGTCGTTTGAACGGTGCTGAAATGGCACGTTCAGAATCTTTCAAAGATGGAAGAATTCCATTATCTACTTTCAGAGCCGACATCGATTATGCACTTGCTGAAGCTCATACTACTTACGGTAGAATGGGAATTAAAGTGTGGATCATGAAAGGTGAGGTTTATGGTAAAAGAGATCTTTCTCCGTTAGCTGGTATGGATAAAAAACAGTCTAAATCACCAGCAGGATCTAGTAAAGGTAGACCTAACCAACGCAAAAGAAAGTAATTTTTAAACTGAAGAAAAATGTTACAGCCTAAAAGAACAAAATACCGTAAGGTACAGAAAGGTAAGATGAAAGGGATTTCCCAAAGAGGGCATGAACTTTCTAATGGGATGTTCGGAATTAAATCTTTAGATTCAGCATTTATCACTTCTCGTCAAATCGAGGCTGCACGTATCGCTGCAACTCGTTTCATGAAACGTGAAGGACAATTATGGATCAAGATTTTCCCAGACAAACCAATCACTAAGAAGCCTCTTGAAGTGCGTATGGGTAAAGGTAAGGGTGCAGTAGAATACTGGGTTGCTGTGGTAAAACCAGGAAAAATAATGTTTGAGGTTGGTGGTGTTCCACTATCTGTAGCGAAAGAAGCTTTACGCTTAGCTGCTCAAAAACTTCCTGTGAAAACAAAATTTATAATTGCTAGAGATTTCGAAGCATAATAGAAATTTATCATGAAACAATCTGAAATAGTAAACCTATCTGTAGCTGATTTACAAGAGCAATTAAAAGAGTTGACTAACGCATTAAATAGCTTAAAAGCTACTCATGCAATTTCTCCAATCGAGAACCCTCTTCAAATCAGAAAGGTGAGAAGAACAATTGCTAGAGTGAATACTGAGCTAAGCAAAAGAGAGTTACAATAATTGTATTCTGCCAAAAGATGGAAAATAGAAAAGAAAGAAAAGAAAGAATAGGTGTTGTTACTAGTAACAAAATGGAGAAATCTATTGTTGTTTCTGAAGTAAAAAAAGTAAAACACCCATTATATGGAAAGTTCGTGAAGCAAACTAAAAAATATGTTGCTCACGACGAAACGAACAACTGCAACATTGGTGATACAGTTAGAATTATGGAGACTCGTCCATTATCTAAATCAAAATGTTGGAGATTAGTTGAAATCATTGAAAGAGCGAAATAATTATGGTACAACAAGAATCTAGACTTAAAGTAGCAGATAACACGGGAGCAAAAGAGGTTTTGACTATCCGTGTATTAGGTGGGACAAAGCGTCGTTACGCTTCAGTAGGGGATAAAATTGTAGTAAGTATCAAAGACGCAACTCCAAACGGAAGTGTGAAAAAAGGTACTGTTTCTACTGCTGTAGTTGTTCGCACTAAAAAAGAGGTTAGAAGAGCTGATGGATCATACATTAGATTCGATGATAACGCTTGCGTATTGTTAAATGCTGCAGGTGAAATGAAAGGAACTCGTGTTTTTGGACCAGTAGCAAGAGAACTTCGTGAAAAACAATTCATGAAAATTGTATCATTAGCACCTGAGGTGTTGTAATTCGTTCTAAACATGATTAAGCTAAAGATAAAAACAGGAGATACTGTACGTGTTATCACTGGAGATCACAAAGGATCTGAAGGAAAAATCGTACGTGTATTACGCGAAAAGAACAAAGCTATTGTTGAAGGGGTAAACATCATTTCTAAGCATGTTAAGCCTAGTGCTACTAACCCTCAAGGTGGTATTGTTAAAAAAGAGGCTCCTATCCACATTTCTAACTTAGCGATCGTAGATCCTAAGACAAACGATACTACGAAAGTAGCTATCCAAAGAAATGAAAATGGAAAAAATGTAAGAGTTTCTAAAAAATCAAATCAAGTATTATAGTTATGGCTTATATACCAAGACTTAAAGAAGAATATAATAGCAGAGTGATCTCTGCTCTTAAAGAGGAGTTTGGATACAAGAACATTATGCAAGTTCCTAAACTTGAGAAAATTGTTGTTAGCCGTGGTGTTGGTGCAGCTGTATCTGACAAAAAATTAGTTGATTACGCAGTAGAGGAATTAACTAAAATTACAGGACAAAAAGCAGTAGCTACTATTTCTAAGAAAGACGTTGCTTCTTTCAAATTGAGAAAAGGAATGCCAATTGGAGCTAAAGTTACTTTACGTGGCGAAAGAATGTACGAATTCTTAGACCGTTTAGTTACTTCTGCTTTACCACGAGTGAGAGATTTCTCTGGTATCAAATCTGATGGATTCGACGGTAGAGGAAATTATAACTTAGGTGTAACTGAGCAAATTATTTTCCCTGAAATCAATATTGATAAAGTAAACAAAATCGCTGGTTTTGATATTACGTTTGTAACATCTGCTAACACAGATAAAGAAGCTAAATCTTTACTAGTTGAATTAGGATTACCTTTTAAAAAGAATTAAGAGTTATGGCTAAAGAATCAATGAAAGCCCGTGAGGTTAAAAGACAAGCATTAGTAGCTAAATATGCTGATAAAAGAAAAGCTCTTTTAGAAGCTGGTGACTACGAAGGGTTACAAAAATTACCTAAAAATGCTTCTCCTGTACGTTTACACAACAGATGTAAATTAACTGGAAGACCTAGAGGGTATATGCGTCAATTCGGTATTTCTCGTGTTACTTTCCGTGAGATGGCTAACCAAGGGTTGATACCAGGAGTTAAAAAGGCAAGTTGGTAATTAAGATTTAAAGGTAAAAACAATGTATACAGATCCAATAGCAGATTTCCTTACAAGAATTAGAAATGCTGTGCGTGCAAACCACAAAGTGGTAGAGATCCCAGCATCTAACTTCAAAAAAGAAATCACGAAAATTTTATTCGATCAAGGATATATCTTAAGCTATAAATTTGATGATAGTACAGTTCAAGGTACAATCAAAATAGCTTTGAAATACGATAAAGACACAAAAGAGTCTGTGATTAGAGATATCCAAAGAATTAGTAAACCAGGTTTGCGTAAATACGCTTCTGCAACTGACCTTCCAAGAATCTTAAACGGTTTAGGAATTGCGATTGTTTCAACATCAAAAGGATTGATGACTGGAAAACAAGCAAAACAATTGAATGTTGGTGGTGAAGTAGTTTGTTACGTATACTAATTTAAAAAGACTAAGAAATGTCAAGAATAGGAAAAAGTCCGATAACAATTCCTGCTGGTGTAACAGTTGATGTTCAAGAAGGCGTTATTGTTGTTAAAGGTAAATTAGGAGAGCTTACTCAGAAATTCGATACAGTTAGTGTTAAAGTAGAAGATAATCAAGTTGTTGTAGAAAGATCATCTGACGATAAAGATGAAAGAGCTAAACACGGATTATACCGTAGCTTAATTAACAATATGATTGCTGGTGTTTCTGAAGGATTTACTGTAACTTTAGAGTTTGTAGGGGTAGGATACCGTGCTTCAAACCAAGGGCAAAAGCTAGACTTAGCTTTAGGATTCTCTCACAATATCGTGATGGATATCGCTCCTGAAGTTGTAGTTGAAACAATATCAGAAAAAGGGAAAAACCCTCTAGTAAAATTGACTTCTCACGACAAACAATTAGTAGGTCAAGTAGCTGCAAAAATCCGTTCTTTCCGTAAGCCAGAGCCTTACAAAGGAAAAGGAATCAAGTTTGTAGGTGAGGAATTAAGAAGAAAAGCAGGTAAATCAGCTTAAAAATTAAGACTATGTCATTAACAAAATCTGAAAGAAGACAACGTATAAAGTTCAGAATTAGAAAGACAGTTAGCGGTACACCTGCTAGAACTAGACTTTCTGTATTCAGAAGTAATAAAGAAATCTATGCACAAATCATAGATGACGTAAATGGAGTAACTTTAGTGTCAGCATCGTCAAGAGAAGCTGGGATAACAAGAGGAACCAATGTTGAAACTGCTGCATCGGTTGGAAAACTAATCGCAGACAAAGCTTTAAAAGCAGGTATCGAAACTGTATCTTTTGATAGAAACGGTTATTTATACCACGGACGTGTTAAATCATTAGCAGACGGCGCTAGAGAAGCTGGATTAAAATTCTAATTAGTTATGTATCAAAATTATAAAAACGTAGAATTTGTAAAACCAAGCGGTCTTGATTTAAAAGATCGTTTGGTTAGTGTAAACCGTGTTACTAAAGTAACAAAAGGGGGAAGAGCTTTTGGTTTTTCTGCTGTTGTTGTTGTAGGTGACGAAAACGGTGTAGTGGGTCACGGTTTAGGTAAATCTAAAGATGTATCTGAGGCTATTGCTAAAGCAGTTGAAGATGCTAAGAAAAACTTAGTTAAAGTTCCATTAAACGGACATACTATTCCGCACGAACAAAAAGGTAAATTCAGTGGAGCGCGTGTATTGTTGATGCCAGCATCATTAGGTACGGGAGTTATTGCTGGAGGTTCTGTGAGAGCGGTAGTTGAAGCTGTAGGAATTACAGATTTATTATCTAAGTCTCAAGGTTCTTCGAATCCACATAACGTGGTGAAAGCTACTTTCGATGCTTTATTACGATTAAGAAGTGCTTCTACAGTTGCAAAACAAAGAGGAATTTCTTTAGAAAAAGTATTTAAAGGTTAATTTGAAAGATTATGTCGAAAATCAAAATAAAACAAGTAAAAAGCCAAATTAAATGTCCTCTTAACCAAAAGAGAACATTAGAGGCTTTAGGACTTCGTAAGATTGGTCAAGTAGTTGAACATGATGCTTCTACTGCAATCTTAGGAATGGTAAATAAAGTTCAACACTTAGTTTCTGTAGAAGAAATTAAATAATATTCGCAATAGATGAATTTAAGTAATTTACAACCAGCAAACGGTTCAGTACACAACCAAAACAAACGTGTTGGTCGTGGTGAAGGTTCTGGAAAAGGAGGAACTTCTACAAAAGGACATAAAGGTGCTAAATCACGTTCAGGTTATTCGAAAAAGATCGGATTTGAAGGAGGGCAAATGCCACTTCAAAGACGTGTACCTAAATTCGGTTTCAAAAACATTAACAGAGTTGAGTACGCTGTAATTAACCTAGAGGCTTTACAAGGTCTTGTTGATAGCGGAAAAGTAACTGATACTGTAGATTTTTCTCAATTAGTTGATTTAGGATTAGCTACTAAAAACAGTTTAGTTAAGGTTTTAGGACGTGGAGAGCTAAAAGCAAAATTAAAAGTTTCTGCTCATAAATTTTCAGCTTCTGCCCAAGCAGCTATTGAAGCAGCAGGAGGAGAAGTTGTAACGTTATAAAATCTTAGTGAACAGGATGAAGAAGTTTTTTGAAACATTAGCCAGTATCTGGAAAATTGAAGAGTTAAAAAATAAAATCTTAATCACATTAGGACTATTACTTGTGTACCGTTTTGGTACACAAGTTACTCTACCAGGTATTGATGCAACGAAATTGCAAGCGTTGACTGATCAAACGGATCAAGGAATCGGATGGTTAATTAACGTTTTTACAGGTGGTGCATTTGCACAGGCATCTGTTTTTGCTTTAGGTATTATGCCTTACATTTCTGCTTCCATTGTGGTGCAGCTGATGGGAATTGCGGTTCCTTATCTGCAAAAATTACAAAATGATGGAGAAAGCGGTAGAAAGAAAATGAATCAAATTACAAGATGGTTAACTATCGGTATTACCTTATTACAAGGACCTAGTTACATTTATAACTTGTATGTGCAATTGCCATCAGATGCATTTTTGCTAGGTTTTAATTCTTTCTCATTCTTGTTTTCTTCAGTAATGATACTAACTGCCGGAACTATCTTTGCCATGTGGTTAGGAGAAAAAATTACTGATAAAGGGATTGGAAATGGTATTTCGTTATTAATTATGGTTGGTATTATTGCAAGACTTCCAATGTCTTTCATCCAAGAATTCCAATCACGTATTACAGAAAATAACGGAGGACCAATGTTAGTTGTTATTGAAGTAATTTTATGGTTATTGATTATCGTAGCTTGTATCTATTTGACATTAGCTGTACGAAGAATTCCAGTACAATACGCTCGTAGAAGCGCTTCTGGAACGTATGATCAATCCATGTTAGGAGGAAACCGTCAGTGGATTCCTTTGAAACTAAATGCTTCAGGAGTTATGCCAATTATTTTCGCGCAAGCGATCATGTTTGTGCCTGCTGCTGTAGCTGGTTTGTCAACTTCGGATACTGCAAAATCAATTAGTAATACATTCCACAATGTATTTGGTTGGGAGTATAATTTACTTTTTGCTTTATTAATCATTATTTTTACGTACTTTTACACCGCGATTACAGTACCTACTAATAAAATGGCAGATGACTTGAAGCGAAGTGGTGGTTTTATTCCAGGGGTTAAGCCTGGTTCTGAGACTGCAGATTTCTTAGATAGAATTATGTCATTGATCACTTTTCCTGGGTCTTTATATCTTGCAATCATTGCTGTTTTCCCAGCAATCATTGTTAGCATCTTAGGGGTTCAACAAGGATGGGCGATGTTTTATGGTGGTACTTCACTATTAATTATGGTGAGTGTTGTAATTGATACAATCCAACAAGTTAACTCATATCTATTAAACAAACAGTATGATAGTATGATGACAAGTGGTAAAAATAGAAGAGCGACAGCTTAAATTTTATGGCAAAACAATCAGCAATAGAACAAGACGGAGCAATAATCGAAGCATTGTCTAATGCAATGTTCCGTGTAGAATTAGAAAATGGTCACGTTGTTATCGCGCACATCTCAGGTAAAATGCGTATGCACTACATTAAGTTGTTGCCTGGTGATAGAGTGAAACTGGAAATGAGTCCATATGACTTGACCAAAGCAAGAATTACTTATAGATATTAAAGAGGCTATTAAAATGAAAGTAAGAGCATCAGTTAAAAAAAGAAGTGCCGAGTGCATCATAGTACGTAGAAAAGGTAGACTTTACGTTATTAATAAAAAGAATCCTAGATTTAAACAAAGACAAGGATAATTATGGCAAGAATCGCAGGGGTAGACATACCTAAATACAAAAGAGGAGTTATTGCTTTAACTTATATCTTCGGGATTGGTTCTAGTAGAGCTAAAGAAATTTTAGCAGCAGCTAATGTTGATGAAGATAAGAAAGTACAAGATTGGAATGATGACGAGATCGGAGCTATCCGTGAAGCAGTAGGTCATTTCAAAATTGAAGGTGAATTACGTTCAGAGATTTCTTTAAACATCAAACGTTTAATGGATATCGGTTGTTACAGAGGAATCCGTCATAGAACTGGACTTCCATTAAGAGGACAAAGAACGAAGAATAACTCGAGAACGAGAAAAGGTAAAAGAAAAACTGTTGCTAACAAGAAAAAAGCAACTAAATAATAAGTAGTAATATGGCTAAAGCGAATACAAAAAAGCGTAAAGTTGTTGTAGAAACAACAGGTGAAGCTCATATTAATGCAACATTCAACAATATCATTATTTCTTTGACTAACAAGAAAGGTGAAGTAATCTCTTGGTCGTCTGCAGGTAAAATGGGATTCAGAGGTTCTAAAAAGAACACTCCGTATGCTGCTCAGATGGCTGCTGAAGATTGTGGTAGAGTTGCACTTGAGGCAGGATTGAAAAAAGTAAAAGTTTATGTAAAAGGTCCAGGAAACGGAAGAGAATCTGCAATCAGATCTTTACATAATGGTGGAATCGAAGTAACTGAGATTATCGATATTACTCCAATCCCACACAACGGATGTCGTCCTCCTAAGAGAAGAAGAGTTTAATTTATAGTATAACCAAAGGTAGGATAGATTATCGGAGGAAAGTGACCTGAATTCATAATCCCTACCTTTTTTTTATTTTGAAAAATGGCAAGATATACTGGTCCACAAACAAAAATCGCTCGTAAATTCGGCGAAGCTATTTTCGGAGATGATAAATCATTCGAAAAAAGAAACTACCCTCCAGGACAGCACGGATTAGCTAAAAAAAGAGCTAAAAAATCTGAATATGCTATCCAGTTAATGGAGAAACAAAAAGCAAAATACACATACGGTATCTTAGAAAAGCAATTCCGTAATATTTACAAGAAAGCTGCGGCTGCTCGTGGAGTTACTGGTGAGGTATTGATTCAATTGTGTGAATCGAGATTAGATAACGTAGTTTACAGAATGGGAATTGCTCCTTCTCGTAGAGCTGCACGTCAAGTAGTTTCTCACAGACATATCACAGTGAACGGTGAAGTAGTGAATATTCCTTCTTACCAATTAAAAGCTGGTGATAAAGTTGCTGTTCGTGAAAAATCTAAATCTTTAGAAGTTATCGAACGTTCGTTATCTAATTCTAGTTCTGTTTACGAATGGATTACTTGGAATCCTGAAACTTTAGAAGGTACTTTCGTTGCTGTACCTCAAAGACTTCAAGTTCCAGAAAACATCAAAGAACAGTTAATCGTAGAGTTGTACAACAAATAATAATTGACATTCAGTCGAAACAAATATGGCAATATTTAATTTTCAAAAGCCCGATAAAGTTATCATGATTGATTCGACCGATTTTAGAGGTAAATTCGAATTTAGACCTTTAGAACCGGGATATGGATTGACTATTGGTAATGCATTGAGAAGAGTACTTCTGTCTTCGTTAGAGGGGTATGCTATTACTTCAGTACGTATCGAAGGAGTTGATCACGAATTTTCTACCATCGCTGGTGTTGTTGAGGATGTTACTGAAATTATCCTTAACCTTAAGCAAGTACGTTTTAAACGTCAGGTGGAAGATATAGATAATGAATCTGTAAGTATCACTTTTTCAGGGAAAGAACAAATGACTGCTGGTGATTTCCAGAAGTATATTTCTAATTTCCAAGTATTAAATCCGGAGTTAGTTATCTTCAATTGCGAAAGCAGTGTAAGTATTACAATGGATTTAACAATCGAAAAGGGTAGAGGTTACGTTGCTGCAGAGGAGAATAGAAAACCAAATGCACCAATCGGAACAATTTTCACAGATTCGATTTATACTCCAGTTAAGAACGTTAAGTATGCTATAGAAAATTACCGTGTAGAGCAAAAAACTGACTACGAAAAGTTAGTTTTTGATATCATTACAGACGGTTCTATTCATCCAAAAGACGCCTTAACAGAAGCAGCTAAAACATTGATTCATCATTTTATGCTGTTCTCAGACGAGAGAATTACTTTAGAGGCTGATGAAATTGCTCAAACTGAATCATACGATGAAGAATCATTGCATATGAGACAGCTTCTAAAAACTAAATTGGTAGATTTAGATCTTTCAGTTCGAGCGTTAAATTGTTTAAAGGCGGCTGAAGTAGATACATTAGGAGATTTAGTATCTTTCAACAAAAATGATTTGATGAAATTCAGAAACTTCGGTAAGAAGTCATTATCTGAATTAGAAGAATTAGTTGCTGTGAAAGGATTAAATTTTGGTATGGATCTATCAAAATACAAATTAGATAAAGAATAATCTAGACCGCTAAAGTCTAAATTCGATAACGCAATGAGACACGGAAAAAAAATAAATCACTTAGGTAGAAAAGCTGGACATAGAAATTCTATGTTAGCTAATATGGCTTGTTCTTTGATTGAGCACAAGCGTATCAATACTACTGTAGCTAAAGCAAAAGCATTAAAACAATATATTGAACCTTTAGTAACTAAATCTAAAACTGACGATACTCATAATCGTCGTGTTGTTTTCTCTTACTTGAGAAGCAAAGAAGCTGTTACTGAATTGTTCAGAGAGGTTGCTCAAAAAGTTGGTGATCGTCCAGGAGGATATACACGTATCATCAAGTTAGGTAACCGTTTAGGAGATAACGCTGATATGGCTATGATTGAATTCGTTGATTTCAACGAAATCTACAATGTAGCTAAGAAAGAAGCTAAGAAAACTACTCGTAGAGGGAAGAAGAAAGCTGAAACTGTTGACGCTCCTCAAGCTGAAGCTACTACAACTGAAACAGAAACAAATGAATAATAATTCATTATATATGTTTTCATTATAAAATTAAAAGGACATTCTTTTTAGAATGTCCTTTTTTTTGCTTTATTTTTGCATCACTACAATACAACTTACACATGGAATATAAAAGAAAAGAAGACGGTATCATTGTTTTAGCAGATGGCACCGTTTTTTATGGGAAATCAATTGGTATTAAAGGAACAGCTTTTGGTGAAATTTGCTTTAATACTGGAATGACAGGGTATCAAGAAGTATTTACTGATCCGTCATACTACGGACAAATTATGCTTTCTACTAATCCTCATATCGGTAACTACGGAGTTAATGCAGATGAAGTAGATTCTGATGGAATCAAGATTGCTGGATTAGTATGTAAGAACTTTAGCTACGAATATTCTCGCCCTGGTGCAGATGGTAGTTTATACGATTATTTTGATGCACATCAATTAGTTGCTATCTCAGATGTGGATACAAGAGCTTTGACTGCTTATATCCGTGACAATGGTGCAATGAACGCAGTTTTGAGCACAGATGGTAAATCAGTTGAAGAACTAAAAGCTTTATTGAAAGAAGTGCCTTCTATGGAAGGATTAGAACTTTCTTCTGTGGTTTCTACAAAAGAACCTTATTTTTATGGTAACCCAGAAAGCAAATACCGTGTATCTGTTTTAGATCTTGGTATCAAAACAAATATCTTACGTTGTTTAGCGGAGCGTGATTGCTATATCCAAGTATTTCCATACAATAGTTCGTATGAAGACTTATTGGCTTTCAATCCAAACGGGATCTTCTTATCTAACGGGCCTGGTGACCCACAAGCTTTAGCTGATAAAGGAGTATTAACGGTAGTTAAACAAGTTGTAGAAGGAAAATTACCTGTTTTTGGTATTTGTTTAGGGCATCAGTTAATTTGTTTATCTCAAGGTGTAGGAACTTACAAAATGTTCAGTGGACATAGAGGAGTAAACCACCCAGTATTAAATGTATTGACTGGTAAAGGAGAAATTACGTCTCAAAACCATGGATTTGCTGTGATTAAAGAGGAGTTGACAAACCACCCAACCTTAGAAATTTCACATTTGCATTTAAATGATCAAACGGTGGCTGGTGTACGCATGAAAAACAAAGCAGTTTTCTCTGTTCAATACCACCCAGAATCTAGCCCTGGACCACACGATTCAAGATATTTATTCGACGATTTCGTTTCGAATATGAGTAAAAATTAAGACCTCCTTTTCTTGCTAAAAGGATTTGAAAAAGTAAAATACACAACACAAGAGTCGACGGTAATCTACCACAGATACCCTAGACTAATTAATAACACACACTTTAATTATGAGTACAATTTTAAGCGTTCACGCACGTCAAATTTTAGATTCTAGAGGTAATCCAACTGTTGAAGTTGATGTGATTACAAGTAATGGAAGTTTAGGAAGAGCTGCTGTTCCATCAGGAGCTTCTACAGGAGAGCACGAAGCTGTCGAATTAAGAGACGGTGGAAAAGCTTTTATGGGTAAAGGCGTTTTAAAAGCTGTTGAAAACGTGAACACGATTATTGCTGAAAATATTGTAGGTTTAAGCGTATTTGAACAAAATTATATCGATCAGTTGATGATTGACTTAGATGGTACACCAAATAAAGGAAATTTAGGTGCTAACGCAATTTTAGGAGTTTCTTTAGCTGTAGCTAAAGCTGCTGCTGCTGAATTGGGGATGCCTTTATATCGTTACGTAGGTGGTGTTTCTGCGAATACGTTGCCTGTACCCATGATGAATATTATCAATGGTGGATCTCACTCTGATGCCCCGATAGCATTTCAAGAATTTATGATTATGCCTGTAAAAGCAATCACGTTTTTACACGCGATGCAAATGGGAACAGAAATTTTCCATCACTTGAAAAAAGTATTACACGACAGACAGCTAAGTACTGCTGTTGGTGATGAAGGAGGATTCGCTCCAGCTTTAAAAGGAACGGAAGATGCTTTAGATTCTATTAAAGTAGCAGTAGAGAATGCTGGATACCGTTTCGGTGATGAAATCATGCTAGCTTTAGACTGTGCAGCTTCTGAATTCTATGTAAATGGAAAATACGATTATACTAAATTTGAAGGTGATTTAGGTAAAGTACGCAGTTCACAAGAGCAAGCGGACTATTTAGCGGAATTAGCTGCTAAATACCCTATTATCTCTATTGAGGATGGAATGCATGAAGATGACTGGGAAGGATGGAAATACTTAACAGAAAAAATCGGAGATAAAGTACAATTAGTAGGAGATGATTTATTCGTGACAAATGTTACGCGTTTAGAAAGAGGAATCAATGAAGGTATTGGAAATTCAATTCTAATTAAAGTAAATCAAATTGGAACGTTAACAGAAACGATTGCAGCAGTTAATATGGCGAAAAATGCTGGATACACTTCTGTAATGTCTCACCGTTCAGGAGAAACTGAAGATAGTACAATTGCAGATTTAGCAGTAGCTTTAAACTGTG
The DNA here is from genome assembly GCF_029894455.1 of Myroides gitamensis. Lineage (NCBI taxonomy): Bacteria > Pseudomonadati > Bacteroidota > Flavobacteriia > Flavobacteriales > Flavobacteriaceae > Myroides > Myroides gitamensis. The sequence goes on from NZ_JARYHN010000001.1 coordinate 3,896,795, forward strand.
GTCAAATTAAAACAGGTTCGGCTTCACGTTCGGATCGTATGGCAAAATACAACCAATTACTTCGTATTGAGGAAGAATTAGGCGATGTTGCTTATTATCCACAAGAAAAGGCATTTAAAATCAACTAATTTTATCAAATTAATAAAAAGGCTCCAACTTATCATGTTGGAGCTTTTTTTGTAAAAAATCTACTTATTTATTATTTTTTTAATAGTATATTGTAGATTGAAATACAATTGTTTCTAACAATATATTTTTATAGAAATAGTACCGAAAATGTTGTGAATCAATGATTATTATTAGCTTTTATATCTTGTATGTAAGCATAATATTTCTTATCTTTCCAACTGCAAAAAACATTTTAAATGTTTTAATTATATAAATAAAAAGTAAATAAAAAATAACAATATGTCTAAAACAGCTTTTATAGAAGTTGATGGTCAAAGACACGAACTGCCAGTATTAGTTGGTACTGAAAACGAAGTAGCAATTGATATCTTAAAATTACGTGCTTTAACAGGGGCTATCACTTTAGATCCAGGGTATAAAAATTCTGGTTCATGCCAAAGTGCAATTACTTTCCTAGATGGAGAACAAGGAATTTTAAGATATAGAGGCTATTCAATCGAGGACCTTGCTGCTAAATCTAACTTTTTAGAAGTTTCTTATTTAATTATTTTCGGAGAGTTACCAACGCAAGAGCAATTAACTCAATTTGAAAAAGATATTCGCAAGTATTCGTTAGTAAACGAAGAAATGAAAAATATCATTGACGGATTCCCGAAAACAGCACACCCAATGGGTGTATTAGCTTCTTTAACAAGTGCACTAACTGCTTTTAACCCAAAAGTTGTTGATGCAGACTGTGAAAAGAGCTTATATGAAGCTGTATGCAAAACGATGAGTAAATTCTTAGTTATTGCAACATGGACATATAGAAAAGCAAAAGGATACCCATTGAACTATTACGATAACACAAAAAGTTATGTAGATAGTTTCTTACAGTTAATGTTTGCTTTGCCAACTGAACCATATGAAATGGATCCAGTTATTAAAAACGCAGTAGATAAATTATTTATATTACATGCCGATCACGAACAAAACTGTTCTACTGCTACAGTAAGAATGGTAGGTTCATCGCATGCTGGATTATTCGCTTCAATTTCAGCTGGAGTATCTGCACTTTGGGGGCCACTTCACGGTGGTGCTAACCAAGCAGTACTTGAGATGTTAGAAGCAATCCAAAATGACGGTGGTGATGTTGCGAAATATATCAACAAAGCAAAAGACAAAGATGATCCATTCCGTTTAATGGGATTCGGTCACCGCGTTTACAAAAACTTTGATCCAAGAGCACGTATCATTAAAAAAGCTGCAGATGAAGTATTAGCTAAATTAGGTGTTGATGATCCTGTTTTAGATATTGCTAAACAATTAGAAGCAGCAGCATTAAAAGATCCTTACTTCGTAGATCGTCACTTATATCCAAACGTAGATTTCTACTCTGGAATTATTTACAGAGCATTAGGTATCCCAACGGAGATGTTTACTGTAATGTTTGCTATCGGTCGTTTACCAGGATGGATCGCACAATGGAAAGAAATGAGAATCAACAAAGAACCTATCGGACGTCCACGTCAATTGTATGTTGGAGAACCTTTAAGAGAATTTGTTCCAATGGACCAAAGAAAATAATTTGCTGTCCAGTATAAAATAGAAAAGGAAATGAGTAATCATTTCCTTTTTTTATTGATTATGAGTGATGGGAGATTTGGAAATGCCTGATCTAATTGAACAGTTGTTTCGATGAAAGCCTAACAGGATTATCTATACTTTCATCATATCGCTAGAAAAAAGTAAAAACACACAAAAACAACTTTTTATCAAAAGGGGTTTTACTATATTTGTACAAAATGACAGCATATGTTACAATTAAATGTAAAAAATGAAACCTCTCGTTTGCGGGCTGTGGTCCTAGGCACTGCCGTTAGTAATGGACCCACCCCTACAATAGAAGAAGCTTATGATCCGAAATCACTGGAACATATCAAAGCAGGTACCTATCCAGTTGAAGCTGATATGGTACGTGAGATGGAAGCTTTTAATCAGGTTTTTGAAAAATACGAGGTAAAGGTATATCGACCTGAAATCATTGAAGACTACAATCAAATCTTTACTCGAGACATTGGATTCGTGATTGATAATAAATTTATCAAAGCCAATATACTTCCCGATCGAGACAGAGAATTAGACGCTATAAACTACGTTTTAGACCAAATAAATCCCAACGATATTATATCCGCACCAGAGGAAATGCATTTCGAAGGTGGTGATGTAATGTTGTGGAATGATCATATCTTTATTGGATCATACAAACGTCCAGATTATCGCAATTATATTACTGCTCGTACCAACGAATTAGGCGTTGAATTTATCCGTGAATTATTTCCAAACAAGATAATCAAGAGCTTTGATTTAGTTAAATCAAAAGTAGAACCAAGAGACAATGCCTTACATTTAGATTGTTGTTTCCAACCCGTAGGTTTGGATAAAGCGATTATCTATAAAGGAGGTTTTTATGATGAGAAGGAATATCAATATTTAGTTGATATCTTTGGTGAAGCGAATTTGTTCCAAATTACAAGAGAAGAAATGTATCACATGAATTCAAATATCTTCTCTATCGCTCCAGACGTTGTTGTTTCTGAACGAAACTTTACGCGTTTGAACAATTGGTTAAGAAGCCATAATATTACAGTAGAGGAAATCCCATATGCCGAAATTGCAAAACAAGAAGGTTTATTGAGATGTTCTACACTGCCTTTAATAAGAGATTAATTTGAATAGTATGAAACAGATAACAAATAATATTCTGATGATTCGTCCTGTTGCTTTTCGTATGAATGAGCAAACAGCAGTGAATAACTATTACCAAAAGGTTTTAGACAATTTAACTCCAGCAACAGTAAATGCAAAAGCACAACAAGAATTTGATGCTTTCGTTGAGAAGTTACGCGCTGTAGGAGTACATGTTACGGTAGTAGATGATACAGTAGATCCGGATACACCAGATAGTATTTTTCCAAACAACTGGATTTCTTTCCACGAATCTGGAGAAGTTGTTTTGTATCCTATGTTTGCTGAAAACAGACGACTAGAAAGACGCGAAGATATCTTGGATATTTTAGAGGAACAAGGATTTGAAATCAACGATATTTGGGATTATACTTCTGCGGAAGAAGATGATTTGTTTTTAGAAGGAACAGGAAACCTTTTATTAGACAGAACCAATGAAATCGCTTATTGTGCTTTATCTCCACGTGCAGATGAAGGCTTAGTGATTGAGTTTTGTGAAGATTTTGAAATGAACCCTGTTATCTTTGAAGCATTCCAAACCGTTGATGGAGAGCGTAAAAATATCTACCACACCAACGTAATGATGTGTTTAGGGGATACATTCGCCGTTATTTGTGCTGATACAATTGATGATAAACAAGAGAGAAAAATTGTTTTGAATCACTTAAAAGAATCTGGAAAAGAAGTTGTTCTTATTACAGAAGATCAAGTAAACAATTTTGCAGGTAATATGTTACAAATATTAGGTGCAAATGACGAAAAATACTTGGTGATGTCTACACAAGCTTATAATAGCTTAACAGATGGACAGATTAAAACACTTGAAAAACACGCAAAAATTCTACACAGCAGCTTAGATACTATTGAAGCATGTGGTGGTGGAAGTGCAAGATGCATGATGGCGGAAGTGTTCTTACCTAAAAACTAGAAGCTCAGCGTATAGATCAAAAAGCGAAGTTGTTAACTTCGCTTTTTTTATTAAAAATATATTATTTAAAATCAATTTAAATAATATATTTTCTTATCTTTGCAATTAAGAATCCATCTAAATAAAAGACTTTACATATAAATGAAACGTTCACTACTGCTTGCAACAGGTACCTTACTTACTTTAAGTTCTACTGTAGTTGCTCAAACAAATGATACGATCAAAGAGCCAGACCAAAAGTTGGAAGAAATTGTAATTTCGGGTCAATATAATCCTCAGTCGATCAATAAAGCTGTCAATAACGTAACTGTTCTAAATAGGCAAAGAATTGAAAATTTAGGCGCTGTTACTTTAGCGGATGCTTTAAATCAAGTAATGAATATTTCTATTTTACCTAATGCAGGTACAGGTCGTTCAACCGTTAAAATGTTCGGTTTAGACGCCCAATATTTTACTATTCTTATTGATAATGTACCGATGATTTCAGATGAAGGATTCGGAAACAACACGGACTTAACGCAAATCAACCTTGACGATATTGAGCAGATTGAAATCGTTGAAGGAGCAATGGGAGTTGACTATGGCGCTAATGCAGTAACGGGAATTATCAATATCATCACCAAAAAGAATAACATCAACGATTGGAATGTCAATTTCTTTGTACAAGAAGAAACTGTAGGAAGTGAATATGACCTAAAGAATAAAGGGAAGCATATTCAGGGTATTACGTTGGGACATAACATCAATGATAATTTATATGCTAGTATCTCGTATACGCATAATGATTTTAAAGGGTGGTATGACGATAGAAAGGGATTTACCTATTATGGTGATGAAGATAAAAGAGGACATGAGTGGTTGCCAAAAAATCAGAATAACGTAAAAGGTTTTTTAAACTATCACCATAAGTCTTATCGTGTATATTATAAGTTTGAATATTTTGATGAGCGCATGAAAGACTATGCTAAACTGTTCAATATTAATGAAGATCCAATCTTTGAAACAATAAACCCAGTAGCTGTAGATCGTATTTTGAATACACAGCGTTGGTCGAATGTATTGAATACATCTGGAAATTGGAATGATTGGTTGCGATTTGATTTATCTTTCTCTTATCAAAAACAAGAAAGAGAAACCAATAAATATAGATATCGTATTATGTACGATGAAAAATTCGATAAAAGCTCATTTAAAAGTGAAAGTAGAGAAGTGTTTTTCTCAAGAGGTACGTTTAGTGACTTTATCAAATTAGATGCAGCGAAATTTCAAGTAGGATATGAAATAGCATATACGAATGGTTTTTCTGCCATGTCAGAACAGCTAGCTGAAAATCCACAGAAAAAAGCATTGGGAAGCTATGATTTTTATGCTTCTTCTGAAATCAATGTTTTACCGCGCTTGATGGTGCGTCCAGGGTATCGCTTGATGACTTCAAATACATTTGACAGCCAACATGCTATGAGCTTGGTATTGAAATACGTTCTTCCAGGTGATTATGAGATTCGTGGTACAATTGGTACTTCTCCTCGTTTGCCAAATTATGAAGAATTGTATACGTACTTTGTAGATGTGAATCACGATTTACAAGGGAATGAAAATTTAAAACCAGAAAAAGGAAAAACGTTATTTCTAAACTTTAAGAAAACGTTTTCATTGGGAGATAATATTGAATTGAGCAACAGTTTAACAGGTCGTTATTTAGAGGTTTCGGATAAAATTGATTTAATTGAAGTTGTAAATCCAGATGGATTGAAATTCATTTATGAGAATACAGATTTATACCGCAATATTGGAGCAACGTTCTTGAGCCAATTGAGCTGGAATTCTTTTGATTTTGGTCTTGGTTTTACGATGTCAGGAGTTTCTCAAGAAATTCACAAAGCACCTAAAGGAACTGATAAGTATTTATATACCCCTGAAGTAACGGCAAATATCAACTATCGTTTGGAGAAAACGGGAACTAATTTTTCTTTGTACTATAAATTTAATGGAGAAGAGGAACGTTTCAAAAAAGGATCGGATGAATTTGGTGAGTATTATGCAAAAGGAAAACAAGAAAGTTATTCTTGGTTAGACTTTAGTGTAAGACAACCTTTCTTCAAAAATATGTTGTATGCAACAGTTGGAGTAAGAAACTTATTTGATATCAAAGATATTCGCTCAACAACGAGTGGAGCTACAGCACACGCAGGAGGCTCAACAACAAATCCAATTGGATATGGAACGAGCTTCTTTATTAAGTTACAGTATAAATTAGGATTTTAATTATGAAGAAGTATAAATTAGGAAAACTTGTTATTGCAATTGTTGCACTTGTTTTTTTCAGTTCATGTGAGAAAGATTCTAATAATGGAAATAGCGATGTTCGCGATTTCATTGTAGCTTTTGATAATCCTTCTATCCCTTATAGAGAAATTGAAACAACACGTCAAGTGGAGTTAGTTTTTTCTGAAATAGCACAAGGAGAAGGAACCATTGAAATTCAGATTATTCCTAGTAAGGCTATATATGGGGTAGATTTTGCTACCATTCCAGCAGCAGCCAATCATAAATTAATCGTTCCTTTTTCTAAAGGAATGAAAGGTACATCGTTTACTTTTGAAAATTTAATTTTTCCATATGATCGAATGGATAAGACCATTCAGTTTAATATCGAAAAAGTAAATTACAGCGAGAAGACACCAAAGATCCAAGGGTATAATGTCATGATGATTAGTTTTGACACCTCATTGGGTGGTATTATGGCACCGAATGTGGGTGGTCCAACACAACCAAACCAGGTTTATGTCGATTTAGGTGGAAAAGCAATGTATGAAGTGAAGCGCAATTCATGGGATTTAGCCTTTGATAGTGGAAATGAATTTAGAGTTCGTCTGAATGGTTCTGTATATATGGCTGCGGGTACAATCAAAGGAGTGAATACAATCGATGATGTACGCGATGACAATACGATTCGCGAGATGAAAAATGTAGTGAAAATCGGAACTTTTGATCCAGCGAATTTAGAATATATTGACGACCCATCGGGTGATCCTTCTAAAACGGCGATTCACGCAATTTCTGATATTGATGCAAATAACAAAGTATATTTGGTTAATATGGGCTTTGATCCAGGAATGGATGCGGTTGAACCAGGATCGGTTTTAGTGACTGGTAAAGAACGCGGTTGGAAAAAAGTACGTATCCTAAAACGCGAAGGGGGTTATCTATTGCAGTATGCAGATATCAATGATAGTACACATAAAGAGGTAATGATACCAAAATCACCTGGATTTAATTTTACTTTCTATAGTTTCAATACAAATAGTATCGTACAAGTTGAACCAAGTAAAGCAAAATGGGATTTAAACTTTACGGTCTTTACAAATAAAGTAGACCAAGCTGGAGATCCAAAAGGATCATATGGATACTCAGACTTTATTGTACAGAATAGTTATGGTGGTGTAAAAGCGTATAAAGTAACTATACCAGCAGGTGATAAGAATTTCTATAAAGCTTATAATCTGCAAAGTGTAGATGAAAGCGCATTATCTAACGATTTTACCACAATTGGTGGAACATGGAGAGAAGTAGCAAATGCAAAAGTGTTGTATAAAAATGTCTTTTATGTCATCAAAGATGCAAAAGGGAATTATTATAAAATGAGAATGCTAGATTTCTTCAATGAAAAAGGAGATCGTGGATACCCAAAATTTGAATATGCTCTATTGAGATAAAAAATAGTTAAGAGTATATAGAGGTTAGTTGTCGCACTCTATATGTTGAATTCAATCGAATGGCAAATAGCTTTTTGTATTTGTTCTTTATTGAGTTGTTAGTTTATTTTTGTTAGGAAAACCCCGAAATGATCTTTCGGGGTTTTTCGTTTACAAATCCTTCTTTTTTAGTGGAATAACTGAAAAATAATATGCTTTTATATTATGTGGACTCATTCTAAATAACTATATTTGAACAAAATTAAAAGGAATGAATAATTTAGATTTAAATGAGGTAGCAAATCAACTGCGATGCCCTTCAGGACAGGCAGGTGAAGAGTTGGCAGAAGTAATGTTTAAATCAAATAGCAACATGATTTACAAAACGGTAGATCGGTTGCAACTGCACCAAGAGGATATTGTCTTAGAAATTGGATTTGGCAGTGCCAAACATCTGCCTTACATTTTTTCAACGGCTAAAGATCTTCAATATTATGGCGTAGAAATTTCGAGCTTAATGTTAGAAATGGCGACAAAAGTAAAGGAATCGTTGAGTCATGAAAAAATTGAATTGCAATTGTCAGAAGAATTAAACACGCTTTCTTATCCAGATAAATTTTTTAATCATTGCTTTTCCGTAAATACAGTTTATTTCTGGAAGGACCCAGTTAAGTATTTTACAGAAATTTACCGCGTACTCAAACCAGGAGGAAGTATAGCGCTGTCGTATATACGAGAAGATTTCGCGCAACAACAACCATTTGCTAAAGAAGATGTTTTTCACTTTTACCGTACAGAGTGGTTAATCCGTATTATGACCAATATAGGTTATAGCCATGTAGAACGTTGGCAGTATATTGAAAACACATTAGATAAACTAGGTAATAAAGTAATTCGACCTTTTGTTGTTTTGAAAGGGAAGAAGTAAGTTTTAAGTTAGGTTTATTGTTAAAAATGAGTTTGCGAATTTTGTAAACGAGTTTATATTATTTTAACTTCGCGTAATTATATTACCTAAAAAGGAGATTCAAATTGATCTCCTTTATTTATTCATAGACAACACACAAAATAATGGAATTATTACGTCAACGAATTCTTCAAGATGGTAGATGTTTTGAAGGAGGAATCTTAAAAGTAGATAGCTTTATCAATCACCAAATGGACCCTGTATTAATGAAGTCTATTGGAGTAGAGTTTGTCCGTCGATTCGCAGGAACTAAAGTAAATAAAATCATGACCATTGAAGCAAGTGGAATTGCACCTGCAATCATGACAGGATACTTGCTCAATCTTCCTGTGGTATTTGCAAAGAAAAAGAAACCGAGTACGATGGAGCATATGTTGCACACGCAAATCCACTCTTTTACAAAAGATAGAACGTATGATGTAGTGATTAGCAATGACTTTCTAACTCCTGATGATCATGTACTTTTTGTAGATGACTTCTTAGCGTATGGAAATGCTGCTGTAGGAGTATTAGATTTGATCGAACAATCTGGAGCTACTTTAGTTGGAATGGGCTTTATCATTGAAAAAGCTTTTCAAGAAGGACGAATGCTACTAGAAGAAAAAGGTGTTCGCGTTGAATCCTTAGCTATTATAGATGATCTTTCTAATTGTACGATTACAATTCGATAAAAATACGAAGCCTCTTCATCAGGAAGGGGCTTTTTTTATAGGGAGCAGCAGCTTGGGAATTTAGATATGTTAAACTATTTCTATTGGATTAGTGTATTCTTTTTTTATTGATTACTTTAATAGCTTACAAAAACTAATTCACCAGATTAAGTATTATGAATAAAAATATAGCCTATTCTTTCCTCGATTTAGCCGTTATTGGCGCCGAAAAATCGACGAAAGAAACATTAAACAATGTCTTAGTTACCGCTCAACATGCAGAGCAACTAAATTATACTCGTTTTTGGGTAGCTGAACATCACAACATGCCGCATATCGCAAGTTCTGCTACTTCAGTTTTAATTGGGTATATCGCAGGAGGAACAGAAAAAATACGCGTGGGATCGGGGGGGATTATGTTACCCAATCACCCTCCTTTGGTAATTGCAGAGCAATTTGGTACTTTGGAATCATTGTATCCCAATAGAATTGACTTAGGATTGGGAAGAGCGCCAGGTACGGATCAGCTCACTGCAATGGCGTTGAGAAGAAATGATACGATGAGTGCCAATTTCTTTCCGCAGCAAATTCAAGAATTAAAAACGTTTTTTAGTGCCTCTAATGCTGAAGCAAAAGTAAGAGCCTTTCCTGGAGAAGGATTGGATATTCCGTTTTGGATCTTGGGATCGAGTACGGATAGCGCATATTTGGCTGCCGAATTGGGATTGCCTTATGCTTTTGCTAGTCACTTTGCTCCTGATCAAATTCAAATGGCTGGTAAAATCTATAGAAATAATTTTAAACCTTCAGCACAATTAGATAAACCGTACTTTATGCCTTGTGTCAATGCTATTTTAGCAGACTCTGCACATGAAGCTGAAAAATTAGCAACTTCATTTTATCGCATGTTTTTGGGAATTATCAGAAATGATAGAAAACCATTACAACCGCCTATTGAATCTATGCAAGGAATATGGAATGTACAAGAGGAGGCCGCTGTTTACAATATGACTGCTTGTTCCTTTATTGGAACGAAAGAAGAGATGCTACCAGAACTCAACCGCTTCTGTGAAGTGCTAGAAGTAGATGAACTAATGATTACAACACCAATCTATGATTATGACAAGCGCAAGTACAGCATGCAACTATTTGCAGAAGTCATGCAAAATTTGGAACAATCTTAATTTTGTATGTATTTTTGTTGGACTAAATCAAAACGCATATGATCAAGAAAATTGGAACCTTAGTACTTCTTCTTACGGTATTGGTGGGATGTAATAATAAAACCGCTTATACGGAAATTGTACATGATGATAAATTTAGTGTTGAAGTTCCCAGCACTATGCAAAAGACTAGAGGACTAAATGGAGATGCAACGCTTCAATTGCAAAATGTACAAGAAGAACTTTACATGATTGTCATTAGAGAAAATAAAAATGAGATTGATGAGTTATTCAAGGGAACAACACAAGAAGGAGAAGATATATTCACTCAGTTTTCAAGTACAACACTGGAATATTTGACTTCTACGTTAGAACAACTTGAGCCAAGTGAATTGAAACTTCAAGATCGTCCAATTCATAACTTACCTGCAAGAGTAGCTGATTTTACATCTCGAATTGGAGGATTAGATGTTTATTATAAGTTTGCTGCTTTTGAAGGAAAAGAAGATTACTATCAAGTATTGGTTTGGACTTTAAAAGAATACAAAGACAAGAATCAAGAGCAAATAAATAAAATGGTTGATAGCTTCAAAGAAGTTACAAAATAAAAAAAAGTCAGAGCAAATCGCTCTGACTTTTTTTGTTAGATTTTAGCATCTAATTTATTGTTGTTTTTAAAAGTGGTTTTTTGATCAAACCCTTTCATTTTTAAATAAGCATCAATGGTAGCATCTTTTCCTCTAAACTCGCGATACATTTCATCTGATGGTTTTGTATTTCCTTTTGATAAAATCTTATCTCTGAAGATTTGACCATTTTTACGGTTCATTCCGCCGTTGTCCATCAACCATTGGAAAGCATCATTGTCTAGTGTTTCTGCCCAAGTGTACGAATAGTACCCTGCTGCGTAGCCTCCTCCAAATACGTGATTGAAGAATGAAGAGCGGTATCTTGGGGGTACTGTAGCTAGATTAATGCCGTATTTTGCTAAAGCTTCTTGTTCAAATGTAGCTACATCCTTAATATCAGCTGTAGAAGAAATCGTATGCCATTCCATATCTAATAAAGAAGCACTTAAAATTTCAGTTAAGCCATACCCAATATTAAAGTTTTGAGCTGCTTTCATTTTTGCAATTAAACTCTCTGGAATTACTTCTCCTGTTTTATAGTGCTTTGCATAGTTGGTTAATACCTCAGGTAAAAAAGCAAAATGCTCGTGGAACTGTGATGGCAATTCAACAAAATCACGCGATACACTTGTACCAGCAACAGTTGGATAGGTTACATCTGATAAGAATCCATGAAGTCCATGTCCAAATTCATGGAACATTGTGATTACTTCATCTGGAGATAAAAGTGTCGGTTGACCTGCAGCAGGTTTCTGGTAGTTACAAACATTGTAAACAACAGGAGCTTGGTTTAATAATTTTGATTGCGTTACGATATTACTCATCCATGCACCTCCGCGTTTTGATTCACGTGCATAAAAGTCAACGTAAAATAATCCAATCGGACTTTTATCTTCATTGAAAATTTCAAAAACACGTACATCTTCTTGCCAAACAGGAATATCCTTGCGTTCGTGGAATGTAATTCCGTATAGTTTTTCAGCCATATAGAAAACACCCTGTTCCAATACAGCATTCATCTCGAAGTATGGTTTTACTTCATTTAGATTCAACGCGTATTTCTGTTCTCTAATTTTTTCAGCATAATAATCCCAATCAGCTGCAGTTAAAGTAAACGGATCAGCTTCTTTGTTGATTAAGTCTTGGATTTCTTTCGCTTCTTGTGTAGCTGAACCAACTGCATAAGGACTTAATTGATCCATTAATTTTTTTGCTTGATCTGGTTTGTTCGCCATACTTCCTTGTAGGCTCCATTCCGCATAGTTTTTGAAACCTAATAATTCCGCTTTTTCTGCACGTTTCTTTGCAATCGTAATTAAAGTTTCTCTAGTATCATTGTCATCTCCTTTTTCTGTGCGATTCCAACCTGCATCAAATAACTTTTTGCGTGACTCTTTTTTGTGTAAAGAAGCAGCAATTGGTTGTTGCGTTGTATTATTTAAAGGAATTGCGTATGTTCCATCTTCCTGTTTGAATGCTTCTAGTTCAGATTCACTCAACCCATCTAATTCCTCTTTCGTGAATATAACACTTCCAGATTTAGTAGCAGCTAATAATTGATCCCCAAATTTTGTGGTAAGTGAAGCCAATTCCTGATTCAATTTTTTCAGTGTTTCTTTTTGTTCCGGTTTTAAGTTAGCCCCAGAACGAACAAATTCTTGATAGTATACATCAAGTACACGTGCTTGTTCACTCGTTAATCCCAAAGAAGCTTGTTGATCATGTAATTGTTTTACTCTTTGAAAAAGAGCATCATTCAGGTAGATCCCATCGTTATGTGCGGCAAACTTTGGAGATAATTCTTGGTTGATAGCTTTAATCTCATCATTGGTATGTGCACCTACTAATAAATGAAAAACAGAACTCACGCGTTTCAATAAAGCACTAGACTTTTCTAATTCTGTAATTGTATTGTCAAAAGTAGGAGCTTCTGTATTTGCAGTAATCTTGTCGATGGCTTCTACTTGACGACGCATCCCTTCTAAAATAGCAGGCTTAAAGTCTTTGTTTTTGATTTTTTCAAAATCGGCTGTTTGATAAGGTAGTGTACTCTCAGCAAAAAAAGCATTGCTTTCATCCCAATTTGGATTTGCATCAGCTTGATCTGGATTTTGCTTACACGACATACTAAATAAAGTTATACCAGTTAAAGTACCTACAATAGCTTTTTTTACATACATAATAAGTAAAGTTTAAAAATATGAAGCTCAAAGATAAAAATATATTATTAGGATTAAGAAGAACAGGGGAGGAGGAAGGCTTTTTGTTGCTTTTTTGTTTTTTGTGAAGTTGCTTGATTATCTTTTTATAGGGGCACATGGCAATGTGCCCCTACCTATATATAAGGAGAGCATCAAAATAAAAAATATCTTTTCCCCGCCCGTAGGGGCACATTGCCATGTGCCCCCATGCTCGAACCACCTTTTTCAAAAGAAAATCTTCTTTTATCAGATGCATTCCGCAAAAGCGCCTCTTGCAAAAAGGCAAAAAAGCGTTTACCTACATATAAGGAGAGCATCAAAAAACAAAAAATATCTTTCCCCCGTACGGGCACATGGCAATGTGCCCCTATGCTCGAAACACTTTTTTCAAAAGATATTCTTCTTTTATCTGATTCATTCCGCAAAAATGCCCCTTACGAAAAGGCAAAAAGCGTTTATCTATATATAAGGAGAGAATAAAAACAAAAATATCTTTCCCCCGTACGGGCACATGGCCATGTGCCCCTATGCTCGAAGCACCTTTTTCAAAAGAAAACTTTCTTTTGCTTGATGCATTTTCCAAAAAAGCCCCTTGCAAAAACGCAAAAAAGCAACATCATCGCTCCACGCGATCCCAAACCATGAAAAAGTCAAAAAAAACTTTTAGATGTAACGTGTATGATAATAGCGAGTTGCGACAATTATCGAAAATACTTTTAAAAAAAGGTTGCGTAAAGTTTGGAAGTGGCGAAAAAGGTGCTACTTTTGCATCCGCATTAAACAAGCAGACGTTCATAGAAAAGCAGTAGAAAAGACTTGAGATTAGCTAAAAAATATTTTTAAAAATAAATTTGGATAATCGAAATAAAGAGTCTTATCTTTGCAGTCCGCTTCAGTAAATACTGGGGTTAGCGAAAAGGGATGAAAAAATATTTTTCAAAAAAGTTTTGCTAATTCAAATAAAGTTTTTACTTTTGCACTCGCTTTGGTAAACAAGGGATGACGAAAAGAGGGAAAGAAAAAAATCTAAATTTTTTTTGTCAAATCAAAAAAGTTGTTTACTTTTGCACTCGCTTCGAAATTTAAGTAGAAGAGAGTTTGAAACACGATCATAGACATATTGGACAACAGCATACAAAATAAAGAGAGTAAGGTGATTTTAGGATCACGAATAAACTAGCTAACTTTTTACAATATTAAAAATATACGATGAAGAGTTTGATCCTGGCTCAGGATGAACGCTAGCGGCAGGCCTAACACATGCAAGTCGAGGGGTATAGAGAGCTTGCTTTCTAGAGACCGGCGGATGGGTGAGTAACGCGTATGCAACCTACCTTTTACAGGGGAATAGCCCGGAGAAATTCGGATTAATGCTCCATGGTTTATATGAGTGGCATCATTTATATAATAAAGATTTATCGGTAAAAGATGGGCATGCGTATCATTAGCTAGTTGGTGTGGTAACGGCATACCAAGGCGACGATGATTAGGGGTCCTGAGAGGGAGATCCCCCACACTGGTACTGAGACACGGACCAGACTCCTACGGGAGGCAGCAGTGAGGAATATTGGTCAATGGAGGCAACTCTGAACCAGCCATGCCGCGTGCAGGATGACGGTCCTATGGATTGTAAACTGCTTTTGTACGGGAAGAAATGTAATTACGTGTAATTATTTGACGGTACCGTAAGAATAAGGATCGGCTAACTCCGTGCCAGCAGCCGCGGTAATACGGAGGATCCGAGCGTTATCCGGAATTATTGGGTTTAAAGGGTTCGTAGGCGGTTTAGTAAGTCAGTGGTGAAATCTTATAGCTTAACTATAAAATTGCCGTTGATACTGCTAAACTTGAATAGTATGGAAGTAATTAGAATATGTAGTGTAGCGGTGAAATGCTTAGATATTACATGGAATACCAATTGCGAAGGCAGATTACTACGTACTTATTGACGCTGATGAACGAAAGCGTGGGTAGCGAACAGGATTAGATACCCTGGTAGTCCACGCCGTAAACGATGGATACTAGCTGTTCGGTTTTCGGACTGAGTGGCTAAGCGAAAGTGATAAGTATCCCACCTGGGGAGTACGTTCGCAAGAATGAAACTCAAAGGAATTGACGGGGGCCCGCACAAGCGGTGGAGCATGTGGTTTAATTCGATGATACGCGAGGAACCTTACCAAGGCTTAAATGTAGATTGACAGGTTTAGAGATAGACTTTTCTTCGGACAATTTACAAGGTGCTGCATGGTTGTCGTCAGCTCGTGCCGTGAGGTGTCAGGTTAAGTCCTATAACGAGCGCAACCCCTATTGTTAGTTGCCAGCGGGTCATGCCGGGAACTCTAACAAGACTGCCGGTGCAAACCGTGAGGAAGGTGGGGATGACGTCAAATCATCACGGCCCTTACGTCTTGGGCTACACACGTGCTACAATGGCCAGTACAGAAAGCAGCTACCAGGCAACTGGATGCGAATCTCAAAAACTGGTCTCAGTTCGGATTGGAGTCTGCAACTCGACTCCATGAAGCTGGAATCGCTAGTAATCGGATATCAGCCATGATCCGGTGAATACGTTCCCGGGCCTTGTACACACCGCCCGTCAAGCCATGGAAGCTGGGGGTACCTGAAGTCGGTCGCCGCAAGGAGCTGCCTAGGGTAAAACTGGTAACTAGGGCTAAGTCGTAACAAGGTAGCCGTACCGGAAGGTGCGGCTGGAACACCTCCTTTCTAGAGAAAAAAAGAGGTTGGTTTATTTACTCTCGCTGTTTGTTCAAATAAAAAAAATAAGTAATATACAGAGTCTCGTAGCTCAGCTGGTTAGAGTACTACACTGATAATGTAGGGGTCGGCAGTTCGAGTCTGCCCGGGACTACTAAGTATTACAAAGGAAATTCTAGAGGTTAGTTAAACCGTTGAAAGTTACTGTTGACTGTAAACTGTTAACCTGTAACCTTATAATGGGGGATTAGCTCAGCTGGCTAGAGCGCCTGCCTTGCACGCAGGAGGTCATCGGTTCGACTCCGATATTCTCCACAAGAACGCAAGTTCAAAACGATCATTGACATATTGTAACGACAAATACAGTTAGATAGTAATAGTAATATTATTATTTTAATAAAAATTTATAGAAAGTACGATTCGAAAGAATTGTAAGCACATAAGCAAAATAAGGGCGTATGGGGAATGCCTAGGCTCTCAGAGGCGAAGAAGGACGTGATAAGCTGCGAAAAGCTACGGGGATCGGCACACACGACTTGATCCGTAGATATCCGAATGGGGCAACCCACTATGTTGAAGACATAGTATCCGAATAGGAGGCGAACCTGCTGAACTGAAACATCTAAGTAGGCAGAGGAGAAGAAAACAAAAGTGATTCCGCTAGTAGTGGCGAGCGAACGCGGAATAGCCCAAACCAATGTTGTTACGGCAATATTGGGGTTGTAGGACCACGATATTTCTTGCGGATTGAATTAGAATTACCTGGAAAGGTAAACCGAAGAGGGTGATAGTCCCGTATAAGTAAGAGAAGATAAGGATAGTGGTATCCTGAGTAGGTCGGGGCACGTGAAACCCTGATTGAAACTGGCGGGACCATCCGCTAAGGCTAAATACTCCTGAGAGACCGATAGTGAACCAGTACCGTGAGGGAAAGGTGAAAAGAACCGTGAATAACGGAGTGAAATAGATCCTGAAACCATACGCCTACAAGCGGTCGGAGCCCCTTTGTGGGGTGACGGCGTGCCTTTTGCATAATGAGCCTACGAGTTACCGTTGCTGGCAAGGATAAGTGATTAAGTCATGGATCCGTAGCGAAAGCGAGTCTTAATAGGGCGCTTTAGTCAGTAGTGGTAGACGCGAAACCGTGTGATCTACCCATGGGCAGGTTGAAGTTTAGGTAACACTAAATGGAGGACCGAACCGTTTAACGCTGAAAAGTTTTCGGATGACCTGTGGGTAGGGGTGAAAGGCCAATCAAACTCGGAAATAGCTCGTACTCCCCGAAATGCATTTAGGTGCAGCGATGATCATAGTTACTTAGAGGTAGAGCTACTGATTGGATGCGGGGGCTTCACCGCCTACCAATTCCTGACAAACTCCGAATGCTAATTAATGATAATCATCAGTGAGGGCATGGGTGCTAAGGTCCATGTCCGAGAGGGAAAGAACCCAGACCATCAGCTAAGGTCCCCAAATGTATGCTAAGTTGAAAAAACGCGGTTTGATTGCCCAGACAGCTAGGATGTTGGCTTGGAAGCAGCCATTCATTTAAAGAGTGCGTAACAGCTCACTAGTCGAGCGATCGAGCATGGATAATAATCGGGCATAAGTATACTACCGAAGCTATGGATTTACGTTTTAAACGTGAGTGGTAGGGGAGCATTCTATCGACGTAGAAGCCGTATTGTGAGATATGGTGGAGTTTATAGAAAAGAAAATGTAGGCATAAGTAACGATAAGGGGTGCGAGAAACACCCCCGCCGTAAGACTAAGGTTTCCTGAGCTATGCTAATCAGCTTAGGGTTAGTCGGGACCTAAGGCAGACCCGAAGGGGGACGTCGATGGCCAACGGGTTAATATTCCCGTACTACTAATAATTGTGATGGAGTGACACAGTGATGAAAGCACCGCGAACTGACGGAATAGTTCGTTGAAGCACGTACCTATATTCCCTATAGTAAAATGCGTAGGGGATGGAGAAATGCGATAGTACTCAGCGTTTTCGAACAACGAGATAGTGTGCCTAAGGGCTGTCAAGAAAAGCTTCTAAACTTAGATTATTAGTACCCGTACCGTAAACCGACACAGGTAGTCGAGGAGAGTATCCTAAGGCGCTCGAGAGATTCATGGCTAAGGAACTAGGCAAAATAGACCTGTAACTTCGGGAGAAAGGTCGCCAGCGCAAGCTGGCCGCAGTGAAAAGGTCCAGGCGACTGTTTATCAAAAACACAGGGCTCTGCAAAATCGTAAGATGAAGTATAGGGCCTGACACCTGCCCGGTGCTGGAAGGTTAAGAGGAGATGTTATCTTCGGAGAAGCATTGAATTGAAGCCCCAGTAAACGGCGGCCGTAACTATAACGGTCCTAAGGTAGCGAAATTCCTTGTCGGGTAAGTTCCGACCTGCACGAATGGTGTAACGATCTGGACACTGTCTCAGCCATGAGCTCGGTGAAATTGTAGTATCGGTGAAGATGCCGATTACCCGCAGTGGGACGAAAAGACCCTGTGCACCTTTACTATAGCTTAGTATTGTTCTTGGATAAGTGATGTGTAGGATAGGTGGGAGACTTCGATCCTGCGTCGCCAGGCGTAGGTTAGTCATTGTTGAAATACCACCCTTTGCTTATTTGAGATCTAACTCTGCACTGCAGAGGACATTGCTTGGTGGGTAGTTTGACTGGGGTGGTCGCCTCCAAAAGAGTAACGGAGGCTTCTAAAGGTTCCCTCAGCACGCTTGGTAACCGTGCGTAGAGTGCAATGGCATAAGGGAGCTTGACTGGGAGACTAACAAGTCGATCAGGTACGAAAGTAGAGCATAGTGATCCGGTGGTTCCGCATGGAAGGGCCATCGCTCAAAGGATAAAAGGTACGCCGGGGATAACAGGCTGATCTCCCCCAAGAGCTCATATCGACGGGGGGGTTTGGCACCTCGATGTCGGCTCGTCACATCCTGGGGCTGGAGAAGGTCCCAAGGGTTGGGCTGTTCGCCCATTAAAGTGGCACGCGAGCTGGGTTCAGAACGTCGTGAGACAGTTCGGTCTCTATCTACTGTGGGCGTTAGAAATTTGAGTGGATCTGATTCTAGTACGAGAGGACCGAATTGGACCAACCTCTAGTGCATCTGTTGTCTCGCCAGGGGCATCGCAGAGTAGCTACGTTGGGCAGGGATAAGCGCTGAAAGCATATAAGTGCGAAACCCACCACAAGATGAGATTTCTTTAAAGAGCCGTTGAAGATGACAACGTTGATAGGCTATAGATGTAAAGGCAGTAATGTCATAGTCAAGTAGTACTAATAGCTCGTAAGCTTATGTGTACTCCCTCTACTAATAAGTAGAGGGAGGGCAACTTTCTAAAATGAAATAAGTATTTGTTACGTTATAATATACCGAATTAGTTATAGGATCCGAGAGGAATTTATAACAACCGCTTTAGGGTGGTTATTGCGGCGGGGCTCACCTCTTCCCATTTCGAACAGAGAAGTTAAGCCCGCTAGCGCAGATGGTACTGCCACATGGTGGGAGAGTATGTCGTCGCCCTTCTTTTGAAAAGCCTGATTACGTAAGTAGTCAGGCTTTTTTGTTTTATACCGGTTTGGAAAGACGTAGGGGCCAATGGCAATTGGCCTTCTTACATGATATATATTGTATCACAGTAAAATATCGTGATGAAACGCTGCACCGTAAGGGCCAATGGCAATTGGCCTTCTTACATGATACATATCGTATCGCAGTAAAATATCCTTATAAACGCTGCACCACAAAAAAACAAAAAAGCAAAACAACAAAAAAGCATTCCCACAATAATCGCTGTATGCGAAAAAAATATTTTTCTTTTTCTAAATGAATAAGATGTTCTAATTTTGTGTCTTAATTTGTGAAATAATATGTTTATTTGTACGCAATTTGTATAGAGTTAAAGTATGGGGTTTTCTGGAAAAAAAGTTGTTAAACGAATAGCTATTGCCTTAGGGGCTTTGGTTGTTTTTATTTTGGGGTTAATGTTGATTGTACCTGTTTTCTTTAAGGATACAATTAATGAAGAAATTAAAAAATTATTAGCGGATTCAATCGAAGGTGAAGTAGCCTTTGAAGATATCAATGTATCATTTTTTAAGAATTTCCCTTATCTAACTGCAACTGTTGTAAAGCCTAGTATTGAAGGTGTTCAAGTTGATTCTCTACAACCAATGAAGTTATTGGAGGCTAAAGAATTAGGACTTGGAATTAATATGATGAGTTTAATGGACTCGAAGATTAGTTTTGATCGTGTGTTCATTGATTCTCCCGTGATTGATTTATTGGTTAATGAGAAAGGTGAAGCAAACTATATGGTCATGAAACCTACTGACGAGGTAGAAGATGACGATAAAGGGTTTGATTTACAGATTGATCGATTGGAAATAAAAAATGCCTTATTGCGTTATTGCGATGAAGCTGGTAATTTATATTTTTCTGCTGTTAATTTTGATTACTTAGGTAGTGGAAATATGAGTGAAGCTGTGTTTCAGCTGAAGAGTAAAATTCGCATTCACTCATTTGATTTTAGTTTTGATAATGTATTTTATGTCAAAGAGAAACCAATCTTGGCAGATTTAGAAACTTTAATTGATACCAAGTCATTAACTTTTGAATTTCAGAAAAACAATTTGAAAATTAAGGACTTATTGGTCAGCTTTATCGGGCGTTTTGGTTTTATTGAGAATGGGTACGATATGTTGTTTGATATCAATACAGAACAAGCAAGCTTAAATGAGCTTCTTTCTTTAGTACCACCAGAATACCAATCGTGGTTGGATCAAACAAAATTTGAAGGAGTTGTAGATGGAAAATTCAAGCTTGAAGGTAAGTTCTTAGCTTTGGATACGATTATGCCTTCGATTAACTTGGATTTGGCTATTGCTAATGGAGTTATTCAGCATGGGAATGTAATGGATCCAATTAAAGATTTGGCGTTGAAATTTCAATTTAAAATGCCTTCTTTGGATATGGAACAAAGTGAAGTATTGATTGATCAGCTCGATTTTTCAATCGCAGGACGCAAAAGTAACTTTACTTTACATACCAAAGGTTTTGAAAAACCAATTGTGCAAAGTGCAATGGATTTGAATATGGATCTTGATCTTATTCAACAAGCATTAGGAGTATCGGGATTCGATTTGAAAGGAGACTTGCAGCTGAAAGGTAACGTTGATGGACAATTCGCAAGAGGCGTTGTTGAAACGAGAACACTTCGTACTGTAAAACGCGATACTGTCATTACGAGTATTCCTACGTTTACTATTGATGGAATGATTCGCAATGGGTACTTTAAATTAGATAGCTTGCCACAAGCGTTAAAAGAAATAAGCTTTGATGTTAAAGCAGAAGGACCAACAGAAAAAATAAAAGATATTAAGTTGCGCATAGACAATTTGAACCTATTGGCGATGGATAATTTCGTTAAAGGGCATTTTGCGGTAAATAATTTGACTACGTATGATGTTGATGCTCGCATAGAAGCGAATGTTGACTTTGAGAATATTAAAGAGTTTATTCCATTTGATGAAGCTGTCTTACGAGGAAACTTCATGATTGATGGAACTGTAAAAGGAAGTTATGAACCTAAGCGCAAGCGTTTTCCTCTACTTAATACTGAAATTAAGCTGAATAATGGATACGTACAATTGAAGCGCTTACCAGAATTACCGATTGAAGATATTCAAATTCACACGATTATTAAAAGCTCTAGAGGTTCTATTAATGACTTGTCTATTGAGGTTTTACCAATTAATTTTAAAATTGCGAAAGAACCTTTCCAATTGGCTGCGAGTTTGTACAACCTAAATAATTTGAATTACAATATTCAATCCAAAGGGACAATTAATATTGGAGATATCTACAAGATTTTTAAAGTAGACGGTATCGATGTTCACGGGAAAATTATTACGAGTTTATTCTTAAAAGGATTACAAAGTGATGCGATTAAGGGCGATTTTGATAAATTGAAAAATGGAGGGAAATTTGAAGTAGATAATATTCGTATCCGTTCGGAGATGTTTCCTTACCCATTACATATCAAAAAAGGAGTATTTAAGTTCTTTAAAGAAAAGATGGGCTTCGAGAAGTTTGTGGCTACCTACGGTAGTTCAGAAATTAACATGAAGGGATATTTGACAAACGTTATTGATTATATCTTAAAAGAGGATACATTACAAGGAAAGTTCACTTTTGAGAGTCCTTATTTTAATGTAGATGAATTCATGATGTTTGATTCTAAAAGTGCTTCTGGAAAAGCTGCAACAGCATCTTCTTCTGGAACAGGGGTAATCCAAGTACCTAAGAATTTAAATATTCTTTTTGATGCAACCGCTCAGAAAATAAAATATACCGAATATAATTTAGATAATTTCACCGGTAGTTTATTGATTAATGCAGGAAAGATAGACCTTCAAAATACTAATTTTGGATTGATAGGAACAAAAGTAAATATGAATGGTACTTATGAACCTACTGGATTTAGAAAAGCGAAATTTGACTATGCGATTCAAGCTTCAGAATTTGATATTCAACGTGCATATAAAGAAATTACTTTGTTTAGAGAAATGGTCAGTATGGCCAAAGATGCCTATGGCCAAGTTTCATTAGATTATAAGTTGAAGGGAGATTTAGACAAAAATATGTTTCCTGTGTTTCGTTCTTTAGTTGGAGGAGGATCTTTGACTTTAGAAAATATTGAATTCAAAGGATTTAATTTATTTGGAGCAATTGCAAAAGAAACCAATACAAAATCTTTAGAAGAAGGAAAGGCAAAAGATGTTGAAATCAAGACAACAATTCAAGACAATGTCATGACGATTGAACGTACTCGTATGAAGATGGCTGGATTTAGACCTAGATTTGAAGGACAGATAAGTTTAGATGGTGAGATGAATATTGGGTTTAGATTAGGATTACCGCCAATGGGAATTATTGGAATCCCAATGAAGATTCA
Source organism: Myroides gitamensis (assembly GCF_029894455.1). Taxonomy (NCBI): domain Bacteria; kingdom Pseudomonadati; phylum Bacteroidota; class Flavobacteriia; order Flavobacteriales; family Flavobacteriaceae; genus Myroides; species Myroides gitamensis. Next base: position 3,919,571 of record NZ_JARYHN010000001.1, read on the forward strand.
AGGAACTTCGGATGATTTTAAAATCAAATTGGGACGTTATAAACCAAGTGAAGTTTTAGGAAGAGCTACGGACGACGATGAAGAAGATGAAGATGAACAACCAGAAGCAGGCGAAGTAAATGGAGTAACGCCAGAAGGAGAAAGTACAGCTCCTACAGGAGAAACACCAAAAGAAGAAAAGCCGAAAGAAGAAACAGTAGTACCTGCTGTTTAAATTATAAAAAGCCAGAGTGTAATCTCTGGTTTTTATTTTTTTTGCTAACGTTAGAAATAGTATTTTTACTCCCTAGATTTCGAAATAAGACCGACATGACAGTAAGTAATTCCTTAACGACAGAAGAATTAGCCTTAATTTTTGAAGGAGATCAAACGCAACCGATGTATGTGTATCAGGATACTGTTCCTGCAGAACTACAAGTGCTTAAAAGCAATTGTATAGCAATCGATCCTCAAGATGCCAACGTGAAGATGTTAATTGCACGTATGTTTAAAACGGTAACGGACGGCGATCGTGCAGGTGTTGGTATTGCCGCTCCTCAAGTGGGATTAAATAGAAGATTATTCTTGGTGAAGCGTTTTGATAAAGCCAATGAACCATTTGAGTTTTTTATTAATCCTCAAATTACTTGGTATTCTGCTGTATTGCAACAAGGAGAAGAAGGATGTTTATCTATCGAAGATCGCTACGATGCTGTATACCGCAGTTTAGCTGTCCAAATTACGTATTTTGATTTGGAAGGGAATCACTATCAAGAAGTAGTAGAGGGTTATACGGCAGTAATTATGCAGCACGAATACGATCACTTGAATGGTATTTTGTTCACAGATCGAATTGAAGAACAAGAACAGCGCAAGTATGAGGATGCAACTTTAGAAACACCTTTGGTGTATGAAGTATAGCTGGTACCAAATAGTTTGGTTGATTTGGTTAGTAGGACTAGGAGTGACGGGATTTGCTCAAGAAACTCCTACGCATACTGACGTAATACTGTCTTGTCCAACGGACAACCAAGAAGTTAATACCTTGTATGAAATGGGTTTTTCTGCTTTAGAAAAACCGGAATACTACAATACGGCAGGAAGGATATTCTTTCAGATTATTCAACTCGATAAAAGCTTGTGTGATGCTTATTATTACACAGGAGTATCCTTGACCAAACAGGACAAAGACGATGCCGCTTATACCTATTTGTACTATGCGGATAGTTTAGCTACTCAGCCTACCTTGCCGTTTAAAATAGCTTTAGCAGAATCAGCTTTGCGTATTGGAAACGTTGGGTTAGCCCGAAAAAAATACGAAGAAATTAAAAGCGACTTTCCCAATAGCCCAGAAGGATATTATGGATTAAGCTTAACTGCCACTTCTATTGGTGATCTCGTAGAAGGATTGGTCAATACAGATCGAACTTTATTAAAATACAAGAATGCAGGTGGTTTAACGCCAACAAGAGAGCAAGAAATCTACCTTATTAAAGCAATTCTACTGCGTATGAATACGCAGTACGACAAGGCCATTGAATATTTTGAAAAGAGCAAGGAGCATTTTGGTACTACAACCGATTATCTAGCCAATTATGCGTTGACTGCTTATGAATTATATAAACAAACAAAGGAAGATCAATGGAAACAAAAAAGCCAACAAGCCTTGCTTCAAATCCAAGATAAAACCACTTTAAAAGACGATTTCTTTCAACAGTTCAGCTACGATTAACGCGCTAAGTTAATTTTAAAACCCACTCCGCGGATACTGCTAATCTGTATATTATCATCATCTGATAAATATTTGCGCAGGCGCGTTACAAATACATCTAAACTTCTTCCATTAAAATAATCTGCCGTTTGCCAGAGTTGATTCAAAATGACTTCTCGTTCCAAAATAGATTGGTCATGTTGGATAAAGAGCAAAAGCAAATCTCTTTCTCTTTCTGTTAGTTGATAGACTTTCTTTGCATGTTCCAAACGCAATAGAGTCGGGTTAAAGCTATAGATTCCCAAGTGATAGACAGTTGACGTTTCAATGGGTGTATGGCGCATAATATTGTCAATACGCAGTTTTAGTTCTTCGGGATCACAAGTTTTTGCAATATAATCTGCTGCACCTAATTTTAAACCCAGTAGACGATCAATATTTTGGTTTTTAGCCGTCAGAAATAAAAAAGGAATATTGGGGTGATTTTGATGTATTTCCTTGGCTAAAGTAAAACCATCTTTAATCGGAAGCATAATATCCAAAATAGCCAAATGAAAATGATGTTGTTGCAATAATTCAGCTACCTCTGTCGAAGAGGGTGTCCAAATCACATTAAAACCGCTAATTTCTAGATACTGTTTCACTACAGTGCCATAGTCTATATCATCTTCAACAAGGAGAATATTATGCATAAGGAATACAAATAATAAAGGTTGTTCCTACTGTTAATTTACTATTTACTTGAATACTGCCTTGGTATTTTTCAACGATTTGTTTCACTTGATATAAACCAATACCTAAGCCCAATGTATTGTGTACATTGTTGTGTATAATGCGATAGAATTTTCGGAAAATAAGGTTTAGTTCCTTTTTTTCAATTCCAATCCCATTATCTGAAACTTCAATATACAACTTATTTTCTTTGTGTTGAATGGCACAAGTAAGCTGCGTACCACCATATTTAATTCCATTTTCGACAAGATTCAATATCATCGTTTCCATGGCTGTTTGAGGCAATTGAATTTCTTCATCTGCCTGCCATGAAATTTTAAAATCAATCGCTTGATTTCTCAGTTTTAAATCTTCAATGAGCTGGGTGAAATTTGCATGAGTAAAAGGAAGTTCATCCGTGTCAGATACCACGCCCAATTGATTTTGTAAACGCTCTAGGCGATCAATTTGTCTTTGGATTAATGCTACAGTAGGAGAATCATACTCTTGTTTGAGGTTGTTGCATCCGTATTTTAAAGTAGCAATCGGTAGTTTAAATTCATGGGAAACATTGTCTACCATATTGTGTAAACTTAGCACTTCTTGTTCCTTCTTCTTAATTGTTTTATACGTAATGAAGTATAGAATTAAAATAAACATGCAGATGAAAAATGAGGCTAGTAATAGCGGAGCGAGTTCACGCAATGCAATACTATTGAAATTAAGTACTTCAATATACTTTTCTTGCTTTACAATAAAGTGATTGGAGTAATCTTCAGGGCAATCTACACAAGGTTCATCGGATTTATTTTTGCTGCTTTCTTCCACTTCCCATTCAGAAGAATTCACGCGATGCGCATGGCCAATTTTTTGCTCTGTTTCTAAGATTGTGACTGGAGCATTTAGAACATTTTCTTTGGTTGAATTAAGAATGACATGTGTCAAGTCAATTCGATAAGCCATCTTATAGCCCAAATCAGCAAAAGCACTATCTATTTTATGTGTAGCATCTTTGCTTGTCGATACAAAATAAGAAGCATGTTGTTCTTTAATTTCTTCTATAGTGGCTTTTTTCTGTAATAAGTCTAATACAGCATGATAAAGTACATTATCCTTTTTCTTTGTTTTTTTCTCAAAAGCAAGAAGGCTTTCTATTTCGTCAATTTTATCATGCGCAATTTTGTGCACTTCTTTTCTCTTCAAATCCAATACTTGAAGAAAATAGAAGACCATTATTCCAATCAAAAAGAGATAGAATAAACTAAAAGCGATGAGATAATACTTTGGTTTAGAATACTTCATACGTACAAATTTAGGTTAAAAATGTGGATAACAATTGCTCTAATTGCCATTAACCGTTCGTTAACCGTTCATTAACCCGCATCCAATTCCTTTTCCCTCATCTTTGCTTGAAAATAAAAAGTATATGATACGTATTGTTGTATTGTTTTTCTTATTGATGATGAGTATACTCGTTCAAGGACAGTCATCTACAGTTGTGAGAAAAGGTAAAGTAGTCGATGCTAAACAAGAGGAATTAGCTTTTGTTACTGTGTTATTAAAAGATGAGGAAGGACGTGTTGTTACTTCTTTTTATACCGATGACAAAGGAGAGTATCAAGTTGATTCAAAAGAAAATTTTAGTGTAATTGAATTTCAGTATGTTGGTTTTCAATCTCAAGTATTCCCTTTGACGGAAGGATTGCCTGCAATTGTCCATTTAGTTGAAGATAATGCCCTTTTAGAGGAAGTCGTTATCACAGCAAAAAGACCAACAATCAAACGCGAAATCGATCGTTTAGTGTTTAATGTACAAGATACGCCTTTGGCGACCACAAATGCGTGGGATATTGTCAAACAAACCCCAGGCGTCAATGCAATTGGAGATAACTTGAGTATCAGAGGAAGTCAAAGTATTTTGGTTACAATTAATGACAAGAAAGTAATGCTTTCAGGAGATCAATTGAAATCACTATTGGAGGGAACTGATGGTACACAAGTAGAAGCAATCGAAGTAATTACCAATCCACCAGCGAAATACGAAGCTCAAGGAAATGCAGTGCTTAATATTAAGCTAAAAAAGAATAATCTATTCGGATATAAAGGGAGTATTGGCGAACGTTTCAAGCAAACGACGTATGCCTATAATACGCTGAGTACACAACATACCTATACAGGAGAAAAAATTAATGTTTCGGGGAGCTACTCTTTTGGCAATGGTACTGGAGTGCGTTACAATGAAGATAATGTGTTTTATGAAAATGGAGAGCGATGGAGTAGTGTGATGACACGTAAAAACAAAATAAATGGACAACATAGTTTTCAAGCGGAAATGGATATCAAAGTGGATACCACATTTACACTTACATTTGGAGGAAATGGCTATATCAATGAAAAAAGCAAAGGCGATTATGAGATTCCTACCTCAATTTATAACCCAGAAAATATAATCGAATCATCATATACCACGCTCAATAAGAAACGATCAAATATGGATACCTATACAGGATATGCATTAGTGGAAAAGAAATTCAGTCCTTCAAAAAATTTGCTATGGTCCTCTTATTTTACGTATGATAATGAGAAAGACAATCAAGATGTACTGACAAAATTAAATTTCAAAGATCAACCTGAAGATCAGCGTTTCTTTGGTACCAAAGACAGACAACGTACGCGTTTGGCAGTTTCAGGTCTTGACTATAGTGTAGATAAGGAATCAACAAAATGGGAGTTAGGAGGAAAGTACAGCATTGTAAAAGCAACGTATTTATTAGACTTTTTTGATGGAGAAGTAGACGATTTTTCCCATAACCCAGAGAAAAGTAATGTTTTTGATTACCAAGAAATTAATTGGGCGGGCTATACCTCTGTAACAAAACAGTGGAAGAAATGGCAAGCAAAAGTGGGGTTGAGAGGAGAATATACGGGTATCCAAACCAGAAGTACAGGAATGGGAGCCAATAATCAATCGTATTTTAAATTATTTCCTACCGCTTATGTAAAATATGACCTCACAGATCAACAGCAATTGAGTTTGTCGTATAGTAAGCGCATTGATCGCCCTTCTTATTCGTGGATGAACCCAGCAAAAAGCTACTATAATTTATTCTCTTACTTTCAGGGAGATCCTGATTTGAAAGCAGCGATTAGCCATAACTTTAGTTTGAATTATACCTTTGATCAATTGAATATTGAGTTCTTTTACAACAAAGAGATTCATCCATCCATGGAAATTTCATATCAAGAAGATGCAACAAATATGTTGATTTATCACTATACAAATATTGATAAACGCCAATTAATGGGGATGGTTGCCAACTATTCCTATCAGATTTTACCCCGTTGGTCCGTTAGTTCTTTTCTCTATTTACAACAACAAGAAGATTATTTCTATGGAGTAGATAAAGAGTTACATAAAAATGATGCCTTTGTTTTTGGAGGTCGATTGAATACAACGGTAAATCTGGATAAAGAAAACAATTGGAAGGCGATGTTGACCTATAATTTTTACACGCCTACGGTACAAGGTTCTTTCAAAATTAGCGGTTATCAACGCACTGATTTTATTATGAGTCGAGAGTTTAATCAGAAGAAATGGTCCGCGAATTTATATGTCTATAATATATTTGGAAGTGACCGACAGATTATAAAAACACAATATGCTAATCAGTATAATTATTTCAAAGATTATATGGATACACAAGGAGTTGCCATTGGATTGCGCTATAATTTGGGGAATCAAAAGGTAAAATACAGCAGTAAAGAACTAGATATGCAAGAAAAAGATCGCTTGTAAATTGAATTAGTAAGGGAAGAAGGAAAGTCGTAAAGACTTTCCTTTTTTTATGTTGTTTTATTCGGGTTGATTTATGAAAAATATAAAGAACTTTATTTGTGTAATTGTTAAAATAAATTTCAGTTAGTTATTTCGTAGCTTTGTAAGGAAAATTGAACGCTATGGAATTTGATTACTTTGACCAGATTCGAAAAATACGAACTGGGATTCGCTTTTATAGTGAATTGTTAATAGAGGCCTCTTGGAATGTATGGAATATCAAAACACGTGTTGGTATTTTTTTCTTTTCCTTGCTCCTTGCTTTTCTTGGTACTTATTTCTTGACGCCAGATGTTTTTTCTGAGGCACAGAAGTATACCTTTTTTATTCTGATATTCTCGATTTTACTATGGGCTACTGAGGCGATTCCACCTTTTGCTGTGGGAATTATGATTATTGGTTTCTTAGTCTATACAATGGGAAATATAGAAGGAGCCACCATCTCTCCACAAGAGATTTCCTCTACCTGGTCTGATAGTGTAATCTGGATTTTCTTAGGAGGGTTTTTCCTCAGTGAAGGAATGCGAAAAACCAACCTCGATTTATCCTTATTTAAAAAAACGATCGCCTTATTTGGTTCGAATCCCAATAAATTAGTCCTCGGAATTATCTTAGTTACTTCGGTATTATCACTTATTATTTCAAATACTGCTACGGCAGCGATGGTTTTGGCTTCAGTTATGCCTTTAATTGAAAGAGAAGGAAAAGATTCGCCTATGTCTAAAGCCATTTTAATTAGTATTCCCGCCGCTGCAACTTTTGCAGGAATGATCAGTATGGTTTCTACTCCTCCTAATTTAATCGTTGTAGATGTGTTGAAAACCAAAGGCTTTACTGTAAACTTTACGCAATGGTTATTTTTAGGATTGGTTCCTGCAGTAATCTTATTAGCTGGGTTTTGGTGGGCAGTAGTGAAAAAGTACACTTCAAAAGTGAAAGGTTTAGACGTGTCTTTTGTCAATCAAGCGTTGGAAATGACGAATAGTATGCGCTTACAGCGTTTAGCTGTCATTGTAATTTTGGTGATAACTGTTGGTATGTGGATGTTTGGAACAAAGTACCATATTCCTACAGCAGGGGCAGCCATGATACCTATTATGTTCTTGCCGATGTTGGGAATCATCACAGCAGAAGATGTCCGTAAATTACCGTGGGATACCTTGATGCTTGTAGCAGGTGGTTTATCCCTGGGGATTGCAATTAAAGAGTTATTGGCTCCTTATTACTCCCAGTTTTTAGCAGGTGCAGAATTTAATGTGGTAATGATGATGATTGTTTTTGCAGTTATTACAGTTTTATTTTCCAATATTATGAGTAGTACCGCAACGGCAACGATTTTAATTAATATTGCTGCCATTGTATTACCTGCTGATCAATTATTACCTGTAGGGTTAGTTGTGGGACTTTGTGCATCTTGTGGATTGTTTTTACCCGTTTCTACTCCGCCAAATGCTATTGTATTTGGTACCGGTATGTTGAAACAAAAAGATTTTAGGTTAGGAGGTATGTTCGGCGCTTTTGTCGGAACGATTGTTATTATTCTATGGGTGCTGTTCCTACAAGAATTTACTAATTTTTTTGAGTATTTAAAGTAAATAGGAAATTCCTATTTTTTTAGTAGATAAGAACTAAAGCGCAAGGGATTCTATTCCTTGCGCTTTTTTTTTGAATAAAATCAATAATCCTGAAATAGATAGCTTTCAAGGAAACAAGACTTATTTCTATCAATAATCGAAGAAAGTAGTGTAATTACATATTCAAATCAAATATAGATCGCTTTTCCTCTACATTACGGTTTACTTTTTGATACTAAGATGAATACATACGTTTGGATTATGGTATGCTAGTTATACCCTTTTGGGCTTTTAAAATAAGAAAGTTATCCTTGTTTTTTTTAAACAGAATAAGGGCTCTTGCTTAGGTGATTTCAGATTTTATCGTGTAGCGTTATTAACTAAGTTCGTCAAATTGAATCACCAATAAGAGAATAAAAAGATCATTGCAATTGAGGTTTTAGGGTATCAAAGTCATTTTATCCATTCGTGTTATTTTATTAATCATTCAACACATAATACGCAATGAAGGATATGTTTTCAACATATACGGAATCGACAGAAGATTCTTTGTTTTCGACTAAACCCCTCAATAATAATAGTAATGCAACAGCAATTGCCAAACACTATATACCTGGGATACATCAATTAGTAGAGGTCAAATTTATAGTAGAAGGGAAAGAGCTGATTAACTATAAAAACTTTGAACTTACACAAAGTACACAGACACATCATGCGTTTACAGTATCGTTTAGTTCTGATTGCTTGGGAAACAAAGAAACGTATCAGATGGAAGAAGCCCAAGAATTATTAGGTAAAAATCTTTTGGTTTCTATTTGCTACAAGCATTTGGTAGACAAACCTGAGCGCTTTTTTTCGGGGGTTATTATGCAAGTAAGCTTTGACCAAGACCATGGAAATGAAGGATATTTGATTCTCAAAGGCAATAGTCCGACTATTCTTTTGGATCAAGCTCCCCATATGCAGAGTTTTGGAGGAATAACTCCTGTTTCATTGGATGATATTATCAATGAGATTCTCAATCAAGGGTATCATCAGAATCGATTTTTTCAGTCTGAAATAAAATTATCTAGGGGGATTCGTACGGCCTATAGTTGTCAGTATAATGAAACGGCCTATAATTATTTGGTGCGTTTAGCTGCTATGTATGGGGAACAGTTTTTTTATGATGGAGAAATTCTTCATTTTGGGGAGTTACCTCATGGAGGAAAACCTATTTCTCTAATTTATGGACGTGATGTTAGTCAGGTCGAAATACGCATGCAAGCTCGTCATGTCAATCGTGATTTTTATGGATATAACAGTTTTAATGATGAACACTTACATGCTGAAACTGAAACAGATTTAGACGTAAAAGGCACATTGGCTAAGTCGTCTTATGCGAGATCTAAAGAAATTTTTAAAGCTCCTTCATTACAACAAGCTCCATTGAAAGCTTCTACAGATCAAGATGTTTTATACGCACAACGAGGGGCAATTGGCAGTGAAGGAATTCAGGTATTTGTCACGACGGGAGTTACGACGATTCCTTTTTTATTTCCTGGGTGTGTAGTGGAATTAAACATGTTGCACCCCAATAAAAAAGTGAGTCGCCATTTCACAACTTTAGTTATTACGGATATTGAACATACCGTAGATGCTTTAGGGCAATATACTGGAAAGTTTAAAGCAGTAGATGCACAAACAGGGTATATTCCACAGGCTTTTTTTACTATGCCAATCACGGAGTAACAAATAGGTACCGTAGTTAGCAATGATGATCCCGAAGGGAAGGGACGGGTACAAGTGCAGTTTAACTGGCAAGACGCTAGTCAACAAACCGATTTCATTCGAGTAATGAGTGGAGATGCGGGGAGTAGTACTGCAGTCAAAAGAAATCGCGGTATGGTTTTTATTCCAGAAAAGGGTGATCAAGTCATGGTTGGTTTTGTCAATAATCACCCGAATCGTCCTTTTGTTCTAGGAAGTTTATTTCACGGTGGAACTGCTGCTGGCGGTGGACCAAATAACCAGATCAAGAGTATTCAAACGCGTAGTGGTCATACAGTAAAGTTTACAGAAGAGGAATCCATCGAAATTTTCGATGCCAGTGGAAATTGTATCGTACTTGATACTACTGGAAAAAGCATTACAGTATCCGCACCAGAAAATATCCTCCTTACGGCAAAAAATATTCAATTGCATGCCAGTGACAATATCTCAGCTACTGCAGGTGAGAATATTGTTTTACAAGCAGAACACAATATAGAACAGACCGCTGGTAGTGGGTTTAGTCTAACGGCTAAAGATAGTTATACCCAGATCAGTGCTCGCACAAGTTTAGAAACCAAAGAGTATTTCGTAACAAGTAAAGTAGGTCGCATAGAGGCAACCGCTGATAATTTACAACTATCCTCCAGTTTTGAAGTAGAAGTGCTCAGTACTAAAAAAGTAAAAATGTTTTAATGGCTACGGATAGGAATGTACAGGTGTATTTTTCTTTTTTAGATAAGGAGATAAAATATGAAGTTTTGAATCAGATTGTCCAAGGTAATAAACGACAAGCGATTCGCTATACTACAGCAATCAAAAAAGTAGAAGGATGGTTTGATACCCATTATATCATTACGCGAACGCCTCAAGTTCTCTCACCAATAGTAGATAATCCTTATATGGAAGCTATCATGTTGACGAGTTCATTATGGGATGAGTTAAAGCTCTCCATAAATAGGGATGGAGAAATAAAGAAAATTGTCAACCTTCAAGCAATACAAGATTATTGGACTACGGTATTAAAGTTTAAGCTTCTACAGATGTATACAGGTACCCGTATTTTGGGGTTAGTTGCCCAATTAGAGCAAGTTCTTATGAATGAAGAGCTGTTTCGTGCAAAAATTAATCAAGATTCCTTTTTTTATTATTGGATCAAGCACAATATAGGTGAGTACGTAAAAAATTACAATACGGGAAAATACACAAAAGTGGGAAAAACTAATCATCAGTATCAGATTGAACAAACAGAAAAAGGCAGAACGATACAAGGTAAAGGCAAGAAAACAGCTGCTGAACTAGACGAAATAAAGAGGAAATGGAAGTTGAATATAGAGGAAGAACTCGACTATGAAGAACAATGTGACAGTGTGTATGATTGCAATCAAGCGCTTGTTCAACTTGTCCAAAAAGAAAGATATACACAGGGAAGTAGTGTGCTATATGAGTCAACCATAATAATCACCAAAGTATAACGTAAGGAAATCTACAGCTAGAAGAAAAGAAAATAACCATGAAAAATGACAATAGAATTACTGTAGGGAAATCCGATCAAGATGGCCCAATGCAGCCTATTCCCTCCGATGACGGTGTACAAGCACAATATGTGGTTTGTAAAGGTGCTACTTGTAGCTGTGATGGGAATCCCTCCGCCAAGGGAACCTTGATGGTAACTTCTCAAAAGAAGTACAGCATCAATGATAAGGGAGCTGACAAGGTAGTCGCTACGGTTGAAGATACTGCGTTTGAAGAAGGTGTTTCTCCTTTTATTACGTGTAGTTATAAAAAAGGCACGGATAAAACTTGTACCTATGCTGCTCAAGGGAATTGGATGGTGCCTAATAATACCAAATTTCCAGAAGTAGCAGGTAAAGCTATCCTTACGGAAACTGGAACGTTGTGCTGTACCCTTGGCGGAACGTTGACTTTTATGACCCATGGTCAAACTGTCGATGTAGATGGTGATGAGGTACAAGAAGTAGAAGATGCTTTTGTTGATATGCGTGTGATTAATGTTTTGCTGAGTTATGAGGAACTACCATTAGAAGAACAAAAATACCCCGAAGAATATGTCAGTGATGTAGCTCAACTAGAATACATACCTAGTGAGGATGTTGTACTAACCCCAATGAGCGAAGGGAATACTCGCGCTTTCTATGTATTGAAAGGACAATTTGTCGAGTTTAGCGCTACAACAAAGGTCAACACAGCGGATCCACACAAGCGAAGAGGAGAAAATATCAGCTGGGGACTTACCGAAATACTAGAGGATGGAGTGTTTGCAGCAAGACAAAGTTCAATTTCGAAGACCTATAAGCTCCCTCCAACAGATCAAGAGAAGGTATTTTATCAAGGGTATAAACGCGTGGCTAACCCCTTTGGTTTTGTCTTTACCAAAAGTGGTCACTATATTATTGATGCGAGCTCCCGAGAGAAAATTGCAGGCACAACCTGGTCTTATTATAAAGATCAATACTGTTATATTCAGGTCGTAGATCAAGCGAGTATCCTAGCCCTTCGTTTAAGCATTGTTGATCAAGCTATTCTTGTTGGAGAGGAGGTTATACTTACCGTGACTAGTGATCTTCCTTTATCACCTGCAGTGCTAAGCACCCTGACTATAGTGGTGTGTTCTGTCTCTAAAACAGGTGAAGAATCTATAGAGTATATCTATCGCCATGCTGCAATTGAACCCATCAATAGCAGTAAACGCTATACCCAAACGGCCAATAAATTAGAAGCAAAGTTCAAGTGTGTAAATTCAGGATTATTTCGAATTAAAGTGTTACAAGACGGACAGGAATTAACAGCGTTCACGCAAACGATTGAAGTAGTGGAGTACAAAATTTTAGCGATTGAATCCGTAGAGAACCGTATTCGCCGAGGAAGTATCGCTGTGTTTCGAGCTATTCTAAAGCGTGGAGGTCGGTTAGATACAGCTAAAATAAATTGGAGACTACGCAGTCCCCAAGGAAGAACCTATGAAGTGAGCGAAGTTGGCGTTACCCATGAATTTGAATTTAAAGAAGTAGGCACTTATACCTTACAGTGTTTTTATGGGAATCAAATTGAGAAGGTGGAGAAAAAGATTGAAGTACTAGACAATGAAATAGAAGGTGTCACACTCAGGAATGCTGTAGTAAAAGAAGAAGGGGAAAATTATGCTGTTTTTGTCAATCAGGGTATTGTAATTAATATAAACATGCCTTTAGATTATAGCTATGAGGCTGTAATACCTGATATTTCAGCTTGGAGTAGTGTATTGAATTTCCATACATCCAAAGAAGAAGCTTTCGCTTATATCGCTCAGAGTAAAAGTAAAAAAGATCCTTTGTTGCTCTATGGTATCTCTTATATGAGCAAAGGCGCTAATCAAATCAAAGGAACCATAAAAATAGGAAATAGGATAACAAAGATAATAGGTGCTACGCCTGTTTACTTTACAGGTAGTACCGCAGAGTTGTCGCTCGTTTTAGCTGATGAAGGAATGTGTTTTTTGAGCATTCAGCTGGGGCAAAGTGCTCCTGTTGAGGTGGTTTTAAACAGCTGTAAAGGCAAAATAAAACAGTGGTCTTTTCACGATGGCAAACACAAAACAACGCGGATAGGCTATAAGCAAATTTTTGGCATCGCTGCAACAGTAGAGGGATGGGCAAATAAGAAGGGCAAACTCCACATCTGGTGGGACAACCGCACCAATGGAGGAACCATCTTAAAGTACTTTCAGACAGATGCAACCATCGAAAAGGAGCGACACCACTTAATCTATAGCCAAGATGTTACTTTTGATCGCAATGGTGTACTAAATAAAACGATTGAAGTTGACTCAGCCTTTTGGAAGAATTTGCAGCAGGTAGTTGACCAACAACAAGCCAAAGATAAAATCTTTAATTTTTACTTTACTCTCTCTGAGGTAGAAGTACCTTGTGAGAATCAAAATGAAGCAGTATACCACACTGAATTTCGAAAGGATCATGTATTTCCCAATCAAAGTATGTCTTCGGGGAGCTATGCTATTTTAGTAGATCAGCCGTATTGTGTTGGGCATTTTGTCGATAAGGACAAGAAAGAGTTAGAAGCAATTGTTCAGTATACGGATCAGACTTCTATTGCGCTTCATCTCTATAAAGGTTTTGAACGGGAAACAGATCAGACCATCTATGAAATCCATCTCTACGAGAATCAAACTGGAGAGGACAAATTCATTGAGTGCTATAATGTAGTGGGACATGAAACGGAAATTGTCAATTACATTCAACTTACTACCTCAAGTGCTGTGTATGGATCATCTACGCATGAGCAAGACAAAGGCAATAAGAAAAATCCTCGTTTGTTTTACTTTATTCTCTACCAATGGAGAGGAGAGCACCACGAGGAGTTCAATCAACTAAAGGGACAACCGCCGAAAAGGAGAAGTACGTATAGCGCTGGTAGTTTACTCGCTCCAATTAGGATGTATCCTGAGAATTTAGGAGTTAAGCACAAGAATGACGATAGTATAATTGAACTAGAGGATGAAGATGAAGGGAAGTATATCACAGCGTTGAAGAACAAGAAAGTTGCTAAGAAGCAGAAACAAGTTCTCAATCAAGAACGCATGGGAACCGCTTTAAAAGGAATAACTCCAGGAAGTAAATCTTTCAATGAAACAGTGGATCCCTTTGTACAAATCCACGAACAACTTGAACAAAAAATCAAGGCGATCGATCGCGAAATAAAAACGTTATCCGAATACAAGGCCCGAATAAAATGCAATAATGCTAAGATCAGTGCGGAAAAAAATGGAGTAAAAAACTACTTTAAACAGCTCAAGTTAGCTATTGACCCGATCTTTAATGAGGTACAGAATAGGAATAAAAAGAGGGTACCGGTGAAGGTGGAGGGGGAAATTGCTCAAGGGAAAACAACTGGAAATTATACTACTTGTCCGAGGTGTAACGCAGCTGTCAGAGGACTAATTAAAGATAAAAAGAGTGAGCATGAAACAGCATTAGAGGAGATATTTCCAAAATCAAAGAAAGAAGTACTAACTCAAGTAGCAGATGCCTATACAAAGTATATGAATGAATTTAAAATGAATACTTGTTGGAATAAAGCACATTTCTTTGCTCAAACATTTGTTGAGACAGGAGAAATACTGAATTTAAAAGAAGAAAATTTAGCTGGTTCAGTATGGATTAAGGGAGATGTTGAAGGGAAAGAAAGTGGCTATTATATAGATGAAACAGATATGCATAAAAGGAAGAAACAGAGGCAAAGAAGTATTGTGTTTAAATATTTTATAGAAAATAAGGATGATGCATCTAAATATGGGAGAAAAGATTTAGAGAGTTGGGGAGATAATGGAATTCAAAAAGCAAATCAAAAGATGATAGCTAATTTGGCTTATGGCCCTACAACGGCTAAGGGAAAAGAATTAGGTAATAGTGAGGTAGAGGATGGATGGCGTTTTAAAGGTCGAGGTTTTATTCAGATAACGGGGAGAGTTAATTATCAATATAGTAATCACTTTACGGAGCGTCTAGCGGGCAAAAATATAATGACAGATGAGGGAGCTAAGCTATTAGCAACAGATATTGAGGTTGCTACTATCGCTTGTATGGCGTATTGGGCTCATCCTGATAGAAAGCTACAGTATCATTCTAATTTAGAAAGTGATACAGATAGAATCTCTAAGGGAATAGGAACAAATGTTGATTATAAAGGAAAGAAAACTGCCTTTACTGATACAACAGCTAAACTTTTTAAAACAGAGGGATGTACTTTCTCCTATTTCCCTGATTATGGAGATGGGGTATTGGAGAAAATGAAGCGATATGCAGAAGAGGGGAAAAAATACAAACAAGACAATAATCGAATAAGTTTAAAGTATAAGGATATCAATGAGGTTGATTGCTCCGAATTTGTTTGTATTTACCTTCATTTATTGGGTGTCACTAAAGATGTCGCCTGGTTAACTACTGTAGATATGGTTTCTGAAGGAGCTTTCATGAAAAATAGCAGTTATAAAAAATTACTAAACGATGAATGTAGTATTGAGCATGTCGATGGTAAAGATGATATTTTTGATTCAAATTTTGTACCTCAACAAGGGGATTTTTTTGTGTGGAGGAGAGATGTGTTAGAAGGAGGTGATGGGCATACGGGAATCGTATATGCCTATGATAAGGCTACGAAAATAGTTACTATACTAGAAGCAGTAGGGGCTTTGGGAAGCAGTGATATGGATACACATATCAATACTAAATTTAAAGATTTAAGCGATAAAGAAAGAATAAAAAAAAGGACTGATAAGTTAGAAAATAATAAAACGAGAGTATCATATTACAAATTAAAAGGAGAAGCCTTACATACACATGTCGGGTGGAAAGGATATTTCCGACCAAAAGGCTATAGTAAAACATTATAAAATATGAAAACTGGAAGAATTATCGTGTTATTAAGCTTGAGCCTAATAAGTTGTAAAGAAACAAATAAACAAATAGTTAAAGCAGAACAAGTAAAGTATCAAGAACAAAAAAAGTTGCATTGGAGAAATCTAGCACAGTATGTCGATCCAAAAGACGAAACGTATAAAGAAGTTATGAAAGGAAGAGAAGAAAAATATCAACAAGTAATGAGAAAGATTAGTGTAGCAGGATTAAACGCCCCACCTGCTTATGGATTTGCAGAGTCAGATTATAGTCTTAATGACATAAATCTTATGAATGAGTTATACTATGATGGATTAAAATCAAGGGGATTTCAATTTCCGAGTGAAGAAGTTTTTAATATGTGTATAAAAGAATTTTATGGAGTAGATCTTACACAAGATCAGTCTAACAACCCTAGAGTAAGGCAAGTAGGAGACTTTTTAATTTTAGTACCTAAGTTATATACAGAGGAGATATACAAAGAAGTTCCGATGCTAGTATTTTCCTATCCTTGTATAGTATTTGATGTTAAAAGAAGGTATTATATAGATAACTTAAAAATATCCTCAGAAGAACTAGATGATTACGATGAAACATATTATCGATTTGGGATGAGTTCGTTAGATTTAGCTTATAATAATTATATCTTTTATGAGAGTAAAGCTGCTTTTGCCGAACTAAATCCATATGCTGTTACTGATTTCACTGTGATAGCGGGTAATGATAACTTGCCTATTGATCTACTCAAAGATTATCAGAAGAAGGTATTAAAAGAGTATGAAAAATCTAGCGAACATACCCGCATAGGTTGGGACTATCGCATGTTTGATCGTTTGTTTTTTTCTCGCAGTTTTGATGGAAAGCTGATTGTGAAGAAAAAAATGCTGGCTGCTGCCATAGAATTAGCTCAAGAAAATGAAGATTATATCAGTGTTCCTTTAGATTACTACTTTATTCAAATGACAACGAAGTACATTCCCAATGAATATGCAGCAGATAATGGAGAGGTCGAAAACTACAGAACAATTTTAGAACCTTATTACACCCCGGAGGAACGCGCGATGATCTGGGTATATACTTCTTTGTTGGAGCTAAATGTATCCCCAAAAGTATCTAGTAGTATTCCTTATACGTTTATTTCTCTTGCTCATCAATTTCCAGAACTATATGAAGTTGCAGAGGCACATCATTTCTTTGGAGAAGATATGACAGCAGTTTTGGAATATCTAGAATAGTAGGGCTTTTTTGTATGATACTAAAACTTGTATATATAACGTCTTTTTTAGTATCACATCTGAGTTATTTCAGTCAGAAGATATATGATAAAAACCCAGATATAGCGGCATTATCTCCTGGACTAAGTCATTATAGCGCCTTGTATTCTCAGCTGTATTTAGAAGAAAGCAGATCGGAATTACTCACTTATTTGAAGAAGAATAACTACTTCGGGTATCCTGATTATCCTGCAATGATCGAAGAAATTCGTGCAGAACATGGTATGTGGTAAATAGAAGCCCAGTGTTTGCTGGAATATGAGTATCAGTATAAAACGATGCATATAGTATAATAAAGGCAGTTGTGTCAAAACACAACTGCCTTTATCCTATAAAGCAAATAATTGAAATTTAAATTCGTTCAGGAAAATTAGTGATAATACCATCTACCTTTAGTTTTTTCATGCGTTCAATATCTTTAGGATCATTCACAGTCCATGGAAATATTTTTAGCTTTTCTTTTTTAATCAAAGCTGTGTTTTCCTCATTGAGCATTTTGTGATAAGGATTAATAGCTTTGGCTTGAATACTTAACGCAAACTCAATAGCATCTTCTGGTTTTTTTTCTGTTAATACAGTGAGTGGTAAATTGGCATCTAAGTCATGTGCAATTTTCAACTCTTCCCATTTAAAACTAGAAAGAATAAAATCGTCATACGTCCATCCTCTTTGTAAGAAATTGTGAATAATTCGATGCGTATCTACCGCCGTATTATTTCCTTTTAGTTCAATATTTAGTACTGCCTTTTTTCCTATAACATCGATCACTTCTTCTAACGTTGGAATTTTGTATTTGCCTCCTACTAAAACATCTTCCAATTCCTCTAGGGTATAACTTTCAATATTCCCTTTCGCATTGGTGATGCGATCAAGTGTATCATCGTGAAAAACAACAAGTTCTCCACTTTTTACTTTGAATACGTCAATCTCAATCATATCACAGCGTAAATCGATGGCCTTTACAACAGATTCAACCGTGTTCTCAGTAATATGCCCCATAGCCCCTCGATGTCCAATACGCAGTGTTTTTGTTTCTTGCGCGATTGTGGTAGAAGTGATTACAGTACAAAGTAAGGATAACAATGGCGTTTTTAATTTCATAGTTCAAGTATTGATTAGTGAAAAACAAAAGTGTATCAATTCTAAGGAATAGCAATTATCTCTACATTATGTTATTGTAAATAAAAAGCGATTACATTTAAAATGATAAATTTCACCATTAATATATTGAAAAAGAACGAAAAAAGAGAACTTTTTCAGTAAAAAGTTCTCTTTTTGTTTATTTCTTTGGATTTAAATCCTGTAAAATTTCTTGTACAGCACGTTCTAACTGTGGATCTTTCTTTTGAAGTCGGTCCATGAACGTATTTTTGACATAAATATCAGGTGCAACCCCTGTTTTTTCTAAATTATCCCCTTCTAAGGTATACGTTCCCCAAGATGGTAAGCGATAAAATGAATTGTCGACTAACGATTTACCAGAAGTAAAAATAATCCAACGATAGGTTTCTTGACCAATGATTTTACCCAATTTTAAAGCTTTAAAACCAGCTGCCGTCATTTCCGCATCACTAAGTGAAAATTCGTTGATTAGTAAGACAATCGGTTTTCCACTTGGGCTGAAATTACTTTGCATCGTGAGTTTGCCTTCTCTATATTTCCATTGTAGGTAAGGGCGTTGTGCCAAGAAATTAAGTACTTTATCGTGTACATTTCCTCCTGTATTGAAACGAAGATCTAAGATGACACCTTCTTTGTGGTGTTCTTGCTCTACCATATCCAATAAGAAAGAATCTAACTCCGTAGATCCCATATTTTTCATGTAACTATAGGCAATTCTGTTAGTACTCCATTCGTTGACACGTTGTTTATTTTGGTAGATCCATTCATCGTATAATAAACCTTTTTGGGCAGTAAACGAGATGGGATGTAGTTTTACCGTAACTTCTTTTGCACCGCGTAAGAAAGTCAATGCAATTTCTTCTTGGGTAGGAGCAAACGTAAAATAAGCATCGCGGTTTTTTGTGGAATCTACTTTCTGCCCATTAACATGCGTTAGTATATCACCTTGTTGTAGTGTAATATCCTTTGTTGCTGCAGGAGATTTTCGTAGTACACGCGCTACTTCATAAGGATTTGAGGCCGAGAAAATGACCCCAGTCTCTACGGTATTGTATTGTAATCTCGTTTTTTCTTCTTCCCCCGTTGAGGTAAAGCCCAAGTGAGAAGACCCTAATTCACCTAACATATCATTTAGTAAGATGCGAAGATCGTTTCTACTATTTAGATAGGGAATATAGGAGGCAAAATATGTTTTTGTAGCTTTCCAATCTAAACCATGGAAGGTTTCATCGTAGAAGTTCTCTTCTACACCTGCCCAAGTTTCATCAAACATCTGACTAAATTCTTCCGCTAAGTTTTTAGTGAAGGAATAGGAGATGTTGATTTTCTCTGGAGTGCCCTTTTCTAAAGCAAATTTGTAGATATTACTACCGCTTAATGCGTAAAGTGTTTTGTCTTTTCGTTGCAGTTGACTCACGCTTTTATCCCATACTTTTTCTGTTTTAGCGTCTTCAAATTGCTCATAAATTTTGCGATATAATGTGTATTTGCCATTTTCTTGATTGGTAGAATAATACACATATTCTTTTTTATCCTCTTGGAAAACAGCAGGTGTATATTGATTGCCAAATTTGTCGCTAACGAGTTCAATACGATCGAGTACATCTTGTGTATTGATGCTGACTACAACGGCTGGTTTAGGTGTTTCTGCTGCTTTTGTTTTACCCTTCTTGCTTTCGACTTTTTCTTCTTTTTTGACCACAAATAATTGATCAAACTCATCTGATTTAAATGGTTCAGCATACCAATCCAATGCTAGTCGATAGATACTTGCATTTTGCATACCCATCGGATAAGAAGGATTTAAGCGATCACTAGTGAAGTAAATGTATTTTCCTGACGGAGACCAAACAGGATTCGTTTCTGAAACTCCTGTATTCGTCAAGTTGAGGGTTTCATTTTTTTTGATGTTATGAATAAAGATATCATCCTCAAAATTTCGTTTTGCAGTAAAGAGCACATACGCTCCATCTGGTGAAAAAGACGGTGGAGCACTTTGGAAAGCCCATATTTCATCCTTGACAATCGTTTTAGATGTAAACGTTTGTAGATCGAGTAAGCGAATTTCATCTCGACCGCTCGTATAAACTGCTTGGGTAAGCTCTTGATTAAACGTCAAATCCCTATTATTACGCGTGTCATGGGTTAACTGTTCTGCTTTTCCTTTGCCGTTCGCTGCAATTTTGAACCAGTTTTGATAACCGTTGTACGTTTGACTAAATAAAAGCGTTTGATTGTCTTTCAACCATTTTACTTCCATCACTCGTTCTGTACCCATAGTGATTGCTTGGATAAACTTACCTTCAATATCCGATACAAATAGCACTCCTCGACTAACGAAGGCTAGTTTTTTTCCATCAGGGGAAAGATCAAAGAAACTAATATTGTCTTCTACTTTAAAGGTTTGTTCTTTAGCAATCGATTTATTCGTGTTTAATGTAATATCAAGCGAACGAACTTGATTTAGCTTGGTGTCAAACACAAAAAGTTGGTAGTCTTTTTCAAAAATAACTTGACTTCCATCTGCAGATACAAAAGGTTTTTTGATGGAAGAAGTGAATTCAGTTAAGGCTGTCTTCTTGCCATTTCTGAAGGTGTATAGGTTGTAATGTCCATTATTTTCATCCGAAATAAAGTAAATATTACCTTGTCGATCAACTGTAGGATTAAAATCTTTACCGTTGTAATCTGTATAGGATTTGAAACTTTGATTCGTTGGATTATACCCTAAAATATCGGGGTTATTTTCACCCTTGTATCGTTTACGTGTTACTTGATTTGAACTTTCAGTTGAATTGGTAAACAAGTATTCACCCGCTGGTGTTTCAACTAATCCATTGGTGTTGTTGAAATAGTTGGTGAAGAGAGGCGTAGGAGTCCCTCCATTTTTACCGATGGAAAAAGAAGCATAGTTATTATATGCATTACTCGTAAAATAGATTGTTTCACTGTCCCAGCTCCAGCTTTCCATTTCATCTGCTGCTTGGTGATAGGTTAACTGTTGAATTGGACCACCAGTTAATGGCATCAGAAAAATATCCTTATTGCCATATTGATCTGAGCTAAAAGCTAGCCATTTACCATCTGGAGAAACACGCGGATTGGTTTCATTACCTGGTAGGGCAGTGAGTCTTAACGCTTCTCCACCTGATGTGGGCACTTGCCAAAGATCTCCATCAAAACTAAAGTAGGTGGTTTTTCCATCTGGACTTAGTGAAGGAGTAGAGGTAAAGTGCACTTTATTTTGACCCCAGGCCATGGAAGTCAAGGCTAAGGTTAGAAGAGAAATAGTCTGTTTAAGCATAATACTATATTTTTCCTAAACTTAAAACTATTTTGCGCAAGAGCCAAGTTGTTTTTTGTGCCGCTTGTTTTTTGTGAGGTGGTAAGAAGATGAGAGGATGAGAGAAGATGAGGTGATGAGCAAACCCATAACTTCATAGCCCATAACTTCCACCCCATACCCCATAACTTCCAACTCACAACCATAACCTCCAACCCATAACCTCATTACTTCCACCCCATACCCCATAACTTCCAACTCATAACCATCAACCAAAAAAAATCGCCATCTCTTGAGATGGCGATTTTTTATATTAGTTTGCAGGACTTCCGTATAAATCGAACTCTGTTGCTTCATCAATGGTGATGGTAGCAAATTCTCCAATTTTTAGGTAGTGCTTAGTTGCGTCAATTAAAACTTCGTTATCAACATCTGGGCTGTCAAATTCCGTACGACCAATGAAGTGATTTCCTTCTTTTCTGTCGATGATACAACGGTAAGTTTGTCCAATTTTTTCCTGGTTTAATTCCCACGAAATTTGAGCTTGAATCTCCATGATTTCGTTTGCTCTTTCTTGTTTTACTTCCTGAGGAACGTCATCTTCTAAAGAATAAGCATGGGTGTTTTCTTCATGAGAATAGGCAAAACAACCTAAACGCTCAAAACGCATTTCTTGTACCCAATCTTTCAAGATTTGGAAATCTTCTTCTGTTTCTCCAGGGTATCCAACAATTAAAGTTGTACGAATAGCCATTCCTGGTACAGCAGCTCTAAACTCATTTAATAATTTTGTTGTCTTTGCTTGTGTTGTTCCACGGCGCATCGATTTCAAGATATTATCTGAAATATGTTGTAATGGAATATCGATGTAATTACAAATTTTAGGCTCGCGCTTCATTAATTCCAATACATCCATAGGGAAACCTGTAGGGAAAGCATAGTGTAGACGAATCCATTCGATACCTTCTACTTTTGTTAAGTTTTCAAGTAACTCCGCTAAGTTTCTTTTTTTATATAAATCTAGTCCGTAATACGTTAAATCTTGAGCAATAAGAATTAATTCTTTTACACCATTTTTAGCTAGTCCTTCTGCTTCCTTTACCAATTTTTCAATAGGTTGAGAAATGTGTTTTCCACGCATAATAGGAATCGCACAGAAACTACAAGGACGGTCACATCCCTCTGCAATTTTTAAATAAGCATAATTCTTAGGTGTTGTTGTTAAACGCTCACCTAGAAGCTCATGACGGTAATCAGCACCTAAAGCTTTCAAAAGAAGAGGTAAATCTGTTGTTCCGAAGTATTGATCCACATTTGGAATTTCAGCTTCTAAATCAGGTCTGTATCGCTCAGATAAACATCCTGTTACAAAAACTTTATCTACAACACCTTGTTCTTTTTTATCTACGTATTCTAAAATAGTATTAACTGATTCTGCTTTTGCATTGTTGATAAAACCACAAGTGTTGATTACAATGATATTCGCTTCCTCGTTTGTCGCTTCGTGTGTAACGTCTTTACCGCTAGCTTTTAATTGTCCCATTAACACTTCACTGTCGTAAAGGTTTTTAGAGCAACCTAGGGTTACAACGTTTATCTTGTTCTTTTTTAAAGATTTAGTTCTCATTTGTTTGAAAAAAATTGGACTGCAAAAGTACATTTTTTTTCTATATAGCGAAGAAGCTTTGTGAGAATTATAAGAAGTGTTGAGGTTATCTAAAATGATTCCGTTTTAGATAAGAGGTGAATGCGTGAGACTTAAGGAAATAAAAAAAAGTGGCTAACTCCAAAGAGCAGCCACTTTATTGTGGTATAAAGAAGTGAATTTACAGTTTGAAAATTCCTCCAAATGCTATAATTGTCTCACCAAACCAGAAGTTGTGGAAAGCTTTGTCTTTTTTGCTAGCTGTTGTACGCACATCATACATATCGATATATCCTCCTTTTAACTCCGCTTGCACGAAGAAGTGTTTAAATAACGTTACGTTTAAACCCGCTTTTGCAGAAAAACCTAAACCAGAAACGTGAAATTCATCATATCGATCTTTACCCAACAAAGTTGTATTTGTTTTAGGATAGATGATACCAAATCCAAGACCTTCTGTAACATTCACCTGGATTTTATCTGTATTGTAAATGCGGAATAATTTCGAGATATCATCTACGCGGTTTACTTCAACATTCAAATAGTTTAATCCATCTGTATGCTCGAATTTCAAAAATTCTTCTGTTAATTTTACTTGATCCGGATGATCCGGTACTTGTTCTCCGTATGAACCTGCACCATAATATTCTCCTGAATAATTTACGGTTTGATTTTGACGCATCACATATTTCATGTGGTCAACACCAATAGAGATATTGTACTTATCCGTAATAAAGTATCCAATTCTCAAGTTCGTTTGAGGAATGGTCATACGTCCTGGATTGATGTAATCAACGTGCCATCCTTTCGGTTTATCATCTGCTTTTACATCTTTGATGGTGAAATCATAGTTTTCCCCTCTAAAACGGATGTCTGAATTGGTATAATATCCTCTGTTTCCTCCCCAGTATATGTAAAATTTACCTTTATTTGAGGCTGTATAACGTAAAGGCGTAGTTGCTGTTTCTTGTGCAAATCCCACTGTAGTTGCCAACAAGCATACACTTGCAAAAAGTTTAAAAAAGGCTTTCATTAGTTTGATTTTTTTAATTCCTTAAAATTTTGATGCAAAAATACAATAAAAAAATCTCTTTAAGAGTTTATCCTTAAAGAGATTCATAGTATTAAAAATTCTAAATACAATTAGAAATTGATGACATAAGATAAGGTTACCCAATTTTCTTTCATTTTCCAAGTCGCATTATCATATAAGTTATTTACCGTCATATCTAGTACATTGGTAGTATATGAACGAGCAGTGTGTGAGTACGCTAAGTCTAATCTTGAATCTCCAAATTCATAACCAATACCCGCAGAGAAACTGTTTAAGTCTCCCATATATTTGATGTTTTTATATGGGCTTTCCTCAAAGCGATATCCTCCACGAATACTTACTTGTTTGATTCTGTATTCTCCACCAATGCGGAATTCACTTGCTGTTTTCATTTCAGTGCTATAGAAGTCATTCATGATGCTATAACCACCGTCATTTTTAGGTCTGAATTGATTGTTGCTATAATCTTTAATACTATAGTCCACACTAATTAATCCTCTTTTATTGAAGACATAAGCTAAACTTCCAGTGTATTTTGCAGGAGTTTTTAAATTATATCGTTCAAAAATATTAGTCACTGCAGGATAAACAGCATAGGCTTTAGCATCCCCAACTACAGTTGTAGCAACTCCTTGTGTAATTTCATCACGCAGGCTATACCAAGTAGGAGATTCATAAGCAACCCCTGCTCTTAATTCATCCGTAATCTGACCAATTACCCCTAAGTTAAAAGAGAATCCAGTACCATAGGTGTAAAGTTGATTGGTATATGTAATGGACTTTACCATTCCAGCAGGTAAATTACTACGGTTGATTTCCACAGCATCTGAGGTTTGTTTGTAATCAAATAGGTGCAAATTTAAATTGGCTCCCACAAAGATACGATTCCCTAATTGTGCTGAAAAGTTACCTGAAAACTTACTGTTGTATCCGTCAGTACTTACATATTTTCCTTGAGTATAGGTATCTTGGTTTGTTCCGAAATTAGCCTCATATTCACCATCTTTACTTCCTTTATTCAAGATGAATGTTTCATGCGCTAAATAGGTCTGTTGTCCAGGATAGTTGGCAATATACCCCGCATTAATATAATCCTGATTCTGGTTGTTTCCAGGTACTAATACACGATGAGGAACCTGATATCCATTGGCTAATTGATAAAAGTACTCACCCAGAGAGTTTGTTTGCCCTGTTCCCATGATGCGGTAATCGTTGTTCAGGTTTTTAGTACTTTCATAGTTTACTCCAACAGCAAATTTTCTCATTGTTGCTTGAGCATCATTGGAATTAAAAACGAAAATAGCACCCAATTGACCTACATCAAGTCCTGTATAGTTTTTGGACTCGCTGTTGTTTAGGTAATTTGTTTTATTCTTCTTATTAGCTAATGATAGACTGAAAGAAGCTTGGTTATAGTTGAATATAGCACTTCCTGCAGGGTTAATCTTAAGGGCAGATAAGTCTCCTCCAACTGCACCGAATGCTCCACTCATTCCTTTGAAACGAGCTGTACCGTTCATGTCCGATTCCGAATATCTCGAAATATCTAATGGGTTTATTTCTTGTGCCTGTATCGCTCCAATTGTTAAAAGTGAAGCGCTTAATCCAAAAATAAATTTATTTATATACATAGGTATGATCAAATAGGTTAATGTAATTATCTGCGAGAACTACTACTGCTTCTGCTACTTCCTCCGCCGCTGTAGCTGCTTCTTGAAGCACCACTACTACCACTGCTATAGTTGCTTCTTGAACTACTACCGCTGTTGTAATTGCTTCGAGAACTGCCACTGTTGTAATTACTTCTTGAGCTACTATTGTTGTTATAACTTCTAGAACTGCTAGAAGAATTAGAACGGCTGTAGTTGCTATTCGATGAATTAGTGTTGTATGATCTGTTGTTATAATTGCTGTTTGAATTCCCTCTTGAATAGTAACTATTGTTGTAGTTTGTATTGCTGTTGCTATAGCTAGAACGACTTCTACTGTTTGTTGAGGTAGATGTTGGTCTAGTGCCCTGATAAGTAGATCGGCTGTAATAACTTCTTGAGTTACCACTACTATTTAAGTTGTTTGATCGACTATAGTAGCTATTGTTTCTTCCGTTATTTCCATTCGGATAGGATCTAGAATTCGAATACGAAGATCTAGAACCTCTTGGATAATAGTTGTTGGTATAATACCCATGAGAGTAGTAAGGAGAATAATATCCGCCATAATACGGTGAGCCCCAATAGTGATTATTGTACCAAGGTCTATAATAACTGTTCCAACCCCAACCAAATCCAATACTTAATCCCCATCCACCGCCATAGTAATATGGATCGTAGAACGGATCATAATAACCATAGCCCCAATAGGGTCTATAATTATTGTTATAATAGTTTACTTGAATGCTAGAAGGTTCTGTTCCCCATGATCCATAACTAACTGCCTTATTTGGTATATTATTCAATATACTGTCATTTACAGGTGAATTATAGGCATTGACATCCGTGAAATATTCCATATCTTGGTTAAGAGATGCAAAATAGTTCTCATAGTAATTACCCGAATCATTACCTGCATAGGGATCAGCTTGTGTGCTTTGTCCATAAATACCATCTTGATTATAAGAAGCATTATGGTATGAGCCACAAGAAATAGCGAATCCTCCTAGAAGTAAGAAAAGGCTGATTCTTCTCATGCTTATTGTTTTTTGAAGAATTGTAGTCATTTTCGATGGGAATTTAATTGTTGTTAAAAACAAATTTAGTTACTTTTGTGGAATTATTATAGTTAATTAAGAGTTAAACAACTTAACTGCTAATATATTAAAAATGAGCAAGAATATTACTAAGAGAAGTGAGGACTATTCGAAGTGGTACAATGAGCTTGTAGTAAAAGCTGATTTGGCCGAAAATTCGGGAGTTCGAGGATGTATGGTTATTAAGCCATATGGCTATGCTATTTGGGAGAAAATGCAAGCAGAGTTAGACAAGAAGTTCAAAGAGACTGGACATCAAAATGCGTATTTCCCCTTATTCATCCCCAAATCTTATTTTAGTAAGGAAGCTAGCCACGTAGATGGATTTGCAAAGGAATGTGCAGTAGTTACACATTATCGCTTAAAAACAGGAGAAGACGGAAAAACAATTGAAGTAGATCCAGAAGCAAAGTTAGAGGAAGAGTTAATCGTTCGTCCTACGTCAGAAACCATTATTTGGGATACGTATAGAAAGTGGATTGAATCATACCGTGACTTACCTATTTTAGTGAATCAATGGGCTAACGTTGTGCGTTGGGAGATGAGAACGCGTTTGTTCTTGAGAACGGCTGAGTTTTTATGGCAAGAAGGACATACTGCTCACGCAACAGAAAAAGAAGCAGTAGCAGAAGCAGAACAAATGCTAGATGTATATGCTGATTTTGCTGAGAATTTTATGGCTATTCCAGTTGTAAAAGGATTTAAAACAGAAAATGAGCGTTTTGCTGGTGCAATTGAAACATATTGTATTGAAGCGTTAATGCAAGATGGTAAAGCACTACAAGCAGGAACGTCACACTTTTTAGGGCAAAATTTTGCCAAAGCGTTTGATGTGAAATTTACAAACCAAGAAGGAAAACAGGAATATGTATGGGCAACTTCATGGGGGGTAAGTACAAGATTAATGGGAGCATTAGTCATGACGCATTCAGATGATAATGGATTGGTTTTACCTCCAAACTTAGCGCCGATTCAAGTTGTAATTGTTCCGATTCACAAAACCGATGAACAATTAGAAGAGATTCGCGAAGAAGTGAAGAAAGTAACGGATCAATTTAAAAAACTGAATATTTCATTTAAGTTTGATGATCGTACGACATTCAAACCAGGATGGAAGTTTAATGAATATGAGTTGAAAGGTGTGCCATTGCGTGTCGCTATTGGGCCGAAAGACTTAGAAAACGGTACATTTGAGGTAGCGCGTCGCGATACATTCACAAAAGAGATTGTAGCCAAAGACGATATCGTTACGTATGTACAGGATATGTTGGAAGAAATCCAATCGAATTTATTTAATAAAGCAAAGACTTATAGAGATTCGCATATCACAGAAGCGAATTCTTTTGAGGAGTTCAAAGATTTATTAGAAAATAAAGGAGGATTTATTTCTGCGCATTGGGATGGTACAATTGAGACAGAAGAAAAGATTAAAGACCTTACAAAGGCTACAATTCGCTGTATTCCAATTGATAGAAAAGAAGAGGATGGAATTTGCATCCTAACAGGAGCGCCTTCTAAAGGAAGAGTGTTGTTTGCAAAAGCGTATTAGAAATAAAAATTTTTGTTTTTTCTCTTGCGGGTTTAAAAATATATTGTACTTTTGCATCCGCGTTAGATAAACAAAATGGTCCGTTCGTCTAGGGGTTAGGACGCCAGGTTTTCATCCTGGTAACAGGGGTTCGATTCCCCTACGGACTACAATTCTTTTGAAACTAACGCATTTTGGTCCGTTCGTCTAGGGGTTAGGACGCCAGGTTTTCATCCTGGTAACAGGGGTTCGATTCCCCTACGGACTACACGTTCTTTTATAGAAATTATACCGCATTTTGGTCCGTTCGTCTAGGGGTTAGGACGCCAGGTTTTCATCCTGGTAACAGGGGTTCGATTCCCCTACGGACTACTGATTCTTTTAGAATTACAATATGCATTTTGGTCCGTTCGTCTAGGGGTTAGGACGCCAGGTTTTCATCCTGGTAACAGGGGTTCGATTCCCCTACGGACTACAAGATTCTTTCGAGAATCACAATATAATTTTTGGTCCGTTCGTCTAGGGGTTAGGACGCCAGGTTTTCATCCTGGTAACAGGGGTTCGATTCCCCTACGGACTACAAGATTCTTTCGAGAATCGCAATGGATTTTTTGGTCCGTTCGTCTAGGGGTTAGGACGCCAGGTTTTCATCCTGGTAACAGGGGTTCGATTCCCCTACGGACTACAGAAAAAAATAGTATAGACTTAATAAAATATTTAAAAAATGGCAAATCATAAGTCAGCTTTAAAAAGAATTAGAAGTAACGAAAAAAAGAGAGTATTAAACAGATATCAGCATAAAACTACACGTAACGCGATCAAAGCTTTACGTTTGATTGAAGATCAAAAAGATGCTGCTGATAAATTACCTGTAGTTGTTGCAATGATTGATAAATTAGCAAAGAAAAATATCATTCATGCAAACAAAGCTTCTAATTTAAAATCTAAATTAACAAAACACGTTGCTGCTTTATAAGAAGCAATAGGTTGTGTTTATAGAAGACATACACTAAGCTCTCAATTCCATGAGGGCTTTTTTTGTTTATACTATACATTTCAATGAATACTAATATAATTTTAAAATCCTTTTATGACACAAATTAGGAATATTGCAATTATCGCACACGTTGACCATGGTAAGACTACAATGGTAGACAAAATATTACACCACTGTCAGTTATTTCGTGAAAATGAAACTTCTGGAGAGTTGATTTTAGATAACGAGGATATCGAAAGAGAAAGAGGAATTACAATCGTTTCAAAAAACGTATCTGTAAGTTATAAAGGAACTAAAATTAATATTATCGATACTCCAGGACACGCGGATTTTGGTGGAGAAGTAGAGCGTGTATTGAATATGGCTGACGGTGTTCTTTTAATTGTAGATGCTTTTGAAGGACCAATGCCACAAACTCGATTTGTACTACAAAAAGCAATTAGCTTAGGGTTAAAACCATGTGTAGTTATCAATAAAGTAGATAAAGAAAACTGTACACCAGAAGAAGTACACGAAAAAGTATTCGACTTAATGTTCGAATTGGGTGCTGAAGAATGGCAAATGGATTTCCCAGCAGTTTATGGTTCTGCTAAAAACAACTGGATGTCTACAGATTGGAAACAACAAACAGACTCTTTAGAGCCATTATTAGACATGGTTTTAGAGCATATCCCTGCTGCTGAAGTAAGAGAAGGTACTGCTCAAATGTTGATTACATCATTGGATTACTCAACGTTTACAGGACGTATCGCTATCGGTCGTTTACACCGTGGAATCTTAAAAGAAGGAATGAATATTTCTTTGATTAAGAGAGATGGTAAAATCGTGAAATCTAAAATTAAAGAATTACATACATTCGAAGGTTTAGGACGTAAAAAAGTATCAGAAGTATACGCTGGTGATATTTGTGCGGTTGTAGGAATCGAAGGATTTGAGATTGGAGATGTTATTGCTGATTTCGAAAATCCAGAAGCATTGCCAACAATCACAATTGATGAGCCAACAATGAGTATGTTATTTACAATTAACGACTCACCATTCTTTGGTAAAGAAGGTAAATACGTTACTTCTCGTCACATTAAAGATCGTTTAAATAAAGAATTAGAGAAAAACTTAGCGTTGCGTGTGAACGAAACGGATAGTGCGGATAAATTTATGGTATTCGGACGTGGTGTATTACACTTATCTGTTTTGATTGAAACAATGCGTCGTGAAGGATATGAACTTCAAATTGGTCAACCACAAGTAATCATCAAAGAAATTGATGGTGTAAAATGTGAACCAATTGAGGAATTAACAATTGATATTCCAGAGAACTTATCAGGACGTGGAGTAGAATATGTGACGTTGAAAAAAGGAGAAATGTTAAGTATGGAACCAAAAGGGGACCGTATGATTATTAAATTCTTAGTGCCTTCTAGAGGTATTATTGGTTTGAGAAATCAATTATTAACAGCAACTGCTGGTGAGGCAATCATGTCACACCGTTTCTTAGAATATCAACCATACAAAGGAGAAATCGCTGGACGTATCAATGGTTCTTTAATCTCTATGGAAAATGGAAAAGCTATTCCTTATTCTATTGATAAATTACAAGATCGTGGTAAGTTTTTCGTTGATCCAAACGAGGATATCTACGAAGGACAAGTTATCGGTGAAAATTCTCGTGGAGATGATATGACAGTTAACGTTACGAAAACGAAAAAGTTAACAAACGTTCGTGCATCTGGATCAGATGATAAAGCAAAAATTGTTCCGGCAATTAAATTCTCATTAGAAGAAGCTTTAGAGTACATCCAAAAAGATGAGTACGTTGAGGTAACACCAAAATCACTTCGTTTGAGAAAAATCTTCTTAAAAGAAACGGATCGTAAGAGAAATAAAATCTAAGCGTTTAATCGTTTTTGATACTAGAATCCAGAGGAATTGTTCCTCTGGATTTTTTTTGCCTCATTATAAAGTAACAGTTCCAATAAAATCTTTTTTAAGTAAATGAATGTTTTATTGTATGTATATGTGATGAGTACTTGTCTTTTAGATTGGATAGTAGTGTGTTAATTAATAAAAAATTAATATTCAAGAAATATTGAAGTAACGTTAAAAAGCGTTATTTAGATATTATAAATTTTAGTTTCTTGAATAATCTAGTAAATCAAACGGGGGATTTGAATGTATTTTATATTGTTCAAGCCCATACCAATCCCGAGCAACTTAAACGATTAATAGACCGTTTATATGCACCTAATGTTCATTTTCTTATTCACATTGATTTGAAAAGTGATCTTGTTCCTTTTCAATCAATCTGTGTGGGAGAGCATATTCGATTTATTGAAAATCGTGTGAATTGCATATGGGGTGATTTTTCACAAGTGCAAGCTACTTTAAATCTTATTAAGGAGGTAGCTGAGTACCAACCTTCGCCTTTTGATCGTGTGGTACTTATTAGTGGGCAAGATTATCCACTTCAACCAGCCGCTACTATTCAAGACTTTTATGAAAAACATCGCGCTATCGATTTTGTTGAAAAGTTTGTAGCACAAGATGTACACCCTCGTCCATATCTCAATTTTAGAGGGTTTAAGGTGAATAAGAGTGATAAAAGAGGAGATTATGTCATCTTCAAAAAGAATAAAATATCCGGATTGTATAAATCCATTTTTAAAGGGTGTTTTAAGTTTTCGTATTTGAAGTATTTATTTATTCAAAAGGAATTAGATCCCTCAATTGTTTTTTATAAAGGATCTTCTTGGTGGGCTTTACGGTATGATACATTAGATAAAATCATGAACTTGTATCAAGAAAATTACGCGGAATACTATTATTTTTTTCAGACAAGTTTTTGTGCAGATGAATATTTTTTTCAAACATTATTAACTGAGGTAATGAAAAAGGACCTTAGTGTTCAGGTTGAAGGTGTTTTGACTTTTGTTGATTGGGATAGAAAGGGAGTGCCTTTACCTGTTACTTTTTCTATGGAGGATTGTGAACTTTTAAAACAAGCTGCATCTAAAGGTTATTTATATGCTAGAAAGTTCAATCCCCAACGTGATGGACAAATTCTAACCTGGCTAGATCAAGAATTATTGACTGATGAAAGGTAAATCTTAGAAGGAGACTTATGGAATAAGTGCTTAGAAAAAGGGAGATTCATGTTTTTGCCGTATCTTTGTAGCGTAATTTTACTTTCAAAAAGTAAAGGTTACTAGTAAAATAATTAGTATAATATGATACAGGAAAACCTAGAAAATAAAGCATTAACAGAAGGACGCGTATTGCCTTTGATGGAACAGTTTTACACTATTCAAGGAGAAGGTTTTTATTCGGGTCATGCGGCTTATTTTATTCGTTTAGGAGGATGTGATGTTGGTTGCCATTGGTGTGATGTAAAAGAAAGTTGGGATGCTGAATTACATCCATTAACAACAGTTGAAAAGATAGTTGCTGATGCATCAGCCGTTGCTAATTTAGCTGTTATTACAGGAGGGGAACCTTTGATGTATAACTTAGATTATCTAACGAAGAAATTAAAAGAAGCAGGTTTAAAAACCAATATAGAAACTTCAGGTGCTTATGCAATGTCAGGTGATTTTGACTGGGTTTGCTTGTCGCCAAAGAAAGCAAAACTTCCCACAGCTAGCGCTTATGCTGCTGCTAATGAATTAAAAGTAGTGATTTACAACAAACACGATTTTATTTTTGCAGAAGAGCAAGCCGCTAAAGTTAATAAAGATGCGTTATTATTGTTGCAAACAGAATGGAGTAAACGCGCTATAATGATGCCTTTGATTATTGAATATGTGAAGAAAAATCCACAGTGGAAAATTTCATTACAAACGCATAAATACTTGGATATTCCTTAACATAGCTTTATATTTACTCCTCCAAAAGAATAATAATTATGAAAAAAATTGTAATCGTAGCTGCATTTATGTTAGCGGGGCATTTCGGTTTTGCACAGGATGCTGCTTACAAAGCGGATGCTGAGAAATACATGGAAGTTAGTGGACAAATGAAAGCTTTTGACTATATGACAGAAGATATCATCCAAAACATTCCAGAAGCAAAAAGAGCGGAATTTAAAAAAGAATTCGATGTAAGCTTAAAAGAGTTCAAATCGAACATGGCTAATATTTACATTCAAGAGTTTACACATGATGAAATCAAAGAATTGATTAAATTATATGAAACGCCAGTTGGAAAAAAATTATACGAAAAAAATAAAGTTTTGTATGATAAAGGACAACAAGTTGGAATGGAATGGGGAGCTAGCATTCAATCAATCATGATGAAATACATGGAAATGTAAATCAAGATATAAAAAAAAGCCTAAGCATATTGCTTAGGCTTTTTTTATTAACGGTTAACCGTTAATCGAGCGAGGTAATCAAAATTTTCTCCCTCGTATAGTATTTCGCAATGCAAACCACAGCCATGTGCTGCGTTTTGAAGCGTGTTGTAGTCTAAATAAAGCCAAGGAAAGGCATCTTCTGTTTCGCCTTTGTATTCCACGCTAAAAACTAATTCTCCATAGTAGTCTTTGTTGTCCATCGGAATCCATTTTCCACCGTCTTCATCCTCGTCAAACATATAAATTAAATCAGAACTATCGATTAAGATTTGTCCACCAGTGGCTAGTAAGCTTTTTAGATGTTCTAAATAGGTAGTAATGTGAATCAATCTTCCAAAAATTCCCGTTCCATTCATCAAGAGTAGGATTGTATCGTATTGTTCATTCTTAATGTCAAGGATATTGGCGGTTTTTGTGTTTTTTACGCCTCTCAATTGACAGGCTTCAACGGCTTTTGGAGATATATCAATAGCCGTAACATCGAGGTTTTTTTCTTGTAAATAAAGCGCATGTGAACCTGCTCCACAACCTACATCTAGAATTTTCCCCTTACTTTTTTTCAAGGCAATTTGCTCCAATTCAGGCATGTCCTTACAGGAACGAAACCAATAAGAAACTTCCATTTCCTCTGCTTCGGATATGTCGGTTTCGGTGAGAATTACCGCTGGTTTTTTAGTGACTTGATACTCTAATATTGCTTGGCCAATAAGGTCTTTCATTTTTTTGATGATTTTTGATCTATAAAAAAGGGAGTTGTTGTAATTTTGTCCTTCAAAATATAAAGGAATGAATAAAATACTGCAACAGCTTCCAAAGTTAGCCAAAGATAAGCATAATGAGAATAAAAAATATTTGGCAAAGCTACAAAAGAAAGCGCCTAAAGATCTGGATTATCAAATGCAAGAAATCCACAATGCAGTATTTAAAAAGACAGACTGCTTATCTTGTGCCAATTGTTGCAAAACAACAGGGCCTTTATTTACTAGTGCAGATATTGAGCGAATCAGCAAGCATTTGCGTCTAAAATCCCAACAATTTATCGATCAATATTTGAGAATTGACGAAGATAATGACTATGTTTTACAACAAGTACCTTGTACCTTTTTGGATGCAGAAAACTACTGTATGATCTACGATGTACGCCCTAAGGCATGTAGAGAGTATCCTCATACCGATCGCAAGAAATTTCAACAAATTGCCAATCTTACGTTACAGAATGTAGCAATCTGTCCAGCTGCTTATGAAGTAGTGGAACAAATGAAAAAGAAAATTGTGGTAAAATAAAGAATGACTAAATAAAGAAATACTCCTCGTCTGTATCTTCAAAAAGAGCAGAAGCTTCTTCTGTAAGATCTTCAATTTTAGCTGAGAAATAGTCGAGAATATCTAAAACGACTTCTTTTATTTTTTCAAAAATACTCAAGGTATCATCTAAATAATCTTTGATTAATTGAAAGAAGTCAAGAATTCCATCGATTAAATTCACTATATATTCTCCTAGATTCATAACGCAGTTTGTTTTAGTTTTACTCAAATGTAAGTAAAAAAAATAAGGTGAAGTGCGATGAATTGCAATTTAACTCAACCAATCTTTCAATAAAGGAATGTGTGCTTTGCTAACGAAAATAGGGTATTGGTCGTCGCTTTGAACGTTTAAAACCAGTTCTATTTTCTGACTTGTATGGCGAATAACTTCTTTAATTGCATGAATATTGACAATAAAACTACGGTTAATTTTAAAAAACGTTTTGGCGTCTAGTTTGTCAATAACATCCTTGATAGTATCATCATAAATGAAGCGTTCGTCTTGAAAAGTATGCAAGAATAAATGCTTTCCTGAAGCAAATAAATAAGCTATTTCTGGGGTTTCTATTGATTTTAAGCGGTGACCATCGTGAATTAAAAAACGATCTTTAAGCTTGTTATTTGACGCTTCTTCGTTTTCCTGTTTCGGAAGTTGTTCCTCTTGTAAGCGTTTGGTAATAGTCACATATTTGAGGAGTACCTCGTCTAATGCATATTTGTCAAAAGGCTTGAGAATATACCCTATGGCAAATTGTTTGAAGGCTTCAATCGCATAGTTGTCATAAGCTGTAATAAAAACAACTGGGCTTTTAACTGCAATTTTATCGAAAATTTCTAAACTTTTTCCATCGCCTAAGTGAATGTCCATGAAGATGAGATCAACGGTATGTTGAAAAAAGAAAGTCGTAGCTTCTTTGATAGAAGAAAGCATGACAATATCACTAACCACAACGGGAAGGATGTCTTGGGTAAGTAATAATTTCTTTAGATAATTTGCTGCTAGAGCTTCATCTTCAACTATGGCTATACGCACCTTTTTTTTGTAAAAGTACTAAAAAGTTAGCCGTTCTAAAAATGAGATTTTTTTCTGGGATGATAAGCCATAAAAAAAGCTACCATTTCTGGTAGCTTTTTGCAGTGTCACCGGCTATAAATTTGGGTTGTTTTCTCTTGCTTTTCTTGGGAAAGGCAAGGTATAACGCGGATCGTTTTGTTGTAGTGTAAATTCTTCGTTACCTAGTTTGTGAACAATTTTCTTTTGATCTAATCTTCTCAAGTCAAACCAACGTTGACCTTCAAATGCAAACTCTCTGAAACGCTCTTCTAGGATATATTTTTTGTATGCTGTTTGGTCGAACGATTTTAGTTGTTCTACCCTAGCAGTTACAGCTTCCGCTTTATAACGATTTTCGATAATCGGCTCAAGGGTTGCTGTTGCTTGATCTAATTGATTTAAGAAGATATAAGCTTCCGCTTTGATGAAGTATAATTCAGCTGTTCGGAAGGAAATTTTAGTATCTCCATTTCCTGTTTTAACCAAAACTAGATTTCCGTTTAAATCATCAAAAGAAGAAGTATAACGAAGATCGTTTGTTTGATCATAACTGGTTTTTAATTCTTCAGAAGCAAAAACAAAAGATTTATAAGATGTTTTGAATACATCTTCTAAATTCATAATTGATTCTACCGATTTGAAGTGAGCCACAGATTCTTTTGTATCTGCATTTAAGTTTTGTAGTGTATTTTTGATTGCTAATGCACTTTCAGCACTCACAATTGCCGCTTCAAATTTCTTTTGGTATAGATTTACACGCGCTTCTAAAGCAAAAAGAGCCAACTTAGAAAAACGGTAATTCATTCCCGCGTCATAAGTAGTTACTTTCAACTTGCTTTTCGCTGCGTCAATATCAGCATGAATTTGGTTGTATACTTCTGCTACGGTTGATTTAGGTCTTTTATTATCTAAATCTACTTCGTTTAAGATGACAATACCTGGTTCTGTCGCAGCTGTAGCTGGATCATATGGCTTAGCAAAGAAGTTTACTAAGTCGAAATAAGCCATAGCACGTAGCGCATGTGCTTCACCTAAAAGTTGCTCTTTTGTATCTCCCGTTTGCATTGTTCCAGTACCATCGTTAATGGTTTGATTAGCATAGAAAATAACTTTGTATAAGTCTTGGTATCCATACTCTCTTGTTCCATCACTTGGGCTTTGATCGTTGTATACAAATACATCACGAATTTCAGCGAAGTCACTGTTGTCCATTACAGGAACTTGAACTTCATCTGTACGTATAGTCGTTAGCGCCTTGTGACGAGGGTACGCAAAGTAAGCAGTTGTGATTAATTTTCTATAATCATCCGTTGATTTTGGAATAATTTTTCCTTCTGGTTCAATGTCTAAGTACTTATCACAACTTGCAGTGTATAAACCTAAGCTTAGACATCCGATAAATAAAAATAGTCTTTTCATAATATGCAAAGGGTTAGAAGGTTATGTTTAATCCTAAAGAGAATGATCTTTGGATTGGTTGTGCGTAAATATTTCCATACGTTTCTGGATCAAAGTACCCTTTGTAATCAGTTCCAAATACAAATAAGTTTCTTCCTTCAACAGTAAAACGCACATTTTCTAAACGCAATTTATCTAGTACTGCTCTTGGTAAAGTATAGCCTAAACGCAAGCTACTAATACGAATATAACTAGTTTCTTTTGTCCAAATATCTAGATAGTTGTAATAGTTAATAGGTGCTCCACCGTAATCAAACCATTTTGTTAACATCCAGTTGTCTGTTCCATCATACGCGTCATTTCCAGTTAATCCTGGTAAAGTTCCGCCAGTATTGATTGGAGTCCACATGTCTAGCACTTCTTTCGTGTAGTTTCTTCCTGGGTCAACTAAAGCTGAATTATAAGAAGGCGTACGTGTTACCATCTGTTTTAAGTTGAACGCAGCAGAAATAGTGAAGTCAAAATTGTTGATTTTGAATGTATTGATGATACCTCCAGTAAATTTAGGATCTCTATCTCCAGCATATGTAAACAATTCTCTTGATTGTTCAGGTGTCAATTTAGAGTCAACCATATAACCTGGCATGATTTCTTCCCAAGAATCGTATAGTTGGAAAAATTCTTTAGCAGATACTTTTTCTCCACCTTGCCAGAATAAGATATTTCCTTTGTCATCTAACCCTGCTGTTTTCAAGACAAAAGCAGAATTTACAGCATGTCCTTCTCTTGATGGTAAATATTCACCATCGTTTACTTGAATACGATCTACTCTACTCTTATTATGTGCAAAGTTGAATGTTGTACTCCAAGAGAAATTAGGACGTGCGATATTTCTCGTTGTCAATGAAATTTCATACCCTTTGTTAGATACTTGTGCCCAGTTCATATTGGTAAACTCAAAACCTGTTTCAAAAGGCAAAGCACGTAAACCAATTAAATCCGTACTTTTTCTGTTGTACGCATCAAATTCAACGGCAATTCTATTATTGAATAAACCTAAGTCAAAACCAAAGTTTGTATTCGTTGTTTTCTCCCATCTCAATGTACCATTTGGCAAGTTATTCACCTGAATGGTACTTTCTGGATAACCTGGTAGGATAGAAGAAGTACTGTATTCTCCAATTACGAAAGGAGAAGTTGTACGGTCCACATTTCCTTGTAAACCATAAGAAGCACGTAGACGTAAATTGCTGATAAAATCAAGATTTTCCATGAACTTCTCATTGGATGCTAACCATGATCCTGAAATAGCCCATAAAGGTAAATATCTATATTTTGGATCTACACCAAATAGGTTGGAACCATCGTAACGTACACTTCCAAATATGGTATATTTTCTGTCATACGTATAAGAAGCTGTTGCGAAGAAAGAGGCATAGGCATCTTCTCCTTTTGTTCTTCTATATGTCTCGTATTTTTTTTGTGTTGCTTCAGAGTTTCCTTGAGGAAATAAGATCGGTTTTGTTGTTAAGGTTAATGGGTCATAACCAAAACCTTTTGATTTGATTTGTTTTCTTTCTTCTTTTCTGATTTCCATCCCCGCCATTACATCAATTTCGTGTATGTCATTGATGATGGTGTTGTACATTGCTTGGGTTTTCCAATTGTATTGGAAGTATTTATCCGAAAAGTTTTCAATAATTCCTCCTTCTGGTAAGAAGTATTTGAATTCTTTTGCAGAACTGTCATAGTATCTCGTACCTTCTCTAAATTTACGCGTGTTGTACGTTTCTTGACCTAGGTATTTTTCCGTATCACTATTGTCAATTTGTAACCCCAATTGAGAAGTGAATTTCAAGTCATCTAAGATTTGATAGTTAATATCAAAAATAGCTTTCAATGACTGGTTTTTCAATTCGTAGCTTGTATTTTGTCTTTCTTCTATGAAGTTGAACGGAATATAGGCGTCTCCAAAACCATTGATATCTGGATCATATTGAAAGCTTCCATCCTCATTGTAAGGCTTTAAATAAGGATTGGCATTTCTTGAGTAGTTTGCTGGATTCACACTTGCATCAGCATCAGCAATGAAATTGGTTTTATTGGATTGTGTTCCAAATAACGCTATACCAGCAGTTAGTTTGTCTGTCAAGTGAAAGTTGTTTTTCAACGTAATATTATAACGTTCAAAACCAGTTCCAATCGTTGATCCTTCTTCATCGTAGTATCCTAGGGAGAAGTAGTAATCTGAAAGATCACTCCCACCAGATAAACTCAAACCATATTGTTTGTTGAAAGTAGGACGATATAATTCTTTACCCCAATCAGTATCTACTAATCTCAAGCGATTAATAGCATTTTGACTTTCTTGAGATAAGGAACCGAATCCACCATTTCTATAAGCGTCTAATTCGTTGTTTCTATTTAAAATTCTCGCAACTTCACCTTGGCGTGAACGAGCATTATCAATATCTGAACGTCCTGCAAGCATCAATTCTAAATCTACTTTGTCAGAAGAATTCATCAAGTTTAATTTAGAGAATTGTGGGCGCTCATTCACGAAAGTATTTGCTGTAAAGTTTACTTTCATGGCCCCTTTCTTCCCTTTTTTCGTTGTAATTACAATTACTCCATTCGCTGCTCTTGCTCCGTAAATAGCAGTAGCAGACGCATCTTTAAGGATGGTAATGTCCAAGATATCATCTGGGTTTAAACCAGCGATAGAAAAGTTTTGTAATTGATCGATATTATCTTTATCGTTAAAGTTAGGAACATTGTTCCCTTCCAACGGCATTCCATCAATCACCCATAATGGATCTTGAGGTCCGTTTAAAGAAGCCGTACCACGAATTCTAATTTTAGCCGGCCCACCTGGTGCTCCTGTTGGTGTAGTAACAGCAACCCCTGCAATTTGACCTGCTAACATTTGATCCACACTGGCAACCCCTGTTTGTTCAATATCAGCCATGCTAATTTGCGCAACAGAAGAAGTTAATTTTCGTTTTTCAATCGTTTGATAACCTGTGATGACAACCTCATTTAAGATGTTCTCATCTGTTCCTAAAGCAACATTATAATGTGTTTTAGTAGTTAAATTGATTAATTTAGAAGCATAGCCAATAAAGCTTACGCGAATGGCTTTTGTTTCTTTTGGAATATCAAGGGTAAAATTACCATCGAAATCGGTCATTGTTCCAATACTTGTACTTTCAATGATTCCCTTCTGACCCGTTTCTGTTGATACACTTTGTGTTTCAACAATAACAGATGCCCCTGGTAATCCCGATTTGTCGCTTGCATCTTGAACAAAACCTGTAATCGTTCTTTTCTCTTGTGCTAGAGCAAGAGTTAGGGTAAAGAACGAAAATAAAAGAAATAGTTTTTTCATTTTCTTGAATATGTAAGGCTGTTAGTTTAAATACCTAATGCTTGATTAATTCTGTTTGCTAAATCAGCATAGTGTGCTCTTGTCGCTGCATCACCTGATTTTGCTTTTTTGCTAACAAGTTTTTGAATAGCGAATAATTCACCTTTCTTGTAACTTGTAACCTCTGAAACGCGTTTCATTACAGTATAGTTGATGTTGCGCAACTGATCGTCGTTCAACGAAACTCTACACAATGTTGGCATTTGTAAAGATTGCTCAAGGATTAATCCTTTTTTGTTTGTTTTTTCAAATAGTTTGTTCACATCAATAATCAACGCATCTACGTAATTCTTCTGTGTCATTCGTTCTAAAATTGATAGTGATTTCCCTTTTTTAGTAGGAGCAAAGATCTCACTTCTCAATTGATTGAATAGCTCTTGAACAGTATATACTTTTTCCCCTTGCGTTTGCGTTTGTAAGGCTTCTCCTTCTAACAAACGAAGTAGACGTTCATCCATTAACATATGGTAAATCGCCGTATACTGTAATTCTCTTGCCAAAGAGTATGGTGAATATTCGTATGGACCAACCGGAGAATCTTTTAAGCTGTACGTTTTTTCATTAATGTCATTGAAAAATAACCAGTTTGGAATGGTAAGAACATGTTTGCTCAAATATTCAACGGCTCTTTTCTGTGTTTCGTAAGGCACGGGTTGATATGCTTTTTTGTTGTTTCCGTATACAGCATGATCTAAATAAACACCACCAATGTTCGACAAAACATGTTGATTATACATTTGCCATTGTCCAATAGCGCCCATGTATAATTTTCCAGCTTCATAATAATCTTCTCCTTGGTCGTAGGTCCATGGAATAATATTATCTACTACTATTTTTAAATTCTTTAAACCATATTCACTTGCTTTCATTGCATCGTTTCCTAAATCTTCTGATTGCGATCTCGGGTCTACAATGTTCAAGTAACTTTGTTGTTCTCCGTAAAAGTACATCGGATCATCTTGGTGATCTTCAATCATTTTACGCAACGATTTTTTCTCTTCTTCTTGTGTTGGATACCAACGGTATCCCCATTCAATCGCATATTTATCGTATAAGCCAATTTGAGGAGTAATTGCCGTTACCTTATCTTCAGGTTGTGCTACATAATTATAACGAGCATAATCCATAATAGAAGGAGCAGTTCCACCCATTTGATCCGTAAATGTCTTAGAACGTAGTGAATCCACAGGAAAAGCAAACGAAGCTCCCATATTGTGTTTCAATCCGAAGGTATGTCCAACTTCGTGCGAAGAAACAAAGCGAATTGCGTCTCCCATATGGTCATCGCTGAATTTATTTGCTCTTGCTTTTGCATCTATAGGCCCAGTCTGAATACGCATCCAGCTATGAACCGAGGTCATTACGTTGTGCCACCAAATAATATCCGATTCAATAATCTCTCCACTACGTGGATCAATAACTGATGGTCCCATCGCATTTGATTTTGGAGATGCTGCATAAGTAATTACAGAGTAACGCACATCATCTACATCAAAATCCTTGTCTTCTGCTGTTGGTTCTTTTGCAAGAATTGCATTTTTGAATCCTGCTTGCTCAAAAGCAACCTGCCAATCGTGAACACCTGCAATAATTTTGTCTCTCCACTGAGGAGGAGTTGCTGGATCGATATAATATACAATCGGTTTTTTAGGCTCTACTAATTCTCCACGAAGGTATCGCTCGATATCTTCTTCTTTAGGCTCCATTCTCCATTTGGTAATGAATTCCTTTTCGTCCATTTTATGTTGAGCATCGCTGAAATACCAATGTTTTTCTGTAAAGAATCCTACGCGTTTATCTGCAATTCTCGGTTGCATCGGTTCTTTAGACAAAAGTACGATATTCGTCGTAACTCCCATAGAAACAGGTACATCACCCGAGCCTTCATTGACAGTCGTTGTCATCATTGACTTCACCACAATATTCTCCGGAAATGTCTTGATTCCTTCGATATACGATAAATTCGTTTTGATCGAAGTTGGTAAGCTTAATCCAGATAAAACATCATTAAAACTCTTTTGATTTCCATCAAAAACTTTGTTTACCTTAATTACGGTAGCAGTAGAATCTGGATTCTGTGTTTCGATATCAAAAACCTCTAAAACAGATTCAATAAAGTTATCTGTAACAGAGCGCGTGATAGCATCTTCTTTTGGAGAAGATACACGAGGTGTTTCTGTCTTTACCCAAATTTTATTGGCTAATGTGTCTTTGTGAAATGTGATTAATTTATTCTCATAGTTCATCCCCTTATTCGCCCCAGCATCATTAATTTCTAATGGCACTTGTGAAAGTTTGTTTACCAACAAAAACTGACGGTTTAATAAACTATCCGGTATTTCAAAATAAACATCCGTTTTGACTTGAATAACATTAAATAGCCCTTTGGTGTAAGTTCCCTTTTTTATTAAATCAGCGTAATTGTTCTCTTTCGTATCAGTAGAGTCTTTTTCTTTGTCTTTTCCCTTCTCTGCTTTCTTTTCAGTCTTCTTCTCTTTGGCATATAACAAGCCTGTTGGCGTTTGTGTCAAACAACCCAGTAATGCTAAAGTACTGATACTTAGTTTAACCGTGTTTCGATTCATTACAATGTTAAGTTTAAGTTAAGTAAGGGATAAAGCTAAAGCAGTTCTAGTTAAACTTAAAATTTTCAGGAGTGAGTGGATTTATTTCGGGAG
This sequence comes from Myroides gitamensis, assembly GCF_029894455.1. Taxonomy (NCBI): domain Bacteria; kingdom Pseudomonadati; phylum Bacteroidota; class Flavobacteriia; order Flavobacteriales; family Flavobacteriaceae; genus Myroides; species Myroides gitamensis. Next base: position 3,963,402 of record NZ_JARYHN010000001.1, read on the forward strand.
TGAATGGATATTTTAACAATTGAGCAAAGGAAATACACAAATAAAAGTCTCATTTTGTGAATAGGCTTGGTGCGTATCTACTTGATAATATTGGTAAATCGAAGCAATATAAAATAACCCAAATCCTTCGCTTTCTTCTTTTTGCTCTTTGAGTTGAATATTATTCACAACCGTTGCCGATTCGTTGGTCAATATAATTTGAATAGATAGAGGAGCGTCCAAAGTCGCAATATTGTGCTTCATTGCATTTTCTACTGCAATTTGTAGCGCGAGATAAGGAAGTTTCGTCTTTGTTGGTGCTTGTCGTTCATCGAGTACTTCAAAGTGAAGCTCTTTGGGAAAACGAATACTTTGTAAGGCAATATATTGTTCAATGAATTTTAGCTCTTGATCCAATTCAACTAAATTACTTGCAGGAGATTGAATGAGGTAACGATACGTATTACTCAAATTTAAAGTGAATTTTTGTGCTAGCTCACTATCAAGCATAATGAGCATATAGAGTGAATTAAGTGAATTGAAAAGAAAATGAGGGTTGATTTGATTTTTCAATTGCTTTAACTGCATCAAGGCCTTTTCTTTATTTAATTTCTCTTGCTCTACTGCCAGTTTTTCTTTCTCTCTATAGGCACGTTTACTTTCTTCATTGAAAAAATAAAGCAAGAGTAAAATGATAGAAATCGAACTGATAAAAATTAAATAAGTATTGCGCTTTAAGGGAATTACATTTTCATCGACATTGACTTTTGGAAAGTTAATGCTGATGTATCCTTTAAATGTTTCCGAAGTAAAAGCAGTGAAAAAGCGATATACTTCGAGTTGTAAAAATTCGGATTGAACTACTTTAGGTGTAGATTTATTATTCTTATTTGCCGTAGTGTCTTGACTCGTCGTAGAAGAAAATTCAAAGATGTTTTTTCCAACTAAATTCAATTCAGGGTGATAAATACAAGTGCCGTCTGTCGCAAAAATATAAGCGTAGTTAGGTGTTGTAATATCTATTGTAGTCAAGTGTTTGTGTAATTCCTTTAAATCAAAGATAAATCCCGTTAAGATTCGCTTACCTTCTCGTTGTATACTATTCCAACAAATCCAATATAAATTGCCATTGATCCGAACGAAATGATTGACTTTCGTTTCGTTTTTGTTTTGAATCAGTTTTTGTACAAGAAGATTGTCAATAGGTAATAAGGTCGAAGAGGTAAGGTTGTGCTCTTCGATATGTTGAGCAGAATCTACAACGATATACCAATTATAACTGGGGATGTTGTGATAATGCTGTAATTCGTTGATGACCTTGTATTTGGAGTCGAGTTGATCAAAAGGAGTTTGTTGTACAACATCCGTTAGCATAGTCAGCTGTGTATCAATCATTTTAAACTCTTCTTCTAAGGCATTTTTACGATGGTTGAAGCTTTTTTTGATGATATCTTGATATGTTTCTTCATAGCTGCTGTTGATGGAAATACTTAGAAATAACATTGCGATTGAAGTAATACTTACAATGGCTATAGCTATACTAAGAAGTGTTCTACGAGAAAACAGCAGTTGTTTCATAAGAAGAGGAGATTAATTTGAATATAAGAGGTAAGGTGCTCGCGTATGCTCGAAAGCACGTAATCCCGATTGCCAAGTTTGACGTATTTCATCTTCTGTTTTTCCTGCGATGATTTGCTGTTTTAATGCATCCGTTCCGGCTAATTTAATAAAGAAATTAGTAAAGAATTTGTCCTTATTTTTCGATTGATGATAAGCTTTTAAAAGCCAAGTTAATTCCAATCGAGTTACCGGATTGATTTGCGATAAGTTTTCACCATAGCACAACTTGCCATTATTCATCGGATCCTTTGCACCAGCATTGGGTTTTGGAGTGAAGCTATAAGGCATTTGCTGTAAAAATGGAGAACCGTAAACCTGAAATTGCAAATTCGTTCCACGTCCAGAACTAACATTTGTTCCTTCAAAAAAGCACAAGCTCGCATATAAATTAATCGCTTGATCATTGGGTAAATTAGGAGAAGGAGATACAGGTAGACTATAGCTCATTTGTCTGTTGTAATTCAAGTTGGGAATAACCGTTAAGTCTGCTTTGGATTCCATTATTTAACCATTTTTCACCGTTAATCATCAAGGCGTATTCTCCTATTGTCATTCCATGTAGGGTAGGGATAGGGTGCATACCCACAAAACTTTTGTTTTGCATCTCCAATATCGGTCCATCAACAATAGAGATATTCGGATTCGGACGATCCAATAGAACAATAGGGATATTATTTTCAGCACAAGCTTCCATAACGTAATGCAAGGAAGAAATATAGGTGTAAAATCTAGCTCCTACATCTTGTAAGTCAAATACCAAGACATCAATACCAGCCAGTTGCTCTTTGGATGGCTTTTTACTGTTGCCATAAAGAGAAATAATCGGAAGTCCCGTTTGGGTATCTTTCCCATCCTTGATTAATTCCCCCGCATCTGCTGTACCTCTGAAACCATGTTCAGGGGCGTAGATCTTCGTTACTTTGATTTTATTTTGTATTAAAAAATCAACAGTTGAGGTATAGGTGTTAACTGAAATATCGGAACGGACAACACCAGTTTGGTTGGTGAGAACTCCTACTTTCTTATTTTGTAGCAAATTAAAATAAGCAACTGTATTCTCTGCTCCCACGATAATTGTAGAAATGGAACCTTCACCAATTGCTTTTTTCTCAACGGAAAAAGAATAAGAATTTACACTATAAATCAATAGCGTTACTAAGAATAATAATGTATTTTTGACTGTTGAATTTGATATCATAACAAAGTTGAAATTAGAATATTTTATAGCTAAACGGTTAGTAACTACAAAGAACCATAAAAGTAGTGTATCTGCGCCAATTATTAAAATCGCTATCACAGCAATTGCGTTAGGGATTATAATGATGTTGGTGTCTGTGGCTACGGGTTTAGGTTTAAAACACAAAATTAGAGATAAAATTTCAGCTTTCAGCAGTCATATTGTAATTACTAAATATGATTCTAATATAACGGATATTACGCTTAAACCCATTGAATTAAATCAAAAGTTTTATCCTCAATTTGATAATATTGATGGAGTTAATAAAGTACAGCCTTTTGCTTCTAAAGCAGGAATTATTCGTACAGAAAATGCATTTGAAGGAATTGTATATAAAGGAGTAACACCAGAGTATCAATTTGATGAAATCGCAGAGTACATCGAACAAGGTCGTTTGCCTGTCTTTGACAAAGAAGGTATGAGCAATGAAATCTTAATGTCTACTTATGTTGCCAATCGACTAGGATTCAAATTAGGGGATAAGGTTAATACCTACTTTATGAAAGATTGGGGAAATAAAGTGCCTAATATTCGTCAATTTGAAATTGTAGGATTGTATAATTCCGGATTACAGCAGTTTGATGAGAATATCATTTTAGGTGATTTACGCCATGTACAACGTTTAAATCGTTGGACTGAAAATGAGGTTGGAGGTTTTGAAGTACTGTTGAAGAATTTTGATGACATAGAAGAAAAAGGAAGTGAGATTTATCTGAATTTACCTTCAACTGTTGATAGCAAAACCATCGTAGAAAAGTATGAGAATATTTTTGGATGGTTGGATATGTTTGATTTCAATATTAAAGTCATCATCATTATCATGATTGCCGTGGCGTCAATTAATATGATTGTAGCGTTGTTGGTATTGATTTTAGAACGCACCCAAATGATCGGTATGTTGAAAGCATTAGGAGCAACAAATTGGAGTGTGAGAAAAATATTTTTATACAATGCTTTTTACCTTATCGGAAAAGGATTGCTATATGGTAATGGAATTGGTTTAGGATTGCTTTTCCTTCAAAAATATACTGGAATTATCAAACTAGATCCAACGTCTTATTATGTTCGAGAAGCACCTGTCTTGATTCGCTTGACTGATGTACTATTACTGAATGCAGGAGTCATTGTTATAGCCATGCTAGTGTTGTTGATTCCTTCGTATTTAATTACAAAAATATCGCCTGTAAAGGCTATTCGATATGATTAAAAAAGTCGCCATTAGGCGACTTTTTTTATGCTTTTTCGTCTTCAAACGTCAATTCAATATCAATAAATTGAACGATGATTTCACAAACGTCATTGTTCTCATCATAACCATAGTAAACAGGATAAGCTCCATCACCGTAGCCACTTTGAATCATCGGAATCGTTAAGTCTGTTCCAGGAATTTCAAAGTTGATCCAATCTCCTCCTGGTCTTTGGTATTGGGGATGATTCTCATAGCTCTTTTTAAATTCGGCAGCCAGATAATCATCGTATATATTACCTCCTGGATTGGCTGCTAACCATTGCTGCTCAAAAGCGCAATAAGCATCTTTCGTTTTTTCATCTACAATAGTTGCCAATCCAGCATCTACATTAAATCCAAAATATTCACCTTCATTTAAATTGTCAATATTTTCATGACCCAATAAAGCTTCTAAATGTTGAACTGCAGGTCGATCTCTTAGCTTTACTCGAAAAGCAACATAGCGATAATGATCTACATCTACTTCCATTACTAATATAGTAAGCGGGTGTTTCCCCGCAGCTACTGGAATAAAATAAGGTTGTTCATCTCCTTTTAAATAAACTAAGGGATCTCGAACAAGAATATGACCTGTTGGAAAGTTAATAGCTCCTAGAGAAAGGTGGAAAAGTTTTCTGTTGCAAATTTCTGAAGCACTAAAGTAGTGATTGAAATTCGTTGGAGAAACTAATAAACCTTTCTTTTGCTCATAGGTTGCGAGCCATTCTGGTGTGGGTACTGTTTTCATAGTTGTTTTATTAAAAGCTTGACTCTACTTGTTTGAGTGCTTGCTGATATATTTTTTGAATGCTTTTCTTTTCTTCTCTTTCAATTTGTTGTTGGAATAAAGATACCAAAGAAATAGTGGATGGAGTATTCATTTTTAGAATTTCCCCCAAAGCAAAAGCAATGCTCCATCGGACAACCGTACCTTCATCATTTATATTTGCTATCAGCTGTTGTAGGGCATAATCTACCTGATTAGGATAGCTGGAAATAGTATAACCAATCGCTCGGGCTGATTCCCATTTTACTCGTGCTGTTTTACTCAATAAGCAGTCAATGAGTAATACCAAAGCTTCTTCGGTTATAAGCTGAGGATTTTTTTCTGCTACATGAGCTAAAGCTTCAATACAAGTTGCTTTTGCAGGGTCTTTGACAAGCTGTATTTCCGCAATAAAATCAGATAAGTATAGCGTATTATCTAAAAGACCATCAGACAAGTGTTGTGTTTTTTCTTTGGCTTTAGATGCTTTGTTGTTTAAGATAGCATGAACGGACATAGGTTTACATTTAGTTGTATACGAGTAAAAGACAAATATCAAGTATTAATAGAAATAGAAAAAGAGGAGGCATCAATTTTTTATAAGAAAATAGCAAGTGACTTTTACAGCCACTTGCTATGTCTTGTTAAGCTTTAGGATACTCGAAAAGTTGCTGAATCGTTTGGCTAATTTCTGCATCAAGGTGTTTACTCACTAGATATAAGGCTCCATCAATTCCTGCCGTGATTCCTGCTGTAGTCAGTACTCGATCTTGATCTACAAAACGAACCCCTCGTTTAACTTGCGCTTTTGGGCAGCGTTCTTGTAACATATCCAATCCTAAGAAGTGTGTCGTGATGGATAAGTCATCAAAAAGAGCAGTATTACTTAAGAGTAAACTACCTGTACAAACTGTAAATAACAAAGCTCCTTGTTGATGCTGTGCTGTAATCCACGCAGTATATGTTTGCTGAAATTGTTCGTCTTGTAAATAAGCGAGTACAATATCGGGATTGGCACCAGGCACCACCACAATATCTGGTTTTGGGCAATCAGCAAAACTGTATTGTGGCATAATTTGCATGGTGTTGCTCTCCGTGTTTACAATAGCTTTACTAGCCGAAACTAAATAAGGAATATAAGTGTTAGGCTTTAATACATTGGCTTTGACAAATACATCTAATGGGCCATTCAGATCCAATACTTCGACTTGATCATAAATTAGAAAAGCAACATGTAAAGGCTGGTTTTGAGGTGTCATAGGCTGTTAATTTTAGGCAATAAAGGTGTAATCGAAATTTTTTCGATAGCTGTATTGCACGTTATAGAATGAATTAAATTGTTTTTATGCGTTGTTAATTCCCGTTGATTGGAAACTAGTTCTGTATTGGGTTGGGGTTGCTTGTACTAATTTGATGAACGCTTTGCGAAAAATAGTATCGGAAGAAAACCCGGAGATCTCGGCTATTGTCGCAATAGGTAAATCACTAGATTCAAGAAGCCTTTTTGCATATTCAATGCGCAAACGATCGTAAAACATACCTGCTGTCATACCTGCTTCCTTTTTGAAAACCCGAGCAAAGTTTCGTTCACTCATACAAACAAACTCAGCTATTTCTACTTGACGAATGCCTTGCGTTTTGAAATGCGCTGTGAGATACTGTTTTACTTTTAGAACCAAAGGTGTTAGCTCACTATCCAGCGGAAGAAGTGTGCTGTATGTGGTTTGCGGATTATTGCGCTTTAAATGAACAACTAAATAGCGAGATACATCAGCAGCAACGAGCTGACCGTGGTCTTCTTCTACTAAAGCCAAGGCTAAGTCAATACCAGAGGTAATTCCTCCTGAAGTGTACCTATTGCCATCCTTGGTATAAATTTGATGATAATCGAGTTTCACGGTGGGATATAGCTGTCGGAATGCGGAAGCAAATTGCCAATGAGTTGTTGCTTTTTTATTATACAGCAGCCCTGTTTGAGCGAGTAAAAAAGCGCCAATACAAATCGATCCTATCCTTTGTAAGGTTGGATAAATCCCCTTAATCCAATGCAATAAAGCAGGATCATAGGTTTGTGAAAGATCCGATTTAGACCCTGTAAGTAATAAGGTGTCTAAGGGAATATTTAGGTCGTAAATCGTATAATCACACTGTACTTCAATCCCTGCACTAGTTTTTATTTTTAGCTCCTTTGTACTCGAAATCAAATGAATTTGATACTGTTCTCCAGTCGAATTTAAATGAGCCGTGGCTACTTGATTGGCTGTGTGAAATACGTCACTTGGACCAGCAAAATCCATTAGCTGGGTTTGCGGTAGAAGTAAAAAGCCAATATGGTGTAGTATTGCGTCCATCTTATTTTAAATTGCTGATACAAAGATAAAAAGAGCAATTGAGGTATAAAGGACAGTAAACATGCTTTTTCTGCCAATTTGCTGAAAAGGATAAAATAAGAGACTAAAACACATAGCAAAAGGACGTGAAAAAGACGAAAAGTAGTTGGTTTTTGATAAAATAGAGGTTCTTTTTTTATCAAAATATAAAAAAGAAGGGTAAAATTTAATAAATATACATTTTGTGCTTTTTTTCTATTTTACTGTTTTTAGATATAAAAAATAGTACGCTATTATTTTAATAAAGTTGTTGTGAAAATGAACTTGATTTTTTGGAATTTAGTAGGATTTTAGAAATTAACATTTTGTTGTTTCGATTTAGTCTAAATAAGTTGGTTGAGAGGTGAATACAAAATACATTTGCATAACAAAAGTTTAAATCACTTGGTGATGCATAGTATGAATAAGCGCTTTACATTCATGAAAGCAAACTTAATTATTTTCTTTTTTTGTTTTACAACGATTGTTTTAGCACAAAATTCAGTTGAGGTTCAAGTTACTGTTACAGATGAACAACAACAAGGAATTGCTGAAGTAACAGTTTCTATCAAAAATAATCTACACAATTATATTGGTTTAACGGATGAAAAGGGGATTGCCTATTTTCAGGTTGTGCCGGATCAGTATCAAATCCAGTATTTTCATATTGGCTACCAAAGTCAGCAATACACGAAAGACTTACGAGCAAAACAGATGATTGGCGTAGTTCTTACCCCTCTAGTCAAGGAGTTGCAAGAAGTAATTATAACCGCAGAAGAAGGTAAAGGACTTTCTTCTACATCGGTGATTAATCGAAAGGCCATGGAGCATTTACAGCCTTCTAGCTTTGCTGATTTAATGGAGTTATTACCTGGAGGATTGGCTAAGACACCGAATTTAACCAAAACGAATGTTATCCGTATCCGTGAATTTGGTCCAAGTATTTCAGGGTATGCTACAAGCGCTTTAGGGGTACAGTTTGTCATGGATGGCAACGTACTTAACTCCAATATGGATATGCTACAAGCGGTAAAAGATAACCAGAGTGGGGCCAGTTCAAGAAGTACGAATGGATATGGCATGGATATGCGTATGCTATCAACAAACGATATTGAAAGCGTAGAAATTATACGTGGTATTCCAACAGTAAGTTATGGAGATTTAACGTCTGGTTTAGTTTTGATTCACCGAAAAAGTGGTTATACAAAATGGCAGGCTCGAGTTAAGGCGGATGAGTTCAGTAAATCCTACTATATAGCGAAAGGATTTACAGTTACGCCAACCTGGAGTTTAAATGCGAGTTTAGATTATTTGGATGCCTTATCTGATCCAAGAGATGTTTATGAAACATACAAACGTGTTAATGGATCTATTCGCTCAAAGAAAACGTTCGAATGGTTTGGAAATACAGTGGAATGGCGTTCTAATTTAGATTACAGCATCAATATTGATGATGTAAAAGTAGACCCAGATACAGATTATTTAGCAACAGACTCGTATCAAAATCGCCGTCAAAAAATTAGCTTTTCCAATAATTTCGATTATAAATTCCAACCAGGTGGATTGTTTAAGCACATGAAGCTAACTACGAATGTAAATCAAGGAATTGAAGATATCAAACAAAGTGTTTTTGTACAATATAATGGCCCTACTTCTGTATCAATTGCCACAGAAGAAGGGGTAAATGATGGATTTTTTCCCGATTTAAGTTTTGTATCGCATACCAAAACAGAAGGACGTCCACTAAATATAAACGGAAAACTAGAAACTGCTTTGGAATTCCAATCAGGTATCTTGAAGCATAACCTTGAACTAGGAGTAGATTACAAGTATTCTCATAATTATGGACGAGGAGAAATGTATGATTTATTGACTCCACCTTCCACGAAATCGTCTACTAGACCTCGTGCCTATAAGGATATTCCAGCCTATCAAAATATTGCTTTTTTTGCTGGGGATAGAGTGAGTTGGTCTTTAGGAGAAAACAATTTTGGATTGTATGGAGGGCTTCGTGTTTCAAAAATGTTGGGACTAAATCACAACTTTGATTTGAGCAAGAAAGTTTATTTCGAACCTCGTTTTATGCTGCAATGGGGATTACCTAAACTTGCACTAGGAGAGCATATATTGAAAGCAGATGTAACCTTAGGATATGGAGAGTTGTATAAATTGCCTACAGGTTTAATGCTATACCCAGATAAAACATATAATGATTTTACGCAATTGAATTTTAAACCTGAGAATACAGCGTATCAAGCGGTCAATTATATGACCTATGTAGACGATTTGACTAACTATCAATTGGTGGCAGCAAAAAATACCAAAAAAGAAATTCGATTAGATCTTAGTTATGCGAAGCACGAATTTTTCATCAACTATTTTGACGAAAAAATGCCCAATGGATTTAGAAGTGTAAGTGAATACAAAACCTACAGTTATAAACGCTATGATACTTCGGGGATTGATTTAGAACATTTGACAGAAAAACCAAAGATTGAAAATCTTCCTTATAAGGAACGAAAAGTACTTCAAGGGAATGGTCGAAGAGAAAATGGAAGTAGTACCTATAAAAGAGGAATCGAATTTGGTTATGCTTCTCCTAGATTTGAAGGGATTAATACTCGATTTACACTTAGCGGTGCTTGGTTTGAGACGCTATATACCAATACGATTCCAGTTCAAGAAAAACCAAGTACTTCATTGGCTGGAAAAGACTATGCGCTTATCGGTATTTATAAAAATGCAGATGGGAATAAGATAAGTGGGATGAATTACAACCTAGTTGTCGATACGTATCTTCCAGCGCTAGATATGAATATTTCAGCTTCTTTTCAAGGGGTGTTGTTTAAGGATGATACGAGAGAATGGAAGCAAGATCAACCCATGAGTTATTTTGGAGTTGATGGAGTCATCCATGAATTTACAGATGCAGATCGAAAAGATGCATATTTACAATGGTTGGTGCGCAATGTATCTTCTACGGATAATTTGAATAGGCATTACACTTTTGACCTTCAAGTGAATTTAAAAGTATCCAAGCGAATCTACAAAGAAATTAAAGCTTCTTTATTTGTCAATAAGCTTTATGCCTATATGAGTCCTTATACTTTTAATAAGACCAAAATATATCGAAAAAATACGACAAACCCGTATTTCGGAATGGAACTTACATATAATTTTTAATACATACATCAAAATGAAGAAAAGTTTACTTACCCTGTGTTTAGCTATGTTGAGCTTAACATTTGTTACAACAGCATGTAGTAGTGATGATAGTAGCAGTGAAAATACACAGCAACAAAAAAGTACGTTGAATATCTCATTTCAGGGAGTGGATATTGAATCCGTACCAGGATTAACCATCGAATTTTTAGAAACGAACTCTGGAACAAAAGGAGATAAAATAATCACAGCACCAACAACTTCTATTGTTTTAGATAAAGGATCATACAAAATTTCAGTGAATGGAAAAGTAGTATTGAAAAATGGAGAAGAAGTTGAGGTTGGAGGAAATACAGCTGTTGACTTGGTGCAAAATGAGCAAACGCTTGCTATTGATTTAATTATTAAAGCGTTTAGTGAAGACTTTATTATTGAAGAAGTATTCTTTACTGGAGTAAAAACAGTAGAAGGAAAACCATACAATAATGGACGTTATTTTAAATTGACCAACAATACAGATAAAGTTTTAAAAACAGGTGGATTATTAATTTGTCAATCAGAATTTAATACCACATTGAATCACAATGTTACACCTGATATTAAGAGTGAAGCATTTGCTGTACAAGCGGTATTGATGATTCCTGAAGAATACTCGAAAGAGGTGCAACCAGGAGATTTTATTGTGATTGCTGACATTGCTCAAAATCACAAACAACCGAACATCCCTGCTTTTGATTTAACTGGAGCAGATTATGAATTTCCAAATTTAGATAACCCACATTTAGGACAAGTAGATAATCCTGCAGTTCCCAATGCTGTAGTAATCTATACGAAAATGAATTTCAATATGTTTTTCTTACATAGCCAAGGAGCAGAAAGTTATGCAATTGCTCGTTTCCCTGAAGGGGTAACAGTAGACAATTGGATTGCAGATTATATGTATGAGTATGAGTATTTAAATAAAGCCGGAAATATTACTAAAAAGAAAACTTTAAAAATACTAAATACGTGGATCTTAGATGGAGTAAATTCAGCTATTACTGAAAAATGGATACACAATACTTTAGATGCTTCTATCGATAGTGGTTGGACAGGTTGTGGTAAGATTGAGTCTGATCCTAGTCGTTTTGGAAAAACAATTCGTCGTAAAGTAGTTGGAAAAATGGAGAATGGAAAGAATATGTACAAAGACACGAACAATTCTACCATAGATTTTATACGTGATGCTGAGGCAAGTTTTAAAAACGGAATTGTACATTAATAAAAGATCATCTTGAATAAGTACGCTATTTTTTGGATGTTGTGTTTCGTTAGCGGGATAAGCACAGTACAGGCACAAGATCAATTGTCTGCCTATGATCGCATTGTGATACAACAACAATCCGAACAAATATTTAAAAAAGACTATTACTATAATCCAGTACACCAGCTGGATTATAGTAATTTTTCATTTTCTGATATTCTAGTGGGATATCAAAAATCTCAAAAAGACCTGTATCAATTGCAAGAAGGATCTGGAGTAGAGGGAATTCAAATTGCAGCTTCGTCGTATAAAAAACTAAGCAATAACCGCAGTATCTGGGGAACTGTTGTATATAAAAAAAATACACAGAAAGAATTGCAATGGAATAATAATCTCGACGTAGAACTTCTTGGCCCTTATGTCCTTGCTGACTCTACAAGTAACAGCATGAAATATGAAGCTTATGAGTTTGCTGGGGGCTATGCTAAAAAGATACAGCGATTTTCGCTGGGTTTAGAAGCTAGTTATCAAGCACATTTAGGCTATAAAAGTAGAGATCCACGCCCAAGGAGTATTTCTTCTCACATCAAAATAAAAGGAGGTATAGGATATGATATAACTGATAATTGGACGGTTAGTGCCCTTGGATTATTTACTAATTATACACAAAATACAGAAATTTCATTTGCTAATCAAGCGCAGAAAGCAGCCTTGTATCAAATGAATGGACTTGGAACTTGGAGTAGATATTTCAGTGGAAAAAGTACGGGAACAATTATAGAACGAAGTGGGTACGAATATGGAATAGATGTAGAGAATAAAGCGTTCGATTTTATTATTGGAGCAACGAAAGGGAGTACCAAGCTTAAAAGATTTAGTACAGGTGTATCTCTGAAAAATTCGGATAATGATGCAGAAACAAACCGATTAGAAGAAGACTATTACAACCTCTATTTTATGAAGTTTTTTACGTTGGATGAAGATCAAATTGGGAATCAAGTATAAGTTTTCAAAAGGAGAAAAGACAGGAATTGAAGTATATTATACAGATAATGATACCAAGGGGTTAGAGAAACTATTAGAAAAAAAACTGTATTCGTATACGGATACAAGCCATTTAATTGAAGGAATGTATGAAGTGAATTTTGCACAAAGTCAATTGATAGTTCAACCTTTTTGGAAGTATCAAAAAACCACAGAATTACTTCGTGAAGTGAATTCAAAACAAAATTTCACCTATGCCTATTATGGCGTAAATTTAGCTTATACACAAACTTTGACTGCAACGACAACATTAGCAGTTGAACCTACATTCTCCTATAGAAAAACAAGTCAAGCTAATAATCAATTGAATTTTGCTACAACGAAAGAGTCGATGAAAGATTGGTTACTGAATGATTTTGAATACCTCTCTTCTGATTATATTTATTGGGGAACTACAGTCAAATATGCTATTGAAAAAGTAAAAAAAGCACCGATGTTTGTAGCAATTACGTACAATCAGTTAGATTTTAAAAAAAATAAACAAAACAACTATTTTGGCGTAACCTTAGGGGTAACGTTTTAATTGAGAAAGACAAGACATGAATAGAAAGTTAATAATTGCCTTTTTTTTGAGTATTGGTGGACTTTTGAGTTTTACGAATGCTCCTAAAATATTAAATTCAAGCGACCCAGAATACAAGGCAATCATTGAAAGCTATAAACAATCAATAGCACTTTGGCCTAAACCAACAATAGACGAAGGGGTTGATTGGAAAGAATTTGCAAGTATTCAACGGGATACAGCTTTTTTTACGACGCAAGATTTACCTGAAGTAATCTTGGGGAAAATGCTTTTCTTTGATCCAAAATTATCAAAATCGAGTCAAATTTCATGTAGTACATGTCATGATCCTGCCATGGGATGGACGGATCGTCGATCCGTTGCACTTGGACATGATCATTTAGAAGGTATGCGAAATACGCCAAGTTTATATAATATGGCTAATCGCGAAATTTTCTTTTGGGATGGAAGAGCTATGAGTTTGGAAGAACAAGCAAGTGGTCCTTTGAGTGCACATAATGAAATGGCGATGGATGTGGATTTATTGCCAGCAAAATTAAAAGAAGTAAAAGGATATAAACCTTTGTTCAAAGCTGCGTATGGAGATGAGGGTATCACCTATGAACGAATTGTAGGAGCTTTGGCAACTTTTCAGCGTACAATAAAAAGCCAACCAAGTCGTGTCGATCTTTTTGTGGATGGTAAATTTGATGCCATGACGGATCAAGAAATTTATGGCATGCATCTATTCAGAACCAAAGGGAGATGTATGAATTGCCATCATGGGCCTGATTTAACAGATGATCAATTTCACAATATTGGTTTGACCTATTACAAGAGAAAATTTCAGGATTTAGGACGCTATAATATAACAAAAGACCCCAATCATGTCGGACAATTTAAAACACCTTCTTTGCGTGATTTACTTTTAACCCGTCCGTGGATGCACAATGGCTTTTTTGATAATCTAGAAGGAATTGTCAATATATACAATAGTGGAATGCATATGATTGACCCAACTCCTGAACAAAAAATTGCGGACCCATTATATCCTGTTACGGATTCATTAATGCAGCCACTGAAACTAAATCGCGAAGAGGTACAAGCAATTGTTGCCTTTTTGGAATCCTTATCAGGGAGTAGATATAAAATGAGAAGACCTGATTTTCCAAGAGAATAAATTGAATAGAATAAGGAATTTGTCTAGTTCAGTCTGGATAATCCAAAATATGATAAAAAAAAGAGCCGTTCCAAAAGGAGCGGCTCTTTTGCTTCAAAGCTTTGTTGACTTGGTGCATCCTTACTATAGAAGGATGTTTTGAAATTTGGTGAAGAATTACAGCGATGCACACAAGTAAGACCTGGATATCATTTTCTTCGTAATTGTTTTGGAGAATATCCAGTATACTTTTTAACAAAGCTTGAAAAATAGGTAGCATATTCAAATCCAAGTGTAAAAGCTATTTCGGATACAGTCAAATTTGAATTCTTTAATAATCGTTGTGCTTCGATTAGTATTCGTTCTTGAATAATAGCTGTTGTCGACTTACCAAAGGTTTGTTTAACCACAAAGTTTAAGTAATTCGTGTGTACTTCTAATACTTCTGAATAATCTGCAGCTGTTTTTAAACGAACAGTTTGTTCTTTATGCGTAATAGGAAATTGCTTTTCTATAAGTTCTAAAAATTGTGAACACAAACGATTGGTAGCATTTCTCTTTTCTGAAAATGTGAATTCACTCGTTAGTTTATTGGCTTGATGAATGATGATCTCCATGTAATTCCGCAAGATCTCTTGTTTTAAGGGGTAATCTTGTTGTTGCTCTAAGACAATGTTCTCAAATAAACTTCGAATCATTTTATTTTGCTCCTTATTTAAAGAATAAATAGGAGTCGTTTGCAAGGCTTTCAAGGTTGAGCGAATTTCATTGCTTTGATAACCGAGAAAGGTATTGGTAAAAAGACAGAAAAAACCATCAGGAGATTCTGAAGTTGGTTCTAAGGTATACGTAGAAAGTGGATTCGAGAAAAAAAGCGTTGGCCCTGTGAATTCTCGCGTTTCTGTCCCGCAAAATAATTTACTCTTACTATTCAGATAAGAAACCTTATAATGTGTTTTTATATTATAAGGGATAAGATGTTCTTTACCTTCTTTTTGTGAATAAACAGCGAAGTCATTTGAATTGATATCGCATATAGTTGCTTGTTCGTTATCAATAACATCTAGTTCTAATGTTGGAGTTAAGTACGTCATTTTTTTCGCTTCGTTTTTCTTAATACTAGTTTTTTGAATGCTTAAGGAATGAGTGTTTGCGGTTATGTTTTATGGTTATTTGTAAAAATATATATAATTGCAATCGTAAATTTGATAAAAAACTATTATTTGTTGTGTTTTTTATGTTTTTTTATTAAAAATATTTCATGTTTTGACGTTTATTCCTAAAATTAGTTGTATTGAATACGTTTTTTGTGGTTATTATTGGAAATGAAATTGAACTACTTAGCGAAAACAGGTAGCGTTTTGTTCTTAGTGGAGTTTTTTACTAGTACTTTTTAACAATAATGCGTCAAGGTGTCTTAAAAATAAAGGAGAGAAGATTAAACCTTTTACTTCTAAAAAAGAAAAAGGACTGTTCTTTTTGATGGGAGCATCTTTTAAAATTATAACTACTTAATTTGAATTTAGATTCTTATTTTCGGACAATTAGAAACGCCCTATTACTAGTATGCAGTAGGAAATTTGTAGTTTTAAAAAGAAAAGAGAGCGGGTTTACTCGCAGATTTAGGATATTCAATACGTTGTAATCTACTATTTCACAATTGCTATTTTTTAAAGTAAATGGATTTCACTTTTTTTAAAAGACGAAATAATTAAAGGTTGATAGCAATGAAAAAAGATGATACTAGATAGGGTATCATGTACAAAGAGAGTTTAAAAAAATAGAGTATTGTATAGCAAACAAGGTGAATTTGCAAGCAAGGTAATTTTGATTGAGTTTATCGTACAATATAGTTATGGTAAATAAGCTTTGTGCGTGATTCTTGGAGTGAAACAGATCCTTCATATTGATAAGCACATCGCTCAAGTAGTTTTTTAGAAGCAATATTAGAATCAAAAAGTTGAGCGCGAATTACAGTATAGTGTAAGTGGTGCTGAATAAAAGTAGCAATCGCTTCTAACAGTTCTGTAGCTAGTCCTTGTTTCCAAAAGTTTTCATGTAAAATATAACCAATCTCGACATGCATCAATGAATCTACGCAGGGAAACAAACCTAGTTCTCCTATTAATAAGGGAGGCTCTTGATTTTTGAGTACAATTTTATACAATCCCAATTGCTGTGGATATAATTGCTGGTTAATCTGATATTTTTTTGTCAAATCCTCCGGTGTCCACATCGTTTTGTTGTTGGGAATCCAACGCATTGTGTTGAGGTGATTGTGAATGGCTAACAAAGCAGTACAATCATCGGGTAGATGAATAGGTTGAACAAGTAAGCGTGAAGTCTCAAGAAGCATAGACATAATACTAGAAGTGTACGTGTATTTAAAATAAACGAACTAAATTTAGCATTCTTTTTCCTTTAAATAATGAGAAAATGTGATAATATCTAGGGTTAATATTTTATATTGTGCAAAAAAATAGATGCTGGGTTAAAAATAGCACGGTATTTGTAAGAGAATATAGAGATATCTTTTAAGAACATAAAATAGAGTTGAATAAAATATAAAATTATCAAATGAAAACGAAGTCAATCAGTAATATATTAACAATAGGTTTTGCGTTGTTCGCTATGTTTTTTGGAGCGGGAAATATTATTTTACCGCCCATCATCGGACTAATAACAGGAGAAAAATGGGATGCAGCCGTATCTGGATTTACAATTACCGCAATCATCGCTCCCTTTTTAGGAATATTAGCCGTCTTATTCTCTGGAGATGAGTTTACAGATTTAGGAAAGAGAATCAATAAAACACTTGGAATCATTTTAGCAACAGCGATTATCTTAAGTATTGGTCCTCTTGTTGCTATTCCTCGTACTGCCGCGACTACCTTTGAAGTAGGATTAATACCCATTTGGCCTAATTTTAATCCCATCGTTTCTTCTATTTTATTCTTCGCTGTTACATTAGCTTTGTCGATATCACCCTCAAAAGTGGTGGATATTATTGGAAAATACTTGACTCCATTATTATTGGTATTGTTGGGAATTATGATTGTTATGGGAGTGCTTCATCCTTTAGATACACCAATAGATACCGGAGTAGGAGCCGCGGAATCATTTCGAAGAGGTTTTTCTGAGGGATATCAAACTATGGATGTACTAGCTTCAGTTATTTATGCAGGTATTATTATTTCTGCTGTAAAAGCAAAAGGGTATGTGAGCCCTGAAGCAAAAACAAGAGTGACATTTCTTTCAGGTGCAGTGGCAACAATCTGTCTTTTGTTTATTTATGGAGGATTGGTTTACCTTGGAGCAACTTCAGGGTATGGATCTGCAGCAGATTTAAAACGTACAGAATTATTATTGTATATCTCCAATAATGTATTAGGATCCCAAGGAACAATTGCCTTATCTTTATGTATTGCCCTTGCTTGTTTGACTACTGCGATTGCTTTAGTTTGTGCAACAGGGACGTTTTTTAGTCAATTGACAAAAGGGAAATTGAGTTATAAAACAGTCGTAATTGCTACTTGTGTGTTTTCTGCTATCCTTGCAGTAAATGGAGTAGATAAAATTATTGATTATGCAGGACCGTTTTTAGGTATTATTTACCCTATTACACTTACCTTAATATTATATGTAGTTGTCTTTGGAAAAATTGTCAAGAGAAAAATACCTTTTGTAGGCGCAATCGTTACCACAACAATTTTTTCTATTGTACAATTTTATATTACTATGACAATAGGGCAAGCTGCAGAAGATAGTCTCGTTTTCCAGATGAACGAGTGCATCAAAAAGATTCCTTTATATAACTATGATGTACCTTGGTTGTTACCTTCTTTTGTTGTTTTCGTCGTATTATACTTATTTAATCGAAAATAAAAAAAATCCCATTCTAGTGATAGAATGGGATTTTTTTAGTTTAATGTGATTCGTTCTCCTTGTATAGGGAAGATATAGTGTACTTGTAAAGGATTGTTTTCAAGTAATTCTCGTTTGATTGTTTCAATTTGGTTGCCTGAAGGTTTTAAATGCGTAATAATGATGGTTAGATCCTGCAATGATTCAAGTCCTGTGTATTGTGCTAATTTACTCAACTCCTCTGTTAGTAGCTTAGGAGTTAAATGACCAAATAACAAATGTTCTGGCTGACTATTAGCAAAAGAGACTTCTAATAAAATGGTCTTTAGGTTTTTGTTTCGTACTAAAGGAGCAATGTACTCCCAAATCGTGTCTAAGTGATTTGTTTTTTCAATGCGATCTGCTCCTGTATCACCAAAGTATAACACATAATCGTTGTTGTTGCGCACTAATATGGCTGAGCTCTTTTGAGGGTTAACATGACTTAATTCAAAAACCTCTGCAGAAAATGTAGTATTGCTAATCGAAAAAGATTGTAAAGGTTTAACTTTTGTATAGGTATACTTTCCTAAAATAGGAGACTCTCCTTCATTTCCGAAATTAGCCCATGAAGCATTCGTGAAATAATTGTGCTTAAAAATATCTGCTACAAAAGGTAAGGAGTAAATGGGTTTCGCTGAATCTTCAGGTGAATTGATAATTAAACCTGAAAGGTGATCTAAATGACCATGTGAAATAAAGTATCCTTTGATATAGTGTTGTAGTACCGTTTCGAAGGAAACATCGAAAGTTCCTTTTTCAATTGCCTTGTTTATCCCACTTCTTACTGTACCAGCATCCAGGGCGATATAACTATTACTCTTTTCTACGCCTAGTAAATAACAAGATAAATTACTTTCATCACCACCTCCATAAACACCTAGTGGAATTATTTCTAAGTTTTGAGCCCATAGGGTAGAGGTACTATAAAGTAAAAACGCGGAAAGTGTAAAAAATAACTTCTTCATTATATATGTATTTGTTGCAAAAGTAAAGCTTTTTGTGGGATGCTTTCTTTGCTTTTGTGAAATCGTGAAGTTGCTTGATTATCTTTTTAAAGAAATTTTTATCTTTTTATAGGGGCACATCACATGGCAATGTGCCCTTGCCTATATATAAGGAGAGCATCAAAAAACAAAA